>JAEYPT010000009.1 GCA_023410445.1 Bacillota bacterium | reverse complement strand
TTTGATTTTTTAGAGTTTTCTCTCTTGTCCGAAAGTACGAATCTCTCGAATCTTTACGGGTTCCTTTTTCCTTGTTCGTTGTTTAATTTTCAAGGTCCCATGCCGTTTTTCGTTAACCAGAGCAATCAACTTCCGCAGTGTTTCAGCGGCCGTTTTTTTGTTCCGTTTTTCGACGGCTTCACTATAATATCATTTCTGCACGGCAATGTCAACACTTTTTCAAACTTTTTTTGAATCTCCATTTTTATCCATTCTTGCACCGTTCCGGATTCTTTGCTATAATGGGTCTCGATCCCACAATATGAAACATATCTGGAGGAATCTGCATGCCTATTAAAATACCGGGTTCGCTGCCGGCGCTGCAGGTGCTCGCATCGGAAAACATCTTTGTTATGACGCATGAGCGCGCCGTATCACAGGATATTCGTCCTCTTAAAATTGTCCTGCTGAACCTGATGCCAACTAAAATTGAAACGGAAACGCAGCTGCTGCGGGTCTTGAGCAATACGCCCCTTCAGGTAGACATTACGCTTCTGCAAATGGCGAGCCATCATTCGAAGAACACCCCGGCGACCCATTTGAATCTATTCTATAAAACGTTTGACGAAATCCGGGACGAGAAATTCGACGGTATGATTATCACCGGGGCGCCCGTCGAAAAGCTCCCCTTTGAAGAAGTCGATTATTGGCCGGAGCTCTGCAGGATCATGGAATGGAGCCGGAAGAGTGTTTATTCCACCATGCATATCTGCTGGGGCGCTCAGGCCGGGCTGTACTATCATTTCGGAATTCCGAAATATCTGCTGCCGCAAAAGATTTCCGGTATTTTCAGGCACAGACTGCTGGACCCGCTTCATCCGCTGGTACGCGGCTTTGACGATAATTTCTGGGCGCCGCATTCCCGCAACACGGAAGTGCGCCGGGAAGATATTGAAAAACTCCCCTCGCTCGAGATTCTGACGGAGTCCAACGCGGCGGGAGTCCATATCGTCACCACGAAAAATGCCCGGCAGATTTTTGTTACCGGTCACGAGGAGTACGACCGCGACACTCTGAAAAAGGAATACCTTCGCGACGTGAAAAAAGGGATTCACCCGCTGATTCCTCAGAATTATTTCCCGAATGACGACCCGACACAGAAACCGCTGTTCACCTGGCGGAGTCACGCGTTCCTGATGTTCTCCAACTGGCTCAATTACTTTGTATATCAGAATACGCCTTACGATATCAAAAACATTTCGGAATCGGATTAATCAGCATAAAAGAACGGCAGGCTTTAACCTGCCGTTCTTTTTGTTTATGTCAGCTTTAACCGGAGTTCATCCAGTATCCGCTTTTCCCGCCGGGAAACCTGAACCTGCGTCATACCCAGCGCCTCGGCCGTTTGGGTCTGAGTCCGACGTTTGAAATATCGAAAAATGATGATGCTGCGGTCCCGAGGCTCCAATTCCGTGACAACCTGCTTGAGGGAAAGCAGCTCGGCGATTTTCTCATCCGCCGATTCCACGCTTACGTCGATCTGTCCGCCGCCGTCTTCCTCGTCGGCCGTCAGGGAAACTGGGAGTTGAGCGGCTCCAAGGGCCTGGGCGGCCTCCTCGGGGGATACGCCGAGAATTTCCGCAAGCTCGCCGACGGTCGGGTTCCTTCCTTCCCGTCCGGCGAACAGCGTCGATTCCCGGGTTGCGCGCAAAGAAAGTTCTTTCAGGCTTCGGCTCACCTTAACAGCGCCTCCGTCCCGGAACAGACGGCGAATCTCGCCCAGAATGACGGGAACCGCATAGGTTGAAAATTTCAGCCCGCGCGATTCGTCAAAATTGTCGACCGCCTTTACCAGACCCAGACAGCCCGCCTGAAACAGGTCGTCGTAGTCGATCCCCCGCCCCCGAAAATGGCGGGCACAGGCGTGGACGAGGCCGAGGTTGTTCTGAACGGTTTCCTCCCTATCCATTTTCGGAGCGGCGCTTAATGTTTTTCCGCATGATAACGGTTGTTCCCCGCCCGGGCCGTGAGGAAACATGCAGCTTGTCCATAAAGCTCTGCATCACGGCGAAACCGAGCCCTGCGCGCTCTCCCCCCGCTGTCGTGTAAAGCGGCTGCATAGCCTGCTCCACATTTTCAATTCCGCAGCCCTTATCCCGAATCTTAATGGTGATTCCACCGTTTTCGTAGAGTCGGCAGTTTATGTAAACCTCCCCGATTGTGTCGCGGTATGCGTGAACAATACAGTTGGTGACCGCTTCGGAAACAGCCGTTCGAATATCGCAAAGCTCGTCCACCGTGGGATCAAGCTGCGCCGCAAAGGCCGCCACCGCCGACCGGCCGAAGGCTTCGTTTGCCGAATAGCTGGGAAAGGACACGTTCATCTCATTAAGCGGTTTCATTTCTTCTCCCCCTTTGTTATGACGCAGAGTTGATTGAGCCCGGAAATCGAAACAATCCGCTCAATTTTCGGCTGGAGCCCGGTGATTTCCACTGTTCCGCCCCAAATCTGCATCAGCTTGCACCGCCCCATAATGAGACCGATGCCGGAGCTATCCATAAACAGCACGGACGAAAAATCGAAAACCAGCCTTTTGGGTTTCACCTTAGCAGCCGTCTCATCGATTTCGTTCCGGATTTCTCGAGCGGCATGATGATCGATCTCCCCGTTCAGAACCGCCGTTAAAATCCCGTCTTTTAAAATAAGCCTGACACCCATTTCTGCGCCTCCCATGGAATGGATAATATAATAGTATTCCCCATGAATCCGTCCGGTATTCACGGGGAATAAAAAAATTCCCTATCCATTAGGATAAGGGATTCCGGCTGAAATTAAGATCGAAATATGTGGACAGGCTTTCTTTTTTTATCAATCCGTTCTGCAGTGGTACAGAAAAGCAAGCGAGCACCCTCCTGCGGCAGCCCCGTTCGTTCCTCACGCTTTCCATCGGTTCACAGCAAAAAAGCCCCGCAAGAATTCCTGAAAAACTCAGGGACTCCTGCAGGGCCGGTATCGATTGATTAATGTCAGTGCCGTACTTCCGTATCCGTTCCGCGGCCGCGCAGAAAATCAAGCGCGTACCCGCGCAGCTCTCCCGCCAGATAAAGCGATCCGCAGATCACCACGGCTTCCTCCGACCCAGCCCCCTGAATAGCCATACGGAAGGCGTCAATGGCGATCTCAGTGGGATACGCAGGCGTGCCCAGAGAATTCCACAGCTCCGCCAGTTTTTCCGCAGGCATAGCGCGGGAGGACTCTGGCGCGGTAGCAAACACGCGGGTAAACAGGCCCGCGAGGTTTTGAACCGCTGTCCGAACGTCTTTATCCTCCATCATGCCCATAACGGCCGACACCCGCTTCCCTGGCAGATAACGCCGAATTGCTTCGGCCAGTGCCGCGGTGCCGCCCGGATTGTGTGCCCCATCCAGCAAAACGATTGGGTTCCGGGAAAGGACCTCCAGTCTCGCGGGAAGCCGTGCGGCTGCAAAGCCCGCCTGATAAGCCGGTTCGGGAATTCTCCAGCCCAACGACTCTAAGGATTCCAGAACAGAAAGTGCGACCGCCGCGTTTTTAACCTGATGTTCCCCCAAAAACGGAAGGTGCATTTTCATGCCGTGATACCGAAGGTCGGAGCCGGATAGGTTCATCGCCTCAACCGACAATTCTTGGATGGAAGGCAGAACAAGACGATTGTCCCGTTCCGCGCACGTCTGCCGGATTACCTCAAGCGCTGCAGGCGGCTGCTCAGGGTAGCAGACGGTCACCCCGCCTGGTTTGATGATCCCGCATTTTTCCACAGCAATTCTTTCGATGGTATCCCCGAGGATTTTTGTGTGGTCCAGCGAGAGCGCCGTAATCACGGAAACCAGCGGACAGGAAATCACGTTGGTTGCGTCCAGACGTCCTCCGAGCCCAACCTCGAGCACCACAATATCGCAGCTTTGCAACGCAAACCAGAGCAGTGCGATGGCCGTAATCAATTCAAACTCGGTGATGCCGTATCCTTCCGCGGCCAGCTTTTCCGCCTCCGGAAAAACAGTTTCCGCAGCGGAGCAAAGCCCGTCTTTGGGAATCATTGCACCGTTAATCTGGATGCGCTCCCGGAAATCGGAGACATGAGGCGAAACAAACAGGCCGGTCCGATACCCGGCGCTGCGAAGAACGGAAGCCAGCAATTCGCAGGTAGTCCCCTTCCCATTCGTGCCGGCGATATGAATAAATTTTAGCTTCTCCTGCGGATTTTGGAGCCGAGCCATCAGCTTTTTCATCCGTTCCAGCCCCGGCCGCGGACCGAACACCCGCAGCGATTCAATTCGACTCAGCACCTCGTCATACCGCATCGGACCAGCCTCCTAACATAAAAAAGGGCGGGCACAGCGCCCGCCCCAGACTATTTCTGAATTATTTCAAGGACTCAATGCTGGAGCGGATCAGAGCAATATGCTCCGCCAGTTTCGCGGCATTCTGCGTTACGCCTTCCACCACGTCGGCGGGCGCTTTGGAAAGAAACTTTTCGTTTTTCAACTTCGCCTGCGCGGTATCGTACTGCTTCTGAGCCGATTCCAGTTCCTTCGTCAGACGTTTGAGTTCCGCATCCTTATCCACAAGTTCATCCATCGGGATGAAAACCTTAGCACCCGGCGTGACGATCGTCACAGCGCCCGGAACGTTGAACTGAGCACCGATTTCTACGCCGCTTGCGAAAGCAAGACGCTCCAGAATCGGTGTGCCGATCTGGAATGTTTGCGCAGAAACCGTTTCAACATAAAGATGCGTCTTACGAGAAGGCTGCACGTTCATTTCCGCACGGCGGTTACGCACCGAACGGACCACGTCCATAATCTTTTCCATTTCGGCTGCCGCTTCCGGGAAACAATGCGCCGGATTGTATTCCGGCCATTTGGAAACCACGATCGCCTCGCCGTCGTGCGGAAGGGACTGCCAGATTTCCTCGGTGATATACGGCATGAACGGATGCAGAAGCTGCAACGTACCGGACATGACCCACACCAGCACCTGACGGGCGGACTGCGCCTCTGCTTCGTCGCCGGAATTCAGGCGGATTTTCGAAATCTCAATATACCAGTCGCAGAACACATCCCACAGGAAATCGTAGACTTTTTGGCCTGCGACACCCAGTTCGAAATGTTCCAGATTCTCGGTGACTTCCTGTGCCAGATGATTGAAGGCATCCACAATCCAGCGGTCCGCGAGAGAAAGGTTCTCCGGCAGAGCGTTAGGCACGTCGTGGCCCTCGGTATTCATCAGAATGAAACGCACCGCGTTCCAGATCTTGTTTGCAAAGTTGCGGCAGGCTTCCACCTTTTCTACGGAATAACGCATATCGTTTCCGGGGCTGGTGCTGGTGGCCAGCATAAAGCGCAGCGCGTCCGCGCCGTACTCGTCAATCACCTGGAGCGGATCAATGCCGTTGCCGAGGGATTTGCTCATCTTCCGACCCTGCGAATCGCGCACGAGGCCGTGAATCAGCACCGTATTGAACGGCACCTCGCCCGTATGCTTCAAACCGGAGAACATCATGCGGACCACCCAGAAAAAGATGATGTCGTAGCCCGTCACGAGCGTATTCGTCGGGTAAAAATAATCGAGATCGGGGGTTTTATCCGGCCAGCCAAGGGTGGAAAACGGCCAAAGAGCCGAAGAGAACCAGGTATCGAGCGTATCGGGGTCCTGATGCAGGTGCGCGGAGCCGCACTTCGGGCAGACGTGGGGCTCTTCGCGTGCGACAATGATCTCGCCGCAGTCCTCGCAGTACCACGCCGGGATGCGGTGTCCCCACCAAAGCTGGCGAGAGATGCACCAGTCGCGGATATTTTCAAGCCAATGGAAATAAATTTTTGAAAAACGGTCCGGAACAAATTTGGTTTTGCCGTCTTCCACCGCTTTCATTGCGGGTTCCGCCAGCGGTTTCATTTTGACGAACCACTGCTCGGAAACGCGAGGCTCAACGATGGTTTTGCAGCGGTAGCATTCGCCCACGTTGTGCTTGATGGGTTCTACTTTCACAAGGAAGCCCTGTTCCTTGAGGTCCGCAACCATCTGCTTCCGTGCTTCCAGGCCCGGCATACCGGCGTATTTTCCGCCGTTTTCATTGATCGCGCCGGAATCGTCCATCACGTTGATAACTTCAAGATGATGGCGCAGACCTACCTCATAGTCGTTCGGGTCGTGGGCAGGCGTGATTTTCACGACACCGGTTCCGAAATCGCGCTCTACGTATTCGTCCGCAATAACTGGAATTTCCCTGCCGACAAGCGGAAGGATCAAGGTTTTCCCAATCATCGACTGATAACGTTCATCCTCCGGATGCACTGCGACGGCGGTGTCGCCCAGCATGGTCTCCGGGCGGGTGGTCGCAAGCTCGAGGTAGCCGCTGCCGTCCTTGAACGGATAGCGGATGTGCCAGAAGGAACCGTCACGTTCCGTAAACTCCACTTCGGCATCCGAAATGGAGGTTTTGCAGTTCGGGCACCAGTTGATGATGCGTTTTCCGCGATAGATAAGGCCTTCTTCGTAAAGGCGTACAAATACTTCCCGTACGGCTTTGGAGCAGCCCTCGTCCATTGTGAAACTTTCACGCTCCCAGTCGCAGGAAGAGCCGAGCTTTTTCAGCTGCTCCACAATGCGGCCGCCGTATTTTTCCTTCCATTTCCACGCGCGTTCCAGAAACGCATCGCGGCCGATTTCTTCCTTGGTGATGCCTTCCTCGCGCATGGCCGCTACGATCTTCGCTTCCGTCGCGATGGCGGCGTGGTCGGTGCCGGGCAGCCACAGGGCACTGTAGCCCTGCATTCTTCTCCAACGGATTAAAATATCCTGCATTGTTTCATCCAGAGCATGCCCCATGTGGAGCTGTCCGGTGATGTTCGGAGGGGGAATCACAATGGTATACGGCTTTTTCTCCGGGTCTTTTTCCGCATGAAAATAGTTCCCGTCCAGCCAGAACTTATAAATTCGGTCTTCCACTTCTTTGGGATCGTAGGTTTTTGCAAGTTCCCTGCTCATTAAACTGCCTCCAATGGGTGTTTCTGAAAAAACGCCGCATGATTTTTAAAAGGATACCCCGAATGACTGTGCTTCCTGCCGGGCAGGCAGCCGCGGTCTAATACACTTCCCGCAGTCGGAGGTTCCTGAAATTCTGCTCTATTATGACATTGCGCCGGGCTTTTGTCAAATTACGGTTAAACCGGTGCCAGCACCGACAGTCCGCCTTGGACGGTGCTGTCCACAATGACCGCGACGCCGAGGCACAGTGGCACGTTCTCCGGGGCTGGAATCTCCACGGCAAAGCCGTCGCCATGCCCGCACCAGCACCGGCTGTGCGTCATAACGGTTTTCCCCTGCGCATCCACAAGGTCAAAGGAGCGCATCAGCACGCTGCCGCGAAAGTGCCACGGAACTCCACGGAACCTCACAGGACGCCTGGGCGCCGCTACATTCAGGGAGAGACGCACATGCTGAAGACCGCAACTGATGGAATACTGGCAGCTCGAGCTGAGCCGTACGCCGGAAATGCGGGCAATCTTTCGGCCCTGCTCCACATCTTCCATAACAAGGAGGCAGCCGAATGGCAGAGTATCTCCCCTGACTTGATAGACGGGCATGCCATGGGAATCCAGAACGCAGAACAGTGTCTCGGCGCCGGAAACCGGTTTCAGATAAAATTGCATGGGCCGCCTCCTTCCAAGCCCCTCCGCAGGATTCTGTCTCCTATATATGGTATATCATAGCATTTTTCCTGTTCGGCGGCAACCGTTTCCAATAAAAAGCGGTTTCGGCCAAGGATACGGGCAAAAAGCAGTCGCAAAATGTGTCGATTTGTGATATAATTCAGACAAAACAGGAAATGCTTCCTCGGAGGTATGAATTATGCCAAAAACGCCTAATCTTGGCAACATCTTCACAAAGCTCAATTTATCAAAATTTGGAATTAAACGCCGGGTCTGGCTTCTGCTCTTTTATCCGGTTGCGTTCCTGCTGAGCTTTCTCACAGCAAAACACTCAACTTTGGCGGAACTTTACGCGAAGAGCATTTATTACGATCTTTCTCTTGCGGTAAATCGCCTTACCCGCCTCGCGCCGATTTCACTCGCAGAGCTTCTGCTTGGGGTTTTTCTGCTCGGTGCAATCGTGTACATCGTTCTGTTTATCCTTTTTCTATGCAAGGGAAAAAAGCCTCGTTCCGTTCTAACTGTAAAATTCATCATGAATATTCTCTGCTTTTTTGGCGCGATTTATTTCCTTTTCACTTTGGGCTGCGGAATCAATTACAATCGCTATACCTTTGCTCAAACCAGCGGGTTAGTTATGCTGCCTTCATCGAAGACGGAACTGACGGAGCTGTGCACCTCGCTTTCGGAAGACGTCAACCGCTACCGCGGGGAAGTAGGAACCGACAAGAAGTCCGTTATGAAGCTCCGCGATAAAAGCTATTCCGCCACGGCGGAGGAAGCCCGGAAATCCTTTGATCGCCTGAACAGCGACTATCCACTTTTAAAGCCCGGATACGGAGCTCCGAAGCCGGTTCTGCTTTCCGGGCTGATGTCCCGCTGCAACATCACCGGAATCTTCGTTCCCTTCACGTTTGAGGCGAACGTGAATACCGACGCTCCCGCCTATACGATTCCTGCCACCATGTGTCATGAACTTTCCCACCTGCGCGGCTACATGCGGGAGGACGAAGCGAATTTCATCGGTTATCTGGCGTGCATGAAAAGCAGCGACCCGGATTTTCAGTACTCCGGCAGCATGCTCGCTTTTACTTATGCCTCCAACGCGCTGTATGCGTCGGATCCGCAGGCGGCGAGCGGAATCTATGCGAAGCTCAGCGACGGAGTCCGGACGGACCTCGCTTTTAATTCAAATTACTGGAAGCAGTTTGAAGGCCCGGTCGCGGCCGCTTCCAATGCGGTTAACGATCGTTACCTGCGAGCAAACAGCCAGAAGGACGGTGTCCAAAGCTACGGGCGAATGGTTGATCTTCTGCTGGCCCGTCAGAAAGAACTGCAGCGGACGCAGAAAAAGTAAGGAAGACACAAAAAGCGGAGGCAATTGCCCCCGCTTTTTTTATGCCCTTTCGAGCTTCGTTTATCGTACCGTCTTGGAAGCGTCCCCAGAATCCGGGACTTCAATCTGATCGATGGAACCATCGGAAATTTCGACCTTGCCGCAAAGCTTCGCACCGCTGCTGACGGAAATCGTGGTGGAGGTGACGTCGCCCAGAATAACCGCATTATTCTGGCAGTTGACATTCCCCATAACATGCACGTTGCCTTTGAGCTTGCCATCGACGGTCAGGCTTCCGCATTTAATATCCCCTACCATGACGGACTCGCTGTCGATTGTCACGGTATCGGAAGCACTCAGGTTTCCGCGCACCATACAGGAAACAAGATCCACTCCGGAGCCCTGAACATCCCCGATCTGCTTGCCGTTGATCCTGACATTCCCCGTCGTGGTGACGTTGCCGGTGATTGTGCCGAGCATCTCAATGTCGCTGTCTGATTTAATATCGCCGACGATTGTGGTGCCGCGGGAAATCACCGTTACGTTCTCCGCAGAACCGGTATGGCCGGTGCCTTCATAGGAAGGAGGCGGTGTCGGCTCATTATAGCCGGGACCTCTCGTATTGCCGTAATCCGGCTGTGCTGCGCGTGGAGCCGCCTCACGCTGCGGATACCCGGCTGCAAAATTATTGTAATCGGTTTCACTCGCCCGTTCTTGTTTCATCTGGGATTCTGTCTCCCCTTCCTCTTCTTCATAAGGACCATTCCAGATCCGTTTTACCATTTTGGTGAATTTTCCGTTGTCTGCTGTCTCCATAAGTGCCTGCCTCCAAAAAACTTGATCCTTCAGGGGAAATTCGCAGCACAGTTCGATTTAGTTTTTGTCAATACATTATATAATAATATATTATGCGATCATTTTCCACCTTTTTTCAAACTTTTTTTTGACAAAGCCCACTTTTCCCCGGTAAAAGGCATAAAAAAACCCGTTCCGCGGGGAACGGGCTCGCTGTTTTGGATAGAAATGAGCTTAGTGGGTCATCAACTTGCAAATCTCATTGGAAAACGCAACCGGGTCCTCAATCTGTACGCCCTCGATCAGTAGCGCCTGCGTGTACAGAAGGGAAGCGTATTCCTTCAGGGTATCCTGATCATCGCGGTACAGGCCGCACAGCTTTTCGAAGATCGGATGGTTTGCGTTGATTTCAAGCACACGCTGTGCCTTGACCTTTTCCTTCTCCGCGCCGGGGAGGGAATTAAGAACCTTCTCCATCTCCATGGAAATGGCTCCATTGGTGGAAAGACAGACCGGATGGGATTTCAGCTTCTGGGAGAGGATTACCTCCGAAACCTTACCGTCCAGAGCCTCTTTCAGGAAAGCAAGCATGTCCTTGTTTTCCTCCACCTTCTTCGCGGCTTCCTTCTTTTCCTCCTCCGTCTCCAGACCAAGGTCATCCGCCGAAACGGACTTGAATTCCTTGTCGTCGTACTTCATGAGCATGCGTACGGCGAATTCATCGATCGGATCAGTCATGTATAGAATTTCGAAACCGTGGTCCTTCACGGTTTCCGTCTGAGGAAGAAGGTCCGCTCGCTCAATCGAATCCGCGCATGCGTAGTAAATGTACTTCTGGCTTTCCTTCATACGGGAAACATATTCCTTCAGCGTGGTCAGCTTCTTCTCCGCCGAGGAGGTGAACATCAGCAGGTCCTGCAGAGAATCCTTGTGCTGACCGTAATCCTGATAGACGCCGTATTTGAGCTGAAGGCCAAAATTCTTATAGAACGTCTCGTAGGCTTCACGCTCGTTTTTCAGCATGGTTTCCAGTTCCGACTGAATTTTCTTTTCCACGCGGCCCGCAATGATTTTCAGGCGGCGGTCATGCTGGAGCGTTTCGCGGGAAATGTTGAGCGACAGGTCCTGCGAATCGACCAGGCCGCGCACAAAGCTGTAATAATCGGGCAGCAGGTCAGCGCACTTGTCCATGATGAGCACGCCGTTGGAGTAGAGCTGCAAACCCTTTTCGTAGTCCTTCGTGTAGAAGTTAAACGGAGCCCTTGCGGGAATGTACATCAGGGAATGGAACGTTGCCGTCCCTTCCGTATACATATGGATGACGCGGGACGGGTCCTCGTAATCCATGAACTTGTCCTTATAGAACTGGTTGTACTGCTCCGCCGTGATCTCATTCTTATTTTTGCGCCAGAGCGGGACCATGCTGTTCAGCGTCTCATTCTCCGTGTAGCTTTCATATTCGTCTTTGCTGCCTTCCTTCAGGCGGCTTTTTTCCACGTCCATTTTGACCGGATAGCGGATATAATCGGAATATTTCTTCACAAGATTACGGATTGTATAAGAATCGAGATACTCGTCGTATTTTTCATCCTCGGTATCAGGCTTGAGCTTCAGGATGATATCCGTGCCGTGGCTTTCCTTTTCACAAGGTTCCAGCGTATATCCTTCTGTTCCGGCGGATTCCCAGCGGTTGGCCTCTGAGGCACCGAACGCTTTGCTGATTACCGTCACTTCGTCGCTGACCATAAACGCGGAGTAAAACCCAACGCCGAATTGGCCGATGATTTCAATATCCTGCTTCTTCTCCATGGCCCCCTTGAAATCCAGAGAACCGCTCTTTGCGATGGTACCGAGGTTGTTTTCCATCTCTTCGGCAGTCATGCCGCAGCCGTTGTCCGAAATCGTGAGTGTGCGGTTTTCCTTATCCACCGAAATGCGAATGGCAAAATCATCGCGGTTTAAGCCGGTGGCACCCTCCTGCAACGTTTTGTAGTATAGCTTGTCGATCGCGTCGCTGGCGTTGGAAATCAATTCCCGCAGAAAAATCTCCCGGTGCGTATAAATCGAATTGATCATCAGATCAAGCAGGCGCCTGGACTCCGCCTTAAATTGTTTTATCGCCATGAATAAGTCCCTTCCCGTAAAAAATGGATTAGCACTCATTCTGTTCAAGTGCTAATCCATATTTTAAACCATCTACCCGGAAAAAACAAGGGGACAAAATGTTAATTTTTTGTAGACAAACCCGGTTCTGACTGGGGAACGTAATCGTGGTCCACCGTAATGACCGGGTAATAATGTTCATCGATGGAACGCACCCGTTCACCGATCTTTTCGGTCAGTTCCTCATCGCTCAGCGGGAATTCAAAGGAAACACAGACGTCAAACACCAGATTCGCATGGGTCGGTCCCCAGACGACGCGAAAATCGTGCATGCTGATGTCCGGGGAGATTTCCTGAAGCTGCCGCCGCACCTGCTCGCGCAAAGCGTTCGTCTTTTCGTCACCGGTCATAATCGGGTCCATGTGGACCACAAGGTGGATACCCTTTTTGAGCAGGAAATCACGCTCGATATTATCGATAATATCGTGGCTGACCAGGACATCGCGCTCGGCAGGAACCTCGCAGTGGACGGAGGCAAAACAGCGGCCGGGGCCATAATTATGAAGGTTCAGGTCGTGAATTCCCAGCACGCCGTCATAGGCCAGAATACTCCGGTAGACTTCGTCCACCATCTCATTCGGAGGCGCTTCCCCCAAGAGCGGATTGCTGGTCTCCCTAACAAGCCGGTAACCTGTAAAAAGTACCAGTACGGCGACCGCAAGTCCCATGTAGCCGTCGAGATTGAACCCCGTCAGGCGGGTAATCAACGTTCCAACAAGGACAGCAGAGGTGGCAACCACGTCGGTCAGACTGTCGGCCGCGGCGGCGGACAGCGTAGTGGAACGGATGGCGCTTCCCATCCTGCGGTAAAAAGCACCCTGCCACAGCTTCAGAAGAATGGAGACAGCCAGAACCGCGAGCATGATCGGACTGAACTCGGCGTTCTCGGGATGCAGGATCTTCGCGACAGCCTGCTGGGCGAGCTGGAAACCCACCACGAAAATCACGATGGAGACGATCAGCCCGCTGATGTATTCATACCGGGCATGTCCGTACGGGTGTTTGGTGTCGGCCGGTTTCGCTGCCATTTTGAACCCGACCAGCGTAACCACGGACGATGCCGAATCGCTCAGGTTGTTGATTGCGTCCGCCGTCATGGCGATGCTGTGAAACAGCAGCCCGGCCGTCATCTTGAGGGCAAAAAGAAGCAGATTGGTGCAGATGCCGACCGCTCCCGAAAATTTGCCGTATTTTTGCCGGACTTCTTCACTGTCCGTATTTTTGTAATCCCTGATAAACAGGCGAAGCAAAAGGCCGGTCATTTTCCGCCCTCAAAAAGACTGTTGCCTTCGCAGTCGATTGCTGTGAAAAGCGGAAAATCCTCAAACTCCAGCTTCTTTACCGATTCACAGCCAAGGTCCTCAAACGCAAGAACCTCCAGCGAACGCACACATTTTGCAGCGAGCGCGCCCGCGCCGCCGATGGCGCACAGGTAAACCGCGCGGTTGCGCTTCACGGCGTCGATCACTTCTTGTGAGCGGTTGCCCTTCCCCACCATACACTTGAGGCCAAGGTCCAGCAGATGCGGTGCGAAGCTGTCCATGCGGGCGGAAGTAGTCGGCCCACAGGAACCGATCGGAAGGTTCGGCGGCGTAGGGGTCGGCCCGGCATAATAGACCGTCGCGCCGTCCAGTGGGAATGGCAGCGGTTTTCCCTCCTCCAGAAGCGCGAAAATCCGCTTGTGCGCCGCGTCGCGCGCCGTGTAAACGGTACCGCTCAGCAGAACCAGGTCCCCGGCGCGCAGAGTACCGGCCGCCTTTTTCATATCTTTTGTATTCAGTCGAATCCGTTCCATCAGCAAGAACCTCCCAGTAGATCAAAAAGGGAACCGCACCGCAGTTCCCTTTTTACCTGTCATTGATTTTTTATATTACCGTAAAATAATTCAAAAGTCAAAGCATTTTTTTGCGCCGCAGAATAACGGCAACAACGGCGGCATACAGAACGGAAAGACCTGCCGGGAACCAGAAATTCGCAAGTGGAAGGCCCGAAACGTTCATTCCGTAAAGTCCGATGACAATAGCTGGAACCAAAACAAGAACCGCAATGGAAATCAGTGTTTTGATGCCGGTATTCAGGCTGTTGGAATTGACGGAAGCGAACGCTTCCATGGTTCCGGACAAAATGTTGAGGTAGATGCCTGACATTTCAATCGCCTGCCGGACTTCGATGAGCACATCTTCGAGCAGGTCCTGATCCTCGTCGTACAGCTTAATGATGCGCCCCCGCATGATTTTCTCCAAGGTGATTTCGTTGCCTTTGAGCGATGAAGAAAAATAGACCAGGGACTTTTCAATATCAAAAAGCTGAAGAAGCTCGGAATTTTTCATGGACTCCCGAAGCTCGTCCTCAATGAAATTGCTGATTTTATCGATCTGTTTCAGATATTGCAGATACCGGCCGGCAACCCGAAGCATAATGGAGAGAATAAACCGGGTCTTCAGGTTGGTCTGCACGCCTTTGACCAAACCCTGGGCAAATTCCTCTACGACGGGGTTGTTCCGGATCGAAACGGTAATGACGTTTTTTTCCGTCAGAATAATGCTCAGCGGCATCGTGGAATAGGTAATGCCGGTTTTGTCCTTTTCCACAACCGGTACGTCAATAATGACCAGGGTGCTGTCGTCCTCATGGTCGATATGGGAGGATTCCTCCTCGTCCATCGCGGAACGGAAAAACTCCGGCTCGATCAGGTAATCCTCGATCATGCCGTTGATCTCCTCGTCGCTCGGGGCAATGCAGTTAATCCAGCACCCCGGCTCCGCTTCCGGAATCATACGGACCCGACCGTCCACCGTCTTGTAATAGGACAGCATTGCGCTCAACTCCTTTATTGAATTTGCTTCTCCGTTTCCCTAAAGGGTCAGGTTTCACAATGCCACCCCCGGTCACACTAAATTTTACATCCTGTACAATTATAGCATAGACCAAGGAGATTTCAAGAGCGCGGACGACTTTTTCGGACCTACTTTCCGCTCATTGCCGAAAGTTGAGCTTTTTTCGGCGATTTCAGCGTATTTTATGTTGAAACCGGGCAATTTACGCGTTTTCACCGTTGCGCTGAAGGTCCTTTTCCCGGATCTCCACACGCCGGATCTTTCCGCTGATCGTCTTCGGGAGCTCCTCCACAAAGTCGATTACACGCGGACATTTATAAGAGGCGGTCTGATTCTTGACGTATTCCTTCAGCTTCGCGGCCAGTTCGCGGGAAGGACTGTAGTTCCGTGTGAGAACCACTGAAGCCTTCACGGCCTGTCCCCTGCGGGAGTCCGGGATTCCGGTAACCGCGCATTCCAGCACGGAGGGATGCTCCATCAGGACGCTTTCCACCTCGAACGGGCTGATCCGGTAGCCAGACGATTTAATCAGGTCGTCGACCCTTCCCACATACCAGAAATAGCCGTCTTCGTCGCGCCGCGCCGTATCCCCCGTATGGAACACGCCGCCGCGCCAGGAGTACGCCGTCAGCTCGGGGTTCAGATAATATTCCGTGCAGAGGCCCGGCTGGCTGCCGTCCTTTGGAATCCGCACAATGATTTCACCCGTCTCCCCGGGCTTTATTGAATTGCCGTTCTCATCCACAACGTCAATATTGTAAAGCGGAGAGGGCGTTCCCATGGAGCCGGGTTTCGGTGTGGAACCGAACAGATTGGCAACCGTGAGGGTCGTTTCCGTCTGGCCGTAACCCTCCATGAGTGAAAGTCCGGTCATTTCTTTAAAGCGGACGAAAACCTCCGGGTTCAGCGCTTCCCCCGCCGTTGTGGCATATTTCAAAGAAGAAAGGTCGTAGCCCTTCATGCCCAGCTTGATAAAATACCGGTAAACCGTCGGCGGAGCACAGAATGTCGTAATATGGTACTTCTCCATTTTCTCGAGAAGGTCGTCCGGGTAAAACTCGTCGAAGTCATAAACGAACACTGCAGTCTCCATGAGCCACTGTCCGTACAGCTTACCCCACGCAGCCTTGCCCCAGCCGGTGTCGGATACCGACAGATGCAGCCCCTCCGGGTCCACATGTTGCCAGTGCTTTGCCGTAACGATATGCGCGAGCGGGTAGGCAAAGCTGTGCATCACCATTTTGGGCTGCGCGGAAGTGCCCGAAGTAAAGTACATCAGCATCGGGTCTCCAACGTGGAACGGTGCCTGCGGACGCACAAACGGTTCTGCCTGACTCAGGCCCTCGGCAAAATCATGCCAGCCGTCCCGCTTCCCATTCACAAGAATCTTAGTGCGGAGCGAAGGAGAATTTTCCGCCGCCTTGTCCACGTAATCGGCAATCGAACCGGTCGCGGTGCACACGATAGCACGCACATTCGCCGAGAGGAACCGATATTCGAGATCCTTTGCTGTGAGCGACACCGCAGCGGGTGCAGCAACTGCGCCAATCTTGTGCAGAGCGATAATCGCAAACCAGAATTCGTAATGCCGGCGAAGCGTCAGCATCACAATATCGCCCTTCCGGATGCCGAGGCTCAGAAAAAACGAAGCGGCACGGTCACTGTATTCCTTGATATCCGCAAAGGTAAACCGGCGCTCCGAGCCATCCGGTCCGCACCAAACAAGCGCCTGACGGTCCGGCTCCGTCCGGGCCAACTCGTCCACGACGTCGTAGGCGAAATTGAAATTTTCCGGCACGTTTAAATGAAACTTCGTCAGCGTACCGTTTGAATCGTACTCTTCCTGAACATATTTAAGATGGATTCCCTGCATGTAAAATTCCTTTCCTGTATATGATATAGTTATAAAAAACATGTAATCTGATTCTTATGACGATATGATAACACAGTTGAAGCATATCTTCAACTAAAACAGTCATTTATTTTCAAAAAACCGATGAGCAGTTCTTCCTGTATTCTGCCTTTAGTATTGGCATATGGCGGAAAATATGCGGCCTGATGTATGCAAAAAACAGGTCTGAACGCAAAAAACGGACGGGTTTCTACAAGCCCGTCCGTATGTAGTACTCAGGATTTCCGGTTGAAAATCTGCATGATATCCGTGAAATCGTCGTCGTCCACATTCACGGCATCGCGGGGTTTCACCTTTTCTTCCCCTGCTGCCTGCAGAACTGCCGGCGCGCCAGCGGACACCTTTTCATCGGCGCCGGTGGTCGGGAACCCGGTTGCGATAACGGTGACGCTCATCTCGTCGTCCATGTTCTCATCGAACGCGGCGCCCCAGATAATGTTCGCATCCTCATGCGCCTGCGCCGCGATCATGGCGGAAGCGGTTTCGATCTCATCGAGACCGATATCCGGCGAGGAAGTGATGTTGATAATAACGCCCTTCGCCCCATTGATCGCCGTTTCCAGCAGCGGACTGGAAATTGCCATGTTTGCGGCGGTTTCGGCTTTATCTTTGCCGGAGGCATGTCCCACGCCCATGTGCGCGTACCCGGCGTCCTTCATAACAGCGGTCACATCCGCAAAATCCAAATTGACCAGCCCCGGGAGCTTGATCAGGTCGGAAATGCTCTGCACACCCTGACGCAGAACATCGTCCGCGATGGAAAACGCGTTCAGCAGTGTGATGCGCTGTTCGCTGACCAGCTTAAGACGTTCGTTCGGAATGACAACGAGAGAATCGACGTGCTCCCGAAGAGCGGTAATTCCGCTTTCCGCCTGCTCCATGCGTCTCCTGCCCTCGAAGTCGAACGGCTTCGTGACGATGCCGACCGTCAGGACTCCCATGTCGTGGGCGATCTCCGCCACGATCGGTGCGGCGCCCGTTCCGGTTCCACCACCCATTCCAGCCGTGATAAACACCATATCAGTGCCGCGGATGGCCGCTGCAATTGCTTCGCGGCTTTCATCGGCCGCCTTCTGCCCCATTTCCGGCTTTGAGCCTGCGCCCTTGCCGTGGGTAATCTTTTCACCGATCTGAATTTTCTGGGTTGCCTTGGAGCGAAACAGTGCCTGCCGGTCGGTGTTGACGCTGATGAACTCAACGCCCTGCACCCCCATGGTCACCATGCGGTCAATGGCATTTCCGCCGCCCCCTCCGACACCAATCACTTTAATCTGTACGATGTTGTCGAAGTCATTATCAATTTCAAAAGGCATGAGCCGCATCCCCCTTATATATTAAAAACCTGCACCGACATATCAAACCTCATATGAAATCATTATACACGATTTGGGATCAAATTCAACAGATTTTTGCCGGACGAAAAGAACACTGTTGCACGTGCGGTTCATTTGGACGGCACCGCGGAACCGTAATTCGGGTCGAAATAAGCGGTATCGTTCTCCGGTGCGACAGAAAGATTCAAAGTTCCCTTTTCCGTGCTTTTGATTTTGCCCGTGTCAAAAAGATTCTTTGCGTAACGGATTTTATAATCCATATTGTCCGGCAGACCTACATCGATGACCACTCGGTTCTGATAGGTAAGCAGAATTTTCGAAAGGGACGTAAAATCCATCTGTGTGATCCCGGTAAACTCATTCTTGTTAAGCACAGCCACGGTATTCTGAAAGGCATCCGCCTGCGAGGAATTCTTCAGCACGGCCTTTGCCCCGGACGCCGCCTTCTGCAGCTCCACACCCTTGATCAGGGCGCAACCGGTCGGCAGATTGTCCGCAATTTCCAGCACCTTGAGGTCGTTTCCGAGCACCGCGTACTTTCCGTTGTAGGGAACTGCTCCGCAGGCCGCTTCTGCCCCCACAGTGATTTCGATCGTCGCGGGCAGAGCCCGGGTGACCTTTACGGAGCCGACATAGGGCAACTGGTTGAGGACCTTCTGCCCTGCATCCTTCGTTTTTGTAAGGAAGAGGTTGTCCCCCTTCCGAATTCCACTCGCCGCTATGATCTGATCCTGCGTGTAGCGCGACGTGCCGGTCACGCGGATGGTGTCGATCTTGAACAGCACGGTGAGCGAAAGCGCGGCCGCGGCCGCGATAACCAGAAGGAACGTAAACAGATAGAAAAGCCGCAGCGTGCGGCGGCGGCGCCGCTCCCGGTTTTCCGCTCGAAGCGCCGCGGCATCGCGGGCATTCGTGGGAACGGGGCGGTACTCCCCGCTGAGCCTGTCGTATACCCGCTGCGGCTGCCGCACAGCCTTTCGTTCCTTTTCCATTCCGATTTCCTTTCCGGCAGGAGCCATTCAGATCCTTTGAATATCCGCGCCCAGCAGGGCAAGATTTTTTTCGATATTTTCATAACCGCGGTCCAGATGATGCAGCCCGGTTATTTCCGTAACACCCTGTGCCGCGAGTCCCGCCACAACCATCGCCGCGCCGCCGCGCAGGTCGGTTGCCTCCACCGCTGCGCCGGAAAGCTGCTTCACGCCCTCCACAATGGCGACGCGGCCCTCCACCTTGATGTTCGCACCCAGACGGAGCAGCTCGCCGACGTGCTTATAGCGGCTTTCGAAGATATTCTCAACGAATACGCTGGTGCCGTCCGCCACGCAGGTCATTGCCATGACGGGCGCCTGTGCGTCGGTCGGGAAACCCGGATATGGCATCGTTCGGATGTTCCGGATTCGCCCCAGCCTCTCCGGCGCAGCAATCCGGATTCTATCCTTTCCGATATCCAGGCTGCACCCGCTTTCCTCCAGAATCGGAAGCACGGGCGCAATATGTTCCGGAATCACGTTTTCAATGGTCAGTGTACTGCCGGTAGCGGCTGCCGCTGTGAGAAACGTTGCGGCAGCGATGCGGTCGGGGATTACGCGATGTTCGCAGCCGGAGAGCTTTTTTACACCCTCAATCACGACGGTGCTGTTTCCCGCTCCCTGAACACGGGCTCCGCAGGCATTGAGGAAATCCGCCAGATCTATGATTTCCGGTTCACACGCCGCATTATTGATGACGGTTTCTCCCTCGGCCAGCACGGCGGCGATGATAATATTCTCCGTCGCCCCGACACTCGGAAAGGAAAGGTTAATGGCTGTTCCCTTCAGCCGTTCCGGCGCCGTACAGTTCAGACAGCCGTGGTCCTCATCGATGATAACTCCCATCTTGCGCAGGGAGGATAGATGCAGATCAATCGGACGCGGACCCAGCTCGCACCCGCCTGGAAAAGAAAGAACCGCTTTAGCCATCCGAGTGACGATCGCGGCAAGGAAAATAATGGAGGAACGCATTTCACGCATCAGGTGGTCCGGTATATCGAAATTGGATGCTGAAAGGGGATCGACTGTCACGGTATCTTCCGACCGTGCTACCCGGCACCCCAAATGCCTGAGAATCTTGATGGCCGTGTCCACATCCGACAGCTGCGGGCAATTATGCAGAACGCATTCTCCGCCGCAGATCAGTGTGGCTGCCATCAGCGGCAACGTGCTGTTTTTCGCGCCGTGAATCTGAATTCCCCCTCTGAGCTGTCTCGCGCCGCGAATCAATAATTTCGACATAGAAACACCCCCACAAAATCTGTTAGTATATTATGCTGTGGGGGGCATTACGGTGACGGCGGTTTCAGGTGCGCTCCGCCAGAACCTCCTTCATCACCTTTACAATCCGTTCGTTTGAGTTCCGGATGGCCATTTTTCCTGCGTTTTCCGCGATTGCCGGAATGGTCTGCGGGGAAGCAAACAGTTCCTGAACCAGCGTGCAGAGCGCCTCTCCGGTCAGGTCCTTTTCCTCCAGAATGCGGGCAGCGCCCCGGCTGACCAAAGCCATGGCGTTGTGGTACTGATGATTCTCCGCCACGTTAGGCGACGGAATCAGGATGGATGCCCGTCCGACGGCCTGCAATTCACTCAGGGAAATCGCCCCTGCCCTGCAGATGACAAGATCCGCGGCGGCGAGGCACTCCGGCATATCACTGATGTATTCCCGGATGTCCATTTCTTTATGTTCCGAAAGATCGATTCCCTTCTCTTTGAGAAGGTCCGGGAACCACTTTCCCCACTGGCCGTAGCCGTGGATATGCTGAAACCGCCTGCTCTTCGCGCTCTCCGTGAGCAGATCGGCAACGGCTTCGTTGATTTTGCGCGCCCCGAGACTTCCCCCAAAAGAGAGAATCATCGGACGCCCGTCCAACCCCAGCTTTTGACGTGCCGCCGTGCGGTCGGCATGAAGCACTTCCTGCCGGACCGGGTTGCCTGTAAGAACACAGCGCGCCGCAGGGTCCAGATGCTTCTGCGCATCCAGAACCGCAAGAAGAGTGCGGTCCGCATGCTTCGAAAGCATCTTGTTTGTTACCCCGGGGTAAGCGTTCTGCTCGTGAATCACAGAGGGAATCCCCAGCTTCATCGCTTCGCGCAGCACCGGGCCGGAAACGTAGCCCCCGGTTCCAACGCAGATATCCGGGCCAAACTCCCGGAGGATACGCTTCGCCTCCCGGCTGGCGGTGAAAACGTGAACCAGCGTAGCGGCGTTCTTTTTGATGTTGTTCCAGTTCAGCTTCCGCTGAAAACCGGAAATCGTAATGCTCCGGAAGGGATACCCCGCCTCCGGGACCAGGCGCTCTTCCATGCCGCCTTTAGCACCGACATATAAAATCTGAACATCCGGCTCGGTTTCACGCAGATAACCGGCCACTGCAAGGGCCGGATTGATGTGTCCGGCGGTTCCGCCGCCGGCAAAAAGCACTTTCATGTTTTTGACTCCTATGTTTGCTTTTTCGGGATTCTGTCACTCTATGTCTTTTCGATCGTCGACGTTCGTGAAATGGACAAAACAATCCCCATTTCCGCCAACAACAACACCAGAGAGGAACCTCCGTAGCTGAAGAACGGCAGGCTGATACCGGTGTTGGGAATCGTGTTGGTAACGACAGCGATATTCAGGATGACCTGAAGCCCAACCTGAACCACCAGGCCGATGCCGAGCAGCATCCCGAATTTATCCTTCGCCTTGAGTGAGATGGTAACGCCGCGCCACACCAGCATCCCGAACAGGAGAAGAATAATGAGTGCGCCGATGAAACCGAGCTCCTCGCAGACAATGGCGAAAATGAAATCGTTCTGCGGCTCCGGAAGATACAGATACTTCTGGCGGGACTGGCCGAGGCCGAGGCCGAGCAGCCCACCGGATCCGATGGCATAAAGGGACTGCCGCGTCTGCCAGGTGTCCGCAATAAGCTCCTTGCTCGCGTTAGAAAAGGGGTCCAGCCAGGCTGCGATACGGTCGTTGGCATAAGTAAACTCCTTGGTAAACAGCACAAGGTAGGCTACCCCGCTTGCCAGTGCGCCGAAAGCGATGCCGAAATACCGCAGCTTCACGCCCCCGATGAACAGCATGACCGCAGCGAGAACCACGACGATAACGGTTGCTGAAACATGCGGTTCCCACAGCAGAAGAGCGCCCGTCACACCCAGAATCAAAAGATAGGGCAGCACGCCGTAGCGAAACGTGCCCATCCGTTTAAAATTGATGGAAATCAAATGCGCAAAGATCAAAACGAGGGCAAATTTTGCAATTTCAGAGGGCTGAATCTGACCGAGCGGGCCAAGGGTAATCCAACGGTGAACTCCGTTTACAGCGGGCATGAAACGTACCAGTACCAGAAGAATGAAGGAAAACATCAAAACCGGCACCGCGAATTTATGAAAATGATGATAGTCAAAATAGGAAATAGCAAACATGATGATAATGCCGAAAACGGCGAACGCCGCCTGTTTGCTGATGAAAAAATAGCTGTTCCCATAGTGATAATACGCATAGGCATAGCTTGCGGAAAACATCATCACAAGACCAATGACCACCAGCACCAGCACCAAAAACAGGAACGGAAGGTCAAGCCCAGCCCGAACGGAAAAAACACGGAATTTTTTTGCCAGACGCCCGCGGGTTGACGCAGGGGCACCGGAATCCTTCGGCGCGGCGTTCCGCCGCGGCATCGCCGTGATGTTACCGGATGAATTCGGCATGGTCGTCTCCCTCGCTTCCGTCTGATTTTATAACAATATTCATAATATAACCATATCACAGCCGCCTAATGTGTCGGTTTCCGGCGGAAATCAAAGGCCGTAAACCACCAAAAGAATCGAAACCGCGCCGAAAAACGCAGTAACTGCGCTGAAAACCACGCAGATTTTTGCCTCACTCCATCCGCAGAGCTCAAAATGATGGTGAATCGGGCTCATTTTGAAAATCCGCTTTCCGTGGGTTAATTTGAAATAGCTCACCTGAAGCACAACCGAGAGGATTTCGCAAATATAAATGATCCCCACCGGCAGAATCAGAATCGGCAGGTTCAGAGCAAACCCGTAGGCGCAGACCAGACCGCCGAGGAACAGGGAGCCGGTGTCGCCCATAAAGGTCTTAGCAGGGTGGAGATTCCACACCAGAAAGCCAAGACAGCCGCCCGCTCCGGCAGCGGTGAAAATGCCAATCGGAGACAGCCGCAAAACTCCGGCCATAATCATAAAGGCAGCAGAAACAAAAAAAGTAACCGACGCGTTCAGGCCATCGATTCCATCGGTAAAGTTCACGGCGTTCACCATGCCGACAATGCCGAAAAAGGAAAGAATCCAATACCAGATGCCCAGATTCACCCCACCGACAAACGGAACCAACGTGTGAGAACCGGCTCCGGCAAGGTAGAGGGAGTACAGATAAGCGCCCGCAACCAGAAACTGCAGCGCCAACTTCTGCTTCACGTTCAGGCCAAGGTTTCTTTTTTTGATTACTTTGATATAGTCGTCCAAAAATCCAATGAAACCGAACCCGCAGGCCATCAGAAGCCCACCGACAACTTTGATTTGCAGAACCGTATCGGCCGCCGAACTTTTGCCGGTCATGCGGTAATAGCCCGGTATGCAGAGAAGCACGGCAACAATGATGCCAATAATAAACAGGAAACCGCCCATGGTGGGCGTCCCATTCTTCTTCTTGTGCCAGGTCGGTCCGGATTCCCGGATGGTCTGGCTGAAATTGATCTTATGGAGAAACGGCACCAGGCGGATTCCCAGCAATGAGGTAATCGCAAAGGAAAGCGCCGCGGCGGCGAAAATCCAGACTGAATTCATAGTTTTGTTCCACCCTCACTAAATGGCTTTTAAAGTATCTTCCGTCAGCAGCCCGACCGGAGCGGCTCGAAATCAATGCGATTCAGGGCCTCCAGCGCATCCGCAAAGGGAACGCCCGCCCCAACGGCGGCGGCAAAGGCAGCCAGCGATGAAAAAGCATCCACCGGGTCTTCAGACCGCAGTCTGACGCGCCCGATAATGCCGATGCCGACCATTTCAAAAGCTACGGAACCGTCCCGGGCCGTCCGGATATTACGGACGGTAAAATCGGCACCGTCCTCCGTCATGGAATAGGTGATGATCTGCGAAAAAGCAGAAGAGTCCAGGCCGGAGACAAGGCCGTATTCCGCTGCGCATACCGGGAGGCCCTGCGGCAGCGCCTCCCGCTTCTCTTCCATGCACAGAAGGCAGACGGAAGGCGGACATTCCGGCGGCGCGGCGTCCTGTGAAAGAACCGAAAAGCTTTCGCCCCGCCCGCACAAATTGAGAAGGGAGCGCAGAACGGCGGCACAACGGCCCTCTTTTTCATATACGGCAATGATCTTTTTCGGACATTCGTGACGATTCAAACGTGTCGCCCCTTTCACCGGCTGAGGACTCTGAAACAGGCGGTTTATTCCACCTGATTTTGATCCGCGAAGGTCACCGTAATCACCGTACCCGGCGGCACCTTCGTTCCGGGTGCAATATCCTGTTTGGTAGAAAACGTATCGGTTCCCGTGAGAGCTGCGCCCGTAATGCTGATGTTAAGCCCCGCGTCGGAGGCCGCTTTGTTGGCCTGCGTAAGCGGAAGGCCAGTCAGCTTCGGCACCTCCACCGTCTTCGAGGCGCTTTGCGAATCCGTAAACAGAATCACGGAGCCATTCTTCGGAACCAGCTTATCTGGCTGAGGCACCTGAGAAATTACGTTTGCTCCGCTGCCATAAATCTGAGCAGTAAGTCCTTTTGCGGTGAGCGCCTTTTTGGCGTCCGCAACGGAGAGTCCGGCAACGGACGGCGCCTGAATATCCAGTTTTGCCAGTTCCGTTGCGGAGTACTTCGGCTGTACGCCGAGATAGGGCAGTATCTCCGTCATTGTGTTTAAGAAGGTCGGGCCGGCAACCGGGCTGCCGTAGTAGCCGTTGGGGCCGTGCGGCTCATCGTAAAATACAAGCATAATATACTGCGGATCGTCCGCGGGTGCAAAACCGCAGTACGAGGAAATATACTCATCTTTGCCGGTCTTGATGCGGATTTCCGTCTTTTCTGAGGTACCCGTTTTCCCCGCGATACGGTAACCGGGAATATAACCGCTCTTTGCGGTGCCGGTGGTCGCATCCTGCTGCAGGATCGCGCACATCCGCTTGGATGTTTCTGAGGAAACCACCTGCCGCTTGGGCGCGGTATTCGCTGATTGAACAATATTGCCGTCGCTGTCGACGATCTGGCCCACCACGTGCGGCTGAACGAGGTATCCCCCGTTTGCGACCGCGGCAGCCGCCGTGATCATCTGAATCGGCGTGACACTGTTGCTCTGCCCGAACGCCGAGGTAGCGAGTTCTACCGGATTAAGCTGATCCTCTTTGTAAAAGATGCTTCGGGATTCACCAGGGAGGTCGATTCCCGTCTTCTGGGTAAAGCCGAACGCGTCAAAATATTTATAGAAAAGCTGCGGCCCTAAAAGCTGGCCGACCTGCATGAACACGACGTTGCTGGACTGGCAGATGCCTTGGGCAAACGTCAGATGGCCGAATCCGCTCCACTTCCAGTCATGGATGACTCTTCCTCCGATGGTGAGGGAGCCCGGACAATTGAACATGGTATTCTCGTTGACCAGTTTTTCCTCCATCGCCGCGGCTCCCGGAATCATTTTAAAAACGGAACCGGGGTAATAGACGTCGCTGACGCATTTATTTCTCCACTGGGCTTCCTGTGCATCCCGCAATGCTTTCGTGCGGGCCTCGCCCTGCGGCATCTTATTGATGGCGGCCGACTCCGTTGGATCTTTGATTGTGAATGGGTCGTTCGGGTCGAAATCGCCCTTAACGGCCATGCCGATAATCGCCCCGGTCTTCACATTCATAATGATTGCGCAGCCACGGTTCTGTACCTTATTTTCCTCAAGGCCCTCCTCAAGGTTTTTCTCCAGAAAATGCTGAACAACCTCATCGATGGTCAGAACAAGGCTGTCGCCGTTCTGGGCGGGAACCTCCTGCTCGTATTGAAACGGCATGTCGGTTCCGATCGCGTTTTTCGCGGTCACAAGCTTGCCCGAAACCCCGGTAAGGTAACTGTCGTACTGAGCTTCCACGCCGGCTAAGCCCTGACTGTCCGTCCCGGTGAAACCGAGGACCGTCGAGGC
Organism: Bacillota bacterium; assembly: GCA_023410445.1. Classification (GTDB taxonomy): domain Bacteria; phylum Bacillota; class Clostridia; order Oscillospirales; family Acutalibacteraceae; genus Caproicibacter. The sequence continues at coordinate 335,849 of JAEYPT010000009.1, read as the reverse complement.
GAAGGCGCCGTACGGATAGTAGCGTTTATAATCCTCCAAAAGGCGGATGCCGCTGTCGATATTGTTTTTGTTTTTAAACGCTACGATCTGATCCTTGACGTCGGACTCGACCTTCCCCTTCAGCACGTCGTAATAGGTTTTCTTTTTAGAGCGCTGCAGGATATCATTTTTATCCATATTGAGGATTTTCGAAAGCCCGTCCGCGATCACTTCCCTGTTTTTATCCGTGATGAAGGCCGGTTCCAGAACCACCTTCCACACGGTTGCGCTCTGGGCAAGCGGTTTCATGTTGCAGTCATAAATAGTGCCCCGCTGTGCATTCAGCGGGGTATTTTTCAGCTGCTGGTCGACCGCCTTCATTTCCAGGCTCGCACCCTCCACAAGCTGGAGGCGCGCCAGGCTGTAGATGCCGGCTCCGAAACCGACCACCATAAGGGCAAACAGGATAAAGACCGTACGGCGCCACATCCGGATTGTTGTTCCTTTCGCCATCTGTCAGTTCCTCCCGATCTGCCGCAACAGTCTATTTGCCCGCCCTCTTGCCTGTAGGTCCGCGAAATCCTCTCAATCACCAATTATTACGGGGCCGCGCCGCACTTTATGACAGGTATTGCCGCAGGAAGCCCCAGAGCTTTCCCAGAGGACCGGAATCGCCGTCTTTCTGCACGATTTCAGCCTTGTCCCCTTTGGAGAGCTGCACGGTCGTTACCTGATCCTGTGTCGCCTTTTTCATGCCCAGCTTTTGGGTCGCGTAATTTTCCACCGTTTCCAGCGAAAGCTTGGAATCGGATTTCATCTGAAGTTGCGTATAACTGCTCTGATTCTCGCTCAGCGTTCTATTTGCAGTATCAAGGGACTCGGTCAGCTCCGTCAACTGTACCTGTCCGTAGACATAGGAACCCACCAGCCCGGCGATTACAATAAAAGCTAAGGCCGCAGGCAAAATTCTGCCAAGGCGGCGCTTGGGGCGACGGTTTTCTTCCAGCCTTTCCTGTGGGAGCTCGATCACGTTGGCCTTCGGGGCAGGCGCTTCCTGTACCTTCCTCTTTGGTTCAAACATTGCAAAATTGTAGGCCGCATTGCCATTCCGTGACGCCATTTTCATCATCTCCCAGACTGATTCAGAGTTTTATGCATACCCGCAGCCTTGCGCTGCGGCTGCGTGGATTTTCTTCCAGTTCCGTTTCGGATGCTGTAAGTCCCTTTTTATAAAGCAGCTCTGCCTTCGGTTCTTTTCCGCACACACAGACCGGAAAATCCGGCGGGCAGGTGCAGCCGGAGCACCATTCGGCCATACGCGTTTTCACGATGCGGTCTTCCAGCGAGTGGAACGTTATAACAGCGAGTCTGCCGCCCGGCTTCAATACGGAAAAAGCGGCGTCAAGTCCCTCCGAGAGCCTGTCCAGTTCCCCGTTGACCTGAATCCGCAATGCCTGAAAGGTTTTCCTCGCCGGATGCCCCGGCTTGCGCCGCACGGCCGCGGGAACGGACTCCCGGATGATGTCGGCGAGCTGAAAGGTCGTTTCAATCGGCGCCTTTTCCCGCGCCTTTTCAATTCCCCGGGCGATGCTCTTCGCGCAGCTTTCTTCCCCATAACGGGAAATAATCTCCGCAAGTTCCTGCCACGGGAGCGTATTCACCAGATCACGGGCCGAGGTTCCCTCACGGCTCATGCGCATATCGAGCGGCGCGTCGTACTGATAGGAAAAGCCGCGCTCCGGATTGTCAAACTGAAACGAAGAAACCCCAATATCCAGCAGGACGCCGTCAGCCGGAACCATCCCGGCCTTTTGGGCAACTTCCTCCATGCTGGAAAAATTAGCGTGGACAACTTCCGCGCACGGATACGGCTTTAGCCGTTCGGATGCGGCGCGAACCGCGTCGGGGTCCTGATCAATGGAAAGCAGCCGGCCTGTTGTCAGGTGCTCGGCAATTGCTTTCGAATGGCCGCCCCCTCCGGCGGTTCCGTCAATATATCGACCGTCCGGATGAATGTCAAGGCTCCGGATCGTCTCTTCAAAAAGCACTGGCTTATGATAAAATTCCATCTTGTCCGCCTACAGTTCAAGGTCGTCCATGGCCTGTGCGATGCTTTCCTGCGTCAGCGTGGAATTAAAGGAGTTCCAACGCTCCGTATTCCAAAGCTCCGCCCTGCTGGAAGCGCCGATAAAGGTCACGTCTTTTTCAAGGCCGGCATAATCCCGAAGGGGCTGGGGAATTAAAATTCTGCCCTGTCGGTCCGGTTCCGCCTCGACGGCGCCGGAAAAGAAAAACCGCTGCAGGCTGCGCGCCTTCGAAATCGGCATGGCGCTTACTTTTTCCTGTAACTTTGTCCAACCCGCGAGTGAAAGCACAAAAAGGCAGCCGTCCAGACCCTTCGTGATGTAAAAGCTGTCACCCAGATCCTCACGGAACTTGGCCGGTACAATCACGCGTCCTTTCGGATCAATATTATGTTGGTACTCCCCGATCAACATAACAAGTCATTCCTTCGGCAAGCAGGCGTTTTGCCACCACATTATGCTACTTGCCTCCACCTTTCACCACTTTGTAGTTCGATTATAGCCCATCTATCCGGAAAATGCAACTTATATTTTGTGTTTGTGACCGGCTGGTTATCCGTATAAAAGGTAAAAATTCCATATTTTGTAAACACTACGAGACAATAAAAAAATACGCCACAATATCTTGCGGCATATTTTTTTAATTTATTAATCTCAGGTAAGTCCGGACCGCTGAGAAGCCTTGATGTTCTGCCTGGTTTTCCGCAGTTCCGCGAGAAGCTGGGAAAGGTCGTCGTCGGTTCGCTTCATCAGGTCGTCGATATAATCGTTGGAAGCCCTTCGCATTTCCTTCGCTTTGTTCTGCGACTGAGAGAGAAGTTCGTTCGCCTTCTGCTGCGCTTCCCGGAGTACTTCTTCCTGAGCAACCATAGCCTTCGCGTGATCCTGTGCGACGCGCACGACCGTTTCCGCCTCGCGCTTTGCATCCTCCAGAATCTTCCCGCGATCGGCCACAATCGCCTTGGCCTGTCGGATCTCCTGAGGAAGGCTTTCACGGAGCTCGTCCAGAATCTGCTTAACCTCCTGGCAGTCCATCACGCCGCGGCCGTGGCTCATGGGGAAATTCCACGCCTTTTCGGCCATATCGTACAATTCGTCAATCAGATCTTCCGCGCTCATTTTTGTACGCCTCCTGAGCATAAGCGTTTTTCAATGTCTTTCAAAATACAGGCGGGTACAAAATGGGAAATATCCCCGCCGAAACTTGCTACCTGCTTGACCCCGCTGGAGCTGAGAAACATGTTCTCCGCCGATGTGGTCAGAAAGACCGTCTCGACCTCGGGGTTCAGCTTTTTGTTGAACAGTGCCATCTGAAACTCGTACTCGAAATCGGACATCGCGCGCAGACCCTTAACAATGGCCGTTGCGTTCCGGATTCTTGCATAATCCGCCAGAAGACCGTCGAACCCGACGATTTCAATATTCTCCATGCCGGTGGTGCAGCGCTTCAGAAGCTCGATGCGTTCCTCCACGGTGAACGCCGTATGTTTTTCCGGGTTGACCAGAACTGCGATGATGGTGTGGTCAAAAACTCTCCTTGCCCGGTTGATAATATCGATATGTCCCAGTGTCACGGGGTCGAAGCTCCCCGGACATATTGCGATTTTCACAGCTTCACGCCCTTATTTTCCTTGCTGATAAACAGTCAGGATGATTTTCCCGTAGCGGTAGGAGCGAATTCTCCGGAACTCTCCGGCTTCCTCCGGCATTTCCTCGTCGGACGGATTCTCGCAGATGATCGTCCCGCCCGGATTCATCCGCCCGGCCGTCAGCGGCAGTGCTTTTTGCAGAAGCCCTTTGCGGTAGGGTGGGTCCAGGAACGCCAGGTCAAAGGTACCGTCGTTCCGCGAAAGGTAAGAAGCAAAATCCATGTGCTTCACCCGGGCGTCTGCCCCCAGACCGGTGCTTTCCAGGTTTTTCGTTACCAGGTCGATGGAATCGGCGCTCGCGTCAACAAAAACCGCCTCGCGCGCGCCGCGGCTCAGGGCTTCAATGCCAAGCTGACCGGAGCCGGCAAAAAGATCCAGAACGCGCCTGCCCTCAATTTGAAACTGGATGATGCTGAACAGGGCTTCCTTGACCCGTTCCGGCGTAGGGCGGACATCTTCCCCTTCGCTTGTGACAAGTTTTCTTCCGCGCGCCGAACCGGTGATCACTCTCATACGTTCCCCACCTTGTCCGAGCAGGAATGCGCCTTTTCCAGCCTGCATCCGTGCTCTTAAGATTTATGGTTTATTATCCCATGAACTCCGCCATCTGTCAATGTCGGATTCTCCTCTGTATTTTGTCCCTCTACCGGGTGGAAATATTCATAGACCTTCCGGGCCGCAGGCAATGTCATGGCGGGCGCCCCGGCAAGTTCCTCCAAATCGGCGTCCCTGATCGCCGCAACCGTTTTGAAATGGCGGAGCAGCGCCTTGGCCCTTGTGGGACCGACCCCCTCAACGGAGGTAAGCGTGGAGGAAATCACGCTCTTTTTTCGGGTCTGGCGGTGATAACCGATCGCGAAGCGGTGAACCTCCTCCTGAATGGAGGAAACCAGCGTAAACGCGCTCCGGTTGGAGCTGATGGAAATTTCTCCGCCGTTTTCCGCAATGGCGCGCGTCCGGTGTTTATCGTCCTTGACCATGCCGAACAGTGGGACGGCAATCCCCATCGACTGAAGCACCGGAAGCACCGCCCCTACGTGGCCGCGCCCGCCGTCCAGCAGAATCAGGTCGGGCAGGCGTCCGAAGCCTTCGCCGCTGTCCTTTTGTTTGAAATACTCTTCAAACCGGCGGGAAATCACCTCGCGCATGGAGCCGTAGTCGTCCTGACCCTCCACCGTTTTGATTTTAAATTTTCGGTAGGCGGATTTTAGCGGCCTGCCATTTTCAAACACCACCATACCCGCGACGTTGTCGCCTCCGGCAAGGTTAGAGATATCGTAGGATTCGATGTAACCCGGCGGCTCCGCAAGCCCGAGCAGACGGGCGAGTTCATCCAGTGCGGAGGCCTCCCGCCCGGTGCGGCCTGTCGCCTGCGCAAGCTGTTCGGCGGAATTGTTCAGGCACATTTTGACAAGCTGTGCCTGCTCGCCTTTCTGGGGCACCGTAACCCGGACCTTCCGCCCGGCTTTTTCCGAAAGCCAGTTACCGAGAAGCTCCGTTTCCTCCGCGGGCCCGTCCAGCGAAATACGCGGGGGAATCCGATCCCTCATGGAATAATACCGTTCGACGAATTCGCTTCGCGCCGTCTTCGGGTTCCCGGTTTCCCCCATCAGGAAGGTTTCGCGGTCGCACAGGCGCCCGTTCTGGAACCGAAAAACTTCAAAGCAGCTTTTGGACGTTCCCTGCGTGAACGCGATAACGTCCTGCTCCGGCACACGGGAGGCAACCACCTTCTGCCGGTCTTCGCCCATTTTTTTGATCGCAGCGATGCGGTCCCGGATGCGCGCGGCGTGTTCAAATTCCAGCTTTTCGGAGGCCTCGTCCATCTTCTGCGTCAGCTTGCGGATGCTGTCGGCGCTGCCGCCGCGCAGAAAATCAAGCGCTTCGGCAACCGTCTCCTGATACTCTTTCTCGCCGATCTTGCCGAGACACGGCGCACAGCACAGTTTAATGTAATAGTTCAGGCACGGGCGTCCTTTGCCGATCTCCTGCGGGAACCGGCGGGTGCAGGTAGGCAGACGGAAGATTTTCAGCGCTTCGTCCACGGATTCCCGTACGGTCCATGAGCTGACAAACGGGCCGATATACTCGGCGCCGTCGTCGACCAGCTGCTTTGCCTCGGAGATGCGCGGCCACGCCTCGTTTGTCACGCGGATATAGCGGTAACCCTTGTCGTCCTTCAGAAGGATGTTATATTTCGGGCTGTACTGCTTGATCAGGCTGCATTCCAGCACCAGCGCCTCAAATTCGCTATCCGTCAGAATGTACTCGAAGGTCTCCACGTTTGCGACCATCTGGCGCACCTTCCGGTCGTGGTTCCGTTCGGAGCCGAAATACTGGCTGACCCGGTTCTTTAAAGCCTTTGCCTTGCCGACATAAATGATCTTCCCGGTTTTGTCGTGCATCAGATAAACGCCGGGATGCAACGGGAGCCGCATTGCCTTTGCCCGAAGTTCTTTTTTATGTTTTTCCTGTTCGGTAAGCATATGCGCCCCCCTTTTTTCCTTTCATTCGACCTCCGGAAAGCACAAAAAAAGCACCGCGCACAGGCGGTGCCTTTCATCGCTTCATTACTCGGCAAAACCGGACTGCACCAGTTTCACGAGGCCGTCCACAGCATCTTCCTCATCCGAGCCGTCTGCAATGATCTTGATGGTCGTGCCGCCCACGATCCCAAGTGAAAGCACGCCGAGCAGGCTTTTCGCATTCACGCGGCGTTCCTCTTTCTCAACCCAGATAGACGATTTAAACTCGTTTGCCTTCTGAATAAAAAAAGTCGCCGGACGGGCATGCAAACCCACCTGGTTCTGAACCAATACATCCTTGACGCACATTCTAAATCCACTCCCATACAAATCAATTCCTAAAGAATTGCGCTTTCACACTAAATCAATTCATATGTCATTATATCACTTTTGGTCAAGCCGTCAACAATCTGCGGAAACTTTGGAGCCCTGACCGAAGACAGGGTTTCATAGTTCGATTGTGATTGTGCAATATGCCATATTTGTTGAAAATTTTTGTTTTCTCTGCCCTATACGATATGCTTTCAACAGTTTATACCGATCAGCGGCGATGTGTTCCGTACGGCACGAAATTTCCGTTCTCGCACAGGAAACGCCGCTCCTTATCGGTCAGTTCGGCATTCTCCAAAAGTTCCGGGCGCTTCCGCGCGGTGCGGAGCAAAGACTGCTCCCGCCGCCAGGAACGAACCTTCTCATGGTTCCCGGCCAGCAGAACATCCGGCACCTGCCTACCGCGCCAGAGCGCCGGCCGGGTGTACTGCGGATACTCCAGCAGGGAATGGAAATGACTCTCTTCCTGAAAGCATTCCTCATCCGAGAGAACGCCCGGAATCATGCGGCAGACGGAGTCCGCGAGGGTCAGCGCCGGGAGTTCCCCTCCGGTCACAACGTAATCCCCGACGGAAATCTCTTCATCCACATATTCTTCCAGAATACGCTCGTCCACGCCCTCATAGTGTCCGCACAGAATCGCAAGTCCATCGTATTGGGAAAGCTCCACTACACGCTTCTGAGTCAGCGTTTTGCCCTGCGGCGACATATAAATGGTGTGCGGCTTTGCCCCAAGATGGGCGATCAGGTCATCCATGCAAAGCGCAATTGGCTCCGCCATGAGGAGCATGCCCATGCCGCCGCCGAACGGGGAGTCGTCCACGCGGTTGTGCTTGTCCAGCGCATAGCGGCGAATCTGGTGGCAACAGACCTGAACCGCACCCTTCCGACGGGCGCGGCCGATAATGCTTTCAGCCATCACGGTCTCGCACATCTCCGGGAAAAGGGTCAGCAAATCAATCCGCATCGTCGAAAATCCCCTTCACCGGGCGGATAAGCACCTTTTGCTTTTCAAAATCAATTTTCAGCACAACGGAAGGAACCGCGGGAATCAGATAGGTTTTTTTATCCTGCGCCGTCACTTCGTAAACGTCGTTGGCGCCGGTCTGTAAAACTTCCGTCAGAGTGCCGTAGTAAATAAAGGTATCCGCGTCATATACGTCGAGCCCGATCAGATCCTGCATAAAATACCGGCCCTCCGGCAGCGTTACCTCATCCCGGTCCAGATACAGAAGTTCGTTTTTGAGCTGGTCCGCCTTTTCGATAGCGTCCACGCCCTCCAACTGCATGAGAAGCATCTGTTTATGAACACGGGAAGAAACAACTTGCACGGGAGTTTCACCGCCGTGCAAGTAAAGCGTATGGAACTGCTGCAAGAACTGCGGCGAATCACACCACGGCATCACGCGGAGCTCCCCGTGAATGCCGTGAGTGCCGACGATCTTCCCCGTTTCAATGAATTTTTTCAGCATAGTTTCCCCCACCCGCAGAAGGCGAAAATTTGCCCGCCGCGCCGAGAGGGCGGAACAGGTTTAGTATTTCTTCTGCGGGAATAAATTATGACTCTTTTCCGTAACTTTCAATACGGCGAAAAGGATTGCGGCATCCACAGGCAGTTCGATCAGATTGGTCACAATCCGGGCGGATACCACGGCGAAAAACGCTTTTCCGTACAGGACGGAAAGCCAGAGGGGATTCAGCAGAAGGCTGATCACAACCGTTATGACCGCCTTCGCGGCGAAAGACCTCGGCAGGGTAACCGGCCTTCGGTACAGGAACATCCCATACACAAATCCCGAAATGAAGCCGTTCAGGGTAAAGCCGGGAAAATACGGGCCGGTCGGCTGGATCAGGTACGAAACGACGTCCCCAAGCGCACCGGCGATCCCACCGGCCACCGGGCCGAACAGCATGCCGCACGCGGCCACCGGCAGAAACGCAAAGCCGATTTTCAGCAGCGGCGAAACCGGCACGGTAAAGAACCCGAGAATCACCTCGAGTGCGACCAGCATTCCGCAGACCGCGAGCGACGCGATGCTGCCGAAGCTGCGGGCTGAAAGGCGAATGGAGTTAAATAGATTTTTCAAAGAAAATACCTCCTTTTGTACGGATGCTACATAAAGGAGGTTTCCCTCAAAGTATGTAGCAGCGGGATGCGAATTTTGCACCGCAAGTTTCCTTTTCGTCCGTCCGACAACTCCCTGTTCGGGCGGCACTTAACGCGCAAAATTCTACTCTGCATAATTGTATCAGGACTGTACGTTATTATAGCAAAAAAGCCGGTTCAATGCAAGCCGGAAACCCCTGGGTGAAAACCGGCAATAAAAAAGCTGCAACAAAACCTGTTGCAGCATCGGGTTAGTCGATTTCCACGGAAATCTTTGAATTGCCGCGGGTTGCGGCGGCACGCATCACCGTGCGGATTGCCTTGGCAATGCGTCCCTGTTTGCCGATGACCCGGCCCATGTCGCTCTCCTGAACATGCAGGTGATAAACGACCGTGCCGTCTTCCGTCGGCTCATCCACATCCACCCGAACGGATTCGGGGGTGTCGACCAGACCCTTCGCGATGGTTAAAAGCAGTTCTTTCATGGCAGCAGCCTCCCAATCACAGAACGCCGTTTTTCTTGAACAGAACCTTCACGGTATCGGTCGGCTGAGCGCCGTTCGCGATCCATGTCTTTACCTTTTCTGCATCGACCTTCACCGTGGAAGGTTCATCCAGCGGGTTGTAAGTGCCGATTTCCTCAATGAAACGGCCGTCGCGCGGAAAGCGGGAATCTGCAACGACAATTCTGTAAAAAGGAGCCTTTTTTGCGCCCATGCGGCGCAGTCTGATTTTTACTGACATATTAGTTTCACCTCCATAAGTTTTCTGATTCTATCATCTTCACCGGCGGCGGACCGTCGGGTGAATTCATTGGTTCATGGGCGGCATCCCCATGCCGGAAAGACGGCGGCGGAAGCCTTTGTTCTTGAACATTTTCATCAGCTTCTGGGTTTGCTCAAACTGTTTGAGCAAACGGTTTACATCCTCCACCTTCATACCGCTTCCTGCGGCAATGCGGCGCTTGCGCGACGGATTGATGAGGGCGGGCTTTTCCCGCTCGGCGGGGGTCATGGAGAGGATGATCGCCTCGGTACGGTCGATCTGATGCTCGTCAATATCCGTATCCTTGAGCTGTTTGTCCAGTCCCATCTTGGAAAGGACACCCTTGACCGGACCCATCTTCCGCATCTGCCGAATCTGATCCAGCAGGTCGTTGAGGTCCATTTTGTTCTGGAGCATCCGCTCCGCCGTTTTTTCGGCGGTTTTCCGGTCGATGTTCTTCTGCGCGTCTTCAATCAGGGTGAGAACGTCGCCCATGCCGAGGATACGGGAAGCCATGCGGTCGGGGTGGAACACTTCCAGATCGGCGAGCTTTTCACCGATACCAGCGTATTTGATCGGCTTACCCGTTACGGCACGCACGGAAAGCGCCGCGCCGCCTCGGGCATCGCCGTCAAGCTTCGTGAGAATCACGCCCGTCACGTCGAGCAGGTCGTTAAACGATTTTGCGACGTTGACCGCTTCCTGACCGGTCATGGCATCCACCACCAGCAGGATATCGGTCGGGTGCACAGCCTCGCGGATGCGGCGAAGTTCGTCCATGAGCGCCTCGTCAATCTGCAGACGGCCGGCGGTGTCGATCAGCACGATGTCGTTACCGTAGTCCCTCGCGTGGGCGATAGCGGCTTTGCTGATTTTCACGGGATCTTCCTTCCCCATTTCGAACACGGGGACCCCGGCTTGGGAGCCGACCACCTGAAGCTGCTGAATCGCAGCCGGGCGGTAAATATCGCACGCCGCAAGCAACGGGCGGTGTCCCTGGCCCTTGAGCATCAGGGCAAGCTTACCCGCATGGGTGGTTTTACCGGAGCCCTGAAGGCCGCACAGCAACACCACCGCTGGCGGAGAGGACGGGCTGTTAAGCCTTGCCTCTCCGCCGCCCATCAGGGCGGTGAGCTCCTCATTAACGATCTTGACCACCATCTGCGCGGGGGTGAGGCTTTCCATCACTTCCGCACCGACGGCCCGCTCGCTTACCTTATTGACAAAGTCCTTTGCGACTTTATAGTTGACGTCCGCTTCCAGAAGAGCCAGACGGACCTCCCGCATGGCTTCCTTGACATCGGGCTCGCTGAGTTTTCCCTTGGATTTGAGCCGCTTGAACGCGGCGGAAAGCTTTTCCGATAGATTTTCAAACGCCATAGGCGGCTCACTCCCTTTATTCGCACAGACCGCGGGCAATCCCGGCGATCAGCTTTGCATTGTCTTCAATTTCACGCGCGTACACGTTGCGCTCGTTGTATTGCTGGATGCGGTCGGCAGCCTCGCGAATGCGCTCAAGGCCCTCTTCCATATCCCGGAACCGCTTCACAAGCCCAAGGCGTTCTTCCATTTCCACAAGCTGAGCTTCCGCCCGCTTGATGGAGTCGCGCACACCTTGACGGGTGATTCCTTCGTTCTCCGCTATTTCGGAGAGAGACAGGTCGTCATTGTAATAAAAATCGACGACTTCCCGCTGTTTTTCAGTCAGCATATCGCCGTAAAAATCAAGCAGAAGCGAAATTTTCAGATCCTTTGCCATGAAAATCTCTCCCGTCCGAGTGTAAAGGTTTTTATCTTTACACCACGCATTATACTATAAAACGGAACCAGTGTCAAGGACTTCCTAGCCGAGCTTTGCTGCAGCCTTTACGCCTAATTTGCCATCTTCCATCTTCAGACTTTTCAGAGTGAAGCCGACACTGACCCCCCCGACGGAGACTCCGATATCGGGAAGCGGATAAGAAATTTCGGAACCCTGTACGGACATGGCTGCCGGGAGCCGATCCTTCATCATACCGAACGCCCACGCGGGGTCAAGCGGCAGCCTTCCCACATGCAGGGACTGCACCGCAAAAACGATATTGCCGTCCTCGACGGACGGTGTTCCCTCCATCGTGACGCCGAATTGCTTCCCTGCGTATGTAACGGGCAGGTACAGGTCCGCCGTATTGTTCGCTCCGGCGGAGAATTCCGCTCCGGAAACTGGCGAAGCGCTTCCCGCACCCGATTTTTCCTTCTGAATGAGATAATTCAGAAACCCGCTTACTTCCGCAGGCTCAAAGGAAACTTCCTGCCCGGTAATCGCGGATTTCGCGGTCTTGAGCGCAAGCGCCTCGGAGGGAGGCGTAAAACTCTTCCCCGCGTTCGGGTCATTCAGAGCGAGCCAGGAAACAATTCCTACTGCGGCGAGAATCACCGCCACCACGGCAAGGGAAACCGTACCCGCATGCCCGCGTTTCTTTTCATACCGATAATCGGATGGCATAGTGCAACGCTCCTCTTCGGCTTATTTGAGTTCTACGATTGTAACGCCGGACTCGCCTTCCCCAAAGGTGCCGAGCCGGTAGCTTCTCACGCTCGGGTGTTTTTTCAGATGCTGCTGGACGGCCGCCCGCAAAGCCCCCGTCCCTTTTCCGTGAATGATGGTCAGCAGCCCAACCCCGGAAAGTACGGAGGAATCAATGAAGCGGTCCAGTGTCAGGATTGCCTCGTCGGTCATCTGGCCGCGAAGGTCAAGTTCCATGGTAGCGGCAGCCTGCGCGCGCCCAGTCACTTTCTTCGTCACCGTCCGGAACGCAGAGCGCTGCGGCTTCTCCTTTGTCAGGCGGATGTTGGAAAGCGGAACGCGCGTTTTCAGCAGCCCGGCCTGCACCAGAACTTCGTTGGCTCCGTCCTCCGGAGCGCGCAGGACGGTGGCTTTCTTATCAATGTCGAAGATCAGAACGGTATCGCCCTCTTTGAGCGGACGCGGCAAAACGTAGTCGCCGTCTTCCCGGGTCCGGATCGGATCGGCGGTGCTTTCCAGCGCGCGCATCCCGGCTTTCAGGTGCGCTTTCTGCTCCGCTGAAAGCGCCTTGTCCTTCTGCTTTTTCAGCTCTTCCATTTCATTGAGCATCTGGTCAATTTGTGCCCGTGTCCGATCCACCAGCTGTGCCGCCTTCTGTCTGGCCTTTTCCAGCTCGCGGTCCTCCTCCTGCTGCAGTCGGTCGCGGAGCTCCTGCGCCTCTTTGCGCAGACGCTCGGTTTCGGCGCGCTCGTTCTGCGCCGCGGAACGCTCCGATTCGAGGCCCTGCCTGCTCGCTTCAAGGCTCTGCACAACGTCCTCAAACCGGGCGTTTTCATCGGAAACCAGCGTCTTAGCGCGCTCCACAATATCTTCCTGCATTCCGAGCCGCAGGGAAATGGCAAACGCATTGGAACGGCCCGGAACACCGATGAGCAGCCTATAGGTCGGGCAGAGCGTCGCGACGTCGAACTCGCAGCTCGCGTTTTCCACGCCTTCCGTCTGTAAAGCGTAAACCTTGAGCTCCGCATAATGGGTGGTGGCCGCGATACGCGCCCCCTTTGCCCGCAGAGCCTCCAGAATTGCCGTGGCAAGAGCCGCGCCCTCGACCGGGTCGGTTCCGGCGCCAAGTTCGTCGAGAAGGATCAGACTGCCGGGATCCGCCTGTCCTATAATGTTAATTATATTCCGCATATGTGCGGAAAAGGTCGAAAGAGACTGCTCAATGCTCTGTTCGTCTCCGATATCGGCCAAAACCTTCCGGAACATGGAAACCTCGCTGCCTTCCGCCGCCGGAATCAGCAGGCCGCACATGGCCATCAGGGAAAGCAGCCCAACCGTTTTTAATGAAACTGTTTTGCCGCCGGTATTCGGGCCGGTGATGACCAGTGTGTCGAACCGGTCGCCCAATTCAATGTCGGTCGCCACCACCTTTTTAGGGTCAATCAGCGGGTGCCGCGCCCGTTTCAGGCGAAGGAGACCCCGATCGTTGACTGCCGGGCGGGAGGCCTTCATTTTATAGGCGAGAGACGCTTTCGCGAAAATGACGTTGAGGTCCACCGCCGTTTCGTAGCCGTGGATCGTGCTGTCCGCAAAGTTCCCCACTTCGGCGGAAAGCTCGGCGAGAATCCGCTCGATCTCCTTTTCCTCCTCGGACTGAAGAACGCGTACCTGATTGTTTGCCTCCACGGCGCCGATCGGCTCGATAAACAGCGTGGAACCGCTGCCGGAGGTATCGTGAACCAGACCGGCGACCTCGCTGCGGTACTCCGCCCGCACGGGGACAACAAAGCGCCCGCTCCGGATGGTCACGATCGGGTCCTGCAAATATTTCTGATAGGTGGTAGAGCGGATCATCCGGTCCAGCACCTCGCGAGCGCGCAGGGAAGCCGCACGGATTTTGCGGCGAATATCTCCGAGGGCAGGGGAAGCGCTGTCCGCCATTTCCTCCTCGGAAAGGATCGCGCCATTGATGCGGTCTTCCAGATATTTATTGGGCATCAGCATGTCGAAATAATCATTGAGGCAGCTTTTCATGCCCTCGCTTTTCTTCCGCCACTCCACTACGCTGCGCAGGGTGCGCAGCACCGCCGAGATTTTCAGAAGCTCCCCGAACGTGAGTGTAGCCCCTGCTTGCGCGCGGCGCAGGGCGTTCGAGACGTTTTCCAGCCCGCCGAACGGGGGCGAACCGAACTTGGCCAGAAGAACGAATGCTTCGTCGGTCTGGTTCAGCAGGCGCTCCGTTTCCTCCCGGCTTACCGCCGGTTCAATCGCCAATGCGCGCTCTTCCGCATCGGCGCAGGCGGTTTCGTGCGCCAGCATGCGCAGAACTTTGTCCAGTTCCAGCGCCTTCCAGTGTTTTTTTATCTCCTGTTCCATGGTGAAATCCTTTCTTCACTGATCCGCGCCGCCCGTAGTCCTTTCCGGCTTCGGCCGCGAATACAGGGTCACAGACACGACCTCCGGGCGGTTCCCGAGCCTCGCGCCTTTACCGAGGCCACGGCTGACGATCATCCTCCGGCCCCCGGCAGCTTCACTCTCATACATCCCGCCGCTGTAGCGGGGGAAAAAACGGCGCTCCGGCGACAACAGCCCACCGATATACGGCAGACGGACCATTCCTCCGTGCACGTGGCCGCTCAGGGTCAGATCGGCTCCCCATTGTGCGCAGGCCTCAAAGAAGAACGGGTTATGCGCCAGCAGAACCGCATATTCCCCGCCGCAGGAGCCGAGAATGGTCTCAATTTTTTCTGCACTCAGCTCCGGACGTCGTTTCCCGCGGCCGCGGCGATAGTACCGCAAAGGAATCCGAAGTCCGTACAGCCGAATCGTTTCACCGCTTCGGGAAATCTCAACCGAATCGGAATCCAGAATTCGAACCCCCTGTTTCGCCATTCCGCGGTAAAATTCCCTTCGGCGGGCACCGATCAGCTCTTGCTCATGGTTCCCGGAAACAAAAAAGACCGGATACCTCTGGCAAAGGGTACGGAACAGGCCGAAAAGGGCCGTGTAATCCCGGTCCAGCCGATCGGCCATATCGCCTGTCAGAACCACCGCGTCGGGCGCGGCTGTGGAAATCAGTTCCAGCAGCAGCCGGACGTTCCGCGGAGAAGTACAGCCGTGCAGGTCGGAAAGCTGCACCAGACGAAAACCGTCAAAAGACTTCGGAATTATCTCCGACTCCACCCGGTATTCGGTTCGTTCCGGAAAATAGTTTTCCGGAAAAACGGGTGCTGCGGCGCGCATCAGCCGTCCGAGTAAATGGGTTTTCTTTCGATATTTCATGCATTTGCTCCCGACAAAGGAGCGGTTCCCTCCATCTGATGGTAAAAATCCAACGTTTTAAAGCCGCGGCCGAGCGTCTCCAGAACATAGGCTTCGCTGGCGGCGCAGAGATCCCGAAGGGCGCCGCCCGGAAGCGAAAAGGAAAAAAGCTTTTCAAAATCCGCATAAACCGTATGGCGGAGCGCCGTCATCGCGCCCCGCCCGAGCGGCAAGGAGGGCTCTTCCGCCGGACGAACACATTCGCTGCAGAAAATACGGCCGCTCCGCGGAAGAAAATACATTATGTCATCCTCGTATCGACCGCACTCCGCGCAGCAGACAAGATCCGGCAGGTAGCCGGCAAGGGAAAGCATCCGCATTTCCACCGCCGCCTTCAGAACCAGCGCGGGCCGTGTTCCCCGGCTCAGGAAATACAGCGCGTTGAGCACCAGACGAAGAAAATCCCCCGCCTCGGCATCCTGCGGGGCAAGCGTTCCAGCCAGCTCGCAGAAATACTGGGCAAGGGCGAGGCCCGCAATATCTTTTCGCAGCTCAAAAAAAACTTCGATCGGCTGCGCGTCATCGACTATGTATTTTTCCCGCCCCTCAAAAATCGTGAAGCGGGAATAACTGAAGAGCCGCGTTGCGGAAAGCTTTCCACTTTTGCCCCTTCCGGTTCTCCGGACGAACGCGCGCAGCACTCCCTTCGGTTTGGTAAGGATCGTAACCAGCCGGTCGCTTTCACCCACGCATTTCTCCCGGATTACCAGTCCCTCTGCATCGATCCTCATCCCGGTCCTCCTGTGGCTTGGTCTCTTCCATCTGTCTGCACTGACTGTAAATCAGGTAATCCCGAACGGCTCCGGTATGTTTAAAGCATTTCCAGGCAGAATTCTCATCCAAGACGACCGCTCCTTTTTTCGTTACTGACAGAAGTATGTGTCGTTCCCGGATTTCTATGAGCGGTAAATAAATGAATTTACCCCACATTATGACATAATTTTCGCCCCGATCATGCTTGCAGACCGGTTTCAGCCGTTGAAATCGGCTCCGTCGTAGCCGAAGGAACGCAGCGCCGCCTCACGGTTGCGCCAGTCCTCCTTGACACGAACCCAGAGCTGCAAATTAATTTTGCAGCCAAAAAACTGTTCCATATCCTGCCGCGCGTAAGTACCCACGCGCTTGAGCATATCCCCGTTTTTCCCGATAATAATTCCCTTGTGTGAATCCTTTTCGCAGTAGATCGTCGCCGTAATATCGGTAATCGGCTCGTCCCCTGCGCGTTCCTTCATGCTTTCCACGACCACGGCCACGCCGTGCGGAACCTCGCGCTCCAGAAGCCGCAGCAGCTTTTCCCGCACGATTTCGGAAGCGATCACGCGCTCCGGCTGGTCGGTCAGCGTGTCCTCATCGAAGAAATGCTGGCCTTCCTCCGCAAGCTTTTTCAGCTCCGAGGCAAGGTCAGGAATCCCGTTTCCGGTTTTCGCGGAAACCGGAATCACCGCCTCAAACGAATACATCTTTGTCAGTTCTTCGATCTGGGGAATCAGTTCGCTTTTGTCCGGCAGCAGATCGATTTTGTTGATGATCAGTACGGCCCGCATGGAAAGCGACTTGAACTTATCAACAAGCGACAGCGTCGCGGGGGAAACCTTATCTCCCGCTTCCACAACCAGCGCGCAGGCGTCCACGCCGGAAACGGATTCCAGTACGGATTTGACCATATATTCGCCGAGTTTGTTCCGCGGCTTTAAAAGGCCGGGCGTGTCGATGAAGACCAGCTGCACGCCGCCGTCGGTCAGGACGCCCATGATCCGGTTCCGCGTCGTCTGCGGCTTTTGGGACACAATGGCGACTTTTTGCCCAAGCAGAGCGTTGAGCAGCGAGGACTTGCCGACATTCGGGCGGCCCACGATGGCGATAAACGCCGATTTTTGTTCCTTAATTTCAGTCAAAATGGTTCTTCCCAGCCTTTCGTTTCTTTCGGAGCAGATCACGGATACCGATCGGCCCCAGCACAACAAATACAACCGCGGCGGCCGTCAGTACCAGCAGCCCCACTAGCGCTGCCGGATGCGCCGCATAGAAAGCGGCGATCCCGCAAAGCACCGGCGGCTTTCCGAACAGGCAGACGCCGACCAGAACGGCGAAAAACGCACACACAAGCACCCCGCCGGAGGCCATGTCCTTAATGATGCGCACCACCGGGTGGAAGCTGGCCGCCGCGAGATCGGAAAGCTCCTCCGCCACCGTATTGAACAGCTCGGCCATCAAAACGGCGGAAACCGTCAGGCAGAGAATGGCATACTGCGTGCGGCTGAAATGAAAAAAGAACGAAAAGCCAAATACATACAGCGCCACTACCGTGTGTATCCGCATGTTTCGTTCATTGTTGATACAGTATATAATGCCGCGAAACGCATATTTAAAACTCTTAAAAAAGCGCAAAATTATTCCTCTTCGTCGTCCAGCACATAGCTGCTCGTGCTGGGGAGACCGAGCTGAGTCATGACCTGCTCTTCCTTTTCGCGCATACGCACTTTTTCGATGCCGCCGTTTTCATGGTTATAGCCGAGCAGATGCAGCATGGAATGCGCCGTCAGATAACCGACCTCGCGCTCCAGACTGTGACCGTAGCGATCCGCCTGCTCCACTGCCTTTTCCATGGAAAGAACAATGTCGCCCAGAATCTTCGCGCCGGTGGAATGGTTCTCGTCGTAATTTCCGTTTTCCCCCATCGGGAACGAAAGAACATCGGTAGAAACATCCTTGTCGCGGTACTGAGCATTCAGCTTCTGAATCTGATCGTTGTCCACAAAGATTACGCTGATTTCAGCCGGATCCGTGAACCCTTCCATTTTCAGCACGGCGTTGCAGCACCTGCGCACCAGCATGCGCAGACCTGTCGGAATCTTAACCGCTTTCTGCTTGTTGTCGATAATAACCCTTACTTTTTCCATAAACCTATCGCCCTGCTTCCTCGTTTTTCTCGTATGCCCGGATGATGTCCTGCACAAGCCTGTGCCGGACAACGTCTTTTTCACTGAAACGGACCTGTGCGATGTCTTCGATCCCGCGAAGAATATGCAGCACATCCTTCAGTCCGGAACGGCGTCCGTCCGGAAGATCGATCTGTGTAACATCCCCGGTGATGACCATTTTGGAGTTGAACCCGAGCCGGGTCAGGAACATTTTCATCTGCTCCGGCGTAGTGTTCTGCGCTTCATCCAGGATGATGAAGCTGTCGTCCAAGGTGCGGCCGCGCATATAGGCAAGCGGCGCCACCTCGATGTTCCCCCGCTCCACATATTTCTGGTAGGTTTCTGCCCCCAGCATATCGAACAGGGCATCATACAGCGGACGAAGGTACGGGTCCACCTTCTGTTGGAGGTCGCCCGGAAGGAACCCGAGCTTCTCCCCCGCCTCAACGGCGGGCCGTGTCAGGATGATCCGATTGACCTCCTGTGCGCGGAAGGCGGTCACCGCCAGCGCTACGGCAAGATAGGTCTTGCCCGTGCCGGCCGGCCCTACCCCGATGGTGATCGTATGGCTCTGAATCGCCGTGCAGTACTTTTTCTGCCCGAGCGTCTTCGCCTTGACCGGTTTTCCCTTTGAAGTGATGCAGATACAGTCGCCCGCGAGTGACTCGACCTTGCCCTCGCTGCCCTCGTTCACCATGGAAATGCAGTAGCGCACGTTCTGCTCGCTGAGCGCTTCTCCGCGGTTGACAAGCGCAAGGAGGGTCTCCAAAGCACGGACGGCCTTCGCCACGTTTTCCGGTTCCCCGGAAATTTTGACTTCCCCGCCGCGGTAAACCACGCTGACCGCGTATTCCTTTTCGATCAGCCGGATGTTTTCGTCAAAGCTGCCAAACAGCGCAACCGCCTGTTCCATCCGGTCAATATTGATCCTTTGTTCAAACATCGCATCACCTGAAAACAATTTTCCAACAATAATTAGGATAAGATTATTTTATCGTTATTATAGCACATTTTCCCAAAGAAGTCACGATAATATGTACAAAAAATTATTGCGATTTTATTAATATTTCCGATTCCTGTACGATGTTTTCCTCGCACCGGACCTCTGCCGTCTGAAAAAGCGTTCCATTCTTCACGGTTCCCTGTGTCTGTACGGAAAGAATCTTCGCATTTTTAAGAATTTCCTTTTCCTGCGCCGCAATATTCTCGTTCGCCTGTGCCTTTGCCTGTTCCTCCGTCAGTGAAACGTCGGAAGCGCGCATTTCTGTCAGATTCTCCTCATAGATCGAAAGAGGCAGAAGCGTGCCGAACACAATCACGTCGGTTTTCCGGCCCGCCGCCTTCCAGTCTCCCTTCGGCCTGCCGCCAAGGGTCAGCGGCAGCCGGGCGCCCAAAAGGTCCAGACTGCGCCGGACGGCGGTCTTTCCGGTCGGCAGCTCCTGCGTCTGCCGCAGCGGAACCTCCGCCGAGAACGTATGGGTGGTTTCCGCGATAACTTCGGCGGAAGCGTGCCGGAGCATCACGTCGCCGGATTTCGTCTTGACGATGGCACTTACCAGAAGCTGTCCTTCCAGAACGGCGTCGCCCTGCTGCACCACGGCCGTTCCTTCATAGACACGAATGGAAACGATCTGTCCGGTGCGGGTGGCTTTCAGGTTGCACACGCCGGTTTGGTTCTGGATTTCCGGCCGATCCTCTTTTTCCCTGAGGCTGATTTCAAGGCGGCAGGCCTGCGTGTTCACGCTCATCCACCGGACTTCGGGGAAGGTGAGCATCAGCTTCTGCGCCAGGGCGCCAGAATCCACCTGGCTTTTCGGGGTACCCGGCCCGACTCCGGAGGAGCGGAGCGCGGCTTCAATTTTGTCCGTTGGAATTCTGGAATTCCCCGTGATGTCAATACACCAGACGTAGGAAGAAAGAAGCAGAAGAATCACGGCGAACGCCGCGGCGCCCACAAAGAGCCCGCGATGGTTCCGGGTTCGGTAAAGCAGAAAGGGCAGGCCGTGTCGTTCGGTAACCCGCAGGCGGCAGCCCGCCCTACGCGCGCAGAAGCGCAGCTCGCGGTACCGTCCGACCAGAACACAGGCCCCGCAGTCCGGTCTTCCGGTAATCTTCCAGAAATACACTCCGTTGCGCGTGCAGGCGTTGAAAAAGCGCTCCGGGCTGCCCCCTATCACGGAAAACCGCACAAACCCGAGCAGCCACCGGGTGATCATCAGCGAAACCATGCCCGCACCTCAAATCGTAAATTCAATCCCGGTGATAAATCCGGTCACCACCAGCGAATCCGCCGTCAGGCAGTTAATCGTCAGATTCCGGCCCTGAAAGCGAACGGTCATGCGCCCGGTGCGCACCCGTACCGTGCCGGTGTCGTATTCCAGAACTCCGCTGCAGCCCTCCACAATCGCCTCGGTATTCCCGTTGATCTCCATGTGCGTCGGCATGCGGAGCCCCTGCATAGAAAGAACGTCGGCCTTTTTCGACAAAGCGATCCCATCCCTTCATCAGTTCCATATAATGCTATGCTCAAAGCGGTGTAAATATCCGCTTGCAGACATATACATGAACGATCGGAGGGAATGTTCATGAAATACCGGACCGCCGCGCTGTTCACCGCCACTGTGGCGGCGGCCTGCGCGCTTTTGATTTTCCCCGCACAGGCTGCCGCAGGCGCTCTGAAAGGAGTTTCCTACTCGCTTGAAATCCTGATTCCGTCGCTCTACCCGTTCATGGTACTGTCTGTTTTTGTGGTACGAAGCGGCCTTGCCGCAAAGCTCGGCAAACATCTTGAGGGGCCGACAAGGGCGCTTTTCCGGCTGCCCGGTTGCACGGCGGCATCGGTGCTGATGAGCGTAATCGGCGGCTTCCCCGCCGGAGCGCGTTCAGTCGCGAGCCTGTACGAAGCAGGTGCCATCAGTGAGGAACAGGCGCAGCGCATGCTGTATTTCTGCGTCAACGCCGGTCCCTCCTTTCTCATCACGGCGGTCGGCGCCGGATTTCTGAAAAGCCCGGCCTCCGGCGCTCTCCTGTTCTGCACGCAGATTACCGTGTTTCTTCTGCTCGGCCTGATTTCCGGAACGCTCGGCCACGCGGAAAAACCCGGAAAAACTCCCGAAGTTAAAGCAGACGCCGAAGCCACCCGGGCGTTCATCGCTTCCGCCGCGGACGGAGCAACCTCCGTGCTGAGTATGTGCTGCTTTGTGGTCCTCTTCGCTGCGCTGATGAATCTGCTTCGGCTTTTGCCGTTTTCCCCCGCCCTTTCCGCCGCCGTCTCCGCGATGCTGGAGGTAACCGGAGGTTGTTCCGATCTTGCACGTCTGGGCGTGCCGCTGTGGGCCGTCGCGTTCGCCGTGGGATGGGGCGGAATCTGCGTCCACTTTCAGGTATTCGCCTTTACTTCCGCCATCCGGTACAGCCGCCTTCGGTTCCTTTTCTTCCGGTTCCTTCAAGGTGTTCTTTCCGCCGCGGTCTGCAAATGCTACCTGCTTCTGCTCCCGCAGAGTGTAGCGGCCTCCGCCGGAACCTCCGGCTTCGTTTCCGCAGGGCTTTCCGGGTCCGTCCCCGCTTCCGTCGCCCTGATCGCGCTCTGTGCGGTTCTAATCCTGAGCGTTGGGCGAAAGGGGCTGGAATCAGACTGCTAAAGGTGCTATACTGAATATATGATCTGCAAAGGGGGAATCCGATTGTTCGGCAGAAAAAAAGAGAAGCTGCTCGGCAATGAGATTGAGGCGCGGTGCGAATGGTGCACCCATTTTTCGGAAGCGAAAGGTGATAAGCCGTGCCGCATCGGCAGAGACTCGGGGGCAGAAAACGCCTGCGGTGATTTCCTCTACGACCCCCTGCTTCGGACGCCGGAAGGACCGCCGCCGATGAAAAAACATGATCCCGGTGAATTCACTCTGTAAGTTACCGAAGTTAAATGGCGAATACGGTTTTAAAATAAACAGTTTCAGGAAGGACGGTTGAACCGCATGCGAATCGCTGTCATAGACGGACAGGGCGGCGGAATCGGCAAGACCATCATTGAAAAACTCCGGGAAAAAATCGGGGACGAGCCCTACATTCTCGCGCTGGGGACCAACGCGCTGGCGACCTCGCTGATGCTGAAGGCGGGTGCAAACGAAGGTGCAACCGGAGAAAACGCCATTGTCTACAACGCGCCCAAAATGAATCTGATTCTCGGCAGCATTGCAATTATCGCAGCAAATTCCCTGTGCGGTGAGCTTTCTCCTCCAATGGCGCGCGCCATTGCGGAAAGTCCGGCCCGAAAGCTGCTGATTCCGCTGAGCCGAAGCGGTATTTCCGTTATGGGAGTGGAGAAAAAGCCGCTTCCTCATTATGTGGACGATCTTACGGCACAGATTCAGAGTATTCTGAGAGGTGAAGGCTGATGTGTGAAGCAAATGTATATCTTGTGGAAGAAAACGGTGAAAAAAGTCTTTTCTTCGATTCTGTGGATAAGGTGATCCCCCAGGACGACGGGCGGATTCTGATGGAGAATATTTTTGGAGAACGCAAAACGGTATGGGCTGAGATCAAATGGATGGAACTGGTCGACCACAAAATATTTATCGTCCGCAGGAAAACCGGCACGGAACCTGCCGGGGAAAAATAATTCTAATTGCAAATAATTTCTCTTGCCTTTCAGCGTCCGATCTTTGGATCGGGCGCTTTTTGCGCACGCTGCCTTCCTTTTTGCCCGGACAACATTCCTACCGAAAAAAAAGACATATACTGGTAGAAATTGATTCTAAAAAAGGAGATCGGAAAACATGGACAGCAACACGTGGAATTTTCCAAACATCCCGCGGCCCCTGTGGCAGTCCAATTCGCAAACGGAGGGCGCACAGCAGATAAATCCCCCACAGAGCAGCGCAGTGCGCCCTGTGACCAACGCGCAGCCTGTGGGAATGCAGCAGAAAGACCCCTCACAGGTCAGTCCTGCCCAGTCCACCCCAGCCCAAACCAATCCGGCGTTTAACAGCACGCTCCCGGCTTACCAACAGGCAAACCCGACCGCGGTCAGCCCTGCGCAGTCCGCTCCACAGTGGAACAGCGTCCTTTCGGCAGAAACGCCGCAGAAAGTTCCCGCACAGGTCAGCCCTGCACAGTCTGTTCCACAGTGGAACAGTGTTCTTCCGGCCTACCAGCAGCCAAATCCGACGATGGTCAGTCCAGCTCAGACTAACACACAGCAGCCCCGCACGATGAGCGCGTTCCCCGCGGAAACGCCCATCGGCATGGCTTACGTCCCGTTCCAAAAATTCGGCATGCTGTACGACAGCGACACTGCTCTGGAAAACGGGACCATTTTCGCCGAGCTCTTTAAGCCCTGGCTTGGGAGCCGCGCATTCATGCCGAACGCTTCGACCATGCCCGTTACTGCAAACGTCAACGATCTTTACTCCAATTACTTCCGCATGAGCGGCGGAGAAGGAAGTGTGCGGAAATGAATGATCGGAATTCCATGCTGCGCACGCTGAGTGCGCTTGCCTTCAGCCTGTTTGACCTGCACCTTTTCCTGAACACACATCCGGACGACGCTGGGGCCATCGCCCTGTTTTCTCAGTACCAGCAGAAATATATAGCGGCCGCGGCGGAGTATGAGCGGAGATACGGCCCCCTCACGGCGATGAACGGCGTTTCCGACGGTCAGTGGAAATGGATCCGGAGCCCCTGGCCGTGGGAATACGGCTTTAATGCTTGAGGAGAGTGTGAATTATGTGGAGTTATGACAAGCGCCTGCAGTATCCCGTTAAAATTAAACAGACCAATCCCCAGCTTGCAAAAATCATTATCAGTCAGTACGGTGGTCAATATTCCAATTTGTTATGATTCTATTTCCTCCCACTCCACGCTATATACTCTGATACAAGTTTTATCCCTGTGGATCCATATTTTTCTGACGTCTCGGTTGCCGTCCTCTTAACTTATGTAGCACAAATAGAATATTTACCATAATATGCCTATGAAAGGAGAATTAAAAATGCCTAATATCAATTTGCCTTCAACATTTATCGCATCGGAAGCTCCCACTTCGAATTTTTCAACAGTCCCTGTAGTTTATGTCGGAACTGTTACAGGGCTGGGAGACTGTACTGGCCTTTTCCAAACGGCAAACCTACCGGATGGAAATCCGTGGATTAGTGCGGTCCTACAGTTGGTCGTTTATTCAAAATCCGGATCAAGCCCGAGTACGATCAACGTTCAGAAAGTAACTGCTCCATCCCCGCTGGATGTTACAACCGTGACATACAGCACGCCTGTTACAGTTGATCCAATTATCCAGGCATCCCACTCAGTTGCGGCGTCAGATATCGGTATGACAATTCAAATCGATTTAACACAGCTCATCAATTCCTGGTACATTTCACCGTTCTCTGGCATTGCACTTACTTGTGATGACGGCTCATTCGTTCTGTTTGACTCAGCCACCGCAACGAATCCAGCAACCCGTCCACAACTGATTTTGACCGGAAATACGCCACCAACTCCATCTGATGTTACGCTCGTTGGTCGCAAAATCGACATAACTACAGAAACTGTTGACGTTCTGCCAGGGGACCAAACTTCAACACCTCAAGACATTTCAGAAAAACGGCAATCAAGTTTTTTCTTTACCAATACGGGCGCAATCTCCGCTGCCGTTGGGGTCGAAGAGAGTATTGATGGAGTAACCTATGTCACGCATCCTCAAACGAATGTACCCGCAGGTGAAACAGGGGTTCTATCGCCAAGCTACTATGCCAAATATGCCCGTTTATATTATCACTCTAATGATCTAACATTGACAACTACTCTAAAGATCAGTTACATCGGGCAGACTTAAAACTTAAAGAATTAACTCTCGTCATCAAAGAGAGACGAAGCAGCGTGGTTTAACAGTTCGGGTTATTTCGATAAAGGCCGCCGGGGCTCGTTGTATCTTCGAAGTATATTCTCGTTTGCTCTGTGCATTCTATTTTAGTCCCTATTTTCTGTTCTTGTACTTTCCCGGCAGCGATCGGCTGCCGGGATTTTCTATTTTTTCCACTTCCACGCTAAATACTGATCGGCTAGCTCGGTCGCCGAAATTTCGCTCCGACCGGCCCATTCGGCCAGTGTCATTTTAAGCGTTTAAAATCCCCGTCCAAAGGGGTCCGGTATTAGCCTTATCTGCTTGTCCAGCTTCTTTAGGTCTTCAATTTTCATTCGTTGTCCCTCCAATATTATTCGACTAAATTATTATACAACAAAATTCGACAACGCCGTAGTGGAATAATATCATTTTAAGAATAACCCGTAGAGGACTTAGGATAAAAAATATGAGCCTCGGGCTTTCATCTCGGAGGCTCATTTGCTAACAAAAATAAGCCCATTGGATCGCTTGAAGCAAACCAATGAGCTTTCACAGGGGAAAATATACAATCGCGGAATAAAGTAATACGCTCGATAATTGATTATTCTCGTTTTTCTAAACTTTATGCTTCATTCACATTCCTGACAATCACATTGACAAGCTTCTTCACAACCGCATATTATAGAGCAAATCGTAAAGAAGGAGGGCCTAAAATGTCGTGTTCTTTTGACAATGACAATGACAACGACAACGGCAGAGATAGGGATAGAGATAGGGATAGAGAATGCTCGTTTATAGGAATTCTCGAAAGTCTTGATGACCTTTCCCGGCGAGAGCTATGCGTTTTGCTGGAACGCATTGAACAAATTCTTAGATGCCGTAGATTTTTCTAAGACTTGTCAGGAAAGAGATATGGTGTCTAATTCATCGTAAAATATAACCTGATTTTAAATTATGCTAACTCCTTATATTTGATACTGATTTTTGCCCGATTACAAATAGACCTCCTTGCCTCTTAATGATTATATAGCAGCTCATTTGACAAATAGGCCCTTTCGGTCATCTTTGGATGACCGGAAGGGCCTAAATCATTTATGCGATATTTTACAGGTTACACCGCACCGGTGGCGGACGGTGCGACCGCCCCGTTTTCAGAGGGTGCGGGCTGTGTGGCATTATTTGCTGCTTCTACTGCTTCGTTCGCCATCCGAATAGCTTGATCCGCCGCGGACTCCGGATCGGTGGGCGATTCAATCGCCGCTTTCCCTTTGTTTACTTCGCCAGCAACCGCCTGCCGGAGCTGCACAATCTCATCATCGGTAAGACCAGGAATAGCCTTTTGGATTTTCTGCGTGAAGAGTTGCTGCTTCACTTCGATTTTGCTCACCAGCTTTTGCAGCTCGGGATTTGTACGGACTTCTTCAGCGACGGCGCCCCACATCTCGCGGGTAACCACGAGGCTATGGTTGTAGGCATCCGCGCCGATTTTCACTTCCCATGCTGCCGCTTTCTTTCCGATCAAATTCGCCGCGGCTCCCCCAATGGATTTGATCGCCACACAAATTACCGTCACAAGCGCGGCCACCGCCGCTGTTCCGATCGTGTTCAATGCTGTCTGCCACATAAATATTATCTTCTTTCCAGCCCCATATATACTGTGTATTCATGAAAGCGTTTGTGTTTGCTCCGCATGAACCGACATATACTAAAAACATCTTATTAAGAAAAGTGGTTGAAATCATGAATGGTACTTTCGATGTGACCTTATTAACTCCAATCGGACCTCAAAGAGGGGTATTAAAGCTTACGGATAAAAACGGAGCCTTACGGGGATCCGTTCACGCGATGGGGTATACGAACTATTTTAGGAACGGAAAAGCTAACGGTAATTCGTTTGCGCTTTCCGGGACCCTCAATGCGAGCATTTTTAATATCAGATATTCTGCAAAAGGTACGATTGATGGCGATTCGCTCAAAGCCAGAGTGACAACTGACTCTGGAATCTTTCAATTGAGTGGAACACGGAAAGCATAAGAACCGTTTTCAGGTTTATAAAGATAAATTTTCTAATCATACTATAATCTTGCAGTTGTATACTGACTGTTGGCTGTGAAGGTGTGAGAATTATGCGTTTTGCAATTTATAAAACAGGAAAAGGCGAATATTATTTCAGTGTCTTAAGGGATGATTTTAAGGCTCTTTGTACGAGTGAACCTACCCAGGATAAAGAATCCGTTTACCATGCAATTGAAACGATAAGAGCGGAAGCCTCAGACGCTTCTACTTTGGATTTTTCTTGATATTCTTTTCTTGAACTCTATTTCTCCCTGCCGTAAAATGGAAAAAGAAGGGGGATGCCTTGTGATGGATGATTGGACGCGCTTAATAAAAGAAGAATCAACAAAAACAATGCAGTATCTCGTAAGGACCCGAAGAATCAAATATTTCAAAGACCACTGGATTGCGATTGCGGCTCTTATTCTTTCAATAATTGCCCTCATAAAGAAGTAGTACCTTCACGATTAATACCGGCCATAATCGTGGCAGCGGGCGTCATGGGCTTGTCCCGGTGTTGGTTTCCTCCGCGATAAGAGTCAGTTCCTCAATAGACTTTTTCAGCTCGCGGAGCTGCTGCAGGCGGCTATCGAACAGTTTCCTTTCGTCGGCCGTGATTTTTCCATCTTCGGCGATGTCGGAAATGTCCTGAGCGGTCGCATCGATATTTCGTGTCAGCCGTTCAATTTTCAAAGCTGCGCTTTCGAGGTTTCGGGGGTTCAGCCCATCGGCCGCAACCGACGGGGCACTGATGCGCGCAGTAAAAATTGATCAGGTCTGGGGCGTTGTAGGCGCTGGCCATCAGGTTGATTTCCTCGGGGTGTGGATTGAGATTGCCGAGTTCGATGTTGGCAAGCCTTGTCCTCTCGATGCAAACGACTTCCGCAGCAACTTCGCGACTATTCAGCTGATCGTTGTAAGCGGCCGCGCGGATTCGTGCCTGATAATAGACGTTGGCCGCGGCTTTCGTTGCTTTTTGCATGGTTGTAAGTTCACCTCCATATGCTATGATTGATACAGTATAAGCTCTCAATCGCCCTGAACTATTTTGTTTGAGAGATAATCGGACAGGACTTCGCTCGCATGCTGCATCATCCGCTTATCATAAGCAAGCTGCTCCGATTCCGGCATGAAGACGGTGCGTTTGATCGGCTTGAATTTGTATGTACCCCTAGGGGAAGGGACTTGTTCAAATACTGTTTCTTGGCGACAGCGTGTTTTTCCGTCCCCGGACTTGTCGATTATGTAGCTGATTGCGGTAAAAGTATACGGTTTTTTCCCTGGCATTCGGATCACCCCGCAATATGTGTATTCCTGTCGTGGATTGTCCTATGCGGATTGTCTCCAACCAGTTCGTCCATAATACAGCCGCATTCGCAAGACTACTGTCAGGGCGAGGCTGGGAATCTTCATTCCGGATTCAATATACGATATCATTGCGTGATTGACGCCAAGTCGTTCCGCAAGTTGCAAATGAGAAAGGTTTCGACCCGAAAAGTCCTTACATTTTCTTTTAGCGCCACGGATTTTACCTTCTTTCAAAATAATAATCTGCGTTATTGACTATAAATCACAAAACAGTTATCATGGTTATAGGTAGTCCACCCTTAGTGACTTGATAACCATAATCATATAATAGTTACTTCTAAGTTACTCGTCGGCCTGTTTAGCAACCGTTAGGTTATTTTGTTTGATTACACAAGATCAAGGAGATGTTCTTGTGTTTTATGACCGATATTGTGTATTATGCGCTGAACTGGACATGTCGCCTTCTTCTGTTGCAATTCAGAATAATATCAGTAAAACTTCTGTAACACGATGGAAAAATGGTGCAACTCCGAATTCAAATATAATTAAAATTATAGCAGTATTCTTTCAGGTGCCAGCATCTTTCTTGCTGGAGGAAACGCCGTTTACCAATTGAAATCAAATACAGAAGTTCCTTCCTGCTATTATTTTTTCAATCAAATCTGAACTTCATGGGGATCCCTTCGAACAGTTTGGAATTTCAGACGATGGAAAACCACTTGACAAACTTATAATTTTTCTTACCACATGCGTTGATCATATTGATATTGATGAGAAAACGAATAAATTTCATATTTATTATTTGATTGATGATAAAAAGGCGCAAAAAAAAGAGCCTGTCACGGAGCGTGACAAGCTTGTTGAGGAAACCAATGAACTTTTTAATAAACTGCCTCTCGATAAGAAGAAGCAGGCGCTGGAATACCTTCGGTTTCTGGTTGAGCATCAAGGGAAAAAATGAGTGCCTTGGCCAGTCTGAGAGATTCGTTGCTTGCTTGGATTGTTAATGCCGCAAATTCCGCGTCGTAATCCGCATTCATTTTTTCATCCCCGTATTCATCCGCATTCCCCGTAGCTATAGAACGTCTGTTCGGCAGCGATACTTAAGATCGTACTACTCTGATTTTAGAAATGCAGTACAAAATGGAAAAATGGCAGGAAATAAATATCAGAGTGCCATTTATGGGACTGTTGCCTTTTGCGCCCTTGACTTTTTGATAATAATCGTTCATGCTATAATAAAAATCCCGTCCACCACTGTAAATAGCGAACGGGAGATTGAGACAATGAGGTTTGGGAATACCCCTCGAGAATATTATACGTTGTTGTCATAATTTGTCAATAGCGGAATAAAGGAGAGGGAAACATGAAATGTTCGAAATGCGGTAAAGAATTTGAAGGGAAATTCTGCCCTGAATGCGGTACTCCATCGGTTGCGCAGGCAGAACAGCCGACTCCTGTCCCCCCAGTATACCAACAGCCAATGAACACGTATCAAAACCCCGTGCCTCCCCAAAAGAAAAAGAGCGGTTGCCTCAAGGGTGGGCTGATTGCACTTGGCGTTCTTGTGGTGCTAAGTATTGTTGTAGCTGCAATCAATGGAAAGGGGAGCAGTACGACAGTTAGTGCTTCTTCCAATGCGCCGGCCTCTTCATCAGCAGCCCTTGCATCAGCACCTCACAAGTCAGCCCCATCGTCAGCTGCTGCTTCATCGGCTTCAGCATCTAGTGAAGCTGCTTCCGATAAAGCCGAAGCCGCGACAATAACAAAAGCTGAATTTGACCAAATAAAAACTGGTATGACATATGCTCAGGTTGTGAAAATCGTTGGCGGCGAGGGAAGTCTTCTTTCGGAATCAGAGGTTGGTGGAATTAAAACGGCAATGTATATGTGGTATGGCGAGGACGGGATCTCTAATGCCAATATTATGGTACAAAACAACAAGCTTGTATCTAAGACGCAAATCGGATTGGAATAATTAGTGTAGATCAACACCCCGCGTCCTTACTGGCGCGGGGTGTTTTGCAACAGGAGGAAGAATCATGAAAATTGCAGCTGCCTATATCCGCGTTTCCACCGACGATCAGATGGAGTATAGCCCAGACAGCCAGCTGGAAAAGATTCGCGAATATGCCAAAAAAAACGACATGGTCCTTCCTGAGGAGTTTATTTTCCGTGAGGACGAAGGGATCAGCGGCAAGAAGGCAGAAAAGCGGCCAGAGTTTATGCGGATGATCGGAACGGCCAAAAAGAAGCCGAAGCCTTTTGATGTAATCATCGTCTGGAAATTCTCCCGCTTCGCCCGAAACCGTCAGGACAGCATCGTCTATAAATCTATGCTTCGGAAACAATGCGGAATCGATATCGTTTCCGTCACGGAACAGATCGGCGACGACAAAATGTCGATCATCGTGGAAGCGATGATTGAAGCAATGGACGAATATTACAGCATCAATCTAGCTGAGGAAGTACGCCGCGGCATGAATGAAAAAGTGAGTCGCGGGGAGCCGGTAACCGCTCCAGCATTCGGATATAAGATTCAGGATAAAAAGTATGTAATTGATCCCGACACGGCGCCGTTTGTCCGTATGATTTTCGATGACTACATTTCTGGGGAAGGCTGCCGCACAATTGCGCTGAAGTTAAATGCCATGGGAATACGGACTAAGCGAGGCGGCTTGTGGGAAAATCGAACGGTGGAATATATCCTCCACAACCCTGTCTATATCGGGAAAATCCGGTGGAATCCCAAGCGGAAAACGCGTCGGGATTTCAATGATCCGAGCATTGTCATCATCGACGGCGACCATGAACACCTGATTGAAAATGAGACCTGGCAGAAAGCGCAGCAGCGCCAAACCAAAAACAAGATGCTCTTTGGAAAGCTGGCCGGGCAGAAACTTCCCCCCTCCTACATGCTTCAGGGTCTTGTAAAATGCAGTACCTGTGGAAAGACCCTATCCAGATCGGTTGGGAGATCGCTGCAGTGCATCGGATACGCCCACGGAAAGTGCAGCGTATCCCATAGCATTTTAATTGAGCGGCTGGACGAAATGACACTGGCTACCATCGAGCAGGACCTGAAGAGCGGGGAAATTCATATTACCAGGAAGCTGGCCCCGAAGGCAGAATATGAAGCCGATGTCATTCAAAAGCAAATCGCCCGTGAAAAGCAGAAGCTGATCCGGGTAAAGGAAGCTTATGAAAATGGGATCGATTCGATTGAGGAATACAAAGTCAACAAGCAGAAGATTCAAGATCGAATCAAGCAATTGGAGGCAACCAAGCCGGTTGTAAAACCACAGTCCCAGAGCGAACTGATTAAAAAATTCCGGGCTGGTCACAAGGGAACGCTAAAAGTATTGAGAAACCCGGCCATCGACGCCGAGGAAAAGAATCTGCTGCTCCGCTCGTTTGTGGATAAGATCATTTATGATCGTGAACAGAGCGCCATTTCGATCTATTACTATGCGTGACTATCATAACAAATTGGGATACAGTGGACCGGACGGTGAACTTGCCGCGTCGCTCCGCTATCTGAGCCAGCGGTATTCCATGCCGTACGATGAGGTCAAGGGAACTCTTACCGATATTGGAACAGAAGAATCCGTACCATATTCTTATCAATGACAACGTCACCCCGCCCGCTCCGATTTGAATCGGGCAAGTTTCAAATAACGGTAGAAAAGAGACTCCCCCCGCGGAAATTCCGTCCTTTCGTATTGATATCGAGTTATAGTTGTATTTATTTCCGTCGGGAGATATAATATGGAAGAAAATTCAGGACAAAATCAACCCGGAAGGAAGCACACGGCAACGATGAACTTTTACTTTGCACCGATGGAGGGGCTGACCGGGTATATTTATAGGAATGCCCATCATACCTTTTTCCCCGGTATCGATCAATATTTTTCACCGTTTATTGTCGCAAACCAATGCGAAAGTTTTCGGACGCGGGAACTAAAAGATATATTACCGGAAAACAACGAAAGAATCGTTTTGGTTCCACAACTGCTGACCAACAACGCAAAGGATTTCATTCGCGCCTCCGAACGAATCAAATCGCTGGGATATGACGAAATCAACTTCAATTTAGGGTGTCCATCCCGAACGGTTGTTACAAAGAAGAAAGGGGCCGGATTCCTTTCCGAAACAGCAAAGTTGGATGCGTTCTTGGATGAGGTCTTTTCGCAGTCGGTAACCGACATATCGGTAAAAACCAGAATCGGAATGTATCAGCCAGATGAATTTTACGAGCTGATTAAGATTTTTAACAAATACCCGATCAAAGAACTGATTATCCACCCAAGGACCCAGAAAGATTACTACGAAAACAAGCCCAATTTAAATGTTTTCAAGGATGCGCTTGCATTAAGTAAAAACTCTGTCTGCTATAACGGAGATATTTTCACGGCAAAAGATTACAAGGAGTTTTCAGCAAACTTTCCCGAAGTGGAAACTGTGATGATTGGCCGGGGGCTAATTACCAATCCCGGATTGGTAAGCGAAATTATGAACCATACAAAGATCGATAAAAAATTGCTGAGGGACTTTCACGACAAGATTTATGGGGATTATCAGAAGGTACTGTTTGGGGATCGGAATGTCCTGTTTAAAATGAAAGAACTATGGTCGCACATGATTTTGTTGTTCACCGACAATGAAAGCTACGCAAAAAAGATTCGAAAGTCGCAAAGGTTATACGAGTACGACGAGGCTATAGCAAGCTTATTCCGGGAGCAGGAGCTTATCGACGTTTAAGCCCGTAAGGGACATAAATGATTATAAAAGGAGCCGGGAGATGAAAATTCAGGAGGTTCCGTTCTGCACCGTCGATTGGAGTACGATAAAGCCAACCGTGCATCCGGGTGTAACCGGTGAAGCTTATTGGCGTACCTTTGAAATGGGGAATATCCGCGTTCGTGTGGTAGAGTATACTCCCTGGTATATGGCAAACCATTGGTGCAAACGTGGGCATCTCCTTTTCGTCTTGGAAGGCGAATTGGTGACAGAACTGGATGACGGCAGGGAATTTGTTCTGACTCCCGAAATGAGCTATCAGGTTGCCGAGGATGTTAATCCTCACCGCTCCCACACGGAAAAAGGTGCGAAACTTCTCATTGTAGATTAACAACCCGCCGGAAAAACCGGCGGGTTGTTCTGCTGTTAAAGGGTATTTTTATGACAATTCAAATTGACCAGTATATAGCTGATAATAGCGGCCCTTCTGCTCAACCAGCTCATCGTGGCTGCCGCGTTCCAGAATTTCGCCGCCCTCTAGAACAAGAATCGCATTTGCGTTTCGCACGGTGGAAAGCCGGTGTGCGATTACGAACACCGTGCGGCCCTCCATCAGGCGGTCCATGCCTTTTTCAATCTGGCGTTCGGTGCGCGTATCAACCGAGCTTGTCGCCTCGTCGAGGATGAGGACCGGCGGGTCGGCGGCGGCAACGCGAGCGATAGCGAGAAGCTGCCGCTGGCCCTGGCTCAGGTTATCGCCGTCACCGGTCAGCACGGTATCGTATCCGTTTGGCAGGCGACGGATAAACGAATCTGCCCCCGCAAGCTTTGCTGCGGCTACAACGCGCTCACGGTCAAAATCGTCGCCGGAAAAACCGATATTCTCCGCGATAGTTCCGGTGAACAGGTGCGTATCCTGCAAGACCACACCGAGCGAACGGCGAAGGTCATCCTTTTTAATATCACGCACGTCGATGCCGTCATAAAAAATGGTTCCCGCGGTCACTTCATAGAATCGGTTGATCAGACTCGCTATGGTCGTTTTACCAGCACCCGTCGAACCGACAAAAGCGATTTTCTGCCCCGGTTTCGCGTACAGGTTAATCCCTTTGATCACCGGATGCTCCGGGGCATATCCAAACACCACATCTCGGAACCACACGTCGCCCCGCAGCGGGATAAATTCCACCGAGCCATCCGCTTTTTGTCTGCGCCAGGCCCACTGCTCCGTACAGAGATCTGTTTCGCAGAGGGAACCATCCGGCAGGGTCTGGGCTCGGGTGAGCGTCACGCTACCGCGGTCCTCTTCCTCCTGTGCGGAAAGGACCTCTTCAATGCGCTCCGCGCCCGAAAGCGAAGCAAGGATGAAATTGAGCTGCTGGGAAAACTGGTTGATTGGCATGGCGACCTGCCGCACATAAACAAGGTAAGAGGCCAGCGTGCCGAGCCCGATCTGCCCTGAAATGGCAAAGAAAGCGCCGATGCACGCAGAAACCGCGTACCCGAAGTAAGACAGACTCACAACGACCGGGACCAGCAGACTGGAAAACGTGACGGCGCCTGTCGCAGCTTCCTGCAGATGGCGGCTTCTCGCGGTAAATTCCTCAAAATTCTGCGTCTCATGGTTAAAAACCTGTACGACCTTCTGCCCCGCAACGGTTTCCTCCACAAAGCTGTCGAGACTGCCGAGGAATTTCTGCTGCCGGTCATAATACGCTTTGCTTCGCTTCCCGCTGTACCGAAGAAACAGAAACATGCAAAAGAACGTGAGCAGAACAATGACGGAAAGCCAGACGTTCAAAACAATTAAAACGACGAACGTGCCGACCGTTACGACAAAGCTTTGCACCACCATGGCGAAGCTGTTGTTCAGCGCGTCGGAGATCGTATCGATGTCGTTTGTAAAGCGGCTCATTAGTTCGCCGTGCGTCTGTGCGTCGAAATAACTGAGCGGCAGCTTCTGTACCTTCCGGAACAGATCGTTTCGGATTTCCTCAACAATCTTCTGCGCCAGCACAACCATCGCCTGCGTGTAGCCGTATGTTGCGGCGACCCCGATGAAATAAAGCAGCGCCATAAGCGCTACCATGCGAATCAGCCCCGGGATGTTGCCGGGGAGAATGTAATTGTCAATGACCGGCTTCAGCAAATATGTACCGTAAACGGATGCAAGTGCGCTCACAACGGCAAGAACAGAGACCAACGTAAGCGAAACAGCATGTTTTTTCATGTAGCGCCACAAGAGGCCGAACGCCCTGCGCATATTTTTCGGCCTTGCATGCGAAAAAGTCTTTGGCATTACGAAATCTCTCCTTTCTGCTGAAACTGCCAAATTTCCCGGTATACTTCATTATGGGCGAGAAGCTCACCGTGTTTTCCCACGGCGGTGACTTTGCCGTCGTCCAACAGAATGATCTGGTCGGCTTCTTCCACCGAACCAAGCCGCTGGGTTATGAGGATTCGGGTCGTCTGAGGCAGCTCTTCCGCAAGCCGCTCGCGTATCCTGCGCTCCGTGGCGGTATCGACCGCGCTGGTGGAATCATCCAGAATCAATATTTTCGGCCGCTTGAGCAGGGCGCGGGCAATGCAGAGCCTCTGCTTCTGCCCGCCGGAAACGTTTACGCCGCCCTGACCGAGCATCGTGTCGTAGCCGTCCGGAAGACGGCCGAGGAACTCGTCCGCGCATGCGATACGGCAGGCCCAGTCCAGCTCCTCCTGTTTTGCATGTTCGTTGCCCCAAAGAAGATTTTCCCGTATGGTTCCGGAAAACAGCGTATTGCTCTGCAGCACCATGCCGACGCTGTCGCGCAGCTGGCGCAGACTGTACTCACGCACGTCGCGCCCGTCGATTCGGACGCAGCCGACGCTTACGTCGTAAAGGCGGGGAATCAGCTGCACCAACGATGTTTTGGCGGCTCCCGTGCCGCCCAACACACCGATCATCTGCCCTGCGCGGATGTTCAGACTGACGTTGGAAAGCACATTTTCCTTCGCCTTTTCACTGTATTTAAACGAGACACCGTCGAATTCAACGCTGCCGCTCTCAATGGCAAGCGACGGATCGCCTCCGTCGACGATCCCCGGCTTCTCGTCCAGCACCTCAAACACTCTGCCGATGGAGGTCATCGAACGGCTGAGCATCAGGAACACGTTCGAAATCATCATCAAAGAGTTTAAGATCTGCAGCACATAGCTCAAAAAGCCTGTCAGTACGCCGACCTTCATGGTACCCATATGAATGAAATTGCCGCCAAACCAGAGGATGCAGAGAATGGTGCAGTACATGACAAACTGAAAATACGGCATATTCAGCATGGCTGTGTGGAACGCACGCTGTGAGGCGGCACAGTAATCGCCGTTTCCCTCTGCAAAAAGAGCCGACTGGCTTTCTCCCCGCACATAGGATTTCACTGTGCGTATCGCCGTCAGGTTTTCCTGCACGATTGAGTTGACGCGGTCCAGCATTTTCTGCATCCGTGCATAACAGGCCCCCAGAGGGCGCATGATCAGGTATAGTCCGGCGGCGAGGACCGGCACGGCGATCAGAAATACGATGGAAAGCTTCGGACTCAGCACAAAGGACATAACCAGGCCGGTCAGCATCATGACCGGGCCACGCACCATCGGCCGAATGCCGTTGCAGACGGAATTCTGAAGAATGGTGATATCGCTGGTCAGACGTGTGATGAGCGACGGCGTACTGAAATGATCGAGATTGGAAAACGAATATTCCTGTACTTTTTTATATTCCTTCTGCCGAAGCTCCGCGCCGAAGCCCTGCCCGGCCTGTGCCCCAAGGCGTGCGTAGACGGAGCCGAGCGCAAGGGCGACCAGAGCGCATGCAATCATCAGTGCACCGCGCTGGAGAATATAGCCGCGATCCTTCTGCATGACACCCACGTCGATGATATCCGCCATGATGAGCGGAATGACAAGCTCAAACACACACTCTGCCATAACGCAGGCGATACTTCCAAAAAGCGCTTTTCGGTAAGGTCTAAAAAATTCATAGAGTCGCTTGACCACGATTGTTCCCCCACTATTCCAACGGTTTTCCCGTAAGATTTTGATACATCCGGCACAAACCTTTCATAAACTGCAGCTTTTCCTCTTCCGAAAACCCCTGCAGAGACTGTTCTTCTACGGTATGGCAAACCGTTTCCCACCCGGCGAAGGCGGCACGTCCCGCTTCCGTGATGCTGACCGATTCTGCCCGCCGGCACTCCTCGGGCGTGGAGCGCACCACAAGGCCGTTCTGCTCCATGTTGGAGAGCAGACGCGAAACGGTGGCGGGCTCAATGTTCAGAGCCTCTGCAATTTCCTTCTGCATACAGCTGTCGTGAGCCGCAAGGAAACGCAGCACCTTTGGCTGACCGGGTGAAAGACCAATCGCAACCATGCCGGGTCGCAGACTGTTCTTCTGAGCGTTATACGTCATAAGGACCGCGTGGTGTAAACTGACAGACATATTTCTCCTCCATACAATTAATTGTAATGCTAACAATTAGCTTGCTAACTATCAATGTTGATTATTTTACCACTTTTTTCGCTGGCTTGTCAAGTTTGCCGCAAGAAAGGCTTTATTCATCCGACCTCTGCTTTTGATTATGGATGATGATATTCAGCGATGCCCGCGCCGCTTCCTCCAACACCCGCTGTCTGTTTTCCGGGGTTTTGTTTTCCGCATAGGCGGCGTCGCAAACAAAGATGTGCGTATTCCCGATCCGCTTTTCCGCAACAAGGTTTCCGCCGAGAGGTATTTTCACAAGCATTCAGAATCACCCCGGCTTATTTCTATTCGCTCCGGCGATTGTCCTATGACGGGCGGTTTTGTTCAAGCCGTTTTTATCCGTTCCATATCGACTTGTATCACCTTTCTATTTATTTTCCGCTGTACTAAAATAGATTGTAAGAAAAATGAAAAGTGGATGGGGCTTATGGCGTACTGTCTGTATCTGCGCAAATCACGCGCCGATCTGGAAGCGGAAGCTCACGGAGAAGGAGAAACGCTCGCCCGGCATGAAAAAGCGCTCATAGAACTTGCCGCGCGGCAAAAACTGAATGTTGAAAAAATCTACCGCGAGATTGTGTCGGGCGAAACGATTGCTTCCCGTCCAGTCATGCAGCAATTGCTTAACGATGTGAGAGAAGGCGCGTGGGACGGTGTACTCGTGGTGGAAGTGGAACGTCTTGCCCGCGGTGACACCATCGATCAGGGCATTGTCGCCCAGACCTTTCAGTTCAGCAGCACAAAGATAATCACACCCCTGAAAACCTACGACCCGAACAACGAATACGATGAAGAATATTTCGAATTTGGACTGTTCATGAGCCGCCGCGAGTACAAGACGATCAACCGCCGGCTTCAGAGCGGGCGGACCGCGTCGGTGAGGGAAGGGAAATACGTCGCAAATAAGGCTCCTTACGGATATCTGCGTAAAAAACTGCAAGGCGAAAAGGGCTATACCCTCGTCCCCGACGCGGGTACCTCTTCGATTGTTCAGATGATCTTTTTCCTTTACGCATGTGGGGAGCGAAAGCCGGACGGAACAACCGAAGAGATGGGAACCGCTAAAATCGTTCGAAAACTGAACGGGCTGAAAATTCCCTCGGCGAGCGGAAAGGGTTGGACCGTCTCCACTGTGCAGGGGATGCTTCGCAACCCCGCATACATTGGGAAAATACGCTGGAACTCGAGACCCACAAAGAAAAAACTGGTTGATGGCCGGGTGGTGAAACAGCGTCCGCGTGAGAAGCCTGAAAACTGGATTCTGACCGACGGGCTGCACGAGCCGTTAATCGATTTAAAAACCTGGAAAGCCGTTCGGGAAAAGCTGAACGATCATGCCTCCCATCCATGCCCGAAAGAAAAGGGAATTTCCAATCCGCTGGCCGGTCTTTTAATATGCGGAAAATGCGGCCGCAGATTGGTGCGGCGACCTTATCCGAACAACAGCTCCCCGGACGTTCTGATGTGTCCTGCCGCATCGTGCGATAACGTCAGTTCGGCCTTAAAGTGTGTTGAAAGTCGAGTTTTGGAGGCACTGCGGGATTGGCTGGCGCAATATCAGCTTTCCTACCCGCAGGGAAAAAGTGCCGAATCGGAGGAACAGACCGAAATAAAGAAAAAAGCCCTGCGCAATGCGCAGAGTGAACTCAAAAAGCTGGAAAAGCAACGCGACAGCATCCATGATCTTTTGGAACAGGGCGTTTATTCCGCCGATACATTTCTCGACCGCACCAAGGGCATAAACAGGAAAACGGAAGAAATTCAGGAAATCATTAATCAATTGGAGCAAGAGATTCCATTAGTTAAGAAAACGGTACAAAACACAGCAGAGGCCATTTTCAAAGCAGAGCAGGTCCTCGCGCAGTACGGTCAGGCAAAAACTCCGGCGGAAAAAAACCGGCTTTTAAACTCTGTAATCGCTAAGGTTGTCTACACCAAGACCGTTAACGGGCGCTGGCACGGTCAGCCGGATGATTTCGAACTGATCCTGTACCCCAAATTGCCCGGCCCCGACATCACTGATAAGAATACGGAGCAGAAGAACTCGCCCATTTTGAAATGATCGGCGCCATCGTTCACCAGCTCACGAAGAACTTAACGGAAGACGAGGTCATGAAAGGCGGCTTTGCCGATTACTTCGTCGACCATACCCTTGGGATTTATCCGCAGGCCGCTTCCGGTATGCCCTTTACTGCCACTTATCTTGCCGTGAAAGGCGACACGATTGCCGATCTGACCGAGGACATGGCTGCTGAACAGAAAGCCCGCGCGGTGTACGACAATATACTTCGCTTCGCCGACGATCCCGACGTGCGCGACCCGATTAAGTTTCTCCGTCAGCGCGAAATCGTCCATTTCCAGCGGTTCGGAGAAACGAAGCGTACAAAAGGACAAATGCCAACGACCCGCAGAAACACTGGGTTTTCTGCGGGTCAAATATTATAAACAGGAATACTGTTTGGATATTTTAGTCGTAATATGTAGAAAAATTCTCCACAAGTGATATAATGGAACAAAAGTCACGAGAGGAGTTGCCCTATGCTTCACGATCCCAAAAATCACAATACGGACATTAAGATTGACACTCAGATTCAATTCCTGATCCTTATGTTTTTCTGTGAGAAAGACAATTTAGAGCGCAAAGATATCACCTTCGACGAGATCATGAGGTACATCCCGGATAACATGGATCTATGGATTAATTTTCACGACGACCAGTCAGACCGAGAAGCGCTTGAAAAAAGTTTTCGCAAACGCGTTCAGGATATCCTTTCCGGTCTAAGAAACTTTGATCTGGAAACAAAAGGAATGGATGGCAAAATTATAGCGTTTGAAAAGATACAAGCCCTAGAGCGTGACCCCGATGTATATGAGTGGAAACGGGGCAAGGATTTCGATAAGTTTTACATATCTGTTCTAAATGAGCTTGGAATGCAATTCGATATCATGATCGGCACCGACGAGGATGAGATTGACCCTTACTCCGATCGCTGCATTCTGACGAAGCAAGACCAATTGACATTTTTGGATTTGTATCGAAAAAGCGGCTTGACTCCCTGAGTCAACAAAACAATAGAATAGCATAACAGCGCGTACAAAAAGGATTCTTCTTTTTTGTACGCGCTGTTTGCGTTATATAGGCGTTTCTACAGAACAAAAAAGAAGAATTGCTTAAAGAAACACAGGATATATGCGGCTGTCTTACTTTTACGCTTCTCGTTAGTTCTGCGCACAAAAGCGAACATGCTGCAATCGGAATCTAATCCGTGATACCATGAAGAAGTCGACAGGAACAAACAAAAACGTTCCTAAAAAAAAACCATTGCAATGGTTGTCAAAAAATAAAGATGTGAAAGGCCGACAAATTATTATGACAACCGAGAATGAAAAATCGTTACAGGAAGGCACCGGTAAATTGGAGATTCTAAAGCAAGGCCGGAATTTTGATCAGATTCAATTGAGCAATTATGAAAAAGCTGCA
Source organism: Bacillota bacterium (assembly GCA_023410445.1). GTDB lineage: Bacteria > Bacillota > Clostridia > Oscillospirales > Acutalibacteraceae > Caproicibacter. The sequence continues at coordinate 294,730 of JAEYPT010000009.1, read as the reverse complement.
GATTGTATTACCGACAAAGACGTCAAACGTATTTCTTATCAGGACTATCTTGGTTTTGAGATCGTAAAATGTTTTGAGTCTGGTCTCGAAACTGTTCGGATATGGAACAAGCAAGATCCTGAAATAAGCATAGTCCTTCCATTCAGTGTTTTTGACAATCGAAAAGTAATGCTTGTTATTCGGAACCTAGGCTATGTGGATGCGGCTTGCTATTTGGATTTAAAACGTGCAATTGATGAAAGACAAAAGTCGGACAAAGTCACATGGATTCATGAACAAGTAGGATTTGCTTCCTATCATGGTAAGGTTGTTTTTAAATATTACAACATTCTCAATGCGCCGTTTCAATCGACTTATACCGGGGCTGACTTCAATCAGAAAAATCGTGTGTACAGTATGAATCAGACTTCCTGTAAAATTCAGTCCAAAGGAAACATAAAAGATTGGCTTGATGGCGTGCAAAGATTTACAAAGGATCATCCCCATCTCCAAATCGTCCTGTGCGCAGCTCTGTCAGGCTTGGTACAAATGCTCTTGGGTGATTCAGATAAGGAAAACTTGATTCTCAATATATGCGGAGATACTTCAAGCGGCAAAAGCAAAGCTTGTAAATTGGCATTGGCAATGTTCGGTACACCAGAGAAGCTGTTTTTGACGGAAAACAACACGGATAATTCGCTGGTTACGTTTCTTTCCAAGTACTACTTCATTCCTATCACGGCGGACGATAAAATCACAGGAGAAGATAAAAGCAAATCCAAACAGGCAGTACAAAAACTGATACAGTTCGTTTTCAGAATTGCAGACGGTAAAATCCGCGGAACTGCACAAAAAGGTAATAATCATGATGAAACCAAATATTTCTGTCCGGTATTAATGAGCACTGAGACGTCCATTGCGCCAGCCATGCGCTCTAGTGGACGAGCCGGCCAGTTTGCGAGAACTCTCGAAATAAATTGTAATCGGGGCGACTTAATATCTTCAAGAAAAGAAGTTACAGCACTCGAAAGGTTTGCTAATTCCTGCCATGGAGTAGTGATAGAGCCATTCGTGCAATATTTTCTCGACCATAAGGAAGATTTACAGTTGGAAAAACTGTTTGACCATTGACAAACAAGACGTTTGATGCCATTCAGTCAGCATTGACTTCGTCCGATCTTCAAGCAGATGGAATGATCGACCGGCTATCAAAACAAGTTGCTATTATTTTGCTAAGCGCCCAACTGTTAAATCGTGCGTTTCAATTGAATTTCGACATACCGGGGATGCAAGAAATTCTGGTCGATCAGGTCGCTCTCCAGCTACAGACGCTCGAAAAGGAAGACCTTGACGTTAAAAAAATCTTGCAGTTTATTACCGACAGCACAAATAGATTCGCAAACAGCGTGCAGAGTTTTGACGCTCAAAAACACAACGCCATCCTTTTAACTGGAGTAGACGGCTGTGCGGAACTAATTGTCCCCCGGGATAACATTGGTCAAATATTTGAAAAGCAAGGCCGTATCAAAGCCCTCAAAAGGCTGCGGGAACGTGAGATTTTAAGGGGCGATGATCAAGGAAGATTGACAAGCAGCCGAGTAATCAAGGCCGGAGACGGACGAGCCTATATCTTCAATATTAAATAAGCCAAATTTTGAAAAGGAGAAAATTGATATGAGTACTTCTATTTTTCCGTATGTTGGCGGCAAGACAAGGCTACAGCAGATTGTGAGCGATAATCTGGAAATAGCAAGGGAAAAGTTTCAATTGCGAGGTGTTCTCAGCGTATGTGGCGGCAGCGCCGTAGAACTGCTGTGCTTGAGGCCCGGCTGGGATTGGATTCTGTACAACGAAATTGATCAGGGTGTTGCAGCAATATTTGCCGCCTTGTCCACCGAGTCCACAACAAAAGAGATGATCCGTTTGGCCAAGCAAAGGCCCTATACATACGAGGATTATCAGGAGAACCAGAAGCTGTGGAAACAAGGATATCCCGGCTTCTCGCTAGCTGAAAAAGCGGCGTATGCATACACGCTGGTCATGCAATCCTACCGAGGAATTCTTGGGAATTGCGCGATTATGAAAGTCACGGATGAAAATTGCTTGGATTATGAAGAAAAAAGTGTGACTTTTATAACAGATTGGATAAGTTGCCGGAATACTGCCCCATTTTTACTGACTGGACAGTTACATCAGGAAACTGTTTCTCCGTATTGGAGCAGTGTAAATCAAGGCAGAATTGCATTGCCTATATTGATCCCCCTTATGTGGAAGATGTCTGCAAAACTCCATGTCCCTATTTGCATGGATGGTCAAACCAAACGCACGAAAAGCTGGTCGATCTTTTGCTTGAACCAGAGATGAACTTGAAAATTATGCTCAGTGGATATGACAATGCAATCTATGCACGGCTCGAAGAATCAGGATGGCGAAAAGAGCGGCTGGATACCATTGACGTACCGACCTCCCATACTAACGGAGAGTCCCGGCAAGCCAATGAATATGCATGGTTTAATTATTAGCTGTTTGGGCAGGTGCAGTGCTTTCTTGCACCTGCCCCTCTTTATATCGTTTCAGGTACCGTTTTTTTGCTGGATCAAGTAAGAAAGTGGAACAGGAAAGACCTAGTATCCATGCGGATTCTTTAAGGTTCTGTATCATTTCCCCGGCAACTCAAACCGTAGTTACATATCGAGAACATTTACATTCTATGGCTTCATTTATAGTGTACCATTTCAGGTATCGCGTTTGTGCCGGATTAAGTAAGAAAATGGTACAGGGGTAAAGCTAGTATTCATGCGGATTCTTGAGGTTTTGTACCATTTGTACCACTTTTTTGGCAGTCTAAGATCCGCATACTCTGTAAGATTAATCTTTAGGGTACTGGTTTGATTTTGGTACAACTCTGTACCGGATAGGTTAAAAAATGGTACTGAAATAGCTTAGCATTCATGCGGGTTCCCAAGCTTTTTTACCATTAATACCACTTTTTTGGCAGTCTAAGATTCGCATACTCCGTAAAATTAATATTTATGGTCTGCTTGAATTTTGGTACGACTTTGTACCGGAGATGAAAAAAATGGTACCCGAAAAGCTTAGCTTTCATGCAGTTTTTCAAGCTTATGCACCATTTGTACCACTTCTCACATGATCCATGCTGTGGTTACATATCTTAAAGCACAGACATCTTTATACTATTTCTCAATATCAGACTGAACTAAAAGTGAGGTATTATTCTATAAAAGAATTAATGTTTTGACCTTACGTTCCTCCATTATCATAAATTACCGCATACTATTTGGCCATCTGTTGGAATAGGGGTATCCCCTCTCCTGCACATGGCTCTTTTTTATCCAAATTGGACAGAAACACACTTTCACAAACGGCAGTTTACCTCTATCGAAACACACTCTCCAGAGTTAACATACACACAGTTCCAGTAGAGAAATAAGAGATTGTGTGGAGGTTAATGATATGGACTTACGTGAGCAGCAGTTCGGCCTTGAGTTGGAATTCACTGGCATCTCCCGGTATCAGGCTGCATCGGTTCTGGCAAAGCACTTCGGGGTAACGGCCCAGCATCAGGGCGGTTCCTATGATAAATATACCGTTTCCGACATGGAAGGCCGCGAATGGACAATCATGCGGGACAGTTCCCTTTCGCCGCAGAAAAAAGACGGCAGCATCGCCAGTGACGAGTACCGCGTTGAATTTGTGACACCGATTTGCAAATATTTGGACATTGAAGCAATTCAGGAAATTGTCCGGGAGTTTCGAGCCGCACAGGCAGTCGTAAATAGCTCCTGCGGGATTCATGTACATGTAGGAACAGGCGCAGGAGCAGGAACTGCCCACACGGTTCAGAGCATTAAAAATTTAATCAACATCGTTCATGCACACCAGGATTTGATTTATAAGGCACTGGAGGTCGGGTCAGGCCGCTCCGGTTATTGCAAAAAACTGGAGTCCGATCTGGTAGATCGGGCGAAGAGTGCAAAGCAAATGGACAGGCTGGCAGATATTTGGTACAGAGGCAGCGGATGCCGTACTGCCCACTATAACGACAGCCGTTATCACATTCTTAATCTTATATTGGTCTGCATTGCGAAATATGGAAGGAGAAATCAATCATTATGAACAAAAAGATTATATCGTGTATTTTGGCGGGTATTATGGCATTCAGCGTCAGCACTGCGGCGTTTGCAGACACAACGGCGGCTTCTGAAAACGGATACAGCATTTCACTCTCACAGGTTATTTCCAAACAACAGAAAACCTTGACTGTTGGGGGTAAGTCCTCATCCGAAACCGTCTATACCGTTCCGTATGGTTCAACAGTCACCGTGCAGGGGGTGAGCGATTATAATAAGGCGGCACCCGGATGCGACATATATCCCTCTTTGGGCGGAGACACATATGGTTCTCCGGATTGGGGTGGAATGAACGCTCGCACCGTTAAATTTGACGATGCTCTTTTTGACAGAAGTTTAAAAGGATATCTCATTAAATATTACGTCCGTGTTTATGAAGGTGCCGATACCCCCTATGTCTATGTGCTTGTCAGTGATCAGAAAGCGGGTACCACTACCTCAATTAAAAATTATAAAATCGATACAGGCGCAAAACTGACGGTGAAAACAGGAAAGACCTATCAGTTTAAAATTACAGCATCGTCTAAGCCCACATTCGTATGTGGGAACGGCTCGGTTTTCAAGGTAACATATGCCGGGGCCAAAGGGCATGATTATTTTTACAAGGCAGCAGCGGTCGGAAAACCCGGTCAGGCCGCTGGATTTTATGTAAACGGTGAAAAGGTGCCGTGTACCGTCGGAACAATCGCTTAATCCAACAGATACTTTGGTAGCGCTCTGCATCATGCACTTAATGCAGAGCGTTGTTTTTATGTACTGGTATCTTGCAAAGAGCAAATTACGAAATTACCGGCAATGTTTTGCAGTAGGTAGTTTACACCGGATGGCGCTATTGGGGTATTCCTTAGTTACAAAGCCTTTCCCCGTTGTTCTATTTGTCTGACTTTATAGATGAATCCCGGATTGAGAAATCAGTCCGGGATATTTTTATGAGTAAAACCGGGGCGATCCATAAACTGTTCTTTGGTTTGATATAGCTCTGAGTTTTACAGGTCTATAAAGGTTGTTCTTTTCTATTTTCGGAAGCGCGTGGAAAGCATTTCTGATCGACAAATCAGCAAGGCAATGGAATTCCCGACACGGTTCCGAACAACAGTCCAAATGCCTGTTTGAAAAAATCCGAAATGTTTTACCGACAGTGTGGAAAACCCTGAGAATGGGGCCTTAATTTTTTCTGCACTTTTTCTAACTTTATGTTTTTTCTGCTCTCTGCGCACTCAACCCCTGCCTTTCTGCAATCACAAGAAATTCTGGTCGGGGTAACGTCTTAATTTTGTATTCTGCTGTGGACTTGTCCTTTAAGGTCTGAGGTGATTTTTCGGTCGGAAATGAATATGCCTTTCATCCCCCGATATCCCGTGTTATAGGACTGGATGTCATGTGGGGTAAACCAGAGGCTTGTGTATGGTTTGGTGGAAAACAAAATTGGATAAAGAAAGGTCGGATAAAATGTCACGTGAAGAACTCAAAGTCGGAGGATGTTTCCCCAAAAATGCCGATCAAAGGCTGGGCCATGCGGAAAATGCAGTATACGAGGCTCTGGCAAGATCGGTTGAGTCGGGAGGGACGTTTCCGGTTGCTGGACTGAGCCATCCGGGGATTGCATGTTCCTTATCAGAATTACGTGGAGTATCGAATCCGGAGAAGCCGCTGGGAATGGAAATTGCGTGCGCGGAAGCCGCTATTCTCAATGCAGACTGGGGCCTGAACGGTCTGGAGTACGGTTATCTGCAAGATGGGTACTCCTCGGCTCTGATTATTGCGTATTTGCTTGAAAGCTCAGTTTGTTGTGGCAGAAAGTTTTCGGGGGAAGAAGCCCTTTACACGCGCAGTGCTTCCCTTTTACGAGCAATGGCACAGCCAGACAGCTCTTTTTCTTTCCCGGAGGGGTATCTGTGGGATGAAGTCGGCAGTCAGATTAAATCTGGCTCGATTCATGCTGTGCGGATCGACTTGTCCAGCGGCGAGTTCACTCTGGACGCCGTTTCGGCTGATGCGGATACCATTGTTCCTCACTTCTTGCTGCAGCAGTTCGCAAAGCAACTCATTGAAGGTCTTTACGAGCAGCCAGCCAGAATCGCCTACCCGGACAAGTTAGGAAATGTCAAATACTATGCGGTCGCGCTGCAGGAGAAGTATTTGCGCAGTAGGTTCCATGAGGGCGCAGATACCTATCGCCGTATTGCATGGGATGGTCGAAGCCCCGATGTGGTTCTTCCGGTGTATCAAATTAGCGAACCGATGCGCAGAGAAATCAAGCTTTTTTCCCTGTTTGAAATCAGGGACATCGAGAGGTTCACTTTCTGACAGGCAGTCCTGCTTTCAAGCCGCCAGAGCGCCGCAATTTTCGTCTGATTTGCCTGTTTCATTCGTTGGAATCGGGGTAATATCGAAAGAATTTTGCGGTAGTTTGACTGTGCTCCGTTACGTTTGGAGTGAAATACAGACTAGCGCTATTAGTAATGTAGACTGCCGCGATGGTAAATCGTGGGCGGTCAAATAAAAATATGGAGGTATTCGATATGAATACAACACAAGGCCCCAAAAATCCGATGGGAAAAAGAAAACTTATGGAAGAGATCAAGGCGGAAGTGCTCAGTGTGCTGCCGGGGCATGATTTTGCGCGTGTCAAAACGGCAACAATTCGTGTGATTGACCACACCCGCAACCTTGAGTTTGACCTCTACCGAAAGAAGGATGGAACGCTTGCGGTTTGCGGAATCGCAAACACCAGCATCATGGACAAGGTGTGGAAAATTGCTGATAAGGCTTTCCGGCGAACTACTAGGAAAGGAGAGAAAACCGTGAGTTTTCTGATGGAAAATTCACCTATCGTGTGGAGCCTTTTTGCTCAAATTCTGGAGGAAGGCGGTTATATCAAGCTTTACCCGGATATGGACGCACACCATTGCAGCGGTAATCGGTATGACCACCGAGTTGAGAATGGTGTATTCCTTACGATTTCAGTGCACAGAGCTTTCCATCGCGGAGCGAAGGATGCAGCGGCTCAGGGGTATGACGCTTTTATCGCTTTTGTGGAATCGCTGGGCAATCCTGAGTTGCTGGCGCACTATGTAAATCAAGAGCGCCGTGTGCTATATCGCAGCGAAACGGACAACCAAATGCAGCAGGATGTGATTCTTGAGTTCTTCGGCTCGCCGGAAAGGTTCAATCGGTTTTGCAAGGCAGTACAAGAGAAGATTGAAGGTCAGACAGAGAAAGAAATCCGCTTCGACCTCACATTTTGATTCTCTAATCAGATATCACCCTGAATTTCAGAGTACATACGGATCGCTCCGATCCTTGGTCGCTTTACCTTGATATTTGGGGTAAAATACAGCAAAATCGTCCGAGTATGGCTCCTTTTCGGGAGAGGGTACTCGGACGACATTTTTATAAACTGGAGGGATTGAAATGAATAAAGCCTTGCTTCAGCAATTGGATTCAATTTATTGCGAAAACACAATCGGAGAAGATCATGTTGCACACAACCAGTTCTACTGGTCACTGCTGCAGTTGGTCAACCGCCGGATGAAACTCCCTGTGCTAGGGGAAGCAAACACAGGAATGCAAATTACGCTCAGTCAGTTTCCCGCTGCCACTCAGAAATTTCCGAACATGATGGTAGAAGTTGCATTTTTCCAGCAGTGCCTATTGGAGCGTTTGGGACTTCAGGTACCTCCGGATTTCTACAAGAGGTATCCGCAAGAACTTGCGGCGTTGTACTTGCTCAATTCCTCGGCATGCGAGATTGCCCGGAAGGATGGACAGTATTCACTCCGCACATCGTCGCTGAACGTTGTGAAATCCTATCCGAAGGAACTAATCGAGAATTATTCCGAGAAGAGACATAACACCTACCTTGATGTGGATTCACGTCCCGACGTCGAAAGAGGGGTACTGAGGTGCTTGGAGATCAGACCTACCAATACCCATCGATACCGCCTGTTTTGCCTACAGACACCCGTGAAGCCCACAATATTGATTCCTCGGTTCCTGCTGGTGGAGCATATAAAGAAAATTCTGCGGATTTTAAGCCGGAACGAGGTCACAATGCGCTACAAAGAATCAAATGGGGCTATTGCCACATTTAATGTATCGCTGCAAAAAGAATGGCTTCGCCGGTATGGTACAGACGCAGAGGCGATTCAGACTCGCTGTCTGAACGCAAATGGAATCGAATTGACCTTGGCAGTGGTTCCGGTGGGCGCGAGGGAAGCGCAGATCAAGACTATCAGCACTTTGGGAATTTGTTCTATCGTAAAGGCTTGAGGGGTATTGCATTCGGGGTGGGTTGGTTCTTGCGTCCTCACTGTGCTGTCTATAGGCTGAACGCGCGTTCTTTGCTCTGGGGCGGGGTTCTTCCCCGCTCCCGGCGTATGTCGCGGCACAGGGCGAACACGGGCGGTCGTTTCGGCTTCAGGCCGGTCGGTGGTGCCTGGCCGTTTCAGGCCCGTGTTTGTATTCCCTCGGCTTCTTTCGGGGGGCCGGGGTATTGTGCCCTCAATGTTGGTCTTACCGGGTGCGACGTCCTCGTAAAACATCTAGGAGCTATACGGGGCCGTTTTCCGCTTTCCAGCCACCTAGCGTCTCACAAGCGGCAACTCGCTTTGGGCATTGTTTCCTTTTAAGTGTGCTTAAAGCAACGGTTCAATTCTGCCGTTTTTCCTGTTTCGTAAAGCCCTTGTGGTGAATATCTCAACATTTGAAAAATATGAGCACCTTAACCAACTAGGGAGGCGATTAAACTGAATTTAAGCTATGGTTACGCCAGAATCTCAAGTCGAGATCAAAGTCTTAGCCGACAAATAGTTGCCCTACATGACTACGGCTTGGATGATAGACATATTATCACCGATAAGGCTAGCGGCAAAGATTTTGCCCGGGAAGGCCACCAGACGTTAAAAGCTCAGCTTCTACGGGCAGGAGATACTCTTGTCATTAAAGAGCTCGACCGATTGGGCAGAAATTACACACAAATCAAAATAGAGTGGCAGGAGCTTCTGCAAATGGGGGTTGAGATTGTTGTATTGGATACGCCAATGCTCAATACGGCCAATAAATCCGATTTGGAGAAAAAGCTGATTGCAAATATCGTGTTTGAGCTTTTGGCTTACATGAGCGAAAAGGAAAGGCTTCGCATACACGCTCGTCAGGCAGAAGGGATTGCGGCAGCAAAGGCACAGGGTAAGCGTCTCGGCAGACCTATGATACCTATGCCGCCTGATTTTAAGGAACAATATCAGAAAGTCTTGAACCATGAGATTAGTGCCACTCACTTGATGAAAACTCTTGGCTTGAAGAGAAACGTTTTCTATCGATGTTTACATGAACTTCAGAAATAGTTTGGGAGAGGGTTTCGGCCCTCTCCCTTTTCATATTCGCTGGTTTTACCGCAGTGTACAAACGATCTGCAGTTTTTCCGTTTGGAAAGGAGTTGCATCAGGAGGCTGGTTATAGAGCTCAGCAATCGTAATTTTTTACGAAAGCCTACCGTCATGCTGACGCTCGGACATACATTTTGGGACATCCGTTCGTCATAAAGTGGTAGTACGCAAAGGGGCTGATGCTCCATGACAAACGGAAAAAAATATTATGAAGAAAGTCATCAAATTTCCTGCAGGGGTAAGACCGTCACTATTCGGAATCTGACACCGGTGTATACGGCGCAGGAGCGAAAAAAAGTAAAAGCAGGGATTAATCAAGCACTCTATGGGGTTTTCTCCAAATATCGCTGATGTCAAAATAACTTGAGAAAGCAGAGTCACAGAGTTATACTCAACCAACCGCAGACTCTGCTTTTTCATGAAAGAAAGGGATGAAACAATGATCGCAATTTATGCCCGGCAATCCGCTGACCGAGAAGACAGTATATCCACTGACAGCCAGATTGAAGCTTGTCAATACGAAGCCAGAGGCGAAGAGTACCGCAAGTATGTTGATAAGGGGTATAGCGGAAAGAACACAGACCGTCCGTGTTTTAAAGAGCTTGTAACCGATATTAAAAAAGGTGAGATCTCGAAAGTAATTGTATACCGACTTGACCGTATCAGTCGCTCCATCTTGGATTTCTCTAACATGATGGTTCTGTTCTCTAAATATCAGGTTGAGTTCGTATCGTCTACCGAAAAATTTGACACTTCCACTCCAATGGGCCGCGCTATGTTGAATATCTGCATGGTTTTTGCGCAATTGGAGCGCGAAACCATTCAGCAACGCGTCACCGACGCTTATTACTCCCGCAGCGAAAAAGGGTTCTATATGGGAGGACGCGTTCCATACGGATTTCGGCTAAAAGAAGGCGCAATCAACGGGAAGCGGACAAAAACATACATTCCTTACGAAGAGGAAGCAGATCAGATTCGGCTGATGTATGACCTGTATTCCGAGCCAAATACATCTTACGGCGATATCGTTGCCTATTTTCAGGCACATGGAATTACCTGTCGGGGGAAGCCATGGGAACGGGCCAGAATTGCCGATCATTTAAAGAACCCTATTTACGTTCAGGCCGATCTGGACGTCTATGAATTCTTTCAGCAGCAAGGTACTGTGATTGAATCCCCGCAGGAGGATTTCGTCGGAACGAACGGCTGTTACTATTACAAGGGGCGAGACACGAATAACCGCAAGCTCGCGGATTTAAAGGATAATCGGCTAGTTCTGGCTCCCCACGAAGGGTTTATCCCATCGGATATATGGCTAAAATGCCGTACGAAATGTCTACAGAATAAACAGATTCAACCCGCTCGAAAAGTAGTAAACACATGGCTGGCTGGTCTTGTGAAATGTGGAAACTGTCATTACGCATTGACGTTTAAAAAATACAATACGCGCCGGTCGCGCTATCTGCTTTGCAGCCACAAATTGAATTCCAAGGCATGTGAAGGGGCCGGAACAATCTATGCCGACGAGTTTGAAGCCATGATCTATCAGGAAATGGTTAAAAAGCTGGAAGAATTCCCAGTATTGGCCAAGAATGACGAACCGGTTCAGGAAAATCCGAAAGCTGCTGCGCTTCGGATTGAACTAAACAAGGTTAAGCAGGAAATTGAATCCCTAATGGACAAAGTCGCGCTAGCGAATGCAACCCTTATGGAATTTATTAACCGGCGCATTGAAGAATTGGCTGTAAAGCAGGAAAAGTTGGAGCAAGAACTTGCCGGTTACACTTTGAACCATGTGGACGACAGCCAGTTGAATCAGATTCTAGGTTATCTGAGCAAATGGGACAACATCACACTGGACGATAAGCGAAAGGTTGCTGATTGCCTGATCGAAGTGATCTATGCGACCAGCGAGAATGTAGATATTCACTGGAAAATATAACGTTTCGAGATTCCCATTTACCAAAAAAGCTTCGATACCACAGAAATGCCGTAATTACGGAACATTTCAGCGATGTATCGAAGCTTTTAATATTAGCGTGTATTTGTGCGAATGCGTAAATTAAATATAAACAATGTTGGCTTCTGAAAAGTTTGTCAGGGTCATAACATTATTCTGTACTTCGTTCACCCACAGCTAAAATGAAGTCTGCCATGGTCATTGCCGAATTAACAAATAACCGGGCATGTGCTCTGCGATGTTTATGCGTTTGGCACCCACGCCATGGGAGTCGACTAACGGCGATAGAGGTAATATAAATTACTATTCTCATTGCTCGGTGAAATATTGATGCAATTCTGCTACTCTTGCCATTGTTAGCAACTACTCCCATTTAACAAAATCACATTCACCGCCACCTTGCCAATTGACAATTTTTGAGATGCCACCCTGCTCTCCATCAATAACTTCTTTGATTCTTTCAACAATATATTTGCATGTTTTCACATTGCACTCAATACCGATATATTTTCGTCCCAGTTTATGCGCGGTCGATACAGTTGTTCCAGAACCTAAGAATGCATCAAGTACTATTTCGCCTTCTTTAGTAGATATCTCGATTATTGACTTAAGTAGCAATTCTGGTTTTGGAGTATCAAATAAAGCGGTATCAAAAATATGTAGTTTCTTCAAATGCGTCTTTGCATCCTTATTTGTTCCTGCAAAGGAAGACAGCCACAGTGTTTCCGGTACCACTCCCTTGGTAGACGACTCTATGAATTTCTTGATACGAGGAACACCATTTCCATCTTTACCGAACCAAATATTACCTTCATCAATTTCTCGTTGCATACGTTCCTGATTGTACACCCAACACCTACCTTTGGGTGGATTGTGTTTTTTTCCATTAGGTGCAGTAATTTCATAAAATTGACTTGCTACAGCATGACCATCCTGAACATTCGCTGTAACTGATTGCCACGGCCCACGAGGGTCATTGTCAGGATTATTGTACCTACTCAGTATTTCAGCAGTAATAGGCAACAAATTTCTTCGCTTTTTAAACCCCTCTGGGTTTGGAGAGTATACAAGAATATATTCATGATTTTTGGAAAATGCACATCTATTCTCACGAGTGTTTCTTTGCTGCCAAATAATAGTTGTTACAAAACACTTTCGTCCAAACACCTCGTCACATAAGACCTTTAAATAATGCATTTCCCCATCATCTATTGAAATCCAAATGCTACCGTCATCTTTAAGAAAAGGCTTCAGATCTGTTAGTACCAGTCGCATATTTTTTAGCCACTCTCGGTGGGATGCAGAATCTGAATAATACTTATACTCTTCGCCGTTGTTATAGGGGGGATCAATATAAATGCAGCTTACGTGACCATCATAGAAACAATGTAAATCTTTAAGAACATTTAGATTATCACCTTGTATAATTACATGTGGACTATCTGATGCATTTTTTAACCAACTCTTTTTAGATAAAGTTTTTATAAATTTCACCAAGTTTCACCTGTTTTCTTTTATCGGCAGATTATTAGTCTCTCAGCTTCGTGATTTGCTTCAAAGTTTTTATCAACTGAATTTAATTTACTATGTGTAAAAGTTCCAGGAGAGACAACATCAATATGATCATAATAACGGTGTGCCATTTCAATTAGCTGATCCATAGTTTGTAATCTGGGTGTAACCGCTTTTGATGGCTCAAATGGAGAATATGATAACACAAATGGAACATCCAAATTTTTTACTCCTTGGAACAAAAGTTCAAATGCATGCTCAGCTTGGCTTTTTATACAAAACGGAGATTGATGACGTTCACTACGATAGATTGCACGGCTGATTCCTCCTGCTCCATTTGAAAAAGTGGTCGAAACAGTAGGGTTATCTCGCAAACATATGGTCTCCAATACATGATAATAACGGCTGTAATGGTACCTCGTGTACGGAGGGTCTGCATACACCACTTTTACGCCAGAACCTTTGAGGCTTTCTAGCGCTTCAGTGTAATTCATACATAAAGAATTGCACTTGTGGTTATATAATCCTGTTGACAAGTAATAATCAAGCCATTTTTTATAAGCACCGATTGCATTCTCAGACCTATCAGATAGAATTTTGTTCTTTAACGATGCTTTTAATTCTCCTTTAGCGTTTCTAACTTTTAGTGGCTGCGCAAATTGTTTTCCCACAGTATTTACCAACTCGCTGGCAGTACTTAATAGAGCAGCAAGCATCTTTGTTTTGAGTAAACCATCGTTTTGGAATACTTCATGGGCAATACAATCAAGTTCTACAGCCTGTTCAAACGAAAAATACAATCCTCCATAGTATCTTGTAATCATTGTATCTTGAGATTTTGACATGGAGTATTTCTTCATTCTTTCACATGCTGATGAAAGTGCATTTTTTAACTTTTGGGATACCTTAGGGGTTTCATCATGCATATATATATATAATGACCCATTTTCTATTATTTCATATAACATCTTCAAATCGTTTTGCATTGCTAAATTAGTACATTCCTGCTCATGAGTTAGCAATGGAAAAAAGACCTCTTTTATAGTTGCAGTAGCTGTTGATTTCTTTATTGAGTTGATAATAGTATCAGATGTTATTGGCTGCTTAAGGCTGCTCATAGATGCTTCACATATTACTTTAGAATATGTTTGAATATCAACAGCTATTACGTCCCTATATTGCAGCAGATATTTTGATACTGTACCAGAGCCAGAAAACAAGTCACATATTAGTCCATTGCCACATTCCACGCTATCAACAGCGTTTTTTATTGATTCTAACATTCGTAATTTACTGCCAAGATAATGTATAGAGCGAATTGCTGTTTGCTCAGAATTACTAATTTTATTAATCATTGTTTAATCTTTTCCAAATTGCCAAAGACGGCACCTTTTCTCTTATTTCATGGCATAAATAACGTAATCGCCTCATTTTATCCGAACGTTTTTGCGTTGCGTTCATTATACCGATAACTTCGTCATAACCCTTTTGGTTTGGTAATAACAGCTCGTATAAGAAATTTCTGCAGGACACTTTTGCAAAAATGCCTAAGGGTCTTAATCCACCACTGGGGTAATCGATGCCTGTCGCAGCATCTAATTCAAAACGATAATTACTACTTGAAACGGACACACTTGGGCGTACTTCTGTTACACCTAATGAGCCGTCAGAATTCACACTTTTTAGAAGAATCCTATATGCTCCATTTTCTCCGCAAGTTGCACCAAAAAAATTCTGGAATGTCTCCTTGTCGAAATTCGCTTGCTTCCAACGACTTCCGCTTCTAGGAATTTCGGCAATAAGTAAATTGCTGTCACTTGAAATTTCCCAGTAAATAGTATCCGTGTCTAAATCTTCATCGACAGCATCCGGTGTTACAACAACATCTTCATCAGTGTTTGATGCATTACCTTGTGCGGTTGAAGAATCTATATCGCTTTGGGGCTTATTTGATTTATGTAAAACTATGTCCTTGGGTTGTGTTTTATACAGTTCCGTCAAAGCCGAAGTGCTACCGTTATTGCTGGATTCTCCAGCTTCTTTTTTTGCACGATAAACCGCTTGTATATTAGCTGTATTTTGCTTTGCACGTGCAATAACAATTTCATCATCTATTTCAAAAAGGAATGGCGCACTGTGCTTTAACCACCTTTCCCACTCTTGAATAACAGTGTTGAATGATTCTCCCTCAAAATCAACAACGCTATATGCTTCACGATTGAGTCTAAGCCCTTTTTGGGTTAAGTTTCCAGATCCCAGAATTAGTACGCCACCATTTTCCTTCTGGAACCAGCTGTATTTGGGGTGAAATGTTGAACCTTGGCTATTATGTATATAAGCTTTAACAATTAGATTTTCTCCATATAAGGATTTAAGTTTCTGCAAAGTCTCTAAAGAATGAAGATTTGTTATATCATCCATTCCAACAATAAGATAATAAGTACCTCTTTTTACAAATTGCTTGAAACTGTCATCTGCCAAAAGCAAATTAATTCCATCCTTTGTTGCAAAGGCATAGGCACCTGCACCAGAAATTCCAGACTCACATTCTGTTAAAAGCGTTTCGTGCAGATACATAGAATTTTCATAAGATGGATCTTGGATACAAAACTGCATATAAATCATTCCTTTCTGTAACAAATGTCAGTTCGAAACTATTTTGAATTTTAGAGTATGTGTAGGACAAGCATCAACAATTGATATTATCTTTCCTTTCACATGTATCTGGCAGATAGGCAATTATATCTCCGTAATCACAGCCGAGTGTATTACATATTTTTCCAAGAACCGTAAGCGTGACATCTTCGTCTTTGTTCATTTTTGTCATTGTATTAGGCGAGACACCAGACGCTTTTCTTAGGTCGGCTTTGCTCATTTTCTTGTCTACAAGTAATTTCCATAATTTATTGTAAGAGACAGCCATAATGATCTCCCCTCAATCGCAATAATAATATATTATATCACCTTATAATATATTATTCAACAGATATTCGCAAGATGTTGGGAGTTATTCACATGATATCAGGAAATTATTTGTCGAATTTATTTTACCAAAATGTCTTGCAATTTTATGATCTTAGAGCAAACATATACATACTAAAAATAACGGAGGTATTGTAAATGAAAGAAATCACAGCAATTAAAAACAATTTGGGAAATACGAATTCTTCTGAAAATTTCGAAAATGACCGTAAGATCAGAGCAGAAATTCGTGCTATTTTGAATGGAGAGGATAGCATTCAAGCTGTTTTTGAGCATTTGTGCAATCTTTTTCCTACAGGGACAAGAGTTGAACTGGTACGGACGGAGGACTTACAAATTCCAATTGGCACAAGAGGGACAGTTGTTACCATAGACCCCCTCGGTAGCATTTTGGTAGCTTGGGATGACGGTAACAAACTTAGCATAGTCTATGGTGTAGACGAATGTAGGACGGTATCTGATTGATAAAATGACAATCCAATAAACACCACGGACAAACAAAGGAAGCAACATGCTGAGAATGGCATCGTCCCTCTATTGCGCTTACCCCCATTTCGATTGGGATATTGTTGCCCCCTTGTACGCTTTGGTGAATCCCTGCGCGTCGTGCAGGATCACCTCGATTCCAGAAACTTCTATGCATTTAACCCGTCTTTTGATACGCCGGAGCGTAAAGCGGCAAGATAGGTTCCTCCCTGCCGTGCCCGGTCTTTTCGCCCGCATCAAAAAAGCAGCCGCAATCCGTAAAAGGATTCGCAAGCTGCTTTTTATTTAATAATCCTTAGGACAAGCCTTTCTTAAAACCGATCTGTGCTCAGTCCTCCACAAACAGCGGCACAAACTGGAAAGTCGTGCAGTCTACCAGACCACGGTCCGTAAGGCGCAGCTCCGGCAGGCATGCCAGCGGGATCAGTGCCATGGTCATAAACGGCGACACCATACTGCAGCCGATTTGCTGCCACGCCTCGCCCAGCTTTTCCACAATGTCGCTCATCTCTTCGAGGGGCTTGTCGTTCATCAGTCCTGCAATCGGGAGCGGAACCGTCCCCAGCACTTTGCCGTTCTGAACGGCTGTCATGCCGCCTCCGCACTGAATCAGGGTATTGGCGGCAATCGCCATATCTTCGTCGTTGGTGCCGATCACAAGTAGATTGTGCGCATCATGGGCAACCGTAGAGGCCATTGCGCCGCACTGGATGCCGAAGCCCTTTACGAAGCCGAAGCCAACCTTTCCGGTTTCGTGGTGACGCTCGAACACGGCCGTTTTCAAAACATCCTGTTTCGGATCGGACTGAACCAGCCCGCCCGAAACCGCAAGTTTGACATGGCGCTCAAACGAGCCGACGCGAGCCGGAATCACCTCAATCACGCGCGCGGTCACGTGATCCCCATCTGCATGAATCCGGAACGACACCGGCGTGATGGTATCCCGCACATGCATGGAGTGCATGGCCCAATCCGGGTAATGATAGGGTTCAAAAGTCCGCGTCATCGCGCCGTGCTCCGCCACCGTCTCGCCGTCGATCAGGACCCGGGTAATATCGATTTTTTTGAGGTCGCCGAGAAAGACGATATCCGCGCATTTTCCCGGCGTGATAGAGCCGAGGTCCTGATCCATCCGGAAACACTGTGCGCTGTTGATCGTCACCATCTGAATGGCGGTGACGGCGTCGATTCCCTCTTCCACGGCACGCCGGACAATATGGTCGAGGTGTCCGTTGGTCCTCAGCGTATAGGGATGCGTATCGTCGGAAATCAGCACGGCAAAGCGGGTATCGACTTTATGCTTGGTCACACTCTTCGCCACCTCATGCAGGTCGCGCCAGGCAGAGCCTTCCCGGAACATGGAATACATGCCCAGACGCATTTTTTCCAACGCGTCTTCCATGCGTGTGGACTCGTGGCAACAGCGCACACCGGAAGCAATATAGGCGTTCAGGCCTTTTCCGGTCTCCGGCATGGAGTAGTGGCCGGTTACGACCTTGTCCGCTTTGAGCGTTTCCCCAATTTCCTTGTGCGTATATTCATCTGAAAACAGCACGCCGGGGAAATTCATCATTTCGCCCAGTCCGACCACGCTGTCCCATTTCATCGTTTCCGCGATGTCCTCCGGACCGATAGAGGAACCGGTATCTTCGAAACCGGGAACCGCCGGGACGCAGGAGGGCGTCGTGACCATCGTTTTCAGGGGCGTGCGTTTGGAATCCTCAATCATGCATTTGACGCCTTCCAGCCCAAGCACGTTGCAGATTTCATGGGGGTCCATGTAAATTCCGACGGTTCCGTGCGGCACGACGGCGCGCGCGTACTCGCCCACGCCCATCATGGAAGATTCCACGTGAATGTGTCCGTCCAGAAAGCCCGGAGCGATGTAGCTCCCGCCCGCATCGATGACCTTTGTGCCTTCGCCGATACAGTGCTTTGCGTCGCCGACCAGAGCAATTCTTCCGCACGCAATGGCAACGTCCGTTCCCGGAAGAATCTCGCCTGTACACACGTTGATCAGCTTTGCGTTTGTAATGACGGTTTCGGCCGGCTGCCTCCCCTGAGCAACTGCAGACAGGGTTCGGCTACTTTCCCACAGCGGTGATTTGCAGAACTTATTGACCACAATAATACCTCCCGTATATTTTTTCGTATTCTGAGGGAGAAACTCTCTCCCGCCGGTATTTACCTTTCCACGGCCGGCTGAACGTCCGGCGGAATCGGACAGGCGTATTCGGCGCCTCCGGTCTTTTCCCGCAGTTCGTTCTTCGCCTCTTCCAGCTCCTCCGGGGACTGCATCAGTTCAATCGCCGTCATGGCGAGCACTTTGCCTGCCAACAGCATTCCCTTGTGGAAGTGGCCGGATTTCCCCTGCGCAACCATCTGCCAGGAATGCTCCGCGGTCCCAATGGCCTCCGTTGCCCCGAGCAGCTGCGTAGTCGGAATCAAATAACTGATGTCACCCATGTCAGCTGAAAACGTGGCGTAGCTCCCTTCGTGGGAAACATAGGGCGGAATGCGATCGGCATACGCCTGATTCCGTATGGAACGGACAAAGTCGACGGGCAGATCGTGCAGGCTTTGATCCACGTCCCGTTCCGTCATGGTATCACGGAATTTCTGTGCCTCTTCCTGCTCTTCCGCGGTGAGCGGAGGAACACCGAAAAGCTCCAGATGCTTCTGAACCAGCAGGTTCAGCGTATTGTTCACTACAAAATCGGAAATGGCGTTGTCAAAAACCATCTCGCACTGCGTCTCTGTCATCAAGGCCGCGCCCTGCGCTATTTTTTTGAGGCGCTCAAAGATTTCCTGGGCCTGCGCAATTTTCGGAGCGCGGATGCCGTAGTACACGGCGGCGTGTGCCGGCACGATGTTGGGAGCTTTGCCGCCCGGGTCCGTAATAGCGTAATGAATTCTTGCGTCGGAAATAACGTGCTCCCGCAGATAGTTTGCCCCAACGTCCATCAGTTCCACCGCGTCGAGGGCGCTGCGTCCAAGCTCCGGCGACCCGCCAGCGTGGGAGCTGATGCCGGTGAACTTGAAATAAGCCTGAATCATGGCGAGGGTCCCCCGATTAAGGGGCGTATTGACCACACCGGGGTGCCAGGTCAACGCGGCGTCGATCCCGTCGAATGCGCCTTCCCGCATCATGAACACCTTCCCGGCCCCGGTTTCCTCCGCAGGACAGCCGTAATAGCAGACCGTGCCTTCCCCGGGGTGCTTTTCCAGCCAGTCCTTCACCGCAATGGCGGCGGCGAGGGCGCCGACTCCCAATCCGTTGTGTCCGCAGCCGTGGCCGTTCCCGTCTTCGTGAAGGGGCTGCCGTTTGGCGCATCCCGCTTTTTGACTCATGTTGCGCAGCGCGTCGAACTCACCGAGCAGAGCGATTTTCGGGCTGCCGCTCCCATATTCTCCGACGAAAGCGGTTTTGATTCCTGCAACGTCTTCTGTTACCCGGAAACCCTCACGCTTGAGCATCTCCGTCAGCACGCGGGCAGATCGGAATTCTTCGTATTTTGTTTCGGCAAGTTCCCAAATGGTATCACTTGCGCCAATCAGCATTTCCCGCCTGTTTTCAATCGAAGCGGAAATTTCAGTTTTATCCGTCAATCCTATTCGCCCCTTTGCTTTTGATAACAGGCCTGCTCGCGTCAAGGCGTGCAGGCCTGTTATCTCATTCCATTTGAGCCGTATTTTTAGAAGCTATTCTCATAGCTCGCAGCACCGTTTCGATGGTTGTTTTTCCGCCATGGCACTTCTCACTTATGAGAACAGCTTCTTACTTGGAAACCGCAACGTTCTTCTGGAAGGTTTCCACCCAATCCGCTTTATTCGAATTGACATAGGACCAGTCAAAGGTCTTGAGGGCATCCGCCTGCTTCTGCCCGAAAACAAGGTATTTCTTCTGCGCGTCGGGCATGGTGGCATTCTTATTGGTCGGTGCTTCGTTCATGGTATCGGCAATCTGGCTCTGGACCTTGTCGCTGAGCATATAGTTCACAAACAGCTGAGCAAGCTTCTCATTCTTGCCGTTCTTTACCACGTTGATGGTCGAAGCTGCGGAGAAATCTCCCTCTTTCGGGTCCACCCACTTGATGTTTAGCCCGGACTTCGTCAGGGCTGGCATGTTCATGTCCATGAACAGTGCGACGTTAATGTCTCCGGTCGAAAAAGCCTTCGTGACGTCGGCGCTGGTCGTGTACCAAAGATTGACGTTGCCCTTCTTGCTTTCCAGAAACTTAAAGGCGGCGTCCGCGTTCTTCTCGTCGCCGGAAAGATCCTTCGCAAGGGTCATCAGCAGGTAAGGACCGGCGGTAGAGGTCATATCGGGAAGTGCAACCTTGCCTTTATAAGCGTCGCTGAACAGGTCCTGATAGGAGGTCGGCGCGGTTTTCACCTTGTCCGCATTGTACATGATGCCGTAGCGAACCACCGAGTAGGCCGGGCCAAAGCCGTCTTTATTACCGGCAAATGCATACAGGTTCTTGGCGTTTGTCACCACATTCGTATCGATCTTATCAAACAGGCCCTTGCGGTTGCCCTGATCGGCATAGCTGTCGGTCAGCAGCGCAACATCGATCTTCGGGTTATTTTTCTGCGCCGTCAGCTTGTTGAGACGCTCGGAGTTGCCGCTCGTTTCGTCGGTGACAATGGTGCAGCCGTACTGGCTTTCAAAGTCCTTGGAAATTTTCTTCAGATTTGCTGCAGAAAATCCCCAGGTTGCGACAACCAGCTGGGCGCCCTTGTAAGATGCATCGCCGGATGTACCGGCCGCTGCGGATGCGGCAGCAGGGGCGGCAGCGGAAGCCGCGCTCCCAGCATTATTTCCGGAACTGCTGCAGCCGGCCAAAGCCGACAGAGTTATGACGGCAGCCATGGTGCATGCCGACACTGTTTTTACAATCTTCTTCACACTCAACACTCGCTTTTCACAAAATTTATATGAAATCGCAGCCATGCCACGCTTCATTCCCGATTATTTTCTGAGAAAATCCGAATCCCGTCCGGCTCCAGCGCAACGCTGACCGTTTGCCCGACTTCCAGTTGGACCTCTCGGTGAAGGTTGACAAACAATGGGGACTCGAACACTCCGCTTACCTCCAGCCGGGTTGTTGTGCCCTTATAAATCAGAGACGTTATGGTGCCCGTGTAAACGTTCGCACCTTCGGCCTCGACATCATTGACTGAGATATTTTCCGGCCGTATCGTCAAAATCACCTTTGCGCCTTCCGGAAAGGAACTCCCCTCCGGGCACAGGACCCGCACCCGTTTTCCCGCAGATTCCACGAAGGCTTCCGTCTGCGTTTTGGCGGTCAGAGTGCCGTGAATGAAGTTCGAAAAGCCCATAAAATCAGCAACAAACAGGTCCTTCGGGAAACCGAACACCTCTTTTGGGTCTCCGATCTGATGAATCTTCCCCGCTTCCATGACCACAATTTCATCGGCGAGGGAAATTGCCTCTTCCTGATCGTGCGTAACAATAATCGTGGTGATTTTCAGCTCCCGCTGAATCCGCTTGATCTCTTCCTGCATTTCGACCCGCAGCTTCGCATCAAGGTTGGAAAGCGGTTCGTCCAGCAAAAGAAGCGAGGGCTGCGTCACAAGCGCACGGGCCAAGGCAACCCTCTGCTGCTGGCCGCCGGAAAGCTCCCGCGGATACCGTTTTTCCATCCCCTGGAGCTTGACGAGCGCGATCATTTCCGTCACTTTCCGGCGGATTTCCGCCTTCGGAAGCTTGCGCGTCTTCAGGCCAAATGCGATATTGTCAAACGTTGTCATATGCGGGAACAACGCGTAATTCTGGAAGAACACGCCGATATTTCGCTTATAGGGCGGAATTTTGCCGATGTCGCGCCCGTCCACCTGAATGGAGCCGCCGGTCGGGCTGGTAAAACCCGCAATCATGCGCAGGGTTGTCGTCTTCCCGCAGCCACTGCCGCCAAGAAGAGCGATCATTTTCCCATCCTGAACCGAAAATGATATCTCGTTAACCGCAGTAAAATCGCCGAATTTTTTCGTTAAATTGGAGATGAGCAATTCCGCCATAGTACGACCCTTTCTTTTTCTGCATTGATGAGGAAAACGCCCGGTTACCGGTCTTTAAACATAATTTTTAGTCCGACAAATTTTTCGGCCGTAAGTGTAATTGCAAGCGACAGAAGAATTAGAATGGTTGAAATAGCCGCAAGCGTCGGATCAAACGAGAACTCCATATAGTTCATGATGCGGACCGGCAGAGTGACAAAGGTTGGGGAACTGAGAAGATTGCTCAGCACCGCTTCGTCGAAGGAGAACAGGAAGGCAAGAATCGCCCCTGAAATAACACCCGGCTGAATGATCGGCAGGGTCACCCGAAAAAACGTGTGAATCGGTGAAGCACCTAGGCTTGCGGCCGCATCCTCCAGTTCCCAGTTGTAGCCCGAAAGCGTCGCAATAACGTTCCGCACGATATACGGGAAAATAATGACGGCATGTCCCACAAGAATCTGCACAAACGAAGAGATTCCGTTGACGGCGCTGCCGATTTGCAGAAGGACGAAAGCGAACGTGATAGAAGGAACATACATCGGCGACGAAAAAAGTGCTGAAAGAAACGAGCGGCCTTTAAACTTGTAGCGCCCGACGCTCAAAGCCGCTGTAATTCCCAGAAAAACATCAATTACCGTCGCCGTGATGCCGACCAGCATGCTGTCGGCGAAGCCGCTCATGAAATTCGTCTGAGAATTGAATATGTTCTGGTACCAAGTAAGAGAAAAGCCCTTCGGGGGAAACATGACCAAGGCAGTCGGACTGAACGACGCCAGAATTACGACAATCAGGGGGAGCATCAGAAAAATAAAAACAAGGCACGCAAAAATTTTCAAAGGCAAGTTCAGTTTGCGCTCATTCACGTTTCTCACCTCCAACCCGTTTGTTCAGCCCCGAAGTCATCACATTCGAAACCACCAGGAACAGCAGAATGATGCCCATGAGGATATAGCTCAGCGCACAGGCAAAGCTCCAGTTAAACTCGACATTGATCTGCTGATAGATCATGGTGCTCATCATACGGAATTTGGAGCCGCCCAACAACTGAGGAGTGACGTAAGAAGTCATGCTTAAAATAAAAACGATGATACAGCCGGATATGGCGCCGGGAGAGCTGAGCGGAAGTGTGACCTTAAAGAAAGTCGCAACAGGGCCGCATCCGAGACTGCTCGCCGCCAATTCGACATTATCATCGATGGTGTTCAGAATACTGGTAACGGAAAAAATCATGTAGGGCAAAAGCAGATGTACCAGGCCGATAATGACGGCCTTATTGGTGTTCATAATCACAAGCGGACTGTGGATCACACCGCAGGCAAGCAGAAACTGATTCAGCAGGCCGTTGTTGCCCAAAACAACCATCCAGCCGTAGGACCGTACGACGGAACTGACAAGGAACGGAAAAATGACAACGATCATCAGCAGATTTTTAAACTTCGACTGCGTTCTCGCGAGATAATAGGCCGTCGGATATCCCACAAGCAGCGTAATCAGCATCACAGCAAGAGAAATCCAAACCGTTGTCCACAAAATATCCAGGTAGAACCCATCGCTGAAAAATTTTTGATAATATTTCAGACCATCCGCCTGCAAAGAGGAAACCAGAATCAAAAGCAGCGGTAGGATAAAAAACAAAATCAGCGCCAGCACCGCCGGGAAAGCAGACAACATTATTCTTCTCTTTCGACTCATCCACAACCGTCCCTTCAGCTATAACAAAAAACACCTGCCGCTATTTCCCATAGAAACGAAAATAACGGAAAGTGTTTTCTATCAGGAATCATGCTACAACGGAATACAAAAACTGTTTTTCCAGTGTTATTCAATATTAACAGAAACGGAGCCCGTTCTTTGGAGCTTCCTTATTTTATTCAGTCTATAGTTTTGTGCAGATTTTGTCAAGTACTTACTCCATAAACTGTCAGCCGCCGACGACAGCGCTGCTGACACCGCCGGAGCTTACCGCAGAGCTGCCGGCGGTGCCGGAACTCTTCAAATCCATCGGATAAAGCGCCGTTTTAAACATCTGATTCGTTTCCCGGTCGCGGTATCTCAGCGTGGTTTTTGCCGACCCGGCACCCGCGCCGCCGATGATCTGATAAGCGGAAACCGCACTTCCAATCCCCGATAAAAGCGAGGAATCGCAGAGCGCATCGTACCCTTTCACTGTGTCGTACTGGGATTTGTCGACCACCAAAGTGATTTCCGAAAAATCATCGCTGTAAAGGATATTGCGAATGAACGGAAAATCACTGTTGTTCTGGAATCCCTGCAGAGCCCGAATTGTTTTCTGCCTGGTATTGATGAGCAGCTGCTGGTGGGCGTCCTTCGTCATTTTATAGGTGACGGAGCCGTCCTTGTTTTGAACGGCGCTCTCAACGCCGCTTTTTTGGGCGTCCGCCTTGATGTCGTCGAGGTTCTGCCCCACAAACAGCGAACCGGGCAGCGTCACGGTATCGCCGGCCGCGGCTGCTGAGCTTGCCGAAGTGCCCGGCACCGCGTCGAAGGTTACCGGGCGAACGGCCCCCTCGGAGGAAACACCGGAAGCGGAAACCGGAGAAGCCGCCTGAGAGCAGGCCGTCGGGATCAAAAATACCGCACTCATAAAAACAAGCAAAAGTCGTTTCATTGCTTCCTCCAGATTTTACTGCGTCTCTTAATTTTTGATTCTCATTTCAACACGATGAATTTTGATTTTCGGGCCGTTTCCTGATAATACCTGCACTTAGCGGCACAAACGCGCCGGATCTGTATACCGATCATGCCGTCCGCATCGTAGCACGCAAACTCCATAACCCGCTTTGAAATATCAAGATGAAAGTCGGCCTTCGGGCAGTAAAAACGATAAACGTCTTCCAAGTCGTTTGCAGCCGGATACTTGCTGTTTTTAAAATATTCCTGGCAGGCCAAGAGTTCTTCTGCACCGTTCATTCGTTCATCACCTGCACCTATTATAAAGCAGGACTGCCGGAAATCAAGAATTTTCAATCGATTTGTAAAGAAGCTTTTATTCTTTATTGTCAACAACATTCCCGCCGATCGGCGTCGGTTGACGCGTCCTATTCTGCCTTTTCTGCGGAAAGTTCCCGAATCAGCCGGTCGAGCTCCGAATCCCGGATGGGCGCAATATAGTATTTTCGCCGCTGAGCGTCATAGATGATACTGCCGCCGATGGAATGAATCCGGGCATCCGCCTCATGAAAGCGCGTCACGTCCCGCAGGGCATTGCGGAGGTACTCTTTGATCTTTTCCGCACCGGAATAGGTGGACATCGGCGGAAACAAGATGGTTTTTTTCTCAATGACTGCAAAATTGATAAATCGACCCGCATCATGAAATCCGTCGTCCGTTTTCAAGCTTTTCACCCGTCAATATGTAAGATTTGGATTTAATTTACACCCGTGGGAAGAAAATGTCAACGGCCCCGCCGCGCGCTCGCAAAGCCAGATGTATCGCCCAACCGTTTCTGGAGAAGATAGTATGAACTCAAAACGTTCATTCATAAAGAAAAATTAGATTAAAGGAGGCAAAGCCTTGAAAAAGAAAGCTTTTCCAATGGTTCTGACCGTAATCTGTTTAATGGCGTTTCTTATGTTGATCTGCAGCGGATGCAGAAAAACAAGTACCGGCAGCAGTTCCGGAGCTAACGGTGTTGTTTCGGGTGCCGTCTCCGGTCTGGAATCCGCCGGCGGCAAAGCCGGGAGCGCACTTTCCGGCACCGTTTCCGGCGCTGTTTCCGGTGCGGAATCCATCGGCGGCAAAGCAGGCAGCGCACTTTCCAGTGCAATTTCCGGTGCGGAATCTGCCGGCGGCAAAGCGGGCAGTGCACTTTCCAGCGCTATCTCCGGAGCGGAGTCCGGTGGCAAAAGTGGGAGCACCAGTTCCGGTGTCGGTTCTGGGACAGTATCTGCCGGCGGCCAAGCGGGTGGCTCCGTTTCCAGCAACTCAGTTTCAAGTAAATAAGTTTTTTTGCCCCGCGTGCCACAGTTTCCGGTGCGCGGGACAATTCAATCGAACCCTATTTTATGAAACCGCCGAACGATATCGGGTTCAACCCAGCCGAACATTCCGGCTTTTTCTCTGAACCCGGTTATCATCGCATTCCGGCAGTTTTATGCTATCGGAGCAGAATTATGTCCACTTACAGCCGTCTGAACAAAATATACCGAACCGCAATGGAAATTCCTTTTGACGAGTCCTCGAAAATCGTCCTGATCAGCGACTGCCACAAGGGCGACGGAAGCTGGGTCGACGATTTTATCCACAACCAGAATTTGTACTACTGCGCGCTGAAATACTACTACAAAAACGGATTTACCTATATCGATCTCGGCGACAGCGACGAGCTTTGGAAAAACAAGCATTTCGACGAAATTAGCAATGTCTACACCGACATTTTCGCCCTTCTCCATGCATTTTATATGGAAAAACGCTTCTATATGATCTACGGCAACCACGACATTGTCAAAAAATATCCGGCGTTTGTTAAGAAGCATCTCAGTCGCTATTACGACAGCCACGCTGACCGCTATGAGCCTTTGTTTGAAGGCATTCAGGTACATGAAGGACTGATTCTCAAAGAAACCGGGTCTCAGACAAAGATTCTGCTGATTCACGGGCATCAGGGCGATCTGCTGAACGACATGCTCTGGCGGACTTGCCGGTTCCTCGCACGCACCGTCTGGCGCAGGCTGGAATTTTTCGGTTACAAGGACCCGACGCGTGCGGCAAAGAATTACGATCAGCGGAAAAAGGTGGAGCGGAAAATCATCGGCTGGGTTGCGCAAAATCACCAGATCGTTGTCGCCGGTCACACTCACCGGCCGACGTGTCCTCAAGAAGGCGAGGAGCCATATTTCAACGACGGAAGCTGTGTTCACCCGAACTGCATCACCTGCATTGAAATTGTGAACTCCGAGCTCACGCTTGTGAAATGGGACGTAAAAACCAGAGAAGATCGGTCGGTCTACGTGGACAAGGAGCCCATCGCCAGACCCCGGAAAATAAACGAGGTCTAAAGAAGCAGGTATTTATAGACGGCGTCCACGTATTCTTCCAGGATATCTTCCCGGTCGCCCGTCGGATTCTCACACGACAGCCGGTCATAAACGGAATCCATCAGATCGATCGTGATTAAAAGTGCCGTCCGTGGGTGTCTGATCTTCAGGTCGTTGATCATCGGACAGCGCTCGATTGACTCCAGCATCAGTGCCAGTGTCCGCTCACGGATCAAATTCCGCTGCAGGGCAATCTGAGGATTTTCATAATTAAGCGCTTTCAGCTCAAACCGCAATTTTCCAGAATTCCCGTAAGCGCTGAGAACATTCTGAATAAATTCACGGAGCCAGGCTTTTCGGTTCTGCTGATACTGCTCAATTTTGCCGAGTTCTTGTTCAATTGTCTGTACAAACCGTTCGCTCTGCTTTTTGTAAACTTCCAACAGAAGTTCATCTTTGTCTTTAAAATAGAAGTAAAAACTTCCGATGGACACGTTTGCGGCGGCGGCCAGTCTTTGAACCGATGAACCGTAAAATCCGTTCTGGCAAAAGAAATCCTCGGCGGCTTCTATGATTTTCTGCTTCGTATTGGTGCTGCGGGTCTGCCTGAATTTACTGGTAACCCTTTTTTTCGCCATTCTTAACCTTCTCCCTTTCCCATAATTTTAGGATACCGGCTCTTACTTGTCAATAATTTCGAATAATTATTCGAAAAAGTATTGACAAGGAAAAGAAATCGGCTATACTAAATTCGAATGATTATTCTAATTTTGTATAGCCTTTTATAAAGGAGAAACGATAGAATGGATTCTTACGATTCAGAAGCATGGGATATCCTGCAGCACCTGTTTCAGGTGAAGAAAATCAACGATCACGTTCTCCATTTTGCCGCGGAGTTTACGTCTGAACTCGATCTTGCACGGATCAAGCGGGCCGTCGACATTTTGGCGGACGCCTTTCCTCTGGTTTGCTGCGGATTCGAGAAATCCCATTCTCACCGCCCCGTCTGGGCTGACCGCGGCCATACTGCGGAGCAAATGGTGTCTCTTATTGAAACGGACGATCCCGCAGCGGTCGTTCCACGCTTTCTCTGTCAGAAACTCGATCTGGAAAACGGGCCGCAGCTTAAAATCGGTGTGATCCGGAACGGAACGACCGATACGCTCTGCGTTTTAATCAATCATATGCTCTGTGATGCCGCGGGTTTTAAGGAAGTCCTCTATACGTTGAGCAGCGCTTACACTTGCCTCGAAAAACAGGAAGAAATACATATCGGCCCGAAAATGAGGGACCGGAGCATTGGGCAGATTCTGAAACCATATCCCGTGAAAGACCGAATCAAAATTTACTGCACCAAAAACCAGCTGAACCCCCACGGAGACCAGAAGTTTGATTTTAAAGGTGATCGTTCCAATCCTTTTATTGAAATGCGGAAAATTCCCAAGGATCAGTTCCGCTGTTTCAAAAGCTATGCAAAAAGCCGTCAGGCCAGCATCAACGACATGATACTGGCAGCCAATCTGCGCGTCCTGTACCGCACGTTCGGGTATGCCGCCCCCCTTCCCTGCGCCATCGACCTTAGAAGGTTTCTTCCAAACCGTCAGGCGGGAGGCATCTGCAATTTAATGTCCAATATTTGCTGTTCGGTCGGCCCGGATATCGGAGACGGTTTTGAAGATACGCTTTTAAAAGTCAAACAGCAAATGGATTTTCAGAAAAACGATTGGGGAAGCGTCCGAAATATTGCCCTTCTGGAAAAGCTTTTCACCGTATTCCCGTACAAAATCGCGTACAATCTTTTGAAAAAATATTTCTTCAATCCTCCGATTGCACTTACGAATATTGGTATTCTGGATAAAAACAAGCTTATTTTCGGAAAATGCGTAATCAAAGACGCGTATATGACGGGATCCATCAAATATGTTCCAAACTTTCAGGTATCGGTAACCACATTCGACGATGAAGCGACTTTATGCGTCAATCTATATGGGACCGAGGGTGACCGGCAAAAGGTAAAGACCTTTCTGGATGACTTTGCGGCAGAATTGCAGAACGCGGTTCTTCCGCCGTGTTGAAGCTTTCGCAGAGAAGAGCCGGAGCAATCGTCCCATCAAGGGACCGGCTGCTCCGGCTCTTCTCTACACCTGCCGAACCGATTCTCCGCGCCGGTAAACCTCTTCCCCGCCGAGATAGGTCGAAAGCGCGGCAACATCCTTGATGCGAAACGGGTCGATGTGAAAAAGGTCTTCGCTCGCAACGACGAAGTCGGCCAGTTTTCCGGGCTCCAGCGTTCCCTTCAAGTTTTCCTCAAAAGCCGCATAGGCCGCGTTTTTCGTGTACATGCACAGCGCGTCGTACACGCCGATGCATTCCTCCGGCTGCCAGCCGTTCGAAGGATGACCGTCCGAAGCACGGCGACAGACCACGGACCAGATGCCGTAAAACGGATCAAACGGGTCCACGGGAGAATCGGAGCTTCCCGTCAGAAGGAAGCCGCTGTCGAGAAAGGTTTTTACAAGATACGCCTGTTGAATTCGTTCCGGGCCAAGCCGCTCCGGCGCCCAGTCGAGATCGCTCGTGATGAAAGGCGGCTGAACATCAAGGATCACCGGAAGCTTCTTCATCCGTCGGAGCAGTTCCGGGCTGCAGCAGGTTGCGTGGATGATGCGGAAGCGGGGGTCCGGCTTTTTCTGTTCGGTGTAAACGGTTTCCAGTGCGGTGACAACGTTTTCCAGCGCGCGGTCGCCGATTGCGTGAATGCCAAGCTGAACATCCATTTCATAGGCCTTGCGGCACAGCTCTGTCAGCGTTTCCTGCGGATAATACAGAATTCCGCGGTTGGTGGGATCGTCGCTATACGGCTCCCGCAGAGCCGCGTTGTGGGAACCGAGCGAGCCATCCGTAATGATCTTGTAATAGCCGGTTTTGATCTTCTCATTGCCGAAACCCGTCCGCATGCCAAAAGCCGGGTAATCGTCGAACGATACATAGGCGCGCACCGGCAGTCTGCCCTGTTGTTCCAGCTCCTGATAAAGGCTCAGGTTCTCGAACATCCCTCCGAATTTTACCTGAACCGTGTGAACCGACGTAATGCCGGAAGCGGAAACCTTCCTCGCGGCTCTTTCCAGAGCATCCACCTTGCTTTCGAAGGAAGGGTAAGGGTCCGGAATACAGTCGGTCACCGGCGCGATGGCCGTCTCGCGGAGAATCCCGTTGGCGCGCCCGTCTTCGCCCCGGTCCAGCACGGATGGATCGGGCAGCTTCTGCTCCGCGCCGCTCTGCTCCAGCGCTAACGTGTTCACACAGGCCACATGCCCGCAGCAGCGCTCCGCCAGAATGGGATGCTCCGTGCTGACGGCATCCAATTCCCTCCGAGTCGGCATTTTCGGTTCCTTAAAATGCTCCTGATTGAACCCGGAGCCGATGATCCATCGGCCTTTCGGAGTTTCCTTTGCTTTTTTCCGAAAAGCCTCCTGCAGATCTTCCATACTGCGGCATTCCCGAAGGTCCACCTGGGAAAGCTGCACGGCGTAGGAGTACAGGTGCATGTGCGCGTCAATGAAACCGGGATACACGGCGTGTCCGCTTAGATCAACCGTCTCTCCAGCCGGAATTTTCCTAATTTCCTCATTTGTCCCGGCGGCGATGATCTTCCCCCCGCTCACCGCAAGGGCTTCGCAGACGTCCCCTTCCGATTTCATCGTATAGATTCTGCCGTTGAGAAACTTTTTTTCCGCAATCATACCGTTCCCCTTTTCCTTCTCTTCGTTTCCAACAAAAACAGCAAAGGCGCCCGGATTTGTGGTCCGCGGCGCCTTTGCCAATGATTACGGCTATTATAGCAGAAAGCCGTGAGGAATTCCAGAAGAATTCTCCGGCCTGTTTTCAGGCCTTCGGGCGATTCATCGACGCGATCAGGCGGCCCAGACTTTCGTACGCCTCGGCGGGAGAATCAATTGCGGCACAGCACTGCTCCATCGGGCACATGCCGGTCCTCGTTCGGTTCTGAATATAGGATACCCTGCCACCGCAGGAGTACGGAATTCCGTGCTTTTTGAGGCACGCCTCGCCCGCTACGCTGAGGACCTCCGCGTACACTTCGGAAACGCCGCCGAAAACCATCAGCAGGGCTGCCGCCTTCCCCACCACCTTATCAGCGGCGCAGGCTCCGCGCAAAACAGTGGGCTCCCGGCGTAACCATTCCATCAACGGGCGGACTCCGTTTTCCCCGGACTGCAGCACAAGCGAATCATTTGTAATCAGTACGCAGGCGGCTCCGGACTCCTTCAAACATGTCTCCGCCCGTTTCATACGCTCCGTCATGATTATCTCCTTTCGGGAAAGCAAGTTTCTATCTGCAATTCGATGCAAGCTGAACAATCTCCTGCATCCGGCTTGGAATTTTAATTTTCTGCGGGCAGTGCTTCATGCAGGCCTCGCATTCCACGCAGCGGTCCGCCCGCGCGGATTGCGGAAGCGATTCATAAGCTTCGCGGAAAAAGCGCACGTTTTCCCGGTTGAATGTGGAAAGCGGAAGGTGCCCGGCAGCGGCGCAGCGATTGTAAACAGCAAATACGGCAGGAATATCTACACCAGAAGGACAGTCCATGCAGTAGCGGCATCCGGTACACGGTATGGTTCCCGTTTTCAGATATACTTTGACCGCTTCCCCGAGCAGCGAGCGCTCACGGTCGGTGAGCGGCTCAAAATTCGTCACCGTCTTCACGTTGTCCCCCACCTGCTCCGGCGCAGACATCCCGCTCAGCACCGTAAGTACATTCGGCAGAGAGGCCGCAAAGCGGATCGCCCAAGAGGCGAGGCTGCTCTCTGGCCGCTCCGCCTTCAGCAGACTCGCCGCTTCCTCGCTCAGGGCGCAAAGACTGCCCCCGCGGACCGGCTCCATCACAATGCAGGGGATTCCGCGCTTTTCCAGAATATCATACTGTCGCTTCGCATTCTGCATATCCCAATCCAGATAGTTGAGCTGAATCTGGATGAAATCCCACTCGTGCCGGTCCGCAAGCTTCTCCAGCACCTCCGGTCTGCCGTGAAACGAAAAGCCGAGGTTCCGTATTCTGCCGTGGGCCTTTTCTTCCCGAAGATAATCGAGCACCCCTGTTTTTTCATAACGCTCCGCGAATGCCTCCACCGAATCCCCGACCGAGTGACAGAGATAGAAGTCGAAATACTCCACCTGGCATTTGCGAAGCTGTTCCGCGAAAATCCGTTTGCCGTCCTCCAGGTTTTTCAACAGCCAGGTGGGCATTTTATCCGCAAGACAAAAGCTTTTCCGCGGATACTTCTTGAGAGCCTGACCGATAAAGGTCTCCGACATCCCCTCGTGGTACGGGAAAGCCGTATCGTAATAATTGACGCCGTGGGAATAAGCGTAATCGATCAATTGCTGCGCCGCCGCGTAATCAATATCCTGCCGGTCCTTTTGAACCTTCGGAAGGCGCATGCAGCCGAACCCCAGCAAGGAAACGGCTTCCCCCGTTCTGCGGTAAATCCGTTTTATCATCAATCTTCCTCCTGAAAAAAATAATTCATTGAAACCTGTTAGAATAATGCTAACACTTAAAGTACACTTTAAGTCAAGAGAAATTTTTCTGACCGTTTTCGTGGAACAAAACGAAGAAGCGGAATGTATTTCCAACAAGATAAGGAGGACCGACGATGACCTACGCAATTTCTCAGGTTGCGGAAAAATATTCACTGGAGCCGTATACGCTCCGCTATTATGAAAAGGAGGGCATCCTTTCGCCGGACAAGTCGGAACGGGGGGAGCGCCGATATACCGACAGCGATCTGGAACAGCTTGAAATGGTGCTTTGCCTGAAAAGCACCGGCATGTCTCTCAAAGAAATCAAACGGTATTTCGACCTGTGCGCCGACGGAGACGCCACCGCCGGGGAGCGCCTGCAAATATTCATTTCTCAACGGAGCCATATTCTCGCGGAGATGGACAGCTTGCAGAACAACCTGGCAAAAATCGAACACAAGATCCGGTGGTACCGTGAAAAATACGGCCTCGAATAGCTTTTTCTCATCCTGATTCCCTCCCAAACTCCAAAAAATTAAGCGAAAGATATGAAAAATGCAGGAAAATTCGGTTGTTTCTTTACTCATTCGACAATTTACAACTTAAAAATAAGAATGTATACTATATTTAGTTAAAATTCTTGCATTAATTTTACTAACGGAAATCGAGGCGCCGCAATGAAGTATTTAAAAAGCAAGCTAATGCTCTACATTTCGTCGATTCTGGTCTTGACCGTGGCATCTCTGACCGTAATCTCCTCCATTCTTTTCTACCGGAACTCCACCGTCCAGGCAGAACAGTATTCCTCCTATCTGGCTGCAGCTTATCAGGAGGGAATCAATTCCGCTCTGAACAACTACCGCAATGATATAAAAATCATCTCCGCAAAAAGTTTCCTGACGGACGGGACTTCCGCCGCACAGCGGCAAAGTCTGCTGGATGACGAAGCCAAAGCCGTGGGCTTCCATTTCTTTGCCATTGCCGATGCACAGGGCAACAGCGGAAGAGGCGGCAGCATTGCCGACCAGACCTTTTTCCAGCAGGCAAAATCCGGCTATGTCTGCTTTTCCAATCCCATAATGAATTCCTCCAAGCAGCTGGTGCTTTACATTGCTGCCCCGATCGGAAATACGGGAAGCGTGCTGTACGGCGAATTTCCTTATGATTCGCTCAGCAAAAAGCTGGACCGCATTAAAATCGGTGAAAGCGGTTATGCGTTTGTCATTAACCGCGAAGGGATGACCGTCATTCACCCGGAGGTGGCAAACGTCGAAAAGCCGACCGACTACCTCAAACTCTCGCAAACCGATTCCTCCTATGTGCCCATCGCCAACATCTACCGCCAGATGATCGCGGGAAAAACAGGAACCGGCTATAGCGTCTATAAGGGAGTTCGCCGGTTGGTCGCCTATACCCCGCTGAGCGGGCCAGAGGGCTGGTCTGCGGCGGTCACGACCCCGGTCAACCAGCTGGATGAAAATCTGTACCGCACGCTGGGAATCTGCGTAGGCGTTGGGTTGGCTCTTGTGCTCATCGCCATTCTGATCACCCGGATCTTTGCCCGCAAAATCACGGAACCGATTGTCCGGGCAACCCGGCGCATCGAATCCCTTGCGGAGGGGGACCTCCAGGAAGAGAACGAGCCGGTCAAAGGAAAAGACGAAAGCGCGCGCCTGATTCTGGCACTGCAGAATACGGTTCACAGCCTGCGCTCCTACATCATGGACATTTCTCACGTGCTTGACACGGTGGCCGCAAAAGACCTGACCGTGGAAAGCTCGGTTACCTATTCCGGCGATTTTGTGTCCGTTCAGAGCGCTCTGAAGAAGATCGTCCAATCCCTGAACGCAACTCTGAACGGGATCGCCCAATCCACCGAGCAGGTGCGCATCGGCTCCGAGCAGGTCGCTCTGGGCGGGCAGAATCTGGCGGAAAGCTCCTCCGAACAGGCTTCCACCACCGAGCGTCTGACCAACTCCCTGGCTCTTGTTTCCGACCGAATTCATGAAAACGCAGAATACTCCGTTTCCATGCAGAACACGGCTCAGGCGGCCCTGACGGAAACAGCACAGGGGAATGAGGAAATGGGCAAGATGCTGCAGTCGATGGAAAGCATCGACTCCTTCTCCAAAAAGATTCAGGGCATCATTCATATGATCGACGATATCGCGTTCCAGACCAACATTCTGGCGCTGAACGCTGCGGTTGAGGCCTCCCGTGCAGGGGAAGCCGGAAGAGGCTTCTCCGTCGTGGCCGACGAAGTCCGCCAGCTGGCCTCCAAGAGCGCAGAGGCCGCAAAAAGCACAACCGAGCTGATTGAGGCCACCATTCAGTCGGTCGGTCAGGGGATGCAAAATGCGGAAAAGACCGCCGAAGCATTCCGCAAAATTTTGGAGCAGACCAACGGCATGAACGATCTGGTTCTCAAAATGTCCGATTCCTTAAAGAGCCAGTCCCAGAGCATCACCGAGCTGAACGAAGGCATGAAGCAGATTTCCGACACGACGCAGTCCAATTCCGCCACAGCCGAGGAAAGTGCCGCCACCAGCGAGGAGCTTTTAAGCCAGGCGCAGGCTCTGAACGAAATGGTTTCGGAATTCAAGACCACCTGATTCTTTGGCATCCTATACAGAAAGCCTTTCCTGTCGGGAAGGCTTTCCTTTTTCTCCATTGGGAAACAAGAAAAGCAGACCCCACAAGCGGGATCTGCTTTTTTGCATGGTGAGGTCAGCGGTTGATCACACTGACCGGCTTTCCTTCCAGATAGGACTTGAAATTATCGATCGCGAGGTCGACGGAACGGTATCTTGATTCCGCGGTGAGCCAGGCGATATGCCCCGTAATCCGGCAGTATGGGCAACCCATCAGCGGAACCGGCGCTTTGGGCGGCTCCTGCTCCAGTACGTCGAGGCCCGCCGCATAGATTTTGCGCGAGTTCAGCGCTTCCAGCAAAGCTGATTCGTCGATCAGTGCTCCGCGTGCGGTATTGATGAGGATTACCCCGTCCTTCATCTTCGCGATGCTTTCCGCATTGATCATATGCCGCGTATCGCCCGTCAGCGGGCAGTTGAGCGAAATCACATCCGAACGGGCGAGCAGCTCATCCAGAGAAACCTGTTCCACAAAGCCGTACTGTTCCCCTACTTTGCGGTGCCTGCTGTTTGCAATCACCTTCATGCCGAAACCGGCGGCCATTCTGGCAACCCACAAGCCGATGGACCCGAGGCCGACAATCCCCATGGTTTTCCCGAACAGCTCATACTGCCGGCATTTCACAGCCATATACGGTCCGTTTGTACTTCCTTCAATCCAGTATTCCCGCTTCACATAGGCATCGTGTGCGCTTACGTCATGACAAATATCCAGCAGAAGAGCCATGGCATACTGGGCAATCGTCACGTCCCCGTAAACGGTGTTGGTAACCGTAACCCCTTTTTCTTTGGTCATGGGAACATCGAACTCCACGTAGCCGTGCGCGAGCGTCGCAATATACTTCAGGTTCGGGTGGCGGTCCAGGAACTCCCGCGAGATGGTGTCCTTCTGAATCCAGAGCCCGATCAGGGCGTCCGCGTCCCCGACCAAGCTGTCCAGCGTATTGCCCTCCGCCTCCTCGCTTCTCAGGTGAATTTCTAGCTCTGTCACCGCAGGGATTCGGTCCTTTATCGTTTTCCACCGTGCCAGCATTTCATCCTGAGTAACGCCCGGACAGATGACGTCGCCCATCAGCACAACCACTTTCATTCAAAATCCCTCTTTCTCATACTGAATCCGAATCCGCCTCTCCGGCCGGTAAATCAGTCCGGCCACAGGGCGCCTCAAGAGCCATTCTTTGTTTGTCTTTATCATCTTTGATGATCGCGAGCTTAATATTGCCGTAATTCATCAACAGAATCGCCGCCGTCACATAGAAATTGCACGCAAACCCAAAATGGGAGGAGACAAACCCGCCCAACTGCGGCCCAAGCACCAGGCCCGCGTACTGGAAGGCCTGATTGTAAGAAAACACGCGGCTCAGAACCGATTCATCGGAGGATTTTTTCAGCAGAAAGGACCCAATCGGAAGGATGGCCGCCTGCGCAACGCCAAAGGAAAACCGAAGCAACATCAGTACCCAGACGTTGGCGGCAAAGCCCATAATGACAAATAAACCGGAACCGATCAGGAGGGCAATGCTCATCACCCGGATCTGATTGATGTGGTCGATCCGCTTTGCCCAGACAAATGAGGCCAACACAATGCCGAATCCGGTGCAGGAAACGACCAGTCCCGCAATCAGGCTCGCGTGGCCGGAGGCGTCCCCGGAGTTCTTCAGAAGCTGCTTCACGTAAAGGGTGACAATCGGTTCAATCGACTGATTCGCCATATTCAGCAGGCAGGAAGAAACCAAAACCCCGATGACGACATATTTCGCCGTCAGGCCGGACCAAAACGAACCGGAAACGTGATTCTCCTGCGGTCGGGTCGGTGTCTCCGTTTTCCGTTCCGTCAGGAATAGGGCAACCGACAGAAAGGAAAGGAACAGCATCAGGGCTGTAAAGAGAAAAACATTCCGGATTCCGAGCAGTTCCTCCAGATAGCCGCCGAGAACAGGTCCCAAAAGGCTTCCGGCGGTTGCCCCCGTTGTAAGGAAGCTGAGCGATTTCCCGACCTGCTCTTCGGGCATCTCCTTCGCCACAAAAGAGGTTGCCGCAGGCATAAAGCCGGTGACCAATCCCTGAAGAAAACGATAGAAAATCAGAACATAAACATTGCTGACGGTCAAAAACAAGAAGCTGACGAGGGACAGACCGAGACTTGTGACCATGAGGACCGCTTTTTTCCCCTTTCGGTCGGCAAGCCGTCCCCAAAAACCCGACATGACGATTCCGGAGAGAAACGTTATCCCAAAGGCAATTCCGGAGAACTGCTCCACCTGCCCGAGGTCCTTCACGCCGAGCTGCTGAATATAAATGGACAAAAACGGAACCACCAGTGAAATTCCGCAGCAGGTCAGAAAGCTGCCGACCCCGCAGATGATCAGATTTCGTCTCCAGCCTTGCAACTATATCGATCCTTTCCATGTGTGCCTGTCAATTCCAAGTCCAGTCAGAAGCGAAACCGGCATTTCCGACTCCGAATTCTTTCGGCCGAAGGATGGATGGAGGCAATTATTATTTTTATTCGGTTGTTTGCAGCGTTTTGAAACGGAAGCAGGTCAAATTCCAATATGAATCAGTACAGGGGAAT
The DNA here is from genome assembly GCA_023410445.1 of Bacillota bacterium. GTDB lineage: Bacteria > Bacillota > Clostridia > Oscillospirales > Acutalibacteraceae > Caproicibacter. The sequence continues at coordinate 256,481 of JAEYPT010000009.1, read as the reverse complement.
TTTCACACGATAACAAGGGCGCCCCGGCGGCAGGATTCACCATGCCGCTGAAACGCCCTTGTTTCACCAATGAGCTGATTCCCGGGACCGGAAACCGCTCCGATTTCTGAACCAATGTAATTCATTATAGGTTTCTGAGAAATGAAAGTCAATGGACCCCTCCGTCTTTTTTGTCTCAGTTTCGTATATTTATACAAAATCAATAGTTTTAATTTTTTACTGCAAATTAATTTTCGGATTTTAATGGCACCCCCACAGAATTATAGGATTCCTCACATCGGGCAACAGCTCCGCCCAATCACCGGTTCCCTGAACGGACAGAAATAAGTTGACAAACAGTTGGTCCGCACCTTATACTGATTTCATCGGGACCGGAGCGGTATTCAGGGCCGACCTGCGGCATACAATCAAATAGACCGGACAAGGAAGTCATAAGACAATCAGTTTTGTTGAGCGGCTTTCTTTTTTTGCCCGAAAACGCACGGCCACCCGAAAGAAACAAAATTTTACATACCGCAGGAGGTACATCGAATGGAAAATCTCGGATACTACAACGGAAAAATCGGTCTGATTGAGGATATGACGGTCCCCATGAACGACCGGGCCGTATACTTCGGCGACGGCGTCTACGATGCCGCCTACTCCGCAAACCATACGATTTTCGCTCTGGAAGACCACATTGACCGGTTTTTCCGGAGTTTCGGCTTGTTGGAAATTCCGTTTTCCATGTCCAAAGCGGAGCTTTCCGAGTTTCTGCTTAGTCTGGTTGATAAAGTGGATTCGGACGGAGCCTTCGTCTACTGGCAGACCTCGCGGGGCACAGGCATGCGCAACCACGTTTACCCCGAGGGTCCCGCAAACCTTATGGTAACGGTCACTCCCTGCCCGTTGACCCGGATTGACAAAGCGTTTAAAATGATCACTGTGGAGGATACCCGTTTTCTGCACTGTGACATCAAAACCCTGAACCTCATTCCAAGCGTCATGGCCGCGGAAAAAGCCAGAAAAGCAGGCTGCGACGAGGCTATTTTCCACCGCGGCGATCGCGTTACCGAATGCGCGCACAGCAACGTTTCCATCCTCAAGGACGGCGTTCTCCGAACGGCCCCGCTGAACAACCTGATTCTGCCGGGCACAGCGCGGAAGCATCTGCTTTCTGTGGCGCGGAAAGCCGGCATTCCGACCGACGAGACCGCGTTCACGCTCTCTGAACTGTTCGACGCAGATGAAGCAATTATTCACAGCTCTGGAACCTTCTGCAATCATATAACAGAGATCGACGGCAAAATGGTCGGAGGAAAAGCGCCCGAACTGCTGAAAAAGCTTCAGGACGCCGTCATCGCTCAGTTCGAGGAATACACACACGCGAAATTTTCCGATTACGCGACGGGTGACGAATAATCTTCCAAACGAGAAAAAGTTCTGCGGCAAAAACGCCGCAGGACTTTTCATTCCGCCCGTACGGATGCCTGAAGCTTGTGCAGATAATAGGCTTCCTCCCTCGCCATATGGTCTGCCGCCTCCGGCGGAAGGCCTCCCTGAATTTCGCCGGATTTTCGGGAATCCCGCAGGCCTTCCAGAAACGTGCGGAACCGCCCCGCCGTATCGGAGGCTTCGGCGGAAAGCCGATCCAGCGCTGGGAATGCGGTCAGTTCCGTACGCATAAAGCCGCGCAGACACACTGACCGGAGATAGAGCCCAGTAAACTGACGTTCAAACTCACCGCATGCGCGGATTGTCTCCTGCTCCATAGGGTCCAGTCCACCAGCCAATGCCGCAGCATGCTCCCCCGAACCGAAAAGCCACAGCATATGATGGTGAATGGCTGGAAACGCTGTTTTTCCGAACGGGAACGCGTCCAGCAATGCCAGATATTCAGCGGTTTCGCTGACCATGTGGTTGATGATGTTGGCGGAAAGGGAGGTTTGCAGCCGGGAACTGAGCGCAAGAGCGAGGTGCTGCAGCAGAAACCGATAAAAATCGGATGCCGCCTTCCTCGCTTTCTTCCCAAACTCCGCGTTCGACGCGCCTCTGCTTTCCGCCAGAAGCGCGTCGAACGTTGTGATGAACCGATGAACGCGTTCAACTTCCCCCGTTTCGGCCGGAGAAAGCGCGAAAAACACGAACCGGGCGTGCTCGCCCATGACGGTAAGCCAGAACCGGTGTTCCTCTGCATCCGCAAAAAAAGGCTGCTCCATGCACGTTCCTCCCCGGAGAACCGCAGGGGTTCCCGGTTCAGTATATGACGGCAGGCAGGATTTTGTTCCTCCCTGCCGCACAGAAAAAACGGCGGCACCCTTTTAAGGCGCCGCCGCAGCTTTTTGAAAACGCACAAGCCGTCAGCTTTTCGGAGTTACCGCAAGATTCACCATATAGCTGCCGTACACCCAACAATTGGGAGCATTGCTGAAAACGAACGTAGCGGGCATCTCCGTCTGCCCGGTGAAATTCTCTTTCCCCGACATATTGATTTCGGCAACAATATTGCTCCCCGTCAGGTGGGAAAGCTCGGCCTCGGGCCCCACAGCCTCCACGTTTAAATTCTGCGTATAGACGGTAGCGCTGTTGCCGTCGCTGAGGTTCTTTACGTTGAAATTCGACACGGTGATTGTCCGGGTGGTCATTCCGCTCAGATTAATCGTTACCTTTGCCGACCAGATATTGCTCATGTTCTTGCAGCCGGCATAAGGGGCAGACAGCGTAATATCCTTCGTAAACGTATTGTTTGACGGGCTGATGGTGGAAAAATCGATCGGCGGCGTCAGGGAAATGCTTGTCAGAGGATTCAGGACATTGCTCGGGCCCGCGATCTCAATGGTCTGGGGACTGATTTCAACCTGACTGGAGCTGATGTTGAAGCCGTCCGGTTTGTTGGTAAAGGTCGCACTCAGCGGAACGTATTTTCGCGGAAGCACAGGGATACTGACATCCACTTTCTCCGGAGTCACCTTCATGCTTCCGGGCGAAATTTTATTGCCGTTCGCGTCGAGCAGCACAAGGTCCGTAGTAAACTGCTTCGTATCCCGCAGGGTATCGTTGACCATATATTGGAAGGCGACGCGGTTGACGCTCGAGACCTGTTTTTCCGGCCCGGAGATGGTTACGGTATCGGTGCTGAGCACCGGGGTGCCGACAAAATACGTCGGATCTGACTGATACCCGTCTTTATAGCTGATGTCGCTTTGAATATTGAAGGTCTTCTCCTTGTACCGGTCAACCGTAATCAGGGCCTGATCGGGCGTAATGGACGTCACCGTGTAATCGGTCAGGTTTCCCTTTTTCTGAACGGCGAGCGTAAAGGGGTAGGAAACGGGCGAAGTGATCGTGGAAGCCAGCGGGGCAACCACCTCCAGATCGGAGGCCTTCACCTGATTGACAATCAGGCTGTTGCCCTTGATATAGACCGTGGCCTTCGCGTCGGTTGGGCTGAACACCCGAAGCCCGTCCGCCTGCGCGGAATCGGAAAGGGTGACAACGATCGGGACGTTTGTGATAGCGCGCGGATGGTCCTCTGTATCCATGGATGTCATAACGGCCCAAAGGGCAACGGAGATCAAAAAGGAAAACACAAAAACAAATTTATTCCTGTAAAACAGCCGATTAAACGAAAAATGCTTTTTTTTCATTGTTTTTTTGCCCTCCTGATTGAGGGAAGCCAGCTCTGCCGTTTTTCTCCCTGCTCCGAATTTCCGGACAGCAGAAGATTTTCCAGCTCGCTTTTTAAAGTTTCCCGGGTGTAATTCCGGGTGATGACACCGTTCACAACCACGGAAATCTGGCCGGTCTCCTCAGAAACGACCACGACGACGGCATCCGAATTTTCACTCATGCCGATGGCGGCGCGGTGGCGCGTACCCAGTTCAATGGCTACCGCGCCGCTTTTAGTCAGCGGTAAAATACAGCCCGCCGCATACACCAGCCCGTCACGGACGATCATCGCGCCGTCGTGGAGCGGCGCCTTGTTAAAAAATACGTTGCAGATCATCGGCACGGAGGGAATCGCTCCCAGAACCGTACCGGTGTCAATAATATCCCCCAGCTTTGTTTTCCGCTCAAAAACGATCAGAGCTCCGGTCTTCTGTTTGGACATTTGAGCAGCCGCGTCGACTACCATATTGACCGCCCTGCGGTTCTGGCGGGCCAGGTCATCGCCGGATACAAGCGGAATGCCGAACGGCCCGTTCCCTTTCCCCCGAATGCCGCTGCGGCCAAGCTGTTCCAGCGCCCGCCGGATCTCCGGCTGGAAAATGATGAGGAACGCGATAAAAGCAAACTGGAACAGATAGTTGAGGATGGTCTGCATCATATAAAGCTTCAGAAAATAGGAAAAGAACCAAAGGGCAAGAAGGATCAGAATTCCGCGAACAAGCTGACCCGCGCGCGTTTCGCGCACCAGCTTAATGCCACTGTAGAGGATAAAGGTCACAAGGAGAATATCCAGCGCATCGGAGATGCGGAACTGATAGATCAGCTGGACAAATGACTCCCAGAGTACCGGCAAAAAATCCATACCTTTTTCCTTTCCTATTGTAATCCTATATTCCTTTTTATTTTATCATATACGCCCGCAGATGCAATCCCTTTCGCGGTAATTTTACGGAGCGCTACAGAATTCGAAGCATTGCCGCGTGAAAATCGGATACATCCTTTTCCGTTGTGAAGACGGACGGGCAAACGCGCACCGCTCCCTGCTGAAGCGTTCCGAAAAACCGATGGGCCGCGGGCGCGCAGTGAAGTCCGGCCCGCACTGCCACTCCCTGTTCGTTGAGCTTTCTGCCGATTTCCTCGCTGGGAACGTCGCGGACATTAAAGGAAAGAACCGGCGCAAAGTCAGGCGCGGACGGCTCTGCCGTATACAGCCGAACGCCCGGCATACGGGAAAGCCGCTCGTACAGCGCGTGGGTCATTGCCGTTTCATGGGCATAGATCGTTTCCGTACCCAGCTGCCGGACAAACTCGATTCCGGCGCGCAGCCCGGCAATTCCCGACATGTTCTGGGTTCCGCTTTCCATCCGGTCCGGCATGGTGGAAGGCTGCTCCGCCTCCGCTGAGCTGGTTCCTGTGCCGCCCTCGACGATGGTCTGAAGCTCGGCGCCGCGCGCCGTAATCAGCATACCGGTTCCCATGGGCCCGTACAGGCCCTTATGCCCGGCCACGCAGAGAAAGTCGATTCCGCTTTTTTCCATGTCGATCGGCAGGACTCCGGCCGACTGAGCACAGTCCACCGCGACGGCAATTCCGCGCTTGCGTGCCAGCGCTGCAATGCGTTCGACAGGAAGACGGATTCCCCACACATTGGAGGCATGGGTTAAGACGATCAACTTGGTATTTGGCCGCAGCGCCCCCTCAAAGGAACGAACGGTTGCGTCGTCATTGCCCGGGAAAACACGTGCTTCCGTTACGGTTATCCCCTTTTTGGTCATCGCATGCAGCGGGCGGACCACCGCATTGTGCTCCAGGCAGGAGGTAACGGCATGGTCCCCCGGCTTGAGCAGCCCCTTAATGACCGCGTTCAGAGAATAGGTGCAATTAATGGTAAACGCGACGCACTCGGGGCCGGGTGCATGAAAGAAACCGGCCGCGGCTTCCCGGCACCGGTACATTTCTTCCGCCGCAGCCATAGACATGCTGTGGCCTGCCCTGCCGGGATTGGCCCCGTAAACGGAAAGCGCCGATACAACCGCATTTTGTACGGAGACCGGCTTCGGGTACGTTGTTGCGGCGTTATCCAGATAAATCATCAACCGTCTCCCCTTTCCGCCCGTCCGGAAATCCGGATTCCGTTTCGAATGAGAATCCGTTCCGCCTCGTCGGTGCGGTCCGGGACATATATGCTGTAACCGCAGCCCTCAAAACCGGAGCTGCGCGGTGTGCGTTCGACACTGGAACGTATTCCGCTGCGCGCCAGCAGATCACGGCCCTTTATTGCAAATGTGACGGAGCCTACCACGATCAAAGGCTTGCCCACAACAATCCCCCCTGTGTTTTTATTACAGGATATGCCGGGGTGCACCGGTTTGACTATTTTACTCCTCCTCAATAAGGCAGACAGCCTGAGCCGCGATCCCCTCGCCGGAACCGGTAAAGCCGAGTTTTTCCTCGGTGGTTGCCTTGACGCTGACCCGGTTCACCGATATTTTACAGGCCGCCGCAAGATTCTTCCGCATTTCCTCGATATGCGTCTGAAGCTTCGGTTTCTGCGCAATTACCGTGGAATCAACATTGACGATCCGAAAGCCCTGCACCTCGAGGCTTTCCTGCACCATCGCCAGCATTTTCAGACTATCGGCTCCCAGCCATTCGGGGCTGCTGTCCGGGAACATTCCCCCGATATCCCCTAGGGCTGCCGCTCCCAGCAGAGCGTCCATCACGGCATGCGTCAGAACATCCGCGTCGGAATGCCCCAGCAAGCCCTTTTCATACGGGATTTCCACCCCTCCGAGAACCAGTCTGCGCCCTTCAGTCAGACGGTGAACGTCGTACCCCTGTCCGATTCTCATTTGCGTTCCTCCCTTTTTCTCAGGATCGCCTCCGCAAGGCAGAGGTCCTCCGGCGTGGTGAGCTTGATGTTTTCGTAGGACCCCTCGCACAGATGCACCGGAACGCCGATGCCTTCCGCAAGCTGGCAGTCGTCCGTGTAATCGCCGCCCCGGCGCCGGGCCTCCTCCAGAGCGCGCAGATAGAGGAACTTTTCAAATACCTGCGGCGTCTGAACCGTCCAAAGTGCCGAACGGTCCGGCGTGGAAATCACGCGGTGCCGCAAATCCGTTACCTTGATCGTATCCTTGACCGGCACGCCGAGGGCCGAGGCCCCGGTTTCAAAGCAATCCCGCACGCAGGCGTCGATTTCCTCCGGGCGAATCAGTGCGCGCGCGCCGTCATGAACAGCAATATAGCCCGCTTCCGGAGGAATCGCCTCCAACCCGGCGGCAACGGATTCCTGCCGCGATTCCCCGCCGGGGACCACAGCGCAAACCTTCCGGATTCCCCACTCTTTGAGGAGGGCACGCATCCGTGTCGTATCCTCCACCCGGCAGACCACAACAACAGACGAAACGGTTTCGGCACGATCGAACGCCGCAAGCGTACGGATGACCGCCGGAACCCCCAGCAGGGGCAGGAATTGCTTGGGGCACTGAGCCCCCATGCGGGTCGAATTTCCGGCCGCCGCGATCACCGCACAGCAGATTTGTTTTTGGTTCAAAAAAGCACCGGCTTTCTTTCTCTGTGGCAGGCCACTTGTATTTTATTTGAAATAAGGGTATTATGAATAATAGAAATGGAATGGTGAGTTAAATGGATGAATTGAATGCAAAACACGTTTCCGATTCGGAAACAGAACAGGTACAAACAGTTTTTTACTCCCATCTGAACGCGCAGAACCGCCTTTTCGGCGGACAGCTCGTTTCCTGGATTGATATTGTCGCCGGGACGGTGGCGCACCGGCACTGCCGCTGCAACGTCACGACGGCCGAAATTGACAGTCTGCAGTTCAAGGCACCGGTTTACGCCGGCAGTCTTGTGGTTCTTCGCGGTAAACTGACCTATACCGGCCACACCTCCATGGAAGTGCGGGTGGACAGCTTTGTTGAGGACATGTCGGGCGGACGCGCGCTGGTCAACACCGCCTATCTGGTGCTCGTTGCACTGGACCGGACCGGCAAGCCCACGGCCGTGCCTGGGCTAATTCTGGAAACACCCGAGGAAAAAGCCGAATGGGAAGCGGGAGAAAAACGGCGCCGGCTGCGTCAGCAGCGTCGGGAAGAATCCTTTTAATTGTCAGAACAGCGCGAAAACGCCCCGGAGATCCGGGGCGTTTTCCGATTCCGAAGGATTATCTCCTCTGGTCCCTTTTCTTTGCAAAGCATTCGCTGCAATAAACCGGACGGTCGTCCCTCGGCTTAAACGGAACTTTGCATTCTTTTCCGCATTCCGCACAGACAGCCGTAAACATTTCGCGCTCCGGCTTCTTCCCGTTCTTGTAGGCATCGCGGCAGGCTTTGCATCTCTGGGGCTCGTTCATAAGTCCTTTGGAAGCATAGAATTCCTGTTCTCCGGCGGTGAATACGAACTCGGCACCACAGTCCTTGCAAATGAGAGTTTTGTCCTGATACATTGTTTTCCCTCGCTTCATTGAATTGCCCATAGACGGATTCGAACCGCCGCCTTTGAAAATCAACGCTCTGCTTAAGCTACCCGGGCATATTATGAACCGCACAGAATGCGGTTTTTAAGCTTCACGCGCACGCGCTGCAGGGCGTTGTCGGCCGCTTTTGAAGTGATGGAAAGCTTGTGGGCAATCTCGCTGTAATTGTACCCGCTCAAATAGAGCTTCAGGACCTGAAATTCCAGTTGGGAAAGTTCCGCTTCAATCCTGCTCCACATCTGATTCACGCCTTCGCTGTCCGTCAGCGCGGCCTCCGGGTCCCATTTTCCGCCCTGCTGCGGAAAATCCGGGGATTCCTCCCCGCTCAGGGACACAAAATCACTCAGCGGACTGTTTTTCCGGCTAAGTGCCGCCCGACAGGCCATGATAATGCGGTTCTCAATGCAGATTCCCGCATAGGTGCGAAAGGAAGCGCGGCCGGTCGGATCAAAGCTTTTCGCTGCGTTCAGGAGGCCAACCAAACCCTCCTGACACAGATCGTCCGGCTCCAGCTGCGTCAGATGAAACGGCGCGGCCTTCGCCCTGACCAGAAACATATACCGTGCCGTCAGTTCGGCAAAGGCGTCCGAATCGCCCTCCTTTGCCAGACCGGCCAGCCGGTCGTCGGTATAATCCGAAAATAGAACGTCAGCCAAGGTAAACACCTCGTGACACATGTCAGTTTCACATCTTCATCATACATTACGGCAGGCCGGAAGTCAACCGGTCCGCCGTATTTTTCTCACATCTTGAAGGCCGAAAAAGGAGGAATTGCATCCGGGCGTACATGGGAGTATACTGTTTCAGGAAGAAATTTGTTTTTCCATTTTCAGGCATTCGACTTTTTCCCTTTTGTTCCTGCTTTTATTGACAATGCACTTCGATAAAGTTATACTTTCATGAGACTATTGGTCCTACCAAATTCATTCTGCTTCAACACATTGAAAACACAAAGGGGAACTGATCGTGGAAATTATCAAGCAGTTTGGCATTGTTTTCGGCATTTGCCTGGTCGGGCAGCTCATATCGTCGTGTTTGCCGGTCACAGTGCCCGCCAGCGTTATCGGATTGATTTTGTTGCTGATCTTATTGTGCCTGCAGATTATAAAGCCTCATCACATCGAAAAAAACAGCAGTTTTCTTCTGAAAAATATGGCTTTCTTTTTTATTCCCGCAGGGGTCAGCATTCTGGATAATTACCGTTATGTCGAAGGGAGCATCCTGCCGCTGCTGCTGGTTTGCCTGATTACCACCGTACTTACCTTCTGGGCTGCCTCCCAAACGGTTACAGCCGTTATAAAATTACAGGAAAAGCGAAGGAAAAAGGAGCATGAATAACGTCCTGTCTTCGCCTCTGTTCGGCATTGTTCTCAGCGTTGCCGCATTCGCTCTGGGTGTGGAGATCAACAAAAAGGTAAAATCCCCGATTGCAAATCCACTTTTAATCGCGATTGCTCTTGTAATTGTATTTTTAAAGGCATTTCATATTCCTCTTAAAAGCTTTAGTACCGGCGGAGATGTTATCACCATGTTTCTTGCCCCGGCAACCGTTGCGCTTGCTTTGTCGGTTTATAATCAGATTCACGTATTGAAAGAGTATTTTCTGCCGATTCTGGCCGGATGTCTGGCCGGGGCCGTGACCTCGATGGGAAGCGCCTATTTGCTGTGCAGAGCCTTTCATCTGGGAAACAGGCTGACGCTTTCCATGCTGCCGAAATCTGTCACAACGCCGATCGCCATGGAAATTTCCCGACAGAACGGGGGAATTGTGCCGGTGACGGTCGCGGCCGTTATTATTACCGGAATTCTCGGCGCGATACTGTCGCCCGTTCTGATTAAGCTCTTCCGGATAGAAAATCCCGTTGCGAGGGGCGTTGCCATCGGAGCATGCAGCCATGCCGTCGGTACTTCCAAGGCAATTGAAATTGGAGAAATCGAAGGAGCCATGAGCGGCCTTTCGCTCTGTGTTTCCGGAATCATTACCGTGCTTTTGTCTTTATTTGTTTAGCCCTACGTTTTTCCCGACGTTTCGGAGATATTTCACTTGATTTCTGCATCCATTGGAAAGAGGATTGAAGATAAATGGTTTCACAGGTATACAGCATGGGATTATATGGCATGGACGCTTTTCTGGTTCAGGTAGAGGCAGATCTTTCCTCCGGTCTGCCCTCCTTTGAAGTGGTCGGCCTGCCCGACGCGGCCGTGAAGGAGTCACGAGACCGGGTTCGCTCCGCGATGAAAAACTGCGGATTCGACTTTCCGGTGAGCCGCATCACCGTAAACCTCGCACCGGCGGACAAGCGGAAGGAGGGGCCGATCTACGACCTTCCCCTGCTGATCGCCCTTTTGAAAGCGACCGGCCAGCTTGCGGCCTCTACGGAGGGATGTGTTTTCCTCGGCGAGCTTTCGTTGACCGGGGAAACGCGGCCGGTTCGGGGCGTTTTACCCATGGCGATTCGCGCGAAGGAGGAGGGTTTCCGGCGCCTGTTCCTGCCGGAGGCCAACGCAGCCGAGGGAGCCGCCGTGGAGGGCCTCGAAGTTTACCCGATTCACGACCTGATTCAGCTGCTGAAATTCTTCACCGGTGAGGTACCTCTTGAACCTGCAAAGCCAAATCCGGAAGATACCGGTGAAACTGTCGCCTGCCCCGATTTTGCCGACGTGCGCGGGCAGTCCGAGGCGAAACGCGCCCTTGAAATCGCGGCTGCGGGCGGGCATAACGTGTTGCTCATCGGCCCGCCCGGCTCCGGCAAAAGCATGCTCGCCCAGCGCATCCCTTCCATTCTGCCGGAAATGACCTTTGAGGAAACCATTGAGACAACCAAGATTCACTCGGTTGCGGGAACCATCCCGCCTGGGGCCTCGCTGATCCGCACGCGGCCGTTTCGCGCGCCGCACCACACCGTTTCCCCCGCGGGCCTTTCGGGAGGCGGCAGCATCCCGCGGCCGGGAGAAATTTCGCTTGCACATAACGGCGTGCTTTTTCTGGACGAGCTGCCCGAATTCTCACGGAGCGCCATGGAGGTGCTGCGGCAGCCGATTGAAAGCGGGATCGTGACGATTTCCCGTGCGGGCGGCACCGTCAGCTACCCCTGCTCTGCCATGTTTGTGGCCGCCATGAACCCCTGCCCCTGCGGATATTTCGGGCACCCGACCCGCCGCTGCACCTGCTCCGCGCAAGCCGTTTCGCGCTACCTTTCGCGGGTTTCCGGACCGCTGCTGGATCGGCTCGACCTGCATGTGGAGGTCCCGCCCGTCGAATTTGAGCAGCTTGATTCCTCGGAAGCCGGGGAAAGCTCCGCCGCGATCCGTGCACGGGTGAACGCCGCGCGGAAAATTCAAAACGAACGCTTTCGCGGAACCGGAATATCATGCAACGCGCGGATTACGCCGGACAGTCTGCACGAGCTCTGCGATCTGAGCGACGCGGGCCGCCTTCTATTAAAAAAGGCTTTCGACCGTCTCGGACTTTCCGCTCGGGCCTACGACCGGATTTTAAAAGTCTGCCGCACGATCGCCGATCTGGATGGAAGCGAGGCAATCGGGCCCTCTCACGTGGCCGAAGCGGTGCAGTACCGGAGTCTGGACCGAAAGTACTGGATGAAGGAACTCTAAAAAGTTCTGTCGTTAAAAAATGCCTTCCGGCCAAAGCCGGAAGGCATTTTTTATTGCTGTGGTTCAGCTCAGAGAAGCCGCTGCGTCCGGATAGGAGTATCCGTATTGGTTGCTGCGCAGCGCATTGTAATCGTTGTAATTGTAAACGTTCGCCTCGCCGAGTCTCCGATAAAACAGACCGGTGTAGAATTTCCCGCCCGCCTGATTCCAGCGGATCAGCTCCGTGCCGAACGCGTAAGCGTTCGTATAATTCAGGTCGTGGACCAGATTGGCATTATCGCTGAACGAAACGTAGGCAGAATTAATCCAACCGTATGTACCGTCGTTCGTCTGTACCTTATACCATCCGTCCCGCGTATTGGAAAAATCCCCCCCTGTAACCGACACGGCGGTTCCGGCTGAAATGTTCCCTGTGACGGAGGAAAGATTCCCGGACTGTGCACGAACCACCGTGTCCAGTGTCACGCTCGCGGGGTAGGTGGTCCCGGCGGAAAATGCGGGAGGCACCACGGCATTCTTCATGATCTTGATAAAGTCCATCTCATCCGAACTGTTGAAATAACCAGAACCCACATTATAAGCGAAGCTGATCAGACAGTCCGCCTGATTCTGGCTCATCCGGAACTTGTTGTTCTGGATCATCTTATTCAGCTCGGTCGTATAGGAAGAAGCGTTGATCTTATTGACCATCATCGACCAGGCTTCCGTCTGGCTCATGTTGTTATAGAAAACCGCGTTGGCACCCAGCGTGCAGCCGTAGCCAATGGTCGGCACGGAGGTGGAGGAAAGCGTATCTGCGTAGACGGCGGCGCGGTATCCCTCCCACTGGGAGATCAGGGAAATCATTTTATCGCTCGCCCTGCGTTCCTCTGACGTGGTAACCGTATAATCGCTCTGGGTGGCAATGAACAAGCTGGTCGTGAATCCAGAGGAGCTATAGCCGCCGCCCGCGGTGGAGGTTGCCAGTACGGAATAGGTGCCGGGAGCCGTAAACGAAGTGGTACCCGTCCATTTTTTCGTGACAACGCCATTGGTAGTTTCCTGCTGGCTGCTGGAAGCTGTGACGGTCGTCGTGCCACCGTCCGGCTTTTTTACAACGAACTGAACACCGGTCCGTGATGAATCCGTAACCGCCGTCAGCGTAATGGTCTGACCCGGCCCAACGACGTTGGGCGAAGCGTAAGCCGTGCGCACCGGTTCAGCATCCGTAACCGAAACGGTACAGGCAGACTTGCAGGAGCCCGAGGAAGCCGTGATAACAGCGCTGCCCTTGCCTACCGCCGTAACATATCCGTTCGTTACCGTTGCGACGCCGGCATTGCTGCTGCTCCAGGAGATATCCGCATCATCCGGGTTGGCGGTTGCCTTGAGGTACAGCGTTTTGCCAAGCGGTATGCTCTGCGAGGAAGCGGAGAGAGAAAGCCCGGACGCATTGCCGCCGCCTCCGTTGCTGCTGCCACTGTTGGAGGAAGTGGAGCCATCCGAATAGGAAAGCCGCAAATAAGCGGAGCTGACATATCCCGCTTTTCCGTCGGAGGTCTGGACCTTGATCCAATCGGAGTTGGAAGCGTCGAGAACTGTCAGGCTGGTACCGTTCGTCAGGTTTGCCAGAACCTGCGCGTCCGTTCCCGCGGAGGCGCGCAGGCGAAGCACGTCGGCCGTTACCACGGCGCCCGTAACCGTCTTGGCGCCGGGAACCGTTCCGCCGTTGTCGCCCGTCTGCGCCCCCCCGCTGGAAGAAGAATCCGAAGAGACACAGGAAGAAACCTGAGAAGAGGAGGACGATGGCACCTGCGAAGAGGAAGCAGGCCGCGAAGAGGAAGCAGGCCGCGAAGAAGAAGAACTCTGGGATGAGGCTGAACCGGAGCCCGATACGCTCAGATACTGCCGGCTGCACCAACCTTCTTTCCCACCCGAGGTTCTTACCTTAACCCATTTTGAATTGGAGTTATCGAGTACGGTCAGCGTTTCGCCTTTGGAAAGCGTCAGAACCACTTTGCCGGTGGCTGCCGCAGTGGAGCGCAGATTGAGATAATCCGTCGTTTTGGCCGTCAGCCCGGAGGCTGTCGGTTTGGAACCGGAAGAACCGGACGAGGTTGACGAGCCGGAGGAAGCAGACGAAATCTTCAGGTAGCTTTTGCTACACCAGCCCTGTTTTCCACTCGACGTGCTCACCTTGGCCCACTTTGCGTTCGAGTTGTCGATTACTTTAAGCGATGTGCCTTTCGCAAGCACCGTCACAATTCCGGAGGTTTGGGAAGCACCGGAACGCAGATTCAGGTTGTCCGTCGTAACCGCAGTAACGGTGTTCCCGGACGCGGCGGTTGCAAGAGGAACGGAACCGGAAAACAGAAGGTATTGCCTTGCGCAATACCCGCTCCTGCCGTCGGACAGCTTGATTTTAACCCACTGGCTGTCGGAGGAATCCAGAACCGTAACGGAAGTGTTTATGGGAATCGTCGCAATTACATTTGTATTGGTACCCGCGCCTGTGCGCAGATTCAGATAATCGGTTGTCCGGGCAGTTGCAGCAGCGCCGAATCTCATTTCCGGCAAGCTGGTAACAGCCAGCAAAGTTCCGCAAAGCAGCAGTATCCGGATCCGTTTGAAGCCTTTTTTCAAAATCGTTTCACTCCAGTATCCCTGCAAATTCACAGATATGACAAAATTTATACGGACTCTTGGCCTTTTAATACCAGAAGTTATATTTTCTGCTCTGATTATAAACTATAAACTGACAATTATCAACCCTATTCACGAATTCGCCGTTATTTCCTAATTCCTTTAAAAGCAAAAAGCCGTCGGGCACGGATGGAAAAATCCGGCTGACGCCTTTGCGATTCGAATTTGATTTAACAGACCTCGGGGTGAGCCGCCATTACGCGGTCGCGGTATTTTTTCGCCTCGTACAGAGCGCGGTCCACACGCCGAATAAAATCGGAAACAGCCAGCGCTTCGGAAGGCTCCATCGTATCCACACCAAGGCTGATCGTAAGAAACGGAGCCGTATCAGAAAATCCGTGCGGAATGGACAGGCTTTCCACTCCGATCCGAATCTGTTTTGCGATATTCATGGCTCCTTCGAGTCCCGTGTTCGGCAAAATCACCGCAAATTCATCCCCACCGTACCGAGCCACAATGTCGCTGGAACGTTTCACACAGGAAGTCAGCGCCGCCGCCACCTTGCGAATGCAGTCATCGCCGGCCTGATGGCCGTAATGATCGTTGAATTCTTTAAAATAGTCGATATCCAGCATAATCATGGAAAGCGGGCAGCAGTTTTTCCTGCACTGATCGGATTCCACCCGGATCGACCGGTCAAAAAAGGAGCGATTGTAAACGCCGGCCAACCCGTCCGTCACGGAGAGTTTTTCGAGCGCCCGGTTGGTTTCTGTAAGTTCGCGGTTGATTCGCTCCAATTCATTGTTCTTTTTCTGAATAATTCGACTGTTATTGAAATCATTAATTTTGCTTCGATACATCGCAGCGGAGATTACGCAGGCAAGAAGGACAAAATAGACGCTGTTCCATCGGTTGCTTGAGGAAAGCGCAGAGGATTGCTGAAAATGCGGCATCATAACAACAAAAAACACTTCTGCCGCACCGAAAACAGGCAGAATAATTTTCGGCGGGTAGACTGCTACAACTGCGATACAGATTGTCGCTATGCTGTAGGGCGCAATCTTTCCAGAGGAAAACTGATCCAGCAGACTTTTGCCAGCGCACCAGAACAGAATGAACGCTGCGAAAGCCGTTCCGGCCGCCCACGTGGCGAAAGCGCCTCCCGAGGTTTTTTTCTCAAGATGGTCGAACACCGCAAAAAAGAAGGCCATAGCAACCGTTATCACAAGATACATGGCCAAATAATAGTTGCTGGTCTGTACCAGAAAAATCCGTTTCTCCGTCGCCAGAGAAACGGCAAAAGATACTGTCTGCAGGGCCAGTAACGCCGCGGCCGTGATTTTTCCCCTCCGCAGATTGGTTGCCCGGATTATACAGTGAAACTCACGCTGATAGGACTCGGGAACGCTCCCGAACAGAAAGGATTTGATGCTCCCGCATTTGCCGACATCCATGTTCTTCTCTGCCCCTTGCCGCTCCATCAGAAATAGACCGATTCTCTGTGATTTTCGACTTATTTTTTCAAATTATAACATTATTTCCATAATACTTCAATAATACCCCCACTATTTTCCTCCTTTTTCAATGCCCTCAAGATGGCAGTAATAAAAAAGTTAACGGCGGGAAATCTAGCAAAGGAGGTGATTCACAATGAAAGCAAAGGATATTATGTCGAAAGAGATTGCAAGCATAAATTCCGATGAAAGCATTGAACGGGCCGCACAGCTGATGAAACAGCATAATGTCGGCTCCATCCCGGTTTGCTGCGAAAACAAGGTAGTCGGCATTGTAACGGATCGGGATATCGCCCTCCGCTCCTCCGCTTCCGGAAGCGACACCAAACAGCAGAAGGTTTCGGATGTCATGAGCAAAAACCCTGTTGTGGGAAATCCTGAGATGGATGTCAACGACGTCGCCCGAATCATGAGCGACAATCAGATCCGCAGGATGCCGATTGTTGACAACAACAATCTTGTGGGAATCGTTTCGCTTGGGGATATCTCGACGGAGCCTTCCCAGCAGAACAGCGCCGGTGAAGCCCTGAAAGGAATCTCACAGCCCGACAGCGGTCAGGGGTAACATTTTAAGCATCCGCAATTGAATAAGAAACCGGGCAGAGTGTAAAATTCTGTCCGGTTTTTCTTAAATAAGACTTTCCCAAACCGACACCGCGTCCGTCAGAAGATCGTCGGGATATTCATAGTCCGCGGTATGAAGTGCAGGACAACTTTCACCTGCTCCGATTCCGAAAAAAGCGCCGTTTGTCTCTTTAAGGTAGTACCCGAAGTCCTCCGACCACCGCATAGGTTCTTCCAGAATGTGATGCGGTCTTTCCGCTTTTTCCGCCGCCCGAAGGACCAAATCAACAGCTCCGTCATGGTTGACCGTAGCGGGAAATTCATCCATATAGGAAATCCGGAGCCGGAGTCCCTCTGCTGCCGACAGTTCTTTCGCTTTTTTTTCAATTCCGGACTGCAGCTTTTCCAACTCCTCCTCCAGCGCGCCGCGGATCGTAAGATAAAGTTCTCCTTCGCTTGCGGAAACACCAAACGATTTTTCTCCCACCTTAATCCCGACGACCGTACACAGCACCAGTTGCTGATAAAGCACCGGGTTGGAAAGCGACCGGATCTCCTCCAGCAGTTTTCCTACGGCGAAGGAAGGATTTTTCCCGTCTTCCGGATAGGCAGCATGAGCCGGCGTCCCTGTGAGAGACAGAATCATCCCTTTGGAGGCGCATGCCATTGTTCCTCTCCGAATTAGGAGTTCCCCTTTGGGGTAACCCGGAATGTTGTGCATTCCGTAAATTTCATTGACGCCGCATTCCCGGATCACCGAAACGCATTCCTTTGCGCCAACCCCGATTTCCTCCGCGTGCTGAAATACCAGCACTACAGTTTTCCCGACCCGTTCCCCTTCCAATTCCATAGCCAGGCCGCAAAGGGCGGCGCTGTGCCCGTCGTGCCCGCAAAGATGCTTCGCCGTTCCGTCCGGAACCGGAAGCGCGTCGAAATCCGCGCGGAAAGCGATTGTATGCTCCGACGGCTCCCGGTGTACCGCATAAAACCAGGCTCCCCGATCAACAATTTCAAGCGTCGTATGTTCCATGAGAAACCGAATTAAAAGCTCTTTTGTCTCCGTCTCGCTGCATGAAAGTTCCGCGTGACGGTGCAGGCTATGCCGCAGTTCCGTAATTTTTGCAAGATTCTGCTCATTCATTGGGCAGCCCCCCATTTCCATACACCCATTTTCTTTCAATATACCATAAATCGGTGCGGTGGAATAGGAAATTCCTTTCATGCGTAAAAAAATTGACTTTTCTTCCGTCATATGGCAAAATGGAAACGAAAGCTGCCAACCACAACACGATAACGAAAACCATGAAGGCACGCTGCAGGAAGCGGCTTGCTTCATGGTTTTTATAATACGATGAAAAGGAACCGTGAAACGTCTATGGACTGCAACAGCCAAACCACGATAAAACAGTTTTTTGACCATATGGCCGACACCTGGGATGAAGAGAACTGGATTGACGCGAACAAAATCGCGGCAATTGTCACACTCGCCGGAATTCGGAAGAGTGCCCGGGTCATCGATATCGCATGCGGCACTGGTGTGCTGTTCCCGGAGCTGCTTTCGCGGAACCCCTCTCTGCTTTTGGGGGTGGACCTGTCCGACAGAATGATCGAACGGGCACGCGAAAAATACTCCGACCCGCGCCTTCGCCTGCTGGCCTCCGATCTGTTTCAAGTGAAGGAAACCGGATTCGACGCGGCGATAATTTTCAACGCATACCCGCATTTCGGTGAAAAAAAGGCCCTTGCTGTACAGGCTGAAAAGCTGCTCACTCCCGGTGGGAGACTGACGGTCGCCCACGGCGGCGGCAGGCAGATCATCAATGGCTGTCACACCGGGGAAGCGGTCAGCCGCATTTCCTGGCCCCTGCGTCCGGCTTCAGAGGAAGCCGCCGAATTTTCCGATTTCTTCGAGATCGACATGATTGTCGATTCGCCGGAAATCTACCTGTTTTCCGGTACAAAAAAAGAGACGTGAGCGAAACTCCGTCTCTTTTTTTCAGCGGTAATGAACCAAATTCTCGGCTTTGTTTTTCCCGAGGTTTTGCCGAAGTTTTTCGGCGGAATACGGTTTCCCGTGAGCGGGAAAGATGCGCTTTGCGCCGGCGTCCAGCAGTTTTTGCCAACTTTTGTAATATTCACCCATATTGCAGATAAAGATCACACAGTATTTCGTTCCGGCAAAATGCAGCATATTCGCCGCCGCGTCGCCGGCTAGACAGGCCCCGTCGGGGAACAGAACGGAAACAGAGTCCACCGTGTGCCCCGGCGTTTCCACTATCCTGCCATCCAGTTCCATGCCAAGCTGCCGAAGCTCCGGCTCCCCCTGGAAGACAACGTCGCAATCCCGGACCTCATACGGCTGAAATTTCAGGTTCTTCGCCTTATTCACTTTCTTTCGAAGAATTACGGAAACATAGAACTGCTTCCTGCGGATCAGAAAAGCAACCCGCTTGTTGAGCAGACCGCCACCGTGAGTTTGGTCGTTTTCGCCTATACGGAGCAGCTCCGCTGTGGACTGCGAAACGACGACCCGGACCGAAGGATTTTCCTTCAGGATGGGGCCCAGCAGACCGCAGTGGTCGTCGTGGTGATGCGTCAGCAGAATATGGCTGATCTGGGAAAGCTCAACCGAAACCCCGTTCAGCCTTGTTTGAAACAGATCCCAGTCCTCTTCGTAGCCGGTGTCGACCAATAGGTATTTCCCGCCCGCCGGAATCAGATAGCAGGTTGTTACGCTCAGTTTCAACGGGATCAGTCGCACGGAAAAGCCTTCTTTCAGAATTTTTCGATTTCATTATAGCATTATTTTTGCTTGATAAATCAAAAGACCTTTACATTTCCGGCGAGAATTTCTTTGTAATCCTCGTAGTTTTTGCGCAGAAGCTCCGGCGTGTCAAGGCCGTAGGGACAGCGTGATTTGCATGCGCCGCAATGGATACAGTCCGCAATTTTCTCCATCTTTTGCTGCGCTTCCCGCGTCAGCAAGTTCTGCGACGGAGAGCGGCGGATCATCAGCGACATCCGCGCGCAGTTGTAAATTTCAATTCCGGCGGGACACGGCAGGCAGTAGCCGCAGCCGCGGCAGAAATCGCCGGTGAGATCCCGTTTTTCGCGGTCAATGAAGGCCCGGCGCTCCGACGTCATCTGTGCGGGCTCATTGATATAGGAAAGGAACTCCCGAAGTTCGTTTTCATGCTGAATGCCCCAGATCGGCAGTACGCCATCAAATTGTGACATAAAAGCGAATGCCGCAGCGGAATCGGTGATGAGTCCCCCCGCAAGCGCCTTCATAGCAATAAAACCCATGTTCGCCTTTTCACACCGGCGGACCAGATCAATTTCCGTCTCGGAGGACAAATAGCTGAACGGAAACTGCAGTGTTTCATAAAGGCCGGAGTCCACAATCTCACGCGCCAGAGTAAGCCGGTGATTGGTAATGCCGATGTGACGGATTTTCCCCTGCCTCTTCGCCTCCAGCATGCACTCGTACATGCCGGTTCCGTCGCCGGGCCGATAGCAGACGTCGGGATTGTGAAACTGGTAGATATCGATGTAATCCGTTTTCAGCAGCCGCAGCGAGGTTTCGAGGTCGTTCCGGAAACCTTCCGGGGTTCCGGAGGCTGTTTTGGAAGCAAGAACGATTCGGCTGCGTTCGCCCTCAAACGCGTTGCCCAGCTTTTCTTCACTGTCCGAATAGGCACGGGCGGTGTCGAAAAAAGTCATGCCGCCGTTGAGCGCTTCCCGCAGCAGTCGGACGGCCTCCCGCATTTCCACCCGCTGAACCGGCAAGGCGCCGAACGCGTTCTGGACTGTAGTAATCCCTGTGCTGCCTAAGACGATCTGTTTCATTGTGCAATCCCACCCTAATCTGAGTTGTTCGGTACTCCGCTTCCCCGAATTGATTTTCGCGGGGGCGGTACTGCATTCAGTGTAGCATATAAGGGAAGCGAAGGGAAGGAGCGCTCCATAAGAAAAGCGCCTGCCCGAAGGCGAGGCGCTCAGCATTATTCCGCCGCCATTGCGTCGGCTCTTGTACGGTGGACTGTTCCGTGAGGATGTTTCGGCGGAGCATAAATTGAATACAGCTTCAGCGGTACGTTTCCCGTATTGATCAGATTGTGCCAAGTTCCGGCAGGCACCAGAATCGCGTCGCCCACGGTAACCTGCCTTTGAAAATTCAGATTATCCTGGCTGCCGCCCATTTTGACGGTTCCCCGGCCCTGTTCAATACGGAGGAACTGATCCGTATCGGGATGAAGTTCGAGCCCGATTTCATCGCCGACACCAATGCTCATCAGGGTCAGCTGAAGATGACTACCCGTCCATAAGGCGGTGCGGAACGTGTTGTTTCGCCTGGTGGCCGCCGCAATGTCGACCGTGAACGGTTCCGGACCGTAATCACGCAGCGCCGGACCAATGTTGCAGCCTGGACGTCGGCATCCGTTATTCATGCCGATCCCCTCCTTTCCTGCTGATCTGTTTCATTCTATGTCGGCTCGCTGAAAAAGTGTCGGATTGAAATTTGAAGAGCCTCCGGCTCCCGTTCACCGTCGCCGGGTTCGTCCCCCTTTCCTTTTTTCGAATTTGCCTTTCCAAAGGATAAAATTGAGTTCTTCCTCTTGCAAAAATTGCGAATCGTGCTATAACGAAGGGGAACGGAGGAGATGCGCTGTGCTCTATGATATCGGTAAAAATCCAGGCAGGGGAATTTATCAATGCGTTCACTGCGGCGACGAGGCAATTCTGATCAAGGATGAGGAAAAACTGCCCCATTGCCCGAACAAAAGCTGTGCAAATTCACATCCGGAAACCCAGTGGAGAAAAGTCGACTGAATGTGCAGACGGAAAAAGCGGGCCCGCAAGGGGCCCGCTTTTTCTGTTTTTATGCTTACGACGCCTTTTCAAACTGGCTGTTATAAAGCTCCGCGTAGAAACCGCCCCTTGCAAGCAGTTCCTCGTGCGTGCCGCTTTCAATGATGTCGCCGTTTTTCATCACAAGGATGATGTCGGCGTTTTTGATGGTGGAAAGGCGGTGCGCAATGACAAATGAGGTGCGGCCTTCCATGAGCTGATCCATGGCCTTCTGAATCTGCAGCTCCGTGCGTGTATCCACGGAACTGGTCGCCTCGTCGAGGATCAGCATCGGCGCGTCCTGAATCATCGCGCGGGCAATGGTAATCTGCTGCCGCTGGCCTGCTGAAAGGCTTGTTTCGTCAGTCAAAACCGTGTCGTAGCCCTTCGGCAGCGTTTTGATGAAATGATGGATTCCCACCGCACGGCATGCTCGCTCCACTTCGCCGTCGGTGACGCCCTTTTTACAGTAAACAATATTTTCACGAATGGTCCCTTCGAACAACCAGGTATCCTGCAGCACCATGCAGAAAAGCTCGTGAACATTTTCCCGAGTAAGTTGGCTGATCGGCACGTCGTCGATGAGAATTTCGCCGCTCTTGATCTCGTGGAAGCGCATGAGAAGATTCACCATTGTCGTCTTGCCCGCCCCGGTCGGACCCACAATCGCGATTTTCTGCCCCGGCTTCGCTTTGGCTGAAAAGTCATTGATCACCGTCCGATCGCTGTCCTCGTAACCAAAATGCACATGGCGGAATTCGACCTCGCCTTTCGCCCCGGCAAGGTGCGTTTTTTTACTGCTTTCATCTGCCATTTCCTCTTCGCCGAGGAACTCAAACACGCGTTCGCCCGCGGCCGCGGTGGACTGCATGCTGGTGGCCGCCTGTGCCAGCTGGGAAAGCGGCTGGGTAAACAGCCGGATGTACAGCATGAACGCCACGATCACGCCGAAGGTAATGGTTCCCCGGACGGCGAGCACGGCCCCGACAACACAGACGGCCACATAGCCGAAGTTTCCGATAAAGGTCATGATCGGCATCATCAGGCCGGACAGGAACTGCGAGCGGAACGCGCTGTCGCGCAGTGCTCCGTTGATTTCGTCAAACGTTTTCTTTGCTTCCCTCTGCGCATTGTACGCCTTGACGACATCGTGGCCCGCGTAAATTTCTTCAACGTGGCCGTTCATCGCGCCGAGATTCCGCTGCTGAACAAGGAAGTATTTCTGGGATTTCGACATGATCACTGTCATCAGCACAAACCCGACGGCGGTTGCCGCAATGGCTGCTATCGTTAAGATAACGTTCGTCAGCAGCATCATGACCAGAGAGCCTAGAAATAGCGTGATTGCGGAAACCAGCGAACCGATGCTCTGGTTCATTGTCTGACCGATGGTATCCACGTCGTTGGTGACACGGCTGAGCACATCGCCGGTGGAGGTTTTGTTGTAATAGCTGATCGGCAGCCGGTTGATTTTATGGGAGACATCCGCGCGCATCCGTTTCGTAATGATCTGCGTGACGGTCGCCATGATAAACCCCTGGGAAAAGGAAAGGAGGGTGCTGAGCGCATAAATGACAACCAGTGTGACACCGATTTTCGTAACGGCAGCGATATCGATTCCCTTCATGAAACCGGCGGTGATCAGATTGGTAATTTTGCTGAGCTGATTCGGCCCGATCAGCGAGAGGATCGATCCGATTGCCGCGCAGACCAGCGCAGCGACCATAGCCGGAAGCTGCGGTTTTGCGTATGCGATCAGCTGGCTCCAGGTCTTTTTAAAATCTCGGGCCTTTTCGCCCGTTCCGCCCATATGGCCCTGGCCCGGCCCGCCCATGTGGGCACGCCGCGGCGCGGACTGATTCTGCCCGACGACATATTCATTTTTTCCCATTATGCCAGTTCCTCCTTTGAAAGCTGAGAATACGCAATTTCCTGATAGACCGGGCAGTTTTTCATCAGCTCTTCATGCGTACCCATTCCGACGACTCTGCCTTCGTCCAGCACGATGATCCGGTCCGCATCCATGATGGTGCCGATGCGCTGTGCGACAATCAGAGTCGTAGCGGAAGTGGTTTTTTCTTTCAGTGCCGTGCGCAGCGCACGGTCGGTTTTATAGTCGAGTGCCGAGAAGGAATCGTCGAACAGATAAATTTCCGGTTTCCGACAAACGGCTCGGGCGATGGAAAGCCTCTGCTTCTGGCCGCCGGAAAGATTGGTTCCTCCCTGCGCAACCGCTCCGCCGTAACCGTCGGGCATATTCTCAACAAAGTCTCTGCTCTGCGCGATATCGACCGCTTTTTCCACATCGTCTCGGGTAAAAGCGTCCCGGCCGTTGTCGCCGTAAGCGACGTTGGACTCTACCGTGCCGGAAAACATCACGGCCCTCTGCGGCACATAGCCGAATTTGTTGTGCAGGGCTTCCTGCGTATACTCCCGCACGTTGACACCGTCAACCAGCACGTCGCCCTCGGTTGCATCGTAGAAGCGCGGTACCAGATTGAGCAGCGTGCTTTTGCCGCTGCCGGTCGCGCCGATAAACGCGACGGTTTCGCCTTTACGCGCCGTAAAGCTCACGTTCTCCAGCACGTTGTCGGCCGCGTCGGGATATTGAAAACTGACGTTCCGAAATTCCACCGTTCCCTGTTCGTCGGTCGGAGACGCAGTCCGACTTCCGTCCAGAACCGTCGACTTCGTTTCTATCACGTCTGCGATGCGGCGTGCGGCCACGGAAGCACGGGGCATCATAATGAAGATCATGCTGAGGATCATAAAGGACATCACGACCTGAACCGCATAGCTCATAAAGACGACCATGTCGGAAAACAGCGTGATTTTGTCCGCCATGCCTGCGGAATTAATCAGATAGGTGCCGATCCAGTAGATTGCCAGGCTCAGCCCGTTCATAATCATTCCCATGCCCGGCATCATAATTGCCATGATCCGGTTGGTATATAAGTTGGTATCGGTAAGCTCAGAATTGGCCTGTTCGAATTTGTCTTCCTGGTACTCTTCGGCGTTATAGGCCCGCACAACACGAAGACCGGTGAGATTTTCCCTCGTCACGCGGTTGAGGTTATCCGTCAGGCCCTGAATCTTCCGGAATTTCGGGATGGCAAAAATGATGACGGCCCCGATCATCAGGATCAGCACCAACACCGCGAACGCCGTCGCCGCGGTCCAGGACCACCCCTTGCCCGCAATTTTGGAGACCGCCCATACGGCCGTAATCGGCGCCTTGATAAATGCCTGCAGCCCCATCGCGATGATCATCTGAATCTGTGTGATATCGTTGGTAGATCGGGTAATCAGGCTTGCGGTGGAAAAGCCGTTGATTTCCCGCATGGAAAAGGCTTCCACCCGATCGTACTGCAGTTCGCGCAGCCGACTGCAAAAGTTGGCCGCCACGCGGGCCGCGAAGCCCGCCACGCAGACGGAAGAAACAAGGCTCCCCAAGGCACAGAGCAGCATCCAGCCGCCCGCGGATAGAATATCGCTCATCTGACTGCCCTTGATCTCCACAAGCCGGGTGATATTCGCCATATAGTCCGGCAGTCTCAAATCAAGAAAAACCTGCGCCACAATGAAAACAACGCTGCATAGCACCAACAGCCAGTCTTTTTTCTGTAAATACTTCAGTATTCTCAGCATTTTTTACCTCTCGTTCCCCTCTTCCGGTATGTTGAAAACCTTTTTCCAATCCGGGTGCCCCTTCTTCAGAAATTCCGGCGGAGTTGCTCCCATCGATTCCAGATTGGAAACGATGCGCAGGAAAAGCGTTTTAAGCTGCTCCTGCTCCCGCTCCGAAAAGCCCTGGAACATGCCTTTCTCAATCGCGTGAAACACAACGTGCGACTCCTGAACAACCCGGTGGCCCTGATCCGTAAGAGCAATCAAATTTCGCCGCAGATCCTTTTCATCCGCTACCTTCCGCACAAGCCCGGCTTTTTCCATTCGCTTGACGGAAACAGCGACGGTCGGCGCACTCACTCCAAGCCGATCTGCAATTTCCTTCTGAGAGGCTCTGTTTTCAGAGCCGTGCGCAAGCATAAACAGAATCTGCGGATGACTGGCAGACTGTAAGTCGTTTTTATCAAATTCCTTTTTCACGCAGTTCATATGCATATGAAAGATGGTACGAAACAGTATTTCCAGACTGTAATCCCCGTATGTCATAAGATCATTCCTCATTCGTTAATTTGCCGGTTAACCATTAGTCAACTAATAATTAATCGACTAACTAATAGTATAGTCTTCTTTTTTCAGAAGTCAATGAACGGATTGTTAACAATGAGCACTTGCGTGTTGCTAATTTCTGGAAAGGAGCTTCAATTTTTGCGAATGGAACCTCAGGATTTAAATAAAAAACCGATGGATGCCAATAATCAGCATTCATCAGGCTTTTTATTGTTTTACGGCTGCTTTACGAAGCCGAGAATCCTCTTTCCGTCGGTTCGAGAGTATATAAAAAATGAAAAAAGCGGTTGACAGAACCCTTCATCTATGCTAATATAATGGCATAAATTAGTAATAATTATCATTACTAATTTAAAATCAATTTTTTGGAGGGAATTAGAATGGAAAAATACATTTGTGCTGTTTGCGGTTATGTTTATGATCCTGAGGTGGGCGACCCGGATCATGGAATTGCCCCCGGAACCAAATTTGAGGATCTGCCCGATAGCTGGACCTGCCCTCTTTGCGGTGTCGGCAAAGACGATTTTGAAGCGGAATAAAATCAAACCAAAATTTTAATAAAAACAAGAAGGTTGTATTATGGAATGGACACCGGATCTTTCGGTTGGCGTATCTGCGATTGATGAACAGCATAAAGTTTGGTTTAAAAAAGCAAATGATCTTTTTGAGGCCGGAGCAAAACATCAGGCAAGTGAGTATGTCGGCCAATTGCTTGATTTCCTGGATGACTATACAAAAAAGCATTTTCATGATGAAGAGCAGTATATGATGAAAATTCAATATCCTGAATTCAATGCGCAGAAGCAGGCTCATACCGCCTTTATTGATCAGCTGACGAAACTCAAAAAGGAATATTCCGAATCGGGCGGCAATATTGTGGTGATCATCAATGCAAATCAGCTGGTGATTGGCTGGCTGACTTCCCATATTACCAACATGGATAAGAAAATCGGCCAGTACGCGAAGACTCTTTGAATCGCCAGTATATTGAGCGTTTGCTTTATGATTGCCTTAAAAAGACCTGCCCCCTTTTGGGCAGGTCTTTTTTGCACAGGCTTCTAACAACCACCGGCTACAACATAAAGCAAAGCTGACACCCGATTAAGAACGGTGTCAGCTTTTTTTAAACTACTATAATTCCGCAGCTAGCATTATTCTCAACAAGCAGACTCTAAAAAGTTCAGGCAACTCCAACGGTGAGCAGAATGTTGGCGAACGTGCGCTTTTCCCCCGTGGAAATAGCGAGGCGCACCGCAGGCTTTCCGCATTCGTCATAGAAGCCATACCGGTCGATCCCATCGAGCTTCATTCCGTCCAGAATCGTGCGGAATTCGCCGAAGATCGGCGGCTCATCGCCGTCCGGCACCATCACTTCCGCTTTTTCCACATTGACGGACTCCAGCAGTGCTTTCAGAACATCGGTCACCGTGGGAATTCCCTCCGATAAACCGAGGTAAACCTTGACGGCGGAGCCGCTTTTGGCGTCCAGCGGATAGTTGCCGTCAGCGATCAAAATTTTGTCGCCGTGCCCGCAAAGTGAAAGTGCGCTCAGAATGCCGGGGTGAATGCATCCGGATTTCATCATGGCAAAAGCCTCCCTTTATTTTTCGTCGGCGCGCAGATGGCCGAGAGTGCCGCCCGGATGCCACCGGACGTATTCCTGCGGCGAAAGGCCGCGCTCTGCCTGCAGATAGACGCTGAGCGCCTGCAGCACATAGATTTCAGCGAGGATGGAAGCGCGTGGCGCGCGGTTCAGCGGACCGCCTTCCTGAGTGACGCCAGCCAAAAGGGTAGCTTCCCCTTCCTTTGCAAGCCATGAATTCGGATTCCCGGTAACTGAAATCACATGGCAGCCGTTGCTCTTGATAGCGCCAACCGTTGATTTCAGTTCCGAGGTTTCTCCGCTGTTGGAAATGCAGATGACCACATCGCCCGCGACGAGCTGGCCACAGGAGCCGTGTACCGCTTCGGTGCCGTGGAGATAATAGGTCGGGGTTCCGGTTGACGAAAACAGCGACGCCATATATTCCGCGACATGGGACGGTTTACCGATGCCGGTAATGTGCATGCGGTTGCCGTTTTTCTTCGCTTTTATAATAATCTTAGCGGCCGACTCAAGACTTTCGGGCGTAACGGATTTGATAAAACCGTTTATCTCGGAAGTGAAAATTTTCTGAAAGTCGTTAAGAGCCTGCTTGGTATTCTCTGGGATCATAGGTTTTCTCCTTCCTGTTTCAGGCCGTCAAGGGCCGAAGAATCAAATGTCAGGTCGTTTTGCTGTTCCATCAGCTGCAGCACCTCGCCAAGCTTCGGGAGAGACGGCTGCGCACCCATGCGGGAAACGGTCAGCGTCGCGGCATAATTTGCGAAATGCAGGGCTTCCTTGTGGCTGAGGCCCGCACAGACTGCAGACGTGAACGCACCGACAAACGAATCGCCCGCCGCAGTTGGGTCTTTGACCTCGACTACGTCGATACACGGCTCATAGAGGAACTCGTCCCGATTTGCCACGACGGCGCCCGCGTTGCCCAGCGTGATGACCACGTTCTTCACGCCCTTTGCCATCAGAGCATCCACCGCACTGTGCACGTCATCCATATTGACGTTTTTGCCTTCCTTGCGGATCGTGATGCCCGTCAGGTCGGCCGCCTCGTGCTCGTTCGGCGAGATATAGGCTAGGTGTGACAGCAGATCTGGCGAAAGCGGAGCGGAGGGCGCTGAATTCAGCATAACCGGCACGTTTTTCTCGTATGCGAACGCAGCGACAATCTCGTTGATCTGCATAGGGATTTCCAGCTGCAGAACGACCATATCGTACTCTGAAACGGCTTCCTGCAGGAATTCAATATCCGCCGGACGAATGGCCATGTTTGCACCCGGAACAACGATGATGCGGTTGCGCGTCGTGCCGTCCTTCATTTCCAGCTGCACGTTGCCGATGGCGGAGCAGGCCTTCCGGTCCACACCGATAAAGTCTGTGTTCACACCGGCTTCCCGGCAGGAATCGATCAGCCGACGGCCGAAATCGTCTTTGCCGACGCGGCCGACCATCGTCACATCCGCGCCGAGACGCGCGGCCTGCACCGCCTGATTTGCTCCTTTGCCGCCCGGCGCGGTCTGATAATCGAGGCCGAGCACGGTCTCCCCCGCGTTGGGAAAGCGCCCGGTCTTCACGATCAGGTCCATCACAAAACTGCCAACAACCAGGATTTTCGGTTTTCGTGACATGTAGCTCTCTTCTTTCTCAGAAATTCGGTTCGGACATTTTTATTTTCATTACCACTTTTTTAATCGGCTCCGAAGTATCCGCACAGACGAGCGGCATGTGCGCATCGTGCGGGAAGCACACAACAAAGCTTCCCGGCTCCAGCGGTACAAAAAAGCCTTTGCCGTTGTCCGTATAAAACGCAATGTCGCGCCCGGCGTCATACGGCTCCGCGACGGCAAGCGCGCCGGTGCTTTGGAACCCGATCTGCTCCCGGCCGGAAATCAGATACTGAATATCAATATACTTTTCGTGCGATTCCCACCGGCATTCGCCGCGTTCGGCGGTACGAGGCTCCTGCACTAACGCAAAGACTTTGTCGCCATCAACGGTATATTTTCCGGCGGAAAGCGCGGTAAAGTCTGTTTTTTCAAGATAATCCAGCGCAAGGTCGAGCTGCGGGGAAAGTCCCCGGTACAGCGCGAGATGTATGCGGTCGTCCCATATCATATTCCGTCTCCCTTTCAGAATCGTGGACAGTTACCGGTCAAACTGCCAGAACGCAATGTTTTTTCGGCAATCGGTATAGGTGACAAACAGGGAATTCCCGCAGCAGTTGACCGACGGGTAGGAGTACTCCCCTTCCTGCGCCTCCAGCGTGTAAGCATTATTCCAGGTTTTGCCGTTGTCCTCGGAACAGGCAAGGCAGAGTGGAAAACGCGGACCCCAGTTTTTGCCCACGGGGTTGTACACAAGGAACAGTCGGCCGTCATCCGAACGGTCAAGGTCGATTCCACTGTTGTTGCTGGGCAACTCGGTCGCGTAGCCGGTGCACCAGGTTTCGCCACCGTCTTCCGAATCGCTCCGGTAAATGAGGCCCTCCGTCGAGCGCATCAGCATATGGACCTGGTCGGGGGAAGATTCCCACAGCGTCGGCTGAATGACCCCGCGCCCTGAAAAAGACTGTTCCGAAACCGGAATTTCGCGGTAAGCCGCGCTTTTTTCACCGTCGCCAGAAAGGGGAATAAAAATCTCATTGCTTTTTTCCCAGCTTTTGCCGCCATCATCCGAACGGTCCGCGAAACAGCGCCAAGGACCGTTTTCCAGAGAGGCCGGAGCGAGCCAGCGACCGCTGGAAAGAACAATCGCCTTGTTGCGCACCGGGCCGCGCCCGCCCCGATCACCCGGAACAAGCTCCCGTGCAGGGGACCAGGTGCGGCAGCTGTCGCGGGAAACGGATAAAAGGGTCCGCCACGAAGCAATTTCCCTCCCAACCTTAAAGAACAGAAGGACGGAGCCGTCGCCGCAAACAAACAGAACGGGGTTCCAGTGAGGCTCCCCGCTCTGCTGAAGAATCTCAGGTTTCTGCCAGACGCCGCCGGTGCGTCTGGCACCCCAGATTGCGACGTCGTCCGCGCCCTCGCGGCTTCCCGCGAACCAGGCGCAGAAGAGGTCTCCATTCGGCAGGGGAGCAAGGGTGGAGGCATGGCAGGCCTCAAACGGAGGCTTGCCGGTCAGAACGTTTTCTTTATCAACATGCCGGAACATCCCGGCTGATTCCATCTGCATTCTCCGTTACCCCTTGATTCCGGAGGTCGCGATGCCTTCCACGAAATACCGCTGCAGCAGAAGGAAAACGATCATCGTCGGGATGATTGCCATGCAGCAGGCAGCCAGAGCAGTGCCGTACTGGAACTGCGCATTGGAGTTGACCGAACCCATGAACTGGGCAATGCCCACCGGGAGCGTCAGCATTTTGTCGGAACGGATCGCAATCATCGGCCACAGGAAGCTGTTCCAGTTCGCGATAAACGTCAGAATCGTGACGGTGGACAGCGCCGGCTTAGAAAGCGGAAGCATGATTCTCGCAAAGATGGTAAACTCGCCGCAGCCGTCAATTCGGGCGGCTTCCTCCAGTTCGCGGGGCAGACCCTTGAAAAAGCTGGTCAGGATGAAAATACTGGTCACGTTGGCGGCGGAGGGGAAAATAATGGCGCCATATGTGTTAAGCAGGCCTATCTTCGCGCACATCAGATAGAGCGGGATCATGTACGCCTGAATCGGAATCAGAAGCATGGTGACGATTGTGCCGTAAATCAGCTTGCGGCCGCGGAACTCAAAACGCCCCAGCGCGTAGGCGGCCAGCGAGGAGAGGAGCAGAATCAGCACCGTTCCGGCGACGGCCGTGATCAGGCTGTTCAGTCCCCATGAAAGGTACGGGTATTTCTGCAAAACCGTCGTATAGTTGGAAAGGGTGAAGGTTTGCGGAATCCATCGGGGCGGATAGCTCAGAATTTCGGCTTCGGGCTTTGCGGAGCACACCAGCGCCCAAGCGAGCGGAAACAGAAAGACGAGGCATATCACGACAAGAAGAATATATTGCAGGCTTTTCGTGAGTTTATTTTCCATCGTTTACACCCCTTCGTCCACTTTGAGCAGTTTATTTTGAATAAAGATCATAATCACCAGAATAATCAGAACCGCAACTTCGATCGCGGAGCCGTAGCCCATTTCGTAATTCTGGAAGGCGGATGTATACAGGTACTGAACCATCGTGAGGGTAGAGGTGCCGGGTCCGCCGTTTGTCATAACAAAAATCTGGTCGAACAGCTGCACCGTGCTGACCATGGTCAGCGTAACCACCATGGAGGTGGTCGGTTTCAGCAACGGCAGTGTGATTTTCGTAAAGGTCTGAAAACGCGTGCACCCGTCCATGCGAGACGCTTCGTACAGTTCTTTGGAAATTCCCTGCAGACCAGCCAGGAACAGAACGGTATTATATCCCAAAAAGGACCAGATGATCACAATGGCTACGGAAATGAGGGCAACGTGCTCATCCGTCAGCCACTGTACCGAAGATCCTCCCATTTTCTTAAGATAGTAGTTCAGAATACCGAAGTTGTTGTCGTACATCCAGTTCCAGATAATACCGACAACTGCCGGAATCAGCACATACGGAACAATTGAAACGACTCTGCCCACATTCCGGCCGTGCATTTTTCGATTGAAAAATGATGCGAGAAGAAGGCTGAGAATAATCAGGGGAGGCAGTGTCAGCACAAAAAAGATGAGCGTGTTAATAAGGGAGATGTGAAAATTGCCGTCGGTGATCATACGCTTGAAATTGTCGAGCCCGATGAAAGACAGGGAGCCCGCAAGATCCCATTTGCAGAAGCTGATGTAAATGCCTGCAATGCTGGGGCCAAGCCGGAACACGGTAAACACAACAAGGTACGGCAGCAGAAACAGCGCCGCTATTTTACCCTGTGAGGCCTTCAGAGGCTTCACGCCCTTCGGCCGTTTTAGGTTCTGGGCAGCCGTGCCCGCGTTCGTCTGTCTGTTGGACATATGCTTATCACTCCTTAAACTAAGGGAAACCTCTTTCTAAATTTAAAAGGGCGGGCAGCCTTTCGGGGACTGCCCGCCGGGACTAAATCGGGTCAGCCTGCCAGAACCTTGTTGATATCGGCCTGAAGCTGTTTTGTAATGTCGGCAGGATCCTTATGGTTGAGCATGGCGCCCTGCGCGGCCGTCAGAATCGGGCTCGGAGCAGCACTGGAGAAAATCTTGACGGATTTTTTGTTTGCGGGCAGGAACTTGACATAGTCAAGCTCGGAGGTGTAGGCATCGATGCCCTTGAGCTTTGTCGCAGCCTTCTGAGCGCTCAGGTTTGCCGGAATCTGACCGGAGAGAGCCCATTCAGCGGAGTTGTCGGAGAGCCATTTGATGAAGGTCTGGGCAGCCTTAACCTTGTTGGCATCTTTGTTCTTCGGGATGGTTACCATTTCGGAAGCGCCCCACACAGCCTTCTGGTCGAAAATCTGCGGGTATGCTGCGGTATCCCAGTCGAATTTCACGGAAGCAACACCGGAAAGCTGCCAGTTGCCATCAACAACCATGGCGACGGTGCCGGCCTTAAAGTCGTCGATCGGGGATTTTTCGCCGGCGGGGGTTACCTTGTATTTGTTGACAAGGTCTTCAAGGAACTGGAATGCGGCGCCGGTCTTCGCCGGATCAAGCGTAACGGAGGTCATGCTGTCGGTGAAGGGGTTGTAACCCTGCTGGTTCATCAATGCGAAGGACTGATAGAACGCATGATGGTTCTGGAGGAAGCCGTATCCGTACTGCTTGACGTTGGAAGCATCGAATCCGCTTTCGGAAGCATTCTTGCCGTTGGCGTCAATCGTTAACTTCTGGGCATCCGCAATCAGCTCGGCCTTATTGGTCGGGGCGGCGGAGATGCCGGCTTTCTTAAACAGATCCTTGTTGTAATACAGAGCGTGCATGTTCACATCGAGCGGAACACCGTACTGCACTTTGTTCAGCATGGTGCCGTCCCAGGCGGTCTTGATATAATCGCTTGCGTTCAGGTTCAGTGCCTTAACAGCATCGGGATCCAGAACGCCCATGTCGGCGAACTGGCCTAATTCAAACGTGTGCATAGCGACGACGTCCGGAGTGGAGCCTGCCTGATAGTCTGCCAGGAACTTCGTGAACATCTGCGACCACTGCAGCGAAGTGAAGTTCACCTGTACAGCGGTCTGGCTTGCGTTGAACTTTTTGACAAGATTGCTCATCTTGTCGAGGTCTGCTCCGGTCCAGCCGCCGTAATAGTTGATGGTTACGGCACTTCCGGCAGCGCCGCCCGCGGCACTGCTGGCACCGGCGCTTGCGGCGCCGGCAGACGAACCGGAGGGCTGGCTGCTTCCCGAACATCCGGCAAGCGTGGAAAGCATCATTGCAGCGGCTGCCAAAATGGCAATTGTTTTTTTCATTTTTTGTTTCCTCCCTAAATATTTTTCACAGTCACTTTTCCCGATATCCTGAATCGACAGATGGGATAGCTCCTGCAAAACTACGAAATTCCGAGTTTTTGTTCCATGATCTTAGTAAGCCGGTCCAACTGACCAAGCTCAAGGCGCTCCGTATCCGTCTGTGCGCTCTGTCTGCCCTTGCGTGCGGTTTCTCCCATCGGGACACCGATCATGTTAAGGTAGCACTTGGCGTTTGCCGGGTAATTTTTCAGTTCGATAAAGGAGCACATCGTCAGGAAGCTCTGCACCTCGTCGGTGGTCTGGGGGTTCTCCTGCCAGTGCTTTACCAGCCAGGAATAAAGCTTCATCTGAAAGTTTGCCATCACACCGCTGTAGCCGGTGCCGCCGTATTTCATGCTCTCCACCAGCGTGGCGGTATTCGCGTTAAACAGATGCATTTTGCTTCCCTTTAGGATTTCCAGTTTTTCTCGAATCTGCCCAATATCGCAGCAGGTATCTTTTAGAAAAGCGAAACGGCCGGTGGAAACACAGTACTTCAGAACTTTCGGCGTCAAAATCCGTTTATACGGGTAAGGACATTCATAAAAGCCAAGGCTGACGTCTTCCGGCAGCTCGTGCAGAAGAAAATCAAGTCTCTTTATGAAGACATCGTCGCTTTCGTACTCCGCCGCAAGACGGTTACTGATCAGAATCACGGCATCCACGCCGGTTTCGGCGATACGCTTCAGTTCTTCCGCCTGATCGTGAAGATCATAGGAAACATGGCCGGAAGCAATGACCGGGACGCGCCCGGCGGACTTATCCTTTACGAACCGGCTGAGCTTTTCCCGTTCCTTCAGGGAGAGAAGAAAAATCTCACTCGACTGACACGCTGCGAACAACCCGTCCGCACCGTTTTCAATATA
Source organism: Bacillota bacterium (assembly GCA_023410445.1). Classification (GTDB taxonomy): domain Bacteria; phylum Bacillota; class Clostridia; order Oscillospirales; family Acutalibacteraceae; genus Caproicibacter. The sequence goes on along the minus strand of JAEYPT010000009.1, from coordinate 222,090 downwards.
CCAGTCGGTAAGCGCGTCCAACGCTCCGTAATCTATCCCATTGTCATGATTGAATGGGGTTATCATGGTTGGCCATGCTCCGTTTGAAAAACTCGTATTCATGGACGATAGCTACCTCCAAGCTGTTTTTAGTTGCTCGTTCATTGATAAAGAACAAAGTACATTTTGTAATTCATTAATGATGAACAACGTTCTGAAAATGATTGTACGCGCATTTAACATATCTGTCAATATAATATTTAGAAAAATTCAAAAAATATGTAACATCGCTAACAGCAATTCAAGCAAAAGGCACAATAACGGAAAACAATCGATCTATTCGTTACTTTTCGTTTTCTATTGATGAAAGCTATTTTTATAACGGATTCTTAGCCATTTTTACCATATTGACTTTTCAGAAAGTTCATTTATAATTAATGAATGTAGTTTAATGATGAAAAACGGGAGAATCCGTTTCATTGCCGTCATGCTTGGGAGGAATTTTAGAATGTCGAATCAGGAATCTTACCCGGATGGGGTAAAAGTCCGCTCGCTTTACAAAGCTATAAAACTGCTTGATTACTTTAACTCTGCTCACCCGGAGCGGGGAATCAGCGAGCTGGCAGAACTGAGTGGAATGCTGAAAAGCTCGATTTATAATATAATGAGCACGTTTGAATCCTGCGGTGTGATTGAAAAGAATCCCAAAACCAGCCAGTACCGTCTGGGACTGAAGATTCTGGAACTGAGCAACGTTCTGAGTCAGGACGACGTCTTCTGGCAGATCATCCGGCCTTTTATGGAGGAACTGACGGAAGAGACCGGAGAAACGGTCTTTTTGGCGACACCCTACGGAACAAACATTATCTACCGCGAGGCGGCGTTCCCCAAGCACGCGATTTCGGCGCGAGCCATTAAAGGCGTTGTGGCGCCAATGTACTGCACTAGCCTTGGCAAAGCGATTCTTTCCTGCATGGATCCTTCCATGACGGAGCAGGTGATCGCCGCAGGAATGGCGCCTTTTACACCGTATACCATCACGGACCCACAGACGTTCCGCGAAGAAATCAGTCGGATTCGTACCCTCGGGTATTCGGTGGATAATATGGAACATGAGTATGGAATCAAATGCGTCGGTGTGCCCCTCTGCAATGAGCGCAGTCAGGTGATTGGAGGTATCAGCCTTTCCGGTCCTTCCCTACGCTTCAACGAGCAGCAGATTGTCGAGTACGCAAAGCTTCTGGGCGAACGCGCACATCAGATTCGGAACCGCATCTGATTCACAAAGGTTATTCCCCTGCCTTTCGCTTCCCTCAGCGTAATAAGAAAAAATGAAGGCCACACAGATCATCCGAAAGGGAGGCTGTGTGGCCTGTTTGTTGTAAATCAATTTTCAGAGCTACCTGTTGGTAGCAAAACCCACACGAGAGCAGTGCTCCCCCCATGCGTTCCACTCCTACGGGAACCGGCTTTTCAGCTTGTTGCCACGCAATCAAATAAAGCACCGGCTTAGCTGCGGGACCAAGATAAATCGAGAGATTCAGCTAACGTCTGTCGGGTGCGGCCTCATCTCTTTTTTGCTGTGAAAACCTTCATTTTGTAGCCCCCTCCTGCGACTTTTCTCTTACTTTTTCATTCTGCAGTTTATTCTTTGACAAAAATCCATTTTTGCTTGACATAAAAATAGAAGCAGAGTAATTTAAGCAATATATCGTACGTGCGGACAGAATACTGTTATTTTAGGGGGCTGCTTATGGTGACGGACCGGATTGAAGCAATCAGACAGCATTATATCAATACCAAACCGGCTATCTCTTATGAAAGAGCATGGATCTGGACGGAATCCCACAAAAAGACGGAAGGGCTTCCCATTTGCATCCGCCGGGCACGGGCATTTTACGATACCTGCGATCAACTGAAGGTGCATCTGTTCGACGGTGAACTGATCGTGGGGGCCGTCGGGGAATTCCGCAGATGCGGCATCCTAACTCCGGAATTTTCCTGGCTATGGGTAGACCGTGAAATGGACCATTTTGCTGACCGTCCTCAGGACCCTTATCTGGTAACCGACGAGCAAAAGTCCTTCATCCGAAAAAATATCTTCCCGTACTGGAAGGGAAAATCTCTGGAAGAAGCGTTTTTAAGCCGGCTTCCGGAGGACACGAAGCATATCGGAGTCGACACCGGAGTAATCGACAGCGATTCCAAGTGGCGGCAGGCGGTAGGTGAAGTTACTCCGGATTATCAGGACGTGCTGTTCAAAAAGGGCTTCGGCGGTATCATTCGGGAAGCGGAGAAACAGATTCAGAAGCTTGATCTGGCAAAGTCGGAAGATGAAGAAAAAAGGGACTTCTATGAATCCGTCATCTGGACCTCCAAGGGGATCATCCGCTACGCCAACCGTTACGGCGACGAGGCTGAAGCCATGGCGGGAAAGGAAACAGACGCCGCGCGCGCCGAAGAACTGCGCAGAATTGCCCGCAACTGCCGCCGGGTTCCGGAACATCCGCCGGAAACCTTCTACGAGGCGATTCAGTTCGTCTGGTTTGTACAGATCGGCGGAATTTTATCCGAAAACCCCTTGTCACTCAATCCGGGTCGATTCGACCAGTACATGAACCCCTATTATGAAGAGGATCTTCGGCAGAACGCCATCACGCCGGATTTCGCGCAGGAGCTGATCGACGCACTGTGGCTGAAATATTCCGAATGGGTCTGGACGATTTCCTCGAATACGGCCGATTATTTCGCCGGATATAACCAGTTTCAGAATTTAACGGTGGGCGGCAGAAAACGCGACGGCCGCGACGGAACGAATCCGATCACCTACATGGCCCTGAAAGCGACCGAGGAAGTCAAAACCCATCAGCCCGGGCTATCTGTCCGGGTGCAGGCGGATTGCCCCAAGCAATTTCTGGATGCGGTGACGCATCTGGTCAGCAAGGGAACCGGCTTTCCCGCGATCCACAGTGACAGCGTCGGGTATCAGATGCTGATGAATACCGGGTATGAGCCGGATGACGCACGCGACTGGAACAACTGCGGCTGCGTGGTTCCCCACAGCCGTAAGACGGGAGAATGGACGGCAGCCGTAAATGTGAACTTCGGCTCCGCGCTGGAATATGCCCTGAACCAGGGCAAAAGTCTCATGACCGGTGAGAAGATGGGATTGGATGAAAAGCCGGCCGATACCTTTCAATCGTACGAAGAGGTCAAAGCAGCGTTCTTCCGGCAGTTTGACAATTTGTGCAGACACTCCGTTATTTTAACAATTGAGGCGCAGCGCCTTCACCGGGAAATGGTTCCCCGTCCGTTCCTGTCCTCCTGCATCGAAGCCTGCATGGAGAAAGGAAAGGACCTGTCCCAAGGCGGCGCGAAATACAATATCGGTCCTGTCATTACCGGCATTGGCCTGACCGTAGTAGCGAATTCACTGGCCGCTGTCCGTAAGCTGGTCTTTGAGGACAAGGTAACCACCATGGAGGAACTGGCAAAAGCACTTCAGGCAAACTGGGACGGCTACGAAGAACTGCGTTCCTGCGCACAGTCCGCTCCCAAGTACGGCAACGACGACGATTCCGTCGATGTAATCGCGATCGAAGTGGCGAACCATTTCTATCATGAAATTCATTCGTACCGGGATATTTTCGGGTCCCATTTCAATACCGCCTTTATGGGAATTTCCAACTACATTCCGATGGGCCGAGTCTTAGGCGCTACTCCCTGCGGCCGAAAAAACGGCGACCCCTCGAGCGAAGGTGTTTCCCCCTACGTCGGCACAGATCATTCCACCCCGTTGGCCGCCATGCGCTCCGCTGCCAAACTGAACCAGGAAATCCATTCCGGAGGAACGCTCCTCAATCTGCGGCTGAACCCCGAGCTGGTGGCGTCGAAACGCGGGCAGGCAAATCTCGGCGCCATGATACAAACACTGTTCTCGTTGGGCGGCTTCCACGTGCAGTTTAACTGCATTTCCTCCCAAGTTCTGCGGGACGCCCAGAAATGCCCCGACCAGTACAAAGACCTGCTGGTGCGTGTGGCAGGCTACAGCACGCAATTCGTCAACCTTTCCCGCTCCATGCAGGATGCCATTATTGCCCGCACGGAACACAGCGAGTTTTAGCTGCACCGCAAAGGCTGTAAGTATCGTGCAGAATTTGGATTCTTTTGAAAAGGGATGATGGTATGGGTGGCTATATCATGCAGATGCAGAATTTTTCGGTCAACGACGGAGAAGGCATTCGCACCGTGATCTTTCTGGCCGGCTGCCCGCTTCATTGTAAGTGGTGTGCAAATCCGGAAGGGCTGAACTCAAAAAATCCGATGACGCATTGGGCTGAAACGGAGGAAATTGTATCCGCTGTGGAGCGGCAGTCAATTTTTTACCGCTTTTCGGGCGGAGGCGTGACGTTTTCCGGAGGAGAAGCTACTTCGCAGCCGGAATTTCTAAAGGAATTGACGGACCTTTTCTACGATGAAGGGTACAATCTGGCTGTTGAAACCTGCGGTCAGTTCGATTTTCATACGATAGAACCCATTCTGAAAAAAATGGACCTCGTTTTTATGGACCTCAAGCAGATTGACCCGGAAAAGCATCGCCAGTTCACCGGCGTTGACAATTCTCTGATCTTGCAGAATCTTCAAAAGACGGCACAGCTGGGTGTGCCGATGGTAGTTCGGATTCCCGTCATTGTCGGTGTCAACGCCGACAGGAAAAGCATGCGGGATGCGTTTGTGTTTCTCCGGGATCATGCGCCATCCGTTTCTTTGGAGCTGCTGCCCTACCACCGTTATGGTGAGAGCAAATATGACTCTCTTGGGCTGGCACGTCCCGATCCTCGCTTTGAGATCCCCTCGGAGGAAAAGATGCAGGAGCTGCGCGGCATGGCTTGCAGTTTTGGGCTGAACGTTGTATCGTACAGATAGGAATCATTGTTAGGTGGGATTATTCATGGAAACGTTAAAAGCGGAAGATCTGAACGATATTATTGCCGAGAATTTAAAAGCGCTGCGCAGGACGCGCGGCATGACGCTGGACGATATGGCATCAGCTACCGGCGTTTCAAAAAGCATGCTGGGGCAGATCGAACGCGGAGAATGCGGACTTTCGGTGGCAACCCTGTGGAAAATCACAACCGGTCTGAAACTATCGTTTACAGCCCTGATGAAAGAAGGCCGGACGCAGACGGAGGTCATCGACAATAAGTCGGTTACGCCGCTCACAAACGGTCAGTCAGATTTTCGTCTCTATCCGGTTTTTCCAACCGAAATGGGGCGGAATTTTGAAATTCTCTACATTGAACTGGACCCCGGCTCCGAATCCTCCTCCGAGCCGCATGAACCGGGGACCGAGGAATTCACACTGGTCTACGAGGGAGTTTTAACCCTGACAGTTGACGGAGAGACCTTTCAGGTACCGGCGGGACACTCCATCCGCAATAGCGGAGATGTGCCCCATCAATACGCAAACTATGGAAACTCGCTCCTTCGTCTCTGCATGATTGTCCGCTATGCAGATCAATAATCGTACAGAAAGGCAAAAAAATAAGAAGCGCAGCCGCTGAGTTAATACTCCACGGCTGCGCCTTTTTAACTGATTTTACTGGCTTCAAAAAGATCGTTCTGAAAATGGGCTCAGGCAAACAGCGGCACCAGTTTCTTCTCCGCCACATCCACAAGACCCAGATCGGACATCTTGACCATAGGATCGACCGGCAGCGCACAGGTCACAATGCGCAACAGCGGATTGCGCGGCGCCGTAATTCCGAGGCGGCGCTCAGCCTCCTTCATTTTCGCAGCCTCCTGCGACAGTTCTTCCGCCGGAAGCGTTGACATTAAGCCCGCAACTTCCAGCTTCAAGGTCTGGATTACTGCTCCGTTCTCCACCGCAGTCATGCCGCCGTGGACGTGAATCAGCTCATTCGCCGCCGCCAGTGCGTTTTCAGGCGTATCATACACGATCGTCAGGTTGTGGGAATCATGAGAAACGGTGGAAGCAAGCGCGCCGTGGGTGGTGCCGAAATTCTCCATCACATGCAGCGCAATGGTGTCGTGGTTTGGGTAGCGGTTTACAACGGCTACAAACTTCTGATTTTCCGTCAGCTGCAATTCGCCGTTCTTCACTTCAATCTCCTTTGGAACACAAGAGGTCTGGCTGTTCGTCAGGAGATCGTAATACATGACATTAACTTTCACGGTTCCGTTCTGAACCGGTGGATGGATGATAAAGTCCTCTTTGGAAAGCGGCTTGACAACCAGCGAATTCCGGCTTTCGATTTCATAGGGTTCATGCGGAATTTCGGCCGTCAGCTTTCCGTTTTCCGCGACCAGATTTCCGCCGAAGAAGACTGCCGATGCGTTCATGTCTTTCAGTTCACCAACCAGAACAAGGTCGGCGGCATAGCCGGGTGCGATTGCGCCGAGCCGTTTCAGGCCAACCTCGCGTGCCGTGTTGATAGTGGCGCTCTTGATTGCAAGAACGGGGTCCATTCCGCAGGCAATGATCTTCCGGACCACCGCGTTGAGATGCCCTTCGTTCAGAAGATCACCGCTTTCGCGGTCGTCGGTACAGAGGCAGAGCGTATCAAGGCACTTAAGGTTTTTCACGCCGGACCAGATTGCTTCAACATCCTGACTGATGGAGCTTTCGCGTGCGTCAACATACATGCCGCTGCGCAGCTTCTCCAACGCTTCTTCCGCGGATTCCGCCTCGTGGTCCGTGCTTGGACCGCCGCAGAGATAAGCGGAAAGCTGCCGCCCGGTGACGTTGGGGGAATGGCCCTGCAGGTACAGACCGGCTTCCTCCGCCGCCTGAATAATCTCCATCATGCGGTCCTCGCCCTCGATGACGCCGACGAAGTCCATGACTTCCGCCAGACCGACAACCCGGTCAAGCTTTGCAAGCTCGCGGATTTCCTTCGCAAAGAACGCGGCGCCAGCGTTTTCGCATCCCGGCACGGCCGGAACGCAGCTCGGAATGTCGACCAGCTGGCGCATCGGAAGATCCGCCGCGCTGTCGTGCATATAGCGAACCCCTTCGACGCCGTAGACGTTTCCGATTTCATGCGGGTCGTGGACAATGGTCGTCGTCCCGTGCGGGACTACAACCCGTGCAAAATTGCGTGGGGTCAGCATCGAGCTTTCAATGTGCATATGGGCATCGATCAGGCCCGGAATCAGCGTTTTTCCGCCGCCATCGTACACCTTTTTGGCAGGCTTAAGCTTTCCGGGAGTCCCCCGCTCCACATGAGCGATAAAGCCGTCGTAGACGTAGACGTCGGCAGGATAGATTTCTCCCGTGAAAACGTTCACGATGCTGACGTTGGTAACGACAAGGTCGCTTTCAATCTGTCCGAGCGCCGCTTTGAGCAGATTCCTTCGGTTTTTCGGTTCGATTTTCATCGCATTCTCTCCTTTTACAGTTACTCCGCTGTGCCGGTCTTCCCGAAAAGGCGCCTGTAATTTCGGCTGGAAGCCGCAATCAGTTCTTCTTCGGAAATGCCGCGCAGCTCGCAGATTTTACGGATCACATGGACAATGTATTTCGGTTCGTTTTCCAGATGATGCACCGGCTTCGGAGTCAGGCTTGGGGAATCTGTTTCCACCAGAATCCGGTCCATCGGAACCCGGCGCACGGCTTCAAAGGTCTGTTCATCGTCTTCAAAGGTGATATTCCCCGAAAAAGAAAGATACATTCCCATCGCCAGAAATTCATTCATCACCTGATAACCGCCGCTGTAGCAGTGCATGATACCCGGCACGCGGAGGTGATCCTTCATAATGGCCATCGTGTCTTCGGTAGCCAGCCTCATATGAACAAGAATAGGCTTTTGCAGGCGGTTCGCCCATTCGATCTGCCGGATAAAGGCTTCCTTCTGTTTTTCATGCGGAACCTCATCGCTGAAGTAATCCATGCCGATTTCGCCGACGGCGGAAATTTCCTTCCGGCTGACAATTTCCTCAAGCTTTTCCCAATCCCGCGGCGTTGCGCGCCCGACGTCGTTGGGGTAAAACGCCACCGCAACGTCGAACATCGGATTGCTCCGCGCAATTTCCAGCGCACGCTCCGCCTCGTCTGTCTCGGTGCAGACGATCATGATGCGGTCGATTCCCGCCGCCTTTGCGTCCGACACCACCTGTTTAAAACGGGGAAACAGCACGCTGCCGCAGATATGGGCGTGACTGTCGATAATTCCTCTTTGCAAAGGAAAAACCTCCTTTTCAGTATAGCAAATCCGGGTAAGGAAAGGAAGGACAGAGCACAAAGCCCGTCCTTCCTCTTCCATTGAAGCTTATTCGAAATTATTTGCTGATGAGGTCTTTAATCTGCTGATCCGTCATCTTGCCTGCGGCATCAACTTTAATGGTACCCTTCTGAATCTGTGCCAGATCGTCCTTGACTTTCGAGACGTTATCCGCGCCGATGCAGGTGGTGAGGTTGTCGTTGAACACGATGCCGACGGAATCTTCCGCAAGGCCGTAGGTAACGGTTTTGCCGAACGATACGCTGGAAGGATCCTTCGCATAGTCGGAGCAGATTTTGAAGAGAGCATTGTCCAGACGCTTCAGGCTGGAGGTCATGACGGCAGACTGGAGGTTTGAGCCCTTCAGCGCTGCAAACTGATCGCTGTCGACGCCGATCGCCTTTACATTCTTCGCTGCGCCGCATGCTTCAATAACGCCGTTGCCGGCGCCGCCCGCAACCTGGAAGACCACGGAAGCACCGTTGGAGATCTGCGCCTGAGCGAGATCCTTTGCCTTAGCGGTATCGGTGTAGTTGCCGACATAAGCGTTCAGAATCTTAATGTCCGGAGTAACGTGCTTTGCGCCTTCCACATAGCCGACCAGGAAATTGTAGATGGTCGTGCTCTGCATGCCGCCAACGAAGCCAATTTTGCTGCTCTTCTGAGCTTTGGCATAATAAGCGGCGGACTCACCGGCAAGGTAGCCGGATTCGTTGGAATCAAACAGAACCGTCAGAACATTGCCCAGTTTGCCCTTGGAATAATCGACGTCTTGGTCGAACAGGATGAATTTCTTGTCCGGATATTCCTTCGGCATACTCTCGAAAAGTTCCTTGTTCTGGAAGCCCGTGCCCACAATGATATCTGCGCCAGCATCGGCTGCGTCATAGAAGGCTGCCTTCCACTTCGTGGTGTCGTCGCCCATTTCCACAACGTTAACGTCAAACTTGTCGCCCAATTCCTTCTGAACGCGCTGAGAGCCCTCATAAGCTGACTGCTGGAACGAAAGGTCGTTCTTGCGGCCGACGCAGAGCGTCAATTTCAGCTTTTTGCCGGCAGCCGAGGATGCGGCTACCGAAGATGCGGCTGCGCTGGAAGCTCCCGACGCCGGAGCAGCTGAGGAAGCGGCCCCGCCGGACGATCCGCAGGCCGTCATGGTACCGACCATTGCTGCGATCATTCCGAATGCCATCAGTTTTTTCAGATACTTGTTCATTGATTGTCCCCCTAATTAAAATTGTTCTATCTCAAATATAAAATTTGATTCAGCTATAGTGTAACCTTTTCTTTGTCTTTGTGTTTATAGTAAAGGCTGAAAATAATATAAAACAAAATGATGGCGGCGTAAGGAATTACCGCAATTAGGTAAGGGTCCATGTTTTTGTTCTGCAGGTAAATGGAAACCGCGCTGCCGACGCCGTACAGAATCGAGCTGAACATACCCATCATGGCGTTCCCCCCTGCCATCGCGCTGGTCGCAAGAGCGATATAACCGCGGCCAGACACCATTCCGGAGGTAAATCGGTCCACATAACCCATGGAAAGATACATTCCGCCGAGCGACGCAAGGATACCGCTGATCAGCATGGCCTGAAAACGGACCTTCATCACGTTAATACCGACGGATTCTGCCGCCATCGGCGCTTCTCCGACGGCACGCGTCCGAACGCCGTAGCTGGTGCGCTTGAGCACGATGAAAATCACAATGGCAGACAGAAAAGCAAGGTAGGTCAGTACATTCTGCCCGGAGATTATTTTCCCGAGGACCGGGATATCACGGACAAGTGGAATATTCAAAGCGGGAAACGACAGCGAATGCACGGAGTTGCTTGCGTTTTTATCCCCGGTAATCGAATAGAGCGCAAAAACCGAGCCGCCGTCCGCCGCAAGGTTCAGGGCAATGCCGGTGATCACCGCATTCGCCCGGAGCTCCAGGACACAGTAGGCCAGAAGCATGGTAAACAGAATACCGGCTGCAAGGCCGCCCAGAAGCCCGAGGTACAGGTTCCCGGTAAAGCCGCTTGTAAGTACGCCGCACAGGGCGGATATGGTCATTGCGCCTTCCACTCCGATATTCAGGACGCCTGCCCTGTCCGCAATCATGGTGGAAAGCGTGGCAAACAGCACCGGAGTCGTGCAGCGCAGAATAGTAAACCAGAAATTCAGGTCGAGTAGAAAATCCATTTATTCTATTTCCCCCTTACTGCGCCGTTTCCGCCGACTGATTCTGCAGGGCTTCCCGCTCGTCCCGACGCTTCTTAATCCCGTACATGAACCGCTCGGAAGCAATCAGAAGGATGATGATGCCCTGGATGATGGCGACAATTTCCACATCCACGTCTCCGCTGCGGGACATGACGTTCGCTCCGACCCGGATGTAGGAAAGAAACAGCGCGGCAACCGGGATCAAGAGCGGCCGAGTGTCGGCCAACAGGTTGATCAGGATGCCGTCCCAGACATAGCTCTGCGGAGTGATCCACTGGAACTGATTGTACATGCCGATCATTTCCACAGAACCGCCGATTCCAGAAAGAATGCCGCCGATGAATTGGGAAACCAGCACAACCCCGGCTACCCGGATACCCGCATAGCGGGCAAAGTTTTCATTGGAGCCCGTAATCTTCAATTCCCTGCCGAAGCGGGACTTATCTACCACGATCCACATAATGACGACCATGGCAGCCATGATCAGGACCCCGTAGTGCGTGCTTGTTCCCTGCACCATCGTTCCGAGCGTCGCGTTCGGCTGGAAGGTCACGGAAAAGGAACCGTTGCTGGTGTCAAGGTAAAACCTCCGGATGATCCAGTACCCGAAGTTGAAAAAGATATAGTTCATCATCAGGGAAATAACCAGTTCGTTCGCACCCGTGTACTTTTTGATCACCACCGGAATCAGACTGATCAGTCCGCCGATCAGTGCGCCGCACAAAATGATGACCACCTGAGTGACGACGTTTGGCATCGGGCAGGAAATGGCAAGGGCCGCGGCCACGACGCCCGCCGAGAAGAAGGAGCTGTCAGCGGACATGGAAAAGAGGCCGCTTTTATGCATCACGTTGATGGCAAGGCCGGTGAACACAAGCGGAATCATGTTTTCGATCATGTTGAAGAAATTCCGCTTGGTCGAAAACGGGCCCAGCAAAAATTTATAAAGAGCCGTTCCCGGATCCTTTGAAACTTTAAAAATGATCAGCGCCGCAATCAAAAGGGATAGGGCAATGGCCGTGACGACGCGGACGATGCCGTACCAATCGAATTTTCTCTTCATTCCTATGCCTCCCTCAGCTTATCGGCGGAATCCTGTTTCAGCCCAAGCATATACAGTCCCAGTTCTTCTTCGGTCGTGTTCGGCACGTCTTCGATCAGGCCAACCACCTTTCCCTGGCAGAAAACGATTATCCGGTCGCTCAGGGCTTTCAGCTCCGTCAGATCTGCGCTTACCAGCAACAGGGATTTCTTTTCATCCCGCATTTCGAGGATCTTCTCGTGAATGAATTCCATCGCGCCGATATCCACACCGCGCGTCGGCTGGTTCAGAACGATGATGTCCGAATGATTGGAAAATTCGCGGGCGACAATCGCTTTTTGAACATTGCCGCCGGAAAGACTCTTGATGGAAGCGTTCAGGCCGGAGGTTTTGACGCTAAACTTCTGAAGCCATTCGCTGCAGCAGCGATCAATTTCTTTCGCACTCAGCAACCCGAACCGGTTGGTAAAGCGTTTGAGGCAGGTCGCGATGAGATTGTCGCGCACGCTCATCTCCGGCGCGCAGCCGTTATAGTTCCGGTCCTCCGATATGTAGGAGATTCCCATCGAACGGATTTCCCCCACGCTCATCCGGCTGAGTTCCTTTCCCTTATACTGAACGGAACCGATGTCTGCTTTCATGTTCCCGGTCAGAATATCCATGGCTTCCTTCTGGCCGTTTCCTTCCACGCCCGCAACGCCGAGAACTTCCCCGGCTCGGAGCGAAAAGGACAGGCCGGAAATTCGCTCGGTCCCGAATTTATCCCGGTAGCCAAGGTCCCGCACCTGCAGAATCCGTTCGCCGAACTCCGTCTCCTTTTTGCTGTAGGTCAGGCTGACGTCACGGCCGACCATCAGGTGGGAGATTTCTTCCACCGATTTATCCGCCATGTTGTAGGTTCCGATAGAACGCCCGCCCTTCAAAACCGTCAGCCGATCGCAGAGATACTTGACTTCGTTCAGCTTGTGAGAAATAAAAATAATGGTGTAGCCCTGCTTTTTCAAATTGAGCAGCTGCTCAAAAAGCTCTTCGGTTTCCTGCGGGGTAAGCACGGCCGTGGGCTCGTCCAAAATGATGATCTCCGCGCCTCGATACATGGTTTTCAGGATTTCAAGCTTCTGCTTCATTCCAATGGAAATATCCCGTACTCTGCGGGTCGCGTCAACCGGAAGATTGTATTTCTTTGAAATCTTCTCGGTTTCTTCCACGCTTTTTTTATAATCGACAAAGACGCCTTTTTTCTGCTCGATGCCAAGCACCAGATTTTCCGCCACCGTCAGGGAAGGCACCAGCATCATGTGCTGCTGCACCATGCCGATTCCGTGGCTGATGGCGTCTCGGCTGGAAGAAAAGTACACCTGTTTGCCTTTGAGATAAATCTCGCCGCTTGTGATTTCCTCAATGCCGAACAGCATTTTCATCAGCGTCGATTTGCCTGCTCCGTTTTCACCCACCAGGGCATGGATTTCCCCTTCGTTGACACTGAAATTGATTTTGTAATTTGCAAGAATGCCGCCGGGATATATTTTTGTGAGATCCTTGACCCGTAAAATCTCTTCCGCCATGGCTTTCGTTCCTCTTTTTCTTCAGATCTTGCCCGATCCAGCCGGTCAGGCCAGTTCCAGCGCTACTTCCATCATGTTTGTAAAAGTCGTCTGGCGTTCCTGCGCCGTCGTGACCTCTCCGTCCGGGGAATCGGAAATAGTCAGAATGCAGAGGGCGTTTACTCCGGCCGCAGCCGCGTTGGAATAAAGCGCTGCCGCTTCCATTTCCACGGCAAGCACGCCCATTTCCGACCATGTCTTTCCGGTCGGCGCAAACTTCGGGGAATAGAACATATCGGAAGAAAGGATGTTGCCCACGTGATAGGTAAGGCCCTTGTTCTTTGCGGCCGCAACAGCTTTTTCCAGCAACTCATAGCTGCAGATGCAGGAATAATCCCCCGGCAGGCCGAACTGCTTTACATAGTTCGACGTCGTGCAGGCCCCCATGCCGAACACCATGTCACGCACCTTCACCGATTTCTGCATGGTTCCGGCTGTGCCGACACGAATCAGATTTTTGCAGCCGTAAAAATGAATCAATTCATGCGAATAGATTCCGATCGACGGGCAACCCATGCCCGTTCCCATGACCGAAACGCTTTTGCCGCGGTAGGTTCCGGTATAGCCGAGGATGTTCCGCACGCTGTTGAACTGACGGATGTCGGTCAGATAATTTTCAGCGATGAATTTTGCCCGAAGCGGATCGCCGGGAAGCAGGATGGTTTCTGCGATATCACCTGGTTTTGCCTCAATATGAGGGGTTGGTGCCGATGCTACTGCCATAGAATTTACTCCCTTTCTGCCTGATGCAGCCAATTTTTCAAATAAAACTCCTTGTCATCCCGGAACTTCGAATTTTTGACCCGAAGCTCCGGATGTTCTGCCAGATCAATCACTGTATCGAGAATCACCTGCGCGGTGTCGAGGTATACGTGGGCCTCGTCCGCGATTTCGAAGTCGCCGCTGTGAATTCGGCCCCGGATACCGGAAAAGCCGAACTGCAGAGCGGGCATCAGAAAACCGAGGTCTCCGATATCGCCGGACGCTCCGGAAACAATGTCCTTTGCGATTTCATCTTCTCCGCAAAGGGAGCGCATATTCCGGTGCGCAATCTCACAAAGTGCCTGGGATTGCCGCAGCGGCATGTAACCGATCCGGTTTTCCACCTCAGCGGTCAAATCAAGCGCCTTTGCACAGTACTCCGTGCACCGGTCGAATTCTTCCCCGGCGCGGAAAAGTGCTTCCTTGGTATTGGCGCGCACATAGGTTTCCAGTACGGCGCGCTCCGGGATAATGTTCATCTCCGCGCCGCCCTCGCTCAGGATCGGGTGAATCTGAACGCCGTCCTCCGCGACAAACCGGTCTTTCAGGAACGACAGCGCGTTCATCGTCAGAACCGCCCCGTGCAGGGCATTCCGGCCCAATTGGGGAGCCGCCCCTGAATGAGCGGCCTTCCCGTGGAATACGGCTTTTTTAACCATGAACCCTGCCAAAGTGGAATTCACGTCGAAGCGGACCGTCTCATCGCCCATGACATGAGCGGAAAGGGCACAGTCCACATCATCGAAAACGCCGAGCGAAATCATATTCTGCTTCCCCGATGGATACCGGATTGTCCCTTCTTCGATCAGGCGGTTCCGAAACGGAAAATCAATGAACTCTTCCGCGGGAGTCCCGAGGAAGCTGACTTTCACATCCGTGCCGCTCAGCAGGCCGCACTGTACCAGTGCCTCCAAAGCCGTCAGCATTACGGTAACCTGAATGCTGTGCCCGCAGGAATGAAACGGAACACGGGTTCCGTCCCTCGCGGCCGACAGCGCATCCATATCCGCTACCAGGCCGATATGATATCCCGCCCCGTCTCCCACCGAAGCCTTCACTCCGGTAACGGCAATCCCGCTTTCAAAGGGGATTCCGGCGGAGTCCAGGAAAGAAGCAATGTATTCCACGGTTTTTTGCTCCTGAAACCCGAGTTCCGGCAGCGCAAACAGGGCGCGCCCCATGGCAAAAATTCTGTCCTGATTCAGCTTCAAATATTCGCGGGCAATTTTCTTCCGATCCATCCGTTCCGCCTTTCCGGCCAGCCAAAGATCTTAGTTCTTCCATTGCAAAATCGATTCCGAAAGCACTTACTCAATTTGAAAAGCCCGTTGAAAAACGCCTTCCTCATTGAAAAGGACGTTTCAACGCATACAAAAAAGCGCCGGAACGTCCTCGTTTCAACTTAATTAGTATAAACTCGCACCCCCCACCCTGTCAAGCCTGCACGGGCGGACAGCCCTGTATTCATGCGAATACTCCACGCCTATCTCCAAATCAGCATACCGCCCTCATGAAATGCAGCAGGCTAATTTCGAATTTGAAATACAACACCGCCCAACACCCTACATCTTTTCAGAGTGTGCATGATACTTCACCCCAAACCCCACTGCATTACAGCCATACGGCCCAGTCACCGTAATCGAATGTCCCGCTGCCGTGATGCAGCTTTCCTTCAGCTTTCAGCTGGCGGAAAGCATCGCGCATCCGGATCAGTATTTCAGGCTGAATGTCCAACGTGTGATGCGCCGGAAACACGCGCCTAACCGGCAATGATGAAACTTTTTCCAAGGAAGTAAGGTACGCCTCCGGATCAGTGGATGGATAATAAGCAAACAGTGTATCTTTGTAAACCAGATCACCGGTAAAAAGATAGCCCCGGTCCTTTTCCCAGAAACACATATGCCCCGGTGAGTGTCCGGGAGTATGTAGTATCAGGATGCTCCGGTCTCCGAGATCAATAACGTCGCCATCCTTCAGCACCCGTGTCGGAGACCCCTGAAAGAACTCATATCTGTTAACGTCATATCCTTCCGGTAGGTCGCACCGGTCAATTACCATGCTTTTGATCTGCTCCATGGTCAGAGGAAATTCTCCATTTAGCCAGTTCAGTTCAGCCTCATGGGCATAAAAATCCGGAAAATATTGATGGCCGCCTATATGATCCCAATGAATGTGGGTGGCAACGGCGGTGACCGGTTTGTCCGTCAATTTTTTTACTTCGTCATCAATCTTGCAAATGCCGAGGCCCGTATCAATCAGGAGACTGCGCTCCGAACCGTTCAAAAGATAGCAGTGCGTTTCCTCCCAATGGCGGTATTCGCTGATAATATAGGTATTCGCATCTATGTGGTCAATAGTAAACCAATCGCTCATATGCTTTTCCTTTCTTCGCTACAGATAAATAAACCGGGAAGCTTAATCACGGTGAAGCTTCCCGGTTCGCCATTACGCTTTTGAACTTATAATCGTTCCAAACTCATCGTTCGAAAAACCTGACAGTATTTTTGGAATCCATCGAAACCAATGATGTAGATGTTCGGCATGTAGGCCCGTCTTTTTCTGGAGTACGCAATCCGTTCCAGTCCATTGTCGATGGCAGTATGATTGCTTAGAGCCACATCCACATGTTTGTGCTTTGCCGCATCCATAAAGTGATCCAATGATTTCAGGTACTGTCTCACCTCAGGCTTTGTCCAAGGCGGTGTAGCGCCTCCCCACAAGGCGGCCATGTGATTTCCTCCGTTTTCTTGTACGGGGAACAGGTAACTCAGGCATCCCGGCGTATGACCGGGTGTACTGTAGACGCAGATAGTCTTATCGCCCAGTGTTATAGTGTCTCCATCCTCCAGAAAGTGGTCAATCTTGTAGTCTTTCCATGTTTCGAGGCGATCCGGCTTTGTCGGATGTTCCTGCCAGAAAATATCGTCCACCTTGGAGAGATACGTTTCAACATGAAACTGTTCAACAAACCACTTACCACATCCCGTATGGTCAACATGGCCGTGTGTTAAAACCAGCTTTTTTATGGCATCCGGATGCCATCCTACTTCCTTAATAGCGTCCAGAATGGCATCAAACGCCCTTTGGGCTGGCCAAATGGCATCAATGACAATCAATCCGTCATTTGTCTTTAGTACGAAGCAGTTTGTTTCTCTTTGAGCAACAATAAGCAGGTCGTCGAAAATAAGAGAATGAGTAAAAAACGACATATCCTCCATTGCTTTGATTGTCCCGCTTGTAAAGGCTGGTTTATCTGATCGTTTCATTTACGTTGTGCTCCTCTGTACATTTTATTTTTTACTTTAGTACAGAGGCAGAACGGTTCTTGGGAGGCATACCGTCACTTCCTTGTATCATATATTTGCGGTTGGATTGACAAGAAACCGCATAAATCTTGTTGTCTCATAAACCATATGAGATAATGGGGTTCGTACAGATAGAGGGCGCAGATCACTGGCTTCCAACGTGATCCCATCTTATCCGATTACTACCAATATCAGAGGGAAACACCAGTTAACTGCCGTTGGCGCGGTTGTTTACAATTCTTATGGAAAACAAGCCCTATCAGGCAACACGACCGAAAAACAAACAAAGGGAGACTGAATATGGGAAAAGTCATACTTATTGGAGGTAGTCCGATGGTCGGAAAATCTACGGTTGCTATTGAGATTGCTTCAAGCGCGAAATGCCCTTGTATATCTACAGATGATATTGGTGAAGCACTTCAGACTGTCACCCCAATCAATCCAATGCAAGGAACAGATTTTCGGAATTATTATGCAAACACAAATGAGGACAAATTGTTGGCCGATATTCAGCAGTATCATCGTGCATTGGAACCTGCCATACAGCGGCTTGTTGCTATTCATAGCACATGGGGCAATTCCGTGGTTTTGGAGGGTTGGGCGCTCTATCCGCGCTTTATCAAATCGATTAATGGACACAATGTTTTTGCTGTTTGGCTTATTGCCAGCAATGAATTGCTTGAGGCGCGACTGTCAAATCGTAATGATTTCCTTGAAGGGAATGCTGCGCGAAATTATCTATTCCGTTCAAAGTGGCACAATGATTTATTGCTTCAACAGTGTACCGTTTTTCATGCTAATTACATCCTAATTAATGGCGATGAGCCAGCAAAACTACTCGCTGAAAAAATTCTCTGTTTTCCCTCTTGACTTTTTATAGCTGTCTTATCTGATCATAAGCAAATTCTAATTCATCCGAATTGCGATCCCCATGAATATCATAAACAGAAATGCTAATTTGGCAATCTATCATCACACGATGGGCAGTTCAAAATTTGTGGAAGATAATTAGAAACTATTGAATACTCTCAATGACCGAGGTTACTGTCTTTAAATCACAGGCTTCATCAAAATCCAAAGAATAGCTGACTCCGTCCTTTGTCCATGTGGCCAGATTGATCAGACCGCCTTTTCCTTTTACAGTTACCTTTGTGTTCCCGACCATGGCTGTCTTAATTTCTTCGTAAACCGTATAGTTGCCGCTGATATCGGAGTTTCCCTTCGCAATGCGATACAAAATTTTCTTATCGCCTTTTTGATAGAATATTTCAGCCAATTGATTGCTGATTACAATGATATCGCTTCTTTGATAGTTTGCAGGAATGTTTATGGGTACGGAGAATGCAAACCCGACCGCTTTCCTTGCTTCATCCAACGTTTGATAATTCACCAAAGGATTTGGAATTTGGCTGGCAGCTTTTTCAATGGTACACACGGTCATGCGGGTCCCGTTAAGATAGACTCCTGCGGACTGTCCCGGTTTTCCAACCGCCTTAACCGTGAAATAATAGGCGCGGCCGGATAATTGATTTGACACGATGGTAATGACGGAGCTGTTGCCGACCGTGACCACGGGCTTTGCAGCGGACGTTATTTTAAACTGATAGGTTTTGTTCGGCAAGATCGTTAATCTGGCACCGGTATCGGATTGAAAATCAGGAGTACCCCCACTTGCTGCAAACGCTGAAACTGTGACACTGAAAAGGGTGCCGAGAGTCAGGATTACCGGAATGATTGCTTTTTTCATTCACAAACACCTCCATTTTTTAATCATTATACGACCTGCCCGTTATACAAGAAAAATGCACCGAGCTGACTGCCGTGGTCTGAACTGTTAAACTTGTTTGAAGGTTGCTATTACGTTTAACGCATCCTGAATATCTTTTTGAATCAATGACTGCATACTGCTTTTGTAAATCTGCGGATTCGCTTTTTGCAATGCGCTGCCGATATCATCGATAAGATCAGGCTTATATTGAGCAATGGCAGGCAAAGCCTTAATCGTCTGCCTTGCTGTAATCGGCTTATCATCCATGATATGTTGCAGGTAACGATCAATAATCTCATCGATTTTATAATCCTTATCCCATTTGGCATTAACGGCGATCAAACGAATACCTCTGGTTCTGATATAGGAATTTGAATCATCCAGCATGGACGCAAAAGAATCAAAATACAAATAAACGGCATCCGAATTCATGCTTTCGGCTTCCAGTTGCTTCAAGCATTGATAAGCATATTTTTCATTTTTATCTCTCAATCCATTCACAAGTTCCTGAACGGTGCTCACTGGAGCCACTCTCCCCTATCAATATTCTGATTCAAACCTTGCTGCCATGCCAAAACAGATAAGTCACCCGGCCCCGCAAAACTGGTTAATCTTTTAAAGAAAGTATACTGGATTGGGAACAAGAAAGCAATCACCGCTGTAAGAATTCGGTCAAAGAAATGGCAGCCAGCCCCTGGAGGCCGACTGCCATTTTAGTTTGGGCAATCCAACGAATGAATCACCGAATACTAGAAAGACTCATGGAAACTACCAGAAAAATCTGCTGCTGTTTTCTTACATTCCGTACCGGCTCAGCATTTTTTCATCTTGCTAAATAGCGTGTTGACGCTTCGGATATAATCCTCCTGAGGGATAAAGGGAGTGCTGAGAATCCTCTGCGTCTCCGGCGAAATGCAGCCATCAACTTTACACTCTGCCCCGGCATGTTTCACCGCATTCAGATACGGCTTAATCAGTTCGGCTGTACTTTCCTGCATGAGCAGCGCTCCCTCGGCACAGCAAATTGTCGCCGTGTCCGGCCCGAACATGTGCTTGAGTTGAAAAACCAGACCGTCAAAGTTGCCGGTTACATCCGGTAAACCGCCACTGGCTATGAGCACGGTCTTCTTTGCGCCGTCTTCATAGCCGTAGTGATGTGCGCGGCCGTCTTTCCCAATATACATTTCTGGCTGATTAAAGCACAGCGTTCGATCCATTAAGGCCTTGCAGTGCGACGGTGCCGAATAGCAGTAGACAGGGATCGACCAGATCACAAGGTCCGCAGCACGAATCTTTTCCAGCACCGGAATTGCATCATCCTTTTGTACACAGTGTCCGCCGGTTGCCATCCAACAGGCATAGCAGGCACGGCAGGGGTTTATTTTTAGGTCGATCGTATGGATGATCTCTGCCGTTTCATTCATCCCCTGAAGAAACAGCCTTGTCAAAGCCAGTGTGGCGCTTTTTTCCTTATTGGGTGAACCGCTGATGACGAGAATTCTCATTTGCGTTCCTTCCTTTTCACGGGAATCCAGATTTCACTGTAGTAATTCTCATCCTTTGTTCCCTTTGGGTATCTGGAAGGATCGTGATACATTTCAATGTTATAGCCCGCCGCAATTTCAAAATCCTTACAGTTTGGCAGCCACTCGGAGAAAATAACTTTGTTTGCATCCTGCAGTGACTGAGGCATCGAACCCCGGCATGGGAATACCACCCAAGTGTGTGCGGGAATGACCCTGGTAACGAGACCTTCCGGTATCTCTGCGGCGGGATCGTAATTGTCTGCGATCAGATATTCAAATGTATCGGATTTCTTGCTGTCATCAATACATATTCCATACATTCCACATACAATTTTTTCTTTCCCCTGCTGATGAAGTTCTGACCAAAATTCAGGGATCTCTGTTATTGCTTCGTCATACTTGAATTCTCTGGATGCCCCAATCACCGTAAATGAGTCTTTTGCCATAATTCTGTAGTTCATAACATAACCGCCTTCCAAGGCAAATCGGATTTTCAGCGGAGCAAACGACTTCATCATAGCTCCGTCTTTTCGAACGGCAGTCGGTGTAACGCCATGGAAACGGGTAAATGCTTTGGTAAAGCTGTCCGGTGAATCGTAACCGTACTTCAGTGCGATATCAATAATCTTTTCGTCGGTAGAAACAAGTTCACTTCCAGCAAGAGTCAGCCTGCGTTCCCGGATATACTCACCGACGGTAAAACCGCAAAGCATGGTAAAACCTTTTTGAAAATAGAATGGGGATACCATCACCTGCTTTGCAATCTTTTCCATTGTCAGCTCATCCGTAATATGGTCTTCCATATAGCTGATGGCTTCCCCAATGCATTCAACCCAGCCCATCTGCCCATCTCCCTGCCTGAGATTTTATCTTATACCTTTCAAAAAAGCTGTTCCCGATTTTTTGTGCTATCTTTTGTCCACAGAACCGATCAGACGGTAAAGAAACATCGTATTATTCATACTCAGTCTGCACAAGCTGCAATTTTTTTCGCTTCCTGCGCATGAATAAAAAACAAGCGTCATCCAGCAATTTGCCGCTTACGTAGCAGAAGTCCGTTCCTTCCATCGGAACGGACCTCTACGATGTAAGCGTTTTTAAACGATGATAAAAGCCTTTGATTTTTTTAGTGAGGAGTAATTTCGAATGATGCTTTACTCACCCGAGTTATTCGTGATTTTTTAAAGAACAAAATAAAGGCCATGCGAAGTCTGCAAGGAACTGAAATTTAACCGTTCTGAATAATAAAATCAGCTGCTTGTTCCGCATCGATTTTCGATACATCAACCTTATATGTATGAAGCCTTCCGTAAAAAGGGATGCGATCGATACTTCTATGGATCACATCTTCAGTCCGAAGGCCTGCGTCGATATCCTTTTGCAAATGGGAAATTAATGTTTGTTCATCGCATACCAGAGAAATCGAATGGATTTTGCAATTTTTCGTATCAAGGCGTGAAATAATACCGTCAATGATACTTTGCTCATGCATAACCCAACAAAACACAATATTCTCGTAAGCGGTACACTTGATAAAATTATTTAACAGGAAACAAATATTTTCTTCCACCATTTCCTTTGTTTCCTCTGTTACTTGAAACGGGTGCATGTCCCAACACCAATCCCCATCCAGAAAAACACAGTCATTCAATTTATTTTTAATAATCTGGCAGGTAGCTGTTTTGCCTACTCCCATGGTCCCGCCAATTAGATATATATTTTTCACAACGAACACCCTTAAAGTATTATTTTGTCCATATGATCTATCGTTTTTGATGTAAAACTTCGGTACCAGTTGGGTAACATTAATTCCATCATTTTCAGCTTATTTCTCTGCCATCAGCTTCTCAAATTCATCAAGAGCTTCTCCGAAAACCGTGAGGGCATTTGCAACGGTATCAGGCTTTGTCAAATCAACGCCGGCAATTTTAAGCTCGTCTAACGGGTACATGCTTCCGCCGGTGGTGAGGAATTTCAGATAATTACTTGCGTCACCGGTTTTCAAAATATAATCGGCGATCGCCACTGCGGAGCAGAAGCCCGTTGCGTACTGGTAGACATAGAATGCGTTATAGAAATGAGGAATGCGTGCCCACTCATAATCCTGTAAATCGTTAATCGTTGCACCAACATAGTATTTCTCGTTCAGTCTTCGGTACACCTTCGAGAGGTTCTCGGCAGTCAGCGCATTTCCACGCTGATACATGTCATGCGCCTCGCGCTCAAATTCTGCAAACAGCGTCTGGCGGAACACCGTGGTACGGAAGCCTTCAAGGAAGTGATTCAGGACATAAGCACGGCGCTTCTTGTCCGTTTGGGTTTTCAGCAGATACTTTGTCAACAGAACTTCGTTTACGGTGGAGGCAACCTCAGCAACCATAATGCGGTATTCGTGATTTGCAAAGTCCTGATTTGCGTCGGACAGAAAAGAGTGCATCGAGTGGCCAAGCTCATGTGCTATGGTGAACGCATCGTCAAGACGGTTCGAGAAGTTGAGCAGCACATAGGGATGAACGCCGTAAACGCCGCAGGAGAATGCGCCCGTTGTTTTGCCTTTGTTCTCGTAAATATCCATCCAGCGCTCCTGAAAGGCGCGGTCAAGCAGTCTGCTATAGTCTTCGCCGAGGGGTGCAGTGGCCTGTTTCACGAGTTCTTCGGATTCTTCAAGGGTCATTTCCCACTTGACATCGTCGACGATGGGGCAGTAAAGATCGTACATATTCAGTTCGTCTAGACCGAGTAGCTTTTTGCGGAGCTTCAGATAACGCTCCATGACGGGAAGAGCACCATGGACAGACGCAACAAGGCTTTCGTACACGGAAACGGGAACGTTGCCCGAAAACAAGGAGCGCTCGCAGGCGTTGTCAAACCCACGGACGTCTGCATAATAGCAGTCCATCTTTACACTGCCCGAGTACATCGCCGCCCACGTATTGATATATTTCTTAAACTCACCGAAATACTTCTCAAAGGACTCGCGGCGGATGTCTGCCGAGGCACTTTCGCGGAAAACGGCAAAATTGCCGTGGGTCAGCTGCTGCTCATTGCCGTTTTCATCCTTAATCTTCGGGAACTGCATGTCAACACTCTCAAGCATGGTAAAGCAGTTATCGGGGGTCTGTGCCACATCGCCCAGCTTTGCCAGTATCATTTCGCCTTTTTCGTCGAGAGTATGGGCTCTTGAGCGGTCAATATCCTCGATAATATGGCGATACCCCTTAAGCACATCGCTCGCAAGGTACTCCTTCAGCTTTTCCTCCGGAACGGCCAGAATTTCCGGGTCAACGAAAGCAATGGAGGTATCGAGGGCCACATAAAGATTCATGGCCTTTGCGGACATTTCCTGATACTTGCTGCTGCCGTTATCACTGCTTTTCAGGAGCGAAGCATAGGTATAGACAAGCTCCACTTTCCTCAAAGCGGTAAAGATCTGATCAAGGCCTGCCCTCATGCTCTCGGCCGATTGGCCGAGAGTGCCAGCAACGCCCGCCGCCTGATCAGCGGCCTCCTTGGCCTCACCGTAGGCTTTTTCCCAATCTTCTTCGCATTTAAAAATCGGGGTTAAATC
The DNA here is from genome assembly GCA_023410445.1 of Bacillota bacterium. Lineage (GTDB taxonomy): Bacteria > Bacillota > Clostridia > Oscillospirales > Acutalibacteraceae > Caproicibacter. Next base: position 198,088 of record JAEYPT010000009.1, on the reverse strand, counting down.
CCATTGAAACGTTTCTTCGACTTCGTTTCTACTTTTAAGTTCCACTTCGATCACTCCAATCAAATTCAGCAACAATGATATGATAGTGTGCTTACACACGATTTTAGTATTCCTATCAATATCAATTATAGCACTTCTTCTTTCCATAAGAACAGTACTGCGCTTTTCATCAGGATCGATATGGTTTTTTCCTTCCTTATTTCTCCGATTTTGAAATGAGCATTGATAATTCGGAAATTTATCTTTTATTTTTATAATGTTTGCCGTATTAATAAGTTCTTCTTTAGAATTTTCCAGTAGAGTCTTCCAGTCCTCGCGGTGCCCACATTCCGTCAGGATTTTCATATGATAGGACAGGGTCAGCTGAGTGATCGGAAAGGACTTGAGAATATCGCAGGCGCGCTCCCCACAGGAAAGCATATCAATAATCTTCAGCCGGGTTTCATCCGACAGTGCCTTAAAGAGCAAGGAATAACCCGCGTAATTTTCCATCCATAAGCCTCGATTCCAATTATAGGCATTCTTCAATCACATTCAATATCATCTATATAACAAGCATAAAAATAAGCTTTGTCAATACGCTAAACATACATGTCCCTTTTCGCTTCTTCGATACCCCAAAGACAGATTAAAAAAGAGATCTCCTGTTGTGAAACGGAACTACAGCAGGAGATCTTTTTATATTTCCGGAAAGCGGTCGAGCGAACGCCAGCTTTTCCATCTAATTTTTCAGTTTTCCTACCTGCGGCAAATCCGCAAGAACTCTTTCCCCGTGCGGAGATTGGGAAATATCATTGGTCACGTCAGTGCCGGCTTTTTCTCCATGGTGCGTACCGCCTTTCCATTGCGGAACATTGCTGACATCATACACAACTCCTTTGTATGCAATGTATGCCGGCTGTCCGTTTTGACCGTTACACTTCGACAGCTCATCCAACGTAAATGTCTTCTGCCCTGCCGCGGACGTACTTGATGTGGTTTCCGGCAAAGGTGAAACCGTATGAATGACAGATGGAGCCAACAGGTGGAATGCGATTCCAAGTATTAAGAGGACAGCAATACTTCTGTGAGCAATGAACCATGTTCCCCTCCTGGATTTTTTCTTTGCAGTGGCATAAATGCCAAGAACGACCTGCAGAATCAAAAGGGCAGCGGCAATGACTCCGGAAATATTCAATCCAAAGTTTAAAAACTGTACCGTAAAATGAAGAAGCAAAGTGACAAAGGCGCCAAAGCCAAAATACCGATGGCTCTTCACGAATAGCTTCATGAGAATCGCTAGAACTTTTTTACCCAAAGGAGAAGCGGAAATCCGCTTTCCCCATTTTTTACTGACAAATTTAACAATGTAATTTGCAATGGTTGCGGCAAATAGGATGATTGTGAGCCATCCCAAAAAATTACTCAATTTGTAAAACAGCATGTTTAATTCTCCTTTGCCTATCGATATTTGGGGTTTAAAACATTTCAAACAGAAATTGCGGTCTATGAAAAAGCCTGAGGCTCCATTCATTGGATAATATTCCTTGTTCAAAACAATAAGGAAAAGCTCACCATTTCCCTCCGGCTCGCTATGATGAGAATCATCTACAGGTAGCGATAAGGTCACCCGCTGGAGGAATGACCAAGGGGGAATATAGGGATTATAGCATGTCGGCAGCAAAATTCAATAGAAGAGTAAAAATATAGCCTTACGTCCAATTTCAGACAGTAAGGTTTGCTTTTTATGTAAAGCCGCACCGTGTCCGGACGGAATTCAGCGTGACCCGCTTCGGACCAAGGTTATCCAAAATAAAGTGCTCCCCTGCAGAGGAATGAACCTCTGCAGGGGAGCAGACAAAAAGGATGGTTTGTGCTCTTACGCTACTGTTGCGACGGAGATCGGCGCTTTTCCGGAATTGACATACAATCCCGTGGAGGTACCCTTCTTACCGGTCGGAACAATGCGGAAGAAATATTCGTTGCCGGAGACTTTTACAAATTCAACTTTGAATGCGCCTGCGCTGCCGGCCACCAAGGTCGGACGTGAGCCTGCTGTCAGCTTGATAACATAGGAGGCTCCCGATTTGACCGAGACCGGACGGGTCGTGTCACTCTTAACGGACGGAGCGGCAGGAGTCCCAACGGTAGCAACAAAGACCTTTACGCCATCGATGTAGACACCGGCCTGTACGCCTGCGGTCTGGCTGATCGGAATCAGTTTTACAAAGTAATCTTTGCCGTTCATCGTCGAAATCTGAACATCGAACACGCCCGGCGTACCGATTACAACTTTCGGGGGCTGACCGTTGCTGCTGGTAAGTTTCGCGGTATAATTGCCTGCCACGCGGACATCGGTTGTCGTATCGGTAACAAAGGTTGCTCCACTGGTAGTGGTAATCGTGGAACCACTGATGGTTGCCTTGGTAGGATTGGCTGCCGGCGTTGCAGGAGTGCTGCCGCCGCTGTGATGGTGATCGGAACTGCCTCCGGTTGTGTCGGATGCCGCATTTTTCACAGTAACAACAAAGGTTGCGGTTCTTCCTCCATAGGTCACCGTAACGGTTTTGGTTCCTGCCGTTGAGGAGTCGAATCCGCTCAGGGTATAACCGGTGGATACGGGCTTGCTGCTTCCGTCACTGTATTTTGCTGTTACAGCCAATCCGGTTGTATCCAGCTTATCACCGATCGTATAACTGGTCTTGGTCGGAGGCGTTACGCTGATTGACACCGGTGCCGGATCGAATTGCCACCAATGTAGATTGTTTCCGCCTCCAACAAAGTTCATGTACAGATTATGAATCCCGGAAGCGTTGCTGACGCTGCAGGATGCAGAAGCCCAGGTTGACCAACCTCCGGTGGATGGAACATCAAGTGTTCCAATAACTGGCCCTGTACGGCTGTCAATTCTAAGCTCGATTTTTGCCGCCCTTGGCGAAGCAATTCTTGCGTGGAAACCTGTCGCTCCGGTGCCAAAATTGACCCCGCAAAATTCCAGCCAGTCTCCATCGTCAACATAGGCTACATCGAATCCGCCTCCGGTAGTATCCGGATCTCCGCAGATTTCATTTTGTGTGCCAGATTGATTATCATATTGGGCCGCGTTATTCACCGCGAACGGATCCCGATATAACGTAGTTAAAGTAAATGTAGCAGATACCGTATTTCCTGTACCATCTTCGTAAGCCACGGTAACATTGGTAGTGCCTTTTGCTTTTGATGTGATTTTACCGCTTGATACGTCTGCAATCGACGGATCTTCCACCGTATAACTCGCTGTGCTTGTTACGTCCTCGGAATGACTGTCTTTGTAGATGGCGGTAACAGCAATATTTGAAGTTGCGCCGACCATCATCGATACCGCATTGCTGCTCAGCGTCAGGTGATCCGCGGTTTTCTCCGTTGCCATGTCTTTTACAAAAACATCGGCAATATCATTTTTTCCTCCATAGGAAACATTTATGGCCGTAGAGCCGTATTTTTTTGCCGTTACGGTTCCGTCGCCACTGACGCTGACAATACTTCCGTCTGCCGGTGTCTTCGCAGCAGCGGCCGTAACGTCCTCTTTTGATCCGTCTGAATAAATTGCGGCTACTGACAGTTGAGCTGTTTTCAAGCTTCCCGCAGGATCAATTTTATAGTGATCGATCGAGGAGTTAAGAGCAACAAGTGTCTTTGTGCTCTTCGCGGAAAACTGCCAATTATCCATATTAAACAAATTGCCCGTTGTATTGCCTTTGAATTCAAGATACAGATTGTGTATGCCTTTGAGGTTGGGATTGGTAATGTTAATTGTTTTGGTTTCAAATTTGTCCCAACCCCCGGTGTAATTAACCGGAAGCGTCCCAACCGTCGCACCATCGACGCCGCCGACGTGAAGTTCAATGGTCCCTCCGGTAGAAAGACCCGGAGTGGTATCGCCGCAAGCAACTCTCGCTGAAAAAGTTGCGGCGCCCGAATCCTTGAAATCCACGTGATCGACACGGATATAATCCCCGTTATTAATACCGGTTACTTCCATCCCATTGCTGCATCCGGCAACCTGTGCCGTCTCAATCCCGTAGCCGGGTTTTTTTGCGACCTCGGGGTCAAGACTGGATTCCCAAGCGTAGGTTTCCGCTTCGTTCTGGACATACGGGTTCAGACTCGCTACAGGGTCCACGCCCGTTTTTGTCATATTCAAGTTTGGAATGGTTCCGTCCGGGTTGTACGCAAATTGTTCCACACAGATGGAACGGTCGTAAGAGCTGCCTCCCGGCAAAGCCTGATTATGATAGAAGAAATAGGACTTTCCGTTCAAATCAGCCAATCCGGAATGGTTCGTAAAGCTGCCGCCCTGCGCTTTCATGATATAGCCCTGGCAAGTCCATGGACCAGTGGGACCAGTACTTGTGGCGTAACAGATATTTTCCGGGTAACCGCCGGACCATACCATGTAGTACAAGCTCCCGCGTTTATAAAACCACGGGCCTTCTATGTACATGCAGTTGCTTTTTGTATTGCAAAAAGAGGTATCTACTTTGACGACACCTTCAACACCGCAATTAGTCTTGACACTTGTGTCAATGGAAGTCATGTCGGATTTTAGCTTTGCATAATAAAGGCTCCCGTTACCCCAATACAAATAGGCCTGACCATCATCATCGACAAATATTGTCGGATCGATATCGTGGCCTGAATTGGTAGTAACCAAAGGCTGCCCATTCAGTGCATCTTTAAAGGGTCCCGTCGCTTTGTCCGATACGCCGACACCGATTGCGTAGCTACCGTTTTTCCTTTGCTTCATCGGTACATAGTAATAAAACTTTCCGTTCCTTTCCCAAACCTGACCGGCCCACGCATCTTCCGAAGCCCAAGTGAAATCTTTTAAAGAAAGCACGGTACCATGGTCGGTCCAGTTGACCATGTCGGTGGAAGAATAGCATTTCCAATCGTTCATGCGATAGTTTCCGCTTGCCGTGCCGTCGTCATCATCATGGTCGGCATAAAGGTACATCGTACCGTTGTACGAGTATGGGGCGGGGTCTGCGGTATAAATGTTTTGAATGATCGGATTGCGCTGAGCTCCGCTGTCTGAATCTCTGATTTCGTCAGAAGGTGATAGTGCGTCAGCGGAAGCCGAAACGCTGAACATTCCGCTGAAAGTACCTGTGACCAACGAAATGGCCAAAAGGAAACTAATAGCTTTTTTTCTTACAACTGTATTCACTGATTTGCTCCTCCGTAATATATTTCAAACAAAGCTTCCTTTATTTGATTCTGATTCAAAAGCGTGCTTGAGCACTTTATATTCAGATTAATCAATTCTCCTTTTATAGTCTTAATTATATTGAGAATAAACTTCAATAGTTGATCAAGAAATTTGTGAATTATATCCAAATGTTATCCCTTATAAAACCGTATTTTTCTCTTGATGCTTTAAACTGTTTCCGTGCTTTGTTCATTTCATTCATGATAAAGAAAGTGCCTTTTTAAAACAGCAAGCCGCACATCTGGAGTGAGGTGCAAAAGGACGGTGTCCCTGGGGACACCGTCCTTTTGTGTACTTTGTATGGACTTCTTAGAATAATCCGTATTGCCTTGCGGAGTTTCCGCTCTGCTTTCCCCCGTTTCGCACGTTCAGCCTGACCGATGCGTGAGTAAGAAGCTTTAGCTTATGGTCGTAAACATCAATCATAATGTAGGTGAGTCCGGGCTTTTGCGCGGTTGCTTTGACATTTCCGTTCTTCAGTACGGTTACATCGGCGGTTCCGTTAGTCGAAGAGTGTGCCTTGACGATAGGATTGGTAATACCGGTAAGCTTTACTCCGATTTCATAGCTCTGTTTCGGCCTCATGGTATAGGTCCTCGTATCCAGTACTATCGTGCGTACAGCCTTTGGCAGCAGTACATAATCAGAGCAATGGTAAATCTGTACGGTTACATTCCCGTCCGCGTCCACCGTATAGGTGCCGTTTTCCAGCGGCTCAATTTGTTTTGTTGTCGGGTTGAAGTAATAGAAGTAAAGTGTTTGACCCGGTTGAAAGCCTTTTTCCCAAACGGAGAATTTCACGTTTGCAGCCGACGGCAGCAGTCCGCTGTGGTCAAAGGAAAGCACAAGGCCCTTGTCGGGCTGGGGAATCCCTTCGACGATCGGGACTTCGGTGGTTAAGTGAACGCTCATTGAAATATTAACGTCCGTCATAGGCGCGGTGGACTTTGCAAGATCTTCGCCTCGGAACATCCAACTGTAAGCGGGCTGCTGCGTATCGGCATCCCGGATTTTAATGGTGACATCCGTCAGACTTGCTTTTGCCGCCTCAAGGATTTCTTTGTTTGCCCGGATGGTAACCGCAGTGCCGCCCAAAGCGTCTTTCGCCACTGCAGACGGCACGGTGACGGTCAGGGTCACATTCTTTTTAGCAGCCAGCTGCTGAACGATTGCCTCTGTTGGTACATCAATGATAACGGCCGCTTTTTTCGTGGGGTCTACTGTGCTTCCATTCGTGGATGTTTGGGTGTTGTCAACAGTCACACTCGGAACTGTTGCTTCAATATCGGCTCTATTTCCATCTGTGTTCATACGGTCCGGCTTTGTGGTCACTGTGGCAGTGTTGCCCACTGTGTCCACTTTTGTTTCCGTCCCGCCGGAATTTTCCGAAGAAGAGGAGGGAGTGCTGTTGGAATGCTTGCCGGAACCTCCATTATTGGAACCCGAATTGCTTGCGCTTACCGTAATTTTGATTTCCGGTTCACTCACCGAGTTGTCCAAAACATAACCGCTGTCCTTGTAGCCGCTGTCCAGTACAGCCTTGAAGGTGTACGTACCCGGTACATTTGGCTGAAATGTGCTGCACGCCCAGTTTGTAACCGTAACCCAAAGGTTTGAAATACTGTTCCCCAGAGCCTCAATTTTTCCGGGCAGATTCAAAGAGGCAAGGGATGTGCCATAGGGAACTGTTTTCGTGGTATAATCCAGCAGAAAACCGGTGATCGTGTTTGGCTGATTTTTACCGCGTATAATCCATTTCGCATAGAGGCTCATGTTCCCCGTGAAATGAACGCTGGAATCAAACTTCTGTGTAAATCCGGCATCTATGTACCACCCATCGAACGTGAAGCTCGTGCGAACCGGGTAAGGCAAAGTGATCGTTGACGGGTCACAGTCACTGGTTGTTTGGAGATCCGGAACCACACTGCCTCCGTTGCTGTTAAAATGAACTGTAATGTTTTCAGGGCTCCATTTTGCATAGATCGTGATATTGGAAGTTATCGCTGCATCGAAGTCAAACAGTTGATTAAGGCCCGCATCTGCATACCACCCGGCAAAGGAATATCCGAGGCGAGTAGGATCGTCGGGCTTTGTAAGTTTCGTATTTGGGCTTAAAACGATTGTGGAAACGGTACTGCCGCCGTTGCTGTTAAACTTCACAGCCAATACATTCAGCTTTACACTCAGAATTGAATCTGCTTTCGTTTTTGGATTCGTGCTATTTGCGAAAGCCGAAATTTGTGGTAAAAAGCAATTGGTATCGCTATTGGCGGCAGCAACCCAGTGATCCGAAAAAGTCAGACCCGGCATAGAATGAATCGCATCCAGGCCAATCATTTCAGCGGTGCTGATCCCTGCAACCGACTGCTGTGTATAATCAAGGCCAACACCGACTGACTTGCCCGAACTCTGTGTATTGAAATAGCAGCGGTTCAGGTTACCAAAGTTATATCCCGCAAATCCGCCGACCATGAAAGAAGAGCCAGTCACAGCCCCTGTAGAATAGCCCTCGAGAACATTCGAAAGATTTGTTCCCACCTCTCCGCCGACATCCGTATCAGAGCCACCTGAGACCGCACCGGTTGCATAGCTGTACGAAATCGTGTGATGGTTATATCCGACCAGGCCGCCGGCATCCGAATTATCGCCGCTGATTACTTTTCCCGTTGCATAGCAGCTTGTAATGTCTGCGTTGTCTGAGACCTGCATTCCATTCAATCCCACAAGGCCGCCGATCTCCGAATGACTGCCACTGGTTACCGCGCCCGTCTCATAACAGTTTGTGATGGCTCCATAATTATCCGCCGCCAGACCGCCAATAACTGGCCCGCCAAACGTTTGCGAAAAATGATCGCCGGACGACGTCACGTCACAATCTGTACAGCTGTCTGAAATTGTGCCGTAATTTGAACTTACCAAGCCGCCTGCATGGCCCAAACCGACCGCTATGGAGCCCGTTGTGCAGCAGTTTTGGATTGTACCATAATTTTTCGCGACAAGACCGCCGGCTGCGGTAAGATCCGTACTTTGAACGATAGTAACATCAACGGTGACACTTTTCAGTACCGAGTTTGTGCTGATTTGACCGAAAAGGCCAACTTCATGCGGGTCGGAAGGAATGCTGTCTGCATCACCAATTTTTAAATTCGTAATCTTATGCCCCGCTCCGTCAAACGTTCCGCTAAAAAGGTGGGAACCCAAGCCGGAATTATCATAATATCCAATTGGCACCCAGTCACCGGCTCCAAGATCAATATCTGAGCCCAGTGTAATGGTTTTACCCGAAAAATCGTTTCCACTGTTTACCAGGTTAGAAAATCCGGCAAGCTGCGCGGCAGTGTTGATCGTGAAAGTCCTGTCGTTTGGGTTGTACCAGCTTCCATCCGCCTGATTGCTCCAGCTATTACTGGCCGCAAGTACGGTTGGGCCGTCTATCCCGACCACGGTAAACAGAAGCAGAGTCATGCAAAGCAGACGAGCAAAGAAACGATTACAGGCCTTAAAGCTCATAAATAATCCCCTTACAGTTACTAAGTAGAATAATAGAGTTTTTGTTGTATGTCTTGCGATAATGCTAAAATGAATTCTGCCGGGGTTGGAAGCAAACCGATATACTTTGATGTGTGTGGAACGAATATCGTAACCATCATACAGAATTTAAACTGATCCGAGATCATCCTCCCATGCAATAGATACAAGTCAGAATGATTAAGTTAAATCTTGTCCGTCATGCGCTTTCGGCAATGTGTTTTTTCCGCTTTCATCCGGCACAATATCGAGAACATCCAGGATAAACATCGTGATCGGTATGCCGATGATAAGCCCCCACGCTCCCATAAAATGTTCAGAAATGATCAATACAAGAAATGTGAAGAACACGGGAAGCTTGGTCTTTTCCGACATCAGCTTTGGGTTTAGGATGTAGCATTCCAGAGAGTGAAGAATGGCTATTAAAACCAAGATGTAAATGACCTTTTGAATTCCGCCGATATTAAAGGCAATCGTGGCAAGTGGAATAAGAGAAATAAAAACGCCGCCAACGGGGACAAGCCCTAAAATAAAGATCATGGTTGACAGACCGAACAGGTTCGGAAAGCCTAACAGCCAAAGCGAGAATGTAGACAAAAGCGTATTGATCAGGGAAATAAAAATCTGTGTTTGAATAACTTTCCCGAATGAATTCGTAAATTTCACGCCGAAATAGGATATTTCCTCATAAAGCCAGGAAATTTTGCTTTTCTTAAACCCATGAACAAACAATAAGATTTTGCCTTTCTCAAGCATGAAAAACATACTTAAAATGGAAGCAAGAAATGTAAACATGCTGAAGATTCCAACATCTTTGAGCAGCGATAAAGCCAATCTGCTTCCACTGTTATAATAGGGTGAGAGATCAACTTTTCTGATAAAATAAACAATACTGTCCACAAAGAAATTTCCCGAGTGTTTGCTCAAGGCATTCTTATACAGCAACGATATTTTATTAAAAATGGAGATGGTCTCCTTCGCTATAACGGGTACATAAATGTAGAGTGCGGTCACGAGAAAAATCAGAAAAATCATGTAAAGTGAAACGATAATGATAGCTCGATTGATTGGAAATATCCGCTTGATATGCCGATAAAGAAATTTTTGAGCGCTGTTTACGATGTAAATGAAAAGGAACGTCAACAGAAAGAGGCTTAGAAGGTCCTTCATCAAGTAAAGAACCACTCCCATAAGTGCAAAAATTAGAATTCTGCGAACGTAACTCCTGTTGAAAAGGTCTTTTAAGAACTCCATGATTCCACTCCAAAAATCTTCATTTATTTTCTGCTTATTGTAACACAATAATTGAATTTCTCGTTTTACAGCAATTTATACGTTATCTGAATAATAAACGTTATGTGCAAGCCAGTTCGGTTTTTGCAATAAAATTCTGTTATAACCATTGCTCCGGATGATTGATTGTATCTTGCAGCTCGTCCAAAAAGACTTTTATTTGATATCCATCTGCTGCAGCGTGATTCATTGTAATCGATATCGGCATAGTTATTATACCGTTTGACTCAGAAAATTTACCTATTTCGATCAGGGGTGTATAATACCCTTCTGGATTTATGTGCATTGCAAAACTGTTGAAGCTAAACCAAGGTACACAAGCTATAATATAACTATTTTTTGGCGGTGCTCCTTTCGAAGATATTATACTATGATCGTTGCCGTATTGTATATTATCATTTAAATATTGCTCGTAAAACACCTTGAAGTCTTGATTGTACTCGGTCCAAAGAAATGTCATTGTTTTATCATCTGCATGAAAGACAGGATACTGTGGGTTCAAATAGTCCCAATACCCCAATCGGTCATTTTCCAACGCTAAACGCAATTCTTGCTGCCTTTCTATGGCTCTTGAAACAAAGTAAAGACAAGCTGGGAAAAATTTAATTTCTTTGCTTTTCAGTATGTTTCTGAGGACTGTGACATCGAGCGTAATATTGACCGTATAGGATTGAGGCTTGACGCTCCTGGTGAAAAAGTAATACGTTTGTGCCCTCGGCCATTTTTCCATATCAATAAAATGAAATTTGTTTACCAATTTTTTCCCCTTTTGTGCTGGCGATTGAGACTGATTCTTCCTAGATTGACCTTTACTTTTATTCATTCTATGACTGTTTTATTTCCTTTCCATTATATACTACAGGTAGGTAAAAGCAATATAAATGTCGGATTACAATATAGAAGGATGAAAAGCAGTAAATAAAAGGCATCCGCCGATCACAAAAGCCGGCGGATGCCGAAACCAGGACAATCTTCGATTGTCTATGCCTCAGACTGAACGGAATTCGAGAACTCGGCCCTGACTTTAAACTTCTGGACAAGGGATTTCATCATGCGGGCCTGTCCGGAAAGCTCTTCGCTGGCAGCGGCACTTTCCTCCGCTGTAGCAGAGTTGGTCTGAACCACGCTGGAAATCTGTTCCACACCGAGGTTGACCTGCTGGATAGCGCCGGACTGCTTGGCAGTTGCTTCTGAAATCTCCGCAATCGTATTGGTTACGGACCGAACCCCTTGAACTGCGCGAAGCAACGATTCCGCCGTATTATCCGCGATTTTGGCACCGTAGCCAACCTGTTCGATTGAATTTTGAATCAGCTGAGTGGTGTCTTTTGCGGCTTCAGCGCTTTTACCTGCAAGGTTCCGAACTTCATCGGCAACGACGGCAAAGCCTTTTCCGGCTTCTCCTGCACGCGCAGCCTCTACCGCGGCGTTGAGGGAAAGAATATTGGTCTGGAATGCAATATCCTCGATTGTTTTTATAATTTTTTCAATCTGGTTCGAGGAATTGCTGATTTTCCCCATTGCCTGAACCATCTGCTGCATGCTCTGGTTGCACTGTTCGATTTCCTCACTGACCTGATGCACATCATCGCTGGCCTGACGAACGTGCGATGCATTGTCTTTCACCTGACCTGAAATTTCCGTAATAGTAGCGGCAAGTTCTTCAATAGAGCTTGCCTGCTCGGTCGCTCCCTGTGCCAACGCCTGGGAGCCTACGGATACCTGATCCGAACCTGTGGAAACCTGATCGGAAGACTGGCGAATCTGAGAAATCACCTCGTTGAGTGAAATAACAATCCCCGAAATGGAATTTTTCAGATGGATAAATTCGCCCTTATACTCAAGATTTGTCTTTATGGTTAAATCACCTTTCTCCAGTTGGGCAAGGTGAGTACTGATATCATTGATATAAGCGTGAATGGTGCTGATTGTTTCAGAAAAAGCGGAACTCAACTGACCGATTTCATCGTTGGAGTTAATCTTCACTTCGGCGCTCAGATCACCTTTGGCCATTTTTTTAGCGGCTTCTGCCAATTCTTCAACCGGTTTGCTGATGCCGAGGGAAATTTTCACCGCAGTTATAACGGACAAAATCATTGCCAGCACAATGAGAATGAATATGGCAATTTCCGCGATATTCCCGGTATTTGACAGGCTGGAAGACAGCTGATTGCCGGTCGAAGTCTTTTCCTGAATCAAGGCGTTGGTTGCATCTCTTATTTTAGTGGCAAGCGGGACACAGTTCTGCGTCATCGAGCGATAGGCTTCTGTGTTTTGATTCGCAAGAGCCAATTTCACCACTTGATCCCGGGCCGTCTCAAACTGACTCATTGAAGTGCTGATGGTGTTATAGTACTGTTTCTCCTGGTCTGTCACCATCCCGGATTTCATATTGTTCAGATATCCGTCAAGCTGTGCGTTTGAGGCATCCAACTGCTGCTTACTCTTTTGCATTCCTGCGTCATCCGTCTGGATGATGATATCGCGGAGTATCGCTCTGTTATTATTGAGTTCCGTGTTAAAAAGACCGATGCTTCCCTGGGAGAAACCGTAATCAACGAGTGCGCTGGAGTATTCGGAATTCATAGTCCTCATGACTGTAAAGCCGACAAAACCACCGATGCTGGAAAGGACTGTTACAAAAATAAACGTTACAAGCAGTTTTTTCCCTATTTTCATGTTCTTCAGCACAGACATACGCCTCCTCAAATTTTTGGAAATAAGTACAGATCCTATCGGTCTTTGATCACTTCCTCTCTTGGACTAATTATATCAAAAATTATCGAATTGTAAATAAATTTTGCATAATTTGTATAATTAAGGAAGTTAGAAGAGAGATCAAAGGTTCAAAACGCTTATAAAAGCAGAACAAAATGTAAAAAATCTCTTATTTTTGGAAATAAATAGAATTATAATCAAATTAAGTTGAAATTAGTCTCTATTTGGTATATAATTCGGTTGATAATAAATGTAAAATTTGGTTGTTTCCGCCAAAAATGAACACAATTGCTTCTGCTAAGTAAGAGCAATGCACGAAGCATTGCCGGGAGATAGATTGCAATGAAAAGTATCACTTATTTGGTTGGGGACATTCCAACGTTCAGAACCTATCTCGAATTCCAAATTCTGCCCGTCGCAGAAGCTTCCAAATCCGTTCTGGTTCAAGTGTTTTCCTCGCGACCTGAAAAGAAAGCCTTGGGGAGAATTATCAACGAGATAGAAAAGTATCTCCCAAACGCATTGATTGTTGGTTCCACGACGGTCGGTGAGATCATTCACGGCCAACTCAAAGTGAGAACCGTTGTTGTATCGTTCTTATTTTTTAATGAAACGCTTCTAATGCCCTTTGTTATTTCCGATCCTTCCGGCGCCGAATTCGAGGCAGGAAGAAGCCTGATGCAAAAAATAAGCAGTGTGGCAGGGATTGCCGGAATACTTATGCTTGCAACGCCGCAAAGTATCAGCGTTTCAAAATTGCTCAGTGGGATGTCGGCGGAACATTTTGATGTTCCTGTTTTCGGCGGAGGAGCCGGCGTCTATGATCCGAATATGCTTTCCATGATATTTCTGGGAGGAAAAATTCTCACGAAAGGAGCCATTGCAGTTGCCTTTCTAAGCGATACCTTACAGATCTGTACAAGGACCTTTTTAGGTTGGAGACCGCTCAGCAAAGAAATGACAATCACCGAGGCCGACGGGATACTGCTGAAGAAAATCGATGGGGAACGCGCGTTTGACGTTTACAGTCGATATCTTAACATTCCGAATGATCAGGAATTTTTTTCCAATGCGTTGGAATTCCCGATTCTCCTTCACAAAAATGGCGAAATGCTCGCACGGGTTCCTCTTTTTGTAACGGAAGACGGCTGCATCGGTTTTCTTGCGGACCTCGAATCCGGGGAAACGTTTCACATCGGTTACGGTGAACCGGAATTAATTTTGAACAATTCCGAGTCCATTCAGCGGGAATTGATCGATTTTCAACCGGATTCCATTCTCCTATACTCCTGCATCTGCAGAAGATTTTTGCTGCAGGATGATGTGAACCTTGTCATACAGATGTTTGACAACATCGCGCCTACGAGCGGATTTTATACCTACGGTGAATTCATTGCACGAAATAAAGACATTCTTCTCCTAAACTCTACAATTGTTGTTGTAGGACTTCGGGAAGGAGATTGGGATCGACACCATCGGCCAGAGCAGCCCTCCGATCCGGCAGGGAATTCGCCTCCTCCCCGCGACAATGACCCTTTTTCAGCTACACACAGCCAAATTATCACAAGACTTCTGCATTTTATCAGTGTTGTAACATCGGAATTGGAAGACGCCAACCGGGAACTGAAACGCATTTCCGGAATCGATTCGCTCACGCAGATCAGCAACCGACTAAAGCTGGACGAAACCCTTCAGAACGAACTGTCCCGAAGTGCACGTTATGGCACTGATCTGTCCGTTCTAATGATTGATGTTGATCATTTTAAGGAAGTAAACGATACGTTCGGACATCTGATCGGAGATATGGTCCTCATGGAGTTGGCGGGTATCCTGAAATCCAACATCCGTGAGAGCGACACGGTCGGCCGATGGGGCGGCGAGGAGTTTCTGGCGGTCCTGCCTCAAACCGGTCCGATCAATGCACGAACGGTTGCTGAAAAGATTCGGAATGCAGTTGAAGAAGCGACATTTTCGGAGGTAACGCATATCACCTGCAGCATCGGAACCGCTTCGTTCCAACCAGAAGACGATAAGGAAATGCTCTTGTCTCACGCGGATGCCGCCCTGTACCATGCAAAAAACAAAGGCCGGAACCGAGTGGAAGGCTGAGCCGATCCATAATGAGAATGCGGGAGATGACAAAATGTTCAACAGTATCATGATTCATCCGGCGGATTTGATTAACGCACTGTCAAGTGCTCTGGAACTCTCTGTTACCGGAATTTCGGAACACCATCACAGAACCGCCATCATAGCAAGAAACATCGGAATCGAACTTGGAATTCCCCAAACTCAATTGGAAGTACTCATCTACGCGTCACTGCTGCACGATATCGGAGCTGCATCCAATTGGAATGAAAAACATTTTATCGCTCATAACGATGAAGACCGACTGGTCTTTCACCATCCGGAAGTCGGTTATAACATTTTAAAAGATTCCTCCCCGCTGGGAATCCTGGCCGAACCGATCCGCTATCATCACGACCGGTATTGCGGAGGAAACCCCAGTGGGTTGGCGGGGAAAAAGATTCCATTGCTCAGCCGAATCATTCACGTTGCGGATCGAATCGAAGTGCAGATTGATAATTCCAAACATATCTTCACACAGCGAAGTAAAATCATCAGCAGTCTGGAATCAAACCCGTACTTTGACCCGGAGATTGTCAATGCAGTAAAAAATGCTGGCAAAAAAGAATGCTTTTGGCTTGATATCGTAAACAAGGACGGGTTCTACGACTTGCTGAAAAAAATGGGCTTTTTCGGCACTCTTACGTTCTATTTTAACGATATCATCGTAATTGCCAAGATATTTGCAAAAATTATTGACAGTACCTCCCCGTACACGGCGGTTCATTCGCAAAATGTAGCCAATATCTCAAGGAGTCTGGCCTTGTCCACGGGATTCAGTGAAATTGAGTCGGAAAAGATTTATCTTGCCGGATTGCTGCATGATATCGGCAAGCTGGCTGTTCCGAATGAAATTCTTACCAAGCCGGGTTCTCTGAATCAGGATGAATTCGATATTGTTAAACAACATCCCTACTACAGCTACACCATTCTGAAGCAGGTTGAGGGATTTGAGGAAATTGCCGTTTGGGCCGGTTCTCACCATGAAGCTTTAGACGGGAGCGGGTATCCGTTCGGACTGATCGCTCCCGAGATAAACCTCGGAAGCCGAATTATCGCCGCTGCTGATATCTACTGTGCATTGCTGGAAGACCGCCCATACCGGAAAGGGATGACGCACGATCAAATCGTCGACATTATGAGTGAAATGGTGGAACATTCAAAACTGGATGCTAAAGTGGTCCATAGTATTACGAATGACATGGAAATCACCTGCGAGCTTGTAAAGAAAGATATTTACAGATAGGTTATCCGAAAGACCCGGAAGTCGCATAAACTGTGAAAAAGGCCTGCTCTTTTCTGAGCAGGCCTTTATGTATTTCAAAACAGCAAAGCCACCTTTTTCAAGGTGGCTTTGTAACTTTCTAGCTATTCAACTGGCTTAGCTGCATTTTCGCACATCCGGGAAACCGGTGAACACGGTACACTCAAACAGAACGGTATTTTCCCACGCTTCCAAACAGCTCCAGCTTTTTCGATACCACTTGTTTCATGGCCTCAATTTCGTAGGGAATTAAACCCATCATGCTGGACGCTCCCGCGTCAAGGCCCTTCCGGATGCCCGCCGCACCGGCTTTATCCAAATCGGTAAAGATGTTTACCTTATGAATTCCGCGGCTGATGGCGGTACGGAAATCGTCGTCAGCAAGACCGCTTCCGCCATGCAGTACCAATGGAATACCCGTGCTTTCCGCAATTGTTTCAATGCGTGTGAAATCCAGTTTGGGCGGGAACTTATAGTCGCCGTGTGCGTTGCCTACCGCAACGGCAAGCGCATCCACGCCGGTTCTCTTCGCATATTCTTTCGCAATGGACGGATCCGTGTAATAGGCGCTGGGATCATCCAGTTTTCCGGTGCCCTCATTGTCCCCCACGTGGCCCAATTCCCCTTCGATTGTGGCTCCCATCGCATGAGCAATTTTAGCCATTTCCGCGACCTGAACCGTATTGCTTTCATAATCGTCGACGGAACGGTCATACATGACGGATGTAAAACCAAGCCGTAACGCCTGCATGCATTTTTCAAAAGTCAGGCCGTGATCGTAATGCACACATACGGGTACCGAAGCTTTTTGTGCCATTGGCAAAAGATACTCTGCCACACGCTGAAGCGGCATGGACGGCAGCAATACTTCCGCAGTACCGATGATAACCGGTGCGTTTAACTCTTCGGCGGTTTCGATCACGGCACGTGCCATTTCCACATTCACCGCATTAAAAAAGCCAACACCATAATGGCCTTTTTTCGCGGGCAGCAGCACTTCGTTCAAGTTTACAAGCATAGAATTTCTCCTTCGCTTTCTTCAATCGGTTCATATTCCCAACCGGTATCGATTTTTGCTTCCAAAGTGTCCAGCGGCTCCAAACCGCTCAGCGCATCATAGGTGGTTACCGCGCATGTTCCCTCTGCAACAGCCAACGCCGCACACCGGGCAGGCGATTTTCCACGCAAGATTGCTGTTAAATAAGCAGCAATGCTTGTGTCTCCGGCACCTGTGCCGGAAAGCACACGTTCTGCCTTAAAGCTGCGCTGAAAGCCCTCCTGATCCGCCCAAGCATTTACATCCAATGAAAGGCGGGAGCCTACCGCCCGCATGGCCTCTCTGCCGCCTGTGCGGTAATACATCCCCTGTATGCCGCATTTAATCAGTACGACCTTACTGCCCATTTCCAGCAAAGTGTCTGCCAGCGGCTTCACATCCGTATTGATATCCAGCATACGCGGAATGTCAGCACCGCCGCTTCTTTTCAGAAGTTCAGCATATTTTTCGGGGGCAAGCATAAAGAGCAATTCTTCAACGCTCGGTACAAAAAAGTCCACATTGGGCAAAGCCCGGGCCAGAATTTTTTCCCAATCCTGTTTCCCGGCCGGTGAGGCCGGGTCAATCGCAGCCATATCCAGACTGGTTGCGATTCCCTTTGACTTCATACGCCGGAAAAGAGATGCCAATTCGGCCCCATCGTTTTCATACATTTTTCGCATCAGTGGAGGATAGCCGAAATGAAACAAAACAGCATCATCCAATGCTTTTTCGGGGATATCCGCACCGCAGAATGTGTCGTTGGCCCCGGGATTATGCAAAAAAATTCGATCAATGCCGGGAATAGACAGAACAACGGAATAGGAGGTAGAACCGCCTTGATCCACCAGCAGATCATCCGCCGCATTGTACTGCTGCAAAATTTCCCGCACCATACCACCAAACGCGTCGTTCCCGACTTTGCCCATCAGCTGAACATCATTGCCCAATATCTTCAGCGCGAGCCCCGTATTGGCAACACTGCCCCCGGTATGTACATCGGCGGGATCTACACGAATCAGCTTTCCGGGTGCCAGCAGCTGTTCCGGGCGGTCGAATTTCCGTCCGGTTGGAAATACAGGCGTAATATCAATGCAGATGTGGCCGGCGGCAATCACTTTTTTTTTCATTACAGGCTGCCTCCATTCAGAAAAATCTGTTCAGTAACCGCTGATTCAATAACGATATGCAGATGACCGAGATGATTTTTCGTCCGGCAAAGACAAAAACGCACGAATACTTGCCGTATTCGGAACACCAGCCGGGCAGATGCATATCCGGAAGTTACTTAAGCCTTCACTCCAAGCAGTAAGCGCATAACATATCCCTCAAGTTGTTCAAACTTACGCTCGGCGATGAGGTTACCGGTATACTCGTAGTCGTACTGGGCAACTTTTTCTTCCAACGCCTTAAAGACCGTCAAGCTGTTCTTCAAATGCTCATAGCTGTCTTCATCGCTCGTGGTGCGCATTGCTTTCACGTCCAGACCGACATATTCCCCTTTGGAGCCATAGTTGTTCTCAATCAAAACACGCACCTGGTTGAAAGCTGAGCGCAGATTTTCAACGCCGAAGCTCTTGTCCTGGTCGAACTTGATGCCGTTCTGATCGTTGAGGTGCACCGTGAACAGTTTGCCGAAGGCCATCGCAAAACCGATTTCATTGGCAGGGTCGAGACCGGCCAACGTTGCATGGGCCGACTCCAGATTGCCGCCCACACGCTTGGGATCAATTGTGGCGGCAGACACGCCCATTACGTGCCCGATGGTGCCACAGATGGAACGGTCAATCGGCTCGTTGGGTTTCGGCTCAATTGCAATACGGATTTTCGAGTCGTAGTTCAGCATCTTGTTCAGTGCGTCTACCAACTGCCGGGTTGCCCAAACCGGACTCTTGCTTTCGGCACAAACCGTACCTTCGCGTGCCAGCCACAGCACAATCAGATCTGTCCCAAGTTCTTTGGCAATATCAATCGAGCGGTATGCACGCCATAAAGCGAATTCCCTGTCCTCCGCACGGGAAGAGAGGAAGCCGCCGTCCACACAATGGGGGTCCATCCAAAGGCGGGGAGCCACAAATTCGGCTTTCAGGCCGTTACGGTCCAGCTTCTCCTTTACGCCGCGGGCGTATGCTTTAATTTCTTCAACTGTCATATGATTCATATTGGGCACTGCGTCGTCGTCATGAAATTGGACGGCCGAAAATCCCAACTCAGCGAATTTTGCAAATTTGGCGTCAAGGTCGATTTCTTTGCGGGTTTCGGGGCCGTAGCTATCCGCACCGGCGTGAACGTTCCAAGGGCCTACCGAGAATTTAAACTGAGACATAATCATTCCTCCGTATCTGTTTTTTCCAGTTTAACCAGTTGTTACTGATTGATTTTGGGATGTTTGCTAAATCTATTTTAAGATTTCAACGGGTTTGTTTCCTGCACAATTCTTTCATTATGAACCGATTAATTTGTGTTTCAAATCGGAATCTTGGTTGAACAAGTCACTTTGATGCTTTATAATACAAGGGAAAGAAAGAGGGAAACAAGATCAATGAAGGAAGAATATGAAGTTGTTTTCCACAGTGATATCGAGTGTTTCAATCTGTTTCTGGTGCAGCTTTCCCACCGCAATGTGCATATCCACAAGGATTTTGAACTTGCCATGGTGGTATCCGGCAGTGATTTAAACGTGAAAGTAGAACAAAAGGCCGTGTTTCTTTCGCCAAACGATATGTATCTGATTAATCCCATGGAAGCGCATGAGTTTACTTCCTCCGGAAGCGGCACGCAGATTCTCGTCATTCAGTTCTCGCCGCGGCTCTTTGAAACCGTATTGCAGGATGCGCAAAACCTTCGCTTCGGAAACACGATACAAATCAGAGATTATTTTGAGGAGGATTGCCGGAAGTATCATATGCTCCGGGCGATATTTGTTGAATTGGCTTACCGCTATCTGAAGCATGAAGCCGGATATGAATATCAATGCGTGAGCTTGGTAAACCTGCTCTTTTCTATTTTGCAGTCGGCCTTACCCTGGAAAATGGAATCTGAAAAGAAGATTCAGGCGCTGAAATTCCGCGTAGACCGCATGTTTCAGGTTACGGATTACATTGATCAAAATTTTCAGCGCAAGCTTTTGCTAAGCGAGCTAGCGGAAAAGGAACAGCTTAACCTGACCTATCTGTCCCACCTGTTTAAAGATACACTGGGGACGACGTTTCAGAATTACGTAAATAAGCAGCGGTTTGAATATGCCTGCAGATTAGTGGAAAAAACCGATCATTCCATTCTGGATATCAGCATTGAAAGCGGCTTTTCCGATGTCAGATATCTCAACCGGATGTTTTCCGAGTGTTTTGGCTGTACCCCCAGAGAATATCGCCAAAATCTCCGTTCGCACAAGGTTCAGGCTTCCGTACTCAGCAACACGACGCAGCTTTTTTACTCCCAAAAGGAAAGCCTTCTTTTGGTGGAACAATTACGTGATGCCTTAATGAAGAGCGTACAAAACCTAACCTTCTGGGAAGTTTTTGGGTGGACCCGACCGTGATAACGAGAGCGGGGCTTGCCGAGATCGTTTCAGAATGTGGTAAAATAACTTCCAATAAAGCATTGCGAGAGCCTCTCTTGTGATACCACCGATTGGATATACACCTCAAAACCACAAATATCTGAAATGAATAGCTCTAACGGACAATATTTCTTTTCCGTTAGATAACTTTCGGGAGGAAGCCAAAAGAATGATACATACAATCATCGTCGACGATGAGTGGTACAGCCTGACGGGAATCTGCAATCTCGCGGAAAAGACGGGCGTCTTAAACGTTGAAGGACGCTTCCAGAACGGAGACGACGCCTTGCTGGAAGCAGACCGCATCCACCCGCAGGCAGCGCTGATCGACATTGAGATGCCGGAGATGGACTGACTGACGCTTGCGGAAAAGCTGCTGGGAAAGGACCCCAACCTTAAAATCATTTTCATCACAGGGTGGAATCAATACGCTGTGGCTGCTTTTGAAATCAACGCGCTCGATTACATTATGAAACCGGTCAACCGTGCCCGCTTTGAAAAAATGGTGCAGCGCCTGCAAAACGAACTTTCCGTACGGACCACCGAGTCGAGCGGATTTTTAACGATTCACTGCTTTGGAACGTTCGAAGTCCTACAAAATGGAGTCCCGGTCATTTGGCAGCGGACAAAAGCGGAAGAGCTTTTTGCTTTTCTGGTAATGAATGCCAACACCTACGTCGACAAAGACCTGATTCTGACCAATCTATGGCCTTATTACGAACGTGCCAAGTCTCTGACGGTCCTGCAGGCTTCCGTTTGTAAAATACGTAATATTCTTTCCAACTGTACGGATTTGGCCAGACTAAGTTATGCGGACAGTAAATACGGATTATTTCTCGGCCCAGGCGTTGACTGCGATTACTCTACCGTGAAAAATGCCGTGGGACAGTTTAAGGCGGATGACCGCCAGACGTACCAGCCGATCAAAGATGCGTGCATCCTGGTTCAAAAAGGTCTGATGCAGCAAACCCGTTATTCATGGAGCGGCGATTACGAGGCGAATCTGCAGCACGACCTGGCCAACTGTGTGCAAAAGATGGCAAATGCCATGCCCGAAGAAAAGGACGCCGCAGTGGTACTTCTATCGCGGCTCTCCCATACAGGCAATACGTAAGAATTATTGAATGAACGATACTGCAAGGACGATGTCCATCGGGAACACCGTCCTTTTGTTACTCTGCTTGCCCGTGCGTTCAGCAATGGCAGAGTGCTCAGTTTCAGCATGAAACGGCAAGTTATGCTCTGACCGATTTATGAACGCTCTGTGAATTTTCGGAATATTTATTTAAAATTATACAAAAAGGATTCATTTGTTAGAATCCTGTCAGAATCGCTTTTCAAAGCATTATATAATTAAAGTAAATGAGGAAATAGTCACCAAAAGAGAATCTACTTCAATTTGATGCAGGAGAGAAGAATCGTATGAACAAAAATCCAATCGGACAAAAAGCGCTTTCTTTATTGTTAAGTCTTACACTGATACTAAGCGTTTTCGGGATGGACACGACGGGGGCGTTCGCCGCACAGGACAGCAGACTCAAGCACAGCGCCTTCAGCGCAATGCGGAGCGGCGCTCCCGTAACGCTGTACCTTGACAGCGGCGATATTGTCATTGACGACGCAAATGTCACACAGGGCGGGCAGCCCGTAGCGCGTGACGCGCAGGACAATAGCTTATTGATTACGCAAAAGGACAGCGGCGTGGCCATAGCTCATACAATTATCGTGAAAAGCGGAATACAAAATATTACCCTGCAAAACGTAAACGTAAAGCCTGGGAACGGCTGCGCGTTTGAAGTGCAATACGAGGCGGAAGCCGACATTACGCTGATAGGCAACAATACACTGGATGCCCGGAATAACAGCATTCAATCTGCGGGGCTTACGGCTAACCAAGGCAGCACCGTGCATATCTCAGGAACGGGGTCTCTGACCGCATACGGTTGGGGCGCCAGCGCCGGCATTGGCGGCAGCACCGGGGTTGCCTGCGGTACCATAGAAATTTCCG
Organism: Bacillota bacterium; assembly: GCA_023410445.1. Classification (GTDB taxonomy): domain Bacteria; phylum Bacillota; class Clostridia; order Oscillospirales; family Acutalibacteraceae; genus Caproicibacter. The sequence goes on along the minus strand of JAEYPT010000009.1, from coordinate 175,322 downwards.
GCGGTAGTATTAAGGCAATCGGCGGCATCACTAATAACAGCAGTGGACCTGGCATCGGCAGCGGCGGCGTTGGCGGCTACGGCGGCAGCGGAGGCGACGGTGGCAGTATCACAATCAGCGGCGGCAAAGTAATGGCAACCGGCGGTACTATCAACGGTGCCTCGTATGGCAGTGCGGGCATCGGCGGCGGCTATTGCGGCTCTGTTACTTCCATACAAATAAGCGGCAGCAGCATCGTCACGGCAACCGGCGGCGATGGCGGCGCCGGCATTGGCGGCGGAGGTGGAAACTATGGCGGCAGCATCACGATCAGCGGCGGCAACGTCACGGCAACCGGCGCGGGCGGCGGTGCGGGCATTGGCGGTGGTTCCGCTGGAAACGGCGGCAATGTCGTTATTTCCGGTCTTACAAATGTAACAGCGAAAGGACAAAGCGGAGGCCACGACATTGGTTCCGGCAATGGGAACCCCAGCGGCGGCAGTCTTACCGTTTCGGGCGGCGCGACCGTGGTCATGCTGAACAGCGATTCTTCCCTGAATACGAATGCGGCCAATCCGAATACGAATACCGCGCCGCCAAAATACATAAACTGCCAAGTCATAACCGGAAATACTGAAAAAACATATGACAGTAACGGGAACGTAACCGCGATCAAGCAGGTGCTTTATCTTGACGACGGCAGCATTACCGTTAACAGCCATGGGTATTCCGTGGGCGGCGGGAGCGTTACACCTTATAACGGTAATTATTTCATTATTCAAAGGAACAGCGGCACGGCAATCTACAACACAATTACCGTGCAGAGCGGCACACATGATATTACCATTGACAATATTAGCATTAACGTTTCCACATTCAACGTAGTCTGTGCGTTTTCCATCGCGGAGGGCGCAGCGGTCAATTTAACGCTGGAAGGTACAAATACGCTGAGAAGCGGCAGTTGCTCCTCTGGGATTACGACGTCGGGCGATTCGGATCATCCCAATGACCCAAGCCAAAACGCTTCGCTCACCATTATGAAAGAGAGCACCGGCTCACTCACCGCAGTCGGCGGCTACGGTGCTGCGGGTATCGGTGGATCAATCGACCAACCAGGTGGCATCATTAAGATTCAAGGCGGAACCATTAAGGCAACCGGCGGGATCGGGGGCGCAGGCATTGGCGGTGCCTTTGCCGGAAACGGCGGTACGATTCAAATCAGCGGCGGCAGCATAACGGCAACCGGCGGCTGGGGCGGTGCCGGCATCGGCGGGGGTGCGGGCGGCTCCATTGTAAATCCCTACGGCGGAAGTAGTGAGGCGCAATTCAACGGCGCAGGCGGCACAATTCAAATCAGCGGCGGCAACATCACAGCAATTGGAAACAACGGCGGCGCGGGCATCGGCGGCGGTACCGGCGGCACGGCAGATTTTGTAGACCTTGGTCAAATTGTAGTGCCAGGCGGTGCAGGCGGCGCGGTGACCATAACTGGAACTGACACCAAGGTTTCAGCGCAGGGAAGCGACGGTAGCTGGGACTTCGGCTGCGGCAAAGGTGGGAACGGAGGTACTTTGCGCGTTTCCGGCGTTGGACTGGATAAAGGCCCGGAGATAACGTTATTTTCGACCGGAATCCATGATACAAACCCGAGCGGCACCAACCCACAGTTTATGTTCTGCACGATTGATGGCGTTGGGGCAAAAGATGCGTCGGGAACCGACATTCATGGCTGTTACGACAGCAACGGAAAAATCAGGCTCAGCGTCATCCTGTCGACACCTGCCGCTGCAAAAATAGGTGTTCCGGTACTCCTGACTGCTACCGTTTTACGGTATTATTTTTATGATACAATTCCATTTTCTCCCTCATATATTCACTTTACCGACAATGGTACGACAAAACTTGGCGATTCTGTTTTTATTGCACCGAACGGTACCGCGCAAACGATGTGGACGCCGACGCGCACAACCGGCTATCAGCTCATGGCATCCTATATTCCGGATGCGTTAAGCCCATATGCGTCGACAGATTCCAGCATCATTGATTATGTGCCGGGCAAATTCACCCCGGTTGTTTCCGTTCTGCCGACTGCGTCAACCGTTGCGGCGGGTTCGCTGCTTTCCGCTTCCACCTTATCCGGCGGAATTATGTTGGATGCGAGCGGCAATGCGGTTTCCGGCACATTCGCATGGGCAAGTCCAAATGACAAAGCGGCTACGACTTCCAACTATTATTCAGTGGTCTTTATTCCCAGTGATACGGATAATTACAACGCGGTTGCCGGAATCACGATTCCGGTAACCGTCACACCAACGCCGACACCAACACCTACACCTGCACCAACACCTTCGCCTGCACCCCAAAGCACATCCGGCAGTTCTTCGCACGGTACGTCTAAACCGTCCCTGCCCATATCGCTGACGGATACTCCCACAAACACAACGGCTGATCTTTCCGGGGCAGCCTTCCCAGTAGGTGTGACGGGCGTTTCCCTTTCCGTCACACCGGAAGCAACGGTCGGCGCACCCTCCACTCCCGGGAACGCGGGAATCCCCTCTGACCCGCAGAGTGCGGAGGTTTACCGCCTGATCATTTCCCAGACGAATCTCAACCTGATCGGTTCCCCGTTCGTTTACAATATCAAGCTCCTCGACCAGAATGGCAACCCAATTACGTCCTTTACCGGCACAGTTACCGTTAAGGTGGCCATTCCCACCGGAATCCACGGCACACCGCATCTTTTCCGCTATGAGGACTCGACCGGAACATTCACTGATTTGAATGCGACTGTTGAAAACGGTTTTCTCGAATTCAAGACCACCCATTTCAGCTATTATGTCATCGCGGGAACAGGCGATTCCGTCACGCTGGACACAAAAAGTTACCAGCTGCCCGTCGGCGCAAGCTACCAGATCGGCTTAAAGCTGACCGGGGGCAAGGCCGCCTCGGTGAAACTATATTCCACCAACGATAAAATTGCATCAGCGGCAAGGTTGAAAAATGGCAACGCTTTGGTGACCGGGAAAGGCCCCGGCACGGCGTACATCATGTTCGACGTATTCGACAGCAAAAACAAATTGCTGACTCACGCCTCCGTACGTGTGGATGTAAAAACGGGCATCCGGCCGAGGGGCGACTCCACAAGGCAGATCGGATTATTTTAAGTCGTCCCGGCTATCAAGTAGATGCACCTTTGGTTCCCATCGTAAATAGGATTTCTTTTTTCTTCTCTCAACCTGCGCCTCAGTCCAAACTCTATGGCTCACGCGAAAAAGGCAGACTGGCCCGAAAGGGCGGTCTGCCTTTTTGGTGCCGCTGGCCGGACCGGATACGGTATTGCTCCTGAGGGATTTCAAGTTGCGTTTTTAGACTTTTTCCAGCTTAGGTGGATGCTCGTAATCAGCATTACAACCGAATTTTTAAAGAAATACTACTTGTGAGCCTTTGCAAAAATCAGCCTGTTTTTGTGGAGAACCAGAACAACTTTAGGCTGAAAATTTCTACTTTCTCCATTTCCACGCTATGTATTGTTCCGTAAGTTTTGCCTCTGTGAACCCAAATTTTTCTGCTGCCTCAGCTGCCGTCTTCTTAAGCGTTTGAAACCCCCGCCCAAACGGATCCGGTATCAATCTGATCTGCCTGTCCAGTTTTTTCAAATCATTGATGGTCATTCGTGATTTCCTCCCATATTATTCATTGTAAAAATTATATACGAATATTTCCGAAAATGAAACATACAAAAGTCAAAAAATGTCGAAAAAGTAGTTGGCAGAGACTTAGGCCATACTTTTTATTCATTAACATTACTATGTATACTCTTGTTTTAAGCTCAAATAATAGTTTTTGCGACAAATATTATAATGGAGGCAAAAGTATGGATGACGATAAGAAAACATTAGGGAGTCTCAAGAAGGACATGGAGCTCGGCGAGGAAATAGGTGACCTTAAAGGTCAGTTAACTGCTATGGAAGATACAATGAATCAGCTAAAGCAGGTTTCACAGTCCTCCGCAAATCAGGGTTTTGCTAACCAAAACCAAATTATACAGCAAAGCCAGCAAGCAACAGGCCAGCTTCAGCAGCAGATACAGAGTTTTAAAAACCAGATACAGCAGCAGAAGCAGCAGGCAGACCAGCAGATGCAGCAGGCTATTCAGCAAGGCATGAGTGCTTTCTCCCAGGCCAGTCAGCAGTTCCAATCGCATCAAGTGCTTGAACAGATGAATACCCTTATTGACCAAACACAGATGCAATTGTTGCAGATGAGCCAGCAGACCCAAAATATTACCCAGCAGGGTCAGGCAAATCAGCAGAACCAATCTCAGCAGGGACAGGCAAACCAGCAGAATTCCAATTCGAAAAATACTGGAAAACCGTACTAAAGTGCCTCTTGAAGATGACTTTCTCCCATCTCAATAAGGTTTAGACTGGGTATTCTTGCTTGCGTATTTTCTCAATTCATTTGGCGCATTCTAATTTTACTCCTTTTTCGCTTTTGAATACCTCGGTAGCAATCTGCTGCCGAGGTATATTATTTTACATATAAAAATAAAAAAGTTTACAACCGCCGAGTGTAATGGCGCGCTCAATAATAAAATAGGTTTGTTTTCCCAAATTGGCAACAAAAAATATCCATACTGAAAACATTTTCAATATGGATATTTTGCTCTGTTCGCATTCCTGACAATCACATTGACAAGCATCTTTATAGCGGCATATTATAGAGCAAATCGATAAAGAGGGAGGGGACTAGAATGTCATGTTCTCCTGACAGAGATAGGGAATGCTCGTTTGAAGAGATTCTTGAAAGTCTCGATGATCTTTCTCGACGGGAACTATGCGTTTTGCTGGAACGCATTGAGAGAATTCTCAGATGCCGTAGATGTTTCTAACGCTCTGTTAAATCACAAAGGAATCACAAGGTGGAATCCGAAGTGCCCCCACAGAAGATTAAACTTTGTAAAATATATGCCTGATTCTAAATTATGCAATCTTTCTATATTTGACACTGGCTTTTAATCCCGACCAAAAAACCTCCTCACCTTGAATCCATTCATTTAGCAGCTCCATGAAATGGATTGCAAAAAGGCCTCGCCCTGCAAAAAGTGCAGAACGGGGCCTAAAACAATTGTGTTAAGTTTTTACGGTACACCACGCTTTCGGAGGACTCCGAGGCAACAACTACAGAGGAGAACTATTGTACCTGTATTTCCACCAAAGTATCCGGGCTGTTAACGCCCAACTGGGGCATAGTCAGACAAGCATTACCATGAACATTTACAGCCACGCGATTCAATCGACAGACGCAAAGGCTTCGAAAATTCTGGGCGAATTACTGCCTATAAAGAGCAAAAAAGAGTTATCCGGGTAAGAATTCGTTTCCACGCATTCATATACGCTGACTAGAACAAAACTAGAACAAATTCAATTTTAAGCGCAGCCTATTGGTATAGAAAAACCCGCATGAATTTAGTCATGCGGGTTTTTCTATGGTGCCGCTGGCCGGACTCGGACCGGCACGGTATTGCTACCGAGGGATTTTAAGTCCCTTGTGTCTGCCAATTTCACCACAGCGGCCTATTCGGAATCGGCCGCCCGACGGGCAAGGATTTTTGCGGCCTGTGCAAGTTATTATAGCATGATGCGGCTGCAAAATCAACGCCAAACTCAATTGATTTGAATATCCTGGGCGCGGTGAAACTCCTTGGTGGTGTCGTCGCGGACAACCCCCGACCGATTTTGCCGCAAAAGCTGTGTCAGCGCGTAAACGTCCACCCAAATTTCATTTGTGCTCTCCTTCTGGCTTTCGTCAAAGATCAGCTGAAGACCAAAATGCAGATGGCTTACCTGGATATTATTCACATTCTCATGAGAACTGTAACCGGTTCTTCCCACGTAGCCGATCACGTCGCCCGCCTGAACGGTGTTCCCGATCGACAGGCCCGCGGCATAGGGACGGTTCTGCCGGAGATGGGCGTAGTAATAATACCGTTTCGAGTCAAAGCTGCGGATGCCGATCCGCCAGCCTCCGTACTGGTTCCAGCCGAGGGCCTCCACAATTCCTGATTCCACTGCGATCACCGGGGTTCCGGTGGCAGCCATCAGGTCGTGGCCAAGATGAGGTCGGGAATAGCCGTAGGTACGCTGCACACCGAAATCATCGCAGTCGGTATACGGGTATTGTTTCGCAATCGGAGAAAAACCTATCAGACCGTATTTTTGTTCACCATTCTCCGTATAGGAGCCAACCAGGCCGCCGAGCACCGCGGAATAAGCCTCGTGATAGTACGGGTAATACTTCATATCCCCGGTGATCTCCGCCAGACTTTTTGTTTTCAGCTTTTCCACAAAAGCATCCATATCGGCGCTTTTATAGCGGTCGAAATTTCCGCCGTACCGCGCACCGAGATAGGCAAGGATATCAATCCAGCTGAGATTCCCACCGTTTTTATGGGAATCGATGTCCAGATTCATCGCCTTTTTCATGGCAAGGTATGGGACGTTAAACTCCACCCATTTGAGATAATTCTTTTTTGGTTCCTCCGCCGCCGGAGCCTGTGCCGGAACGGCACTCCGCAGCGAAGCCCCGGAAAGTGCAAGAACCGCGGCGACCAACAGACACAGAGCCACCGCGCAGGCGATCTTAATAACACGGTTCAACAAAAAACATCCCCCGCAGTCTCTACAATGTATGAGCCTGCGGCGGAAATTATTTATCAAATGACGGCGGCAACCGTACGGAAAAGAACCGCGATATCGCCCGGAACGGAGATATGCCGGAGATACTCCAGATTCAGGGCCATTTTCGGCGGCAGAATCTTTTCAATATAAACGGCGTCCGGATTTTCAGCGCCGTTCAGAAGATGGTCCTCATCCTTGAACGCAATGCTGGAGGGAGCCGTAATGCCGGGCCGGATCAGCAAAGTTGCCATGTATTCGGGTGTATATGCATCCACATAGCGGCGGACCTCCGGTCTCGGTCCAACAAGGCTCATATCCCCCGCCAGAACATTCAGCAGCTGTGAGAACTCGTCCAGCCTGCATTTGCGGATCAGGCGGCCCATCCGCGTGATGCGGGGGTCCTCCCCTACCGTGAGCGCGGGACCGATCCGGTCGGCGTTCTGCACCATCGTACGGAATTTAAAAATTCTAAAATCCTTTCCGAATCGACCCACCCGAACCTGACGGTAGAAAACCGGGCCCGGCGAATCAAGCTTGACCGCCAACGCGAGCAGAAGCAGGAACGGCGACAGGATCAGCAGGATTACTGCCGAAGCAGCCACATCAAAGCAGCGTTTACATACAAGCGTTCGTCTTCGGCTCCGAAGCAAATTCCAGTATTCCCGCGTAACATCATTTTTCATCGTCTCAGGGAGCGTTGCAAAATCCACGTTTCTTTCTCCATCCCATCCAATTCTATTTCTATCTATTATAGCACAGCTTTTGGGCATCCAATATTTTTTTCCGCTTTCAGGCAGGGTTATTTACATTGCGCGGCAAAAAATGATATACTTGGAAGCAGATTTAATACGGGAAGCAAAAGGAAGGATAACGCATGAATTACCTCGGAATCGATCTCGGCGGCACCAACATCGCGGTTGGAGTCGTCGACGACAGCTTTCAGATCATCGCCCGAGCGAAAAGGAAAACCCACGTGCCCTGTTCACCGGACGAAATGTGCAACCAGCTTGCGGAAACCGCCTTGGAAGCCCTGGGCAAAGCGGGACTAACCGTCCGGGATATTCCCTGGGTCGGCATCGGGACACCGGGAACCGTCAACCGGGATACCGGCACCGTCGAATATTCAAACAATCTTTATTTCCGTGATCTGAAACTGCAGAAACTGCTCTCCGAGAAACTGGGGAGAAAGGTGATCATTGAAAACGACGCAAACGCGGCAGCTTTCGGCGAATACAAGGCCGGAGCGCTCCGCGGGGCGAAAAATGCCCTTGCCATCACGCTTGGCACCGGCGTCGGAAGCGGGATCATCATCGACGGAAAAATCTACTCCGGCTCCAACTTCGCGGGCGGTGAAATGGGACATACCGTCATCGTCGCAGGCGGGCGGCAGTGCACCTGCGGCCGGAAGGGCTGCTGGGAAGCCTACGCCTCCGCGACCGGACTGATCGCAATGACCCGAGAATCCATGCAGGCGCATCCAGAATCCGCCATGTGGAAGATTGCGGGCAGCCTTGAAAACGTGGACGGCCGCACCGCCTTCGACGCCATGCGCACGGATGACGGCGACGGAAAGGCCGTAGTCGACCAGTACCTGTACTATCTGGCCTGCGGACTGATCAACTGCATCAATACCTTTCAGCCGGATATTCTCTGCATCGGCGGCGGAATCAGCAACGAGGGTGACAACATTCTCAAGCCGCTGCGCGAATATATTGCCAAAGAAAACTACGCCTCCCAGTCCAAAAAGCAAACCGTTCTCTGCCGGGCACAACTCGGCAATGACGCCGGCATTGCCGGCGCGGCTCTTTTGGGTATCTGATCCTTCCGTATGGAAGAATTTATTAACAGCAAAGAAGGGACATTATCTTGAGTATTGAAAAGAGAAGTTTTGGGGAATTATCCGACGGCAGGCAGGTCGACGCTTTCCTATTGAAAAACAACAGCGGCATGTCCGCCGAATTTCTGACCTACGGCTGCCGGATTGCACAGCTTTGCACACCGGACCGCGCGGGTAAGGCTTCCAACGTCGTGTTGGGGCATGACACGCTAGCCGAGTATGAAAGGCCGAACGACGTTCTCGGCGCGGCAATCGGCCGGTTCGGGAACCGCATCGGCGGAGCTGAATTTCAGATCGACGGAAAGACCTACACCCTCACCAAAAACGATGGGAACAACTCGCTGCACAGCGCACCCGGAGGATTCCAGAACCGCGTCTGGAGCGTAAAGAGCAGCAATCCGGACGACGACGCTCCCTCCATCACCTTTGCTTACCACAGCCCCGACGGGGAATGCGGATTTCCGGGCAACGTAGACTGCACCGTCACCTACACGCTTTCAACCGATAACGCGCTGATTATCGATTATACAGCTGAGACCGACGCGGAGACCCCCATCAATCTGACCAACCACTCCTATTTCAACATTACCGGGGACATCAACCGTGACATTCTTTCCGTTGAAATGCAGATCTTCGCAGATCACACAACGGACGTTACGCCCGACCTGATCCCGACCGGCAAGCTTCTCCCCGTTGCTGGAACCCCTCTGGACTTCCGCAAGCCCAAGGCAATCGGGAAAGACATTGACTTCCCGGACGCTCTGCTGAAAAGCTGTAACGGATACGACCATAATTTTGTCTTGAACAGCGGCGCGGGCATGAAAAAGGCCGCCGAGCTCTACGATCCGTTCAGCGGCAGAAAGCTTCTGGTCTTTACCGATCTCCCCGGGATGCAAGTCTACACCGCAAACGGCTTTGCTGAGGGTAACCTCGGCAACGGCGGCATCCAGCTGCAGGCTCACCATGCCGTCTGCCTGGAAACGCAGTCATTCCCGGATTCCGTTCACCATTCGGAATTCCCTTATGAAAACCTCAAGCCGGGCAAGCCTCTCAAAACGACGACCATCTATAAATTCGTCGTGGAATAAGCCAGAAAAACCGGTCCGCAAAACAAAGGAGCGGAGGATTTCCCGAAAGGGATTCCTCCGCTCCTTGCATATTCTCAGGTATTGGCAATAATGACCTGCTCCACGATATCCGCGACGTCCTCGCAGTAATCCAGCGAAGTCTCAAAGGTATTGTACAAATTGTGCATACGGATCACCTCAACGGGATCCTGATGCGACTCGGGATCAAACAGTGCCCGAACTGCCTTGGTGAAAATATCGTCGCCCTGTTCCTCAATGTGATTGACGCTGACCGACAGCTCATGGATCTTATCCTGGCTTTTCTTAAACTGGCGGAACTCCGTCATCAGTTCGCATAGCTTTCCGCATGCCTGCGTGAGCAAGTCAAGGAACTGCGCGATGGTCTCGTTCTTTTTCGTAATGTGCATCATATAAACCTGATTGCCGATCTCATCCAGACTGTCGGTGACCGACTCAATTGCGGCCACAATGCGCATCAGGTCCGTACGGTCCAGCGGAGTGACGAAAGCTTCCTCTATAATCGAGGCGCATTCGTGAACGTGACGGTCCCCTTCATGCTCGATCTGGCGAAGAAGCTCCAGCTTCTTCGCGTCGACTTCGCCGTCTGCAAATGCCGACTGAAGAACCTTCGCAGCGCGGTCCGAAATTTCAATGCCTTTCTCAAACAAAGCAAAATAATCTGTTCCTTTGGAAAAGAAATTTCCCATTCTCTAAAAATTCCTGCCTTTCAAAGCATCCCGATAACCCGCGATCGAAGCCGGATTTTCCCAGCCCCACAAGGAGCTATCTTTTAATGATCCACATTACTATAATTTTAATAGTTGCTAAGTGATCTTGTTCGTCACATGATTCTTTCGTTTTACTGCTACTGTCATTTTAACATAACTCCCGCGGAAAAAACAATCAAAACTTAAAATTTCGTTAAATTGGACTTAAATAACGGTTATATTTATAAAAAATCAGCTCTTCCATCCGCGCATCACTCCAGATAGCAAAACGAGCCCGGAGGCTTTCGAAAGCCATCCGAACTCGTTTTAATTTCGGCTGATTTACGCCACTGTGACAATACACTGCCGCACCGGCGATTTTCCGGATACGGTGGTGTACACACCGGCTCTTCCCGTGCTGACGGCACGGATTTTATAATACCAGCTGTTTCCAGAATGGGAAACGGAGACGGTTTGAATGACGCTGCCGTTCCCCGTTGTGAAGCTGATGCCGGGAACGGAGCCGGATGCGGTAAATTTAAACTGATAGGTCTTCCCCTTGCTCATGGTAATCGCCGCGGGAGTATCGGATACAATGGAGGCCCCGCCCGATGCGGTTCCGTTTGCCTGAAAAGACACGGACGCGCCGCTCGCCGAGGTTGTGGTGATGGTAGCCGAGCCTCTGCCAACGTTGCTAATACGGTACAGGTAGCCGCCGTTCACCTTCTGGAGATACGCGACGGAAACCGCAGAAGAATTGGATGACGACGCCTTCGGTGCGCTCGTGTCTCCGGTGGTAACTTTATAGACATATGTGCTGTTGCTTCCAAAGGTATACGGGCTCATCGTGTCGCAGCTCATGCTCGCCGCCGGCGGAGTGCTGGGTTGGGACGGAGACGGAGGCGTCACCGAGCCGGAAGAAACCGCGGTAAACGAAACCGATCTTCCGTCAGCCGCTGTGGTTGTAATCGTCGCCTGACCCTGCCCGACGCTTGTAATCCGGAACAGGAAGCCGTCGGCCAGCTTTTTGGAATACGCGGCTGTCACCGCAGACGGATTGGAGGAAGTAACGGAAGGAGTCATGGTATCGCTTGTGGTTATTTTGTAATAGTAAGCTGAATTTGTACCAAACGTATATGTTCCATTCGTATCAGACTGGAACTGGGTGGGGTCCGACGGAGTCGATGGCTGGTTTGTGCCGGAGCCCGCAGTTCCCGAATAATCATAGTATAAATAATCAACGTCGCACATGTTATTCTGCGAACCATAAACACCGGAAACTGAGGTTTGCCCGTACTGCCACATGGTGAACGGCCCGCTGAAGCTCGGTCTTGAAACCCCGCCCGTGCTGGCGATCCAGGTGTCATACTGGGAAACGAGAGGACTGGTCAGGTGTGCGTTATAGAACGTCGGGTAGCTGTAAACGACTGTTTTATAACCCGCTGCCTGCACTTTGGAACAAAACGTCTGAACAATGGCACCCAATGTATCGGTAGAAACGCCATACTGGCTTTTGTCTTCCACATCGAAGGCAACCGGCAAATCCAGATGGCGCCCGTTCAGAATGCTCAGGCACATGTTTGCTTCCTGCTCGGCCATCGCAACGGTGGTTGCATAGCTGTAGTGGTACACGCCGACCTCAAGGCCCGCCGCCGTTGCACCGCTGTAAAAGGTTTCAAAGTTTTTATCGGTCTGATTGCTCCAGTCTTCTCCGCCGTAGCCGGTACGGATCATCGCAAAATCGTAACCGGCGCCTTTTACGGCAGACCAGTCGACGGATGTCTGATGCTCCGAAACGTCAATCCCCTTCTGAGCGACGTTTACCATGCACTGCGCGGAAGTTCCGTCGGGGAAACTCGCGGTCACGGCAGCCTGCCCCCAGTTGACGGCGGTCACGTTGCCGTTGCTGTCAACCGTTGCGATTGTACTGTCACTGGAACTCCATGTGACCCCAAACGCTTCCAACGAACCGTTGGTTGCCTCAATTTTTGCGGTCTGGCCGATCTTAACACTGATACATGTCGATGAAAGCTGAAAACTGTTTCCGTATGCGTCCGTCGCATAAGCTGGAAAAACGAACGGCAGAATCACCGACAGAACCAGAACCAGAACCACCAATCTTTTTTTCACCCGTGTTTCCTCCATTCACATATTTCGTCCGCCCAAAGTACCGTTAATCGACGTATCCGCTGAGTTTCATTCAATTCACAAAGCACAGGGAACCAGAACAGGTCGAAAACAGGCAGATTTACAGTTTTAATTATATTTTTTCTGTTTATATCTGTCAAGCTTGACGCCCAAATACAGGCTTCCATTTTTAACCATGCCGTTACAACAGAAAAAATCCTCTTGAATTCTTCGGTTGGAATATGTTATAATATTAACAATTTATTAGAAGTCAACAATTTATTCGAATCTCTGTCTTGAAAATTGCGGAAATGGTAGAATCTTGGGAGGGAAAGACATGGCTGTCAGGATTATTTCTGCCAAAGAGGCAGCCCGTATGGTTCCAAACGGCGTAACATTCGGGACCAACGGATTTATGGGTACTACATTTGCCGAAGAAATTGCTCAGGAAATTGAAAACCGCTTTCTTGAAACCGGCGAACCGAGAGACCTTACCCTGTACTTCTGTGCTGCACAGGGCGACAACAAATTGAAGGGGCTTCAGCATTTCGCCCATGAAGGGTTACTGAAATGCACAATCGGAGGCCATTATGGAATGGCCCGAAAAATCGGGGAACTGGTATGCACCAACAAGATTGCCGCATATGATTTCCCGCAGGGAGTGCTTGCTCATCTGCTTCGCATAACGGCGGCTCATCAGCCCGGAGAACTGACCCGGGTCGGCCTTGGGACGTTTGTGGACCCGCGCTCGGCGGGCGGAAAAATGAACGAACTGACGATGGGCATGGAAGATCTTGTTCAGCTGGTTAACATCAACGGGGAAGACCTTCTGTTCTACAAAAGCGTGCCGATTCAGTTTGCTATCATCGCGGGCACTTATGCCGACGAGGACGGAAACATCTCGTTTGAGCGCGAAGGCGTCCGGGCCGAAGCTCTCGCCATGGCGCAGGCGTGCAAAAACTCGGGCGGCAAAGTGATCGTGCAGGTTCAGCAGGTCGTCAAGTCCGGCTCGCTTCACCCGCGTCATGTGGAGATTCCGGGAGTTCTTGTGGACGCGGTCGTTGTGGCCAGCGACCTGAAATACTGCATGCAGAATTTCGGCACCCAGTACAACCCCGGGTTTTCCGGGGAGCATCGACTCAGCACGAAGGAATTCAAACCCGCACCGCTTGACAGCAAGAAGGTAATCGGCCGCCGCGCCGCCATGGAACTGAAACAAGGCAGCGCCGTGAACCTCGGCGTCGGTATTCCCGAGTATATTTCCGCTGTCGCTGCGGAAGAAGGCATCACCAGCCGCTTCACCCTGACCGTGGAGGATGGTCTGTTTGGCGGCAACCCGCAGAGCGGACTGGATTTCGGCGTCAGCCTGAACCCCGCCTGCATGGTTACCATGCCCTCCATGTTCGATTTTTATGACGGCGGCGGGCTTGACCAGGCTTTCGTCGGCTTTGCGGTATGCGACGGCAGAGGCAATGTCAACGTCTCCAAATTTGGGAGCCGTATGCCCGGCTGCGGCGGCTTTATCGACATCACACAGAACACCAAGCAAGTCTATTTCTGCGGTACCTTCACTGCTGGCGGGCTGGAAACGGAAATTGGCGATGGAAAGCTGCGCATTGTTCAGGAAGGAAAATCCGATAAATTCTGCAATGCGGTCGAACAGATCACCTTCAGCGCTGAAACCGCCGTTCATAATCAACTGCCCGTCATGTACATCACGGAGCGCGCGGTGTTCCGACTGACGAAGGACGGCCTGATGCTCTGCGAAGCAGCGCCCGGGATCGACCTTGAGAAGGATATTTTCGCGCACATGGCGGTTCGGCCAACCGTTTCCCCCGACTTTAAGTGGATGGACGAACGAATTTTCCGCGATGAGAAAATGGGGCTGAAATAAAAATTTAAAACTACATATATAAGAAACCGCTCCGGCATCAACCTGCGCCGGAGCGGTTTCTTATATATGTATGATCCAGAGAACAGGTCAGGCTTTTCCTGTATTGCATCCAGGCAATTTAGAGATCACTGAAAATGGAATTCATGTCCTCGACCACAGTCGATTCAATAAGCCCCTGCTGCGCCATCTCGGACATGATCACGATCGCGTCCTTGTGTGACATAGAAACGCGGTAAGGACGGTCCTCCGTAAGTGCCTGATAAATGTCCACACAGGCCAGAATGCGGGAATTAAAATCCAGCCTCTCTTTATCGATGCCGTAGGGATAACCGGACCCATTGAGCTTTTCATGATGATTGCTGGCCCATTCCGTAATATCCTCAAACCCCTCGACCATTCCGAGAACCTTGCGCGTATAAAAAGGATGAGATTGAATCACCTGAAATTCCTTTCGGTCAAGCTTTCCGGGTTTATCAAGTATTTCGTTCGGGACCGCCAGCTTGCCGAGGTCGTGCAGGTCCGCCGCAATCCGCATTTTCCAATAGGTCCGTTCATCAAACTCATAATACTGGCAGATAAAGCCCACCTTTTCGCTGATTCCGCGGGAATGTGAACCGGTAAAAGGGGACTTTGAGTCGATAATCCGGCTGAAGATCTGCGAAATATTCCGCAGCTCCTTGTAATCAAGGTCCGTTCTCACCTTCGGGAGCATGGAAAGCAGAGACCCGCGGACAAACATATCATCCATGCCAAGCCAGAATTCAACAAAACCGGACAATTCCCGGAAAGCCTCGCGGGTTACCGGGTCAAAATAATGGGCGTTTCCGTCCACATAGGAGATAATTTCATCACTGCTCCAACCGGCCGCATAGCGGGTTGCGACCAAGTCCGACAGCGTGATAACCAGCGAGTAATGGGGAATCTCTCTTCCTGTTATTCCGAAAAACCCGCTTCCGTCATAGTGCTCATGATGATAAAGAATGACGTTTTTCTCCGGGCGGAGAAACGGAAACGTTGCGATGTTTTTCTCTCCCACTTCACAGTGGATGGGATCATTTTCAGCCCGGTATTCATCCCGGAAATTATGTTGCAGAATTGCGCTCATCACGCCGTTGTCATGCAGAAGCGAATAGGAAATCAAATCAAACATATCTTCATCCGGCATTTTCAGTTCGGAAGCAATCCGGCCGGCAATATACGCAACACGCATTCCGTGGTTTGTATTATTGCGAAGAATTCCTTTCTCCGCGAAATCCAATGTTTGAGAAAGAGAAATTAAGATTTCGTTTACATTAAACTGCATGGTTGTCAACATCCTAATTATATTGTAGATAGAGCAATTATATCAGGATTCCCCCTGAATATATTTCCAGTAGAAACTAAACGACAGCTTCTCTTTCTTTTTTTGAGTTATTCCAATTCGAATATGCAATTATTTGTCGAAATTAAAACCGTCCGAAATCAGTTTTTGGGCAATGTGTTAATTCCTGAAAACTGCAAACAATAAGGGAAAGGAAAGCGAGGTGAAACGCCATGAATCCAAAGTTTAACGGGCTGGACAGCCTGATTCAGCAGGATGCGGAAGCCGGAAGATATTACTCCTCTCTCCCCGAATATGTGAAGGAATCAATCCAGCAACGCGCCGGCAGTGTGAACTCTTTTGAAAGCCTGCGCGATTATGCGGAAAATCTCCTGCGCGCCGATGAATAGCGCCGCATAATCCGATTTTCCCCGCATATGCTTCCTGCGAGGTGAGCGATATGATTGTTTCTGTGAAAAACTGGAAAACAAGTCTGATCTCCATTCTGATCGCGCTCGGAGTCGGCGGACTTGCCGGGCTGCTGACCAGCGGAGCCATGCGGGATTACGAGTCGGCCGTCAAACCGGCCCTGACCCCGCCCTCCGCAGTTTTCCCGGTTGTTTGGGCAATCCTCTATATTCTCATGGGGCTGAGCGCTGCCCTTGTCTTTTCCTCCGATGCCCCGGGGAAGCAAACGGCGCTTGCGGTTTACGCCGCCCAGCTTCTGGTAAATTTCTGTTGGAGCCTTATTTTCTTTGTGGCGAAGGCCTATCTGCCGGCCTTTCTGTGGCTGCTCCTTCTGTTGGTCCTGATCGTGATTATGATCGTCAAATTCTACCCGATCAGCCATACCGCGGCATACCTCCAAATACCCTATCTTCTCTGGGTTCTGTTCGCTGGGTATCTGAATTTCATGATTTTCCTGCTGAACCGCTGACCGCTGCCGGAAAGGGCTGTTTACACTCCCGGTCGACATGATATAATAGGAAAAACAAAGGACGGGAGAAGATCAGCTTGGAAAAAAAGACAAAGGTTGCAGTACTTTTACCGGTGGATGAACGACACCGTTCCCGGCTGCGGGAACTTTCCTCCGCCGCAGATTTCCAATTCTGTGAGGGTCCGGAGACCGAAGTGGACCTATCGGATGCGGAAGTTATTCTGGGAAACCCGGAGCCTTCCTTACTGAAGCACGCAAAAGCCCTGAAGCTGCTTCAGCTCGGCAGCGCGGGAGCCGACCAGTATGCGGGGACGAATAGTATGCCGGCTGGCGCGATACTGGCAAATGCATCCGGTGCATACGGGAAATCTATTTCAGAATATATGATCAGCATGGTAACCAGCCTGTTTCTGGATCTGCCTCATTACCGCGACAATCAGAACCGTGAAATCTGGGAGAGCAGCGGAAAATCGCGCCATATTCCGGGAACAACGGCGCTGGCCATCGGTCTGGGAGACATCGGCAGCGAATTTGCGAAGCGCTACCAGGCATTGGGCGGGCACGTGATCGGCATCAAGCGTACCCCGTCCCCGAAGCCGGATTATCTGGATGTGCAGGCAACGCTGGAACGGCTGGATGAATTCCTGCCGCTTGCCGACGTGGTCGCCCTGAGTCTCCCCTCAACCCCGGAGACCTACCATATGATCAACGAAAAGCGCCTCGCGCTGATGAAACCCGGTTCTGTGCTCGTAAACGTCGGGCGGGGCACCGCGGTCGACACCGACGCGCTGTGCCGGGCGCTTACGAAGGGACATCTTGCCGGCGCGGGCCTGGACGTCACCGAGCCGGAGCCGCTTCCCGCGGGGCACCCGCTGTGGAAAATTCCAACCGCCTTTCTTACCCCGCATATTTCCGGCCGCTGGGATGCCGCCGACAATTTGGAGCGTGTTTTTGACATCGCCTTTGACAATTTGGGCCGCTATCTGCACGGCGAACCGCTCCGCAATGTTGTGAATCTTTCGCTCGGATATTAATGTAGTTTTCCCATCTCCCGCGGAACCGGTCAAGGTTCGCGCGGGAGATTTTTTATAATTTGCATTCAATATTAATAATTGTATTGACAAATTCAAGAACCGTGCTATACTGATTTCAGAAAAATTCAGGAGGGAATCCGGTTGAACAAAAATGTATACAGCCTTGTTCTGATGGATGAAGTCGTGGCGGCGGTGGACCGGATGGCCTATGAGCAAAACACCAGCCGCAGCGCTCTCATTAATCAGATTCTCGCGGAGTATCTCAGTTGCCCGATTCCGGAAACGCGCATCCGGGACATATTCAGCGTCATGGAAGAGGCGTTCTCCGGGCTCGGAAATTTTCAGGTTCACCTTCAGCCCAGCGACACCATGCTCTCCATTCGGAGCGCACTGCATTACCGCTACAACCCGTCCATTCGCTATGTTCTGGAGCTATTCCGGGATTATGAAACAGAATTCGGGGAACTGCGGGTTTCACTCCGCACGCAGAACCAGCCGCTTGTTCGCACCCTGACGGATTTCTTTCTCCTGTGGGATCAGCTGGAAAACCGTTGGGGCACTCCGCCGATCCCCGACCGCATCGAGCCAGGCCGGTACGCGAGAAGGCTTCGGGTTCCGAAAAGCCGATCGGAAAGTGCTGAGGAAACAGCGCTTGCAATCAGCGGCTATATCCGCACGTTCGACACGGCGCTGAAGGAGTATTTCTCCGCAGCGGACGAGCCGGAAGTGGCACAGGAACAATTGGAAAACATTTACCGCGATTACGCCGCGAACGCGGCAATCCTGCTTTAACAGGGAGGCATTCGTAATGGACGCTCAGAAATTCACCCAAAAATCACTGGAAGCCATTCAGGAAGCACAGCGCATCGCGCTGGAACACAGCAGCATGCAGATCGAGCAGGAGCACCTTGTCTACGCTCTGCTCTCCCAGGAAGGGGGACTGATTCCCCAGCTTTTGCAGAAAAGCGGAATTGACGCCGCTGCCGTCAAAAACGCGGTCGGACAGCAGGCGGATCGCCTTCCCTCCGTGACCGGACCAGGCCGGGAACCGGGCAAAATCTACGTCTCAGCCGATGTGGACACAGCGCTCACGGAAGCGGAGCGACAGGCACAGCGGATGAAGGACGAATATATCTCCGTTGAGCACATCATGCTCGCGGTCATCGAAAAACCGAATTCAGCGATGCGTGGAATACTGGACCGCTTCGGGATCACCCGAAACGGCTTTCTCTCCGCACTTTCCACCGTGCGTGGCAACACGCGTGTGACGACCGACAGTCCGGAGGAAACCTATGACGCACTCACGAAATACGGCCAGGATCTGGTCGCACTGGCAAAGAACCACAAGCTTGACCCAGTAATCGGTCGCGATGACGAAATCCGGAACGTGATTCTGATTCTCTCGCGCAAAACGAAGAACAACCCGGTTCTGATTGGGGAGCCGGGCGTGGGCAAAACCGCCATAGCGGAAGGCCTGGCGCAGCGCATCGTTCGGGGAGATGTTCCGAACAGCCTGAAGGAACGGAAGGTCTTCTCGCTCGACATGGGCTCCCTGATTGCCGGGGCTAAGTTCCGCGGCGAGTTTGAGGAACGGCTCAAGGCTGTGCTGAACGAAGTCAAAAAGAGCGAAGGGAAGATTATCCTCTTCATCGACGAGCTACACACCATTGTCGGTGCTGGAAAAACCGAGGGTAGCATGGACGCGGGCAACCTTTTAAAGCCGATGCTTGCGCGCGGTGAACTGCACTGCATCGGTGCCACCACACTGAACGAATACCGGCAGTACATTGAAAAGGACGCCGCGCTGGAACGCCGGTTCCAGCCCGTGATGGTTGAAGAGCCGTCGGTGGAGGATACCATTGCTATTCTGCGTGGCCTGAAAGAACGTTACGAGGTATTCCACGGTGTTAAGATTCAGGATCAGGCTCTTATTGCTGCGGCGACGCTGAGCAACCGCTACATTTCCGACCGTTTTCTGCCGGATAAAGCCATCGACCTCGTCGACGAGGCGTGTGCCATGGTGCGCACGGAAATCGATTCTATGCCCACGGAGCTGGATGAAATCTCCCGCAGGATCATGCAGCGCGAAATTGAGGAAGCCGCCCTGAAAAAGGACACCGACCCGCTATCACAGGAGCACCTCAGGCAGATTCAGAAGGAACTGGCCGACGAGCGCGCCCAGCTGAACGAGCGCAAGGCCAAATGGGAAAACGAAAAGAACGCGATCGGCAAAGTGCGCAAGCTGCGCGAGGAAATCGAAGAGGTCAACGCGGAAATTGAAAAATGCGAACGCGCCTACGACCTGAATAAGGCGGCGGAGCTGAAATACGGCCGCCTGCCCGAACTGACCAAGCAATTAAAGGCGGAGGAAGAAATCGCCGAAAAGACGCAGTCTTCCGATTCCCTGCTGCACGACCGGGTAACCGAGGAAGAAATCAGCCGGATCGTCGCCAAATGGACCGGGATTCCCGTCTCGCGTCTGATGGAAAGCGAACGGGAAAAGCTCCTGCGCCTCGGGGATATTCTGCACGAGCGTGTCGTTGGGCAAGATGAAGCCGTTCAGAAGGTTACAGAAGCGATTCTGCGCTCGCGCGCCGGCATTCAGGACCCGAACCGTCCCATCGGCTCGTTCCTGTTCCTCGGGCCGACGGGCGTCGGCAAAACGGAACTGGCCAAGGCGCTGGCGCAGTCGCTTTTCGACGACGAGAAAAACATGGTTCGCATCGACATGACCGAATATATGGAGAAGTTCTCGGTCTCCCGTTTGATCGGAGCGCCTCCGGGCTACGTGGGCTATGAGGAAGGCGGGCAGCTGACCGAAGCGGTGCGCCGCCGCCCTTACTGCGTGCTCCTGTTTGACGAGGTGGAAAAAGCACACCCCGACGTGTTTAATATTCTGCTGCAGGTGCTCGACGACGGCCGCATCACCGATTCCCAGGGCCGTACGGTGGACTTCAAAAACACCATCATCATCCTGACTTCGAACCTAGGCTCCGGAATCATTCTTGACGGAATCGATTCCCACGGTCAGATCAGTGAGGAAGCGCGCGGCAAGGTGAGCAACATGCTCAAGCAGGAATTCCGCCCGGAATTTCTGAACCGCCTGGACGAAATCGTATTCTACAAGCCGCTTGGGCTGGATGAAATCGACAAAATCGTCGACCTGCAGATTGTGGGACTCCAGAAACGCCTGGCCGACAAGCAGCTGGGAATCCGTCTGACCCGGGAGGCGAAGGACTTCATCGTGGAACGCGGCTACGACGTCGTATACGGCGCCCGCCCGCTGAAACGGTTTATCCAAAGCCATGTGGAAACCCTGATTGCAAAAAAGATCATTGCGGGAGACCTCAGGCCGAAATCCACCCTGGTAATCGACCGCTCCGGCGATGAGCTGACCGCATCCGTACAGAACTAATAGATTTTCTTTAATTATAGCGGAAGGCGCAGGACATTTGCCCTGCGCCTTCCGGCTTTTCTTATCTAAAAAATCGCTTCCCGTTGAAACAGACGCATCACCAACCTGAGCTGTACGGTCGTAACCTCCGGCTGATTGATAATCTTATCGGAAACCGTAACGCTGCACAGTAAAAGCATAAGCGGAAGAACCCGATCATAGGGAAGCTCCAGCTGCTTGGCAAGCTGCGCCGCTCCCTCCTGCATCTGCCCCACAAACCGCTCCATAACCGGCCTGCACAGTTGGCCGTACATGGGATTTGCCAGCACCTGAATGACGAATTTCGTCGAGCCCTCAGCCTCCACAAAAATGCCAACCATCGCCCGGACCCGTTCTTCCAGGCTTTCGGATTCTTCCCGGATCAACGCACCCAGCTTCTCCGCCATGTACTGAAAATACTGTTTTACACAGTCCAGAATAATTTCATCCTTGTTGACAAAATATTGGTAAATAGAGGCTTCGTTGATTCCCGCCGCCGCGGCCAGTTTTTTGATGGAAGTTTTGTCAATTCCATGCTCACTGAAAGCTTCCGTAAAACTTTTCAGATATTCTGTTTTTCGCTCTGCCCGATCCATTTACACACCTCCGAAGGAGTAGCCGGCTATCTAATGCAATTTTACCTGGTAGCTGCCCCAAATTTGTGATAAAATGGAAAATAAATAACATTTTTCTGCATCAAATATATTTTTTCCACCTTTGTGTTCTTTTCAAACTACGCAGAAGTGAAACAAAATCGGGAATGGATTCAGTCCTTTTTTTTCAGGTTCAGAACCGCATCGGCAGCGGCTTCCAGCCATGGAGCTGAAATCTCTTCCGCGCGGCCTTCGTCGCACAGAGCAGTCGCCGCAGGATCCAGCGGGCACTTCGCCAGAAGCTTCAGACCGAATTTTTCCGCCGTTTCCTGTGCATGGCTTTCACCGAACACGGAAATCTCCTTGCCGCAGTCCGGACAGCGCACATAGCTCATGTTTTCCACAATGCCGAGAACCGGAATGTTCATCATGTTGGCCATGCCGACCGCTTTGGAAACGATCATTGCAACCAGCTCTTGCGGGGAGGTAACGATCACGATACCGTCCAGCGGGATGGACTGAAAAACCGTGAGCGGAACGTCACCGGTTCCCGGAGGCATATCCACGAATAGGAAGTCCACGTCGCCCCAGGCCACATCTTTCCAGAACTGTTTGACCACATTCGCGATAATCGGGCCGCGCCAGACGACCGGCTGATTTTCATCCTCCAGCAACAGATTCACCGACATAATGCCGATGCCCGTTTTGGTCTCCGCGGGAAGCAGGCCCTGTTCGTTCTGCAGTACCTTCCCATGAACACCGAACAGCTTCGGAATCGAAGGGCCGGTGATGTCCGCATCCAGTACTCCCGTGTGAAAACCTCGCCGGTTCAGCAGTACGGCAAGCTGCGAAGTAACAAAGCTCTTGCCTACCCCGCCTTTTCCGCTAACGACGCCGATTACCTTTTTAACATGGCTGCCCGGGTTTGGCTTTTCCAAAAAACTCTTCGGATCGCTCGACCTGGAAGAACAGTTTTCTCCGCATGAGGAACAATCATGACTGCAACTTTCCTGACTCATTTCTCAATCTCCTTTTATTGTTTTGACTTGAGAACCGCATCACTGCGGTTTTCTAAAATTCCCATTTCAGACTGCGGAGGAAAAGATCCGAAAGCACCTCCTTCGGTTCCCTGCCTCCGTTAATAACCGCGTCTACGGCAGCACTGATGGGCATTTCCGCCCCGTACCGGTTCCCCAGCAGCAGCAGGGCCGACGTAGTGGCCACCCCTTCCGCCAGCTCGCCGTAGGGCTCTCCGCGGACGAATTTCTCGCCGAACATGCGGTTATGGCTGTACGGGGAAAAAACCGTGGCTTCGTAATCCCCAAGGTGGGCAAGGCCGTAGGCGGTAATTTCTTTTCCGCCCATCGCCTGAATCAGGCGCGCCACTTCGCGCGTTCCACGCGACATCAGCGCACCCTTCAGCGAAGTCCTGCCAAGCCCGTCCAGCATACCGGCAGCTATGCCGATTACATTTTTCGCGGCCGCGCCGACCTCGTTGCCGAGCAGATCGTTCCCATAGTAGAAACGGATCAATTCGCCCGAAAACGCGGAGACCAGATCTTTTTTGACCTGCTCCGATTCGCTGTCGATCACCATACAGTTCGGAATCTCCTGGGTAAAGTCCTGCACATGGCCCGGACCCACCCAGATGGCAACCGGCAC
Source organism: Bacillota bacterium (assembly GCA_023410445.1). GTDB lineage: Bacteria > Bacillota > Clostridia > Oscillospirales > Acutalibacteraceae > Caproicibacter. The sequence goes on along the minus strand of JAEYPT010000009.1, from coordinate 152,051 downwards.
ACCGGGCGCATATTCCTCGAAAATCCGGGTCAGCCGTTCGCCCGTTCCGGCTTCCAGACCCTTCATGCACAGCACGACCGTTTTGCTTTCCAGTTCCCGTACAGGCATCGCCTGCATAAAGCCGCGGAAGCCCTGTGCTCCGATTGAAATCACCAGCACCTCGGCGGACGAAACCGCCTCCCCGAGATCGGAAAGGATTCGGACCCGGTCAGTAAGCGTCACCAACCCGTTCGTATGGGTCTCGCGCAGCCCGCTCAGTCTGGAAGATCCCTCCCGGCCGTACAGAATCACCTCGTGGCCGAGCCGGTCAAGATACCAGGCAAGAAACGTTCCCCAGCGGCCGCATCCGATTACGGATATCCGCAAGTTCTTCACCGTCCCTTTGTATTCCAAATTAGTATACCTTTATCATAACAAAAAAATCGGGAACGGACAACCGCCGCTCCCGATTTTCATGCAGTTTTTTGGAAATCAGTCAAATACGCCTGTGGAAAGATAGCGCTCACCGGTATCCGGAAGCAACGCCACAATCAGCTTTCCGCTGTTTTCAGGCCGCTGTGCGAGCTGCGTTGCCGCAAATACGGCCGCACCGGAGGAAATACCGACCAGAAGGCCTTCGCTCTTAGCAAGGTGCTTGGTGGTAGCAAACGCATCTTCGTTCGAGACCGTAATCACCTCATCGAGGATGCCCGTGTCCAGAGTATCCGGCACAAAACCTGCGCCGATTCCCTGAATCTTGTGCGGACCAGATTTTCCCTGCGAGATCACCGGGGACGCCTCGGGCTCAACCGCGACGATTTTTACATTCGGATTGTGCGCTTTCAGTGCCTTCCCGACTCCCGTGACGGTGCCGCCCGTTCCGACGCCGGCGACAAAGATATCTACCTTTCCGTCGGTATCGGCCCAGATTTCCTCGCCGGTCGTTTTGCGGTGCATTTCCGGGTTGGCCTGATTGACAAACTGGCCGGGAATGTAGGAATTTTTAATTTCCGCGTGCAGCTCGTCAGCCTTTGCAATCGCGCCCTTCATTCCCTTCGCGCCTTCCGTCAGCACCAGCTCCGCGCCGAGCGCACTCACCAGACGGCGGCGCTCCAGGCTCATGGTATCCGGCATGGTCAGGATGAGGTGATACCCCCTCGCCGCCGCTACAAACGCGAGGCCGACGCCGGTGTTGCCGCTGGTCGGCTCGATCAGGGTAGTGTCCTTGTTAATCAGGCCTTTGTCTTCGGCGTCCTTGATCAGCGCGTAACCGATGCGGTCCTTTACCGAAGAGAGCGGATTGAAATATTCCAGCTTCCCGGCAACCGTCGCGCCCAGTTTCTTTTCCGCCTCGTAGTTGGAAAGCTCCAGCAGCGGGGTCTTGCCAATCAGTTCCGTCAGGTTTTTCGAAATTTTCATACAGTTCGCTCCTTTGCTATATTTTATTACATAGTATTCATACCTTGTTTATATGCTATAGTATATCGTATCGATTTGAAAAAGTCAAGCAGAAAAAACTGCCGCTCCGCACAATCATGCGGAGCGGCAGTTTACAGGTACGGTTCAGTTCCCGTCTTCGATGCTGATGGCGTCGAACCGTTCGGTCAAATCGCGGATTTGAAGTGTCTTCTTCTGCTCTCCCTCCGCGTCGAACACGATCTGGCCACGGTGCATCATCAGGAGCCGGTCGCCGTAATTCACGGCAAAGCGGAGGTTGTGTGTAACCATCACGGCGGTGATTCCCTTCTCCCGGACGAACCGCTCCGTCAACTCCATGACGTTCGCGCTGGAAGCGGGGTCCAGCGCCGCCGTGTGCTCGTCGAGAATCAACAATTCAATCGGCGTCATCGTACAGATTAACAGGGCAAGCGCCTGACGCTGACCGCCGGAAAGACTCGCTACCGGAAGGTTCAGCTTGTTTTCCAGCCCGAGCTTCAGCAGTTCCAGCTGAGAACGGTAGAAATCCACCCGGCGCTTGGAGACACCCGGCGCGATTCCATATCGGCCGTTTTTTCCGTCCGCCAGAGAGAGATTTTCCAGAATGGTCAGCTGCGGGCAGGTGCCAACCGAGGGGTCCTGAAAGACGCGGCCGATAAATTTGGAATGCTGCGGTTCGCTCAGGCGGCTGATTTCCCGTCCATTCACCAATACCTCGCCGCTGTCCGGCTGGACGCTTCCGCAGAGGATATTCAGAATGGTGGTTTTCCCCGAGCCGTTACTCCCCACCACGGAAACAAACGAGCCCCTCCGGACGGAGAGGTTGAAATCGCGGAACAGGGCAATCTCGCTCACCGTGCCCGGATTGAAGACCTTGTCAACGTGCCGGATTTCCGCCAACAGATCGGAGGAAGTTTCAAAGCCTGGTTGGGTTGACATCCTGCTTTTTCCTCCTTCCGCTCTGCGGCGCGAAATTGTTCATGACCAGTGCGGCGGTAAACAGCACCGCCATGAGAAGCTTCAAGAAATTCGTGGGCAGACCGATCTGCATCGCCGCGGAAAGGCACGCCCGGTAAACGAGTGCCCCCAGAACGACCGCCGTTGTGGGCCGCAGGAATTTCAGCCTGCCGAACAGATTGACGCCGATGATCACCGCCGCAAGTCCCATCACGATCATGCCGGTCCCGCTGGAAATATCGGCGGATTCCTCCCTCTGGCAGAGAATGCTGCCTGAAAGGGCCGTCAAACCGTTGCCGATCATCAGGCCGAGGATTTTCAGGTTGCCGGGGTCCCGGCCGAGCGAGACCACAAACTGCGGATTCCCGCCCGCAGCCCGCAGCAGCAGGCCCGACTTGGTTCTGAGGTACAAATCAATCAGAATTTTTACAGCCGCACAGAAGACAAACGCCACGGCGAGAATACGCAGGTCGGCCATGGAGGACGGAATCAGGGCCGCGGGGCCGGAAGTAAAAACCGTCGGCTTGTTATAATACGCGAGAACGGCGCTGCCGTTCGTGATGACCAGATTCACGCTCCAAAGACTGATCATGACAAGAATTCCGGAAAGCAGATCGGTAATATGCAGCTTTACATGCAGCAAACCAGTTACGCCGCCTGCGGCAGCGCCGCACACCAGCGACGCCAGACAGGCGATCCACGGGCTGATTCCTACGGAGATCATCGCCCCGGTCAGGCAGGCGCCGAGCGCGAAGGTCCCCTCCACGGAAAGATCCGGAAAATTTAGCACCTGATAGGTAATATAGACCCCAATTGCCATCACGCCATACAGGAGGCCCTCCTGAAATACGTTGGCGACTAGACCCAGAACAACATCCATTGGAATCAGCCCAGCCTTCCTTTATTTCGTTACTGCTTCCGCTTTTGCGAAGCCTTCGGGGAGTTTCATGTTGAGTTTTTCAAGCACAGCCTTGTTGTAAACCGGTTTGCCGAAATCCACCACATAAACCGGCATGGATGCGGGCTGCGCTTTGCCATCCAGAATTTTAGCCGCCATTTTTCCGGTCTCTTCGCCGAGCGAGACAAAGTCGATGCTGACGGAAGCAAGGCACCCGTCCTTTACCTGCTCCACCTCGGAGCCGAAGATTGGAATGTTCGCCTGATTCGCGGCCTGCAGCAGAGCAGGAAGGTGATTGACGACGTTATTGTCGGTAAAATTATTGATGCAGTCGACGCCCTTTGCAATCAGGGACTTGACGGCAGGCTCCACGTCCGAAGAACCCGTCACGTCGATGTCGACGATCTCAAAGCCGTATTTCGGTGCGAGGGTCTGGAATTTTTTGAGACATGCGGTGGAATTCATTTCGCTGGTGGTGTGCAGCACACCGATCCGTTTGGCCTTCGGGAGGAACGCGCGGATCATTTTCATCTGGTCCTCCAGCGGCAGCACGTCGGAAGAACCGGTGCAGTTTCCGCCCGGCTTCTGCAGTGTCTTCACCAGCCCGGAGGCAAGCGGGTCAACTACGGAGGTGAACACCACCGGGGTGTTCGTCGTCTTCGCCGCACCGTAGGCGGCCATTGCGGCCGGTGTTGCAATCGCCATAAGCATATCGTATTTTTTCGTGACCATATTCTTGGCGATCGTCGCCGCGTTGGACGGGTCGGCTTGCGCGTTCTGAAAATCGACCGTCAGATTGCCGCCGATTTTATAGCCGGATTCCTCCATACCCTTTTTGAAGCCCGTATAGCAGTTGTCAAGGGAAGGATTGACCGCGTACTGAATTACGCCGATGCGCACCGCCCTGCCCTGTGCACCGGAAGCTTTCGAAGAAGCCGAAGCCGCGGCCGGAGCTGCGGTTTGTGAGGAACAAGCGCCGCTCACGGCGGCAACGGCAGCGGCCAAAAGTACCGCGCAGATTTTACGGATTGTGTTTTTCATAAGACATACCCTCCTGAATTCATCAATCAAGCTATTTTCGTTTTTCGTGCTTCTTTTCGGTTTGCGCCACCAGCCATCCGCCACGCGGACCACCCCCTTCCGGATTTTGAGCAATAAAAAAACTCCTGCCCCTGAAAATTCAGGGACAGGAGATCAATTCCTGCGGTACCACCCACATTGGCGAAAAAACGCCCGCTCATTCCATGTACTATATACAATACATGCTTCCCTTATAACGGGTGAAGTCCCCGTCGGACACTACTCGGAAAAACCTTTCGTTCCGCCCTCGTAAGCCCATTCACCCGGCACAACCCGCCGCAATTCCACCGCCTGCGGCTCTCTTTGGGAAGCTGTGTGCTCCGAATTACTCCTCTTACTCACCGGTTTGTCTTATTATCAGCATTATATGCCGGCGTTGAATTTTTGTCAAGGCTGTTTTTCCGTTTTCCTTTTCGGCGCGGTCAGCCGGTAGCTTGCGGCAATCCACTCCTCCACGACGGAATCCGGAACGCTGCCGTCAATGCAAATGCCGTTCCAGTGCTCCTTGTTCATGTGATAGGCCGGCGTCACACAGGGATAATTGTTCCGGAAAAACTGCGCCTCCATCGGCTCGCACTTTACGTTGATGTTCAGGAATCCGCCGCGTTCGAACAGCAGAGCGAAGCTCTTTTGGTTGCCGCGGTGCCGCATTACCGTCCACGCATCCGCGGCGTTTTTGTCTTCGTCAAACGGATAATCCTCATAGGCGCCCGGAAATACCCGGCAGCGCGCAATCCATTCCTCTCTGCTGAGCATCGCGATCCCACCCAAAGCAAATTTTTTCCGCCATCCTGAACCGAAAAACAGGATGCGGCGGGAATGTGTTTTCAAACATTGCTGAATAAAAAAATCCGTCCGGCACACAATAACCGCGAAAAATAATCTGTAGAAACGAGGTGCCGAAATGACAGATCTTCACTGCGACGTTAAAAACTGCGCAAATAACCGGGATTTACTCTGCTGCCGGCCGGATATCATGGTGGGAGGACCGCAGGCCATCGCGGCAAATCAGACCTACTGCGCCAATTTTATTGACAAGAGGGACGATTCACCCCGCAATTCAGCGGACCACGAATCCTCAAATCCTACCCTGGACATCCACTGTGAAGTTCAGAAATGCTCCTATAATCAGGACCGGGCCTGCAAGGCCGAGCACATCGATGTACGCAATACCATGGTCAACCACGGGCAGGTAAAAACGGAATGTTCAACCTTTGAAAACCGGAACGAAACCTGAACACATGCTTTCTCTATGACGAACCCCCGCAATCAATGCGGGGGTTCGTTGTATTTCAGGAGCACAGAGCGAACTTTTCCACCGCTTTGGCGACGCCGTCGCGGTCGTTCGTATCCGTTATAAAATCAGCCGCTTCCTTTAACGACGGGATGGAATTTTCCATCGCCACCCCAACCCCCGCAAAACGGATCATCTCATAGTCGTTGTCGCCGTCGCCGCAGGCAAGCACCTCCGATGGGCGAATATTAAGCCGCTCGCAGAGACGGGCAAGGCCGTCCCCTTTGCTGGCGCCGGCCTTGTTAACCTCCAGATTCACCGGACAGGAAGAAACGACGGAATAACCCCCCGACGAAAGCACCTGCTCCCGCAACGGTCCCTGCATGGAATCCGGCACATAAGGTACGTTCACCTTTTCCAGTCGATATTCCTTTGAAGCGATGAATTCGGGAAGGTTTTCCACAAAAATCTGAGATTCCATCACATAATCGTAAATGTTTTTGGGAACGGAATAGTTTTGGAACATCTCCATGCGGCGGGCGTCGGAATAGGAAATTCCGCCGCAGTAGGCTTCCGCCAACAGGCCGCAGGAGTCCAGCATGCGCAGAAGACGGTCGGTAGCCTCACGGCTCATCAGATTGGTGTACAGGAAGGACTTGTCCTTCAGATCAGCTACGGCCGCGCCGTTTGACGTGATCGCGTAGCGCACACCGGGCACCGACGCCACCGGCTTCGGAACCATTTTCGCGATGCGGCCGGTCGCCGGAACGACTGCGATTCCCTGCTCCGCAGCGCTGCGAAGTGCCCGCATCGTCCGCTCCGATACGGTTTTGTCCGTGCGAAGCACCGTCCCGTCCATATCCAGAGCGATGAGTCTGATTCCCATTCGGTTAAAAGCCTCCGATTCCCTTTTTAAAATGTAAAAATAGCCATGTGTATTCCGCCGGATTCCGCATAAGCTAAGATCGGCAGAGAAAATATCCTTTGAAAACTTCAAATCGTTTCTTCGGAAACTGATTCTGAACGATATTTTTCCTGTTAGGGGGGGCTTACAGCTCCCCCGGTCTTTTTTTTATTCGCTTTTTAACGGAGGAATGTAACGTCATCCGTACGGCGAGCTTTCGGAGCTGGAATTTCCCCCTCCGCGTAGCCGAACGCAACGCTTCCAAGCGGTACATAGCCCTCGGGCAACTCCAACTTCTTTAAGATTTCCGGATCGTTGAGGCCCGGAAGCACCGAACAGATATAGCACGTTGCGAGACCGTACGCATGGGCAGCGAGAAGGAAACCCATCACCGCGCAGGCCGCGTCCTCCCGGTTATAGGCAAACTCCTTCGGCGCGGAGACCACCAGCACCGCAGGCGCGTTGTAAAACGGCGTGTGGCCGGGCACAAATTTGCCGCCGTTCCGGACCGTTACGGCAACGATTTCAGAAAGCAGCTTCTGGTTCTCGATCACCGTGAAATGACGATTCTGGAGGCCCATTCCGGACGGCGAATACTTTGCGACCTTCAGAAGATCGGCCAGAATCTCCTCCGGCACCGGCTTCGGCTGATACGCGCGCACCGTGCGTCTGGTCAAAAGGAATTGAATCAGTTCGCTCATACGAAAAACCCCTCTTTCTTTTTCGTGTTTTAGTTTCAATCCGGCCGTTCTTGGCCGGAAAAATCAACCCTATTCTATCCCGCCGTTACCCGGATGTCAAGCCGCTTCTCTTCCCTTACGCGAGTGCAACCGTCCGCGCGCTGGAGCCGGATCTTGCCGCTCCGGCAACAACGTTAAATTCTGTCCGGAGGAAAGCACCATTTGACAGCTCGAACAGCACGGCGCCGGTTCCGGCTGTCTTTCCGGATACGCGGTAAAGGTACAAACCATTCGCGGCCTTTTTGAGGAGCTGCACTTCCGTGCATCCGTTCACCGAATGGACGTTGACACTTTTCGGGTCTACCCCCCAGATGGAAAGGCCGATTACATAGCTCTGGCCCGGGCTCATAGTGTAGGAAGCGGTATCCGACATGATGCCGTTGGAAACCGCTACGGCCACCTTTTGTCCGCCGATGTCAACCGTCGTCTGGCCCTTCCCCTTCCCGGTGATCGCATAAAGATAGCCGGATTTTCCATGCACCGTCGCAGCTGTTCCGGCTCCTACCGAAGCGACCGCCGAATTGTATGACAGCGCATTCGGAGCGGAGGAACCCGCCGCGGCAAACACCGTATACCGGGTGCCAATCAGGATGGAAACGGAATAGGTATCCAGCGCGCCGGAGGTATCGCCGCCCGTACCTGTTCCCGTGCCGCTGCCCGTGCTTGTGGTATCGTCATAGCCCGCGGTTACAAGGCAGGAGGCTGAGCGATAATCCGTAAGACGGTCTCCGTTTCGATCCGCCAGATACGCCGTAATAACCGCCCGATGCATACCGGAAGACGCAACGGAAACCGTACATTTCTGGTCGGAACCGCTTATGGAAAAGCCCGACTTATCTCCGTTGATGATCCATACGATCTTCGTGCCGTCCGCAAACTTGGAAAGCGCGGGCTTTACCGTCGCCGTTATGGTCCCGGACGTTTTCGCCGTGAGGGCAAACGAAGAATGGTCCAGCGTCAATCCGTCCGCTGTGAAGCTTTTCAGCTTGAAAACATCATAGCTTCCCTCGCGGTCGGAATCCAGATCATAATCGTAAATTTCCACATCTGTATCGGAAACCGCGCCTGCATCCGCCTTGAACACAGTTGTACCACTCTGAACCGAACTGCTGAAAATCAGCAGCGGTTCATCCTTAATTTCGGTATGAATGGTCATTTTTCCCGCCTGATAAGTCAGGGTTCCGGGGCCGTACAGGGAATCAAGATCCAGCCCGTACGACGTGATAAAAGACGCGTCCTTTTTTAAATTCAGGCAGTCCAGCGTAAGATTGCTGCCCGCAGTCGCGGTGCAATTGGAATCCACCACGATGCCGCTCATATTTTCAATATCGGGCAGTTTTTCCTTATAATCCTTGATTTCAAGGCTTGCGGAATTGCTTCCGTCAAAAGACTTGACGGACAGGTTGCACTCACTCAGGAAGAGGTTTTCATGCACCTTGACCGTTCCCCCGATATCCGCCTTCACTCCCGAGTTGAGTGTGACGTCTTTTCCGGTCACATCGCCTCCGATATTGACCGCGGTGCTCAGAGTGATTTCTCCCGAATCGGAAAGGACATTGTGACGGATGGTCCCTCCGCTGATCTTGACATCGTTTTCCGCTTCCAGGGATTTCAGCGTTCCGCCCGTCACCGTGGCATCCCCTTCGCAGCCGACGTCCTGCATGGTACCGCCCTGAACTTTAAGGCTGTAACCTCCCGTACCCATGGAAATATCGCCGACATTGCCGGATTTTACCGTCAGGTCCCCCGTAATCAGGTCGGAGGAAACATTTTTGCCCGTAACATCCGTGAAATTGTCCGAATCCCACTTTTTGCCCCAGTCTGAATCCGCACCGATAAAGGTCCGGTCCCCGTGCATGTCGATGGTCACCGCTGCCCCAGAAACGGAGGCTGCCCGAGCGGGTACCCCAACAGGCAACGAAAGCAAAACGCAGGCAAAGCTAAGAACGGCTGCCGCAATCTTTTTCAATCTGATTCCTCCCCGGAAAGAATTCTTGGCGGATTGCGCCGTAAACGACAAATCCTACCATAATTATACCTGACCTGCCGGGTGATTTCAAGGCATTTCCCTTATGCCTCAGGCGGAAGAACGCGGATGGCACCCAGCACCTTCCCGATGCTCTCTTGAATGACGAGATTCGCGGCGGAATCCTGGGAGGTAGCCGATTTATTAATCACCACCAGGCGCTCCCCCCTGTAATAGTCCACAAGCCCGGCCGCCGGGTACACCACCAGCGAGGTTCCGCCGATAATCAGCATATCCGCCCGCCTGATTGCATCGACCGCGCCGCGGATCACCTCCTGATCGAGGCCCTCCTCATAGAGCACAACGTCCGGCTTGATCACGCCGCCGCATTCGCATTGAGGAATTCCGCCGCCGTCCCGGACAAATTCGGCACTGTAGGATTTTCCACATTGGACGCAGAAATTGCGCAAAACCGAGCCATGTAGCTCAAACACGTTCCGGCTGCCCGCCTTCTGGTGCAGACCGTCAATGTTCTGCGTCACGACAGCCGAGAGCTTCCCCACCCGCTCCAGTTCGGCCAGCTTCCGATGCGCCGCGTTCGGCTCTGCGTCAAGGTACAGCATCTTGTCCCGATAAAAGCGAAAAAATTCCTCCGTGTGAGTTTCATAAAAGCTGTGGCTGAGCATGACCTCCGGCGGATACCGGTAGTGCTGGCGATACAGCCCGTCCTCACTGCGAAAATCGGGGATTCCGCTCTCCGTTGAAACACCCGCGCCCCCGAAAAACACGATGCGGCTGCTCTCGTCCACCATTTGCTGAAGCTTTTCCATCCAATCGCCTTCCGGCATAAAGCATCCTCCCTTTCGGCCTTCTTTCCTTCATCTTATCCGCCCGCCCCGCAAAATGCAAGCGTCGAAATGCGATTTCTACGTTTCCCGCGCAAAAAACCGGACGGGCTCCCGAAGGTGCCCGCCCGGTATGCGCCGAAGCGATTGCGTTATCCAATAAACTGCTGGGTCCAATAATACTGGCCGTTGGAATTCTGCGCAATGCCGACGCCGAGTTTCGTAAAGGAAGAATTAAGGATGTTGGCCCTGTGGCCCGGAGAATTCATCCAGTCCTGCATAACCTGCTGCGGAGAGGTCTGACCCATGGCGATGTTTTCGCCGGCCGCACGGTAGGTGATGCCGAACTGCTTCATCATGTCAAACGGGGAGCCGTAGGTCGGAGACGTGTGGTCGAAATAGCCGAGCTTCGCCATATCCTGCGACTTGAGCGTCGCCGTCTTCGTCAGCGCGGAATCCATGGAAAGAGCCTTAAGGCCGTTGGCAGCGCGCTGCTGATTAACCAGAGTGAGCACCTGATTCTGGAAGCTGGAATAGCTGGACCCCGCACTGGAAGAGGGAGCCTTGCTGGAAGCAGTTCCAGACTTGGAGGAAGAAGAAGACGGTGCCTTACTGGAAGTGGACGGCGCTTTGCTGGAAGGTGAAGCCGTCAGGCTGCAGGAGCCGTTGGTCAGGCTTTTGAGCATCGCGTTAATAGCATCGTTATAAGAACCGTAGCTACCGTTTGAGCAGTTGAACTGCACCGTACAGGTGCTGCCGTTCACCGGACAGCTGTTCTGAGCACAGTTCTGCTTGGAGCCCGCGCACGCCGTATTTCCTGCGCAGGAGGACTTCTGAGAGCAGCTCTGCGAAGCGGAAGCTGCTTTTGCCGCCGTATTCGGGCAGGAGGAAGTCGTTTTGGAAACCGGGCTGACCGCAGCCGTCTTGGATGTCGGGACTGCAGATGTTGTCTTCAGCACGCCGGAATTCGGGCAGGTAGAAGAGGGGGAGCCCACAACAACCTGTAGCTGAGGGGAAACACCGGCTCCGTTGCAGGTGGAGGTGGGAACGGTGCTTCTGCTTCCGGTGTTCGACGTCTGGGCGGAAGCGTTATTCACGGCGTAGACGCCGACGCTTCCGGCAACAAGAAAGCTGACGAGTAACGCAACAATTTTCCGTTTCATAATGTTCTCCTTTTGTTACAGTGTTTTTGTTACACTTTTGTAATTTCATGCGTTTAATTGTTACAATCGTGTAACTTTTATGTGCCTATCCTAACACGTATTGTGCAGGAAGACAACACTCAAATTCTTCCAGCAGAATTTCCGCCTCTCTTTCCTCCGTACGGAGCCGGAAAAAGAAGCGGCGGCGCGATACTATTAAAAGGCGCGCGGGAATATATATGCAACAAAAAGCGGAAAGGTCGGGAAAGGATGAATTGCCATTACCCGTTTGAGCTGCCCCCCCTCCCCTATGCATACACGGCACTCGAACCGCATATCAGCGCCCAAATCCTTATGCTGCACCACGATAAACATTTCAAAGCCTATGTGGACAACCTGAATCAGGCACTTGAAAAATGTCCGGCATACCACGACTGGTCTCTGGAACGTCTGATGACGGAAAACCGGCGGCTTCCGTATCGGATTCGGACGGCCGTGTGGAACAATGCCGGAGGAGTGTATAATCACGCGCTGTACTTTTCCATTATGGGCCCGGCAGGGAACCGCCCCTCGGGGAAGTTGGAGGAAGCAATCCAGACTTGCTTTGGCTCTGTTGAGCAAATGCTTATACAATTAAAGAAATCCGCGCTTGCCCAGTTCGGCTCCGGCTATGCCTGGCTGGCGTGCAGCGGCACCGGGAGGCTGAAGATCATCTCCTCAGCCAATCAGAACACACCCCTCCCCTGCCGCCTGTTTCCGCTGATGAATCTCGATGTCTGGGAACACGCATACTACCTTCAGTACCAAAACCGACGTGCGGATTACATCGATCAATTTCTGCAAGTAATCAACTGGGAGGAAGTCGAGCGAAACTATGCCGTGCGCAGTCGGCGCGGCTGAATTGCCTCCTGTCGGCAACAGACTGTGAATCCCCGAAGCATATTCTGAAAGAATTCCGTTTCGGGTGGGAAAGGAGTAATTTTTATGAAGGTAACGACACTGAGCGGGAAAAAGATTCTGGCCGTTTTGATCTGCGCTCTGGCAGCGGTAATTGCTCTGACTGCCGGCACACAGGGAATCCTAGCAGTGCAGACCTCCGCATCCAAGCGAGCGCTTCCGATCTATAACGTAAAGACAGACGCAAAAAAGGTGGCAATCTCTTTCGACGCCGCCTGGGGAAACGAGGAGACTCAAACCCTGATTGACATTCTGGCGAAATACAACGTAAAAACCACATTCTTTGTAGTTGGGGCGTGGGTTGACAAATACCCGGACTCCGTAAAGGCTCTGGTCGCCGCAGGGCATGAGGTTTGCAACCACTCCAACACCCACCCGCACATGCCGAAGCTCAGCGCGGCCGAAATGTCCACCCAGATTACGGAGTGCAACAATAAGGTGAAAGCGGTAACCGGCACCAGCCCCCTGCTTTTCCGTCCCCCCTACGGAGATTACGACAATACTCTGGTCAATACGGTTAACGGGCTACATATGTATCCGATTCAGTGGGATGTGGATTCTCTTGATTGGAAAGACCCTACTCCGAAGCAGATTTCAGACCGGGTTCTGCAACGGGTGAAGCCCGGTTCCATTGTACTGTTCCATAATGGGGCGAAAAACACGCCCGCCGCACTGCCGACCGTCCTGCAAACTCTGCAGGCACAAGGATATTCCATCGTGCCTGTATCACAGCTGATTTACAAAGACAATTATTCGATCGACGCCGCAGGGGTGCAGGTGCCGAACAGCATCGCATCGGGTAACTCCTTAAAATAGACTATATAATTTTCAATTTCTGCGTCGATTTCCGCTTTCGTAAGAGGCAGCGATTCTGCGCTGTACGTTAATTACAAAAATGGTTGTATATGTCGCCGTCCTGTCTTTTAGTTTATTCCTGAGTAAATGCAACGGAGCTGACCGAACCGGCCTCCATCATTTCTAGCGGAGAAATCGTTATTGAGCCGACTTAGTCAATTACCGTTCTAAATTCTAAAGCAAAAAGACGGAGCAGCCAACCCCTTTCGGGTAGCTTCCTCCGCCTTTTTTTCGGGGGCTGTTTTGCAACAGCCGCTTAGAGGTTACTCCGTGTTTCTTTGCCCTTTTGCCCGAACGGATCACACCACCGTCTGGCGGGGCCTGCAAACAACTCGCATCCCGGCGCTTTTCAGCCCTCGGTTGCGTACATAAAGTAATAGAATCCGAGTGGAGACATGTAGTAGCCCTTCAGCTTCGGGTTACTCAGATAAACCTGAGTATTGTAATACAGCGGAGCCACCGGCATATCCTTCATCAGCATATCTTCCGCCTTATGGAAAGCAGGCATGCGGATTTTATTGTCGTCGGTTTTCATTGCCGTTTGAATGAGGGCGTCATAATCTTTGTTCGAGTATTTCGGGTCGTTGTTGCCCCCGCCCGTTACAAAAATATTCAGGAAGGTCATCGGATCGTCGTAATCGGCGTTCCACGCGCCGCGGCAAACCTGGAAGTTGCCCTTGTTGCGGTTATCTGTAAAGGTTGCCCATTCCGGCGTGGCAATGGTGCAGTTTATCCCCAGTTCCGTTTTCCACATATTCTGGAGCGCCTGTGCAATCCCCTGATGGACCGTAGTCGGATTCGTGGAATATTCAAAGGAGGGGAAACCTTTCCCTCCGGGGTAACCGGCTTCCGCGAGCAGCTGCTTTGCTTTCGCCACATTCTTGTCGTAATCTTCCGCTTTGGTGGAAAAATAGTCTCCGCCGACCGAGCGGAAGGTCTTTGTTGGATCCGTATCGAAAATGCTGGGCGGGACAAATTCGCCGGCCGGGGTCAATAACGGGCAGGGGGGGGCAAAGCTTCCGTCAGCAAGGCAACTGCGTCTTTAGCTCCGGATACAGTATTAGCAACATGGGTAGCAGATACCACAAAAACCAATAGCGGTTTCCCGAAATTAGAGATAGATGCAGTTCCAAAGCCTATGGAAACTGTAACTAATGTAAAAGTAACGCCTGATCATGTATCACTGGAGAAGGGAATGTCCTATACATTCAATGCAACTGTTACTGGAACCAATAACCCGAATCAGTCGGTAATATGGACAGTTGCAGGCAACAACAGCAGCAACACAACGATAAATTCTGGCTTGCTGACTGTGGCGGCGGATGAAACCGCTTCAAGTTTTACGGTAAAAGCAACCTCGACAATTGATGCGAGTAAGTACAGTGCGGCAACTATTATTGTAATTAAGGGTAGTAGCAATAATTCTTCCCAGAGTTTTTCCCCAAAAGCCAATTTATCAAATACAGTAACGACAATTACTACCCCGACAGGTGGAACGGTCACAACGGTAACTCCAGCGGAGGATGTTGCTCCGGTTATTATTGAAAATAAAGCAAGTGTTTCTGTAACGGTTCCGCCTGAGGTTGCCGCAGCAGTCGCTTCCGCAACGGCGGAAAAACCGGCAGAAGTAAAAATTACCGTTCCGACATCCTCCGTTGTCGCACAGATCAGCAACGCTGCCGTTCAAACGGTCAATTTGGCCGTTCATGTTCCTGCGGCAGTTGCCGACAATACAAACGCAAATGCAATGGTCGATATCAAATTGGAACAAGCAGTTTTACAGGCGGCAAAAGACGCGAAAAAAGATGTTACTGTGACGGTTGTCAATTCTGAAACCAATCGTGTGGCTTACAGTGTGACATTTAAAGGAGTAGATTTGGCAGCATCGGCTGCCGCAATTAAGGATGTTAACCTTGCATTGAGCATAAAACCTACCGCGACTGTTCCCGCAGTGGATGCGGTTACGCAGAAAAACAAAGGCATTGTGCTCGAATTTGGTAACAACGGGGCTTTGCCAAGCATGGCATCAGTAAAAGTTAATGTTGCAGCTTATGGTTACAGGGCCGGTCAAACTCTCTATTTCTACTATTTCAATCCGGCTACAAAAGCACTTGAAACAACGGGAGCCACAGCATATACAGTGGATGCCGACGGTTGTGTAAATGTAGCCATTTCGCATTGCTCCGATTACGCACTTTTGCCATCATTGGCGCGTTCTATTACACTGGATACCACAAGTTATACGATGCCTCCGAAAAAGAGCTATCAAATCGGCGTAAAGTTGATCGGTGCAGTCGGAACAGCACTGAAAGTACATTCATCCAGTAATACCGTAGCAACGGTGACATCACTAAAAAATGGAAATTATCAGGTAACAGGCAAAGGTGCAGGTACGGCTTATATCACGTTTGATATGTATGATAAAAATAATAATCTTCTTACCCATTCATCCGTTAGGATCAATGTGGCAAAAGGCATGATACCGTTCGGCGATTCTGCCAGGCAGATTGGAGTATTCTGATTCTAGAATCACAATGATGGAGGCAGTTGGCAACCAAAGGATTTTAGATGAAGTTTTTTCTTCCACTAAAAAAGGGAAATGAATAATAATGAGGCTGCTTCTGAATTCCTCCTAGGGCGGCAGATCATTCACCGAATATGCCGCAGAGAAGAAATCCACGGGAAAAGCATGAACGGAATCACTTTGCTACGGGTTATAATTAAAAAAGTTGCATCTTTATGTACAGTTTTTTGCACAGCATAAAGGCATAAGCGTAAAAGCAGTTTTATAAGGCATGGGATTCCTGAGTTAGAGCAGGAAGTTAACCGGCTGCGTATCCGCAAAAGCGAATTGCCACGGCGGCACAAGGCTCGATCCCCAAAAGGTCGTTGAAATATTCCGACATTCAGCAAAACACTTTGACGAAGAACATCTGGAAGAACATCTGAAAGAAATTATAAAATTCCATATGATAATATACGATACGCCAACATTTTACGTTTATTTACCGTGAATGTTGGCGTATATTTGGATGGTTGCGGAGGCAGGATTTGAACCTACGACCTTCGGGTTATGAGGTGCCAGAACAGCTAATATACAGTGATGAATTCTTTGACGTTCGCTTGAAGCACAACCGTAAGTAAGAAAAATCGTCTCGGGCGGCAGTACACGAGCAATAAAGGCGAACAAGGTTGACCTCTGCAAGTTTTAAAGGCTTGAAGAAGTCATTTGGGTTTTATTTGTGGCTACAAAGGCCTATTTTTACAGGGCTATTCTATTCCCTGACAAAAAAAATCCCAATGAAAATATACATACCCTTTGTGATCCCTACAGGCAGCTAAAAAGGAGCATTAACAGATCAAATATTGCAGTACTGATCGAAGAGATTCTGCCCTTAGAGCACCGGAGGTTGGTTTGAATTCGATATGTCATTGCCTGCCATAAATCTATATATATTCATTTTATTTTAGTATCTAACGATGATTCTCTTGATTGGAAAGACCCTACTCCGAAGCAGATTTCGGACCGGGTACTGCAGCGGGTAAAGCCTGGCTCCATCGTGCTGTTCCACAATGGGGCGAAAAACACGCCCGCCGCGCTACCGACCGTCCTGCAAACCCTGCAGGCTCAGGGGTACTCCATCGTGCCGGTTTCTCAGCTGATCTACAAAGACAATTATACGATCGATGCCGCAGGGATGCAGGTGCCGAATCAGATGGGCAAGAAATAATTCGCTATCCCTTTTCAAAAACGACACACATGAAACAGCACAGATTCCTCAATTGGGAATCTGTGCTGTTTCTATAGCTATTTACTGTTTTCCTTCGGTTTAGAATATTCCGAACTGCCTTGCGGAGTTGCCGTTCGGCTTCACTTCCTTAACGATCAGCCGCACAGAAGCATGAGTGAGGAATTTATTCTTGCTGTCGTACACGTCGATCATCACATAGGTAAGGCCGGTTTTCAGAGCCTTTACTTTTAAGTTGCTATCCGCAATCAAAGACACTTTTGCAGATGTAAATACCGTGCTTTGTTCCCTATATTCCCTTGTCGGTCCCTGAAGAAGCCTTCGATTCGCCGACAAACGCCCTGATGCAATTCGGGGCCTGGAAAACCCTCGTTCCAACGCCGTACCCTATGGTGTTCACCGCCATTTCCGGCTGAGAACCGAATCTCTTGACAAAATGCTTCAAAATGGCCGCTCCTGTCGGAGTACAGAGCTCACCGATGATTTCTCCGCCATAGGAGGGGATGCCGACAAGGAGCTCGGCCGTAGCGGGAGCGGGCACCGGCATGAGCCCGTGCGCACATTGGACCTGCCCGCTTCCGACATGAATCGCGGAAGCATGGATCTCATCCGGCGTAAGCTGTTCGACCAGCATGCAGAACGCTACCACGTCGGCTACCGCGTCAAGCGAGCCAAGCTCATGGAAGTGGACTTCTCCAAGCGGTTTGTTATGGACCTTTGCTTCTGCTTCGGCAATGGAGCGGTAGATGCCCGCGGCATCCCCGCATACGGTCTCGGAAAGCGGCAGATTGCTTATCATCTGCAAGACTTCGTTAAGTCCCCTGTGTTGATGCACGGGCACAGGCCCATGACTATGCCCATGGCCGTTCTCATGATGATGCGTCCCCGTATCAGAGCAGGCCTCTTCCTGTCCATGAACAAAGATATGAACACGGCGGCCATGGATTCCACACGTTTCGACTTCTTCGAGCGCCATTTCAACGCCGGGAATACCCAGAGGTTGAATTTGTCCACGAAAGCACAGGGCTCCTTTAAGCAGTCCAACAAAGCGGCGCTGAGCATATCGCCCGCTGCGCCCATGCCGCAATCAAAATACAGAAGTTTCATTTTACACTCCTTATCAGGGTAGGCCTGACACTTCCATTCATCGCCGCGTTCCATCAATCCCCCCGGACCTGGCCGGACGGAGCGGTTCCGTTTAATTTCTGCAATATTTTTTCAAAATAGTCAAGCGACTGCGGGTTTTCAAGCGATTGCCCATTCGTAACGGCTCGTCCGTTCAGGATGTTTGTGACAGCGCTCTCCACCTTTTTTCCGTTCAGCGTCCTCGGAATGTCCGGAGCAGCGAGGATGACTGCAGGGACATGACGGGGAGAAGCGTTGACCCGCAATACCCGTTTGATTTCTTTTTTCAGGCTGTCATCCAATGTGTAACCTTCCTTCATTTCAACGAATAATACGATTCGCTGATCTCCGCAGAAGTTTTGGCCTATGGCAAGACTGTCTTTAATCTGAGGGATTTTCTCCAGCTGATTATAGATTTCAGCAGTTCCGATCCGAACTCCAGACGGCTTCAGGATGGAGTCGGATCTTCCGTAATAGGTGATTCCTCCGGTGTCCGAATGAATCAGGACATAATCGCCGTGATGCCAAACCCCCGGGTATCTTCTGAAATAGGCATCCAGATAACGGTCATTCTCCGGATCGTTCCAAAAACGCAGCGGCATCGAAGGAGCGGGAAGTTCGCAAACGAGTTCTCCCTGTTCATCCACAATTGACTTTCCGTTTTCGTCATATGCCTTGATTTTCATACCGAGGCCGGGGCTTTGAAGTTCTCCCGCGTAAACCGGACTTAATGGATTGCCGATGGAAAAACAGCCGTTGATATCCGTTCCCCCGGCGATGGAACTGAAATGCAGATCCTGTTTGACTTCCCGGTAGATATATTCAAAGCCGGCGTCCGACAGCACCGAACCCGTCTGGGAAATTGACCTCAGGTGCGGAAGGGAGACCTCCTTCTTAGGGGAAAATCCCTGTGCCATAAGGGCATGTACATAGCTTGCACTGAGACCGAAAACGCTTACCTCTTCCTCCTGAAGGACCTTCCAGATTGCGGAGGTATCCGGATAAGAGGGGTTGCCGTCGTAGAGCACAATCGAGGCGCCCGTGCCGATAGAAGCAGCCTGCCAGTTCCACATCATCCAACTGCACGTCGTGATATAAAGCATCCGGTCGTCCGGCTTCATATCCTGATGCAGCACCAACTCTTTGAGCTGATTCAGCAGAAGGCCGGCAGCTGACTGTACCATACATTTCGGCTTTCCGGTAGTTCCCGACGAAAACATTACAACAAGCGGATGCTCCGCGGGAAGCTGTTCGAATGAAAAGTTGTCCGCCGCAGGTTGGGCAAGATAATCGTCCCATAAAACGCCGTTTGGCATGGAATCGGCTTTTGAAGCATCGCCCGCATAGTGCGAAACGACCACCCTTCTCACCGATTTTATGTCCTTTGCAATTTGACCGGCGTTATGCAGGACGTCGAAGCACTGCCCTTTATAAAAGTATCCGTCCACCGTGAATAACACGGAAGGATTGATCTGGCCCAGCCGATCAGTTGCGGCCTGGGGCCCGATATCCGTAGCACAGGAGCACCAAATTGCGCCAATCGCCGCGGCAGCCAGCATGGCTATCAAAGTCTGCGGCATGTTGGGCATGTAAGCGGCCACTGTGTCTCCCGGTTTTATGCCTTCTTTTCTCAGCGCTTCAGCGAGACTGACAACCTGACGGTAAAGTTCCCGATGGCTGATTGACGTTCTGACATTGTTTTCCCCCCGGAAAATCAATGCGGGTGCATCGCTGTCAGAATAGCGCAGCATATTTTCCGCATAGTTTAATTTTGCGCCGGGAAACCACTTCGCGCCGGGAAACTTTGAAAGGTCATCCACGGGGGTATGATACATCCGCGAGCATTTGATATCCAGAAAATGCCACAGTGAATCCCAAAAGTCGGAAACGGAATCTACGGACCATTCATAAAGCGATCTGTAATCGTCAATCTTAAGGTTATATTTTTGATTGACATAGCCGATAAAAGAAACCATATTTGTTTTTTCTATGAATTTTTTCGGCGGTTCCCAAAGTTTTTTCCTCATCCGATTATTTCCTCCCTATATAAGAAAAATGCCCTCTGGCCTTATTCTTGCCCCGAGGGTTGTATATTCCAATGTCAAACCCATCCGGCAGGCACAAAGAAAAGATTACTGAGAGTTCTAACCGGATATACCCGGTTGTCAAAACTTGATTGCAGCCGCCGCAGAATCGGGCGGCCGCAGTCGCGTTATCCCTTCTGGTGTCTCCTCAGGATATCCCTCGCCTGGGCCAGAAGGTCTTCGCTGGTATCCTGCACCAGCACAGCTTTGAGAATGCCCGGCACCCGTTCCGTCAGCTCGGTCTGCACCAACTCCTCGGCGGTCAGGTCGGCGGCGGGACAACCGGAGCATTGGCCCAGGAATCGAAACCGGACAACGCCGTGTGCAGCCTCTAGCACCTGAATGTCTCCGCCATGAGCGTGCAGGAAGGGGCGCACATGCTCGTCCAGCACCGCTTCGATTGTCTCCGTCATCGTGATACCCCTTTCCCTGGTTCGCTTTATAAAAAAATTATTCCTGAATGTGAGCGAGGGCCTTGGCCAACGCTTTTTTCTGTTCCAGGTTTCCCTGCCGTGCAATCATGATGCGCTGCGCCTGAGGCGAGCCCG
This sequence comes from Bacillota bacterium, assembly GCA_023410445.1. GTDB lineage: Bacteria > Bacillota > Clostridia > Oscillospirales > Acutalibacteraceae > Caproicibacter. The sequence continues at coordinate 131,551 of JAEYPT010000009.1, read as the reverse complement.
CTCCATGCATGCTTTCGGTGCGGTAGCCCACGGCAGCGGAACCCAAGGCCAGGTTTTCAATGAGGCGCAGTATACGCAGACGGTTTTCGGTAGATACCGCGTTGACCCCCCTGAAATACTTATCAATCACAGGCCCAAGCTTCGGATCGCGCAAATCGGCCTCAGAAGGAGCGGTTACCATCAGGCCTCCGGCGATGTCCTCCGCCAGCCGCACGATCTCATAGGGGAAGCGGGTGACATTCTGCTTGCACACATTGGCCAGCAGCAGGTCGATGATATAATTGTCGGACACCGTGGGACGGCCCTCGGCGGAGCAGGCAATGCCGCAGCAGTATAAAGTCTCGTTAAGGTGGGTCATCTCAATGAGCTTGTCCTTTATATGGCTGGCTTTGGAAACACCGTTGTAGTCCGCAGCCACGGCTGCCGCGCCGATGAGCACGTCGCCCACGCCGACCTTGCAGCCGCCGTAGCTCTGGCGGTGGTAACCGGCGAACCGCTCCACCAGCATGCCTGCAAATTCGGTTTCGCCATTGAGGAAGATGCGATCTTTGGGGATAAAGACGTGGTCAAAAACGAGAAGAGCTTCCATGCCGCCGAACTCGGCGTTGCCCACGTCGATTTCGCTGCCCTCCAGCTTGCGGGTATCGCAGGACTGGCGGCCCACAATCATGAACACGCCCTTGGCGTCCGTAGGAATGGCAAAAGAGATGGCATAGTCTCCGTCTTCCGGTCCCATGGCGATGGTGGGCATGACAATCACTTCGTGGCTGTTGATGGCGCCGGTTTGATGAGCCTTGGCCCCGCAGACCACCACTCCGTCCTCACGGCGCTCCACCACCCGCAGAAACAGGTCGGGGTCGGCCTGCTCATGAGGGGCCTTAGACCGGTCGCCCTTGGGATCTGTCATCGCTCCGTCCACGGTCAGGTCACGCTCCTGACAGTCCAACATAAAGTTCTTAAAATTTTCGTGGTAGCGGGTGCCATGTTTTTTGTCAATTTCAAACGTGGTGGAGTATTCGGCGTTAAAGGCGTCCATCCCCACGCAGCGCTGAAAACATGCGGCAGTCTGCTGGCCCAGCAGACGCTGCATTTTCACCTTGTTGCGCAAATCGTCGGTGCTTCGGTGGATGTGGGTGAAGCGGTTGATGCGCTTTCCGGTATCGGGCGAGATAACGGTCATCAGGTCCTGATACTCTGGCTTCTGGGCCAGATCGTAGGTCATGCGCACTGAGTTGAGGGAAGGACGAAGGATCGGATCATCCACGGGGCTTTCCACTCGCTTGCCAAACAGATAAACCTCCATGGGAATCTTGCGAATGCTCTCGACGTACTGCTCTCCAGTCATTAAAGGCACGGTAAAAACTCCTTTCTAGCTTTGTGGTTTCAGGCCCAGAATTTCCCGTGCCTCGTCCGAGGTGGCCGCTGTCCGGCCGAATTCAGCGGCAGTCCGCTTGATCCTCGCCACAAATTCCTCATTCGACTTGGCGAGCTGTTTGAGATTGTAATAGACGTTGTCCTCCAGCCCCACCCGGATATTGCCTCCCAGGGCAAGGGTGGCCAGAGCGATCTCGTTGGCCCCTTTGCCGATGCCGAAGGCGCCCCAGGTGCAATGTTCGGGCAGGTGGTTGACCACATTGAGCAGCTGATCCACGCTGGATTCTACTCCTCCGGGAGCGCCCAGGCACAGCTGAAAGTGTGCGGGCTCCTGCAGGATGCCTTTCTTTATGTAATACTTGGCGGTGTTCAGCATTCCGATGTCGAACAGTTCGACTTCGGGCTTGACCCCGGCCTGAATCATCTCTGTGCCGCACAGCTCCAAAAACCCGGGCTCGTTCATAAAGACTACGCTGTTGAGCCAGTTCATAGTGCCCGCATCGAAAGAGGCCAGCTCCGGCTTCAGTTCTTTAAAAGGCCGGATGCGCTCCTCCCAGGAGAAGCCCTGCCCGCCGGATGACGTAAGATTCAGGATCACAGGGCATTTGCTCTGGCGGATGAGGCCCACCGTCTCTTCAAATTTATCAAAGCGCATACTGGCCTGGTCGTTGTCATCACGGACGTGAATATGCACGACAGCGGCGCCCGCCTCCCAGCAGCGGATGGCAGCCTCCGCAATCTCCTTAGGCTGGGTGGGTAGAGCCGGATTATTTTGCTTGGTGGTCACCGCGCCGGTGAGGGCGGCGGTTATTATCACTTTGTCTGCGCTATTGAGTCGCTTGGTCGGATACATAGGCAAACCTCCTGTTTTATTTACAGTCAACGCTGCAGATTTTCGATAATCACACTTGCACCCATGCCCCCCCCCGCACACAGGGTAGCAAGCCCATAGCGGCCGCCGCGCCTAGCCAGCTCGTACATCAGAGTGACAATGATGCGCGACCCGGTTGCTCCCACCGGATGTCCCAAAGAGATGCCGCCTCCGTTAACGTTCAGTTTTTCCAGATCGATCCCCAGCTCACGTTGGCAGGCCAAGGTCTGGGCAGCGAAAGCTTCGTTGATTTCCACCAGATCCATGTCCGCAATTGTCAGTTCGGCTTTCTTCAGCGCCACGCGGCTGGCGCTGATAGGGCCGATTCCCATCAGCGCCGGGTCCACGCCCGTGGTTCCCACAGAAACGATGCGGCACAGGATCGGACAGCCTGATTTTCTCGCCGCTTCTTCCTCCATCAAGACCACACCGGAAGCGGCGTCGTTCATACCGGAGGCATTCCCTGCGGTCACCCGGCCGTTCTCCCGAAAAGAAGCCTTGAGGGAGGCCAGCTTTTCCAGATTGGTTTCACGGGGGTACTCGTCGGTGTCAATTACCTGCTCGCCCTTGCGGCTCCTGACCGTTACCGGGATAATCTCTTCCCGGAAGCGGCCTTCCCCGATCGCTCTTGCCGCCCGCTCCTGACTTAAAAGGGCGTAACGGTCCATCTCCTCCCGGGTGACACAGTATTGATCAGCCACATTCTCTGCGGTTATGCCCATTGCCGGGCCGATTCCCAGATTCGTCAGAGAGTCCCACATGGAATCCCGCAGTTCCAAATCGCCGTATTTCTTGCCGCCGCGCACCCCAAAAACCATGTGGGGCGCGTTGGTCATGCTGTCAGCACCGCCCGCCATAAAGCAGATACCTTCCCCCGCTTTGATCTGGTAGTAAGCCATCTGTATGGAGGCCATGGAGGAAGTGCAGTTGCGATGGACGGTGATGCCCGGCACCGTGTCGGGCAGCCCGGCTTTCACCAAGGCGACACGGGCCAGATTGTTTTCCAGATAGGTACGCTGGTAGTTACAGCCCCAGATCACGTCGTTCAGAATAGCGGGGTCTATGCCGGAGCGCTGAACCAGCGCCTGCATCACCGGAATGCTTAAGTCCAGAGAAGTCAAATCCTTATACTGGCCGTTGATGGTCCCGATCGCGGTACGGCACCCTGCCACAATAACAGTATTGCTCATGGTTTCCACTTCTTTCTTCCCTCTGCCGGGCAAATTTTACATCCGGTTATCCTTCGGCTTGAACCGGCGATCGGCGGCGATGTGAACCATCTCGTCCCAGGTGGAAAACCGGGTGCTCTCCCTGACAAAGTTGTTAAACACCGTCTCGTCATAGACCATCTCGGCCGCCTTCCAGTTCACAAACACCGAGCTGGAATATTGAAAACCCTCAAAAGAGGAAAACCGAGTGAATTCCCGCATAAAATCCTCGCTGAATATCTGACTCATCAAGGCTTTGAATTCCGGAGGGCAGTCCACATATACGAATGCCATTGGTTACTTCTCCTGAGCGTCGTAAAACTTTTTCGCCTGTTCCTGCACATACTGCTGCCACTGGGGATGGTCGGAGGCCATACGGGGCCGGATGTACTCGGACATCTGACCGTCTTTGCCATCAACCAGCTCGCCGTTGCTGATGCTCATATAGAGCAGCGGTTCGGAAGGGGGGCAACCCTCAATGTGGATGGCGCCGGGGTGATCTTTCAGGTACCTGCGGGTGCAGTTTCCATGAAGAACCAGTTTCTTGTCATCCGTGTCGGCGGGGATCTCGTTCTTGCCCCCAATCACCACAGTATAATCAGAGCGGCGTTCATAGTCGCCGATGGCCTTCAGCGTTTCCATATTGATGGCCAGCAGGGCCTGGCAGCTGGAACAGGCGCCGTTGCAAAGCACCCGATACTCGGGCCAGCGCTGGCTCATGTCGCCGATGTACGGAACCCACATCTTTTTGTAACAGTCCTCTACCTTTTGGCCGAGCACTTCGATATCCTCGCGCTCGGTAGTGCCAAGGCCGACCGTGGCGGCTACCCGGAAGTAGTCCACGGCGTCGGCATCAATGCCGACCAGATCGCAGGCAATCAGGTCAACGGCCACCGGATCACGGGAACCCAAAATGCAGTTCACGTCAATGGGCACCGGGGTATGGGGGCTGTAGCCGCTGGCGGGGTGTATGGCGTCCACGATATTGATGTCCGCGTGGCATACCGACCAGACATCCATCATGGCCATGGTCAGATTCTGCTGGTGCATCTGGAGATGTACCGCATCCGGCACCACGCCCTTGATATTTTTCAGAGCACAGCTGAACACCATGCTGGCATGCGCTTTCAGAATCGGCAGATTGATGAGATGGTCGGCCTCCATCAAACGGCGGGGAAGCTTGATATGGCTCAGGTTGGAGCGATGGCCCCGCACTGCCACATTGACCAGATCCTTGTCGGCCTTGATGTCGAAAAGCTCCACGCCCTCTTCGTCGGCCACTTCCTTGATGCCGGACACTTCGAAACATTCCATGGTGTCGCAGCCGATGGCGGCAGATTCGGCAATGACGATCTGCCGCGGACCGGCCTTCTTCACCTCACGGATTACGGCGCGCACCACCTCGGGATTGGTGCAGACCGAGGTGTCTGCGGGGGCCGCGTGGCCTGCATTGGGCTTCAGAAAGACCACGGAGCCCTTCTCAATCATATTAGTTACGCCACCCAGCAGGTCGAATACCTTGGTGACACTTTCCTGTACGGTGGACTCTTTGGCCAAAGCAACTTCGGTTTTCTTTTCGGACATGGCCTTATGCCTCCTTTCGTTGATGGAAACGTTGTTTACTTATAAGCGGCCCAACGATCGGATCACGGCAATCAGGCCCTTAGTCAGATTTTTGTTGTTCTCCCTGATCTCCTCTTCGCTCCAGGTCTGAAAGCCTTCCCCGCTTTTAAATCCAAGCTTGCCGATGTCCATCAGATCGGTTAGCATTTTAGATGGCTGGGTCGAGTTCTCAAGGTGAGGGAAAAGGTATTTGTGAATGGAATAGGTCAGGTCGGTGCCGCCCCGATCGATTACCTCCATGGGGCCGGAAACACCCAAGCGCATGCCGAAACCGTATTTAATTGCGTTGTCCACATCGGCTGCGTCGGCGATTCCGTTCTCCACAATGGAAATAGCTTCTCGAAACAAGGCGTGCTGCATCCGGTTGGCAAGGAAACCGGGGACATCCTTTTTTACGACTACAGGCATCTTTCTTGCTGCGCGAAGAATCTTGCACATCTCGTCCAACACGGCGGGGTCGGCATATTTGGTGTTGATAACCTCTACCAGCGGTATGAGGTAAGCCGGATTCCAGAAATGGGTCCCGATGATACGCTCTCTGTGAATGGACTTTTCCGCAATTTCCGTCACACTGATGGCGGAGGTGTTCGTTGTCAAAATCGTCGAGACCGGGCACATGGCGTCCAGCTTCTGGAAGTACTCCTGTTTGACCGCCAGATTTTCGACAATGCACTCAATAATGACATCGGCGAAGGCAGCAGCCTCCTCCATGCTCTCGGTAACATGTACCCGAGCCAGGATGGGAGCGATATCCGATTGCTCGATGACGCCCTCTCCGACCAGTATGTTCAGGTTGGCGGTCATGGTCTCCACGGGGCGGCTTCTCACCTTGTCATCATAGACGTAAATCAGCATGACCTGATGTCCGGCCGTAGCGAATAGCTGGGCAATACCCACTCCCATGACTCCCGCGCCAAGAATAGCGATTTTTTTCTGCTCAGACAAGATGTTCAACTCCTCACATCAATACACGCCCCAGGGATACTCACGGTCGGGAACGTCCTTGTTGATATCATCCTCATCAATGAAAGCGACCATGCGGACAATGGAACCGTCGCCTTTCCACCAGCGCAGCGGAAACGCAGAGATCGTGCAGCGCTTGCCGGTGACTTTATCGATATCGCCGCCTACATTTTCAAAGCCCATGACGTTGTTTTCCAGTAGAATGGTATGTACAGGCTCCCATTCGGGGAAATCCTCAATGGGGGGATGGCCGAATTTCTGTGTGTACTCCTCCACCAAACGAGGCACAAAGGGACCGGGGCCGTGGTCGATCATATAGGTATAGCACGGATGATCCAAGGCCTGACAGTCGATTCCCAGGGCCTTGACCTTTTTCTTCACCAGCCACTCCGCAGCGGCGATGCTCAGACCGGGGCTGTACATAAAGTACGCGTCGGTTTCTCCCCAGTGTTTGTTGGTGCCTGTGTTTATGATGACAATATCGCCCTCTTTGATTTCAGGCTTGGCATTCTCCAATTCTTCCGGGGTAATCAGCTCCCATTTGCCCTTCGGAATGCTGACCACAACAGCGTCTCCGTAATAATTTTCCAGCGGCAGTTCATGGGTGTAAGCGCCGCCTTCTATGACATGGGAGGGGGAATCTGCATGGGTGGAGTTGTGCATGTGGAAATTATTGAACGTCTGCAAAAGGCGATGGTGCATCGGCATATAATTGATACGGTCGATGTGGAAGTCGCCGCCGGATGGCCACAGAGGATTTCCTTGACCGAAAGGATGAGAAAGATCAACCAACACTTGTTTTCCCATAATGATTTACTCCTTATAAAATATTATTTGTTCAAGACAGCCAACTGTCTAAACCACCGTTTAAAACGCCTTTTTCAGGATGCCCATAATATCCTCTTCCGTGATTGACTTTCTGGGATTGAACATTAGAGCGCTCTCTTTTACGGCATCTCCCGCAATTGCGTTTAGATCCGCTTCGGCGATACCGTAGTCCCGAACGGTCTTGATGCCCACCCGACGCACCAGACTCAGAACAGCCTGACAAGTCTTGCGTGCTCCAGTCTGAGCGGACTCGTAAGAAGAACAGCACCCCATGGCCTCGCCCAGTTCCTTGTACTTTTCGGGATAGCTTTCAGCGTTGTATTCCATGACATAAGGAAGCACCAGAGCGTTAGCCACGCCATGAGGCAAACCGTGACGGGCACTGAGCGTATGGGCGATGCCGTGAACCAGCCCAAGATCCGCATTGTTAAACGCAAAGCCTACAATAATGCAGCCCCGCAGCATTTCCTCGCGAGCGTCCAGGTCCGCGCCGTTCTCCACCACCAAAGGCAGGTTATGGAAGAAGATACGGGCCGCCTCCAGTGAGCTGTATCGGGTCAGTGCGGAGGCGTTGACGGACACATAGGATTCAATTGCGTGGGTGAGAGCGTCGATACCTGTTGCTGCAGTGATCCCGGCAGGCAGCCCAACGGTCAGCATCGGATCAATTACGGCGTGGGTTGCCCCGGCATGATTCCCTACAATCACGTACTTGCGTACCTCTTCCTCGTTGATGAGGGCGATCACATTTGTGATCTCACTGGAGGTACCCGCGGTGGTGGGAACCGCAATCAGCGGCAGACCCTGCTTTTTTACCTTGTTGGGGCCTTCATAACGCTGGATGGGTCCCTCGTTGTTGAGCAGTATGTTGATGGCCTTGGCGGTGTCGATGGGGCTGCCGCCGCCCACGGCTACGATGCCGTCCACCCCGGATCCGGCCGCCAGCTCATAGCCGGCCTGCACCACACCGTTGGTGGGGTTTGGGATAACGGCGTCAAAGACCACTGCCTCAACACCGGCCGCGGATAGCACGGACAACACCTGATCGGCGATGCCGCAGTTCACAATTCCTTTGTCGCAAACCACCAGGACCTTTTTCAGGCCCACTTCTTCGGTGATATCCGCCAATTGCGAAACGCTGCCGCGTCCAAAATAGATTTTACTGGGCACATGATAAATTGCGCTCATCATCATTTCTCCTCGTAACATAATTTTTGCAGGAGTATTTAATTTCGTCGGTGTGGCAGCCCTGTTTATTGCTCCATCCCGTTGGGAAACAGGACAACCTTGATGGCCTCTCCGGAACGGGTAAGCTGAATACCCTGATTGATTTCTTCCAGGGGCAAACGGTGCGTGATGAATTTGGAGGAGGGGAAACGCTCCGAAATAGCCAGTTCAAAAGCCCGCTTGGACTGGATGTAGGAAGCGCCGAAGTGGCCCTTGATCCAAATGTTTTGGTAATGGATATGGTTGGTATCCAACTCGGTGAGGGAGCCCTTGGGCACGCCGCCGAAGAAGACCACCAGTCCACCGGGTCTGACCATAAAAATGCTTTGTGCCTGAGCGGAGTTAGCCGGATTGGCGGATATAACCTTGTCTGCGCCTCTGCCACCGGTCAGCTTTTTCACCGCCTCGATAGGGTCCTCTTTGGTGGAGTTAATGATGGTATCCACCCCGAACTGTTTGGCCATTTCCAGACGCTTGTCGTTTATTTCCACCATGATGACCTTCTGAGCCCCTCGAATTTTGGCCAGCTGAGCCATAAAGCAGCCGATGGGACCCGCGCCGATGATGACCAGGGTGTCGGGATAACCAATGCTGCAATTATCCTCGCAGGCGTATACGGAGGTAAGCGGTTCGCCTAGACTGGCGGCCTCGAACTTTACATTCTCCGGAATAGAATAGATGCCACCCAACTGGATCTTTCTGGCGGAGACGGCCACATATTGGGCGAAGCCCCCGGTTCCGGCTAAGCCTTCGGCGTTGTGGCAGTTTTCGCTGTGACCGCTGATGCAGTCGTCGCATTCCATGCAGTAGGTGCCCGGGAAGAGAAACAACCGGTCGCCCACTTTATATTTGGTAGAGGAAGGGGATATTTCGTCCACCACGCCCACAATCTCGTGGCCGTATACAAAGGGATAGTTGCCTTTCCGGGAATCGGTAGTCAGGTTGCGGATATCAGAGCCGCACAGGCCTACGGCCATGACCTTTAAAATCATGCCTCCCTCGGGGCAAGCGGGCTTATCGATTTCCTCCACGCGGATATCATTGGGACCGTACATTAAAGCGGCTTTCATTTTCATATCGAATACTCCTTTTTTATTTTCATTAGATTATAATGGCTGGAATTGCCGACACACTGCACTACACAGTTTTTCCATGGCCCAAAGGCTGGGGGATATCGCTTCAGATGTCACGCATAGCGTAATAGGCCTCAGACATTGCCTGTGTTATTTGTCGCGGGGCTTTACAATCGCCGATCACGAAATATTCCGAGGTCAGATTGACCAGCTCGTTGGTTTCTGAACGACGGGGGCGCAGACCGGCGGCACAGATGATCTGGTCAGCCTCCAGTGAAATTGTTTCCTTCTCAGGGCCTATGCATTTGAGCCCAAAGGACTCCACGGATAAGGCCAGGGTATTCAGATAGGCGGGTATCCCTTTCAGCTGCTCTTCCAGCGCCATGCGGCTGAACTCATTGACCTCCAGCGCGAGACCGCTTTGCATCTCTACAATGCTGACCTGCTTTCCCAGAGTTCTCAGATTGATTGCTGCCTCGCAGCCCACCAAACCGCCGCCCAGAACAACGATTCGTTCTCCAAGCTTCTCGGGGTGCTCCTCCGCCTCAGCGGCCTGAAGAACCTTTTGACTGCCGATCCCGGGGATAGGAGGAAGAAACGGGCTGGCACCGATGGCAATGACCAGGACGTCCGGATTTTCCTCGAGCACCATTTTGCGGGTAACCATGGTACCGAGACGGATCTCCGCGCCGCAGGCTTCGGTGCGCCGCTTCATGCACTGCAAAAACTCATTCAGATCGGCCTTGAAGTCAACAAACTCAGCGTGCTTGATGGCGCCGCCCAAGGAGTCGGAGGCTTCGCACAGAATAACCTGATGCCCCCGCTCGGCTGCCGTAATAGCCGCCTCCATGCCGCCGGGTCCGCCGCCGGCTACCACAATCTTTTTTCTCTGCTTTGGGACGGCGGGAAGGCACTGGTTGAACAGTTCATTTCCAATAACCGGGTTGACACTGCAGCAAATATGGTTGCGCGCGGTGTTACTGCCCAGACAGACAAAGCAGCGCAGGCAGGGTGTGATATCCTCCCTTTTACCGGCGTAAGCCTTTTTGGGAAAGTCTGGGTCGGCGAGAAGCCCCCGGGCGATCTCCACGATATCCGCCTGCCCGGAGGCGATGATTTCCTCACACTGGGCGGGGTCATCCAGCGCGCCCACACAGGCGACCGGCTTTTTGACCACCTGCTTGATTGCGGCGGCCAAATAGGTGTTGCAGCCATGGGGCAGGAACATCGAGGGGTGGGTTCGTACAAACAAGCTCTCGTCGTCGTGACTTCCACAGGAGATATTGAACAGATCCACCTTGCTCTCCAACATAGCAGCCAGTTCTTTGTATTCCTCGAGGTGCACGCCCCCTTCCAGAAAATCGTCTCCGTTAAGACGCAGCTCAATGGGAACGCTGCGGCCCAGATTTCGACGGACGCTGTCCAGCGATAACATTAGAAAGCGGGCCCGGTTTTCCAGACTTCCGCCAAACTCATCCCCGCGGTGGTTATACTTGGGAGACAGAAACTGATTGAATAGCCAACCGTGACCGGCGTGCACCATCACCATGCCAAAGCCGGCCTTTTGGGCAAGAGCGGCCGCACTGCCCCAAGCCTCCACGATGCGGTAAATCATATTCTGGGGCATTTCATGAACCTGTGCGCCGCTCGGCACCACCAAATCACTTGGGCCGTAGGCTAGCCCCTTGCCTTTGTTCCCGCCGCCGATACTGGCTAATCCGGCGTACATGCCGCCGTGCGATAATTCAATGTTAGCGATTGCCCCGCCCCGATTGATGGCATCCACTGTTCTGGAGAGGCTGGGCAGAACATGAGGGTCATCCATGGCTACCTGGCGGTCATGACTGCGACCGGTAGCCGCGTCCACAATGCTTTCTCCCAGCGTTACCACGGCAGCCCCTCCGGCAGCTTTCCTTCCATAATAGGCCATGTTGTCATCCGTCAGATGCCCCTCAGGCGTCAGGCTCATCATCCCGGTAGGTGCGGCGAAAATACGGTTTTTTATATATAAGTTCCCGATTTGCAGCGGAGTAAAAAGATGAGGATATTGTAATTTCAAATAAAACGCTCCTTTCACGCTTAACTTATTTGTGTAATCTTTCTAAATCCATTTTAATGATAGTTGGATGAAAACATCAAACGAGGTTTTTCCGCTTCCAAACGGAAAAGCCAAGGTATCATTCTCAGCGGAATACAGAGAATAAAATATAAATTATCCGTTGTGAAACGGAATGAATAGAGTTGCGGAGAAAATAACTCCTTGATAAGATGTTATTGTAAACTACGACCAAAAAATACGTTTATTTCGGCAAACAGTTGGCGACATTGTTTGAGATATGTTTAATCTTACTAATTATAATCAGCTTACTAGATCAACAAGGAGGATCGGCATGAAAAAGAAAATGCTTCTGTGCACGTCAGTCAACGAGAAACGAATGGAGGAAATTCGGGAATACTGCGATATCACGATCGGCGGCGAGCTGAAATACGGAAAGGGCAATGTGGATTCGGTCCAATTCCAAAAAGAGGGGGAAGGCTGCGAACTGATTGTTCTGGGTGACGAGGTGGCTACCGGCGACATGCTGCGTGCGTGGGCGGACTCCGGAATGAAGTTTATCGGTTGTGCGAAAGGCACTCCCGCCACGGTGGACAGCGCCGCTCTGCAGGAGCTTGGCATTGAACTATCCTATACCCCGGGGCGCAACGCCGTTTCTGTGGCAGAGTTCACAATAGGTCTTATTCTTGCCGTGGTTCGTCACATCGGATGTTGCTACCACGATCTGCGGGAAGGAAGATTTGTGGGCGCTCCCAGCGATGACGCTTATAAGGTGCCCGATAAAGCCAACGTAATCTGGGGACCTCTGGACGAGACCAACCCGGCGGTCTATTATGGCATCGGCTTTGAGCTTCACGGCCATACCCTCGGCATTGCCGGATTCGGTGCCATCGGTCGAAAGGTTGCAGGGCTGGCAAAAGCCTTTGGTATGACCATTCTGGCCTATGACCCTTATGTCCCCGCCGATGCCATCGCCGCGGAAGGCTGCATTCCCTCCTCTTTGGACGAGATGCTATCCGGCAGCGACATCATCAGCATTCACCTTCCGGTATTGCCGGAAACCCGTGCAGTTGTCAATAAAGACTGGTTTTCCAAAATGAAACCTTCCGCCTATCTGATCAACACTGCCAGAGCAGCGGTTATCGATCAGAAGGATCTGGTCGATGCCCTGCAGAACCGTGTCATCCACGGCGCCGCTCTGGATGTTTACTGGCAGGAGCCAATCCCAGCCAACCATCCCCTGCTGTCGATGGATCACGTGCTGCTTACTCCACATATCGCCGGCCTGACCACCGATGTTGACAACTGGTCAGGAGAATTGATGGCGCAAGACGTGTTGGCCTATTTAAGGGGCCAGCCCCGCAAGTACATTTGGAAACGGAAGTAAGGGATTTTGGGGATCCCTTGTTTTAAAAATTTTTGGAGGTATTGAAAATGAACGCATCAAAGAAACTGCTCTCCCTGTTTACTGTGGGAGCCATTATGCTTGCCTGCACTGCCTGCAGCAGCGGCAGTTCCGGCAGTTCGACACCAGGCAATCCTTCCAGCACCGGCGGCTCTTCCAGCTCCAGCAGCCCTTCCAGCACTGGCAGTACCTCAGCCGCCGATAATACAGGCAAATCGTACACCTTTGGCTACAACAACTTTGGTCAGGGTGCTTACCCGTTGGATTTAAATGAATCCGTTACCAAATACGCCCTGCAGAGCATGGGTATGAAAATGACCTCCGTGAACAACCAGTTTACTGTAGACAAGCTGATGACGGATGCCAAGACCCAGATTTCGCAAGGCGTAGACGGCATGGTCTTCTGGAGCGCTGCCTCCACTCTGTTCCAGCCCTTCAGCCAGATGTGCCAAAGCACGAAGACTCCGTTTGCCCTGGGCGATAAATATCCCTACGACGCGAAAACCCAGGCGATGCTGCGCAGCAACAAATACTTTGCCGGCGCCATTTCCACCGACGACGCCGTGAGCGGCGGCAACATGGCTAAGATCGCTTTGGCTGAAGGCCATAAGAAGGCCCTGATCGTGGCCGCCGCCGTAGGCGACATCAACCACGATCTCCGCATCTCCGGTTTCACGAAAGCCTTTGAGGCCGGCGGGGGCAAAGTGCTGGGCGTTGCACACTGCGCGGATCCCTCCGAGGCTGTTCAGAAGTCCAACGACCTGATTACGGCCCACCCTGAAGCCGATTGCCTGTATGGCTCCGGCGGCGACTACTCTCAGGGCATTCTCAGCTGCCTGCAGAGCTCCGGCCGGGCAGGGAAGATCGCCATCTACGGTACCGACATTGACCCCAATGTTATCAAAGCGATCAAAAGCGGTACCATTTCCGCCGCTAACGGCGCTGCCGGGCCTTATTGCGCCGGAATTGCAGCCGCCCTGCTGGTCAACTATCTGGACGGGCACCCCATCCTGGACGAAAACAATCAGGCTCCGTGTTCCAATGGCATCATGACTGTTACTGTCACATCCAAAAATGTGGACGATTACAACAAATATTGGATTGAAAAACAGATCTTCACTCCGGATCAGTATAAGAGTCTGTTGTACCGTTACAATCCCAAGGTAACTTGGAAGGATTATCAGACGCTGATCAGCAACTACACGTTTGATAACATGGTCGCTACCGCCAAAGCCAAAGGATAATTGAAAAGCGAAGGCAACAATCAAGGGCGGGAGGGAAGCCTCTCGCCCTTAAACAAAAGAGGGTGAATCCGTGGGCATTACTCAAACTCAAATCAAACAGCGAAACATTGTCGTTCCAATTCTGACAACAGTTCTGGTCATAGCGGCTCTTTTTCTGCTGAACCTTCTGACAGGGGGCAAGTTCCTGTCCGTCAACAATATTATGATGATCGTACAGAATGCGTCGGCTCCCACTTTCATCGCCTTGGGGTTTGTGTTCCTGATGGCAAGCGGCTTTGTGGATCTGTCACTGGGCGCTGCGATTATTCTTTCCGCCAACGTAGCCGGAACCTTCGGCAATTCCATCGGATATTTCGGTCTGATCGTCAGCGGAATTGTTTCCGGCGTTCTTTTAATGGCGATTAATTTCTGCATATTTCAGTTTACCAAAATCCCGTCCTGGATTGCCGGATTAGGTATGACGATGATTTACGAAGCGATTGCTTTCTTTTACTCCGAACAGCGTATGAACATGGGGCTCAGGGTAGTCAATCTGGATGATCAAACCCGGGCTTTGGGCCGGGCCCCGCTGGTTTACGTGGTTATGGCCATCGGACTGCTGCTTGCCTACTTCCTTTATAACCGCACAACCATCGGCCTGGACATACGCGCTTTGGGCAGCAATCAGGATGTAGCCAGCACGATGGGCATTCCCATGACAAAAACCGTGATTCTCAGCGGCATTATCACAGGCATTTTCGTCGGCATTGCCGCTTTTGTGAAAGAGAGCTTTGCCGGTACAGTGCCTGCTGTCAGCGGCCTTGCCAGTCTGAGCGGCACCTTTCAGCCACTGGCCGCCGTGCTGATGGCCCAGGCACTATCAAAACGTGTCAACATCGTTTTTGGCGCCGTCATCGGAACCGTGTTCATCATGGTCGTGTTCAATCTGCTCACACTCTTCGGCGTTCCCTCAGGCACATGGCAGGAAACGGTTTTGGGCCTTTCAGTCATCGTCTTCGGCATTATTATGCAGCATAATTGCAGGGGGGTGGTCAAATGAGTGGGGAAAAGAGCGAATTGATCCTGGAGGTGAAAGGCCTCGACAAGCACTTCGGTCCCACTTATGCGAACAAAAAGATTGATTTCTCCCTGAGGCGAGGCGAAATCCGGGGCTTGGCCGGAGAAAACGGCTCCGGGAAGTCCACCATGCTGATGCTTCTGGCCGGCCTTAAGCCGATTGATTCCGGCGTCATACAAAAGGATGGTAAGCCTTACACCCCGTACAGCCCTTTGTATGCGATTGATCACGGTGTTTCCATCGTGGTACAGGAGCTCGGTCTCATCGACACGCTGCCTGCGGGAGTCAACGTATTCCTGGGCAGGACAAAGCCCTTTTCCAGATTCGGCGTGGTAAGTCTGAAAAAGATGTATCAGCAGGCCAACGAAGTCCTGGCAAAATGGGACCTGTCTCCAGTCCCCATCCACCGGATGGCCAGCGATATGAATGTGGAAACGAAGAAAATCGTGGAGCTTGCCCGGGCCCTGTCCACCGACCCAGACGTGCTGATTCTGGATGAGGTCACGCAGGCTCTGTCTCAGGATAACCGTCTCAAACTATACAATCTCATTCGAAAGTACCGCGAGATGGGCCGCTCCGTTATTCTGATCACCCATGACCTGGAAGAGATGCTCGATCTCACAGACAGCATCTCCATCCTGCGGGACGGAGAGCTGCTGGAAACTTTGGACACCAAATCCATTACGGTCGACGAGCTAAAGACAAAGATGGTGGGCCGCAACCTGGAGGGTGAATATTACCGGAGCGACATGGAGGCCAGCCATGGCGAACAGGTTATCCTGTCCGTAAAAGGGCTGTCAACCGCCGGCGGACTGAATGATGTCTCGTTCGAAATTCATGAGGGAGAGATTCTGGCCCTGTGCGGTTTAAGTGACTCTGGCATCCATGAGGTAGGCAAAGCGGCATACGGCCTTGCCAAAATAACACAGGGCACCGTAACCCTGGTTCACGACAACATCAATATCAGGAACCAATCCCAGGCATGGAAACACCGGGTGGGTTATGTGCCCAAAGACCGCGACGCGGAGGGGTTGATGATGAGCGCCTCGATCCGGGAGAATTTCTGTATGAGTTCCGTTCCGGAAAATACCGGAAAGGCACTTTTGTTAAAGAAGCAAGATCTCAACCGGTTGGCCGAGAGCTCACGGGAGCGGTTCCACGTTAAATGCATCGACGTCACACAAGTCATCAACGATCTGAGCGGCGGTAATAAACAGAAAATCAACGTGGGCCGCTGGCTGACCAAGGACCTTCAGCTTCTGGTGGTAGACTGCCCAACCCGCGGCGTGGACGTGGGCGTAAAGGCGTATCTCTATCAGTGTTTGAAGGACGCAAAGGCAAAGGGCGTGGCGATTCTGATGATTACCGACGAGTTGCCCGAAGCGATCGGCATGGCGGACAATATTCTTGTAATGAAGGACGGCCGTATCTCCGGCGAAATTAGCCGCCATTCCAAATTTAGTGAAGAGTCCATTATGCAGGTGATGATATGAAACATACGAAAAGAATACAATTCTATGATTTGCTTCCTCTTGCCTCGCTTGTCATCCTGGCGATTGTGTTTGGAATCACCTCTCACGGCAAGCTCTTCTCAATCTTCAATCTGCAGGACATTTGTACGCAGTCCATCCCCGTTATTATCGGGGGACTTGGCGTCATGTTTGTGGTGGCCATGGGCGGCTGTGATTTGTCGGTGGGTGCGGTGGCTGCCGTTGCAGCCACGGTGGGCGCTTATCTGGGCAGCATGTACGGCCTGGCCGTCATGCTGATCGCCACCCTGCTGATCGGGCTGCTGAGCGGGATATTGGTCGGCTTTCTGGTTGCCCGCCTGCACGTCAGTTCTTTCATGGTCACACTGGCACTGCTGATCGCCCTGCGCGGTATTTTAAACGTGCTTCTGGTGACTTGGGGACAGGTCTATAACCCCCCCGGCATCGACGTTCTGAGTTCTTTCGGCCCCAGTGTGATTCTGACGGTGGTTTTGGTTATCCTGTTCGGTTATCTGTTTGAGAACACCAGTTTCGGCTATTATTGCAAAGGCATGGGTGAAAACGAAAACGTTGTGAAAAGCATCGGTGTTAATACGATAAAAGTACGTCGAATTGCCTATATCCTGTCCGGCCTCACCGCCGCTGTGATGGGCCTGTCCCTTATCTCCAACGTCGGCGGTTCCAGCACGACGCTGGGCCAGTTTATGGAGATGAAAATCCAGATGGCCATTTTCCTGGGCGGCGTGCTGGTCACCGGCGGCATGAAGTCGAAAATCTATAAGCTGATTCTGGGTTCCCTGAGCATTACGGTCATCGTCAACGGCCTGACTTTGAGCGGCGCGGGCGGCGGCATCTCCGAGCTGGTAGAGGGCATTTTGCTGATGCTCATCCTGTTTATGACGCTCAAGACGGCCGGACGCACTTCGAAAAGAAAGGTGTCAAAGGAACATGCGAAAATCGACTCCTCCGCTCTTTAGCTTTTTACAATAGCTGCAGCAAATCTTCAAAATCATGTATTTGTAGGACCTTTTTGTGCTTCTCCAAGCCGCAGAGGCCGTTGACCAGATAATTCAGCAGTGTGCCAAACAGCGGCAGGTCCGTTTCTGAGACAGACAGCAGAAAAATGGTGCTCACCCTTTGGGTGCCCCATATAATTGGCTTACGAAGTTGCATAAACGCGATAACGGTCTTGCTGGAGCCGAGCGCTCTTACTCGCGGAATGGCGACGCCGTTTCCCACCGCGGTGGAGGATATCTCCTCCCGGTTCAAAGCACGGACGGTACATTCCGCTATCGCATAGCCAAGCTGAACAATGCGGGAGGTCAGAAAGGTGATAACCTCCTGCTCGTTGGAAAAATCCTGGTCTAAGAAGAATAAATCCCCGTCAAAATAGCTTCTGGGATGCCGGGGCAGTTTCTGAAAAAACAAGGATTCTCTGCACTCTCGCAGCAGTACATTCAACTGCAGGAACTCCTTGTCGCCGAAGGATGTAGAAACCGTAAGATGGGGAATGTCCACCAATTCAGATCGTACCGTTTCCAGTTGTACGGTGGAAAGAACAATTTTTGGGTGGGCTGCCATGATCTCTGTTTTTTCATAGATGGAGTAAGGTCCCAGTAAGTCGATGGTGTTCCCATAAATCGATCGAATCTGCCCGGCCAGAACGTCGCTGTCGCTGCGGCCTAAATGGCTGACAAAGGCAACCGGAATTCCGCTGGAAAAGCGCTTCTTTGTCGCACGGAAGGACGATGTAATAAGAATGTCCGCGAAATAGCCCCATTCATCCTCGCCGATACTCATGTTGTATACAGACTGAAAGCAGTCCCGTATGGTCATAGCCATCTCGAAAAAATAGATGAACCGGGACTTGATTGCGGGCAGGAGGGGATCGCTTCGCTCATAGCTGTAACGCAAGCGTTTTTCCAACCGGAAAATGTGGGTTGCCAAATCCGTGTAAAGCTGCTTGTCCTGTGAAAAATCCACACCATACTCTGCATGAATTTTTTCAAGGAACATGTCTGTGGTTCGCAGCGCGTTTGGAGCTATTTGCCGAAGCATGCCGTCCGGGTCATCCGGCATCAACGGCGGAGATTGCCGGAAGGACAGAGAAACCATGACCCCGATGCGCTCATTGGCGTCGAAATGAGTTTTTATCTGAGCCTCGATATTGTTCATCAGCCCGTTTACCGCCGGAGCCACGTCGAAAACATCAGGGGTAACTTCCGGAAGGGTATCCAGAGGATGATTCGTTCGAATGCGAAATTCCGCCACTGCGATGTTAAAGACCAGCCCGATTAAATCATAGTCGTCCATTTTCATATTTTTTTGGCGAATAACATTTTTGGTGAGTTCCAGAATCGTGTGAAAAGTATCCGGGTTTAACTGTGTGTCCTGTAAGAACACACCTTCCCTGGAGTAGTAGTCCCAGCTCTCTGAAAGTATTTTGGAAAGCACCAGCCGCCGGTTCCATTCGCTGGTTTCAATGGAAATGCGGTTTTCCCTCCGGTTAAGATGCAGATTGGGGCGGCGCATGGTGACCAACTTGCGCAGATAGCGGATATCGTTTTCCAGGGTGGTTCGGCTGACGAACATCTCATCCTCCAACATTCCAAGCTGAAAGGCTGTGTCGGATAGAAGCAACTTCATCAGCAGGAAGTTGGCCCGATCTTCCCGCGTCTGCAGCGTTTCCGGAGTATGCGCCAAGTCTCTGAGAGTTTGGGGGATCTTCTCGGGCATCCTCAGAATCAGCCCTTTACCGCGGGTTGTTTGGATTTTTGCCCCATGCTTTCCCAACACATTATTCAATACAATGACATCGTTGCGTACCGTGCGATCGGACACCTCCAGCAATGAGGCGATCTCTTTGCTGGTAACCACCCGCTGCTGGGTCTTAAGCAATGCAAGTAACTTTCTTTGGCGGCCGTGCAACAACTCATTTTCCATATAAATATCCCCTTTGTTTTGTCCCGAATGATTCGTTCCCCTTGCAATTAGCGCATGATATGCGTTAAGAATATATTAATAAGAAGGAGAAATCAACTATGAAATACCAAGACATTCGCCAGCAGGTGCTGGACGCCATTTTAGAGGCCACTACCCTTGGACTGATTCATGGCACTTCCGGCAATATCGCGGTCCGCGATTTTAAGGATAATGTTATTGCCATTACTCCAAGCGGCCGCCCCTATGATACAATGAAAGTTGAGGATATTGCCATCGTCACTCCCGACGGACAGTGGATCGACGGCCCCTACAAGCCCTCCTCGGAGACTCCCATGCATACCGCCGTATTCCGTGCCCGTCCTGACGTCGGGGCTACCGTACATAACCACGGCATGTACTGCACCGTCATGGCAATGGCGTGCGACGAACTGATTCCTACAACCCCGCCTCAGGCAGAGTTCTCTCCGATCCGGGTGGTTCCTTTTGAAATGCCTGGAACTCAGGAGCTGGCCGGCCACGTTGTGAGCACGCTCGGTCAGGACCGCGCTGTACTGCTGAAGAACCACGGTTCTTTTTGCTGCGGCAAGGATATAGCTTCTGCCATGGCTGCCGCTATATACACCGAGGAAGCCGCTCAGATCGCCTACTACGCTTCCCTCCTGGGAAAGTTCGAGCCCCTTCCCGCCAAGAACATTTCTGCCATTCAGGCCATGATCGCCGCTGATAAGGCTGTCTGATCAGGCGCTGGAATAAGCTCTGATTGTGAAAAAGTGTGTAAGCGGAGATAAGTGCTTCGCTTGCACACCTTTTTCATATTCCTGTTCGGACAATAACAGGTCGGTACCTGCAAAAAGTCTGGAGAATAAAAGCAGCTATATTTTAATGAATGGAGATTGGAATCATGGGAGACTTTTTTAGTACAGGTCGGGAAATGACCCACCCGTACAGCAGCGGAATTTTCTTTGGCCAGCTGAGCTATGAAAAACTTCAGAGCATGACGGCACAGCTCACGGAGGAGGAAAAGCATGCCGCTTCGGCCCGCCATTTTCAAGAACCTATGGCCTCTCTTACTCCGGATCACGAAGCAGCTATCGCGGCGGGACCTCTTGACCCCGAGGAGTGTTATATGCCTCAGGAGATCGGGGCAGTCCTTCTAAACCCGGTATCCACCGCCGCCGAGAACGGCTACGGCGTCCTATCGAACGGAATAGGCTATGCGGCTGTCAAGGTGGTTCAGGAGGGGATCACGGATGAAATGATTCGAAAATACCGGGATGAGTTTGCGCATGATGGCCCTCGGACTCTGTTCTATAAACTCTGGTTTCCAGGAATGCACCTGCTCCACTACGAGAACGGGGTAGCGGAAAACTTTGGCTGGGGTATGCTGAATCTGGAGATGGAAACGGAAAACTTCTCCTTCCGGCATCTGGGTATTACGCGGGAGGATATTCTAAAGCGGGATCCCAACTGCATCTGCCTGCTGGGTTTGTACGGGCGCGGCTGGGAAATCGCGCATCCGGAGAAATCCCCTGCCTACACCTGTATGGTGCAGCATACCCGCCAGACTCCTGCAGGACGCGAGCTTCGGGTTCGCTTCTGGAACGGCATTATTTTCGGCCCGGACGGCAGTCTGGAATTTCATCCGAATTCTGATCGGAATCAGACAGTGGAACAAATGAAGCATATGATGGAGCACTGTATGCGCGAGTACAGCAATGAGCTCAAGCTCATGCGGGAATTCTGGGATGAAAACCATTTAGCTGATTCCAATGGATGAAATGCCGCTTCGCTTTCTACAATTGCATTGACAGCATTTATTGTGTCATATTTTACAAAGTACATGTTTTTTAATTTCATTTTACCGTTAAGCGGGATAGGAAATGTTTTGAAATTGTTCGGAAACGGCCGCCGGATCACATTTGTGCCCGGCGGCCATTTCCTGCATTCCGGTCCCGTTCACCCGGCTGCAAACTGCAGAATGCGAACGATATCCTTCCGGTACAGCCGCCTAAAGTTGCCTCCGATAAAACCGCCTGTCGTATCCACGGCCTTAGCGGCCAGCTGTTCCACATCTGCCTCAGGGAATCCGGCCTCCCGCAGAGTCACAGGCAACCCTACGGAAGAAGTGAATCTCTGCAGCTCGGAGATGCCGTTTTGCGCCGTCTGACCGGGATGATTCGTGTCGGGTACCTGCCACACTTGTTTCGCAAACTTTGAAATGGCCTTTTCCTCTTCACCCAGCATATAGCTGCACCAGGCGATCATCAGGATTCCCAAAGCTGCGCCGTGAGATATCCCGAACTGATTGGTCAGCACATGGGAAAGGGCGTGGCAAGCGAAGTCCCCTTCCAAGCCAAGCATATTGCTATGCGCCACAGTGGCCGTCCACATCAGTTGGCTGCGGGCGTCATAGCTGTTAGGATTGGACAGGGCTTTAGGCAATTCGGTCACCACTGTGCACATTACTGAGGCGCACAGTAAATCCCGTAGGGTACCGGATTGCTCCTTGTGAAAGTACCGCTCAAAGGCGTGTGAAAATATGTCCATCGAGCCCGCAGCAGTCTGATACGGGGGCACGGTATAGGTCAGTTCCGGATTCATCAGGGCAAACTTAGGATAGGTAAGCGGATTGGTCATGGCCAGTTTTAGGCCAAGTCTGGTGTTGCAAAGAACAGACACACAGTTGGCTTCGCTGGCAGTAGCCGCGATGGTAAGAACCACCCCAACGGGAAGAGCGTCGGAAACATGTCCCGTCCCCTCATACAGGTCCCACAGGGGACCGTCATAGCCTGTTCCCACACTGATGGCTTTCGCAATATCAATCACGCTGCCCCCACCCACAGCAACAAGCAGATCGACTTTCTCTGCCCGTGCTAAGCGGCAGCCTTCCTCCGCCTTGGTCAGAGTGGGATTCTCCTCAATCCCGCCAAATTCGGTAAACCATATCTTCCGTTCGGTTAGTTGGGAGGCAATGGTGGGGAGCAGACCGCTGGATTTCACCCGCTGGCTGCCATACAAAAGCATGGCGCGGGTGCCATACTTGGCGGCAAATTCCCCGATGCGCAATTGAGCATCCCTGCCAAAAATTACTTTTGTCGGAAAGCAAAACTCAAAATCCTTCATTGTAATGACCAGTCCTCTCTGCTGCGCTGACAGGCACAAAAGGGTTATGAGACTGCAAGACCTTAACGCAACATTCCAAAATGCACTCACGGATAATTCTGTTCAATGCCCTTCGTTTTTCAACGTCTAATAAACCTCTGCATCCCCGGCCTGAGCCAATATATAGAGGTTCGCATTGTGCATAACATGTCGCCTGTGGTCGATTTTACGGATGCTTATATGGGCGTCGCCTAACGTAAAAGGGTGCGGCACAGGCGACTGAAGTCTGCTTCCATCGCCCGTGCCACATTGTTGCAATATTTCAGATGCTGTCGACTGTATTTTTCAAGTGCCTTAAATCGTTGTCTAAATGCTGGTACATTTCAACAAAGTATGGATATAGCTTATCATAAGCATTTGCCCATTCATCGATTGGCTGAAGAATTTCGCCCACTTTTATAATCCGTCCCACCGCTTCGGTGAGGTTGTTAAAAACCCCGACTTTATGCCCGACAATCAGAGCGTCTCCTACCGCCGCATCTCCGGATCTCTCATCCATCAGATAGACCGGCATATGAAGCACAGAAGCTTTAATCTGCGACCACGGACGGTTTTTCGCGCCGCCGCCGCAGATTCTGAGCGACTCTACTTTTGCTCCGGATGCTTCTATCGTCTCCAGCACATGGCGGAGCGCATAGGCGGTCCCTTCGAATACGGAATGGACCAAGTCGCAACGCTTCATATTCATGCTCAAACCGATAAACATTCCCCTCGCATACTCATTCCACAGAGGAGCTCTTTCCCCAAGAAGATAGGGGAAGAAAAATATCCCGTTAGAACCGGGTCTGGATTCCAAAGCCAGTTCTTTTAAGTATTGATAGATATCTTTCTGATGAGCCGCTGCATATTCACGCTCTTCGTTCGCCATTGTTTCGATAAACCACTTCAGGGAAGCCCCGCTGGCTTGAATGGGAGCATCAAATACCCACGGAATTCCGTCAATCGCACAGGGCTTTGTAACCACCGGAATGTTGGCAGCGCTCTTAACACTGCTTCCTACGAATACAAGAGATGTTGTTCCGCAGGATTCTCCTGCTTCTCCAAGCCGGCTGAGGCCGGTTGCATACATGGAAGCCATCGCATCACTGGCTCCGGCGACGACCGGAATTCCCGCCGCAAGACCGGTTGCTCTCGCCGCTTCCTCTGTTACAGATCCAATGATTGCATCTACCGGTTGTGGAGCCGGCAGTACCTCATCCAAATTTACTCCGATCACGTCGCCAATTTGCCTAGACCATTTCAACGTGTTGATATCCAGGCATTGAGTTCTGGAAGCCTGGTCAATATCCATGGTCATTTTCCCGGTCAGCTTAAAGTTGATGTATGAGCTTTCTTGTAAGAAGTGGCTTGTCTTAGCAAACAGCTCCGGTTCATTTTTCTTGAACCACAGGATTTTATTTGGCAGGAAGGCAACCGCCGGCTGGCCTCCGACCGTTGAAACAAATTGGTCGAATCCAACGGTGCTTACGATTTCACACAATTCTGCCGCAGAACGGCTGTCGAGCTCGGTGATCGCATTCCTGAGTGGGGTCCCTTCTGCATCGACCGGAAGCAAAATTACCGTACGGGAACTTATGCAAATACCGCGGATTTTTTTGACGATATCCGGACCTGCTTCCTTCGTAACGGTTTGAAGAATCTCCACCGCACTATTCCACCACTCATTTGCATCCTGTTCCTGCATATTCGAACCCGGCATCAAAAAAATATTTGGTCTACTTGCTTTTGCAACAATTGTTCCATCTTCCCCTAAAATAATCGCTTTGATGTTAGTATTGCCACAGTCCATGCCCAGCAAGTAATTTTTTACATTTTCCATGATGCTCGACTCCCCATACAAAGAAATTAGATAAAACATCCAATAACTTTTAATCTCTGGTTTTGTATATATTCATAATACCAAAACCAATTTCAATGTTCAAAAATACTTTTTCCTTTTCTTAATGGAAAAACCAAAACCCTATTTCAGTTTCATGCCTTAATTCGGTACAATTGCCGTAAAAGTGTCGTAATGACTCTGAAAAACGGTTTGGTAGCTGGCTTTTCTCTTGACTTTGAATCAAGGTGTCTTTGTTGTGAGCATGGTGGCAGTGCTCTATCGATGCCAAACATAACCGCACTGATGTTCTTCAATGAGTGCAATGCTATTATTGAAAGTTTATAAAGGAAAAATTCCATTAAAAACGGAACCGGTTCCGCTTTAAATACCAAGTGCCTCGAAAGGACTAAAAGAATCAAGCTGCTGTGGGCTCTGTAAAGTAGTACACACTACAGGCTCGCGATCCGGGAAATCAGGGACGCTATTGTTACTGTACCGTCCTGATAAACCAGAGAGTGTAATGATCTTTAATATTCTTTTCCATAGTTCACCTTTACGGGAGGGCATGGGTGCGTATAATTGTGCGTGGTTATTTTCTCCCCCACTTAGGTCTTGAAAAGGAATGGTCGCGGGCGCGATTCGAGTCCTATCAGGCATAAATTGAAGGCATATCGGTTAAATCCCGTATGCCCTCTCGATCTATAGAATTTATATTTATTCATTTTATTTTAGTATCTAACGATGATTCTCTTGATTTGGAAAGACCCTACTCCGAAGCAGATTTTGGACCGGGTACTGCAGCGGGTAAGGCCTGGCTCCATCGTGCTGTTCCACAACGGGGCGAAAAACACGCCCGCCGCACTGCCCACCGTCCTGCAAACCCTGCAGGCTCAGGGGTACTCCATCGTCCCTGTCTCACAGTTGATTTATAAAGACAATTATTCGATCGATGCCGCTGGGATGCAGGTGCCGAACAACATTGCATCGGGTAACTCTTTAAAATAGACTATATTGTTTTCGAATTCAGCGTTTATTTCCGACTCCGTAAGAGGCAGCAACTCCGCGCCGTACGTTTATGACAAAAAGGGTTGTATATGTTGCTGCCTTATCGCTGATTCATTCCCGGGTAAACACAGCAGAGTTGGCAAAACCGGTCTTAATGTGGGAACCTATCTTCTTACTGCAATTTTGATTTTTCTGATGCGCAAATAAGAATCTCGGGAGAAGTCAACAAACTCGATATCCCCCATTTCTTAGCCTATTGTAAGCTTTCCAGTTGGAAAACTTCGACCAGTTGCTTCATCTTGTTCGTCTGTTCCGTCAGTTCCCGGACGGCGGCGGCGCTTTCTTCCGCCGTGGCGGAATTGGTTTGGATGACGCTGGAAATCTGGTTGACCCCCAAAGTGATTTGGTCGATGGAACTCGCCTGGTGGTTGGAATTTTGCGCAATTCGGTCAATCTGTTCCGCAACCTGCTTTGTTCCACCGACAATCTTCTGTAAAGACTCCGAGGTGGCGGAAGCAATCTCTGCACCGTCTTCTACCGTTGCAATGGAATGCTGGATCAGTTCCGCCGTGTTTTTGGCCGCTTCGGAACTTTTCCCGGCAAGGTTTCGCACTTCGTCGGCCACAACAGAAAAGCCTTTCCCGGCTTCTCCGGCCCGCGCAGCCTCCACAGCCGCGTTCAGGGACAGAATGTTGGTCTGAAAAGCAATATCCGCAATCGTTTTGATAATTGCCTCAATTTGGTTGGAAGAATCGCTGATTCTTTGCATGGCTTCCGTCATTTGCTGCATCTTTCGGCTGCCATTGTCCAGTTCCTTATTGACTTTAGAAACGTTTTGGCTGGCATCGGCTGCATCCTGGGCGTTTTGCCGGATGTCCTCTGAAATTTCCGTCAGAGTCGCGGAAAGTTCCTCAATGGAACTGGCCTGTTCCGTCGCACCCTGAGCCAGTACATCGGCACCTGTGGAAAGTTGGCCGGAACCGCTGGAAACCTGCTCCGAAGCCTGATTGATCTGCGTGATGATCGCGTTCAGCGACGCTGCGATCTCATTCATGGAGTCGGCCAGCTCGACAAAGTCGCCACGGAAATTTGTCGCTTGCTGAATGCGCAAATCGCCGTCCGCCATCTTTTTCAGGTTAATGCTCAGGCTTGAAATATAGTTTTTTAGGTTCGCGCTGGTTTCTGTCAACGCTGAACCCAGTTCGCCGATTTCATCTTTCGAGGGGTCGGATACCGAAATCTGTAGGTCGCCTGTGGAAAGCTTTTTTGCCGCGTCCTTCACGACGTTGATTCTCTTGCTGAAGTCCTTTGACACGAGCAGCGCTATGATTATGGATATCACAATAGCGACGCATACAGTGGCGAGGTTCAAGGAGCTCAACATTCTTATTTCCGATTCGGATAAGTTCTTAGCCACGTCGCCGGCTTTGACCAATTCCATTGTTCCGATTCTCGGCCCGCCCATGCGAGAAAGGCTGACGACACTGCCAATACTGGAAATCACAGTGATCGACAGAAACATAAGAAGCAACTTGGCACGAATTTTCATATTCTTTAGCACGAATAATCCCTCTTTCTTTATTGTTTCATATTGTGAAATGTAAGGGTGAATATCAAAGAGAAACGGAGCAGGAATCCATAAACAGGGAGAAACATCGGCTTATTTTGGTATAGTTTATCTGATCAATTTGGCCAACGGATGAAAAGAATGTGAAGGTTCCATGAATGTGGGCTTTTCCCGGGAGTCAACAAGGTGGATTTCTCAGCAAAGCGAAAACTCCCCTGGGACCGGTCTTCATCTGTTATAAATTTAGACTCTATGGGGTAACCCAAAAATAGAAATGTCAGTAGGAGTGGCTTCAAGCTGCTCCTTTTTGCGTTGAATGGTGAAACATGTGCAGAATACTTACGAAAGCGTCGGAAATTGCGGTAACCATAAGATTGCGTTTCAGGACCTTAATCTTATTGTTATGTACAGAAATGTCAAGAGCTTAAGCTTGCGCTATAAATCATAAATTTCCATGCAACAAAAATTCGTCAACATTAACGGCTAATTAACCGTAAATGTTGACGAACACTTGTTTGGTTGCGGAGGTCCGCAACCGTTGGTATGTACGACCTTTACATACCACACGGCTGCTTGATCTGAGGCATTCCACCCAAGTAAAATTAGGCCCTACACAGATTCGATTGGATCTGTTCAGGGTCTTTGTGCATTGGAAACCGGAACCGGTTCCGGTTTCCATCCTTCGCTTTGAAAATATAATTTAGAATACTCCGATCTGCCTTGTGGAGTCTCCTCGCGACCGGTTGCTTGTTTTCACATCCACGCGCACGGACGCGTGGGTCAGCGGATGATTTTTGCTGTCGTAGACATCAATCATGATATAGGCCGTGCCGGTACCTTTTGCAGTCACCTGAACATTGCCGTTTTTCAGCCTTTCTGCGGCTGCGACTTTGTTGTTGGTGGAAGCGACCTTCACTGATGCGGCCTTTGTCCCTGTAAGCTTGACGCCGATCTGGTAACTGCCGCCCACGGGGAGCTGATCGCTTTTGGTGTCCAGCGTCACGGAATCGCCCGTTCCTGCGATGACATAATAGCTGAAATGGGTGGTAGTAAAGACTAGATAGCCGCCCTGCATCGTCGCACCGAGGTCGGTGAACGTACCCGTGCTGTCCTCGTACCGGAAAATATGGGGCGTGCCGTGAATTCCGGCGGGGACGGTCACCCTGACGGTAACGCTACCGGTAAAGGACGTAATCGGGGTCCCGTTCTGGTCGAGGAGCTTGATATCGTAGATGAACGGGGAGCCGATCACATTCAGGCCCGTCTGTGAAATTGCAAGGTGATAAACTGTACTGCCAGTCTGGTCGGAAGCGCCTCCCGTTGTTTCTGTCGGAGCGCCGGTCGCCGTCTCTGGTGAAACAGAAAGCGTAACCCCTGTTATCCCCGACGGGAATGTCGCGCCGGAAAGATCAGCCGTTGTATTTGTCGAGGTGTCAGCTACGGAAACGGGCAGGGATGGCACGGATGAATTGTAAGTGGAATTATCCGATGCGCGCGCGATGTTCAGCGTGTATATTTTCGTTGTTGTTCCGTCCGGTGCCGTTACTTCAACAGGAATTGCAGTAGTTGAGCCTGTTTGATTCAAAGCAATATTGACGCCCGTTTGACCTGCTGTTGGTAAAATACCGTTGACGGTATAGGTGGCATCTGGTCCCCTTGTGACGGGAGTGACCGTCACTTCGGACACACTGCTGCCAACGTTAACCGTATAATCCGTTGTGTCGGGGGAGAACGTCGGGGAAAGCGCGCCGGAACTGAGCGTAAGGCTACTCAGCGCCGCGTCGGATGACTTTAATCTCATGACCTGAATCGTGTAGGCCCTCGTGGTTGTGCCGTCCTGCGCCTTTGTTCTCACAGTAATTGCAGTAGTTGAGCCCGCTTGATTCCGCTGTCCTGTGCGGCGAACGCACTCATTGTGTCAACCCCGAAAATGCTGAGGATCAGAGTGAGGCTGAGCAATAATGAAAGCGCTTTTTGACCAATTGGATTTTTCTTCATGTTCTCTCTTCCTTTCGAACCGCTGAAAATGAAGCCTTTAATTTTTGAGCGGAAAATCCGGATGATATCTGCCATATGGCAGATGGAGTATTTTTTGCTGGAATCAGGCGGAAATCGTGATAATTACATCCCTAGATTCAGTGTAACAGACACCTCCAACGGATTCTAACAGGATTCTAACAAATGAGTCCTAATCGTATAATTTAAGACTAATATTTTCATAGTTTACAGAAAATTTATAATTCGATGTTTAATAATTTCATCTTGGTATTGCATGCTCTTTCGACTAAATATATAAATAATTGAAAAGAGACATAGAAAAATTAAATAATTAGTTTCATAGAGAAGGAGAAATATTACTTCATAATTATAATTTACATTATTTACCATAAATGCTATAATAGAACAAGTTTGTATAAACATGAAAGATTTCCTATGTAAATCTTTCTTTTGTATTCTGACGCAGGTATCCTTACATAACGTTCGAAGGTCATCGTAGTCCCGCTTCCGAGCGAAGTTGAGCATAAACGAAGCAATAGATTCACCGTCTTGACGTAAAGCACGGCCTGGACTGTTGGCACTTTGGCATATAATCATCAAATGAAAAGCAGGTGTGAAGCCACGATTCGTATATTGCAGGTTGTCAACAAAATGGACCGTGCGGGTCTTGAAACGATGCTGATGAATTACTACCGCAATATTGACCGTAATCAGGTGCAGTTCGATTTTTTGACGCATCGTCCGGACTCCGGCGACTATGATTCGGAAATTATATCGCTGGGAGGAAGAATCTATCGCGCCCCCAGACTGTATCCCCAAAATTACATCCGATATTTTTCTTATATGGACCGATTTTTTTTAGAACATCCGGAGTACAAAATTGTCCATTCCCACATCGACGCAATGTCGGTTTTTCCTCTTGCTGCTGCAAAAAAAGCGAAAGTCCCGATCAGAATCGCGCACAGCCACAGTACATCTATTGACAAAAACTTAAAGTTACCTATCAAATGGATGGCAAAAAACAGAATTCCTTCATTTGCGACTGACTTCTTTGCATGCGGTAAGGAAGCCGCATGCTTTTTATTTGGGGAAAAGATATATCAGTCTCATAACTTCACCATAATGAAAAATGCGATTCAGGCAAAAGATTTTTCATACAATGAATCGATTAGAAAACAGACACGAAAAGCACTTGCCCTAAATGATAACTTTACTGTGGGACATATCGGCCGTTTTACCTACCCGAAAAATCAAGATTATCTGATTGAAATATTCGATAGCTTGCGCAAACTGCATTCCAATTCAGTTCTTCTGCTAATCGGCGACGGGGAAGATAAGGAAAAAATACATCAGAAAGTTTTGCGGCTCGGGCTGCAATCAAAGGTGCATTTTTTAGGTATCCGCAGCGATGTCCTGAATCTGTTGCAGGCGATAGACGTCTTTGTTCTGCCTTCTCACTATGAGGGCATTCCCGTCGTCGGAGTCGAAGCGCAGGCAGCTGATTTGCCCTGTTTTTTTTCCGATGCCGTATCCAGAGAAGCACAGATATCAGACAACTGCCAGTTTCTCTCTTTAAATTCTCCGCCAGGAGAGTGGGCTAAAAAGATTCTTGACCAGCAGACGGCGGAACGACGCAGCCGTGAAGAGGAAATCAGGTTGGCAGGGTTTGACGTTGCCCGTGAGGCAGGAAAGCTGCAGGAATATTATCTTGATAAATGGCAGGAGATTGCAAATTGAGAATCGCGATGATAGGACAAAAACGGATTCCCTCCCGCGAGGGCGGCGTGGAAATCCACGTCGAGCAGCTTGCTGTGCGGCTTGCGGCCATGGGGCATGATGTGACCGTTTATAACCGCAGAAAAAAAGGATTTCCACTTCTGCATGATTATAAGGGAATCAGTATTATCAATGTTCCCACCATCTGTACGAAGAGTTTGGATGCGGTAACTTATTCTTTTTTTGCTACGGTTCACGCCTTGTTTGGGCATTACGATGTGATTCATTATCATGCAATTGGGCCGTCCGTTATGCTTTTTCTTCCGCACCTATTTGGTATTAAAACAGTGGCCACGGTTCATGGGCTCAATTGGAAAAGCTCCAAATGGGGAAAATTCGCCAAGTGGTTTATGAAACTGGGAGAAAATGTAATTGCCAAATATGCCGACAAGGTAATCGTGCTGTCCCGCCATGAACAAGCATACTTTCAAGATACTTACGGAAGAAACACGGAAGTGATTCCCAACGGAATCGACATCCCCGTTCAGCGGCAACCTGCAATCATCAGGGAAAAATACGGGTTGGAACAGGACAGCTATGTCCTTTTTTTAGGGCGTATTGTTCCTGAAAAAGGAATACACTACTTGCTGAATGCCTTTTCCTCCATCAATACGGAAAAAAAGCTAGTCATTGCAGGCAAGGGCACCTTTACCGATGGCTATGTAGAAAAAATTAAACAAATGGCATCCAATGACCCCCGTGTGATTATGACAGGGTTTGTGCGGGGGGAAGAACTTGATGAACTGTACACTAATGCGAGCCTGTATGTCTTGCCCAGTGATTCAGAGGGCATGCCAATTGGCCTTTTGGAAGCAATGAGCTACGGCTGTACCTGCCTCGTAAGCGATATTCCTGAAAACGGAGAAGTCATCGGAAAAACCGGGTATACATTTGCAAAGGGAGATACGGATGACCTGAGAGTCAAATTGACTTCCGTCCTGCAAAGCGCCGCTGCAGATGGTGTCGCGCAAAGGGCAAGAACAGCCGTATTAAAGGCTTATAACTGGGATGACTCCGTTAAACAAATTGCCGACGTTTATTGCTGCGCACGGCGATGCGCAACGGTTCAGAAAACGGGATGAGAGGAGATCAATCGATGCCGACTGTCACAGTGCTTACGCCAACTTATAACCGAGCGGAACTTCTCAAAAACCTGTATGAGTCTCTGATGCGGCAGACTTCGTATGATTTTATCTGGATGATTGTCGATGACGGGAGCAGCGACCATACGAACGAAGTTGTCCGGAACTTTATTGCCCAGGCAGCGTTTGAAACCTGCTACCTGCATAAGGAAAACGGCGGAAAACATACGGCCATAAATGTAGGAATTGCGGAAGTAAAAACGCCCTTAACC
Source organism: Bacillota bacterium (assembly GCA_023410445.1). GTDB lineage: Bacteria > Bacillota > Clostridia > Oscillospirales > Acutalibacteraceae > Caproicibacter. The sequence continues at coordinate 99,508 of JAEYPT010000009.1, read as the reverse complement.
GTCATTGTTGACAGCGACGATATTCTGCTTCCAAATGGGATTGAGACAATTCTTCAATATCAGTTGAAATACGAGGGACATCCCGGACTGTGCGGCTTTAGTTTTCTTAAAGTAACCGACCGCGGAGAACCGCTTCTTAGTCTGCCAAAGAAGGAATTTGTTGAAAGCCATATTAAATGCCGGATTAAACGTCGATTAAACGGTGATATGGCGGAGGTTTTTTACTCAGACATTCTTAAAAAATATCCGTTTCCCGAGTTTTCCGGAGAAAAGTTTCTAAGCGAAGATATCGTCTGGATTAGCATGGGCGAAAAGTATCAGCTCGTGTTTGTCAATCAGCCGATCTACCAGTGTGAATACCTCGAAAAGGGCCTTACGCAAAACGATAAAAGGTTAAAATTCGCTTCTCCGTATGGTTCCATGCTGCGTGGCAAAAAACTGATGATTTCAAGATGCGGCTGGGTTTCATGGATCAGGGGAGCTATCATTTATGATTGTTACAATCAGGAAATCAAAAAGTGTTCAGTTTTACCGGAAATTTTACAGTTACACGGGCTCCGCTGCAGAGGCTTTGCTCTATTTATGAAACCGGCAGGCTGCTTTTTTAATCGGCATTGGAAAAAATCGATTTGTTGAAGCAACATGCTAGAAAAGGTGGTGCAGGGCATGAGAAAAATACTGATCCTTGCCATGTCGCTTGAAATTGGCGGCGCTGAAAAAAGCCTGGTAAATATTCTGAACTTATTGGACTATTCCGAGTGTCAAGTGGACTTGCTGCTTTTCCAGAAAAGAGGAGCTTTTTTAGCGCAGGTGCCCTCCTCGGTACATATTGTTGACGCCAATCGTGAAATTGTTATATTGTTTCAAAGCTTTCTCACAACTTTACGCCGGAAATCCGATCGGAAGCTCAGTTTTGTTTTATTGTCGGTCAGACGATACCTTTATACCCTCCTGTCAACAATGAAGTACCGGCAGTTTGACCGTATTCGAATCAACAGGTGGGTTCAATATTACAACAACCTGATTCCGGAGCCAAAACAAAAATATGACATAGCAATTGCTTACTCAGGCGGTGAAACTTTATATTATATGGTCGATAAAGTCCGTGCAAACAGGAAAATAACCTATTATCACAGTGATTATTCAAAAATAAACATCGACAACAGGCTGGAAGAGACATTCCTTGACCGCACAGATGCCGTCGTTACGATCTCCAATATATGTGCCAGCAGCCTTGCCGAGCTTTTTCCAAATCAGAGTAATAAAATTCGTGTAATGCCCAACCTGACGTCTCCCAGCATAATTCGCAATATGGGGGAAAAGTTTTTCCCGAGAGAATTTTTGTCCATCCGGGGAAAAAGTATTATCGTTTCCGTTGGCCGCCTTCATCCGATCAAAGGGTTCGATATTGCCGTGGAAGCAGCGGAGCAATTAAGGGCACATGGAAAGCAGTTCGTCTGGTTTGTAATCGGAGAAGGCAACGAGCGTAAAGCGCTGGAAAAGCAAATTAGAAAGAAAAAGCTACAGCATGTCTTTACTCTGCTTGGCAGCAGAGTAAACCCCTATCCCTATATAAAAAATGCCGACATTTTTGTGCAGCCGTCTAGATTTGAGGGGAAATCCGTTGTTCTGGACGAAGCTAAAATACTATGCCGGCCGATTGTTGTGACAAATTATAATTCCGTAACCGATCAAATTAAAAATATGGAAACCGGAATTATTGCACCGATTACTGCATCTGGAATTACCGATGCAGTGGATTCGCTTCTGAGTCATCCGGAGCTCAGAAATAAACTCGTGGAAAATCTCTCAAAAATAGATTTCAACGTTCAGAAGCAGGTCGAGAATTTCCAAAATTTTGTAGAAGGAATTTGAAGATGGACGATAACAGTTCCTATATAAAAAAGGACTCAAACTTTTTTTGCCGAAAAACTTTGTTCAGCTTTTTTGTACTGATCACAATGGTTCCGTTTTTTAAAACAAGCGGGTTTGAAGCAATATCTCCCAATTTGAGTATATTCGCAGACGGGATGCTGGTTCTGGAAGCCATGGCTTTTTTTCTGATTGCTTTGCTTACGTTCCGAATTTCGCCGTTCAGTTGGGCTGTTATTGCGTTCGAGTTTTGGAATTACGTCGTTGCGAATACCCTGTCGGGCAATCGGACGCCCAGCCTGTTTTATGTTTCGGGTGCGTTGGGAATCATTCTGCTATTTGATCTTGGTTTCCGCTATAACTTCGCTCTGATGCTGGACGCGGTCAGCTTCATTTTCACCGCTTTTGTTTTTGTAAACCTCATTATTGTTCTGTTAATGCCGCAGGGATTGGCCCGATCGTCCAACGGAATCGTATATCTGTTTGGCCTACGGACCGGTTCCTCTCTGGTCGCAGTGCCGGCAATTGCTTTTTGCGTCTTTCGGGACAGCTGGAAAAAAAGACAATATTTTTCCAAACGGACGCTGCTTTGCATGGCCTGCTCCGCATTGACCCTGATTATACAGTGGGTCGCCACGGGAATTGTGGAGCTTTTGATTATAGCTGTTCTCTATTTTTTGATCCACCGTTTCCGGAATTTCAAATTGAATATCTGGATTTCATTGCTTGCTTGCGGTTTGCTGGATTTTTCGATTGTTTATTTGAGATTTCAGAATATTTTTTCAGGTTTCATCGTGGAGTTTTTGCACAAGGATATCACTTTGTCCGGAAGGACTTATATTTGGGACGCCGTGATCGCCTCGCTCAGCCGCAGCCCATTTTTCGGCTATGGCGCGGTAAACACGGTCTCCGTGTACGATGTTCAGATCGCCTGTCACAACCAGTGGCTGTCTATCGCGCATGAGAGCGGATATGTCGGCTTAATTCTGTTTGTGATAAGCATTCTTGTGTCGTTTCGGCTTGCCTCTCATTACAGAAATACAAATCTTTATACGCTGTTTGTAATTATGATGACCGCGGTTCTGGTTGCAACCATTTCCGAAATCCAGCTTTATGTTCCGTTCTTTTATACTTTACTGAGCTTCCCGGCTCAGTGGAAGCGTTCCGGAAGCATAGAGGATACAACCATTCCCGCATTTATCGGGATCTCATGGAACAGCAAAAAAACGGATTTCGGCTTTCAAGAGGTATCCGTAAAATGAATAATTGCATCAGTATTATTATCCCGGTTTTCAATGCGGAGCAATTTGTGGGGGATTGCCTGAAATCCGTTCTGAATCAGACTCACCCGGATATTCAAGTGATCGCCGTCGACGATGGTTCTACGGACGGCAGCCTGCAAATCTGTGAAGAGATCGCGGCGCGTAATGAAAAGGTTCATGTGATTACCCAAAAAAACCAAGGGGTTTCCGCAGCCAGAAATGCCGGCCTTTACGCTGCCAATGGCAAGTATGTGGTTTTTGTGGACAGCGACGACTGGATTGAGCCGGGGCTATGCTCTGCCCTGCTGGAAACTGCGGAAAAAGGAGATCCCGACTTGGTGATCTCCGGCGTATCGTATTTCCACAGCGGCGAAAAGAGCGATTTTTCCTCGCTACCAGATGCTGCGGCAGATTTTTTGTTGGAATTCTTTCAGCCTGCTTTTGACGAACTGTTCCGAAAGGGGCTGATTAATCCTCCCTTTAATAAATTATATAAAAAGTCGCTGATTCGCCGCTGCTTTGACAAGCAGGTATCACTCGGGGAAGACCTGCTGTTTAACTTGGATTATCTCAAAAATTGCAAGACAATTACGACGCTGCCGAAGAGCTTTTACCATTATCGCATCGGCAGACAAAACACTCTGTCTTCATGCTATCGGAATGACGGCTTTGATATCGCTTTAAGTCAATATTACACCGTCAGAAGGCTGAAGCGATCCCTGTGGGGAAGTGGATGCTCCGACGCGCCGGAGGCTCATAAACTGATTGGGGACATGTGCACCAGCGCCGAAAATGTGGTAAGAAAATCGACTTACAGCACCGGGCAGATCTACGCGGTTTTAAAGCGGTACTTCAATCAGAATGCTGTTCATGAAATTTTCGCTTCCTCCGTATACCGGGAATCGATAAAATATGATATTTATAAGAGACTTCTTCGCGATCGGCTTTTCCCGCTTTTTTACGGTTTTACCACAATACTGGCAGCTTTTCCGAAGAGGGGGTAATGGCCATGGATGTTTTGACACGGTTGAAAGTACTGATCCGGGGAACGTGCAATTTGCCAAGGCTTAAAAAAAACGGTTTGAAGGTCGGAGTGAATTTTCAGATGCTTGGAGAATGCATCATAGATCCCGGACATTGCTGGCTGATATCCATCGGCGACCATGTAACTCTGGCTCCTCGGGTTCATATCCTTGCACATGATGCCAGCACGAAGATGTTTCTGGGGTACACAAAAATCGGAAAAGTCACGATCGGGAATCATGTCTTTGTTGGAGCTGGAACCATCATTTTGCCGAATACCAGAATTGCGGGCAACACGATTATTGGAGCCGGCAGTGTGGTGACAAAGGACTGCGAATCGGGTGTTTACGCAGGAAATCCGGCACGTTATCTCTGCAGTCTGGCGGAATATCTGGACCAGGAAAAAGAGCGGATGAATCATACCTGCGTTTACGACAGGGAATGGACCATCGACCGGATTACGGATGAGAGGAAAGAAAGCATGGCAAAGGATCTCGATCATAAAATCGGGTTTGTAGAATGAGTCCGGAGCTGCGGGTGGCTAAGAATCGGCAATTAAGGGAAAGGGGTGTTAGCATGCAGCCTTTGATCAGTGTTGTCGTTCCTGTTTACGGGGTTCAGAAATACTTAAAAAAGTGTGTGAACAGCATTCTTCATCAGACCTACCAAAACCTTGAAATTTTGTTGGTGGACGACGGATCTCCGGATTACTGCCCCGTTATCTGCGACGGGTATGCAAAGGAGGACCCACGTGTCCGTGTAATTCATAAGGCCAACGGCGGGCTTTCCTCTGCGCGAAACGCGGGGATTGAAGCGTCGTCAGGCGAATACATAGGTTTTATCGACGGAGACGACTCAATCGAACCGAATATGCTGGAACAGCTTGAAAGGGCATGCGCGGAATCGGGAGCGGAAATTGCGGTGTGTGATTACTTTCTGGAACGTTCTGACGGCTCTCAAATATTTCCGGTGGATCGGGTACCCGACGGAATTCTTACGGGAGATCAGGCATTGGACCAATTCTTGAGAAACGGTTTTGTGTATTTAATAATTGCTTGGAATAAGCTGTACGCCAGGAAGCTTTTTTTTAATAATGACATCCGCTATCCGGTCGGTCGGCTTTTTGAAGATAACTGCACCACGAATCGGCTGCTTTACAAATCCGAGCGAGTCGCTTTGATCGGTAGGCCTCTTTACCATTACCTGCAGCGGGATGGGAGCATCATGGCGCAGCCGGTAGATGCGAAAAAAATCCGGGATCGTATCGCCGTTGCCGACAGCTACCTTCAGTTTGCAAAAGAAACCGGGTCTCATTTTCATCAGGCACAGAGCGCAGCTTTGTTGATGCTGCTTTACCAGTACGGGGAATTCTATTCCCTGCGGTCCTTAGTACCTGAATTGCGAAAAAAAATCTTGCAGCTTGCGTCCGGTTGGAGAAGAAACCCGTATTTATCAAAGAGGTTTCCCATCCAGCTAATTTTGGTTCGATTCTATTTATTCCCTTATGTCCGCCACATTTGGATGGCTCTGCTCCGCCGGGATACGGAACGGCGGACTTTGCCGCCTGTTCAGGTGGGAAAATGATGAGCCTTTCGATCCGGAAAGCCAAACCGTTTCAATGGTGCAGTAGAATCAAACGCCTTATTCGCTGTAAAGTTTTTTTAATTCTCCTAAATAAATTTAAAAGAAAGCATGGGCGAATCGTAATATTCATTGCCACGCCGACGCACGGAAACCTCGGGGACCACGCAATTGTATATGCCCAGCACCGGTTTATGGAGAAGATCGGCGTTAGCAACAGGGTACTCGAGCTAACGCGGCAGCAATATGAGCTTTGTCGGGAGCAGCTGAAAACGGTGATTACACCGGATGATGTCATTATTATTGACGGCGGCGGAAATATCGGAACCCTGTGGATCGAAGAAGAAAACAAAATGCGGGATATCATTCTAAGATTTCCGGAAAACCCGATTTTTGTTTTCCCACAAACCGCGTATTATTCCAACGACAGCCATGGAAGGGCAGAACTGGAAAAATCGGTGAAGATTTATTGTTCTCATAGAAAGCTCACGATTTTTGCAAGAGATTCGGATACCGATCGGCTTCTAAAAAGGGAGTTCCGTTCAATTCCAACCTTTTTCGTTCCGGATATTGTTCTCTTCATTACGGATGCATTGGAAAATGGAACCTGCCGCACAGGCGTATTACTTTGCATGCGCGGGGACACCGAAAAAATCACGGCGGAAGAAAGCCTCGGAAACATCGAAAAGGATCTGATCCAGTACCATTACTGCTATCGAAAAATATCCACTGTAGTTGACCATACCGTAACAGCCAAAACGAGGGAACGGGAGTTGTTCCAGAAATGGGCGGAATTTTCCAGCGCGCGGCTGGTCATCACTGACCGCCTGCACGGGATGCTGTTTGCCGCAATTACAGGCACACCGTGTCTGGCTCTGGATAATGTCAGCCATAAAGTGAAACACGGATATGAGTGGATCGAATATTTACCCTATATAAAATTTTGTGAAAATCCGGATGAGCTAATCGGCAATATCACAAAATTCTATGAAATGGGCGAACAGTTCTACCGTGCGGAGCCCCTGCTCGCATATTTCTCTCAAATGCAGAGCGAAGTGAAAAGGACGGTTGATAATGCAGAGCAGACAAACAGCTTTTAATTTATTATCGGGAATTTTAGCACTGATGATCAGTTTGGCCGTTAACTTTTTTCTTTCGCCTTTTATCGTCAGGCATCTTGGCGAAGAGGCAAACGGATTTATGCAATTAGCCAATAATTTCGTTACGTACGCTTCTTTACTCACACTTGCCTTTAACTCGATGGCCAGCCGTTTTATAACGGTTTCATATCACAAAAAACACGTCGCGGCGGCAAGACAGTATTATTCTTCAACCATTCTCTGCAATCTGATAATTTTGGCTGTTTTAATTCCAGTGGCCTTGATGATTGTGATCCATCTCGATAAAGTTGTCCAGATCGGACGTGCAGGATTACGGGACACCCAGCTTTTGTTTTTTTACATTTTCATGAATTTTTTCGCCAATCTTTTTTTGTCTGTTTATAATATTTCAATGTTTGTCAAGAACAAACTTTATCTGCAAAACGCCATTACTCTGGCGCGCTGTGCTCTGAACGCAGTTCTTCTGCTTGTTACATTTTATCGTTTTCCGCCCCATATCTTTTATGTCTCGCTTGTATCTCTGATTCTTACCATAGCCACGTTTCCTCCCACGATTCATATTCATAAAAAACTGCTGCCGGAGCTCGGATTTCGTTTTTCTGAGTTTCGGCTCGACACAGTGAAGGCTATGTTTTCCTCCGGAATCTGGAATTCTGTGAATCAAGGCGGCAATATGCTAATGACCGGCCTCGATCTGCTGTTGGCGAACTGGTTTGTGGGACCTAAAATGATGGGGGTTCTCTCGATTGCGAAACTGGTTCCAACTGCAATTATCAACCTGTGCGGCACGATCAATACTAATTTTGCGCCGGATCTAACAATTTGGTATGCAAAGGAAAATCGTGAGGAGCTTTTAAAGAGAATTCGCTACAATATGAAAATTTCCACCGTTCTTATTTCCACCTGCATCATAACCTTTTGCGCATACGGCATCCCCTTTTACCGGTTATGGATGTCGACAATGGATGCAGAAATGCTCACGGTCCTTTCTGTTTTGACGATGATGGCCTTTATACCATGGGCGGGACCTCAGACCTTATACAATATATTTACTGTTACCAACCATTTGATGGTAAACTCGGTGGCCTTTATCTCAACGGGCATCATGAATATTGCCATCGTTTTGATTCTGCTGAAAGCAACAAACTGGGGCGTCTACGCAATTGCGGGCGTTAGTTCCGGGCTAACGGTTATTCGGAATCTGGCAGTCACCGCTCCGTATACGGCGAAACTTCTGCATTTGAAATGGTATGAGTTTTATAAGGACGTTGCCGCTTCGCTTCTCTGCAGCGGCATCAATTTGGTCGTGGCCATCGGGATACAGACTCTGATTCGGCCGACCGGCTGGGTCACGCTGATTTTTTCGGTTGGTGTCACCTATGTTTTAACCGTTTTGCTTGATACTTTATTGATCCTAAACCGAAGAGAGCGTTCGCTCCTGTTTCAAAAACTAAAGCTAAGGAGGAAAAGCAATGAATCAGATTAGACGACTCCTAATGTTTCGTATTCCGATGTCGATCTGCAATTTCCGCTGCCATTACTGTTATCTGTCGACTCGGGAAAACAGCTTTGAGAATATTCAACCAAAGTTTCAATATTCTCCTGAAGCAGTCGCAAAAGCGCTTTCAACGGAACGGCTGGGCGGACTGGCTTTTATGAATTTCTGTGCCGACGGGGAGACACTGCTGACCCAGAACCTCGATCAGTATATTCATGCTTTGGTATCGGAAGGACATTACGCGGAAATTGTGACCAACCTGACCGTGACGCCGTCCTTGGAAAAAATTCTATCTTGGGAACCTGAACTGCTGAAGCGAGTGGAATTCAAATGCTCGTTTCACTATCTGGAGCTAAAAAAGCTCGGCTTGCTGAATGTATTCGCCGAAAATGTAAAAAAAATATGGGCGGCCGGCGCCTCGGCAAACATTGAAATTACTCCAAGTGACGAGCTAATACCATATCTGGAGGAAATCAAGGCATTTTCGTTAGAAAACTTCGGGGCACTTCCGCATGTGACCATCGCGAGGGATGATAGGACATCAAAAATCGACTATTTGACCAGTCTGCCGATGGAAGAATACGACCGAATCTGGTCCGAGTTTCATTCGGATTTCTGGACATACAAAAGAAGCATTTTTGGCATAAAACAGAGAGAGTTTTGTTATGCCGGTTTGTGGTCGCTGTATATTGACTTGACGACAGGGAAAACGGCGCAGTGTTACTGCGGTAGAGAATTAAGAAATGTTTTTGAAGAAACAGAGAAGCCAATTTGGTTTGCGCCTATCGGCAGATGTTCTTTGGCCCATTGCTATAATGGCCATGCGTTTCTCACTTTGGGACTAATCCCGAACGCCACAGACATAAAGTATGGCGATATCCGCGACAGGGTCCGTTCGGACGGCAGCCATTGGTTGCAGCCCGAACTGCACGATTTTTTCAATTCAAGATGCTGGGAATCCAACTGTGAGCTGACCGCAGCAGAAAAGATGTGTTATGTTTTGGAAACGGCCGGCCGTTCCATATTACGGGTCCCAAAGCACGCGATTGGAAAAGTAAAAAATCATTGACTCACTAGATAATATCGTTGTTTATTCTAGCAAGAACCATATTAACAATCCAATTGACCCGTCAAGGCTTTTCGCAGTCTTAAACTTCGCGACGGCGTTTCTTTGAAAAGATAACTTTGAAAGCAAATCGAGTCAATAAGAACAAAAAAACAAAAGCTTTTAATGGGCGGTGTTATTCCTCTTCTACTATATTTATTATTATTTTAATATCTAACGATGATTCTCTTGATTGGAAAGACCCTACTCCGAAGCAGATTTCAGATCGGGTCCTGCAGCGGGTAAGCCCGGCTCCATTGTACTGTTCCACAACGGAGCAAAAAATACGCCCCCGCGCTGCCGACCATCCTGCAGACTTTGCAGGCCCAGGGGTACTCTATCGCCCCAGTCTCACAGCTGATTATATAAGGATAATTACACGATCGATGCCGCAGGGGTGCAGGTGCCGAACAGCACTGTGGCGGATAATCGTCCAGCTTCTTAAACCTCTTAATAATCTGCAAAAGGCAAATGCTCAACAGTATATCCCGTGAAATTTCACCCGCCCGGTGTAGTCCGGAGCGCCTTAACGGAAACTTACAAGGATGAAAAGCCCTGATCCATGTATTCAGCAATGAGTTGTCTTGCGTCATCAAGTGACTTGCAATGTAATAGCAGGCTTACGCCCCCGTCTCTTTGCCAGAAGCCCTGCTTTGCAGCTATTTCGGGTTTAAGTGCTTTTATCTTTGTCCAACTTCTCTTCATAAAAATTGCCTCTCATCGTAGTAATTATCCTACGATGAGAGGCTTTTTGACAATGTCCGTTTTACTGGTTCAGTTCAAAGCTTGCAGAGAGTATTTTTATTTTATTTGTGGACATGATTTATTTTCATTTCAGTGTTTGCTGTATTGACAGAATCTCATTATCTTTTGGACGTCTGCTTCATAATCGCCCTAACAGCAAAATAACCCTTTGGATTGAGCCGAGATACCCATGACTCCTGTGAGATGAATTACGACAATTTTAACAGTGATGTACTGCTCATGCACCGATATACTTCTTCTTCTGTCGGCATGGCGGGAAGCGCACCCTTCTGTGTGGCACACAGCGCGCCGGCTGCGTTCGCAAAGTCGGCCATTTTCGCCAGTGCCTCCGGTGATATTTCCTCGAGTGCACCTTTGTAACGGCTTAGTTGGCAGATCATTGCACCGAAGAAGCAATCGCCAGACCCCGTGGTGTCGATCACTTTCGTGTCGTATGTGCTGAGCAAGCCGGAACCTTTCGCACAGCGATAATAGCATCCCTTTGCGCCAAGAGTGACCACTATCGTTTTAACGCCACGCTCAAGAAATTGTTTGCTCCCTTTTTCAATATCGTCGCTGCCTGTGAGGAACATCAGTTCCTCTTCCGAGACTTTGAGTACATCCGCATACTGCAATCCAAACAGCATGTTCTCTTTCGCCTGTTCATCATCCGCCCAGAGTGCCGGGCGCCAGTTCGGGTCATAGGTGATAACCTTTCCCTTTTTTCGAGCATATTCAAGTGCCGTTCTCGTGGCGCTCCTTGCCGGCTCGTCCGTCATGGAGAGGGAGCCGAAGTGAAAAATCTTAGCGCTGTCGATCAGACCAAAGTCGAGGTCTTCCCGGGCCAGCGTCGTATCGGCACCGGGCTTCCGGTAAAAACTGAAGCTCCGATCACCGTGCTCATCAAGCTGCACAAACGCAAGTGTTGTGTTGACATCGTGCGAAAAGCAAAGTCCGCGTCCGTCGATGCCGTACTTCTCGAGTACATCCCGGAGGAAAAACCCGAACTGGTCGCAGCCGACCTTGCCGATCAGTGCGCCTGTCCCGCCGAGCTTTGTCACGGCGGCAAGCACATTTGCCGGAGCACCACCCGGATTCCTCTCGAAGAGGATGTTCCCAGCCTCAGAAGTTCCCGCGGGAGTAAAATCGATCAGAAACTCGCCAAGTGCAACTACGTCAAACACTTTGTACCCACCTCGCTGAAATTGAATATCTGCATTCTTTTCACAACATTTCACAAAGAGCCATTCCTGCCTGGGCTGATTCGCCAGCAGCGATCATTCCAGAGAAAGTTCTTCCTGCGTCCCATTTTCACCGGTATAGGTAATCTCAAACCGGCAGGTTTTCAGATCCGCATGGAGCTGCGCTGCATATTCCCCGTTCGACCAGCGGATTGTCAGCCCGTTTGCTGAGCCCGCATCGTCTATGGAAACGTCGCCGTCAAACGCCGGGTAACTATTCCGAAAGCGCATAATGGCATACATCTTTTTAAGCATGGGCCGCTCGATCTCTCGCTCAATCTCTTCCTTCGAATAATAATGGCGGTTGATGTTCCGGCCAACCTTCGTCTTTTCCAGAAATTCAATATCGTTTTTCCCGGCAAGGAGCCCCACATAGTAAACCTGAGGGATGCCTGGTGCGAAAAACTGAACCGCACGGGCAAGCAAATAGGCGTCGTCGTTGTCGCCGAGAGCGGAGTAATACGTACAGTTCAACTGATAGACATCAAGATTATTATACGCTACCGTGTTATAGACTTTTTTGACATTTGCGCCTTTTGAGAACAAAAACTCCGTGGTCTGATCAATTTCTTCCTGCGTCATGAGACCCTTGACATCTACAACGCCGATTCCGTCGTGCGTGTCAAGTGTCGTAAACTGCTTTCTCGGGCAGATTCTGAGCCAGTTCAGCAGGTTCTTGTTCGTGCCGGTATAGATAGCATGGAGGAGCAGCATCGGCAGCGCAAAATCATAAACCCAGTAGTCTTTCTCCGCCAGCTTCATCTGTATTGAGAAGTGTTCGTGGATTTCCGGCAGGATCTCAACATTCTGCTCCTTCACAGCATCCCGGCAAAGACCCAGCAGATCAAACGTTTCCGGCTCCACGAAAAAGCAGTTTGTTCCCTGTTTTTTTACCGCGTACGCAAAAGCGTCCAGCCGGATGATCGATGCGCCTTTTTCCACCATATTTCGCATGGTCTCCCGCATGAAATCGCGGGTCGTTTTTGTGTTCACCGCAAGGTCGACCTGTTCTTCATCGAAAGTGCACCATATTTTCTCCGACGTTCCGTCGTGAAACGTAACGTCTATATACGGCGCACGCGGTTTGCGCTTATAAATCAGGTCGACATCCTCCTGAGTCGGCTCACCGCCGGGCCAGAAATCCCGGTAACGGATAAACATGTCCTTATAGGCGGACTGATCCTTTTTTTCAAGAAAATCCTTAAAATAGGTAGAGCTTCTGGAAATATGATTGATCATAAAGTCAAACATCAGGTAATACCGATTCGCCAGTGTCTGGATGTCGTTCCAGTCGCCGAAAGCGGGTTCGACCGCTTCATAGGTCGTCGGAGCAAAGCCGCGGTCCGCCGAAGACGGAAAAAACGGGAGGATATGCAGTCCACCGATGATATCCCCGAAATGCTCATCAAGAATCTCGGACAATTCCTTCAGGTTTTTTCCCATGCTGTCCGGATACGTAATAAGCATGATTTGATTTCTGATAGCCATTACCCTTCTCGTCCCTCTCGTTTCCTGTATTGATTTCCGCGTCTGCCGGTCAGTCCCGAACGTCAGCACGGTCAAACGCCCGCTTCAGGGCTGCAATATATTCCGCCCGGCACCGCTCACAGACCTCCGTCCGGTTCGCAATAAAGTCGAACCCGTGGAAACATCCGGGGTACAGGTGAAGCTCTACTGAAACACCGGCGCGGGCAAGTTTCGCGGCGTAGTCAATGGTTTCGTCGCGAAACGGATCCTGCTGCCCGACACAGAGATAGGCAGGGGGCAGACCAGTCAGGTCTTCTGCGCGCGCAGGAGCTGCATAAGGTGGAACCTCACCCGAAAAATCGCTTCCGAGGTACATTTTCCACGCGGTGATGTTGTTTTCGCGGTTCCACGCTTTCGGCATCGTTTTCACGTTGATTTCATAGCTGGAAGGCGTGTCGTTCCGGTCATCCACCATGGGGTAAAGCGGCATCTGAAACAGAATCGGCACTTCGCCACGGTCGCGCGCCATCAGGGCGAGCGCGGCCGTCAGGCCTCCCCCGGCGCTCGGGCCAGCAATGGCAATCCTTGATCGGTCAATTTTCAGTTCGATGGCGTTGTCCGCCATCCATTTCAAGCCCGCATAGGAGTCCTCAATTGCTGCCGGATAGACGTGCTCCGGCGCAAGGCGGTAATCCACCTGTAAAACGACACAGCGCGCTTCTCGCACAAAACGCTCACAAATGCCGTCTTCATATTCCGGTTTTCCCAGAGCGTAGCCGCCGCCGTGGCTCCAAAGCAAAGCTGGGAGAGTCTCCTCCGTCCGGCTGATCGGCTCATAGATTCTCACAGTCAGAGGGCACTCGGGGCCTTTGATCGTGCGTGTGAGAATGCGGACTTCGGCAGAGTGTTCCACCGGAGCGGGCGGAGCGGAACGGGCAGCCTCAACCCCGTCCAAGGCCATGTCAATCATGGGGGCGGCATTCAGAATAGGCTGCAGTTCTTCCAATACAGTATCTTTCATTGACAATGCTTCCTTATCTGTATTCTTTCAAAAACGGCGGCAGTGCGTCAGACGCCGATTGCCCAAAGGGCCGCCTTGCGTATCTGTTCGTTCCAGAAATCCCAGTTATGAATTCCCGGAGTCTCATCATACACATGGCCTACCTTCTCCGCCAGCAGGAACTCATGGTAGCGTCGGTTTTCCTCAATCAGGAAATCTTCGGTGCCGCATGCCATATAGATTTCCGGAATAGCTTCGTTTTCCTCTTTTTTCATTCGGATGAGCGCCTCCGGATCTTTGTCGCTCCCCAACAGCTGACCGAGATCACCGAATACCCGCGTGTAATAGCGGTAATCGGCGATAAAGTCCTTGTAGCCGGGGGCCACGCCAGCGATCTGATGGAGAATCAAGGCGGAAGAAAGCGCAATGATTCGGCCGAAACGGCCGTATTTCAGTCCCGTGCGGAGTGCCCCGTAGCCGCCCATGGAAAACCCGCCGATAATGGTATCCTCTTTTTCGCGGGAAATCGGGAACATTGCGCGGGTATAGTCCACGAGCTCATTTCCCACATATTCGCCGAACAGCTCGCCTTTGTCGGTGTCATCGAGATAAAAGCTGTTATTGCCCGAAGGCATAAAAACCGCGAAGTTGTATTTCTCCGAAAGCTCCTGAATCCTGCTCCCGCAAAGCCAGTCCGAGTAATTCCCCGTATATCCGTGAAGCAGGTAAAAAGACTTCATCGGTCGCTCAAACGACTTTTTGTCTCTGACTTCCTCCGGTGCATCCATCGGGATAAGTGCGTTAAACACCGCCAGTCTGTCCAGAGCCTTTGAGTGAAAATTCACCTCTACCAGTGCCATATCTTTCCTCTTTTCTGTTTCTGTGCGGCGGACGATTATTTTACTGCACCCGTGGTTAACCCCTTGATGATATACTTCTGCAGGAAGAGATACAGAATCAGAACCGGAAGCATCGTCAGGATCAATCCTGCCATCAGCGGAGTGAAATCAACGCTGTAGGAAGAAAAGAAGTTGTAAGTGGAAAGCGGGAGAGTGCGCAGCTCGGGCGACTGAAGCACCAGGCTCGGCAGCAGGTAATCGTTCCACATCCATAGCACATCGAGAACGGTGATGGTGGAAACAACCGGCTTCAGAAGCGGAAGGATAATCTGAAAGAACGTCCTCACGCGGCCGCTTCCGTCGATGGAAGCCGCTTCTTCCAGTGCAACCGGAATTCCCTTGATGAACCCGTGAAATGTAAAAATGGCAAGGGAGCAGCCGAAGCCGAAGTACATGAAAAGCAGCGATTCTCTCGAATCGATAAAGCCGACTGTGCCGTAGATGGTAACCAGCGGGATCATAACCACCTGAAACGGAATTGCCATGGAAGCAGTCATAATAAAGAACAGCACCTTGTTGATCTTCCAATGGAAGCGGGCAAACAAATATGCCGTCATGGCTGAAAAAATCACGACGATTACAACGCCGACAACCGTGATGACCAGGGAATTTAGAAAACCGGTGGCAAAATTCATTTCTTCAATGGCTTTAAAATAATTATCAAAATTAAACTGCGTGGGAAGCGAAAACGGGTTCTCCACAAATTCCTGCGTGGACTTAAACGTATTCAGAATGGTGATGAGAAACGGTGACAGAAAGATGAGGAGGAGAAGCGACAGCACAATCATACCGATTGTGTGAGTAACTTTTGAAGATCTCATTTACGCTTCAACCTCCAGTCTCTTCATAAGTGTAGACTGGGTCAGGGCAATGACTGCAACCACAATAAACAGAATGACCGCTTCCGCCTGACCCATGCCGTATTCATTGGAAAGGAACGCTTTCTGTACAATGTGGAACGATGCAAGTTCGGTCGATCCGTAAGGGCCTCCGTTTGTGAGGGCAAGGTTCAGATCATAGGTCAGGAAGGAACGCGAAATGGAAAGGAACAAGCAGACCACAATGCTCGATACAGAAAGAGGAAGAACCACCGATATGATCTTGCGGAATTTCCCCGCGCCGTCAATGGATGCCGCTTCAAGAATATCCGACGGAACGCTCACAAACCCTGCAATATAAACAATCATCAGGTAGCCCATCAGCTGCCATGCGTTTACGATGACGAGTGCCCAAAATGCCTTTGTGGTGTCGGACAGCCACGATGTCTGAAACAGTGCCCAGCCGTATTTCTGACCCATAAAGGGGAGCACCTGGGTAAACAGAAACTGCCAAAGATAACCCAGAATCAGCCCGCCGATCAGGTTCGGTGTAAAGAACCCCGTCCTGAAAAATGTCTGGCCCTTGAGTCCTTTGCTCAGGATGAGGCCTAAAGAGAACGCTCCCACATTGGAAATAACAACGGTCAGGAGCGCATATTTAATGGTAAACCACAGCTGGTCCAGATATGTCTTGTCCGTCAAAATCTGTTTGTAATTCTCAAAACCGATAAACGCGTGAGTGCCCGTTGCCATGTTCCAGTTCGTGAAGGTCAGGTAAAGACCGAACGCCAGGGGAATCAGTACAACGGCAGTGAAAGCAAACAGAGACGGTCCGCCAAAGATCAGGAAAGTACCGACGTTTTTTAACTTTTTCTGCCTCATCTTAATCAAATCCTCTTAATGGTAATATTGAAAGCAAAGGAGGGCGAAGGCCCTCCCCATTGCTCGCAATAGTTTTTTGTAATTCTCAGTGAGCGGTCTGTGACTTCCAGTAGGATGTGAGTTCATTGTTGAGCCCTGCACGGTCAGTTTTGCCCGCAAGGTACTTCAGCATGGCGTCACCGGTCTTCGTGTAATAGTCGGACGGCAGGTAAGTGATGATACCGATGTTAATGGTTTTGCCGGCAGCAATATACTTAGAGGTACTGGCTGCAACAGGGTTGGTGCTCTTAGCGGTAACGTCTTTGTAGGGCAGGTTAAAGCCCATTTTCTCAACAAGAGCTGACTGGCCTTCCTTGCTTGTGAGGCACCACTTGATGAAGTCCTTGGCCGCAGCCTGCTGAGCAGGCGTGGATCCGGAATTATCGATAGCCCACAGCTTCGGTTCGCTGACCGGGATCTGAGAGTTGCCGTAATCGCTTGCATTGTTGCTGAACGGTACCGGCATAACGCCGATATCTTTGTCGATGCCCTTCAGCGTGCCGACCTGAGACCAGATCCAGTCGCCCATGAAGAAGAACGCACATTTGCCGGTTGCAAAGTCGGAAGCATCCTTTGCATAGTCACCCACAAGCGGATCGCTCTTGCGGTAATTGTACTGCTTCAAAATGTCGAAGGTGTCCATCACGTTGTTGTAAATCGGGTTTTTGCCCAGATCCACCGTGCCTTTTTCAAGGTCTCCCACAAATTTGCGGGTGTCGTCCACATTCTTAGACTGCAGTGCGTAAGCAAGAGCCAGGTAGTGGGCACCGACGGACCAGTTTGCGCCGTGAATCATAACCGGCGGTACACCGGCGGCCTGAATCTTCTTGAACAGTGCCGCAAGATCGTCACGGGTCTTAATGGTGGAGGGATCAAATGTGGTGCCAAGCGCTTTGTTTACAACGCGGGTGTTGTAAAGCAGACCATAGCCCTGAACCGTGTATGGGATACCGATGAGTTTGTTATCAAGCATCGCGGATTCAATGGCGCCGGTTTGAGCAATACCTTCATAGCTGCTCTTCTCACTTGTGAGATCAAGAAACTTATCTTTATAGGTATAGACCGTTCCGATATCCAGGTTTGCCATGGTCGCCGGCTTCTTGGAAGCAAGCAACGACTGGAACTGCTGAATCTGCTGACCACCGATCGGTGTCGGAATCAATGTAATGGTCACGTTGGGGTGAGACTGATGGTAAGTGTTGAACAAATCAGTAAACTGTGTATTCACCTCGGCGGAGGTATTGAAGAACGTAAGGGTGACATTGCCGCCGTTGCTTCCGCTTGCGGCAGAAGCGCTCTGCGAATTACTGCCTTTTCCGCACCCTGCCAGAGATGAAAGGATGATTGCCATGCATGTTGTAAATGCTAAAATTCTAGACTTTTTCACACAAATTCCTCCTCTGTTTTTGGTTGGCGTTTTTATATTAACCGTTTGACATATCGATGTCAAGTGCTTGACATATAATTCTTACATTTTGCAATGAAATTATAAATAAAATTGGGCATTATGCACATTATATTCAGAATTAACGATTATTTTTTCGAAATATATCATGATATCCGATTGACATATTAATCTATTTCCTCTATAATTATTATAGGTTTTTATGCAAACTTAGTGTCGCGAAAGCGGCCTTTATTATTCTACCCCGGTGGCGGGGCCTGCTATAAAATTCAGAAATAGGAGCTTTTATAATGAGTACGCTAAAGGACGTTGCTGAAAAAAGCGGCGTTACCGTTACCACAGTGTCAAGAATGCTGAACGGCCGGGGATACATCAGTGAAAAAACCCGGGAGAAAATTAACGAAGCCATGCGCGAGCTGAATTACAAGCCGAATGAGCTTGCTCGGGCCCTTTCGAAAAAGAGAAGCAATTTTATCGGCCTCATCGTCCCGTCGGCCAGCAATATGTATTTCTGCAAAGTGATCGACTGCGTAGAGCACCTTGTTACGGGCAGCGGATACAAGCTGCTGTTGTGTACCTCCAACAATGAAGTAAAAAAAGAGCTGGAGTATTTCGACATGCTGAGCGCGAGTAAAGTCGCCGGCGTTATTCTTGCAAGCCACACGCAAAACATCGATCTTAGCATTGCCATCGATGCACCGATCATTTCCGTTGACCGTATCATCTCCCCACGCATCCCGTCGGTCTGCTCCGACAACTACCAGGGAGGTATTCTCGCGGCGGAGCACCTTATTGCGAAAGGCTGCAGAAAGCTTGCGCATATCAGCGGCAGTTCCTACCTTAATATGGAAGCAAACAAGCGCTTTTTCGGTTTTAAAGAAGTCTGTGAAAAAGAGGGAGTTCCCTACGTTGCGGTGGACGCAACAGAAGAGCAGTTCCTTTCCATGCAGTATGAAAACATCATCAATTCGCTCATCGACAGCAATCCGGATATTGACGGCATCTTCACTTCCAACGACATCATCGCGGCACAGGTTATTAATATCTGCAGCAAGCGAGGCATCCGCATCCCGCAGCAGATGAAGATCGTGGGCTACGACGACATCGACCTGTGCAAATTCTGTACTCCGTCCATTACCACGATTCACCAGCCTGTGAGCGACATCTGCCAACGAGCAGTGGAAAGCATCGTTCTGAAACAGGATAAAAAGTCTATTCCGACCAGCGTCACATTTCCGGTCACTCTTGTGGAACGGGAGAGCACCTGACCGACTGCATGTTCAATTGCTCAAGCAGCGAAAAACCACCCTGCTTTTATCCCTCAGGCCTACCATGTGGTCTTTTTTTGTATCTCTTTGGGCATAAAAAACACACCACTCGTTGTGTATTATACCGCCTCAACGGCGTGCCGGTGCCTGGTTCAGCCGCAAAACAGCCCCCTATGGGGCGCACACCTTCTCATCCTTCGTGAGAATTCCAGAATTTCAAATATAACAGGACATAAACTGAGGGCATATCAGTCATTAAGACTGATATGCCCTCAGTTTCAGGGAACCGGTTTTTATGTGATTCCCCTTGTAATAGATAAAATGACTTTCAGCAGAAAGAAGTCCGCTTTACTCGGTTGTCAAAAAACTCTGCTTGCAGCATTGTCTTTTTCGATCAGGTTGCTTACATAGGCACTCACGCTCATGCCCTTTGATTCCGCACGTCTTTTAATGATTGCTTTTCGTCCTTTGGGAACAGTCAGCGAAATTCTGTCATAATCCCCATCGGTTGTTTTATATTTCACCGTCGTCATACTATCACCTCAAGCAGTATTCTAATTCTTTTCACAAAATCATTCAAAAAGCATTTATCCCGTTAAATGCTACCGGGGAATCAGAGCCACAACGGCATTTAGCTTTACCTCATTCTGTTCCTTCCGTGAGTCTACATACTCATGGAGCATAGAATTTACCCGGAATGAGGGATCAAGCTCCGCGCTGTTTTCCAAGCGGAGTTGATATTGCTGGCCGATTTTGTCCTGGTCCAAGTCCAGAACATGCTGCTGCTCTGCTTTTTCAAGGGCCTCTTTATATGGCATAATACTTGGATCATCGCCGCTCAGTTCAATGTGGTATAAATCGTCGAGAAGCATCGATATGATGGCTTTGTCCAACGCGGCTTGTCCTCCGCTTTTATAAGTAGCCGACAACACATCGTTTCTGTAATGTTCACTCGAAATGCCAAATATTGTACAATTCAGGTACACATCATCATCCTTAATTTCGATTTCTCTAATGCAATTCATTCTGTCCCTCCTTTGAAGAATATTGTTAAATTTCAGATAGTAAACGCTCTATACAATAAGTTTATCGATGGTATTATAAAAAAAATAACCCCATTCGCCCTGAACGGTCGCGAATGGGAATAAGCGGTACACCTGTGCAACTATTTTGATTTATAATAAATCCGAAGCGGCAAAATGTTCCGTGTCTACCTCATCTCTTTAATCGAAATAGATCAATTGTGGCCATTGCACTTTATTATATTCAGCATGATCGAAGCCTGAAATTCCTCTTGATTGAATGTAAAAAACGCAGTCCCGTTATATCTTTCTGCAACAGCCTGCACGGAAGAGAGCCCCAAGCCTTCTTCCCTACGCTTTCGTGACAGTAATTTTCCTTTCTTTTCTTCCACTTTTCCGTCGAAACTATTGTCAATGGTGATACCAAGCATATCGCCATGTATTTTCGAATTGACTGCTATAAACTTCCGGCCGCTTTTCATACGTCTGCACGCCTCCAGTGCGTTTTCTATGCAGTTCCCAAGGACGATACACAGATCCATATCCGCGATTCCGATTTTTTGAGGAAGATGCAGATTTGTGGTAACGGAAACTCCTTCCTTTCTGGCAATTTCAATATAATGAAGAACAATAACATTGGCAGCAGAATTTTCGCACAGGAACAGTTCTTTATGTTCAGGCATCATGCTTCGGTATTCGCCTAAATAGTTGCGCAGTTCCTGATAGTTTTCGGACTGCAGATAACCCTCAATAACCGATAAATGATGCCGAAGATCATGACGGGCCGCCTTCGTTTCAGCGATTTGACTGCTGAGACTTTCGTAGGCACTTTTCTGTAAATCAAGCTGCATGTTTACCATCCGGACATTTTCCCGGAGCGTTGCATTTTCATCCGTTTCAATCAGCATTTCACTGATCACATAGAGAATTACATAATAGCCCAATACCAATGTCAGTGTGATGGTTATGTACTGCCAGCTCATGATCCAATTATCATTGTCCGCACATGCAACCGCAATCAGAATGAAAAAGAACATAAGCGGAATAATCCACAGAGATCCCCATGCTTTTTTATTCTCCAGATACAGAAGCGGTCTGACCTTTTTCAGCATGACAATTAAACCAATCGGCAACGTGACGGCAAAGATCGTCAGCGAGATTGGATTCAGCCGAAGGCTGTAACCGCCGATATGAGTAATAGAAGGGAAGAACCGGGTTTCCATATAATTTGATATCAGAACTACAATACCGCCGTAATCTGTATTCAACAAAAAAACAAATATTAGTTTGGAGAGGTTTATTTTTACAGTCATCAAATACAGTAAAAAATAGATGGCTAAAAAACCAAAAAATACAAACTGAACAAATTCATAGGTAAGCGGACGATAAAAATAAAAAATTAAAAATTCTGTGGCTGCCGGCAGTGATAAGATGGCCAACAGTTTTTTGATTGAGATCTTCAGCTTGTCCTTGAACGGAAAATAGCATAGAAACGCATAAGGAGCAATATTAAAAAAGATACCGACCGGGAGCGACCATGAATCACTCATTTTATGGCCTCCTTGTCAAATCGAGAAAATATTTGCTGTATTCATCTTTTATCAATTGCCTGCCTTTCCTGCGGATTGGTATTTTTTCTCCGTTATCAAGCGTGAAACAATCATCGAGAACACCCGAAATGCAGCGCATATTCACAACATAGCAGCGATGAGATTTTAGAAACGGGCCTTTCTCCAGCAATGATTCCATGGTGGACAGCGGTGTATATGTTCTTAGAACATCGCTGACTGTATGAATCATGGTGCATTTGCCGTAAACCTCAAGATAAAGAATATCCTTAAAATGGACCTGCATCGTTCGTCTGTTTACGACGACGTTAAAATACTTTTCGCTGTCTTCATACTGACGCTCACATCGGTGAAGCGCTTCTTCCACCATACTGTAGGTTAACGGTTTCATCAGATAGTGAACAGCTCCGATATCAAAGCCTTCCGCTCTGAAGTCCGGGCTTGCCGTCATGAAAATGATCATGCACCCATCGCTTTTTTCTCGAATTTTATAAGCAGTTTCAACCCCTGACAACCCGCTCATAATTATATCGAGGAAGATGATTTTATACTCGTTTTTGTGAAATGCCTGCAATAATGCCGATCCTGTTTCAAACGTGTCGATTCGAAAATCCAACAGATACCGGTCTGCATACTGCATGATATACTCTGATATTCTCATCTGGTCAACAGGACTGTCATCACATATCGCGATTTTCAATTCTCCACCCTCTTTACTGTTTCCTTATTATAGCAGAATTTTCCTTTAAAATTTTGTCCAACACGCACAAATCTTATCCTGTTTTTATGTTCTCGCACTTTTTGTGTTATCACAAACCGGGAACTGGAGCTGCCCAAAACTCCAGTTGATGCAATTTTATTTATAAGCGGAGTTGAAGCTACAAAAGAGGTTGTTATTTTTTCTCCGGGCCGGCAAAAGACACAACTTAGAGAAGCTCTAGAATAAAAAGGTACCCATCTGAAACCAAAGTTCCCATCTGCATCTAAACTTCTGTTATACACTAACAATTCCTGGATAAATTTGCCTTGACAAGCCCTAACAAAAGAGCTACGATTTTTTTGGGAAACACATTATATTATTCTGGAGGGAAATGTTTATGAAAGAGTACAAGGTACTTACACAGAAAGACAAATGGTTTTCGGGCAAATTTGATCCAGCAAAATTAGAACAAGCCCTGAATTCTTACGCACAACAAGGCTGGACTCTTAACTCCTGTGCGACTGCAGACATTCCAAGCTTGGGTGGATCGAGGCAGGAATTCATTGCCGTTTTGGAACGCGAAAACTAATCAAATAGCGGGGTGATTTTTTGCCTGGATACAGCACAATATTCGAAGATATCATCTTTGTTGAAGGAACTATGCCCGATTCAACACCGCTCGGAAAGGTTGCATGTGACTTAAGTTTCAAATTTGGAGCCCAACTGAAAAATCTGGATGACGTTAAAAAAGACCTCGTAAAAAAAGCTCGGAGTATGGGAGCTAATTCCGTACTTGAGTTTAAGTACGGCCAAAAAAGCAAATTTCTTGCCTTTGACGATGTCGCATATTTCGGCTCTGGCGTTGCGGCTGTTTTATCTGCCGCTAAATATGCGGAAATAAAAGATAAGATTGCAGCCAGGTAACCGACTTCTACAAATTATGAAATGTCGGACTGATTTTAAATATCGGTCCGACTATTTTTTTATTCAATTGTTTTGATAAAGCAACGGAAATGAAGCCGACCGTAACAGTCACGGCAAAATCGAAACAGGAAATCTTGGCAAGCAATTTCCTGCGATCCAGCCGAACCAAGAACCTCAGCAAATAATATTCGCCTAATAGTTTGCAAATATTTGTTCACTTTTTGTTGACTTTTGTAAATTGGCGAATTATTATGTTTGAAAAGGTAGGTGGTAATTTATGGCTTCCCATAGGATCACGGTAGTTGCGAACAACACCATGGAAGGAATGAGTGTGATTTCCGTTGATGTTTATGATGAGCGGCGAGGACTGCATGTACCTTCGACCAAACGACTGATCGATGAAATCAATGCGCTCCCTCTTTTGGATCAGGAAAAGATCCGGTCCGTTCTTTCAAAACAATACGGAATTCCCAAAAACGATATTTTCTTCGCTTGACCGTATTTTTCAGCCCTTTGGGCTGTACTTCCCATGAAAAAACGATCCCCGCAGGAAAAGCCCTGCGGGGATCGTTTTTTCAGATTCGGATTACATTCTCGTTTTCTTCAATAATAAAACCAGGCCCAAACTTCATTCTGGCACATTCCATAATCATCCGAATGCAGGTGTCGTTACCCAATCGCTCGCTGTTGAGGCACAGGTCAAAATTGGACGGCCGGTTCCAGGGGCGTCCGGCATAATACTCGTAAAAATCCTCGCGGTACCGGTCGGTTTTTGTTACGCAGGCCTCCGCGTCCTTCTCAGAAAAACCCATATGCTCCATGGTGGATTTGACACAGTAGTCGTGGGAAGCCTGAATATTCACGGTCAACACGTTGGGATAATCCTGCAAGACAAAATCCGCGGCGCGGCCCATTACGACAAAGGACTCTTTTTCAATCAGACTCTGCAACACCTTAGCCTGAAAATTGAACAGATTTTCATCGGAAATGAAACCGTCCTGCTCCGGGCTCAGGACTTCAAACTCACGGCTTTTCCTCATGGTTTTAAACAAAAGAGGCTTTTTTACCCGCTCATCCGCCACGCCGAAAAGAGCCTCGTTGATTCCGCTCTCAATGGATGCCAGCTTGAGCAGATCACGGTCGACGAAATCGATGTTCAGCGCATCCGCCAGCTTTTGGCCGATCCGGCGGCCTCCGCTTCCGTAGCCGCGGGCGATAGTGATGGCATAATGTTTCATAAAGCGACGCTTCCTTCCTCATAATGGAATCTTGCCGGGGAAAACAGGATGTTCCGTGTAAAGAAAAGGCTGAAAAACCATCCATAAATCACTATTATTAGTATAAATCATAAATAAAGTTTGTCAATATTCCATAAAAAGGTACTTGCTTTCTGCAATAAGAAAATTGCCCGTTCAGACCGAATTATTTAAAGTGTGACTTCCTCCTCCGCTGAAATCGGACCCGTGAAACAGGCAAAACGAAGCGCCTCTCCGCATGCAGTATAAAACTGCCGGAGAGGCGCAAAACTTATCTTGTATTTTGACCCTGTTCTTACAGAAGGGACGGATCGGGCGTCACAATGATTTTGACCTGTGCTTTTTTGTCCGGGCCGGTAAGCGTCCCGAAGCCTTCCTTCACAATGTCGTCCAAAGCAATCCGCTTCGTGATATAACCTTCCGCCTTGATACGGCCGTCGGCCATCATCGCAATGGTAGAGGGGAAATCGTTGCAGTAGCAAATGCTGCCAACGATTTTTTTCTCCGTCATAACCACGGAATTCGGGTTGTACTGGATGTCGCCCTCCCAGATGCTGGTGACGACCAGTGTGCCCGCGTAGGCGATAGCATCCAGCGCCAGCTTATAGCACTGTTCCGAACCGGTGGTTTCGAACGCCATATCAGCCCCGACGCCGCCCGTCAGCTTCCGAATTTCGGCAACCACGTCCACTTCGTTCGGGTCAAGCACCACGTCTGCGCCGGAACGCAGGGCATACTGCTGACGAATGGATTTCCGCTGAATCATGATTACCTGCTTCGCACCGGCCGCCTTGAGGCATTCCACCGTCGCAAGGCCGATCGGGCCGGCACCGGTAACGACCGCACTCTGACCGATCTGGAACACGCCAACCCGCAGCGAATGCAGGGCCACAGACATCGGCTCAATTAGAGCAGCTTTTTCAAAGCTGAGGGAATCGGGAATTTTATGGACAAACTTTGCGGGGAAGGTTGTATACTCCGCAAATCCGCCGCCGCCCCCTGCCAGGCCGTGGAAGCCGAGGCTGGAGCACAAATTGTATTTGCCTTCCAGGCAGGCCGGGCATTTCCCGCACGCCAGAATCGGCTCTACCACAACGCGATCGCCGGGCTTCACATTGGTAACGCCCTTGCCCACTTCGGCAACCTCGCCGGAAAACTCGTGACCCATGACAACAGGCGCCGTTTCGCCGGAAAGCGGATGCGGCTTGCCCACCGGAATAAAGATCGGGCCCGCGAGATATTCATGCAGATCGCTACCGCAGATTCCGCACCATTTTACTTTAACTTTTACCGTGCCGTCTTTTACCTGAGGCTCAGGAATGTTTTCCACCCGGATATCCTTCGGGTTATACCATAACGCAGCTTTCAATGATGACACTCCTTTATTCGTTTTTGAAAGTTTGTTAATTTTTCTACAATGTCAGTGTACACCATTGTTAATTCTATGTCAATATCCTTTTTTGCCCTTTCAAAGATGGAGATCAGTCATCTTTTTCCGCGTTCTGCTCCTGCGCAAAAAATTCGATAAATTTTCTGCCGAGCGACGAGAGGTAACGGTTTTTCATCCAGATGACAGCCAGACTTGTGCGCAGCTCCTCACACCGAATCACCTTATGCGTCAGACCGGTGGTTTCAGCGGTCAGCAGCGCGGACTCCGGGACGATGCCGATGCCGAGGCCCGCCCGCGCCCAAAGCAGAGTCGTGCGCGCGTCGTCGTTCTTGCAGCAAAAAAAAGGCTCAAGCCCGGCCTGCGCGAAGGTATCCACAAGCAGAGTTTCAAAGCGCCGGTAAATGATCAGCGGTTTTCCAGCAAGCTCCGCAAGGCTGGCGAAGCCTTTTCCGGGCGCGCAGGCATCGGGGTCCGTCATAACCGCCAGCATGGGTTCCCGCGGCGCAATGCGGCTGCACACCCCGGCAGGGCGATGGAAGGGGGTTCGCACGACCCCGATGTCGATGATTCCTTTTTCCAGCATTTCCATGACGGAGAACGTATTGCCCTCGCGGATCTCGAACCGGATATCCGGGTAGCTCCGGGTGAATTCCAGCATACGCGGGTTCGGCACAATGCCGCCGGAAGAGGATATCGTCCCGATGGAAAGCACGCCACTCATGTTCCGGCCGTAATCCATCAGTTCGCTTTTTGTGGACGCGGCCATCTCCAGAATCTGAGCCGCGCGGCGCTGCAGCAATTCCCCCGCCCCAGTCAGGCGGATATTCCGCGGGCCGCGTTCCAGCAGCGTTACGCCGAGCTCCTTTTCCAGCAGGCGAAGCTGATAGCTGAGCGGAGGCTGCGCGATGTGCAGGCGCTTTGCCGCCGCCGTGATCTGCCCTTCCTCCGTAATGGTCAGGAAATATCGAAGCTGTTTCAATTCCATCGGTTTTCGCTCCCCTCGTGTCGGTCTGTTTTCATTATAGTCCTTTTGGATTCGTTCGCCAACGAATCCAGACTAAAAAAATATGGAAGGCATTAAAAATAAGTATTTTAAATATGGTTATTTTTGCTGTATGATAGAAGCATATTGGAATAGGGACGATGATAACATGCAAAAACTAGCGCGATTTCTCCATGATTATAAAAGGGACTGCATCACCGGCGCCACTTTCAAATTCATGGAAGTAATCTTCGAATTGCTCCTGCCAACCGTAATGGCTCTTATCATCAACCGTGGGGTGGATGGGAAAAATCCCTCCTACGTTTTGAAAATGGGTTTTCTCATGATGGGGATGGCGATTCTCGGGTACTCCTGCGCGCTCGTGTGCCAGTACCTCGCTTCGCGTGCTTCGCAAGGCTTCGGCACCCTGCTGCGCGACGCCGTTTTTCGCCGCGTGCTCGATTTTTCCGGCACACAGATCGACGAATTCGGCGCGCCGACACTGACCAACCGCATCACCAACGACGTCAACCAGCTTCAGGGCTGGGTTGCCGTGATGATCCGGCTGATTCCGCGTGCGCCGTTCATCTGCATCGGATCGATTGTGATGTCTTTTTTCCTGGATCCGCGCCTCGCGCTGATCCTTCTTGCCTCCACTCCGGTGTTCGGGCTAATTATCTTTCTCATTACAAAGAAAGCCGCGCCGCTGTACCGCCGTTACCAACAGATGCTGGATCGGATCGCGGACAGCCTTCGCGAAAACCTCTCCGGCGTGCGGGTAATCCGCGCCTTTTCCAAGACAGAGATGGAAACGCGGCGCTTTGCCGCCTGCAACGATACCCTGACGGAAACCGGTTTTTCCATCGGTAACGTTTCCGCTCTGTTTAACCCCCTTACCTCGCTGGTCGTCAATATCGTCATTCTGCTGATTCTCTGGGTCGGCGGCGTGCACATCAGCATAGGGAGCCTCTCACAGGGGCAGATTATCGCGTTCATCAATTACGTCAACCAGATTCTCTATGCGCTGCTGGTTGTTTCCAATTTGATTATCCTGCTGACGAAATCCATGGCCTCCGCGGGACGGATCAACGAAATTCTCGACACCGAAACCGGCATGGTGTTCCCGGCGGAGGATAAAATCCCAACCGCTCTGCTGGAAGCGCCCGCTGTTCGTTTCGACAACGTCTCGTTCGGCTACAACCGTACGGGTGAAAAAGCGCTGGAGGGAATCCGGCTCGATATCCGGCACGGCGAGACCATCGGCATCATCGGCGGCACCGGCTCCGGAAAGACAACGCTGGTAAGCCTGATCCCCCGCACCTACGATACAGACGAGGGGAAGGTACTCATCAATGGCGTAGATGTGAAGGATTACCCGGCGGCGGAACTTCACCGGATCGTCGGTATTGTGCCGCAGAAAGCCCTGCTTTTCACCGGAACAGTATCGGAGAACATCCGCTGGGGGCGCTCGGATGCCTCGGAGGACAAGATTCTGGAAGCCTCCAGAACCGCGCAGGCGGACGAGTTCATCCGTGATCTGTCGGACGGCTACGATACCGCAGTGGAACGCGGCGGCACCAATCTTTCCGGCGGACAGCGCCAGCGCCTGACCATCGCACGGGCACTGGTCGCAGACCCGCAGATTCTGATTCTGGACGATGCTTCCAGCGCGCTCGATTACCTGACCGACGCGCGCCTGCGCGCCGCAATTCGGAAGCAGAGCGCAGGTATGACCGTGCTGATCGTTTCCCAGCGGGTCGGGGCGGTACGAAACGCCGACCGGATCGTTGTGCTGGAGGACGGAAAGATCGTCGGCATCGGGCCGCATAAAACGCTGCTGAAAGACTGCCCCACCTACCGGGACATCTGTCTTTCCCAGCTTTCGGATGGGGAGGCGGAAGCATGAAAAAGAATATTGCCGCAAGGCTTCTTGAAATCATAGAAAAAGACCGTATCCGGCTGATCATCGCCGTCGCAAGCGCGTTTTTGAGCGTACTCGGAACACTGTTCGGGCCGCTTTTGGTCGGCAAGGCCGTCGACTGCATGATCGGGGCCGGAAAAGTAAACTTTCCCGCCGTCGGCAACTATGTGCTGCTGCTCGGGCTCATTTACCTCGGAAGCTGTTTCTTCCTCTGGCTGCTCACGTTCCAGACGAACCAGATTTCCTACCGGACGGTAAATCTGCTGCGCAGGATGCTGTTTGAAAAGCTCAACACCCTGCCGCTTTCGTTTTTTGACCGGAACCCGCACGGCGATACCATCAGCCGTTTCGTCAACGATGTGGACGCCGTTTCCGACGGACTGCTGCAGGGCTTTCTTGCTCTACTTTCCGGAGTTGCCACCATTGTGGGCGCCATCGTCTTCATGCTGTACATCAACCCCGGCATGGCTGCCGTGGTAATTCTGTCGGCTCCGGCAGCCTTTCTGGTTGCCCGGTTCATCACCCTCCGTTCGCAGAAGCTGTTCCGCGAACAGGCGAAAATGGTCGGTTCCCTCAACGGCTACGCGGAAGAAATCATTCACGGCCAAAAAGTCGTAAAGGATTTCCACTTCGAAGAGCGCGCATTCCAGAAGTTCCATGACGATAATAAAAAGCTTTATGAAGTCGGCCTGCGCTCACAGTTTATCTCCGCGCTCGCTAATCCCTCCACGCGTATCGTGAACAACATCGCCTACGCGGTGATCGGCATGATCGGCGGATACTCTGCGATCAAGGGCTGGATCACGGTCGGCAATATTTCAAGCTTTCTCATTTACTCCATCATTTTTGCGAAGCCTTTTAACGACATTACGAATATCATGACGCAGATTCAGACGGCCGCGGCTTCCGCGCAGCGCATTTTCCGTATTCTGGATCTTTCCCCCGAATCACAGGAGGATGCCGATGCCACGGAGCTGAAACACTGTGACGGCAACGTCCGGTTTGACCACGTCTGCTTTTCCTATACTCCGGAACGGAAGCTCATTGAGGATTTTAACCTTGACGTGCAGGCCGGCAGCAGTATCGCCATTGTCGGGCATACCGGCGCCGGAAAAACGACGCTTGTGAACCTGCTGATGCGCTTTTACGACATCGACAGCGGCTCCATTATGATCGACGGCGTGAATATCCGGCACCTGACGCGCGGAAATCTGCGCAGTCAGTTCGGCATGGTGCTGCAGGACACCTGGCTGTTCGACGGAACCATCCGGGAAAACATCTCCTTCGCGAAGCCGGACGCTCCTTTGGAAGAGGTCATACAGGCCGCAAAGGCCGCGGGCGCGGACGGATTCATCCGGCGACTGGCAAAAGGCTACGACACGCGGATTTCCGGGAACGGGGAAAATCTTTCCCAGGGCCAGATGCAGCTTCTGACCATTGCCCGCGTGATGCTCGCGAACCCGCCGATGCTGATTCTCGATGAGGCCACCAGCAGCATCGACACCAACACCGAGCAGCATATCCAACAGGCTTTTGAAAAGCTCACCTCCGGGCGAACAAGCTTCGTAATCGCCCACCGACTCTCCACGGTCCGGAACGCCGACCTGATTCTTGTTATGGACAGCGGCCACATCGTTGAAAAAGGCCGGCATGAGGAACTGCTTGCCAAAAACGGCACCTATGCCGAGCTTTACCGCAGCCAGTTTGAAAAGCCCGAGCTGGAAGCCTAAGGGAGGGGCCATTTTGAAGGAACCGTTCTCAGCCGTGATCTGCTGCCTGAATTCCCAGTATATTCACTCTTCGCTCGCCCCGTGGTGTTTGCTTGCAGGCGTAAAAGCCTATGGAAAACCGGGAGTTTCCACCTGCGTTGCGGAGGGAACCGTTAACGAACCGGCAGAAGCGGTTCTTGAACGGATTCTCAGGCTCCGCCCTCACGCGGTGGCATTCTGCTGTTACATCTGGAATATCCGCAGAGTTTTGGAACTGGTTCAAGCGGTAAAAATTCGCCTCCCCGGAACAGCGGTCATCCTTGGGGGACCGGAAGTAAGTTACCGCGCGGCGGAAGTTCTGGAGGATGAACCTCAGGTTGATTTCGTCCTTTCCGGCGAAGGGGAGCTTCCCTTTGCCCTGCTGTTAAATGCCCTGCAAAACGGAACAGGGTTCGAAACGATTCCGGGGCTTTCCCGACGGGGAGAGAACGGCATTTCCGTCTCCGAGTCCTATACTCCTTGTGATATTCCTCCAAGTCCCTACAGTGAGGAATATTTTTCCGCACTGAACGGACGCATCGCCTATCTGGAAGCCAGCCGCGGCTGTCCGTTTTCCTGCGCGTTCTGCCTTTCGGGGCGCTGTGGAGGGGTGCGGTTCTACCCGATGGAACGCGCAAAAAAGGAGCTTTTGCTCCTCGCAAACAGCGGAACCAAAACGGTCAAACTGGTCGACCGCACGTTCAACGCAAACCGGGAACGTGCCAAAGAGCTGTTCCGCTTCATTATTCATAACTACGGGTCCGCGATTCCCAGCGGGGTCTGCATCCATTTTGAAATTGCGGGCGATCTGCTGGATGAAGAAACCCTCGCTCTGCTCGCAACTGCACCAAAGGGTGCGATGCAGCTTGAAATCGGCCTCCAGAGCTTTAACCGGGAAACGCTCGGCTCGGTCTGCCGCAAAACCGATTTGGAGCTTCTTCAGCAAAATATCCGCCGTCTGGTGGAAAACAAAAACATGCACATTCACATTGACCTGATTGCCGGATTGCCGAAGGAAGACGTTTCTTCTTTCGGCAAAAGCTTCGACACCGCTTATAAGCTAAAGCCCCAGATGCTTCAGCTCGGCTTTTTAAAACTGCTGTACGGGGCGCCGATGCGGGAACAGCCAGAGCAATACCCCTGCCACTTTTCACCGGACCCGCCCTACGAGGTAACGGAGACTCCCTGGCTTTCTCCCGGCGACCTGTCCCTCCTCCACGCCTGTGAAGACGCTCTGGATCGCCTCTACAACAGCGGGAGATTCCGCCGAACGCTGGACTATCTCCTGAAAGCGACGGGACTCCGGCCTTTTGAGCTGTTCTGCCGCTTCGGGGAATTCAGCGCCGCCAAGGGAACGGCGGGCATCCCGCTGGACGCCTATACGTCGATGGTCTTTGAATTCTTTTCCGTTTTTCCCTCCGTCGCAGCCGGGGAGCTGCGCGACGCTCTGGTCTGCGACCGTCTCGCTGTGAACGCATCCGGTAAGCTGCCCGCCATACTGCGCATTCCCGGCCAAAATCTCAAAAAGGCCCGGCAGTCGCTGGGCGATGACGCCCCAAAACGGGGAACCGCGCTGCTCTGTTCCAGGCCCATTCTGGTGAGCGCGGACCTTCTGGCAAAAGACCCGGTCACCGGAGAATTCCCGCTGACCGAAACCGAAGTACGTCTCTGACCACCGCAAGCAGACAAAAAAATCCCGTCCTGCAATAATAGCAGGGCGGGATTTTTCAAACATTGTAACGAATCAGATCGAAATCCGAAGAGCGATATCGTACAGGTTCTTGTCGAACACGCGCTTCATTTCGAGAGCTTCGGTGATGTCAAGGTCGACGATCTTCCCGCCGCGCATGACAACCACACGGTTGCTCTTGCCCTTGTAAAGGAGGGTAGCGGCCTGGGAACCCATCTCACTGCCGACTACGCGGTCGCGCAGGGTCGGTGAGCCACCGCGCTGCACATGGCCGAGCACCGTTGCACGGGTTTCAATTCCGGTTGCTTCCTCAATATCCTTCGCAAGCTTGTCTACGCCGCCGACGCCTTCGGCAACAATCACGATAAAGTGCTTTTTGCCGGTCTTCTGGGTAAAGCGCATCCGGTCAATTATGTCCTTCTGGAAGTCATACGGGACCTCCGGAACCAAAATGCTGGTTGCCCCGACCGCAATGCCGGTCTGCAGGGCGATATCGCCGCAGCGGCGGCCCATGACCTCCACGACGCTGCAGCGATCGTGGGACTCCATGGTGTCGCGCAGACGGTCGACCATCTGCACGGCGGTGTTCATCGCCGTATCGAAGCCGATCGTATATTCGCTGGAAGCGATGTCGTTATCGATGGTGCCCGGTACGCCGATGCACGGAATACCCGCGGCGGTCAGATCACGCGCCCCGCGGAACGAACCGTCGCCGCCGATGACAACTACGCCGTCAATTCCCATACGGCGGCAGTTCGCGGCAGCCTGCTGCACGCCGGTCGGCGTGTTGAACTCAGGGCTGCGCGCCGTGTAGAGCAGCGTTCCGCCGCGATGAATCACATCGGATACGCTGCGAAGGTTCATTTCAACAATTTCTTCATTGAGCAGGCCGTTATAGCCGCGTTGAATTCCCATGACACGAATGCCGTAGGAAAGACCCGTTCTCACAACTGCGCGGACCGCGGCATTCATGCCCGGTGCATCACCGCCGCTGGTAAGAACAGCAATCGATTTGACTCCCATAAACGAATTCCCTCCTAAAATGAAAACTCCATACATTATTATTATAGCCTAAGGGTAAAACAACTACCAATAAAAAAATATGGACATATGTACCTGTTATATGGATTATTGTTGTAAACCGTCGACTACTGCCACATTTCCGTCACCCAGCAACTCCCGAAGGGCACGAACCAGTACTCCGTTGACGCTGACGCGCATGGAAATCGGCGCGTGAAACAGTTTGCGGGAATCGGTGAAATACACATAAAGCGGTGTGGAACCGTCAAAAACGGCGCAGTACTTTTTCGCCTTCACATAGCCGGGGTCCTCTTCGTTTGGGACCTTCAGGTACAGTCCCGGCGCCGGATGGCGGTGTCCCCCGCCCGTTGCGGGTTTTTCCTCCGCTGAAATCGGCGCCGCCGTTTCGCAGATCAGCTTTGGTTCGTCCTCCTCGCGGATGCTCAGGCGCGCGGTGACTTTCAGAATGCTTCCCTCCGCGATCAGCTGACCCAGGTCGGTCAGGGTTTTGGGGAACACCAGCATTTCCATGGAACCGTACAGGTCTTCCAACGTGACAAAGGCCATGGTGCTGTTGCTTTTTGTAACCTTCATCCGCACCTTGGTGATGATGCCCAGCACCGTGACGATATCGCCATCGTGCCAGCGCCCCTCTTCCTCGCGGGCATCCTCCAGCAGGTCACCGATGCGTCTTGCGCCCAGCGCGTCGTACCGATCGGCATACTGTGCCATCGGGTGGCCAGAGAGGTAAAGGCCGGTCACTTCCTTCTCCATGGCGAGCTTGTCCGCCGCGGAAAGATCGCGCACATCCTTCATTTTGTAATCGTCTGCCCCGGATTCCCGGGCTTCGTCGAAAAAGCCGATCTGCCCATCGAGGTTGCGCCGTTTCTCCTCGCCGAGTGAAGCGAGAATCGGGTCCGCCGCAATGAGCATCTGATTCCGGTTCGCGCCGAGATTGTCAAGCGCACCGCATTTGATCAGACTTTCCAGCGCACGACGGTTTATGGAATCGTAAAGGCGGCGGCAGAAATCGGAGAACGAGCGGAAATTTCCGTTTTCCGACCGGTCCCGCACCAGCCCTTCGATGAAACCGCCCCCAAGGTTCCGTACAGCCAGAAGACCGAAGCGGATATCCTTGCCGGAAACGGCAAACCCCGCGCCGCTTTCGTTCACATGCGGAGGCAGCACGCGGATGCCGAGCCGCAGGCATTCGGCGATATAGGCGGAAAGTTTATTGTTGTCGCTGAGCACGCTGGTGAGCAGCGCAGCGAGGTATTCGCGCGGATAGTGGCACTTGAGCCACGCAGTCTGATAGCTGACCAGAGCATAGGCAGCCGCGTGAGACTTATTGAACGCGTAGGAAGCAAAGCTTTCCATCTCGCCGAAGACCGCGCGCGCGGTATCCTCGTCCACGCCGCGGCGGATACAGCCTTCCACCTCAACCGTTCCGTTTTCATCGGTCAGGCCGTGGATGAAAATCTCCCGCTCGCGCTCCATGACCGCCTTCTTCTTTTTGCTCATCGCGCGGCGGACGATATCCGCGCGACCGAGCGAATAACCCGCCAGCGTGCGGAACACCTGCATGACCTGCTCCTGATAGACGATGCAGCCGTAGGTGACGTCCAGAATGTTTTTGAGCAACGGATGGCGGTAGGTCACTTTGGCGGGGTTATGCCGGTTCTCAATATAGCGCGGAATGGATTCCATCGGGCCGGGACGATACAGCGAAATGACCGCGATCAGATCTTCAATATTCTCCGGCCTGAGCTGCATGATCACGCTGCGCATACCGCCGGATTCGAACTGGAACACGCCGTCTGTCGCGCCGGAAGTCAGCATTGCGTAGACCTTTTCGTCGTCGATGGGGATATTCTCTATCTGGAAATCCGGAATTTCCTTCTGAATCATATCCTGCGCGTCGCGGATCACCGAAAGGTTCCGCAGCCCGAGGAAGTCCATTTTGAGAAGGCCGAGTTCTTCCAGCGTGGTCATGGTATACTGCGTGACGACGGAATCGCCGTTCTTCGCGAGCGGAACGTATTCCGCCACAGGCCGGTCGGTGATAACAACGCCCGCCGCGTGGGTTGATGCGTTGCGCAGCATGCCTTCCAGCTGACGGGCCATGTCGATGAGCTCGTGGATCTGGGGATCGGTATCGTAGCGCTGTTTCAGGTCGTTGGAAATCTGCAGCGCCTTTTCCAACGTAATGTTCGGCTCCGTCGGCACCAGTTTCGCGATCTCATCCACTCTCGCGTAAGGAAGCGCCATAACTCGCCCGACATCCCGCAGAGAGCCACGTGCGGCCATAGTGCCGAACGTGACGATCTGTGCCACATGGTCGGCGCCGTATTTGCGCACCACGTAATCGATCATCTCCGGGCGGCGCTCGTCCGAAAAGTCGATGTCGAAATCCGGCATGCTGACGCGCTCCGGGTTTAGGAAACGTTCGAACAGCAGCTTGTAGCGGATCGGGTCGATTCCGGTGATGCCAATGCAGTAGGCCGCCAGACTTCCGGCGCCGGAGCCTCGGCCCGGCCCCACCGGGATGCCGACCTCCTTCGCATATCGCACGAAATCGTGAACAATCAGGTAATAGTTGACGTACCCCATTTTCTGAATAGTTCCAAGCTCGTATTCCAGCCGTTCGGCCACCGCCGGGTCCGGGTTTTCCCCATAGTGCCGATGCAGGCCCTCATAGCATTTTTCGCGGAAATAGGCAACGTTCTCCTGTCCGTTCGGCGTTTCAAAGCGAGGAAGCTTCGTCTTGCCGAACTCAAACTCCACATTGCAGCGCTCCGCGATTTTCACGGTGTTGTCCGCGGCCTCGGGCACCTGCGGGAACAGGGAGCGCATCTCTTCTTCGGTTTTAAAATAGAACTGATCGCTGCCGAACTCCATGCCGTTGCTGTCTTCGACGGTGTGGTTGGTCTGGATGCAGAGCAGAATCTTATGCATACGGCTGTCTTCCGGGCGGATATAGTGGCAGTCGTTGGTCACGACAAGCGGAATTCCGGTTTCCCGGGAAAGCTGAATAATCGACGGATTGATGAGCTTTTGCTCCCGCAGACCATGATCCTGAAGTTCCAAGTAAAAGTTGTCCCGGCCGAAAATCGAATCAAAATGCAGCGCGGCAGCCTTGGCACCCTCGTAATCGCCGGACGTCAGGTTTCTGGCCACTTCGCCCGCAAGACACGCGGAAAGCGCAATCAGTCCTTCGTGGTGCTGTTCCAGGAGTTCAAAATCCACGCGCGGCTTGGAGTAGAATCCCTCCGTCCACGCCTTGGAGACCATGGCGATCAGGTTTTTGTAACCCGTTTCGTTTTCGCAGAGCAGAACAAGATGGCGGCTTTCGGAATCAAGCCCGTGGACGCGGTCAAAGCGCGTCCGCTGCGCCACGTAGACCTCGCAGCCGATGATCGGTTTAATTCCCCGTTTTTTCGCCGCCTTATAAAAATCGACCGCGCCGTACATGACGCCGTGGTCAGTTACTGCAACGGCCGGATCGCCCCGTTCCGCCGCCGCTTCCACCAGCTTTTCAATGCGGCAGGCTCCGTCCAGAAGGCTGTATTCACTATGAAGATGCAAATGGACGAACAATTCCGATTTTCCCCTTTCCCTGCTGTTTCGGGCCTATGATTCAGCTTTTCGGTCAAGATAGCGTTTCGTATATGGGCAGACGGCGATACAGCGGCCGCACAGCGTGATTTCTTCATGGAGCTTTTCCGCAGCGAGAGCCCGCGCAGCACGGCGGCACGCGCGTGCATCCCAGAATTCTTCGCGCTCCATTCCCACTTTCCAAAGTTTCCCGGAAACCGCCTTTCCCGGGCAAATATTCCGGCAGGCCGTACAACCGCCGCAGCGGGATTCGTTTATCGGTTTCGCCGGAGCCAGCGGCGCATCGGTTACCAGCGACGAAAGCCGCACAGCCGGGCCGTATTCCGGGGTCACCAGCAGCGCGCATTTACCAATCCAGCCAAGCCCTGAGCGGGTTGCAACCGTTTTATGCGGAAGCGCAGTCCGGTAGCCATTAAATTCCACGACAGCATCCGTTGTCTGTGCGAAAGCACGGTACCCGTTTTGCCGTAAAAATTCGGCCCCCGCTGTCACGATGCCGTCCAGCCTTGCATTCAAAACGTCGTATGCCTCCCGGTACTCTGCTGTGGGTCCTTCCGGCAGGGAACGCACAATTTCTTCGGGGAGAACAACCGCTACGGAAACACCGGTTTTCCATACTTTTCCCGTCACCTTGGAAAGATCCCCGTACCCGCAGAGATCCGCCCCGGCTGTACGCAGACAACTCTTCAGCTCCGCTTCCAGACTCGGTTTCACGGTTCCACCTTCATTCCGGCCAGCTCGACGATCCGCTGCAGCCGATGGTGGACGCCCGACCGGCTCAGGGGCGGGTTCAGGTTCTGCCCCAGCTCCCGCAGGGACATCTCCGGGTTCTGCTGGCGCAAATAAGCAAGTTCGCGCAGGTCCTCCGGAAGAGAGGAGAGCCCGCGCTCAGCGCTCAGCCGTTCAATTGCCATCATCTGTAGGGCGGCGGCCGACGCAGTCTTGTCGATGTTAGCCGTTTCGAAATTCGTCTTGCGGTTCACATTGTTCCGGACTTCCTTAAGCATCTTGATCTGCATCAGGTCCATGGCCGCTTTCGCGGCACCCATAAAAGTGAGCAGGTCCGCGACGCGGTCGCCGCCCGTCACATAAACCACAAAGGTTCCCTTGCGGTTGGCGATTCCCGGCTGGAGGTCCAGCTCGTACAGGTCGCGGAGAAAGGTGCTCAGGTCCTTCGCCAGGTTCATAAACGGAACCGTGAATTCCATGCGGTAATCCTTACGCGGATCGGTCACGGTACCGCAGGAAAGGAATGCGCCGCGCAGGAAAGCGGAGCGGCAGCAGTCGTTTTCCACGTTTGCGAGGTTGATGTGCAGACTGATCTCGCGGCCCGTGTGGCCGAGCGATATCAGCACCTTTTCCGCCTGCTCCGCCGACGGTGCGGAAACCATATAGGTACCCGCACCGGCCTTGGCGGAAGCGGAAACATCCATCACGGCACCGGTGACTTCCGCGGTGAATTCCGCTGCCCTGCGCGCCGCCTCCCGGTGACCGGTCAGCACGCATACGTTTGCGGCCGTAAAATATCGGCCGAATAAAAGAAGGCCGTAGCATTCGGCCCTGCGGCAGCAGCGCTTCGGCTCGGTCCTGCAAAGCTCGTTCTTCGCATCGGATGAAAAGGACATGTTCGGCACCCCCACTGCGGTCGATCCTGCTATCCCACGGAAAAGAGGACAAGATTTGTACTGGCATTTCCGCCCTGCAAAAAGGCCGCAGAGCAGGAAAAGCACCGCGCAAAATGTCCTTGAGCGTGAGAAGAGGTTTTTATTGCTTTTGAATGTCCCGGTGGTTGACGCTTGCCCGCAGATTCTTTTCCACCAGATGGTTATAAAGAAGCTGTGCCAGCGTCACCGAGCGGTGATGACCGCCCGTACAGCCCA
This sequence comes from Bacillota bacterium, assembly GCA_023410445.1. Taxonomy (GTDB): domain Bacteria; phylum Bacillota; class Clostridia; order Oscillospirales; family Acutalibacteraceae; genus Caproicibacter. The sequence goes on along the minus strand of JAEYPT010000009.1, from coordinate 60,567 downwards.
CGGCGATAACCAGCTGACTTTTGCCCTCGTTGCAGTAAAGCGGCATCATGTAGTCGATCAAGCTGAAAAAGCGCGTAACAAAACCCTTTGTCTGATCCCATTTCATGACGTATTCCCGCACGGGCTCGTCCAGTCCGGTCAGGTTTTTGAGTTCTTCCACATAAAACGGATTCGGCAGGCAGCGAACGTCAAAAACGAGGTCGGCTTCCGCCGGAATGCCGTATTTAAAACCGAACGAAACGCAGTGGATCATCAGCGCATCGGAAGCGTCGCCGAGGAACAGGCTCGAAACACGCTCCTTCAGTTGGGAAGGAGAGAGGAAGGAAGTGTCGATGATGAAGTCCGCACGCTCCCGCACCTGCCGGAGTGCCTCCCGCTCCAGACTGACCGCCTGTTCCAGAGAGCCGAGGCAGTTGTCCGCGAGCGGATGCTTGCGCCGGGTTTCGCGGAACCGACGCACCAGAGTCGCCTCGTCTGCATCCAGGAACAGGATCTTGTATTCCTTTTCTTCTTCCTTCATTTTATCCAGCGTTTCCGACAGGGTGGAGAACATGTCCCCCCCGCGGATATCCGTAACAACCGCAACGCGGGACAAGGATCCTTTCGCCTGCCGGGAAAGCTCGTAAAAGGTTGGAATCAGCTGCGGAGGGATATTATCCGCACAGTAAAAGCCAATATCCTCCAGCGCATTGATCGCCCTCGTCTTTCCGGCACCCGAAAGCCCCGTTACAATTAAGAATTCCATAGTCCCTCCCGGATTTTACCCAAGCGTTTTCACTTCGCACTCCAGCGTGACACCCGTTTCGCGGAAAACGGTCTCGCGGATTACTTCAATCAGGCCCAGCACGTCACCGCACGTAGCCCCTCCCATATTCACAATAAATCCCGCGTGCTTTTCACTGACCTCGGCGCCGCCAACGCGGCGTCCCTTGAGCCCGCACTGCTCAATCAGCGCCCCTGCGAAATGGCCCTCCGGCCGTTTGAACACGCTTCCCGCGCTGGGCAGTTCCAGGGGCTGTTTATCCTTCCGGCGCCCGTACAGATCGTCCATTGCGGCGTCAATTGCTCCGCGGCTTCCGGGCCGCAGGGCAACGCGTATAGAGGTGATAAAGCATCCGTTATCCGTATAGGCGCTGTGCCGATAGCCGAAGCAAAGCTCCTCGCCGCGCAGCACGCCTGCTTCCCCGGATGGAGTTACATGAGCACAGGACGTTATGACCTGTGACATGGTGCCGCCGTAAGCGCCCGCGTTCATAAAGGCAGCCCCGCCGACAAGCCCGGGAATTCCCCAGGCGAATTCGATGCCGGTCAGCGAACAGTCGCGGGCAAAGCTGCACAGGCGGGCAAGCGACGCTCCAGCGCCGCACTCAATCGAGGCTTCCCCGACCGCTTCAATCTTCCGGAACCCGTCCCCAAGCGAGATCACGGCGCCCCGGACCCCTTCGTCCCGCACCAAAGTGTTGGAACCGTTGCCGAGCGGTACGACCCGCACACCCAGCTCCCTCGATTTTTTGCAAAGCTTCTGAAGGGCGGCGCGGTTCGGCGCAACAAGATAAACGTCGGCCGGACCGCCGATCCGAAAGGTGGTGTGGCGGCTCATGAGCTCGTCATAGCGCACCTCACACCCGAGTTCCTTTGCGTATTCTCCAAACTGCCTGATCTGCTCCATGCGCTCCTCCGATTCAACTAGCACTGGGGTCGCTTAATACGCCGGTATACTGTTTCAAATAAGCATGGAAGCGTTCCACGCTCGAATTTACAACCAGTTCCTCCGGGAAATCGATCTCCGCAAGTAAGCGAAGGGAATTTTCAAACCGGCCAACCTGTGTGGAAAAATGCGCGTCGCTGTTCACAATGATCGGAACACCGAGTTTTTTGCAGAGTTTCATGATCTCCGCACAGTTCCGCACGGACTTTTTCCGGTTTGTGAACGTACTTTCGTTGAGCTCGACCAGCTTGCCGTTTTGGGCGAATTCCGGCAGAACCGTTTCATAATCGTACGCGAACGTCTGCGAACCGCTATGCCCGATGACGTTTACGATCGGATTTTTCGCAAGCTTTAAATAGGCGTTGGTAACTTTTTCAACGTTGGGATTGCCTTCCGTCATGCAGACTCCATGGATGGATGCGACCACCCAATCCAACCCCGGAAGATCCTCGGGATCGATATCCAGAGTCCCTTCGAAATCAAGGACGTTGGCCTCCTGCCCTCGCAGGACAAGGACGTTTTCGAGGTGCCGCGGTACGACCACCAGATTCTTGAAATACCACCGGCCCGGCGAGCCCGGCATATTCTTCCCGTGATCGGTAATTGCCGCGGCGTACATTCCGGCTTCCCCTGCGGCATGTACCATTTCCGTGAGCGTGCAGTATGCGTGCGTCGATGCGATCGTATGCATATGAGTATCCGCTATCAGTTTCATTCTTTGCTCCCAGTTCCCTTTTCATTCATTGATTTTTCGTACAATGCCGCCGTTTCCTCAGAACATGTTCTCATAACGAATAACACCTTGCAACGGCAATTTTTCCGCTCCAATGGTGCTTTTCACTTCTGAGAACAAGTCCTTAAAAATCCAGATCCGTTTTTTTCTCCGTCTGCTGCATGGTGGAAATATCCATTCCCAGGTTTTTCAGCAGTTCCTCCGCTGCGTTATAGCCCATCTTTTTCTGGCGGTTGTTCATCGCCGCAACCTCGATGATAACGGCAAGGTTACGGCCCGGTTTCACCGGAATGGTAAGAACCGGAACGCGAATACCGAGGATCTCGGTGTACTCGCTGTCGATGCCCATACGGTCGTAAACCTTTTGATTATCCCAGATTTCAAGGTTGATGACCATATCGATTTTTTCCGTCAGCTTGACGGCGCCCATGCCGAAAATGCGGCGGGCGTTGATAATACCTATGCCGCGCAGCTCAATAAAATGCTTGATGTTGTCCGGCGCTTCCCCGACGAGAGACTTCGCCGAAACCCGGCGGATAACGACCGCGTCGTCCGCAATGAGGCGGTGGCCGCGCTTGATCAGCTCGATGGCCGTCTCGCTTTTGCCGACGCCGCTGTCACCCACCAGAAGAATGCCTTCGCCGTAGACTTCCACGAGCACGCCGTGCCGTGTAATGCGCGGCGCCAGCTCCACGTTCATGAAGGATACCAGCGCGGCGACAAGGCTGCTGGTCGTGTCCCCCGTACTCAGAAGCGGCACCCCGTTAGCACGGGTGGCATCCAGAAGTTCCGGGAGCGGCTGCAGATTCCGCGCAATGATGGCTGCCGGCGGCTTCTGGGAAAAAATATCGTTCAGCACCACTTTCCGGCGCTCGGCAGAAATGGAATTCAAATACGCGGTTTCCGCATTTCCGAAAATAACGATCCGGCTCGTATCGTAATAATCGTAAAAGCCGTTCAGCTCAAGACCCGGCCGGTTGACGTCCATGGAGGAAACAAGGATTTCATCCGGGCTGACCGGCATGCTGATCTCGTCGAGCGACAGCTCCTTAATCACCTTTGAGAGCGGGACGGTGTAATGCGCCATTTTGATTCCTGCTTTCCGTTTGTTTATAGGGTTTTCCTGTGGTTTTATTATATCGCAACCGCCCGGAACTTTAAAGCAATTCCGGCAAAAAGTTGTCCCATTGGGGGGAGTAAAGCAAAAAGCCGGCGTACCCTGCGGCACGCCGGCGGAAAATAAGTTATCTCTTTTTCTTTTTGGGCTTCGGCTTGCTAGAAGTCTCTGCTTTCTTTGCAGGAGTTGCAGCCGGTGCTTTCGGAGCAACTTCTTCATCCGCAGATTCTTTCGCGGCAGCGGACAGAGGCTTCGCAGCCTTCTGGCTCTTTTCCGCTTCCAGTCTGCCTGCAACGGCAACCTTCTGCTTCAGCTTGTGGTTTTCCCACATGACGTACAGCGGGCCGGCGATGCAAATGGAGGAATAGCAGCCGGTCATGACGCCGACCATCATCGGCAGAGCGAATGTCGTGATGCTGGTAAGGTTGTAGATGTTGCCAACAACAAATACAATGGCAATTGCGGCAAATGTGCAGCCCGCCGTATAGAGGGAACGGGTCAGGGTCTGGTTGATACTGGTGTCGACCAGAGTTCCGCAGTCCACCTTAAGGCCGAGCAGCTTACGGTTCTCACGGATACGGTCATAAATAACCACCGTATCGTTCAGAGAGTAGCCCAGGATGGTCAGCACAACCGCAATAAAGTTATCATTGAGCGGAATTCTAAAAATAATGAAGGTAAAGTACACCATCGCCACATCGTGGAAAAGCGCTACGATGGCGAATACGCCGGCCGCCATACCGCCGATCTTACGGAAACGGAAAGCGATATAGAGAAGCAGAAGCACGAACGCCATTGCGACTGCCACCAGGCATTTCGCAAAGAAGCTCTGGCCCATGGACGGGTTGATGGAGTCCACGCGAAGGCTGGTGAAGTTCGCCTTGGGGTAACTGGTATTCAGAGCCTTCAGCACGGCCTGCTGCTCCGGCAGCGAAATGGACTCATTTCCGGCAAACGTAAGAGTCAGATTATTCTCACTTCCGCTGGAAGACTGAACATTCTGATTGATGGTAACCGAAACATCACGCTTCGCCACATTCGAAACGGCTTTTGCAACGGTGTTTTGATCGACATCACCGCTGTAGGAGTACTTAATCATTGCACCGCCCTTGAACTGGATATCAAGCTGCGTACCGAAAATCATATTGAAAATAAGCCCGATCAAAATGATGCCGAGGGAAAAGCAAAAATAAATCTTTCTGTTCTCGTAAAACCTGATTTTAAAAGTTTTCATTCCTTAGCACCCCCGTACAGCCATTTGTTGCGAGCAAAGCTGAACCTGGAAATCGACTTCGTCATCAGGCGGGTAGTTCCGACACCGAATACGAAATTGCCGATGATGCCAACGAGCAGCGTATATCCGAACGAGTAGATAGAACCAGTCGTCGATGCTCCAAACAGCCAGGAAAGAATGTTGGAGGGACCAAACACAAGCATCAGAATAATTGCCACAATCAACGTAGAAATGTTGCCGTCGAAAATGGCCGCGAAGCTGTGTACGTCACCGTTAACAATTGCCGTATCGAGCGTCTTGTCGGCCCACAGCTCTTCCTTGATTCTTTCCGCAGTAATAATGTTGGCGTCCACGCCCATACCGATGGAAAGAATAATACCGGCGATACCCGGTAACGTAAGGGTAAAGCTGTTCGTAAATGGGAAGTAGCCCGAAACCGTCGCAAACATGAAGCCCATGTGACCCAGCAGAGAAATAACGGAAATAAAGCCGGGTAGACGATAGACAAAAATCATGAAAAGTGCGATAAGTATAAAGGCGATAATTCCCGCAATCAGCATTGCATTCAGCGAAGTTTTGCCGAGCGTCGGGCTGATAATGCTCAAATTGCTCGTCGTCAGCTTAAACGGAAGTGCACCGGCGTTAATCTTGTTCGCCAGGTCGGAGGCTTCCGCCGCCGTAAAGTTTCCGGTAATCGACGCCTTGCCGTCCGAAATAACAGCGTCCACCTTCGGGTAGGAGATCATCGTGTCATCCATCCAGATTGAAATGATCTGGCCCTGCAGGCGCTGCGTCGCGTCCGCGAATTTCTTTGTGCCGCTGTCGCTCAGCTGTAGCGAAACTTCATAGGTCGATTGGCCGGTCGTCTGATCCTGTGTCATCTGCGGCTTGGCGCTCTTGATGTCCGCGCCCTGCAGAATGATGTTGGAAGCAGTCGTACCCTTCGGGGTCTTGTAGATGGCTTGTCCATCCGAACCGGTCGACTGTGTGGTATATTCCATGCCCTCACGGAAGGTCACCATTGCCGTAGCGGAAAGTTCGTTAATTGCGGTCTGCGGATCAAACGACTTTTCGCCGTTCTTCCACGGGAAACGAACAATGATACGGTCGTGATTGTAATCCGTGTAAACCTCGTAGTCTGTGATGTTGGAATTGATCAAACGCAGTTTGATAATCGATTCCGCGGAATCCATTTGGTCCTTGGTTGCCTTCGTAGCAGTCGCCGGTGTAAAGGTCGCCTCAACGCCGCCGTTAATGTCAATTCCCCACCGGATGTCTCCGACTCCCTTTAAATAGGTGACCGAATTATCCCCGTTTTTTACCTTAATCCCGAAAATGGATGTGAAAGTAAGAAACAGAATGAGGAGGGCGACGATGAAAAATACTGGTTTTCGTACTCGCTTCATGCGTGAATCCTCCATTATGTTGGTTTTCCGCGAATTTTCGCAGACGTATAACCCTAATTATATTGTGATTGCGCCAAAAAGTCAATCGCTTTAGCCCATATATTTGGAAGAATTGCAAATGGAAAAGGGAGGAAGATTGCTCTTCCTCCCTGATTTTCTTCCACTTTTAGGCACCGATTATATGCTCTGTTCGCCCAGCAGCTTTTCCGCTGCGGCAAGCTGCACACAGATGCAGAAAAGATCCATTGCCTGCTCCAGTTCCGCAACCGGTGGGAAGGTCGGAGCAACGCGGATATTCCGGTCATCCGGGTCTTTGCCATAGGGGAAGGTTGCGCCGGCGCCGGTCAATTTGACACCCGCCTGTGCGCAGAGGGAAACCACGCGCTTCGCACAGCCCTCCATCACGTCCACGCTGACGAAATAGCCGCCCTTCGGGCTGGTCCAGGAAGCGACGTTCTTGCCGGAAAGCTCAGCGTCCAGTTTCTTGAGCACCGCTTCGAACTTCGGCGCGATCAGCGCGCGGTGCTTTTGCATCTGGGCCTTGATGCCGTCCAGGTCCTTCAGGAACCGCACGTGGCGCAGCTGGTTCAACTTATCCGCGCCGATGGTCTGGAACGAATACCGCTTTTTCAGCACCTCGAAATTCGAGCCGCTTGCTGCCATCGCCGCAACGCCGGCGCCCGGGAACGTAATCTTGCTGGTGGAGGCGAAGAAGAACGCATGCTCCAGCGTCCCCTGCTTTTCACACTCTTCCCACAGGTTCAGAAGATGATCCGGCGTATCCGTCAATTCATGCACGCAGTAGGCATTGTCCCAGAAGATACGGAAATCCGCGGCGGCGGGTTTCAGAGCCGCCAGGCGGCGAACCGTTTCATCCGAATAAGTAATACCCATCGGATTCGAATACTTCGGCACGCACCAGATTCCCTTCACGGACGGATCGGTAACGAGTTTTTCCACGGTATCCATATCCGGCCCGATCGCCGTCATGGGAACTGTGACAAGATCAAACCCGAAATATTCCGTTACGGCGAAGTGCCGGTCATAGCCCGGCGAGGGGCACAGGAATTTCAGATGTTCCTGACCGGCCCAGGGTTTGCACCCGGAAAAACCGGCCGTCATCCCGCAGGCAACGGTGTCGAACATCATATTCAGGCTGGAATTTCCGCCGATAATCACGTTTTCGGCTTTTACACCCATCATGTCGGCCATCAGGGTGCGCGCCTCCGGCAGGCCGAGGGCCACGCCGTAGTTTCCGCAGTCGTCCCCCGACGAAGCAGTCAGGCTGGAAGAGGAGTTAAGTACATCGAGCATAGGCCTGGAAAGGGCCAGCTGATCGGCTCCCGGCTTTCCGCGGGCCATATTCAGGCTCAGCTTCTTCGCCTGAAAGCTGCGGTAACGCTCCTCCAGTTCCTCCTTTTCTTTTTTCAATTCAGATGCGGGCATTGTTAAAAAATCCAACGGTGAGCATCTCCTTCAGATAAATTGCATAATCCGGTTCAAATCATTCTTTATTTTACCCTCAGGAGCCGAAAAACGCAAGTCAAAAATATAATTCCTGCAATTCGGGCAGTGCACCAATGGAAACCGTCCGCTTTTCTGTGAATCCCGCCAAACCGCTGTTGGCTTACTTTATGTACTGTGCCAGCTCGGTATCCACCTTCTGAATGTGGTTGAGGAGCCAATCCATCAGGAAGTAGTTAGTCTGTGAAATTGTGGCGATATTCACGCCTTTTTCAGCAATGTTCTTTTTCAGCTCCGCGATTTTCCCCGTAAAGAAATCGTGCATTGCCTTGTGCTCCGCTACCTTCGGGTAACTGCTGGCCTTCTGCAGCTTCTCCTCGTCGCCGAAGTGTTTTTTGGTGTAGCTTTCCAAAAAATTTACGGTTTCGATGATCTCCTCTTTCCCCTTACCCTTGCCGCACGCGTCAAAGAGTCGGTCAATCCGATCGCAGAGTTCTTTGTGCTCACTGTCGATCAGAGACACGCCGATTTTCAGACTGTCTTTCCACATCATAATTGATCGCACCATCCTTTTCTTTTTCTGTAATTTTGATTCTATCTATTGCAGCAAATTCTGCCGGGTTCGCGTTAAAATTCGGCCGAACCGGTCGTGCGCGGGAAGGGCAGCACGTCGCGGATGTTCGCGATGCCGGTCAAGTACATAACCAGACGTTCAAAACCGAGGCCGAAGCCCGCGTGTTTTGCGCCGCCGTAACGGCGCAGGTCGAGGTACCAGCCGTAGTTTTCGGGATTCATGTGCAGCTGAGCCATGCGCTCTTCCAGCACGTCCAAACGCTCCTCGCGCTGGCTTCCGCCGATGATCTCCCCGATGCCGGGCACCAGAAGATCGACCGCCGCGACGGTCTTCCCATCGTCGTTGAGGCGCATATAGAACGCCTTGATCTCCTTCGGGTAATCGGTGACAAAAACGGGCTTTTTGAAAATTTGCTCCGTCAGATATTTCTCGTGCTCCGTCTGAAGATCGGAGCCCCATTCCACCGGATATTCAAATTTCTCATTGTTTTTCTTTAACAGCTCGACCGCTTCCGTATAGGAAACGCGGGCAAAGGCGGAATTTACAATGCCGTCCAGACGCGCTCCAAGGTCCTTATCGATAAACTGGCTGCAGAAAGCGATGTCCTCCGGGCAGGTTTCCATTACATAGCCCACCACATATTTCATCATGGCTTCCGCGAGCTCCATGTCGTCCTCAAGGTCGGCGAAGGCGATCTCCGGCTCGATCATCCAAAATTCTGCGGCATGGCGCTGCGTGTAAGACTTTTCCGCGCGGAACGTCGGGCCAAAGGTGTAAACCCGGCCGAACGCCATCGCCATGCATTCCGCCTCCAGCTGGCCGGAAACGGTCAGAGAGGTGTGCTTGCCGAAGAAATCCTGCGAATAATCAACGACGCCGTCCTCCGTTTTCGGAACTTCGGCCGGATCGAAGGAGGTCACGGTGAACATCTCGCCTGCACCCTCTGCATCGCTCGCGGTGATCAGCGGCGTGTGAGCATAGACAAAGCCGCGCTCCTGAAAGAAGCGGTGAATGGCGTAGGCCGCCGCAGATCGGACGCGGAATGCCGCGCTGAACGTGTTGGTGCGCGGGCGCAGGTGCGCGACCGTGCGAAGATATTCCAGCGAATGCCGTTTCTTCTGAAGCGGATAATCCGGGGTGGAAGCCCCCTCTACAGCGATCGACACGGCGTGAATCTCAAACGGCTGCTTCGCTCCGGGAGTCAGCACAACCTCGCCCATCACGGAAAATGCCGCTCCCACGTTGCATTTGGCAACCTCGTGGAAATTCTCAATTTTACCGTCTTCAAAAACAATCTGTACGCCCTTAAAGCAGCTCCCGTCGTTCAGATCGATAAAGCCCAGCGCCTTGGAATCCCGGATGGACCGCGCCCATCCGCATACCGTCACGGTCTTCCCGCCCATCTGCTCCCCATTGGAGTACAGTTCGGCAATCAGTGTCCTTTCCAAAATGTGTTGCCTCCTACATCAGTAATTCTATTATATTATATCAAAAGAGCCCAATCTTCAAGGTTATAGATCATTTTTTGGCTGATCGTGTAAAATTATACGATTGGGGCTTGATTTTTTCAAATGACTCCGCTATAATAGGGAAGCCGGTCAAAAAAGACCCGCTGATTTGCCAGTTGGAGAGGTATTCTAATTGGTAAGGAGCTACATTGGAAATGTAGTGCACCGCAAGGTGTTGCGTGTTCGAGTCACGTCCTCTCCGCCAAAGAAAAACAGCACCCGCAGGGGTGCTGTTTTTCTTTGGTTATGAGGTCTGATGAAAACACAGGCGCAACGACAGAGCAACCCTTCTACACCAAAATCAAAGGGACTCGCGGAACGCGCGGAACGGTAACACTACCCGAGTCACGTCCTTTCCGCCAAGAAGAAAGACACCGTTTGGATTGCTTTCATTATTTTGTTATAATGAAATACTTACAATGGAATGATTCAGATTCGTCGCATCCATATGATTTTATCGTTCAGATGAGGAGCGAAGCAATGAACTACGACGCATTGATTATTATCGACATGCAGACAGCCTTGGTAAAAGCAGGGCCATATAATAGGGAAGCTGTCGTTTCAAACATAAAAAAGTTACTGCACGCCTGCAGAACAAGAAAAATTCCCGTCATTTATATTCAGCACGACGGCGGCACTGACGATGAGCTGGAACACGGAAGCATCGGATGGGAAATCTATTGGGAACTTGCCCCTCTGCCGGATGAAACAATATTGGAAAAGCACTACAACAGTGCGTTTCGCAAAACCGGGCTGCGGGAATATCTTGATCAAATCGGTGCGGCCAACATTATCCTGTGTGGGATGCAAACGGAGTATTGCTTTGATGTAACCTGCAAAGTTGCATTTGAATACGAGTACGAAGTAACCGTCCCTCAAGCAACCACTACTACATTTGACAATGCCCTTGCAAGCGGGAAAGACTTATCCGAATACTATGAAAATAAAATATGGAAGAACCGTTACGCTCGGGTTATCAGTATGGAACAGGTCCTTTCAGAGATCAACCATCCGGGATAAATAATTGAATAGAATCACGCATCGCATGAAGGTCGCCGCCGTCTTTCGGTTCCCAATTTGGTGAATTCGCATATTCCTCAAAGTCATTATGCTTTTATTTTTCCATGCTATAATAAAAGCAAAGTGGAGGCACAAAATGAAAACAAAATCAAAAGTAGTCCTCGAAAGCAAGTTAAAGGTTTATTTAACCTGTTATCAGGAAGCGGAAAAGCGGCATGACCAAAAGCGAATGGATACACTGGTAAGCTTTATTGACGATCTGCGCGAAGAAATTCATGAAATGAAATAGACAGAACGGCTGCGGCTCCCGCTTTACGGCGGGGGCCGTTCAAACTTTCTTTACAGATTCTTCCTGATTTTTTCACAAGCCGGTCACGGTTCGGCCATATCGGGCCGGTATACTGATGTCAATGAAAACAAAGACGCAGTAAAATTTAAGCGTTACGAACCGCAGTACAGCAGACAGACAACAAGCGCCTCAAACGAGGATTACTATACTTTTTCATAACTTCTCTCCTCAAGCCGTCCCCAACACTGGGGACGGTTCTTTTCATGTTTTTGCTTGCCACTCAAGCCACAGTCAGGCCCTGTGGGGCTGAAATCTGTCAATAATTAAGATTTCGAAATAATTTTCTTCAAATAAAAATAATTGACATTATCCTCAGCAAAGCGTATTATAATAAATACAGTGCCTAGCGGTACGTTAGGCATATATTTTATGATTGAGGTATTTCAATGTACACTGACAAAACTTTAGTTTGCAAAGACTGCGGAGCCGAATTTGTATTCACTGCCAATGAGCAGGAATTCTATGCTGAGAAAGGCTTTACAAATGAGCCTCAGCGCTGTAAGCCTTGCCGGGATGCGCGCAAGAACGCCAGAGGCGAATCTTCCGGTAAACGTGAGATGTTCGATGCGGTTTGCGCTTCCTGCGGCAAGCCGTGCAAAGTTCCTTTCCAGCCGAGGGAAGATCGCCCTGTATACTGCAGCGATTGCTTTGCAAACAACAGAAGATAAATTAAAAATCCAGTAGATTTTTGGTGCGCCTTTCGGGGCGCACTTTTTATTTTGCTCAAACGCCTCCCCACCCCGCATATCAGGCGCCTAAACGCTCTTCAGGCCCTCCCGTTCCGATCCCGGGTCGTTGTCGCCGGACGCGAAGCCCTATATATGATTTATTCTCAAATTGACCCTCACCCCCACAGTTACATAATATAGGACTGATAAGGAGGTGAACAATATGGATTGGAAAGAAGTTCTTTCAATGGAGCCTGACACCATCCTGGAAAGTCTGAGATATGACTATTTGAAATGCTTAAGCTACAAAGAGCTTTGCAAGCTCTTTAAGTTCTTAAGCTGCCTCTTCTGCTGCTTAGACAAAGAGCACTGCGGCTGCGATAAGGATTAATCTTCGTTCTGGCATGGAACCTGCTCCGGAATTGGGTTCCATGCCGTTTTTCTATAAAAAAGGACGGCCCCAAGGTCGTCCCGAAGTTTTATAACAATGCATGCCTGTGCAGACAATATAAAACGTTAATTAACAGCACAATGATTGTAAGAGCGGTGATTCCAACAGCGAAGAACACGGTTAATGTTCTGATTCTCTTTTTCAGCAAGTAAAATGCGATAGAATCAATGATAATAACAACAATCGTAATCCTTGTTACAATCTCCTGGGTCAAACTCACGATCTCAATCCCCCTGTTAAAATTATGCTTCCCAACTGCCATTTGCATCATGCACTCGCCCCAAGTGCCAATCCACGCGCTGGGGACCGTCTCCGCCCGAATACGGCTCCGCCTTACTGGTCGATTCGCATATTCCCCGATATCCCCCGAAGAGCATATTATGAAACATCTTCCCGCGAAAGGATGCTTTTGTATGTATTGGGATTACTGGCACCGCCGCGGCTGGGGTTGGAACTGGGGCTGGAACTGGTACCGGCACTGCCGCCGCTGTTAGGGGTTAATTTCGGCGTCCATCCCTCTTCGGGTGGGCGCTTTTTTGCTTCATCCGGGCTGACCGGATGCGCTTTCGGGGGATAAAGATTTCTACAAATCTTTGATCGTGCTGTTCACAAAAGGAGCAAAATAAGATGAGTTTTGAAGATTGCAAGGTTTTCATTCCTATAATCAATACGTTTCGAAAGCTTTGGTTTGAGCATGTGGTTTGGACCCGCTCGTTTATTATCAGCACTGCGGCAAATTTAGGAGACTTACAGCCGGTTACAGCTCGCCTGCTTCGCAATCCAACTGATTTTGCAGCTGCTCTAACGGGATTTTACGGTGCTGACAAGGCCAAAAAGTTCAGCGATCTGTTGACGGAACATTTAACCATTGCCGCCCAGCTCGTCAATGCGGCAAAAGCAGGAAACACGGAGGCCGTAAATGAAGACCGAACGATGTGGTATGAGAACGCGGACAAAATTGCCGGGTTTCTGACCGGGATTAATCCCTATTGGTCAAAAAAACAATGGCTTTTGATGCTGGATGACCACCTGAAGCTTACCGAAGAGGAAGCAGTTGGAAGATTGACGGGGCAATATGCCAAGGATGTATCGCTTTTTGATGTAATCGAAGATCAGGCGCTGATGATGGGCGATTCGATGGCCGAAGGAATTATCAGGCAATTCCGGATTTCCTGAATTCTTTCGTCCCCTTTCGGTTTAATCTGCCGCGGCCATTCATCGGCCAATTTATGCTTGACAATTCAGTCCGGACATGTTATTATGTTTGGGTTGGAAATATCCAACTGAGCCTATCTTTTCACGCTAAACCGAAGGCATTAATTTCGGCGTTGAAGTCATTTTGAACTGTACCAGGGACTAACCAACAAAAGCAGGCAGCAGTCGATAACCCGGGCGTTACACGGGACCAAACAATTACGGCATCCGCTTTCAGCGGGTGCCTTTTCATTTTTCTGTAAACTGATGCAAAAACAGATTGGAATACAGCAAAGAAGCCCGCTTAGCAAGCAGGCTTCCTTGAGGCATTCCAATTTGAACTTTTCGCCTTCATCAAAACTGTTTTTCTCAATTGCTGAGTAACTTTTTTCAATGCCGTCAAAAGTATCGCGCATAGAACGCCCGCGCCGCACAGCAACGGGTTAACGGAAATCGGCATCTCGTTACCGCTGCTTAGTGTATCCAACCCGTTCGGAAACATTCACTAATTGAAATTTTATAATAATGAATTGTGTTACGGTCTTTATTTTCAGTTCGAGCAACCGATATTATAAGTAGGAGATGTTAAAAATGAATCTATCCAGCATAAATGCTCTAACTTCTCTCGTTTCCATGCGCTCGGCAGTCGGTCGTGCCGGCACCATTAAATCTGCTCAAAACGAGCTTGAAGAAGAAGCAAACATCTACCGGCCCAGTGTGGCCTATCAAGGAGATCCGAAAACTGCGGATGCGCTGACCAGCAAAGCTGAAAATCTGAACGGAAGCATCGGGCAAATCGTTACCAACGTCCAGAACGATCTGAAAAATACAGCGGATTCGACCGGCAGGACAAGCTCATCGACGGCAGACTCAATCACCGGCGCCGCTGATCCCACACAGAATGCTTCCGCCGCCAGCCAGACTCAGGATACTTCGTCTTCCGACGCATTGCAAAAATCCGACGTGCCGGACACAGATGGCCCAAAGCACCATTTGAATACTCTCGTATAACTGTTCCGTAAAACAGAAAACATTAACCGCCGTCCAATTTTTGAAAAAATCGGGCGGCGGAATTTTTTTATCCGTCCTCCAGCTCCGGCCACACGCAGGCTGCGGCAATCAGGTCGGCAATTTTCTCCAGTTCACGCGCGTCCTCCTCGCCGAAGCGGTTAAGGATCGGGCTGTCGATGTCCAGCACGCCGACAATTTTCCCGTTTTGGCGAAGCGGGATCACCAGCTCCGCGGCAGAGCCGGAGTCGCAGGCGATATGTCCGGCAAAGCGGTGAACATCCGGGATAATCTGCACGGCGTTCTGCTGTACGGCCGTGCCGCATACGCCCCGGCCGATCGGGATATGTACGCAGGCGGGCTTTCCCTGAAAAGGACCCAGCAGCAGTTCCCCGTTCTTCATTCTGTAAAAGCCGACCCAGTTAATATTCTGGAGAGCGCCGTTTAGAAGAGCAGCAGCATTCGCAAGGTTAGCCACCCAATCGCTTTCCCCTTCCAGCAAAGCTTCCGTCTGCTGATAAAGAAGCCGGTACCGTTCACCGGGGTCTGCCGGATAAATAAAATCAACCGATTCCATATTGTTGTTCCTCCGATTTTTAAAATCTGGTCCCACAAGTGAGAAGAAAGTTACTTGGCGTTCCACGCTTTCAATACAACATAAAAGATAATTCGCCGCGACGGTTACCGCTGCATCATGCCGACAATCATGCCGGAAAAGTAGGGAATCAGCCAAACGCACCAGACAACGATGCTGAACCGGTGAAAATTCCGTTTCTGTGTTTCGGTACCCCGAAGCAGCGTGTAGGTCGCCCAGAGGGCATGCAGAAGCATGAGAAGAATGGCGATGGCACCGGTCACACTGTGAAAATTGGCGCTCAGCGGCGCCCTCGCCAGTCTGCCCATCAGAGTAGTCCCCGTCGTGTCAAAAACAAAGCCGCACCAGAACACAACCAGGTGCCATACCTTCAAAAAGCCTTGCCGTTTTTCCGCCCACACCCCGACCGTGTAGAAAATCAAAGCCAGCGTGATCGTTGTTACAGCCCAGAAAAGCATGAAAAATCTCTCCTGTTTTTAAAATATTTCGAATATCTTTCCCTCTTTTGCAGAAGCTTACGCTGATTGAATAAAAGCCTTGTCTGGCTGAAATCGGTTACAATCGGTATTTCATCGGGATAAAACGGAGTCCATCCTGAAGCTGTTCCTCATCTATCGCGGTAAAACCAAGCTTTTCATAAACCGGCACGGCGTAAGGGGACGAATGCACCGTAATTGCCGCAGTCTCCGGATAAGCCGTCAGCAATTCCGTTTTCAGGCGGGCGAACAGTTCCGCTGCGATGCCCCGGCGCTGATAGTTCTTTGCGACAAACAGCAGGCTAATATGGCTTTTTTTCCGCGAGGCGATCACGCCCGCTGCTTCCCGCCCCGCAAAGCAGCCCCAAAAACTCATTGCTCCGCTCTCGGCGGCCTTGGACAGGCTGGCGGGCTCAATGAATTCCCGGAAAGTGTGCAGACCCTCCTCCGGATATTCGGGAGCTTCGAACTCGCTGAATCCATCCCAGATCAGTTTGGAAACCCCTTGGAAATCTTCTTCTCTCAGTTTTCTGAATTCAAATTCTCCGGATTTCATATGTTCCCACTCCCCATTTATTTTTCAATCAGAATAGACCGTTTGAAAATCCCTGTCAAGTGCTTTTCCGACCGGGCAAAATTTGCCGATGACGGTTGAAAATAAAAACCTACCACCCCGGACAAACTAACTTTCAATGCGGAGAGGAGGGATGACGATGGATGAAAAGAACAAACAAAACAAGCAGCTTGCTCCCACGGAGGATGAGCTGAACGATTATGACTATACGACAGATACGGTGGTGTCCTCCACCGAGTGCACCGGGCTGATTCAGACTCCGCCGGCAAACGAAGCGGAAGCGGAAGCTTACACCGACCTGTATACCGTCCCCAAGCCCGTCAAGGGAGACGACCACGGACTTCAGCACGAGCCGAAAAAGAAAGGGTGATTTTGTGTATTCCTATCAGAAATCCGAACCTGGCCGATGGGCGGCCGGCTTTTTCCACGCGGACGGAAAATGGGAGTCCGAAAGTGAATGGAACACCCCCGAAGAAGCCGCTGAACGCGTCCACTGGCTGAACGGAAAGCAAACGCCCGAAACGGATGACGACGAGGCGTCCGACGCCGTTACGGGCAGAAAATAGAAGAAAAACACGCCCGCGGCGGCATCGGCTTTGATGCACCGCGGGCGGCTTTTTATCCGTTCAGGATCGTAACCCTATAGGAAAATGTTTTGCTGTCGCCGGGAGCTGCCAGGCAGACGCCGCGCTTCTTCTCGAAAACGTCGTCCTCGTCGCTGCAGGTTCCCAGTCCCGTCCAAGGCTCCAAAGCCACAAACGGCCCGTTGTTCGCGCTGGACCACACCAGAAAATACCGGAAATCCGGGAAGTCAATCCGGACTCCGCGTCCGGTTTCCGGGTTGAAAAGCCTTGCGCCGCGGGACTGCAGACTGTCGAAGATCAGCGCGTCCTCGCGGAACAGACTGTGGTCGAGCTTGAGAACTTTCGCATGGTTCAGGATCGGCACGCGGTCCTCTACGTTTACCAGGCCGGTCTCGGGGACCAGCTTGGGGCATTCGGCCGTTTCTTCGCAGTCGAACTCTACAATATACTCGCCGAAAGACTCGCGGTCCGTCAGCGGACAGTTGAAGGCTGGGTGGCCGCCGATTTGGAACGGCATAGCCTCTGTACCCGCATTGACGACGGTGTAAACCGTCGCGATGCTTTTTTCTTCCAGGACATAGCGCACCAGAAGCTGAAAATCATAGGGGTAGCGCTCCCGGGTAAGTTCATCGGAACAAACGGAAAAGGTGATTGACTGATCATCCTGATTCACCCGATCAAACTCCATACGGCGCGCAAGACCGTGCTGCTCCATACAGCAGGTTTTGTCCCCACCGATTGAAGCTCTTTTGTTTCGCAGGCTTCCGACAATCGGGAACAGGACCGGAGCCTGTCCCTTCCAATACTGTTTGTCACCCTGCCAGAGAAATTCCAAGCCGCTGGAATCCCGGATGGAAGTGATTTCGGCGCCGAAGGTATTAAATTCAACCGTAAGTTCGTCGTTCTTCAACGTATATTTCATGTTCATAACCCTTCCATACAGATTGGTTTGTTAAAACTGCTCGGCCAGTTTGTTCAGTGCTTCGCCCTCTTCGCGGTAGGTGGTCCATTCGCTCATCGGCCGTGCGCCCATTCTTCGATAGAATTGGATGGACGGCTCGTTCCAGTTCAGGCAGGTCCACTCAAGCCTTCCGCAGTCGGTCTCCACAGCCAACTTTGCCAGATAGGAGAGCAAAGATTTCCCGAAGCCAAGGCCGCGCATTTCCGGCTTTACGTACAAGTCTTCCAGATAGATGCCCGGTTTTGCAAGGAACGTGGAAAAGTTGTGAAAATAAAGGGCAAAACCAACAGGTTCTCCTTTGTATTCCCCGATCACAGCCTCCGCCGCTCCGCGTTCGAACAGGGAATTCCACAGAACCTCTCGCGTTGCAACACAGTCATCCGCCATTTTTTCATATTCGGCCAGCCCCTGAATCAATTCCAGAAGCAGGTCAATATCGCTTTCCATTGCTTTCCGGATAGAAAAGCCCTCAATCTTTGTATTCATAGGCTGTCTTCCTTTTCCTCTTCTTCGTTCCATTATATTCCGTGGAAGCGGCGTTTTCAATCCCGTCGCCGAAGAAAGAGCTGCCCGGCGGTCTCGCGAATCAAAAAAGAAAATGCGAAAAACGATAGGGGCGCGTCTTTTCTTGCCAAAAGAGCGCGGAGCCGTTATAATAAAGGAAAATCGGGCTCTGTGGAACCAAGTCGGGAGGATGAAACATGCATGAACTGCCCGTTGTTCTGGACATTATAAAGGTCATGAAGGAAGAAGCGGAAAAACGCAGTTTTCACGAGGTTACGGAAATCAGCCTCGTAATCGGCGAGCTTTCCTCCATCATCGACGAATCGGTGCAGATGTATTTTGACGTTGCCTCCCGGGATACCGTCTGCGCAGGGGCGAAGCTGAAGTTTGAACACCGGCCTGCCATGCTCCGCTGCCTCAGCTGCGGATTCGAATTCCCGCATGGGAAGGACTTCACCTGCCCGAAGTGCGGCGGTGACTCTACGCTGCTGCGGGGAACCGGTCAGGATTTTTTCATCCGCTCCTTTGACGGCAAGTAGCTCCGCTCTCCGGCTTGCGGAGGCGCAAATTAATTGATCAGGAAAGGAAATGACATATGGAAGTAATTATTATGAAGGAACTGCTGGAGGCAAACGACAAACTTGCCGAGGAAAACCGTGCTTATTTTAAGGACAGGCACATTCTTGCCGTCAACCTAATGGGCGCGCCCGGCTCCGGGAAAACAACCTTGATCTCCGCCGTCGCCAAGGCTCTCGGAGGAATCCGCGTCGGCGTGATCGAAGGGGACATCGCTTCCTCCATCGATGCTGAACGTCTGGAGCAGGAGGGAATCCGCTCCTCCCAGATCAACACCTGCGGCGAGTGCCACCTGGATGCCCGCGTCATCCGCGAAGGCGCCGAACAGCTCGACCTCAACAACGCCGTCGTGTTCATTGAAAACGTCGGAAACCTCATCTGCCCCGCGGAGTTCGACCTCGGCGAATCCATCCGTCTGCTGGCGGCAAGCGTCCCAGAGGGGGACGACAAGCCGTTTAAGTATGTTCCGATGTTTAGCTACATCGACGTGGTTGCTCTAACCAAGTGCGACCTGAAGGAAGCAGTCGGATTCGACAGCGCAAATTTTCAAAAGGGGCTTCGGGCCGTTTCGCAGGCGCCGATCTTTGAAGTCAGCCTGAAAAAAGGCACACAGGCGCAGGGTGCGGAGGCTCTTGCCGCGTATTTGAAAGAAAAATACGACGCCCTGAAGGCTTAATTCGAATCAGACGCAAAGGACCGCCGGTTTTCACCGGCGGTCCTTTTTGCTGTCAGGCGAGGCTGAGCAGGTAATTCCCAACCGCCGCGATATGTTCCAGCTGGGAGCCCCGGAGCGTGTCCGGCATACCCCCGGCAAAGCCGTGCACTTCAAAGGTGAAATCGCCAAGGTACCCGATCTCCGAAAGGGTGTGCATCAGCGGCTCCCACTCGATATTGCCGTAAAACGGCGCCAGATGCTCGTCCGTCTTCCCATGATTGTCGTCCACATGCGTTGATTTCAGCCGGGAGCCGATCTGCCGGAGCGACTCCGCCTGATCCGCACCAGTCAGGTTCGCATGGCCGAAATCCCAGCAGATGCCAACATTCTCTTCCTCAAAGGCATCCACAAGATCGATCAGCTCCTCCGCGGAAGCGGTGTACCACCGACGGTGCTCCTTGAAATCAGCCATATTCTCCAGCGCAATCCCGCAGCCGCATTCCCTCGCGAGGGCAACATGGGGACGAAAGTACAAAAGGTTTCGGTCCCGGCTATTCCGCGCAGAATAGCCTTGCCCCAACAATGTACCGGCGTGCATCGCGATCCATTTAACGCCGAGTTCCCCGGAGGCGACGATGGAGCGTCGGACCATCTCCTCGAGAAAATCCCGGTTCGCGATTTTCCCGCCGCAAACGTTATAGAACGGCGCATGAGACTGCGAAAACACCAGCCCGCCCTCCTGGGCAAGATGCTTTACCTTCTGCACCCAGCTTTCCCAGTCCGGCTTCGTCAGCGGTTGACCCGGAAAGGTCAGGTCACAGAAATTAATGTCCAGAACCCGGAATCCCGCCTCGCGGCAACGCTTTAAGCATTCTTCGACCGGAAGCGAGGGGCCTTCCCCGGACCGGTGCATGATATTGGTGGAAACGGAAAGTCTCATTTCATCCTCCCACGGGCCGTTCAAACAGGCGCCCGCTTTTTTCGATTGCCGGTCCGGAGCCCTCAACCCCTGAAAAATTGGAGGTTTTTCCCCCGGATCATGCTGATTTCTACTATAGCCGCCGCATGTAAAATCCGGATTATATTCCGTTAAACTTTTTTCGCTTTTCGAACGGACAAGCGTACTTCGTTCCAACAAAATTTTATTTTAGCGAGGAAACGAACCAAAGAAAAGCTCTTCTCTGCCTACATTTTCTCGTATAATCTGCACAATTCAGCTTCTTTTTCCAGTTGACTCTTCGTTTTAAATCAACTAAAATTATAAAATAATTACAGAAGGTGACGGCGGGCAAAAGGAGGCAGCCATGACGGGGTACGAAGCGGGAATCCGGCAGAAACATAGCCAGCAGCTGCTGCTTTCGCACGAGATGGTGGAGTCCCTGCAGTTTTTGCAGCTCCCGCTGCCGGAACTGCGCAGAAAAATCGACGAGATCATGCTGGAGAATCCGATTCTGGAATATGACGAGGACTTCCCGCAGGAACCGGATGACTTCGCACCCTTCTCCCCGGAGCCCGGAGTAGACTCCTTCCGGGAGGAACCGGAAGGACTGGAAGCCGCCGGAGGAGATGGTGAGGAAGAATTCCGCGACCCTTTTTACCGACTTTCCAAATCCTCCACGTTCAAGGATTTCCTTCGAACGCAGCTGGATGAAACGGAGCTTGACGACGGAACTCTGCGGGTTTGCCGGTATCTGATTGAAGACCTGGACGAAAGGGGGTTTCTTCTGAGCACATCGGCGGAAATTGCGGAAACGATCGGAATCTCCGAGGCGAAGGTCAACATAGCTTTGGAAACTGTGAAAGCGCTGCAGCCCTGCGGCGTAGGAGCCTCCGGCGTGCGGGAATGCCTTCTGATGCAGCTCTCCGGCAGAACGGACGCGGAACAGCGGGTTTTGCGGACGATTATTGAACAGCATCTGGAGCTTGTAGCGGAAAACCGCGTGGAGCTTCTGGCAAAACGGCTTTCCATCCCCGTCGCGACTGCGGGGGCATTCTGTAAAATCATCCGGGAGATGAACCCCATCCCCTCCCGAGGATTCGATACGGAAGCGGACGCTCCCTTTGTGATTCCCGAAGCGGCCGTGGTCTCAGACGGGGACGGCGGGCTGCAGATTCGGGAAAACGGAACCTTTCTGCCCCGCGTACGAATCAGCGAAGCGTTTCGAAAGATCATGGCGAATACGGACGACCAGGAAACGCTGGCTTATCTGCGGGAAAAGATGAAACGGGCGTCAGCCGTCCTTCACGGTCTATCCGAGCGCCGCAGCACCCTTTCCCGCGTTCTGGAACGCTTGACGGAGCTCCAGAAGCCTTACTTTCTCACCGGACCGGGTGATTTGAAACCGATGTCAATCGCCGCCCTGGCGGATCAGCTCGGGCTGCATGAATCGACCGTCAGCCGGGCAGTTGCAGGAAAATACCTCCTCTGCGGGTTCGGGGTCGTAAGTCTGCGTTCTCTTTTCACCTCGGGCATCCCGGACCGGGAGGGCGGCTCCGTCTCCTCATCGCGGGTGAAGCAGGCCATTCGGGAAATGGTGCAGCGAGAGGAAGAAACTTCCCCGTTATCCGACCGGCAGATCGAGGAAAAACTCTGTGCAAAGGGCATGACTCTTTCCCGCCGCACCGTCGCCAAATACCGTGCGGAGCTTGAAATTCCGTCCGCGTCCCGGCGCCGGTCGTTCGGCAGCCCCCTGTAAAAGAATATACGTCAAAGCGGCGCGCAGGCCAAAAAGCGGCTTGTACGCTGCTTTTTTATCTTGATTTAATCTTAAATAGGAATTTTGCATTGACAAACGTTGGAATCGATTGTATTATTATATTAACACAGTAATTCAATTGTTTAGGAGTGCAGACAAATGAAAGCAAAATATCTTCCGCTGCTGTCGGCTATCCTCATTCTTCTTTTGTTCCCAGCCTGCAGTTTGCACGTTCAGAAAAACACTGAATCATCCGTGGCGTCCTCCATCCATAACAGTACGCCGGAGGAAACCGTAAAGAGTGCATTCGACGCGCTCACTTCGCTGGATTTCCAGACCTTTAACCGTTATCTGGACAACAGCGGCACGACGAAAAATGGAGTTTTTTTTAAAGACAATAAGCTGTTCGGCGACCACGCGGATCAGGTCGCGAAAAGCATCGTTTCCGGATTCTCCTATAAAACCATCAGCACAAAGGAACAGGGGAATACCGCCGCGGTGCAGGTTCAGATCACGAATAAGGATTTATCCGGTGTTCTTCCCTCCCTCATGAACGCGAAAAACGAAGGAAAAACAGCGGAAATCATCGACGGTATTCAGACAAAGAAGCAGTTCGACGTAACACTTCCCCTGAAAAAAGATGAAACCGGCTGGAAAATAGAAATGACCAAAGAATTGGCCGACGCAATAACAGGCGGACTTCTGCCCGACAAGCTGCTCAATCTATTCCAGTAAGAAGCAGCCTTCCGCGGCGGGTACCCCTCCCAGTGCTTCCAGATTTTATGGTTTGAGTTTTTTGCTGCCTGATGGTAGCATAGAACCATTCTAAAGATTTGTGGAGAAACAGCATGAACTGGGAATGGATCTACAACAAATATACCAAAGCCACCGTACTTGCCATTCTGACGCTCGCGGGAAGCGCCGTGGGCTTCCGAAACTCTGCCCCTCCGGGCGGAGCCGTCGGGCCGGTATCCTCGCAGGCTTCCGGGGTCTCTTCCTCTTCCGTTGGAACCGTTTCGCCGGGGAGTACTTCTTCCGCACAGGGGGCGTCTTCTTCCTCTGGCTCTTCTTCGGCAGGAGGCGCTTCTTCGACTGGGGGTGCTTCTTCGGCTGGGAACTCTTCCGCGGCCGGGAGCGTTCCTTCAGCGGTATCCTCCACCGTTTCCTCACAGAGCGGGGCGCCGCCTGCCTTTACCCACCCGGCCCGTATGCTGACGGCCTATTATGCAGGCTGGGCCGGGTATTCCGGATATTCGCCGGATAAAATCAACGCTCCCGGTCTCAACGTGCTCAATTACGCGTTTGCTTCCATCGGCGCCGATAATAAGGTCGCCGTCGGAGACCCGGACATCGATATAAAAAATTTCACAAAATTCCAGACGCTCCGAAATACATATCCGAACCTGAAAATCGTCATCTCCATCGGCGGATGGGACGATTCCGCACGCTTTTCCGACGCGGCGCTGACGTCTTCCTCCCGTGCGGCATTTGCGGAAAGCGCGGTTTCGTTTGTGAAAACCTATGGGTTCGACGGGGTCGACATCGACTGGGAATACCCAACCGGCGGCGGAAAAACCGGAAATGTGCACCGCTCTTCCGACCCCGAGAATTTCCGGCTCTTGATGAAGGCCCTGCGCACCAGTCTCGACACGCAGGGTGCAAAGGACGGCAAGCATTACATTCTTTCCTTTGCCGGAGGCTCCAGCGGCCAATACGCAAACGGGATCGGCCTTTCCTCCGTCGCTCAGACGGTCGATTACGGCTTGATTATGACCTACGACCTGCAGGGACCGTGGTGCTCCTACACCGATTTCAACGCGGCTCTCTACATGCCTTCCGGCACATCCCCGCAGGGAAAAGACAGTGTAGACACCAGCGTTCGAGCCTGGCTGAACGCCGGCTTTCCCGCCGGCAAGCTCGTGATGGGCGTTCCCTTCTACGGCTACGCGTATCAGAATGTAAACAGTACGAACAACGGCCTGTGGCAGAAGTTCTCCTCCGGTTCAGCGGTAGGATACGATACGATCCGCACGAAATATCTGGGCAGCTCCTCCTGGAAGAGTTTCTATGACTCCAGTGCCCAGGTGCCATGGCTGTACGGCAGTTCCGTTTTCATCAGCTACGACGACGCATCCTCCATTGGCGCTAAGGCGAGGTACGCCGTTTCCAAAGGCCTTCTGGGCGTGGGAGCATGGGAGCTTTCCTTTGACCGCACCGCTGCGCTGCTGGGCTCGGTGCGGAACGTACTCGGCTGAACGCTCACCGTTCGTAAAGCTCGATCGGCAGTCCGTCCGGGTCCGAGAAAAACGTGCATTGCTTGCCGGTGAATGGGTCCGTTCGCACCGGTTCCGGTTCCACGCCGTTCGTTTGCAGCCACGCGCACACTTCCTGTATGCTCTCCACCTCAAAGGCCAGATGGCGGAGACCGGCGGCTTCCGGATAGCTTAGTCGCGCGGGCGGAGAGGGGAAAGAAAAAAGCTCCAGCATTTCGTTTTCCCCCACCGCGAGATCAAGCTTCCAGGAATCACGTTCGCTGCGGTAAACCTCCCGGATTACCGGGAGACCGAGCACTTCCTTGTAAAACCTGCGAGAACGGGTGTAATCCGAACAGATAACCGCCACGTGGTGGATTTTTGAAAAATATGATTTCAACTTTGTTCCCTCCGATTCATTATTTTTTCATTATAACCTAAAACGCCCGCCGATTCATCCCGGGCTTTTCCTAACCGGCGAACTTTTTCCCGACCCGGCTAAAAACCTGGTCGGGCTTTTTCAGCGGCAGACCGAATTTCCTTGCTTTCGCACCGGCGAGGGCATATAATAGAAACCATGTTAAAAAATCTGTGAGTGTGATGATATGAATTTAATCGAAATTTTAAAGGCTCTTTTTCTCGGCGTAGTCGAGGGCCTGACCGAATGGCTTCCGATCAGCAGCACCGGGCACATGATTCTGGTGGATGAATTCATCCAGCTCAAGGTGACCCCGGCTTTTAAAGAAATGTTTCTGGTTGTCATTCAGTTCGGTGCGATTCTGGCCGTTGTGGTCCTGTATTTCCGGAAGCTGAATCCCTTTGCCTCCGACAAGACCCCTGGGCAGAAAAAGGCGACCATTTCCCTCTGGTTGAAGGTGCTTGTTGCCTGCATTCCCGCGGGGATTATCGGCATCCTGTTCAACGACAAGATCAACGCGGTCTTTTACAACTACCTGACCGTCGCGGTTACGCTGATTGTTTACGGCATCCTGTTCATCGTGATCGAAAACCGCAATAAAAACCAAACTCCGAAAATTCGGGATTTCCACCATATGTCGTTCCGCACGGTGGCGTTGATCGGCGTCTTTCAGGTTCTTGCCCTGATTCCGGGTACCTCGCGCTCCGGCGCGACCATCCTTGGCGGCATCCTGCTCGGCTGTTCGCGTGAAATCGCCGCGGAATTCACCTTTTTCCTCGCGATTCCGGTCATGCTGGGCGCAAGCCTGTTAAAGATCGTAAAATTCGGCTTCGCGTTTACTCCGATGGAAGTGGCGATCCTGCTCACCGGAATGATTACCGCGTTCCTGGTTTCTATCGTCGCTATCCGGTTCCTGATGGGTTACATCAAGAAGCACGATTTTAAATTTTTCGGGTATTACCGCATTGTTCTCGGTGTGCTCGTACTGCTGTATTTCTTCGTTATAAAATAGAGTAACATACAAAGAAAGCGGCTTCCGCTTCGGCCTTTCAGCCGGAGACGGGAGCCGTTTTTGTTGTATAAACAGGATTTCAAATTTCGCTTTCAACGGGCGTATCCCGATCCAGCAGCAGCTTTACGCCGAACAGAACAAGCAAAAGGCCGACGGCGATATTCAGCCCGGCGATGCAGGCAGCCGGCAGAAAACTGCGAATGAGGCACCCAGTCCCCGCGACGGCGGACAGAAAGCAAACGGTGGAAAGGACACAGCCCACGCCAAACCGGAACAGCTCGCCGTGCTCCCGCTTTGCCGCCTCGGAGGCAAAAACGCCGCTCCAGAACAGAATCGTAAGCGGGTTGGAACCGGTTACCACAAGGCCCTGCAAAAAAATCGATCCGCTAGTCGTTCCCGAAAGCAGCTGCGTCTCTGGCAGAGAAGCGCTTCCAAACGCGCTCAAAACGGTTTTTGCACCGAACAGAACCAGAACCAGGAACCCGAAAATACGCGCCGCCCTACGGATCGTACCCCGGCGTAGCAAAGCTGCAGCGCCGGTTCCGGCAAGCAGCAGATAAGCTGCGTCGACAATCGCCGCCGCGGCAGCAACCAGCAGCCCCGCCCAAAGTCCGTGGGAACCGGCCGTCCGGAACACAAGCAGGCAAACCGGGCCGACCGAAAACTGAAGCATCATGCCGAACCGAAAACCGTCCCACATCGTTATTGCCCCCCTTTAGTACGGATTAATCCGTTCCTTCAGGGTGGAAAGTACCACGGCGGTGTTCGACCCGGCTACACCGGAAATCCGCTTTAAAGAATCGCTCAGGAATTTCTCCAGAGCCTCCGTATCCTCCACCAGAACCTTCAGGAGATAATCATACGGTCCGGCAATATGGTGGCACTCCAAGACAGCGGGAAACCGCAGAACGGCTTCCCGAAAAGCGCCGATGTGCTCTGTCGAATCGATTCGCACGCTAATAAAGGCCATCAGCCCGTATCCGCTTTTCCGCCGGTCAATCTGCACGGTATAGGACTCGATCACGCCGGACTCCTCCAGCTTCCGAATCCGTTCGGCAACTGCCGGAACCGACAGACGGACCTGTTTGCTGATCTCCGACACCGTCGCGCGGCCATTCACGCTCAGTTCCCGTAAAATGCCCTGATCGATCTGATCCATTTCAGCACTCTCCGCTTCTTTTTAGCCAGATCGTAGCACGGAGTTTAAATTAAGTAAATGATTTTTAGAAATTCAATAAATTTTTAAGTTTATCATACAAATACTTTTTAATTTTAATCAGCAACGGCATTGAAACTGTTAAGAACGAAGAATGCTCCGGCAGATCAAAATCCGCCGGAGCATTCTATTAAGTATTTGCTTATTTTACTGTAACGACACAGAGCTTTTGGGCTGTTTGGCCGGGAACGGAAACATAGATGCCCGCCTTCTGGCCCACGCTGCCGATTGCGGTCACTTTGCAGTAAAAATCATTTCCCGAATGGGAAACTACCGCCGTGCTCACAACTCCTGCGCTGCCCGCCCCAAAGCTGACGGAGCCCGCGCCAGCCGCTGTAATTTTGAACATATAACTTTTTCCCTTTGCGAGGCTAAAGTCCGTGTTGGTGTCGGAGGAAACCGTAATGCCCTTCACCGTCACGACGCAAAGTCTTTTCGCAGGCTGGCCCTGCACGGTGGCATAAATTCCGGTCTGCTGGCCCGGCGTGCCCGCGCCGACAATCCGGAAGTAGAAATCGTCCCCGGTATGGCTGAGCGGAACAATGTTCACAACGCCCGCGCTGCCTGCCGAGAATTTAACGGCGGAAGCGCCCGGAGCGGTGATCTTGAACTGGTAACCTGCTCCCACGGCAAGGCTGAAATCGCTGTTCGTGTCGGATTTGATATCAACCGCACGGATGGACGCGGTGCAGATTTTCTTTGTGGCCTGACCGGGCGTGGACATGTAAAGGCCCGTCGAGCCCCCCGCATTTCCGGTTGCCGTCAGCTTATAATAGCTGTCTGCGCCCTGCTGGCTGACCTTAACGATGCTGAACACCCCGGACGATCCGGTAGAAAAGCCGGAAACATTGGTCAGCTTAATCAGGTAGCTTTTGCCGTAATACAGCGAGAAATCGTAATTTGTGTCGGACTTCATCGCGTTGGCGGGGGGCTGACCGATGGTGACGCTGCCGATATCCGTGCCGAATTCATCTTGGCCGGAATTTGGGAAGACCATCCGAAGTTTTGCGGTGGTGCCCGGCGTTCCCGCGGCGGTCACCGTATAGGTATAACGGATTCCGTCCTTCTGGGCCGCTTGAATCGTGACGGCCCCTTGGGTATCCGAAACCAGATCCGGTGTGCCGCCGCCCATGGCAGAAATGGTGTAGGTATAGGTATTTCCCTGCGGGAGGGTCAAAGTTTTCGGGCCGTCGAACACAACGGACGGCTGATCGTTGAAATTGACCTTGACGGCAAACGCGGCGGTTTCCCCGTTTACGGTTGCAGTTACAAGAGAATTGCCTTCCTCTTGAGCAGTCATCTCATACTCGTAGCCCCCACTGACTTTCTGAACATTGGCATCGTCGATCGTGACCCGGCTGTTCACGGCCGTGACCTCCGGCGGAGTCGCGGAGGATGTGCGGACGACGAAGCGGTAGGTATCGTACAGGTTGCAGGTGTAAGTGGAGTTCGTATCAATGCTGAGGTCCCGATTCGGTGCGACGGTTACCGTGCAGAGCTTGTCCGGAACCACATAATCGGAGCTTCCCATGTACAGCGTGGTTTTCTGCCCGCTGGCGCCGAGAGCATCCACGCGGAAGTAATAATCGTTTTTATCCGGATCGTAATCCGTCAGTTCCACCTTGAACGCATTCGGGTTATCTGCCGCAAGGGTCGGAAAAACATTATCGAGGCTGGTGCTTTCATAGTGGACGGTGATATACCGGCTGTTCCCGGACGGCATGGAAAAATCGGTCGTGTCGCTGGAAACCGTATAATCCTTTTCCGCCTCGGTGCTGCCTACCGTCACGTCGCGGGAAAGCGTTGCCCCATCCGAAGCGGTGAGGGTAACCGTAGCGGTTCCGGCCTTCCAGGCCTCAAGAACCAGAACATAGGAACCGGCGTTGTCCGCATCCGGCTGCAGATACGGTTTAACGACAGAGCTGTCCGAGGAAGCCGCAGCAAGTGTCAGGGCCGTATTGTCGAGCTGTACATCGTATGTACTCCTGCTGTTGAGCGCCATGTCGGTCAGCGCGCTGAAATTCTCCGAGACGATTCCGGCCCCGGAACCGCCGTCAACCGCCGCAAATGCGCCGGCACCGAATAGTGTTGAAATCAAAAGTGTGATGGTTAAAAAGATGCTGAGAGTCCGTAATTGTTTTTTCACGTTTTATCCCCTTTCCGTCTGTGGAATCACACATCCCCGGGAACCCCGGTTGGGTGGTTACCGCCCTCTATTCTATGGGCAGAGAAGGATAAAAAAGCTGTGGAAAAGAATTTTGCTTAAATTTAATTATTTTGGAGAAATATTCTATTTTTTCTGCCATCTTTCGCATTGGAGCGCTGGCAGAATCGCTCTCCGTTGGAAATTTTGACCCACCGATCCGGATTCTCCCAATAAGACAAAGCAGGTCTTAAGTCACGACAAGTTAAAAAGATTGACAAGTAACTTCAAAATAAAAGAAATGCGACCGGAAAACATTAATTACTCTTGTTTGTTATGGAAAATATTGCTTTTCTTGTCGTAATGCTTTACCATACTAAATTAAGCTTTTCTATAAAAATACGGAAATGAAGGCGCAGGAATCTATGAGGAACCTGAAAATCACGCTGAAAATGATTCTTTTCTCAGCGGCTATGATCATAATGATTGTATTGGTCTGGCTTCTTTCCATTCTCCAGAACAACCGAATCCGGATCGGCAGCAGTATGTACAACGAGATTATCACGAGCAACAATCTAACCGCCGATATTCTTCCCCCACCGGAATATGTGATCGAATCCTACTTGACTGCGCTGCAATATACGGTCACGACGGACGCCCAAACGCAGGGACAGCTGAGCACCTACTTTCAAAGTCTGAAAAAGGACTACGAAACCCGTTACAGCTACTGGCAGAGAAATCTGCCGAAGGACCAGACCGGCCTTCAAAAATCCTTTTTAACCGACGCTCACATCTACGCCGAACAGTTCTATCAAGTGTATTCGGCGGAAGTGGTCCCCGCTGTACAGTCTGGGAATCCGGCCCAGATTGAAAAGGCCCGGAACGACCTGAAGAACGCCTACGACAAACATCGGAAGGCCATCGATGAAACGGTTACGCTTTCCAATAAATGGGCCGCCGACGTATTGAACAGCGCCGACGCGATGGAGTCCCAGAACAACAGCCTCATGATCGCCCTCGTGCTTGCGGCGATTGCGATCAGCGCAGCAGCGGGCTTTCTGATTTCGCGTTCTCTCGTTCGGTCCGTCAAATACGTGGACGGTGTCCTCGGCCGGATCGCCGAAGGGGACCTTTCCGCCTCGGTGGACGAAAAGCAAATTACCCGCGACGAAATCGGCAGCCTCTGCCGTTCCGCCAAAATCACTGCCGAGCGCCTGAACGGCTATGAGGCCTATATCCGTGAAATTGCCGAGGTGCTTGGGAAAATGGGCCGCGGCGACATGAGAATCACGCTGCAGCGCGATTTCAGCGGTGAATTTGCCGCCGTCAAAGAAGCTCTGCTGCAAATCGCCGCCTCCATGAACGAAACGCTGAGTCAAATCTCCGCCTCTTCCCAGCAGGTCAAAACAGGCGCCGAACAGTTTGCCAGCGGCGCGCAAACTCTTGCGCAGGGCGCCGCGGAGCAGGCGGGTGAGCTGGAAAACCTGAACAACACCGTCGCCCGGATTTCGCGGGAAACCGAAAAGAATGCAGAAAATGCCCGCGCAGCCTCCGGTTATGTCGGTGAGGCGGTTTCCGGCGTAGAAACCGGCAACGCCTGCATGCAGCAAATGCTCTCCGCCATGCAGAGCATCCGCAGTTTCTCCGAAAAGATTGGGAAGATCATTCAGACCATCGACGACATCGCCTTTCAGACCAATATTCTCGCCCTGAACGCCGCCGTAGAGGCTGCAAGGGCCGGCGAAGCGGGCAAGGGCTTCGCCGTGGTCGCTGACGAGGTCCGCACGCTTGCAACCCGCTCTGCGGAAGCCGCGCGCCAGACCTCCTCCCTGATTGAAGATTCCGTGAACGCCGTGCAGAAGGGTTCCAAAATCGCAGAGAGCACCGCCGAGGCGCTTCGGAACGTTTCCGAAAAGACCGGCGCAGTCCGGAACATCGTCACCGAAATCGACCGTTCCTCCTCCGAACAGGCAAGCGCGATTCAGGAGATTCAGAAAGGTCTGGACCAGATTTCCACCGTCGTACAGACGAATTCCGCCACCGCCGAGGAAAACGCGGCAGCCAGTGAGGAGCTTTCTGGTCAGTCCGGCATCCTGTATAGTGAAGTAGGAAAATTCCAGCTTAGCGAAAGTATTTAGTTTTTTTCCCAAAAAAAACAGGACCGGCAAAATTCCGATGGAACTGCCGGTCCTGTTTTTTGTCCGCGTTCGACTTCATTTTTTTCCGACAAAGCCGATACAGAAACGAAAGCAATTGCAAGGAGGTCAGCATTATGTGGGCTGAAGCCAGCGTATTTTATCAGATTTATCCGCTCGGGTTCTGTGGAGCTCCCGCAGAGAACGACGGGAACACGATTCCGCGCATCCGGAAGGTTCTCGAGTGGGCGGAACATATCCGAAAAACAGGCTCGAACGCCGTCTATTTTTCCCCTGTTTTTCAATCCGACCGGCACGGCTACGATACAAGAGATTACCGACAGATCGACTGCCGTCTCGGGACAAACCGGGACTTTGCGGACGTCTGTGACCGCCTGCATCAGCTCGGCCTCCGAGTCATTCTGGACGGCGTCTTCAATCATGTGGGCCGCGGCTTCTGGGCTTTTCAGGATGTGCTGAGCCAACGTGAAAACTCAAAGTATAAAGATTGGTTCCTTATCCATTTTGGTCAAAATAATGAGTACAATGACGGCTTCTCCTATGACAATTGGGAGGGGCATTCCGAGCTCGTGAAGCTGAACGTCGGCAATCCGGAGGTACGGGAGCATCTGTTCTCCTGCATCCGGGGGTGGACGGAAGAATTCGGAATCGACGGTCTGAGGCTGGACGTCGCCTACTGCATTGACCGCGACTTTCTTCGCAGACTGCGGGAATTCTGCGACGGACTGAAACCGGAGTTCTTTTTGGTGGGAGAAATGCTGTTCGGGGATTACAACCAGCTGGTGAACGAAAACACCCTGCACAGCTGCACCAATTACGAATGCTACAAGGGTCTGTACTCCAGCTTCAACGAGCGAAACCTGTTCGAAATCTCCTATTCCCTCAACCGGCAGTTCGGACCGGAAAACTGGTGCCTTTACCGAGGAAAGCATCTTCTCTGCTTCGCGGATAACCACGATGTAACGCGGATTGCCAGTCTTTTGAAGGAAAAACGGCACCTTCCGCTTGTTTACGCCGTGCTGTTCGGCATGCCGGGCATTCCCTGCGTTTACTACGGCAGCGAATGGGGCGCGGAGGGCGTCAAGGGAAACGGGTCGGACGACGACCTGCGCCCCTGCTTTGAAGCACCGCAGGAAAACGAATTGACGGAGCAAATCGCCCGTCTGGCGGAAATTCATAAGGCAAGCCGCGCACTCTGCTTCGGGAGCTACCGGAATATCCTCGTGACGAACCGCCAGCTGATCTTTGAGCGGGCCGTGGAAGGGGAACGGATTCTGGTGGCGGTAAATCTGGACGAAGCCGATTTCGACGCGCATTTCAACGCCGGAGCGGACCGGGCGGAAGACCTCCTGACCGGACAGCCCGTACGTTTCGACGGCGGCTGCACGCTGCCCGCCTTCAGCGCCGCGTTCTGGAAAATAACCTCTTAACCGATTCGGGCCCCGCCTTCCGGCGGGGCCCGTGCTTATTTTGCCTGCTGCGAACGCTCCGGTACGAAGCTTCCGCCCTGCATGTTCTCTTCCCCCCACGCGTTGATGATCCGCAGCGCGGGAAGAAGACGCCTGCAGCTGTCCGTGAGCGAGTATTCCACGCAGGGAGGAATGCGGCTGATCTCCTCGCGCCGGACCAACCCGTGCTCTTCCAGCGCCTGCAGGGACCGTGTAAGCATGATGTTCGTGATTCCGTTCAGCTGCCGTTTAAGTTCATTGTACCGCATGCTCTCCTGCGCGGAGAGCCGCCAGATGATGGGAAGTCGCCATTTTCCGCCGATGATGTCAAGGGCGTACATCACGCCGCATTTTCGATTTGCCTGACAGATGCGCTCCGTCTGTTTCATACCCGTTCCCTCTTTTAGGGCACAAAAATGTGCGTACTTGAAATTTTTATGCCGGCTTTTTATACTGAGTATAGCAAACCGAGCATTCTTTGTAAAGGCATTGCAGAAAGGGGATCTTTATGGATTTTGAAAAATTGGCGCAGGAGCGCTTTTCCGTGCGTAAATTCAGCCCAAAAGAGGTTGAAAAGGAAAAACTCGATCGGATTCTGAAAGCGGGGCAGCTCGCTCCCACCGCGTGCAACTATCAGCCGCAGCGCGTTCTCGTCGTCAACGGAAAAGACGGGCTTGAAAAAGTAAACAAATGCACGCCGCATCATTTTGGCGCTCCGGTTGTTCTTGTAATCTGCTACGACAAAACCGTCAGCGCGAAGCGCAGCTTCGACGGCGGCGAATTCGGCGTAACGGACGCAAGCATCGTGACCACTCATATGATGCTTCAGGCTGCCGATCTCGGGCTTGGCACAACCTGGATCGGCGGATTCGACCCGAAGGCTGTGGAAACAGAATTTGCGCTGCCGGAATCTTATGTCCCGGTTGCTTTGCTTCCCGTCGGGTATCCGGCCGAGGACGCAAAACCAGCCCCGTTGCACACCAAGCGGGAGCCGATTGAAACAACGGTTTTCTACAACGTTTTTTCCGAGTAAAGCGCAAAAAAGCAGCTCCGCAAAAATTTGCGGAGCTGCTTTCGTTTTACATTATTCGTTGATGATGTAAGGAATCGTAATCAGGGCGATGTTCCGCCGCTTCACCAGCGAAAGACGAAGCCGCATGGACGTCTGATTGTGCAGCATCTTATGGAAAATATTCGGGATGATAAACTGCGGGAGCACAACCGAAAGCGTTTCGTGCTTTTTCAGCGTTTCCAGACGCTTGTCCAGATGCGCAACCAGAGTCTCGTTGACGTTGCGGTACGGGGCTTCGTCCACGATCAGCGGGAATTCCACGTCGAGCTGCGTATATTGCCGCCGGAGCTTTTCCGTCCGCACCGGATCGGTGCTGACGTGGTAAATTTCAATGTTGTGACTGATGGTCATGGCGTAGTTCAGCGCCTTAATAAATGACTTATTGACCGACTGAACGGGAATGACCAGATAATTTTCCACCGGTTCCCGGACGATCAGATTGCTCGCGCTGCGCTCAATCGCAAGATTGTCGCGCACCTTTGTATAATGCTTGCGAACCAGCAGCATCATCGTAACCAGTGCCGGAATGCAGATCAGTACGACCCACGCTCCGCTGGTGAATTTCGTTGCGGCAAGAACGACGCAGGTAACCGCGGTCATGATCGCGCCCACGCCGTTGATAACCGCCTTGTGAACCCAATGGCCCTGCCTGCGGGTGATCCACCGCTTGGTCATGCCGGACTGAGACAGCGTAAAGGAAAGGAACACGCCGACAGCATAGAGCGGAATCAGGTGGTGTGTGCTGGCGCCGAATACGATCACCAGCAGAGAGGACATGGCGAACAGCAAAAGGATTCCGTTGGAAAAGCTCAGCCTTGCACCGCGGCTGCCAAAGCTTCTTGCCACAAAACCGTCTTTCGCCAGAAGGGAAAGCAGCAGGGGCAGATCCGTAAACGCGGTGTTTGCTGCCATAATCAGGATCATGGCCGTCGTCACCTGCACGTCGTAGAACATGAAGCTGTTGTTACCGAATGTTTTCTGAGCAATTTGCGCTACCAGTGTAATATTGTCCATGGGGTAAACACGGTAAAGGGACGCCAGGTAGCAAACGCCCAAAAAGATAGAAAGAACCAGTCCGGCCAGAATCAAAAGCACTTTTTTTGCATTCTGTTGAGAAGGCTTTTTAAAGTTCGGGATACCGTTGCTCACGGCTTCCACGCCGGTCAGAGCCGTACAGCCGGAAGAGAATGCCTTCAGGATCAGGAAAATGCCGGCATCCTCAATCGGCTGCTGCAGCGTCCCTGTCACAGGCGGAATATCGTGGAACACAAAGACCTTGACCAATCCCGTGATGATCATAGCGAGGATTGAAATAATGAAAAGATAAGTCGGAGTCCCGAAAAGCACGGAAGATTCCCGGATTCCGCGGAGATTGCCAATCGTCAGGAACAAAATCAGGACCAGCGTCAGTTCGACTTTATAGGGCACAAGTGCCGGAAAAGCGGAAACGATTGCCGCCGTGCCGGAACATGTGCTGACAGCAACGGTCAGCACATAGTCGACCGAGAGGGACGAGGCCGCAACCAGACCCGGCAGCTTGCCAAGATTATCACTGGCAACGCTGTAGGAACCGCCGCCGTGCGGGTAGGTGTCGATAGTCTGGCGGTAGGAAAACGCGATGACCATTAAAAGGCCCACAATCGCTGCGGAAATTCCCAGCATCGGCTTGTAGGATGCAATGCCGAGAATTGGAACCAGAACCAGCAGAATTTCTTCACTGGCGTAAGCGACGGAGGAAATAGCATCGCTCGAAAGGATCGGCAGGCCCCAAAAAACGGAAAACTTTTCCGATTCACTTTCGGAACTTTTCAGCGCCTTTCCAATCAGCAGGGATTTCATTTTTTTCAGCATACGCAACACTCTCCCGAAGGTTTAAAAATCCGGAGGACCTGTCTTGCACCCGGTCTCGGCGGCAGTCTGAATTAAACAGATTTTTTGTTTAAATTCTCAGAATGATTTAGCATTTTGCATAAATCAGCATGACTTTTTTCTACTATAACCGAGCGTTCATTATACCGCAGTGCCATGCGGTTTTAAATAGATTCTCCATTAAGATTCTATAAAGATTTATTTCTATACGAGCATATTTATTTTGGAGCTCTGAATTTATGCTGGCAAGGTGGAATTTAACAAAGCAGAAAATCTGCATAATAATGTTTTCAATTGACTTTCCCGCCCTCGGAACACTATAATTAAGAAAGAAGTCTAACAAGGAAAGGCGTTGAAAGCAGATGAACAGCGATGCTGTCACAAAAGACACCCCCAAGCGAGCTCTGTTCCACGCGCTCGGTCTCACCGACGAAGAGATGGAACGCCCGCTGATTGGCATTGTAAGTTCCTATAATGAGATTGTTCCCGGTCACATGAACCTTGATAAGGTTGTGGAAGCGGTAAAACTCGGAGTCGCAATGGCTGGCGGAACGCCTCTGGTCTTCCCCGCTATCGCCGTGTGTGACGGGCTGGCCATGGGGCATCAGGGCATGAAATATTCCCTCGTTACCCGCGAGCTGATTGCGGATTCCACGGAATCCATGGCTCTGGCACATGCGTTCGACGCCCTTGTCATGGTGCCGAACTGCGATAAGAACGTTCCCGGCCTACTGATGGCGGCCGGAAGATTGAACATCCCCACCATATTTGTCAGCGGCGGCCCCATGCTGGCGGGAAAGGTGGACGGGCAGAAGGTCAGCTTTTCCAGCATTTCAGAGGCAGTCGGCGAATATCAGGCCGGCAAAATCACGAAGGAAAAACTCCGCGAATACGAATGCAAAGGCTGCCCCACCTGCGGTTCCTGCTCCGGAATGTACACGGCCAACAGCATGAACTGCCTGACCGAGGTTCTCGGCATGGGACTCCCGGGCAACGGCACAATTCCGGCTGTTTACTCCGAACGGCTGCAGCTCGCGAAGCACGCCGGGATGCAGATCATGGAGTTGTTCCGCAAAAATATCCGTCCGCGTGACATCATGACGGAGGGCGCTTTCCATAACGCTCTGACGATCGATATGGCTCTGGGATGCAGCACAAACAGCATGCTCCATCTCCCGGCAATCGCACATGAATGCGGCATTGAGCTGAATCTGGACATGGCCAACGCGATCAGCGACAAAACGCCGAATCTCTGCCACCTCGCGCCGGTCGGCCACACCTATATTGAAGAGCTGAACGAGGCCGGCGGCGTTTACGCCGTCATGAATGAAATCAACAAGCTCGGCCTCTTAAAAACCGATCTGATCACCTGCACCGGAAAAACGGTCGGCGAAAACATCGCCGCCTGCAAAAACAAAAACCCAGAGGTAATCCGTCCGGTGGAAAATCCCTACAGCAAAACCGGCGGCATTGCGGTGCTCCGCGGAAATCTGGCGCCCAATTCGTGCGTAGTCAAGCGTTCCGCCGTTTCTGAGGAAATGCTGCGGCATGAAGGACCCGCGAGGGTGTTCGACTGCGAGGAGGACGCGATTGCGGCAATTAACGCCGGGAAGATCGTGCCGGGCGACGTGGTTGTGATCCGCTACGAAGGCCCGAAAGGCGGCCCAGGCATGCGCGAAATGCTCAACCCGACCTCCGCTATTATGGGACGCGGTCTTGGCGGCAGCGTCGCTCTGATTACGGACGGTCGGTTCAGCGGCGCTACCCGCGGCGCGGCAATCGGACATGTCTCACCGGAAGCAGCGGTCGGCGGCCCGATCGCTCTGGTTCAGGAGGGCGACACGATTCGGATCGACATTCCTTCCGAAACGATCGAAGTTCTGGTAGACGACGCGGAACTTGCACGCAGGAAAGCGGAATGGAAACCCCGCCAGCCGAAGATCACCACCGGCTACCTTGCCCGGTATGCTTCGCTGGTCACCTCGGCAAACCGCGGCGCAATTCTGGAACTCCCGAAAGCTTAATCAGCCGCAAAATCGGAAAAGGGACTGCCCCCGAGTGAGGCAGCCCCTTTTCGCTGTTTTCAGGCACTGTCCAGCAGTGACCTGCGTCAACGGGGAAAGTCTTTATTTCATGCCTTCCTCGTACTTTTTAATCATGTTCTTGACCATCTGGCCGCCGACAGAACCGGCTTCCTTGGAAGTAAGGTCACCGTTATATCCCTGCTTCAGGTTGACGCCGACTTCGGATGCAGCTTCCATCTTGAACTTGTCCAGAGCCTCACGAGCCTCAGGAACCACATGTTTGTTACTACTAGACATAGTCAACACTCCTTACATCATTTCGAATAATGATTTTTTCCTGCGTTTGCTTTACTATTTTGCGTATGCGCTCGTCGATTATGAATGCTAATTTTTTCAAATGATATACCCACCTGAGGAATCGATTCCGGAAAGAAGAAGCACGGCGCTGACCGATAAAAGCTGGTGCGGGCTCCGTTCTGCCGAGCATTTCACGGAAAAATCACGTGGCTCAACGATCTCCCCCGCCAGAGTTCGGATGCTCCGCTGCAGGCTCAGAACCGCTCCGGAGCCGTCCAAAGCCGCCACGCTCAGCGTATCCTTCGTACTCGTACCGCAGGTCACGGCAGCGGTTCCCGTCTCCTTCAGCAAAGCGGCAGCATGTGCATTTTTCGTTTCAAGAATACACAGAAAATTTTCCGGAATTTTTTCGGCACGCTGCTGACGAATACTGTTTTTAAATAGGATAATTCCCTGCTGCAGTTCGATTTTCGGAAGATTCTCGCATTCGTACAGAAAAAACTCCGCTGAAACACCCCGTTCAAAGAGCCGGTCGGGTCCGCAGCCCCGCACTCCGCCGTATAAAGCAAGCGTAGAAACCAGCGCGTCGGAAACGGAAGTGTCTCCCCGATCTCCGCAAAGTATGATGTCAATCATTCCACCGCTCCGTTCATTAAGATGGAATAGAGTATGTTCGCTTTTCGGAATAATATGCAAAAATCGCCCCGGCAAAGCCGGAGCGGTTCATGCTCCCCGAAAGGAATCATCCTCCATAAAGCTTTCTGCAAAAAGCTTCATCGCTTTCGCACTGTCGATCTCTTCTCCGTGCTTTTTCACCGCTTCCCGCACATACGTAGGAAGTCCCGAAAAATACTCCATTGCCCCGGCATCCGAGTGCAGCAGTCGTTCAAGATTGTCCAGCATAGAAATCACCTCAACTTATTTTGTGCAGAGCTTTCTGATTTATCCGATTAAGCCTAAGTCTGACTATAAATTCATGAACCGTGGCTTTCCCCAGATAAAAAAATCGAATTTTGCTGATCTTTGGTCTTGATTTTTCCAGTCGAATGCGCTATAATAAATAAGCGCTGTAAAAAATGGATGTTTAGCTCAGCTGGCTAGAGCGTTCGCTTGACGTGCGAAAGGTCATAGGTTCGAGTCCTATAACGTCCACCACTGATAATTTAGGGTAAAAGCATTAAGCTTTTGCCCTTGTTATCATAAAGTTATGTGTTCAGCTTAAAGCAGAGCATATAATTTTATGATAACTTCCCGGATGTGGTTTGGACACACCCGGAAAATCATCATAAATACCGAACGCTTGGATAGCAAAGCCACCTAGTGGATTCTATTTCCCTTTCATGGCCCCTCTCTTACTGGTATTGTAAGAGCCGGTCAGTCAGTTAGTCGGCAAGCGCCTGCTTCCGATGGCTGCGTGGACGCCAGTACGGCACATTAATGTGCATCGTGGGTTGCGCGCTGGGATTTAGAACTTTACGAATCCAATCTATTCGAGCAATTGTCAAGGTACTCTAAACCGTCGAGATCGTATTTCCAATTGGTTTGGCTATCGAGTTTCTTCATTACAGGCGCTCGATAGAAGCTCACGAGTATGCTGAGTGAAAAATCAAGCTACTGCGATCAGCGGTTCACAAGGCTTGTCCTTGTGGAGTGGAAGCGAACAAAAGAAAGTCTGCACCCTCAACGTCACATAAGGGCACAGACTTGACATGTATCCGAAATACGCAGTACAATAGACCACGTACAATCGGCATTCACAAGTCATAATGGGCTGTGACCCTTTATGGCGCATGGGAACGAATCGTTTTGCTCACGATTTGTCCCCTGTGGATGCTTTTTCATTTATCCACATAGCAAAATTATATACCATGTCCTTCCAAATTGCAACTTTATTTTTATACTAAACATTCTGAAAAAACAGGAAGCGGAATTAGTTCCGCTTCCTGTTTTTCGGTTTCACGATTTGGTATCAAGTTTATGCCTATGCTGCAAAAGAGATAGTAGAAATATTACCCCTGTGCATGTCCAAAACCAAATCCAATCTCCCTTTGAGAGACCCCACACAATACCGCCACCGGCCGCGGCCCATATGGCACTATAGATTATTGAAATTACCCACCAACCAATTCGAGTTTGAAAAAGGCCTGCTAATATGATTGCAAAAACTATTCCAAGTAAAACACTAATTGCAGGGTGTACATGTAAAAAACCGTTTAAGATCGTAGTTACGATTGCAATTGCTAATAATGAATCTATGATAGGAATATCTTTTCGTCTTTCCGACTGCGGCGGAGCAATATCCGAATCAAAAGAATAAACATATTGAGCGGTGTAATTTTTTGGCTCCTCCTGAACCGACTCTTGTTCATCGTCAGAATCACAATGGTCATAATGCTCACGCTTCTGTGGATCGCTAAGCGTTTGGTAAGCTTCTTGGATAAGCCTGAAAACAGCTGCAGCATTTGGTGCGTCGTTGACATCAGGATGATATTTCTTTGCTAATGTCCTATATGCTGCCTTTATCTGTTCCTGTGTCGCATCTTCATCAACGCCCAATGCCTCATAATAGTCCATCATTTAGCACCCCTCTTGCTAATTCGACATTATAATCTAACATTAGCACCGGAAGGGAAATATATCAAGGCATAAATTTTATAAAACCGAAACCGGTTCCGGTTTTATAAGTGCATACATCAAACTTACGACCGTTTTGCCTTTATCGTTCAAGGCTAAATGGAGAAGCATGGTTGATTGCCGTCGCTTCTCCATTTTCAGCTAATTAGTCAGTCCATAAATCTTTCATCAGATCTTGAATTTTCTTTTTTCTTGCAACAGTCTCCTGGGTATCCACCACAACCACGATTATGTCTCCTTCTTTGGCTTCCAAAGGAACTGCTTTTCGAGGAACATTGATGATTTCTCTGTTTTCAAGTTCCACGACGGCAACATCGCCTTCAAACCGATCTATCGTATACTTCATACTTCCTCCTCATTGTGGTGGATCACACACAGAACAAGGCTCATACCCTTCTGATTCAGCTTCCTGCAAAGATATTGCAATTTGGCTTTTTTTCAGATATCTGCATCCATCTCTATGATATTTCTTACCAGTTTTTGTAATGTACACCGTAACACTTTGATTATCCGACGCTTTGGGCTGTGGGGTAACAATAATTTTTGAAGCTTGGCTTGAAATTGAAGATACTGGCGGCGCTTGCTGCTTGACCGGAGATGCTTTTTTATCAATCGTAATTGTTTTCGCATCCGACGTAAATATGATAGTCCCTTCAGTATCGGTGCGATAGATTGTAGCTCCGATTGCTTGTAGCTTTTGAAGCGTTACGGCTGTGGGATGGCCATATGAATTGCCTTTCCCCACCTCTATAACAGCATACTTTGGATGGACTTTATTCAAAAATGCTTGCGACGTTGCCGTATTGCTCCCGTGATGACCTACCTTCAAAACATCCGCATTAACATCAGCAGTGATCTGTTCTTCAGAAGGTTGGCCAGCATCCCCCATGAAAAGAAACTTATTTGCACCATAG
Organism: Bacillota bacterium; assembly: GCA_023410445.1. Lineage (GTDB taxonomy): Bacteria > Bacillota > Clostridia > Oscillospirales > Acutalibacteraceae > Caproicibacter. The sequence goes on along the minus strand of JAEYPT010000009.1, from coordinate 19,057 downwards.
GTTACCTTAATGACCGCTGAATACTGATTCAGATCGTCTCCAGTGATATTGACCGGCGCAAGGATATCTATGTTGAGATTTCCAGTCTTTAGAATATTTACTCCAGCTTTTGCGGTATTGATCTTTAGACCTTTGCTTTGAATCGTCGTCAGCAAATCTTCAAAAGTCTTCATATTGGTTGACTTCTTTGGCATATAAACAGATCCAATGTTCAGGCCATTGACTACGGTAGCCATACCGCCAATATGATCGCTATGCGGGTGTGTTGCCACCAAGTAATCAATCTTGTTATGGCCCAGTCCTTTAATATAGCTAACTATTTCAGATCCATTCTCCGGGTTTCCCGCATCAATCAACATGGTTTGCCCATTTGGCAGCTCTAAAAACTCAGAATCCCCTTGCCCAACGTCTATGTAATGGGCCTTGAGCTTAGCACCTGAATTGATGGAAGATACCATAACTGGCTTCGAAGAAACTTTACTGGAACCTGCATCTGATGATTGTACAATAGATGATGTGGAGCTGCTGCTCTCTGCTAAATTGGTGGAAATAATCGAAGAACTATTTGTTGAGTTGATTACATGTGTCTGTGATGGGCTATAAGCTGCGGAAACCCCAATCGCAATACAGAACGGCAAAATTGAAGATACAAGGTATACCGGTAATTTGCATTGGATGTTTCTGTCCCTGAGAGCTTGGACAACCTTTGGGTTAAATAGAATTGCGGGAATAAAGAACAACAGTCCTCCCCAGCTTACCGGCAAGTTGAAAAGGCAGGCAAAAGCTACAAGGCCGCAAAAAATTGACCAAATCCATGATAAAATGTTTCTCACCTAACTTCCCCCTTTTTTTACTAATTGACATAATTATATCACTTATTTGTGAAAAATAAAAATTTAGAAATTGTAACAAAATGTCGAATTGTTGGATATGGTAAAGTAGAGCGGATTGTCTGAAACGAGGTGATAATGTGAAATATTAGCAATATAAGGTTGAATTAGTCGCTTGTTTGTGCTATTTGTAGAATTATAAATATCACGAAAGGTGATGTCATGAGTACACTAGAGACCATATTCAGCCGTTATGATAAAGTTATGTTATACTTTGCAAATAAGATTTTAGGTAATCCTAGTCTAGCTGAAGACGCTGTACAAGATGCATTTACTAGCTTAGTGAAGCATCCAGACAAGGTTCTCAGCATTCCGATTGATAACCTTAAGCCGTATTTAATTATTATTAGCGAAAATGCTGCAAGGAAACTTTATAATAAGCGACATAAAATAATTGAGACGCCGCTCGATGATGCAGATTTGTTCGAATCCAACCAAGAAGACACATCCATTGAAAAAATATCTCTATCAAACATCTTCAATATGCCTCGGATGAATCCCGAATACAGGGATATTATCGTTTTAAAATATTATTATGATCTTGACACAAAAGCCATAGCTCGAGCTTTGGGTATCAGTGAATCAAATGTTCGAGTACGGTTAACAAGGGCGCGAAATCTTCTTCGCAATATTTTAGAGGATGGAGGCATAGATAATGAATGATAAACAATTTGAGAAAATCCTTTCTGCAAGTGCATTTCGACAAACACAATTAATCATTGATTCTATGCCAACAGAAGAAGAATTAGAAGATATTTTGCCATCTACAAATTTCGATGATAGAATAAAATGCCTCATTCAAAATCAGAACAAAAGTCGCAATTTACAGGGTATGAGAAGAAGAATTGGTATTTTTGTTGCTTCTATTCTTGTAGTCTTTTCTATAACATATGGAATGTTATTCACCGTAAATGCTTCAAGAGATAATGTGATTCATTTCTTTGATCGATATTTTGCTTATAATTCAGGGGAGTCACAAACTTGGGACACACAGTTTAACGCTCAGATACGTGATAGTGTTCATAATGTTTATCTTCCAACTTGGGTTCCTGATACATTCAAAGCAACTATGTCTCAGGAGACTAATAATGTATGCTTTATTTCATACCAAAGCCCTGATGAGACAATAAGGTTCTATCAGTCTTCTGCATCAGAAAAATTATATAATGATAGTGAGCTTAAGCAAATGGAACAAATACAAGTTTCCGGTCAGAAATACTATTACGGAGAAAAGGCATCAGGAAACCAGACCGCACGGAAATTGGTCTGGAATACAACGAAAAGCACCTACATTGTTGTTTCGAATGTCTCCAAACCTGAAATCCTAAAATTTGCTCAGAATTTGAAATTCAAAGAAGGATAGTGCATTAAAATGAAAGTCAAGAAAATATTATCGTTCGTTCTCCTGCTTACCATACTATTCAGCATTGGAGCAGTATCAGCTAACGCCACCACTATCAAGCTGAATTATGTACATATAAGCGATGTCTCAAATGGCCTAGAACCCAGTGGAAACACTCTATATGTCACTGCCTCAACCAGCGGTTATTTTGATGCAACACGGTGTGGCGTAACGGCTACTTTGCAAAGACAGTCAGGATCCAGTTGGTCGAATTATAAAGTTTGGAGCAAATCATCAAATTCCGACTATGTACTGTTTGGCACTTCGATCAACGTACCATCCGGTCGATATAGATTAGTAACCTCTCACTCTGTCTCTGTTGGATCCAGCACCGAGTATGAGGGAATGACCAGTGATATCGTTGATGTATGAGATACTTTAGCGATATTTCTCACGATGAGGTTTCCGAAGCTGAGGCGCTTAAGCAAATAATCGACCTTTGTGATGAATTGCATCAGCTGGGCAACCATTCTCAACGATTGAGCCTTTATTTAAGACAGCATCCGGAACTATTAGAAATTGAAGCATGGGGACTCTTTAAAAAAATCAAATGCTAACAGTTGACTTTTTCAACAATCCATCACGACCGCGGCACCCTTCGGGGTGCCTTTTAATATTACCTTCAATAAATAAATATTACCAACCCGCATTACAAAAACCGGAACTAGTTCCGGTTTTCCATTTCATGCTAGGAATTTTTATTGTTCCCACAAATTTCCCTTGATAATTAGGAACGGATGTTCTATACTATTGCCATATGTACTGAACGTTTGTTTGGAGGCAATATAATGGAGCGAACGATCTTGCATAGTGACTGCAATAGCTTCTATGCTTCTGTGGAATGCCTTCATAACCCGGCCATTCGGAATAAGCCGGTCGCAGTCGGTGGCGACGTGGAGCAGCGGCACGGCATCATTCTGGCAAAAAACCAGATTGCCAAACGTTTTCATGTTTCGACCGGAGAAGCCCTCTGGCAGGCTAAACTAAAATGCCCCAATCTGGTCATCGTTCCGCCTCATTATGACTTGTACATGCGCTTCTCCCGCATGGCCCGCGAGATATACCTTGACTATACCGACAAGGTTGAGCCGTTCGGCCTAGACGAGTGTTGGCTTGATGTAACCGGCGACGCCGCGGGCCGCAATGGCATAACCATTGCACAGGAAATCAGCCAGCGGATCAAATATGAGTTGGGTATTACCGTTTCCATTGGTGTCAGCTACAACAAGATTTTTGCAAAGCTGGGCAGCGACTATAAGAAGCCTGATGCAATCACACCGATTGGAAAGGATAACTACAAAGAGATAGCATGGCCGCTGCCCGTCAGCGACCTTCTGTACGTCGGGCCTGCAACGCAGCGCCGATTGAAAAGCTATTGCGTGCATACTATCGGGGACCTTGCCGATGTTCCGGAGGAAACGCTTCTCGCGTGGTTCGGCAAATGGGGCGAGGTATTGCACTGCTTTGCCAATGGTTTGGATCTTTCTCCGGTCGCGATGTATGATAATCAGCCAGTGGTGAAATCGATCGGAAATTCGACAACAACACCGCGCGATCTGAAGACTGACGAAGATGTGAAGATCATCCTTTATGTACTCGCTGACAGCGTCGCCCGGCGGCTGCGAGAACAGGGCTTTAAGGGGCGGACCATCTGTATCAGCGTCCGGGATAACCAGCTCTACAGCTTCACAAGGCAGCACACCCTTGGGGCATATACGAAAATCACGTCGGAGATTGCGGCAGCAGGCATGGAGCTTTTTAAGCGACATTATCGCTGGCAAAATCCGATCCGCAGCGTCGGAATCAGCGTCACCGACTTAACCAGCGACACCGTTCCAACGCAGACGGATCTTTTCTGTGATGAGCGAAGCCGGGTCAAGAAAGAACATCTGGATCATGCAGTGGACCGGCTAAAAGATCGTTTCGGGAGCTATACGGTGCAGCCGGCTGTTCTGCTCACCGATCAGCAGCTTTCCGGCTTTGACCCAAAGAAGGATCACAACATCCATCCGGTAGGCTATTTCTAAGGGGAGGCGGATCATGGCCTGTAAAAAGTATGTGGAAATGATTGTCCGGTATATGCCTGACGGGACCATTCTTCCGCTTGCTATTCGGTGGACACCGGGGCAGATTTACGAGGTTGATCGTGTTGTGGACATTCGCCCAGCCGCAAGCCTGAAAGCTGGAGGTGCCGGAATGCGCTACACCTGCCGGATACAAGGCAGAGAGAAATACTTATGGCTGGAAGGAAATCGGTGGTTTGTTGAAGCTAAGGAAGCGGAGTGATTGAAATGTGCGGACGCTATGTACTTTTTGGCAGCGAAGAGCTGCAGGAAATCCGTGATATTATTAATGAGGTTCAGCGGAAGGTCAACGGCGAAATAAAAACAGGTGAGATTTTCCCCACCGACCGAGCGCCGGTTCTGATTCAAAAAAATGGACTTCTCTCGCCAGAAACCGTTATCTGGGGTTTTCCTAGTTTTCACGGCAAAGGGGTAATCATCAACGCCCGGGCGGAGACGGTGCCGGAAAAACCAATGTTCCGGGACTGTCTTGCCGCACGGCGTTGCGTGATTCCATCAACTGGATTCTATGAATGGTCGCACGATGGTCAAAAAACAAAGTATCAGTTTAACCTACCTGGGACCCACGCTCTCTATATGGCAGGGTTATATAATATATTTGAAGGCAAAGAACGGTTTGTGATCCTGACTACTGCCGCGAATCGCTCGATGGCCGACGTACACAGTCGGATGCCGGTGGTGTTGGATCCGAATCGGATGGATTGTTGGTTGAATAGCAAAGAAAAGGCGATTGAACTACTCTCGGAAGTACCTCCGGAACTGGTGAAGACACCAGCATAGAAGTTGAAAAAGCCTCAAACAACAGAAATGGCCCGACTGGACTTTATTTGAGTCTAGTTGGGCCTTTCTATTTACTAAAAACCGGAACTGGTTCCGGTTTTTAGTTCCGATTTCGACAATTATTATTGTATTTACTTCTATCAAGAGATATAATGTGGAAGGAAATTCATTCCAGTTCTGTTAGTGTTTATTTCTTCGGTTTATTATTTGAAAGCATTATATCAATAACACGAGGTTCGTCAGGCGGTAGTCAGGCAGCATGTCATAGCAATAACACGAAGCTCGATCAGCTGCATGTCATAGCAATTATACGAAGTTCGTCTGCCAATTTCATATACTCTAATACTAAGTTGAAATAGTTTAATAGTTAATCTTAGTTTTCTTAAGTCAACACGCTTATTTGTTATTTAATCGTCAAAAGCGCCGCTTGAGCTTTAAATCAAGCGGCGCTTCTTCTAGAATTTGAAGTAACCATACATATACTATCCGGAATAAGAATAATAGCATCCAGCTCTTTCGGTATGCCTATATCTTTCCCTGAATTTCATCATTGCTAATCGGAAATTTTGCGAACTGCATTCGATTTCGCTACCATACAATAATCTTATCCCTGCCGAAATCCTTCACATTTTATAATACAAGTGTGGGAGGCGCGTAAACGCGGGCGGCTAGTTCCGAATCAAGCAGATAAAGTCCCTTTGCATCTTTTCCGAACAGGTCGTACCTTTTTACAATATCTTCGGTGTTTTTTTCTTCTTCGCCTTGTTCCTTTACAAACCAGTCAAGGAACTGCATCGTACGAAAGTCCTTTTGCTCATATGCAACAGCATAAATGTTATTAATCGATGCCGTAACTTTTTTCTCGTGTTCAAATGCGGCGTTGGCCGGCTCACGGAAGTCTTCAAAAATTTTATCCGGCGCTTTTACATCCTGTAAAACCACTTTTTCGTTGTTATTCAGCAGATATTTTACAAACAGCATGGCATGATCGCGCTCTTCCTGAGTCTGGACGTAAAACCAGTTGCCGAAGCCGTCAAGGTTCTGATCGGTATAATAGCTATAGATATCCAGATAAAAGTATGCGGAATACCATTCCATGTTGATCTGTTTATTCAGTAGAGATACCAACTCTTGATTCAGCATTTCTGTTACTGCCTCCTTATTATGTGGTATATGTTACATCTCTGAACGAAGTTTCCCATTTTATTGAAAATTTATGTAAGAGAAAATCCGCCGTCCACAAGGATGAACTGACCAGTCGTATAACTACAGGCATCCGATGAAAAGAACAGAACCGGTCCGTTTAGTTCCCCCTTGCCACCAGGTCTTGACGCTGGACAGAGAGCATTGTATGTGTTCAAAAACTCTTGATGTTTAAACAGCGTATCCTGCGTCATTTCTGAAAGGAAAAGGCCGGGGCCCAGAGCGTTGACTGTAATGCCATACTGCGCATAGCTAGCTGCCATGCCTTTGGTCAACCCAACAACTGCCGCTTTGGATGCGTTGTATACATGGCGAACCAGGGCATCCGCTTTGTCTGCGAGAACCGCGTTGACCGAGGCAATATTGACAATTCTGCCGTATTTGCGCTCTTTCATCTGCGGAACCACATATTTGCTCAACAGATAGATGCCTTTTACGTTAATGTTCATGGATTGATCCCACTGCTGTGTTGTGAGAGATTCCACAGAGCCTCCCTGAGCAACACCTGCATCATTCAGCAAAATATCAATTTTTTTGTACTGACTGAGCACGGTATCCACAGCTGCTTTCACGCTTTCCTCGTCAGATACATCGCACTGTACCGCGATTGCATGATGGCCTGCGTCGTCAATCTTTTTTACCACTTCATCTAGTTTTTCTTTTCTGCGTGCCAGCAACGCGACGTCGGCTCCTGCTTCCGCATAAGCCATCGCGGCGTCGGCGCCGAGACCGCTGGAAGCACCGGTTACAACGGCAACTTTGCCGGATAAATCAAATAAACTCATTTTTCACACCTCACTTAAGATACTAAAACTTTCGTTACAGTATCAGCTTTTTTGTGAATCGAACTGTTACACTTTTAAAACTTATGATACATTTCCTTTTTTGCACCGCAAACAGGGCATTTTTCCGGAGCTTCATCCAGAATGGTGTGTCCGCAGACCGGGCAGACATAGATTGCCTTCAACTCAATGTCCTTGCCCGTTTTCACCGCATCCAAAGCCTTTTGAAAAAGCTCTGCGTGAAGCTTCTCCGCTTCCCACGCTCCGTGAAAAGAGCGCTTTGCGCCAGCCTCGCCCTGAAACTCTGCCGCGTTCAGATAGACCGGATACATCTGCTCCACTTCATGCAGTTCGCCGTTGATTGCGCCCTGCAGGTTCTCCGCTGTCTTGCCTGTGCCGAACACGCCTCCGGCGGTTACCGTAGCATCTGAGGTACTTCCGCCAATTTCACGGAAATGATTGGTTGCATGTACCTGTTCCGCATAAGCGATCGCCTGGAACAGTCTCGCCACATTCGGGAAGCCCTCTTTTTCCGCCATGTCTCCCCAAATCAGGTAACGCATATGCGCCATACTTTCGCCGCCGTATGCGGAATGAAGAAAATCAAAAGTCATTGCATTTTTAACAGCCATTTTAATAACCTCCAAAAAATTAAATATACGATTGGATCAGTTGATTTACAAAGTTGGGATCCGTCCTTCTATCGAGCAAAGGAGTCCCCTGGTTTAAAACCGCGTTTTTCTGATGAAATGTTGCCTTGTCTTCCCGATACAGAAGGCCAATCGGAATCTGGTCCCCGAATTCCATTGCTTTCTGCATGGCGGCAATCTTGTTTTTGCAGTCATAAGATTCATCCAGCTCGTAGACACGATGATTGTACCACGCAAAAGTATTGGTTTTGTTAAAGCTGACACACGGTTGCAGGATATCAACCAGTGCATAACCTTTGTATTCGATAGCCTGTTTCATCAGCGATATCAGATGCTCTCTGCGGCCGGTAAAGGCACGAGCAACAAACCCTGCACCGCATGCGATGGCAAGAAGGACCGGATTGAGCGGTTCGTTAAAATTTCCATCGGTCTGAACGCCGGTTTTTAATCCTATCACGGAAGTCGGCGACGCCTGACCTTTGGTCAATCCATAAATCTGATTGTCATGGACAAAATGAGTGATATCAACGTTTCGGCGAATATTGTGGAGGAAATGATTCCCACCTTCTCCATAGGAATCCCCGTCGCCGGTATCGACAATAACCGTCAATCTTTCATTTGCAATTTTGGCCGCTGCGGCCGCTGGGAGAGACCGCCCGTGAAGGCCGCAGAACGCATTTGCGCTGATATACTGTGGCGTTTTCGCCGCCTGACCAATACCGGCAGCAATCAGCACATCGGAGGGGTCTTTGCCAAGCTCTTCAAGTGCAGTTTTTAGGCACTCCAAAATGGTAAAATTTCCACAGCCGGGGCACCATGCCGTTTCATGAGTGCAAAAAGTTTCCTGGTTCATTTCGTCTCCCCCTTCCGAATCCGTTCGGCAATCTCCTCGCCGGAAATCTGACGGCCGTCGTATTTCAAAATACTGCTCTCGCAGACAATGCCGGTCTCTTCGCGGATCAGGCCTGCCAGCTGCCCTGTCGCATTCTGCTCCATATTAATGATGTGGTGAGCTTTTGCCGCCTTTTCTTTGAGCAGCTTTGTAGGCAGGGGATAGACATCGCCGAACACAAGAGCGGCATAGCAACCATTCTTATCTTCGTTCAGCAGCTGAACCGCCTCTTCGATCGGCCCCCACGTGGAACCCCAGCCAATCAAAAGAGTTTCGAAACCGTCGTCACCGATAAATTCCGGCTCCTGCAAATCCTGTTTCAGGCTTTCCAGCTTTTTCATGCGTTTGTCCATCATCTTAATTCTGACTTCCGCCGATTCCGTGATCCAGCCGCGCTCGTCATGTTCATCGCTGTCGATTGCCACAAGATGTTCCGTCTTCCCTGGAATCAGTCGGGGAGATATGCCGCTTTCCGTATACCGGTACCGAAGGTATTCCCCTTTTTCTGAGTATTCCGACTCTGGCTCGACTGTCTGGATTTTCTTCGGATCGAACCGTTCAACGGTAGACGTGGCGTCACCAAGATACTGGTCACTCAACAGAATCACCGGGATCTGATATTTTTCCGCCAGATTAAAAGCCCGCATGGTCTGATAAAAAGCATCGGACGGATTCCGCAGAGCAATCACCAAACGGGGGAATTCGCCCTGCGATGCTGAAATGACAAACTTCAGATCGCTTTGCTCCGTCCTTGTCGGAAGGCCGGTCACAGGCCCCGGGCGCTGGACGTCAATCACTACAAGAGGAATTTCTGCCATACCGGAAAGGCCGAGTGCTTCTACCATCAGAGAAAAACCGCCCCCGGACGTGCCTGTCATAGCACGGGCGCCCGCATAGGAAGCTCCGATTGCCATATTAATCGCGGCAATTTCATCTTCCGCCTGCTCTACTACAATACCCGCTTCATCGGCTTTTGATGCAAGCGTCTCCATAATAGCCGTAGAGGGGGACATCGGGTAAGCAGAATAGAGCCGGAGACCGGCGGCAATCGCCCCAAGAGCAACGGCTTTGCTTCCGGAGATGAGCATCTGATCGCGATACTTTCCGTCCAGATGCGGAAAGCGCGTTTCCGTAGACTGATAGCCTTCTTCTACCGCTTTGACATTGATATCAAGGTACGGCTGCTTTACAAATGTACGAAGGACATCTTCAACGTTATCAAGAGATTCTCCAAACAGCTTTAGTACAGCCCCTACCGCAATGCTTCCGGAAACCCGCGGATTTCCGAGCGCCTTTGCCATCGCGTCCATTTCTACGCGGATAAGTCGTGGATCGGACCCGGATAATTTATCATCGCAGAGAATAAATCCGTTGTCTTTCAGCTTTTCCTGATGGAGCCGGATTGTTTCCTCGTCAAGGGCAACAATACCGTCGAGTCGATTGCTGTGCGAATGAATCGGTTTCGTACCGAAACGGATCAACGAGAAATTATGGCCGCCCCGAACCCGAGACATAAAGTCCCTTGCAGTAAACACACTGTACCCGGAGCGTTTTAGCAGTTTTTCAAGGATCGCCGCAGTGGTATCAATTCCCTGCCCGGCTGCTCCTCCAATTAATAAGTTATACATTAGGGCCTCCTTTCGGTCTTTTCCTTTCTTAATCGGGAGAGACCCTGATCTAACAGGATCTCTCTTTTCACCGTTTAAAATTCAGTTTTCCAGAGGCCATGCAAATTGCAGTACGCATAGACGGTGCCCGTCTTCGCTTCGGCAAACGATGCTTTTGGCTCTTCACCCGGCTTTAGATATTTCAGTTCTACTTTGTTGTCCGCAACGAGTGCAATCCACTCGATGGAGTGCTCCGGCAGCATGGGATGTGGTGTGGAGCCAACGACGACATTTATCTTACCGTTTTCTTTGGTAACGACCGGCACGTGTTTTTCCTTCGCCGCATCAGTCGAGTTGGCTTCCAATTTTGTCATAGCCTGTCCGCAGCACGTCAATGTTCCGCCGCCTTTTTTGATCAAGGCAACGATATTTCCGCACCTCTCGCAACGATAAAAATCAACGATAGACATTTTCAAGACTCCTTTTAATTATTTTTTATTGACCGGCTGCAATAGGCAATACCGGCAATAATCCAAATTTGTTCAAAAAAAGAATTTCAGTTGGCATTTTGCCAATCGGTTAGTCAGGAATAATGCAACCCTGCTCAAATTCAGCGGAACAAGCTGCTTCATTTTCATTGACGTAATTTTCTTCATAAATAAATTCTGTTTTCCAAAGGCCGTGCAGATTGCAGTACGCATAGACGGTGCAAGACCTCACTTCGGTAAATTCCGCTTTCGGTTCATCACCTGGCTTCAGATATTTCAATTCGACTTTGTTGTCAGCGAAAAGTGCGATCCACTCAATGTGGTGCTCCGGCAGCATGGGGTGCAGTGTGGAACCGACTGCGACCTTGATCTTGCCGTCTTCTTCGGTAACGACCGGAGCATGCTTTTCCTTTGCTGCGTCAGTCGAGTTGGCTTCCAGTTTTGTCATAGCCTGACCGCAGCAGGTCAGCGTTCCTCCGCCCTTTTTGATCAGCGCGACGATATTTCCACATTTTTCGCAGCGATAGAAATCAATAACAGACATTTTTCAAGACTCCTTTTTATTATAAAATAAATTTATGGACCCTGTTTCTGGAAATTTTACGGTTAACAACCATAAATAAGCGTCCGATACGGATTGTTGTTATGTATCTGCAAGCGCCGCTCTTCCCTGATTCGCCACACCATTGACTTTAGCTTTGACAAATTCTGTGTCTCCCAAATAATACTTCTTCACAACTTTCCATTGTTCGTCAAACTCATAGACAAGAGGAACGCCGGTAGGAATGTTGACTTCCTTAATTTCATCATTTGAAAGATTTTCTAAAGTTTTAACCAAGGCCCTAATTGAGTTCCCGTGTGCTGTAATTAAAACCCGTTTCCCTGCATGCATTTCCTTTTGGATAACACTTTCATAATATGGAACTACTCTCGCGATCGTATCTTTTAAGCTCTCGCACAAAGGCAGGTCACACATGGCAACCTCACGATACTGATCCGACAGCCGCGGGTTCCGGGCATCGGATTCCTCCAAAGCGGGCGGATGCACATCAAAAGACCGGCGCCAAATTTTGACCTGATCTTCGCCGTACTTCCGTGCGGTCTCCGATTTATTACATCCCTGGAGTGCCCCATAATGCCTTTCGTTCAGCTTCCATGTTTTAGTCACAGGGAGCCATTCCCGGTCCATCTTTTCAAGTACTAAATTCAGGGTATGGATTGCACGCTTCAGGTAAGACGTATAACAAATATCAAAATCAAATCCGTTTTGCCGAAGTAGCTCACCGGCATCCCCGGCTTCTTTTTCACCTTTTTCAGTCAGGTCGACATCCGCCCAACCGGTAAACAGATTCTTTTGATTCCATTCGCTCTCCCCATGCCGTAACAAAACGAGTTTCACGATCCTACACCTTTTCTACAAATTCTGCCTTGATTATAATCCTAATTTACCCAAAATGCAACATATTATTGATAACTATAATTATTACTATTTTTAAAAGAGACTTCAGGCATCAGATTGCGATTCAGGCACGACTTTTCAGGAACCGATTTTATTTGGGGCTTTTTTATAGGGAAAATAGCCTTCCTCATCGTTTGTAAAAATGGGAAAGCCCGGTATCTGTCCGGGCTTCCTGATCAAGCATCATCACTGGAAATGCATCCATCGGGGAATTCAGCCGAACAGCACACTTCATTCGGAATGGTATAATGATTATCGCCATTTTTCTCTTTTGTCCCTGTGCTTTTACTGCTGATTTTTTTGGAATTCATTTTTTTCATTATCAAAGCCTCCAGGCATTCTGGAACTTTTAGTTCCGTTATTGTTTTTTTCATTTCCTAATCATGAGATCCTCCCGGAATTCCAGCAAGCTCATAATCCGGGTTTTCTTTTTTAATAACCATTCTTTACCTTACACCTAAAGTATACTAATATTGTGTACTTAAATCAATAGCAATTGGGGGAGTTTTTAAGCTTATTTTTCTCTTCCTTTTGTTTAATTTTAAAGAAAAAGGAGATCACTGAACGAGTGATCTCCTTACAATAGCCAGCCTCCCTCAAAATGTCTATTGCCGCACCCGGTGGTACAGGTGCTCATTATGACAAACTCGGGAAATCCATAAAATGAAGAGTTTCTGCGTCAAGCAAACAGACTAATACTAAAATGTCTCGATTATAGTCATTTCAATGCGTAAGACTCAATGAGACTCAGAGATAACTTTTACCCATTCAGCGAAAGTATCCATAAATTTCTTTAGGTACGTGCGGGTCGATTCGTCGACAAGCTCTCCCTTTTCATCCAAAAGCGACGCCACTTTGCTGATATAGAGTTCCGGCTGCTGGAGCAGCAAAACGTTCAGAAATACCATGGGCTGACGCAAATGGTGATTGGCTCCAAAGGCGCCAAGGCCGCCTGGAGATACGCTGATAATGGCACCCGGCTTTCCACTCCAGACGTTGTGTCCATATGGGCGAGAAGCCACATCCAGTGCATTTTTTAGCACGGCCGGTATGGAACGGTTGTATTCTGGGGTTACAAACAGGAAACCGTCGAGATCCGCCACTTCATTGCGAAACGTCTGATAGGATTCGGGCGGCTGTCCGTCATCATCAAAGTCCTGATTGTACAGCGGAAGGCTGCCGATATCGATGAAACGAAATTCAAGTTCTGCAGGCGCAAGCGATACAGCCGCCTTTGCTATGGAACGGCTAAAAGAGCCTCTGCGAAGACTTCCTACAAAAACACCAATCTTTTTATTGTTCATAATTCATTCTCCTTATATAATTCAGCGTTCTTTTTGTTCTATAAACCAGTGAAACACCAACGAATGCAATATTGGACCCGAGAGTGAGGATAACGAGCGGCAGATGATCGTTAACTCGTTTATTCGAAGAGATAACAGGTCATGGACAGCGATCCCATTGTGCACGAGTCATTAAATACCTTCAATTGATCATCTTCCTGCGTCGCGCCTAACACATAGAGTAGCGGCGCAAAATGATCCGGCGTATAAAATGCCATTTCTGCCGAATGCCCTGCTTTTTTGTAATCGATAACATCTTGATAGTTCTTCTCCATGACGTTGCTCTTAATATAAGAATCAAAGTCCTGCGCCCATTGGTAACCACCCTCCATATTCCAATCGACCCTGGAAAGATTGTGGACGACATTACCGCTTCCCAAAATCATGACGCCCTTATTGCGGAGCACCCTGATCTCTTTTCCAATTTTAAACTGAGCTTCAGCATCGGCGTCGGCATCCACACTCATCTGAAAAACCGGAATATCAGCTTCCGGATACATCCGGGAAAGTACGGACCAAGTGCCGTGATCAATCCCCCATGTGTTATCTACGGCTACCTGCCTGCTGATCAGCTGAATTGTTTCATGCGCCAGTTTCGGTGCACCCTGAGGCTGATAAGCAACGCGATACAGGGCTTCGGGAAAACCGTACATGTCATATACGACTTCGGGTTTCGATGCGTCGGTTATCCTTGTGCCGTGTGTGAACCAGTGTGCTGAGATGGATAGAATCGCATTGGGCCGTTTTATCTCTTTGGCAACCTGAGTCCACTTCGACGTATAGGAATTGTTTTCTATGGCGTTCATTGGAGACCCATGTCCCATAAAAATCGCCTGCATTTTTTCGGACATTCCGTTCACTTCTTTTCAGCATAACCCCTTCACTCATAAGGGCTTACCATCTGTTCGTTTTCTTCTTAATTGATATCTTAATCTTAATATGTTATGATTAATTTGTAAAGCAGGCAATTAATTTATACATGATTTCATTGGTTAGACCAGCTTTATATTGTAAACTTACTGGAGAGTTGTTGTTATGGAAAAAAGCGAAAAATGTCTTCAATCTATCATTGCCGTAATGGATATATTCGGAAACAAATGGTCGTTCTTTATTATTCATGAACTCTGTTCCGGTCCAAAGCACTATAATCAGCTTCGAAGAGAATTGCATATTAACACGAAATCTTTGTCGGATACGCTCAAACATTTAGAGGAAAACGGCATTATAAGCCGATCCGTAGTCCCGACGATACCGGTTACCATCGAATATGCATTGACGGAGAAGGGGCACGATTTCGACAGCGTTCTCACTGCGATGAATGACTGGCGGAAAAAATGGCCGTAATGAGATGCCAGCTAATTTATGCCGACTACAGCGTGACAGTGTGCCGATGATGTGTTCGCCCAAAACTCACAGCGTCTTTACATAAGATGATTTGATTGACAGAAAAAGATTGATTTTTAAGGGAAAAGGAAATATACTGTTGTTGAAAATCACCTGAAAGGAGCGATTAGCATGAGCGAACCTGTTATTGCACAGAAAGCGCCCTACGCCGTCGAAGTTGAGGAGGGCAAAACCTATTACTGGTGTGCCTGCGGAAGAAGCGGAAGCCAGCCTTTTTGTGACGGATCGCACAAGGGGACCGGATTTACCCCAAAAGAGTTTACTGCGGAAAAAACCGAAACCGTCCATCTGTGTGGATGCAAGCATACAAAAAATCCCCCGTTCTGTGACGGAACCCATCATTCACTTTAAATGAGCTCTTTTCATTAGCGCTCCTTTCAGTGATTCGCTGAGAGGGGCGCATGCTAATATGACGTTTAAGGAGGTATCCGATTTGATCAAGCGGGAAATCACCAAGCAAATTCAAGGACAAAGAGCTATAGATGGCGCCGGAGTCCATCTTGTCCGTGTGCTAAGCAATAACGATGTGAAAGCTTTCGATCCCTTTTTAATGTTGGATTCGTTTGATTCTACCGATCCTTCTGACTATATCGCCGGATTCCCCATGCACCCACATAGGGGAATTGAAACCATTACTTACCTGATTTCCGGTAGAATCGACCATGAGGATTCTCTGGGCAATAAAGGCACGATTCACTCGGGAGAGTGCCAATGGATGACAGCCGGCAGCGGCATTTTACATCAGGAGATGCCGAAAGAGTCAGACAGGATGCTGGGGTTTCAGTTATGGCTGAATCTTCCTCGCGAAGAGAAGATGACAGCCCCTGCTTATTGTAGCCTTACAAGGGACCTGATTCCCAGAATCAACAGCGGGAAAGCGGAGATTGGAGTCCTTTCCGGTCGCTTTGGGGATGTAGCAGGGATCACTCCGGCACATATTCCCGCAACGATTTATGACGTTACGCTTCCAATCGGTGAGGACATTACTATCCCAACAAAGGCAGACGAAACGGTTTTTGTTTTTCTTATCGAGGGTAATGGTGTCATAAACAATCGGACAATATCATCGAAATCGGCGGTCCTGTTCGGAGATGGGGATTATATAACTGTTTCAGCGCAGCCGGACTCTGGTCTGCGGTTTATTTTCTTTTCTGGGAAGGCGCTGCATGAACCAATTGCATGGGGCGGACCTATCGTAATGAACACCCAGGAAGAACTGATGACTGCGTTCAGGGAGCTTCAGAATAATACCTTTATTAAACACAGCTAACCTTGGAGTTGACACGGCTAATATTTTCACACGCTTATTCTGATGGTGATACGAGAGTAAAAGTCCTAAAAAACCGTTTCTAAAGGATTATTTTTAATCCTTTAGAAACGGTTTTTGTTGAATCCAAATTAAACTCTATGGATATCTAGACTCTTTGTGGAAACAGCCCCGCTACTTTTATGGCGGGGCTGTTTATCCTAATTCTTGGAATGCATCCAATATAAACGCCATTTATCATACGGCAATCCCTTCACCAATGACAAAAGTTGCAGTCTTATCGGTTGGCTCCGTTCACACTTCGAAAAGAGTTCTATCACAAATACTGTGGAAAAGATTATGCACTGGTAGCGGTCTCTTCGGAGAAGTTTGTTATAGCTGCATTTATCAATGATACCTAAGGATATATTACTCTCAATATATCTTCCAACAATGAACAAACAAAAAGGGCCTTATCATTCTATCTGATCTTCGACATTATTTTAATAGGTTAAAATCAACAATCTTAGAAATACTAGATATGGTTGATTGATTTGGGAGATGTGTAATGTTTGGCTCTCGTAATTTTGGGAATAATGTCAATTGGTGCCTGTTATAAATGGGGAGATTGGAAACATTGGGAACTATATTACCCAACTCTTCTTTTTTATAACATTGGAGCGCTTACTGAGAATATCATTACAAACAATAAGTCTTTGTGGTTATTTTATGGATCTTATTCTATAGATAGGCTCGCCGATTATATCTTCGGTTTTTTAATATTTCCTTGTATCATAATAATCTTTTTATCCAGATATCCAAAAGGAATATTAAAGCAAATTTTGTTCATGCTTGGCTTTATTGTTTTTATGTCTTTCGTTGAATTAATTTTATACTACATTGGGGAATTAAAGTATTATAATGGATGGAATATCGGCTGGTCAATTTTACTTTATATTGGGGTCTTTCCATTATTAAAATTACATTACAAAAAGCCATTGTTGGCCATGCTGGTTTTGGTGATATTAACAATTGGAGGATCAATATATTTCGGGATCTTTTGATCGTCTGAAATAGCATTTTGATCTTTTGGGGGAGGGAAGTATATGACATCATCGATACCGGAAAGTGTAACTATTCAGAAACAACTTACCGATGCACACATTAAGGAATGGCTATCAGATGATGTTTTTCAATTTAAATGGTGGCTCTTAATTCTGTTGATTTTTTTAATCATGATCGTGTGGCTCGTTATGTTGGACAAGTCAAGACTGCCAGAAATTCTATTATTTACAGTTCTTACAGCAGTATTATTTATGGGCATCAATGAATATGGTGAAGAACTGGTATTGTGGGATTACCCGGTTGATTTTATTCCTTTATTTCCTCCACTGTCTTCCATTAATTTAATTAGCCTACCTTTGATTTATTCCCAGATATATCAGCGTTTCAAGAAAAAACAATTTATATATGCTATACTTATCACCACGGCAATAGTTTGTTTTGTTATTGAGCCTCTTTTATCACTGATAGGATTATACCGACTAATACATTGGACATACTTTTTTAGTTACCCTGTCTATGTACTAGCGATATTATTATCGAGAGGAGCTACCAATAGAATATTAAAAGTCACAAAGAGTAATTAAGAAAAGAATTGAACTAGGAGCTTAATATATGGGATACGCGATAAGCAATTATTTATCATATGATGACCTACAATGGAAACTGACAACGACCCGCTTCAATGAATGGGTTAGTAATGATGTGTTCCGCTTAAAATGGTGGGTCCTTCTTGTGATATTCATATTATCTATACTTATCTGGTGGAAATTAGCGGATAAATCCCGATTGACCGAGCTTATCTTATTTGCAGGTATCGCAACTATTATCATACTAGCATTAGATGAATTGGGAGAAGAACTTACCTTGTGGGATTATCCGGTTGAAATCTTCCCATTATTCCCTCCGATCGCATCAATCGACCTTGCTAGTTTACCTTTAATTTATTCTTTAATGTACCAATACTTCAAAACATGGAAGAGTTATACGATCGCATCCATCATAATGTCCATTTTATCCTGCTTTGTACTCGAACCACTTTTCGTTTTAGGCGGTATTTACCAGATGATCACATGGAAGAGCTATTATGGATTACCATTATATTTTGCTATTGCTATTTTTGCAAGATTAGCATTAATAAAGATCACGGCTATAAATTCAAAACAAAAATCTAAATGAATTTTACAATCGCCTAAACAGGAAGCATCCTACGGTTCGCATAATGTTAAAATTTACCAGAGTTTTAGAGAGCGCTAATGCATCACGGCATAATATTTGATCCCGAAAAGCAACAAGATTAAGGCAGCCATGGCCGGGAAAATCAATCCCACGAAAAAACCAGACTGCGACAACATCGTGAGAATCACCTACGACGTTCTGAACGGGATCACCAACAAGGACGACCAGAAGATCACGCTGGCTCAGATCCGGAAGAAATACGCCGACATTCATCGGGTGGGCGTAAGGCTGATGGAGGCATAAAAAAGCGGCTACTGCGATGAGCAGAAGCCGCAAATGGAGAATCGTTTTTCTTAATCCTTTTCTCCGATAGGATTGTCAATAAGAGTCGCTACCCTAAACTGGTGCCTATGGCCATCGTTTTCCGATGTGACGGACTTCAAAAAATGAACATGCCTGTCTCCGATTTTTATCATGCCGCCGGTTCTTCCATCAAATTGATGAAAGTGATTCTCATAAAAATCCGTTCTGAAGCTAACTTCATGAACATGGTCACCGTGCCCAATTGGAATTGCCTGTCCGGAAA
>JAEYPT010000003.1 GCA_023410445.1 Bacillota bacterium | reverse complement strand
TCTGCGTATTGTAGTAGTCGCCGCTGCTTTCCACGCTGCCGACCAGATACCCTGCGGTTGCCTGTGCGGCCTGCGCCCTTGTGATTCCGGTGAATTCAATTTCAATGCCAAATCCTGTGCTGAACATGTTCGGTTCCTGCCTTTCAAGTGTGTTTCTTCGGTGACACATTCATCACTCTGAACGCACTGAAAGTCAACGGATTTCTTTCAGGTTTATAGAAAAATAGAACACTCTAATCCGTAAGGAAAAGAATGTTCTATATTTGTATTCAGTTCACCAATTGGGTTGAAACCAAATTTGTTGAATAGCCGTGTCCCTCCGATCTACCCGGCAATGTCCAATTTAAATATATCAGTAGGAAAATCAGTAGAAGAACTACAAAAACAGCCAGAAGGACCATCCACACAATTTTATATTTCACAATACCATCACCAATCAAGATTTACTGCAATTATATTTTCTTTGTCCAAGCATTATGATTGGCAACCGATAGCTAACTAATTTTTACCGCTTTTTCTCCGGTAAATTTCTCCCATCGGTCAATGATGACGTCGATGTACTTCGGATCGAGTTCCATACAGTAGGCACAGCGCCCGTTCTGCTCGCAGGCCATGATGGTCGTGCCGCTCCCGGCGAACGTATCCAGCACAATATCCTCGGATTTGGTGTTATTCTGAATCTGGTAATCGAAAAGGGCAATCGGTTTCATGGTCGGATGCTCTTTATTTCTGCTCGGTTTGTCAAAATTCAGCACGGTGGTCTGCGTCCGGTCGCTCGCCCACAGATGAGAAGCACCGGGCTTCCAGCCATAAAGACACGGTTCGTGCTTCCATTGGTAATCCTGCCGACCCATGACCATGCAGCTTTTGTTCCAGATCAGGCACTGCCGGACTTTCCAGTCAAGCTCATGGCAGGCACCTCGGAAATTGTACCCCTCGGAATCCGCGTGCCAGATATAAAAGACCGCGCCCTGTTTCATCACGCTGTCGGCGGCGGAAAAAGCGTCCACCAGAAATTTGCGGAACACTTCGTCCACCATGGAATCGTTCTGGATTTTCAAGCTGTCCTTCGTTTTGCCCTCGTAGTCGACGTTATACGGTGGGTCCGTCAGAAAGAGGTCGGCCTTTCTGTCGTCCATGAGCTGTTCCACATTCTCCGGTTTTGTGCTGTCGCCGCACATCAGCCGGTGCCTGCCGAGCTGATAGATGTCGCCGGGCTTCGCCTTCGGTTCCTCGGGAAGCACCACGTCGTAATCGTCTTCCTTTGCGGAGCTTTTTTCATCCAGACCTAGTAGCGTGCCGATTTCATCGTCGCCGAACCCGGTCAGGCTCAGGTCAAAATCCAGTTCGCCCAGCTCTTCAAATTCCGTTTTCAGCATTTCTTCGTCCCATTCGGAAAACTCGGAAACCTTATTGTCTGCGATGCGGAACGCCTTGATCTGCGCCGGTGTCAGGTCGTCGGCAAGGATGCACGGGATTTCCGCAATCCCCAGTTTCTGTGCAGCCAACAGGCGGGTGTGGCCGGTTACGATCACATTCCCTCGGTCGATGATGACTGGCACCTTGAACCCGAACTCTTTGATGGAAGAGGCTACTTTATCCACCGCGTTTTTGTTGTTACGCGGGTTGTTTATGTAAGGGATCAGTTCATCTGTTTTCCGCAGAGTAATCTCCATATTTACCCCCTAGCTACTTGCAACTGCCATTGACAATGTTCTAAATCAATCATATAATTCCAATATCTACACAATGTGGAGAATGATAAATGAACATGAAGCGTAAAAAAGTTTCAACCGTTTTTCCTGTTTGGCGTATTATTACAGGAGTTCTTGGAGCATTAGCTTCAGGCATAACATTGATTCTGTTGCATCAATCACTTTCTGTCTTTTTAACGATAGGTTTAATTATATTAGCAACTTTTTCTCTTGCATTTATTATCTCACCCTCAATTGCAATCGTGGTTTCTCTTGCAATTGCAATAACGGCTGCCTCTTGGATAATGCCATCTCGATGGTTTTCTATCCTGTTGTTGGTTGCCGGTATTGCATATACCGTATGCTCCGATAAAAGTGGACTTCGGGACTGGTTGCTGCCGCACTTCTCATCTCACAGACGTTATAAGCAGAATAGAGCCGAATACGACAGGCAATCTGAATTATACAAAACACTCAGCTATTTTAGCCTTTTATTAACGTGGCTTGTCCCACATGTCGGAATCGTTTCTTTAGGTCTTTTAATACTGATTCCTTTACTGGCAATAATTCGTTGTTTTCTGTATTCGGGAAGTACCTTTTTTGGTGCGCATAACAAAGGAGAGCTTTCACCAACTGCTGACGCACTTCTGATGTCAGGGTTGTTTATGTGCATCTGGACAATTAATAACCAGCAGTACAGCCGCTTAGTCTGGCTATACTCAGGAATATTTGCTTCCATCTGGATTATTCTGTTTCTTGTTTTTAATCAGGAATATAAAGAAAAAATTACGGTCGTACTGGGCTTTATCGTCTGTATTGCGATATTTTCATTCGGTGCCGTCTGCAATGTGAACCGAGAATACGATTTTCACACTCCTAAGCAGTACATTGAAACTGTAACCGATAAAAATGTATCCGGCGGAAAATCCCAGACATGCTATGCAACGGTTACTCCATGGCCTGGTAAACAAGAGAATACTGAAATCCAGATAGATCGGGATACTTATAAAAAAATCGAAGTTGGCGAAAAGGTTTATATCATTGTATATGAAGGGGCTTTAGGTATTGGCTGGTATGATTTATCTTTATATCCAGTAAATCTGCAACCTCGAACCCCCTTTTCTTGAAATAGCCGCTCTATTGGAAGTGCCGCCTAACCCCGTTGCATAAATTTTACCAATAGTCCATGCAAAGGTGGGGGGGGATGGTCAGTATCTCCCTTTTACTTTTCTGCCTTTTTCCGGGTGCTTCTTGTTATGGCACGCTTCGCACAGGCTTTCCAGATTGCCGAGCTCGTATTCCAGCTCCGGATAAGCCGACCGCTCCTTGATGTGATGGACGACGGTAGCCGGTGTTTTCTTTCCATAGCGAGTGCATTCCACGCAGAGGAATTTGTCGCGGCGAAGGGCTTTCCTGCGCACGGTTCGCCAACGCTGACTGTGATAGAAGTTGTTTTCCATATGCACCTCAAGGCAAACAAAAACGCCCCGGACTTTTCAGTCGGAGCGTATCTCTATAAAATTTCTATTGTAATGATATCACAGGTGCAGTGTGACATTCCATGCCGTCATGGGCTATTCGTCAAAATAAAAAACATCTTCAAATTTTTTATCGAGGGCAATACAAATCAGCAAAGCCAGTTTTGCGCTGGGACAGAATTGTAAGTTTTCAATTGAGCTGATGGTTTGCCGGGAAGTGCCTACCATTTCAGCCAAATCACCCTGCGAAATTCGTTTTTCCGCACGCCACATCCGAATACGGTTGTTGAACTGCAATTCATTTTCCATATTTCATTACCATGTCTGAAGCACATACACTAATAAAAAACATACTGCAGCAACAATACCGCAAATAGCTGTTACTAAAGTTCCCTTCGTTTTGTTAGCTTTGTATTTGTAAAAATAGTTCATGCCTAAATATCCCCAGAATATTGCTAAAAGGTCATATGTTGATTTTCCTTTAAAAAAGTTGTAAATAATCAGCAAAGCAAAAACAATGCACAAGCCTATTTCACCATATCGTCTAGCCTTATCCTCAACATATGCCTTGCCTTCATCTTTAGGGTTGCTGGCTTTATTTCGCATTAAAATTTCATCGCGGGTCATACAAAGATCCCCTTTCATAAGATGAACCGAGTATACTCCTTACTTGTCATAATGTCAAGTACGCAAGACATAATTTATTATATACTTGTCATTCCATTTTATCGCTTTATGCTCTCCAATGCTTGCGTATGTAAACGAAAAATTTGTCTGGGAGCATAATTCATTCTGCTTGCAATCTGTTCCCATGTCAAATCTTCCTTCCGGTTCAGGTATCTCAGCACCAGAAGTTTACGCAGGTTGCTGTCCCGTACCGTGCAAACCGCCCGAGTGATTTCTTTTCTGGCTTCCTGCAAGGTGTCGATTTCGGCATTGATCTGTTCCTCCAGTTCCACAATCTTTTCAATCGCCGACTGGAGCCTGTCGTCCTGCTGTCCGCCCTTCGGCAGAGCGCTGTAGGTAGGAGTGATCTTCGTCACCCTTGCCCGCCAGACGGAGAGCTCCTCGCACAGCCGGTTGATTTCACCGTCGATTTCTTTGTATCGGCTCAGAAATTCTATTTTCTCTTCGCGCGTCATTTTATTCTCCCATCCCATATTCGCAGGATTGTTTTACATCGCTCACAGCCTCCTGTTTCCACCAGTCTGCTGAGCCCGGCGAGCTTGACGTTGATTTCGTTTGTACGCTTGTAAGTATCCAGAACTCTGATTTCCTCGGTTTGTGCGTTTTCATAAGCCAGCCTAATCCGATCGCGCTCGGTTTTGGCCTGATCTTTCCCGATAAAGCGTTTCCGATAATCGCCGTACAGCGATCGCATACACTGATACGCGAACTGTTCCGGCAAAGAAGCGAATCTCGGCAGCGGCTGGTTCAGGTAAGCCAGCTTTTCTATTTCTTCAAATGCAATCATATTTCCTCACTAAAACGGCAAATCCAACAGGCCGGATTCAATCTGCGCCTGCTCGGATTCCCATCCGTATGCCTTGTCGCTGCTGGAAAGGCTGGAAATCCGCTTTGTGGAGTTGCTGTAGAACAACCGGATTTCTTCGCCCTTCGCGGTCAGCCTACCGGTTAAACGGTTTTTCAGGATAGCAAGCCTGCTGTCGCAATCCGTATCGGCGCTTCGGGTGTAAGCCATCACCACATCTACACGATTCGTAATATCGGACGAGCCGGAGACATCGTCGTTTTCCAGCCGTGACACCGTTTTTCTGGGATGCGCCACGATCAGCACAACAATGTTGTATTTTACCGCGATCTGCTTGAGTTTTTTGATGAACTTGGACTGCGCGTGATAGAGGTCGTCTTTCAGGTCGACGTCCAGAGCGGTCATGAGGTTGTCGATGCACACGAACCGGATTCCGTACCGGCAGACCGCCAGCTCCACCGTTTCCGCCAGACTTTCGAATTCGTCCCCTTCGTCGATGCAGTTGTTGTCGTAAAGGTAGGCCTTGCCGCGATACCAGTTGCTGATTCGCTCTTCCACCGGATTCGTGAGGAAATAGGTTTCCTCGCCAAAGCGGTTGACGTTTGCCGTGATATTCTTCGGGCCTGCCGCCTGCAAATCCAGCCAGCGCTTGAAATGGTAGTCGGTCAGCTCGCCGGAATACGCCAGTGTCTTATATCCCTGTTCCAGAGCTTCCACAATCAGCTGCGACATGAAGGTGCTTTTGCCCTCGCCGCGCTTGCCAGTCAGAAGAATCACCTGCCCAAAATACATCCCGCCGATCACCCGGTCGATTTCGTTGATTCCAGTAAAAATCCGTTCCAGATTGTAAATGTCAACGGACTTGACGTCCGCCAGCTCCCGGATATGGCTGACCGGTTGAATTTTCGCGTTCTGAACGGCGCTGATAATCACTTCTTTGCCGTATTTCCGGAGAATGTCGTTTGCGTCCTTTTCGCCGAAATAGTCCTTGGCCTGCACGACCCGAACCGGCATCGGGAGCCGTTTAGACAGTTCGTCCACCAGCGTGATCTTCCCTTTTTCATGGTCCCCGAAAACGACAACCTCGCTGAATTTTGTAATCCAATCCCAGCAGGTATCCAGCCATGTGAAGCCGAGTGCCCCGGTCGGAACAGACACCGCGTTCCTGATTCCGCACTCCGCCAGAGACAGGCTGTCAATCTGGCCTTCCGTAATGACCAGTGTTTCAAAATCCACACACCGGTCCATCCCAAACAGAATCGGCTTGGTGTCAGCTTCGCACCATTCCTTGTTTTTATCCCTTGCACAGTCAAAATCCGTTTTGCGGTATTTGACGAACTGGAGAATCCCCTCGGCATCGTAGAACGGGAAAACCAGAATATTGTCGTTGTCCCTTCGGGTCGTGATTCGGTAGCGTTCCACCGTCTCCCGGCTGATTCCCCGGTTCGCCATGTACTCGACCGCTTTGTTCCGAACTTCAATCTTCTGCTGGGGCAGAGAGCGATAGATTTTCTTTCCCATATTCTGCTCAAAATCCAGCGGATAGCCGAAATCCTTCGCCATCTGAACGAAATGCCCCTGCCTGCCGCAGCTTGCCCGAAAACACTTGAACATCCCGGTTCTGAGGTTGACGCTGAACGTATCCCGGTCATGCCCGTCACCGCCGCAGTACGGACACCACCGGAAAAACAGTTCATCGCCCTTCACATGCGTCTCCCCACCCAATTTGGAAACCAGACCGAAAATATCTTCCCGTTTCAGCTCATAGGACACAACTTCATCTCCTCAGTCTGGCCTTTAACGCTTCCCATTCCTCGGGAGAATATTGCGCGGGAGCGCCGCTCTTTTCTTTTTCTTTCTTACCATCTTCTTCTACTTTCTTATACTGTTGTCGGTAGCCTGACGCCTGATTGTCGACTCCCTGTCGATTGTCTGGCATTCTGTCGGGCACCTGCTGGTACTTTTCAAAGTTCAGCACAGTAACCACGCTGTATTTCGGGTGTTTCCTGACTGTCACTTCGCCTGTCGCTTTCAGATGGTCCAGCGCGGTGCGGACCGATCGAACGGAGACATGCAATTCCTCACTTAATTTCTGATAGGAAATAATCCGCTCGCCGCGCCTTATGATTTCATCATGCCATTCACTGTCTTTAATGCTTACGGTCAGGAGCAAATGAATAAACAGAAATTTTGTAATGGGGTCGTCGTACCATCGCCATGTTGTGATGCTTCGGTATAGCTTTATGTATCCGTTTTCAAGCATCGTCGAACAATCCTCCTTCCAGCTGCTCTTTCAGCTCATATCGCAGAATTTTGAAAATCAGTTTTCCCGTGTTCTCCGGCTTGCAGAAGAAGATGCCGGAATGGAACCGCGCCGACCAGGCAAGCATGCTGGCAGACAGTGCTTCAGGGCTAAACCGGCTCCGGTACTTTCCGCTCAGCGCATGGTCCCAGCTTCCGCATTCAATGAGGAGATGAAGCTTCGTCCCGCTCGCTCTGGCACGCTCGAACTCCCGTGCAAATCGCGGCCTGCCTCTGGTGAAGCAGGAGCAGAGCTCATCCAGACTCATCTTCCGCTCTACCGCCACGTTTAGCCGGTGGGGCGTTCCGTCGGGCAAAGTGAACCGGCAGGAGTAATCCCCGCTCTCCAGTTTCTCGCGCTCAAAGGGGCAGGAAAGCCCCTCTAAACGCCGATGAAGTGCCGGTGTATCCTGCTCTCTGGTATCCACCAGAATGACCATGCTTTCCAGCGCGTGTTTTATTTCAAACGGTGTCATAAGCGTCAGAAGGGAAGGTCGTCGCCCGAGGAGATTTCCTCGAAATTCTGACCGGAAGGACCGGAGACCGTTTTCGTCAACAGCTTGTCCGCCGGAACCTTGAATTTCCCGCTCTTGACCATTTCCGCCGGAATGAGCTTGAAGCAGCGCGTGGCGAAGCCGGTCTTGCCCTGATAATCCCACTCTTCGCTGCGGAACAGAGCGCCGACGATCTTGCCCTTCAGACCCGTTTCGTTCCAGTCCCAGTGGTAGCCGGGATTGCTGTCCTCAATCGCATCGGTCATGGCCTTAAAAACGCTTTTCGTCCATTCGTCCTTTTCGGAGCCGTCATCGGCGGGAATGTACTGGCGGAGCACACCCCTCCAGCGCTTGTCCTCCTGCGTCTGGCTGCGGTAGTCCGTCGCGTAAAAATCCTTAAACTCGCCTTCCACAATGTCCACGCTGATTTCCAGCTTTTCAAAGGTGCCTTTATCGCTTGTGTATGTACGAACCTTTGCGTCCAGAATTTTCACGATATATCCGCCTTTTGGGAGCTGCTGGCGCTCCGCTGCGGGCTTTACGTTTTCCCAGTTCGAAAATTTTCTCATAATAAAACTCCTATTTACTTTTCATATTCGTCCAAAGCGTGGATCACTTTCGCAATGTCGTTTGGAACCGTGTCCTCTTCAAACAGACCCATCGGCGTTTTCGCCGTGCTGCTGTTGGCGTGGGTTTCGAAGATATATTCTCCCGCAACGCACTTTGCGATGAGTACGGTCGTGAACTTGCTTTCCAGAACAATCTTGTCCAGCTTTTTGCCGCTGGTCTTGATGCGGGTGAAAGCGTAGCCGTTGTCGTCACGCTCCGTCTGGGTGTGCGCGGTGAACAGGATCGTCAGGTCGTCGCGCAGACTGTAAGCGCTGTTGACAAGGCTCCAGACGGAAGCCGCAAGATCCTGCCATTTGTCATAGCCCTTTTCCTTTGCCCGCGCAAACTCATCGTCGATCATGATGCCGTTGAGCGTATCGATGACAACCACTCTGATCTGCGGACTCTTTTCGCTGATTCCTTTCAGGACGGTTTCGATGAAGCCCGCGTCGCTGACCGCCTTGTAATTCCTTTTTGCGGAGCTGTACTGGTTTTTCCAGCCCTTCCAAGACAGGCCCTTTTTGTCGCAGTCAAAGTAGAAGGTGCTGGCCGGGTCCAGATTCCGCATGGAGGTGGTTTTGCCGCTGCCGGATTCCCCGGCAATACAGATCACTCTACTCATGGGCACCCTCTTTCCTCAGTGGGCAGTAAAAGCCGATGGTGTCTCCGGGACTGACCATCTCCTCGCCCGACAGGCTGCAGGAGATATGGCCCTTCCGATTGCGGAAAGACAGGTTGCACCATTCGCAGCAGGTTTTCCCGTCTTTGAACACGATTTCCACTTCGGCCCGGTGCTTTTCAAAGGTCACTTCTCTTCCCATTCCGCATACCTCTTGTAATAGAGTGAGAGGCAATTTTCACAGACGTCGCCCTCGTCCAGATGAAAATAGGGTTCTCCCTCGCAGATATCGTCTCCGCATTTGCTGCAGTGAAGAATCGGGTCCGGCTCGGGCGGCTCCTGACGGTCGTACTGCGCCTGTGCCCAGCCGAGACCGTGGTCGTTATATCGTGAGCATGTAAAATCATAATTCATGGGCCTTTTCCTCAGAAAGACTCTCTTTCTTTTTCTCCTGCGCTTCAAAAAAGCGATGCATCCAGTAATCCATGTTGGACTGGAGCTCAATGATTTTTTTCGCCTGATGGATGATTAGTTCTTCGTTCGTCATTTGAAATCTCTCCCGTGACCTGCTATAATGCAGGTGTTGTACTTTTCTCAGCGCCGCTTCCGTATTGCAGTACGGGGCGGTTTTTTTTATTCTGGTATTGTTTCAGCATCCTTTCGTTTCATCCGCTTCCGTGCTGGCCAGATAGGCGATCAGCGCGTCCAGATTCACCAGTCGCTTTCGTCCCGCCATGGTGCAGGGCACTTTCCCGGAAAGGACAAGCTGACGGATAAAGTAGCGGGAAATCGCGGTGTTGGGGTCGAGAGCTTTGATTTCGGTATAGGCATCCTTGAGTAATCTCATTCGGACCGGCATAGTTTTCCTCCTTTTCTTTGGTATAACCTATTGACTTTTGGTAGAAAATATTCTATCCTGTTCTCACCACCCTGAATAGCAAATATTCAGTGAACGTTCTTCGACAGATGCTAATACGAAGTAGATAAACGTAGTTGATAGCAATTGTTCACGTGATAAAACTATACTACATGAAGATATGCAAGTAGTCAATGAATCTGCGAGAACTTGTGCATGTAATTTTCTGGAAGGAGAAAATAGAGAAATGGGAATTGTAGAAAGAATACGAGCACTGGCGAATGAGAGGGGATACAGCCTGACCACCCTTGAGGTGAAGCTCGGGCTGGGCAACGGAACCATCAGCCGCTGGAATAAAAACTCTCCAAACACGGACAAACTACAGAAGGTGGCCGACTTTTTCGACGTGTCGATGGACTATCTGCTCGGCAGGTCAGAGAAGAACGACGAGCTTTCCGGTGTATACTTCAACTTTGCAAAGGAAGCTCAGGAGAGCGGCGTGGACCCGGACGACATTAAGCTGGCTCTTGAAACCATCCGGAAGATCAAAGGCAGGGAACAGTAGGGCAGGAGGCTGTATGGGCGAACATAACCGAAAAAAGGAATTATATGAAAAGATCGAACAGCTAAGAAAAGACCTGGGAATCTGCGATGCCCGGTATCCGATCGATATGGTTGATTTCTGTTTGGAAAAGGGCTTTGTTGAAATCGGAATCGCCCCGTTTAAATCAATCGGGACAAAAGGCATGGCGGTTCCCTACTATGGGCGCGGTGAGAAGGATGTCATTCTGCTGAACTCTCATCTCAGCAAAAGGGAACAGAGCTTTACCTGTGGCCATGAGCTGGTTCATTTAACCCTGCATCGCAGCAAGACCATCCAGTATTTCAGCTTCGAACAGGTGATGCAAAAGCATAACCCATTTCTGGAATGGCAGGCAAACGAAGGCTCCGCCGAGCTGCTTGTTCCATACCGTCTGCTTTTCCCCCAAATTGCTGCGGCTCTTCAGAAGATGGAATCCATGCAGGACATTCCGAATCTGAGAGCGGGTCTGGCGGCAGAATTTCAAGTCATGGAGGAAGTGATCTATTACCGATTTGAAAGCCTAAAATACGAAATCTATCAGTATTTGACCGGCGTGGGTTTGGAGAGCATCGAGTTTATGACGGTGTCCAAACAAAGAGAAGCCGGTATTTTTGTAGAGTCAATCAACGAAATCGAAGCAAATATGCAAAAAAATCCGCCCTTCCCGGCGGCAACCGGAAAAGGCGGACACCATCAGCAGGGCTGACAGTATGGTAATTATCTACCAAGATTATTATACTGGCTCAGTCCTCCGAAAACAAGGAGGAAAATTCGTTGGCGACGATCGAAAAGCGGGGAGGAAGTTTCCGCATTCGTGTCTCATGCGGCTTTGACCAAAGCGGCAAGCATATTTTTCAAACTACAACATGGAAACCTGACCCCGGCATGACGAAATTCCAGATTGAGAAAGAGCTGAACAAAGCTGCCGTCGAGTTCGAGCTTAAAATAGAAAACGGATATTTCATTTCTGAGGAAAACATTCGCTTTGTAGATTTCTGCCCCATGTATCTTGACAATGTCAAAGGCCGACTGTCTCCACTTACGCTGATTTCCTACCGCACAATCATTAATACCTATCTCATTCCGATGCTGGGCCGGATGAAACTAAAGGACATCCACCCTCAGCATGTTCAGAATTTTGTCAGGGATCTGGTGAACAGCAATAAGAGGTTTGACGGCAAAGAAGGCAAGATTGCAAACGCAACAATCAAACGGATTTACACGGTTCTTCAGGCGATTTTACATAATGCTTGCAAAATGGATTTGATTCCGACGAATCCGGCAAACAAGGAAAAGATTGAACTGCCTTCCGCAATCGCACCGGATGTTGAGATTTTCACACAGGAAGAAGCGGCGGAAATGCTCGAATGCCTTTCGAAGGAGCCGCTGATGTATCAGGTACTGATCAATCTGGCAATCGTCACCGGTTGTCGGCGCGGCGAACTCGTAGCGTTGGAATGGAGCGATATCGATTTCAGCAAAGCCACCATTTCCATCAGCAAAAGCAATTACTCTATAAAAGGTGAAGGGATTCATACAAAAAAGCCGAAAACTGCTGGAAGCAGACGGATTCTTGCAATTCCGCCGACCTGCGTGAAGATGCTGCAGACGTATCGCTATGAACAAGCACTGGAACGTTTGAAGTTGGGCGACCAATGGGAGGGGAAGAACTGGATTTTCACCCAGTGGAACGGTCTTCCGATGTATCCCTCAACACCAACGCTGTGGTTCAGCAAATTTCTTAAGCACAATGGCTTTCGGCATCGGAAATTCCATTCGCTCCGGCATACCAGCGCAACCCTGCTGCTGACGAACGGTACCAATATCAAAACGGTAAGTACCCGGCTGGGGCATAAAAAGCTGTCAACCACTAATATTTATCTTCATTCCGTCACTTCCGCGGATATTGCTGCCGCGAATACCTTTGAAATCCTTCTGGAAAGCAATCATCGACGCGCATAACGGAACCAAATATTATAAATCGGCCTGCGGGATGGTACTTCCGCAGGCTTTTTCTTTGCCCTATAGCAAACAATTTTTCATAATCTTAATACAATCTTTATACTTATTTTTAGATTATTTCATATATAGAATAAAAATCCGCAAGTTTAGTAGAGAATTATCCCGCAAAACTGCGGAAAAGTGCCTCCGAAAACGAGAATTACTATTGTTTTCGCTCCTAAATTTGATGGCTTCTAGGGCGATTTTTTTCATGTATCCCAAGTGTATCCCAAAAGCCGTTTTGATATCGATTCGGGAACAATAAATTTGAGCAACAAAAAGCCCGCAGGCCCTAGAGCCATGCGGGTTTCGTTATGGTGGAGCATAGCGGGATCGAACCGCTGACCTCCACACTGCCAGTGTGGCGCTCTCCCAGCTGAGCTAATGCCCCGTGTCTATTTAAGACAGCTTTGTTATAATATCATATTTGATTTTGGATTTCAAGCCCTTGACGCAAAAAAACAGGAAGAAAAGAGAAAAAGTGATCGGCACGGAGCGAATGTGGGGCTTTATCGGCAGTTCCAACCGGCATCTTTTGGCGCCTGCGGGAAAGTCACTAAGAAAGATAATGTTTTCCGGCACCGATCTGTTAAATATTTATCTTTTCTATTGTACTCGATATGATATACTAAATAATCAGAAGTGAGAGAAGTACTTTGGCGCATTGCCGAGGGGGTAAGGTGTAAAAAATTGCAGGCAGCAGAGCTTTCCATGATTTTTCCGGTCAGGAATGTGGAGCAGGAGATCGCGGGGATTCTTTCTTTCGCTGCGGATCAGGCCGGGGAAATAAATACGGAATATATAATTGTTGATATGGGTTCCTCGGACCGTACGGTGTTCCAGTCAGTCCGGTGGATGAAGCTCCGCGGGCTGCACGGCTTTGTCGTTCAGAACGGAGAGTCCGACGTATCCTCGGCGCTGAATACTGGGCTTCAGAAGGCTGAGGGGCGGTATATTACCTTCGTATTTGCCCGCAGACTGTACGAGGGGTTCCTTCCTGCTTATCTCGAGACGGCGAATCGTTCCCAGGCAGATTTCGTTTTTGGCTGTTTTGGAAAGGAAGAAGCCAGGGCGGCGGAACGGCGCAATGTGAGCAGCGCAATCCGGCAGCCGGGCGGAAATGAATTTCTTAAGGATATCCTTCGCAAAGGCAACGGTGCCGATATTGCCGCCGTACTGATACGACGCGGCTTTTTGCAGGAAAAAAGCATCCAGTTCCACGACGGATGCAGCTACGGTTATGCGGAAGAGTTCCTGTGCCGGTGTTTTTTGCAGGCTTCTTCGGTTGTGCAGGCCCCCGCGGTGCTGCAGCGGAATATGCAGCCGGAACTAAAACGCGGCAAACAGAAACCGGTGGGGAAGAGGATCTTTCAGCGAGTGGAAGCGACGCTCCGCGTCATTGATGTCGTTAAAACACTCTATCCTCACGATACCGATCTGCTGCAGCTTTTAGAGCGCAATCGTCTGCCGGCCGCTGTCATGAGCGGGGTAGACGTTATGCTCCGGGAGGGAAACAGCTTTCAGGAGATTCGCTCCTCCGTGCGGGATTTCGGCTTTGATCGGTATCTTGTAATCGGCCGCCAGACCGAGGCGCGGCTTCGGAACCGCATTGCTTTATGGCGTACCGTTCCGTGGCTTTACCGGGCGTAAACACAGATTGGTTCCGCTTACCGTGCACTTCGTCGGTGCGCGGTATTTTTATTGAAGTAATTGCCGCGCTATGCTATAATGTTTACTAAACCGAAATGGGGGGTATTTCCTTTTGGCAGAACAATTTCCGGGGCGGACGGCGCCGGAGCGAACAGCGGCCGACTATATCCGGGAAACCGGCGAGATTATGGCAATCCGAGCACGCGCGGGCACACCTACGGCGTTCGTGCATACCTATGGCTGTCAGCAGAATGTTGCGGACAGCGAACAGATTAAGGGCTTTTTGCAGGAGATGGGCTTTTCCTTTTCGGAGAACCCCGAGGAAGCTGATTTCATCCTGTTTAATACCTGCGCCGTGCGGGAGCATGCGGAGGACCGGGTGTTCGGCAATGTCGGTGCTCTTAAGAATCTGAAGCGCCGGCATCCTTCCACCGTGATTGCCGTCTGCGGCTGTATGATGGAGGAGGAGCACTCCGCCGAGCGGATGCGCACCGTGTTTCCGTTTGTCACAATGGTATTCGGTACTCATGAAATTCCGCGTTTTCCGGAGCTCCTGTTCCGCACTCTGACCGAAGGCCGGGTGTTTGAGCGTGGGAGTCACGAGGGCGAAAAGCAGATTGCCGAAGGCCTTCCCGTTCGGCGGGATTCCGGTTTCAAGGCGTGGGTCACCGTGATGTACGGCTGCAACAATTTCTGTTCATACTGTATTGTTCCCTATGTGCGCGGCCGGGAACGCAGCCGGGAGCCGCAAGCGATTCTCGAAGAGTTCCAGAATCTGGTAGAGTTAGGCTACAAGGATATTACGCTTCTGGGACAGAACGTGAATTCCTATGGGAAAAATCTGGAGCATCCCGTCAGCTTTGCCGAGCTTCTGCACATGCTCGATGCGGTGGAAGGGGATTACCGCATCCGTTTCATGACCTCCCATCCGAAAGATGCTTCCCGCGAACTGATCGACACCATCGCGGAGTCAAAGCACGTTTCTCGTCACATTCATCTGCCGTTTCAGTCCGGAAGCAACCGGATTCTCAAGGAGATGAACCGCGGCTATACGAGAGAAAAGTATCTGGAGCTTATTGCTTACGCGAAGGAGAAAATCCCGGAACTTTCCCTGACCTCCGACGTAATCGTAGGTTTTCCGGGCGAGACCGACGCGGAATACCGGGACACGCTTGACCTGATTGAACAGGTCGGCTTTACCTCCCTTTACACATTTATTTATTCTCCGCGCGAAGGCACTCGGGCGGCGCAGATGCCGGACCCGACGCCTGCCTCTGAAAAATCGGAGCGTCTGCAGGAGCTTTGCGCGTTTCAGGAGAAAATTTCCGCCCAACGCTGCGCTTCCCTGATCGGCAGAACGGAGCGCGTGCTGGCGGAGGAGCAAAATGAAAAAACCGGGCTGCTCTGCGGCCGGACGGACGGAAACGTCATCGTTAATTTTGCCGGAGACCCGGCACTGATCGGAACATTCGTTGAGGTTCGCATCACGGCGGCCCGCAACTGGATTTTAAACGGAGAATTGGTTAATCCTAATTAAAAAAGGAGAACAGAGACATGGATGTTATTGAACTTGCGCGCGAGATTGGCAAAGAAATTCAGAAAGACGACCGGTATCTGAAAATGCAGCTTGCCATTCAGAGCACGGATAAAGACGCGACACTTCAGGAACTGATCGGCCAGTATAATCTTAAGAGGATGGCTCTGGATACCGAAGTTCAGAAGCCTGAGCGCGACCAAGAGAAAGTACAGGCGTACAGTCAGGAGCTTCGCGGCTTATATGCCGGTATTATGGAAAACCCGAGCATGGCCGCTTATCAGCAGGCCAAAGGAGAACTGGATCATCTTCTGCAGCGCGTTCAGGCGATTGTAACACAGAGCGCGAACGGCGAAGATCCGGAGACAACGGATTACGTGGAGTCCTCCTGCGGAGGAAACTGCTCCTCCTGCGGCGGCTGCCACTAATTCCCCGGGAGGCGGTGGAGCATGGCATCCCTTTCCCCAATGATGCAGCAATATTTCGAGATGAAAAAACAGTATCCGGATACGATCCTGTTTTTTCGTCTCGGCGATTTTTATGAGATGTTTTATGACGACGCGGTTCTTGCTTCCCGTGAACTGGAGCTTACGCTCACAGGGAGGGACTGCGGGCAGCCGGAGCGCGCTCCGATGTGCGGCGTTCCGTTTCACAGCTATGAAACCTATGTGGCGCGGCTGATTGCCAAAGGCTACAAGGTGGCTATCTGTGAGCAGATGGAAGACCCTGCGCTGGCAAAAGGACTGGTTAAGCGCGATATCATCCGTGTCGTAACGCCGGGCACCCTGCTGGAAAGCAGCATGCTTGACGAGACCAAAAACAATTTTATCGCTTCACTCTGTGTGGTCGGGAACGGCGCGGGCATTTGCTTTGCGGATGTTTCCACCGGCGAGCTTCACGCGGCGTCGCTTTCCGGGAAAAACGCGGAGGGCCTTACCCAGCAGCTCTGCAGCGAGCTTTCCCGGTTTTCTCCGAGGGAAATTCTCATCAATCAGGCGGCGCTGGATCTGAAAGGCCTTCCGGAATTTATCCGGAAGCGTCTGAGCGCCAGTCTTGAACTGTTGGATGAAGCGGATTTTTCTTTGGAAGCTTGCACCGCGCTGGTGCTGGAACAGTTTCATAAGCAGAATTTACAGGAAGCGGAGCTTTCCGAACAGCCGGAGATCACCCGTGCCGTCGGCGCACTGTTTTCTTACCTTCGGAAGACGGAACGTTCCGGGTTGGAGCGCATGGAGGCCATCGATTTCTACAGCGATTCCCAGTTCATGCGGCTGAACCTAAATACACGCCGGAATCTGGAACTGCTCGAAACCATGCGCAATAAGGAAAAGAAGGGTTCGCTCCTGTGGGTTTTGGACCGCACCCGCACCGCGATGGGCAAGCGCATGATCCGCGGGTGGATTGAGCGTCCGCTTCTAAGCCCGGCCCAGATTGGCCGCCGCCTGAACGCGGTGGAAGAGCTCACCGGCGACGCGATTATGCGGGACAGCCTTGCAGGGCAGCTTGCGGATGTGCATGATCTGGAACGCCTGATGACACGGATCGTCTACGGTTCCGCAAACGGCAGGGAGCTGAAAAGCCTTTCCTCCGCTGCGGAGCGCCTTCCCATTCTCAAAAAACTGCTCGAAAACTCCCATTCGGAGCTCCTCAGGCAGATTTTCACAGATATTGATCCGCTGGATGATCTCCGTTCTCTGGTGGAACGTTCCATTGTGGACGAGCCTCCGTTTTCCGTGCGGGAGGGCGGCGTCATCCGCCCGGGCTACAACGAGGAACTAGACCTGTTAAAGGGCGATATGAGCGACGGGCGCGGAATCGTTGCGAAAATTGAAGCGCAGGAGCGCGAGCGAACCGGCATCCCGAAGCTGAAAATCGGTTATAACCGCGTGTTCGGTTACTACATAGAAATCAGCAATGCGTATAAGGATCAGGCGCCGCCGGAATATATCCGCAAGCAGACTCTTACAAACTGCGAGCGCTTTATTACTCCGGAGCTGAAGGACCTGGAAGGTCGTATTCTGGGGGCACACGACAAATCCGTGCAGCTGGAGTATCAACTCTTTGACGCGGTACGCAAACAGGTTGCGGAGCAGACCGACCGCGTACAGCGGACGGCTTCGGCAGTCGCACGGCTGGATGTGCTGCTTTCGTTCGCGCAGGTTTCCGCCGACCGGAGCTATGTCAGGCCAGTGATTGCCCTCGACGGAAAAATCGTCCTGAAGGAAAGCCGCCATCCCGTGGTGGAAGCACTTTTGGAAGAGCCGTTTGTGCCGAACGACGTCAGCCTTGACTGCGGGGAAAACCGTGTCGCGATTATCACCGGCCCTAACATGGCAGGAAAATCGACCTATATGCGTCAGGTTGCGCTGATTGTCATTCTGGCGCAGATCGGCTGTTTTGTTCCGGCTTCCTATGCGGAGATCAGCATAACCGACGCTATTTTTACCCGTGTCGGTGCATCCGACGACCTCGCCTCCGGCCAGTCTACGTTCATGGTGGAAATGGCGGAGGTAGCTGAAATTGTGAAGGACGCAACGAAAAACAGTCTTCTGATTCTGGATGAAATCGGCCGCGGAACCTCCACCTATGACGGAATGAGCATTGCGCGCGCCGTGCTGGAATATGTCGCGGACCCGAAGCTTCTCGGCGCGAAGACGCTGTTTGCCACGCACTACCATGAGTTGACCGCGTTGGAAGACCTGATTCCGGGCGTGAAGAATTACAACATCGCGGTGAAAAAGCGCGGCGACGATATCACGTTTTTACGCCGCATCATTCGCGGCGGCGCGGACGACAGCTACGGCATCGAAGTGGCAAAGCTGGCCGGAGTTCCGAACAAGGTGATCACCCGCGCAAAGCAGATTCTTGCCGAACTAGATGCCGGAAAACAAGTCTCTCAGCCCAAAGGACGTACTAAGCGCGAGGAAGGGGAAGACGATTACCAGATTGCTTTGACCCCGCCGAACGAGTCCGCGGTTCTGGATCAGCTCCGCAAAATGGATGTGAATACACTGACGCCGATAGAGTGCATGAACACGCTGTTTGAGCTTTGCAAGCTTGCGCAGTAAGACATAGGCACTGGTGATAAAATGAAGCAGGTTGTACTGAAAAACGGACAAACACTGAATCTTCGCAAAGCGGTCGAACAGGATTTCAAAGAATTGCTTGCGTACTGCAACTTGGTTGGCGGCGAAAGCGATTTTCTCACGTATGGGAAAAACGGCTGTAATCGAACCGTGGAGCAGGAGCGGCGGTTCCTTCGAGAGCTGAAAAATCAGCCGAACAGTATTTATTTGCTCGGATTCATCGACGGGGAACTCGTATGCTCCGCGAATCTCTGTGCGGAGCAAAAAGAGCGCCTTGCACATAACTGCGAATTGGGAATCACAGTCCGAAAAAAGTTCTGGGGTCTGGGCGCGGCGGGCATTCTGATGCAGGAACTGATTGATTTTGCAAAGAATCAGTCAACGCTTCGGACAATCCATCTGGGTGTTTATGCCGACAATGAACCGGCAATTCATCTGTATCGGAAATTCGGCTTTCAAATTGTCGGACGATTTAAGGATTATTTTACGGTTGACGGCCGTTATTGCGACGAGCTGTTGATGGATTTGTATTTATAATATCAGATAAAAGGGGGCGCGCTCCGTGCCGAAAATACATATACTGGACAAACAGGTGGCCGAATTGATCGCCGCTGGCGAAGTCGTGGAGCGGCCAGCCTCTGTTGTAAAGGAATTGACGGAGAACGCTGTGGACGCCGGTTCCGGCGCCGTTACGGTAGAAATCCGAAACGGAGGAATCACGTACATCCGCGTTACGGACAATGGCTGCGGGATTGTGAGGGAAGATGTTCCCGCTGCTTTTCTGCGCCATGCCACCAGCAAAATTTCCGGCAGGGACGACCTTGACGGAATCGCGACACTCGGGTTTCGCGGGGAGGCGCTCGCTTCCATTGCGGCGGTTGCGCGCATTGATCTGCTGACCCGTACTGCGGAGGAACTGGCGGGCACGCACTGTGAAATTTCGGAAGGCTCAGAGCCTGTGTGCGAGGATGCCGGGTGTGCGCAGGGGACGACTTTGGTCGTGCGGGATCTGTTTTATAATACGCCTGCCCGTATGAAGTTTCTGAAAAAAGATTCCACGGAGGGCAACGCCATTGCGGCCGTCATCGACCGCGTCGCACTTTCCCACCCGGAGGTTTCGTTCCGTTTTCTTCGGGACGGCAGGGAAACCCTTCACACACCGGGGGACGGGAAACTGAAATCAGCCGTTTACGCGGTATTCGGCAAGGAATTTACGGCGGGCCTTCTGCCGGTCGAGTATGAGCTGGGCGGTGTCGGGGTGAGCGGTTTCGTCAGCAAGCCCTCCGCCGCGCGGCCGAACCGCAGTATGCAGTACTTTTTCATTAATGGGCGTTCCGTGAGGAGCCGCACCGCGGCGGTGGCGCTGGAAGAAGCTTTTCGCGGTTCGCTGATGGTGGGGAAGCTTCCGGCCTGTGTGCTGTATCTTTCTCTCCCGTGCGGCACGGTTGACGTAAACGTGCATCCCTCTAAAATGGAGGTCCGCTTTGTCAACGAAAAACCAGTTTTCGATGCAGTCTACCACGGAGTCAAAACGGCGCTGAATCAGGGTGACCCCCCTCCAATCCTGGCCCTGAATCGGCCGGAACCTGCTGCGGTTCCGGCTTCGGCTCCAGTGAAGCAGATGCGGTTTGCGGAAGCCGAGACATTTTTTCGCCCGGCTCCTGCTGTGCCAGCTCCGGCTCCGCAGACGACGGAACGCTATATGGTGCGCGACGTAAAATCAGATATGGCTTCGATTCCGTGGGAAGACAAATCGGAGGAAGAACTGAAAGTCCAACCGGGCCAACCGGTCCGAACGGAAATCCCTTCTGCTCCCGCAGCGGAAAAGCCGCCGGAATTGGTGCCGGAAGCCCCGGCGGAAGTACAGGAGCGCCTGATCGGCGAGGCATTTGCAACCTACCTGATTCTGGAACGCGGGGACGAGCTTGTTTTTCTTGACAAGCATGCCGCGCATGAGCGGTTGCTCTATGAAAAACTGAAGGCCGAAGCTGGAAAAGCCGACCGCCAGATGCTTCTTGAACCGGTTCCAGTCACGCTTGACAAAAACGAATACTCTGCCGTGCTGGATTCGCTGGAGCTTTTTGCCGAAGCCGGATTTGAGGTGGAGGATTTCGGCAGCGGAACCGTTCTGGTCCGCAGCGCACCGATGGTTCTAGGTGGGGGGAGCGTGGCGGAGTCCGTTATGGAAATGGCAGGTTACCTCGTTTCCTGCAAAAACGATCTCACGACGGAAAAACTCGACTGGCTTTACCATAATGTCGCCTGCCGCGCGGCCGTAAAGGCGGGCGACGAAAGCGCACCCGCCGAGCTGTTTGCTCTTGCAAAGCGCGTGGAGCGGGAAGATGTGCGCTATTGCCCGCACGGCAGGCCGGTTTTCTTTGTTTTAAAGCGAAAGGAACTGGAGCGGCAGATGGGGCGGATTCAATGAGTGCTTTGAGAGTTTCGTGCGGAGTCCGCCCGAGCGCGGGGCCCCGTTCGGAGAAAGGGGTGGCGATGAGTTGAACAGCCGGTTTCTCAGGAAATTAGCATCTGCCGTTCTCGCCATTCTTCTGCTTTTTTACGTCGGCTATCAGATTTACAATATGCATCATGTCAAAATTCTCACGGAGACTGCCGAGAATTTCACCGCTTCTGAAACCGTACAGGCGGAAGGGGTTGCCGTCCGCGCCGAAGTTCCGGTCAAATCGGACGCGAGCGGCGTGTTCGATTATGTTCTCCATACGGGGGACAAGGTGGAGAAGGGCGGAACAGTCGCAGAGGTATATGCCAGCGACCAACAGGCTGCGGCTTGTCGTCAGTTAGAACTGGTAAACGGCGAGATTCAGAAGCTGCAGAATCTGCAGACCCCCGGCAATACCTATGCCGCAAGCCCGGATACCGTCAACCGGCTGATCGGTCGTCAGCTTTCCGGCCTGCTTTCCAAAACGGTCGGCGGAGATTTCTACGGACTTTCCAACGAGCGGGAAAACCTTTTGTATCTGGTTAACGAGCGGCAGGTGGTCACTGGAAAAATTTCCAGTTTCGGCGCGAGGATTAAGGCGCTTCAGGCGCAGAAAGACTCGCTGACTTCTCAGGCCGGAACAGCCAAAGCGTCTATTTTTTCTCCGGCGGCAGGATATTTTATTCAGTCTTCGGCGAATATCAGCCCGCTGGATTTCGACGGGGTTCCGTCTCTCACCGCCGCGCAGATCCGCAAGGCGGAGGGCGTTTCCACAGGCCAGATGACCGGTGTGGTGGGGAAGATATGCACCAATT
The DNA here is from genome assembly GCA_023410445.1 of Bacillota bacterium. Classification (GTDB taxonomy): domain Bacteria; phylum Bacillota; class Clostridia; order Oscillospirales; family Acutalibacteraceae; genus Caproicibacter. The sequence continues at coordinate 162,686 of JAEYPT010000003.1, read as the reverse complement.
ATAACTGGTATTTCGCCTGTGTCGTTCCGGCCTCAAGCGCAGCTGCGTTCCGTGGGTTAAGCTCCGGCGGCACGGTGACGGTCGGCTTTCCGTTTGTTTCGAATGAAACAGCCCCTGCTTCGGTGGCTGCAGTGAACCAGACCGACGAAAAATCGGAAGCCGCAGTGATCCTTGAATGTGATTATATGAATTCCGCGCTTGCTTCGCTCGGCCGTGAAACGGCGCAGATTGTGGTTCAGGAGTACAGCGGCATCCGCGTCAGCCGGGGAACCGTCCACTTTCTGACGGTTTCCAAGGAAGTCAAGGGTGCGGACGGGAAAATGACGACGCAGAAGAAAGAGGTTATGGGGGTCTACGTTGTCAACGGCAGTATGCTCCAGTTCCGGCAGATCGTTCCGGAATACAGCACCGACGCTTATGTAATCTGTGACCCCAGCCCGCCGAAAGAGGACCTTATGACCTCGGATACTGTGAATCTGCATGATGAAGTTGTTGTGGAAGGGACGGATTTATATGACGGAAAAGTCATCGGGTGATCTGGAAGAACGTTTTCGCGACGTGGAAGAAAATTATAAAGAGATTCGGGAGCGGATTGCCGAAGCTGCGGTGAAGTCGGGCCGCAGGCCGGAGGATATTATTTTCCTCGCAGCGACCAAAACGGTCGCGCCGGAAATCATCAATCACGCTATATCTCTTGGTCTCAGTTATATCGGGGAGAATAAGGTTCAGGAACTGACCGACAAATACGATGCTTACGATCTTGCCCGCTGCAAGCTTCATTTCATCGGTCACTTGCAGACCAACAAGGTAAAATATCTGATCGGAAAGGTCTCCATGATCCAGTCGGTGGACAGCGAAAAGCTCGCGTCTGAAATCTCCCGTCTGAGCGTGAAAAATGGAATCGTCACCGATATTCTGGTCGAAGTCAATATCGGCGGGGAGGAGAACAAGTCCGGTGTGCTGCCAAATGCACTCGAAGAACTGCTTTCGCAAATCGCTCCTTTGCCGGGAATCAAGGTCCGTGGCCTGATGGCAATCCCTCCTGCGGGAGCTCCGGAACAGGAAACTAAGAATTATTTTTTAAGAATGAACCAATATTTTGTTGACATAAAGGCCAAAAAATTAGATAATGTAGCTATGGATTACCTATCAATGGGAATGTCCTCTGATTACTCACCGGCGATTCAGGCCGGAGCGAATCTTGTGCGGGTGGGTACGGCTCTCTTTGGCCCTAGAAACTATCATAAATAATTTGGGAGGTTCTTTCCTATGGCCGGACTTGTAGAAAAATTCAAGGATATGTGGAATCCACCGGAAGATGAATACGATGATTACGGATATGATGCCGAACCGGAAGAGGTGAGCTCCATGTCGTCAGGAGAGAAGCAGAACGTGGAACCGGAGCAGCGCGAAACAAGGCGTCCTTCTGGAAATTCCGGGAATAAGGTGGTCAATATCCACGCTACGGCGCAGCTTCAGGTTGTGCTTTTTAAACCGGAGCGTTTCGGCGAGGAAACCTGCGCCATTGCCGACGAACTTCTCAAGATGCATACGGTTGTTCTGAACCTCGAAAACACCAATAAGGACGTATCGCGCCGCATCATCGATTTTCTGAGCGGTGTCGCTTACGCAAACGGCGGCAAGATCAAGCGCGTGGCAACAAGCACGTTCATCATCACACCGTATAATGTTGACCTGACCGGCGACGACGTGCTGGACGAGCTGGAAAATAACGGTGTCTACTTCTGATGAATGGACATTCCGGGGATGACGACGTCTTGGAGGCACGGATCCGTGACGCCGTCCGCCTTAGCAGTTCGGGGGGCCGGGCTCGCTTCGTAGGCTTTCTTGATGAGCGGCAAGCAGTGATTGCTGAAAAATTATCGGAAAAGGCCGGCTTTCATAATTTTCTTCTTTTCGGAGGATACCCTCAGGCGGAGCGTGTCTTTTTCGGGGCGTTTCCGGAATTTCTGGAACCGTGCCCCGAGGACTTCCCAATTTCCGCGCTGACGGTATCCTTCCGCGTACAGGACCGCCTCAGCCACCGGGATTTTCTCGGGGCACTGCTTCACGCTGGTGCGGAACGTGCGGCAGTCGGCGATATCCTGACGGAGGAGGGCCGCTGCGTCCTGTTCTGCCGGCAGAAAATGGCTCCTTTTTTCAGCTCCGGTCTGGCAAAGATCGGCGGAGTCGGGGTGAAAATCAGCGAGGGAGCAGAAGAGCCTCTGCCTCCTGCGCACCGGTTCGAACCCTTTTCCGGCGTGGTGGCTTCCGCCCGGCTGGACTGCTTGGTGGCGGAAGCGGCGGGCCTGAGCCGGGAAAAGGCGGCGGAACTGATTCGGTCGGCGCTGGTTATGCGCAACCATAAAATTGATTCCGCTCCCGATTCCGAGATCCATGAGGGCGACCTTCTTTCAGTGAGGGGAAAAGGCCGCTTTTTAATTGACCGTCTCGGCCCTGTGACCAAAAAAGGCAGACTGGGAATAGCGGGCAGAAAATATATATAAGGTATAATGGAGGAATGAAACATGCTTTCTCTGAATGACATTATCAACGTCAGTTTTCGGAAATCCGGTTTTTCCGGGTACCGCGCGGAGGATGTCGATGTTTTTATCGACAAGGTCCGGGAATCCTATGACGAACTCCTTAAAAAGGGGCTCGAAAAGGATGAGCAGATTGACCGCCTGAACACGGAAGGCAAGCAGACGTCGGATAAGCTGAAGATTCTGGCGGATAAAATTGAAGAATACCGCGCTCAGGAAGATGAGATCAAGAATGCTCTCATCAGCGCCCAGAAGCTGGGCGACGCCTCGGTTCGTGAAGCGCGCCACAAAGCCGAGATTATTGTTAAAGACGCGAACCAGAAGGCGGAGCGCATTATCGCAAACGCCGATGAAAAGATCGCCGAGCAGAAGAGGGAACTGGAACGCCTGCAGAGAACGGTTTCCGAATTCCGTTCAAAGCTGCTGAATGCCTACAAGGAACATCTCACTCTGATCGATGCTCTGCCCGCGGCAAAGCCTCAGGCTGCGTTGCCCGTCGAGGAAAAGACAGTCCAAGCTGCCCCGCAGGAGCCCGATGCGTCAGCCGAGCCGCAGGAGCCGGAGGCCGAAGAAGCTTCTTCCCCATTCCGTGCGGATATTTCGAATTTTGACGACGAAGCGTTACAGAATGAATAAATATTGCCTGTCGTTTTAATAATATTCTTAAGGAGAGAATAAACCGATGGATTACAAGAGCACCTTGAATCTTCCCAATACAGATTTTCCCATGCAGGCCGGTTTGCCGAAGCGGGAGCCGGACATGCTGAAAACCTGGCAGGAAGACGGGATCTATGAACAGACCATGAAAAAGAACGAAGGCCGCCCGCTTTATGTGCTGCATGACGGCCCTCCGTATGCGAACGGAAACATCCATTTGGGGACCGCTCTCAATAAGATATTAAAAGACATGATCGTCCGCTATAAGAACATGGCTGGCTTTCAGGCGCCCTATGTTCCGGGCTGGGATACTCACGGACTTCCGATCGAGCGCAAGGCAATCGAAAGCGTCGGACTGGACAGCCGCAGCGACGATCCCGTTTATTTCCGTGACCAGTGCCGCGATTTTGCGCTGACTCACATCAGCAGCATGACGGAGCAGTTCCAGCGCCTCGGCGTCATCGGCGACTGGGGCAATCCGTATAAAACGCTGAACCCCGATTTCGAAGCGAAGCAGGTCGAGGTTTTCGGCGAAATGGCTCTAAAAGGGTATATTTATAAGGGCTTAAAGCCGGTTTACTGGTGCGCTCACGATGAGACCGCGCTGGCCGAAGCCGAAATTGAGTACAGCGAGGACCCCTGCGATTCCATTTACGTGAAATTCCGCGTGACGGATGATAAGGGCCTGTTTACGGCGAAGGGCGTCGACCTCAGCAAAACCTATTTCGTCATCTGGACCACCACAACCTGGACTATCCCGGCCAATACCGCGATCTGCCTCGGGCCTGATTTCGAATATTCTCTGATTAAATCCGGCGACGAGTACTACGTAATGGCTTCTGCTCTTTGCGCACAGGCCATGTCCGAAGCAGGAAAAGAGAGCTATGAAACGGTTGCGACCTTTAAGGGCGCGGAGCTGGAGCACATCAAAACCGTGCATCCGTTCATCGACCGGCCTTCTCCCATTATCCTCGGCGACCATGTCACGCTGGAAAGCGGCACCGGCTGCGTTCATACCGCGCCCGGCCACGGCATCGAGGACTTCGACGTCTGCCACAACCATTACCCGGAAATTCCCGTAATCGTTCCGGTGGACAGTCAGGGCAAGATGACCGCTGAAGCAGGCGCGCGCTTTGAGGGACTTACCACAAGCGAAGCGAACGTCGCGATCCGTGATTATCTGCAGGAAATTGGCGCGCTGCTTGCCGTCAAGCATATCGTTCACCAATATCCGCACTGCTGGCGCTGCAAGAGCCCGGTTCTGTTCCGTGCGACGGAGCAGTGGTTCTGCTCGGTGGACGCCATCAAGGACCAGACCGTCAGTGAGATCAACAAGGTGCAGTGGATTCCCGAATGGGGCCGCGACCGCATCACCTCCATGGTGCGTGAACGCAAGGACTGGTGCATTTCGCGTCAGCGCCTCTGGGGTGTGCCGATCCCGATCTTCTACTGCAAAAAATGCGGCAAAGAGCTTGTCACCCGCGAGAGCATCGATGCGGTTGTCGCCGCTTTCCGGAAGGAAGGCTCCAACGCGTGGTTCAAATATGATCCTTCTCAGCTGCTTCCCGAGGGAACAAAGTGCGAATGCGGCTGCTCGGAATTCACCAAGGAAACCGACGTTATGGACGTCTGGTTCGATTCCGGGTGCAGCCATGCAGCGGTTCTCACGGCGCGCAAAGATCTTCAATGGCCGGCTGATCTGTATCTCGAGGGGAATGACCAGCACCGCGGCTGGTTCCAGTCCTCGCTGCTGACCAGTGTCGCCTGGAAGGGCAAAGCCCCCTATAAGGCGGTGCTTACCCACGGAATGGTAATCGACCTGGAAGGCCGCAAGATGTCGAAGTCGCTCGGCAACGGCATTGCTCCGGGTGAGGTCGTTGAAAAGTACGGGGCGGATATTCTGCGTCTCTGGGTCGCTTCCAGCGATTATCAGTCGGATGTACGTATTTCCAACGAGATTCTAAAACAACTTTCCGACGCTTACCGGAAAATCCGCAACACCGCGCGGTTTATTCTCGGAAATCTGTCTGATTTTGCGCCGGATACGGATATGGTGTCGTTTGACCGACTCCAGCCGCTTGACCGCTGGGCGCTGAACCGCTTCAACGGATTGATCGACGAGGTTGGGGAAGCCTACAACAAGTTTGAATTCCACACCGCTTATCACGCGATTCACAATTTCTGCGTGGTGGACATGTCCAATTTCTATCTTGACGTTTTGAAGGACAGGCTTTATGTGGAGAAGGCGCAGAGTGAAGGCCGCCGCGCCGCGCAGACCGCGATGTTCCTGATCCTTGACGGAATGACCCGCCTGCTTGCCCCGATTCTTGCGTTCACGTCGGACGAAATCTGGAAGAGCATGCCGCATACCAAGGATGAAAATGCGGAATATGTGATCCTGAACGATCTTCCGTCCAAAACGGATGTTTCTGCGGACGAGGCTTTCATTGCGAAATGGGATAAAATCCATCTGATTCGTGACGATGCGAAAAAGGTGTTGGAACTGGCACGTAAGGATAAGGTGATCGGTGCATCTCTGGATGCAAAAGTGACGCTCTCCTGCGATGGGGAACTGTACGACTTTATTAAATCGGTGGAAGCCGAGCTTCCCGAAGCGCTGATTGTTTCCCAGCTCGTCGTGAAAAAGGGCGGGGACGAAGGCACGAAGGGCGAAGCCCTGCCGCAGCTTTCAATCGCCGTAGCTCACGCGGAAGGCGAAAAATGCGCCCGCTGCTGGACCTACAGCGACACGGTCGGCAGCGATGCTGAGCACCCGGATATCTGTGCCAGGTGCGCAGGCGTTCTGAAATAGGGAATAATAAGAGAGGGAGGGCTTTCGGTTCTCCCTTTTTTTCTGAGAAGGGGGACATAGCCTTGCCATTGATTGCATTGCTGCTTTCCGCGATTCTGATTGCCGTCGATCAGATTCTGAAGCTGCTGGTCGTGGATTATTTGAAGCCCATAGGGGGCGTGCACATCATTCCGGGATTCCTTGATCTCACCTATATCCCGAATTCGGGGGCGGCCTTCAGCATGCTGGAGGGTCAGCGCTGGCTTTTCGTTGGAATCACGTTTGTGATCTGCGTCATCATTGTTATTGCGCTGTTCCGCTACCAAAACCATGGCTTCTGCTCCTATGCGGCTTCCGTCCTGATCGTTGCTGGCGGAGTGGGGAACATGATCGACCGGGTCCTGCACGGATACGTGGTCGATTACATCCACGTCCTGTTTTTTCCCGCGATCTTTAACTTTGGAGACTGCTGCGTTACGGTGGGAACCGTTTTTCTGATTCTGCATGTCCTGCTTTTTGCCGAAAACGGGAATGGGGAAAAGGTTCTCCGTACAAAATGATATGTCTGATTTTACACTGACGGTTGAACCCGAGAGTGCCGGAGAGCGCCTCGACCGTTTCCTCGGCCTGAATCTGGAGGGCCTTACCCGTTCGGCAGCGGAGAAGCTCATCGCGGAAGGAAACGCAAAGAGGAACGGCGTGGTTCTCGGGAAAAGCTTCCGGGTCTCCGAAGGGGACACAATTGATGTTTCGGTCCCGAAGCCGGAGCCTCTGCAGGTGACGGCGGAGAATATTCCGCTTGATATTCCGTACGAGGATTCAGACCTTTTGGTGGTCAACAAGCCGAAGGGAATGGTGGTTCACCCTGCCGCCGGGCATTGGGAGGGTACACTGGTCAACGCGCTGATGGCGCACTGCGGCGATTCCCTTTCCGGCATCAACGGTGTGCTGCGGCCCGGCATTCTGCACCGCATCGATAAAGATACCAGCGGCCTGCTCCTTATCGCAAAAAATGATTTTGCGCACAGGAAGCTCGCGCAGCAGATCAAGGAGCACAGCTTCACTCGAATCTATGAGGCAGTGGTGCATGGCGTGCTAAAAGACGATACCGGCACCGTGGATGCTCCGATCGGGCGTCACCCGACGGACCGGAAGAAGATGGCGGTCACAGAGCGGAATTCCAAGAACGCCGTAACCCATTATGAGGTGTTGGCACGCTATCCCGGTTTTACCCACGTGCGGCTCCGGCTGGAAACCGGCAGAACCCATCAGATCCGTGTTCACATGGCGTACCTCGGCCACCCCGTTGCAGGGGACCCCGTCTACGGGCCACGAAAAGTTGTGCCGGGGCTGGATGGGCAATGCCTTCACGCCCGGGTGATCGGTTTCCTGCATCCGCGCGATGAGCACTATATTGAAATTACCAGCGAGCTGCCTGCCTATTTTACCGGCCTTTTGGACCGACTCGGGCGGCTTTAAATTCGTTTTCGGGGCGGTGAACGGCCATGGATGACGAATCGCTTCATATTCGTTCCCTGATTTTAATCGCAGCGCTTCTCTGCGCGGTTATTATCGGCTATAACGCGTTTTATGTGCCGGATGCTTCAATGACGGAAATCCGTGTTTCCGTGGATTCCTCTCCGATCTCGTCAAGTTCTTCATCCGGGGAGGCCTATGTGCCCAGAAGCGTATCTTCCGCGCCCGTTTCAGGAGCAATATCCTCCGCGCTTCCTGCTGCAGCTTCCGCTTCCGGAAAGGCATCCGCACTTCCGGTGGGGAAAATTAATCTAAACACCGCCACTGCTCAGCAGCTCAGCGACGGGCTGAAGGGTGTCGGCGACGCGCTGGCGCAAAGAATCGTTGCCTATCGGGAACAGCACGGAAAATTTCGGTCGGTTGACGAACTGAAAAATGTGTCCGGCATCGGGGAAAAGAAGCTGGAAGCAATTCGCGGCAGTATTACAGTCGAATAACATCCAGCAAGAATTATATTGCGGCATCCGGAAGTTCATGTTAAAATAGAGATGAAACTGATTCCGGTGCGGCCTGAAAGGGGGGAGTCCTCATTCCGTTATCGTATATGCCTTACTTTTGGTTAGCCGTAATTATACTGGCGGCGGTTCTGGAAGCGGTCACAACTCAGCTTGTTTCCATCTGGTTTGTTGTGGGCGGAATTTTGGCGATGATTGCCAGTTTGTTTGGCGCCCCGGTTCCGGTTCAGGTTCTGATCTTTGCGGCTTCCTCTGCTGTTGCACTGATCGTAACCCGACCGTTTGTAAAGCATATGCTTAATATTAAGCGGGTTGGGACAAACGCGGACCGGTATATTGGGAAAATCGGGATTGTCACCGTGGAAATCAACAATGAAGCCGCTCGGGGGCAGGTAAACGTTTTGGGCAGCGTCTGGACGGCCCGTTCGGCGGATGCCGATGTAATTTCTGTAGGAGAACGTGTGAATGTGGAATCGATCGACGGGGTCAAACTGATCGTCCGTCGGTGTGGTGCCTAAATTAGATTGGAGGAAGCAATTTGGGAGGATTTATCGTTTTTTTGATTCTGGTAATTCTCATAATTCTGGTTCTAATTGCGAACATCAAGGTGGTTCCGCAGGCGCATTCGTTTGTTGTCGAACGTCTCGGCGCTTACCATGAGACCTGGAACACCGGGCTTCATTTCATGGTTCCGTTTTTCGACAAGGTCGCTAAGAAGATTTCGCTGAAGGAACAGGTTATCGATTTCCCTCCTCAGCCCGTGATCACCAAAGATAATGTCACCATGTCGATTGATACGGTGATTTACTTTCAGGTAACGGACCCGAAGCTTTATACCTACGGCGTGGAGCGTCCGCTCTCCGCTATTGAGAATCTCTCCGCTACCACTCTGCGGAACATCATCGGCGATCTGGAGCTCGATCACACGCTGACTTCGCGCGACACCATCAACACGCAGATCCGCACGATCCTCGATGAGGCGACTGACGCATGGGGCATTAAGGTCAACCGTGTGGAGCTCAAAAACATCATTCCGCCCAAGGAAATTCAGGATTCCATGGAGAAACAGATGAAGGCAGAGCGTGAGCGTCGCGCCCAGATTTTGACGGCGGAGGGCGAGAAGCGAAGCGCTATTCTGATTGCGGAAGGTGAAAAGGAATCGGCGATTCTTCGGGCCGATGCCGCGAAAGAGACGAAGATCCGCGAGGCGCAGGGCGACGCGGAAGCGATCACGCTGGTTCAGCAGGCGTTGGCGGACAGCATCAAGCTGCTCAACGAATCCAATCCGAGCGAGTCCGTAATTGCATTAAAGGGATTGGAAGCATTCGGCAAGGCGGCGGATGGCAAGGCAACGAAGATCATCATTCCCTCACAGATTCAGTCCCTGGCGGGGCTGGCAACTTCCCTGAAGGAACTGGTGGCGGGTGATCCCGCGCCGGAGAGACCGAAGGGCAAATAGCGTCAGATTTCCCAAACGATGTTTCTATATTGACAAATATATGGGAAAATTGCGGAATTTATCCTGCAAGCGTCATCTTTGCTTGCTATTTTGCGTCTTATCGCCTACAATAAACTGGCAGAAGTTTAGGGGGTAGCAGAATGAACGGTATGAATAGGAATAAAAAATATTCGGTTTATCTTTCCCGCCGTCAGACTGCGCCGAAAAAGAGACCATAATAAAGTTGCAGGCTGCGCCGGTACAATGGCGCAGCCTGTTTTATTGGGTCGCAAAAGCGGAAAATACCGTTCGGCTTTGTAAGAGCCTGTATTTACCATTCGACACCGCAGAATCGGCGGCAGTTTTTATTTGGAAATACCGGCTCGGACTGTGCCTACAGAACAGACTTAGAAGGAGAGAGCAATCATGGAAAAGAAAAAAGTAGCGGTTATTATGGGAAGCGACAGTGATTTCCCCGTGGTGAAAGGGGCAGTCAAAAAGCTGAAATCCTTTGGGATTCCCGTGGAAGTGCATGTCATCTCCGCCCACCGCACTCCGCAGGCCGCGTCGGAATTTTCCGCGTCGGCTGCTGAAAACGGATTCGGCGTCATTATTGCCGCGGCGGGAATGGCCGCGCATCTTGCCGGGGTCCTTGCGGCAAGCACTACTTTACCGGTAATCGGAATTCCGATGAAGTCGAATGCTCTGGACGGTCTGGACGCGCTTTTGGCTACAGTTCAGATGCCGAGCGGTATCCCGGTGGCTACGGTTGCCATCGACGGTGCGGAAAACGCCGCAGTTCTGGCGGCGCAGATTCTTGCGCTGAGCGATCCGTCTCTTGCGGCCAAGCTTGTTGAAATGAAGCAGGAACTGAAGAATAAGGTTGCAAAAAAAGACGCTGCAATCCGGGCAGAAGCCGAAAATCTGTGAACCGTTGAAGACGAGGGAGATATTGCATGAAAAGTTACAGTGAAAGCTACAAGGCCGCGGGCGTGGATGTTACCGCGGGATACCGTTCCGTGGAACTGATAAAAAGCCATGTCGCGCGTACCAATATTCCCGGGGTTCTCTCCGGTATCGGCGGATTCGGCGGCCTGTTCCAGCCGGACCTCAGCGGGATGAAGACGCCTGTTTTCGTCAGTGGAACCGACGGCGTCGGAACCAAGCTGAAAATCGCATTTTTGATGGACAAGCACGATACGGTTGGTATCGACTGCGTTGCCATGTGCGCGAACGACGTCGTGTGCTGCGGCGCAAAGCCGCTGTTTTTCCTGGATTATCTTGCAGTCGGGAAAAATCATCCCGAAAGCATCGAACAGATCGTAGCGGGCGTCGCCGAGGGCTGTGTGCAGGCTGGCTGTGCTTTGGTCGGCGGCGAAACAGCGGAAATGCCGGGCTTTTATCCGGCGGATGAATATGACGTCGCAGGCTTCTGCGTCGGCGTGGTGGACCGGGAAAAAATGCTGGACGGTTCTGATGTGAAGGTCGGGGATGCACTGATCGGACTGGAATCTTCCGGACTGCACTCAAACGGTTTTTCTCTGGTTCGCAAGGTGTTCAACATCAGCGACCGGAATGTGAAAATGCAGATCGGTGAGCTTGGCAGCACGCTGGGCGAGGAACTCCTGAAGCCCACAAAAATCTATGTGAAGCCGATTCTTTCTCTGATCAATCAGGTGCCGGTTAAAGCTATTTCCCATATTACCGGCGGCGGATTTTTTGAAAATATTCCGCGTATGCTGCCGGAAAACACAACCGCGAAAATTGAGCTTTCGAAACTGCCGACCTTCCCGATCTTCACTCTGCTGCAGCGTCAGGGCAATATTCCGGAGCGGGATATGTACAATACCTTCAACATGGGAATCGGTATGTGCATTGCCGTTGCCCCCGAAAACGCCGACAAGGCGATGGAAGTGCTTTCCGCCGCAGGGGAGAAAGCACACCTGATCGGAAGCGTTGCCGCGGGCGGGGAAGGCGTCGAGCTATGCTGAACGTTGCCGTGCTGGTTTCCGGCGGCGGCACCAATCTGCAGGCGCTGATCGATGCCGAAAAGGCGGGCGCGCTTGGAAACGGAAAGCTGGCGCTCGTCATTTCCAGCCGGAAAGATGCTTTTGCCCTTACGCGAGCGGAAGGAGCTGGCATCCCGACGGAAATTCTGCTGCGGAAGACGTTTGCATCTCAGAACGATTATGATTCCGCTTTGCTCGGATTGCTGGAGCAATATCAGATTGGCCTCCTTGTACTGGCCGGGTTTATGACCATCATCAGCGAAAACGTTGTAAAAGCGTATCCGAATCGAATTATCAACGTGCATCCGGCGCTGATTCCTTCGTTTTGCGGCGAAGGCTTTTACGGGCTGCACGTTCACGAAGCAGCCCTGAAAAAGGGCGTTAGGCTGACCGGCGCGACGGTTCATTTTGTAAACGAGGTCTGCGACGGAGGGCCGATCATTCTCCAAAAGGCCGTGAAAGTGCTTCCAGGCGACACACCGGAAATCCTTCAGCGGCGCGTGATGGAGCAGGCGGAGTGGAAGCTGCTGCCGAAGGCGGTGGCCCTGTTTTGCGACGGCAGGCTCAAGGTGATAAATGGAACGGTCCAGATCAAGGGGGAGGAATCGTTTATGGAAAAGAAAACAATTGCCTGTGCCCTCGGCGGGAATCTGTACCCGGGGCGCGGGATCATTCTCGGCAGAAGCGAAGACGGCAACTCTGCGGTAATCGCCTATTTCATCATGGGGCGGAGCGAGAACAGCCGCAATCGAATCTTTATTGAAAACGGCGACGGAATCCAGACGAAAGCGTTCGACGAATCCAAAATGACGGACCCATCACTGATTATTTACTGGCCGGTGCGTGTGCTAGGCTCCAAAACCATCGTGACGAACGGCGACCAGACTGATACGGTGCGCGACTTCCTTGCCGAAGGGAAAACGTTTGAAGACGCACTCCGTACCCGCACGTATGAGCCGGATGCTCCGAATTACACCCCGAGAATTTCCGGCCTTGTGGAAACGGGGGAGCGTTTTGCATATCGTCTTTCCATTCTGAAAAGCGCGGAGGGCCGCCCGGAGCACGAGGAGCGAAATTTTTACGAATATGAAAATCCTGCGGCGGGCGAGGGTCGTCTGATCCACACCTATCACGGTGACGGGAATCCGCTGCCATCCTTTTCAGGCGAACCGACGCAGGTGGAAGTAAAAGGTGGAATCGACAAATTTACCGAAGGCCTTTGGGAAAACTTAAACGCCGACAACCGGGTTTCCCTGTTTGTGCGCTTTATCAATCTGGAAACCGGACGGACGGAATCGCGGATCATCAATAAGAACAACTGAGAACGGGAGGAATTTTTTGTGGCGAACGAACACATGCTGAAATATGGATGCAACCCCAATCAGAAGCCCGCGCGGATTTTTATGAAGGACGGCGGCGAGCTTCCCGTTCAGATACTGAACGGAAATCCCGGGTATATCAATTTTCTGGATGCTTTCAACAGCTGGCAGCTCGTCCGGGAGCTGAAGGCCATGGCGGGCCTTCCGGCAGCGGCTTCCTTCAAACATGTCAGCCCGGCGGGAGCCGCCGTCGGAACGGAGCTCTCCGAGACCATGAAAAAGGTCTTTTTCGTGGATGATCTGGAGCTTTCTCCGCTGAGCTCGGCTTACGCGGCCGCGCGCGGTGCGGACCGGATGTCTTCCTACGGCGATTTCGCGGCGCTCTCCGACGTGTGCGACAAACAGACCGCCCTGCTCCTCAAGCGAGAGGTTTCGGACGGCATTATTGCTCCCGGCTATACCGACGAGGCACTGGAAATCTTGAAATCGAAGCGCAAGGGCACCTATAATATCATTCAGATCGATCCAAACTACCGTCCTGCTCCGGTGGAGCACAAGGATGTTTTTGGCATTACCTTTGAGCAGGGACGCAATGAGGTCGAAATCGGTCCTTCACTGCTGGATAATATCGTGACCGAGCAGAAAGCAATTCCCGAATCCGCAAAGCGCGACCTTCTGCTTTCGCTCATTGCCCTGAAATACACACAGTCCAATTCCGTATGTTACGCGAAGGACGGCCGCACCATCGGCGTCGGAGCCGGGCAGCAGTCCCGCATACACTGCACGCGTCTCGCTGGCAATAAGGCGGATGTATGGCTGCTCCGTCAGCATCCGAAGGTGATGGAACTTCCGTTTAAAGAAGATATCCGTCGCCCGGACCGCGACAACACCATCGACGTCTATATTTCGGACGATTACGAGGATGTCCTTGCGGACGGTACCTGGGAGCAGTTCTTCACGAAGAAGCCGGAGCCGCTTTCCAAGGATGAAAAGCGCGAATGGCTTGCAAAGCAGACAGGCGTTTCCCTCGGCTCCGACGCGTTTTTCCCGTTTGGGGATAATATCGAGCGCGCACACAAATCGGGTGTCAGCTACATTGCACAGCCCGGCGGCTCTATCCGCGACGACAATGTGATTGAGGTCTGCAATAAATACGGAATCGTCATGGCCTTTAATGGTCTGCGCCTGTTCCACCATTAATCTGGAAAGCAGGGAAAGCAGGATGAAAATTCTGGTGATCGGCGGCGGCGGCCGCGAGCATGTCATCGTACGGAAGCTCCGGGAGAGCTCCAAAACGACGGAACTGTACTGCGCGCCGGGCAACGGCGGAATTTCACGCGATGCCCAGTGCGTTCCGATCCCGGTTTCCGATATTCCGGGCGTTGTGAAATTTGCAAAGGAAAAGAACATTGATCTCGTCTTTGTGGCTCCGGATGATCCGCTTGCGGCGGGCATGGTAGACGCGCTGGAAGCGGCGGGAATCCGTGCGTTCGGTCCGAGTGCGAAAGCCGCCCAGATTGAGAGCAGCAAGGTGTTTTCCAAGGGCCTGATGAAAAAATATCACATTCCGACGGCGGAATATGAGGTTTTCAATGATCCGCACAAGGCTTTGGAGTATATCAAAGAGCGCGGAACCTATCCCGCCGTCATCAAGGCGGACGGGCTTGCACTCGGTAAGGGCGTCATTCTCGCGGCGGACTACGCGGAGGCACAGGCGGGCATTAAGTCCATTATGGAGGACAAGGTGTTCGGCGCATCCGGCAACGAGGTCGTCATTGAGGAGTTCCTCACCGGTCCAGAGGTTTCCGTCCTCGCGTTCACCGATGGGAAATGCGTTTGCCCAATGGTTTCCTCCAAGGATCACAAGCGCGCACTCGACGGAGATCGCGGTCTGAACACAGGCGGAATGGGAACCATCAGCCCGAATCCGTATTATACGCCGGAGATTGCGGAAATCTGCCAAAAGACGATTTTTGATCCCACAATCGCGGCTATGCGGCAGGAAGGCCGCCCCTTTAAAGGCTGCCTGTATTTCGGACTGATGCTTACGAAGGACGGGCCAAAGGTAATCGAGTACAACTCTCGCTTCGGCGACCCGGAGGCGCAGGTAGTACTGCCGCGCTTAAAGACCGATTTTGTGGATGTTCTGGAAGCCGTGGTCGACGAGCGTCTGGAACAGCAGTCGATCGAGTGGAGCGAGCAGGCCTGCGCCTGCGTCGTGATGGCTTCAGGCGGTTACCCGCGGCAGTATGCGAAGGGAATTGAAATCTCTGGCCTTGATGGGGACGGCCAAGTGGAAGGCGCTACGGTTTATCACGCCGGAACGGTGTTCCAGGAGGAACGGTTTTACACCAACGGAGGCCGGGTCCTCGGTGTGACGGCGATGGGGGATACCCTGCCGCAGGCGCTGAAAAAGGCGTATTCCGCGGTGGAGAAAATCCATTTCAGCGGCGCTCATTACCGGAAAGATATTGGGAAATAAGCAGGCAAAGCCTGCATTCTTGGCTATAATTCAGCGCCCCGGTATATGTGGAAGCACATACCGGGGCGCTGTACGCTACCAATCAGCCGGGAGGGAGAGAATGAAATGAATCTGAAGCTGCAAAGGGCCGTGGAAGAAGATGCCCAAAGCATCATTAACGCGCGGGACCGAAGTTTTTACGACGACTATGTCCGATTCGGTGAGTGCCCAGGGTATCATATCACGCAGGAGCAAATGCGGGAAACTATCCGAAAAGCGGATGTTTACCGGATTCTGGTCGACGGAAAAATGGTAGGAGACATTTCGGTTCATCCGCCCGCTGAGGACGGCAGCCGGTGGATCGGTTGTCTGGAAATTGTTCCGGAGTATCAAAACGGGGGAATCGGTTCCGAAGCACTCCGGGCAATATTCGACCGTTACCCGGAAACGAAAAAATGGGAGCTGGAAACCCCGGTGCAGAATAAACGGAACTGCCATTTCTATGAGAAAAGGGGCTTTCACGGAACAAAGGAGACCGTACATTCCGATTTGCTGACGCTTCGAACTTATACCTATGACAATAGTATCTGAAAAGAGCCACCGGATTGCAATTCCGGTGGCTCTTTTTTTCTATAAGTTTTCCGTCAGTGCCCTTGTCAGCCAGACATCTGCAATATCCATTGCAAGATAAAGGCCGTCTTTTTCGCTGGTTCTCACGATCTGCTTGCGGTTGCGGACCGTCTGGTCCGTCAGCATCAGCTGAACAGAAACCTTGTCGGCTACTTCCAAGTCGCCGACCTTCTTCTTGCTTTTAATTTCAAGGCGCACTACATATTTATCTTTCATGCTGCCGTAGTAAATCACATCTCCGCAACGCACCAGAGGCTTACCCTTGTACGATGGAAACTGCGGTTCTTTGTTTTCGCTCATTCGCCGTTGCCCTCCTTCTCAATTCCTGTCTTCTGCATTCATTCGCCCAGATATGATTTTACCAAGACCTGAAGCAGTTCGTCACGGTCGATCCGGCGGATCAGACTGCGCGCGTTGTTGTGTGTGGTAATATACGTGGGGTCTTCCGAGAGAATGTAGCCGACAATCTGATTGATCGGATTGTACCCTTTCTCTTTCAGCGCGTCATACACGGTGGTAAGGATCTTTTTAATCCCTTCCTCGCGGTCGCTGCCGATTGAAAAGGTCATCGTCTTATCAAGCATAGGAACACCTCCAGTATTGTCAATCATACAACAATCATTCGGTAAATGCAAGAACTAATTTGTGAATGAAGTACTCAGGAACGCAGGGAACCTCCGGCCTTTTCCAGCTCTGAAATTACTTTTTTCATGACGGAACTTACGTGTTCCTCCGTGAGGGTGCTGTCTGCGGAACGCAGCTGAATGCTGAAGGCAACGCTCTTCTTTCCAGCCTCAATCTGTTCTCCCTGATAAACGTCGAATAGCTTGATCTTTTCCAGCAGACGGCCCGCCCCGGCGCGGATCGCTTTTTCCAGCGTCAGCACGGGGATTCCTTCCTCGCACACCAGCGCAAGGTCGCGGGAAACAGCCGGGAATTTCGGCAACGGCGTGTAAAGCTTTTCAATCTGTGCACTGCGGAACAGCAGGTCGGCATCCAGCGTAAACGAGTACACACGCCCGTCAATTCCGTAGTTTTCCGCCGCTTTCGGGTGAATCTCCCCAATGACGCCGAGTCGCTCGCCGTTCAGGGTGAGCACTGCGCAGCGGCCGGGATGATAGCAGAATTCCGACTGGGAAGCTGCAATTTCCCATCCCGTTACTCCCAGTTTTTCCAGAAGCGATTCCACCATCCCTTTTGCGGTGAAAAAGTCCCTGCCTTCGCCGTACATGCCGCAGATCAGTTTCACTTTTTCCTCAGGGAGCTCGTCTTCGCTGGTCGGAACATATTCGGTTGCAATTTCATACAGGCAGACGCTGTCGTTGCGGTTGTTGTAGTTCCGCGCAAGGACTTCCAGCATCGAGGGGAGGGCGATGGTGCGCATGATGCTGGTATCTTCGCCCAGGGGATTGGAAATCTTGACGGACCGGCGGAGCGGGGAATCAGCCGGCATGAGAATCTTGTCGTAATATTTTGGGCTGATGAAGGAGTAGGTCATGATCTCGCTTGCGCCGAGCGCCAGCATCAGGTCGCCTACCGTCAGATCGAATTTCTGACGCTCGGTATATTTGCCCTGTGCGCCGCCCGAAAGGGAAGTAGCCGCGATACGGTCGTAGCCGTAGAAGCGCGCGATTTCCTCCGCAATGTCAGCTTTGTGAACAAGGTCCGGTCGGAACGTCGGAACAATGATATCGTCCCCGTCGAAGGTGCATTCCAGCTTTTCCAGAGTCGCTTTCATCTCGTCCTTACTCAGATGAAGGTCGAGGAAACGGTTGGTCCAGTCCGTTTCCAGACGGATTTTCCGCTTTTCGCCGGAGTAATTCCGCACGGCAACCGGCTCGTCGGTCACGTCGCCGGCATCCAGAAGTTCCACCAGTTCGCAGGCGCGGTCAAGCGCCGGCAGGCAGTTGTTCGGGTCCAGTCCTTTTTCATAGAGACCGGAAGCGTCCGTGCGCATTCCGAGACTGCGCGCGGTGGTGCGCACGGAGGGACCGTTAAAGCAGGCGGATTCGAACACAATCGTCGTGGTTCCGTCTGTAATCTCGCTGTTTTCGCCGCCCATGACGCCAGCGACCGCGACCGCTTTTTCCGCGTCGGCGATGACCAGATTTTTGGAGGTGAGAGTATGGCCCGTACTGTCGAGCGTTGTTACCGGTTCACCGTCAGCGGCGCGCCGCACAATGATTTTGCCGCCTTTAATACAGCGATAATCGAACGAGTGCATCGGCTGGCCGTATTCCAGCATGACGTAATTCGTGATATCCACGATGTTGTTGATCGGCCGGACGCCCATTGCGCGGAGACGCTCCCGCATCCAGCGCGGCGAGGGCTTTACGCGGACGTTCTTTACCACGCGTGCAGAGTACATCGGGCAAAGGTCTGGAGCTTCCACGGAAACCTGAAGCATTTCCCCAGTCGTGCCGTGTCCGCCCTTTACGGACGGCGTGTGCAGATTGAGCGGCTTTTCGAAGGTGGCCGCCGCTTCGCGTGCCAGACCAATCACGGAAAAGCAGTCGGGGCGGTTGGAAGTAATCTCAAATTCCACGACCGTGTCGTCAAAACCGATCGCTTCGCAAATCGGCTGGCCTAGTTTGCAGTCCTCCTGCAAAACGAAGATGCCGTCCTCAATCGCATAGGGGAAATCGTGTTTCGTCAGGCCAAGTTCGGAGAGGGAGCAGAGCATGCCGTTGCTATCGACACCGCGCAGCTTGCCCTTCTTAATCTTTTTGCCGCCCGGGAGGGTGGAATTGTGCAGCGCCACCGGAACGATGTCGCCGACTTTCAGATTCTGGGCGCCGGTGACGATCTGAATATCTTCGCCGGTTCCCGCGTCAATTTTAGTAATCCACATGTGATCGGAATCTGGGTGCTTCTCCAGAGAAAGCACTTTCCCGACGACCACGTTTTCAATTTCGCTGCCTTCGGTTTCCCAGCCTTCCACCTTGGAGCCGCTCATTGTCATCGCTTCGGTGAAACTGCGGATCGGCATTTCATCCAGCGTTACGAATTCCCTGAGCCATTTCATGGAAAGATTCATTGTTCCGCGCCCCCTTAAAACTGTTTCAGGAATCTGACGTCGTTTTCATAGAAGAGACGCAGATCGTCGATTTTGTATTTGCGCATGACCAGGCGTTCCAGCCCCATGCCGAACGCGAAGCCGCTGTATTCTTCCGGGTCGATGCCGCAGTTGGAAAGCACCTTCGGGTGCACCATGCCGCAGCCGAGCAGTTCAATCCAGCCCTCGCCCTTGCAGAGGCTGCAGCCCTCGCCGTGACAGTGGAAGCACTGCACGTCGACTTCGGCGGAAGGCTCCGTGAACGGGAAGTGGTGCGGACGGAAACGCACGACGGAATCTTCGCCGTACATGCGCTTGATGATGGTTTCCAGCGTGCCCTTCAGATTGGCGAACGTAATGTCCTTGTCGACAACAAGGCCTTCAATCTGATGGAACAGGGGCGAATGGGTTGCGTCCACGGCGTCGGAGCGGTATACGCGTCCGGGTGAAATGATGCGGATCGGAGGCTTTTGCTTCTCCATGGTGCGAACCTGCACCGGGGAGGTCTGAGTACGGAGCACGATACGGTCGTTAATATAAAAAGTATCCTGCGTGTCGCGTGCCGGATGATCCTTCGGAATGTTCAGTGCTTCAAAGTTATAGTAATCCAGTTCCACTTCCGGGCCGCTGACAATATCGAATCCCATGCCGATGAAAATTTCCTTGATTTCATCCAGCTCAATGCTGAGCGGATGTTTGGAGCCAAGGGAGTACTGCTTTCCCGGCAGAGTGACGTCAATGGCTTCTCGTTTCAGACGGAGCTGTGTCTCCGCATCGCGGAGTTGGGCCGCGCGTTCCGTCAGTTCCCGGTCGATAAACGAGCGAACATCATTGGCTAGCTGACCGATCACGGGCCTTTCTTCGGCAGAAAGTCCCCCCATCTGTTTCAAAATTGAGGTGAGTTCCCCTTTTTTGCCGAGATAACGAATGCGCAGATCTTCCAGCGTCGGGCGGTCTTTCGCCTTCAGCAGTTCCTGCTCCGCTTTCTGGCGGATTTCTTCGAGTTCCTGCTTCATATTTCAATTCATCCTTTCCACGATCTGATACCGAAAGCTGTCTTACCAAAATCCATTTGGGCATAAAGAAAGCCCTCGCCCCGAAGGGACGAAGGCACAATCTCCGTGGTACCACCCTAATTGATTCTCAGCGGTCCGTAACGAGACCATCCGTCGCGGCCTACTCGAAAAGTTCAGCCACACCGCTCCAAAGGGAACTTCGTCTTTTGCGCCCGCGGGTATGCTTTCAGCCGGTGACATGCCCTCTCTGGAAGCGGGAAATGAAAAGAGTACTTCCTTTTTCATCGCGTTTCTATTTGTTATGATTTATCCTAAATATAGCACTTATACTTTAAAAATGCAAGAAAAAAACAAAAGACGATTTCCGAAACTGCGATTCGAATTGTATCCGTTGCACAGCTGTGTTAAAATAGAATCAGAATTATATGCGCGGAGGAAATGTAATGGATATTTTTGTGGAACAGATCATTAAAAAGAAATTTGGACTTTTGGATTATGCGGTTGTTGTCGGGGCGGTGCTGGTCGGAATCGTGCTGATTCTGCTGTCCGTCCTGTTTGTTCCTTATCTGTCCGCTTTTGTTTTCATCGGGGTTTGTTTCGGCGCCTATTACGTGATCACCAGTCGGAGCGTCGAATTTGAGTACAGCATTACCAATGGGGATATCACGGTGGATAAAATCATTTTTCGCAGGAAACGGAAGCGTATTCTCTCCGTCGATGCGCATGAAGTTGACGCAATGGGAAAATACAATCCGGAGCAGCATCGGGGTAAAACCTATTCCGGTCGCTATTTGTGCGCTGGCCATGACGACGCCCGCGGAAGCTGGTACTTTTCGGCACATCACCCCAAGAAAGGGTATATTCTGGTTGTTTTTGATCCCGAAGAAAAGGTTTTGAATGCGATTCGCCCGTTTTTGCCAAGGCAGGTGATGCAAAGTGCATTCGGTCGGAACTGATCTGGTCGAAATCGAACGCATCCGAAAATCCATGAGAAATGCACGCTTTTGTCTTCGAATATTGGGAGACCGGGAGTACGCCCAACTGGAGAAGCGCGGGTTCCCTGCCGAGAGCGTGGCCGCGAGCTTCTGCGCGAAAGAGGCTTTTTCCAAGGCAGTCGGGACCGGTCTGTCCGGTTTCGATCTTAGGGATGTTCAGCTTCTCCGGGCTCCGTCGGGGAAGCCGGAGCTTTTTCTTTCCGGCCGTGCTCTGGAACTTGCGGGAGGTCGGAAATTTTCCGTCAGCGTGACGCATACGCGGGAATACGCTTCCGCTGTTGTCGTAGCGGATGGAACGGCGTTCCCGAATGAAGAGGAAAACGAAGAGATCCGTGCCGGGCTGGAGCGGGCGCGCGCGATGCTGCACCCCCGCGATCCGGAAAGCAATAAAGGGAGCTACGGTAGGCTCCTGTGCGTATGCGGCAGCGAAGGAATGGCAGGCGCTGCGATCATGAGCACCCGTGCCGCGGTCCGCTGCGGAGCCGGCATTGTTGATGCTGCGCTGCCGCATGCGATTTATCCGATTGTGGCGTCGCAGGTCTGCGAGCCGGTTTTTACCCTGCTCGAGCTTTCCGGCGAGGACGTTCTTACGCAGCAAGGGGAAGAAGCGCTCAGATCTGCCCTCCAAAAGGCGAGCTCAGTTCTTATCGGCTGCGGTCTCGGAAAAAGTGCTGCTTCCCACCGATTGGTTCGCGTCGTTTTGGAGGATTCCTCCGTTCCTGTTGTTCTGGACGCGGATGGAATAAATATCGTCTCGGAGAATATAGATATATTGAAAACCGCCCGCGTGCCGCTGATTCTTACGCCGCATCCCGGTGAAATGGCGCGCCTTTTAAAAACGGAAGCGGCGGAGGTTCAGAAAAACCGGGAGACGTATGCGAGGGAGTTTGCAAAGCGTCACAGAGTGATTCTTGTGCTGAAGGGTGCGGGGACGCTGGTCGCGGCGCCCGACGGCAGGCTTTACCGCAACTTGACCGGAAATCCCGGCATGGCCAAGGGTGGAAGCGGAGACGTCCTCGCTGGAATGATTGCGTCGTTTGCCGCGCGGGGAATCGAACCGTTTGAGGCCGCGTCGTGCGGTGTGTTCTTGCACGGATTAGCGGGGGACCGGTGTGCCCGAAAGTACTCCCAGACAGCGATGCTGCCGACCGATCTGATTGATACGCTGCCCGAGCTTTTCAGGGAAATCGGCCGTTAGCCGCGCGGTGCGGTACCGGCCGCGGAACGGAGGTGCCGATGAAGCGCATTATTCGAATCCTCATGCTTTTATTCTGCCTGACTCTTTTGACCGGCTGTGCCGGACAGCATCCGATGAAGGCTTCGGACCTTAATTTTACTTTTTTATGCAAAATAGAGGCCTCGTGCAACGGGCAGAACACCGTTTGTTCGTTCAGCCGGAGCGGGCCGGAGGATGCGGAACTGAAAGTCCTGTCGGGCGGTTCTGCCGGAATGGGCTTTGATTGGGCCGGCGATGGGTTTACGCTCACCTATCAGGGACTTGCCGCGAAAAGTGCAACGTGCGTACTGCCGGATACCTCTTTTGAAGCGGTGCTGGTGCGCGTACTGGATGAAGCGCAGAAGCCGGGCGTGCTGACATGGACGCACGGCAATGAATTTTCAGGCAGTGCGGGCGGAGACGATTTCGTCCTGACCGCGGACCCGAACTCCGGGCAGATTCAAACCGTTTCCGTTCCGGGCATGGGTGTTTCGGTAAAATTCTACGATTACGAGGCCGTGGGGGCTGCATAAAAAAAGAAGACGGAATTTTCCGCCTTCTTTTTTTATGCTCTGTCAGCTTTGCGGTACGGTTTCGCCCCGGCCTGTGACCGAATGCCTTTTCTTCAGAATCGGAACCGAGAGAAGCCCGAAAACGAGCATGGAACTGAACAACTCGAAGGAATGCCCGAATCGGACCGGATCGGGCATATAAGCGTTCGGGAACAACAGAGGGGTGGTAATCAGAACGCTGAACAAAAGCCCCGGCATAATAACGGAAAGACGGCTGTTTGGTTTCAGGGAATTCCGGATCATCAGGGCGATCAGCGCCCACAAAAATCCGCGAAAAACCTGAAACAGAACAAGGCTGGGGCTTTGCTGCGCCATATCCTGAAAGAAACCAATCATCTGAGTACTGCCGCTGTAAAACTGCCGGATTGCCGGAAACTGCCACGCTACAAAATAGCCGAACAGAAAGTAGACCGCCACATACAGTAGAGCCAGAACGGCTAGATTCGGCAGAAGTTCAGGAATCTTTGCGGCCGCGCAGTGCGGTTTTACTTCCGAAAGGTTTTTTTTCCGGAATCGACCGAGAATCCAGACGGCCAGAAGCGAAAAAACCGCAGCATAGACAGCCCCGGACAACACAACCCGGTAGAGCTGGGAAAGGGGCATTTTCACAGAGCTGTTAAAGAACAAAGTTTCAATCTGTGTCATAAAATACTGCACGCCCCAGAATACCGCAAAACATACCGCAGCGAGGCGAATTCCGTGCAGCGTGGAATTCTTGATCCATACGGAAAGCAGAAGCGCGTTGAGAAACGAGTAGACCATCAGAGCGGAAACAGCTCCGGCTGGTGCGGATGTTTCTCCGCCTGCCCCCAAAAGCAGATTGGAAACTGCCATGCAGACAAATAAAAGGAAGGTAAGAAGGATTACACGCAGGCAAAATACGATTTTTTTTTTCATGAGGAATCAGCCTTTCTGAACACGGCCGGATTCCCCGGCCGTAAAGCGGCACCGATTGTTTCCCCAGATTCGTTTGCGGTCAGGGCTTTTCCTGAGAATCACGGTGCTTGATGAGCAGCACTAGGCTGATGCAGATCAGACCGATCGAGAGCGTTGTAACGGAGGAGTGCGTATCTGCTTTCTCAAGAATGGAATTAACCAGCGTTGAAATGCCCATCGCAAGGCCGACCGCAGTTAAAATGAGGGGTATTAAAACTTTTATTTTTTTAAGCGGTTCTTTCGCTTCTGCCGGAATCTCCTCCTTTTGAATGTTCAGGAGCTCTTCCGACGTAATGCCCAGCGTTTGTGCCAGAAGCGGAATCGCTGCGATATCCGGGCAGGAAATTCCGCGTTCCCATTTTGATACCGCTTTGTCCGTAACATTTAAAAGGTCCGCAAGGTCCTTTTGCGTCATGTTTTTTTGTTTTCTCAGTTCTGCAATCAGGTCGCCCATTTTTTTATCATTCATAAATCGATCCCTCCGGAGGATAGTTTGATTATAGAATTTCACTCTGGAAAAAGCAAGAAACCGGAAGTAGAATTTGGTAAACCGGAAGTTTAATGGAAACAAAACGTAACAAAAGAAGCAATAAATTCAGCCGCACTGTCAACCGAAGCCCCAAAATAATATTATGTATCAGGTCCTACAGCGAATAAATTCCAGAAACAATGCCAAAAATATTTGCAGACCAAAATTCATATATTATTCGGAGCGTGAAAAAATGACTATTCGAAGGGGAGACATCTATTATGCCGATCTCAGCCCGGTTGTCGGTTCCGAACAGGGTGGAGTCCGGCCGGTTTTAATCATACAGAACGACATCGGGAACCGATTCAGCCCAACGGTGATAGCGGCGGCCATTACGAGCCAGCACGCGAAGGCGAATCTTCCAACCCATATCATGCTTAACGCGAGCAATACGGGCCTTGCGAAAGATTCTATCGTCCTGCTGGAGCAGGTGCGCACCATCGACAAACACAGACTGAAGGAACGTATGGGACGTTTGGACGGCAAGGCGATGGTAATGGTGGATCAGGCACTGTCGATCAGCTTCGGCCTCATTGCGCAAGCGCAGCAGATGAGAGAGGCTACATAGCCTGCCTGACCGTAAAATTCAGCGTATATTTCAAAACGAGGGAAAGATACTAAGAAAAAATGAAAGGAGTGTTGTAAACATGGCTATTACGGAAAAAGAGCTTACCGCTATTGAAGATCAGCTTGGCATCGAACAGACTCTCGTCGCTAAGTGCAAAGCTTATTCGCAGATGTGTTCCGACCAGGAACTGAAAAAGGAATGCGACTGCATTGCGCAGAAGCATCAGGCCCATTTTGACAAATTGATGAACATGTTAGGCTAAGGAGTGTGAAAATATGAATCAGAATACAACGCAGATTAATGGAACATCCGCTTCACTTCCCGAAAAGGAACTGATGACCGACGTTCTTTCTTCTCAGAAGTTCGTAACGGATTCCTATAACACCTATACCAACGAATGTGCTACCCCGAACGTACGCAATGAGTTCATGCAGATTCTGCAGGAAGAGCACCAGATTCAGGCTGAAGTTTTCGATGCTCTGAAAAACCGTGGCTGGTATCAGACTCCGGCCGCGGACCAGCAGAAGGTTCAGCAGACGAAGCAGAAATACCAGGGCGGCAAGTCCTAAAAAAGCAGGGACATTCGGGGAAACGGGCGAAAAGTACCGTTTCCCCTATTTTTTTACCCGCTTTCCAAATAAAAGTTGAATAAAAGCGCCCATAATGATAAAATAGACAATCATGGGGCAGGTGGAGCAAAATTGAGTATCAAGCGATGGCGGGTTGCTCAGCACGACGGCTCGGCAGCATCGAAACTGGCAGGGGAGCTGGGCATTCCGGTGCCGGTGGCGGCGCTCATGCTGACGCGGGGGATCGACAGTCCGGAGAAGGCGGCGGCTTTGTCGGCACGGCCGGAATTTGCCGACCCTTTTTTGCTCCCCGGAATACGGGAAGCCGCGCAGAGGGTTACGCAGGCACTGGATCGATTTGAAAAAATTGCCGTCTACGGGGATTACGACGCAGACGGCGTGACGGCGACGGCCATGCTGTACTCCTATCTGGAGTCCTGCGGGGGAGACGTCGTCTATTATATACCGGAGCGCGAAGGCGAGGGCTACGGCCTGAACTGCGGCGCGGTGGATGCTTTGGCCGCGCTTGGCGTAAAGCTGATTGTCACGGTGGATAACGGTATTTCCTCTGTGGAAGAAATTGCCTATGCGAATCGCCTTGGGTTGGAAACGGTAGTGACCGACCACCACAGGCCGCGGGAGGTTCTGCCCGAAGCCTGTGCGGTTGCCGACCCATATCTTGCCGACGAAAGTGAATGCCCGTTTCGCGATTACGCCGGAGTCGGTGTTGCGTTCAAGTTGATCACAGCAATGGAAGGCCCTGACTGCGACATCGAAGGCCTTTTGGAGAATTACGCCGATCTTTTAACTATCGGCACGGTTGGCGATGTTGTTCCCCTGACGGGCGAAAACCGTGATTTTGTGCGGGCAGGACTTGAACTTCTGCCGCGGACGGACCGTCCGGGCCTGAAAGCCCTGATTGAACAGGCCGGGCTGGAAGGGCGAACTCTCACAGCGGAAAACGTTGCCTTTATACTTGTTCCGCGCATCAACGCGACCGGCCGCATTGGCTCTCCGGATCGCGCGGTGCGCCTTCTTATTTCGGAATCCTCTGAGGAAGCGGGCGAGCTGTCCGCCCAAATCTGTGCGGACAACGACTGCAGGCGACAGATTGAAAGCGAAATCTATGAACAGGTTCTGGAAAAGCTGGCAGGTGATCCCGCGCTCATGCTGGACCGCGTTCTGGTTGTCGAGGGGAAGGACTGGCATCACGGCGTGATCGGAATCGTCGCTGCCCGCGTGACGGAGCGGTTCGGAAAGCCCTGCGTGATCATTTCCAATTCGGGCGAAGAAGCCCGCGGTTCTGGCCGCAGCGTGGAGGGCTTCTCTCTGTTCGACGCGGTCTGCTCCTGCGCGGAGCTACTGACGAAATTCGGCGGGCATCCCATGGCGGCAGGGCTTTCACTGCCGGAGGAAAACGTTGCGCAGTTCCGCAGGAAGATCAACGCTTACGCCGCATCCCTCGGTCGCCAGATGCCCGCGCCGGTTCTGCGCGTGGACTGCCTGCTCAACCCGGAGGATTTTACGATTGGACTGCCGGAAACCATCCGGTATCTTGAGCCGTTCGGGACCGGAAATCCGGAGCCGATGTTCGGCCTTGCCGGAGCGGTGATCAGTGAGATTGCCCCGGTCGGAGGCGGAAAGCACCTTCGGGTTAGCGTAAAAAAGAAAAATTATACGATACGGTGCATGAAGTTCCGCACCACGCTGGAGGAATTTTCTTACCGCGTCGGTGATCCGGTCGATCTTGCCGTTCGGCTGGAGGCCAAGGAGTATGCGGGTCGCATGACGCTTTCCGTCATCATCCGGGATATGAAGCATTCGGGGGCGGATCAGGATGGGTGGATTGCGGGCAGAGCGATTTACGAGCGATTCTGCCGCGGTGAGCAGCTTGCCCCGGACGAAGCGGCAAAAATGGTTCCGACCCGTGAGGAATTTGCCTGCCTCTACCGGTGGCTCAGAACGGCAAAAGGCTTTTCCGGGCTGCCGGAGGATTTTCTGCCCCGACTGCCGGAGCCGGGAATGAGCCTTGAAAAATTCCTGACGGCGCTGGACGTTTTTGCAGAAAAAAGATTAATCCGTCTGGAACGGTATTCCGATACATATCAGGTCAGCCTGCTTCCCAGCGGCGAAAAGGTCAGCCTTACGGATGCAGGATCGATGGTTTCTCTGAACCATTATATCAAAGCTGGTGAGTAACGATGGCATGGCCTCTGAAGACATATGACAATCTTGTGACGCTGATTCAGGCAAGCGAACACGATTACAACATGGATGTAATCGACCGTGCCTATCAACTGGCTGAGAATGCGCACAAAGATCAGAAACGGCTTTCCGGTTCCCCTTACATTTCTCATCCGGTCGCGGTGGCCTGCACACTGGTAGAGCTGGGCATGGACACCGAGTCGGTTGCCGCCGGCCTGCTCCATGACGTGGTGGAGGATACTCCCATTGCCCTGAACCAGATCCGGAAGGATTTCGGGGAGGAGATCGCTACCCTGACGGACGGCGTGACAAAACTCGGCCGCATTCCGTATTCTTCCCGCGAGGTGCAGCAGGCGGAGAATCTCCGCAAAATGCTGATCGCCATGTCGGAGGATATCCGCGTCATCATCATTAAGCTTGCGGACCGCCTCCACAATATGCGAACCAGCGAATTCTGGTCCCCGCAGAAGCAGCGCGACAAGGCTCTGGAAAACATGGAGGTCTATGCGCCGATTGCTCACCGCCTCGGTATCCGGGCAGTAAAGGAAGAGCTGGAAGACATTTCGCTGCGCATTCTCGACCCGGTGGCCTATCAGGAAATCGAAAGCGGCCTGGAGCTGCGGGCAGGCGAGCGTAACCGGTTCATTGAATCAACCAAGCAACACATTCGCGAACGGGTCGTGGAGACAATTCCGAATGTGTATTTGGAGGGCCGCGTCAAGAGCATCAACGGAATTTACCGGAAGATGTTTGTTCAGGGTCGCTCCATGGACGAAATCTATGACATTTATGCCGTGCGCGTGATCGTCGACACGGTGAATGACTGCTATAACGTGCTCGGGGTTGTGCACGATATGTACCGTCCGATTCCGAACCGATTTAAGGATTACATTTCAACGCCGAAGCCGAACCTGTATCAGTCTTTGCACACCACTGTAATCGGCAAGGAAGGAATTCCGTTCGAGGTGCAGATCCGCACGTGGGAAATGCATCACACCGCGGAATACGGCATCGCGGCGCACTGGAAATACAAGTTGGGTCTTTCCAATAAAGAAGATACCTTCGAAAAGCGTCTTTCCTGGATTCGTCAGATGCTGGAAAACGAAAAAGAAAGCGATGATGCAACCGATCTGGTGCGCATGATCAAATCCGATCTGGTGCCGGAAGAGGTTTTCGTTTTCACCCCGCGCGGAGACGTGATCAACCTTCCCACCGGTTCCACCGTAATCGATTTTGCTTATGCGATTCACAGCGCAGTCGGAAACCGAATGATCGGCGCGAAGGTTGACAAACGCATCGTTCCACTCGATTACCGCGTAAAAACCGGCGAGATCGTGGAGGTGCTCACCTCCAAGGAAGCGCACGGGCCGAGCCGTGACTGGCTGAAACTCGTCAAGACAAGCGAAGCCCGCAACAAGATTCGCTCGTGGTTCAAGCACGAAAAGCGGGAAGAAAATATCGTGGAGGGCAAAGCCGAGTTTGAGCGGGAACTGCGGCGGAACGGTTTAACCCTGACCGAAGAGGAACAGATTTCTCTGCTGGAAAAAATTGGACCGAAGCACAACTGTAACACGGTGGAGGAAGTTTATGCTTCCATCGGATACGGCGGGCTTCAAATTTGGCGCCTTCTGCCGAAGATTCGGGAATACTGCCAGAAGGAAAAGCGGCTTGCTGCGGAGGCAGCCGCACCGGCTTCCGTGCCGGAACGGCCCGCAGCCCCCAAAAAGGCCGCGGCGGGTGTCATCGTGGATGGGATGGATAATTGCCTGATTAAATTTTCCCGGTGCTGCAATCCGCTGCCCGGTGACGAAATTATCGGCTTTATCACACGCGGGTTTGGGGTTTCCATTCACAAACGAAGCTGTTCCAACGTCCCCAAAAACCTTGAAACGGCCGCGGAGCCGGAACGCTGGGTTACGGTTCATTGGGCGGGTGAGGTAAAGGAAGAATTCAAGTCATCTCTCGAAATTATCGCTTTGGACCGCACCGGCCTCTTAGCCGATCTCACGCAGCAGCTGTTCAATATGCACCTGTTTATCCATTCGCTCAATTCACGTGAGAGCAAGGAGGGCACCGCGATCGTAACGGCGACCATCACAATCGGTAGCCTGGAGCAGCTCAAAACCATCATTACCCGTCTTTCCAATATTTCCGGAGTTCTGTCCGTCCGTCGGTCGTAGATTTGAACAGGCTTACCGGACGGCGGAACATTACAGGAGGATTTCATGCAAGTCAAACGATTCGTCGGCGGACCTCTGCCGACTAACTGCTATCTGCTCACTGATGAAACCAGCGGAAGTACCGCCGTGGTGGACCCGGGCTTTGAGAGCGAGGAACTTACCGAAGCGGTACTCGCGGCCGGTGAGGGGAACGTAAAGGCGATTTTGCTGACGCACGGCCACTTCGACCATATCGCGGGGGTGGCGAAGCTTAAAAAGCTGACCCGCGCGAAGGTTTATCTGTATGCGGATGAATTGGCCTTTGTGTCAGACGGAAATCTGAATCTGGCTGGTATGTTCTACGAAGGGCGCGTGGAGCCGTTCGGAGTGGACGTTCCGCTGAACGACGGGGAAGATATCGAACTTGGCGGCTTGCGGATTCGCGTCATACACACACCGGGCCACACTTGCGGCGGCTGCTGCTATCAGGCAGAGGACGCTCTGTTCACCGGCGACACGCTGATGAAGCTTTCGTGTGGGCGGACGGATTTTCCGACCGGAAGCTATTCGCAGATTATGGATTCCCTGCGCCGGCTCAGCAAACTGCCGGGCGATTATCATATTTACCCCGGACACGGTTCGGAAAGTTCGCTTGCCTATGAGAAACGGAACAACTCCTTTATGGGGGTCAATCCATGACGCTGATCGTCGACGGGCACCCGTTCCATTATGAGATGGAAAACCTCTGCCGCGTGTTTTTTCCGTCGGAAAAAATCCGCACCGGGGCGGAGCCGGAAGGAAATGAAACGGTCGTTTTTACCGGCCTTGCCGAAGAGAATGGAAAATTCCGGGTGTCGGTCAGTCTGAAAACAGGCGGGCGGGAAACCGAAAAATCGGAGTGCCTGCCCACCGGAGCTGAGAGCCGTGACGCGGAGCGCCGTATGGGTGTCCTTCTGCTGGAGTTGCTTTCGGAGGCTTTTGATTACCGTCCCAAATGGGGAATCCTGACGGGCGTACGCCCGGTTAAGCTATTCGGACGTCTTGCCGCGGAGCTTGGGGAAGAAGAGGCGTCTTCTCATTTTCGGGAAGAACTGTTGGTTTCCCAGGAGAAAACCGAGCTGAGTCGCCTCGTTTCCGAAAACGAACAGAAAATATTGTCGGTATCAAAACCGGAATCCTTCAGTTTGTACGTTTCCATTCCGTTTTGCCCGACTCGGTGCGCCTATTGTTCCTTTGTGGCCACCTCCGTGGAGAAGACGTTCCGGCTGGTCCCACAGTATGTGGAACTGCTGTGCGAAGAGTTGAGAAAGACGGCACAAATCGCAAAAGATCTGAATCTTCGGCTGGAAACCGTTTATTTCGGCGGCGGCACGCCGACCGCCGTAACCGCCGACCAGCTTGCCGCGCTGCTCGATACAATCCGGGAGGAATTCGATCTTTCCCATTGCCGGGAATTCACCGTGGAAGCGGGGCGCCCCGATACGTTGACCGTCGAAAAGCTGGCCGTTATGAAAACGCGGGGCGTCACCCGCATTAGCATAAACCCGCAGACCCTGAACGACGAAGTGCTGGAAGCAATCGGCCGCAGGCATACCACGGCTCAGACGCTGCAGGCATTTGAGCTTGCGCGCCGGCACGATTTTAATAACATCAACATGGACCTGATCGCGGGCCTTCCGAAGGACGATGAAGAGGGCTTTCAAAGAACGATCGACGGAGTTATGGTTCTCGCGCCGGAGAGCGTGACCGTTCATACGCTGGCGCTTAAACGCGCGGCGGCTTTGGCACAGGAACCGGGCACAACCTTCTGGAAGGCAAAAACAGCGGAGGCAATGCTGGAATATTCGGACCGTGTGCTGCTGGAAAAGGGCTATGCTCCTTATTACCTCTACCGTCAGAGCCGGATGGTGGGGAATCTGGAAAATACCGGTTGGGCGAAGCCCGGCTTTGAGAACTATTATAATGTTTTTATTATGGAAGAGAATCAGAGCATTCTTGCCTGCGGCGCCGGTGCCGTTACAAAGCTGCTTGACCCGACGACAGACCGTCTTGAGCGAATATTCAACTTTAAATATCCGTATGAATATATCAATCGTTTTCAGGAAATGATGTTGAGGAAAGACCGGGTGAAAGAGTTTTATGGGAACATTGCTAAATGATTTTGTTGAGTACGAAAATAACGTTGAAGCAATTAACCGTGCAGTGAAAAACGACCCGGAAGGCTTTGTTCTCCGGACGGAGGACGCTTATCATAATAATATCCGGGCAATTGCGGAGGAACTTACGCAGGAAACTCCGGCATGCCGTCTTGTAATGCTGGCAGGCCCGTCAAGCAGCGGAAAAACCACCACCGCTAATCTGCTCGCGGATGCGCTCAGGGCAGTCGGAACCGAGGCCGTGATTATCTCTCTTGACGATTTTTATCAGGGGGAATACCGCGCACCTCTGCTGCCGAACGGAAAGCACGACTATGAGAGCGTCGAGGCGCTTGATCTGCCGGAAATTCAGCAGTGCCTTTACGATTTAGTAGAAAAATCGCGCTGCAGCATGCCGGTTTTTAATTTTGAACTTCGCATGCCGTACCCGCACCGGCGCCAGGTCTCGCTCGGAGAACACGAGATCGCGGTCGTGGAGGGACTCCACGCGCTGAATCCCCTGCTGATCAATAAAATGCCCGCCCTGCGTGTGAAAAAGATTTATATCAGCGTCAAGCAGGGCATTTTCAACGGGGAGCGGGAGCTTTTCGGCCCGAACGAGGTCCGTCTTGTACGGCGCATTGTGCGGGATCACCGGTTCCGGAGTACCAAACCGGAAACGACGCTGGATATGTGGAAAAACGTGATGAACGGAGAGCGGAAATATATCAAGCCTTTCCGAAAAGATGCGGATTTTACGATTAATTCCCTGCATGCTTATGAACTGTGCGTGCTTGCCAGGGAATGCGGGGAACTGCTACATACCGTGCCGGAGACGAGCCCGCAGTATGGAATTGCCAGGAAAATGGCGGCGGGGCTGGAACACATTGTTCCGCTCAGCGGGGAACTGGTTCCAAAAAATTCGATTCTCAGGGAATTCATCGGCGGCGGTATCTATTAGCGAGGAAAGGGATTGCATTTACCTGTGCGCGGGTGATATAATGAAGCAAATGAATAAAGGAGTGTAATGCTATGGGACTGTTTGAGGATGTTGTTGTCAACGCAAAAACTGCGGCAAACGTTGTCGGCAAAAAAGCCAGTCAGATTGTTGATATTTCGAAGCTCAGAATCAGCGCTGCGGAGCTGAACCACGAAATTGAAAGCAAATTTGAAGACATTGGCCGCAGAGTGTACGAAGCCAAAAAATTAGGCAATGACGCAGATGTTTCCGAAAGTATTTCCGCGCTCGACGATTTGTACGAGCAGCTTGACGCGGTCAACGATCAGCTTGCGGCCACCAGAACAAAGATAGTCTGCAAGAACTGCGGGGAACAGAACACACAGGGCTCCGTATACTGCAGCAAATGCGGTCACAAGCTCTCCGAAGAGGAATAAACCCAATTTCAAAAAGCAAAAAGGGAGGATTTTTTCCTCCCTTTTTTTTCTGCAATTTTATGAAATTTCCTGCACAGCCATGCTTTCAAAGCCAAAGATGTCGACCGCTTTGACACAAACGGTTCGTTTTCCTGAAACCTTAGGCACGGTCAGAACAGCCTGCGGGACGATCTTCCACGCCTCGCCGCCGGAAGTTCCGTTTTCCCGGTAATCCTGCCACAGGCTGACGAACGTTTTTCCGTCGTAATCGGGGTCGATGCTCCAGTATTCAATCAGAGAAAGGGAGTCCTCTGCCAAAATCTTTTTTATCGCCGGTTTGTATTTTTCAGCGAGCGGAAGAGCGTCTGGCGAAAGCAGAAAATAGCGCCCCAGAGTGACCGTCACCCGTACCATTTCGTCGTTGTATGAGTCTACCGAAGCTGGCTGAACCGAAATGCAGGGGAGTCCGGCGAGAAAGGACTCCGACTTTTTGGAAGGGTCGTTCGGTTCGGTTTTACCAAGCCGTTTTTCCAACAGAGTCGGAAGAATCATTCTTACTTCAAAGTAAGGATCATTTTTCTGCAATTCCAATAGTGTCTGCCCAATCTCGGGAGAAAAATTCCATCCGAGAAACAGAAGCTTTTCCAAGCGGTCAGGGAGTGTGTCCCGTAGTCTGCGAGCCCGTGCCACTCTGGAAAGAGTCGTTTCTCCGTTGGGAGAATCGACAAAAATCAAAGTGCGTTCCCCTTTCCGCACGCCGAAACTTCCGACCTGCCGGTTTGCGCCCGGAAAAGGCGAAGCCCCGCACAGCTTCAGTACGGCGGTGTTCAGGCTGGCCGGATGTTTTCCGGCGCTCCGGAAGAGCGACTGTTGCCGGCGAAAACCTGTAACGCTTTGGTACAGGTAAGGCTTCGCGCCCAGATCGGCCAGGCGTTTGCGCATGATCATGCAGGCGGGTTTTCCTGCGTCGCAGAGAATCCAGCGACGCCCAAGCCTTTCGGCGACGGCCCCTGTCGTCCCGGAACCCGCGAAGAAGTCGGCGACGATGCCGCCTTCCCGCGAGGATGCACGAATGATCCGCGTGAGCAGAGCCTCCGGCTTCTGAGTCGCGTAATGCACGGACTCAGGGTTCCTTCCGTGGGAGATATTGCTGATATCGTTCCACAGGGAACCGATCGCGAGCTGGAATTCATCCAAATAGTATTTTTTATATTCCCTTCCGGAGGAGGTCCGGTAGATCAGGCCCTTTTTCCGCATGGCCCGAATGGACTCCTCAGAATAATCACCGAGCGTTACGATTTTAAACCTTCGACCGTTCGACTCGCTGTAGCGGAATTCCTTGAGCTGCGTGTGGGTCAGCTCTTCCGGGGCGCGGTACTGCTGCTGAAAGAAGGAGCGTTTCGTTTTCGAATAGAGCAGAATGCTTTCAATTTCCCTTGACCATTGCCCGGAGGTTTTTTTTGCTCCTTTTCCGACGGCGTCCCGCACCCAGACGATTTCATTCCGGAAGTTTTCGCTCCCGAAAATATCGTCCAGAAGGACCTTGACGTAATGCCCCGCGTGCCAGTCGACGTGCACATAGAAACTGCCTTCTTCCGAAAGAAGCTCCCGCATGAGAACGAGCCGAGGGTAAAGCATTCGCAGATAGCTTTCGGTGCCGTTCTCCCACAGGTCAGAATAGGCGTCCTGCTCCAGTGCGACCGGTCTGCCGTTCCCAGAGGCTCCGTCCGGCAGGCGGATGGCGGCGCGGTAATCCGCCTTGCTGTCGAAAGGCGGATCAATGTAAATCAGGTCGATTTTTCCCCGCATCGACGGGGAATCCCCACCGCCCGCAAGAAGGGCCTCCAGAACGGGAAGATTATCGGCGGAAATAAGGCGGTTGCTCCATTCGGACGGTTCCGGAGAACGCAAAGAGGACTGAAACAGTCCGCCGCCTTTTAGTGGGATGATAAATTCGTCGGTGCGGAGCAGAGGGTGCTTTGCTCCGTCCAGCCGCTTCAGGATTCCTTTTGCTTCCCGTTTTCCTTCGGCGGCGATTTTTGGCAGCCGACCAACCAATGATTCCGTCAACGCGCGCTCCCTCCGCTTTCTATGGCACCCGCGGCTTCCCGTTCGCGGAGCGCACTTTCCTGATCTTCCAGATGATACTCCATGGTGCGGTTGCAGGCGGCGATCTGATCGATTACCGCAAAGACAACCTTTTCCAGTTCGCCGCCTCTGCCGTAATCTGCAGAGGCGGTATAATCGACCCTCCCGTCCAGAATCATACGGTTTGCTTCGCCGGGGTCCCCTCTTTTATAGACGGCGACGGAATGCCCGCCGTTCACCTTCACCAACTTCATGCAGGGGACGTCCGTCAGACCGTCCCCGATGTAAATCATATTGCGAAATGGTATTCTCCGCTTTTCTTCCGGTGTGAATTCGTTTAAAGCGTTGTTTTCCGTTACGCTCATTACATTTTTATTGATCCGGAACAGGAACTGTGTTTTGCTGGTGTAGTTCACCGCCATTGCGGGCCAGACCGGAACGCCGTCCTCGTCATAAAAAAATTCCGCGGCGTAAATCTTTTTAAACTCGCCTGCAATTTTTGTCCCTTCAATGATTTCCTTGAGCCCGGAAGAAATCACATAATGTTCAAGCGTGATGTTTTCCCGATCGGCGTATTTGTTTACCCTTGCAAACCAGGACGGAACTCCGGGGAACAGCTCCACACTTTTTCCGAGCCTGGCGAATTCGCTGCGGTTAAGAAGCATTTTTCCCTTGGCGGAATCGACCATGACGTACATATAGGCGAGAATCTGGTCCATCTGGTGCGCGTCAGCCATGTAGCGGCACTTTTCCCAGAATTCCTCGGGACTCATTCCCACACCGGGAATAAACGCGTATTCCTGCATATCTTTGGTTGACAGAGTATTGTCAAAATCATACAGAACGGCGGCAACCGTTTTTCCGTTTTCCTTCAAATACGCCACCACCTTTTTCGAGCTGTTTTTTTATTCCTGCCATTTTATTATAAGCGGTTCCGCTTTCACATACAAGAAATTTTACCTGCGATTCCGAAAGCATCAAAAAAGAGGTGGTTAAAGTTCGTTAAAAAAATAAAATTTGGAATTTGGCAAAATATATGCATTATTTTGCCAAGCTGTGATATAATTACTATTGTTTATAACAGTTGTTCTTTAAACTGTAAGAAAGGGGAGAATTACAATTATGCCACGTGGACGGAAACCGTTGAATGCCAAAACAATTGAAGAGCAGATTGCAGAAGTGGATGCTTCGATTGAGACGTATAAGCAGAAAATTACGGAAGCGAAAGAACTGAAAAAGAAGCTGCAGGAACGGAAAGAAAAAGAAGAATTGACGGCTCTTTATCAAGCAGTGAAATCAAGCGGAAAAACCGCCGCTGAATTTCTGGAAAACATTCAGAAAAACGCATAATCTTCGGATGGCGAATGCCCTCTGCGGTTTTTACTGCAGAGGGCATTTTTCGGCATGAATGCAAACCGGGCGTTTTCAGCGTACGACATTTACGGTGGAATGCATCAGCTTCCGGATGGACCGGCCCAACCGGCTGATTCCCGCTTCAATCACATCCGCGTCGGAATTGGTGTAATTGATGCGGAAAGTCCTCAGATCGGGGTCTTCCACATAGAATTCCGAGCCCGGTACGAAAACAACTTTTTCTTCCGTTGAGAGTTTCAGAAGGTCCCAGGAAGAAAGTCCGTCGGGCAGGGTGACCCACATGAACATGCCGCCCTCCGGCCTGGTGCAATGAACTCCGTCCGGAAAGTATTTCTGAACCATTGCTGCCATGCAGCTGCACCGCTCCGAATACATAACCTTGATTTTTTCGATATGCTCATCGAGATCGTTGTCAGCAAGATACCTCTGCACGACTCTCTGGGCGAAATAGTTTGTGTGCAGGTCCGCGGCCTGTTTCGTCGTTACCAGCCGATCGATAATTTCCGGCGCGGCGCAGATCCAGCCGAGGCGCATGGCGGGGGATACAATTTTGGAAAACGACCCGAGCATGATCCCGGCACCTTCCATAAACGAGTTGATGGGGGGCTGTTCCGTTCCGGAAAAACGGAGTTCGCCGTAGGGATCGTCCTCCACCAGCAGGGTGCTATATTTTTTCAGCAGGGCGGCAGTCTTTTCCCGGTTTTCGCGGGAATAGGTGAGACCCGACGGATTCTGGAAATTCGGAACGGTGTAAAACAGCTTCGGCCGCTTCTCTTTCAGGATGCTTTCCAGAGCCTCCAAATCGACGCCGTCTTCTAGAAGCGGAACCGAGCAGAAATCCGGCTCATAGAACGAAAGTGCCTGAATTGCTCCGAAATAGCCGGGGCGCTCAAACAGCACTGCATCCTCCGCATTCAGAAGCAGTTTTCCCAGCAGATCGAGTCCCTGCTGGGAGCCGTTTGTGATCACGATGTTTTCCGGTCCGACCTTCATTCCGAATCGCTTTCCGTAGCGCTCGGCAATGGCCTTCCGCAGCGGAAGGTAACCTTCTGTTGTGCTGTACTGCAGCGCATCGGCTCCGTCTTCTTTCAGCACGTTGACGGCGGCGTCGCTGATCTCCTGTACCGGAAAAGACGCCGGGTTCGGCAGTCCCCCCGCAAAGGAAATATAGGAAGAATCCTGCGTCACCTTTAAAACTTCCCGAATAAACGATTTTTTCACCTTGTTGATTCGGTCTGCAAACTGCACTTCCATTTTTCTGCCTCCAGTTTCAAATTTTTGTATAAAAAAAGCCTTCGTCCTAAAACAATAGGACGAAGGCTGTAAGCTTCGCGGTACCACCTAAATTCGCGCCGCATGGCGCGCTCTCTGATACGGGTATAAAACCGATATCATTTTCCTGTAACGGGGAATTCCGGTGAAGACTACTGGCTTTCGACGTTGGCCTCACGGCTCGGGGGCGGCTACTCCGGGTGCGACACAGGAATTTTCACCAACCATTCCTTCTCTGAGCTGCCGGCACTGCGTAATTTTCCCCTTCATTGCCTTTCACGCTTTATTCAATTGCGGTAATTATAAACTGCGGCGAAAAATTTGTCAATACCCATTTTTCAAAAATGTGGGGCCCGAGAAGCAAAAACAGACGCTGTCTTTTTCTACTTTATTTTTCAAATAAATGCTTTAAAAAAATTTAATTAATAATAGAATGTGACGAATTTGATGTTGAAGAAATCACATGCAAGAATATCGTCTGAATTGGCTTCCCGAAGAAGAATGTAATTCGCACCGACTCCCACCAAAGTGCCGGTCCGATCGGTAAACGTATTGGTTCCGATCAGAAAGTCCACTTTCACTCTTCGGCCGATCTGCGAACGCATCAGACCGTTCAAGTATTCCATACTGTCTGCGGTCATCGGCGCGACCTGAGTTGTATCCGTAATCGGCGCGAACATACCGGTGACCATCGTAGAGGGCAGTGTCTGATGGGTAATCTGCTGGCCGGCTGTCCCTGTGGATTGCTGCGTACCGGCAGGACGCTGCGAAGGCTGGGTGTTTCCCGCCGGCATCATACTGCTTCCCTGCGGAGTCATCAGGGGCATCGGCAGGGTCGTCTGAGTATACGTCGGGGCCGCGGGAGCGGCCTGCGTCTGCGGACCGAGCTGCATTTGCTGACAGGGGGTGCAGTAATCCAGATTCGGGCCGTTGTAAACGGCGCTGTAATCCGGAATATTGGAATTCATTTGACTCACCTCATTTCAGGTTTGCGCATATTTCTGCGTAGGGGTGTAAAAACAGTGCTGATTGATCCGGTTGAAGATGACGCCTGCTCCCCCGGGTGGAAAATACGGCGCGCATTTGGGATTGTACGGATTGTAATAAAAGAGTGAGTTTGCAATCGAATTTGCCGTGTTGTTGGCGAGGGCCCAATCGGCAATGTGGTAGTGAATTTCATCCGGATCGGTATTGTAGACGTTCTGCGCGTTGTAGGAGCCTCCGACCGAAGTTTTGATGCAGGTAAACTGATTCGGCTGCAGCATGATCGCCCGGATATCACCGCCGTTGCTTACCTTGAAAAATTCTCCGTAAGGCACATTCTTGCGGTTGACGATAATCGAAGCGACCGCGTACATGCCATCATCGCCCTCGCCGCCCGCTTCGCATTTGATCAGCCGCGCCAGAAGCTCTCTGTTTGAGTACGGCATAGAAATCCTCATTTCTTTATTGCGGAATAGTATCATAATATGAGTTTGAATTTTCTTGGATACAGGGGATTTCAACCATCAATTCCCGTGAAAAAGAAAAATCCCCCTTTCCCGCCGGTAAAATCACCGCGCGGAAAGGGGGAAGCGAGTTCGTGAGTCGGGACTTATTTGCAGCGCTCGGTTACAATGCGGCTGACCGTGCTGCCGTCGGCTCGGCCTTTGACCTCCGGCATGAACGCCTTCATAATGCGGCCGCGGTCCTTAGCTGTCGGTTCGGAAATACCGAGTTTTGCTAGAACGCCGTCAAGAATGCTCTTTATTTCCTCTTCACTCATCATGCTTGGCGCAAATGGCTCCAGCACGGAAAGAGCGTACCGGCATTCCTCAATAATGTCCGTCCGGTCCTTCGGTGCGGCTTCCATGGTTTCGCGCGTCTGCCGGATTTCTTTCTGAATCACGGTGTTTTCCTCTTCCTCTGTCAGGTCGGCGTGCTTGTCGACCCATTTAGCCTTCAGTGCCGAGAGGAGCAGGGAAAGAACGCCCTTTCTGGCTTTATCTCCGTTTTTCATTGCGGCAACCATTTCCGCGCGGATTTCATCAATCTTAGACATAAGCGGTGTCTCCTTTTCACGTTTTTCCTTTGCTATTATAGCACAATGCTTCTCTGATACAACCCAAGAGGAAAAAAACATGGAAAATACCGGTCACAGATTTGCAAAACATTTTTAAAAGAAGAGCGGAATATAAAAATTCAATTGTATTTTGAGAGCTCCGGTGATAAAATAAATGTAATATTTGTAAATAATCGGTCGGAGGGATTCGAATGCCTTGTATCCAGTTAAGTACAAATCAAGAAATCACTCGGGAAAAGGAAACGAACCTGAAGCAGAAATTCGGAAAATCCATTGAGCTGGTGCCCGGAAAAACCGAACGGTGGCTTATGGTTTCACTTCAGGGCGGCTGCCGAATGTATTTTGCCGGCGACGATCAGAAGCCCATTGCTTTTGTTAAGGTCGGCCTTTTCGGGAAAGCGCCGCAAACGGCTTACGATAAACTGACATCGGCTTTGACGGATGCAATCAGTCTTGAGCTGGGAGTCGAACCGGCGCGTATCTATATCCAGTATGAGGAATCACAATATTGGGGCTGGAACGGCGGGAATTTCTAACATACCTTTCCGTAAAGGGGAAGGTGCGCGCTTTTTTCCTCGAAAAAGATCGAATTTTTTGGGAAATTGCAGAAACGCGTTCGCCCCCCCCTTTGAGCGTTATAACACACCATACAGAATTGGAAGGTCGATGAGAGGATGAGCATTTCAACCATTGCAGGGCTTATCATTGGATTCGGTTCCCTGCTGACAGGATTCACCATTGAAAAAGGACATATTGCTTCCCTTTTTATACTCAGCCCGTTCGTTACCGTGGTTGGCGGCACAATCGGAGCAGTTGTAATTTCCTTCGGCTTTGACGGCATTGCGTCTGCGTTTAAGGGACTATTGGCCAGCTTTTCCAAGAAAAATGACCCTGACCCAGACAAGCTGATTCAAAAGGTTTCAGCGTTGGCAGATCTCTGCCGGTCGCAGGGTCTTCTGCAGCTCCAGACGCAGCTGAACGACGCCGACCTTCAGACTGATAATTTCCTGATGATGAAGGAAGCCATGATCCTTGCGACGGATATGAAGGATATGGATGTCATGCGGGATACGCTTTCGGCGGATATCCAGTCCTACAAGCAGAAAGTTGAGGAACAGATTTCGGTATTTGAGGGAGCAGCCGGATTTTCGCCGACCATGGGTGTTATCGGTACGGTTATGGGTCTGGTTCAGGTTCTGTCCAACATGTCAAACGCAGAGGAACTTACCGCTTCCATCGGTGTTGCGTTTGTTGCGACGCTGTACGGCGTTGTTCTGGCAAATATCGTCTATTTGCCGTTTGCAAATCACATGAAGGGCTGCCTGAGCCGCCAGATTCTGTTCCGTGAAATGATTATCGACGGGATGTGCATGCTTGCGAGCGGCGAGTCCTCCAGAAATATCGTCAACAAACTTTCCCTGTATTATCACGCGTTCCCGAAGGGCGAAAAGAAGTACAAAGCGGGAATCGAAAACTGACGGGAGCGGTTGAATCATGAAAAAAGCACCGGAAACCCCGAAAAAGGAAAATGGAGAACGCTGGCTGCTGACTTATTCGGATATGATTACCC
Organism: Bacillota bacterium; assembly: GCA_023410445.1. Classification (GTDB taxonomy): domain Bacteria; phylum Bacillota; class Clostridia; order Oscillospirales; family Acutalibacteraceae; genus Caproicibacter. The sequence continues at coordinate 121,152 of JAEYPT010000003.1, read as the reverse complement.
TTTTGCTTGCACTGTTTATCATCCTTTATTCCATGAGTACCATTAATGAAAAGAAGCTTCAGGAAATTGCGAAGAACTTCCATTCCGCTCTGAATAACGGAACCTCTCAGGGAACGGGTTCGGGGGCGGGGGCCGGAAACGGAAATGCTCTTTCCGTAAAGCCGTCCTCTTCCGCCGCCGCGTCGTCCGGCGCGGGTGCCGGAACCATTAACGGTGCGGGAAAAGTCGCCGCGGATAAGGCGCTTGACGCGGTCTTCAACACCCTTCAGAATTACATCAAGCAGAATCATCTGGAGGATCAGATTGGGCTGGAAAATACCAACGATTATATCCAGATTCACCTGAAGGATGTTGTGATGTTTGAGCCGAACAGCCCAGATATGCTTTCGAGCAGTGAGCCGATCATGAAGGAAATCGAGGGCGCCATCGCAAGCGTCTATGATTATGTGGATCATATTACCATCAGCGGACATACCGCGGATGTCGTCGTTAACTCCACCCAGAGTGATCAGATTTCCTGGAAGCTGTCCACAGACCGCGCAGTTACGGTCCTGAACAGTATGATCGGTTACGGACTGAAGCAGGATAAGCTTTCCATTCAGGGCTATTCGCATTTTATGCCGGTCGCGTCGAACGATACGCCGGAGGGACAGGCGAAAAATCGCCGTGTTGAAATCACAATTTATAAAGCGCCGGTTTCAACGAGCTCCAAAGGCTCAAAGAATACCGAAAAGCCGATCCTTTCGTCGTCTGCATCTTCAGGAAGCGCATCATCCGGAAGTGCTTCTTCCGGCACAACAGTTTCCTCCGGCACTGCTTCCTCGGAGGCGGGAGCTTCTTCTTCGCAGGCGAACAGTAGTACGGCTTCCAAATAGTCCGAATGTATTTCAATATTTCCAGACACAAAAAGAGTCCCCCTTTTTACGGAGGGACTCTTTTCATACGTGGCAGACAGGTTACGCTTTCGGCTTTTTCGCCGGAGCGTTTTTTGCTTCAAGGCAAAAATCCCGCATACGGCAGATTTCGCAGCGTGGATTCCGTGCGGTGCATACGGCACGCCCGTGCAGCACAAGACGGTGGCAGAAATCGTTCGATTCACTGGGCGGGAGAATGCCGCGCAACTGCTTTTCAACCTGAAATGGGTCTTTCCCGCTGCTTAGGCCAAGCCTGCCGCAGATGCGAATGCAGTGGGTATCCGTTACTACCGCCGGTTTTCCGTAAATGTCCCCAACGACCAGATTGGCGGTTTTTCTCCCAACCCCCGGTAGCTTCGTCAGCACTTCGATGGTATCCGGAACCGTACCGCCAAAATCCGATTTCAGCATTTGGCACATTGCCAGAATATCGCGAGCCTTTGTTTTATAAAGACCGCAGGAATGGATGATTTCTTCAATTTCTTCTACAGTTCCGCCGCAGAAGGCGTCCAGATCCGGGAATCGTTCAAAAAGACGGGGGGTCACCAGATTGACACGCGCGTCGGTGCACTGCGCGGAAAGGCGGGTCGCGATCAGCAACTGCAGAGGGTCGGAATAGGTCAGGGAACAGATCGCATCCGGGTATTCTTCCTTCAGTGCCTGTACGGCGAGTGCCGCACGTTGTTTCTTTGTCATGATTTTCTCCCCCTTCGTTTCTGACTTCATTCTATTATAAATTTTGTCCACATGCAAGTTTCGGTTTGGGAACCGTCAGCGGTGCCCTTTGAATTGCTCGGTATCCGTTGCGTTTTGACGGAAGAAAGGGTATAATATATGGCAAATTAGTTTCGGGAAAGGGATTGAGGCAGATGTACAGCGACATCATGGACACCATAGGGTTTGTTTCCGGCGCGGATGCGGAAGTAGGCGCTGCAATGAAACAGGAATTGGGGCGGCAGCAGCGGAATCTGGAACTGATCGCGTCCGAAAACCTGGTTTCTCCCGCAGTCATGGCTGCAATGGGGAGCGTGCTGACCAACAAGTATGCGGAAGGCTATCCGGGGAAACGGTACTATGGCGGATGTCAGTATGTAGATATTGTGGAGGAAATTGCGCGTACGCGCGCCTGTAAGCTGTTCGGTGCGGAACATGCGAACGTGCAGGCGCATTCCGGGGCGCAGGCGAATACGGCGGTTTATTTTGCGCTTCTCCAGCCGGGTGATACGGTCATGGGAATGAACCTTGCGGAAGGCGGCCATTTGACCCACGGCTCTCCGGTAAACCTTTCTGGGAAATACTTCCATTTTGTTCCTTACGGCGTTAGCGCGGAGACCGGCCGTATCGATTACGACGCGGTTTACGAAACGGCGATGCAGGTGAAACCGAAGTTGATTGTCGCGGGCGCAAGCGCGTATCCGCGCACGATCGACTTCAAGCGTTTCCGCGAAATCGCCGATGCGTGCGGTGCACTGCTGATGGTGGATATGGCGCATATTGCCGGTCTGGTCGCGGGCGGGGATCATCCCAATCCGGTCGAATGGGCGCAGATTGTCACCACGACCACCCATAAAACGCTCCGCGGCCCGCGCGGCGGCCTGATTCTCTGCAAAGAGGAATACGCCAAGGCAATTGACAAAGCCATCTTCCCGGGCATTCAGGGCGGCCCGCTGATGCACATCATCGCAGGCAAGGCGGTTTGCTTCGGCGAGGCCCTGAAGCCGGAGTTCAAGGAATATTCCCACCGCATCGTCAAGAATGCAAAAGCACTTGCGGAAGGGCTGATGAGCCGCAACGTGAAGCTGGTTTCCGGCGGAACGGATAATCACCTGATGATGGTGGACCTGAGCGGCTTGGAACTTACCGGAAAAGAACTGGAACAGCGTCTGGATTCCGTCAACATCACGGCGAACAAAAATACGGTCCCGAACGAGCAGCGCAGCCCGTTCATCACAAGCGGTCTGCGGCTGGGCACACCCGCTGTCACGACGCGCGGCCTTGACACAAAGGACATGGACCTTATTGCGGAGTGCATCAGTCTTGCGGTTCATGATTTTGAACCCAACGAGGATAAAATCCGCGGGATCGTGAAAGACATTTGCTCCCGTCATCCGCTTTATGAATAATCCGGAGGAGGATCGGTCGAATGGCTGCTCCGCTCGCTGATCGGCTGCGTCCCCGGTCGCTGGACGAGATTGTCGGGCAGCATCATCTGCTGGATCCCGGAAAGCCGCTGAGGCGGATTATCGAGTCCGGCCAAATTCCCAATATGGTATTTTATGGGCCGGCCGGCGTTGGAAAAACCACGCTGGCCACCCTGATTGCCAAAAGCACCAGCCGAAGCCTTTGCCGCCTGAACGGAACAACCGCATCCACGTCGGATATCCGCGACGTGGTCGGCCAGCTGGATACTCTGGCGGCGCCGAACGGCATTCTGCTGTACCTTGATGAGATCCAGTATTTTAACAAGAAGCAGCAGCAGACCCTGCTGGAGTTTATTGAGAACGGTTCCATTACGCTGATTGCATCCACAACCGAAAATCCGTACTTTTACGTTTACGGCGCCATTCTGAGCCGTTCTACCGTGTTTGAATTTAAAGCTGTGGAAAAAGAAGACGTACGCGAGGCTGTGCTTCGGGCATTTTCCCTTATGGAACAGGAACAGCACCGGAAAATTGAGCCGGAGGAGGGCGTGGCGGACTGGATTGCTTCCGCCTGCGGCGGCGATGTGCGCAAGGCGATGAATGCCGTCGAGCTGTGCGTGCTTTCCGGTGAAGAGCTAAACGGCATCTGCCGCGTATCCCTTGAGTCCGCTCAGGAGCTGACCCAGCGGAGCGGTATGAAATACGACCGCGCGGGAGATGAGCATTACGATATCCTTTCCGCGTTTCAAAAGTCCATGCGCGGTTCCGACCCGGACGCCGCCGTGCATTATCTGGCCCGTTTGCTGGAAGCGGGCGACCTTCCATCCGTTTGTCGCAGGCTCATGGTGTGCGCGTGTGAAGACGTGGGTCTGGCGTATCCAATGATTATTCCCATTGTCAAAGCGTCTGTGGACGCTGCTCTGCAGGTCGGGCTGCCGGAAGCGCGCATTCCACTTGCGGATGCGGTAATTCTGGTGTGCAACGCACCCAAATCCAATTCCGCTTACTGCGCCGTCAACGCGGCGATTGCGGACGTGCAGGCGGGCAAGGCCGGGCCGATTCCGCGTCAGCTTCAGAACAAGCACTTTGACGGGGAGGACAACCAGAAAAAGGGGCAGTTTTACCGGTATCCGCACGATTATCCCAACCATTGGACGGAGCAGCAGTATCTGCCCGATATGCTGAAAAACGCGGTGTACTATCGGTTCGGAGAAAATAAAACCGAACAGGCATTCCGAAAATATTGGGAGACGATTAAGGGAAAAATCAAGGAGTAACTCTATTTTAGCCTTGATTTTCCGGAGCCCTGGCTATATAATAATCGATTGGGGAGGTGTCAGCCATGAATGAAGCGATCCTTACAAGCCTTTCCTACGGCATGTATGCAATCGGCGTGACGGATGGCCAAAAGGTTTCCGGCTGCATTGTCAATACGGTCGTTCAGGTTGCGAATACGCCCAATATGGTAGCGGTCAGCGTAAACCGCAACAACTACAGTTATGAGTGCATTCATAAAAATGGAATTTTCAGTGTGTCGGTTCTGTCGGAGGATACCTCCGGTGCCGTAATCGGCGCTCTCGGGTTCAATTCCGGCAGGGATTCGGACAAGCTGAAGAATATCCGGTACCGTGTCCTTGCGGAGGGTGTTCCCGTTATCAAGGAGAACGCCTGCTGTTGGTTTCTCTGCAAGGTGGTTGGCAGCGTGGAGACCCCGACCCATACTGTTTTTGTCGCGGAGATTACAGCCGGCAGCGAGCGACTGAGCGGCAAACCGATGACCTATGAGTATTACCACCGTGTCATCAAGGGGCGCGCGCCGAAAAATGCGCCGACCTTTCTTGAAGAAGAGCATCCCGTGCCGGAAAATGGAGCGGAAAGCTGGATCTGCACGGTCTGCGGCTATGTTTACAGCGACCCTTACGTTCCGTTCGAGGAACTTCCCGCCAATTGGGTTTGTCCCATTTGCGGGGCTCCGAAATCCGCGTTCAGGCGGCAATAAAAAGGGCATTGAAGCTCGGCCGATAGATCCAGTTACCGGACGGGCTTTTTTTTTGCAAAAATTTCAAAATAAATAGGGAAAAGTGAGGAAGGCTGAATGAAAAGAAAAGTGATCCAGGTCGAGGAAAGGCCGCCGCTATTGATGTCTGTGCCGCTTAGCCTGCAGCACATGTTCGCCATGTTCAGCGCGTCGGTTCTTGTGCCGAACCTGCTCGGCATCAACCCGGCCGTCGTTCTGTTCATGAACGGCATCGGTACTCTGCTGTACATCCTGATCAGCAAGGGAAAGGCGCCCGCTTATCTGGGCTCCAGTTTTGCTTTTATTGCACCGGCTACGATCATCATCGGGACGAAGGGGCTCGGCTACCCTTATGCACTCGGCGGCTTCGTAGTGACCGGTGTGGTTTTCTGCGTGGTTGCGCTGATTATTAAGTTCTGCGGCACGAAATGGATCGACGTGATTCTGCCGCCCGCCGCCATGGGCTCCGTCGTGGCCCTGATCGGTCTGGAACTTTCCGGAACGGCCGCCAGCATGGGCGGACTGGTTCTGAGCGATACCTATAAGCAGATTGATCCCCAGAAGGTCACGGTTTTTCTGATTACTCTGTGCGTGGCGGTTTTCGGTTCGGTGCTGTTCCGTAAATTCCTTGCGGTTATCCCGATCCTGATTGCCATTGTGGTCGGCTATATTGCGGCAGCCTGCGTTGGCATGGTGAATTTCTCCGCCGTCGCCGCTGCTCCGGTGTTTGCCCTGCCTAACTTCCAGCCGGCAAAGTTTAACTGGAACGCGATTTCCATCATTCTCCCTGCGACGGTGGTTGTGGTTTCCGAGCATATCGGTCATCAGATCGTAACGGGCAAAATTATTAACCGCGATATTATCAAGGACCCCGGCCTTCACCGCACGCTGTTTGCGGACGGCTTCTCAACACTGCTTTCCGGCATGGTCGGCTCCGTGCCGACTACCACCTACGGCGAAAATATCGGCGTTATGGCGATGACCGGCGTTTACAGTGTCTGGGTAATCGGCGGTGCCGCCGTTCTGTCCATCGTGATTTCCTTTTTCGGGAAGGTTTCCGCACTGATCCAGTCCATTCCGGGCCCGGTCATGGGCGGCGTGAGTTTCCTGCTGTACGGTATGATCGCGGCTTCCGGTATCCGCCTGCTCGTTGAGCAGAAGGTGGACTACAGCCGTTCCCGCAATCTGGCCATGACCAGTATAGTTCTTGTTACCGGTCTCTCCGGCGCTTTTGTGCAGCTTGGCCAGGTTAAGCTGACAGGCATGTCGCTGGGCGCTGTTGTCGCCATGCTGCTTGGACTGATTTTCTGGATCATTGACCGTTTCCATCTGGCGAATGATTATGAAGCTGCGGCTGATCCGTCGGAAGATTGACGCGGATTTCATATTGGCGCAGCGGCCTGTGCAGAATAACGGATAAATCTTGCAATGCCGGATGTTCTGCCCTATAATTATATGGTAAAGCCAAAACGCGAAATCGCGTTATACAAAGTGGGAGGTTACTTATGGACACAAAGGAAAAGAAGTCGCTGAAGATCGCCGCATGCAAAATCCGCATGGGTACGGTCGAAGGAGTATTCAATGCCAAATCCGGGCATCCGGGCGGATCACTTTCCGCAGCGGACCTTTACGCGTATCTGTATTTCAAGGAAATGCATGTCGACGCAAAAAACCCGAAGGATGAAAACCGCGATCGTTTCGTTCTTTCCAAAGGACATGCATGCCCCGGTTTATATGCGACGCTGGCGGTAAAAGGATATTTTTCCGCTGAAGAACTCAAAAAGCTCCGCCATATCGGCGCAATGCTGCAGGGTCACCCGGATATGAAGGGCACACCCGGCATCGACATGAGCACGGGTTCGCTCGGACAGGGCGTTTCCGCTGCGTGCGGCATGGCACTTGCCGCAAAGATGGACCAGAAGAATTACCGCGTTTACGCAATACTTGGTGACGGCGAGATCGAAGAGGGCGAAGCTTGGGAAGCTGCAATGTTTGCCGCTCACCATAAGCTGGACAACCTCTGCCTGATCGTGGATAACAACGGCCTGCAGATTGACGGCCCTGTCGAGGAAGTCGGCGGCCCCGGCCCGATTGATGAAAAGTATGCCGCATTTGGCTTCGATGTGCAGAAGATCGACGGCCATGATTTCGACGCGATGGAAGCCGCTTTTGCGCATGCGAAAACGGTCAAGGGAAAGCCGAGCGTAATTATTGCCAAGACGATCAAGGGCAAGGGGGTTTCCTACATGGAAGACCAGGTTGGCTGGCACGGGAAGGCCCCGAACGCAGAGCAGTATGAGACTGCGATGCAGGAACTGCAAAAAGCACTGAACGGACTGGAGGCGGAGTAATATGGCTGAAATGATGAAAAAAGCAACCCGGGAAAGCTACGGCATGGCGCTTACTGAACTCGCCGAGGAATTCCCCGAAATCGTAGTTCTGGACGCGGACCTTGCGGAAGCCACAAAAACCGCGTTTTTTAAAGAGAAATATCCCAGCCGCTTTGTCGACTGCGGTATTGCGGAATGCAACATGGTCGGTGTAGCGGCAGGCCTTGCAACTTGCGGGAAAATCCCGTTTGCAAACTCATTCGCTATGTTTTCCGCCGGCCGCGCGTTTGAGCAGGTGCGCAACTCCGTTTGTTACCCGAAGCTCAACGTGAAGATTGTCGGCTCACACGCCGGTATTTCCGTCGGCGAGGACGGCGCGACCCACCAGTGCCTGGAAGATCTTGCTTTAATGCGCACGCTTCCCGGTATGGTTGTGCTGAATCCCGCGGATCACTATGAAATGAAAGCGGCCGTCCGCGCCGCCGTCGAACACAAGGGCCCGGTTTATATCCGCCTTGGACGTCTCGCGGTAGAAAGCTTCAACAATTCCGACGACTATAAGTTCGAAATCGGGAAGGGCATCACGCTCCGCGAAGGCAAAGACATCACCGTCATCGCAACCGGCTTGATGGTCTCCCGTGCTGTGGAAGCTGTTAAGGCTCTGGAAAAAGACGGAATTGACGCACGCCTGATTAACCTGCATACCCTAAAGCCGATCGACAGCGAGATCATTGTCAAAGCGGCGAAGGAAACGGGTAAGATCGTTACCGTCGAAGAGCACAACGTAATTGGCGGCCTCGGCGACGCAGTCAGCTCGGTTCTCTGCGCGGAATACCCGGCTCCTGTGGTCAAAATCGGAGTCAACGATGAGTTCGGCCATTCCGGCCCTGCAGGAGACCTTTTGGAGCAGTACGGCCTCTGTGCGTCCCATATCGCGGATGTGGTCAAAAGCTCTCTGAAAAAATAAGAAGAAACAGAAAATGGGCCGCGGGAGAAAATACTCCCGCGGCCTTTGCTGTATTACGGTTCGGAATCACAGAAACATATGGTCAATAAAAATCTTGCATCCAATGCCGATGAGGACGATGCCGCCGAAAATTTCCGCTTTGCAGGAAAGAAGAGAACCGAATTTTTTGCCGATAAAGACTCCGGCAAGGCAGATCAGAAAGGTGATCCCACCGATGACGGAAACGGATACGATCATCAGCGGCAGCGTAGAAGCGCCCACCGCGTTCGGCAGAATCAAACCGGTAGCCAGCGCGTCGATGCTGGTGGCCACGGCGAGGGCCAGCAAACTTTTCAGCGGAATATCGTCCTGCCGTGCGTCTGTTTTACCGCACCGGATATTTTTCCGGGCTTCCAGAATCATATTGACGCCGAGGTATCCGAGCAGGATCAGCGCAACCCAATGGTCGACCGTGTTGATGATCGACTCGCCGGCCTTTCCGATCATCCAGCCCAGCATGGGCATAAGCGCCTGAAAAACTCCGAAGGTGAACGCCAACTTTGCGGCAAAAAAAGTGTTTACCCGTCGGGTGACGGCTCCGCTTGTGATGCAGACAGCGAAAGCGTCCATGGCGAGCCCTACCGCAATTCCGCACAGGGAGAAATAATCCATAGCACACCCTCCGAAAAAACTGCATTACCATGTATAATACCCGTATCCGCTGTTGTTGTCAATTCCTGGCAAAAAACTTTTGTCCTAAAGGCTGGAAAACGGATTGCTTCAAAAGTTTGTTTTCGTTGCTTTTTCAACGATTTCATGATATAATGAATTACCAAATTACCATACGAAAGCGAAAGGGAAACACCATGATTGCTTTGATTGATTATGGGGCAGGGAATCTGCTGAGCGTTCAAAAGGCGTTTCGGTACATCGGCTGCGGGATTTCCGTTACCTCCGACCCGGAGGAGCTGAAAGCAGCGTCCGCAGCAGTTCTGCCCGGCGTGGGAGCGTTCGGAGACGCGATGGGGTGCCTGCAGCGATCCGGGCTGACGCAGCCCGTCCTCGACTTTATCGCCTCCGGTAAGCCGTTTCTGGGAATCTGCCTCGGCATGCAGCTCTTGTTCGAAGGCAGTGAGGAATCGCCTGAGGTTCCGGGTCTGGGCGTGCTTCCGGGAAAAATACTTCGGATTCCGGATGCTCCGGGCCTGAAAATTCCCCATATCGGCTGGAACAGTCTGGATATCAGGCAGAAGGACGGTCTTTACGAGGGGCTGGAACCGAATCCTTACGTCTATTTTGTGCACTCATACTATTTGAAAGCGGACGACCCCGGCATTGTGTCGGCCACGGCCGAATACGGAGTCCGGATTGATGCGTCGGTGCGGCGCGAAAACCTGATGGCGACGCAGTTTCATCCGGAAAAAAGCGGGCGGGCCGGAATCGCGATGCTGAAAAATTTTGCTTCTATGATTCACTGAACGGAGGATGCCGATATGTATGCGAAAAGAATCATTCCCTGCCTTGATGTGAACAACGGCAGGGTCGTCAAGGGCACTTCGTTCCTTCACCTGCGGGACGCGGGCGACCCGGTTCTGGCGGCGGCGGAATATGACCGGCAGGGTGCCGACGAACTGGTCTTTCTGGATATTACCGCCTCGTCGCAGGCGCGCAGCATCATCATCGATATGGTGCGGAAGGTTGCGGAGCAGATTTTCATTCCGTTCACGGTCGGGGGCGGAATCCGGACGGTGGAGGACTTTACAGCTCTCCTGCGGGCCGGGGCGGACAAGGTTTCTGTGAATTCTGCGGCAATTCTTCGACCGGAGCTGATTTCGGAAGCAGCGGAAAAATTCGGCAGTCAATGCGTAGTCTGCGCAATCGACGCGAAGCGGAAGTCAGAGGGCGGCTGGACGGTTTATCGCAACGGCGGCAGGGTCGATACCGGCCTTGATGCCGTGGAATGGGCTCAAAAAGCGGCGGCCCTCGGCGCGGGCGAGATTTTGCTTACCAGTATGGACTGCGACGGCGTGAAAAACGGCTATGATCTGGAGCTGACGGCGGCTGTTTCGGGGCGCGTGTCTATTCCCGTGATTGCTTCCGGCGGAGCAGGAAAGCGAGAACATTTTTACGATGCTTTCACTGAGGGAAAGGCCGACGCCGTTTTGGCCGCTTCTCTGTTCCATTTTGGTGAAATTACGATTCCGGAACTGAAATCATATCTATCTGAAAAAGGAATTTCGGTCCGGCTTTGATTTGCGCCTTATTTTTATGGGAACCGCTTCTTGCGGCTCCCTTTTTTTATGGATAGAAAGTCCCTGTCCGGCATAAGAATTAGTATGAAATTGGAGGTGCTGGATATGAAGTTGAAAAAAATGTCAGTCTGTCTGCTTGCAGCGCTGATTCCGGTCCTGGTCTGGCCATCCAAAGCGGCTGCACTGACAAATGAAGAAATAAAGGCGCCGTCTGCAGTTCTTATGGAGGCTCAGACAGGGAAGGTCCTGTATGAAAAGAACCCGCACGAAAAACGTCCCTGTGCCTCCATAACGAAGGTTATGACCCTTCTGCTGGTGATGGAAGCGCTCGACGCGGGGAAAATCGGCCTTTCAGACATTGTGACGGCCAGCGATCACGCCGCTTCCATGGGCGGCTCGGACATCTGGCTCAAGCCAGGCGAATCCATGACCGTAAACGATATGCTGAAAGCAACGGTCATCATGAGCGCCAACGACACGGCGGTCGCGCTGGCGGAATACGTTGCCGGCAGCGAGGATGAATTTGTCGCCCAGATGAATCAGAGGGCCGCGCAGCTCGGAATGAAGGACACAACCTTCAAAAACTGCAACGGTCTGGATGAGGACGGCCACCTTACCTCTGCTTACGACGTCGCTGTGATGTCGCGTGAACTGATCAAGCACAAAAAGATTTTCGACTATACCAAGGTCTGGATGGATTCCGTCCGGGATGGCAAGACCCAGCTTGTAAACACCAACAAGCTTCTGAAAAGCTACCGCGGCATCACCGGGCTGAAAACAGGAACGACCGGCAAGGCCGGGAGCTGTATTTCGGCTACGGCCGAGCGCGACGGCGTTAGCCTGATCTCGGTTGTTCTGGGCTGTTCCAGCACCAAAGACCGGTTCAGCTCCGCCAGTACCCTGCTGGATTATGGCTTCGCCAACTGGTCGGTCACGACTCCTCAGATTCCGAAGGAGGCCGGTCAGCCGGTCAATGTGATCAACGGCATGAAATCCACCGTGGAAACCACCGTCGATTCCGGAGAAACGATTCTCGTTCCAAAGGGCAAGGCAAACAGCATTCAATACGAGGTATCTGTCGATCCGGAGATCACCGCGCCGGTACAGAAGGGTCAGATATTAGGCAAAGTTACCTGTAAAATGGGTGACGAGGTCATGAAGGAATTCAGCATCCGTGCAAAAAACAACGTGGAGCAAATCACCTTCCCGTCGGTCTTTAATCTGCTGCTCCATGAACTGTTTTTGCTTGCATAATCCGTCAAAAAACTTCCATTTTTACCCGATTTTGCTTTTAATTTTTTATAAATCGAAGCTTCCTCCTTGCAAACATTGCCCGCCTATTGTAAAATAGGCGTAGAGGCTAAGCAAATATAGGAGGAAACGAAATGTCTATTGAACTTGATGCGCAGCATCTTTCGGGATTTATTGAGGCAGAAGAACTTGAGGCGATCGCTCCCCAGGTAAAGCTTGCCCATGATACGCTGAACGGCGGCACGGGACTGGGAAACGATTTTCTGGGCTGGCTCGATCTGCCTGTCAATTACGATAAGGAAGAGTTTGCCCGCATCAAAGCGGCCGCGGAGAAAATCAAATCCGATACGGATATTTTTATTGTAATCGGAATCGGCGGGTCCTATCTGGGCGCACGGGCGGCGATTGAATTTTTAAAATCTCCGAACTACAATGCCCTCCGCAAGGGAACCCCGGCGATTTATTTCGCGGGCAATACCATTAGTTCTTCTGCGCTGAGCGAGCTTCTGGAAATCTGCGAAGGAAAGGATGTTTCCGTCAACATCATCTCAAAGTCCGGCACAACAACCGAACCTGCGGTTGCGTTCCGGGTATTCCGCAGTCTTCTTGAGAAAAAGTACGGCAGAGAAGGCGCCGCAAAGCGCATCTACTGCACAACCGACAAGGCGCGCGGCACGCTGAAGCAGCTTGCCACGAAGGAAGGCTATGAAAGCTTTGTAGTTCCGGATGACGTCGGAGGCCGCTATTCCGCCCTCACCGCCGTCGGACTGCTGCCCATTGCCGTTTCCGGCGCTGACATCGACGCTCTGATGACAGGGGCGGCTGAGGCGCGCGAAGCGTTCCAGAATCCGGACCTTTCCTCGAATGACTGCTACAAATACGCGGCGCTCCGCAATATCCTGTACCGCAAGGGCAAAGAGATTGAACTTCTCGTCAGCTATGAGCCCTGTTTCCAGATGATGTGTGAATGGTGGAAGCAGCTTTACGGCGAGAGCGAAGGCAAAAACAACAAGGGTTTGTTCCCGGCTTCCGTAATTTTCTCAACGGACCTGCATTCCATGGGACAATATATTCAGCAGGGCCGCCGTTCTCTGCTTGAAACCGTTGTGCTTTTTCGGAACGTCAAAAAGGACCTGACTCTGGAGGCGGACGCTGAAAATGCGGACGGACTCAACTTCCTCGCCGGGAAGAATATGTCCTATGTCAATGAGAAGGCTTTTGAAGGAACGGTGTTGGCCCATACGGACGGCGGCGTACCGAATATTGTTCTGCGCGCCGACGATTTCTCGGAAAAAACGCTGGGCGGCCTCATTTTCTTCTTCGAGAAAGCGTGCGCGATTTCCGGCTATCTGAATGGAATTAATCCGTTTAACCAGCCCGGTGTGGAAAGCTACAAGAAAAACATGTTTGCACTTCTCGGCAAGCCGGGTTATGAAGGCGCGAAGGCTGCTTTGGAAGCCCGTCTGAAGAAACCGGAATAATTCATCCGCTTTTGGCGGAAATATAATATAACGCAGGAGGAAAAAACCAATGATAGATATTATTATCGGAAAAAAAGGGTCCGGAAAAACCAAGAAGCTGATTGAAAACGCGAACGAGGCGGCCACAAAGACCAGTGGAAATGTAGTGGTCATCGAAAAAGGAAACAAGCTCACCTATGATCTCTCCCATGATGTGCGTCTGGTCGACATCGATGCCTACGGTATTCAGGGCGCGGACGCTCTCGCGGGCTTTGTCAGCGGAATCTGCGCGGGCAATTACGACGTGACGGATATCCTTGTGGATTCCACACTGAAAATTGTCGGTTCGGATCTGAAAGTGCTGATTCCGTTCGCAGAGAAGATGAGTTCCCTTTCTTCCCTTGCCAGCACGAAAATCACGTTCTCCATTTCGGCGGATGAAAGCGAGCTTCCGGAAGAGATCCGGGGCATTTCCACCATTATCTGATTCCTTTCGAAAAATGGAAGCAGTGCCGGAGACGAAAGCTCCGGCACTTTTTATCGCCGCGTGTTTCAGTCAATGTAAATTTTCTGCAAAATGGAGATTTTTATTGACAAAGCGGCAAAGAATCTATATAATTGAAAATTGTAGTGCCGAGGTGTATTATGCTGCTGGATTTGAAAAAGATATTTTCCGGCGACAGGGATGGTTGTTCGTTTGATTATTGTCTGGACCTGTCATCCACTGAACTGAACGGGTTTTATCCGTTCGCTTCTCCAGTGAAGGTTCAGGGAACGGTGAAAGGTCTGGAAGGCTCCGCAGAACTCGGAATGAATGTCTCCTTTGATTTTTCCATTCCGTGCGACCGTTGTGCCGCGCAGATCAAGCGGAATTATTCCTATTCGTTTTCCCATGTTCTGGTTCCTTCTCTTGAAAACGAGGACGACGACCGTTTCGTCGAAGTTCACGGTGATGAGTTGGATTTGGACGGGCTTGTCAGAGAGGATGTTTTGCTTGAGCTCCCGACAAAGTTTCTTTGCAGGGAGGACTGCAAGGGCCTTTGTCCGATTTGCGGGAAAAATCTGAATGAAGGGCCGTGCGGTTGCAAGACCGAGGCGGTCGATCCCCGGCTGGAAGTTTTGAAGAAATTTATCCAGTAAGATTGATAAGGAGGTGCTGAGGATGGCGGTACCAAAGAGAAAGCAGTCGAGCGCCAGACAGAACAAAAGGCGTTCCAACGTATGGAAGATTAGCGCGCCGGCATTGATGAAATGCCCGAAGTGCGGTGAATTGAAAGCTCCTCACAGAGTTTGCTTGAACTGCGGGTTTTACAATGGCAGGGAAGTTCTTAAAAAAGAAGCCTGATACTCGCTTTTTTTTGAAATGCAGAGAAGGAGAAATCCTTCTCTTCTTTTTTGCCCGGCTCACTTGTGCGCCGGGTACGTTTCGGGGAATACTAAACTGAGATGCCGGCGCTGAAAGCTGGCAGGCAGGAGTGATGCTATATGGCGAAGCCGCTCGTGGCGGTGGTTGGCAGGCCGAACGTAGGCAAGTCGACACTTTTCAATAAACTGATCGGCAAGCGCGTCTCCATCGTGAATGATACGCCGGGCGTAACCCGGGACCGCATCTACGGGGAATGCGAGTGGGAGAATCGGCACTTTTCCCTCGTGGATACCGGCGGAATCGAGCCGAAGGCGGATGACGTCATTCTTTCCCAGATGCGCCGTCAGGCGCAGCTTGCCATGGAGACCGCGGACGTGATCGTTTTTGTGACGGACGTGCGCTCCGGCGTCGTGCCCGCAGACCGGGATATCGCCCTGCTGTTGCAAAAAAGCGGAAAGCCGGTCATCCTCTGCGTCAATAAGTGCGACAGCATCGGCGATCCGCCGCCGGATTTCTATGATTTTTACAGCCTCGGCATTGGGGACCCAGTCGCAGTGTCATCCGTTCACGGTCATGGGACCGGTGACCTGTTGGACCGAGTGATTGAGGCCTTCCCGGAGTCGGACGGAGAGGAAGCGGAAGGGGAGATCATCTCAGTTGCCGTGATCGGTAAACCGAACGTGGGCAAATCCTCCCTGATTAACCGGATCGCGGGGGAGGAACGGTGCATTGTCTCCGATATTGCCGGAACGACGCGCGATGCCGTTGACATCACGGTGGAGAATGAGTTCGGCCGTTTCCTGCTGATCGATACAGCGGGCCTCCGTCGGAAAAGCCGCATCGACGACGATATTGAGAAATACAGTATGCTCCGTGCCCAGATGGCGGTGGAGCGCGCGGACGTTTGCGTCATTATGATCGACGGAACGGTGGGCTTTACTGAGCAGGACTCCAAGGTTGCAGGGATGGCGCACGAAGCCGGGAAGGGCTGCGTCATCGCCGTTAATAAATGGGATGCCGTAGCGAAGGACGACCATACCATGTCGGAATACAAAAAGCAGCTGGAAAAGGACTTTTCGTTTATGTCCTACGCGGAGATTATTTTTATCTCCGCGAAAACGGGGCAGCGGCTTAACCAGCTTTTTGAGGCGATTCACAATGCTGCGAATGCCCGTTCCATGCGGATTTCCACCGGCGTCCTTAATGGAATTCTGGCGCAGGCCGTCGGCCGGGTGCAGCCCCCTACGGACAAGGGCCGCCGTCTGAAAATTTACTATCTGACTCAGGCTTCCGCCGCACCTCCGACCTTTGTGTTTTTTGTAAATTCCGCTCAGCTATTCCATTTTTCCTATCAGCGCTACATGGAAAACTGTATCCGGGATACCTTTGGTCTGAAGGGCACGCCGATTCGCATTATCGTGCGCGAACGGGGAGAAAAAGAGAAATAAAATGAGTGCAGAAAACGGCCGGTTCCGAAGCAGTACGCTTCGAGACCGGCCGTCTCAGCGCAGGTACGGACTATGACCGGGCGATGAGAAATCTATTTTTTTCTTTTCTTGCGCATTATCGAAAAAGAATTATGCTATAATAAAACTCAATTTGTAAAAACAGACTCGATCGGATCGTTCAGCATTTTCCCTGAAAGGCTGTGAATTCATGCGGAGCGAAAACTCCATTAAAAATATCACCGTGACAATCTCAAGTCAACTTATCGGAATCGTGACGAGTTTTCTGTGCCAGACTGTCTTTATCTGGATGCTCGGCAAAACTTATCTCGGCGCGAGTGGCTTTTTCATCAGTGTCCTGTCTCTGTTTTCCCTTGCGGAGCTCGGAGTGGGGGCGGCAATCAATTTCAGCATGTATGAGCCGCTTGCGCGGAAGGACCGGAAAAAGGTAGGGGCGCTGATGGCGCTCTACCGGAAGGCATACCACGGGATCGGCCTGGCAGTCGCAGTTATCGGACTTGCGTTTGCTCCGTTTTACAAGTTCTTTATCGATAAACCCTCTGAGATTTCGAATCTGACGCTGATTTATTTCCTGTACCTGAGCAATGCAGTATTAACCTATTTCTTTTCCTACAAACAGTCCATCATCATGGCCGACCAGAAGAGCTATATCTGTTCGCTGTATCAGTATGGCTTCAGCATCACGCAGAATATTTTGCAGATTGTGCTCCTTTTCATTACGAAAAATTTTATTCTTTATCTTTGCATACAGATTCTTTTCAGCTTTTTTACGAATTTTTTCCTATCAAAAAAAGCGGATAAGATGTACCCGTATTTAAGAAAGTACACAAAAGCCAAGCTCAGCGCCGATGACCGTTCCTCGGTTTTTAAAAATGTGCGGGCGATGTTTCTTCAGCGCGTTGGGTTTGCCCTTGTAAGCGGGACGGACAATCTCCTGATTTCGAAATTTTTCGGGCTTGCCAGCGTTGGAATTTATTACGGATATTCCCTGATCACTACAACCCTGAACAATGTAACCGCGAACATTTTCACCAGCATTACGGCCAGCGTCGGCAACCTCGGCGCCACGGAGGAGGATCGAAAATCCTACCGGGTTTTTATGGCGGTGAATTTTGCGGGGTTCTGGATTTTCAGCTTCTGCTCCATTTCGCTGTTCTGCCTGCTGAACCCGTTTATTAAATTTATATGGTCGGCGGACCTTCTGTTTCCCACCGAAGTCGTTTTTTTAATCGTTCTGAATTTTTACATGACCGGCATGCGGCAGGCAACCATTACCTTCAAAAACGCATTTGGGCTGTTCTGGTACGACCGGTACCGGTCGATTGTTGAAGCGGCTGTCAACCTCGGCATGTCGATCCTGCTGGCACATTATATCGGCATTTCCGGCATCTTTCTCGGTACGCTGATCAGCACCGTTACCGTTGATCTTTGGGTGGAACCGCTGGTCCTGTTCCGCCACGGGTTCCATCACAAGCTGACGCCGTTTTTCCTCCGGTATGCGTTCTATACGATCTTGACCTTCGCGGCCGGATGGCTTACCTGGACCTGCTGCAATTTGGTCGGCAACCATACGCTTCTGGGTTTCATGGCAAAATGCCTGATCTGTCTGATTCTTCCCAATGCGCTGATTCTGCTGATTTTCGGCAAAACGAGGGAATTTCAGTATCTGCGCGGCGCAATCCACTTGCCGGCTGTCTTACAAAGACATAAGAAAGCGTAAAAAGGCCCGAACCCTGTTTTAAGACAGGGCCCGGGCTTTTTCATCGGCAGGGAACTAAGAGAGCTTAATCCCTGTCCTTCGCAGGATGTGCTTTATTGCGGAAAATCGTCACGATCGCCGGTACAACGGAAATGATAACAATTGCGATGACGACCAGACTGAAATGGTTTTTAATGAACTCGATGTTCCCAAAGAAATACCCAAGGCCGAACATCACCGAGACCCAGGCCAGGCCTCCGGCGACGTTGTAAGCCAGAAAATGCTTGTATGACATTTCACCGACTCCGGCGACAAACGGCGCAAAGGTTCGGATGATTGGAACAAACCGTGCGATGGTAATGGTTTTCCCTCCGTATTTCTCAAAAAACGCGTGCGTCTGTTCCAGATATTGCTGCTTAATAAAGCGGACGCGCTGTTTTCCGCTGATTTTCTCCCTCAGGAAATAGCCGATATGGTAATTCACGGTGTCGCCTGCGATGGCAGCAATATAAAAAAGGACCAAAAGGAGTGGGACGTCGATCGGTCCCCCGGCACCCGCAATTGCGGCGGCGGCGAAGATGAGGGAATCTCCCGGAAGGAACGGCGTAACGACAAGTCCCGTTTCAATAAAGATAGCGACAAACAGAAGAACATAGGTCAGTGCGTTGTATTGACTGAGCAAAACATTCAGATATTGATCCAGATGCAGAAAAATGTCGACAATCAGTGAAAAATTCAAAATGCAAACTCCTCTTGCTGATATTTTATGGCAGTCTGTAAGAAATAATAATCGAAAATTGGCTTTGTTCTATTATTATATCCCATAGAAATGTCGGAATCATCGTCAAAGAATCAACAAACTGTTACATTGAACGGAAGCAATCCGCGCTTCTTTATAAAAAAAAGGAACCCGCTGCGGGCTCCTTGCGTTTTGAACGATTAAGTTTCTTGAATGATCAGACGGCACGCTGCACTTTGCCGGAACGCAAGCAGCGGGTGCAGGCGTAAATCCTTTTCGGGGAACCGTTCACAATCGCCTTTACACGCATTACGTTCGGTTTCCAAGAGCGGTTTGAACGCCTGTGGGAATGGGAAACCTGTATACCAAAAGCAATATCCTTGCCGCAAATTTCACATTTTGCCATATTTCTGCACCTCCTTCAAAGGGCTGTCAAAAAGCAACAGTAATATGTTATCAGATTTATGCCACAATTGCAAGCATTTTTTCTGATTTTTCCCCCGATTCCGTAAATGGCCACGGAAAGGCAAAATTGGCGGTTTGCTTGTTTTTTAATCCTACAGGTATTATAATGAATACCATTAAAGGAGCGTGTTTTATGCTGATTGATATGATCCGCAACCTTCTTTCGGGAGGACCGGTCGATTTTCTTTCCATTGTTTCGCAGATTCTGGCGACATTATTTGTTATTTTCTGTATCCTGCCGCTTCATGAATTCGCTCACGCATGGGCTGCTTCCAAGTTGGGAGACAACACCGCGCGTTACGGCGGACGGCTGTCATTGAATCCGCTGGTAAGCTTCGACCCGTTCGGCGCGCTGTTTCTGCTCCTTTTCGGATTTGGCTGGGCCAAACCGGTTCCAATCGACGCGCGGTACTTCAAAAAGCCGAAGCGTGATATGGCGCTCACTGCGTTGGCAGGGCCGCTTTCGAATTTGCTCGCAGCCTGGCTTGGTGCGCTCATCTATTTTGGAATTCTCGCCGGTATCAAGGCGGCCACCGGTTCTATCGTGCCGATGCCGGTATTTGTTTCCGATTTCTTTTCCGTCTATGTAGGTATCAATGTCGCTTTGGCGGTTTTCAACCTCATCCCCCTTCCGCCGCTGGACGGTTCCAAAATTCTGGGAGCGTTCCTCTCCGACCGGGCGCTGTATAACTATTACCGCTACCAGAACGTTATCGTTATGGTCGCGTTTGTGGTTCTGTTCAGCGGTTTGCTGAGCGGGCCGATCAGTTTTTTGCAGAGCGTGTGCATGGGCGGCGTTCAGTGGCTGGCCCTGCTGCCGTACCATCTGTTCGGCGTACTGTAATAAAAAATAAAATTATGGAAACGATATGCTATAAACTGGAAACGTTCGAAGGACCGCTTGATCTGCTTCTGCACCTGATCGCCAAAAACAAGCTGGATATCCGCGATATTCCCATTACGGAGCTGGTTGATCAGTACCTGCATCATATTGCCGTTCTGCAGGAGCAGAATATGGAAGTTGCCAGCGAATTTCTTGAAATGGCCGCGCGCCTCGTTTATTTGAAGACGGTTTCTCTGCTGCCGGAAAGCGAAGAGGCGGAGGAACTCAGGCAGGAGCTCAGCGGGCAACTGCTCGAATATCAGGAGTGCAGACGCATTGCGGGCCTTCTTCAGGATCAGTTTTCTCAAGATTCCTTTACCCGTAAGCCGCTTCAGCTGGAAACCGACCCCACATATCACGGACATCATTCCCCGAAGGAGCTTCTCGACGCCTATCTCGGCGCGGTAGGACGGGGCAGGCGCCGCATTCCACCCTCGCCGGAAGAATTTTCCGGAATTGTGCGGCGCAGGATTGTATCCGTTTCCTCCCGGATTATTTTCGTTCTGCGGCGTCTCCGCGGAGCGGGCGCCGGACGTTATGCGGATTTTTTCCGCGGCGGCGCGCGTTCCGAATGGATTGCGACATTTCTGGCCCTGCTGGAACTGGTGCGCGGCAAGCGTGTGCGCATGACCGGAGAGGACGGCCTTACGGTAACACTGATGGAAGGCGGAGGCAGACATGGAGATTAAAAAGCTGCAGGGCGCGGCGGAAGCAATTCTGTTTGCCTGCGGAGAGCCGGTAACTCTTGACCGTATGGCGGAGGTTCTGGGGCTGGACAAACCCACGGCGGAAAAGCTCATGAAGAATCTGATGGACCGCTACGATTCCGAAGACGGAGGCATCCGGCTTGTCTGTCTGGAAAACGGCTACCAGATGTGCACCAATGCCCGGTATGCCGAGCAGGTCCGCGCGGTGCTTGAGATTCGGCGGAATGCGCCGCTTTCACAGGCCGCCATGGAGGTCCTCGCCGTAATCGCCTACAATCAGCCGGTAACGAAGGCCTTCATCGAACAGATCCGCGGGGTGGACTGTTCGGCAGTATTAGGCGGGCTGGTGGAAAAAGGTCTCGCGGAAGAGCAGGGCCGCCTGGAACTGCCCGGTCGGCCGCTTATTTACGGGACTACCAGAGAATTTCTGCGGTGCCTCGGCATTTCCGCGCTTTCCGAACTTCCGCCGGTCAAATCTTCGGGGGAGCAGCCGGAAAACACGGAAGAAGAAGCCGGTTAGGCCGCTGGAAAGCAGGAAGATCATGACCGCATTGATTGTGACCGTGTCCATCCTTTTGTTTCTGGTAATCCTTTTTTCGCTCCCGCTTACTTTTCGTGCCTGTTACCGGGAAGAATTTACCTTTGAACTACGGTATCTTTTTTTTCACTTCCGAATTGTTCCCCGTCCGGAGAAAAAGCGAAAAAAACCTGCAAAGGCTGCTCCTGCCGAAGAATCGGGGGAGAAAGAACCTTCCAGATTTCAGGAACTCTTGAAAAAAGAAGGCGTTTCTGGATTGATTCGTCTCCTTCAGGAGCTGGCCGGCATCGCGAACGGTGCAATGAAGCGGCTGCTCGCACATCTCACGGTCGATGAGTTTTCGCTGGAGATTCACGTTGCCGGCTCCGATGCCGGAAAGACGGCGTTGGAATATGCTGCGGCGTGCGGCGCTGTATATCCGGCGGTGTCCGTTCTCCTGCGCGCGGTCCGTTATCGGGACTATTCGGTCCGCGTTCTGCCGGAGTTTCAGGGAAAGAGCAGTGCGGCATTTACCGTTCAGGCCCACGCCAGCCCCTTTTCTCTTTGTATTTTGGCGGGTTACCTTGCAATACGTCTTTATAAAAGCGACTTTGCAAAAAAATGATGGAAGATCAAAAAAATAAACAAAAGGAAAAGATGGTGTTACCAAATGGCAGATCATCCGATTGAAGGTATGATGGATACTACGCTTGAAAAGATCAAGCAGATGGTCGATGTAAACTCCGTGATCGGGGACCCGATCACTTCGCCGGACGGAACGGTGATCGTCCCGATATCTAAGCTCAGCTACGGTTTCGCTTCCGGAGGCTCGGACCTTCCCACCAAATTGGCGGGGGATAAGCAGCTTTTCGGCGGCGGCACGGGCGCTGCCGTCACCATCAGCCCGATTGCCTTTCTGACCATTTCGAACGGCAGCGTCAAACTGCTGCGGGTCGATCCCGGCAACACCTCCGTCGACCGGATTATTGAGCTGGCCCCAGACCTCATCGACCGGGTCGGTGGTTTTTTCGGAAAGAAAGACAGCAAAAAGTCTGCGGCGCCGCAGGATACCCTGGATACCGAAAATAAGACATGATTGAATCAGCCGCCTGCATATATATGAACCGGCAGGTGGTTGATTTGTTTTCTAAAATTAGAAGGTTCTTGCTCTTAACTTTCGCTTTGCTCATTCCTGCGGCGCTGTTCCCGTCCGGTGTTGCTGCACAGGGACAGCCTGCGGTCAGCGCGAAATCGGCGATTGTCGTCGGCATGGACGGCGGTCAGGTGCTGTTTGCGAAAAACGAGCATGAAAAACTCCCGATCGCAAGTACAACCAAAATTATGACCGCTCTGCTTACCCTCGAAGCGTCTGAGCGGAACAACCGGGTCGTGACGATCACGCCGGAGATGGTGCGGGTGGAAGGCTCCTCCATGGGGCTTCGCGCGGGGGATAAACTGACCCTGAAGGCCCTTGCGGAGGGAATGCTGACGGTCTCCGGGAACGATGCCGCAAATTCCGCGGCCATCGCGGTTGGCGGAACGATGGCGGGGTTTGTGAACCTCATGAATCAGAAGGCTCGTTCCCTGAATTTAAATGACACCCATTTTGTCACGCCCTCGGGGCTGGATGATAAGAATCACTATTCTTCTGCCGCGGACCTTGCGGCTTTGACTTCTGCGGCGATGGCGAACCGCGACTTTTCGTCGATCGTTTCCCAACAGAAAATTCAAATTGCCTTTGAGCAGCCGGGTATGACCCGGTTGTATACGAACCATAACCGGCTTTTGGCGATGTATTCGGGATGCACGGGCGTGAAAACCGGATTTACCAAAAAGTCGGGGCGGTGCCTTGTTTCCACTGCGGAAAAGGACGGAATTCGGCTTGTCTGCGTTACGCTCAGCGACCCGGACGACTGGGATGATCACAAGAAGCTGCTCGATTACGGATTTTCCAGATTGGTCTGCTTCCGGGTGGACGATTCGGGTTGCGCAGGTTCCGTGCAGGTGGTCGGCGGTACGCAGTCCAGCGTTTCCGTCGTGGGAGCTCCGGGGGAAAGTGTCATTTTAAAAACGGAGGACGCTGCGCAGCTCAGCCGCAGGGTGGAGCTTCCCCGGTTTGTTTACGCGCCGGTGGCGCAGGGGCAGGTGCTCGGCTCGGTTGATTATGTCTGTGGAGGAAAAGTGATTGCAAAAACGGAACTGACCGCCTGCCAGTGCGTTCCGCAGGAGGAAATCAGCCACCCCTTTTTTGAGGGTCTCCTCGATTGGCTCCATTGGATGTTTTTTGGCTATTGATCTACATAAAATTAAGGAATACGGAGTATAAAATGGAAAACGGAATAAAACTGCAGAAGGCGATGGCAGACTGCGGAGTCGCTTCCCGCCGGAAGGCTGAGGAAATGATCGCTGCCGGTGAGGTTAAGGTAAACGGTGTGGTAGCGCAGATCGGCGCGCGAGTCGTGCCGGGTAAGGATAAAATCACAGTCAAAGGCAAGCCCCTTGCGATGGAAGGTCAGGCGGTCTATATTATGCTGCATAAACCGCGCGGCTTTATCACCACCATGAGCGACGAGATGGAGCGGAAATGCGTAGCTGAACTGATTCAGGATATTCCGGAACGCGTCTACCCGGTGGGCCGCCTTGATCGGGAATCGGAGGGGCTGCTTCTCATGACGAACGACGGCGCTTTTGCAAACGCGATGACCCATCCTTCGCGCCATGTGCCGAAGCTTTACCGCGTGACGGTTCGCCCCCGCGCCACGGAGGATCAGCTCGTTCAGATGCAGATCGGCATTGTGATTGACGGCAGAAAAACGGCGCCCGCTTCGGTGCGGGTACTGCAGGAGGAAGCTGACAGGGCCGTGCTGGAGATTCAGCTTCATGAAGGCAGAAACCGGCAGATTCGCAAAATGTGCGAGCAGCTCGGCCTGGAAGTGGCCCGCCTGAAACGGATCGGGGTCGGTTCACTTCGTCTTGGCATGCTTGCGCCCGGAAAATGGAGAGCGCTGACGCCTACCGAGGTTTCCATGCTGAAAGCCGCCGCTGAAGGGGACAGGCTCGACGGCATCGGTTCAAAAGCCGGGAATTCTGCAGGAAAAAGAAGAAAATAAGTGAAAAAAAGCACAGGTTCTCCGTCTAATACTTGTCAAGGCGAGTGAAATCGTCTATAATGAAAATTGCAATTGTTCCTATATTAACATAAGATTCCACGTAAACGGAGGAATGAAAATGAATACTGTCGGCCATGCCGATGCAGGAGAGCGGGAAAGCCTGAAGAATACACGTGGCTATCGGCGCGTAATCTCCCTGCTGGATGAGGACAGCCTGAATGAGATTGATGGACTGGCTAAATCCGGCGGCGGATACGCGGAAGCGGTCGCCGGGTACGGGACGATCGACGGGAATCCCGTCTATGTGTTTTCTCAGAATGGTGATGTCGGCGGCGGGGCAATGTCCCGTGCGCAGGCCTCCAAAATAAAGAAGATTTATGCTCTGGCGGTGAAAACCGGAGCTCCGGTGATCGGAATCTACGATTCCATCGGCGGCAGACTGGAGGAAGGCGCAGAAATGCTGGCGGCCTACGGTGAAATCCTCCTTTCTGTAAATAATCTGTCCGGCGTTGTTCCTCAGATTGCTCTGGTGCTGGGGCCTTGCTCCGGTGTTTCCGCGATGATCGCTGCTGGGGCTGATCTTGTCGTCATGTCGGACAAGGGTGAGCTTACGGTGGAAACGAATGGGAAAGGTGGTTCGCCCGCCGAAGCCGTAAAAACTGGAATCTGCCATCTTGCGGCTGAAAACGAAGCGGATGCCATTGCGAAAACCCGCAAAATCGCTGCTATGCTGCCGTCGAACAACATTTCCGGTTCTCCGCTCTTCGACGCGGACCGCGCAGCTGGCAAGCCCGCGGCGGGTATGGATGCCGCGAGTCTTGCGGCTTCGCTGAGCGATGAGGGCAGCTTTATCGAACTTTCGAAGGGCTTCGGTGCTTCCGCAGCGATCGGCCTTGCTCGTATCGGCGGCACGGCGGCAGGTCTGATTGCTTTTCAGGGCGACATCGATGGCGATTCGTGCTCAAAAGCAGCCCGTTTTCTGCGTTTCTGCGATTCTTTCTCCCTTCCCACTGTCACCTTGGTGGACGCGGGTAAATTTGCTTCCCTCAGGGAGGCTTCCAAGCTTTCAAGCGCCTATTCGGAGGCGACGACGGCAAAAATCACGGTGATTACCGGTTCCGCCTGCGGAGCGGTGTACATTGCACTTGCCGGACGCGGGGCAGGCGCAGACTTTGCGGCGGCGTGGCCGGAGGCTTCGGTTTCCGCTCTGGCTCCGGAAACCGCGGCGATTTTCCTTTGGAACGACCGTCTGGCCGGGTCCTCCGATCCGATCGGCGACCGCAAAAAGCTGATTGAAGAATACCGCACGACGGAGGCCTCTGCGTGGAAAGCCGCGGAAGCCGGAATGATCGAGGCGGTCGTCAATCCGGAGGATACCCGCCGGATTGTCCTTGCGAACCTTGAAATGCTTGCCGGCAAGCGGGTTTCCACTCTGCCGAAGAAGCATGCCAATATCCAGCTTTAATTTTGAAAAAGTACAGGGGGAATAACGATATGAAAAATCTCAGAATCACTGTAAACGGTACGCCCTATGACGTTCAGGTTGAGGAACTCGGCGGAGCAGCCTCAACTCCTGCCACAGCGGCTTCGGTTCCTGCACCGGCTGCCCCGGCGCCCGCGGCTGCTCCCGCAGCGAAACCGGTCGCAAAGCCTGCCGCTCCCGCGGGCGGAGAAGCAGTTTCCAGCCCGATGCCCGGAACCATTGTTTCGGTAAACGTTCAGGTGGGACAGAGCGTAAAGAAGGGCGAGGTTCTGTTGGTTCTGGAGGCCATGAAGATGGAAAACGAGATCATGGCTCCGCATGACGCGAAAGTGACCGCCGTACTGGTAAACAAGGGGGACAGCGTGGAAACGGGAACTCCTCTTGTTTCCCTCCAGTAAGGGGGCGGGAACCGATGAGCAAAAAAATTGGCATCACCGAGCTGGTTCTGCGTGACGCGCATCAGTCGCTGCTTGCGACCCGCATGCCGCTTTCGGACATGCTTCCGATTCTGGAAAAGCTGGATCAGGTCGGCTTCTATTCCCTTGAGTGCTGGGGCGGAGCAACCTATGACTCCTGCCTCCGCTTCCTGAACGAAGATCCTTGGGAGCGCCTGCGGACCCTGCGCCAGAAATGCCCGAACACGAAGCTCCAGATGCTGTTCCGCGGGCAGAACATGCTCGGTTATCGCCATTATGCTGACGACGTAGTCGAATATTTCGTGCAGCGTTCTGTCGCCAACGGAATCGACATTATCCGGATTTTCGACGCGCTGAACGATATCAAGAATCTTGAGGTTTCCATTAAGGCTGCCAAAAAGGAAGGCGCTCACGCGCAGGTGGCCATTTCCTATACGACCGGTCCGGTATTCACCGACGAGTATTATGTGGATTACGCGAAGCGCATCGAAGCCGCGGGCGCGGATTCCATCTGCATCAAGGATATGGCCGCTCTTCTCACGCCTTACAAGACCTATGACTTGGTCAAGGCGATCAAGGGCGCAGTCAAGATTCCACTCCAGCTTCATACGCATTACACCTCCGGCCTTGCCAGCATGTGCGAGCTAAAGGCCGTCGAGGCGGGCATCGATTATCTGGATACGGCCATGTCGCCGCTGGCACTCGGAACTTCGCATGCGCCTACCGAATCGATGGTTGCCGCGCTCAAGGATACGCAGTACGATACCGGCCTCGACCTGGTGCTGCTCAACGAAATCCGCGAGTATTTCATGACTCTGCGCGACAAATACATTAAGAGTGGCCTGATTGACCCCAAGATGCTGGCAACGAACACCAAAGCCCTTGTGTATCAGGTTCCGGGCGGGATGCTTTCCAATCTGCTTTCGCAGTTGAAGCAGGCCGGTAAAGTGGAACAGTTTGAAGAGGTGCTTCAGGAAGTGCCGCGTGTGCGTAAAGATTCCGGCTATCCGCCGCTGGTTACGCCGACCTCTCAGATTGTCGGAACACAGGCAGTTTTTAACGTGATTACGGGCGAGCGCTACAAAATGTGCACCAACGAGTTTAAAGATCTGGTCGCAGGCAAGTACGGCACCACGCCTGTTCCGGTGGACGACGAGTTCGCGAAAAAAATCATCGGCGACACGCCGCGGGTGACCTGCCGCCCGGCCGATCTGCTGCAGCCGGAGTTGGATTCGCTGCGGAAGGAATGCGCCGAGTGGACCGAGCAGGAGGAAGATGTTCTTTCCTACGCCCAGTTCCCCAAGGTTGCGATGGACTTCTTTAAAAAGCGCGCCGAAAAGAAATACGGTATCGACGGTAAGCACGCCGATGCAGAAAACCGGGTCCATCCGGTCTGAACCGCAGTACAGTTGTGATTCAGCCCCACCGAGGGGCTGAATCTTTTTTTTGTTTTTTCACAAAAAGAAAGAATATGGATTAGTTGTTGACAATAGACGGGTAAAACTGATAAAATAAAATAATGAATGGCAATTTTCAGTTACAAGCAAAATAAATCGGTTAGAATAGAATCGGGATGATGATTTGAACAGCATGACAGGGTACGGCCAGTCCGAAAAAATCATAGACGGCCGGGACATCACAGTTGAAATAAAATCCGTGAACCACCGTTTTTTTGATTTTACAGCCCGCACCAGCCGCGGTTTCGGCTTTCTGGAAGAGAAGCTGAAAACCTGTCTGCAGAATCGGGTGAGCCGGGGGAAGCTGGATGTTTCCGTCACTGTTGAGACGTTGGAAACTTCGGACGCGCAGGTGACCGTCAACCATTCTCTGGCGGCAGGCTACATTGCTTCCCTGCGGGAAATGCAGCAGCGGTACGGCCTTCGCGATGATATTTCGGTGATGTCGGTGGCGCGGTATCCGGACCTGTTTACGGTACGCAGAGCGCCTGAGGATGAGGAGCAGGTCTGGGCCTGCGTAAATCAGGTTTTGGAGGAAGCCCTTGTTTCATTTTTTCGAATGAGGGAAGCGGAGGGACAGCATCTGAAAGAGGACCTTTCCCGCCGTGCGGACTCTGTTTTGGAAATGGTTGCCTCGATTGAGACGCGTTCTCCGCAGACGGTTGCAGAATACCGGAGCAAACTCACGGAGCGGCTTACCGAAATATTGAACGGCTCCGGAATTGATGAGCAGAGGGTTCTGACAGAGGCTGCGGTATTTGCCGACAAGGTATCCGTGGACGAGGAGACGGTTCGTCTGCGCAGCCATGTGGGGCAGTTCCGCTCCATGCTGGAATCCGATGAGGCGGTCGGTCGCAGACTTGATTTTATCGTGCAGGAAATGAACCGGGAGGCCAATACGATCGGTTCCAAATGTGTTGACGCTCAGATTGCCCACACAGTGGTGGATCTGAAGGCGGAAATTGAGAAGATCCGGGAGCAGATACAGAATATCGAATAAAAGCCTGAAATAAGGGGAGAAATCATATGAAACTTATCAATATCGGCTTTGGAAACATGGTGTCCGCCAACCGGCTGGTTGCAATTGTCAGTCCTGAGTCCGCTCCGATCAAGCGCATCATTCAGGATGCAAAGGAACGCGGAACGTTGATTGATGCGACCTACGGACGCAGAACGCGCGCCGTGATCCTGACGGACAGCGACCATGTTATTCTGTCCGCCGTACAGCCGGAGACTGTGGCGAACCGGTTCAACGACGACCGCTCCGATCTTTCCGAGGAGGAAATGGAAAACGATGACGAATGACGGACTGCTGATTATCCTTTCGGGGCCGTCCGGCGCGGGCAAAGGCACCGTGCTGAGGAAATACCTTGCGGACAATCCGAACACCCGGCTTTCAGTGTCGGCGACCACACGTGCGCCGCGCGAGGGCGAAACGGACGGGAAAGAATATTATTTCTATACGAAGGAACAGTTCCGGCAAATGGCGGATGCCGGTAAGATGCTGGAAAGCGCCGAATACTGCGGCAACTGTTACGGCACTCCCGCCGCGCCGATCCGGGAATGGACGGAGTCCGGCCTTGATGTCATTCTTGAAATCGAGGTGCAGGGCGGGGCACAGGTTAAGGAAAAGCGCCCGGACGCCGTCGGAATTTTTGTTCTTCCGCCGTCTCTTGAGGTGCTTGAACATCGCCTGAGGAAGCGGGGAACCGAAACCGAGGAAGCGATTCAACACCGTCTGGAAGCCGCACGGCGTGAAATCCCAGAGGCGCTCCGGTACGATTACATTGTGATGAACGACGATTTTAGCCTTGCCGCCGAGCGAATCCGTAAGATTGTGTTCGCAGAAAAGTGTAACGCGCGGCGAAATGCGCAGTTGATTGAGAGGATGCTGAATAATGATTAAACCGATTGCCGATTTGATTCTTACGCCGGACCAGAGCCGGTATTCCCTGGTGGTTGCGATTGCAAAGCGCGCCCGTGAAATTTCGGAGGATGCGGAGAAGAACCGCGTGATTCTAGAGGATAAGCCGGTGCAGATTGCTGTGCAGGAATATGTCGACCATAAATTTACCATGATCGAAAGCGTTGTTCCCAACGACGATACCGAAGAATAATCCTTGCCGGAAGGAGTGGTCCCTGTGATTGTTGCCGGTGTTGCGGTGGAAAACACGGTTTACCACTTTGACCGGACCTATGATTACAGCATACCGGAATCCCTACGGGAGGCCGCGCTTCCCGGCTGTCGGGTGCTGGTCCCTTTTGGCGGCGGAAACGCAGCAAGGCAGGGAATGATCCTTTCGGTTTTCGAGGGTGATGGCAGCAAAACTTTGAAGCCGCTGCACGCCGTTCTGGACCAGACCCCGTTGCTGACGGAGGAAACCCTCCGGTTGGTGCCGTGGATTCGGGAGCACACGTTCTGTACGCTGTTCGATGCGGTTCGGCTCTGCATTCCGGCGGGACTTCTGGTTCGCCTGCAAATGGAGTATTCGCCTGCGGTGGGTTCGAAGGAACTCCCTCGGGAGACTCTTTCTCCCGAGGAACGGGCAATCGTCGATTATGTTTCCGGCAAGCGAAAGCCTGTTTCACGGGAGAAGCTTCTCACCGCTCTCGGTCTTTCATCGGAAAGCCCATTGCCGGAAAAACTTGCGGCGGCAGGGTACTTGAAAAAGGCCAGCGGCGCGATTCGGCGGGTCGGGGACGCAACCCAGAAAATGGTCCGGCTGACCGAGACCGAAGAGAATCCGCGTCTGACCAAACGGCAGAAGGATGTTTTGGATCTGCTGCGGGACGCGGGGAGTGCTTCGCTCCGGGAGCTCTGTTATTTTGCCGGAGTAACTCCTTCGGTTGTGGCGGCGCTGGTCGCGAAGGGCTGCGCGGAACTTTTTGAGGAGCCGGTTTATCGCGACCCCTATAAAAACGCGGAGGAGCAGGAAGCGCCGGTTCCGATTGTGCTGACGTCCGCGCAGGAAGCCGCATTCCAAAATCTATACGCACAGTACCGGGCCGGAGAAGGAGGGGCTTCCCTCCTTTACGGCGTCACTGGGAGTGGGAAAACCTCGGTTTTCCTACGGCTGATCGAATGCGTGCACGTCGAAGGGCGCGGCGCAATTGCTATGGTTCCGGAAATCTCCCTGACTCCGCAGACAATCGCGCTGTTCCGTCAGCGTTTCGGTGCCTGCGTCGCGGTCTTTCACAGCGGACTTACTTTGGCGGAACGGCTGGATGAATGGAAGAGGGTAAACAACGGCGACGCCACCATCGTTGTGGGAACAAGGTCCGCCGTGTTTGCCCCTTTTCGCAATCTTGGTCTGATCATTCTGGATGAGGAGCAGGAGGGCACCTATAAATCGGAATCTGCTCCGCGATACCACGCGCGGGAGGTCGCAAAATTCCGATGTGCCTATCATCACGCCCTGTTGGTGCTTTCCTCCGCTACTCCATCGGTGGAAAGCGCCTATTACGCCAAATCCGGCCGGTATACCCTGAACGTTTTGCCGGACCGTTACGGCAGCGCGAAGCTTCCCGAGGTTACGGTAGTGGATATGAACCGGGAAACGGAGAGCGGGAATTCCGGAATTTTCAGCGCGGAGCTTGCTCAGGCTCTGAGGGAAAACCTTCAGGAGGGCAAGCAGTCCATCCTGCTGCTGAATCGGCGCGGCTATAATACCTTTGTCTCCTGCCGCGCCTGCGGAAAGGTGCTCACCTGCCCGAACTGCAGCATTTCTCTTACCTACCACGCCGCGAACAACCGCCTGATGTGCCACTACTGCGGCTATTCGGTACCGTTTACCTCCGAGTGCCCGAGTTGTCATGAAAATAAGGTGGCTTATTCGGGGTTTGGAACTCAGCGGGCCGAGCGGGAGCTATCCGAGCTTATTCCTCAGGCGCGCATTCTGCGTCTGGACGCGGATTCCACCATGACCCGCTTTTCCTACGAACGAAAACTGAAGGAATTTTCGGAAGGCGGGTACGATCTGATGGTCGGTACCCAAATGGTGGCAAAGGGACTTGATTTTGAGAATGTTACATTGGTTGGTGTACTTTCGGCGGATCAGGCGCTGTACGGCGAGGATTTCCGCAGCTACGAGCGGGCGTTCGACCTGCTTACTCAGGTGATCGGGCGGGCCGGCAGGGGAAAGTTCGAGGGGCGCGCGGTCATTCAGACCTTTACGCCGGAAAGCGAAGTGTTCCGTCTGGCCGCGGAACAGAATTACGAAGCGTTTTACGAAGGGGAGATTGCATTCCGCAAAACCATGCTCTATCCCCCTTTTTCAGATATCTGCATGATTGGATTCGTCGGCATGCGGGAGAATACAGTCAGAGAGTCCAGCGAACATTTTCTTACCCTGCTTCGCGAGACAGCGGGAACGGAATATCCCGACCTTCCGCTGCGGGTACTCAGTCCTTCTCCCGCATTAATCGGTAAAGTCAGTAATAAATATAGGTATAAAATCATTATTAAATGCCGGAATACGAAACGCTTCCGCCGGATGGTTTCCGAATTGCTGATCCGTTTTTCCGGTATCCGACAATTTACCAGTGTCACGGCATTCTGTGATCTTAACCCCGAAACAATTCTTTGAATGGAGGAATAACCTTGGCGATTCGGAACATTATAACAGAAGGCGACCCGTTTCTTAATAAGAAATGCCGCCCCGTCGAGAAATTTGACAAGAGGCTGGCTCAGCTTTTGGACGATATGGGTGAAACTTTAAAGGATGCGAACGGCGTCGGTCTTGCCGCCATTCAAGTTGGAGTTTTACGTCGGGTAGTCGTTATCGATATCGGTGACGGTATCCGGGAACTGGTAAATCCCGTTTTCCTGGAACAGAGCGGCGAACAGGAAGGTATGGAGGGCTGCCTGTCCATCCCAGGCAAATGGGGCATGACAAAACGCCCCGCACACGTGAAAGTCCGCGCACAAGACCGACACGGGGAATTCTTTGAGTACGAGGGCGACGGTTTGCTCGCCATCGTTTCCTGCCACGAGATCGACCATCTCGACGGCATTCTGTTCCTTTCTCACGTTACGCGGATGCTGACGGAGGAAGAGCTCGCAAAATTAAGGACGTCGGAGGCTGATTAACCGTGCGGATTGTTTTTATGGGCACACCGGAGTTTGCCGTCCCGAGTCTTCAGGCCCTGCTGGATGCGGGGCATGAGGTCGCGGCGGCTTTTACTCAGCCGGACAAGCCAAAGGGCAGAAAACAGATTCTTACGCCGCCGCCCGTTAAGGTTCTGGCTCAGGAGCACGGAATCTCGGTGTTTCAGCCCGCGACGCTCCGTACCCCGGAGACTGGAAAACTTTTGAGGGAACTTGCCCCCGAGCTGATCGTCGTGGCAGCCTACGGGAAAATTCTGCCGAAGGTGCTGCTCAAAATGCCGAAGTACGGGTGTGTCAATGTACATGCCTCCCTTCTGCCGAAATACCGCGGTGCGGCACCGATCCAATGGGCCTTGATCAACGGCGAGGAAATCGCGGGTGTTACTACCATGCAGATGGCGGAGGGAATTGATACCGGCGATATGCTGCTTTCGGATAGCACGCCGATCGGCCCTGAGGAAAATGCAGAGGAACTGACCGCTCGTCTCGCTCAGCTCGGTGCTTCTCTGCTTGTTAAAACGCTGGAGGGTCTGCAGGAAGGGAAGGTCGTGCCCACTCCGCAGGATGATACTCAGTCTTCCTATGTTTCCATGCTGAGCCGCGAACTGTCCCCAGTGGACTGGAACCGGACGGCGTTTGAAATTCACAATCAGGTTCGTGGATTATTCCCCTGGCCCGCCGCGGAAACCGTCTGTGAGGGAAAGCGTCTCAAGTTATTCCGCACCCGGGTTGCGGCGGATCAGCCGGGCCTGCCCGGAACAGCATCCGTTTCCGACGGAGAATTTACCGTCTGCTGCGGGAAAGGAACCGCCCTGACGCTGCTGGAAGTACAGCCGGAAAACGGAAAAAGAATGAACGGCAAAGATTTTCTGCGCGGACATCCCGCGATTGACGGAACGATGCTGAAATGAACGGAGGGAATTCTTATGGGCTTTTACTACTTTGACTATACATATTTTCTGTTCATGCTCCCTGCGCTGATCGTAACCATGATCGCGCAGGCAAAAGTGAAGTCTGCTTTTTCCCGCTATTCCAGAGTCCGCACGGCGCGGAATATCACCGGAGCCGACGCAGCACAGAGCGTTGCTCGGTACGGTGGAGCCGAGGGCATTACGGTGCAGCAGATTTCCGGCAGCCTTACCGATAATTTCGATCCACGGAACCGTACAATCAGCCTTTCACAGGATGTTTACGCTTCTACTTCCGTTGCGGCGGTAGGCGTTGCGGCACACGAGGCGGGGCACGCCATTCAGGACGCGCACGGCTATGTGCCCAATAAGATCCGGTCGGCCCTGGTGCCGGTTACGAATTTCGGCTCCCGTCTGGGAATTCCGATTGTGTTCATCGGTCTGATTCTTCCGACGCAGTATTCTGTTGTGGTTTACTGCGGCATTGCTCTTTACAGTCTGGCCGTTCTGTTTCAGCTTGTGACCCTCCCGGTGGAGATCAATGCGAGTCTCCGTGCTGTGAAGGCGCTGGAAGCGACCGGCACCCTTTATCCCGAAGAGCTGGAGGGCGCTAAAAAGGTGCTCACCGCCGCGGCCATGACCTACCTTGCCGCCAGCTTTGCCACCATTATGACCCTGTTGCGTCTTTT
This sequence comes from Bacillota bacterium, assembly GCA_023410445.1. Taxonomy (GTDB): domain Bacteria; phylum Bacillota; class Clostridia; order Oscillospirales; family Acutalibacteraceae; genus Caproicibacter. The sequence continues at coordinate 86,829 of JAEYPT010000003.1, read as the reverse complement.
GGTGATTGCAGGGAACAGACGGGGCAGGGACTGATGGGGAACGCAAGATCCTCGGCGCTGCGCGCATTGTTGCGGGTCGAACTGGACAAAGGCTATTCCAACCTTGTATTGGATCATACCCTGAAAAGCACGCCTCTGAACGACGCCGACCGAGCTCTTGCTACGGCGATTTTCTATGGTGTGCTGGAGCGCCGGATCACGCTTGATTATTATATCGGATGCTTTTCCAAGATTCCGATCAAGAAAATGAGCCCCAAAACACGGGAAATTTTGCGGATTGGGGTCTATCAGCTGTTATTTCTGCAAAAGATCCCCGCTCCGGCGGCGGTAAACGAGTGTGTCGAGCTTGCCAAGAAAAACGGAGAATTTCGCTCGGCGGGCTTTATCAACGCCGTGCTGCGCAGTCTCCTGCGAAAGCTCGGGGAACTTCCTCAGCCGGACCCGAAGAAGGAACCGCTTAAGTATCTGAGCGTGAAATATTCCTGCCCCGAATGGCTGATTTCCCTTTGGCGGGAAGCTTACGGGGAAGATGTTGCCGTCCTTCTGTTGGAGAGCCTGACGGTAAAACCCGATGTTTTTATTCGTGTGAATAATACGCTTGTCACCGAGGAACAATTAGTGGAAAGGCTGGCGCAGGAAAATATCTCCGCAGAGCGTGTCGGGTGGCCCTCCGGGGCGCTCCGGCTGAAGAATCCGGGGGAGATCGGCCGCTCTTCGTGCTACAGCGAAGGCCTTTTTCACGTTCAGGATCTTTCGTCGCAGATTTGCTGCACGTTGCTGGCTCCTCAGGAAGGCGAAAGTGTTCTCGATGTTTGTGCTGCTCCGGGCGGCAAGACCTTTACTCTTGCGGAGCTGATGAACGGGCGTGGGACAGTAACCGCTTTCGATAAATATCCGGCAAAGGTCAAGTTGATTCTGGAGGGAGCACAGCGGCTTCGCCTTTCCTCTGTTTCGGCTTCGGTGAGGGATGCTGCGGAGCCTGATGTAGACCCCGAACCGGCGGACCGGGTCCTGTGCGATGTACCCTGTTCCGGACTCGGCGTTTTGCGGCGAAAACCGGAAATCCGATATAAATTAGCGCCTGCTCTTGACAGCTTGCCGGATTTGCAGTACCTTATTCTGTGTAGAACCTCCAAACTGGTAAAAAAAGGAGGCATCCTGTTTTATTCCACCTGTACCTTGAATCCGCGGGAGAATTCCGGGGTGGTGCGCAGGTTCCTTTTGGAGCATGCGGATTTTGAACCGTTTACCCTTCCGCTGCCCGGAGCGGAAGTACGGGCGATTGCGGAGCCGGATAATGAGTGGACCCTGATGCCGCATGCGAACGGCACAGACGGATTCTTTCTCGCGGCTTTCTGCAGAAAAAAACAGGGAAGTGGCTGAGTTGACCCTTAAGGACATTAAATCAATGACATTGCAGGAACTGAAAGAGGATTTTGCCGGTATCGGGCAGCCGTCTTTTCGTGCCCTGCAGGTTTACCGCTGGCTGCAGGCCAGGGGCGCCGTTTCCTTTGACGAGATGTCCGATCTGTCAAAGGACCTTCGCGGCGGGCTCAAGGAGCGCTATTACATAGCCGCCGCCCAAACGGAACGGAAATTTTCCTCACAAACCGATGGCACGGTCAAATATCTGTTTCGGATGAACGACGGCGAACTGGTGGAAAGCGTGCTGATGCGGTATCATTACGGAAACAGCATCTGCATTTCTACTCAGATCGGCTGTAGGATGAATTGCTCGTTCTGCGCCACCGGAAAAAGCGGCTATTTCCGCAATCTGACTCCTTCCGAAATGCTTGCGCAGATTCAGGCTGCGCAGCTTGATTCCGGGGAACGGGTTTCCCATGTTGTTTTAATGGGAATGGGGGAGCCTCTGGATAATTACGACAATGTCCTTCGTTTTCTGGAACTGGTTTCATCGGAGGAGGGCCTGAATCTCGGGATGCGGCATATTTCGCTTTCCACCTGTGGATTGGTGGACCGCATTTACGAGCTTGCAGAAAAGAAGCTGCAGCTTACGCTGTCGGTTTCTCTTCATGCGCCAAACGACCAAATCCGGTCGGAGATGATGCCGGTGAACCGCACCTGGAACATGGAGCAGCTGCTTCGTGCCTGCCGGGCTTACACGGATCGGACGGGCCGTCGCATTTCCTTTGAATATGCCATGGTGGACGGCGTAAACGACAGTACGGAATGTGCCCGTGAGCTTTCCACAAGGCTGAAGGGTATGCTGTGCCACGTGAATCTGATTCCGGTCAATCCGGTGGGGGATTCCCCTTACCGGAAAAGCAAACGGGAGAAGATGGAGAATTTCAGCCGGGTCCTAACAAAAATGGGAATACCCGTAACGGTGCGCAGAACTCTTGGTTCCGACATCGATGCTTCCTGCGGTCAGCTGCGGCGCAGATATAAAGAGGAGGTGGCCAATGTTGAAAGTCTTCCGAAAAAGTGATATTGGCCTTGTCAGAAAACAAAATGAGGATGCCTGCGACGGGGGACTCCTGCAGGATGGTGCGGTCGGTTGGGCCGTCGTCTGCGACGGCATGGGCGGTGCGAAGGGCGGCAACGTCGCCAGCAGTATCGCCGTGGAAAAGATTTCGGAGCGAATCCGCTCGGATTACCGCCCCGGCATGACGAACGAGGAAACTGAGCGGCTGATTATTGACGCGATCGCAGATGCAAACCGCGAGGTAAACAACCGGGCTGGAAGCGACGACGCGCTGAACGGGATGGGCACCACGGTGGTCACCGTCGTGGTAGCGGATGCAACGGCACACATTGCTCACGCCGGCGACAGCCGCGCTTACCTGATTACCACGGACGGAATCCGTCAGCTCACAACGGATCATTCCATGGTTCAGGAAATGGTGGAAAAAGGGGACCTTACGGCTCAGGAAGCTCGCAAGCACCCTCAAAAGAACATCATTACCCGTGCGCTCGGGGTGGAGCCCTCTATCCGTGTGGATTACCGTGAAGTTCCGTTTACCCCCAGTGACCGTCTTTTGATCTGTACGGACGGACTGACCAATTATCTGGATGAAGAGCAGATTTTCGCACTTGCGGGGAAGTTAGATGCCCCGGATTTTGCAGATCGCCTGGTGCAGCTTGCCAGAGACGCCGGCGGCAGCGATAATATCACCGTTGCCGTCATCGTTTACTGAACCGCGAAGGAGTTGATATAATGGATAAATATACCGGCAAACGGCTTGATGGCCGATATGAAATCCACGAAATCGTAGGGGTCGGCGGCATGGCAGTGGTTTATCGCGCCCATGATACGATTGACGACCGCACGGTGGCGATCAAGATCCTGAAGGATGAATTTCTGGGCAACGCCGATTTTATCCGCCGTTTTAAAAATGAATCCAAGGCGATCGCCGTGCTTTCGCATCCGAATATCGTCAAGGTGTTCGATGTAAGCTTTGGGGATCGGATCCAATATATTGTTGAGGAATACATCGACGGAATAACGCTGAAGGAATATCTCGACCAGCAGAAGCAGATCAAGTGGAAGGAAGCAATCCATTTCACTGTTCAGATTCTGCGCGCGCTTCAGCACGCTCATGAAAAGGGCGTCGTTCACCGGGATATTAAGCCGCAGAATATCATGCTGCTTCAGGACGGCACCATCAAAGTGACCGATTTCGGAATTGCCCGCTTTTCGCGGAACGAAACCCGCACGATGACGGACCGCGCGATCGGCTCCGTTCATTACATCGCCCCGGAACAGGCCCGCGGCGACCTGACGGATGAAAAAACCGATCTGTATTCCGTTGGCGTTATGCTGTACGAAATGCTGACGGGGCAGCTTCCGTTTGAGGCGGACAACGCCGTTTCGGTGGCGATTATGCAGCTTCAAAACGATCCGCGCCCGCTGCGCGAGATCAATCCGGAAATTCCGGAGGGCCTTGAGGAAATTACGCTGCGCGCCATGCAGAAAAATCCGGAGCAGAGGTATCAATCCGCGGCGGATATGCTGCGGGATATTGAAACATTCCGGCGCAATCCGAGCACAAGGTTCCAATACAAGTATTTCGTCGATGAGAAGCCAACCAAGTATATCGATGCGATCAACGCGGTCAAGAGCCCTGAGCAGCCCTATTACAACGACAATTATGAGTATGTGGAGGAAACAGCAAAACCGGGCCGGAAAAAGCGCAGTGTTGCGACGCTCATTGTCGCAGGCATAGCCGCCGCGTTCCTGATTGTTGCCCTCGGTATCACTGTGGCCGTGCTGTACCATAATTTCAACGCGGAGCCTGCCGATGTGACGCTCCCCGATTTTGCAGGGAAAAAGTACACGGATGTGACCAACGATTCTTCCTATAAGTTTAAGTTTACGGAGCAGCAACAGAGTGATCCGTCGCATGCGGCCGGGATTGTCATCAAGCAGAACCCGAAGGCCGGAACAACCGTAAAGGAAAACGCCAGTATCACGCTGATTGTCAGCAGCGGGCCAAAGCAGGTTACGCTGCCTGACCTCGCCGGCAAAACAGGAGAGGATGCCCAGACGGCACTTGCGCAGCTTGGGCTTACGGCAAAGGTTGCTCAGATTCCGGATGACAATGTTGATTCCGGACTTGTAATCCGTACGGACCCGGTGGCGAGTACTCAGGTTGCCTCTGGATCGTCCGTTACTGTATACGTCAGTTCCGGAAAAGCGGTTCAGAAGGTCGCGGTTCCGAACGTCATCGGCGAAACGCTGGATAATGCAAAGGTGGATATCACTGCGAAGGGGCTTACGGTTGGTCAGGTGACGCAGAAGGACGACAGCGGTAAGGATCAGGGCATCGTTCTGGAAACCTCTCCGCTTAACGGAGTTCAGCTTGATAAGGGCAGCGCGGTCAATCTTGTGGTGAGCTCTGGAAAAACCTCTCAGAAGTCGGTTGATGTCTATGTTCAGCTCCCCAAGGGAGTCAGCCATGATATTGAATTGAAGGCATATCTGGACGGCGACCTGCAGTCGACCAAGACGGTCAATCCGTCCTACAATGACGTCGTTCAGCTAAGCTTTACTGGGAAAACCGGAACGCATACTCTGATTGTAGCCCTTGACGGAAACAAGTATAACGTATTCAGTCTGAATTTCGATACGGGAAAACCCAGCCTTACGGAAACGGATCCGTATGTTGATAACAAAGGAAGTTCTTCGGGTTCTGGCGGTTCCTCCTCGGAGGGGACGCCTTCCGGCCCGATTACTCCGAGCCCATGATTGGATGTGTGGAATGCCGGAAGGATTGATTTTAAAAGGGGTCGGCGGATTCTATTATGTGGAAACCGCCGGCCATATTTCCGTATGTCGGGCGAGGGGGATTTTCCGGAAGGAAGGTCTGACCCCCGTTCCCGGTGATTATGCCGTGATTTCGGAAGAACCGGACGGGACGGGAACGGTGGAAGAAATACTGCCGCGGAAGAATCTTCTTGCACGGCCGCCGATTGCCAATATTGATCAGCTTGCGATTGTCGTTTCCGTTTGTGAGCCTACCCCGAACGCGTTGGTTCTGGACCAGACCATTACCGCCGCGGAGGATCGCGAAATTGAACCGGTACTTATTTTTTCGAAGATTGACCTTGAGGACCCCGAACCTTTCTGTGGAATTTACCGGAAGGCCGGTTTTTCGGTGTTTTGTATTTCCTCGCAGACCGGAGAAGGGGTCGACGCCGTAGAGGCGATTCTGAAAGGGAAAATCACTGCGTTTACAGGAAACTCCGGTGTCGGGAAATCCTCTTTGCTTAACAGCATGTTTTCCCAGTTCCATTTGGAAACAGGCGAGATCAGCCGAAAGCTCGGCCGGGGCCGTCACACAACTCGGCAGGTGGAGCTGCTGAAGCTGGAATCGGGCGGATACGTTGCGGACACGCCCGGATTTTCATCCATGGGAATGGAAAACTGTGAGTCGCTGACAAAGGAAGACCTCTCGTTTTGTTTTCGGGAATTTGTCCCTTTCCTCGGCGGATGTCGGTTTGCCTCCTGTTCCCATACCTGTGAAAAGGGATGCGCTGTGCTGAAAGCGGTGGAAAGCGGAGAGGTAAGCCGGTCGCGGCATGAAAGTTACGTTGCGATGTACCGTGAAATCGAAAGCCGTAAGGAATGGAGCAAGAAATGAAGAAATGCGTGATTATCGGGTCCGTACCTCTTTCCGATGACGGTGCCCTGCGGGAATTCGGAAGGGAAAACTGCTTCGTGATCTGCGCGGACGGCGGCTACGACAGCGCCGTCCGCTTTGGAATTCGCCCGGATCTGATTATCGGGGACTTTGATTCTCTGGAAGGCCAGCTTCCGCCGGATGTGGAAACGGTCCGACTCCATGTGGAAAAGGACGATACGGATTCCATGGCGGCTGTCCGGGAAGGCCTGCGGCGCGGTTTCCGGGAGTTTATTTTAATCGGGCTCATCGGCGGAAAACGCATCGACCATTCCTATGCAAATCTCTGCGTCCTATCCTACCTGTGCCGTCAGGGCTGCAAGGCCGTTCTGTGGGACGCAGAGAGCCGCATCTTCCTGATCCGGGAAAGCGGGCTGACCCTGACCGGAATGAAGGGGGCAACGGTCTCGGTTTTTCCCTTCGGATGCAACTCCTGTAATGTAAGCTATGCGGGCCTGAAATATCCCCTGACGCGGAAGACTCTGTATGCTGATTTTCCGCTTGGCGTCAGCAACCGGATTGAAGCGGATACCGCTCGGGTTGTAGTGCACAGCGGCGATGCGCTGGTGATCGTGCTGCCGCAATGATTCTTTTCACATAATTCCCCTTTCCGTATATACTGATATAAGAAAGTACAGGGAAAGGGGGGCGGCGGTGATATGGGAGGCCGGAACTGCTGCAGGACCGGGTCCAGCGTAGGATACGCCATCGCATTCGGCATTGGGTTGATGATGTCGTGCTTCTGCCCGCCTGGGCTTGTGCTTTTTATTGTCGCAGTCATCATGGTATGGCTCGGCATAGCACTGTGGAAAAGGTGCTGAACATAAGTAGGAGGTTTGCAGCATGAAAGTCGTCGTATTAAAAAGTTCGAAGTTCTGGAGCTTTTTTCTGCGCAGGATGTTCAATATAGCCTGACATAAAAAATAGCTGCCGGCGGGGTTACCGCGCGGCAGCTATTTTTTTGTCCATCCAACGGTTTACACGTCCGTAAAATTCCCGGTAGGATCCGCATCCGGAAAGCAGCTCAAGCTGTTCGCCGTCATCCAGAGATAGGAAGAACTCCTTGGTTTTCTCCTCTTCAGGCGTCAGAACAGATGGAAATGGGAATTCCGTATAAAGGGAGTAATCCATAATTTCACCTCGTCCCTAGTGTATGGCAGCATTTGGAATAATATTCAGCGTTCTGAGTAAAAAGCAGGCATTGTGTCCGAAGTATCCCAATATACATACTATAGGTAAGGCTTTACGCCTCAATCACGGCGGGAAACGGGGAGAATTTTGTGAACGAATTTTTTTCCTGGCAGTATCTGGCTACTTTTGCAGGTTGTACGCTGGCAACTTCCATTGTTACGCAGTTTGTGAAGGGCTTCTTTCAGAAACTTCCGACTCAGCTGCTGAGCTATATCATCGCCCTTTTAATTCTGTACGCGGCAACGTATTTCACAGGTGCTCTCACGGGCGCAGCTGCGGCGATTATACCCCTGAATGCCGTTCTTGTAGCGCTGTCATCCAACGGTGTCTACAGTGCCGTCACCCGGGTGTTCAAGGGAAAACAATCATTGAACGGAAAGTAATATCTCAGGCCCGGAAAATGCCGCAGGCGTTTTCCGGGTTCTTCTTTTCAGGAGTTCCGGCGAAAATTACGGAAAAACGGGGTTTTTATCTTGATTTTCGTCGGCATCTATTATATAATAAATTTTGTTGCACTGCTATGCCGGTGTGTTGGAATTGGCAGACGAGACAGACTCAAAATCTGTTGTCCGCAAGGGCGTGTGGGTTCGAGTCCCACCACCGGCACCATATCGGAGCGAAAACTCAATATCGTTATTTTTCCTGCGAAGGGGCAGCTCAGATTTAATTATTTGAGCTGCTTTTTTGCATTGTATCCGCGTGTGACATCCATGGCTCGGAATACCAGGCCACAGCTATGCCGTCTGCGGTTTTCCGGGGAAATGAAGAGGGAAAAGTTTAGGAGGTATCAGTATGCCGATCAATCCGTTTATCAGCACTTCGATGCAAAAAATGCCGATGCTCAAACGTCCGAAATCCGTGAACATACGTGTGGAGGGAAGCCCGCTGATTCATATGGGCCTGAATGAAAATCCGTATGGAATGTCGCCGAAGGCTCTGAAAGCGGTCAGGGAAAGTCTGGATGCGGCAAGATACTACCCTGATTTTTCGGCAGCCTACTTGAAGCACGCCCTTTCAGAACTTTACGGACTTGGTACGGAACACATTGTAACCGGTTCCGGTTCCAGTTCCATGATTGATATGCTTGGCGTAAGCTTTTTGAATCCGGGTGACGAGGTTCTTTTCTGTGCACCGACATTCGGTGCGTTCAATGAAATGGCGAATGTCAACGGCGCCGTTCCAGTGGTGGTACCCGTAACAAATGATCAGAAATTCGATCTGGACGGAATGCTGAAAGCTGTCACGGAAAAAACAAAAATGGTTGTAATCTGCAATCCGAACAACCCGACCGGCACCTATCTTCCTTACGCGGAAATCGAAGCGTTTTTAAGAAAACTTCCGGATACCGTCCTCACCGTAATGGATGAGGCGTATGTGGAATTTGCCACGGAGCCCGACTGCCGGAGTATGGTGGGCTTTCTGAAGGAAAATCCGGAGTTTCCCATTATGATCATCAAGACTTTCTCCAAATATTACGGAATGGCGGGCGTTCGCTGCGGTTATGCTTTGGGCCCAGTGGAACTGATCGCTGCGATGCAGCACTGCACCGGAGCATGGAATCTGAATGTTTTTGCACATAAGGCGGCTGTTGCGGCGCTGAGCGACCCGAATTACTATCAGAAGACAAAGGACCTGATTGTGGAAGGTCGAGAGTACATCATCCGTGAACTACGTAATCTTGGCTGCAACGTCTTTGATTCCCAGACGAACTTCGTCTATTTCGATTCTGGTCGGGAACCGTTCGAAATTCAGGAAAAGCTTCTCCAGAGCGGAATTCACATAGAATCGTTCGCTTTCAGCCGTGTGTCTGTGGGCACGCTGGAGGAATGCCGCCTGTTTATCGGTAAGATGAAGGAAATCCTTGGCGGGCATTGATTGTTTCCGATAGATAAAGAGGGTCCGGCTCTTTGAGCCGGACCCTCTTTATCTATGATAGGAACCGTTCAGCTTTCATGGTAGCCCGTCATGATACTGACGATTTCCCGGTCGGTTTCGCGCATTCCTTCTTTGGCAAGCCTGCCGACGTTTGCGATGTTGGCCTCGACGCCCTTTGTAATGATCCCGTCGCCGCTTTTAAACTGCTGTCCCTTGCAGAACATCTGGTACCCTAGAATACCCGATTCCACAGCGGTCGCGATTTTCGCTGCGCACGAAGCTTTTGCTCCGTCACAGATCATACCGGAGACAATGGCCAGCGCATTCACGATCGTGTGAGAGATTTCTTCGTAGCCTCCGCCGCACAGATAGGCAATTCCGGCGCCGCTTCCGCAGCCAGCGCTCACTGCACCGCAGAAGGCGGAAAGGCGCCCGATCCCGGTTTTCTGGTGAATGGTGACAAGGTCGGAAAGAACGAGGGAACGGATCAGCTTTTCACGGGAAGCCCCAAGTTCTTTTGCGTATTCGATCACCGGTACAGACGCGGTAATTCCCTGATTCCCGCTGCCGGATACGATTACCACCGGCAGTTCGCATCCGCTCATTCTGGCGTCAGAGGCGGCCGCGGCCATCGCCCTTGCGCGCAGAGCGACGTCATTCGGGCGGGTGGACAAAAGTACCCGTCCGATATTTGCTCCGTAATTTCCACGGATGCCTTCAACGGCAATCCGGGAGTTGAATTCGATCTGCCGTGAAATCACGTCATCGACATCTTCCAGTGCGACGGTTTCAGCGAAATCCAGAATATCCGCGACATTGAGAAGGCTTCGGTCCGTAAGATCTTCGCTCCCGGCCTCCGCTTCCTTTTCGAAAAGAACGTTACCGTTTTTTTCAATGCGGACGATGTTTGTATGATAGTTGGCAATCCTTACGGAGGCATGCTCTTCGCCGTGCTGCAGATCAATCTGAATTAAAAAGATAAAAGGGCTGTTCGAGAGTTTTACCCGCAGCTGTTTTTCAGAAAGAAATCTGCGAATCTGCTCAATCTGTGCGGGGCTTACCTCACAAATGCACTCCAGTTCCTTATCTGCTTTCCCGGCTATGATTCCGACTGCAGCTGCAGCTTCGATTCCCCGCAGTCCGCCAGTATTCGGTACGACGACGCTTTTCACATTTTTAATGATATTGGAACTGGCTTCGATAACTGCCGTATCCGGTTCAGAGCCGAGTATTTCGCGCGCTTTTGCAGCCGCGTAAGCAATGGCGATCGGTTCGGTGCAGCCGAACGCCGGAAGCAACTCTTCTTTTATTATTTTCAGGTAACATCCGTATTTTTCGTCCAGCTTTTCCATTGAGATTCCCCCGTCGACAGCTTTTTTGAATTATTATCTACTATTCCTTCATTTTACTGCTTTTTTAATTTAAATAATTCTGATTTAATATTTTGCAGGAATAACATTAATTTTACTTGAGGTAGAAATTTAGAAGTATAATTTGTTATTTTTGACAAAAAAAGAACTTTTTATTGAAATAATAAAGCAATTATAGTACAATTCAATTAGATTTTTATTCCATAAGATTTTTGTACAAAATGGCAAATCAAATTTGTGACATAACCAGATTCTTCCGGAAAGATTTGTCAATATCCCAATTCTTCATCGGACCGACAAATTTTGGACAAAAGAAGGCGCTTATCAATGCCTGTGGGGATAAGCAGTAATTGTGAGGACGTTAACCACAAGGAATGCAGGAAGAAGCGCGCATGGATTCTACATACGGGCCAATTTCATCTGTCAAAGAAGCGATTTTATCCCTATGTTTATCTGGTCCTGTATGCGGCGGCTTTTATCATTGAAGGAACCCATCCAACATCCACCATCATCAATGGCGTCCTTTGCCAGGTTCAGGTTTTCCTTTCTTTTTATCTGACCATGTCCCTGTTTCAGTCTGGGTATGTTGTTGCATTAATCGTCAATATGACGCAGTGCGTCTTTTTATGTTTTTTGGTTTTTAGTGGAATGAATCCTGCCGCCGCGCCTGGAATTCCGGCCTCGCTCTGTACCATTTTCATCATCACGGTTCTTCATTCCGCACAAAAGCGTCTGAGTGTGGAGCTTTACGAAAAGATGGGGCAGAAGCGGAAGCTGGAGAAACTCAGCGAAGAGATTTCCTCGGCGCGGAAGCAATTGCACAGCCAAAGTGAGCAGATGGAAGAATACACAAAGCAGTTGAGCGAAAACGAAGAGAAGCTCAACAGCCTTTCCTATTTTGATATGCTTACTGAGCTGCCCAACCGGTTGATGATTTTGAATCGTATCGATCTTCTTCTGTCATATTCCGATACTCCGGAACGGTTTTCGGTCGCGATCATTGATATTGACGATTTTAAACGGATCAACGATACCGCCGGGTATAACGTTGGGGATATTTACCTGGTGACGGCGGCGTTTCGCCTTCGGGAAGCAATCCATGGTTCCGACTTTCTCGGCCGACTTGGCGGCGATGAATTTGCGCTGATTATTCAGAGGCAGATGAGCCGGGAAAAAATTGAAAGCTATATGCGCTCGCTTCAGGATACGCTGAAAAAGCCCACCGAAATCGGGAACGTTCAGTACAGCACAGGCGCGTGCATTGGAGTCGCCGCCTATCCGGAGGATGGAACCAGCGCGGAGGAACTCCTGAAATATGCGGATATGGCAATGTATCAGGCTAAGGAAAACGGCAAAAATACGGTACAGCTTTTTCAGGAACAAATGAAGAATGCGGTTCTGCAGAGTATTGAATTTGAAAATAACATGAAGTACGCCGTCAGCAACGGTGAAATGTTCATGGTTTATCAGCCGCAGTACGATTCCATTTCAAAGCGCCTCAGGGGGTTTGAAGCGCTGATCCGATGGCAGTCGCCGAAGCTTGGTTTTGTGAGCCCGGCCCGGCTGATTGAAACTGCAGAAAAAACTGGGCAGATTATTTCGCTTGGCGAATGGATTTTGCGCAGGGCCTGCGAAGATTTCCGGAAAATCATAGGCTGCAGCAACGTGCTGCTTGCTGTCAACATCTCAGCAGTACAACTGATGGAACCATCTTTCCGGGAAATGGTTCAGTCGGTGCTGAAAGAGCTGGATTTTAACCCGCGTCGGTTGGAGCTTGAAATTACGGAATCGGTTTTCATTTCCGCGTCCGAAGATGCCGCCGGGCTTCTCCGCGAATTGAAGAATCTTGGAATCCGCATTGCGCTCGACGATTTCGGAACGGGTTATTCCTCCCTTAGTTATCTTCAGAAGCTACCCGTGGATCTTTTAAAGCTAGATAAGTCCTTTATCAATACGCTGAACGACCCGGAAAGCAAAAGGCAGATTGTGGGGGATATTATCCGGCTGACCCATCAGATGGGAATGAAGGTAATTGCAGAGGGCGTGGAAAATCAGGTTCAGCTGGAATATCTGCAGGAAAACGAATGCGATTATATTCAAGGGTTTCTCTGGGGCAGGCCGCTCTGTAAGCAGGATTTGTGTATGAAATTTTTCCCTCAGACTCTTTCCGAGCTCAATCTTGAGGGAACCGGAACGGGCGATTAAGAAGAAGATTTTGAGAATCTTCATTGCGGCACGTCTCGCTTTTTCTCCGCAGCAGACAAAGTTGCTTGCTTTGCAATTTTGTCTGCTGTGTTTTATTTCATACACATTTTACATCATTTGGAAATTGACCGACCATTTCGCTGGTTTGCTCAGGCGGAGTTTAATGGGACTGGAAATTCTGGAACAGCAGGCAATTTTTTCGCCCATTCCATAAAATCAGCCGATAAAATTGGTCATTTAGTAAAAAATGTCCGCTCTTGACTTGAACTTCTGACGAAACATGTTATTATATATACCATATGAATCGTAGTGTTATTATTTAGACAATTGAAAATACAAAGGGGGAAGGCGGACAAGCCGAAATCAGACAGTTTCGGTTCTACGCGCATGTCTTGAGGGCAGTTTCCGCCGGTGCGGAAACGAAATTTTGTTATAGAAATGGTGGCTTATATGGGAATCATTACATTTCTGATCTTGATGCCATTCGTTGCCGCGGCTGTGATTGCGCTTCTGCGCAAACCGTCCAAAGTTCGCAACGTACTGGTATTTCTGTTCAGCGGTCTGATTATTGCCGGGGTGCTCTATTTTGCGGTTAGCTCCCTGATGCAGGGTGGGGCGCAGTCCTACCTGGTGGAAACTCCTATGCAGAACAACATTATTCTGTTGGGTGAGTTTATCCTGATGGTGTTCGTGTTTTATTTCGGATTTCGCTATAAGAAATATTATGTGCCGCTGCTCTCCGCAATCGGCACACTCCCCATCCTGTGGCTGGAGCTTTCCGGGCACGGTGTGGAAGGGAAACCCCATCTTTATATTGATCAGCTTACGGTGATTATGGCTCTTGTGGTCGGTATCGTCGGCAGCTTGATCTGCATCTATGCGGTCGGTTATCTGCGTGATTATCACAAGCATCACACAGACTGCAAGGATCGCACGGCATTTTTCCTTGCCATTATGTTCATGTTCCTCGGGGCCATGTTTGGCCTTGTCTTTTCAGCCAATCTTGCATGGATGTATTTCTTCTGGGAAATCACGACCCTGTGCTCTTTCCTGTTGATCAGCTATCCGCTTTCCGAGCTTGCCATACATAATGCGTTCCGTGCATTGTGGATGACCCTCCTTGGCGGCTGCGGCTTTATGGCGGCAATCGTGTATTGCGCGCTCGTGCTGAAGGTTGCGAATCTGGAGGACCTGGCAGCGATGGGCCCGACCGGTGCGATGGTTATCGTCCCGGTTACCCTGCTGGCCTTTGCGGCTCTGACCAAGAGCGCGCAGCTTCCGTTCTCCAAATGGCTGCTCGGCGCCATGGTTGCTCCTACTCCGAGTTCTGCTCTCCTGCACTCCGCCACGATGGTTAAAGCGGGCGTATACCTCCTGATTCGCCTTTCACCGGCGCTCGCTGGGAACGCGGCCGGTATTATGGTTACAACGATCGGTGGATTTACCTTCTTTGCAACTTCGCTTCTGGCAATTTCCCAGAGCGACGGCAAAAAGGTGCTGGCTTATTCCACAATTTCCAACCTCGGCCTGATTACGGCCTGCGCTGGAGTCGGTGTGCATGAAGCCGTATGGGCCGCCGTTCTGCTCCTGATTTTCCACGCGGTTTCGAAGTCCCTGATGTTCCTTACCGTCGGTGCTGTGGAAAACAGCACCGGCAGCCGCAATATTGAGGATATGCACGGCCTGATCGTCCGCATGCCGCAGCTTGCTTACCCGATGATCGTCGGTATCTGCGGAATGTTCCTGGCTCCGTTCGGCATGCTGATTTCCAAATGGGCCGCTCTGAAGGCCTTTATCGATTCCGGAAATTTCCTGCTGGTTCTGTTTGTTGTGTTCGGCAGCGCTACCACGACCTTCTACTGGGCCAAATGGCTCGGCAAGCTGATTGCTATTGTTCATCAGGAAAAGAAGCATCCGGACACCGTCAAAGCAAGCGAAAAAGCTTCCATCTATACCCTGACGGGCCTCGTGGTTCTTCTGGTAATCGCCTTCCCGGTGATTTCCGCTGGTGTGGTGCAGCCGTACCTTGCCAATGTATTCCATGATTCGGTTTCTGCCGTGATTTCTTCCGGCGATCTGAGCATTATGCTCCTGATGCTTCTGACGCTGGTAATTCTGCCGCTGATGGTGCGCATTCTTACCATCGGCAAAAAAGGACAGATGTCCCTTTCTTATATGGCCGGCGCAAATATTGGCGACGACCGCAAGTTTGTTGACTCCCTCGGAAATACGAGAGACCAGTACCTTGCCAACTGGTATATGGAAGACTATTTTGGGGAAAAGAAGATATGGAGGCCGTCCGTGATTCTTGCTGCGGCGGATCTTGTTGTGCTGTTGAGTATTGTGATCGGGGGAGCGCTGAAATGATGGGTAAATTACTGGGAATCATACTTTATGCGGTATTTGCACCGTTCGTCGGCGGCTTTCTCGCAGGGTTGGACCGCAAAGTAGCGGCCCGCATGCAGGGCAGGCAGGGCCCGCCGGTGCTTCAGCCCTTTTACGATCTGGCAAAGCTTTTCAACAAGCAGTCCCTCATCGTTAACAGCGTTCAGGATTTTTTGGTTTGCGGTTATCTGATTTTTGTTCTTTTTACAGGCTGTGTGTTTTTTGCTGGCGGGGATCTTCTGCTGATCTTCTTTGCGCTGACCCTCGCGGAAATTTTCCTGCTTATGGCTGCAAGCAGCGCCAACTCGCCGTACAGCTCCATGGGCGCACAGCGCGAACTGATGCAGATCATGACCTATGAGCCTATGATCCTGATCTCGGGCGTCGGATTTTATCTTGCCACAGGCAGCTTCTTTGTAAGTGATATCGTGAAGGCTGGGATTTCCCCAATCGTGTATATGCCTGGCGTTTTCTTCGGTTTCCTTTATATTCTGACAATCAAGTTTCGCAAATCGCCGTTTGACATCAGCACCTCGCATCATGCCCATCAGGAAATGAGCAAGGGACTGACGCAGGAGCTTTCCGGCGGAATGTACGCGTTCGTTGAGCTTGCCGCCTGGTATGAGGACGTCATGATGCTCGGCATCGTCGCACTGTTCGTAATCAATCTGCAGTGGTGGAGCATCCCGATTGCCGTGGCTGTTGCTCTGCTGGCTTATTTTATTGAAGTACTGGTCGACAATATCTTCCCGCGTGTCAAATGGGAGAAGATGCTCAGTTCGACCTGGATCGTAACTCTGGTCGCCGGCGGAATCAATCTGCTGGTTCTGACTATGATTCATCATTGAGGAAGGTGCGAAATTCGAATGGCAAAAATATCGAAATCCCCATGGCTGCTGCATTATGACGGCTCAAGCTGCAACGGATGCGACATCGAAGTTCTGGCCTGCCTTACTCCTCTTTACGATGTGGAGCGTTTCGGTGTTATCAATACCGGTAACCCGAAGCATGCCGATATTCTGCTGATCACAGGCGGAATCAACAGCCAGAACAAATCGGTCGTCGAACAGCTTTACGCCCAGATGCCTAGTCCGAAAGTAGTTGTAGCGGTCGGCATCTGCGCCTGCGACGGCGGAATTTTCAAAGAGTGTTACAATATCCTCGGTGGCACGGACAAAGTTATCCCGGTTGACATTTATGTTCCGGGATGCGCCGCGAGACCGGAGGCCATTATAGACGGCGTCGTGAAAGCGGTGGCTCTGCTCGATAAAAAGCGCGAAGCCATCCAGAACGGCAAAGAGCAGGAGGTCTGAGCATGGTTGTTGAGGTAAACAGTGAAATTATCGCGGTATCTCCCGATTCCATTCTGGAAGAAGTGGCAAACCGCAAAGAACAGGGCTATCGCCTGATTCAGATTTGCGCGACGCGCACCAAGGAAGGGAATGAAATCCTGTATTCCCTGGGAAAAGGCTACGACCACCTCGGGCTGCGTTTTACCGTGGAAGATGGGAAGGAAGTCTCCAGCGTCAGTCACGTTTTTCCTTCCGCTTATCTGTACGAAAATGAAATTCACGATCTTTTCGGCACCTCGTTCAGCATGATGACCCTTGACTTTAAGGGAAATCTGTACCGTACCGATAAGAAAACGCCATATAAAGAATCGTAGGAGGAATACCGCATGTCAACACGCAGCGTCGTACCTTTTGGTCCGCAGCATCCGGTGCTGCCGGAACCGATCCATCTCGATCTGGTTCTGGAGGACGAAAAAGTGGTGGAAGCGATTCCTTCCATCGGTTTCATCCACAGGGGCCTGGAAAAGCTCGTGGAAATAAAGGATTTTAACCAATATGTGTTTGTAGCAGAACGCATCTGCGGCATTTGCAGCTTCATGCACGGCATGGGTTACTGCGAAGCCGTGGAGCATGTCATGAACGTTGAGATTCCGGACCGCGCAAAGTTCCTGCGCACGATCGGCTGCGAACTTTCCCGTCTGCACAGCCATCTGCTGTGGCTCGGTCTTTTGGCCGATGCGTTCGGGTTCGAAAGCCTGTTTATGGAAAGCTGGAAAATCCGCGAGAAGATTCTTGATATGGTCGAAGCTTCCAGCGGCGGCCGTCTGATTTCTTCCATCAACACCATCGGCGGTTTCCGCAAGGACGTCGACAACGATCTGCTCAAGAGCTTTGTTCCGACGCTTCTTGACCTGAAAAAGCAGGTTCAGGAAATTGCAAAAACCTTCCTTGAAAATGAGGCGGTTATTTCCCGTCTGAGCGGAGTCGGCTATCTTTCCGCTGCACAGGCGGAAGAGCTCGGTGCCTGCGGTCCGTTCCTTCGCGCCAGCGGCATCGACCGCGATATGCGCTATACGGGCTACGCTGCTTATCCGCAGATCGAGTTTGAGTCGATCACCAGCAATGTGGGCGACTGCTTTGCCCGCTGCGATGTCCGGATCCGTGAAATTTACCAGTCGATCGACATTATCCGTCAGGCAATTGAGAAAATTCCGGACGGGCCGACCGCAACGCCAGTAAAGGGATTCCCGTCCGGCGAATATTTCATGCGCGTAGAACAGCCGCGCGGCGAAGCAATCTATTACGTAAAAGCTAACGGAACGAAATTCCTCGACCGTGTCCGTGTCCGTACCCCAACCTTTGCGAATATTCCCGCCATGGCGGAAATGCTGAAGGGCTGCCAGTTTGCCGATGTGCCGATGATGGTTCTGACCATCGATCCTTGCATCAGCTGTACCGAGAGGTGAACGAACTATGAAACTTCTGACATTTGCAAAAACAGAACTGCGCAATCTCTTTTCAGAGCCCGCCACGCGCCCGTATCCCTTCAAACCGAGGGAATATCCCGCACGCACGCGTGGTCACATTGAAAACGATATTGACGTGTGCGTTTTCTGCGGTCTTTGCTCTAAAAAGTGCCCTACCGGTACGATCACGGTAGACCGTGCGGCGAAAACCTGGGCAATTGACCCCTACGGCTGCATTCAGTGCGGCTACTGCGTGGAAAGCTGCCCGAAGAAATGCCTTTCTATGAAGCAGAGCTACACACAGCCTGCGCCCGAGAAGACAACTGCTTCCTTTACGCAGCAGCCGCCGGAAGTACCGGAGGCGCCGAAGGATGAGGCCTGAGTGCCGGGTGCACTTCTGCGGCGGAAACCGGAAAATTCTATGACGCTGCATCTTACCGTTTTTGGTGTTGTTCAGGGTGTCGGCTACCGACCCTTTGTGGCGGAGCACGCACGCAGCCGCGGCCTGACCGGCACCGTTAAAAACAGCGGGGGCATGGTGGAAATCATTGTCTCCGGTGAAAATCGTGCTGTTTCGGAGTTTTCCCGCTTTCTGCGGGAAAATGGTCCGGAAGGTGCAGCCGTACTGCAGATTCGGGAGGAAATTCTCCCGGATCTGCCTTTTGATACCTTCCGGATTATTGAGAGCAGTGCCGCCGAGCCTGGCAATTTCGGGCCACCCGTCTTCCCGCCGGATCTTCCGATGTGCGAAACCTGCAGTCGGGAGCTTTCCGATCCGAAGAACCGCAGATTCCGTTATCCGTTCATCAGCTGCGCATCCTGCGGCCCACGCTACAGCATTTTGGAAGCGCTGCCTTATGACCGGGAAAATACGGCAATGTCGGATTTTCCTATGTGTGGAGCTTGCGCGGAGGAATATGGAGAAGGACGCCGAAGACATGCCCAGACGATCTCCTGTCACGATTGCGGCCCGCAGCTGCTTTTTCGAATAATGGACGGAACGCTTTTTCAAAAAGAAGAGGCGTTCCGCAAAGCGGTAGAACTGTTGAAACGCGGCTCCGTGCTTGCACTGAAGGGAGTGGGGGGTTACCAGTTGATTTGCCTTCCCACGGACCCTGAGGCGGTGAGGCGCCTGCGCCTGCTGAAAGGCCGGGAAAAGAAGCCGTTCGCCGTCATGTTCCCAAATCTTGAAAGTATTCGCAAAGTCTGCCCGATTGGTCCGGATGAGGAAAAGCTTCTCGGTTCGTCCGCTCGCCCAATCGTTTTGCTTCGGGAGAGCTTTCGGCCGTTCTGTGCCGAAGTCAGTGGGGAAAGCCGAAGTCTTGGCGCTTTTCTTCCCTGTACCGGTCTGCACCAGATGCTGACGGAGGTCTGCGGTCCGCTTGTGGTAACGAGCGGAAACCCGACTACCGAACCGATTTTCTACCGGGACGACGATGCGCTCAACTGGAATTCTCACGATCTGGCCGGTGTTCTTTACCATACGCGCCGAATCGTCGCCCCACAGGATGATTCCGTCACGCGTGTCGCCTGTGGAACGTTTCAGATTCTTCGCCGCAGCCGGGGCTATGTTCCGCTTCCTGTCCGCCTCGTGGAACCGGCCCACCACGCCGTTCTCGCGATGGGCGGCGACCTGAAAAGCAGCTTTTGCCTTTTAAGCGGTCAGAATGCCTATGTAAGCCAGTATTTCGGCGATCTGGAAAGCAGCAGAACTTTTCAGAATTATCGAGACTCTCTGGAACGCATGGAGAGAATTTTCGGGATCGTCCCGGAGATCGTCGCCTGCGATCTGCACCCGGGCTACCTTTCGTCGCGTTATGCCCGAACAAAGAGCGAAAAATCTTTGCCGGTCCGACTGATTGAAATTCAGCATCATCACGCGCATGCGGCTTCCGTTATGGCAGAACACGGGCTGAACAGTTGCATCGGCGTGGTGTTCGACGGAACGGGATTCGGTACGGACGGAACCGTGTGGGGCGGCGAATTTTTACTGTGCCGGGGAGCGGAGTTTGAGCGCAAAGCCCATTTGAGTCGAATTCTGCTGTGCGGCGGCGATTCCGCCGCTGTAAACGCTTCTCAACTAGCTGACTGTTACCGATATGCTTTGGGCCTGAAATCGGGCGGTAAAAATTACCCCTTGATTTCTGCTGCACTGGAGCAGAAGATTAATACCGCGGAAAGCTCCAGTATGGGTAGACTGTTCGATGCGGTGAGCGCTATGCTCCGCATTCGCGAAAAGAATACTTACGAGGGCGAATGCGCCATTGCACTGGAAAATGCCGCTCAGGAGGAAAAAGAACGGAATGGGGCGGGGTACCCGCTTCACATCCGGATTATCCCGCAGGAAAACGGAACTCTTCTGTTGGATCAGCCTGACCTGATTGCCCAAATCCTCAGCGCTTTGGAACAAGGCATTTCCGCCGGATCAATCGCCCTCGGATTTCACGAAGCGATCTGTGATGCGGCTGTGGAAATTTGCCGAAGAATCCGGACCGAAACCGGTGAAAACCGTGTTGCACTCAGCGGCGGGGTGTTTGCAAATCTCCTGCTGTTGGAAGGCTGTACGGACCGTCTGAAGAAGGATGGTTTTGAAGTATTTCTCAATTCTGCCGTTCCCTCAAACGACGGCGGTCTGAGCCTCGGGCAGGCTTGGATCTGTGCCCAAAAAGAACAAAAGCCGTGATATTCTCTGAACTGTTGAAAGGAATACAATATGTGTGTTGCATTGCCGGGTAAGGTACTCAAGCTGAATGGAAGAACCGCAACGGTCGATTTTGAGGGCAATACGCTGGAGGCGGAAGCCGGTCTTGTCAAGGTGAAACCGGGCGACCGCGTTCTGGTGCATGCGGGATGCATCCTTCAGGTGCTGAGCCAGGAAGAAAACGATGAAATTGAAGCGCTGCTGAAGGAAATGGAAGCACTATGACGGATTTTCGCTCTTATTTGAAGCACTACGACGGCCCCGAGCTCCGGCTGATGGAGGTCTGCGGCACGCATACGGCACAGATTTCAAAATGCGGGATACCGGATATGCTCTCGCCGAAAATCCGTCTTGTTTCCGGGCCGGGTTGCCCTGTCTGCGTAACAGTCTCCGCTTACATTGACAAACTGGTTGAGCTTTCGCTTAATCCGAAAAATGTCGTTGTTACCTTTGGGGACATGATGCGTGTATGCGGCAGCAAACAGAGTCTGTACGACGCCAAGGCCCTTGGTGGAAATGTCCAAATCGCCTATTCGCCGATGGATATGCTTCGCCTGGCGGCAGCCGATCCGCAGCGGAATTACATTTTTGCGGCGGTCGGCTTTGAAACGACCGCGCCGCTTTATGCACTGCTCCTCCAGGAAGCCGAAAAGACAGGGATGCAGAACGTAAAAATTCTCTCTTCCCTGAAAACCATGCCGCAGGTCATCGACTGGGTTTGTGCCAATCAGGGTGGAGTGGACGGATTTATCGCACCCGGACATGTCAGCGTGATCACCGGCAGCGAGATTTTCCGCCCGCTGGCTGAAAAATTCGGATTGCCGTTTGCCGTTTCCGGCTTTGAAGGGGAACAGATTCTTGCGGCGGTCTATACGTTGACCCAGATGAAAGGCCAGGGCAGGGTGGTGAACCTGTATCCCTCCGCCGTGAAAGCGGAAGGAAATCGGGAAGCGCAGGAACTGGTGGCGCGGTACTTTGAGCCCTGCGACTCTGCATGGCGGGGCATGGGAACCGTAGCCGGTTCCGGGATCATTCTGCGGGAGCAGTACGCGCGCTTTGACGCCGGAAGTGCCGGCCTGATTGAGGATCGAGGCGGGAATCCACTCTGCCGGTGTGCGAAAGTACTGACAGGTGCTCTATCCCCGACGGACTGTCCTCTATTTGGAAAGGTCTGCACGCCGAAGACGCCGCAGGGTGCTTGCATGGTTTCACTGGAAGGCAGCTGCTACCATTATTTCATCAATAAGAGGAGCCGATAATGAAGATTACAATGGCGCACGGCGGGGGCGGGAAGGCCACCTCCGAACTGATTGCCGATATTTTTGAAGCGAATTTTAAAAACCCGGTTCTCGACCGGATGGAGGATTCCGCTGTGGTACCCGGTGCGGGACGGATTGCCATGACGACGGACAGCTTCGTTGTTACTCCCATTTTCTTCCCGGGCGGCGATATCGGACGGCTTTCCGTGTGCGGCACGGTTAACGACCTCCTCATGAGCGGCGCCGTTCCGAAATACCTGACCTGCGGTTTTATCCTTGAGGAGGGTGCAGATTCGGAGGACCTCCGGAAGATCGCCGCTTCCATGGCGGAGACCGCGCGCGAGGCGGGTGTCTGCATCGTTGCCGGAGACACCAAGGTGATCGACGGTAAAGGCGGTATCTACATCAATACGGCCGGAGTCGGTTTTGTGCCGGAGGATCGGAACATCAGTGCTTCTGCTTGTCGTGCAGGGGATGTTGTGCTGCTTTCCGGGAATCTCGGCGATCACCATGCGGCAATTCTGAGCGGCAGAATGAATATTCAGAACACGATCCGGAGCGATTGCGCTCCTCTTGGGGAGATGGTTTCCTCTATGCTGCAAAGCGGCGTGAGAGTTCACGCGATGCGCGACGTTACACGCGGCGGCCTCGGCACCGTTCTGAATGAGTTTGCTTCGGCCTCGTCCTGCTGCATCCGGCTGGAAGAGAGCTCGATTCCAGTTTCCGCTCAGGTCGGTGGATTCTGCGGAATCCTTGGTCTCGACCCGCTCTATATGGGAAACGAAGGCAAAATGGTTGCTGTAGTTGAAAAGGATGACGCCGAAAAGGCGCTTGCCTGTATGAAAAACAGCCGTTACGGTGAATGTGCGTCCGCGATCGGTACGGTTCTCCCGGCGGAGGAAGCTTCCGTCGTGATGCGCACCCAGGTCGGCGGAACGAGAATCGTTGCCCCCTTGTACGGCGAGGGGCTTCCCAGAATTTGCTGATTTTTGCTCCCTGCGCGGCAGGGAGCTTTTTGCATTTGTGTGAGTTTACAGAGGAGGGAAAACGGATGCCGGAAATGATTGATATTTATGATTCGCACCGAAACCGTACCGGAAGAATCTGCGAGCGAGGTACTCCGATGGGGGAGGACGAATTCAGACTTGTGGTTTACGCATGGCTTCTGAACCCGAAAAACGAAGTGCTTCTGACCAGACGCCACCCGTCGAAGGCTTGGGGCGGGTATTGGGAATGCACGGCCGGGCACGTACAGGCAGGTGAATCCAGTCTGGATGGCGCTCTTCGCGAACTCCAGGAGGAGGTTGGCGTGACGGTCGACCGGAGGGACGGCGCTTTAATCAAGAAGGAAAAGGACGGTAGCGTGTTTATCGATTTTTGGCTGTTCCATTCAGATGTATCGGCGGAAAGTCTTGTTTTGCAGCCGGAGGAAGTTACAGACGCGAAATGGACGGGTCGTTCGGAATATGAAACAATGTGCCGGGAAGGGCTATTGGTGCCTTCGTGCTTGGAATTTACCGGCTGGAATGAAGAAAAGAGGAAAAACGGATGAATACGGAAACGAGAAAGCTGTTTTATGAGAACCCCTATCAAAGGACCTTTTTTGCCCGGGTACTGTCCTGTGAATCGCAGAACGGCGGCTATTTAGTTCTTCTGGACCGAACCGCGTTTTACCCCGAGGGCGGAGGACAGCCCTGCGACATCGGCGTCCTGAATTTTGCCAATGTGACGGAGGTTCGGGAAAAAGACGGCGAAATTTTCCACCGTATCGACCGGGAGCTTCCGGTGGGAGCGCTTGTCGCGGGCGGAATCAACTGGCCGCTTCGTTTTGCCCGAATGCAGCAGCACACGGGGGAGCACATTGTCTCGGGGATCTCAAACCGCTTTTTCGGCGGAGACAACGTCGGTTTCCATATGAGTGATTCATTTCTCACCGTAGATTGGAGCAGGGAGCTTACGGCTGATCAACTGACGTTGATCGAAACGCTGGCCAATGAAGCGGTTTACCGGAACGTGCCGGTTGTCGCGGAGTATCCGTCTCCGGAAGCACTTGCAAAGCTTGATTACCGCAGCAAAAAGGAACTGACGGGTGCGGTGCGGATCGTCACGGTTCCTGACTATGACGTGTGCGCGTGCTGTGGAACCCACGTTTCGCGGACCGGTGAAATCGGAGCAATCAAAATTCTGACTTCCCAGCGCTACAAGGGCGGCACGCGTTTCACAATGGCGTGCGGTTCGCAGGCAATGGCAGATTACAGCGAAAGGCTGCGCAGCACGCAGGAAATCTCCGCTCTTCTTTCCGCCAAACCGGAAGAAATATCCGTTTCTGTAAAGCAAGTGCTCACGGAATCAGCAAATTTGAAGCGTCAGCTTTCCGATATACAGGAGAAAATGTTGGAGGCGCAGGTCGCCACGGCGCCGGAGAACGGTGGGAAGGTGTGCCGGTTTTTTGACGACCTTTCGCCGGAGCTGCTGCGCAAAGCGGCGCTGATGTTGGCACAGCGCTGTGGAACAGCTGCGGTTTTTTCCGGTTCCGGGGATTCTTACCGGTACGCGGCAGCAGACCCGGCCGGAGATGTAAGGCCGGTCGGAAAAGAGCTGAACCAGAAGCTGAACGGCCGCGGTGGTGGTCCAAAGGAACTGGTGCAGGGCTCTCTCAAGGCGGAACGGGAAGAAATCGTGAGGGTACTGTCGGGCTGGATGGTTCTGAACTGACCAAAGTTAACCTTACGGAAACCGTTTGTTGCTGTTTGCAATTTCGGCAGTCCGTATTTGTCACAGTCAGACAGAGAAAATAATGAAAGTTTAATAAGTTTTCATGCGTTATTAGTTGCATATCGACAAATATTGTGATATATTTAACATAGTACTTTGCGGGGAGAAAGACTGCCCGCTGATTAATTTAGAAAATCTGCAATGTTTAAAAATGAATGGAGGAAAATTTATGTCGAAAAAAATTGTTCTGGCCGGCGCATGCCGTACCGCAATCGGCAAAATGGGCGGCGCACTGGTGAACGTCTCCACTCCGGAACTTGCCACAGCTGTGGTCAAGGAAACCATGAAGCGCGCGGGAATCGCGCCGGAGCAGGTGGACGAAGTTATTCTCGGCTGCGTTTACCAGGCCGGTATCGGGCAGAACGTTGCCCGTCAGGCATCCGTTTATGCAGGCATCCCGATTTCCACTCCTGCGTTCACGCTGAACAACCTCTGCGGCTCCGGTCTGAAAAGCATCAATGTCGCGGCTGCACTGATTGAGGCCGGTGAAGCCGATGTCATCGTCGCCGGCGGCGCTGAGAACATGTCCGGCGCACCGTACCTGCTGAAGAACGCCCGTTTCGGTTATCGCATGAACAACGGCGTTCTGATCGACTCCATGATTAACGATGGTCTGGAAGACACGTTCCATCATTATCACATGGGCATCACGGCAGAGAACATTGCGGAAAAGTATGGCATTACCCGCGAGATGCAGGATGAATTTGCCGCAAACAGCCAGCAGAAGGCGGAAAAAGCAATCGCCGACGGCAAGTTTAAGGACGAAATCGTCCCGATCGACATTAAAGTGAAGAAACAGATCGTTCCGTTCGATACCGATGAAGCTCCCCGCAAGGGTGTTACGGCTGAGGGCCTGGCCGGTCTGAAGCCTGCCTTTAAGAAAGACGGTACCGTAACCGCCGCGAATGCCTCCGGAATCAACGACGCAGCTTGCGCTCTTGTGGTTATGACCGAGGATAAGGCGAAGGAACTTGGTGTGAAGCCGATGGCTTACTGGGTCGGCGGTGCTTCCGCAGGTGTGGATCCGGCTTACATGGGTCTAGGCCCGATCGAGTCCACGAAGAAGCTGATGAAGAAGCTCGGCATGAAGGTCAGCGACATGGATCTGATTGAAGCGAACGAGGCGTTTGCCGCTCAGTCCATCGCGGTATGCAGAGACCTTGAATTCGATATGAGCAAAGTAAACGTCAACGGCGGCGCCATTGCGCTCGGCCATCCGGTCGGCTGCTCCGGTGCCCGTATCCTCACCACTCTGATGTATGAGATGGAGAAGAGGAAGAACAACTACGGCCTCGCAACTCTTTGCGTCGGCGGCGGCATGGGCGTTTCCTGCGTTGTTAAGAGATACGAATAAGCGTCATCTTAAATCGGATGAAAGAAGGCTGTCAAGATGAGCTATGTAAGGTATGAGCAGAAGGACTTTGTCGGCATCGTGACGATTGACCGTGAAAAGGCTCTGAATGCTCTGAATCCGGAGGTTCTCGACGATCTGGAAGCGGTGATCAACGCGGTTCCGCTCGACAGTACGCGCTGCCTGATTATCACGGGCGCCGGAGATAAGTCCTTTGTTGCTGGCGCGGATATCGGCGCGATGTCCACCATGACGAAGGAACAGGGAAAGGCTTTCAGTGCCAAGGGGAACGCGGTGTTCCGCAAGATTGAAAGCTTCCCAATTCCCGTAATCGCGGCGGTCAACGGCTTTGCACTCGGCGGCGGCTGCGAACTTTCCCTCTCCTGCGACATCCGCATCGCTTCCGAAAACGCTCTGTTCGGCCAGCCGGAGGCCGGTCTCGGCATTACCCCCGGCTTTGGCGGCACGCAGCGGCTTGCCCGCACCATCGGCGTAGGCAAAGCGAAGGAACTGATCTACACCTGCGGCAAGGTGAAAGCGGATGAAGCTCTCCGCATCGGTCTGGTCAACGCTGTTTACCCGGCGGATCAGTTGATGGACGAAGCTCTGAAGCTCGCCGGAAAAGTCGCGCGCAACGCCCCAATCGCGGTGCGTCAGTGCAAGAAAGCGATCAATCTCGGTTTGCAGATGGATATTGATACGGCCGTTCTTCTCGAAGCGGAGCTTTTCGGCTTCTGCTGCGACACGAAGGACCAAAAAAACGCGATGACAGCGTTTGTCGAAAAACGCAAATCCGATCCCTTTGTTAATGAATAACTGCGGGACGCTGTTCCGCACAGACCGTCGATTACGTACAATTTTCGGCGGTCTGCATGTTTTTGAAAAGCTGGTGGGGGGACACAGGCCTCGTACCACTAAAATGAAATATTATGGGAGGTTAACAAAATGATCGTTGGAATTATCGGCGCAGGCACCATGGGTTCCGGAATTGCACAGGCATTTGCCCAGACGGAAGGCTATTCTGTAAAACTCTGCGATATCAACGAGGAATTTGCGGCAGGCGGCAAGGCAAAAATCGCAAAGGGTCTCAACCGTCTTGTTTCCAAAGGCAAAATGGAGCAGGCTAAGGCAGACGCCATTCTCGCCAAAATTACGACCGGCACAAAGGAAATTACGGCGGACTGCGATCTGGTCATTGAAGCTGCGCTTGAAAAGATGGACGTCAAGAAGGCGCTGTTCAAGGACCTTGAAACAATCTGCAAGCCGGATTGCATGTTTGCAACCAACACCTCTTCGCTTTCCATTACGGAAATCGGCAGCGCCCTGAAGCGCCCGATCTGCGGCATGCATTTCTTCAATCCGGCTCCGGTCATGAAGCTGGTCGAGGTCATTGCCGGAATCAACACGCCGGACGAGACTATCGAGAAAATCAAAGCGATTTCCGTTGAAATCGGTAAGACTCCGGTTCAGGTTAAAGAGGCTCCCGGTTTCGTCGTCAATCGCATTCTGGTTCCGATGATCAACGAGGGCATCGTTGTTCTTTCCGAGGGCACCGCGTCTCCGGAAGATATCGATACGGCCATGAAGCTTGGCGCAAATCATCCGATGGGTCCGCTGGAACTGTCTGACCTGATCGGCAACGATATTGTGCTGGACGTCATGGAAGTTCTTTATGCCGAGACCGGCGATCCGAAGTACCGTCCCGCGCCTCTTCTCCGCAAAATGGTCCGCGGCGGCCTGCTTGGCCGGAAGACCGGAAAAGGCTTCTACGATTACAGCAAATAATCAGTTGTTTCAAATATGATTTGGAGGAACGAGTATGGACTTCGAACTGAGTAAAGAACACGAAATGGCCAGAACTCTTTTCCGCGAATTTGCGGAAAAGGAGATCAAGCCGTACGCGCAGGAAATCGACGAGAACGAGCGCTTCCCCAGCGAGGCGCTCGCAAAATTCAAACAATTCGGATTTATGGGCATTCCGTATCCGAAGGAATACGGTGGGCAGGGCTGCGACACGCTGACCTATGAAATCTGCATTGAAGAGATCTGCAAGGTTTGCGCCACGACCGGTACCATGCTTTCCGCCCACACTTCCCTCGGCACATGGCCGATCTTCAAATTCGGCACCGAGGAGCAGAAAAAGAAATATCTCCCGAAGCTCTGCTCCGGCGAATACCTCGGAGCGTTCGCTCTGACAGAGCCGAATGCCGGCACGGATTCCTCCGCGCAGCAGACCAAGGCTGTGCTGGATGGAGACCATTACGTACTGAACGGCAGTAAAATTTTCATAACAAACGCCGGTTATGCCGATGTATACATTATTATTGCCATGACGGACAAGAGCGCGGGCAACCACGGAATTTCCGCTTTCATCGTGGAAAAGACGTTCCCTGGCTTCTCCGTGGGCAAAAAGGAAAAGAAAATGGGCATTCGCGGCTCTTCTACCTGCGAGCTCGTTTTTGAAAACTGCATCGTTCCCAAAGAAAACCTCCTCGGCCAGGAAGGCAAAGGCTTTACCGTCGCTATGACAACCCTGGACGGCGGCCGTATCGGCATCGCCGCACAGGCTCTCGGTCTTGCGGAAGGCGCCCTGAACGAGACCATTAAATACGTCAAGGAAAGAAAGCAGTTCGGCCGTCCTCTTGCAAAGTTCCAGAACACCCAATTCGAGATTGCTGACATGGTCACGAAGACTCAGGCTGCTCAGTACCTGATGTATCGCGCTGCAATTGCCAAGGACGTTCAGAAGAGCATTTCCCTGGAAGCAGCCGAAGCAAAGCTTTTCTGCGCTCAGAACGCGATGGATGTCACCACCCGCTGCCTGCAGCTCTACGGCGGCTATGGCTTCACCAGAGAGTATCCGATTGAACGTATGATGCGCGATTCGAAGATTACCGAGATCTACGAGGGCACCAGCGAGGTCCAGAAGATGGTAATTTCCAAATATGCCTTGAAGTAAGGCGGAAACTCTAAGGAGGGAAATTCTTTGAAAATCGTCGTTTGCATAAAGCAGGTTCCAAATACCAATGAAGTAAAGCTGGACCCCAAGACCGGCACATTGATCCGCGAAGGTGTCCCCAGCATTATCAATCCGGACGATAAGGCAGGCCTCGAGGCTGCTCTTCGTCTGAAGGATTCTCAGGGCGCGACCGTAACCGTTCTTTCCATGGGTCCGCCGCAGGCCGACGCAGCGCTCCGCGAAGCACTTGCCATGGGTGCCGATGAGGCCATCCTTGTAACCGACCGCGCCTTCGGAGGAGCCGACACATGGGCAACAGCCCACACGATTGCCGCCGCTCTGAAAACGCTTGATTACGACCTCATCATCACGGGCCGTCAGGCGATCGACGGCGACACCGCTCAGGTTGGCCCGCAGATTGCCGAAAACCTGAATCTTACCAATATCAGCTATGCGGAAGATATCAAGGTCGAGGGCGATTCCGTTATCGTCAAGCGCCAGTTTGAAGACCGCTATCACATTGTCAAGGTGAAAATGCCTTGCTTGATCACCGCACTGAGCGAACTGAACGAACCCCGTTACATGACTCCCGGCGGAATTTTCACCGCTTACAGGGAAAAGGAAATCAAGGTCCTGACCCGCAAGGATCTGGACGTTGCCGATGATTCGATCGGTCTGAAGGGTTCTCCGACCAGAGTTATCAAGACCTTTACCAAGAGCGCAAAGGCTGCCGGAACGGTAGTCAACAACCTGAATCCGCAGGAAGCGGCTGAGTACGTGCTCGAAAAGCTCAGAGAAAAATTCATTATATAGTTTTTGAAAGTGGTGAGCAAGATGGATATTCAGGATTTTAAAGGTGTATTTGTATTTGTTCAGCAGGTTGACAATAAAGTAGCGGGCGTGTCCCATGAACTGCTCGGCAAAGCGAAGGATCTTGCGAAGGATATGGAGACAGAGGTTACAGCCGTTCTTCTCGGTTCCGGCGTTTCTGCCCTCTGCGCAGATCTTGCCAGCTACGGTGCCGATAAGGTTGTCATGGTCGACAATAAGGATCTGGAGCTTTATTCGACCAGACCTTATGCCTATGCCATGTGCAGCGTCATCGAGAAATATAACCCCGCCGTCGTTTTGTACGGCGCTACCGCCATCGGCCGTGACCTTGCTCCGCGTGTGGCTGCGAGAATTCGCACCGGCCTGACCGCTGACTGCACGAAGCTGGATGTTGCGGACGACGGAACAAAGAACCTGATGATGACCCGTCCGGCTTTCGGCGGCAACATCATGGCGACTATCATCTGCCCGGATTACCGTCCGCAGATGGCTACCGTACGCCCCGGCGTGATGCAGAAAATCAAACCGATCGCTGGCGCAAATGTGCCGGTTGACACGCTTGATATTGCCATTCCGGAGTCCGAAAAGGACGCTCAGGTTCTTGAAGTCATCAAGAAAGAGTCCCACAAGATGGATATTCAGGACGCCAAGGTGCTTGTCTCCGGCGGCCGCGGAATGGGCTGCCCCGACAACTTCGGCCTTTTGAAGGATTTGGCGGATGCCCTCGGCGGCACGGTCAGTTCTTCCAGAGCGGCTGTTGACGCCGGTTGGGTTGAGAAAGACCTGCAGGTCGGCCAGACTGGTAAAACCGTTCGCCCGAACCTCTATGTGGCCTGCGGTATTTCCGGCGCGATTCAGCATCTTGCAGGCATGGAAGAGTCCGATGTGATCGTTGCGATCAATAAGGATGAGGGAGCACCGATCTTCGAAGTCGCTGATTACGGCGTTGTCGGAGACGCACTCAAGATTCTTCCGATTTTGTCCGAAGAAGTCAAGAAAGCGGTTGCCGCGCGCAAATAATCAAAAGATTTTCACTGCCCGCATGCCGAAAGGTGTGCGGGCTTTTCTTTTTTCTCTTGACAACAGGTGAAATTACACTTATAATTAAACGTGTTTAAAGTACGTTTAAAACTTGTTTAACAGGAGCCAAAAATGAAAGAAGACAAAAGCATTCAACAGGCCTTGATGGACGCGGCAAAAGAATTGCTGGAAAGCGTAGAGAAGCCGGAAGAAATTACCTCGCGGCAGATTGCTGCGCGTGCCGGAACGAACGCGGCTATGATCAATTATTATTTTGGCTCGAAAGAGCAGCTGATTACGAAAGCGGTCGGTGAGATTCTTGATTTCTCCGCTTATATTTTTCACACTCCCATGGACCCCTCCATCCCGCCGAAAGAGAAATTAAGGACGGTTCTCAAACAGATTTGCGCGGTTGTCATCCGATACCGCCGTTATACCCGTGTTTATGTCCCGCATATTCTTCTTGAGAATGCGATTGACCTTCCGTTTTATGTTCTTCCGCATATACGGGACCATTTTTGCGGGAAAAGGAGTGAAACCGACTGCAGGATTATCGCCTATCAGATGGTTTCGTTTCTTCAACTGGCCTATTACCGGGCGGAAGATTTTTTCGTATATACCGGCATGAATCTTTCGTATGAAGAGGCTTGTGACGAACTGATTGACCGGGAACTTGATATATTTATGCCTGAGGAGGATAAAGCATGAATTTGACCGAGTATATGAACAGCGCAATTGAAAGGTTGGTAAAAGACGCCGTGCGTGCATCGCTTCGAAATCCGCAGGAGAGTGCGTTTCTGCTCCGTTGCACGGCTGCGCAGAAAAAGGCCGCGGAGAAAAGGAAGCGCATGGAGCAGTCCGGTACGCATATTCCGCCGTTCCTGATCGCGAGCATCGCCTCCCAATGCAATCTTCACTGTGCGGGGTGCTATGCCCGCGCCAATCATTCCTGCGGAGAAGTAGCAGCGAAAGAACTGGACGCCGTCCGCTGGGAACAGATTTTTTCGGAGGCTTCCGAACTCGGCGTGTCGTTTATTCTTCTGGCCGGAGGAGAGCCTCTAATGCGGAAGGATGTTCTGGAAGCCGCTGCGGCGCATACGGAGATGGTTTTTCCGGTGTTCAGCAACGGCACGATGATTGGAGACTCCTATCTGGCGTTGTTCCGCGCCAACCGCAATCTGATCCCGGTTCTCAGCATCGAAGGGGACCGTGAACATACGGACCAGAGAAGAGGAGGCGGGACCTATCGGATTCTCTCCAACGCGATGGAAAGCCTGCATGACCGCGGAGTGTTTTACGGAGCCTCCGTTACCGTCACAAAAGAAAACCTCACCGAAGTAACCGGTGAGGAATTTATCGGAACGCTTTCGCAAAACGGCTGCAAGCTCGTTTTCTTTGTGGAATACGTGCCGGTCGACGGCAGAGACGATCTGGCGCCCGGGGACGAGGATCGGGAACTCCTTGCTGAAAATCAGGCAAAGCTGCGCACTCAATACCCCGATATGATCTTTCTTTCGTTTCCGGGGGATGAGAAACAGATGGGCGGATGTCTTGCGGCAGGACGCGGTTTTTTTCACATCAATCCCGCTGGGGATGCGGAACCATGCCCGTTTTCACCTTATTCGGATATCAGCGTGAGAACCGGCAGTCTGGAATCCGCGCTGAAATCCTCACTGTTTCGTAAAATCCGTGAAAATCATGCCGCACTGGGCGATCATGTGGGCGGTTGCGCGCTGTTCCAGAACCAATCGGAGGTTCAACGGCTTCTTGCCGGTCAATAAGAAAATTTATCATAAAGGTTTTACAAGATAAGTCATATCAGATAGTTGTTTTCCGTTTTCATAAATGGGTTCCGGGTAATGATCGATAAAGAAGTTCTTCACAACATGAGATAACCGGAACCCATTATTTTTATAGAAACGAAGGTTTCCCTCCGAAGTACCTACCAGCATATGCTTGAATTTCCCTTGATACTGTTCACGCAGATAACGAATCATACGACCTGCATAACCTTGCTTTTGATGATTTTCATCGGTGGCAAGGTTTTTTAGTTCGCATTCTTCTGTGTTCAGGGGGATCACAACAGCTTCGCAGACCGGGATGCCGTCGGAAAATAGGACATAAAAATCTCCCTGCGGCAGATAGTGGTCCACCATTTTTTCTCTCGGGTCCGCAAGCAACAGGAGGGGAAGATATAGCTTCTTGCCTTCCGTGATTTTCCGGATTTCTTCCATTTTACTCCTGCACCTTGCGAAGCTTGTCAATCATGCCCGGCAGCAAGGTTAGAATGCCGTCCACGTCGTCCTCTGTATTCTGCACGCCGAGCGTGAGGCGCAGGGAGCCCTCCGCCAGCTTGGGTGGGAGACCGATTGCGCAGAGCACGTGGCTCGGATCGGAGGAACCCGCCGTGCACGCGGAACCGGAGGAGGCGCAGATTCCCGCCTGATCCAGCATCAGGACCAGAGTTTCGCCGTCCACTCCGTCGAAAGCAATATTGATGTTTCCCGGCAGACGGCGATTTCGGTCGCCGTTGAGCCGGGACCCTTTTATTTTCAGGAGTCCATCCGTCAGCTTATCGCGCAGAGAGATCAGTTGCGCGGAATGTTCGTCCCGGTGCTCGCAGGCGGCTTTGAGCGCGGCAGCAAGGCCTACGGCTCCGGCAACGTTCTCCGTCCCGGCGCGGCGGGAGTGTTCCTGCGCGCCTCCGTCGATCAGATTAACAAAATCCGTTCCCTTGCGGATATAAAGAACGCCGATTCCCTTCGGGCCGTAAAACTTATGCGCGGAGAGCGAAAGCAGGTCGATGTTCAGATCTTTCAGGTCAATCGGAAGAGTTCCGGCAGCCTGCACGGCGTCCGAATGAAAGAGCACACCGTGCCTGCGGCAGATTTCACCGATTTCTCTCACCGGCTGGACAGTGCCGATTTCGTTGTTCGCAAACATGACGGAAACCAGAGCGGTATCGGGGCGAATTGCCGCCTCTAGTTCTTCCGGTCGGATGATCCCGTTTTCGTGTGCATCCAGGTAGGTGACTTCAAAGCCTTCGCTTTCCAAGAAGCGGCAGGCGTGCAGAATCGCGTGGTGTTCAAATTTTGTAGTAATCAGGTGCGTTTTGCCCTTTGTCTTCCCGGAGAATGCGACTCCCTTCAGAGCCCAGTTGTCGCTTTCGCTTCCGCCAGAGGTGAAAAACAGCTCGTCCGCCGCCGCATTCAGGCAGGCTGCGGCGGTTTCGCGAGCGGTTTCCAAGGCCCTTCGGGCCCTGCGCCCGGCAGAGTACAGGCTGGAAGGATTCCCAAAGCTTTCCTGAAAAAACGGCTCCATTGCCGCTAAAACCTCCGCCGAAACCGGAGTGGTTGCGGCGTTGTCCGCATAAATGAAACGCATTAATTTCCTCCCAATCCAATTGCGCGGTATTTTTCGGACTGAGCGACGGCAAGCCGGTCGCAGCATTCGTTTTCAGGGTGCCCGGCATGTCCCTTAATCCACTGGACAGTAACGCGGTGCGTTTCCAGCAGTTCAAGAAGCTGCGCCCACAGATCGCTGTTCAGCGCCGGTTTTTTGTCGCTCTTAATCCACCCGTTTCGCTGCCAGTTTTTTGCCCATCCCTTTTCGATCGCTTCGCAGACGTACTTCGAGTCGCTGCGAAGCAGAACGTCGCAGGGCTCCTTTAATTGCCGAAGCGCTTCGATGACGGCGGTCAGCTCCATGCGGTTGTTGGTTGTGTCCGGTTCCCCACCGCTGATCTGTTTTTCCCGCTCACCGTAGCGCAGTACGGCGCCCCAGCCGCCCGGGCCGGGATTTCCGCTGCACGCGCCGTCTGTAAAAATTTCCACTTTTCTCATCCGATAAATTCCTTCCGGTTTTCGTTTTTATTATTATATCACAGAATCGGTGTTTAGCGTGTCATTTTGCGGCAATACTATCTTCGATTCCGGTAGAAGCGGGAAAACAAGCTTGACAGTACGTACGTTTCACGATACAATAAATACGATATGCGTGTTCGGATTCTATGAATGTTTTTGTCCTTTTGTGGAATTGAAACATATGTTTGCAGTCTGTTTACATTTTTACGCGGGCCCGGTGCAGCGTAAAAGGTAAATTTCTATAAAAAAGCCGGCCGTCCGTTTGACCCGTTTGTCAACGGATCGTTTGGCCGTACCCAAAATTACAATGGAGGTTATTTTGTGACAGAAAAAAAATTAAATAATACGGATGGCCATGTAAATTCGGAAGCGTCGAAAGCTACGGGAAAGGAAAAACGCTCCGAACTTTACTCAAAAGTGGTGCCGCCTAAGAAGAAACCGCAGGGGCATCAGGAGGGCAGGCCTGCTCACCGCAATGCGAAGCCGCAGGCAGCGCAGGTGGCACAGGCTAAGCCGCAGGCGAAACCGGAGGAGAAAACCTCGGCACCCGCCAAGCAGCAGAACCCTTCCAAGCCGTCGGCCGATCAGAAGCCGCAGCAGCAAAAAACGGGTTCGTCTCATCGTAGGGGAAGACCGAAAAATTCCGGTTCCCAAGCTGCTGCTATCCAGAAATCCGTGCAGCAGTTTATGCAGGATAAGGGCGTAAAAGCGGTTTCCAAGACACATGAAAATCCGCGTCCCAGCCGCCGCGGCCGCAAAAATCAGCAGAAGCCGTCGATCAAAGCCTACTTTTTAGGTGGGCTTAACGAGGTTGGTAAGAACTTTACTCTGTTTGAATGCGGCAACGATATGATTATCGTAGACTGCGGCATGGCGTTTCCGGACGGAGATATGCTCGGCGTTGACCTTGTGCTTCCGGATTTCACGTTTGTGGAACGCAACGCGGCAAACATCCGCGGCATCGTTCTGACGCACGGCCATGAGGATCATATCGGCGCACTTCCTTACCTCCTTAAAAAAGTGAATCTTCCAATTTACGGAACCCCGTTCACGCTCGCGCTGGTGGACAGTAAACTGAAAGAGCACGGCCTGCAGGGAACCGTTAAATCCATTGTAGTTAATCCCGGGCAGCACATTTTGTTCGGCTGCATGGATGTTGAGTTTATCCATGTCAATCACTCCATTCCGGACGCTGTGGCAGTTGCCATTCATTCTCCGGCCGGCGTGGTGATTCATACCGGAGACTTCAAGATCGACTGCACTCCTGCGCAGGGAGAAATGATCGACCTTGGCCGCTTTGCTCAGCTGGGAAAAGAAGGCGTTCTCGCGCTTCTTTCCGATTCCACCAATGCGGAACGCGGCGGATATACGAAATCGGAAAGCAAAGTAAACGATTCCTTCGACCGTCTGTTCAAAAGGGCGGAAAAGAGCCGGATTATTATCGCAACGTTCGCTTCCAACGTGAGCCGCGTTCAGCAGATTATTAACTGCGCGGTGAAATACGGCAGGAAGGTCGCCCTTTCGGGCCGGAGCATGGTCAATGTAATGACCATCGGCGAAGAAATGGGTTATCTGGATGTCCCGAAGGGTGTACTGATTGATATCGATATGATCAACCGTTACCCCAAGGAGCAGATTGTTCTGGTTACAACGGGCAGTCAGGGCGAACCGATGAGTGCGCTGACCAGAATGGCTTTTGCAGACCACCGAAAGGTTGAGGTTGGCCCCGGCGATTTCATCATCATTTCGGCCCGCCCGATCCCCGGAAACGAAAAGACTATCGGTAACGTGATCGACGAACTGCTGAAACGTGGCTGTGAAGTCGAATACGGTTCCATGTATGAAGTTCATGTTTCCGGCCATGCCTGCCAGGAAGAGCTGAAACTGATGCAGAGCATTGTCCGGCCAAAATATTTTATTCCGGTTCACGGCGAACAGAAAATGCTGCGCACAAACGCGTCGCTTGCCTATTCAATGGGGAGAGACCCTCAGTCCGTGTTTATCGGGGATAACGGCGACGTTGTCGAGCTCAACGAAGACTATATGAAGCGCCTTGCACCCGTTCCGGCAGGAAGAATCCTTGTGGATGGCCTCGGTGTCGGCGACGTCGGTAGCATTGTGCTCCGCGACCGCAAGCATCTGGCGGAAGACGGCCTGATCGTGGTTGTCTGTACGCTTTCCTCAGATGACGGCCATGTGATCTCCGGGCCGGACGTTGTTTCCCGCGGCTTTGTGTATGTGCGCGAGTCGGAGCCCCTGATTGACGAGGCGAGGGGCCTTGTCACAACGGTGCTTGAAAATTGCGCGGAAGATAATATTCACGACTGGGGCACGTTAAAAACGCGAATCAAGGATGAGCTTTCCCGTCTGCTGTACGACCGTACGCGCCGCAGCCCGATGGTTCTTCCGATCATTATGGAAGTCTGAGCAATCGCTGATTCGTTCGCATGTTCCGCTGACCGGCCGGTTTTTTCCGGACTGCCGCTTTTGTCCGTGCCGGGCAAAAATCGCCCGGCTGGCAGAGCATCCGTTCTAATCATTGCGATTGACCAGGTCTTCCTTTTCTTGATTCAGAGGGGAAATCAGATTGAAACGTAAAGTTTGGGTATCTTCGCCGGTGTTTTTCATCCTTTCCGCGTCTTTGTTTCTTTTAGCCGGTGCGAGCTGGTTCTGGAACAGAGCCGTTTTTGCGGCGGAGATTACCGTTGCGGTATTGTCCTGTGCTCTGGTCCTTGTACTTACGAAGCATTTTTCGGCCCATATATCGACTGCCGTGAAAAGCGCTAGGAGTGTCCTGACCGGCGACCAGTACCGGGCATTAAAGGAATTCCGAATCCCGGTGGCCGTGCTCGGAACGTCGGGTGACATTATCTGGGTAAACGATGCGTTCCTGTCCGGTGTCAGCACCGGAAGAGAGTGCCGCGGGGAAAATGTCCTCAAGTTTATTTATCCCAAAACCCTGCAGCAGATTCTCGACGCAAACGGGACGGATATTACCGTTTCCCCAAAGCAGTTCACCGTATTCGGTGTCCGGAACGAAACCGGCAGCGTCCTCTATTTCATTGAAGACACCTATTACAAAGAAATCAACCGGGAATACATGGAGAGCAGACCGGTGGTCGCTCTTGCCCATTTTGACAACCGCGAGGAGCTTGCCCGCAATATCAGCGAAAGCGAAGATGCACGCATCACGGCCGAGGTGGAAGAGCTTTTGATCGCCTGGGCTCAGAGCATGGGCGGCTTTATGAAAAAGCTGGAAAGTGGCCGGTATTTTATTCTTACCGACGAGGCCCACACCCGAGAGGCAATGGGGAAGCGCTTTCCGCTTCTCGATAGTGTTCGGGCAGTGAAATCCGGCGAGCGCCTGAACGCGACGGTTTCCATCGGTGTTGCGCGCGGCGCCAAAACACTGCAGGAAGCGGACGTCTGGGCACGTAAGGCGTTGGATATGGCCCTCGGCCGTGGCGGCGACCAGGTTGCGGTCCGGCAGGAAAACGATACATACGCGTTTTTCGGAGGGCTCTCCAAGGCAGTGGAGAAGCGGGATAAGGTGCGTACCCGCGTATTTGCGGCCACTCTTTCCGATGATATCAAGGACAGCGACACTGTGTTTATCATGGGGCACAAATTCTCGGACCTCGACTGCATCGGTGCTGCCGTGGGCATGTGGACCGCCTCCGCAAAGGCATTGAAGAAGCAGACCCGGATCGTCGTTTCAAAGGATCAGAGCATGGCTGCCCTTCTGATTAAGGAAGTCAGCCGGACTTATAAAGGCGAAGTGGTCTTCATTTCACCGCAGGAAGCAGTTGCCCAGATCACACCGAAAAGCCTGCTGGTGGTGCTTGACACACATTCGCGCGAATTTGTAGAGAGCGCGGAATTGCTTGATCTCGCTTCGCGTATTGTCGTGATCGACCACCATCGAATGATGGTTCGCCATATTGAAAACGCTCTCGTATTCTACCATGAGCCTTACGCGAGTTCCACCTCCGAAATGGTCACCGAGCTGGTCCAGTATATTGGGGACCGTACGGTGACGGAGCTTGAAGCGGAAGCACTATTGGCGGGAATCATGCTTGATACCAAGAATTTTGTCCTGAAAACGGGAGTGCGTACCTTTGAGGCGGCAGCCTATCTCC
Source organism: Bacillota bacterium (assembly GCA_023410445.1). Lineage (GTDB taxonomy): Bacteria > Bacillota > Clostridia > Oscillospirales > Acutalibacteraceae > Caproicibacter. Next base: position 48,004 of record JAEYPT010000003.1, on the reverse strand, counting down.
GCCGTAAGGGTGCGGATACCGTGAAGGTTAAGCGCATGTTTTCCGATTCCATCGAAGCGTACAAAGCGAAATACCGCATTGTTACAAATGCGGAGATTCTCGGCAACTGCGCGGTCGCATCTTCGGAAAAGGAATTCCCGGAAATCCGAATGGCTTCTGCGCAGGCGGCGGACGAACTGCTTTCCATTCAGGGAGTGGAAGCCTCTTTTGTCGTTTTTCCGACCGGCGGCGTGATCAATATATCAGCGCGTTCTCTGGGCGACATCAACGTCCAGCTTATTATGGAAGATCTTGGCGGCGGCGGTCACCTTACCATGGCCGGCGCTCAACTCAGCGGCCTTACGGTCGCACAGGCTTATTCCCGCCTGATCGAAGCGATTCGGCATGTGCGGGAACAGGCAACAAAACCAAAAAATTAATGTGGAGGGATTCCGATGAAAGTCGTATTGCTGCAGGATGTAAAAGGCAGCGGAAAAAAAGGTCAGCTGCTTGAGGTCAGCGATGGATATGCGCGGAATTTTCTGCTCCCCAGGAAGCTTGCCCGGGAAGCCAGCGCGCAGGTGATGAATGAACTGAAAAACGCGGAGGATGCAAAGGCCTGGCGTATTCAGCAGGAAACGGACGAAGCAAAAGCTGCGGCCGGAAAAATTAACGAAAAAACCATCCATCTGTTTGCAAAAGCGGGGCAGGGCGGAAAGCTGTTCGGCTCCGTCACGGCGAAGGAAATTGCCGATGAGCTGAAAAATTCGTTCGGCATCGACGTCGACAAACGCAAGATTGCTCTGGACGGCGATATCAAGGCATTCGGTACTTTTGAATGCGAAGTCAAACTTTACACCGGTGTTTCCGCAAAGATTTTCGTCATGGTTGGCGAGCAGCAGGGATAACGGCCGGAAATTCAAAGCAAAGGGGAAATTGGGATGGATTCGGATGTCATGAGCGGATACGGCGGGCTCAACTTGCCGTTCAGTCCGGAAGCGGAGCAGTCTGTTCTGGGTGCCGTGCTTCTCGATTCCTCCTGTATGGACCGTGTGGCGGAGATTCTGCCCCGCCCGGATTATTTTTATCAGACGAATAATGGCTTGATTTATTCCGCAATGCTCCAGATGTTTACGGAGGGAAAACCGGTCGACTTCGTCACGCTTCTAGAGGCTCTGCGTCAGACGAAGGGCTTCGATGAAGGCGGCGGAAAAACCTATCTGCTTCAGCTTGCCCAGCTTGTCCCTTCCATCTCCAACGTGGAGACTTACGCGAGAATTGTGCGGGACAAGTACGACGTCCGAACGCTGATCACTACGGCGCGCGACATCGTGGAGGAAGCTTCCTCCGGCGGAGCGGATGCGTCTACGCTCCTCGATTCCGCCGAGCAGCGGATTTTCGATATCCGCCGGGGCAAGAATATGCAGGGTCTTCAGCGCATTGACGAAATCATCGTCCAAACGTTCGATCGGCTTGACCTTCTGAATTCTCCGGATGCCGACCTCTACCGCGGAGTTCCGACAGGAGTCCGGGAACTGGACGACACGATCACCGGCCTGAATCGAAGCGATTTCATTCTTCTGGGCGCCCGCCCCGGCATGGGTAAAACGAGCTTCGCACTCAACATTGCCCGCTACGCGGCCGTCAAGGCGGAAAAACGAATCGCCTTCTTTTCGTTGGAAATGAGCAAGGAGCAGCTTGTTTCCCGCTTGCTTTCTACCGAATCTCTCGTCGAAGGGACCAAGCTGAAAACCGGAAAGCTCAGTGAGGACGAGTGGATTCGCATCATAGAGGCAGGGGATATTCTCTCCAAAACGCAAATGTATTTTGACGATAACCCGTCTATCACGGTTCCCGAGATCAAGGCGAAGCTGCGCCGCCTCAAGGATGTCGATCTTGTGGTCATCGACTATTTGCAGTTGATGAGTTCGCCGAGTAAGATTGATAACCGTGTGCAGGAAATTTCGCAGATTACGCGAAACCTGAAGATTATGGCGAAGGAACTGAACGTCCCGGTGCTCACGCTCTCCCAGCTTGCGCGTGACAGTGAAAAACGCACCAACCACCGTCCGGTGCTTTCCGACCTCCGTGATTCCGGTTCGATCGAACAGGATGCCGATATCGTGCTGTTCCTCTACCGGGATGAATACTATCAGGATTCCGAAACCCCGGATGAAAGCGGGGACCGGAATCAGAGCGAGTGCATCGTCGCAAAGAACCGTCACGGCGAAACGAAGACGGTGCCACTGCATTGGCAGGGAGAATTTATGCGCTTTACCGCACAGGAGGTTGTCCGCAGTGAATGAGGACATTTCCGAAATGGAACGGAAAATAGCGGATACCGTGCAGCGCTGGAATATGCTTCCGCGCGGATGCGCCGCCGTTGTCGGCTTTTCCGGCGGCGCCGATTCCGTGACCCTGACGCATTTTCTCTGGAACCATGCGAAGGAACTTGGAATCCGTCTGATTGCCGCTCATGTGAATCACGGCCTGCGGGGCGCGGAGGCGGATTCCGACGAGGAATTCGTCAAGGTGTGGTGTGCGGAACGCGAAATTGAACTGAAAATACTGCATGCGGATGTGCGCCTGCTCGCGCGGGAGAAATCAATGGGGCTGGAGGAGTGCGGGCGGGAGGTCCGCTATTCTTTTTTTTCCGGCCTTTGCGGAACGGAGGGCCGGATCGTTACGGCCCATACCCTTTCCGACAGCACAGAGACGGTGCTCATGAATTTTGCAAAGGGAGCCGGACCCCGCGGGATGAGCGGGATTCCCCCGGTGCGCGGCAGAATTGTCCGCCCACTGATCGGGGTCACGCGTGGAGAAGTGGAGCGTTACTGTCGGTTTTACCAGCTTTCCTTTGTGACGGACAGCACCAATCTTACCGATGAATATGAGCGGAATCGGATTCGTCATACCGTCGTGCCTGCCCTGCGGGAAATCAATCCTAGGCTGGAGGAAGCGGCGGGCCGCTCCATCGAGCTGATGCGGTGCGACGAGGAGTATTTTTCAGCGGAAGCGGACAAGCTGCTTCAGGAATCGAAAACGCCGGAGGGTTACCTTCTGGCCGTCCTCAGGAATGCACCGCGGCCTGTTCTGCTTCGTGCGATCGCCCTTGCAACGGAACGGGTACGCCCTTCCCGTCTCGGATACAGCCATATTATTGCCATAGAAGAATTAATCCGCACGGGAAAAGGTTCAATTACAGCTGCGGGCGGAATACAATGCGAAACGGATGGCAATACTTTCTTTGTTTCCCTCCCAGACGAATCGCCGCGCCTGAACTGGAGAATCCGGCTGCAGACGCCGGAGACTCAGCTGCCGGACGGCCGCGTGCTGCGCATTCGCCCCATAGCGGAAGGCGAATTTAAAATTGAGAGTAAAATTAATAATTTGTTATTTAATAATCTCATTAACTATGATACAATACTATCTACTGAGAGTTATGCCAGAAATAGGCAGGACGGGGACTGCTTCCGCCCGGCAGGACGGGGAATTACCAAATCCCTGAAAAAGCTGTTTAACGAAGCGCATCTTCCGCCCCGTCGGCGCGGTGGCCTTCTGATTCTGGAATGTGCGGGGACCATCGTGTGGGTAGAGGGCTTCGGTCCTTCCGAAACGGCCCGCGTGACGGAACAGACCGGCTCTGTTGCCGAGATTCAGATTATTAAGGAGAAATAAAAAGTGCAGAAATTAACTGACGACATCCGTGAAGTACTTTTCAGCGAGGAAAAGCTGTCCTCCATCGTTTGTGAACTTGGCGGCCGCATCAGCCGGGATTACGAAGGAAAAAATCTGCTGCTGGTCAGTATTTTAAAAGGGTCCGTCGTTTTTATGTCAGACCTGATCCGTGCCGTGACGATTCCCTGCGGAATCGATTTTATGGCCGTCTCCAGTTACGGCGCAGGTATGAAAACCTCCGGCGTTGTTAAAATCATCAAGGATCTTGACATTAATCTGAAAGGCTATGATGTTCTCGTTGTGGAGGATATCCTTGACAGCGGCATGACTCTGAACTACATACTGGAGCTGCTGCAGTCTCGTGAGCCGAAGAGTATCCGGCTCTGCACACTGTTCGACAAGCCGGACCGCAGAACGGTCAAGGTGCAGGCGGACTATGTAGGCGCGGTTGTTCCGGATGAATTTATCGTCGGCTACGGCCTCGACTATGCTGAAAAATACAGGAATCTTCCGTTTGTGGGGATTCTGAAGCCGGAAGTATATGGCGGCTGATCCCTCGAAACAGAATGTCCTGTAAGGAGTGAATCATATTTGGACAACAGAAAAACCCTGAAAAATATAGCGCTGTTTCTCGGCATTCCGATCCTTCTGCTGATTCTGCTGGCAATGCTCTTGAATAACCGCACGGATAAAACCTATGATTATTCGCAAATTCTGTACGATTTCCAGGATCAGAAGGTCACATCGTATTCCATCGATCTCGGCAGCGGCGAAATGATCATCAAGATGAAGGACGGCACGCAGATTTCCTATGTTGCGCCGAACACAAGCCAGATGCTTGATGATATCAGACCGTATGTGAACGCTTACAATGCGGCACATCCGGACAACCGTATGCAGTTCAACTGGAAGCGTCCGGCGGAAACCTCCTGGCTTTCCAGCATGCTTCCGATGCTTCTTACTCTGGCCATCATGCTGCTGTTCTGGTGGTTCATGATGCGGCGTCTGAACACGTCGATGGGTGATGCCGGTAAGCAGATGAACTTCGGCAAAGCGAAGATCAAGCAGATGGCCGATGAAAAGCGGAAAACGACCTTTGCCGACGTTGCAGGCGCCGATGAGGAAAAGGAAGAACTTCGCGAGATCGTGGAGTTCTTGAAAAATCCGCGCAAATTCAATGAATTGGGCGCGCGTATCCCGAAAGGCGTTTTGCTCGTGGGCCCTCCGGGTACCGGTAAAACCCTGCTTGCCCGTGCGGTCGCAGGGGAAGCGGGTGTTCCGTTCTTCTCTATTTCAGGTTCCGATTTCGTTGAAATGTTCGTCGGCGTGGGCGCTTCGCGTGTCCGCGACCTGTTTGAGCAGGCAAAAAAGAATTCTCCCTGCATTATTTTCATCGATGAAATTGATGCGGTCGGTCGTCAGCGCGGCGCCGGTCTCGGCGGCGGCCACGACGAACGTGAGCAGACTTTGAACCAACTGCTGGTTGAAATGGACGGTTTCGGCGCAAACGAGGGCGTCATTATGATCGCGGCTACCAATCGCCCGGATATTCTTGACCCTGCGCTGATGCGCCCGGGCCGCTTCGACCGCCAGATCATGGTGGGCTATCCCGATATCAAGGGCCGTGAGGAAATCCTGAAGGTCCACGCGCGCAACAAACCGATCGCGCCGGACGTTGACCTGAAAACGATTGCGAAATCGACGGCGGGCTTTACTGGCGCCGATCTGGAAAATCTGCTGAACGAGTCCGCTTTGCTGGCTGCGAGGAATAACCTGAAAGCCATCACCATGAATGAAATCGAGGAAGCCACCATTAAAGTCGTGGTCGGCACCGAGAAAAAGAGCCATGTGATGACGGATAAGGAAAAGAAAATCACCGCGTACCATGAAGCAGGCCACGCGGTAGCCACATTCTTCTGCCCGACTCAGGACCCGGTCCATCAGATCTCCATCATTCCCCGCGGTATGGCGGGCGGATATACGATGCAGATTCCGACGGAGGACCGTTCCTACCGTTCCCGGGGCGAGATGGAGGAAGACCTTGTCGTAATGCTGGGCGGCCGTGTTTCTGAGGCTCTTACGCTGGACGATATTTCAACGGGCGCTTCGAACGACATCGAACGGGCTTCTAAGCTGGCCCGCAGCATGGTGACGAAATACGGAATGTCCGACGAACTCGGACCGATCACCTATGGCCAGGATGAGGGTGAGCCGTTCCTCGGCAGGGATATGGGACATATTCGTAATTATTCCGAGGCGACCTCCTGCACCATTGACCGGGAGATCAAGCGCCTGATGACGACGGCGTACAACAAAACCGAAAGTATCCTGCGTGAGAACCGAAACAAGCTGAATCAAGTTGCAAAATTCCTTTTTGAAAACGAAAAAATGAGCGGCGAAGAATTCGCAAAGCTGATGAACGGGGAAGACCCCGGTCCGGAAGATAAGCAGTCTCCTGCTGTTCAGGCGAGCGGCGAAGCAGTATAGATTTCGGATAAAAGAATAAAACGAGGGGGAATGTAACTGCATTTCCCCCTTTTGCATGCAGGAAAAAGGAGTGAAACTCAATGAGAAGGAGCACAACGCGAGTCCTGTTCGGCCTGGTGTTCATTGCCGCAGCCGTTATAATCCTGGGGAATATGACGGGGCTGTGGTTTATTCAGGATTTCCCGGGGTGGTGGACTCTGTTCCTTATTGTTCCGGGAATTGCCGGGATGATTGATCACGGGGTCGACGTGTGGAATCTTGCCCTAGTGCTGATCGGCGTGTGGCTTCTGGCCTCCAGCCAGAATTGGATTCCCTGGAGGTTTTCTTCCGGGATTTTCTGGGTTGCCATTTTCCTGATTATCGGGCTGGAACTGCTCATAGGCGGCCGCGGTGGGATTGGGCACCGGAGAGCATACAACGGTCAAGACGGTGGGCCTGGGTATGTTTATCCTGGAACCGGCGTTCAGAGTGAGGACTGCGAGGTTTTCAGCCACACGGCTATGTTCGGCAAGCTTACTTTCGAAAATCATACGCAGGGTTTCCGCGGCGGTGACCTGACCGCCATCTTCGGTGGCCTTACCATGGACCTTCGGAACGCATCAGTCCGGGAGGGTGCGGTGATCGATGCCGTTGCGACGTTCGGCAGCGTGAGGATTCTTGCGCCTGCAAACTGCCGGATCGTACTGACAGGTACCCCGATTCTGGGCGGCGGCTATTGCCAGCCGCACCGGGAATACGGCGACACGTCGGTTCCACAGCTTTTCGTGCGTTATACTTCGGCCTTCGGTAATGTTAGAGTTTTTTAAGACGGTTGACCGTTTTTCTTTTGGAGGGTTTGGATGACAAAAAAACAAACATACGGAAATGAAAGCATTTCCTCATTGAAAGGTGCCGACCGGGTGCGGAAACGCCCTGCGGTTATTTTCGGTTCCGACGGCATTGAAGGCTGTGAACATTCCATATTTGAGATTCTCTCGAATTCCATTGATGAAGCCCGCGAAGGTTTTGGAAAAGAGATTTCCGTTACCCGGTATGCGGACAATTCCGTAGAAGTTGAAGACCACGGGCGCGGCATTCCGGTGGAGTTCAATAACTCGGAGCAACGCTTTAACTGGGAACTCGTCTTCTGCGAAATGTACGCAGGAGGTAAATATAACAACGATTCCGATGAAAGCTATGAGTATTCTCTTGGTCTGAACGGGCTCGGACTGTGCTCCACGCAGTACGCATCCGAATACATGGATGTCGATATCCGAAGGGACGGTTTCCGCTATACTCTTCGGTTTGAACACGGTGAAAACGTGGGAGGCCTTCATAAGGAACCGTATAAAGGAAAAGACACCGGCACAAAAATTCGCTGGAGGCCGGATCTTCAGGTCTTTACGGATATTTCGGTGCCCGAGGAATATTATCAGGATATTCTGCGCCGTCAGGCGATTGTCAACGAGGGAATCCGATTTGTCTTCCGTAATAAGGGCGACGGCGATTCCGGTGAGACAATGCTGTATTATGAGAACGGCATCACCGATTACGCGCAGGAAATCGCCGGGGAGGATTTTCTCACTTCGGTTCAGACCTGGCAATCGGAGCGCAAGGTTCGCGATCGGGAGGACAAGCCCGAGTATAAAGTGAAAATTAAGGCGGCGGTTGCTTTTTCAAACCGGAACCGTCTGATTGAATATTACCACAATTCCAGTTGGCTGGAGCACGGCGGCGCGCCGGATAAAGCAGTTCGCAGTGCTTTTGTCGGGCAGATTGACGCCTATCTCAAACAAACCGGAAAGTACAATAAGAACGAAAGCAAAGTTACTTTTGCCGATGTGGAGGATTGCCTGATTCTTGTGATCTCCTCATTCTCGAACCGGACTTCCTACGAGAACCAGACCAAAAAGGCAATCACCAACAAAGGAATTCAGGAAGCTATGACGGAGATGCTCCGCCACCAGCTGGAGATTTATTTCATCGAGAATCCGCTGGATGCGGACAAAATCGCCGCACAGGTTCTGGTCAATAAGCGGAGCCGTGAGGACGCGGAAAAAACGCGCCTGAACATGAAAAAGAAACTGACCAGCGGGATGGATCTTTCCAACCGGGTGGAAAAGTTTGTCGACTGCCGCAGCCGCGATGTAAATGAGCGCGAAATCTACATCGTGGAGGGCGATTCCGCTCTCGGCGCCTGTAAGCAGGCACGTGACCCGAATTTTCAGGCGATCATGCCGATTCGAGGAAAGATTCTGAATTGCCTGAAAGCCGATTACGACCGCATTTTCAAAAGCGATATCATCACCGATTTAATCAAGGTCCTGGGCTGCGGTGTGCAGGTGAAGTCGAAGGCCAACAAGGACCTCTCCTCCTTCGACGAGAAACTTTTGCGCTGGAACAAAATTATTCTGTGCACCGATGCGGATGTCGACGGCTATCAGATTCGCACGCTGATTCTGACCATGCTGTTCCGCCTTACCCCTACGCTGATCGATGCGGGCAAGGTGTTCATCGCGGAATCACCTTTGTTTGAGATTCAGACGAAGGATAATACCTATTTTGCCTATACCGAGCAGGAAAAAACGGAAATCCTCGGGCGACTGCAGGGGCAGAAATGCACGGTGCAGCGTTCAAAAGGTCTCGGTGAAAATGAGCCGGATATGATGAGCCTCACGACGATGAATCCGGCAACCCGGCGTCTTATCCGGGTTCTGCCGACTGATGCGGACGCGACCGTCCACATGTTCGACCTGATGCTCGGCGATGATCTTGAGGGGCGTAAACTGTACATTTCCGAGAACGGACATAATTACATCGATACCAGCGACCTGAGCTGAATACAATACGAAGGACGGTGCGGCAGCAGACATGCGAAAAAAGCCAACGGACCCAAAGGCCAACCGGCCCCGCGTGCGCGGCGTGATACGGAACGCCGGAGAAGTGATCGAACAGAAAATCACGGATACTCTGGAAAAAAACTATATGCCCTACGCCATGAGCGTCATTCTTTCCCGCGCGATTCCAGAAATCGACGGGTTTAAACCTTCCCATCGGAAGCTTCTGTACACCATGTATCATATGGGGCTTCTAGGCCCCTCGAGGACCAAAAGCGCAAACATTGTCGGGCAGACCATGCGTCTGAACCCGCACGGAGACGCTGCCATTTATGATACGATGGTGCGTCTGAGCCGGGGCTATGAGGCCCTGCTCCATCCCTATGTGGACTCCAAAGGAAATTTCGGTAAATTTTATTCCCGTGATATGGCCTATGCGGCTTCCCGTTATACGGAGGCGAAGCTGGACCAGATCTGTGAAGAACTCTTCCGGGATATCGACAGCGACACCGTCGATTTTATTGACAATTACGACAACACCATGAAAGAACCGGCACTTCTGCCGGCAAGCTTTCCGAGCGTTCTGGTCAACGCGAATACCGGCATTGCCGTCGGCATGGCGAGCAGCATCTGTCCGTTTAACCTTGCGGAGGTGTGCAATACCACGGCGGCGTGGATTCGCAACCCAAAGCATGATATTGCCTCCACGCTTCTGGCACCGGATTTCCCCGGCGGTGGTCTGATCCTCTACGACCGAAAGACGTTGGAGCGGATTTATTCCTCTGGACGCGGCTCCTTCCGAGTGCGTTCCCGGTATTCCTACGATTCGTCCGCCGGCTGTATTGACATCACGGAGATACCTCCGACAACCACCGTGGAAGCAATTGTCGATAAGGTGGCGGAGTTGGTCAAACAGGGCAAAATTCGGGAAGTCTCCGATATCCGCGACGAAACGGGACTGGGCGGGCTTAAGGTCACTATCGATCTCAAGCGCGGAGTCGACCCGGACCGACTGATGCAGCGCCTGTTCAAAATGACGCCGCTGGAAGACAGCTTTTCCTGCAATTTTAACATTCTGGTCGACGGCACTCCGCGTGTCATGGGCATTGGTGAAATTCTGGAGGCGTGGATTTCGTTCCGCGTGGGATGCGTTCGCCGCAGAACCGCCTTCAGTCTGAAAAAGAAACAGGAAAAGCTGCATTTGCTCAAGGGACTGCGCATGATTCTTCTTGATATCGACAAAGCGGTTGCTATCGTGCGCGAGACCGAGGAGGAGTCGGAGGTTGTGCCGAATTTGATGATCGGGTTCGGTATCGATCAGGTACAGGCGGATTTCGTCGCTGAGATCAAGCTGCGCCATCTGAACCGGGAATATATTTTAAAGCGCACGCAGGAAACGGATCAGTTAGAAGAAGAGATTGCCGAGCTGAAAAAAATTCTGAGCAGCGACACGGAAATCAAAAAGATTATTCTAGCCGAGCTGGACGCCGTTGCGAAGAAATACGGCCAGGCCCGCCGTTCCATGTTGCTTTATGCGAGCGAGATCGAAGAAGTGCCCGAAGAGGAAACGCCGGATTATCCGGTAAATCTATTCTTTACGCACGACGGCTATTTCAAAAAGATAACGCCGCAGTCGCTCCGCATGAGCAGCGAGCAGAAGCTGAAGGAGGGTGACAAGGTAACCATGCATCTGGAAGCCTCCAATGCCTCCGACCTCTTGTTCTTTACAGACCGCTGCACCGTTTATAAGGCGAAAGCGGCCGATTTTCAGGAGACGAAGGCTAGCGTGCTCGGGGAATATATCCCGGCGAAGCTTGGTATGGAAGAAGGGGAGAATCCGGTTTTCATGGCGGTGACTCAGGATTACTCCGGCTATATGCTGTTCTTCTTCGAGGACGGAAAGGCAGCAAAGATCGACCTTTCAGCCTATGAAACCAAAACAAACCGGAAAAAGCTGATCGGTGCCTACGGGGATAAATCCCCGCTTGTAGACTGCTTCCAGCTTGCGGAGGACCATGAGTTCCTGCTTACTTCGACGCAGGGTCGCATGTTGCTGATGCATACCGGCGCTATCCAGAGCAAAACCACACGTTCTTCCCAGGGTGTTGCAGTGCTGACCTTGAAAAAAGGTGCTCGCCTGAACCGTGTTTTGGAATATCAGGACGGCTACCTCAAAAATCCGGACCGTTACCGGAAGACGGTCCCCGCTATGGGCGCTCTGCCGAACGGCGAAGAATTTGAGGGCGAGCAGCTTATGCTCACAGAAAAAAACACCGCTGACAACCAATAGCTGTTCAGCGGTGGGACAATTAAAGCGGCAAACGCAAGCACTCGTCTTTGTCCGTTTTTATAGTTTCCGTTTTCGCCCGAGGTATTCAGGTAAATATTTGCCGCTTTAGGAAATAGTTTGCGGCAGGTCCTTGCAAAAAAAGCAAATTTGTGTTAAACTATAAAAAATTGTTGCTTAAATGGCTGGAGGTAGGATATGACAGTAGTTGAAGTGATTCTCGGGATTATCCTGATTATTTTTTCGATTGCAATCACAGCGGTTGTCCTGTTGCAGGAAGGTCACGAGCAGAACGTAGGTGTTGTTACGGGCGGCGCCGATACTTTCCTGACGAAAAACAAGGCGCGGTCGGTTGATGCGTTCCTTGCCAGGTGGACAAAGATCATTGCAATCGGATTTTTTCTCCTTGTGATCGGAATCAATGCGTATATGTTCTTCGGTGGGAAAAAATAATCAATAACCTTTCGCCCCGCTTGGCAAAAGCGGGGCGTTTCTTTCGCAGTAATTTATTTGGGAGGGACATGCTTGAAAGATCTTGAGGGAAAAATCGTAGAATATCTGGAGACTGTGCCGGAGGGCGTGTCCTCCAGAGGACTTTTAAAAAAGATGAAGCCGGACGACCGCAAAAACTTTTATAATGTTCTGGAAAAGATGGGCCGCGACGGCGTCGTTTCCATCAGTAAAAAGCAGCGCGTCAGGCTGAAAAAGAAAAAGGCCCGCATTCCTGCGACGATTGTGTCGCTTTCACGCGGGTTTGCATTTGCGCGTCCGGAAGATGGCGGCGAGGATATTTTCATCCACGCTGACCGGCTCCACGGAGCGTTTCTGGGCGATAAGGTTCTGCTATACCACCTCAGGGAAAGCCCTAAGGGACTGAGCGCCGAGGTAGATGCAATCTCACAGCAGAACAGCCGGATGATCACCGGCACGTTCCGTAAGGAGGGAGGAGCCTCCGAACTGATCCCGGATGATGCGATCCGTTACCCCATTTCACTCGGGAAAAAGAACTCCCCGAAGCTGCGCAACGGGGATAAGGTGCAGGCAAAGGTTCGCACCATTCCGCATTCCGCGTCGATGGAAGCCGACATCGTAAAGGTTTACGGTAAATCGGATAGCGCCAAGGTCTGTGCGGACGCCATTCTTGATCAGAACCGTATCCGCTCGCAGTTTCCGGCTGAGGTTCTTGAGGAAGCTCAACGGGCGGCTGCCCGCACCATTACGGAGGAAGACCTCAAGGGAAGGCTTGATCTACGCGACACTTCTATCTGTACGATCGACGGAGCGGACGCGAAAGATCTGGACGATGCAATTTCCGTGAGCAAAACGCGCAGCGGTTTCCGGCTGGGCGTTCATATCGCCGATGTTTCGCACTATATTGAGGAAGGCAGTGCGCTGGACGAAGAGGCGCGGGAACGCGGCACGTCCGTTTATTTTGCCGACCGCGTGGTGCCTATGTTGCCCAAGGAGCTTTCCAACGGCGTCTGTTCGCTGACGGCCGGTGAGGACAAACTCACCTTTTCTGCGGTCATCGATCTGGACGGAGATGGGAACATCCTTTCTTATCGATTTCGCAAGAGCGTCATCAATTCGAAGGTACGGGGCGTTTATTCCGAAGTGAACAGCCTGTTCGACGGCTCCGCAGATGCGGCACTCAGGCAGAAATATCATCCGGTTATTCGCTCGCTCCACGCTGCGCGGGAACTGGCCGAAGTTCTGAAAAAGAAGTCGCTTCAGAATGGGGCCTTTGACCTTGAAAGCACGGAGTCGGAGTTCTCGCTGAACGAAAACGGAATCTGCATTGACGTAAAGCCCCGCAGAAGCGGTGAGGCGGAACAGATGATCGAGCAGTTGATGGTTACCGCAAATCAGGCGGCGGCAAAGCTTGCCCGTTCCAAAGAAATCCCGTTTGTCTACCGGGTGCATGAGCAGCCGAATCCAGAGCGTGTTAAAACGCTGATTCAGCTGATCGACGCTCTGGGACTGAATTCCCGGTGCCTGAAACGGGAAGGGGATCTTTCAACTTCCGACTTTGCGGATATCATGAAGCAGGCGGAGGGCACTCCAATCAGCAAGATCGTTTCCCATCAGGTGCTGCGCACCATGGCAAAGGCCCGCTACGATGAGAATCCGATCGGACATTTCGGTCTTGCGCTGGCAGATTACTGCCACTTTACTTCCCCAATCCGGCGGTACCCCGACACGGCCATCCACCGCATCCTGTCGGCCCTCCTAAAGGAAAAGGATACTTCGAAACTGGAGCGGTACCGTCCCTTTGCCGCTTCCGCCGCAAAAACCTCGTCGGATGCTGAAATCCGTGCCATGACGGCGGAGCGAAGCGCGGAAGACTGCTATATGGCGGAATATATGAAGCAGCATATCGGTGAAACCTATGAAGGCGTCATCAGCGGAGTCACACAGCGCGGCGTATTTGTGGAACTGGAAAGCTCGGTGGAAGGCTTTGTCCCCATGGACAGCTTTGCGGGCTGCAATTTTCAGTTTGACGGAATGATCTCGCAGGTCGATGCCAATTCTGGGAAAAAGCTGACCATCGGGCAGCCGCTTCGAATCACCGTTGTAGCGTCGGACGTGACGAGCGGAAGAATCGATTTCGTCTATGCCGGAAACGAATAATTTACCGGGGAAACCATACTTTGGTATATTTTCTGGAATAAATGCCCATCCTACTGACATATCTATTACCGGAAGGCGGAGTTGTCAGTATGGAATCGGTTTTAAGACTTTTGCAGCACACCGGATGCGAAACGCAGAAAGAAAAGGAAGACGGACGCGAGATTGTTGAAGAAATTCAGGAAGTCAGCCGTCAGCTTGCCTATAATGAGTGCTGGTTTCAGATGGAATGCGATGAAAATCTGATTGACGCATGCATTTATCAGCGTGAAGAACTCCGGGCCCGCTATCGCTACCTGCTGGCTCTTGCAAAGCGCAGGGGAGTGAACAGCACTACCTTCCAATTCTGAATGTTTGAAGGTGGAGCGTATGATGCTTTTGTACGCGGGCATCGTTTTGATCTTGCTGGTAATTCTTCAGTTGATTGTGAATTCTCACCATCCGGTTCGTCGGGCGTTGGGGGGCGTCATCACAGGCCTTTGTGCGCTGGCGGCGGTCAATTTGACGGGGGGCTTTACCGGCGTAACGCTGCCGGTAAGTCCACTTACGCTCGGCGTGTCCGGTGTTGCAGGAATCCCCGGGGTAACGCTGCTGCTGCTGCTGAACCTTGTTGCCAAATGAGAGTGCAGCAAAAAAGGCTCTGTTCCTTTTTCGGGAACAGAGTCTTTTTTAACGGATCAGGTCGGCTGCAAATTCTTTATTCCCGGTTACCAGTGCAAGCAGCATACGGTAAACCGTTTCCGGGGAACTTTGAAAATTGCTGCGCACCATTTCCGCCTGTTTCTGGTCGGGAACATGCAGGCTGAATTTCATCAGGTCTGTGTCTCCGCCGGATATATGGCAGGTAACCTCATACCCGTTATTCACCGGGTTTATCTCTACTGTATTTTCCTTTTCGCGTTTGGCTTTCGCCAAGAGATTGATTGCGGCGGCAACCGCCTTTTTCCGTACCACGGAAGGTAGGGTCGTATCCAATTGCCCTGCGATCAATCGGCCGTTTTCCCCGATTGAGCAGAGAGAATCGCCGTCTCCGCTTAAAAGGATCATCCCCTTGCCGGCCATTTCAGAGATTGCCTCCGTTACTTCAAAATAATTGGCAAGGCCGTTTTCCTGAAGGATCGAGACAATGTCGTCTTTCGACAGAGGGGCGTTGACACTGGAAAGCAAATAACAGAGCAGAATCCGAATATCGTCCTTCGTCCTGAGTCCGCCCGGCTCCACACCCGCTGAGAAAGCGTTAAACCCCATTTGAAACACCTCACATCTCTTTTATTTTAGCACAGTGTAAGTTCTTCTGTAAAGCGATAAAAGCCAGGCGTCCAGATATGAAGGGAAAGAAAAGACCCGAAAAACCGAAAAAGGTTTTCCAGGCCGAAATTTTTAATGCTGCGAGGATTTTTTGCCGGAGGCTGACCGCAGAGAATCAAGAACCTTTTTCTGTTTCTCTGCCGGATAGGCGCGGAACATGCCGATCAGCTCTTTTTCCTCGCGGGAGAGTTCATAAATATGGGATGAATTTTTTTTGCCTTCGAAAAACTCGTTTTTGATCCCGCTGTCTGCTACGGCCGCGTGCTTTGATTCGTCGGCGAGGAGCTCGCTCAGGGAAATATTGAAAATTTTTGCGAGAGTCATCAGTGAGGTAACATCCGGCGTTGTTTTGCCGATCTCATAATAGGAATAGGTGGAACGGTCTATATTCAGTATTTTTGCAATCTGGCTTTGTGTATATCCGCTTTTTATGCGCAATTCGCGCAACCTTTCGTTAATACAGATTTTCATAGAATAACACTCCGCCTTTGTATTATCAGTTTTTTCGTCTTTTTCTTGATTATATCGATTCTTCGGCACAGACAAATAGTTTGGTGATTATTATTCACATGTACGATAGTTTTTTTCATAAAATCTGAATTTTGGGCTTGACGAATCGAAGGTTTTTTAGTATACTTAAAAAGTCGTCGACAGAAAATGCTACTGTGGCTCAGTTGGTAGAGCAGCGCATTCGTAATGCGCAGGTCGTCCGTTCGAGTCGGACCAGTAGCTCCAGAAGAGACCGGAAATGGTATATCCATTTCCGGTCTCTTTCTATCTATGTAGATTAGGCGGAGGCTTTTGTCAGGGCGTCCGCCACGGCGCTCATGATTCCGTTACTGCTGAACGTCGCGCCGGAAACGGCGTCTACCTCAGGGGATTGGCTGCTAAGAATTTCCTTTGTCACCGATTCGTAGGCATTGCTGAAAAATTGGTTACTGTCTTCGCTGGAAACCGGATTGATTTCCGTAATCCGGCCGTTTGCGATTGTTACGGATACAACCGTTGTTCCTCCGTGAAACCCTGTTCCGGAGCCCTCAAAGGTGCCGTCCTTGTATTTCTGGCTGACGGAACTGCTGCTCGAAACGGTTTGAACGGTGGAAAAGGGAGCCGCCCCCGACCCGTTGAAGCTGAAATTTCCCAGATAAGTAAAGCCTGTCATTGCAGCCGCCGCGACGGTGCCGGCTACAAGGGGACGCATGTCGCTGCCGGTGACGGAAAGCCGGGCGTTGTTCCTAGGGCAGGCAGCGACGCATTTCATGCAGTGGATGCATTCGCCGCTTCGAACAGTATCGATCTGGTAAAGTGGTATTCCCATCGCGCAGCTTTCAGTGCAGATTCTGCACTTGCCGCATCCGGCAGATGGCTTTTTAATCCTTGCAACGCGAAGCAGGGAAGTGAGGGAGAAAACAGCGCCCATTGGGCAAAGATAACGGCAGAAGAACCGCTCAGTCACAGCCGAGAGTGCGGTGACGATTAAAAGCAGAATCAGTCCCACCGTCATACTGGAAGCAACATAGGCGAGATTCGGGACCTTCCCGACCGTTGCAAGCATCCCGAACGCATCCCACGGGCTGACGGAAAGAAACGCGGTTTTTCCAAGGGTCCACACGGCGATTGCCAGAATCAACAGGATCGCGTATTTTATCAGTTTCATCCACCGGTCCATGCGTTCGCTTATTTTCAGCTTTATGTGAAATAATTTCTGTGAGATCCGGTAGACAAAATCCGTATAGGAACCGAAGGCGCACATCCAGCCGCAGAAAAACCGGCCTAAGAAAAATGTAACGGGCACAGTCGCCAGCACTTCAACAAGCTGGGGGAGAAGCGCTGCGGAAAAATTCTGTTGAATTACGGCAAGGTAAATGGCCCGGATTCCGTCCAACGCCCCGATATACACCGCCGGAAGAAGAATAAAGCATACAATTTGAACGGCGAGCCGGACTGCGCTAAACAGAAATCTTCGTTTTTTCAGCTTTTCCATTGCTTCACCTCTTTACCGTTTCATAAATCGGCTGAAACCGATTCAGCAGTCCATCACTGACCGTAACGGACAGGTCTTGCCCGATAATGACCGCTTCTGCTCGAATCTTTCGGAGAATCGGTTTCGCCTTTTCTGGGCCGAGCAGGAAAAGGGCGGTTGTTGCGGCATCCGCATCTGCAGAGCAGGGACACAGCACCGTTACGCTCAGCATGGAATTCTGAGCAGGCTCTCCGGTTCTTGGGTCAAGCAGATGGTGATACCGTTTTCCGTCCCGGATAAAGAAACGCTCGTTGCTGCCGGATGTAACAACGGAGGTTCCGCCGTCCACGGACAGAACCCCGATCGGCTGCCCGGAAGGCGCCAGCGGATTCTGCACCCCGATTCGCCAGGGCGCTCCGTCCGGCCTTTTCCCAAGCGTCAGCACATTGCCGCCGAGATTGATGACGGCACATTCGATTCCTCTGCCGAGCAAGACCTGCGCGGCTTCGTCCGCAGCAAACCCTTTTGCAATGGAACCGAGGTCCAGTGCCTGCCCACGGCGCGCCAGTGAGGCGCTCCAGAGATTTTGGTCAAGCTGAAGGTCACGGTAATTCACGAGGGACCTGGCCTTTTGGAGCTCCGCTTCGGAAGGGATGAAGGAATCTTTTTTATTAATTCCCCAAAGCTCGGTCAGAGGACGGACCGTCACGTCGAAGGCTCCATCCGTCAGAGCCCCGAAGGACGCCGACTTCTGAAGCACCCGAAAGGTATCCCGATGTATTTCCGTCGGTCCGCGTCCCGCATTTTTTCGCAGAATGGCAAGGTCGCTGTCTGGAAGAAATGCGGACATCCGATCTTCAATTTCACGGATTCGTGCAATTGCGGCATCCACGGCGGAAACGTCTTTGCTTCCATATATTTTAACGGCGTTGACCGTCCCGAGAGCGAAAAAAGTTTTTTCGGCAGATTTCTTTTTATAAAATGCGGAGATCATGTTTTTTCCTCCAATCATCTGAAACTGACATCAGTATAAAAATCCGATATTAATATGGAGTGAAAAAAACAAAAAGGATCAATGAATCGTTCATGAATTTTCTTTGAAGCCGTCTGTCACGGAAACCCGTTGTAATTTGTTTCGTCAGTCGCGGTTTTCGCATGGTTTTTGTTTTGCAGAGTTTATAATTGTCGGATTTTCGGGTAGAAAAACCCGCTTTCTTGCTTCATAAAATGTAATGTGTTATGATAGGGGAAAATTTGCTGCAACGGGATGATGAAATGTTCTGGATTGATCGGACTCTGTATCAAGGGAAGCCGCAGAATGAACGCCTTCCGAAGGAAACGGCGGTTTACAACCTGCTGGATTCGCTTGAAATCCCATATTTCAGGATGGACCATGACGCGACTGCGCACATTGAGGGCTGCGAAGAAGTCGGAAAAATCCTCGGGGTCGAAATCTGTAAGAACCTGTTTCTGTGCAACCGGCAAAAAACCGACTTTTATCTGCTTGCGATGCCAGGGGGAAAGCAGTTCCGCACGAAGGACCTTTCCGCACAGATCGAAAGTTCCCGGCTCTCCTTCGCAGATGCGGAGTACATGGAAAAATTTCTGAATGTGACGCCCGGCTCCGTCAGCGTCATGGGCCTTATGAATGACAAAGATAACCGCGTGAAGCTTCTGTTGGACCGAGATATTCTGAAATCGGAATATTTCGGGTGCCACCCCTGCATCAACACATCCAGTCTGAAACTTAAGATTTCTGATGTCTTAGATAAATTTCTCCCTCATGTAGGCCATAGCCCGACCTTTGTTACACTGTAAAAATTTGAGAATACCTGACAGGATGCTGTCACTTTTCCGGTGCTATCATAAGAAAAAAGGAAGTGGCGGAATTGGATTTTCATTTGGTTCAGAGGGACTCTTTTTCCATCTGCGGGTATTGTGTAGAAACATGTCTGAAGACCTGCGGGCAAGGCCTTGCAAAACTTTGGGAAGAATATGGCCGGAAAAAGGAACTGCTGTATGCGCGATTCGGCAGGCGGAACGATTTTTACGGCCTTATGTGGAAAACGGGTGGGGAACGGTACTGTTACCTGATCGGAATCGAGGTTCCGGCAGAATCAAATTTGCCGGCAGGAACCGTCCGGAAAGAGATTCCTCCCGCCCGGTATGCCGTCGCGTCTGTTCCGGCTGACCGTTCCGCCGTTGAAGCGTGGACGGAATATTACTGCCAGACGCTTCCGGAGGCTGGATACGAGCCGAGCGCTGGGCACTGTTTTGACTTCGAGTACTACCGGGAAGGCGGTTCCTATTACGAGCTGTGGACGCCGGTTACTGCAATCGCACAGCCGTAAATTGCTTCGGAGCGTTGCATATTTCTGAGAATGAGGTATAATAGCAGAAAGAATACAGTATTTTCCAGTTGGGCGGAGGCTTTGCATGCAGATTCGGTTTGTTCGGGCTTGCCTGTCCGACACGGAGCTTGTAATCGAGCTTCAGAATGAGGCGTTCCGTGAGGATTTTGAACGGTACGGGCAGTGTCCAAGTTATCGGCGTTCCCCAAAGAATACCGAGGACATCATCCGCCAGCATTACGATTTTTTAATCTATGCGGATGAAACTGCGGTGGGCAATATGATCGTAAAACTGCGTGAGGCGGGGGAATGCCATCTGACCAGCCTGGGAGTAATTCCGGGCTATCAGCGCCGCGGGATCGGAAGCAGCGCGCTTGCCTTTCTGGAAAGGCGGTTTCCGGAATCGGTCAAATTCACACTGGACACTCCTGCAGATCAGGACGGGAACCGTCTGTTTTATCGGAAAGCGGGCTACCGGGAGATCGGCAGCGCTCATTCCTCCGGTATTACCTGCACCCTGTTGGAAAAGATACCCGAAGGCTCGGGCCATTGAGGACCTGTTTTCAGAAAAATGGCTGGCCGTGTGAACTGCGCGGCGGAAGGGAGACGGCATGATCGGTACGGTGACGCTTAATCCTACGGTTGACAAACACTATGAGGTTGAAAAATTGATTCCCGGAGAAGCAATCCGGGTCAGGGAAAACAGTCAGGCGGCGGCCGGTAAGGGCATACAGGTGGCGAAGGTTGCCCGGCTGCTCGGTGAGGAAGTAATCGCGACGGGCTTTTTAGGCGGACGCAACGGCGAATTCATCCGGGAAACTCTGGAGAAATCCGGAATCCGCACCGAATTTGTGCCTGTGGCTGCCGAAACGCGTACCTGTGTCAATATCCGCGATCTTTCCACCGGGAGGATTACCGAACTGCTGGAGGAAGGGGCGCCAGTGGGAGAATCCGCGAAGGCGGATTTTTCCAGGCGGTTTGGGGGCTTGCTGTCCCGCTGCGGGATTCTGGCAATTTGCGGAAGCGTTCCTCCCGGCATTGACGCGGATTATGTCTGCGGCCTGATCCGGTCGGCAAAGGCGGCAGGAAAGACGGTTTTGTTCGACGCGAGCGGCGATCTGCTTGCACAAGGAATCAAAGCCTGCCCAGACCTCATAAAACCGAACCGGACTGAGCTCGGCGAACTGATCGGCCGGGAGATTTCCGGGCTTGAGGAAATCGTTGCCGCGGCCCGAAACCTTCAGCAAGCCGGAATTCCCAACGTGATCGTGTCCCTGGGAAAGGACGGAGCTGTTTTCGTCTTGCCGGAGGGTGTTTTTCGTGGGATCACGCCGGATATTCCCGTTGTCAATACGGTCGGCTGCGGAGACTCGATGGTGGCCGGTTTTGCCGCCGGCCTTCGACAAGGCCTTTCCGTGCAGGAAAAGGTCCGGCTGGCAATGGCCGTTTCCACGGCGAATGCACTGCACAAGGAAACCGGTTACTTCGAACAGGAGGACCTTGAAAAGCTGCTCAGAATGGTAAAGGCGGAGCAAATCAATTAAAAATTAGGAGAAGGACGAATGGAAGAAAGCCTGACGATCAAACAATTCAACCAATTAACACCGATAGAACTTTATGAAATTCTGAAACTACGAAACGATATTTTTATTGTGGAACAGAACTGTCCCTATCACGATATCGACGGTTACGATCCACAGGCTTACCACTTGTTCTCAAAAGACGCCGAAGGCCACGTCTGCGGATGTCTGAGAATTCTCAATCCCGGTCAGACCTTTGAGGAAGCGGCGATTGGCCGTCTGGTTGTACGGAAGGATCAAAGGCACACTGGAATTGCGCGCCGGATGATGAACCGGGCAATCACTTTTATGCAGCATGAGCTTTCCGAAACCCGCATTAAAATCGAAGCGCAGGAATATCTGCTGCGTTTTTACACCAGCGTCGGATTTCAGCCGTGCTCCGAAATGTTTCTGGAAGATGGAATTCCCCATGTGGTCATGCAGTATAAAGCGGAAAAAAGAATGCCTGATTCGGTAATGAAAAACATAAATTTGAGTAACCGGCCTTAAGGCCGGTTTTCTTTTTGAGGGAATTCGGTAAGTTTAGAAGTTATTTGTCGATTTAATGTCCTGTTAACGTTTCATTAACAGAGAATCCGTTCATCTGGTTTATGATAGGGCTGGATGATACAGGAAGATTTATCCACTCCGTATGGAATCAGAAGGGAAGAAGTGTTGCTGTGGACGCCAAATTAAAAAACGATTTAGATCGGATCATTGATGAAAAACAAATACGGACGGTTTTTCAGGCGATTGTATCACTCAGGGACGGAACCGTCGTCGGGCATGAGGCTCTCAGCCGCATTACCTGTGAAACCGGCATTGAAAATGCCGATCAGCTTTTTCAAATTGCGGGCGAAAGCGACCGTTTGTGGGATCTGGAACAGCTTTGCCGAACAACGGCACTGCGCAGCGCGTTTCACGGCGGTACAGAGGAAAATGGCAGAAAGCTTTTTCTAAACGTGAACCCCAACATTATGCACGACGAAAAGTTTCGGCATGGTTTTACAAAAGAATATCTGAAGCAATACGGTATTTTGCCGGATAATATTATATTCGAAATAACCGAGCGGAATGCCGTGGAGGATATTTCCGGATTCCGGGGAACAATCGACCATTATAAGGAGCAGAATTATCACATTGCCGTCGACGATGCTGGGGCGGGATTCTCCGGATTGAATTTAATCAGTGACGTTCATCCTCATTATGTCAAACTGGATATGCAGCTCATTCGGGGCATTGACCGCGATTCCATGAAATACGCGCTGGTTAAAAGCATGGTGGAACTGTCCCGCATGGCAAACATCCAACTGATCGCGGAAGGGGTCGAAACCAGCGATGAGCTGGCAACCCTGATCAATCTTGGTGTTCAGTTTGCGCAGGGCTATTTTATTCAGCGCCCGCAGTCGGAAATTTTGGTGCCTGTTCCGGAGGTCCTGAGTCGGATTATTGAGCTCAACCGTAGGAGAAATCACGTTTACGGTAATCAGGTCGGAAATATTTACATAGAAAACATCTGCACTCCAACGGAAACCATTACCCCGCAGGCCAAAGTGGATGAGGTCTTCAGCAAACTGAAGGGGGACCCGTTTGCCTTCGGTTTTTGTGTTGTCGAAAACGATGCGGTTGTGGGAGTCGTTACCAAAACCCATCTGGTTTTGCAGCTTTCCGGGCTTTACGGCTATTCGTTAAACCAGAACCGGAGAATTTCCGCCCTCATGGACAGTAACTTTATGGCTGTGGACTGTCAGACACCCATCAATGTTGTTTCAAACGCCGCCATGTCAAGGCAGCCGGATAAGCTGTACGATTTTATTGTCGTTACCAAGGGAGGAAAGTACCTCGGAACCGTGACCATTAAGGATCTTTTGCAGAAAACGACAGAAATCGAGGTCATCAACGCGAAAGGCCAGAATCCTTTGACCGGTCTGCCCGGCAATATCGCGATCGAACGGAAAATGCAGCAGATGATTCAGTCGGAGCAGGCTTACAGCGCCGTCTATTTTGATATCGATAATTTTAAGGCGTACAACGACGTCTACGGATTTGAAAACGGCGATAAAATCATCTGTCTGCTTGCGGATATTCTGGTGGCGAATCTGCCGCAGAACCAGTTTGTGGGACACGTTGGCGGCGACGATTTTGTCGTGATTCAGCAGGGGAACGATCCGCAGATGTATTGCCGAAGGGTTATGGAGAGCTTCCAGAGCATGGTTATGAAGTATTATTCGCCCGAGGACGCGGCCCGCGGCTTTATCCTTGCGGAAAACAGGCGTGGAGAAATGGAGCAGTTTCCGGTTGTCTCAATTTCCGCTGCCGGAGTGATCGATGCGGGGAATACCTTTACCGATGTTGAGGGACTTACGGAAACTCTTGCGAAGCTGAAGAAAAAAAGCAAGCTGACTAAGGGAAACAGCAGCTGCTGGAAGACGGTTGGGACAGCGGTTTGATTCGTTAAGTTTTCCTTATCCCGGATTTATGCTATAATAGTCATAATCAGAAACGGTATGGGGAGAGGAAAGCGATGGGCTGTTTGGGCAATACGCTCTGGTTCCTTTTGGGCGGCGCAATTATGGGAATCAGTTGGGCGGTTGTGGGTTTTTTGTGGTGCCTTACAATTGTGGGAATTCCCGTCGGTGTTCAGTGCTTTAAATTTGCGGAACTTGCGTTTTTTCCGTTTGGCAGAGAGGTCGTTTTTGGGGGCGGAGCCGGTTCCGTTCTTTTAAATCTGCTGTGGCTGATCTTCGGCGGACTTGCCCTTGCAGTGGAGGCTGCCGCCGTTGGACTTCTGTTCTGCATCACCGTTGTGGGTATCCCATTCGGGTTGCAGTGCTTTAAAATCGCAAAGCTTGCTCTGATGCCGTTCGGAGCCAGAGTTCTATAAATGCAAAGCCTGTTTGCAGAAAGAGATTCGTTTCTGCAAACAGGCTTTTTCTTTTGTCTTTAACGCCAATTCCGAGCCGAGGTTTTGCGGTCGGTTACGAATGGAGAACGGAGACCCACCGGACCCTTGAAATCAGAATCAGGGCGATGATGGCCGCCATGTAGTTGGAAAAGAGATTGCCCCAGAATACGGAATAATACTTCAGCACATGTTCCGTTGCCAGAATGAATATGTAGCGCAGGAACCAGATTCGCAGAATTCCCAGTACCATGGGGATACTGGTCTTTCCGAGACCGATGAACGCGCCCTGAACGGCCATGCAGACGCCAAACCCGATGACGGAATAGGTGTAGATGTGCAGCGCGTGATTTGAGATTTCAAGGACGTTTGGGTTCTGCGTGAACAGAACGGTAAGAAAGGGCGAAGCGGGCACAATAATCGCGATGATCGCCGCGGCAGTCACGGCGCTTGCTGCACACCCAATATAGCAGGATTTCCGGGCCTTGAGCGGCTGCTGTGCCCCGATGTTGATGCTCACCATCGTTGTCACAGCGGAGCCGAAGGCGCCCGGTAGGTTGAAGCAGACAGCGCTGATGTTGTTTGCGATTCCCTGGCCGTTCAGTACGACGGCACCATATTTCTGCGTCTCGTGGTTGATGAGGAAGAACCCTAGGTTCAGCATCAGGCTCATCAGCATGGCCGGAATTCCGACGCGGACGGTTTGTTTGATGATCGCCCGGTCAAGGCGGAACCCGGTGAGAGTCAGACGGTCATCGCCCTTTTTAATAAAAAGTTCGTGGAACATCCAGATGCAGATCAAAATATTGGCGCAAAGGGAAGAAAGCACGCAGCCGTAAATGCCCATGCGAAAATGCATGATAAAAATGCTGTTGAACAGAATTTTAAGTGCCAGCATAATAATCATACGCACAAAGGTTGCCTCAGGCCTGCCCGTAGCATTTTTAATCGCGTTATAAATATTTTCCAAAAAGGAAAACGGAAGAACCAGAGCGTTCAGGCTTATGTACAGGAATACGTTGTGGGAAATTTCCGGGTCTACGCCGGCCGACACAGGAATGGCGATCAACGCAAGCAGCGGCGCAATGCAGACTCCGACGCAGGAAGAAAAAACAAGTATCTGTGTGGAAATGTGGCGGACTCTCAAAAAGTCCCCCTGACCGTTGGCCTGGCCGATAATCGCCATCGCGGCGACACTGATTCCCTGAGCCAGTGCGATCATCATATTGACGACCGGTTCGCTGAACGTGACGGCACTCGCGACAAGGGTTCCGGCAGCATTGTTGATAAAAAGTCCGTCTGACAGTGGAAGAAGAGATTGAATCACGCTCATCATCAGCGTTGGGAACGAGAGCATCAGCAAAGTCTTCAAGATGCTTCCGTGAAGAATAATATCTCTTCTTTGTTCTGTACTTTGGTGTAAAAATTCTAGATTCAAGCTAACCCCGCTTTCCATATGTGCACCATTTTATCACCTTGATTTCCCTTTTTCAAGAACGGAATCGTTTTAGAGCGAATGCTGACCGTTGGAAAAATGGAAATATTCGTTCTGAAACTCTGGCACGCGCGTATAAATTCCCTGATTCCAGATGAAATTAAGCGTATGATTTTATCCGGAAAGGGGTCCGAATCGATGAATCAGACGAATTGCCCGGCAAGGTACTCGGAGGTTCAGGATCGTTTAAGCGGAGGCACAAATTTTCGGCAGTTCCATGCTCAGGCACGCGGCATGATCCGATCGTTTCCGGACCAGCATTTTTTTATCGTTTCCTATCATGTGGAACAGTTCCGTTTTATCAACGAACTGTTCGGCTATGAAAACGGTACGAAGGTGTTGCGCGGCATCGCCAAGGTCCTTCGGGGTGTTATTCTGGAGCGGGAGATTTGCTCCCATGTGTATGCGGATCGGTTTTGCCTTCTGATGAATGAGAAAACCCCCGAGCAGCTTACAGAACGCCTGCTGAGAATTTTTGATCTTTTAAAGGATACGATTGAGTTTTACGGGATTCACTACAACATGATTTCCCGTTTTGGCGTGTTTGACTGCGGACTGAAGCGCACGCTTGGCATTCCGCAAATGATCAATCGTGCGGTGATTGCCGAAAAGTGGCCGACAGACATCTCCAGTACCGTTTCGTTTTACGACGAGAGCATGAGCACGGCCCAAATGAAGGAAAAGAACAAGGAAGACCGTCTGCTGCCCGCTCTTGAAAAGCATGAGTTCGAGATTTACTATCAGCCTAAATATCAGGTGGGAGACCGGTTGATCGCCGGCGCGGAAGCGCTGGTTCGCTGGCAGACGGAACGGAACACGCTTGTTCTGCCGGATGAATTTGTGCCCGTTTTTGAAAACAGCGGAACTTCTCCGCTGCTGGATGCCTATGTGATGGAAAACGTCTGCGTGGACATCCGCCGTTGGATGGACCGTGGGGCAAAGGTGCTTCCAATTGCGGTGAATCTTTCCCGCGTCAGCTTACAGGCGGAGGGACTTGCCGAAAAGTACCGCAAGACAGCGGATCGGCATGGCGTTCCTCCCCGTTTGATTGAACTGGAGATCACGGAGCGCGCTTTTTCCGAGTGTTCGGCAGATCAGCGCAAAACCGTGGAAAAGCTGCATACCGCAGGTTTTGCGATTGCCATCGACGATTTCGGGGCGGGCTGTTCTTCTCTGTGTATGCTCAGGGACATTCCCGCTGATACCGTAAAACTGGACCGGATCTTTCTGAAGGATGTTCAGCACACGGAAAAGGGGAGGATTGTGGCGGCTTCCATGATCGAGCTTGCAAGGCGGCTGAATCTCAAGGTTGTGGCGGAAGGAGTGGAATCGGAAGAGCAGATGGCTTTCCTATGCGAAAACCGGTGCGATATTGCGCAGGGCTTCCATCTTTCAAAGCCGATCCCCGCTTCGGAATATCAGCGACTTCTGCAGATAAAAAACCACGGCGGCACTCAGCCGGACATAAAAAGCGGATAAGTAAAAAAACAATGCGTCCTGAATCGGTCTTACCCGTTCAGAACGCATTGTTTATGACAGTGCTATTTTTCAATAATTATGATTCCGACCGGGCATTCGTCGCTTGCCTCTACGGCCGAATGCTCCGCTTCTTTCGGAACGGATTCGCGGATTATTTTTGCGTAGCCGTCCTCCGCCGTTCGGAATACCTCCGGGCAGATCGATCCGCAAAGTCCGCATCCGATGCAATTGTGCCGGATGAGTTTCGCTTTCATGGCAACACACCTTTCCCGTTCGTAAACGGAAATCCGTTGGTTCAAAAAGTATTCCCTTCCGCTTTAGGAATCATTCCGAAAGGAGATGAGCGGATTTTTTGAGAAACTTAACCGACCGGGAGCTTTTCCACACCGCTGAATACGATCCCACGGGATGCGTCTACTGTGACAGCGGTACCGCTTTTCAGCAAAAGAGTTGCATTCGGTGCTCCAATAATGACCGGTTTATCTAAAGTCAGTCCCACCACGGCGGCATGCGAATTTTTGCCTTCCCGTTCCGTGATGATGGCGGCGGCCGACTTCAGAAGAGGAAGAAGTTCGTTGGAGGTTTCGGGAATGACGAGAATGTCGCCCTCCTTATAATTGCGCAAAGCTTCCGCCTCGTTTTTGCATACGCAGAGGTTGCCGCAGACGCTTCCTTTGGTTACGCCGAGCCCGGAGACGAGAATATCTCCAACCAGCTGAACCTTCAAAAGATTCGTGGTGCCGGAAACGCCGAGCGGTACACCGGTTGTGATGACGACCAGGTCGCCGTCTTTCACCAAATTGTTCTTGCGCGCCACATTTACCACATGCTCGAAAAGATCGTCGGTGCTATGCTTTTCCTCAATTAGAATCGGGATTACACCCCAGGAGAGATTCATCTGACGCAGAACGGTTGGATCTGCCGTGCCGCTGATAATCGGGCAGTTCGGGCGATAGCGAGAAATCATACGCGCGGTTCGGCCGGACTGCGTCACCGTGATGATGGCGACGGCGCCGAGATCGTGGGCAGTAGTGCAGGTTGCGTGGGAGATTGCGGCCGTAACGTTGGGGCGCTCATGGATATTGCGGGTGCGGAACAGTTCAATATAATTGATGTCCCGCTCCGTACGCTCGGCGATTTTGGCCATAGTCTTAACCGCCTGCACCGGGTACAGACCGGCTGCGGTTTCACCGGAAAGCATGATAGCACTTGTTCCGTCATAAATTGCATTGGCAACGTCTGTTGTTTCAGCGCGCGTGGGGCGGGGGTTCTTGATCATCGAATCGAGCATCTGGGTTGCAGTAATCACCTGAAGACCGGCGCTGGATGCTTTTTTGATCAGCTTTTTCTGGATGATCGGGATTTCCTCAAGCGGAATTTCAACGCCGAGGTCGCCACGCGCGACCATAATCCCGTCGGAAACGCGGATGATCTCATCGATGTTTGCGACTCCGCCGGAGTTTTCAATTTTGGCGATAATCCGAATTTTATGGCAGTTGTGTTTTTCCAGTTCCAAGCGCAGATCGATAATATCCTGTGCGGTACGGGTAAACGAAGCTGCGATAAAATCGAAGTCCTCCCGAACGGCAAAGGCAATATCGGCCTTGTCCTTTTCACTGATAAACGGCAGGGACAGGTGAATTCCCGGCACATTGATTCCTTTGTGTGCGGAAATAGTGCCGCCGTTTACCACGGTGCATTTAATGTCCGTTTCCGAACATGCGTTGACTTCCAGCTCGATTAAGCCGTCGTCAATCAGAATGGTGGCTCCCGGTCGAACCTCGGAGGGAAGGCGGTCAAACGTGACGGCCGCGATGGTCTCGTCTCCCACAATATCCCGGTTGGTCAGCGTGAAGGTATCCCCGGCGTTTAGCGTGACGGAAGGCTTGGAAAATTCCTTCAGGCGGATTTCCGGGCCCTTCGTGTCCAACAGCAGAGCAACAGGCAGATTCAGCTCTTCCCGGAGCTTCTTAACTTTATCCACGTATTCTTTCTGCCCGGATTCGGTTCCGTGTGAAAAATTGAGTCGGGCAACGTTCATTCCGGCAAGCATAAGCTGCTTAATGGTTTCTTCATCCTCTGTTGCCGGACCAAGGGTACAGACAATCTTTGTCTTTCTCATGTTACAACCTCGTTTCACTCAAAGATTGTGATTCTTTGCCTCGAAAGGCTTTTCGTGATACATATTATAAAACTTTTCCCAGCTTAAAATTATACTCTATATCTAAATTGAAATCAATTTTTAAGGCACAGTTTGTATATTGGTCTGAAAATTTACCCGGTGTTGCAATCATTTCAGATAAGTTATACAATGAAAAAAACAGCTTTTATTATGTTTTTATTATGAATAGAAGATTGGATGAGCGAATTGGGCGGAAGAAAAGAGCGAATCGTCAAATCCCGTGAGGACTGGCGCAAGCAAAATCAGGTAAAGAAGCTCCGGATTATCATGACGGTCGTAGGCATTGCAATTGTCCTTTCTGCTGCGGCCGGTGCAATGCTGGCCTGGGTTCAGGTAAACCGCCTTTTTGCAAAAAATGTAAACCCGGTGGCTTCGAGCGCGACTCCGGTCTCCTCCGCGGTCTCGTCGCTTCCGGTCTACAGCAATTCCCTGAACCTGCTTCTTGTTAATTCCAAAAATCAGCTGCCGTCCTCTTATCAGGTGCAAGTGACCGATTATAACGGCGTACAAGTCGACGGACGTATTGTTCCGTCGCTGACGGAAATGATGCAGGCCGCATCCGCCGCAGGCTGCCCACTGAAGCTGACCGCAGGGTATGTGGATACGGCAAAACAGGATCAGCTTTACCGCGCGGAGGTCAAGCGACTGATGCAAACGGAAAAGAAATCCCAGGTATTGGCTGAAAATCAGGCGCAGACCACGGTGGGCCGAGGCGGATATAATGAGAGCCAGACCGGCCTCTCCATTGTTCTGGCTGCGGGGAACGGGGCGGTAGCAACAAAGTGGGTGTCCACGCCGCAGTACCAGTGGCTTCTCAAAAACAGTGTCAACTACGGCTTCATCCTGCGCTACGCCGAAAATAAGCAGGATGTAACCGGTATGCAGTTTCAGCCGGATCGTTTCCGCTACGTGGGAAAGGACAATGCCCTTAAGATGAGGCAGCTATCCATGTGTCTGGAAGAATATTCGGATTATGTCGGAGTCCGGGAAGAAGGATAATTCCGGAAATAATCGAAAAATAGGACTTGCAATTGATGTGCTCCTATGATATAATCTTTTCGTTATGTTGTAGTTGTAGGATAAAGAGGTGACAGGAATGAAGGACAGTATCCATCCAGAGTATAAAGAGACAACGATCACCTGCGCATGTGGCAATGTTATTCATACAAGATCCACAAAGGAAAACATCCGCGTTGAAATTTGCTCCAAATGCCATCCGTTTTTTACTGGCAAGCAGAAGCTGATTGATGCGAACGGGCGTGTCGATATGTTCAAAAAGCGTTACGGCCTGGACAAATAAGGCTATTTTACGAATCTGCATAGACGGCGCGAAATCGCCGTCTATATTTTTTTCGCGGAGGACCTGTTCATGGAGGAATATCGCACGGTTCTGGAAGAATCGGAAGCGGTTTTTACGGAACGCCGGTCCCGCTTTATTTGCCGCTCCAAGCCGGTTCAAAGTGAGGAGGAAGCACTCGGTTTCCTTCATGCGGTCCGCACTGCCTGCTGGGACGCGAACCATAATGTTTTTGCCTACTGTTTGCGGGCCGGAGGTATAAAACGTTTTTCAGACGATGGGGAACCTCAGGGAACTGCCGGAATGCCGGTGCTTGATGTTCTTCAGAAATCCGGGGTTACAGATGCCGCGGTTGTGGTTACCCGCTATTTTGGCGGAATTCTGCTCGGAGCTGGCGGCTTGGTGCGCGCCTATTCTCACGGGGCGTCTCTTGCACTGGAACAGGCAAAGATTATCGTAATGCGCTCATGCCTGTGCTGCAGTCTGCAATGCGAATACGGGGAATATGGCAAAATTTCTGCGCTCCTGCCGGAAAACGGCGGAACGGTTGACCATGCGGAGTTTACGGATACTGTTGAAGTTTTGTTTCATATGGTGCCGGAAAATCTGCCTGAATTCGAAAAAAAACTAGCCGATGTGACGCGTGGGACTTGCCGCGTTAAGACATCGGAAGTGAAATATTTTAAAATTTAAAGATTTATCTCATAAATTGCAGGGATCCTGCGGAAAATTGCGTATATATTTACATCCCAATGAATTCTTGCGCGGAGGATTTCCATGACAGTCAGAGAGCGGACACAGGAGATTGAAAAACAGACACTATGTTCCTCGGCTGCTTTTTCTCAGAATTCACGGGGACGTGAATTTCCTGAGGAAGAGTGCGACCTTCGCACGCCCTATCAGCGGGATCGGGACCGGATCATCCACTGCAAATCGTTCCGGCGTCTGAAGCACAAAACCCAGGTCTTCCTTTCACCGGAAGGCGATCATTACCGCACGCGTCTTACCCATACCCTTGAGGTCTCGCAGATTGCCCGGACGATTGCGCGGGCGCTTCGCCTCAACGAAGACCTTGCGGAAGCGGTTTCGCTCGGCCACGACCTCGGCCACACTCCATTCGGTCATGCCGGTGAGCGTGCGCTTAATGAGTTAATGCCGGGAGGGTTCCGCCATTATGAACAGAGTGTGCGCGTGGTGGAAAAGCTCGAAAAGAACGGCCAGGGACTGAACCTTACCTGGGAGGTACGCGATGGCATGCGGTGCCACACCTCGGGGACCGAAGCTGCAACCGCGGAGGGCCGGATTGTCCGTCTGGCCGACCGGATTGCTTTTTTGAACCACGATATCGACGACGCCGAACGGGCAGGCGTGATTTCCGAAGAGGATATCCCAGCTCAAATCCGGTCCACTCTGGGCGAAAAAAAATCAAAGCGGATCGATACGTTGGTGCGTTCTGTGGTGGATAACAGCCGGGAAGGCCACATCTGTATGGATTCCGAAGTGCAGGAAGCCTTCGAAAGCCTCGCTGAGTTTATGGACCAAAGAGTTTACCGGAATCCGTATGCGAAGTCGGAGGAAACCAAGGTTCCATATTTGATGTCCGCCCTGTTCGAGTATCTTTGCAATCCGAAAAATCTTCCGGGTGATGTACTTCTGAAGATCGCGGAAGAGGAAAGCAAGGAGCGGGCGGCCTGCGATTTCATAGCGGGAATGACCGATCATTATGCCGTACAGCTCTTTGAGCGTATCTATGTGCCGAGGTCCTGGAAAATCTGAGGAATGTCGGTAACTGGATAGATTGTTTCAGCGGAAGGGGTGAATTGGATGCCATTGCCCGATGCCTTTTTGCAGGAACTGAAATCTCGCTGTGATCTTGCCGAAATTGCGGCAAATTATATCACTCTGAAGCGAAGCGGGAAAAATCTTGTCGGGCTGTGCCCGTTTCATCATGAAAAGAGCCCTTCCTTTAACATCTACCCGGAGGACGGTTTCTTTTACTGCTTCGGCTGCGGCGCTGGAGGAGACGTTATCACCTTCGTACGGAAGGCGGAAAATCTTGATTTTATGGAATCGGTCCGCTTTTTGGCTCAGCGAGCCGGAATGCAGGTCCCGGAGGAGCAGGCAGACGACTCCATGGCAAAGCTTCGGGCGAGGATTCTGCAGATCAATCGCGAGACCGCGCGTTTCTATTATACCATTCTGAATTCCGACGCGGGCCGGGCAGGACGGGAATATTTTCAGAAGCGTATGCTGATGCCGGAGACGATAAGGCATTTTGGCCTTGGTTATGCGCCGCAGTCCCGTTTTTCTCTGGTCGATCATTTGGAGAAAAAAGGTTTTACCCAGGAGGAAATGATTCTTGCCAACGTAGCCTTCAAAAGTCGCAGCGGACGTGCGGTAGACCGTTTTTTTGAACGTGTCATGTTTCCGATTATTGATCTGCGCGGCAATGTCGTCGCCTTTGGTGGTCGGACTCTGGGGGACAGTAAGCCGAAATACCTGAATACCTCCGAAACGCCGGTGTTCAGCAAGGGGGAAATGCTGTTTGCCCTGAATTTCGCGAAAAACGGCTCGTCCGGTCGGCTGATTCTCTGCGAGGGATATATGGACGTCATTTCCATGCATCAGGCGGGCTTTACCGAAGCGGTCGCGACGCTCGGGACGGCGCTGACGCCTCAGCAGGCGCATCTGATGGCCCGTTATGCCAAAGAAACAGTCGTCTCTTACGATTCCGACGAGCCGGGTCAAAAGGCGGCCGCGCGTGCCATTCCAATTCTGCGCGGCGCTGGGCTTACCGTTCGGGTGCTCGCAATCGCGGGGGGCAAGGACCCGGACGAGTACATAAAGGCGAACGGCGCCGCGAAATTCAAGCAGATGCTGGAATCCAGCGGCAACGACGTGGAATATCGGCTGCAAAAGCTCAAATCAAACGGAAACCTGCAAAATCCCGAAGGACGCGTCGCTTACCTGAACGCCGCGGTGCAGATTCTCGCAACGCTGGAAAATGAAATCGAACGCGAGGTTTATGCGGGAAAGGTTGCGGAGGAAACCGGGATCGAAACCGCTACGCTGAAGCATCAGGTGGAAGCTGCCTGGAAAAAGAACCTGAAAACGCGGCAGCAGAAAACGTTCCGAGCGATCCAACAGGATGCCGCGGGAATGAGGGACGACGTCAATCCGGAAAGGCAAGCCAATCTTCGCGCTTCCGGCGCGGAGGAAGCATTGATCGCGTATCTTGTGAAATACCCGGAAAACGCCGAAAGGATTCAGGAAATAATGCCGCCTGAAAAATTCATAACAGCATTCAACCGCCGTGTATATGCGATAATTGTGGGCAGAATTACAGAAGGGAAATCCGCTTCTCTTGCGGATTTTTCCAACTTGCTTACCATGGAGGAAACTTCCTCCGTCGCTAGAATGCTTGCAAAGTACGACGGCATCACGCCCGCGTGGAATGATGCGCTGGAATATATCGCCGTAATCCGTCAGGAAAATGAAAAAAGAATTCTCGGCAGCGCCTCCGAGGCACGGCCGCAGGATATTGAGGAATATTTGCAAAAACTCAGGCAGCAGAAGAAATAGGGGGACGTTTACGATGGCAGTGCCGGATAAGAAGACGGTAATAAGAGAACTGATTGAACAGGGGAAAAGCAAGGGGCAGCTCACCACCAAGGAGATTCTCGATGCCCTTGGCGAGCTTGATTTCGACCCGGAGCAAATTGAAAAATTCTATGATTCACTGGAAGCACAGGGAGTCGAAATCGTTGAAGATTTCGGAGACGAACCGCTTGAAGATCTGGATTTTACCACGCAGGCTGACGAAGGAGAAGACCTTGAGTCGGCCCTCAGCACCGAAGGAATTGCAATCGATGACCCGGTTAAGGTATATCTGAAGGAGATCGGTCGCGTTCCGCTGCTTTCTCCGGAGGAGGAAATCGACCTTGCCATCCGCATTTCCAGCGGAGAAGAGGCCGCCAAAAAGCGTCTTTCCGAAGCGAATCTCCGTCTTGTGGTCAGCATTGCAAAAAGGTATCTTGGGCGCGGCATGCAATTTCTGGATCTGATTCAGGAAGGCAACCTTGGCCTAATAAAAGCAGTTGAAAAATTCGACTACACAAAGGGATTTAAATTTTCAACCTATGCCACATGGTGGATCCGTCAGGCCATTACGCGCGCAATTGCGGATCAGGCTCGCACCATCCGGATTCCGGTCCATATGGTTGAGACGATTAACAAGGTGAAAAAGGTTTCCAGTCAGCTTCTGCACACCAACGGCCATGAGCCGACCGCGGATGAGATTTCGCTGGAACTCGACATGCCCGTCGAAAAGGTACGCGAGATTATGCGCGTCGCTCAGGAGCCGGTTTCTCTGGAAACGCCGATTGGTGAAGAGGAAGACAGTCATCTCGGTGATTTTATTCCGGACGACGACGCTCCGGCGCCGCAGGATGCCGCTTCTCACACGCTCTTGAAGGAGCAGCTTGCTGATGTGCTCGACACCCTGACGCCGAGGGAAGAAAAAGTTCTGCGCCTGCGTTTCGGTCTGGAGGACGGGCGTTCCCGCACGCTGGAAGAGGTCGGCAAGGAATTCAACGTAACGAGAGAACGCATCCGCCAAATTGAGGCCAAGGCTCTTCGTAAACTGCGTCACCCGAGTCGCAGCAAGAAATTAAAAGATTTTCTGGATTAAGGGGACAGTTTCATGGTAATGACACTGGAAGCGGATTACGCGGTGCGCATTGTCGAAATGCTCGCGCGTGACAGCCAAAAGATCGATGCCCATAACATCTCCCTGCAGACACAGGTCCCTTTGCGGTTTGCTCTGAAAATTCTTCGGAAGCTGGTCGCGGGGGGAATCGTGGTTTCCTACAAGGGTGCCCACGGCGGTTACGCGTTGGCGCGTGAACCGGGGAAAATCACGCTGCGGCAGGTGATTGAATCGGTGGAGGGGCCGTATATGCTGAACCGCTGCCAGCAGGAAGCTTATTGCTGCACGCACACAAGCTACTGCAGGTTCCAGAAAATATACGACGAAATTTCTCTGCTGGTGCGCGAACGGCTTGATGCCTGTACATTCGAATCCCTGGAAAACGCGGGGAACGATGCGAAGCCCGAAACATAGAAAATAAAAGAAAAGAGCCGGTTGACCCGGCTCTTTTTCCGTCATTCATAAAAATATTTCCTGTAAATTGGGTGAAATCATAAAAATAACTTGACACTAATCACATTTTGTTATAAAATAATATACTGCATCATCATGGAAACTTGTATGTTCCTATGATTCTGTAATTAATCATATCACAAGTTCTTCGAAAAGGCAAGAGCTATTAAAATTGGGTGGGAGACGAAAGCTTTTTTGTGCTTATGTGCTTAATTTATGCCGCAGACTGTGAAAAAAATGAATGGAGTGATTGAGCCAATGGTGAATGTCAAACCCGTTAAGGTCGGCAAAAATACCCGGATGAGTTTTGCTCGTATTGACGAAGTTCTTGACATGCCCAATCTGATCGAGGTGCAGAAGGAATCGTACCGCTGGTTCCTCGATGAGGGGTTAAAGGAGGTTTTCAAGGAAGTTTCCGGAATAACGGATTATACTGGTAATCTGGTTCTGGACTTTGTCGACTACAAGCTTGACACAGATAAGCCGAATTACAGCGTGGAAGAATGCAAGGAACGCGATGCCACTTATTCGGCGGCCCTGAGGGTAACGGCGCGACTGCTCAACAAGGAAAGCGGCGAAATTAAGGAATCCGAAGTTTTCATGGGAGACTTTCCGTTAATGACGGACAGCGGTACCTTTGTAATCAACGGTGCTGAGCGCGTTATTGTTTCCCAGTTGGTCCGTTCTCCCGGCGTTTATTATAAGATGGAATTCGACAAAACCGGCAAGGAGCTTTACAGTTCTACCGTAATCCCGAACCGCGGCGCCTGGTTGGAATATGAGAACGATGCAAACGACGTTTTTTACGTCCGCATCGATAAAAACCGTAAAATCCCCGTCACGGTTTTCATCCGTTCCCTGGGTCTTGGCACCGATCAGGAAATTATCGATTATTTCGGTAACGACGATCGGATCAACGCCACAATTGAGAAGGACCCATGCAAGAATACGGAAGAAGCCCTGTTTGAGATATACCGCAAACTGCGTCCGAGCGAGCCTCCCACCATTGAGAGCGCTCAGTCGCATTTGAACAGCCTCTTTTTTGATGCCCGCCGTTATGATCTTTCCCGTGTCGGGCGCTATAAATACAATAAGAAACTGAATCTTGCCGGGCGGCTCACCGGCCAGATGCTTTCACAGCCAATTGCAAACCCGCTGACCGGCGAGGTCCTTGCTGAGGCTGGGACCGTTGTGTCACGTGAATTGGCGGTTCAGATCGATGATGCCGGAGTTTCGCTTGCCCATGTTCAGGTCGGAGACCGCGAAGTAAAAATTATCTCCAACGGAATGGTGGACATCAACAAATTCGTCGGCTTCGACGCCAAAACAGAATGCGGCGTCAATGAGCGGGTTCGCTTTACAATTCTGAGCGAGATCCTGAATTCCTGCTCCAACGACGAAGAAATTAAAGCGAAAATCAACGAGCGGATCGATGAGCTGATTCCGAAGCACATCATCATCGACGATATTTTCTCTTCTATTAACTATATGAACTGCCTTGCGATCGGTCTCGGCAATATCGACGATATCGACCATTTGGGCAACCGCCGCATCCGTTCCGTGGGCGAACTGCTTCAAAACCAGTTCCGCATCGGCTTTTCCCGTCTGGAACGCGTGATTCGCGAACGTATGACCCTGCAGGCGCAGGATCTGGAGGTGCTCACTCCGCACTCCCTGATCAATATCCGTCCTGTGGTGGCGGCAATCCGCGAGTTCTTCGGTTCTTCTCCGCTTTCTCAGTTCATGGATCAGACCAACCCGCTTGCAGAGCTGACGCATAAGCGCCGCCTTTCCGCTCTGGGCCCTGGCGGTCTTTCCCGTGACCGTGCGAGCTTCGAAGTCCGCGACGTTCATTATACCCATTACGGACGCATGTGCCCGATTGAGACGCCGGAAGGTCCGAACATCGGATTGATTTCCTACCTCGCTACGTTTGCAAAAATTAACGAATACGGCTTCCTGGAAGCTCCGTTCCGCCGTGTTGACAAAAAGACCGGCGTCGTAACCAAGGAAGTCATTTATATGACGGCGGATATCGAGGATAATTACGTCGTCGCTCAGGCAAATGAACCGCTGGATGAGGAAGGCCATTTTGTTCATTCCAAAGTCAACGGCCGTTACCGCGACGAATTCGTTGAAGTGGAACGCGAAAAAGCCGACTTCATGGACGTTTCTCCTCGGATGGTTGTTTCGGTCGCAACCGCGATGATTCCGTTCCTGGAAAACGACGACGCAAACCGGGCACTGATGGGTTCCAACATGCAGCGGCAGGCTGTTCCGCTGCTGAAAACGGAATCACCTGTCGTCGGAACGGGCATGGAATACAAGGCCGGCGTGGATTCCGGGGTTTGTCTTCTTGCTAAGCGCGGCGGCACCGTGAGCAGCGTCTCCGCTGATTTCATTAAAATCACAACGGAACTCGGCGAAGTGGACACCTATCACATTATTAAATTTATGCGTTCCAACCAGGGAACATGTATTAATCAGGTTCCGATAGTAAGCGCAGGCCAGCAGGTAGGGAAAGGCGACGTCATCGCTGATGGACCTGCAACCAAGGACGGAGAGATCAGCCTCGGCAAAAACGCGTTGATCGGCTTCATGACCTGGGAAGGCTATAACTACGAGGATGCTGTTCTAATCAGCGAAAAAGTTGTCCGCGACGACGTCTTCACTTCCATCCACATTGAGGAATACGAGACGGAAGCCCGTGACACCAAGCTGGGCCCAGAAGAGATCACCCGCGATATCCCTAACGTGAATGAAGACCTTCTGCGCGACCTCGATGACTGCGGTATTATCCGCATCGGTGCCGAGGTGCGGGCGGGCGATATTCTGGTCGGCAAGGTAACGCCGAAGGGCGAAACGGAGCTGACGGCTGAGGAGCGCCTTCTGCGCGCCATCTTTGGCGAAAAAGCGCGTGAGGTCCGCGATACTTCCCTGCGTGTTCCGCACGGTGAATACGGCATCGTTGTTGATGTCAAGGTATTTACCCGCGAAAACAGCCACGACGAACTGAGCCCGGGCGTCAACAAGGTCGTCCGCTGCTATATTGCTCAGAAGCGTAAGATTTCGGTCGGCGACAAGATGGCTGGCCGCCACGGCAATAAGGGTGTTGTTTCGCGCATCCTGCCGGTTGAGGATATGCCATTCCTCCCGGACGGCACGCCGCTCGACATCGTGCTGAACCCCTTGGGCGTTCCTTCTCGTATGAACATCGGGCAGGTGCTGGAGGTCCATCTGGGCCTTGCGGCAAAAGCGCTCGGCTGGAAGATCATGACGCCGGTTTTCGACGGCGCCCATGAAGACGATATCGTCGAATGCCTGAAGAAGGCCGGCCTCAGTCCGGACGGTAAGATCCGTCTGAAGGACGGACGCACAGGCGAGTATTTCGATCATCCCGTCACGGTCGGTTATATGTATTACCTGAAACTGCATCATCTGGTCGACGATAAGATTCACGCCCGTTCCACCGGACCTTACTCTCTTGTCACACAGCAGCCTCTCGGCGGCAAGGCACAGTTCGGCGGCCAGCGCTTCGGCGAAATGGAAATCTGGGCTCTGGAAGCTTACGGCGCCGCTTATACCCTTCAGGAAATCGTCACGGTCAAATCCGACGACGTCGTCGGCCGTGTAAAGACCTATGAGGCGATCGTTAAGGGTCAGAACATTCCTAAGCCGGGAATCCCGGAGGCCTTCAAGGTTCTGATTAAAGAGCTTCAGTCTCTTGCACTTGATGTCAAGGTTCTTGATAAGAACGATGACGAGATCGATCTCAAACAGAACTTTGACGACGACGATGATATCGGATTCAATCCGCAGGACGAAAACTTCGACGAGCCCAATGTTGCGGATGAGCTGGAAGGCTTCTCTGTTGATGAAGCGGAAGACGACGGCGGCCTGTTTGACGATTCCGACGGATTTTCAGACGAAGATGGCGAAGATTCGGATAAGGATAATCTCGATGATTCCGATGATTTCGGTAAGGACGAATTATTCGACATGAATCCCGACGATGATAAAATTTGACAGGAAGGGGTCACGGTATGGAATTTAATACGTTCGAATCCATCAAGATTGGACTTGCTTCACCTGAAAAAATAAGAGAATGGTCGCACGGCGAAGTTAAAAAGCCGGAGACCATCAATTACCGCACACTCAAACCGGAGCGTGACGGGCTTTTCTGCGAACGGATTTTCGGCCCAACCAAGGACTGGGAATGCCATTGCGGAAAGTATAAGAGAATTCGTTATAAAGGCAAGATCTGTGAGCGCTGCGGCGTTGAAGTTACCCGCGCGAAGGTTCGCCGTGAGCGGATGGGCCATATTGAGCTGGCGGCGCCGGTTTCCCACATCTGGTATTTTAAGGGAATCCCGTCCCGCATGGGCCTGATGCTTGACATTTCGCCCCGTATGCTGGAAAAGGTGCTCTATTTTGCCCTGTATATTGTTACCGATCCGGGCAACGTGCGTGAGCTTCAGAAGAAGCAGCTGCTTAATGAAAAAGAATACCGCGATATGCGCGAAAAATATGAGGATGATTTCGATGCCGGAATGGGCGCCGAATCCATCAAAAAGCTTTTGTCTGAAATCGACCTCGACGAGCTTTCGCAGGAAATGAAAACCGAGCTGGAAACTTCCACCGGCCAGAAGCGCGTGCGTATTCTGAAGCGTCTGGAAGTCGTTGAGGCATTCCGTCTTTCCGGCAACCGTCCGGAATGGATGATCATGGACTGCGTGCCGGTTATCCCGCCGGATCTGCGCCCGATGGTTCAGCTCGACGGCGGCCGGTTTGCGACCTCCGACCTGAATGATCTCTATCGCCGCGTGATTAACCGAAACAACCGTCTGAAGCGGCTTCTGGAACTCGGCGCGCCGGATATTATCGTTCGTAATGAAAAGAGAATGCTTCAGGAAGCGGTCGACGCTCTGATCGACAACGGCCGCCGCGGACGTCCGGTCACAGGGCCGAACAACCGCCCGCTGAAATCTCTTTCCGATATGCTGAAGGGTAAGCAGGGCCGTTTCCGTCAGAACTTGCTCGGCAAACGTGTTGACTATTCCGGCCGTTCCGTAATCGTTGTAGGACCGGATCTGAAAATGTACCAGTGCGGCCTGCCAAAGGAAATGGCACTGGAGCTTTTCAAGCCTTTCGTCATGAAGCGTCTGGTGGAGACCGGTGCGTCCGGTAACATCAAGGCTGCAAGAAAGGCGGTAGAGCGTGCTAAGCCGGAGGTTTGGGACGCCCTTGAAATCGTCATCAAAAATCATCCGGTTCTTCTGAACCGCGCGCCTACGCTTCACCGTCTCGGCATTCAGGCGTTCGAGCCTGTCCTTGTCGAGGGCCGTGCCCTGAAACTGCATCCGCTTGCCTGCACGGCATATAACGCGGATTTTGATGGCGATCAGATGGCTGTCCACGTGCCTCTTTCGAGCGAGGCGCAGGCTGAGGCACGCTTCCTGATGCTTGCGGCCGGAAACCTGCTGAAACCGTCTGACGGGCGTCCGGTTACCGTTCCTACACAGGACATGGTGCTGGGTTCCTATTATCTGACCCTTGATAAGGACGGAGAAACCGGCGAAGGAAAGGTCTTCCGCGATTTCGACGAAGCAATTATGGCTTATAATGAAGGCGTCATTCAGCTGCACGCTAAAATCAAGGTGCGCAGGACGCTGGAATTCAACGGCAAAATGGAAACTCAGCTGGTCGACACTTCGGTCGGCCGCATGATCTTTAACCGTCCGATTCCGCAGGACCTCGGCTTTGTCGATCGTTCCAATCCGGATAACCGCTTCAAGCTGGAGATTGATTTCCTGGTTGGCAAAAAGCAGCTCGGTAAGATCATCGATCGCTGCATCAAAGTGCACGGCGTGCCCAAGACCTCCGAGGTACTGGACAGCATCAAGGCGCAGGGTTACAAATATTCCACCAAGAGCGGCATTACGGTTTCCGTCAGCGACGCTACCATTCCGCCTCAGAAGAAGGAGATCATCGACGCCGCTGAAAAGCAGATCGATATGGTTTCCGAGCAGTTCAAAATGGGCTTGCTCTCCAATTCTGAGCGTTACAACGCGGTGCTGAAAACCTGGACCAAGGCGACGGAGGATGTTTCGGTTGCTCTTCAGAAGAACCTCGACCGGTATAACCCGATCTTCATGATGGCGGATTCCGGAGCCCGTGGTTCCATGAGCCAGATCCGTCAGCTCGCCGGCATGCGCGGACTGATTGCTAACACATCTGGTAAGACGATTGAAATTCCAATTCGCGCCAACTA
This sequence comes from Bacillota bacterium, assembly GCA_023410445.1. Lineage (GTDB taxonomy): Bacteria > Bacillota > Clostridia > Oscillospirales > Acutalibacteraceae > Caproicibacter. The sequence continues at coordinate 6,161 of JAEYPT010000003.1, read as the reverse complement.
CCGTGAAGGTCTTAATATTCTGGAATACTTCATTTCTTCCCGTGGTGCCCGTAAAGGTCTAGCCGATACGGCACTCCGTACGGCGGACTCCGGTTACCTGACCCGTCGTCTCGTCGACGTTTCGCAGGATGTTATCATCCGCGAGGACGACTGCTGTGCAAAGGAAGGCATTGAAGTCTTTGACATCAAGGAAGGCAAGGAAGTCATTGAATCAATGCACGAGCGTCTGATCGGACGTTATCTGCTGGAAGATTTCAAGGACGAAAAGACCGGGGAAGTCCTTGTCTCCAAAGATAAACTGATGGCCGACGAAGACGCCGACATCATTATCGGAAAAGGTACCAAACGCATCGGCATCCGCTCGATTCTGAACTGCCGCGCGAAACACGGCGTCTGCAAGAAGTGCTACGGTGCGAACCTTGCGACAACCATGCCGGTTACCGTTGGCGAAGCGGTCGGCATCATCGCGGCACAGTCCATCGGCGAACCCGGCACACAGCTGACCATGAGAACCTTCCATACCGGCGGCGTCGCCAGTGCGGAGGACATTACACAGGGTCTGCCGCGCGTCGAGGAACTTTTTGAGGGCCGCAAGCCGAAACATCTTGCTATTATCAGTGAAATTTCCGGCTCCGTCATCTTTGAGGAGATCAAGAAAAGCCGCCATGTAACCGTGACAAATGCGGAAACCGGCGATTCGAAATCCTATCTGATCCCCTTCGGCTCCCGCATTATTGTGAACGAGGGTGACCAGATTAAGTCAGGAACACGCCTGACCGAAGGTTCCGTCAATCCGCACGACGTGCTTGCAATCAGCGGCACCGAGGCCGTTCAGGATTACCTGATTGAAGAAGTCCAGAAGGTTTACCGGATGCAGGGCGTTGACATCAACGACAAGCACATCGAGGTTATCGTTCGCCAGATGATGAAGAAGGTTCGCGTGGACGAAGCCGGCGATACGACGTTGCTGCCGAGTTCGCTGGTGGAAAAGAGCGAGCTGGAAGCGGAAAACGAAATTGTGCGTGAGCGCATTGCAGCCGGTGAACCGGATCTGCAGGAAGCAACCGCCACTCCGATCCTCCTTGGTATTACGAAGGCTTCGCTTGCTACGGATTCTTTCCTGTCAGCGGCTTCCTTCCAGGAGACAACCCGCGTGCTGACCGACGCCGCCATCAAGGGCAAAGTCGATCCGCTGCTCGGCCTCAAGGAAAACGTCATCATCGGAAAGCTGATCCCAGCGGGCACTGGAATGAAATGTTACAGCGATGTTGAGATAGAGCCTGTAAATGAAACCTTGACAAACGACGCAGTATAGTTTTATAATTAAAACTTGTGGTGGTTTGCCGCCATTTTACGGATGTTCAGGCCGGCCCTGCTCCGCAGAGCCGGCTTAACATAAATATCTTTCTGTAAGGAGGTGCCATATGCCAACCTTTAATCAGCTTGTCAGCACAGGCAGAGAAGTCGCCGTGAAAAAGGCGAAGGCTCCTGCACTTCTGAGAGGATGGAATTCCAAAAAACGGATTGCCATCAATCAGGATTCCCCGCAAAAACGCGGTGTCTGCACAGTGGTTAAGACCGCTACCCCGAAGAAGCCGAACTCCGCACTGCGGAAAATCGCAAGAGTCAGGCTTTCCAACGGAATTGAGGTCAGCGCCTATATTCCGGGTGTCGGCCACAATCTGCAGGAGCACAGCGTCGTGATGATCCGCGGCGGACGTGTTAAGGATCTTCCTGGCGTTCGTTACCATATCATCCGCGGAACCCTTGATGCGCAGGGCGTTGCTCAGCGTATGCAGGCCCGTTCCAAGTACGGCGCAAAGAGGCCGAAAGCCGGCGCTGCCAAGGCCGCAAAATAATAGCGGTCTTACTATGATGACAGAAACCTAACGGCTGCATGTTTTTAATTGAATTTTTCATTTAAGGCAGGAATGCAGCGGCGTTTATGATATATTTTCTTGTAAGATATAGTAGAACGCCTCTGTATTGGCCACGGGAGTTTGTCGCTTTCGAGTACCTGTGATATCATTTCTGTGAAGGAGGGAAGTAAAGTGCCAAGAAGAGGTTCAACCGCAAAGCGCGATGTTTTGCCGGATCCACTTTATAATTCCAAGATTGTAACGAGATTGATCAACAATATCATGTATGACGGTAAAAAGGGCGTAGCTCAGAAGATCGTCTACGGCGCGTTTGATATTATTAAGGACAAGACAGGCAAGGAGCCTTTGGAAGTATTTGAGCAGGCAATGGAAAATGTTATGCCTTCTCTTGAGGTTAAGGCTCGCCGTGTAGGCGGCGCAACGTATCAGGTCCCGATGGAAGTTCGTCCGGAACGGCGCCAGACCCTGGGTCTGCGCTGGATCGCAAACTATTCGAGGGATCGGTCCGAGAAAACCATGAGGGAAAGACTGGCCGGCGAAATTCTTGATGCTGTGAATGGTGCGGGCGGTGCTGCCAAAAAGCGCGATGAAACACACAAGATGGCGGAAGCAAACAGAGCTTTTGCTCATTATCGCTGGTGATTTGCCGCACTTTTCAGTTTGTAGGAGGGAATTATGCCAAGGCAAGTACCACTTGAATTAGTCCGCAATATCGGCATCATGGCGCATATCGATGCCGGTAAAACTACAACGACGGAACGTATTCTGTATTATACCGGAATCAATCATAAAATCGGTGAAGTACACGACGGCGCCGCTACGATGGACTGGATGGTGCAGGAACAGGAACGCGGCATTACCATTACTTCCGCCGCTACCACTTGCTTCTGGAAGGACCACCGTATCAACATCATCGATACACCGGGCCACGTTGATTTCACCGTTGAAGTGGAACGTGCACTGCGTGTTCTGGATGGTGCCGTAGCAGTTTACGACGCAAAAGGCGGCGTTGAGCCGCAGTCTGAAACTGTATGGCGTCAAGCCGAGCAGTTCGGTGTTCCGCGCATGGCTTATGTCAACAAAATGGACATCATGGGAGCGGATTTCTTCCGTTCCGTCCAGATGATGAAGGACCGCCTTAAATGCAACGCGGTTCCGATTCAGCTGCCGATCGGCAAAGAGGAAACCTTTAAGGGAATCATCGACCTGATCGACATGAAAGCCGATATTTATTACGATGAAATGGGCAAGGACATGAAGGTCGAGGATATCCCCGACGACATGAAGGAACTTGCCGACCAGTACCATTCCCAATTGTTGGAGTCTGTTGCCGAGCAGGATGACGAACTCATGGAGAAATACCTGAACGGCGAAGAGCTTACCAAAGAGGAAATTGTTAAGACAATCCGTAAGGCGACGATTGCGAACAAATTCGTTCCTGTCACCTGCGGTACTTCTTACAAAAACAAGGGCGTACAGAAGCTGCTGGATGCGATTATTGCGTACATGCCGGCTCCTACCGATATCCCGGCTATTAAGGGTACCAATCCTGAAACCGGTGAGGAAGAAGACTGCCATGCAACCGACGATGAGCCGTTTGCAGCACTTGCGTTTAAGATCGCTACCGACCCGTTTGTTGGTAAGCTTGCATTCTTCCGTGTTTACTCCGGAAAGCTGGATGCCGGTTCTACCGTTTACAACTCGGCAAAGGATTCGAGCGAGCGCATGGGCCGTATTCTGCAGATGCACGCGAATCACAGACAGGATCTTGAGACCGTGTACGCAGGCGACATCGCCGCGGCTGTAGGTCTGAAGAACACCGGTACTGGCGATACGCTGTGCGACCCGAAGCGCCCGATCGTTCTTGAGTCCATGGAATTCCCGGACCCGGTTATCCGCGTGGCAATTGAGCCGAAGACGAAGGCCGGCCAGGAGAAAATGGGCATTGCTCTTGCGAAGTTGGCTGAAGAAGACCCGACCTTTAAGGCTTATACCGATGAGGAAACCGGTCAGACCATTATCGCGGGCATGGGCGAGCTTCACCTTGAGATTATTGTCGACCGTCTGCTCCGTGAATTCCACGTCGAAGCAAACGTCGGTAAACCTCAGGTAGCTTACAAGGAAACCGTTCGCAGACTGGCGGATGTCGAAAGCAAGTACGCCAGGCAGTCCGGCGGTCACGGCCAGTACGGTCATGTTAAAATCAAGCTTGAGCCGAATCCCGGCAAAGGCTATGAGTTTGTCAATGCCGTTACGGGCGGCGCGATCCCGAAGGAATTTATTCCGGCAGTCGATCAGGGTGTTCAGGGTGCTATGATGGCGGGTGTTCTTGCAGGATATCCGGTTGTCGACGCAAAAGTTACTCTGTACGATGGATCGTTCCACGAAGTCGACTCCTCGGAACTCGCATTTAAAATTGCTGGTTCTATGGCGTTCAAGGATGCCATGTCGAAGGCTGATCCGGTCATTCTCGAGCCGATCATGAAGGTCAATGTTACCGTTCCGGAGGATTACATGGGCGACGTTATGGGCGACCTGAATTCCCGCCGCGGCATGATCGAAGGCATGGATGCCATCCCGGGCGCACAGCAGATCCGCGCGATGGTTCCTCTGTCCGAGATGTTCGGTTATTCCACCGATCTTCGCTCCAAGACTCAGGGCCGCGGTCAGTATGTAATGGAACCCGGAAGCTACACGGAAGTTCCGAAGAATATTGCAGAAAAGATCATGACCTCGCGTGCCAAAAAATCAGAATAAGTTATAAATTATGCTTGATTTTTGGCAAGTTTATTGTTAGAATATGAAGCATAATCTAAAAATGAATATTTAGTCCAGATAAATTAAAAGGAGGATTTCCAATGGGAAAAGCAAAATTTGACAGGTCGAAACCCCACGTAAACATTGGTACCATCGGTCACGTTGACCATGGTAAAACCACCCTTACCGCTGCGATTACGAAGGTTCTTAATTTTAAGGGCGAGGCCGATTTTGTCGACTATGCCAATATCGATAAAGCACCTGAAGAAAGAGCGCGCGGTATCACAATCAACACCGCCCACGTGGAATATCAGACCGAAGCTCGTCACTATGCTCATGTTGACTGCCCGGGCCATGCTGACTATGTTAAGAACATGATCACCGGTGCTGCTCAGATGGACGGTGCCATTCTGGTTGTTTCCGCTGCAGACGGCCCGATGCCCCAGACCCGTGAGCACATTCTGCTTGCCCGTCAGGTTGGCGTGCCTTATATTGTTGTCTATATGAACAAGGTTGATCAGGTCGACGATGCCGAACTGCTTGACCTCGTTGAAATGGAAATCCGTGATCTTCTGAACGAGTATGAATTCCCGGGCGATGACACCCCGATTATCCGTGGGTCTGCTCTGAAGGCTCTGGAATCCACCTCCACTGATCCGGATGCTCCGGAATACAAGTCGATCTGGGAACTGATGGACGCTGTCGACAGCTTCATCCCGACCCCGGAGCGCAAAGCTGACCTGCCGTTCCTGATGCCGGTTGAAGATGTTATGACCATCAGTGGCCGTGGCACCGTTGCAACGGGCAGAGTTGAGCGCGGCATGGCGAAGATCGGCGAAGAAATGGAAATCGTCGGCCTTTCCCCGGAGAAGAAGAAGTCCGTTATTACGGGCCTCGAAATGTTCCGCAAATCCCTGGATTTTGCTGAAGCAGGCGATAACATCGGCATGCTTCTCCGTGGCATTCAGAGAGAAGAAATTGAACGTGGACAGGTTATTGCAAAGCCCGGTAGCGTGCATCCGCACACCAAATTCGTTGGCAAGGTTTATATCCTCACCAAAGAAGAAGGCGGACGTCATACTCCGTTCTTTAACAACTATCGTCCTCAGTTCTACTTCAGAACAACAGACGTTACCGGTGTCATCGATCTTCCAGAAGGAACCGAGATGTGCATGCCTGGCGATAACGTTGAGATGAAGGTTGAGCTGATTACCCCGATCGCCATGGAAGAGGGCCTCCGTTTCGCTATTCGTGAAGGCGGCCATACCGTTGGTTCGGGCGTTGTAACCAAGATTATTGAGTAGTTTTCGCCTTAGGGCATAGGAAGCGGTCCGATGAAAAGTCGGACCGTTTCTTTTTTACCGTAAGCAAGAGGACCCGCCGCATATTGCGCCCGGGCGGCATCGGCCGCCGGTCCTCTTGCTTACGGTAAAAAAGAAACGGTCCGACTTTTCATCGGACCGCTTCCTATGCCCTAAGGCGAAAACTACTCAATAATCTTGGTTACAACGCCCGAACCAACGG
>JAEYPT010000008.1 GCA_023410445.1 Bacillota bacterium | reverse complement strand
CGCTTTAGCGGCGGCCTGAGAAAGTGATGCGGCTGGCGGATCTTTCAGTGCCTCTTAAGAGGCTTGCCGGTAATATGCCCTTCTAGGGCTTGTGCATACCACGCGTTCAACGCGTGGTTTTGATTTTGGACGTAGCAATAACAAGGGCGACCGACGCCCATAGCAACACATGCCCGCCATAACAATAACTTTAACGAACCTCTTCGGTGGCAGCCACCTATAATAGAATTATTTCGACAACTTGTCGATGATGCCGATGATTTCTTTGATTTTTTGCTGGGCGTCGCCTCCGCCATTCTTGAACGCTTCCGCCACACAGCAGTTCAGATGAGCATGAAGCACCTCCTTGTTAACGTTGCGGAGGATCGCCTGGATCGCGAGTAGCTGCGTGGAGATATCGATGCAGTATCTGTCTTCTTCGACCATTTTCAGTACTCCGTCGATCTGTCCGCGCACCGTCTTTAGACTGTTTGTAATCGTTGCTTTATCTGCTTTCATAAATATGACCCGCCTTTCGTATTATCGTCAAAACAGGCCCTTATGGTCCGAAATCGAAACTGCCTCATAGCCCGCTCCGTTGACAGCGTTCTTGAGTACCTGATCCTCGATCTCGCTTTTGAGATCCACCACCGCGATGTTCTTTTTCAAATTGACTTTCGCTACTACGCCGTCGATGGCGTTCAAGGCCTTTTCCACCCTCGCCTGGCAGTGCTCACAGCTCATCCCGTTGATTAAAACAACTTTTTTCATTGTTTCCAATTCTCCTTTGTTATTATTATTTATATTTTGATTTACCTGCTGATTTTGGTTGGCATGCTTGGGCTTGAAGAACCTTAGTCTCAGCGCATTTAAAACCACGCATACCGAGCTCATACTCATGGCCGCAGCTCCGAACATCGGATTCAGCTTCCAGCCAAACAGGTAGTAGAACACACCTGCCGCAAGAGGAATGCCGATGCTGTTGTAGAAGAACGCCCAGAACAGATTTTGCTTAATGTTTCGGATAGTGGCACGGCTGAGTTCGATCGCGGTGACCGCGTCCATCAGGTCGCTCTTCATCAGGACGATGTCCGCCGAATCAATGGCTATGTCTGTCCCGGCGCCGATTGCGATGCCAACGTCGGCCCGCGCGAGGGCGGGCGCGTCGTTGATGCCGTCGCCGATCATGGCGACTTTCTTTCCGCTTTCCTGAATGGCGCGGACTTGGCTCTCTTTATCCTGGGGAAGCACTTCGGCCACGACTCGGTCGATGCCGAGCTGTTTGCGGATCGCTTCCGCCGTCCTTTTGTTGTCGCCGGTCAGCATCACCACATCGATTCCCATCCTCTTGAATTGTTCAATGGCGGCCTTGCTGGTCGGTTTCACTACGTCTGCCACTGCGATGACGCCGAGGAGCCGGTTTTCATCCGCAAAAAAGAGTGGTGTCTTGCCGTTTTCGGCGAGCGCTTCCGAAACTCCGCCGAAAATGTCTATATCGATCTTTCGTTCTTCCATGAAGGAGAGATTTCCTGCCGCGTAGGTTTTACCGCTAAGTTCGGCCACCACGCCGCGCCCTGGGACAGAGGTGAAGGATTCAGTGCTGATTAACTCGATTTCATCGTCTTTTGCCCTCTCGATAATCGCGTCTGCCAACGGATGTTCGGATGGCTTTTCGATGCATGCAGCGATTTCAAGCAGTGTCCGATCATCAACCTGATCTGCCGGAACTACGTCGGTCACTCTCGGTTTGCCCTCCGTGACCGTACCTGTTTTGTCGAGCACCACCGTTTTTACGGTGTGAGCGGTTTCCAGAGCTTCTCCCGATTTGATCAGGATGCCGTTGGATGCGCCTTTTCCGGTGCCTACCATGATGGCGACGGGCGTTGCGAGACCGAGCGCGCACGGGCAGGAGATCACGAGGACTGCGATCCCAATGGAGAGCGCAAAGGAAAACGGCTGCCCGAGGAGCAGCCAGATGCCTGTCGCGGCCACTGCGATTGCGATCACCACGGGGACAAAGATTCCACTTACCTTATCGGCGAGCTTGGCAATTGGCGCTTTTGAGGAGCTGGCCTCGTCGACTAGCTCGATGATCTTGGCTAGGGTGGTATCGCTGCCGACCTTTTGCGCCCGGAATTTGAAGAATCCCACCTTGTTAATTGATGCCGCTATCACTTTATCACCGGGCTGTTTTTCCACCGGGATGCTTTCACCCGTTAAGGCGGACTGATCCACGGAGGAACTGCCCTCCACGATCACACCGTCCACCGGGATGCTTTGCCCTGGGCGCACCAGGACCAAGTCACCCACGACGACGTCTCCCACCGGGATTTCCTTTTCCTGAAGGTCACGGAGCACCGTCGCGGTCTTGGGCGCGAGATTCATTAGCTTACTGATCGCATCCGTAGTCTTTCCTTTGGAGCGCGTTTCAAGAAATTTTCCAAGCGTGATTAGCGTGAGAATCGTACCGGCCGATTCGAAGTACAGATCCATCATATACTGATGGACCAGCTCCGGAAGATTGTGCCCCATACCGTAGCCGATCTGGAAAATGGCGAAGACTCCGTAGGCTACAGCTGCCGCCGAGCCGATGGCGATCAGCGAATCCATGTTGGGAGCCCTATGCACAAGAGCTTTGAATCCGCGTTGATAATAGGTCCGGTTAACATATATGATCGGCAGGGTCAGTAAAAGCTGCAGAAATCCGATATTGACAGCGTTCTCCATGCCCATAAGGACCGGCGGCAACGGGAGACCTAGCATTTCGCCCATCGCAAAATAGAGGAGCGGGATTAGAAATAAAAAAGACACGCTCAGTCGCATCTTCATATTCCGCATCTGGTCTTCCATCAGATTGGATTCGCTGCCGGGGCTTTTTAAGCCGCTTTCCGCTCCACGTGCAAAAAGGGAAGCACCGTAGCCTGCGTCCGCGACCGCCCGGATGATCTTGTCGTTGTCTGTGTTGGTTTCGTCGTAATCAACGGTCATGCTGTTTGTGAGCAGATTTACACTAGCCTCCCGAACACCTGGCACCTTACGGACGCCCTTATCCACCCGTGCCGAGCAGGCCGAGCACGTCATGCCTATTACATTGAATTTTTGGTTCATTATTATCTTTTCGCCTCCACATTTACCTCTACCACCCGGGTGGGGGTGGTAACAACCATAAAGTATACCAATTTAGTCTTTTTGTCAACAGCAATCGCCAATTTATCTAATATATTTTTTATATTAATTATAAATGAAAATATATGGAAATGCATGACCCGGTGCGGCGACAAGGCTTTCTCATTTAAGAGCAGCCAACGGTTTCATTTATATTGTACTTGACATATATAAAAGGTATGTTATAATAAGTCCAACAATTAAATAAGGAAACACAAGGAAAGAGAGAGTAAACGATCGGGTTCATCTGACAGAGAGTCCTTCTATGCTGAAAGAGGACAGATGAGTGATCGGTTGAAAATGGCTCTTGAGTGGCGCACTGAGGCGGGAACGCTTAGGCTGCGACGGCAGTTGACCGTTACAACAAACGAAGTATACCCGGAATTGTATTCGGAGTACTTTTTGAGGCCTGCGCCGTGAGGGACAGGTGAATTGAAGTGGTAACACGAGATTATTAGATCCCGTCTTCTTGTTTAAGAAGGCGGGAATTTTTGCAACAAGAATCACTAAACGGGAGGGAGTGTAGTTTTATGGTTTTCCAATTACGAAGCGAGTGTACCCACTTTAAATAGAGCAATCTACCCTTCCATAAAGTCTTAAAAACGATCGAACGATATTTTAGGGGGAATACTTATGAAAAAAACCGAATTTGCGTGGAAAAAGGTTCTAAGCCTTCTTTTGGCTGCTTCCCTATCGCTGACCCTTGTAAGCTGTGCAAAAAGCACGGCAAGCGTTTCTTCCGGTACAGGGAGCGCCTCTTCCGGCGCGGGTAGTGCAGCTTCCACAGGGAACGTCCCAAAGAATATTGTCAATATCGGTGTAACGGATACACTCGGAAGCCTTAACCCGCTTGGAATCGACGAAACCGAAATTAATAAATATTCAACGGCAATGATGTTTTTGCCACTTGTTGAACTGAGCAGTGACCTGAAATTCGAAGGAGCCGCAGCAGATTCCATCACCGTGAAAAACAACAACGTTTTCACCATCCATGTGGACAAAAACGCAAAATGGTCCGATGGTAAGCCGGTAACTTCGGATGATGTCGCTTTTACCATTACGAGGCTGTGCAGCCCGATTATAGCAAACGCAACCTTTTCCATGTCCGCATTGCAGGGTACGGACGACAGCGGTTTTGTAAAAAAAGACGCTACAACTGTTTCGGGGATTAAAATCATTGACGACAAAACCCTAACGCTCACGATGAAATATCCCATGGGCCTGACAACGTTTGAAAATTCTTATGCCCGCTACATTATGACCGTACCAAAGCATGTCCTTGCGAACGTTCCGGAAAGTCAGCTTTTGAAATACAGCTGGTTTAACCATCCGACAGTTGTGGATGGCCCATACATAGCAACGGCCGTTGACGCGAATCACTACATTTCTTATCAGGCGAACCAGAACTACTGGAAGGGCGCCCCGAAAATCAGCAAACTGAACATCAAAATTGTTACGTCCGATCAGATTTATTCCGGATTGAAATCCGGCGAAATTGATTTTGTTCAGCCTACTATGGCACAGGCGCCTCAGGAAGACTACGCAAGCATTGAAAAGCTTGCCAATGTAAAGGTGACCTACAGCGACCCGGTAACAACGCAGTCTCTTTTCCTGAATACCAAAACCATTCCCGATGCGCGCGTACGTCAGGCCATCCTGTATGCGATTGACCGCAACCTCCTGTTGAAGAACCTTTTAAACGGCAGGGGAGAGGTTGATGACGGCTTTGTAACGTCGGTGAGCCCTTATTATGATAAGTCGCTCAAAGCGACCGAATATAATCCGGCAAAGGCAAAAGAGCTTTTAAGCGCAGCCGGATGGGACAGCGGCAAAACTTTAACTTTTTATGTCAATTCCGGTGACGCAACCTTTGTAAACGGGAGCAATGTCATCAAAGAAGAGCTCAAGGAGGTCGGCATTAACGTGGATATCCGCACGGTTGACCTTGCGACGCTGATGTCCAAAGCCGGTTCCCAGAGCTTTGATCTGTTTGCCGTGCAGTATACCTATGCGCCGGTCGATCCGTACCCGGACGTAAAGTATTTGCTGGGTGGAAAGGGAAGCTGGACGAATTTCAGCTCCGATACCGTCAGCGGAGCGCTTGCGAAAACGCAGCTGACATCGGACGAATCCGCGATTAAGCAGCAGTATCTTGCCATCGATCAGGTGGTGCAGCAGCAGGTCCCGATGATCAATACATACGTCATTCGTTCCCTTTGCGCGGTCAATAAGAATCTGAAAAATGCCACGCCGAATGTTTACGGATCGTTTACGAACATCCAGAACTGGGAGTTTCAATAAATCTAAGTAAAGCGTCTTCTACTATCGCGGCAAAGAAAGGTCGGGACACCTTGGCAAATTTGTTGGAGGTCAAAAATTTGGAGGTCGCTTTTAAAGGCGACGATACGACGGCAGTCCGGCTCTCCAATGTCAGCTTTTCTGTAAAAAAAGGCGAATTTCTGTGTATCGTAGGGGAATCCGGATGCGGGAAAAGCATTACCTCGCTTGCGATTATGGGACTTCTACCTGCGAATGGTTCGGTAACGGGCGGAGAAATCCTTTTTGAAGGAAATAATCTGTTGAAGCTCCCAGAAAAAGGATTGGACTTACTGCGGGGCAATGAAATCGCGATGGTATTTCAGGATGCGCTTACCTCTTTGAACCCTGTGTTCACCATAGGCAATCAACTGGTTGAAAGCATCCTCGCACATACGGCTCTCAGCAAAGCCGCAGCACACAGCCGCGCCGTTTCCCTGCTTGGGCGTGTTGGCCTGTCTGAGCCGGAACGCGTCATGAAAAAATACCCCTTTGTGCTTTCCGGCGGAATGCGTCAGCGTGTGATGATTGCGATGGCACTTTCCTGCAATCCGAAGCTTCTTATCGCCGATGAACCGACTACGGCGCTCGACGTTACCATTCAGGCACAGATCATGCAGCTTCTGCGGGAGCTTCAAACGGAATTTTCCATGTCTGTGATTCTTATTACCCATGACATCGGTCTGGTTGCGCAAATGGCGGACCGCGTCATTGTAATGTATGCCGGTCAGGTGGTGGAGCAGGCGGAGGTTCACGACTTGTTTTACTATCCGGCACACCCCTATACAAAAGTATTGCTTGCGACTGTGCCGAGTACGAAGGACCCCGTGGAGAGGGTTCTTTCCTCGATCCCCGGTGCTGTCCCAGAAGATTATCCCTCCCTGAAAGGGTGCCGGTTTGCGGACCGCTGCCCGTATGCCAGTGAAAAGTGTTTGTATCCGCAGCCCCTTTTTACGGTTTCTGAAACGCATGTTGCCCGCTGCCTGTTATGCGGTGCAGAAAAGGACGGCGGTGAAAACGATGGCTGAGGAAAGTCCTCTGATTTCCGTTGAGAACCTTAAAAAATATTATCCGATAAAGGGCGGAATTATCACGCATACGGTGGCCCAGGTGAAGGCCGTAGACGGAGTGGATTTCTCCATCAACAGAGGGGAAACGCTGGGGCTGGTCGGCGAATCCGGCTGCGGAAAATCAACCATCGGGCGGCAGATTGTCGGACTGGAACAGCCGACGTCCGGAAAAGTCGTTTTCAACGGTGCTGTGATTTCCGATCGGAAGACGGACGAATTGGTCTGTGTCCGTACGCAGCTCCAAATGGTATTTCAGGACTCGTATTCGTCGCTGAATCCGCGCAAATGCGTTTCTGATATTTTGGCACAGCCCATGATCTATCACAAAATCGTCGCTCGTAACGAGGCGGCCGCGGAAGTAGAGCGCCTGCTGAATCTGGTAGGTCTGCCGAAAAGCAGTGGACAGCGGTTTCCGCACGAGTTTTCCGGCGGCCAGCGCCAGCGCATCTGTATTGCAAAAGCACTTTCTTTGAAGCCCGAGCTTATCGTTTGCGATGAGCCGGTCAGTGCGCTTGACGTTTCCATTCAGGCGCAGATTCTAAATCTTCTGCGCGATCTGCAAAAAGAGTTCCGGTTAACGTATCTTTTCATCGGGCACGGCCTTGGTGCGGTGAATTATATCAGCGACAGAATAGCGGTGATGTATCTCGGAAAAATCGTTGAAATTGCGCCTGCCAAGGAACTTTTTGCACACCCAGCCCATCCGTATTCAAAGGCACTCTGCGCCGCGGTGCCGAATCCGGACCCGGATGACCGCGGAAGACAGTTTGTGCTGAACGGCGAGGTGGGAACACAAACCGTAAAAGCCGGGGAGAATGAAACGACCGGCTGTCGGTTTTGTCCGCGCTGCCCGCTTGCACAGCCTTCCTGTCAAAAACAGGAGCCAAAGCTTTTGCCGATTTCCTCGGATGGCAGTCACTTTGCCGCCTGTCCGTTTGCACAAATCGGAGAAACGCGGGAAGGAGAAGAAACATAGGAATGTGGAAATACAGCATCAAACGTATTTTTATTGCGGTTCCGGTTCTAATTGGAATTACCGTCATTGACTATTTTCTGATGAACCTTGCGGGAAGTCCGCTTGCCATGATACAGGGCGCTCACGTTTCACAGGGTGCCCTTGCTGCGAGAGGTGCCCAGCTTGGCCTGAACAAGCCGGTGATTGTACAGTACTTTACCTGGCTTTCACAGATTCTTACCGGCAATTTCGGGTTTTCGATCAAAAGCAACGAATCCGTGGCCTCCATGATTGCGTCGCATCTCGGTCCGACTCTTCTTTTGATGGGAGTTTCCCTTTTCATCAGCATGCTGATCGCGTTACCGGCCGGTGTCTACAGTGCCACGCACCAAAATAAAGCCGGCGATTATTCCCTGATGGGTTTGGCATTTCTTGGTAACAGTATCCCTAGTTTTTTTCTCGCGATGCTCCTGATCTATCTTTTTACTATAAAACTGAATTTGCTTCCGTCCGGCGGAATGACAACGCTCGGAGCAAATCTGGGTGCCGGAGATGTTGCCGCTCATATGATTTTGCCGGTCATTGTGCTTGCGGTTTCCATGACGGGTACGAACATCCGGTATATCCGCAGCGCGGTGCTGGAAATATTACAGCAGGATTATCTTCGAACAGCGCGCGCCAAAGGGATCGGCCGATTTAAAGTGATCAATAAGCATGCACTGCGCAATGCCATGGTGCCGGTGATCACCGTGTTCGGAATGGAAATTCCCACTCTTTTCGGCGGAGCCATTATCGTGGAGCAGGTGTTTTCATGGCCGGGACTGGGGCTGATGACGATGACCGCGATTATTAACCGCGACTATCCGGTCATTATGGGGGTAAGCCTCGTCGCCGCGCTCGTCGTTCTTTTCGGCAATCTTCTGACGGATCTTCTCTACGCGGTCGTCGATCCAACCATCCAATATCATTGAAAGGAGGGAGCCTTTGAGCTTTTTGAAGAAAAAGACCTTGAAAAGTGAAAGTTATGGACGCATTGTCTGGAAACGCTTTCTCAGGCATAAGGTAGCTCTTGTGAGCCTGTCGGTATTGACCCTCCTGACATTGGCGGCGATATTCGCTCCGCTGATCGCACCGCATGATCCCGATGCGATTGCTGGAATGTTTGGCGGTGCGCCGAACGGATCGTTCTGGTTGGGTACCGATGAGATTGGACGTGACGTTTTCAGCCGCCTTTTGTATGCGACGCGGGTTTCACTGTTGGTAGGCTTTATGGCTACGGTGATTTCAACAGCGGTCGGCGTTGCTCTTGGATTGATTTCCGGTTATTTTGGCGGCTGGATTGATATGGCGGTGATGCGCTTCACCGATATGGTAATGTCTTTTCCCTATATTTTGCTGATTCTTGTGGCCGCCGCAATTTTTAAACCCGGCATGTGGAACATCATCTTGATTCTCGGTTTTGTCGATTGGCCCGGAGTTGCCCGTCTGGTTCGAGGCAGCACCCTTTCCCTGCGTGAGACGAATTTTGTAAAAAGCAGTGTGGTAGCGGGCATGACGAAACGCCATATCCTGTTTTCTGAAATCCTGCCCAACACCGTGGCGCCTATTTTAATTTACGCTACGCTGGTGCTCGCTGTTTCCATGCTGGATGAAGCGGCGCTGAGTTTTCTCGGAATGGGCGTTCAGCCACCGACACCCAGTCTTGGAAATATGCTCAACGGTGCGCAGTCGCTCACGGTTCTGACGACGAAGCCGTGGCTTTGGGTGCCGCCTGGTCTCATGATTATTGTTCTTGTCATATCGATCAACTTTATCGGCGACGCCCTGCGGGATGCGATTGACCCGACCACGGTGATGAGCTCCGGAGCGGCAGCGCCTGAGAAAAAATAAGTTTTGAGTTTTCGGGAAAAGGGGTAAATGAAATTGATTCGCTTGGATCGGTTAACCGACACATTTATAGAGTTGACGAAGATCGATAGTCCGTCGTTTCAGGAGCGGGAAATGGCCGACCGGCTGATACGCGACCTGAAAAAACTTGGATTTTCCGTCTGGGAAGACAACGCGGCAGAGAAGGTCAACGGAAACGCGGGAAATCTTTATGCTTTTCTTCCCGGCACAGAAGGCTTGCCGCTGCTTTTTTCGGGCCATATGGATACGGTAAAC
Source organism: Bacillota bacterium (assembly GCA_023410445.1). Classification (GTDB taxonomy): domain Bacteria; phylum Bacillota; class Clostridia; order Oscillospirales; family Acutalibacteraceae; genus Caproicibacter. Next base: position 431,388 of record JAEYPT010000008.1, on the reverse strand, counting down.
CCCGCTTTGAATAAAAAAGCACAGATTCATCCGGATGGGACGATCACAAGTTCCGGAGACACAGTGCTTGGAGCCGACGACGTTTCCGGTCTTGCGGTGATTCTGGAAGCAGTCGCTTCCATACAAGAAGACGGCCTGCCTCACCGGCCGTTGGAAATCCTTTTTACCATAGCAGAGGAACCGTATGACTGCGGCAGCGAAGTCTTTGACTATGAGAGAATTCAATCAAAAGAGGCATATGTGCTGGATCTTTCCGGAGAGATCGGAGGAGCGGCTTATGCCGCGCCTACCATCCTTTCTTTTTGTGTCGAAATTTCAGGTAAGGCTTCCCATGCCGGATTTGCCCCGGAGAAGGGAATTCACGCGATCGCGGCTGCGGCGGACGCAATCAGCCATTTGAAGATGGGCCATATTGATGGGGAAACCACATTGAACATCGGCACAATAGAGGGCGGAACGGCAACAAATATCATTCCCGACCGCTGCGTCGTCAACGGGGAAATCCGCTCTTATTCCCATTCGGCCGCCAAAGCCGCGCTGAAGTCCGCAGCCGACCGGTTTGCGGAATCTGCCGCGTCTTACGGCGCTCAGTGCAGCATTAAGAGTCGGGAAGGATGCCGGGCCTATGAAGTGCCGCCGGATCATCCGGTGATCCGGCGCTATCAGACGGCTTGCAGAAAAAATGGGATTGAGGCAAACCTTTTCAAGACGTTTGGGGGCAGCGACGCGAACAATTTTTCAAAGTACGGAATTACGAGCATTGTCATTGCAAACGCCATGTTTAACGTTCACTCCTGCAGTGAATATACGGTTCCTTCGGATATGGCGAAAGTTACCGAGGTGGTGCGCTGCATGATGCTCGGAAGGGATTGATTCTGCCATTCCAAGCAGGCGTTTGAGAAAGCCACCGTGGGAATTAGTCGGTGTATTCCACGGTAAATGATTAATTTTGGAGGAAACTGGTGCCTGTATTGACACAAAGGGCTGTAGAGCCGCATGCGGTGCGTTTGTATTTATCAGGGGAAGAAACATCGATAATCCCCCTGAATTTAGCCCTTCAATCAGGCTGTTTTATGAATGTTTTATTGAAGCAAAAATACGAAAACCTAGGCTTGAAATTTTCTATTGGGTCGAATCTTTTGTTTGTCGTACTTGAAATCTGGATTTCCTATTTATCAAATTCAAAAGCGGTGCTGATCGACGGTCTTTTTGACGGATGCGAAGCAATTCTTCTGCTTTTTTCCATCCGGCTGATGCGGTATTTGTATAAGCCGATCAGCGAAAAGAGGCCCATCGGTTATTCCAATCTGGAACCGTTTTATATGATCTTAAAAGGGTTTTTGTTTTTTGTCATTGCGGCCATGATGGCGGTGAACGGCATATCGTCCTTCTTTTCCGGCGGATATGAAGTCGACATGAATGTCGTTTTCTATTTTGAACTTTTTGCCGGTCTTTACGGAATCGCTGCGTACCTGATTTTAAAATATTTGAATTCCAAAGCCAGATCGAAAATTCTGGATCTGGAAATCAAAGAGTGGATTCTTGATATCGTAACAAGCTTTGGAACCGGAATTGCTTTTCTCACGGCATTTTTGATCCGTTTTACGGCTTTCAGCTCTCTGTCAAGATATTTTGACCAAATCATAACGCTGGCTATGGTCGTATATATTCTTCCGACTCCCCTGAAGGCGATTAAGTCAGGTTTTCAGGAACTTTTTTTCCTGAGCCCTAGTGAGGAAATGCTGCAAAAGGTAAAAAGTATCGGGGAGGATGTTACGGGTACTTATGGAATTTCGAAAGACCAGCTCGAGTTTGATGTGGTGAAAACGGGGAGACGCCTTTGGATCAGTGTGTATATTGAAATCAAGCAAAACTATATTGAATTGAGTTTATTAAAAGAGATTCATAACGAATTGGAGAAAAAATACACGGCGCTTGCTGACCTGATCGATGTGGATGTGATCCCGGACTTTTAAACATTCTATCTCATACAATCAAGGTGTTGAAAATGAAAAATCCTTTGTATTATCAGGCAACGGAATACGATTGCGGCCCTACTTCCATGCTCAATGCGATCAGCTATTTATTTGAAAGGGAAGAGATACCGCCAATTATTATGAAAACAATTATGACGTACTGCCTGGACCAATATAACGAGCAGGGGGAAATCTGCAAGGGCGGTACTTCGTGTATGGCCATGAAGCACCTGAGCGATTGGTTGAATCAATATCATAAAATCAATAAGTTTCCCATAAGCTGTGAATATCTTTCCGGCGACGAAGTCGAGTTAAAACGCGGCGGAAGAATTATCAGGTCCCTGGAAAACGGGGGAGCCGCCGTCCTGCGCGTATGGTATGAATGCGGGCACTATGTGCTGCTGACGGGTGCCGACGGCAGTGATGCTTACCTGTTCGACCCTTATATGAGAATCGTGCCGTTTGATATAAAAGGCATTGAAATTGTTCCAAACGAACCTACCCGGGTGAACCGAAAAGTCGCTTATGACATCTTAAATGCAGAGGGAAATGGATATTACGAAATGGGCCAGAAAAACACAAGAGAAGCTGTTATTGTTTATAATCTTGATTTGAAAAAAGGGGAATCTGTCCAATCCTGTTCGGAGTCTGTGCGTTCTGAAATTTCGACATTATTATAAAATGAAAAATGCCTTGCATATACGAAAGGGTTTCTGGGCAGGAAAGAATTTTTAAAGGGAAAGAAATTAGCCTCTTTTGAGCCTTAGTGCAAAAAATTATAAATGGTTGGATCCTGATTCTTCAGGTCAATATGAAAATCACCGTTTGAATCGATACAGGCAAGCAAAACATCAGCGACGGATGAAATATTCCGCTTTTTTAATTCGTTTGTCAGCCACTCCTCACTCTTGTTCAGAAGTGCAATGTTTTGCTGCATTAATTTTCCATCAATAATAAGATTCGCACAGAGTCCCTGATAGTTTTCTTTCAGGTTTAGGTCGGAAATGGTGACCGTTTGTTTCTTTGATTTTTTTAAAACACTCATTTTACCACTGGTTTCAAGCAGCGCAAACTCTACATCGTCTATATTAAAAGCACCCTGAATCCGCAGTTCTTCCAATAAGTCGTTTATTGTAAATTTGGCTTTATGGAGATTCTTTTCTATGATCTTGCCGTTTTGAATCAGAATGGTTGGCGTCCCATCCAATAGCCTTCTTACTCTCATGCTTTTGGCTGCAACATAGGAAAAAATAAGTGGAAATGACGCCCATATGATCATGCTTACGATGCCCTCACTAAGAAGGACATTCTGAACGGATAGTTCGGCAGCTATTGAACCAATTGATATCCCGACAATGTAATCAAAATAAGTAAGTTGTGAAATTTGCTTTTTCCCCATAATCCTTGCAAGTATGAATAATGTTACAACGGAGACCGTACTTTTAATCGCAACAAATCCCATGTCAATGAAAGGCTTCATAAATGCACCCTCATTTAGCATTGCACATGTAATGATATATATGCTTCCAACAGTTTTTGGATCAGTGTGCCAATTGAGATGAAGTGTACTTCAAGTGAAAGATTTATTGTAATTCTATTACTGCAATTCGGAATACAACACACCTGTTCTTCAGTCAATTGAACGTTGACATCTTTGTATCTATCCTGTGAGAAAATGAAAGTTTAAGTAAAACCGGTGTTGCAATCGTCGTAAGGAGGACCACTAATATTGTTGGGATAAAAACTTCCTGTGTGATAATGTGGTTTTGCAGCCCGATATTTGCCGTGATGATCGCGACTTCTCCGCGTGAAATCATTCCAACGCCGATTTGCATTGCCTCACTGCGGTTCATCCGGAACAGCCGGGCACCAAATCCGCACCCAATGACCTTGCCGATTACAGCAACGACAAACATAACGATCGTGATGGAAACAATATTCCAATCGAATCCACCTAAATTTGCTTCCAGCCCGACGCTGGCGAAAAAGATCGGCGAAAGGAATCCAGATGAGATCGTCTTGACATTTCGCTCTAAATATTCTCTGTTTGGAAATTGTGAAAGCAACAGCCCGAACAAATAGGCTCCGGTGATAGCTGCGATCCCCACACTCTCCGCAATGCAGGCGGCGAGCAGGGCGGAGGCCAAGGAAAAGGTCAGAAGAGTTCGGTTGGGCTGTATTTCTGGGGACAGCCGGCTGAAAAGTTTGGGTAGAAAAAGGATACCTAAGATGCTGAGCAGACAAAAAGCACCGATGTCAGCCATTGTGATGACAAGAGAACTGCCGGTGCTGCCGCTGTTTACCCCCAACAGCACTGAAATGAGCAGCAACCCTAAAATATCGTCGATTACGGCGGCTCCCAGAATATTGATTCCAGGCAGTGTGTTGAGTTTACCCAGTTCCGTCAGTGTTTCTACGGTGATGCTGACACTGGTAGCTGTTAAAATAATGCCGATGAACAGGTTTTCCATTGGGTTTTTGAAAAATAGAAACGCGCCCAAAGTCCCTAAAACAAGAGGGAGTACGATTCCCATTACCGCGATCACAAAAGCTGATTTCCCGGCCTTTTTGAACTGATCAACATTTGTCTCCAGCCCGGCCAGAAACATGAGCATAATGACTCCCAGATTGGAGAGAAGCTTCATGCTGTCGTCATATTGAACCAGATTCAGAAGAATTGGTCCCAGAACAACACCGGCCAAAAGTGCGCCAAGTACCTCCGGCATTTTGAATTTAAGGCTAATCAGCCCTCCAATTTTCGTTGCAATCAAAAGCAGGGCAATATTGAGCAAAGTTTTTTCCATAAGTACTCCTTAACAGTTTAAAATTAGGTATAAAAAAGTGGGAAGCCCAAAATGGACTTCCCACCCAAGAAGCTGATTCTTGAAAGCGGCTTTTACCGCTCAACCGTAGAATATATTTTATCATACAGTCATTTAAAAGTCAAAAAACTATTCATAGAAATCATATATAGGGTGGAATTACCTTATTATTACAAAATAGAATTAAAATGCCGATCGACTTTTTTGTGTTTTGATCCAAATTCGGTATATAATGGAAGAGGGCTTTTGATACTTTAAAAGAGAATGTCGGTATGGTATAGTAAACCCGTCCCTAGGCTTTTCAATCTAAATTATCCATGGGAGTGGGTTAAAAATGAGGTATTTTACTAAGGAATGGTACCAATTATGCCAAAAGACGGATTTGCATCTTTTCCTTGAAGAATCGAAAGAAGCGGAGTCTTTTTCGGAAGAATATTTTCAGCGTGTATATGACGAAGAGCTTAATAAGTTTTTGTCTTTACAGGAAGAGGCATCCTCGGTTTCATTTGACGACCTTTATCCGCAGGAGATGGAGATTGAATTCCTTCAGGATGATCTGAGTGCCGAAGAGATTCAGGCATTGAAGCATCATTACGCAATTGAAAGAGAAGAAGCCAGAGAGTCCTACATACCGCCGAAAAGCCTAGATCGGGAAGAAGCGATCGATCAATTTACCGAAGCGTATTTCGATAATCTTAAACGTTCTAAAACTCTTCTTCCGACAACTATTTTGAATGAAATAGCCGATATTCGTGTATTCGTTTTGAACAGGGCCTCGCGGAAAGTAATCGAAGAGTTGAAAAGCTTTTCAGAAAACAATCAAAAGATTGTGGATGATACAATCAAAGATTATAAGACATATTATAAAAAGACATACGGGGATAGTGACCCAATCGGAAATATAAATTTCCATGACTGCACAATTGCTCAGGCGTTTCAGCAAAAAAATGAATTTACTTTAATCCTTGACAATTCCGGCGGATTTACAGACATACAATCCGTAACATTTACAAACTGTGAAATTTCGCTGCGGGAAATGCGTTTGGAAAATGCATCGTGGCTTTATGATGAAATCTATAAGAACGGTGAAAATTATGAACTTCAGGTTTTGCTGCTGAGCGAGAATTCCGATCTGCTTTATTTTACGATACGATTTGAGAAGGTCATTTTTGAATAAAATGAACGGATAGTAAATTGATTGAACCTGATCATTTTGCAGCCTGCTATCTGTATCAATAATAAATAAGACGGAGTTTCATTGGGAGCCCCGGTCAGGTGCATGTGCATTTGACCGGGGCTCCGGACATGAATGGGGAGCCTGAATATTTTGTTTGAATCGGTGAGAGAGACGAGGAGCGGGGGCAGAGAAAAGTCGGTTAATCTTTTCCAATCATTACGGAGGATGCTTTTATGACCGCGTATGCGTCATCCCCAACCTTAAGGCCAAGGTTTTGGACGCTGTCCATTGTAATAGAAGCATTGATCTGAACTCCGTTTCCAATATCAAGCGTTACGGATGAATTTACGGCACCGGGCTTCACTTCGATTATTTTTCCTTTAATCTGGTTTCTTGCACTTAATCTCATTTCCATAGTTCCTTTCAGAATGCTTACGAAGGTCGGGATGAACCTATTGATTTCCGGATACCGTTCCGGTTCCAGATTCCGGATCGGTCCCTTTTGCCTGCGGCGGCTCGTACTGATCAATTACCGAATTGAGAGTAGGCAGATCATAGATTGACAGATGATCGGTATCCGTTGTCTTCTTTTTCTTCGAATCCATAAAATCCCTTCCTCCTTTCGGAGATAGTTTTTCCGATTAAACTCAAATTATAAAGCGGTGAAATGCTCCTGACAGATAAAAAACTAATACGCGGCCGAAACCACGTATTAGTTCTGCATACATATTCCATTCAAAGGGCAGGGCAATTTGCAACGATTCATCGGCGGAAAAGTATTAGATTCCAAGAGCGGACATGATCGGAGCTTTACGGTGCGGTACCGGTAAGCTGGTTTATTACCCGCCGTTCTGCATGTTTTTCCACCTGGGGGACACGGCGCGAAGCTGTTCAACAATTTTAGGCAATACTTCGAGGATGGTATCGACATCCTCGTCCGTGTTCCGGTCACTCAGCGTAAGGCGCAGGGAACCGTATGCGGTTTCCCGTTTCAGTCCGATTGCGATCAGAACATGCGACGGGTCAAGAGAGCCAGAGGTGCATGCGGAACCGGCGGAAGCACAGATTCCGTTTTGATCGAGCTGCAGCAGAAGAGGTTCTCCTTCGATCCCTTCGAAGGAGACATTGACGTTTCCGTCCAACCGTTTTTCCCGGTCGCCGTTCAGCCGGGCAGCGGGAATCTTTAGTATACCGCTTATTAGCCTGTCTCGGAGCTGCCTTGTTTTTTGTCCGTTTTTTTCCATGTCGGAGCAGGAGACTTCGATTGCTTTCCCCAGGCCGACGATTCCGGCTACGTTTTCGGTGCCGGCTCGGCGGTTTCGTTCCTGAGCTCCGCCCTCGATCAAATTCGGAAAGCGCAGCCCTTTTTGCACATATAAAGCGCCGACGCCCTTCGGTCCATGAAATTTATGTGCCGAAAGTGACAAAAGCTGAATATGCTGTTCCTTGACCTGAATGGGAAGATGACCGACGGCCTGTACCGCATCGGTATGGAAAATAACGTTCCGGCTGCTGCAAATTTCACCGAGCTTGGCAATGGGCTGCACAGACCCGATTTCATTATTGGCATACATGACGGTGGCGAAAGTGGTGTCCGGTCGGATTGCAGACGCAAAATCAGCGGGATCGACAATTCCGTTTTCCTTGACGTCGAGATAGGTGACATGAAAGCCTTCCTTTTCCAGGGCTTTCATGGTGTGAAGAACCGCGTGATGCTCAATTTTTGTGGTGATCAGGTGTTTTCCTTTTGAGGCCATCGCATTTGCGATGCCGCGAATTGCCCAGTTGTCGGCTTCAGAGCCGCCCGATGTGAAAAATATTTCCTGCTCTTCTGCTCCCAGTGCGCTGGCAACTCGTCCGCGAGCTGTACTGATCGCTTCTCGGGAAACCCGGCCCAGAGAATACAGACTTGACGGGTTTCCGTATTTTTCACTGAAATAGGGGAGCATTTCGTCGAGAACCTCTTGAATCACCTGCGTGGTGGCTGCATTGTCGGCATATACAAAACGCGCCATAAAATTCACCTCTCAAATCATGGAAAAATCTTCAATCAGCACCTGCATGATTCCCCCGCAGACCATGCCTTCGTCTTCCGCGGCGTCCCCGGTCATATCGACATCCTGAAGCATGTATTCCCCGGTTCCTATGATGCCGCGGGCGTTCCCGATGACCGCTGCTTCGCTGCAGCCGCCGCCGATACTCCCGACAATTCTCCCGTCGGAATAGACGATCATTTTGGCGCCAGCGCCGCGAGGGACCGGTCCCTTGGAGGAAATTACCGTAACAATCGACGCTTGTCCGCCGATCGGACCGGCCAGCGCCGCAATTACGCTGAAATCCACATCCGAACGGTTATTTCCCTTGGTTTGGAGCCGCTTGCACTGAATGATTTCCGCAACGATCGAAACGGCGATTTCCTCCGGAGTGACCGCGCCGATGGCAAGACCGATCGGTGTATGGACGCGGTTCAGACGCTCCTTATCATACCCCAGCGATGCCAGTTGATCCTTTACCACGGCGACCCGTCTTCGCGAACCGATCATGCCGGTGTAGAAGGGTTCCGTTCCTTTCAGTAGGGTTTCGAGGCAGGCTTGGTCGTAGCGGTGGCCGCGGGTAATGATGACGACATAGTCGTTTTTCGTTACGGCAAGCTGGGTTAAGGCCTTTTCAAACGATTCACAGATTACGCTGTGCGCCGACGGAAAACGTGCGGAGTTGGCAAAATCAGGCCGGTCATCGACCAACGTGACGGAAAAACCGATTTTTGAAGCGAAATCAACCACCGGCAGGGCAACGTGACCTCCGCCAAGGACGATCAGCCGTTCTTCGGGATAAAACGGTTCAGCAATCACAACGGTTTCCTGCTGACGGCAGGTAATGGGCAGACCCTTTTCCAGTGCTTCCAGAGTAATCCCGTCGCAGTCCCCTCCGTCCACAAGCTGTTTTGTCATACCTTGTTCTTTTTTGCCCCGCGTGCCGCTGAACTGTGTCAGCAGAACGGCATCGTGCCCGTCCCGGAGCCGGTCCAACAGCTGCGAATAGATTTCGTCTTTCATTTCAATTCCTCCTGTTTGTCGGATTTTCCGAAACAGCTTTATTGGAGCAGGATTAATTCCTCTTTCGGCATTTTCAGGTAAAGCGTCCGAGGATTGTTCAGGCTCTTCCATTTCTCCTTGCTCAGTTCATAGCGGAGGTAAGACCGGCTGTTGTCCGAACTGCCGCCTTTTGCCCGCGCCGTTACGATCATGGAGAAAATATCTTCGAGGACGCTGACGACGCTGCATTCGACCGTGTTTTCCTCACAGGGATTTTCCATCACTTCAAAAAAATGTGCGCGAAACCCCACATACTGCAAATCCTCGGGGACAGGTTCCGACGTTTCGAGCGGAAGATTCCAGTCCTCCGCGAAAATGCGGTTGGGCCCGGACTTTTCCGCGCGGGAGATATTCTTGCAGCCGGAAAGCAGTGCCGCCGAATAAGTACGGGGGTTTGTAAAAAAAGCCTTTTTTTCGGCAGGATCCTGTGTCTTTCCGTTCTCCATTGCAACGATGCGGTCGCACAGTCGGTAAACCTCATCCCGGCTGTGAGACACAAGAAGAATCGTACCGTAAAAGCTTCCTTTCACCTTCAGAATTTCCTGCTCTAGCTTCCATTTTAAAAAGCTGTCCAGTGCGGACAGAGGTTCATCCAACATGATAAGCTGCGGTTCTCCCGCAAGCATGCGCGCAAGCGCGACCCTCTGCTGCTGGCCGCCCGAAAGCTGGCTGGGATATTGCTCCTCAAGTCCGTTCAGGTAGAACGCGGAAATTTTTTCTCTCACGATTTTCTCTTTTTCTCTTTTGGGTTTTCGCACTCCGCAGGCGATATTCCGCTCGACGGTCAGGTTGGGGAAGAGTGCGTAATTCTGAAATAAATATCCTGTTTTTCTTACACGGGCGGGCAGGTTTATTTTTCTGTCGCTGTCGAAAAGCACTCTTCCGTCAAGTACGATTCTGCCTCGGTCGGGTGTTTCCACACCTGCGATGCACTTGAGCGTCATGCTTTTGCCGCAGCCGGATGCCCCCAGAATCGCCAGGGTTTCATTCTCGGCATAAAATCTGCTCTTTAAATGAAAATCACCCAGCTTCTTTTCAATATCTACGCTCAGTGCCATAGCTTACCAGTCCTTTTCTTCGCTCCGGAGGCAAGTCCCGTCCACCAGTTCATTAGAAGGATCGTAACGAAGGAAATGCAGATGATAATGCCTGTCCAGAGGTAAGCGGTATCCCAGTCACCGCCCTGAACCGCAGAGTAAATGGCGATGGAAACCGTTTGCGTCCTGTGCGGGATATTGCCGGCAAGCATGATGGTCGCGCCGAATTCGCCGAGCGCTCGGGCAAAGGCAAGAATGGTGCCGGCCATAACGCTCGGTATGGAATTTGGCAGAGTAATGCGGAAAAAAAGTGCCCTCTCTGTCATTCCAAGCGTACGCCCCGCGTTCAGAAGATTCTCGTCGATCTGTTCGAATGCTCCGCGGGCGGTGCGGTACATAAGCGGAAACGATACAACCGTGGATGCGATGACGGCACCGGTCCATGAAAAGATAACGGAAGCGCCGATCTGATTGAGAAACCGGCCGATAAAGCTGCTGTTCCCGAAAATAACGAGCAGAAAGAAACCGACGACAGTCGGCGGAAGAACGAGCGGAAGGGTAAACAGACCGTCCAGAAAACCTTTTCCATGCCGCAGCCTTACCGTAAACTGAGCCGCGGTCAGACCGAGGACAAACGTGAACAGAGTGGCAAGGAATGCGATCTTCAGGGAAAGCCAGAGGGGGTAATAATCCATGAGGCTCATCCTTTATGGAAGTAATTGAGTTATAGCGTACTTTTTTATTTTGCGGTTGTAAAACCGAAGTTTGTAAAGAGGGTGGCAATTTCAGAGCTTTCCATAAATTTTATAAAATCCTGAGCGGCTGCAGCCTGCTTCGAATTTTTTATAACGGCGACAGGATAAACAACCTTATCAGAGCTGCCTGCCGGTGCTTCGCAGACGATGGTTACCTTTGCGGTCGTTTTGGCATCGGTTGAATAGACGATACCGCAGTCGGAGTTCCCGGATTCCACCCAGGTAAGTACCTGACGTACATCCGTACCGAAATTAAGCTTCGGCTTTACCTTGTCTGCAATTTTCAGCGAAGTAAAGACTTGATTGGCGTACTGACCGGCAGGAACGCTCTTGGGGTCTCCTACGGCGATCTTTTTCACATTGTCTTTCGCAAGATCTTCAAAGTTCTTAATGGCAAGTGTGGAATTCTTCGGTGTGATTAAGACGATCTTGTTTTCCAAAAGATTAACCCGGGTACTTGTGTCGATGAGTTTTTTTTGATCCAGCGCATCCATCTGTTTTTTGGCAGCGGACATAAAAATGTCTACCGGCGCACCTTGTTCAATTTGAGTCTGCAATGCCCCGGAGGAGCCGTAAGTGAATGTAAGTGTCACGTTGGGGGCCGTCTTTTTGTACTGAGCAGAAATTTCTTTGGTTACGTCGGTAAGGCTTGCTGCAGCCGCAATGGTAAGATCGATTTCCGGCTTTACAGAGGACGGGGAACCACTGGACGGCGCAGACGATGCCGAGGGTGCTGTGGATGCAGCGGAGGAAGAGGAAGTGTTGGAACTGCACCCGGCTAACAGGACCATACCTGCAGCGAGGATCAGACAAAGATACTTTTTCATGAAGACACCCTTTCTTTCTGATAAATATATGGAAATAAATATGAATAATATTCTCTTTTTCCCTTTGTCATCCTGTTTAGCCTGTCACAGTTAAACTGCGCGAATCGGCGATTGGTTATTTGCCGAATCCGCAATTGGGGAAGGTGCATTCAGGACAGCTGAGACAGAGTCCCCCATGCCCCAGAACCGACAGATCTTCTGCGTTCAGAATTTCACCCGCCATAATCCGGGGAAGAATCAAATCAAAAATGGTACGCTTTGCGTACATCACACAGCCCGGGAGACCGATGATGGGAATCTTTTTTTCGCCGTAATAAGCAAGCAGAAACATTGCGCCCGGCAGCACCGGAGCGCCGTAAGAGATGAGCTCGGCACCGGTATCCTTGATGGCGGAGGGGGTGGTGTCGTCGGGGTCAACACTCATTCCGCCGGTGCAAATAATGAAATCAGCGCCCTGCTCGATGTACCCTTTGATAATCGTTGTAATCTTCTCTTTTTCATCGTTAATAATGGTTTGCCCTAAAACGTCAACATCGAATTCAGATAGCTTGTCACGGATCACAGGACCAAAGGCGTCCTGAATCCGCCCGTAAAACACTTCGTTTCCGGTCGTTACAATGCCTGCTTTCCGATGGCCGAAGGGCAGCAGTTGGAACAGCGGTTCGTTTCCGGCTATTTCCTTTGCCGCATTCATTTTCTTTTTGGCTATGATCAAAGGAATCACGCGTGTTCCGGCAAGCTTGTCACCTTTTTTTACCGCGAAATTGGAGTGGCGCGTAGAAATAATAATTTCACCGAGGGCGTTGATTCGGTTCAGCCTTTCTATGTCCACTTTAAAAAGACCGTCATTCTCAGCAATCAGCTCGATTTTCCCTTCCTCGGGCGGGGTGCCTCTCATATGATTGTTTTTGCACATGGAAGACAGAATTTCTGCCGCATCGTTTTCGTGCAGCATATTCTCATCCATTTCCCAAATGTACAAATGATCCTTTCCGACGGAAAGCAGAACCGGAATGTCATCTTCCGTGACGACATGCCCTTTTTTGAAGATGGCGCCTTTTGTTTTCCCGGGAATGATTTGTGTGATATCGTGACAAAGAACGCTTCCCACGGCGTCGACGGTCCTGATTTCTTTCATAAAACTCTCCTATCTTAATCGTTGCTGTTGTCATCCGGATGCTGTTCGGCATATTCCAGCAGCCGTTCATAATCTTCGGGTGTGTCCGCATCGAGAAGCATGCCTTCATCGTCGAGTTCAATGGTCCTAGTCAGACCGCCGAAGCTGTCGATCGCTCCCTTCAGACCCTCGCTACCCTGATAAAGGAGCAGGGATGAAACGGCGCTGGAGTCGATCAGAATCGGATGTCCCATTTGGCCTTCGTGCATGGGCAGCAGAATTTTGCAGCCTGTGCGGTCCATTTCTTCCGTCATTAACGCAAGGCTGCGCTTGGAAAACAGAGGCACGTCGCCGGGCAGAAAGAAAATTCTGCTGCAGTGGTCTTTCAGAAAACTAAGCCCGAGCTTTGCGGAATCGAACATATCGGTTGTATTGTATCTGCCGTTATAAAGGCAGGTGACTTCAGCAGTGGAAAGATGCTTCATAAGTATTCTGGAGTGATTACCCGTGACTACGGCGATTTCGCCGATGCCGGCCGAACTGAGGGTGGAAATTGCCGTTTCGATCACGGTGGAATTGCGAAGTCTCAACATCGGCTTAAACGCGTTCATGCGGGACGACATACCGGCGGCTACAATAACTGCTCCTGTGTTCATTTTTACTGCTCCAATCTGCCGGGTTCATCGCTCTCCCATACAGTTATCCCTGTTTCACGGACCCTGCATACGCCGTTTTCCAGAAGCAGGCGATTGATACATCCGAACGGCTGCGGAATCGTAAATAGCTTCTGCAAATCGATGCCGCAGAGGCTGCAAAGCAGCGCTCGGTTGAAACCTGCGTGGGAAACGACGGCGATGGCTCCGGAAGAATTTCTTAAAATGTCTTGGAAAACCCCTGCTGCCCTTTCCTGACACGCGGCAAAGCTTTCGCCGTTCGGCGGAGAGAACGCGGCAAAATCAAGGCCCCGGTGCCTGTATTCATCGGGATATTTCATTTTAATCTCGTCAAAGGACATCCCGTCCCAATCGCCCATGTTGATTTCATGCAGTTCGGCAAGCGTTGTTACCGGGACTTGGCCGCCGGATATGAACTCGGACGTTTTTTCTGCACGAAGGGCGGGGCTGCAGAATATGGTACGGAGGCCTTTGTACCGAAAATATAGGTTCAGCCTGTTCGCTTGCCAAATCCCGTTTTCACTGAGATCGATATCGGTCATGCCGATACATCGCTTTTCTGGGAAATGTTCCGTTTCACAGTGCCTTACCAGATAAATACTTCTCATAAAACAGTTTCTCCGAATCGGGCGCGGTATCAGTGTTCCCTTAATAAATAGGTTTACACCGAGATGTGGCAAGGCGTAAGAACCGTGCAGTCATGACAGCAAGTTTGACGTTCAGCCGCGGACCGTCCGTTTCATCATGCTGTTCAGAATTTTTTTGGGTTCACCGTTGAGCGATACCCGAATCAGCGGATTGATTTCACACCCGAACTTTTCATGAATATAGTCCGTAACAGAAAGTGTGATTTTATCACAGCAGAGGCCGTTTCCAACTGCCGCGATTTCAATGTCGATCCGGTTCCCGGAGGAAAAACGGACCCTGTAATCCATCACTTCCCGGAACGGCAGAATGATTTCATCCAGCTCGGCCAAAGACAACGACTCGTCCCCGATTCTGAGTTCATTGCCCAAACGGCCCCGGACCCGCTTCATGGTTTTTAGAAAAGTCCCGCAGGGGCAGGGAACAGGGGAGAACGCGGCAATATCGCCTGTCCGGTACCGGATCAGCGGCATGGCCTTTCTGGTAAGGGTCGTAACAACGACTTCGCCCCACTGTCCGTCGGGGACAGGCCGGGAAGTAACCGAATCGACAATTTCAAAATACAGATCCGCCTCCCTCATATGGTAGCCGTCCAGCGCTTCGCATTCCACGCCTCCGCCGTATCCCATTTCGGTCATACCGTAGTGGGTGAACACCCTGCAGCCGTACTCGGTTAATTCGGAGATCAGTGTTTCCGGCACATAGTCCGTACTCAGCAGAACCTTTCGAATCCGTTTAAAAGCTACGTTTCCCATTCTCGCAAGCTGCATGATCTGGATTGGAATGCCCACGATGCAGGTAATTCCATTTTCCACGATACACTGGGCCGTTTCTTGAACATTGGTCATAACACCGCTTACAAAACACGGGATTTCCGTTTTGGAAAGCGCTTTTTTCAGTAAATCGCCGATACTGCCGTAGGAGTTTCCGGGGAGGAGAACAAGAACCCGGTCGGTGCTGTCTGTCAGGCAGCTCATTCCCCATTGAAAAAAATCAACGGTCAGGTTTAAATCTTCTTCCGTAAAATAAATTCGTTTTTCGTTTCCGCTTGTCCCCGAGCTTTTCAGGGTTACGATCCGCTTGATTTCGCTTTGGGGCACACACAGAAAATCCAGAGAACGATCTCTGATCTGCTGCGGGGAAGTGAAGGGAAGGGCCTGAAAATCTTTCAGGGAGCGAATGGAATCCGCATCAATTTTCTTAAACTGCTCTTTGTAAAACCGGCTGTGGCTCGCGGTATAACGTACGGTTTCTCGGATGCGGTCAAGCTGATATTCTTCGAGCAGCCCCCGCTTCCTCTCCGGGATGCCGGACCTGAGCATGATCCAGTTTTCAAGCGGCGTCAATTTCATTCCGACCACCGGCTTCCATCTCGGTATAGAGCCTTTCCTTCGGAATCGGTGATGTTGTAGAGACAGAACGGAATCAGTCTCTTATCGGGGCTCACGACATGAATACAGCAATCCTTCACTCGATTCAGGTCGATATTCCAGACATCCTGAAATGCCATGGCCGAAATGCTGAATGAAGTGCTGTGAATGCGGTCAAGGATTGCATCCCAATCCGACTTTTTGTCCGAAGAGGAACCTTTCCCGGTTACGGTCAAACGTCCCGTCCAGTTCCGCGAAACATACGTTTTGGCCTTTCGGGCACTTTCTTTGCTTTTGCAGCAGCCCGAATTTTTTGATACAGCCATAAGCTGCCCATCCCCGAGAGACAAAAAATTCCCATGAAAGGAGCAAAGCGAATTTTCACATTGGTTCGGCTTCAGGTCGATTGCTTTGATGTTTCCGTTCGTCTGCTTCTCTATTTCGTCCATCAATTGGGCCAATGTCAACCGGTCTTTGTCCTTCGGCGGTTTTGGCACCCGGCCGAAATAACTAACAGGCTGAAAATGAACCCCTCTCACCGCGCTGATATGATGAAGCCCAAAGCTTATGATTTCCCCAATATTCTCCGTATTGATACCGGGTACAAGCGTTGGAACCAGCACCACCCCGATGCCGTATTTCCCGCAGTTTTCTATCGCTCTTGTCTTTTCTTCCAGCAGTTCGCGGCCTCTGAGCTTTTTATAAATCCCGTCGCTGGTTCCGTCGAACTGCAAAAAAACGGAGTCGAGGCCGGCTGCCTGCAATTCCTTGACGTATGTTTCATCTTTTGAGAGGCGAATTCCGTTCGTATTCACTTGAATAAAGCGGAAGCCGATGTCTTTGCCGTTTCGGATGATCTGAGGAAGATCGTCCCTTAGCGTGGGTTCGCCGCCCGAAAGCTGCACGTTGCAGCCCCCGGAGGCTTCCATCGTAAATTCGTACAGGCGGTTGATCTGCTCAATGGAGGGATCCCGACTGCGGTGGGCACCGGAACCCGCAAAACAAAAGTCGCAGTGCAGATTGCAGTTTTGTGTCACCTCAATCAGCGCCGTGCAGGTATGCTGCCGATGCTCGCCGCAAAGGCCGCAGTCGTAGGGGCAGCCCTTTTCCGAAGCGATCTGCGGATTTCGGATCGGAGTTCTTTCGTCTTTCCCAATCCATTGTTCCATTGGAGTGCTTCCGTTCCAGACAAGCGTTTGGAATGTTCCATGCTCCGGGCAGCGCTTCACCATGTAATAGCCGGCCTCCCGTGAGATGATCTCGGCGTCGAGCTTGTTAAAACAGATCGGGCATAAGCTTTGGGTAGACACGATGGGATTGTTTGAATCCAAATTAATCCCTGCTTCCAAGCTCAAAATTATTCTCCTGCAGTATTTGCTGAATTTTCTGAAAACTGTCGATTAAGATATTTCCGCATTTCAGCCGATATTGCTGGTTTGACTGGAGATCGGTGATACTGCTGACTCCGATCAGGTCCTGACACTGCGTGCTGCCGAATTGGTTTTCAAACCAGTCGGTGAATTCATCTACCATCCCGGTGAATTCCTCCTTCGGATACTCCGCCTCGGTGCCCTTTCCGGCGTAAAGACCTAACACCGCGATCCCGCCGTTCAGAACTCCGCATGTCCGCGGCATGCTGCCGACTACTCTGCAGAAGGCGTTGATCGCCCTCAGCAGATCCGCATTCTCCCGGCCCTCCGCATCCAAAGCCATCTTGACCATGATCTGGGAACAGCAATATCCGGCGTTGGTAAGTTTGAACATCTGAAAGCCTAATTCATCCATGGCCCGGCCCTACCTTTCTGACGATCAGAATAAAATATCCGGGTTTGCATTTTTTCAGAGACTCCTGAAATTCACAGCCGTCGACGCAGCCCCCGGAAGCGGCGTTCCAGAAAGCGCTCATCGAGCCGCAGGAAAAGACTGTTTTTACCAGCAGTTCCTTAAAATAATGGCTGCAGTCTTCGAAAAGAGCGATTTGAAACCCTGCCTGTTCCAGCTTTTTCTGCAGAAGAGGGAGATTATGAAGCCCTCTCATGCAGCTGTTGACCGTGAATTTTTCCAGTTCGCCAACAGCTTCCGGTTTTTTTGCATAAACATCGGTGATGACAAACCAGCCACCGTCTGCCAATACCCGGTGAACCTGCCGGAGTGTAAGGTCGGTGTTCATCAAGGACAGCGTGCATTCCGCAAATACGCATTGAAAGCTGCCGTCTGCAAAGGGGAGAGCTTCCCCACGGCCGAGAACAAATACCGCGTCTGGGTAGGACCTTTTTGCCTCTTGAACCAGCTTTTCCGAGGGATCAATCCCGGCGGCGCGGATTGCGTGATTCTGATCAAGATAGTGGACGGTAGCACCGCGTCCGCAGCCTAAATCAAGTACCCGGTCCCCGGATGAAATTTTGCAGAACTGCACGCCTTTTTCCGTTAAGATGAAACCTCCGGGCCTAAGCGTTTCCCCCAGCGCTTCGCGCATGCTTTCGCTTTCATACGCATTGCAGCAGCCCAATTATTTATCCTCCAGCCCTTTTTCCACTTCCAGCATTTTGCCCAGCGCCAAATCCTCGCCGATACATACGGATTTGCACTGTGGGCATTGCATAAGCTCCACTTCAAAATTTCCGCCAAGATAACTCACTTTGACCTTTTGAAGCTCAAGCTTCTTCTTGCATTTATCACAGATCCAGGGAAGTTCCTGCCCTTTTTTATCATCCATACTTTATTCCTTCGCTACTTCCATTCTGTGGCTGTAAACGGAAATCACCTGAATGGACCCTTCCTTTTCCGCATAACGCACCCAATAGGTGACCTCTCCGATTCGGCTGCTGGCCAGGTAGCTGGAATCCTCCGGATTATAGAACCGCTCCCCGGATTCCTGCGCATGGCTTATGACCGTTTCAATATCCTCCAGAAGAATATATCGCTCCTCCATGGTTTGCCATACTTCGTCAGGGATCATCAGATTTTTCATTTTGATCAGCTCGTCCTTTGACTCTTCGTTCCAGAATTCCCGGAGCATCGTTTTTTTGAGCTTTGCCCGGTTCGCGTGCCTCTGGGACAGATTCGGCATTTTTTTATGCGCGGCATCCTCCATGTTCTCACCGAAAATCAGGTCGAGAATATGGTAGGTCCTTTTTCCGCCTTCGACAAACAGGTCCTTGCACATAGCGCAGTAAACAAGGTAGTCTTCGTCGCTTTCGCTGATCCGGTCCTTGACAAAGTCATTCGACTGTTCCCGGTTGGCGAAATAGACGAGTCCCCCGTAGCCGCAGCATTTTGTCTTTTCCTTGGAATATTTCAGTTCCCGTATGTCATATCCGAGTTTTGTGGCAAGCTGCCTCAGACTGTCGTGAACCGCTTTATTGTGCCGGGAGGAGCAGGCATCGTGAACGCTCAGCACGTGCCCGCATCCGTTGGCGGCGGTTTCCGGAAGACCGTACTGCTCAAAGATTTCCCACAGAGAAACGCGGGGGATTTCAGGGAGATATTTTTCAAAAACGGCGCTGCAGCTGGAACATGCCAGAATAAACGTGGGTTTGTCCAGTTTGGTCCATGCGTTCCGCAGTCTCTGAATATTATCCGCCATCAGGTCCTGCCTGCCCGCCCAGTCTGCGGGTGCGCCGCAGCAGCCGAGCATCAGACCGACGCCTTCCTTGATTCTGGATACAAGGTACCCGTAGGATTTTTCCACATACTCGGGAGAGGAAGCCGAAAGCTGACATCCGGGGTAAAAGAGGTAATCCGCCTTTTGCTGGCCTACCGGGTCGCCTCGGAATACGGACTGCGCGTATTTGGAAAAGGCGAGACGCGGATAGGTGAATAATTCCTTTTCTCTGGATTCCCTTTTTTCTTCCGGAATTGGCGGCGGAGATTTTACCAGGAAGAATCGGTCGCTGTTGCTGAATTCCATATCCTTCAAAGCAAAATCATGGGCGGAAAGCGGCATTTTACCCTTTTCAACCATGCTTTCCCGCGTTTTACGGATAATTTCATCCATCCCGATTCCCGATGGGCACTCTTCGGTGCAGAGGCCGCACATCGCGCAGGAATTGATCATTTTATTCGCATAATGAGTGCCCAGAATGACACCTTCGTTGATGAAAATCTGGCGCCCGTAAGTTTTGGGAACCATATCAAATTTTCTCAGGTGCGCACATGCCTTTTGACACTCGGAGCACCGGCATTTCAAGCAGCGCTGCGCTTCTTTTTTCGCTTCTTCCTGCGTGTACATCTCATCGGATTTTTCTACCCGTTCCGCGGGTTCGACATCTTCCAGGTTGTATTTCAGCGGGGTTTCGTAGGAGTTTTCTTTTTCTCTTCCCGCTGTTAAAGAGGACTTTTTTAAATACCGTTCCATGGAAACGGCGGCTCTTTTTCCGGAGCTGACGGCGTAGATCACCGAATCGCTTTTATAGAAAAGCTTGCCCCCGGCAAATATGGACGACCCGTTCACCTGAAACGTATTCGGGTCGATCGTCAGCTCTTCCTCCCATTCGCCGGTTCCGAGGAAAACCACGTTGAATTCTGAGGTCAGTTTGGCAAGCAGAGATTTGTCAATTTTCCGGTCTAACAAAACGCTGATGCCCAGTTTTGGAATGATTTTGAGTTCTTCTTCGATTGCTTCCTTGCGGAGCGCTGTGCCTTCGTAATTCCAGAGGCTTCCGCCGAGCCTGCCGGTTTTTTCGTAAAGCGTGACCTCAAAGCCTTTTTTACTCAGTTCAAAAGCCGCGGTCATTCCGCTGATGCCTCCGCCGACAACGGCCGCCGTTCCGGTTTTCTGTGGGGGGGTCAGCCCCTTTTTAAAAGGTGTATACCCGTAGGAAACTGCAGCGCGTTCCAGCTCGGAGACTGCAATCGAACGGTCCAGTCCTTCCCGGACGCATGCTTTTTCGCAGGGATGATCGCATATCATGCCGATGATTCCCGCAAAAGGCATTTTTTTCCCCAGAAGTTTGTAGGCTTGCTTAAAATCGCCTTTTTCCAATTCGGCGTTAAAAGCCGCAACATCCACATGGATCGGACACCATGCCGTTGTAGCAGCCGGTTCGTCGTGAATACACTTCTCACAGGGTTCCAGAATCCTGTTATCCATGCATAACCTCCTTATGGGCAAAACCGGGCGGACCGGTTTTGCCCATATTGATTCACTGCAGTTGCTTATTCGAGTTCTTTCAGGCCTGCCAAAATCTTTTCCGGATATGCTGGCAGCTTGGTGATACGGACTCCGCATGCATTGTAAATTGCATTAATAATGGAGGCATGCGGTGCCGAAAGAGGCATTTCACCGGAACCGGCCATTCCGAAGGGTCCGTTCGGCCGCGGAGTTTCCTGATGGATCAGGTCCATTGTATCCGGGACGTCCTCAATCTGCGGGATGCCGCATTTAATCAGAGTTGTGTTCTTTTTCAGGTCTTCAAAGTCCTCCGACAGAGCAAGACCGATGCCCTGCACAAGACCGCCCCATAACTGGCCTTCCAATACCAGTTTGTTCATGATAGGACCGCAGTCGGAAACCAACGTGAGCTTTTCAACCTTGACTTTGCCGTTCGTTGTGTCAACCGATACTTCCGAAAGAAGAACGCCGTACATATAAACGGGGAACGGGTTGCCCTGTCCGGTTTCCACACTGCATTCCTTACAAGGTGCGGTCCATTTGCCCATATATTTTGTCGGCAGTTTTTCGGCAATCATCTCCTTGTAGGTCCGGTAGGTGCCGTCTTCCTTTTTCAGTGCCGCCAGAAGATTTTCGCAGGCAACCCGGGTAGCGTTGCCCGTCATCACGTTGGAGCGGCTTCCGCCGGCAGGTCCGCTGTTGGGGGTCAGTCTCATATCGTTCATAATGAGCTTGATCTGATCGGGATTGATGTGAAGCGGCTTCAATGCTTCGTGAGCGACCGTCAGCGTTCCCATATCGGCTCCCTGTCCATGGTCTTCCCAGGAGTTCCCAACGGTTACGCCATTCTCCGTGATTTCGGCCCATGCTTCGGAAGAGTCCGCGCCGTCGAGGCCGCAGCCGTATTCCAGCAGGGATATGCCGACTCCGTACTTGATGTCGCCACCCTTCGCGTTTTTCGTTTTTGCATTTTCTTTGGCCTTCTGGTAGATCGGGCGCAGCTTATCAAGTGCCTGCGGAAAGGCAATGACATCCGGCGCGCAGCCGGTCGGAGTGGTGCTTCCCTCCCGGTAAACGTTCAGGTACCGGAATTCAAGCGGATCCATGCCGATTTTTTCCGCGAGCTCATCCACAAGCACTTCCGAAGAGAACAGGCTCTGCGGGGAGCCGTAACCACGGAAAGCAGATCCCCATGCGTGGTTTGTGCATACCGTTCTGCCGTTGCCGCGGATATTCGGGATGTTGTAGCCTGCGCCGATGAACTGAGTGCCCCGCATTGTCAGCAGATCGCCGAATTCGCAGTAGGGGCCGTGATCAACTGTCCAGTCAGATTCCATTGCGACAAGCTTGCCGTTTTTATCGGCACCCATCTTCAAATTGATGAAGAACGGAGAACGCTTGCCCGTATACGTAATCTGCTGGTACATGCTGAATTCGAGGTAGACCGGTTTTTTGGTTACCAATGCCGCTACGCCGAGCAGACCTTCCATGGTCGGGCTGAATTTGTACCCGAAGGTGCCGCCGGTCGGATTCTGTACAATCGCGAATTTATCGAGCGGAACGCCGATTCCTTCGGCAACCATCAGCGCGTGAATATGAATGCCGATGCTCTTGGAATGAACAATCAGCTTGCCGTCCTTATCGATATAGGCAAATCCAACGTCGGGCTCCAAAGGAAGATGCGGCTGCCGCTGAACATAGAAATCATCTTCCACAACATAAGGCAGTTCGTCAAGCAGCGGATCGACCTCTTTGCCTTTGATTACGTGGGTTTCAAAATAGACGTTCGGTGTGCCGGGATGAATTTCAATCGCGTCTTCGGCCATCGCCGCAGGAGCGCTCATATAGGCGGGAAGTTCCTCGATTTTTACCTTGACCTTTTTCGCCGCTTCTTCCGCGACGGCCGGGTCGTGGGCCAGTACCATCGCGATAGCATCGCCGTACTGGAAGATTTTCTTGTCGTTCAGGATCGGCCGTTCCTTACCGTTGCCTTTGTTCGAGGGGAATGCCAGACCGTTGATCCGGTTCGTTCCTGGGACATCCTTATACGTCAGAACCCGGTAAACGCCTGGAACTTTTTCAGCTTCGGAGGTATCGATGGACAGGATATTGGCATGCGAAACCTGAGCCTGAACCAGTTTGATATGCAGGGTGTCTTCCGGCAGTTTCAGCCCCAGATCGGCACCGAAATCCCATGTGCCCGTAACCTTGGCAACCGCCGAGGGACGCGGCACGCTGGAACCCAGAAGGCTTGTCCCATCCTTCAGCTTAGGCCACAGCTCTTCCCGGGTTACCTCGCCGCGCATTAGTCTTGCGGCATCCATAACGGCGTCGACAAGCGGTTTGTAACCGGTGCACCGACAGAGATTTCTGTTCTTCTGAAACCATGCCCGGACTTCTTCTCGGGTGGGGTTGTTGTTCTGGTCAAGCAGGGCCTTTGCGGAAACGATGAAGCCGGGGGTGCAGTACCCGCACTGTGCGGCTCCGTGGATCATCCAGGAATACTGCAGCGGATGGAGGCATTCTTTGGTTCCGACTCCCTCAATCGTAATGATATGGGTTTTATCCGGTACCCGTTCCATTTTGTACAGGCATGACCGTACCGGGGTCCCGTCCCATAGAACCGTGCAGGCGCCGCATTCGCCTTTTCTACAGCCGACCTTGGTCCCCGTGAGCAGAAGTTGTCCCCTCAGCGTATCCGCGAGAGTCGCTTCTGGATTTACCTCGAGATGCTTTAAAACTCCGTTGATGTATAGAGTTTTCTGAATCATTTGATTGTCTCCTTTACTTCGAAATAACGTATGGAAGCTACTTACTTTTTGACAACCGGATGATTTCTAAATTTCAATTGTAGCAATTTTCATCACTGTTGGTTGATTATTTATGATAGGATGTGCGGGACTCAAAGAACAATACATGCCTTGCCGTGCTTTTTGATCAGATATTGCTTTCGGAAAACAGCTCTTTAAACTTGTTGGCAACCACCATTTTTTTGTGCTGGTTGGCTGTTGTGTAATCCGCAAACCGGATCGCCAAGGTAGGGCAGTACTTCGCGCATTGGGGATCGCCGCTGCACAGATTGCATTTGGTAATCTGTTTTTTCGCAGGGCTGTAGGTAATATTTCCAAATGGGCATGCGCTGATGCACATTTTGCAGGCGATGCATTTCTTTTGATCCGGCACAACTGCGCCGTACTCATCCCTGTAAATTGCCCCTTTGGGACAAACCTTCATGCACGCGGCATCTTCGCATTGCAGGCACATGATTGGCACTGCAACCTCCGGCATTTCGAATTCGATTAAATTTACCCCGGAGTTTGGGCAAACCGCCTCGCAGGTTCCGCAGTCAACGCATTTTTCGGGAGCGATTGTCAATAATTTGTTCATGATAATCCTGGCCACCGCAACGGCGATACCAGTTGCACCTCCTATTAATCTTAAGTAATGGCTTTGCCGATCTTCCGTTCTGACAATGTAAAAAATCCGAGGAGATTTTTGTCCGGCAAGGCGAAGGACGCAGCAGAACAGAAATGCACTCGGAGTTGATCATTGGATAAACAGAAAATCAGCGTTTCGAAAGGACAAACAGCAATCGTTTGGGACGGCGAAAATTTGCCGGAATAGCAATCAATTAGAACGAAAGATGTCGATAATACCTCCTTAATTTCGTTGTTCCGTCCGTTTCCCCTTTGAGTAATCGGAAATTGGTTTGTTGTTGTCTTTATTATATTTTTCTTAACCAAGCAAAATCTAACAAAATTCTTTAATTTATACCTTGATTTTTTAAATATATTGCTAATGCTTTTGCTTTGTAGTATATTGTGCAGTGTATTTAGAAGGGCTTGCAGTGCAGGATAAGGAATGAAATTCAGAACTGCATTTGTCGAATGCAATCGTACGGATAAGCAATAAAACGCGTGATCCGGAAAAAAACGTCGGTTCTTCAAATTCAGGGACGAGGTGGTATCAGTATGGTACGCACAGCGATCATCACATCCAGCGATTCCGGGTATCGGGGAGAACGGGAGGATGTGAGCGGAAAAACAATTCAGAAAATTCTGGAAGCTCAAGGCTATCAGGTGGTATCGATGACTCTGCTGCCGGACGAGCAGCAAATGCTGAGCGACAAAATGAAAGAGATTGCCGATCAAGGCGAGGCGGACCTCATTCTAACGACCGGGGGCACCGGATTTTCCCCCAGAGACTGCATGCCGGAAGCAACCCGGGCGGTGGTGGAACGGGAGGTCCCCGGCATTCCCGAGGCAATGAGGGCCTACAGCCTTCAGTTTACAAAACGGGCGATGCTGAGCCGGGCGGCTGCAGGAATCCGCAAATCCACTCTGATCGTCAATCTGCCGGGCAGTCCCAAGGCGGTTGGGGAGTGTCTTACGTTTATCCTATCGGAGCTGGAGCACGGAATCGAAATCCTTACGGGAACGGCCACCAACTGTGCCAGAAAGTGAAGGGGAATTTATGGGAAAGGTACATGCTGTCTGTGTCAGCGCTGTTAAAGGCACTCAGAAAGAAAATATTCATACCGCTAAAATCATCGAGGATTTTGGCATTGAACAGGATGCCCACGCAGGGAAATGGCACCGACAGGTAAGCATATTACCGTACGAGAAAATAGAGGCGTTTAAGGAACGCGGAGCCGACGTCAAGGAGGGCGATTTCGGAGAGAACCTGATTGTCGATGGAATTAATTTTCGGAATTGCCCGATCGGTACCCGATTCCGCTGCAACGATGTCGTGCTGGAACTGACCCAGATCGGGAAAGAGTGCCATAAAGGCTGCAAAATCTATCAGGTTATGGGTGACTGCATTATGCCGCGGGAAGGCGTATTTACCAAAGTGATTCACGGCGGAATCATCAGCGAGGGCGACGAATTTGATCTTGTATGAGAGTGGGAACGAACGGCAGAAGGGAACATGAAAATGAGTGAAATCAAAGTAGTAACAAATATCCTGCAGGCGAATGATGAACTGAATGCTGTAAACCGGAAACGGCTTGACGAAAAAGGAATTTATGTGATTAACCTGATGAGTTCGCCCGGTTCCGGAAAAACCTCGATTCTGGAAAAGCTCATATCCAGACTGGAGGGCGACGTTAAAGTAGCCGTAATCGAAGGCGACCTGTATACGACGATGGACGCCCAAAGAATCGAGGCGAAGGGTGTGCCGGTCGTTCAGATCAATACGGGGGGAGCATGCCACCTTGACGCGTATATGATCAAGGACGCAATGGAAGGACTCAACCTTGACGAAATCGAACTGCTGATCGTCGAAAACGTTGGCAACCTGGTTTGCCCCGCCGAGTTCGAAATCGGAGAGGATATTAAAATAACTGTTCTGAGCACGACGGAGGGGAACGACAAACCTTTGAAATATCCGCTTGCATTTGAAAAATCAAAGGCTGTCATTCTGAACAAGATCGACCTGATCGAGTATACGAATTTTAACCGGGAGAAATTTTATGACGACGTCCGGTCCATCAACGATAACGTCGTCTTTTTTGAAACCTCCTGTACCAAAGATCAGGGGCTGGACGAATTATGTACCTGGATCAGAGCACGGGTGGCGGAAAAACAAAAGACAGCGGAATAAGCCGAAAAACCAATAGAAGCCAGCTTGGATGTCCATATCGGCTCTTCCTAAAGTCTGCCATATTTGACAAAAAGGAATGGGAACTTTGTCGGATCAGCTTACGCGGTCTGTTGTTACAATCAGCGGCATTGTGCAGGGGGTAGGCTTCCGGCCTTTTGTATTTCACCTTGCACATGCGTGCCGCATCAAGGGCTGGGTGAACAACTTTTCCGGCGGCGTCCATATTGAAGCCGAAGGAACTTCGGAAGACATGGAGGGTTTTCTCAGGCGGCTGCGGGAGGAAGCTCCTCCGCTGTCTTCGATCGATACGTTCCATGTGGAAAGCGCACTGCCGGTCGGATATGCCGATTTTACAATTCGGACAAGCAGTTCCGAGAATGCCGGAGAGGCTTATATTTCCCCGGACCTGTCGGTTTGTGAAGACTGTCTGAACGAAATGAGAGATCCCGGGAACCGAAGGTACCGGTATCCCTTTATTAACTGCACGAACTGCGGACCGAGATTCACAATTGCGGAAGGCATTCCCTATGACCGGAACAACACGACCATGCGCTCGTTTCCAATGTGTGGGGAATGTGCGGATGAATATCATAACCCTTCGAACCGGAGATTTCATGCACAGCCGGTTGCGTGCGGCCGATGCGGCCCCTCACTGTCTTTGCTGGATTCCGAGGAAAACCGGATCTCGAAAGGCTTTGAGATAGAGAAAACGGCCGAACTGCTGAAAGCGGGAAAAATCGTTGCGATCAAAGGGCTGGGCGGCTATCATCTGGCCTGTGACGCTGAAAACGGCGGCGCCGTGCGCGAGCTCCGAAAGCGAAAAAAGCGGGACGGTAAACCGTTTGCTCTCATGGCAAAAGATAGGAAAACCATCTTGAGTTACTGCTTTGTCAATCAAAAGGAGTCCGAACTTCTGCAAAGTGCGAAAAGGCCGATTGTTTTGCTTAACCGGAAACCCGACTCCCGTCTTGCCGACGATGCGATTTCGCCGGATAACAGCAAATTGGGAATCATGCTGCCGTATACCCCTGTACACTTCCTGCTTTTTGACAGCGGTCTAAAGCTGCTGGTCATGACGAGCGGCAACCGGTCTGGGGAGCCGATTTTCTACAAAGACCGCGAAGCAATTTCCGGATTAGCCGGAATCGCGGACTATTTTCTCATCAACAACCGGGAAATATATATTCGAACGGACGATTCCGTTACGGCCGTTTTCCGGGGAAAAGAGTCGATGATCCGGCGGTCGCGTGGCTATGTGCCGTTTCCCACAGACCTTTCCTTCCTGATTGAACAGCTGAAATTCCCTTCGCAGCGGACTCCCTCCATTCTTGCCTGCGGGGGCGAACTGAAAAATACCTTCTGCCTGACCAAAGGTGGGAAGGCGTTTCTCAGTCATCATATCGGGGACCTGGAAAATCTCGAAACCCTGAAATCGTTTGAAACCGGAATTGAACATTTCAAAACAATATTTTCCATTGTTCCGGAGGCGGTCGCCTTCGATCGGCATCCCGATTATCTTTCCACCCAGTATGCCGACGGGCTGACGGGAATTTTGAAAATTCCCGTTCAGCATCACCATGCGCATATCGCGTCCTGTATGGCTGAAAACAGGGTGATCGGAAGGGTGATCGGCGTTGCCTTCGACGGTACCGGGTATGGGGAAGACGGCCATATCTGGGGCGGAGAGTTTTTTGTGGGGGATTATTCCAGATTCGAAAGACAGGCCCATTTTGAGTACGTACCGCTGCCGGGTGGGGAAATCGGCATTCTGGAACCGTGGAGAATGGCGTTAAGCTATCTGATGCAGGTCTACGGGGAAGACCAAATCCCATCCCTTCCATTTCTCGAGCGTATGGAAGCG
This sequence comes from Bacillota bacterium, assembly GCA_023410445.1. Lineage (GTDB taxonomy): Bacteria > Bacillota > Clostridia > Oscillospirales > Acutalibacteraceae > Caproicibacter. The sequence goes on along the minus strand of JAEYPT010000008.1, from coordinate 403,315 downwards.
GAAAAAGTCAGTTTGGTAAAACAGCAGATTGCCAAACGTATTCACACTCCGCTGACCAGCAGTGTCGGACGGCTATTTGACGCGGTGTCAGCGCTGATCGGACTATGCAGCGTCATTGCGTATGAGGGGCAGGCGGCCATCCGTCTTGAAAAAGAAGCCAGCGCTGAAGAGGAAGCCTCCTATCCGTATGATGTCTTTTTCGACGGAACCAAAAACCAGATCCGTGTCCGCCGGATGATTTCCGCGATCGTAGATGATGTGCAAAACGGTAGGGAGATTTCCCTGATTTCCGGCACATTTCATCGTACCGTAGCCGATATCGTGCTTGAGGTATGCCGGTCCATCCGGGAGAGAACGGCCGTAAACCGGGTAGCTTTAAGCGGCGGGGTGTTTCAGAATCAGGTCCTTTGGGGCTTGACGTTGGATCGTCTGGAGAAAAACGGATTCGAAGTATATACCCACAGCCGGGTTCCCACGAACGACGGCGGTATTTCTCTCGGACAGGCTGCGATTGCTTTGGCAAAATACAGGGAACAGGGGATGAATCAAACCGATGGATGACGGGATCACTCTCGCTCACGGAAGCGGAGGAAAATTGACGCATCAGTTGATCAGCGAACTTTTTTACAGGTATTTCAGCAACGATTTGCTGCTTGAGGGAGGCGATTCCGCCGTCATTCCGTCAAAAAACGGCAGAATGGCATTTACGACGGACTCCTATGTCATCAGTCCCATTTTCTTTCCGGGAGGAAATATCGGGAAACTCGCGGTGTGCGGGACGGTGAACGATTTAACTGTCAGCGGCGCGATTCCGAGCTATATCAGCTGCGGTTTTATTATCGAAGAAGGCCTGAAGCTGCGGGAGTTGGAATCAATTTCCAAAAGCATGGCGGATACTGCAAAACAAGCAGGCGTAGCGATCGTTACCGGCGATACGAAGGTCGTGCAGAAAGGCTGCGCGGATCGTATTTTTATCAATACCTCGGGAATCGGCGTCATTCCGGAGGACCGGGACTTTTCCGTCAAAAAAATCAGGGCGGGAGACAAGGTGATCCTTACCGGAACCATGGGGGACCACGGTACCGCGATCCTTCTGGAGCGGGAAAATTTCAAGGTTCGCAGTGAAATTGTCAGCGACTGCGCGCCGCTGAACCTTCTGTTGGAACCGGCGCTGGAGCAGTTTGCTGACGCGGTCCGCGTAATGAGGGACCCTACCAGAGGAGGTGTCGCCACCACGCTGAACGAGCTTGTCAAAGGCAGCGGTTTGGGTATCCGGCTCTTTCAGAATTCGCTTCCCGTTCGGGATGAGGTGAAAGGAATCTGCGAGATGCTGGGGATGGACCCTCTTTATCTGGCAAACGAAGGAAAGGCTCTCATAATAGCCGATGGGAACGAGGCGGACGACCTCGTCCGGATCTTGCGGGAAAACCCTTACGGAAAGAATTCCGCTGTGATCGGAACGGTAACGGATGATTTCCCGAATAAGGTGTTCCTGAGTACGCTCGCCGGCGGAAGCCGGGTAATTGATATGCTCTCCGGCGATCAGCTGCCCAGAATCTGCTGATCGCTCTGTTGAGCCGATAAAAAACGGAAGGCAGATGTACCAATTGGTACCTGCCCTCCATTTTTTTGCTATTTGTAAATGACGGGGATATTTCCAATGCTCTTGAACTGCTTTGGCGTAATTCCGTATTTGTTTTTGAATAGCGCAATGAAGTGGGAAATATTGTCGTATCCCAGATCATAAGCCACTTCGGTAACATTCTGGCTTTTCAGCATTTCCTTTGCTTTCATCAGCTTCAGATTCGTTATATATTCTTTTGGTGTGACTCCCATTACTTTTTTAAAGGAATTGCTGAAATTTGCTTCGGACATATTCAGGTCATATGCCAGCAAACTGATGCTGATCGGTTCCATAATGTGGTCTCGGATGTATTTTATGGATTTGTGTATAGGGTTGTTTTGTTCCAAACTTACAATTTGCTGAATGCCCTTGATTTGCATCAGATAGTAAACCAATTCCTGTGCGTAAATATCCAGCAGAAATTCCTTGCCCTTATCGGGTTTTACGGAAGCCTCGGAGAGCCTTTCCAGACATTTGCCAAGCTCGGCGTTGACATTTCCGCAGAAAAATCGGTCGTCCTGCAGGGCGTCGTAGTCTGCGCTGATGTCGACGCTTATTTTTTCGGAAACCTTTTTCAGCAGGTTGTCGTTCAATTCGAAAACCAGGGCCTTAGTCGGAATTTCAATATTCATATGAACATTGGAATGGGGCGGCAGCAGCATGAACTGGCCCGGCTTGTACGTGAATTGAATGCCGTCGTTGACGGTCACATTCTTGGAACCCTCCAGAATGGTGCAAAGTCTGCTGTACTCGTATGATTTGTAGTCGCAGCTTATGGGCGCAAGGTTATAATAGAGCAATTTAAGGTAATCGGTTTCCAAATCGTCAACCAGTTCAAGGTCTCTGCTGAAATCGGTCAGCATACAGCAATCCCCCTTACAGCTCCGTAGAACCTCGTCTTCTGAAGTTCACTTCTAATCCAATAGTGTATCATGTAGTTTCCCATAATGAATGCCAATTAGCCATAATTTTCACAAAAATAAGAGGCACTTTTTAAAATATTTTGTTAGAAATATTTGAATTATTATAGTAGTCTTAAGGTGAAAACTGCTCCTGCACCGCAATCGAGATAAATGACCCGTTGTGAAATTCCGATAACGACTACGAAGAGGGGGTGCTGCTGGTACCCGCAAATGCGGCAGCCAGTATGGTTATGAGCAAAATATTAGTGATTTCACCTGAAAAATGTCTTGGGTGCAGAAGCTGCGAACTGATTTGCTCGTTTCACAAAAGCGGTGCGTTCAACCCCGGCGAATCGGCGGTCGAAGTCCTGTTTTGTGAAGAAACGGCAATTTCCGTACCAGTCATGTGCCTGCAATGTGAAAACGCCGCCTGTATGAAAGTTTGCCCTGTAGGGGCGATGACAAGAAATGAAAACGGCGCGGTTGCACCTGACCCGCAGAAATGCATTGTCTGCAAAATGTGCGCAAGCGCCTGTCCCATGGGTAATATTACCGTAAGTTCTGTGAAAAAGAAAATTCTGAAATGTGACCTCTGCGGCGGCAATCCCGGATGCGCCAAGGTGTGCCCTTCCGGAGCAATTCAGTATGTCGATGCAGGCGAGGCCAATATCGTCAAAAAGAAAGCAGTCGCAGAGAAATTCAAGGATTTGTTTACGGAGGGGGAGAATTAATGGGCAGCGGTTGGGTAGGGAAAATAATCCGCGTTAATTTGACCGACGGGTCCATGAAAACCGAACCTCTGAACCCGAGGGATGCCTCGCTTTACCTGGGAGGAAGGGGGCTTGGCGTCAAATACTGTGCGGATTCGGTCGAGCCGAAAACAGATCCTCTGAGCCCGGGAAACATTCTGGCCTTCATGACCGGGCCGCTGACGGGTACGCTCGCTCCCTGTGCGGGAATGTACACGGTCGTTTCGAAGACACCCAGGAGCGGTGAAATCGGGTCCTGCAGTTTGGGTGGATATTTCGGCCCCGAACTGAAATTCGCGGGCTATGACGGAATGATTATTGAGGGAAAAGCGAAAGAACCGGTTTATCTGTTGGTTGAGAACGGCCGCATGGAACTCAAAACCGCCGGACATGTTTGGGGCAAATCAATGCAAACGGTAATCGGAGAATTGACGAAGGAAGCGGGCGGCGACGCGAAAGTCGCGTGCATCGGTCAGGCCGGAGAGGAACTTGATTGGTTCGCTACGATTCTGAACGATCAGAACAGAACCGCCCGGCAACTGGGATTCGGCGCCGTTATGGGCTCAAAAAACCTGAAGGCCATCGTCGTCAAGGGAACCGGGTCTATCCACGCGGCCAGAAATCAGGAATTTCTGAATGCCTGCCTCGAAGCAAGAAATATCTTAAATGCCGGGTTCGAATCCAGTGTGTCTGCCGCGTCCGATCTACCCGATGGGTGGAGGGCTTATCTGGCGGGACACTGGAAACGGTCCTGTTTTGGCAAAGAAGATAAAGTCAGCGGAGAAACATCTGAAAAACTGCGTTCAACAGGCAACGGAGGCTGTTTCGGCTGTTTCCCGGATTGCAGATCAACCATGGCGTATGGAAGTGCGCATTCCATGAATTTTATCCAGAGCCTGAACGAGACGGACTGGTCAAACCCAGACGCCGCGGCCGGGAACGCGAACAAATCGGAGTGGTTCCGGAATTATATGGCCGTTCTGGAGTCCCTTGGCATCTGCCCGTCCGCATCCGCGGTCGGGCTGCATGAGGTGGGTGAACTGTTCCGGACCTGCACCGGCATTGGCGGTTCGGATGACGATTTACTTAAAATAGGCGTAAAAATCCGGAATCTTGAGGCGGCCTTCAATCAGAAAAACGGGTCTTCAAAATAAAGGGGTCGGCTAAAAGGCGGACATTTTTGTGGGGAGGTAAACGGATTGAACGCATTGTCGTTATCAGGCGTAATCATATTGCTGTTCTTTGAAATCATGGCCGTTTTAAGGGCCGAAAAGCTGACGATGCTGCTGGTTTATTCTTCGATTGCCGAAGTAGGATATATTCTGCTGGGAATCGGAAGCGGAACCTTCGGCGGGCAAACGGGTGCCGTTTTGCATCTGGAATATCAAATCCTTATGCGGGGGCTGGTATTCCTTGCAGCATTTCTTATTGTTAAAAATCGGGGAACGCAGTACATAGAACAACTGAAAGGGACCGGAAAAGCGATGCCATTTGCCGCTGTCCTGCTTGCCTTCGGCGTCTTTTCCGTCATGGGTCTTTCTCCGTTTAAAGGTTCCGTCAGCAAGTTCTTAATTGTGTACTCCAATATTGAAACCGGCCAGTATGTTTTGGCTGCCGCCGCCGTACTGGGCAGCGTCATCGAAGCGTGGTATTTTATCCGGACTCTGCATGTGATCTGCTTTGCCGAGGCGGAAGAGAATACCGGGAATGAGAACCGCACGTCGGCGGGGCTCAACATCGGTTATGGAGCTGCGACCGTTCTTGCGGTCCTTACCGCGCTGACTTCTCTGTTCCCCGAGCCGATGATTCAGTTCAGTGGGGAGCTGGCGCATTCGTTCTTTGGAGTCCGAATTGCGGAGCTTCCGGTTTTTGATTCCCAATGGCCTGCAATGGTTTTGGTCCCTTATGTCGGGGCCTTTGCCGTTTTCATCGTCGGCCGTTTTATGCCGAAGCTCAGGGGCTTTCTTGCGGTGGGTATTTGCGCGGCGACCGTCGGAATGGTTTGGATGGACGGGAGTGTAGATGGCCTTTCCAGACTGTTTTCTCTGGTCATTTCGCTGCTTGTCCTGATGGCTTCGCTGTATTCCGTCGGATATTTCAAAGGGGAAGAGCATAATAACCGCTATTTTTTCTTTCTGCTGCTGACGTTGGGAAGTCTGCTCGGCGTAGCTACAAGCACCCAATTCGGCAACTTCTATGTGTTCTGGGAACTCATGACCTGGTCTTCGTATCTGCTGATCATTCAGGAACCGTCCGACCGATCGCTGAAGGCCGGTTTCAAATACTTTATGATGTGTACCTCCGGTGCTTATGTCATGCAGTATGCGATCCTGCTGCTGCAGAAGAATGCCGGAACCCTCGATATGCAGGCTGTTTCGGGTAAGCTTTCCGGAATGGAGCCCGGATTGCTGATTGCGGTCGCCGTCATGTTTGTGATCGGAGCCGGCGTGAAAGCGGGCCTTGTGCCGATGCACAGTTGGCTGCCAGAAGCGCATCCAGCAGCCCCTTCTCCCGTTTCATCCATCCTTTCCGGTATCCTGACGAAAATCGGCGTTTACGGCATCGTTCGGGTGCTGTTTGCGGTTTTCGGAGCAGGACTGCTGGCAAAGCTGGGTTCGGTCGGTGGGTTTTCCTATATTGGACTGGCTGTTTCCATTCTGGGACTGGCAACGCTGTTTTACGGCGAAATTATGGCGCTGCTTCAGAAAGACATCAAACGCCTTCTGGCGTACTCCACCATGGCTCAGGTGGGTGAGATCATTACCACGCTCGGGCTTGGAACCTACCTCGGTATGGTTGCGAGCTTCTATCACGTGATGAACCACGCGATCATCAAGGGAATGCTCTTCCTTGCCGTAGGCGCGCTGGTATACCGGCTGAAAACCAGAGAGATCACCGCGTTCAAGGGAATCGGAAAAGTAATGCCTTTTACCGCAGGCTGCATGTCGATCGGCATTCTGTCGATTATGGGTCTACCCCCGTTCAACGGTTTTATCAGTAAGTTCCTTATGCTCTATGCTGCCGTCAGCGCCGGGTACTGGTACATTGCGGCGTTGATTTTGCTGGGCAGCATGATAGCGGCGATCTACTATATCAGGCTTATTAAAACGGTTTTCTTTGAAAAGTATGAGGGACCTCCCGTAAAAGAAGCCCCCCTGACCATGCTGATCCCAATCGGCCTCCTTACCGGGCTGGTGCTTTTCAACGGGCTGTTCCCGCAGTTCGGACTCGACCTCGTCGTCACTGCTGCAAATTTCGTCGCGGCAAAAGGCGGAATGGCGATGGCTGCCGTCCCTCAGATTCAGGTGACCTGGCCGGTCATCATTATGATTCCGATGCTTGGCGGCCTGCTGGCCTATTTCCTGGGCAAACGTTCGCCGAAGGTCGCAGGCTGGACCTCCGTTGCCGTGATGGTTGCCACGCTTGCCGCAGTTGCGGCTTCCCACGCGTCGTTCGACGTGTATTCGCTCAGCTTCGCGCTGCTGATTTCCTTTGTTGGCCTGCTCAATATGCTGTACTCCCTTGGCTACATGGGCCACGCGCACGCCCAAAACCGCTATTATATGTTCTTCCTGATGATGATTGGGGGACTCATCGGCGTTGCCACCAGCAAAGATTTCTTCTCCTTCTTCATCTTCTGGGAGATCATGAGCAGCTGGACACTGTACTTCTCCATTATCCATGAGGAAACGAAGGACGCACTCAAGGAAGGCTTCAAGTACTTTATCTTCAACTATATCGGCGCGAGTATTGCGTTTTTAGGAATACTCATCCTAACGGCAAAAGCGGGCACCTTCGAGATGACCGTGCTTGCGGAGCGACTGAAGAGCATGGACCTTGGCACGGCTGGGCTGGGCCTTGTTCTCATCGCCGTCGGTTTTTTGATGAAGGCCGCCGTGCTGCCGTTCCGCATCGATTACCAGATGCATCCGGCGACTGCCCCGACCCCCGTCAGCGGATATATTTCTTCGGTGCTTTTAAAGAGCGCGCCATATGGGCTGATTAAGCTCTTTTTCCTCATGGGAGGCGCCGTTGTGTTTGCCCGCCTCGGAATGGCCGGCGGCAGCCCGGTTGTGATGAGCGTGGTGTCGTGGGTCGGCGGATTTACGATTCTGTATGCCGGTGCGATGGCACTGGTGCAGCGCGGAATCAAGCGCCTGCTCATTTACAGCACCGTCAGCCAGATCGGTTATATTATCCTCGGCCTGAGCCTCGGTTCCACGCTGGGGATAACCGGCGCAATGCTGCATTTTGTAAACCACATGTTTTTTAAAGACCTCCTGTTCCTTGCAGCAGGCGCGATTATGGTACAGGCCCATGCCCACAATCTGGACGAAGTCAGCGGGCTGGGCAGAAAAATGCCGGTGACGATGACGTTCTTCTTGGTCGGAGCGCTCTCGCTGGCCGGTATTCCACCATTCAGCGGATTTACCTCCAAGTGGATTATTTATGAAGCTTGCATGCAGAAAGGTCAGGTCTTCCTTGCCATCCTATCGCTGGTCGGCAGCGTGTTTACCATGGCCTACTTTGTAAAATTCATGCATTCGGTATTCTTCGGAGTTCCCTCGAAATCCTCTGAGAATGTCAAAGAGGCACCGTGGACCATGCTAGTGCCGATGGGAGTTCTGTCCGCGGTGAGCATTCTGTTCGGTGTTATGCCCGGACTCCCTATTTCCGTTATTTCGAAAGTGCTGGGTCTGGCGGGTATCGCACCGCCGTCCTATTCGCTGTTCAGCATCAATACCCCGCTCGGCACCTGGCAGGTTGGTACCGTTACGACTGCGCTCCTTCTGGGGCTTGCCGTCGGCGCGGTGTTCCTGTTCTCCGGTAGCCGAAAGGTCCGGTATATCGATGCCTACACCTGCGGCGTGACCGATCTTGATTCGGATGCGGTCAACGTGTCCGCTCAGAACCTGTATGAGACACCCGTAAAACTGGTGAAAAAACTGCACAAAGCCATAATCCCCGTGTTCGGTGATGGCGAGGAGGCGGAGGAAAAATGAATATAGCAGAACTTCTTTTCAACATTCTGATTTTTCCCGGAGGCCTTTTTGCCGTTCTGATGGGGCTGTTCCTCACCGGCGTAGACCGGAAACTGTATGCGAGGATGCAGAGGCGAGTCGGCCCTCCCGTTTACCAGCCGTACCTTGACATGGTAAAGCTGTCGCAGAAGGAAACACTGATCCCGAGAACCGCCAACGCCGCCGCGTTCCGGGCCGCTCCGCTTCTCGGCTTTGCGGGAATGCTCGCGGCAATTGCCGTCATTCCCGTCACGGGCATCTATTCCGGTCTATACCAGTCCGGCGACCTTCTGGTTATTCTGTATCTGCTGTCGACGCCGGCACTTGCCCTGATCATCGGGGCGTCGGCCTCCGGGTCACCTTACAGCGCCGTCGGACTTTCCCGGGAAGTTACCATGATGCTGGCGTATGAAATCCCGCTGCTGATCGTTTTTCTGACGGTAGGAATGCGGGTCGGGACGGCGATGGGGGGAACGGCTGTCTTTTCGCTGAGCGGCATCGTCAATTACCAGCTGAGCAAAGGCTCCCTCCTGTTCGATTTGCCGATGCTCCCCGCGTTTCTTGCGCTGCTGTGCTGTATTCCCGGAACGCTCGGGGTAGTGCCATTTGATATTCCGGAAGCGGAAACCGAAATTACCGAAGGTCCACTCCTTGAATATTCGGGCATAGGGCTTGCCATGTTTAAGCTGACCGGCGGACTGAAAATGTTGGTACTTTCCGCTCTGACCGTCGCGCTGTTTTTCCCGACGGGAATCGGGGGCTTCTGGTTGATTGATTTGCTGTGGTTTCTCCTGAAATGCCTGATTCTAACCCTGTTTACGGTTACGATTGTCCGGGCTTCGAGGGCCAGAATGCGTCTGGATCAGGCCTATAAATTTTATCTGCTGGCACCCACCGCTCTGGCATTGGTAAGTTTGGTGCTGACGCTGCTTTGTGTCAGAATATAGGGAGGAAAATGATATGGCAGAGCTGCTTCAGAAGATCGTGCAGAAATCTCCCTGGATTTACCGGATCAATGCCGGTTCGTGCAACGGATGCGATGTTGAAATGGCGACAACCGCACTGATTCCCCGGTATGATGTCGAACGGCTCGGCTGCCGGTATTGCGGAAGTCCAAAGCACGCGGACATTGTGCTGATTTCAGGACCGGTTACGGCGGTTGTCCGAGATAAGGTCCTCCGTGTTTATAACGAGATTCCAGAACCTAAGGTTGTTGTGGCGGTCGGCATCTGCCCGATTTCGGGCGGGGTTTTCCGGGAGAGCTACTCGGTTAAGACCCAACTGGACTCCTACATCCCGGTTGACGTTAACGTTCCGGGGTGCCCCCCGCGGCCGCAGGCGATTATCGACGGGATTGCAATGGCAATTGAAATCTGGAAGAAGAAGTTCTAGGGGGGATATTCATGGCTGCATTTTTAAAGGTTATTCTACAAAATCTGGCGAAGGGCCCGTCTACCATCGCATATCCCTTCGAGGATTCGCCAGCACCGGATAAGCTGAGGGGGAAAATTAAGCACGATCCCGCGGCCTGCGTGGCCTGCCATTTGTGCGAATATGTCTGCGCCGGCGGCGCGATCAAGATTCAGGAGTCCGAGGATCAAAAAGGGATTGATTTTGTCGTATGGCACGACACCTGCACCTTCTGTGGACTTTGCGAGTATTACTGCCCGAACGGCGCCATTCATTTGACAACCGATTACCATACCGCTCATCTGCAGGAGGATAAATACAATTATATTGAAAAAACTTATGTGAAGAAACAGCCTTGCGTCTGCTGCGGTGAGCCGATCGTACCGCTTTCGCCGGCAATGGTGGAGAAGATTTATGGCACGGAAGGCGACACACGTGGCTTAAGCAAAATGTGCCCGAAATGCCGCAGAAAAGTTCTATGGGAAGGTGCGTGTCCAAACCATGAAAGATGAGGCAATGAATCAGTTCCATATCCGGATGACCCGGAGACTGGGTGAAAAATTCCATCTGAAATGGGATATTGACCGGAAGGGTGTTGTCTGCGGCTGGTGCAGTTTGGAGAATCCGGACGATATTGTTGCCGTTGCCAAAATCGTAGCCGATTTGAAGGGGAGAGTTATGACGATATCTCCTCTGAATACTCCTTCGCCCTTAGCCAAACAGGTTCCGGCCCCTGAGGCGGATGTTCCGGCGGAGAAACCGATTCAGGTCGTTGTCAACTACCACTTCTATTTTGACCAGATCAATTTAACGGCAGCCATTACCCTGCCGGATGAGAAAAGAACCGTGAAATCGATCACGCCGATCCTCCTCAGCGCGGACTGGCACGAGCGGGAAATGCAGGAGCTTTTCAATATTAAGCTTCAGGGCCATCCAAATCCGAAGCGACTGTTTCTGGATAAGGATATTGCGATGCAGGACCATACCATGATTCCGCTGTCGGAGGCTCTAAACGGCGCCAGCACCAACACGCTGTGGGAAAAAATCATGGAATCCAACCGGAAGGGGGACAATTCCAATGAGCAGCTATAACATTCCCATCGGCCCGGTGCATGTAGTATTGGAAGAGCCGATCTATTTTAAGCTTCAGGTTGAGGGCGAAACCGTTGTCGGCCTCGAAATCAATGCCGGACACGTTCACCGCGGAATCGAATTTCTAACCATGCAGCGGAATTTTTATCAGAATCTGACGCTTACGGAGCGGGTCTGTTCTCTGTGTTCCAATAATCATCCGTTTACCTACTGCATGGCTTTGGAAAAACTGGCAGGAATCCAGATTCCGGAAAGGGCGGAGTATCTGCGGGCAATTGCCGATGAAATTAAGCGGATCTCCTCGCACCTGTTCAATATCGGTATTCTCCCGCATATCATCGGCTTTGACTCCCTCTTTATGCATGCGATGGAGCTTCGGGAAACCATGCAGGATCTGAAAGAATCCGTATTCGGGAACCGCATGAATCTTTCCGTCAATACCATTGGGGGAGTAAGATATGATATTTCTCCCGAGCAAAAGCAATATATCCTCACAACCCTCGAAAAGCTGAAAAAGCCGCTGGAGGAAATTACGAAAATCTGCAGGACGGATGCCTCCATTCGCCGCCGTACGGAAAACGTGGGCGTTCTTCCGACGGACAAGGCGATAGAATACGGGGTCGTCGGGCCGGTCGCAAGGGCTTCCGGGGTCGGGTATGACGTGCGGGTGGACAACCCCTACGCTGCCTATGACAAACTCAAGGTGAACCCGGTCGTCGAAAAGAACGGCGATGTTTTTTCAAGGCTTCTCGTCCGGCTGCAGGAAGTCTCGGAATCCATCCGGATTATTGAGCAGTGCCTGAAAGATATGCCGGAGGGCCCAACCGACCTCGGCTGTATGCCGGATATTCCCGCAGGCGAAGCGATTGCGAAATCGGAAGCGCCCAGAGGCGAGCTGATTTATTACGCGCGCACGAACGGAACGCCGATTCCGGAACGCATCAAATGGAGAGTTCCCACCTATCCGAACTGGGGAGCTCTGAGCGTTATGATGCCCGGTTACAAAATTGCGGATATCCCGGTTATAGTCGGCAGCGTGGACCCCTGCATTTCCTGTACTGAACGCTAACGGCTGGAACCCGGAGAGAGGTGCCTTTAATTGCACGAGCTTGCGATGGTAAGAAGCATCTGCGAAGTAATTAAAGAACAGATCAAAGAACACGATGTGAAGCGAGTCATGCAGGTCAGGCTGGTTGTAGGGGAGTTAACCGGGGTCGAAGACACGACCATGAAGCTTTGTTTCGAGATGTATGTTCAGGCAACGGCGCTGGAAGGCGCAGAACTGGTCATACGTCGTGTCCCGGTCCGGGTGAGGTGCCGGATCTGCGGCAATGAATATGAGACGAAAATTCCGTTTTCCGAGTGCGCTGTCTGCGGCAAGAAAAGCATGAAAATTATTTCCGGCAATGAATTGTACATCGACAGTCTGGAGGTCGAATAAACAAAGCCAATTTCAGGGAAGGTGAAAGCGATGTGTGTTGCGGCATTCGGGGAGGTGATCGAGCTTGAGGGGAAAGATGCCGTCGTCAGCTTCCGGGGAGCGCGGAAAGAGGTTTCTATTACGCTGCTGCCGACAGTTAAAATCGGCGATACCGTGGCCGTTCATGCCGGTTTTGCAACCGAAATCGTAAAAGACCCCAGAAAGATTTACCGCGACGTGGTTGCGACGGATGCCTATGCCAGACAACTTCTTGACGCGATTGAAAAGGAGAATCGAAGGCTGCAGGAACGGGAACTGAAAATCATGAATTTCTGCGGCACGCATGAAAATACGATCGTTCAGTATTCCCTGCGCGACCTTTTGCCCTCCAATATCCATCTGTTGAGCGGCCCCGGCTGCCCGGTTTGCGTGACGCCGGAAGAAGAAATTGCAATGGGTCTGGATCTGGTGAAAAAGGAGAACATCGTTTTTACTACCTTCGGGGATCTCCTGCGGGTGCCGACAAGATGGGGCTCCTTGGAAAAACTCAGGCTGGAAGGCGTCGACGTTCGGATGGTTTATGATATCTCACAGGCGCTGGAGCTTGCAAAAACGACAAAATCGGAAGTGGTACATTTCGCGGTCGGATTTGAAACCACCGCGCCCGGCACGGCTGCAGTGATTCAGGAAGCTGGAAACAGGGATAATTTTTCCATCATTTCGGCCCACCGGATTACTCCGCCTGCAATCGAATACGTTATTTCCCATGCGGATATCGACATTCTCCTTTGCCCTGGGCATGTGGCGATGGTAACCGGAACAGCTCCCTTTGACCGAATCGTTCGGGAATATGGCCTGCCGTGTGTAATCGGAGGCTTCGAACCGACCGATATTCTGGAGGCTGTCCTGCAGGCGATGGTTCAGTACGGCAAAAAAAGCAGCTGCGCCATGAATCAATACAAAAATGTGGTAAAAGAGCAGGGAAATGTTCAGGCCCAAAAACTGATCGACGAAACCTTTACCTTAAAAGACGCAAACTGGAGGGGAATCGGCGTTCTGCCGAATTCCCGGTTGGTGTTGAAGAATCAATACTTACGGTTTGACGCCGAGGCAAAATATGGCCTGAAAATGCCTGAAATTAGCGGAGAAGACGCGCAGGCTTGCATGTGCGGCGAAGTCCTGAAGGGAATGAAGCCGACGATGTGCCCCAATTTCGGAAGAAAATGCACCCCCGCAAACCCGGCGGGCCCCTGCATGATTACAGGAGAAGGCGCCTGCAGCATCGCATATGTCAACCGCAGTTAAATTCGGAATACGGCCGCTGGGCTTAAAGTTGTTCCGTCCGTGAAGAATGAGAGGGTTGTTACATGGGAGAGTTTACGCATTTTGACAGTGACGGTAACGCCGTGATGGTCGATGTTTCCGGAAAGCCCGTTACGACAAGAGTTGCCGTGGCCAAGGGAAGCATTCGGGTCAGCCCCGAAATAATCGCTGCGGTTTCCGGCCATACGGTGAAAAAAGGCGACGTTTTAGGGGTTGCCACGGTGGCAGGAATTCTTGGGGCGAAACAGACCTCTTCCTTAATTCCGATGTGTCATCCTCTTGCGATCAACAAATGCTCCATCGACTTTGAAATCGATCGGGAAGGCGGAATCATTACCGCAGTCTGCACGGTAAGCATCGATGGAAAAACGGGGGTGGAAATGGAGGCGCTAACCGGCGCGTCGATTGCACTTCTGACGGTTTATGATATGTGCAAGGCGATCGATAAGAATATGGAATTAACGGGGATTCATCTGGTGAGCAAGTCCGGGGGCAAAAGCGGAGATTTTTATTGGAACGGCGGTGAATCGTCATGAAGGACGCCTACGACAGAACTATTAGTTATCTGCGCATTTCGGTAACTGACCTGTGCAATCTGCGCTGCAGCTACTGCATGCCGAAAAACGGGGTGGTTAAAAAACTTCATTCTGATATTCTTTCTGTCGAAGAGATCGCTTCCATTGTGCGCGCGGCGGTTGAACTCGGAGTTAATAAGGTCCGTATTACGGGCGGAGAGCCGTTGGTGCGAAATGGAATTTTGGAGCTCTGCAGACAAATCGGCGAGATTAACGGGCTGAAAGAAATCTGCATCACCACAAACGGCATCCTCCTTGGCGGGGTGGCGCAGGAACTGAAGCAGGCCGGGGTCTCACGGGTGAATATCAGTCTGGATACCCTTGATCCGGTCAAATATAAAAAAATAACGCGCTGCGGGGAATTAGACGATGTTCTTCGGGGAATCCGGGCAGCCAAAGCTGCGGGCCTTCTGCCTCTGAAAATCAACACCGTTTTAATCGGCGGCTTTAACGACGATGAAATCGGCGATTTTGTGGAAATGACCCGGAATGAAGAAATCGATGTGCGTTTCATCGAACTGATGCCCATCGGCGAATGTGCAAGTTGGGAAAGCAAATGCTTTATCAGTTCATCCAAGGTCCTTGAGCGTGAACCGCGGCTGGAACCGATTGAAGGCCCGGTGATGGGCGTTGAAACGCTTTACCATATTCCCGGATACAAGGGCAGGATAGGACTGATTAATCCGATGAGTCATCCGTTCTGTGAGCAGTGCAACCGAATTCGGTTAACGGCGGATGGAAAGCTGAAAACCTGTCTGCACTCATCGGAGGAGATTAATCTGAAAGGGCTGCCGTATGAAACCGTAAAAGAACGGATTGCTTCGGCAATCAAAAATAAACCTCTGCGCCATTATCTGAATGAGCACACGAAGAGCGACAGCACACGGAACATGTTTCAGATCGGAGGATAACGCGCGGAGAGCATCCGTAATACAACACAAAACATTTGCGGAGAATGAGAAAATGCTTTTCGGTAAACTGGACCGGTTCATTGTGAAAAGAGCGGTAATTTTCCTGGTTTTATGTTCGGCGGCAGATTTGGCTTTGCCGGAAAAAAACAGATGGCCTGCGCTTGCCGGTCTGTTTGCGGGCACTTTGCTGAGCGTAGCCCGACTGGTTGGCAACGAACGGCTCTTTCAGGCTTTTTCCGGATGGAACGGCGGAAAAGCGGTTGCGGGAAGTATCCTTGTGTTTACCGCAATTCAGCTTGCCCTGCTGCCGCTTATCCTCATCCTGTATATGATAAGCGCCTGGCTCCTGTACGGATTTATCGCCGGAATTCTGGCGGTACCTCTTATCGTTATGATAAATAGTATAACAGAGACGTTGGGATTGACAAAAAACGATTTTGAATAGGGTGGTGCTTCGGTTGGACGCTTCCAAGGCATTCGAATCCGGCAATCTGTTCTGGATACATATCAGGGGATTGGACATCCCCGTCGCGGACAGCATCGTCATGATGTGGATGATCATGGCCGTCCTGATTGTTTTATCTCTGGTGTTCACCCGGAACCTGAAAACGGTTCCTACGGGAAAGCAGAACATTGCTGAGATTATTGTGGAGACCGTAACCAAGCTGATCAAGAACAACATGGGAGAACACGGCGTAGACTTTGTCCCTTATTTTGGCACGATTCTCCTGTTCCTTGTGTTTGCGAACGTTTCCGGGATCTTTAACATCTTTCCAACGGCGGCGGACCTGTACAAGCTAACCGGACTCAGTTTTTTTGCCGGGATTCCGCAGTTTTCCATCGATCCGCCGACTAAAGACCTGAATGTTACCATCACGATGGCGCTAATGACGGTCAGTCTGGTAGCCATATCAGGCATCCGATACAAGGGCATCAAGGGTTTTCTTTTCAGCTTTTTTAAACCGGTTCCCATTATGCTCCCGTTTCATCTTCTCGATTATGGGACCCGAACCATTTCGCTTTCCCTTCGGCTTTTTGGGAACATTCTGGCAGGGTACATCATTATGGAAATGCTTTATGCGGGCGCGATTTTTGCCAAGCCCGTGGTACCCGTCGCAAGCTTTTTCTTCGATATTTTCGACGCCGGCCTGCAGGCGTATATCTTTGTGTTTCTTTCTTCCGTCTACATATCGGAGGCGGTGGAGTAAAGCAGGTGTTCTTTTGGGTATCTGCAGGCCGGATGGCTTGTATTTACTGATAAATTCATGAAACAGACTTTGTGATACAAAGGAGGTGAGTCAAATGTCAGGATCGATCGCATTCGCCGCGGCAATCGCTATGTTTTCCGCGATTGGCGCAGGCATCACCCTCGGAATTGCTTCCTGCAAAGCGTCGGAAGGCGTTTCCAGAAATCCGGAAGCAGCCGGCAAAATCCTTTCCACAAGCCTTATTTTTGCAACTCTTTCCGAGGTTACGGCAATTTTCGCTTTCGTTATCGCCGTTATGCTGATTGGAAAGATGTAAGAACCTGCGAGCTATGAGAACAGGTTCTGTGTCCCGACGAAGTTGAATGGCTGAGAGGGTTTTTTCCTCTCAGCGGTTCTGCTTCCCTTTCAACCGGATGTCTTGGGGAAGAGGTGATGTTTCCTTGCTTGAAAGTTTAAACGGCTTTAAGTTTATTATGGCGTTCCTGAACTTGGTCGTCCTGTATATTGTCCTTCGCAAAATCCTGTTTCAGCCGATTATGAGCTTCATGGAAAACCGCACAAAGGCAATTGAAAATTCCATAGCCGACGCCGAAAAGCAGAAAGCACAAGCTCTGCAGATGAAAGCGGACTATGAGGAACAGCTAAGAGGTGCGAAAGCCGAAAGCAAACGCATTGTTGAGGCGGCCGTCGCGAAGGCAGAGGCCCGCCAGGCGGACATTTTGGCCGACGCGCAGAAGCAGGCGGAAGAACTCCTGGAAAAAGCCGCAAAAGAGATCGAGCTTGAGCGGGAGCAAATGCAGAAAGAGGTTCGAAACGAACTGGTGGGCCTCGTTTTCGCTGCCGCTTCCAAGATTCTGGAAGTCAATCTGGATACGGACAGCAACAGGCTGCTGGTTGATAAATTCATCGATGAGGCAGGTGCCGCCTGATGTCTATGGCAGCGGAACGATACGCGAAAGCACTGCTGAACCTGGCGATCGAGACCGGCGCCGTGGAAAAGTATCAAATAGACTTGGAAACAGTTTCACAGACCTATGAAGAAGAGAACGGCCTTTCTGCTTTTCTACTCACCCCCCGAAGCGTTCCTCAGGCGAAGAAAAGTGTACTTGCCGCGCTTTTTCGGGAGCGGGTAGAAGACAATATCCTGCATTTTCTGCTTTTGCTGCTGGAGAAAGGTCGGATTCGTTCTCTGCCGGAGATATGCTGCGCTTATGTCCGCATGGCGGACGAATATCGGAATATCCTTAACTTGACCGTATCGACGGCGTTTCCGCTTGATAAGGCCCAGCTTGACGGCATCGGTAAAACGTTTCAATCTATTTACCATGGCTCTTCTGTGAAAATTGCCGTAGAAACGGATGCTTCCCTGATCGGCGGCGTTAAAGTAACCGTGGACGGCAATGTCTACGACGGCACCGTCAAAGGGAAGCTTTTCCGGATGCAGTCCGAAATCAATCCATAAGGAGGTGAATACGGTGAAGATAAGACCGGAAGAAATCAGTACCATTATAAAACAGCAGATCGAAAATTACGGCGTACAGACTGAGGCGGAAAACGTCGGCAGCGTTCTCAGCTCCGGCGACGGCATTGCAAGAATTTACGGTCTTCGCGACTGCATGTACGGAGAACTGTTGAAGTTTGAAAACGGCGTCAGCGGAATGGCCTTGAATCTGGAAGAAGACAATATCGGCTGCGTGCTGCTCGGCGACGAAACAGAAATCACGGAAGGCACCGGAGTGCGGAGCACGGGAACCACTGTTCAGGTACCGGTCGGAGAAGCTCTTCTCGGCAGAGTCGTCAACGCGCTCGGCGAGCCGCTGGACAGCAAAGGGGAAATCAACGCGGCTTCTTACCGGCCGGTTGAATTCCTCGCCCCCGGCGTTATTGACCGGAAGCACGTCGATCAGCCCCTTCAGACCGGGATTCTCGCGGTCGATGCCCTAACACCGATCGGCAGGGGACAGAGAGAGCTTATCATCGGCGACCGGCAGACCGGTAAAACCGCAATTGCGATCGACGCGATCATCAATCAGAAAGAAAGCGGCGTTCTCTGCGTTTATGTTGCCATCGGCCAAAAGGCTTCTACCGTTGCAAGTATTCACGGCACACTTGAAAAATACGGTGCCATGAACTATACCATTATCCTGTCGGCCACGGCAAGCGAACCTTCGACGCTGCAGTATATCGCTCCGTATGCCGGCTGTGCAATGGCCGAATATTTTATGTATGAGCAGAACAGGGACGTTCTGATCGTTTACGACGATCTTTCCAAACACGCGGTCGCCTACCGGGCCATGTCTCTGATGCTCCGCAGGCCGCCGGGCCGCGAAGCTTTTCCCGGGGACGTTTTCTATCTGCATTCAAGGCTTTTGGAACGGGCGGCAAGACTTTCCGACGAGCTTGGCGGAGGCTCCATTACCGCGCTTCCAATCATTGAAACTCAGGCCGGCGATATTTCGGCCTACATTCCCACAAACGTTATTTCCATTACGGACGGACAGATCTTTCTGGAATCGGAGCTGTTCTATTCAGGTCAGCGTCCGGCAATCAACGTCGGCATTTCCGTTTCCCGTGTCGGAGGTGACGCTCAGATTAAGGCGGTCAAGAAAACCGCTGGACCTCTGCGCGTGAATCTCGCGCAGTACCGGGAGCTTGCTGTCTTCGAGCAGTTCGGGTCCGATCTTGACAAAGCAACCAAGGAAAAGCTGCTTTTGGGTGAGCGGATTTTCGAAACGCTGAAACAGGATCAGTATTGCCCGTATCCAGCAGAGAATCAGGCCGTCCTGCTTTATATTGCTACCGGCAAATATCTTTTGGACGTACCTGTGAAAGAAGTGAGAAAGTTCCAGCAGGAGGTACTGAACTACCTGAAGGGGAATTATCCCGAAATCCTGCAGTCCATACGGCAGACCGGGAAATTGCTTCCGGAAACAGAAGAACTGCTGAAAAAGGCGGTAGAAGAGTGTAAAGCGGACAGGGTATGATAAAAGGCGGTAACTGCTTATGGCAAATATACGCGAAATCAAGCTGAGAATGAAAAGCGTCACCGATACAAGGCAGATTACAAAAGCCATGAAGCTGATATCTGCCGCAAAACTGAAAAAAGCACAGCAGCAGCTCGAACAGACGGAACCCTATTTCAACAAGGTGAAAATCACGGTTGCGGATATTCTGGCGCGAAGCGGCGAGATTAAAAGCAAATATTCCGATCAAAGGGCAGAAAAGCAAAAAAAGACGGCGGGTATTTTTGTCCTGACCGGCGACAAGAGTCTGACCGGCGGATATAACCACAATATTATTAAGTATGCGGAACAGCTGTGCCGGCAAAAGGAGAATCCCGTGCTGTTCCTTGCCGGGCAGATCGGACGGATGTATTTTCAGAAAAAGCCGGTTGCCGTAGACGGGGCCTTTGCTTATCCGGTTTCAGACCCTACCGTTGACCGGGCGGGTGAAATAGCGGAAATCATGCTTGAACGGTTTCTCAGCGGGGAATTAGATGAAGTTTATCTCGCTTATACCCAAAAGATCAACACCTTCCGGCTCGAACCGAAAGCGGTCAGGCTGCTGCCGCTGAATCTTGAAGATTTACAAAAACAGCTTGAAATTGAAAATACCGAAAAGATGAATCCCGATAACCCAATCTATTTTGAGCCGTCGCCGGGGGACGTTTTTGACGTTCTCGTGCCCAGGTACCTCAGGGGTATTGTATACGGCGCGCTTGTCGAATCGTATTCGAGCGAACAAAGCGCGCGAATGACGGCGATGGACAGTGCGACCACCAATGCGGACAAGATGATCTCGGCTTTGAACCTCCAGTATAACAGGGCAAGGCAGGCGGCGATCACTCAGGAAATTACGGAAATTATCGGCGGAGCCTCGGCACTGGAGTAGGGGAAAGATGTTTGATTAAGGAGCAGGATTATGGCAGGGAATACAGGTCAGATTGTACAGATAATCGGTCCGGTTATCGATATTAAATTTGAAGAAAGCCTTCCCAAGATTTATGACGCGGTCATCATCGACAACGCAGGGAAAGAAGTATTTGCCGAAGTGATGCAGCACTTAGGCAACCAGACCGTTCGGTGTGTTTCGATGACGGCCACCGAGGGCCTGATCCGTGGGATGAGCGCCGTCGGCACGGGCAGCGCCATCCGGGTACCGGTCGGCAAAGGAACCTTGGGCAGGGTACTGAATGTACTTGGTCAGCCGATTGATCGAAAGGGTGAAATTGTTGCCGACGATTATTGGCCGATCCACCGGCAGGCGCCGGATTTTGACGAACAGGTTCCCGCGGCCGAGATGTTTGAAACGGGAATCAAGGTCATCGATCTTCTGGCCCCTTACGCAAAAGGGGGTAAGGTGGGATTGTTCGGCGGAGCCGGAGTCGGAAAAACCGTGCTGATTCAGGAACTCATTCGGAATATTGCAACGGAGCATGGCGGTTATTCCGTGTTCACGGGAGTCGGAGAACGTTCGCGCGAGGGCAACGACCTTTGGCACGAAATGAGTGATTCGGGCGTGTTGGAAAAAACCTCGCTGGTATTCGGGCAGATGAACGAACCGCCCGGTTCAAGAATGCGGGTGGGGCTTACCGGTCTTACAATTGCCGAGTATTTCAGGGATAAGCTTGGGCAGGACGTCCTGCTCTTTGTGGACAACATCTTCCGTTTCGTTCAGGCAGGCTCGGAGGTCTCGGCCCTGCTTGGCAGAATTCCGTCTGCCGTCGGCTACCAGCCGACGCTGGCAACGGATATGGGCGCGCTTCAGGAGCGTATCACATCGACCAAGAAAGGCTCCATTACATCGGTTCAGGCGGTTTATGTTCCTGCGGATGACTTGACGGACCCTGCGCCCGCTACCACATTTGCCCATCTGGATGCCACCACCGTGCTGTCGCGTTCCATCGTGGAGGAGGGTATTTATCCGGCGGTCGATCCGCTGAACTCTTCTTCCCGCATCCTCGATCCCCGTATTGTGGGCGAGGAGCATTACCGTGTTGCGTGTCGTGTTCAGGAAATGCTTCAGCGCTATAAAGAACTTACGGATATTATCGCGATTCTTGGGATGGACGAGCTCTCCGAAGAGGATAAGCTCACGGTTTACCGGGCAAGGAAAATCAAACGGTATCTTTCTCAGCCGTTTTTTGTTGCAAAGGTTTTCTCAGGGTTCGACGGAAGATATGTGCCGATCAAAGATACGATTCGAGGTTTTCAGGAAATTATCGACGGCAAAATGGATGATATTCCGGAGTCTGCGTTCTTTATGAAAGGCACAATCGAAGAGGTTTATGAAACCGCGAAAAGCATGTAGGAGGCGCAAAAGCGACAATGAGTACGTTCCGTCTTGAAGTTGTAGTGCCCGACAGAGCTTTTTATGCGGATGAAGTACAGGAGCTGGTTGTGAAGACCCCCGGTGGAGAGATCGGAATTCTCAGCGGACACATCCCGATGGTCGTTTCCGTGTCGGCCGGGCCCCTGAAAATCAAAAAGGAAGACCGGTGGCTTTGCGCGTTCGTTTCCGATGGTTTTCTGGAGGTGGGGGACGGCAGAACAACCGTCCTGGCAGACAGCGCCGAGTGGCCGGAGGAAATCGATCGGGAACGGGCCCAGGCGGCTGAGAAAAGGGCGCGAAGTATTCTCGAAGCCAAACGCGGCGAGCAGGAGGACAGTAAGCTGCAGGCTGCGCTGCAGAGGGCACTCTGGAGACAAAAAATTTCTAAAATAGAATAGTGCAAATAAAAAATCCACAAGGCTCGCATTTGGAACGATTCCAAAGCCGCTTTGTGGAATTCTTGTTTCAGGCGTTTTCCGGCGAGATTTTGCTTGAGACAGATTGCTTTTCAATGGCTTTCTTTTGCATCCGTTTCTTTTTCTGCGCTCTGTTTCTGATTTTTCCGGTAATCAGCACCGCGACCGGGATGACAACCTGAAACGGCAGAGAATAAAAAGGATGGTATTTCAGCCAGTTCAGCATTTCCTCCGTGTTGGAATTGACGAGCATAATCAATGTCACAAGAATGAGCCCGCAGGGCGCAAAGAGCGGCACATAATCGTCAAAATCAAAAATTTTGGCAACTTCCTGACAGCAGGTGAAATAGGTTACGCACACTTTAATAAAGCCGGCAAGAAGAAGATTAAACCCGATAATCACTTCGATACGGGTGAAAAAATCGCCGATCCCAATTACGCTTACAGCCTGATAGGACGGATAGGCAAAGACGCTTTCCGAGTTCCCCAGAATGAGAAGATTGCGCAGATTGGCGAACAGAAGGATCGAGAATCCGAGGAGCATTCCTTTCAAAAAGACGGGAAACACCGGCTCCCTTTGGTCCAAAGCGCCGAACATCGGCGCGCACAGGACGGACTCCCCAAAAGGTAAAGTGAAGATGAGCAGGGTTCCGCTTGCCATTGATCTGAAATCCGATCTCAAAACTGGCTTCAGATTGGAAGGGTCGAGATTGCTGTAAGAGAGAATCATGGTCATCAGAACGGTAACAATCAGAAGCGGAATTGTGAATTTTGAAACACGTGCCACAACAAACAAGCGCTTTTTCGACATATAGAATTCCACCATTACGATGGAAAGCAGAATGAAAATAAACGGTGTTTCCGGCATATTCAGGGTTTGAATAAAATTGACGAAAATTTTTTTTACAAGAGCAGCAATATGGAAGCTATAAATCATTAAAAGAATGCACAGTGCTTTCCCGACCGGTTTTCCGCAGGCCTTTACGATGTTTTCAAAGTAGTTTCGACCGGGGTACAGTTCCAGAATCTGTGAGTGAACCCATACAAGAGGAATGTTCAGCAGGAGCGCCAGAATCATGCAGAACCATGTATCCTGCTTGGCCTGGGTAGCCGATCCGGTTACGAGGGAACTTCCAATCAGAAAAAGGGCAATCGTACATTCCATCTGTTTTCCGGTAATACGATCTTTCATCAAACAATTTCCTCATTTTATAAAATTTGACAGCCATTTTTCCAGAATGGCCGTAATGCTTGGACTGCGAAAATTCAGGCCGATCAGAATATTGACGATCAGCGTAACCGCATAGACCGGAAAATAGAACCACAGATAATCCCGATCCTTTTTTTTAATCATCGGAATGAGATCTGTAAAGACGAGCGTGATATAAAATACCAGAAAAATCGTGATATACACAGTCAACTGCCGCCTTTCACCAGTGCGGTGGAAGAATTGAGAAGCTTTACGTCTGCCGAGACCTCACATTTTACGGTCGGAAAAATCTTGTCCCAGTTTGATTCCATCCGCATCCAGTCGTCATAGCGGTCCTGATGGATTTCCGAGCCAAATCCGAAGATATCGGTCCCGTAATTTTTCTGGATATCGCCGATCACACTTTCCGTTTGTTCCTGAACCATTTTTGAGGCGGCTTTTTCAATATCTTTGAATTCGCCGTTCCCCACCGTGTAGTTTTCCTTCTGGCTGTTTTCCTCGGCGAGATTTGCGTCGATGTTGATTTGAATTTTCATGGTCACATGGCTTCCGCTGACGACGGATTCCATCTTTGTACTGCACTTCATGATTTCAAGGGCGATATTCTTTTGGCTCGGAGGGATGCCGGTCAGGAGAATGCCGCTTTTGAGTTTGTTTTTCAGCATCAGGTAATACAGACATTCGTCTTCCGGCATGATGCCGATCATTTTATCCTGACGGAATATGACGTTTGTGCCAAGCTTCGGCTCTTCATTTTCAAATACTTTGACAATACGGATATCAGGCAGAGTCAGTTCCTGATTCTTGGATGTAAAAACGTTATAGATTTGATACAGCGGATAGGGCAGAACATGCCCCAGCACGTCCTTGGACTGCTCCATCATGCTGCTGATTTTGTATGATACCGGCTCGCCCGTTTTCAGTTGAATATTCAAAATTTCAGCGGCGGTATTTTCGTCCGACACGGCGAACAGAAGCGAGATGCGGGGCTCGTGATCGCGCAGAAAAAAGTCAAGCAGGGGTTCGATGCCTTCTTTGGCAATTTCTTTGCTGACAATGACGATTTTGCAGTCACTGAAGTACAGCTTTTTATCCGCCATTGCCACCGTTTGGCGTACAGCGTCAAAAATGGAGTTGCCGTCCGATTCCAAAAGTGCTGATTTAATGGTCTGATCTTTTCCGCCGGTCAGACTGAGAACCTCATACGTCACATGGTATTTGTAGCCGCCTGTTCCCGGGTCAATTGCGACACCGGCGACGATGGTGTTTTTTTCGATTTCCTTATAATTCCAGCACCCGCTGAAAAGGAACAGAATCGCGGTCGCTTCCAAAAGTACGAACAGCTTTCTCCACCGTTTCATTTTGTGTTTCCTTTCGTCCTTTGCCGGGTCTGATCGTTTGTCAGCAATTTGGGCCGCTTGTTCATCTTTTTCCAGGTAACCCGGCCGTAGACGTCTTTATAATCCTGAAATTCGTGGGCATAGACATCCGGCATGATCGGCACCCCAAAGGAGTAGGTTCCGAACAGCATCGCCAGCATCGCCAGCACGCCGAGCAGATAGCCGTAAAGGCCCAAAATGCACGCGAATCCCATCAGAAAGAACCGTTCAATAATCATAAAGCCCTTGATCCGGGGAATCATAAAGCCGCAGATGCCGGTAAGTGCCACGACAATGATAATGGGGGCGCTGACGATTTTCGCTTCCACCGCGGCCTGACCGACGACCAGAGCGCCTACAATGCTGAGCGCTTGTCCCATGATTCCCGGCATGCGCGCTCCGGATTCACGGAGCATCTCGAAAACCACGAGCATCATCAGCATCTCAAGCGCCGTGGGGAATGGTACGCTCTGGCGTGCCGCCGAGATGCTCAGTAACAGCGGGGTGGGCAGCATCTCCTGGTGATACGTAACCAGAGAAATATAAATCGCAGGGAAACTGGTGGAAATGAAGAACGCAAGAATGCGCAGAATCCTGCCGATTGTTGCAAATACGTAATTGAGGTAATAATCCTCGTCGCTTTGAAAATATTCAGTGAATAGATGCGGAACTGTGAGAACGACCGGTGTGCCGTCAAGGAACAAGGCAATGCGTCCTTCCAGAAGGTTCGCGGCAATCACGTCCGGGCGTTCCGAGGCCCCTGCCGCTTCCAGAGGGGAAAACGGTTTTTCTTTAATCAACTCCGAAATGTAGTTGGAGTCCAGCGTCCCGTCGATATCAATCTGAGCCAGACGCCGGTCAAGCTCCGTCAGAGCCGTTTTGTTTACAATGCTGTCCAGATAGCAAAGGCATGCCTTGGTGCGTGATTTTTTACCGAAGGTCATATACTGGAATTTCAGGTCGGGAGTGCGAAGCTTGCGCCGAAGCATGGAAAGGTTGACCAGAAGGGACTCGTTGAATCCTTCCCTCGGCCCGCGGAGTACCCGTTCGCTTTCCGGTTCGGCAATGGCCCGAACATTCCAGCCCTTTGTGTTCAGAATTAGTCCCTCGCAGCATCCATCGGCAAGCAAAACGGCGTCGCCGTAAACAATCGCCTGTACGACTTTGTCGACATCGGCCGTCTTTTCCGCACTGTTGGAAGGCGTTACGCGCCGCAGGATCAATTCCATCAAATCGGCTTTCCGATCCGGAAATTCGTAATTTTGAAGAGGACGGATAATGTCGTCGTTCATCAGCTTGTTGTTGATCATGCCGTCGGCGTAAATCAGGCAGAACTGAAGTCCGGAATCCGGGGAATTGGTAAGATAGCGAAATTGCAGCGTGTCGTCAGGAGCGAAAATATTGCGGATATAGTTGATATTTGCTTCCATCTGATCGGATGGAAGCTTTGCGCCGCCGAAATTGTCGTGACTGCTCATTGTAAATTCCTCCCAACAATTTTTATTATAATTTCTAAAAAATGGGAGAATATACTTGAATTCTATTCCAATCATTCAGCGCTCCACAATCGTTCGGAAGGGTTAAAACGCTGCATCTGCAGAAAAAGTTCCATTTGCAGGATGTTTTTCATCTTATTTCAAAAAGCTATTGACATCGCGGGGCAGATGGGATATTATATTAGCAATACATATATAAATACTATTTTTAAGAAACAGGAGGACTTCGGTATGACGACAGGAACGTTCAGCGGAAAAATGGCTTCCATGTGCATGATGTGCGCGATGTGCGGCATCATGTGCTGCCGCATGTGCAAAAACGAACATGACCGAAGCCTTCCGCCAATCGAACTGCGCTGATTTTGTGCACAGTTTTATAGAGCAAGGGCTGACAGGTCAAATCTGCCGGCCCTTTTTTTCTACCTTTTTTCTTTGGTACTCCCTGAAATTCAAATAAAAATAATCATGCAGAAAGGTTGATTGACAATGAGCGAGAGAAAATTTGGATTCGATACGTTACAGGTACAGGCGGGGCAGAAGCCCGATCCGGCGACCGGCGCGCGAGCCGTTCCCATTTATCAGACTTCCTCCTATGTGTTCAAGGATACCGCGGAGGCGGAAGGCCGTTTCGCGCTGACGGTTCCGGGCTACATTTATTCACGGCTGACGAACCCGACAACCGACGTGTTTGAACAGCGGATTGCCGCTCTGGAAAACGGAACGGCAGCGATCGCGGTGGCATCCGGCGCGGCGGCGGTAACCTACGCGATCCTGAACATCGCTGGAGCGGGCGACGAGATCATTTCCGCCAGCACGCTGTACGGCGGCACCTACAGCCTGTTTGCGCACACGCTGCCGAAATATGGCGTTCACACCGTGTTTGTTGACCCGGAAGATGTCGGCAATTTTGAGAAAGCGATCACTCCGAAGACGAAGGCGATCTATTACGAGACCCTCGGTAACCCGGGTATCAACGTGATCGATTTTGACGCGGTGGGCGAGCTCGCAAAGAAGCACGGACTTCCAGTCATCGTCGACAACACCTTTGCAACGCCCTATCTGTTCCGTCCGCTGGAACACGGCGCGGCAGTGGTCGTTCACTCCGCGACGAAGTTCATCGGCGGACACGGCTCCTCCATCGGCGGCGTGATCGTCGAGGGTGGAAACTTCGACTGGAAAAACGGGAAGTTCCCGGGCTTCACGGAGCCGGACGAAAGCTACCACGGCATTAAATTCGGCGACCTCGGCGGGGGCGCCTTTGTGACGAAGATCCGTGCGCAGCTTCTGCGCGACACGGGCGCTACGCTTTCCGCGTTCAACGCATGGCTGTTTATTCAGAGTCTCGAATCCCTCTCACTCCGCGTGGCGAAGCACGTCTCCAACACGGAAAAGATCGTGGAATTTTTGGAAAACAACCCGAAGGTGCAGGAAGTCAACTATCCGGGCCTCAAATCCAACAAGTACTACGACCTCGCGAAGAAATATTTCCCGAAGGGCGCGGGCTCCATCTTCACCTTCTCCGTAAAGGGCGGCGTGGATGAAGCGAAGAAGTTTATCGACAGTCTGGAAATTTTCTCGCAGCTAGCGAACGTGGCAGACGCGAAATCCCTGGTGATTCATCCTTCCACCACGACCCATCAGCAGCTGACCCCGGAGGAGCAGAAAGCCGCGGGCTTCGGTCCGGAGACCATTCGTCTTTCCATCGGCGTTGAGGACCCCGAAGACCTTATCTGGGACCTCGGTCAGGCGCTCGATAAGGCCATCAAAGATTAAGAGAATACGCTTCGCAAAGACGCAAAACAAACATATGGAACCTGTAAAAAGCAGGATAGTAAAATGTGAGGGGCGCCAAAACCGCTCCTCACTTGTTTCTCAGAGAAATTTTATGGCGGACGGAGGTGCAGCGGTATGCCGATTACCGTACCGGAAGGGCTTCCGGCGGCGGAAGCGCTCGAAAAGGAAAATATTTTCGTGATGGACCGATTCCGGGCAATTCACCAGGACATCCGTCCGCTGAAGCTTCTGATTTTAAATTTGATGCCGACGAAAGCGGATACGGAACTCCAGCTGCTGCGCCTGCTGAGCAACACGCCGCTTCAGCTCGATGTGGAATTTCTTCGCATGGACAGCCACGTGTCGAAGCATACACCGGCCGAATATCTGCTGAAATTCTATAAAAGCTTCCGAGACGTGAAAGAAAACCGGTATGACGGTATGATCGTCACCGGCGCTCCCGTGGAGCGGCTGAAATTCGAGCAGGTCGACTATTGGCCGGAACTCTGTCGGGTGATGGACTGGTCCAAACACAACGTCTATTCCACACTGCACATCTGCTGGGGCGCGCAGGCGGGACTGTATTACCATTACGGTGTTCCGAAGTACGAACTGCCCGAAAAGCTTTCGGGCGTATACGAGCATCGGATTCTCTATCCCGCCCATCCGCTTCTGCGTGGGTTCGACGATTATTTCTGGGCGCCTCATTCCCGTTACACTGAAGTGCGGAAACAGGATATTGACAAAGTTCCCCGGCTGGAGATTCTGGCGGTATCCCGGGAAGCGGGGGTCTATCTAGCCGCCAGCCGGAACGGGAGACAGTTCTTTGTTACGGGGCACTGCGAGTACGACCGGAACACGCTGGAAAAGGAATACCGGCGGGATTTGAAAAAGGGCTTGCCGATTTCCGTGCCCGCCCACTATTTCCGGGACGACAACCCCGAAAAACCGCCTGTATTCAAGTGGCACGGCCATGCCTCGCTGCTGCTTTCTAACTGGCTCAATTATTTTGTCTATCAGCGGACACCCTACGATCTTTCCGATCTGGAAGCGCCTACGGAGTGACGTTTCGCGGATCATTCTGCAAACAAACCGGCAAAGGAGATTGAAAATGTCTGAACGCAAATACGGCTCCGAATTTGGATTCCTTACCCGGGCAGTCCACGCGGGCAATGATGTCGACAAGGATACCGGCGCAATCAAGCGGCCCCTCACGATGGGCAACTGCTACGAGCTCCCGTATGATCCCAGCAGCCTGAATTGGAGCAGCGCGGGGAAAGCGCTGTACACCCGCAACGGCGGGGTAAACCAGCAGTATCTGCAGGAGAAAATCGCCGCGCTGGAGGGCACTGAAGACAGCGTCGTGCTGGCTTCCGGCGTCGCCGCACTCTCCGGCGTGTTCTTTGCCTTCCTGAAATCGGGCGATCATGTGGTGTGCTCCAAGGTAACCTATATCGCCGTGTACCGTCTGCTGACCGAGCAGCTCAAAGAAAAGTACGGCATCGAGGCAACTCTGGTGGATACGGCGGACGCGGAGGCTGTCCGGGCCGCAATTCGCCCAAACACGAAGCTGATTCACATTGAAACGCCGGGCAATCCGACCATCGGAATCACCGACATTGCGGAAATTGCGAAAATCGCTCACGAGAAAGGCATTCTGTTTTCCGTAGACAACACGTTCGCTTCGCCGTACCATCAGCGGCCTGCGGAACTGGGTGCCGATCTGACGGTGGAAAGCCTGACGAAATACATCAACGGCCACGGCGATGCGCTTGGGGGCTCGGTTGCGGGAAAAAAAGAACTCATCGATAAAATCCGGGCGGACGCGATGGTCAACCTCGGCGGAGCCATCAGCCCGTTCAACGCGTGGCTGATTATGCGCGGCGCAGTTACACTGCCTTTGCGGATGCGTCAGCACAGCGAAAGCGCCCTGCGAATTGCGGAGTTTTTAAACGGCAATCCCGCGGTCCGTTTCGTCGCCTATCCGGGGCTGGAAAGCGACCGCGGCCATACAGTCGCCGCAAAGCAGATGAAGAGCGGCTTTTCCGGCATGATCGCGTTCGGGCTGAACGGCGACGCGGACGCGCACAACCGCTTCGTCAGTCACCTGAGAGTCATCACCTCCGCTGTTTCGCTTGGTCACGATGAAAGCCTGATCGTATTTCTTGGCCCTGACGACGAACGGCAGTACCTGTATCCGGAGGAATTCCACGGCGGCTTTTTCCGCTTCAGCGTCGGGCTGGAGGATACCGATGACATCCTAAATGACATCCGTCAAGCGCTGGAACAAACCTTTTTCGGCTGAATTCCATAAACTTATACTTGACATATATAAAATATATGTTATAATAAAGACCACAGACAAATTCATATTGAAACACTGTGAAAGAGAAAGTAAGCTATTTGACTGATCTGACAGAGAGTTCTCGTATGCTGAAAGAGGATAGAGAAGCGATAGTTGAAAATGGCTCTGGAGTGGCGCACCGAGGCGGAAGGCTTAGGCTGCGACGGAAATTGACCGTTATCAGGCAATCGAAGTATCGCCGACAAAATCGGCCGTACTTTTTGAGGCCTTCGCCGCGAGGTGTGGGTGAACAGAAGTGGTAACACGGGATTCAATCTCGTCTTCTTGATTTTTCAGAAGACGGGATTTTTTTATTTTCAAAGGGGGGGAGCAAGATGAAGTTTAAGGTGAATCACAGTTTCAAAGCAGTTTACAAAGAGCGAATGTGTGATCTTTTTCTCTGCCGAAATCAAACAATTACAGAACAGAAGAGGAGATTATTAAAATGAAACTTAAAAATATTTCTATTGCAATTCTTGCCGGAATCCTGGTTTTCGGATTTTCCGCCTGCGGCAGCTCCGGCTCCGCTTCATCCGCGCCCGCGGCTGCGTCAAGCGCCGCTCCGTCATCGGCTGAGTCAAGCGCACCGGCTGCGTCCTCGGCAGCCGCGGCATCCTCTGAAGCTGCCGGTTCCATTCCAAAGCCGGAAGGAAGCGATAACACCGTTTCTATCGGCGTGACACCGGTTCCTCATGAAGAAATCGTAAAAGACGTCGTAAAACCCGCGCTGGAAAAAGCCGGATGGACGGTGAAGATCGTCGAATTCAACGATTATGTCCAGCCGAATACATCTCTGGAAAGCGGAGACATTGATGCGAACTATTTCCAGACGACGCGTTACCTGCAGGAAGAAAACGCAAAAAGGAGTCTGCACCTCGTTTCCGTCGCGGAAATTCATTTGGAGCCGATGGGGCTGTATTCCAAAAAGGTGAAAGCAGTTTCCGCCCTGAAAGACGGGTCGTCCATCGGTATCCCGAACGACGGCTCCAATGAATCCCGGGCACTTCGCTTGCTGGCGGACAACAACTTAATCAAAGTAGATAATGCAGACCTGCTGACGGTGAAAAATGTTACATCCAATCCCCACAATTTTAAATTCGTGGAAGTGGATGCCGCAAACCTTGTAAGAACGTTGGACGACGTGGATGCGGCCGTCATCAACGGCAACTACGCGCTGGAGGCGAAATTCAATCCGGCAACCGATGCCCTGATTAAGGAAAGCTCCGATACCGCGGCGAGCAAACCGTACTTCAACGACCTCGTGGTAAAAAAAGGAAACGAAAATACCGCCAAAACCAAAGCTCTGAAAGAAGCGCTCACTTCGCAGGCGGTAAAAGATTATATCACCAAAACTTACAAGGGTTCCGTAATTCCGGCATTTTAAAAACGGAACGCCGCCTATTCTCGGAGAATAAAAATAAAACCATTTTACAGGATTCTCTGTTTGCGAAGGGACAACAGGCTGACCGCCTGGGGTCTCTTCGCATACGGCTTTTCATTGGAAAAGTAATTTCAGAAAAGTGAGGAAAGCATAATGAAAACAATCTATCTTGCGGGCGGATGCTTCTGGGGCATGCAGAAGTATCTCGATCAGTTCGAAGGCGTGGTTAACACACTGGTTGGGTATGCGAACGGCAGCACGGAAAACCCAACTTACGAGGAAGTAAAGCACAATAATACCGGGCATGCGGAAACCGTTCGAGTGACGTTTGACGAGAAGAAACTTTCCTTAACCGGTCTGCTCGACCGCTATTTTGCTGTGATCGATCCGCTGTCCGTCAATCAGCAGGGCGAAGATATCGGCATTCAGTACCGCACGGGTATTTATTATCAGGATGCCGAGCTGCTCCCGGAAATTCAGGCCAACGTTGAAAAAGTCAGCGAAAAAGTCGGAAAACCGCTTGCGGTGGAGGTCAAGCCGCTGGAAAATTTCTATGAGGCGGAAGAATCCCACCAGAAATATCTGGAGAAAAATCCGGGCGGCTACTGCCATATCGGCGGCTGCTTTTTTAACGGCTAATTCCATTTGAAAACGCGGCGGACTGCCGCCGGGAGAACAGAGGGGAATCGAACAATATGGTTCATGTTCAGGGTTTAAACAAAAACTTTGACAACATCAGCGTTTTAAAAGACGTGTCGTTACATATCGACGACGGCGAAATCTACGGAATCATCGGCCAAAGCGGCGCCGGAAAATCCACGCTGCTGCGCTGCATCAACGGTCTGGAGCCTTACGACAGCGGAAGCATTACCGTCACGGGGAAAGAAATTTCGCGGATGCGGGGGAAAGACCTGCGGGTTTTCCAGAAACGCATCGGCATGATCTTCCAGAATTTCAATCTTCTCAAGCGCGCCAACGTTTATGACAACGTCGCTCTGCCGTTACAGTTCTGGGGCGAAAACAAAAACAGCGAGAAAAACAAGGCAAAAATCAAGAATCTTCTGCAGCTTGTGGGCCTCACCGACAAAATCCACAGCAAACCCGCCGAACTGAGCGGCGGTCAGAAGCAGCGCGTCGCCATCGCGCGTGCTCTGGTTATGGACCCCGAAATTCTGCTTTGCGACGAAGCAACCTCAGCTCTTGACCCCCAGACGACCAAGGAAATTCTCGCTCTGCTCTCCAAAATCAACCGGGAGATGGGGATTATCGTCATCCTCGTGACCCATCAGATGGAAGTGGTGAAGCAGATCTGCAACCGGGTTGCGTTCATTAAAGACGGCGGCATTGTCGCGGAGGGAAAACCGGAGGACCTGTTTGTGGTGCCTAATCAGGATATCAAGCAGTTTCTGGGCGGAACGCTGGACGTTCTCCCGAAATCGGACGTAAACGTGCAGCTCTTTTTTACCGGCGATTACGCGGGTGACCCCGTAATCACACAGCTTGCCCGCAGCCTTGACATCGACTTTTCCATTGTGTGGGGTAAGCTGGAAAACTTCCGCAGCGACGTTATGGGAAGTCTTGTCATCAACATACGGGAAAACGATCAGGAGCGGGTTTTCGATTACCTGAAACAGCACGGAGTCCTATGGGAGGTATTAAAGTAACATGGCAGATACAATTATTCCTGCATTGCAGGAAACGGCGATCATGGTGGGGGCCTCAACGTTGCTTTCCGTCATTCTGGGGTTCATCCCCGCCATTATTCTGACGGTTACCGCCAAGGACGGTCTGCGCCCCAACCGGGTCGTATACGGCGTGCTGGATTTTCTGGTAAACGTGTTCCGGAGTTTTCCCTTTATCATTCTGATGATCGTCATCATCCCGTTCACCAGAATGGTCGCGGGCAGGGCAATCGGAACAACCGCGGCAATTGTTCCGCTGACGGTTTCCGCCATTCCGTTTGTGGCGCGCATTATGGAGTCGGCCCTGCGGGCGGTCGACCCCGGTGTGATTGAAGCGGCAAGAGCCTTCGGCGCATCGGATACCCAAATTATCTTTCGGGTTTCCATCAAAGAAGCGATTCCATCCATCCTGGCGGGAATCACTTTGACCGTTATCAATCTGGTTGGCTACTCGGCAATGGGCGGCGCCATCGGTGCCGGCGGGCTTGGCGACGTTGCCATTCGGTACGGGTACCAGCAGTACCGAATGGATTACCTCATTGTCACCTGTATCGTGCTCATTGTATTCGTACAGGCGGTTCAACTTCTGGGAAATTTCCTGTTTGAAAAACTGTCGTAAAGCAGCGCATAACAAAACAGCAGTTAGGGTGAAACACCTTAACTGCTGTTTTTGCTTGTTGAGCATTCGCTTACCAAATATGATTATCGTCAGGAAAATGATTTTGCTCCTTAAAGCTTCAAAAACTCTGAAATCCACTGGTTCACCTGCTCGGGATTGTCCTGATTCGAGTTGTGGCTGGCATGTTCCACCATATGTAACGTGCAATTTCGGTCCTCTTCCGCCCAGGGCCCTGCAACCTTTCGGATGTTGCCCAATCGATCGTCTACGCCGCAAAGCAGCAGCACCGGCTGGCGGAACCGATACGCCGCGTCCTCATGCAGGCAGCTTCCGGCCATGTTCAGTATCACGGTGACGAAGGTTTGTTTATCCAGTCTGTTAAAGCAGTCATAGATATAGTTCTGTACATGCTCCGTGTTTGCGCATGCCTCTGCGCTTTGCCGGATCAGGGTTTTCCACGGGTAGAGAGCAAACAGAAAGCGGGCGGATTTCAGCGCCAGCTTTTCCGAACCGGTGAGCGTTCCCGTGTTTTTCGCGCAGTCGATCAGCACCATTCGGTCGACGGGCTCAGGGGACTGGTATGCGATTTCCTGCGCAAGATTTCCACCCATCGACTGCCCGATCAGGGTTGCCCGTTTAACGGAATATCGTTCTAACAGCTTTTTGCAGTCGCTGATCATGTCGCCGAACACGAACTTTGTTCCCGGTTCCAGTTTGGAGAGACCGTGCCCGCGGGCATCCCACGTAAGAATGTGATAGGTCTCATCAAACAACCCGTACTGAGCTTCAAACATGGCGTGATCCACGCCCGCCCCGTGAAAAAAGAATACCCATTTATTTTCGGAGCCTTTTCGGTACCAATAATGAACGGTACAGCCAAGATTCTCAAACGTCAGATGCTCCATAGCTTCCATCGAAGCGCCCTCTCTCTGCTGAATTAATCCGATTATAGACCCGCCGAGAGATTTTTGAAAGAGCGAATTCGAAAAAAGCGATTACAGGTTGAGTAACCGCGCCATGTTTTCCCCAAGAACGGCATCTGATACGGCGGGCGTTTTCGCAAGCTTCAGGATTGCATCTCTGGAGAGCTCAAGGTCCCCGAAAGGCCGGTCGACCCCGAAAATGCATTTCTGGGGCAATTCGTTGATGACAATGCCCAAAACAAAGGTGGAATAATAGGCCGAGGTGTCAAGGTAGAGGTTCGGGATTTCCCCGACAAGGTCCATTGCATCCATCCAGTTCTCGCCGCCGAGGTGCCCCAGAATAACCGGGGTGCGCGGATGTTTTTTTGCAAGCTCTGCCGTATCCCGGATGTCCTGAAGGGTAAATGGAAAAAATGCGTGAATCCATACCGGCAGATTGTGAAATTCCTCCGAGGCCTCCAATATGGGCTCCAAAAGATGTGCCTGATTGCTGCCCAGCGTGAATTCTCCCATTCCTGCCAGATGATTTTTTTGAATGTTTTCTTCGATATACTGCTTGGTGGAATTCCGATCAAGACCTGCAGGAACGGCTCCGAACCCGATATACCGGTCCGGGTATTTCCGAACCACTTCCGCCAGATCCGCAACGGCCTTTTTTCGAGCCTCAACCATGGACCCTTTCTTCCCGGACAGCAGATCGCTGAGATACTGCATGGAGGCCTTCGCTTCCTTTGCATTTCGGGCCTCTTCTGGATGAAACGTGGTGGAAAACAGCACGGTTTTATCAAAACCCGCCCGATCCATCGTTCGGAGGTGTTCCTCTACCGGAAACGTAAGATGAGAATGTCCGTCGATCATCATAAGCCTGTGCTCCTTTTTAGTTATTGATATTGATTGCGGTTTCCATTATAATAAAATGGGCAGAAAAAGAAAGTATGCACTTTTTTGTAATATACTAACGAAAAGGAGAGCGTTGCCGATGCCGGAGAAGATTTGTCTTGTAACCAATAAGGAACCGTTTGAGTATACGCTTTCCGTCCTCAGCGGAAAATGGAGGCTGAAGATTATTTACGTGCTGACCTGCCTCGGAACCGTCCGATACAATGCCCTCAAACGGAATATTGACGGGATTACCCACAAAATGCTGAGTTCTCAGCTTGATGAGCTGGAAAACGAGCAGATTATCGTACGAAACGAATACCCTCAGGTTCCCCCAAAGGTGGAATACTCCTTAACAGAGAAGGGGAAAAGCCTGATTCCGTTGGTCCTTTCCATGTGTGAATGGGGTAAAGCGCACCATTAGAAGATAAAATAGTTTCTTGAATTGTTTCAGAGAGGATTGAAAATTATGATTCAGCGCACATTTTTGATTGTTCTTGACAGCTACGGGATCGGCGAAGCCCCTGACGCGGCTGATTTCGGGGATTATGGAGTAAACACACTGGCGAGCATCGCAAAAAGCCCAAAATTTCACTGCCCCAATCTGGAAAAACTCGGTCTGTTTCATATTGACGGCGTAACCGAAAAGCCTTCGGATACGGAGCCGGTCGGAAGCTTTGCCCGTTTGCAGGAACAGAGTATGGGGAAGGATACCATCATCGGCCATTGGGAAATTGCGGGTGCCGTAAGTCCGAAGCCAATGCCCACGTTTCCGAACGGATTTCCGGAAGATTTTATGCAGAGTTATGAAAAAGCGGTCGGGCGGAAATGCCTGTGCAATCTGCCGTATTCCGGCACGCAGGTTCTTACGGATTACGGCATAGAACACATGAAAACCGGGTCGCTGATTGTCTATACGAGCGCCGACAGCGTCTTTCAGATTGCCGCAAACGAGGAAGTTGTCCCATTAAAGGAGCTTTACCGCTGCTGTGAAATTGCACGGGAAATGCTCACGGGTGATATGGCGGTCGGCCGTGTCATTGCGAGGCCGTTTGTCGGGAGCAGTCCGGAAACCTTTCAGCGCACATCCAACCGCCACGATTACGCCCTGTCGCCGACTTCTACCACGATGCTGGATGTCTTGAGCGAAAACGGCAAAGAAGTAATCAGCGTCGGCAAAATTTTCGATATTTTTAACGGCAGGGGATTGACGGAATCCAACCGTACGGTAAGCAATGCCAACGGAATGGAGATCACGCTAAACATGCAGAAGCGCAGTTTTGAAGGACTTTGCTTTGTCAACCTCGTGGACTTCGATATGCTGTACGGACACCGCCGCGATATCGATGGGTACGCTGCAGCCTCTTCGGACTTCGACCGCTTCTTGTCGGAATTTCTGCCGAATATGCAGCAAAACGATTTGCTGATGATTACGGCCGATCACGGATGTGATCCCGCCTACACGCGCACCACTGACCACACGCGGGAATATGTACCCTTCCTGATTTACGGGCCGCAGGTCAAAAGCAATGTCAACCTGGGAACCATTTCCGGATTTTCTGCAATTGCCAGCACGGTGTGTCAGGCATTCGGCGTAAAAGCCGATTTCCCGACGGCGGGCGTCTGGGACCAAATCCGGAAGAACTGATTTCCCACTCGCTACACCGCTTGCCCGGTGGCTAAACTTGAATTTATGTAGGGAGGAAGCGGCTTTGCCTTACATTGCGTTGCCGGTTTCTCAGCCTTCCAAGGTGAAAATCATGATTTTTGCGGAAGGGACTATTTTAAAGCCGAAATCGCCGTTTTCCCTCTACAATCACCGAACCTATATCCCCATCGGCAACGCGGTTTCCATCATTGAAAACTGGCGCAGGCAAAATGCCGAAATTCTCTATTGCACCTCCCGAAAGGGAAAACAGGCCGAGGATATTGCCCACTTACTGAGGCGTTACCGGTTTGCCGGGTCAAAACTTTACTATCGGGAAGAAAAACAGAAATATAAAGATATAATCGAAGAAGTAAGACCCGACATTCTGATTGAGGATGACTGCAGAAGCATCGGTGGCAGTTGGCAAATGTGCATCACTCATGTTGCGCCCTCCATCCGAACTTCCATAAAATCCATTGTTGTAAAAGAGTTCAGGGGAATTGATCACTTACCGCTTTCCGTTCCGGATTTAGGAGCGGAAGAATCGATAAGCGCAAATCAAATATAAAACAGCAAAGGGCGGCCAAGCGGCCGCCCTTTTTCATACCCTTACGGATGTTGGGTTCGGTAACCCGCACGAATCAATAAATCCCTTTGCAAAGGGCATATTAGAACAAAAGTCTTAAATGCAAGGAATACCGAAACAGAACACGAGGACCTGAAACATGCAAAGTATCAAAAACAGCGGGAAAAAGCAATCGGAACCGCAAAAAAAGCTGACTGCCTACAGCCTTGCAGGATTGGGGATCGGCAGCATTATCGGCTCCGGTTTCTTTCTTGGAAGCGCAATTTCTATCCAGCAGACGGGGCCGTCCGTTGTACTTGCGTTTTTACTGTGCGGCTTTCTCTTTTCGCAGGTGCTGGGCGCGATTACCAGCGTGAGCGTCAACCGGCCGGTTACAGGCTCCTTCAAAGTTTACGCCGAACAGTTTCTGGGGCAGTATTTCGGATTTCTGACCGGCTGGACTCTGTTTTGGTCCAGTATTCTGGGAATTGGCTCCGAAGCGGTGGCAGCCGGAATTTTTTTGCGTTACTGGTTCCCAGGGGTCCCTCTGGCTCCGCTTTCCTGCCTTGTCATTGTTTTGGTAATTGCTGTCAACCGGCTGAACACCGAAAATTTTGGTCTGGTGGAGTCCGGAATGGCTTTGGTCAAAATTCTGGCGGTGCTGTTTTTTATCGTTGTCGGAGTGCGCTTCCTTGCGCTGAACGGCGCGGCGGAAAAGTCGTATCCGTTTCATGATCTGCGAACTGTTTTTCCAATGGGTATTTCGGGGTTCCTTCAATCCATGCTGGTTGTAATCTTCACCTATACGGGCGTCAGCACGGTCGCCATGGCCACCTCAAAAGTGAATCAACCGAAAAAGGATATTCCCAAAGCAACCGTCATCATGACGGCGGGGACCGTTCTGGTCTATACCGTTGCTACTTTTTTAATTGTTTGCATCATCAAATGGAATTCGGTGGACACGAAACTTTCGCCCATGGTTCAGGCCTTTGGGCGCATGGGCTTTGGATGGGCATCTTCCTTTATGAACGCGGTGATTTTCGTCGCGGCGCTCTCCGTTATGATCGGCAGCTATTTCGGCAGCATGCAAGTTCTGTCTTCCTTAGCGGAAGCGAAAGAGGCTCCTGCTTCTTTCGGCAGAGCAACCGCCAACGGCTTTATGCGCAACGCATGGGCGGCAACCGGAATCCTGGCCTTGGTGGTTGTAGCAATTTCTTTTGTGCTGAGTTCCAAATTGTTCAATTATTTGATTTCTGCTTCGTCGTTTTTCACCTTTTATAACTGGACTATCAATCTGACGATTTACCGGTGTTGGCTTCGTTTTCGAAACAAGAGTGAGGACTTTTCGTCCCCGTTGATTTTGGGAAAGGCTGGGGCAATGATTACGCAAATCCTGCTGGCGGTTTTAGCGGTGTCAAGCCTGTTTGTCAAAGATTTCCGAATCGGCTTTTATACCGCTGCCATGATCAGCGCCTTGGTTACCTTGGCGTATTTCCTGTGGAAACGCGGCAGGAGCGGTCCCATAAGGTCCTGAAATTCCGGCAATTTTTTACCACTCCCAGGTCAGCGTTTCAGCCACTTGACAATTTCATACCACAAAACGGAAACGGCGGAAATGCCTATAACCAGAAGAAATTGGCCAACGGTAAGCGGTGCCAGCTTCAGAATGCCGTTAAGCGGGGAATAAAGAATGATCAGCAGCCCAACTATCGTACCGAATAAAATAGCCCACAGGACTTTATCCTTTGCCAGACGCCGGACGGATTGAAACATAAAATCGCAGTTCGAACTGTTCACCAAAACGAGGAACAGGTTGGCGAGTACAAGGATGGAAAGCCCCATGGTCCTTGCAAGGGAAGCGTTTTCCGGGCTTTGCTGCAGGAAGGCAAAATAGGTGCCAAACGAAGCGGCGAATACGGCAAGCCCCTGCGCAACGCTTTTCAAAAGGATTCCGCGCGTCAGTATCTTTTCCTTGGGGTCGCGCGGATTACGTTCCATGATGTTCCGCTCAGCGGGCTGACGCTCTAAAACGATGGAGCAGGTTGGGTCGATAATCAGTTCCAGTAAAACAACGTGGAGCGGAAGCAGGAACAGGCAGGCAGGGCTGATTCCGAGAAACGGCGCGAGAAGAGCAGAAAAGGCAATCGGAATATGAATGGTGAATACATAGCCCACCGCTTTTCGGATGTTGTCATAGATCCGTCTGCCGTCCCGAACCGTATCCACGATCGTGGAAAAGTTGTCATCCATTAAAATCAGGTCGGCGGCTTCGCGCGAAACCTCAGAGCCTCGTTTGCCCATTGCGATGCCGATATCCGCGTATTTCAGCGCCGGAGCGTCGTTCACGCCATCGCCGGTCATGGCAACGATTTCCCCGTTGTCTTTCAAAGCTTTGACGATGCGCATTTTGTGCTCGGGGATTACGCGGGAAAAGATGCTGACATCGCGGACACGTCCCCGCAGCTCTTCGTCGCTCATGCCGTTCAGTTCGTCGCCGGTAATGATGTGGTCGGAGTTTGGCATGCCAATCTGCTTCGCGATGGAACTCGCCGTAATGCCGTTATCGCCCGTGATCATCACCACGCGGATTCCGGCTTTCGTGCATCGGCGAATATCTTCTTTTACCGATTCTCTCGGAGGGTCGGCAAGCCCGACAAGGCCGCATAGGGTCAGTTTACAGTCGGTGATGGTTTCTGGAATTGCAGCTTCATCCGTGGGTTTCCCGATTCCAACCGCAATGACGCGAAGTCCCTGGGAGGAAAGTTCCCGAATTTTGTTTTCGGACTGTGTACGTTCCGCTTCGGAAAGGGTACAGAGTGTGAGAATTCGCTCCGGAGAGCCTTTCGCGGCAATCAGGATTTCCCCGTCGTGCCGCCAGACGTGCCCCATCATTTTCAGTTCGTTGGTAAACGCATATTCGGTGATGAGAGATCCGCCGAACAGGTGATCCGTGCCGATTCCACTTTCTTCACAGAAGGCAATCATGGCTTTTTCCATGGGATCGTAGGCGTTTGTTTCACAGGCAAGCCCCATGGTTTCAACTAAGGCGTCGGTTTCACCGGTCGGTGACCAGATGTCCTGAACCGACATTTGGTTTATCGTGATCGTTCCGGTTTTATCCACGCACAAAACGGATACGGCGCCCAGCGTCTCCACAGAAGGCAGTTTCCGGACAAGAGACTGCCTTTTTGCCAGCCGCCACGCCCCCATGGAAAGGAAAACCGTAAGAATGACGGGAAACTCTTCCGGGATCATTGCCATGGCCAGCGTGATTCCGGACAGAATGCTTTCCACGATCCGCGGGCCAAATGCATGGTCAGGCAGGTCGAAATACGTAAAGACACAGACCAGTGCAAACAGAACCGCCGCAATGATGGAACATGTTTTCACAAGGTTGCCGGTCTGCTTTTGCAGCGGGGTAGGGCTTTCCGGAGCCGATGCAACATTTGCCCCGATTTTGCCGTATTCCGTGGCGGCTCCGATCTTATCGACTTGCACGACCGCGCTGCCCTGAGTCACAAGCGTCCCTGCGTAGCAGGCATCCTTGCGCCAGTAATCCGAACTTGGTTCCGCTTTGTCTGCCGTTACCTTCCAGACGCCCTCGGCTTCCCCGGTGAGCGACGATTCGTCAACACAAAGATCGTTTGCTTCCAGAATGATTCCGTCGGCTGGAATTTTAACGCCTTCCTCAATCATCATGAGGTCGCCCGGAACCAGATCGGCGCTTTCAATCGTCTGCTGTCTGCCGTCGCGAATGACCTGCACATGAGGCGCCGACAAATCTTTCAGCGCATTCAGCGTCTGATCGGTTTTCCATTCTTGAACAATATCAATGCTGATGATGCCGACAACAAAAATCAGCATAATCGCCCCGTCGCGGGGTTCCCCTAAAAAGAAATAGATGGTGGCGGCGATCAGCAGAAGAAGAAACATGGGTTCACTGATCGTGTGCAGTACTTTGCGAAGAAAGCTTTGCTTTTTTTGAGGGGTCAGTTCGTTCCTGCCGAATTTTTCCTGCAGCTTCCGGGCCTGTTCCGAAGTCAGGCCTTTTGTGAGAGAAGTGTTTTCCGGTTTTGTCATAACAGTTACCTCCGTATCGCCTTTCGACGTTTCCTAAAGATAGCTCTATGGCACGCATAAATTCAGTTTTATCCCAAAAAGGTATAAAAAACACACCTATGGAACATACAACTGTCCCACAGATGTGATATACATCAATCCGTTGCCGTTACCGGCCCAGCCCCACAAACCTATTGGTTCATCGCCTGCTCAGTTTGTACTGTAGTTTATATGCAGTGCAAAGAGATTTCTCATATAATAGTATATGGAATACGGTTTGTCAAGGTGTAACTTGCAGGAAATAAAAAATGGTGGCATTCCGCCCGGCAGTCTGCTTTTTGCAGTAATATTTGCTTCCGCTTTCTAAAAATCTGTTCTTGACTTTTTCAATGGAAAGGAGTAGCATAAAAACAAATAAAACATATATATGTAGTATATATATTTTAAGAAGGGAGACGGGTTTCATGGCAAATCGCTTTTTTTCGCGTCGTAATGCAGCAGTCTGTTTCTGTTGTCCGTGCTGTTTTTCTGCGGAAAACAGGCTGATTTGCTGACCGTATTCCTTGTCGGAGTGGGGTTTCCCATTC
This sequence comes from Bacillota bacterium, assembly GCA_023410445.1. Taxonomy (GTDB): domain Bacteria; phylum Bacillota; class Clostridia; order Oscillospirales; family Acutalibacteraceae; genus Caproicibacter. Next base: position 360,788 of record JAEYPT010000008.1, on the reverse strand, counting down.
CAGAAAAAGGCCGGGCGGTGAATTGCCGCCCGGCCTTTTTCTGCCTTTTCGAAAGTCAACCGATCAAGTATATTTTTAGGAAGGAATGAAGATTATGCAGGAAGAATTTTCAACAGCTTTGATTCACGGAGGAATTGACGGAGACGCGCGCACCGGAGCCGTGAGTGTGCCTATTTTTCAGACCTCCACCTACCGCCAGCGGGGGCTGGGCGAAAACAGCGGGTATGAGTATTCCCGCACCGGAAACCCGACGCGCGAATCACTCGAAAAGCTTATCGCCGAACTGGAAGGAGGTTTGACCGGTTTTGCATTCGGCTCCGGCATGGCGGCGATTACGGCGGTTTTGTCACTGTTTCGCAGCGGGGATAAAATCATTATTTCCAGCAACGTTTACGGTGGAACGTTCCGCGTACTCGACAAGGTTTTCCAGAATTTCGGGCTGTCCTATGAAATCGTGGATACCTCCGATCTTGCTCTGCTCGAAAGCAGAATCACCGGCAACGTGAAGGCACTGATGATCGAGAGCCCGGCGAATCCGCTGCTGACCGTGACCGACATCGCCGCCGCCTCGGAGATTGCCCACCGGCACGGGCTCACGGTGATCGTCGACAATACATTCATGACTCCGTACCTGCAAAAACCGCTGGCACTCGGTGCGGACATCGTCGTTCACAGCGCGACGAAGTACCTCGGCGGGCACAGCGACCTTGTTGCCGGGCTTGCGGTCGTCAAGAATGCGGAAACGGCGGAGCGCCTCGGCTTCCTCCAGAACGCCACCGGCGGAGTACTGGGGCCGTTCGACTCCTGGCTCCTGATCCGGGGAATCAAAACGCTGGCGGTCCGCATGGACCGGCACCAGGAAAACGCGGCCTTTCTGGCGGATTTCCTGCGGAAACACGACGGAGTCACCAAGGTTTATTACCCGGGCTTTGAGGATTTTCCAGGCTATGAAATCCAGAAAAAACAGGCGTCCGGAGCTGGAGCAATAATTTCCTTCGTTCTTTCCGACCGGTACGATATTCATCAGTTTTTTCGAAGCGTGAAGCTCATTGTACTGGCGGAAAGCCTCGGCGGCGTGGAGTCGCTCGTTTGCCACCCTGCAACCATGACGCACGCGTCCATTCCGCGCGAAATCCGCCAGAAAGTTGGCATTGTAGATAATCTGGTTCGCCTTTCGGTCGGCATCGAAGAAAAACGGGACCTTGCGAACGACCTTGCACAGGCGTTTGAGCGGTCAATTGTGGAGGAACAAAAATGAAATACTATAACGATGTGCGCGAACTGATCGGACATACGCCGCTGGTCAAACTGAACCACATGAATTTTGCGGCGGGCAGGAATGTTTTTGCCAAGATGGAACTGTTTAATCCCGGCGGAAGCGTCAAGGACCGAATGGGCACCGCCCTGGTCAGGGACGCCGAGGAGCGCGGCGTGCTGAAGCCGGGGTACACGATTCTGGAGGCCACGGCGGGCAACGCGGGAATCGGCATCGCGCTTGCGGCGCTGGGGAAGGGGTACCGCGTGATTTTTGCCGTACCGGAGAAATTTTCGGAGGAAAAACAGACCATTATGAAGGCCTACGGCGCCGAAATTGTGCATACACCACGGGAGAAGGGGATGCAGGGCGCAATTGAAAAGGTGGAGGAACTGAAACAGCAGGTGGAACACCCGGTCATGCTCAGGCAGTTTGAAAACCCGGCTAATCCGCTTGCGCATTACGCAGCGACCGGACCGGAAATCTATGACGATCTCGATGGGCAAGTCGATTATTTGGTCGCCGGAGCGGGGAGCGGCGGTACCCTTTCCGGCGCGGCGAAATACCTGAAGGAAAAGCAGAGCAATTTGCGCGTCGTGATGGCCGACCCGATCGGTTCCACCATGGGCGGCGGCGAACCGGGCTGCTATGCGATTGAAGGCATCGGCAATACCTTTATGCCAGGTACCATGGATCTTTCACTCGTCGATCAGGTTTTCAAAATCAAAGACGAAGAAGCGGTTGCGGAGCTCCGCCTGCTCGCTTCCGAAGAGGGAATCCTTGCGGGTACGTCGTCGGGCGCGGCGCTTTCCGCCGCCCGGAAAGCGGCACCGGAATCGCCGGAAGGCAGCAATCTTGTGGTGATTCTTCCCGACCGAGGAGACCGCTATTTCAGTAAGCACATTTACGGCTGATGCTCCGTGAGGTGAATGGGATGGAAAGCAGTATGAAAATCAGGGTTGACCTTCGGGATGTTCACGAAACCCTTCTGCTCCCGCTTTGGGGGCGCGCCGAGGAAGCAAAGATGAAGGAGCCGGTTTTAAAGGACCGGAGAGCCGCGGAACTGGTGAGCCGGCTCGACTATGATTTCTCCAAATTTCGCTCGCAGCTGAGGCAGTTTCAGATTCTGGCCCTCGCCATCCGCGCGCGGGAATTCGATTCCATTGTCCGCGATTTTATCCAGCAGCATCCGCACGCAACCGTTGTGAACATCGGCGCCGGGCTGGACACAACCTTCTACCGGGTCAACAACGGGCGCATCCGGTGGTACGACCTCGACGTCCCGGAGGTGATCCGTCTGCGCGGCGAACTGATGCCGGAAAGCCGGGAGGAAGCGGTCATTCCGAAATCCATGTTTGACGCAAGCTTCCTCGATGATATTGCACAGCCGCCCGACGGCATTCTGTTTCTGGCGGGCGGGGTCCTGATGTACTTTGAGGAGAGGAAGGTGCGGGAATTTCTCGCCATGATCGGCAGGCGCTTCCCCGGCGCCGAAATCGTCTTCGACTCCGTCGCTCCGGCCGGAATCCACATGGCAAGCCGCATGGTGAAACGGTCCGGCATTGAAGACGCGGAAATGAAGTGGAGCGTCCGCAGCACCGCGGAGCTGGAACACTGGGGCGTTGGCCTGAAGCTTCTGGAAAGCTACCCCATCGGCTACAAGACGAAGATTTTTCCCTCCTGGGGGATTCTTAGCAGGGTCCTTATGCATCTGAACAACCGGCTTGCCTGGATCAATGTGAACCACATGGTCCATCAGGACGCGAATACGGGGAGAATCGGCTCCTGAGAAAACAGGAAAATTTGTGAGAAATATACGGAATCATCGCAATCTGACGGAAATATTACTATTTTTCATCTATTTACAGGCCCGAAAAAATCGTATATGATAGAATTTAATAATTGGTGATGAGGCTCACCACAATGCATTTTATGCTGATGGCTTCTACTTTCATGGTAAAGTAGAAGCCTCTATTTTTACTGCAAAGGTGGTACCATTGAATGAAGTTTAGCAGAATACTAATTGTTGGATTTGGGGGCTTTCTGGGCGCCGCACTCCGTTACGTTATTTCAAACGTAACGACCGAATCTTTCGGCAGTTTTCCCATCGGTACGTTGATCGTCAACGTGGCGGGCGGGTTCATTATGGGCGTGATCATGGAGGCCTCGAACAGCCTGTGGCCTATTTCCGCAGAGGCCAGACTATTTCTGACGACGGGAATTCTGGGCGGATTAACAACGTTTTCCACGTTTAGTTATGAGACGATCTCCTATCTGTCGAATGGTAAATATTTGATGGGCGGCTTAAACGCAGGACTGAATTTAACCCTTGCTCTGTTCGCCTGCTGGCTTGGCAGGTTGACCGTTCTGAAACTTGCGTGGGCCGCCCACTCCTGAACGAACGGCTTCAGCCCCAAACCTCGTTTGCAATTTCGCGGATCAGACGGAGTTTTTTCCACTGATCCTCTTTCGTCAAAATATTGCCTTCCTCGGTGGAGGCAAATCCGCACTGTGGGCTCAGGCAAAGACGGTCAAGCGGTACAAATTCGGCGGCCTCGGCGATCCGGCGCTTCACCTTCTCTTTATCCTCCAGCTCCGGGCTTTTGGACGTGACAAGCCCCAAAACGACCAGCTGATTTTTGATAAAACGCAGGGGCTCAAATCCGCCCGCGCGGTCGGAATCGTATTCCAGGTAGAAGCCGTCTACGTTCACAGTGCCGAACAGGGTTTCTGCAATCGGCTCATACCCGCCGGAACCCGCCCAGGTGGAGTGGTAATTTCCGCGGCAGATATGCATGTTGACGGCCATGTCGCCTGGACGATTCTCGATTGCGGCGCTGTCGAGATACGCGTAGAATTTTGCTTCTCCGTCCGGGTCTCCGCCCGATTCGCTCAGAGAGCGCCGGTAATTTGAATCGACCAGCATTCCCCAGGTACAGTCGTCCAGCTGCAGATTCCGGCATCCGGCGTTGTAAAACGCCTGAATAGCGTCGCGGTAAGCCTGAATCACGTCGGCTGCAAGTTCATCCCGGTTCTGGTAGACGGCTGTTGTTTCCTCCTCATTCCCCGGACGGAAAAGCTCAACCCAAAACTGTGCGGGGGAGGGGATCGTCTGGCGAGCGATCACGGAATCTCCCGCGACGCTTTTCAAAAAGCGAAAGTCCTTTAGAAACGGATGATCGCCGAACTTGATTTTTCCGGAAAGCCGGATGGTTTCCGCGCGGGTGCTTAATCCGTGAAAATGGTAGCCTTCCTTTACGTCCTTTTTCTCTACTCCGTCCAGTCCCCACATGAAATCCAGATGCCACCAAGAGCGGCGGAATTCGCCGTCCGTTACCCCCTGCAGGCCGATTTCCTTTTCTTTTTGCACCAGCTTGCGGATTTCCTCGTCTTCCACCGCACGGAGCGCTTCTGCTGTCATCTTCCCTTTCTGCCATTTTGTCCGAGCCTCTTTGATTGTTTCCGGTCTTAAAAAACTGCCCACAATATCGGCCCGGAAAGGCGGAACGATCCTTTTTGTAATGTTGCTCATTTTGTATTTGCTCCTTTTCTGCAAAATAAAAAAACGCCCTCAAAAGGGAATAACCCTTTTGAAGACGAGATTTTTTACCCCGTGGTACCACTTCAGTTCACTCCCGCATTTCTGCGGATGTCTCACAAGTACGCCGGATGTTTCCGGAAATACTCTGCCGTATGGTAACGGCCGGCAGCCGTTGCAGCCTAAACCTTTCGGCTTCGGTGCACCGTTCGGGAGCCATGTTCGGAACTTCCGGCCTGCTTTCTTCCACCAAACGAAAGCTCTCTGAGAAGCCGATTGGGTTCTTACTCTCTCCGTCATAACGTTTTTTCAGTATTGAACTTTCTTAAAAGCTATCACAAAATCAGAACAAAGTCAAGCATACATATAAAAATAAAATGTTTTAAACCGGAATCGGTGGGAGCTAAAAGAATACTTGGAAGGCGCTGGAAAGGTGCCAGAAAAAGGGATATAATTAAGAAAACTGGTTTTTAGTACAGGGAAAGAAGAGCGAGGTATGTACAACTGTGCTTTATGTGCGGCTCATGCCTGCAACAAAATGAAGCTGCAGGAAGCCCCTAAAAACTGCCCTAGTCTTGACGAGGCGATGGAAAACTGGAAGGAAATTTATAAGGACGACGAGAATTTTAAAATTGCAAAGGCTGCCGCGGAGGTTGTCTCGGAAGGCTATGGGCAAAAAACACGCCTGGAAGAAACCATTGATTTTGCCCGGCGGTGCAATTATCACAATCTCGGATTGGCCTTTTGTATCGGGTTATCGAACGAAGCAAAGGTCCTGAGCAGAGTCCTCAGTTACAACGGTTTCACCGTTAATTCGATTATCTGCAAAAATGGCGGAATCTCAAAAGACTTTATCGGAATTGATTCCAGTGTTCCCATGTGCAATCCAATTGCTCAGGCGGAATTTTTGAATCAAGCGGATACCGATATGAACATCCTTTTGGGCTTATGCGTTGGGCACGATTCTCTGTTTATCAAATACTCCAAAGCGCCTGTCACCGTATTTGCCGTGAAAGACCGGGTGCTGGCACATAATCCGCTGGGCGCAATCTATCAGGCCGATTCGTATTACAAAGACAAACTGTTTCCTCCGGTACCCAATTGATCCGCAACCCGTTTCACCGAGAGAGCCCCCATTCGGGCTCTCTTTTTTAGTTCAGCTCGCTTTTTCAACACGATTTCATTTCAGGATGGCTTCCAGATTGGCTTTCATTGTGTTTGCGTCAATCATTCCCGCGTAGGCGTTGACAATCGTTCCGCTTTTATCGATGAAGACGGAATCCGGAATCGCCGAGACACCGTAAACACCCGCGGCGCTTTGCTTCACGTCGAAATAAGCGGGGAAGGTATAGCGGCTTTCCTGCAAAAATTTCTGCGCCGTGGCGACCGTCTCCCGGCTTCCGTCGGTCATGTTAATCATGACGAACGAGACGCCCTTTTTGCTGTACTCCTGATACATTTTCTCGAAATCCGGCATCTCCGCCTTGCACGGCGGGCACCAGCTTGCCCAGAAGTTCACGACGACCGGTTTGCCTTTGAACTCGGAAAAGGAGATCTCTTTCCCAGTTGCATCCTGTACGGTGAAATCCGGTGCCGCCGCTTTGGAAGACGAAGGCGCGGAAGAAGCATTTTCCCCCTGCGCGGAGGAAGCGGAGCTCCCTTGCTGCGGGTGAATCTTTGCGGAAAGCAGCCGGTAACCGACGATGGTAACAACCAGCAGCAGCGCGAATACGCCGACTAAAATGCCTGTTTTTGCTTTTGCATTCATAAATTTTCCCTCCTGCTTATCGGAATGTGAAGAGCGACAGAAAAGCGTTCAGTTTGCCGAACATCATTAGAACGCCGACAATAATCAGCAGTAAACCCGATATGAGATTAACGGCCCGGTAATGCCGCTTGATCGCGTCAAATGCCTGTTTCAGACTGTCGATCAGCACAGCCGAAATCACGAACGGAATCCCGAGGCCGAGCGAGAAGAGCAGGAGCATGGCGATTCCTTTCAGAGCTTCCTGCGAATTGGCCGCGAGCATCAGCGCAGAGCCAAGAAATGCGCCAACGCACGGGGTCCAGCCGATGGAAAAAACGAAGCCAAACAGAACGGAAGAGAAAAAGCGAAGCGATTTTGTTTCCGCATGGAGCCGGAATGTGCGGTTCAGGAAGCCGATGTTGATGACGCTCATAAAATTCAGCCCAAACAGAACGAGGATTGCGCCGCCGATTATGCTGAATGCGGTTTCGTGCTGTTTTACAAATTTCCCGAACGTTCCGGCGGCGGCACCGAGCAGCAGAAACACGATGGTAAAGCCCAGCACAAAACCCAACGCGTTTTGTACGGTCTGCCGTTTTTGTTTTGCCGAATCCGCCGCTTCTCCGCCCGCAAAATAGGAAACGTAAACAGGCAGCATCGGCAGAAGGCATGGGGAAACGAACGTGATGATCCCCTCCAGAAAGGAAAGCAGATAATCCAAAGATTCACCCTCTTATTGTTCTCCGCCCATGAATTCCGGGCGTTATTTTATTTTTTGTATTTTCCATAAAAGCCGTTCCAAATTTCAGAAAATGATGAAATTCGGAACGGCTTTTATTATAACTTAATAATACTATATTTGTTTGTGACAATGTTACGGAAGCAAAATCCGGCTTTGGGTATACTTTGAGTGCAAAGGGAAGCAGGGGGATTTCACCCGCCGAGTTCGCGCAGCTTTTTCCGATCTGTGAGAATAATCTGGCCGCGTGAAAGCTTCAAAAATCCGTCATTTTCCAGATATTTCAGGATTCGGCTGATTACTTCCCGGGCGGTTCCGAGATTTTTCGCGATCGTTTCATGTGTCAGGAAAAGCGTTTCCGAGTTTTCCAGCGTCGACTGTTCCAGTAGGAACGCGGCGACACGCTGGCCCATATTTTTTGACACCATCTGCTCCATAACCCACATGACCTCGGAGAACCGCTCGTTGACCAACTCCATCGAAAATTCCTTTACATCGGGGTTTCGACCGGCGAGATTTCCCCAGGTTACGGCGGGGATGAACAGAACCTCGCTGTTCTTTTCCACTTCCAGCGTCACTTCAAACGTGATGTTTTTTAAAACACAGGAGGCGGTCAGAATGCAGATATCTCCGGAGAGCAGCCGATAAAGCGTTATCTCCTTGCCGTCCTCCGATTCAAAAAACGCCCTGAGCTGGCCGCTTTTCACGAGTACCAGCCCGCTGCACTCCCGGTCGCGGCTCAAAATGATTTCGCCAGGCGCATAGACGCAGGCCGAACAGGTGTTGAATACAAGACTTTGGTCCGCCGGGCTCAGTCGGCCCCAAAAAGGAAGATGTTTCTCCAGAAAGTCGGAATCAGGGTTTCTGTCCATGGAAATCCTCCTGTCTTAAAAAATAAGGAACGAAAAAGGTGATAAAATGTTTGAATCATTATTTCAAAAAACCAAGGCTACCAATATTTCTCCGCGCGAGGCCAAAGCGCGCCTTTCCTCCGGGGAAAAGATCGTTCTTCTGGATGTAAGAACGCCGGAGGAGTACCGCGAGATCCGTATACCACACAGTATATCATTGCCGCTGGATGAGTTAAAGACCGGAATTGCAAAAGTTGCCCGGGAAAAAGATACGGAGATCATTGTTTACTGCTTGAGCGGCATGCGCGCGGCGCGGGCGTGCCGGGAACTCGGCGCAATGGGCTACACCAACGTCAGCAATATGGGTGGAATTCAGAGCTGGAGTTATGAAACGGAGAGGGGATAATGAGAATGAAAGTATTGATTGTCGGCGGAGTTGCGGGCGGCGCGTCCGCAGCGGCACGCCTTCGCAGAAACGATGAGCACGCGGAGATTCTCCTTTTTGAGCGGGGGGATTATATCTCCTTTGCAAACTGCGGCCTGCCTTATTATATCGGCGGCGTGATTCATGAGAAGTCGAAATTGACACTCCAGACGCCGCAGAGTTTCCACGAGCGTTTCCGGGTTGATGTAAGAACTGGAAGTGAGGTCCTTTCCATCGATCCGAAAGCGAAAACCGTCCGGGTGAAAAAGACCGTGGACGGCTCAACCTATGAGGAAAGCTACGACAAATTGCTTCTTTCCCCGGGCTCCGAGCCGCTCCAGCTTCCACTGCCGGGCTTTGATAACAAAAAGGTTTTTACGCTGCGCAATATACCGGATACTTACGCGATCAAGGAATTCTGTGAGAAAAACTCACCGAAGAGCGTCGCGGTAATCGGCGGCGGCTACATCGGCATTGAAATTGCGGAAAATCTGCACAAGCTCGGCGTCCATGTCACGATCGTAGAACTGAGCGGTCATATTATTCCGCCGGTGGACGGCGATACAGCCGCACAGCTTCACAACCACATGCGTTCCAAGGGCGTTGATCTAAAATTGAACACCGGCGTCGAATCTATTTCGGAAACTGAGGGAGGCCTCAGCTTCCAGCTTTCGACCGGTTCCAAACTCACGGCGGATTTTGCCGTTCTTGCAGCAGGCGTTGCGCCCGAGTCGAAGCTGGCGAAGGACGCGGGCCTGAAAACCGGTATGCGCGGAGCGATTGTCGTTGACGAATATTTGAAAACGAGCGAACCGGATATCTACGCGGTCGGCGATGTCGTCGAGGTGACCAATCTGGTTAGCGGGACTCCCGCGTTTATTCCACTGGCATCGCCTGCGAACAAACAGGGTCGCATCGCGGCGGATAACCTCTGCGGCGGGAACGAGAAATATGAGGGTTCGCTTGGTTCTTCTGTCCTCAAAGTTTTTGATCTCACCCTTGCGGCGACCGGAATGTCAGAATCGGCGCTCCAGAAAGCCGGTATTCCGTACCGGAAATCCTTCACGTATTCGCCCTCCAACGCCTCCTATTATCCCGGTGGGCTTCCGATGAGCCTGAAGCTGCTCTTTGCCCCGGAGACCGGGAGAATCCTCGGCGCTCAGGCGGTTGGCTACAGCGGCGTGGATAAGCGCATCGACGTCATCGCGACGGTCCTCCGCCTCGGCGGAACGGTGCACGACCTGACGAAGCTGGAGCTTTGCTACGCACCGCCGTTCTCCTCGGCAAAGGACCCGGTCAATATGGCGGGCTACACGGCGGAAAACATTCTCGCGGGAAAATTCACGCCGTTCTACCCGGAGGATGTTGCGCGGTTCGATCCTGAAAAATCGGTGCTGCTGGATGTGCGGACCAAGGACGAATTCGAGGGCGGCTCCATTCCGGGCGCCATCAATATGCCGCTCGACAGCCTGCGGGAGATGATGTCCGCTCTGCCGAAGGAGAAAGAGATCAACGTATTCTGCCAGATTGGTCTGCGCGGCTATCTTGCGAGCCGGATTCTCACTCAGAACGGCTTTTCCAATGTTACCAATTTAAGCGGCGGCTATCGCCTGTGGAAAGAAGTAGAGAACGATAAAAACGGGGTTGCTCAGAGCCCGCAGAAAACCGACGTAGAGACGGAAACCCAGCGAGCGCCTGAGCGAAAGGCAAAGGAGATCGTGGTGGATGCCTGTGGCCTGAGCTGCCCCGGCCCTATTCTGGAGGTTCATAAGGCCATGGAAGGAGCCGAAGAGGGCGATGTTTTCACAGTTCGCGCTACGGACCCTGCCTTTGCCGGAGATATTGAAGCCTTTTGCAAACGCACGGGCAACAAGCTCCTGAGTACGGACTTTGACGGAAAACAGTTCAGCGTTACCATCCGAAAGGGTGCGGAGGTTCAAAAACGAGCCGATTCCGGCATCCCGACGGCAAACGATAAAAGCATGATCGTGTTCTCCGGCGACCTTGACAAAGCCATTGCCTCGTTCATCATTGCGAACGGAGCTGCTGCCATGGGACGCAAGGTTCACATGTTCTTCACTTTCTGGGGGCTGAACATCCTCCGGAAACCGCAGAAGGTTTCCGCTTCGAAAGATTTCATCGGGAAGATGTTCGGGCGCATGATGCCGAGGGGTTCCCAAAAGCTGAAGCTTTCTCAGATGAACATGGGCGGCATGGGCGCCAGAATGATCCGATCGGTCATGAAGAAAAAAAATATCAGCTCGCTGGAAGACCTGATGCAGGAAGCAATGCGAAACGGCGTGGAAATTACCGCCTGCGCCATGTCGATGGACGTTATGGGCCTCAAGCGGGAAGAACTGATCGACGGCGTTAAGGTCGGCGGGGTGGCCTCCTTCCTCGCCAGCGCCGAGGAATCGGACGCGAGCCTTTTCATTTGACAGCATCAAATAAAGTCCCGCGGAATGCAGCTTAAAACTGCGCTTCGCGGGACTTTTTAGAATATCAGACGTGGAGAACCAGACGCTGAACAACGATGGAGGTGATGGCTAGAACCACCCAGCAGGTTGCTCCAAGCAGAATCGGTTTTCCGCCGTTTTTCACCAGCTTCACCAGATTGGTGTTTAGTCCGATTGCAGCCATTGCCATCACGATCACGAATTTGCCGACCTGTGATAGGAAGCTTCCCATCCCAGCGGGCAGGGCGACAAACGTGTTGATTACCGACGCGGCGATAAAGCCGAGCACGAACCAGGGGAAGATTTTCACAAGGCTGTAGTTGCCCGTCTGGCTTCCTTTTGCCTTATGGCTGGTGTAGATTGCCAGAACAAGGGTGGCCGGGACGATCATCAGAGTCCGGGTCAGCTTTACGATCACCGCGAGATTCCCCGCCGCGTTGCTGAACGTGTAGCCCGCCGCAACCACGGAAGAGGTGTCGTTGACGGCGGTTCCGGCCCATAGCCCGAAGCTCTGGTCACTCATACCGAACACATGTCCGAGAAACGGGAACAGAAACGCGGCAATCACGTTGAAGAGGAAGATGGTTGAAATTGATTGGGCAACCTCCTCGTCGCTTGCGTGGATGACCGGAGCCGTCGCCGCAATCGCCGAGCCTCCGCAGATGGAGGAGCCGACCCCAATCAGGGTTTTGGTGTTCCCGTCCAGCTTCAGCAGTTTTCCTACGAAATAGGCCGTCAGGAACGACGCCGTCAGGGTAAAGGCCATTAACACAAGGGTTTGTTTCCCCGTTTTAAAGACATTAAAGAGATTCATGTCGAACCCCAGCAGGATAATGGAATATTGCAGCAGCTTCTTAGAAGTATAGCTGATTCCCTCGTCGAGCAGTTCCGGCCTCTTCCAGAACGCCAGAATCATACCGAACAGAATTCCCAATACCGGGCTCCCGACAACCGGTACCAGCTTCCCGATCAGCCACGCCGGAACGGCGATCACGGCCGCAAACGCGATGCCGGGCAGTTTGTTGACAAACGTTTTCATTTCATCGACTCCTTTGCTGTCTATCATACGCCTTGACATTCAATCAGTAAAATATTATTATCTAATAAAAATGATAATGAATTGCTTATGATAAGGAGCAGGAATGACACTTCGGCATTATAAGATCTTTGTAACGGTGTGCGATACCATGAATATGACTTCGGCTGCGGAGCGGCTTTTCATGTCGCAGTCCGCGATCAGTCAGGCAATTGCCGAGCTGGAAAGTCACTATGAGGTTCGCCTGTTTGAGCGGCTTTCGCGGAAGCTGTATCTGACCGAGGCGGGGCAGAAGCTGCTCGGGTATGCCCGGCATATGCTTCGGATGAACGCGGAAATTGAAAACGATATGAAGGCCCTGCATCAAAGCGGAACTATCCGCATTGGCGCAAGCGTTACGGTGGGAGCCTGTGTTTTGCCGGGTCTGGTTTCGCGTTTTTACCGATCGGCCCCGTCTGTGGACGTCGAGGTCGAGGAGGATAACACGGCCAACATTGAAGCTCTGATTTTACAGGATAAAATCGATCTCGGTCTGGTGGAGGGGGAAATCAGCTCGCCCGATGTTCTCAACCGCCCGTTCCTCGAGGACGAGCTGGTGCTGATCTGTTCGCCACGGCACCGCTTTGCTGTCTGCCCGGAGGTTGAGGCTCGGGAATTGGAGCGGGAGAGTTTCGTCATCCGCGAAAAGGGGAGCGGGACCCGCAAAACATTTGAGGATAAAATGGCGGAACAGAATCTAATCTGGAAAGCCGCCTGGACCTGCAACAATTCGGACACCATCAAAAATGCGGTTGCTGCCGGACTGGGAATCTCCATCATTTCTGCGCGCGCCGTCGCAAACGAGGTGAAAAGCGGTCTCCTTCTGGAACGGCAGGTCCGCGGGATTTCATTTAAACGGCAGTTCAAGCTGATTTTTCACAAAAACAAATACCTTACGGAGCCGATGAAACAATTTATGGCCTTGCTGAAGGAGTAAAAATGTGGTAAAATCAATAGAGTTAGCAGACGCTTACACACGTACGCTATAATCTGCGGCTGGGGAGTGCTATGAATGAAGGAACGAACCAATCGAAGCTTTTGGGACCGTATTTCCAGACTGTACGACAGGGTCATTAAAAAGGATCAAAAAGCTTATGGCGAAATGATTCGACTGATCCGCGAGCGGGTAACGCCAAACATGGAAGTTCTGGAGCTTGCCACCGGAACGGGGCTGATTTCCCTTGCGATCGCTGATCGGGTCCGCTCTCTTGAAGCAACCGATTTTTCGCCCAATATGATCGCGGAAGCCCGAAAAGAAAAGCACACCGCCCAACGTGCATTTTTCCGTACAGGACGCCTGTAACCTGACCTATGAGGACAGGCGCTTCGACTGCGTCATCATTTCCAATGCGCTCCACATCATGCCGGAACCGGAACTGGCTCTCGAAAATATCCGACGTGTCCTAAAAGATGACGGTGTTTTGATTGCCCCGACCTTTACCCATGCGGAGAACGGACGGTCTGGGCGGGTGAAAGCAGCCTTGATGGAGCTGTTTGGCTTTCACGCCTATCACAAATGGACGGAGCAGGAGTACTGCTCGTTTTTGGAACAGAACGGGTTTTCCATTCACCGGGAACAGGTCTTAAAATCCGATTTCCCTCTGACCTACGCGGAAGCCGTAAAAATTGACTAATAAATTGAAATCAGCCTTGACAAATGAGCATATGCACACTATAATCAATGCGTGCATATGCTCATAATGTTTTTTGAATCGGAGGTACGAAATGCCGAGAGGATGCAAATGCCGCCGTGTCTGTTCTGTTCCGGAAAACCGGATGTTTACGCCGCAGAGGCCGTGCAGAGAAACTGTGATGCTCACGGTGGAGGAACTGGAGACGATCCGGCTCTGCGACCTTGAGGGCCTGGAGCAGGATGAAGCTGCCGTCAGCATGAACGTTTCCCGGGGAACCTTTCAACGGATTCTGTACGAGGCAAGGCGCAAAACCGCCGACGCCCTGTGCTCCGGCAAAAATCTTGAGATCGGCGGGGGAAATTACGAAATGGCGCAGCACCCGTGCGCGTGCCGCGGAAGATGCGGGCGCTGCGGATTCAAAAAGCCGGAAGAGGACGAGCAAACGAATGGAAGATAAGGCGAAAATCGCGGAAGAACTGTTCCTGCAAGGTTATAACTGCAGTCAGTCGGTGCTGGCGGCATTTTCGGACGAACTCGGCTTGGATCGGGAGACGGCCCTGAAGCTTTCTTCCTCCTTCGGCGGCGGAATGGGAAGACTGCGCGAGGTGTGTGGCGCCGTCTCGGGCATGTTTATGGTTGCGGGGCTAAAGTACGGCTATGACGATCCGACAGACGGCACCGCAAAGACAAGTCATTACCAGCGCATCCAGACTCTTGCCCAACGGTTCAAAGAGGAAAACGGGAGCATCGTTTGCCGGGAGCTGCTCGGCCTGCCGAACGGTCCAGACAGCCCCGTACCAGAGAAACGAACGCAGGAATATTACCGGAAGCGTCCCTGTGTGCAGCTTGTTCGCTGCGCGGCACAAATCATGCAAGAATATAGGGAGGAAAATCAAGATGAAACTAGCGATCACAACGGAAGGTAATCAGGTATTTCAGCATTTTGGCAAATGTCCGGTTTTTACCGTCGTTACCGTGGAAAACGGTGAAGTACGGGGAGAGTCATCCCTTGAAGTCGGTCAGAACGGTCACGCGGCTCTGACGGGCTTTCTGAAGAGTGCAGGAGTGGAAACGGTCATCTGCGGCGGCATCGGCGACGGAGCCAAACAGATGCTTTCTTCCGCGGGAATCAAGCTGATCTCCGGCGTAACGGGCAGCATTGACGATGCGGTCAATGCCTATCTTTCCGGAGACCTCAGCGATCAGGGCGGAGCGTGCCATCACGAAGAGCACGAGCAGGGCCATGTTTGCAGCTGCGGAAATCACTGCAAGTGATATTGAAAAGACAATGATGATTCAAACAGCCTGCGAGCCGGAATTTTCCGGTATGCAGGCTGCTTTCTTTGCAGATTTCCGCCCTAGCAGAGATTGTGCGTCCGGGGAAAGATACTACCGCTCCCGCGCAAATTATGTTATAATAAATCTGTTTTCAGCCCGTAAAATTCAAAACAGATTCTTACGTTAAGGGTGATCCGTATGGAGAGAGAATTTCTGGTTTTTACCTATAAAATCCCCGGGAGTCAGTCCAACAGCAGGGTCTATGTCTGGCGTATGATGAAGGAATTCGGTGCGGTTTTCCTTCAGCAGGGGGTCGCTTTGCTTCCCGACAGCGATGATCTTTCCTTGCGCCTCGGCGCGCTGCGGAAAAAGGTCCGCTCGCTGGGCGGAATATCAACCTTGGGGAAGCTCCATTTTTCGGAGGAAGAGGACGAAGCGGAAATCATTGCCGAATTCGGGAAGCAGGTCGATGAGGAGTATGAAGAATTTACCGCAAACTGCCGGAAGCTGGTCGACGAGGTTCAAAACGAAATTTCATCCGGCGAGTACAATTTTTCCGAAATTACCGAAAATGAAGAAGAATATAAAAAGTTCCAGCGCTGGTATGAAAAGATCGGCAAGAAAAATTACTTTCAGTCGGATCGGAAACCCTTGGCGGCCGACGTGCTAAAAGAGGCCAAAGAAGAACTGAGAAAATATTCCGACGAGGTTTTCCGGCGAGACTCCATGTGAATCTTTATCGATGTGCCCTTAGCCCGTGCCGCATTTTTTTGCGGCACGGGTTTTTTGCGCGATGCTAGTTTTTGCTTGACTTTAAATGTAACTATGATTATAATTTTAAAATGTAATGTACATTACATTTTATCATTTAACGTTAATTACATATTACTGTCGACCGGTCTGCGCAGGCCGGTCAGGACAAAAGGAGTCAAATTGAAACATAAAATAAAAGCATACCGCATGTACCTTCTGTTTTCCTGCCTTTACACGGGACTCTATTCCTTAATGTCCACCGTGACGATGGTGTATCAGGTGGATGTGATTCACCTGAGCCCGCTGCAGCTGGTCCTGACCGGCACGGCCTTTGAAATTGCCTGTTTTTTTGCTCAGGTTCCCACCGGCGTGGTGGCTGATCTTTACAGCCGTCGGCTTTCCATTGTGATCGGAGTTGCCCTGACGGGCCTCGGCTTTCTTCTTCAGGGAGCGATTCCGGCATTTTGGGCCGTGATGGCTTCTCAACTGTTTTTAGGGGTTGGTTCTACCTTTACGGATGGGGCCGTGGAGGCGTGGATCGCCGACGAAGACGGCTCGCTTAGTCTGAACCGGATTTTTCTGCGGGGCGCACAGCTCGGTCAGATCGGCTCAGTAGCGGGAATTCTGTTGAGTACGGTCCTCGGAAATTTTTCGCTTACGCTGCCGATTCTTCTGGCCGGGGTTCTGATGCTGGCCTTCGGTTTATTCTTGATTGTCTTTATGCCGGAAAATAATTTTCACCCTGCCGCGCCGGAGGAGCTGGATTCCTTCCAGAAACTCAGCTTTACCTTTCGGTCCGGAATGCGGATCATCCGGTCCAAAAACGTGCTGGTCGGTCTTCTATGCATGGCGCTGTTCGGCGGGCTAGCAAGCGAGGGCTACGACCGTCTGAATACCGATCATTTTTTGAAGGATACCGTACTTCCCACGCTCGGGGGCCTGAAGCCCGTGACGTGGTTCGGAATTTTCGGAATTCTGACGATGCTTTTCAGCGCGCTGGCAATGCAGCTTGTCATTCGGAAATGGAGCAGCCCCTCCGCCCGTGGGAGTCTGAACGGATTGTCACTGATTAATTTCCTTACAATTGTAAGCATGCTCGCGTTCGGCCTGACTCACAGCTTTGGCCTGATGCTGACGGCCTATCTGGCGATCAGCACGCTAAAAGCTCTGAATCGGCCAATTCTGAATGCCTTTCTCGGCGGCCATATCGATGGGAGCATCCGCGCCACGGTTCTTTCCACCAATGAACAAATGAATTCGCTGGGCGAAATACTCGGCGGCCCGCTGATCGGGCTGATTGCTGAACATTTTTCCGTCGGGCTTGGCATCTCTTCGACCGTGATTTTTCTGATCCCGGTTTCGCTCATTCTTCTGAAGATGAGAGCATGGGAGGAAAAGCCTGCGGCGTAAGGTCTATTATTTGACCTTGGAACAATAAAATGGTATAATTTTCGCAAATTGAGTTTTGTGCGGATGAATCGACTGGAGGGGGTCCTTTTGAGCCTGACAAATCTTATTCTGTTTCTTATATTGGCCCTGATCTTCTTACTGCCGCTGGTCGTAAAACCCATTGAGGAAAATCTTGAAATTTTCCTGTTTGTGATGGGCATTCTGGCTGCTGTGACGGGAAAAGCACTGAATGCCGCTCTCGCGGCGGAGATTTTTGCAGACGTTTATCTGTACATAATCGTAGCGATTGTGCTTGCGGGCGGCTGCCTTTTCCGTGTCCTTTCGGAAAAGATGAGCGGGGGCGTGGTCCATCAGGCATTGAAAAACGTTCCTGCGGCGCTTTCTGCGTTCCTCCTTACCGTCGCTCTGGGGCTGCTTTCCAGCGTAATTACGGCCATTGTCGCCTCGCTGTTCCTGGTGGAAGCGGTCAACCTTCTTCCGCTTTCTAGGGAGGGCAAAATCCGGGTCAACATTGCGGCGTGCTTTTCCATCGGTCTCGGCGCCGTGCTGACCCCGGTGGGGGAACCTCTGGCTACTATCGTAATCGGAAGGCTGGCCCGGAACCCGGAACTCCACGCCGATTTCTTCTACATGATCCGTACGCTGGGCGTTTATATCCTTCCGGGTATTTTCGCATTCGGTCTTCTTGCGGCGTATTTCGCGAAAAAAGACAGCGCCAGAGCGGAAGGGGAAGAGAAAATTGCACTGGAAAGCTACCCGGAGATTGTTTTCCGCGCGCTGAAAATCTTTCTGTTCCTCATTGCTTTAAACCTTCTAGGCAGCGGATTCAAACCGATCATTGACGCCTACGTGATGCAGATTCCGGCGATGGGGCTTTACTGGATCAACATGTGCTCCGCAATTCTGGACAACGCGACGCTGGCCTCCGCGGAAATCAGTGCATCCATGCAGCAGGGCCAGATCGTCGCGATTCTGATGGGCCTTCTGGTAAGCGGCGGAATGATGATTCCCGGGAATATCCCCAATATTATTTCTGCCAGCAAGCTGAAAATCAAGAGCAGGGAATGGATGCGGCTCGGCGTACCCCTCGGCCTCGCCGCGATGGCCGTTTACTTTGCGGTGATCTTTTTCCTATGAGCAGAGTAACGAAGGAATCTTTGTAATAGAAAAGCGCGCCCCGAATGGGTCCTTTTCGGACCAATCGGGGCGCGCTTTCACAGCATTTATTTTAAAATCCCGTCGAGGGCCAGATTAACCTCCAGAACATTGACGGTATCTTCTCCGAAGACGCCGAGAAATTTCCCGGATGTGTATTTTGTGATGATGTCCCGGACACTTTGCGCGGACATGTTCCGCGACTTTGCAATCCGGTCCACCTGATATTCTGCCGCGGCCGGGGAGACGTGCGGGTCAAGCCCGCTGCCGGAGCAGGTAACGAGGTCTTCCGGAATCGGTGTTCCCTTCTTCTCGGGATCGGCGGCCTGAATTTTCGCGATCCGCTCCTGAATCAGCTTTTTGTACTGTGCGCTCGCCGGGCTTAGATTGGACGGGGCGGCGTACATCATCGGTTTGCCGCTCTGATCGGTGAACGTTTTGGTGTCCAGATTCATGACGCGGCCCCAAAGGTATTGATTCCCGGTGAATTGCTGCGCCAGAAGGACGCTGCCGTATTTTTTGCCGTTTACTTCGATAACGCTTCCGTTCGCCTGATTCGGGAACAGGAGCTGGGCAAGTCCCGTGACCACCAGCGGATACAGAATGCCGCACAGAACGGTAAAAGCAATCAGTACAGCCAGGGCTTTCGCCCAAACGGATTTCATAATACTCATAGAAAGCCCTCCTTACGATACGCCGAACGCGGTGAGAATGATATCAATTAACTTTACGAAGATAAACGGGGCGGCAAGTCCGCCGACGCCGTAAATCCACAGGTTGCGGGAAAGCAGCTTCTTCGCCGGTACTTCGCGGTATTTTACACCCTTGAGCGCCAGCGGAATCAGCGCGACGATAATCAGCGCGTTGTATATAATCGCGGAGAGAATCGCGGTGTCGGCGTTGTGCAGCCCCATGATGTTCAGCGCCGCAAGGCCGGGGTAAAGTCCCATGAAAATGGCGGGGATGATGGCGAAGTATTTTGCCACGTCGTTCGCAATACTGAACGTCGTCAGGGAACCGCGCGTCATCAGGAGCTGCTTGCCGATGCGCACAATGTCGATCAGCTTGGTCGGGGAGGAATCGAGATCCACCATGTTCCCGGCTTCCTTCGCGGCCTGCGTTCCGGAGTTCATGGCGACTGCAACATCCGCCTGCGCAAGCGCGGGAGCGTCGTTCGTGCCGTCGCCGGTCATGGCGACCAGATGCCCTTGCTTCTGGAATTCATGGATCATCTTCAGCTTGCCTTCCGGTGTGGCTTCCGCGAGGAAATCGTCCACACCGGCCTCCGCGGCGATAGCCGCCGCGGTCAAAGGATTGTCGCCCGTAATCATGATGGTTTTGATGCCCATTTTGCGCAGGTCTGCGAATTTCTCCTTGACTCCGCTCTTGATAATGTCCTTGAGGTGGATAACGCCGAGCACCCGGTCGTTTTTGGCGACGACCAGCGGAGTTCCGCCGCTGTTGGCAATCCGTTTCACGATTTCGTCGCATTCCGGCGAGTAAGTGCCGCCTTGGGCCGTGACGTATGCTTTAACCGCATCAGCCGCGCCCTTGCGGATTTCCGTGTCCGGCAGGTTCACGCCGCTCATGCGGGTCTTTGCGGTAAACGGAACGAATTCCGGCGGGTTTCCGCCGAATTCGCGTCCACGCAGATTAAACTGCTGTTTCGCAAGGACCACAATGCTCCGGCCCTCCGGTGTTTCGTCCGCGAGGGAGGAAAGCTGCGCCGCGTCGGCCAACTCTTCGGCGCTCACGCTGCCTACCGGGATGAATTCCGCTGCCTGCCGATTGCCGAGCGTGATGGTTCCGGTCTTATCCAGCATCAGAATATCCACGTCGCCCGCGGCCTCGATGGCCCGGCCGCTCATGGCCAGCACGTTAGCCTGATTCAGGCGGCTCATGCCGGCGATTCCAATAGAGGAAAGCAGCGCGCCGATCGTCGTTGGGGCAAGGCAGATCAAAAGCGCAATCAGCGCGGTGACGGAGCTTGGGTTCGGGATTCCGGCCTGTTGGGCCGCAAATTCGGAATATGGATACAGCGCCGCCGTGACCAGCAGAAAGATAATTGTCAGCGCAATCAGAAGAATCTGGAGCGCGATTTCATTCGGCGTTTTTTTGCGGGAAGCACCTTCCACCATGGAAATCATTTTGTCGAGGAAGCTTCCGCCCGGTTCGCTAGTGACACGGACGACGATCCAGTCGGAGAGAACGGTCGTTCCTCCGGTTACTGCGCTGCGGTCCCCGCCGCTTTCGCGGATCACGGGTGCGGATTCGCCGGTGATGGCGCTTTCGTCGACGGAAGCCGCTCCGTCGATCACTTCGCCGTCCGCCGGAATCTGCTCCCCGGCTTTTATGATGACAATGTCGTCCTTCGTAAGGCGGGCCGAAGAAATGACCTCAATTTGATCCGATTGGTCGGCGGAAGGAATTTTGTGGGCTTCCACATCCTTTTTTGCCGCCCGAAGCGAATCCGCCTGTGCCTTGCCGCGTCCTTCAGCAATCGCCTCCGCAAAATTTGCGAACAGAACGGTAAACCAGAGAATCACGGCGACGCTCAAAGTGAATTCCGGCCGCGCGTCCCGAATCCCAAACAGGGAGACAAAATAGAGAAGCGTCGTCAGAATCGCGGCCACATAAACCAGGAACATCACCGGGTTCCGTACCTGTATGCGCGGACTGCATTTTCGAAAGGAATCGCGAACCGCCCGGTGAAGCATTTTCCGGTCCGCAAAAGCGTTGTTTTGTTTGCTACTCATTGCTGCATCCTCCTCAACCGATCATCTGATAGAAATCGGCGATCGGTCCGAGCGCCAGCGCAGGGAAGAAACTGAGCGCGCCGATCAGAATAATAACAAAAATCAAAAGGCCGATAAACATGCCGTCATGGGTGGGCAGAGTGCCTGCGCCGACCGCAACCTTCTTCTTCTGCGCCAGAGAACCGGCCATCGCCAGCGCGGCGACCATCGGCACAAACCGTGCGAAAAGCATAATCAGGCCGAGCGAAACATTCAGAAACGGCGAGTTTGCGTTAAGCCCCGCGAACGCGGAGCCGTTGTTTCCGCCTGCCGACGAATACGCGTACAGAACTTCGGAAAACGCGTGTGCGCCCGTGTTGGTCAGCGCCGAAGCGATGCCGGGAACCATGCAGGCGATGCCGCTGCCGATCAGGGTGGCGAACGGCGTCGCAAGGCATAGCAGAACCGCCATTTTCATTTCATACGGCTCGATCTTTTTGCCGAGGTATTCCGGCGTGCGCCCGACCATCAGTCCGGCGATGAACACCGTGAACACCGCAAAACCGAGCATCCCGTACAGGCCGCAGCCGACGCCGCCAAAAATGACCTCGCCGAGTTCGATTAGCAGCATTTCCACTAGCCCACCGGTCGGTGTAAAGCTGTCGTGCATCGCGTTGACGGAGCCGTTGGAAGCGGCCGTGGTAAAGGTTGCCCAGGTGCTGGAACCGGCGATTCCGAACCGCACTTCCTTACCTTCCATGTTGCCGCCCGACTGGTTGACAAACGAGGTGTTGACCGCTCCATTCTGAGCCAGCTGCGGGGTCGCGTGCATTTCACTGAAAAGAACTACTCCGAGACAGACCGTCAGCACAATCAGCATGGCGAGGAAAAGCGCCCGGCCCTGCCGCTTATCGCCGACATTTCGGCCGAAGGTAAAGCACAGCGCGGCCGGAATCAGCAGAATCGAAATCAGTTCCACCAGATTGGACGCCGCCGTCGGGTTTTCAAACGGATGGGCGGAGTTCGTCCCGAAGAAGCCGCCGCCATTGGTGCCGATCTGCTTAATCGCAATCTGGCTTGCTGCCGGGCCTTCCGGAATTACCTCGCTGCTGACGACAGTGCCGTCGGAAGCGGTTACAGGCTGAATCAGATCAACCTTTTCGTAATTGCCGAAGTTCTGAACAACGCCCTGCGAAACCAGAAAAACGGAAACAACCAGCGAGAGCGGGAGTAGAATGTAAAGGACACTCCGGGTCAGATCCCTCCAGAAGCTTCCGATTCCGGTTTCCTTCACCTTTACAAACCCGCGAATCAGCGCGAACAAAACCGCGATTCCCGTGGCTGCGGAAAGGAAGTTCTGCACCGTGAAGCCGAGCATCTGCGTCAGGTAGCTCATGGAGCTTTCGCCAGAGTACGCCTGCCAGTTGGTGTTAGTCACGAAGCTGACTGCGTTGTTAAACGCCAGGTCCCAGGAGGCACCGCCGAAATGCTGCGGGTTCAGTGGGAGAAGGCCCTGAACGAGATTCAGAAGGAAAAGAACCAGAAACCCGAACAGATTGAATATGAGGGCGGCGCCTGCGTATTTTTTCCAGGACATCTGTTCGTCCGGATTTATTTTTAAGAAATGATAGAATCGGTTTTCCGCCGGCTCCAGAATCCGGGATAAAAAGACTTTTTCACCGTTCATTATCTTCCCAATGTAGCGCCCCAGCGGTATGGCCAGAGCGACCACAACAGCGAGAAAAAGAACGGTCTGCACGATTTCTCCGCTCATATCCGATCTCCTCGAAATAAAATAAAGACAAGGTATATCAGCAGCGCGGCAAACACCGCGCCGGCCAGACCAAGAATAACCTGCACAGCATATCCCTCCTATGTTATAAAAGCATCTTTGGCTTAGAACGCCACCAGTCAATCAGGACCACAACAGCGAGAACCGCAATGGCTCCCCATAAAGCCGCGCGTATCGGGTCCATCTGCCGCATCTCCTTTCGCTTATCTCTCCATTTCCGCTTTTCATTTTACTTCGGTCGGCGTTAGGACGGTGCAAAAGGAAGGCCATTTGCGTTAAGACTGTGTTAAGAAGAACTCCCCGGAGCCCGAAATACCTTTTTCTGATTTCAAGAGAATATTTCAAAGAAAACCGTAGCATTCCAAAGGAAACAGGAGCAAAACAGCTTATATCGTGTAATAAATCAAAAATATTCAATAAAATTCAGAAATTCTGAAAAAATAATTGACAATTCGACGTTTTCCATCTATTATTTGTTAGGCTGTGGACGCAAGAATGCATTTGCGTCTGCGCTGGGCAGGGCAGCGGCAAAATCCATCGTTTCCGCCGCCCGGAGCGCGCTGGGTCGGCCAGGAGGGAACGCGCGGGCAGGCTTTGCCTGCCGGACCGTGAAAAGGAGATGCAGAATTTGGAGAAATCGGCCATCGTTTCATTGGAAAATATCTCAGTATCGTTCGACGGCGAGCCCGTACTGAAGGACTTCAACCTCAGCATCGGAGACGGCGAGTTCGTTACGCTGCTCGGTCCCTCGGGCTGCGGAAAAACCACCACGCTGCGAATCATCGGGGGCTTTGTCCGGCCGGATGCCGGAAATGTTCTTTTTAACGGAAAAAGGATCAACGACCTGCCGCCGCATAAGCGGGAGGTTAACACGATCTTTCAAAAATATGCGCTGTTCCCGCACCTGAACGTTTACGACAACGTCGCTTTTGGGATGCGTATACATAAAAAAAATGAAGACGAGGTGCGCGCCACGGTTCACGAAATGCTGAACATGGTGAACCTCGGCGGGTTCGAGCACCGGAACGTCAATCTGCTTTCCGGCGGGCAGCAGCAGCGCGTCGCCATTGCGCGGGCGCTGGCGAACGGCCCGAAGGTTCTTCTGCTCGACGAGCCGCTCGGCGCGCTGGACCTGAAGCTTCGCAAGGACATGCAGGCGGAGCTCAAGAAAATTCAGAAGCAGACCGGCATCACCTTCCTGTTCGTTACGCACGATCAGGAAGAGGCGCTTTCCATGTCCGACACCGTCGTGGTAATGGACAAGGGCGATATTCAGCAGATCGGCACACCGCAGGATATTTACAACGAGCCGAAAAACGCGTTCGTTGCCGATTTCATCGGCGAAAGCAACATCCTCGACGGGGTAATGCGCGAGGACTGCCTTGCGGAATTCTCCGGCCGGCGCTTCCGCTGTGTCGACAAAGGCTTCGCGAAGGACGAGCCGGTGGATGTCGTCGTCCGTCCGGAGGACGTCGATATTGTGGAGCCGGATGGCGAGCACCTCACCGGTGTGGTGACGAACGTCAACTTCAAGGGCGTCTATTTTGAGATTATCGCGGACGTTCAGGGCTTCAAGTGGATGATTCAGACGACGGATTACGAAAAGGTCGGCGCGAAAATCGGCCTGGCAATTCAGCCGGACGAAATCCACATTATGCATAAGTCGGAATACTCGGGCTCCTTCGGGGACTACAGCTCATTCAGTGACGAGATGGACCCCGACGATCCTCCGGAAGAAAAGGAGGATGTCTGAATGAAAGCTAAATCAGCGTCCCTGCCTTATCTGGTCTGGATGGCGGTTTTTATTCTTGTGCCGACGGTCCTGGTGGTGGTGTTCGCCTTTACCGGGCGCGACGGCAAATTTACCCTGATGAATCTGGAGGGGGTCGGGCAGTACTCGAATGTTTTCCTTCGGTCCATCTGGCTCGGCGCCATCGCAACCGTAATCAGCCTGGTGCTTGGCTATCCGCTGGCGTTCCTGATTGCGAGAACACGCGCACGCCAGCAGAACGTGCTGATTCTGCTCGTCATGCTGCCGATGTGGATGAACTTTCTGCTGCGCACGTATGCGTGGATGACCATCCTGGAGGACAGCGGCCTCATTAACCGATTGCTGCAGGGTCTTGGACTTCCCGCGCTGCACATGATCAACACGCAGGGCGCGGTAGTGCTCGGCATGGTGTATAATTACATTCCCTATATGATCCTGCCGCTTTATTCCGTACTGACGAAGATTGACTCGAGCGTGATTGAAGCGGCCGAGGATCTCGGCGCGGACGCGCGCACGGTGTTCTGGCGCGTAACGCTTCCGATGAGCATGCCGGGCATCATTTCGGGCGTGACGATGGTTTTCGTTCCAGCCGTTTCCACCTTCATTATTTCGAAAATGCTCGGCGGCGGCGGAAATCTTCTCATCGGCGACCTTATCGACATGCAGTTCCTCGGTTCCGCCTATAACCCGAACCTCGGTTCTGCAATCTCGCTGGTACTGATGGTCCTGATTCTTATCTGTATGGGCATCATGAACCAGTTTGATGAGAACGGCGCGACGGAAGGGGGAGTTATGGTATGAAGACTCTTTCCCGTGCCTATCTGTTCCTAATTTTCCTGTTCCTTTACGCGCCGATTGCGGTGCTGATCGTTTTTTCGTTCAACGATACCTCAACCATGAGCCGGTCGGTGTGGTCTGGTTTTTCGTTTCGGTGGTATTCCACCCTGTTTCAGGACCAGATGCTTCTGGATGCGCTTCGGAACACGCTGATCATCGCCATCATTGCGGCATTGGTTTCCACGTCGATCGGTACGGCGGCAGCCGTCGGCATTTTCGGCATGAAAAAATGGACGAAGCGCGCCGTGATGAACGTTACGAATTTCCCGATGGTGAATCCTGACATCGTCACCGGTGTTTCACTGATGCTGCTGTTTGTGTTCGCCGCGCGCATCCTTGGAAACGGCTCGCTCGGCATGGTTTCCTTGGTTCTGGCGCATATCACGTTCTGCCTGCCGTATGTGATCCTTTCGATACTTCCGAAGCTTGGGCAGATGAATCCGAATCTTTCCGAAGCGGCGCAGGACCTCGGCTGCAATCCACTTTCCGCGTTTTTTCGGGTGGTGCTTCCTGAAATTTTCCCCGGTATCCTGACCGGGATGATTATGGCGTTCACCCTTTCCATCGACGACTTTGTCATCAGCTATTTCACCAGCGGCACTACGCAGACGCTGCCGATTTTCATCTATTCCATGACGCGCAAGCGTGTCAGCCCGGAGATCAACGCGCTTTCAACCCTGCTGTTCGGGGTCATTCTCCTACTTCTGCTCGTCATCAATTTCCGCAGCTCGAAGGAAAAAAAGCCTTCTGCGGCTGCGAAAAGGGAGGTGTGAGCTATGAGAAAGAAATGGCTTTCGGCGTTTCTCGCCGCCTCTGTATTAGCGGCTTCGCTTCCGGCTGTGCCCGCCGGGGCTGCCACAGCACCGTCCTCCGGTGTGACCATCAACGTCTATAACTGGGGCGAATATATTTCACCGGGTACGGACGGTTCCATGAACGTCAACGAGGAATTTACGAAGAGGACCGGCATCAAGGTCAATTACACCACCTTTGAGGACAACGAATCGCTTTATTCCAAGCTGGTGAGCGGCGGAGCAAGCTACGACGTCATTGTCCCATCGGATTATATGATTGCGAAGATGATTCAGGAAAAACTGATTCAGAAGCTGGATTTCTCAAATATTCCGAACTACAAATATATTGATCAGCAGTACCGCAATCAGGTGTACGACCCGAAAAACGAGTACTCCATCCCCTACACGTGGGGCGTGGTGGGTATTTTCTACAATAAGAAATACGTCAAGGAGAAGGTCGACGACTGGAAGATTCTCTGGAACCCGAAATACGCGGGAAAAATTCTGATGTTTGACAACCCCCGCGACGCGTTCGGTATCGCGCAGAAGATTCTCGGTTTCTCCTACAACTCCACAAAGTCGGAGGAATGGACGCAGTCGGCAAAGCTTCTGGAGCAGCAGAAGCCGCTGGTTCAGGCGTACGTCATGGACCAGATCTTCGATAAAATGTCAAGCGGCGAGGCGTGGCTTGCTCCGTATTACGCGGGCGACGCCGCGACGCTGGTGAGCCAGAATAAGGACATCGGTTTTTCGATTCCGACGAAGGAAGGCACAAACGCCTTTATTGATTCCATGTGCATCCCGACGAGCGCCCGGCACAAAAGGGAAGCCGAGGCGTACATCAATTTTCTCTGTGAGCCGGAGATTGCCGCAGCAAATATGGATTACGTCGGTTATTCCACGCCTGAAGACGCTGCCAAAAAGCTGCTGCCGAAGGAAACACA
Organism: Bacillota bacterium; assembly: GCA_023410445.1. Lineage (GTDB taxonomy): Bacteria > Bacillota > Clostridia > Oscillospirales > Acutalibacteraceae > Caproicibacter. Next base: position 333,600 of record JAEYPT010000008.1, on the reverse strand, counting down.
GGAAAACCCGATTATTTATCCGCCGCAGAGCGTGATGAGTAAAGCCGAAACCTACACGAATCTGCCCGACGATACCAGCCTGTTGCTCGATACCCTCTGGGCGCAGGTGAAAATGGGCGGTCCGGGGCAGACGGCGACGCTCGCCGCGGTGCTGGCCGGGTTCCTGGCGCTTTATGTCGGCATTGTCGTTTTCAAAAAAGTGAAAAAGAAGCGGGAACTCAAATAGAAGTTCCGCACTTGCGCAAACAAAACAAAAGCAGCCTCACGGCTCCATGGAGCCGTGAGGCTGCTTTTCAAATGTCCTGGTGAAAACCGTTAAGCAATGGAAACGGCGCAAATCCTTTTCGCACTCTGTCCCGGCAGGGAAGTATAAATGCCCGATGCGCTGCCGGATTTTCCAACGGCGGTAATCCGGTAATAGAAATCATTCCCGGTGTGCTTTACGAGGGAAACTGTGAATACACCTTCGCTGCCCATACCGAAATGGATACTCTCCGCTCCGGGAGCTGTGATTTTGAACAGATAGGAGGAATCCTTCGCAAGGGTGAAATCTGAGTTGGTGTCGGAGCGGATTTCCACCGGCAGGTCTACGGTGACCATGCACACTTTCTGAGCGGGCAGTCCGGCCGCCGTCATATAAAAGCCCGTCTGCTGACCCGGTTTCCCGGTTGCGGTGATCCGGTAGTACACGTCGTTCCCGGAAGTTCCGATTTTTTCCGTCTTGAAGATTCCCGCCGTTCCCGGGCCGAAGCTTGAGGCGCCCGTGATTTTAAAGGTATAGCTTTGTCCCTGCTTCACCGCAAAGTTGCCGCTTGTGTCGGATTTCGGCGGTACCGCCTTCGGCTGCGTCAGGGTGATGTTTGCAACGTTTTGGGTGTAATGATCGCCGCTGCTTTGCTGGAACGTCACGTTCAGGGAAGTGCCGGTGTTTGCTTTTCCAGTGCCGGTTACGGTAACGAAATAGTTGATTCCGTCTTTCCTCACGGCCGGGGTGGAAACCACTCCGCCGGTGCCGGTTGTGAAACTCGGCTCGCCGCCGCCCATCATCGAGAATTTATAGGTATATGCTTTCCCTTTTTCCAGATTGATCGATTTAGGCGTGTCAGAGATAACGTACGGCTCCTGCGACTCCGTGTTGACGGAGACCGGGAAGGAGGCGGTTTCACCGTTCAGCGTGACGCGCACAACTGCTTCGCCATCCTTTACTGCTTTCATGCGGTATTCGTATCCGCCCGGGACCTTCCCAATCAGGGAAGCCGATACAACTCCGTTGGTGGTTGTGCTTACCTTGGGCGCCGTTGCGGAATTCGTGCGCGCCACAAAGCGGTAGGTGTCACCGATGTTGCAGGTATAGACGAACTCGGGCTTTTCAGCCTGATAGATTGTCGCGGCGTTGGTGTCGAGGCTTAGGCCTTTATTTGCAGTGATGGTCACCTTGCAGAGCTTTTCCGGGACGAATTCCATATTTGTCGTATATAGCTCGGCACTTTGTCCCACACTGCCCACCGCGTCAACACGGTAAAAGTAATCGCCGTTATCCGGATCGGCGTCAACCAGGCGGATACCCACGATGTCTTCCTGATCGTTTGTCATCAGAAGAGGCATGCCCAGGAGAGAATCGCCGCCGACATAATGCAGCTTGATGGTGTAGCTGTTGCCCTGTGCCAGGGAAAAGTCGCTCACGGTATCGGAGGTCAGGGTATAATTCTTTTGAACCTCGGTGTTGCTGACCGTGATGGTCTGCGTAAGCGTAGTACCGTCGGATAGCGTGAAGGTCAGCGTTGCAGTTCCGGATTTCCAGGCCATCACGCCCAGAAGATAGGAGCCGGAATGCGGGAGGATTTCCTGCACCTCCGCATCAAGTGTATCCTTGTCACTCGACGTTACGGTAAGTGTCAGGGAGGGATCCGTCAGCAGCGCGCCGTAGAACTGCATGGCGCCTTTGTCCAGTTCTGTAACGGAAGTGAAATTGTTGGAAAACTGAATGGACTGGTTCTCGGCCGCAAAGACAGCCGTTCCCCCGAACAGCGAAAAAATAAGCAGGAGCGCCAGAGTGAGGCTTGTGATTCGGAATTGTTTTTTCATGGTTTATACCCTCTCTTTATTTCGGGAATTCCGCAGTCCCCGCAGGGTGCCGCCGCGAAAACCCGCACTTTACTTACCCGACAGCCGCGACCAGAAGCCGCGCTCCGTTGACGTACACTCCGGATTTGGCACCGCATGCGCCCACGGCGGTGATTTTAAAGTAATAATCACTGCCGGAGGTTTTGACCAGCCGGTAGGTAAATACGCCAGGGGTTCCAAAAACCAGATTTGGAACCTTGCCGTTCAGGCTTGTGAGCTTGATCTGATAAGTGCCATTTACGGTGAAATCGTCGTTTGTGTCACTCTTGAAGGATGTTCCTGCCGTTGCGGTGAGCAGTCTGGTTCCGTTTACATAAAGGCCAGATTGAGTTCCCACAGCACCGACGGAGGTAATCCGAAAATAAAGGTCACAGCCGCAGGTTTTGATCAGTTTGGATGTAAATACGCCCGGGGTGCCGAAAATCAGATTCGGTATTTTTCCGTTCGGGCAGGTAATCCGAATCTGATAGGTGCCCAATACCGTGAAATCGTTATTAGTGTCACTGAGAAAATTTCTTCCGACCGTCGCGGTCAGGAGCTTCGTTCCGTTTACGTATAGGTCCGCCTGATCGCCGGGATTTTCCGCTGCAATCAATAAAAAATAGTAGTCGCTGCCCGATTTTCCAAACGCCTGAAGGTTGAAAATGCCGGGCGAGGAGAATGATGGGTTGGGAATCTGGCCGTTGAGACTGGTCAGTTTAATTCGGTAAACGCCCTGCACCGTAAAATCGTTGTTGGTGTCGCTCAAAAACGTGGGGTTATCGTATGTAGCGCCATAATTGGCTGCGGCGGAGGCCGCCTGCGGGGAAAACAACAGGAGTCCCGGCATAAAAACAAACAGGCCGAGAAGAAAAGAAAAACATCGCCGTCCAACTTTTTGCATTCTTTCTGAAATCCCTCTTTCCAGACCGGCCGGAAAGCACCGGTTCCATTCACAATTTATTATAAAATCCAGGCTGGAAGTTTTAATGGGAGATACGACAGAAATCTAATAGGGAATTATTAGCACCGGCGGGAGGATTTACCGCGTTTCAAACCATTTTTCGGGAAGAGGAACGGCAGAGGAACGCATTTGTTGTGCACCATGCCACTTTCCGGTGAATTGCTTCTATGATATAATACAAAAGAAGTAAACCGGACAGCGGCTCCGCGGATCAAAGTCACACGGGAGGAAAGAAAATGAATTATGGTTTCTTTGACGAAAAAAACAGGGAATATGTGATCACACGGCCAGACACGCCCGCCCCATGGGCCAATTATCTTGGGTCACCTGCTTACGGCGCTATTATTTCCAACAATGCGGGAGGCTACAGTTTTGTAGAATCCGGCGCCAACGGCAGAATCCTCCGGTATCGGTTCAATGCGGACGATAAGCCGGGCCGGTATATTTATCTCCGGGACAGTGACAGCGGGGATTACTGGTCGGCTTCCTGGCAGCCCGTTGGAAAGCCGCTTTCCTCCTATCACAGCGAGTGCCGCCACGGCACGGCGTATACGGTAATCACGTCGGAGTACGGCGGAATCGGTACGGAAACGCTCTATTATGTACCGCTGGACGAAACCTATGAGGTTTGGCGCCTCCGGGTAACGAACAACGGCAATTTCCAAAGAAAGCTTTCGGCTTTCGGGTTTGCGGAATTCACTTCCGACAGCAATTACGAGCAGGACGGTGTTAACCTGCAGTATACGGAATTTATCACCCAAACTGAATTCCTTGACGGCCGCATGATTCTCCAGCGGATCAATCCGTATGAAAAGCGGAAGAGCGACGGAACAAACGGGAAAGAGCGCTTTTTCGGTCTCGCGGGTGCGAAGGCGGACGGCTACGACGGCGACCTCCGGGCTTTTTTAGGGCAGTACCGGAGCTATTCCAACCCGATTGCCGTGGAGCGGGGAAGCTGTGGGAACCAACTGAACTACTGCCTCAACTCCTGCGGCGCGCTCCAGACAAATTTCACCCTCGAAGCCGGCGAGTCCAAAGAACTCATCTATGTTCTGGGTGCGAAGAACGAGTTCGAGGCCGCAGAAATTCTGGACCGTTACGAAGTTCCGGGCCGGGCGGAGAAGGAGCTTTCCGAACTGAAAGCCTTCTGGCACGGAAAGCTGGAACACCTTCAGGTGAAAACACCGGACCCAAACTTCGACTGCATGGTTAACACCTGGAACGCCTATCAGTGCTTTATTACGTTCCTCTGGTCACGTGCGGCATCCTTCCTTTACTGCGGACTCCGAAACGGCTACGGTTACCGGGATACCGTTCAGGATATTCAGGGTATTATCGCGCTTGACCCGGCACTTGCCCTTGACCGGCTCCGTTTTATGCTTTCGGCTCAGGCCTTCTGCGGGGCCGGATTGCCCCTTGTTAAGTACAATCATAACCCCGGCCATGAGGATACGCCCGACGATATTTCCTACGTGCAGGCTACGGGGCATCCGTCCTACCGCGCGGACGACGCGCTCTGGCTGTTCCCCACCGTATCCATGTACCTGAACGAAAGCGGCAACACCGCATTCCTCGATGAGGCGATCCCGTATGCGGATCACGGGGAAGTGACGGTTTACGAGCACCTGAAAAAGGCGGTGCAGTTCAGTCTGGAGCATATGGGTGCCCACGGAATGCCGGCGGGTCTTTACGCCGACTGGAACGATTGTCTGCGGCTGGGGCAAAGGGGGGAGTCCTCCTTTGTTGCGTTTCAGCTTTACTATGCCATGAAAATCCTTACGGACTATGCCAAAGGCAAAGGTGACGGCGATTACGCGGCGTATCTGGAGGAAAAGCAGAAGACGCTTCTGGATTCCATTCAGAAAAACTGCTGGCAGGGCGACCGGTTCCTCCGCGGTTTCCGGGAAGACGGCGCCGCAGTCGGCTCCAAGGATGACCCGGAGGCGAGCATGTGGCTGAATCCGCAGAGCTGGTCGGTGATCAGCGGCGCGGCGGACAGTACACAGGCGAAGTTGGCTATGGATCAGGTTGATCGGCTCCTCAATACGGAGCACGGCGCAATGATTCATTATCCCCCGTATCGGGATCACGCTTTTCCGGGCGCGCTGATGATCGTTTACAATCCCGGCTGCAAGGAAAACGCCGGAATTTTTTCGCAGACGCAGGGCTGGCTGATTCTGGCGGAAGCCCTTCTCGGCAACGGTGACCGCGCCTACCAATATTTCAAAAAATGCAATCCGGCGGAAATGAATAACCAGGCCGAAGTTCGGGTGATGGAGCCGTATGTCCACGGCCAGTTTATCGAGGGAAAGGACAGCCCATCGTTCGGCAGGGCAAACGTGCACTGGCTTACGGGAACTGCCTCCACGGTCATGGTAGCCTGCGTCGAAGGAATCCTCGGAATCCGGCCGGACGCCGAAAATCTTCTCGTTGATCCGTGCATCCCCTCCGAATGGGAGGGCCTTTCGATAAAAAAGATATTCCGGGGCAAACAGCTGGAGATTACGGTAAATAATCCGAACCACAGCCAGAAGGGAATCCGAAAGGTAATTCTGAACGGTGCGGGGCTTGAAGACAGCCGGATTCCCGTTAGCCTTCTCAAAGATGTTAACCAAGTGCTTATCGAAATGATCTAATGTTTTCGGAAGGAGAAAAGGCTGGAATGCAGCTTGAAATCAAGGAAGCCTGTGGCAGCATTGATACGGTCCGGGAACTGCTGGGGGAATATGTTTCTTCACTGGGAATTGACTTGGCCTTTCAAAGTTACCCCGAAGAGTTTGCGTCCCTTCCGGGGAAATATTCAAAGCCCGACGGAAGGCTGTACCTTGCATATTGTGACGGTTCCCCCGCTGGATGCGTTGGCCTCAGACGGTTCGACAGGGAACGGTGCGAAATGAAGAGACTTTACGTGCGCAGCCGGTTCCGCGGGTTAAAACTGGGGGAAAAGCTTGCTGAAAAGGTGATCCGCGATGCAAAGGCGGAGGGCTATGCATTTATGCTGCTGGACACGCTTCCGACCATGAAAAGCGCGCAGACGCTTTATTGTAAGCTTGGTTTTGAGGAGATTGAGCCGTATTACGATAATCCTATCGAGCATACCCGTTTTCTTTGTTTGCGGCTAAAGGGATAAAAGTTAATTTGATATGCACATCGGTTAAAAAGTGATATAATGAAAGCGGAATTCAGTCGACCCGATGAAGCTACAAAAAATAAAACCAGGAGAACAATATGGAAAATGAATTTATAACGTTTACAATCGGGAAGCAGAAGACGATCGCCCTGATTGCCCACGACGGGAAAAAGCGGGAACTGATCGAGTGGTGCTCGGAAAACCAGGAAATTCTGCGGAACCATTTCCTCTGCGGAACGGGCACGACGGCCAATCTGGTAGCGGAAAAAACCGGTCTTCCGGTAAAAGGCTATAACAGCGGCCCGCTGGGAGGCGACCAGCAGATCGGTGCGAAAATCGTGGAGGGCGTCATCAACTTTGTGGTTTTCTTTTCCGATCCTCTGGAAGCGCAGCCTCATGATCCGGATGTGAAAGCCCTGTTGCGTATCGCTCAGGTTTACGACATTCCCATCGCGAACAACCGGGCGACCGCCGATTTCATGATTCACTCCGAATTCATGAATCGGGAATATGAACATAAAGTAATCAATTTCAGGCAAAATGTGATCGACCGGGCAAACGACAAAAGCCTGCTGAACAAATGAGAAAGCGCGGTGGATTATGATAACGGTTAAAGTACGGCTTGACAGTGTTGAAAAAGTAAAGGAATTCTCCTCTGTGATTTCCAGGGTGGAAGCGGAATGTGAGCTCATCGAAGGGGTTCATATTCTCGATGCAAAATCCATCATGGGAATTTTCAGCCTGAATCTGGCGGAGCCGATTCAGCTTGACATCCATTCCGACGACCGCAAGATTCTGGACCGTCTGAAGGATTTCATTGTTGCGTAACAGGCATCGCCTCGTTTCTCGCCCGGGGAAAATCCCGATTCGCACATTTTTGGTGCGGGTCGGGATTTTCTTATTGACAACTAGAAAAAAAGGACTATACTCTTTGATAGTGACTGACGTCAGTCAGAAAGGAAAAGAAAGATGAAATCACCCGAAACCAGAAAAGAGGAACTGCTTGCTGCGGCAGCCGCGCTATTTCGAAAAGACGGCGTGGACCGCACCGCGGTCAGTGATATTGTGCGGGAAGCACATGTCTCGCAGGGAACGTTTTACAATTACTTTCAGTCCAAGGATGAGATATTCGCCGCCGTTCTGGAACAGGCGACGTCGGATATGATGGAAGAAATGCGGAAAACGGGAGAAAGAACCGATCTTGACCCCTTTCAAAAGCTGAAATTACTTTCCCTGCAGGATTTTCAGTTGAACCGCACGAACGACAGCCTGTTCGACGTTCTGCATGAGAGCCGCTATGCGGATGCCCATCAGAAATATATCGTTGCCCGCATCGAGAAGCTTCGGCCAATCTATGCGAACGTGATCCGGCAGGGCGTGGAGAAGGGCGTTTTTAACACGCCCTATCCGGAAGAGGCGGCGCATTTTATGCTCACGGCGATAAAATTTGTATTTGATCCCGCCTTTTTTACCTATTCCGAGGAAGGAATGCTCCGGATGGGGCAGGCCGTCGGAGATTTCTGTGAGCGGATTCTCGGTGCCGCGCATGATGCAGACAGCAGTGGCGGGGACGAGTGGGCGAATAGTATCAAAAAATATTTAGGGAGGAATCAGCATGAAAGTAGTTTTTCATGATGAGCAGATGTCTTTTCAGACACTGCGCCTGTTGAGTGAAATCCCTTCGGGGCTGGCGGATGTAAATGAAGTAATTGGCACGGCTCGGAAGATAACCGAGGGCAGCTATGCAAGCTGGTGCGAAGAATGGACGAAAACTGCTGATCGGGTCCGGGCACAGGCCGATCAGTTTTTGGCCGGCGGCCATCGCCTGAGCGCGGCGGAAACCTTCCTGCGCGCCTGCAATTATTACCGTACTGCTGGGTTCTACCGCGGTCTTCTCATTGCCGACGGCTGTACCGAAGAGGTTCGGGAAAACCTGAAAAAGTTGGATGGTCTGTCTCTGGAATGCTTTTCCAAGGTGGTTCAGTACGGGAAACCGAAGATTGAACCCATCGAAGTGCCTTATGAAAACACGACTCTCCCGGGCCATTTTTACCGTGTGCCTTCGGAGGCGGATTTCAAAACCGCCCCGACCTTGGTCATGATCAACGGCTATGACGGCACAAAAGAAGAAATGTACGGCTGTGCGCTGGAAGCGCTCAAGCGAGGCATGAACTGTTTCGCGTTCGAGGGCCCGGGGCAGGGGGAGATGATCCGCACCAGAGGGATTCCGTTTCGTCCAGATTGGGAAAACGTGGTGACGCCGGTGCTGGATTACCTGATTCAGGAGTTGGGAGTTGCCCCGGACCGGATCATTCTGTGGGGAGAAAGCATGGGCGGCTATCTCGCGCCGCGAGCCGCCGCCTTCGACCACCGTGCCGCGGCCTGTGTTGCCAACAGCGGGGTTTACGATTTCATGGGGACACGCGGGCCGAAGGGAATCGACCGCAACACCTATTTCGGCTATATTGAACAGATGCCGGAAGCTGATTTTGAAGCTATGATGAAAAAGCAGATGGATTTGGTGGTCCAGCTGAACTGGGCGCTAAAGCACGGCATGTATGTTTTTCAGGCGAAAAGTCTGAAGGATTACTTCCTGAAGGCAAAGGATTATTACATGGGCGACATTTGCAGGCAGATTGCCTGTCCGACGCTCGTCATCGACACCGAGGGGGAGAATAATTTTCCCGGTCAGGCGAAAATGCTGTATGATGCTTTGAACTGTCCGAAGGATTATCTGTTGTTTACGGAAGAAGAGGGCGCCGAGGAACATTGTGAGGAAGGCGCGAAGCTGTACGCCAACTGCCGGATTTTCGACTGGATCGAGGATACGCTGGGCAGACTCGGACGGTAGAAACTGACATAAGGACCACGCTTTACAGAGAATTGGAAAGCCCGCCGGGATACGTTGACAGATCGTATCCCGGCGGGCTTTTTCACTGTTGTTATTGGGGTTGTATCTGCCCGGTGTAAATCAAAACGGCATCCCTTAAAAATTCCGCAAGGCCCGGCTGGTATTTGTCGTAATAGGCCGTAAAGCGTGGGTCGGCAACATACATTCGGGCAACGCCCGCATGTGCCTCCGGACTGTACTGAGCCCAATAAAACGACAGCCACTGCCGGTGAAGGTCGGCCGCGCACTGTGCAGCTTCACTCGCCGGATTGCCTGTATGAAAGGCTTCCAGAAAGAGTTCAATCATCTGCTTTTCCAACGCCGTCGCCCGGCTGAACTCCTCTTCCGTCATGCCGGCCAGTTTCCGGTTTGCCTGTTCCACCGTTTCCACGCCGTATTTTTCGCGGATTTCCGCTCTATATTTTTGCTCATTTTCTTCGATCAGCTTTTGCTTAAAGCCCTCGAATTTTTCCGAATCGGTCATCGATTTTTCTCCTTTCGCGTTTCGAATGGTTTTTTCCACGTTTTCAATGAGCGCGTCCAGCCTTGTCCGCTGTTCCAGAAGCTGCTTGTGGTGTTCTTGCAGTGCGGCCAGCACATCAAAATCCGACTGGGTGACGATCTGTTTGATTTCCTCAAGGCTGAGACCAAGCTCACGGTAAAGCAGAATCTGCTGCAGCAGATTCACTTCCCGTTCGCCGTACAGCCGATAGCCGGAAGAATTGATCCTTGCCGGACGCAGCAGCCCAATTTCATCATAGAATCTCAGGGCGCGGGGACTCACCCCGGAAAGCTGTGCCAGCTTTTTTACGGTGTATTCCATGCGATCGACCTCTTTTCCTCTTTTGTGAATCCGGTTCCACTGAAAAGAATCATACACCTTTCCGCTGCGTCAAGGTCAATACCTGTTTTAACTGTTTTTTGTTTCGGTTGGCGGAGCGAAAAAGGATTCACCTTGCGGTAAATGCAGAATATTATAATACAGAATAATATTTATCGGAAACGGCAGGAGGGCGAGGCAAGTGAACTTTCTTTCGGACGACATTCGGGTGCTTCGGTTCAACGGTGTTCTGATCAACGGTTACAGCAGAAAACAGGTGGATGAGGTGCTTCGGCAAATCGCCGAAGACTACCGGGAAAGGGAAGATACAATCGAAGATTTGAAAAACAAGATTTCCATGTTGAAGGAAACGGTCGATCACTATAAGACGATTGAGGAATCCATGCAGCACTGCCTTATTATTGCCCAGCATACCGGCGATGAAATCGTTAAGAGCGCGAACGAAAAGGCAAAGGATATTCTCGACGACGCAGACAGTACTTCTCACAGGCTGATCAGCGAGGCGTATCAGCAGGCGAACAAGATTAAGCTTTCCTTTGACGACCTGAAAGCGAAAGTCAGTACCTACCGGATGAAGTCGGAAGCGATTCTGAAATCGCAGCTGGATGTTCTGAACCAGCTTCCGGATGATTCCGCCGAATAGTATTTTGCCGGAGAGAGAAAAAAGAGCGGCTTCTGTACCGGCTGTGTGCCGATGCAGGAGCCGCTTTCCCAATCAGGAGAAAAGGTCGGGCATAATTTTTTCCAGAAAATATTCGTATTCCCGTCGAATCCCTTCCTCAATCGGTACCTGAGGGCGCCATCCGGTTTGCAGAATTTTGCTGTTGTCCAGCACTCTCCGGGGGGTTCCGTCCGGCTTGGAGGGGTCGAAGATGATTTCACCGGTATACCCGACGGTTTTCCGAATGATCTCCGAAAGTTCCCGAATACTGATTTCCTCCCCAGAGCCGATATTGATAAAATCGTTGCCTTCATAGTGATTCATCAGACTGATGCAGGCGTCCGCCATGTCGTCCGTGTAAAGAAATTCCCGAAGCGGGGTTCCGGTGCCCCACAGCTCGACAAACGGCCGCTTTTCCAGCTTGGCACGGTAAAACTTCATCATCATGGCGGGAATCACATGGGAATTGTTAAAGTCGAACCGGTCATTCAGCCCGTACAGGCTGGCCGGCATGACGGAGATATATTTGGTGCCATACTGCATGTTGTACGACTGACACATTTTAATGCCGGAAATTTTCGCAAGCGCATACGCCTCGTTGGTGGGTTCCAGCTCGCCGGTCAGCAGATATTCCTCCTTGATCGGCTGCGGGCAAAGCTTTGGATAAATGCAGGAGCTTCCGAGCAGCATCAGCTTTTTGACCCCGCGGGCGCAGGCGCTTCGGATCACGTTGCATTCGATCATCATATTTTCCATAATAAAATCGGCGGGATAGGTGCTGTTTGCGCAAATTCCCCCGACCCTGGCTGCTGCAAGAAAGACATATTCCGGTTTTTCTTCCCGGAAAAAACGTTCCGTGGCGGCCTGGTCAGTCAGGTCAAGCTCGGCGTGGGTCCGCGCAACAAGGTTGGTATAGCCCTGGCGCTTCAGGCCTCTTACCAGTGCGGAGCCAACCATACCGGTGTGGCCCGCCACATAGATTCTGCTGTCTGTTTCCAAAGATTATGCCCCCCGTTTTCTGAAATTGCCGGATCAGACCCCGGCGGCTTTTCGGTCACTTTCCACCATCATGGCGGTCAGCTGCTCAAACGAAACTTTCGGCGCCCATTTCAGCTTTTCCCGTGCTTTAGAAGAATCTCCGAGCAGCAGGTTGACTTCGCTCGGACGGAAATACCGACTGCTGACGGAGACCAGTTCACGGCCGGTTTTCCGGTCGATTCCCTTTTCCTCAATGCCTTTTCCGACCCATTCCAGCTCCATGCCCGCACAGCGGAACGCAAGCTCGCAGAATTCGCGGACCGTGTGGGTTTCACCGGTCGAAATGACATAATCGTCCGGCTCCTGCTGCTGCAGAATCATCCACATCGCTTCCACGTAATCCCCGGCGAAGCCCCAGTCCCGCTTGGCGTCCAGGTTGCCGAGCATCAGCTTTTCCTGTTCCCCTTTCAGAATTTTGGCGATTCCTTTCGTGATTTTCCGCGTGACAAAATTTTCGCCCCGGCGAGGCGATTCATGGTTAAATAGGATTCCGTTGCTCGCGAACAGGTGATAGGCTTCGCGGTAATTCACGGTGATCCAATAGGCGTACAGCTTTGCGGCCGCATAAGGGCTGCGCGGATAAAACGGGGTATTTTCATTCTGCGGAATCTCTCTTACTCTGCCGAACAGCTCGCTGGAGGAGGCCTGGTAATATCGGATCAGCGGGTTGATATCGTTTATGGATTCCAACAGCCGCAAAGCGCCGAGGGCGTCGACGTCCGAGGTGAATTCGGGAACATCGAAGGAAATTTTAACGTCGCTCTGTGCGCCGAGATTATAGATTTCGTCCGGCGCCGTCCGGTCAACCAAACGGCTGATGCTGCCGGTGTCGTTCAGGTCTCCGTAATGCAGGAAAAGGCGACTGCCGCTTTCATTGTCTTCCTCCAGTAAATGATCGATCCTCTGTGTGTTGGCGGAACTGCTTCTGCGCACTAGTCCGTGAACTTCATATCCTTTATGAAGCAGGAATTCTGCCAGATAAGAACCATCCTGTCCCGTTATGCCTGTGATCAATGCCTTTTTCATAGTTACCTCTTATGCTTCTATATAAATTAAAAATCAAGAAGTCCGGCTTCTGATTTATTAATATTCTATGAAATCGAGCGTGGTCCTGTGATTTGCGCGATTCTGCGTGGGAATGAAAAACAAAACCTTTTACCATGGGAACCCAACCGGCATAAGATCGGACTCCGTCAGGCAGAGACGGAATCCGGAAAAGTCGCGCGTTGTAATCCGGTCGGCCAGTTCCCGCGCGCGTCTCAGCGGCCGCAGGCTGGCGTAGAAGCGTGCCCGGTCAATCAGTTCCGGGAGTGCGTCGTCGTGCTTTTCCATGCGCCGCAGAAAGCCTTCGCCGTACCCGGCCAGCAGAGCGGCGTAATCCTCCGCCGGGTCTCCGAGGCGGGCAAGGCCGAAGCCTGTTACGGTGCAGATTCCTTTTGTGCCGCAGTCATAGCGGATATGCTCGGGGGTCAGGTCTCCGTGCAGGACCGAGGGGGTGAACTGAAGAAACTTTTCGTTATCCCATACGTGCCCGAACAGTTCCTGAATCTGTTCTTTCGCGGAATTGTCGCAATAGGGGGCAATTTTCCGCCACAGGTCTTCGTATTCTCTTTTCCAGAAACCGGGTTCCAGCGAAGGGGACGTTTCCCGAATGCCGTGTCGGAGCGCTTCCTCCTGCGGGATCGATCGGAGTTGTTTGAGGAAAACACCGAGCTGGGCGGCAATCAGGCTCTGTTCGGTATTTTTGAGGGCAAACAGCCGATGCCGCAGGAGCGGCTTCCCCGGTACGGGCTCGCAGAGGGCAACGTCGGTTTCCAAAAGGTTCACATGGGGCAGGGGGAGGTCGACGTAAGGACGAATCAGCCGGATTGCCCCGACTTCGTTCATCAGATGGGCGGCCGACCAGTCATAACGGGAAAATTTCAGAACTCTGCCACCAAAGGAAACGATATCGCTGTAAGGGTCGCTGAATAAGTCAAATTGAATCTGTTCCGGATCAGTTCCGGGAAAATGGGCTGCGATATAATCCATATACATTTTTTGCGTTTGTTCCATAGCAGTATTTCTCCTCCGTGACTGGCGCCGGAAGAATTCAGACGCCTGGGAAAAACCGAATCCGCTTTTTTCAGTACAGCAGTTTAATGTTTGGCTCCGGCCAGTCTTTCAGGTGCATGACGGCGTTGGAAAGGCTGGAATATCCGTTGCCGATGAAAAAGTCGCACTGAGCGGCAAGGTAGGTGTCCTTGATAATTTCAACGGTATCCTTTTGCAGTTCCGCGCCTTTATGCCGTTTGTTGGGATAATCCAGAAGACAGGTCATTACCCGCGGCTGAAACAACTCTTTTTTGCTGTCCGTATACATCAGCAGGCCGTTTCTGCTGTAAAGTTTCTTGTACTCCCGGAACAATTTTCGGGAATCGGTAATCAGGAAGATATGGCGCGCGTTGAACCGGACGATGAAATCCCAGATGCGCGGTTTATAAAACTCATTCAGGTCATACAGCTGTGCCACTTCGTTCACAATCGCGTTTTCACGCACGTGAACCCCGATGATCGGCCGTTCGTCCCGGAAATTCGGAGTTGTGTTGACGTATTTTTGAATTTCCCGTTTGGTTTCCGGTTTCAATTTCAGGTATTTATCATACAGAGTCCGGTAAATCTGAACCGGTGTTTTCCCATATGCCCAGTGCCCGGCTCCGACCCACGGGAGCATGGCGCTGATCGGGTAATAAATGTCGCTGATTAAAACGTCCGCGTTGCTTTCCATCATTCCTTTCAGGTCACGGTGATCCATGCGCAGCTTGTCGGTGTCGTCCGCCAGAGCGTTCTGGAAATTCCATGAGGGAGGGTAATAGCTGAATTCCGGCCGGATTACATCTTCGAGGGAGCAGTCGGAAACCGGTTCGAAAAAGCTTTCAAAGGAATTGGTGTTCATGGAAAGACTGTACATGCTTTCGATGCCCCAGTAAACGACCGGAATCCGTCCGGTCAATTCCGCGGCAAAAATCTGACAGATGACGTGATCCACATCCGCCCAGATGCTGTGACCGATTGCTTTTATCAAGAGGAAACGCTTAGTCGGCATAGGTGTTGACACCTCCGTAGAACTCGGGATAGTCGGACTCGTGTTTCCTTGTGTCCGCAACTCTCCGTTTAATATCTTTTTTGGAACGTTTCAAGGCCAGTTTTTTCTCGTTTTTCAGGTCTCTGTAAAAGAGCTGGATGTGGTCTTCCGGCCAGTCTTTCAAACGCTTTACGGCATATGAAACATTGGAATATCCGTTCCCGATAAAGCAATCGCACCGCGCGGCAAGGTAAGTGTCTTTAATAATTTCAATGCCCTTGCGCCTTTTATCGCGGTAATTTTGCAGATGCGAGGCGTTTTGGGTGTCGTTTAGCCCGCTCCTTCGGCAGTCGGTAAAAATCAGCATGGAACCGTAACGCCTGCGGAACTTTTTAATAATATCGTCACAGTCCGTTAAAAGCAGGATTTTCTTCACGCCGTATTTTTTGATATACCGGTCGATTTCTGTGTAATATCGCTTATTGAGCCGGGCAAGGTTTTCCACTTCGCGGACTTTGTCGCCACCGCGGATATGAACGCCCAGTAGCGGACCTTTATCTTTCAGGTACTCCTCGTAAAAATCCTGTATTTCCGCCTCAATGTCCGGCTTGAGCTTCAGATATTTGTCAAACAGGCAGCGGTAAATCTGGTGCGCGGTCATTCCATAGGCCCAATGATCCTTCGGAATGAAATACAGGATGGGCCGTACAAAATAGTGGACGTCGCTGACGACGACGCTTGCGTCGCTGCTCATCATTTCGCCCAGATTCCGGTGTTCCCACGCGATTTTATCCAGGTCTTCCTCCATGATGTTCCGGGCATTCCAGATCGGCGGAAAATAGGTGTAACCCGGCCACGCGATGTCTTTTATCGTATAGTTGGAAACCGGCTCGTAATAGAGTTCGAATGCGTTCGTGTGGAACGATTCTGCATACAGGCTGTTCGAACCCCAGTAAATCACCGGAATGCGGTTTGTCAGTTCCGCTATCAGCAGCTGCCCCATGACGTGGTCGATATCGGACCAAAATCCGCAGCCCCAACTTTTAATCAGCAAAAAGCGATCTTTCGGCATATTGTGTTCAACTCCATAAAATCGGTATTAATTCTTCCGGAATCGCTTTTCCAATCTGTCTTTCAGACGGCGGAAGTAATTTTTTCTTTCCCGGAAGGTGATTTTTTCATTGATTGGGTATTTCCTTTTTTTCACTTGCCAATAGAGCAGGCTGACATTGCTGCTTACCCATTCCTTACTGTTCACAACAGCCTGAGAAAGGCTGGAAAAGTCGTTGCCGATGAAATATTCGCACATGGAAGCCAAATACGTGTCCTTGACAATTTCAATGCCCTGGCGCCGCTTGACCATCGGGCTTTCGAGGTAACTTGGGTTTCCGTCCGCGGTGGTTCGCCTGCATTTCGTCGCGACCACCATGTCGCCGTACTTCTTTTGGTACTCCTTCAGGATTTCATCGCTGTTTGTCAGCAGAAAGATCTTTTTCACGTTGTACAGGTCGATGTATTTTTTAATTTCCTTATGGTAAGCCTGGTTCGGCAGCAGGGTGTTCCTCTTCCAGGGGAACCAGCTGATTTTAACCTTCTTTTCCGCGGGGTCTTTTACTTTCTGCCGGTAACTTTTTGAAATGATCCGATAGATATCCTGGCCGATGGAACGAAGGTCAACCTCGTCGTCTTCCGGCTTGCAGACGTGCACCGCAAGAACGGGCGCGCTGTCCCGGAGCCAGGAATTGTAAAAGCCCTGAACTTCCACGTCGATATCCGGCTTGATCCGGATATATTTGCGGAACAGATAGCGGTAAATCTGGCGTACGGTCATGCCGTAGGCCGGGTGGTTCTTGTTAATGAACGGAATCAGAGAATAAAGGTCAAAATACACATCGCCGACCAGCACGTTTTCGGTACGCGACATCATGTCGCCAAGATTGCGATATACCCAGGTCTCCCGGTCGGGATCGTCCGCGAGAAGGTTATCCGAGTCCCAGACGGGCGGGTAAAAGGTGTAATCGGGTTTGGCCACGTCGAAGATGGTGGAACCGGAAACGGGTTCAAAATACAGTTCGAACCCGTTGGTGTGAACAAATCCGTTGTGAATGCAGTGGGTAGGCCAATAAACCACCGGAATCCGGTCGGTTAGTTCGGCAATGAGAATTTGACTAAGAACATGCTCAACATCTGCCCACAAAATGTAGCTCCACGCTTTGATCAGAAGGAATCGGTCGTTCGCCATGTCTTTTATCACCTCAGGTTTTTATGGTTATCATTTTATATAGTATGGAGAAACGCCTTCTATTGTGTGGGCAGAACATAGGGGAAACGGCGACAAATCTTCATGAATTCAAAAAATGTTGCCGGTTCCATTCAATGGTCCGCGACAGTCCCTCCCGCAGGGGCTTTAAAACCGGCAGGCGGAATTCCGACTGTATCTTGGAAGTATCCAGTTCGATACAGTCCGGGGATGACCGAATGGTTGGGGGGGAAAGCAGTTCCTCCGACCCGACGAAAAGCCGGCTGCCGGTCTGAAGGCAGATTTCCTCGGCAAGCTGCCGGATGGTAATCCGCTTGCCTCCGCCGACGTTGTAAACGCAGTCTTCGCCGTACAGCAGCACGTTCAGCAGCATCAGCACGCAGTCTGCCACATAGCAGAAGGTTCGCTCTTTGATGCCGTCGTCCAGCATCGTGATTTTTCCGCTTGTCAGGGCCTGATTTAAAAACTGGCCCAACACACGCTTATCGCGGACGGAAACCCCGGGGCCGTAGCACATGGAAACCCGCGCTATTTTTGCGTCGACCGCTTCAAAATTCCGATAGACGAAGCAGAGCGTCTCGCCGAGCCGTTTGGATTCGGCATAAATGGACCGGACACACAGCGGGGAACAGAGCCCCTCAAAATCTTCCTTCGTCGGAATATGGGCGAGGTCCGGGCTCCCGTAAATTTCCGCCGAACTTAGGAACAGCAGCTTCGCCCCGTCCGCTTTTGCCTTTTTCAGCAGGGCCTCGGTTGCGTGGACGTTCAGATGCAGGGTTTCGGAGTAATTCTGCGTGAACTTTTCCGGTTGTGCGTAGGTGGCCGCGTGAATGATGAAGTCTGCTTTTCCAGAAAGCTCCTCCGGCCCCGCCGACGCGAGGTCCATTGTGCGGAATTCGTAACGGTCCCGGAAAATATCCCGTAGCTTATCGCAAGGGGGATGTCTGCTGACGGCGATGATGGAGATTCCAAGCCCCTGCTCGCGGTTCGCGGCGTCCAGAAGAGAGATCAGATAGGTTCCGATCAGTCCGTTGGCGCCGGTGAGGAAAACGGTCTTTCCCCGAAGGGGGGAAAGATCGATTTTCGGAAGATATTCCAGGCAGTCCCTCTCAATGATCGGATCCATCGGAATCTCCCTTCTGTTTCACTAAATTGAGAACCTGCTGACGGATGGTTTCGGCATCCGGATAGTACGCTTTTTCCAGCACGTCACCGGCGGGCGTCGGGACGTCCGGGCAGCATACGCGCACGATCGGCGCTTTCAGCAGAGGGAACGCTTTTTCGCTGACCACGGCGGCAATTTCTGAGGCAGCGCCTCCGGTTTTCCAGCCGGTGTCGGTGATAACAAGTTTTCCGGTTTTGGCGAGCGACTCGAAGATCAGCTCTTCGTCGAGCGGTTTCAGGGTTCTGGGATCGATCACCTCTGCCGAGATATGATCCTCGGACTGTAGCTTTTCCGCCGCTTTCAGTGCTTCCACCAGCATGTAGGAAATGGCTACGATGGTCACGTCGCTTCCTTTCCGCCGAATTGCCCCTTTGCCCAGCGGAATGGAATACAACTCCTTCGGAACGTCGCCCGTGGTTTTATAAAGCCAACGGTGTTCCACGAACAGGACCGGGTTATTGTCGATGATACTTGAGACAAGCAGCCCCTTCGCGTCATAGGGAGTGGCTGGCACGGCGATTTTAAGGCCCGGTACGTTCATCAGCATTCCCTGCAGACATTGGGAGTGCTGTGCGCCCGAACCCCAGCCACGCGCGCTGATCGTGCGCACGACAAGCGGAACCGGTACCTGCCCGCCGAACATGTAGCTCCATTTGCAGGCGTGATTTGCGAGCTGGTCGAAGGAGAGAACCAGAAAATCCATGCGGCTGTGAATCAGGATGGGCCGAAGGCCCGCCATTGCCGCGCCCGCCGCGATACCGGTCAGAGCGTTCTCGGCAATGGGCGTGTCAAACACCCGCTTTTCCCCGTATTTTTCCTGAAGACCCTTGGTCGTGCCGAACACGCCCGACGGATCATCCACGCCTTCTCCCATTACAAACACGCGTGGGTCGCGGGCCAGAGCCTGGTCGGTCGCTTCAAAAAGCGCGTCCTTATAGGTGATCACCCGGCCCGAATCTGACTCGCCTCCGATAAAAAAGTTTCCCAGTTTTTCAACCTGAACGGTAGTCCAGGGCATAATGCGGTACCCCTTTCGATCCTATCTATTAGGAAAAAACATGCTCCGACAGCTCTTCCGGCGAAGGCTTGGGGGAGCTCTGTGCGAATTCGAACGCTTCCTGAATCTCCTGGCCGATTTCCGCCCGGAGGGCTTCTTCTGCCTGATCGTCCCACAGGTCGATGGAACGAAGATAGCTGCCGTACCATTGAATCGGGTCTTTGGAAAGCCAGTACCGGTGTTCGTCCTCCGGACGGTAGCCGCTGCCGACATCGTCGACCGTTCCGATGTGTCCCTTCCAGCGGTAGGTGTTGCATTCCAGAAAATACGGACCGTTTCCAGCCCGGCAGTCTGCGACTGCTTCCTCCGCGTATTTTGAGACTTCGAGAACATCGTTGCCGTCAATCTGCCGGGAAATCATCCCGTAGCCCGCGGCCCACTGAGCGATATTCAAATTGTTATGCCGCGCCGTTTCCCTTGAGTTGATGGCGTAGTGGTTGTTTTCGCAGACATAGAGAACGGGCAGCTTTTTCAGTGCTGCAAAGCCGAGACTTTCGTGAAAGGTCCCTTCGTCCACGGCCCCATCGCCGAAAAATACAGCGGTGACTTTTCCGTCGTCCCGCAGTTTTGAGGCGAGCGCGGTGCCGGTTCCGAGTGGAAGGTCTCCGCCTACGATTGCCGTGGAGCCGGGAATCCCCAGTTCCGGCGCAACCAGGTGCATGGAACCGCCCCGGCCGCCGGAGCAGCCGGTTTTCCGCAGATACAGCTCCGCGATCATTTTTTTCAGGTCGCCGCCCTTCGCGAGGTACTGGGCGTGGCTGCGGTGCGTGCCAAGCAGATAATCCTCTGGCTTCAGATGAAGGCATACCCCGGCGGCGATGGCCTCCTGTCCGATGGAAAGATGGATGGGCGTCTTGATTTCGTCGAATTTGTATTCCTCTGCGATCCGGTCTTCGACCATCCGGATCCGTACCATGGTTTTATAAAGCCCGGTCAGTTGTTCGTTTTCCAATTGCGGTAACCTCCCGTTGATCCAACAGACTGTGTCCGTTTTCATGTGTACTGTTCATATTCGCTGGTTTTCAAATGTTCCACAAGCTTTTTAACATCCTGCACGCGGTCCTTCGGGCAAACCAGCACGGCGTCGTCCGTAACGGCGATCACCATATCCTTCAGCCCGATGGCCGCGACGAGCAGCTTTCCGCCGTAAACGACAGAATCGCCGGTATCAATACCGATAAATTTTCCGTTTACGCGGTTTCCGGAGTCGTCGGGTTTCAGCGTTACCGAAAGGCTTTCCAGGTTTCCAATGTCGTCCCAGTCGAACCGGCCCCGGACGGCGACAAGGTCCTTGGCTTTTTCCAGAACTCCTTCGTCGAAGGAGATATCGGGCAGCATTCGGAAAGCTTTTTCCGCAGAATCTTGTCCATCCGGGTCGTTTGTAAGACCGGAAAATTCCCGATAATGTTCCGGAAGAAACAATTTGATTTTTTCCTGAAATTCATTTAAATTTCCCGCTATGATCCCGCTGTTCCACCAGTAATCTCCGGATTCGAAATACTCCATTGCCTTTTCCTGGTTGGGTTTTTCCTTGAATTCGGATACGGGATACGGACCTTCCCTGTTGGGGTCCACGTGGATATACCCATATCCGGTGGCCGGATACGTCGGGTTGATGCCAATGACGATGAGACGGCCGGTCTTTTCTGCCGCGTCAAAGGTCTGCTCCACGGCGTCGTGGTAAGCCGCCTGGTCCTTCACGTAGCTGTCCGCGGGGAAGAAACAGGCTAGCCCGGAGCCCACTCTTTCTTTCAGAAGAAAGACCGAATAAGAAATGCAGGCGGCCGTGTTTTTGCGGAGCGGCTCAAACAGAATATTGGAAGCCGGAATGGAATCGCCCAGGGTCTTGCGGGTAATTTCCTGAAGATTCCGGTTTGTAATGATAAAGCAGTTTTCTGCGGGGACAACCTGCCGGATCTGTTCCAGGGTCCGGATGAGCATGCTTTCGTCGCCGCCGGCCCGTATGAATTGCTTCGGCCTGTTTTCCCGTGACAGCGGCCAAAGTCGGGAACCTGAGCCGCCGGCCATGATGACAGCGTATTTTTCCATTTTTATTCCCCTGTTGCGTATTTTGATATTGAAATTCACCTGAGACTGGTTCTCTGTTGCATTTTATGTGGCCGGGGTGCGTTTGGTTCGGCCGTGCGCGGCCTTGGGCGGGGCTGTTTTTTTGGCTTTTGGCAAGCTTTTTGCCTTATTTTTCATAGGCGCTTGAAACAAACCGTATAATGTTCTATAGTAACAACGTATGTTTTGGAGAGAAACGGATGTGTTGCAATGGAAGAGCATAACGGGGTCATGGTCAGGCGGCAGAGCTTTCTGCACGGCGCGCTGATCCTTGTGGCGGCGATTGCCATAGAAAAAATTATCGGCGCCCTGTTCAAAATTCCGCTCGCCTGGATTCTGACCCCGGTCGGCAACGGATATTTCGGCAATGCTTATTCGCTTTATTCTCCGCTGTTCAGTCTGGCGACGGCGGGCTTTCCAATCGCCATTTCGCGGCTGGTATCGGAAAATTATGTGCGCGGTCGTTACCGCGACATCCGCCAGCTACATAGGGCATCGACCCGGATTTTCCTGTTTCTCGGCATCCTGTCTGTTTCCATTATGTTTTTCGGCGCTAGGCCCTATGTGAACTATGCTGTGAGCGGCCACCCGCAGGATGCGCTGCCCGCGATTTACGTGCTTGTTCCGGCGGTGTTTTTCGCCAGCATGATGTCAATTTACCGCGGCTATTACGAGGGTCTGCAGAACATGTATCCCACCGCGATTTCCGAAGTGGTCGAGGCGGTCTGCAAACTGGTGTTCGGCCTCACCTCCGCATGGCTGATCGTTACCCTGGGCTTGCGCGAGTATGCCGCTTCGGGTACGGTGTTCGGCGTAAGGCAGGCTTCTCTGGAATATGCGAAAATGGCCACGCTGCCTTTCGCGGCGGCAGGGGCCATCTCCGGCGTTACGCTCGGCGGTCTGTTCGGTTTCCTGTTTTTGCTGATTTACCATAAGCGTTTTGGGGACGGCATCACGGAAGCGATGCTGCGCTCTTCTCCGCGCCCCGTGCCGATGAAGAGGGCCGCCTCCCGGCTGATCCGTACGGCCATTCCGGTCGCGCTCGGTTCACTGGCGGTCAATCTTTCCGCGTTTGTCGACAGTACGTTCCTTCAGAAGCGTATTTCGGATATCATGCAGTCTCATTCGGGCGTTCTGCTGAACATGTACACCGGGGTCATCAGCCAGGAGGCGATTCAGTCAAATCTGGTTCCGTCTTTTCTGTTCGGTTGCTATACAAATGCCCAGACCCTGTTTATGTTTGTTCCCGCCATTACGCAGGCGTTCGGCATCAGCGCCCTGCCGAGCGTGACTGCCGCGTGGACGGAGGGCAACCCCAAAAAGATCCGTCACAGCATTGAATCGGTTCTCCGCATCGTGGCGATGCTTACCATTCCCTCCGGGCTCGGGCTTTCGGTCCTTTCCGGCCCGATCGCGGAACTGATCTACGGCGGCAAGGCCAACGCACCAGAAATTACAGGTAAAATTCTGGTCGTTCTCGGCATCGCCGCGATCTTTGCCGCAACCAGCACGCCGATCAACAGCATGCTTCAGGCGGTGGGTCGGGTCGATCTGCCCGTTAAGCTGCTTATTCTGGGGCTGGCGGTCAAGGTCATTCTGAACTACACGCTCGTGGGAATCCCGGAGATCAACGTGATGGGCGCCGGAATCGGAACGCTGGTGTGCTATGTGCTGATTACGTTCTATTCGCTTTATTTCCTTTGCAGGGAAACGAACGTCGTGCCGAACTTCGTTTCCATCTTTTTAAAGCCCACGCTTGCCTCCGTACTGTCCGTTGGGGTGGCCTGGCTTTTCTGGAAGGCGGCCGCGCATATCCTCTCAGGGAAAATTACGACCTGCCTTGCAGTGGCTCTCGCGGCGTTTTTATACACAATTTGCCTTTTATGGTTCCGTGCACTGAAAAAACAGGATGTTCTGATGCTCCCGAAGGGACAAAAAATTGTGAAAATACTTGAAAAACATAATTGGATAAGGTAAAATAAAAGCCAGATTATTCAAGATAATTCAGGCGGGACGGCGGAGGACAGCAAAATTGCGCTTTACAAAAAAAGAGACCTATACGATAGATGACCTGTTGGAGGTCATGCAAATTCTCCGTTCGCCCGAGGGCTGCCCCTGGGACAGGGAGCAGACGCATAGCAGCATACGCAATAATTTTCTGGAGGAGACGTACGAGGCGGTCGAGGCAATCGATACCGAAGACGCGGCTCTTCTGCAGGAGGAACTGGGGGACGTCCTTTTACAGGTCGTTTTCCACGCACGTCTGGAACAGGAAAAGGGTTCCTTCACTTTTGCCGACGTGGTTGATTCCATTGTTAAGAAGCTGATTGTGCGGCACCCCCATGTGTTCGGGAATGCGACCGCGGACACCAGCGAAGAAGTTTTGACGAATTGGGAAGCAATCAAAAAGCAAACGCACGGCCGGAAATCGGACACGGAAGTGCTGGAGGGTGTTTCAAAAGCACTGCCGGCTCTGATGCGAACCGAACGGGTACAGAAAAAAGCGGCGAAGGCCGCCGGGGAATCAACGGATTTGCCCGGGGCGATTGCCGGGGTCAAAAAGGCCGTCGACCGATTGGGACAGGCTGTCGGCTCCGAGTGGGGAGACCGTCAGGGAGAAGAGCTTGGGGAGCTTCTGTTTGCGGCGGTGCAGATTGCACGTCTGCAGCATCTGGAGGCAGAGCAGATCCTGTCCGATGAATGCGACCGTTTTATCGCCCGTTTCCGGGAGTCCGAAGCGGACGCGGCGAATAAAAACCGGTTGTAGAGGGATACTTTTTCCGTAGCATAATGCTCCGGGCAACTCAAAATTCTCAGCGTATGCTGTTGAATAATAAAAAAACGGAGGTCAATAACTATGAATAAAACAGAATTAATTGCTGCCGTTGCCGAAAAGACCGGGCTGTCCAAAAAAGACGCCGATAATGCCGTAAACGCATTACTTGACACGATTGTAAACAGTGTTGCCAAAGATGAGAAGGTTCAGATCGTAGGGTTCGGCACCTTTGAGCTTCGCAGCAGAAGCGAGCGTCAGGGCCGTGATCCGCGCACGAATTCCCCCATCACCATTCCGGCTTCGCGCGTTCCTGCATTCAAGGCAGGCAAAGCTTTCAAAGATTCCACTGCTGTTTAATCGAATTTCATTTTGTGTCTTGTCGGGGCTGTAACAACGGCGGCGTTGTGTTACAGCCCTATTTGTTTTTTTGTGCTGAGCCGTCGGCAATTAACCGTTTTTACTAAGGATTGGAGAAATCATGCGGCTGGATAAATATTTGAAAATATCGAGGTTGATTCGCAGGCGCACCGTTGCCAACGAGGCTTGCGACGCCGGTCGGGTTTTGGTGAATTCGAAACCGGCCCGCGCTTCCTATGAGGTGAAGCCGGGCGACGTCCTCGAAATCGGAATCGGTTCCCGCAGCCTGCGGGTACAGGTGGTGGCAGTGGAGGAGTACGCGGCGAAGGGTGAGGCCTCTAGCCTTTATCAGGTGCTTTCCGACAGTTCCGCCGGAATTTGACGGCTGTCCGTTCGATTCGGCGCTTTTAGTATATGTTTTCCCGCAACTGCATACTAATTGGATAGTATCAAAGCGGGAGGGGATTGTCTTGGCTGAACAGAAGGCGACGAATACTCCGCATAGCCTTGTCCTTGAAAACAGAAAGTCACTGACCGCTACCGGCGTTTCAAACGTCGACAGCTTTGATGAACAAACCGTCGTGGCCTATACCGACCTGGGCGAACTGGTCATTCGCGGCGCCGGTCTGCATATCGACCGGCTGAATATGGACACCGGCGAGCTGACGCTCAGCGGGGAAATCGTGTCCATGACGTACAGCGACAACAGGCCCGCGGGCGGCTTTATTTCCCGCCTCTTTAAATAAGGGGTGAGGAAGCGTGAATCCTCCCTTTTCGTCCCGGCTCTTCGGCTTTGCGGTATCGGTGGCGGCCGGGTTTCTGCTCGGCGCGATTTACGACGTCTTCCGAATCTGGCGCACTTTTTTTCACACGGAAAAGCGCGCCGTTTTTTTTCAGGATGTTTTTTACATGATCGCGGCCGCTTTCCTGACGTTTTTGCTTGCGCTCGCCGTAAGCTTTGGGGAAATCCGATTTTATCTACTGGTTGGGGAAGCCGTCGGCTGGTTTGTCTACTATTTCACGGTCGGTCAGGTAACCAACCGTGTTTTCCGTTTCCTTTCCCGGCTGCTGTACCGCTGGCTGCTCCGTCCGCTGAGCCGGGTGGCCCGTCGCTGCGCCCGTTATTTTGGG
This sequence comes from Bacillota bacterium, assembly GCA_023410445.1. GTDB lineage: Bacteria > Bacillota > Clostridia > Oscillospirales > Acutalibacteraceae > Caproicibacter. Next base: position 308,096 of record JAEYPT010000008.1, on the reverse strand, counting down.
GGTAAATTCCGCATCATGGGGCACTTTGCCGCGAAAATAGCTGGAAACGCAAAAAAATGCTTGAAACGCCGGGTGATTATAGTGTATAATCTGGGTAACAGGTTGCCTCTGCGCGGAAAGGTGAAAAAGCAGGCAAAAAAGGGCGTGCTGTACGATCATGAAAGTCATAAAAGGCCCAAAACCGAATAGAAGCTTTCTGCTGCGTGCGGCGGTTTTGGTGTTTGCCGGCTATCTTTTTGTTATGCTTGTTAACCAGCAGGTTCAGATCCAGGAAAAGCGCAGGCTGCTTGCGCAGACCAAACAGCAGATTCAGATCCAGGAAATTAAGACCGAGGATTTAAAACATGCTTTAAGTGCGGGTACGGGCAACAGTGATTATATCGAAAGGGAGGCCCGGGAAGGGCTGAACTATGCGAAGCCGGGCGAGCGTGTTTTTATTAATATAGCCGGAAATTAAACAGTTCTGTCTAAGGAGGAAATCACTTACATATGCAGCTTGAGGTAGGAGCAGTTCTGGAGGGCAAAGTCACAGGCATTACGAAATTCGGTGCATTTGTGGAGCTGCCCGGCGGAAAAACCGGCATGGTTCATATTTCCGAGGTGGCGCCGACCTTTGTTAAGGAAATCCGTGATTTCGTAACGGAGAATCAGGTGGTCAAGGTCAAAATCCTGAACATAACCCCCGAGGGGAAAGTCAGCCTTTCCATGAAAAGGGTCAACGATGTCGGCAATCGCCCGGGGAACGCTTCCGCACCGCGGGCAGCAAGGCCCGGGAATTACGAATGGCAGCCGAACCGTCGAAACGATCCTGCCAACTTTGAGGATATGCTTTCCAAGTTCAAGCAGACAAGCGATGAAAAGATGTCCGACCTGAAACGGTGCATGGAAGCAAAGCGCGGCGGCTTTTCAAGGCACGGCGGGTCCAATCAGGCAAAATGAAATTTTGCGGAGTGTTCGCACTCCGCTTTTTTGTCGGGAAAGTGGCCTTTTGTCCCTTTCCTGAAGGCGTGCGTGCGGCTTTTATCCGCCGCATTTCGCATAATACAAGGAATTGTTTGTAACTTATCTGGAGGAAAAGCATGCTCATACTGAATGCGGAAATTCATACGATGGAAGGGGACGTGATTCCCTGCGGCTCGATTCGTACCCGGGGAACCGTGATCGGGGAGGTCTCTGCCTTCGCGCTTGACCCGGAACCGGACGAGCAGGTTCTCGACGTACGCGGAGCGGCTGTTTACCCGGGCTTCGTGGACGCTCACACCCACCTCGGCATGTGGGAAGACGGCCTGACCTTTGAAGGGGACGACGGGAACGAAGAAACCGACCCGGTTTTTCCGCAGCTCCGTGCGATTGACGCGATCAATCCGCTGGACCGCTGTTTCTCGGAAGCACTCGCGGCGGGGGTTACCACGGTGATCACCGGTCCCGGAAGCGCAAACCCGATCGGCGGACAGCTCGCGGCGGTAAAAACCTGCGGCACACGGATCGACGATATGATCGTCAAAGCGCCGGTTGCCATTAAAATGGCCCTCGGAGAGAACCCCAAGACCGTTTATCACGGCAAAAATGAGGCGCCGTCCACACGGATGGGGACCGCCGCGCTGATTCGCGAGGAATTGCTGAAGGCAAAGCGCTATCTCAGCGATCTGGAGCGTGCCGAAACGGACGAGGACTGCGATCCCCCGGATTTCGACATGAAAAGCGAGGCCCTTGTGCCTGCGCTTCGGCGGGAAATTCAGGTGCATTTTCACGCACACCGCGCGGACGATATTTATACCGCCATTCGTATCGCCAAGGAATTCGGGCTGGATTATGTCATCGTGCACGGAACCGAGGGACACCTGATTGCCGATGGCCTGAAAAAAGAAGGCACGCGCGTGCTTTCGGGGCCTCTGCTGTGCGACCGCGGTAAGCCGGAACTGAAAAACCTTACCCCGGCAGCCCCCGGAATCCTCGCGAAGAACGGAATTCTGACGGCAATCGTGACCGATCACCCCGTGGTCCCGTTGCAGTATTTGACTCTCTGCGCCGCGCTTGCCGTGCGCGAGGGAATGGAGCCGGAGGAAGCACTCCGGGCGATTACGATCAACCCGGCCCGCATCTGCGGCATTGACGGAAAAGTCGGTTCCATCCGGCCCGGAAAGGACGCGGATCTTCTCGTGTTCCGCGAAAACCCGCTTTCCTTTACGGCAAAGCCCGAACTGGTGATTGCGGACGGAATTCTACAAAAAACTGCGGGGTGAAAGCATCATGAAAGAAATCAATGTGGAGCAGATTTCGGCGGAAATCGCGCGCCTCTGCATCGAAGCGAACCGGATTCTTCCGCACGATCTTGAGAAAAAAATCGGCCAGGCCGCCGAAACAGAAACTTCCCCGACAGGGAAGGCAATTCTCTCCGACCTGTGCGCCAATATGGATGCAGCGCGGGAGCTGAACATCCCGGTCTGCCAGGATACCGGCATGGCCGTCGTGTTCGCAGAACTCGGGCAGGAGGTTCACATTGCGGGCGGAAGCTTCGAGGACGCCGTCAACGAGGGCGTCCACCGCGGCTATGTGGAAGGCCTGCTGCGCTGCTCCGTCGTCGGAGACCCCCTCCGCCGCGTCAACACGGGGGACAATACCCCTGCCGTGCTGCACGTGCGGATTGTTCCCGGGGATAAGCTCACGCTTCTGGTGGCCCCGAAAGGCTTCGGGAGCGAAAACATGAGCCGCATCAAAATGTTTACTCCCTCCGCTTCGGTGGAGGATATCATCGGTTTTGTCGCGGAAACGGCCCGTCTCGCCGGCGGAAATCCGTGCCCGCCGATGGTGCTTGGCGTGGGGATCGGCGGAGATTTCGAAAAATGCGCCCTGCTTGCCAAAACGGCTCTTTGCAGGCCGGTTTCAAGGCCGAATCCCGATCCTTATTACGCGGAGCTGGAACAGAAAATGATGAAAGCGGTCAACGGCCTGAACATCGGCCCGCAGGGCTTTGGGGGCAGCACCACCGCATTGGCCGTCCAGATTGAGCAGGGTCCGACCCATATTGCCGGGTTGCCGGTTGCCGTTAACGTCGGCTGTCACGTCACGCGTCACAAAAGTGTGACGCTCTGACCGCATGACGTGAAATTTTCCTGTTTTTCTGCCTCCCAAACGATTATAACTCGTTCCTTTTGCGGTAAAAATATGGTATACTTTTGGTGAAGGGGAATCCTTCCCAATAACGCAAAAGGGGATGTTTGCATGAAGGTCGCAATTACGGGACGTAAGGTCAATCTGCGCGAGAATTTCAAAGAGCTCGCAGAGAAAAAGCTGTCGCGGTTCGACCGGATCTTTGAGGAGGACGCGCAGGCCAAAGTGGTGGTCACGCTGGAGAAAAACCGTCAGACCGTGGAAATTACGATTCGCTCCGGGGGTATATTCTACCGGGCGGAGGCTACGGGCCCCGAGATGAATGCCGCGCTGGATGAGGTAATCGAAGCTCTGGGCAGCCAGATCCGCAAAAACAAGAACCGCCTTGACAAACGGGTGCATTCTTCTGCCGCGCTGGATGAGTTCCTGAGCGATTATACGGGCGGTGAAGCGGATGACAGCTCCGAAGAATACAACGTGGTGAGAACCAAGCGTTTCTTTGTCAAGCCGCTCAGTGTGGAGGAAGCTATTCTGCAAATGAACCTTCTGGAGCATCAGTTCTTTATGTTCCGGAATGAGGAAGACGGGGAGATCAACGTCGTTTACCGCCGGAAGGACGGGGATTACGGCCTTCTCGAGCCGGATATGGAATAGGGTTTCTTCCGGTACAAAAACAAATCATGATGGGGGGCTGCGCAATCCCGCGGCCCCCTGTTTTTATTGGAGATTGAATATGGAAGATTTTAAACTTGCCTGCCCCTGCCTCTTCGGGGTGGAGGGCCTTGTGGCGGATGAACTCAGAAAAATGGAAGCAACCGGCGTGGAGGCGCAGAACGGCCGCGTCCTCTTCGACGGTACAAACGAAATGCTGGCTCGGGCAAACCTGTGGACCCGCTACGGCGAGAGGATTCTCGTCTGGCTCGGGGAATTCGAGGCCCGCAGCTTTGAAGAGCTGTTTCAGGGCGTGAGGGCTCTGCCGTGGGAACGTTGGATCGGGAAGCAGGATGCATTTCCGGTCAAGGGCTCCTGCCTGAGTTCCAAGCTTGCAAGTGTTCCGGACTGCCAGGCCATCGTAAAAAAGGCGGTTGTGGAGCGCCTGAAGCAAAAATATTCCCTCACTTGGTTTGAGGAGACCGGGCCACGCCTTCAGATTCAGTTCCTGATCCTGAAGGATCACGTCAGCCTGATGATCGATACCTCAGGAATCGGTCTCCACAAGCGCGGATACCGCGCCAATTCCGCCGAAGCGCCGATCCGGGAAACACTGGCCGCCGCGATGGTGTATCTTTCCCGCGTCCGGCACGACGCGAACCTGATCGATCCGTTCTGTGGCTCAGGAACCATCCTGATCGAAGGGGCTCTCTATGCGAAGAACATGGCGCCCGGTCGGAATCGCCGCTTTGCGGCCGAGGAGTGGAATTGCATTCCACCCGAAGTCTGGAAGCGTGAGCGGGAACGCGCGCGCAGCATGGAAATTTCGGACGCGCCGTTTCAGGCGCACGGCTACGATACCGACGGTGCCGCCGTTTCTCTGACGCGTGAAAACGCGGTCAAGGCCGGTGTTGCGGATCGGGTCTATGCCGAAAAGCGGGATGTTTCCGAATTTCACCCGGAGGGGGAATACGGCTGCGTCATCTGCAACCCGCCCTACGGCGAACGTCTGCTTGACCTCAAACAGGCGCAGGAGCTTTACCGCACGATGGGCAGAGTGTTCGAGCGCATGCACGGCTGGAGCTATTCGGTCATCAGCCCGGACGAAACCTTTGAAACCTGCTTCGGCCGCAAAGCTGACCGCCGTAGAAAGCTGTATAACGGCATGATCAAATGCCAGTATTATATGTTTTATAAATAATCGCATCGGAAACGGGGCAGAATACACATGAGATATGTATTTATTGTCAATCCGGCTGCGGGGAAAAAAGGCGCCGCCGAGGCCTTTTTTCCCCGCATCGGCGATTACTGGAATTCCCGCGGGATCGATTTTACCTGCTACATAACCGAGGGGCCGAAGCATGCGGCGCAGCTTGCACGCATGGAAGGCGGAAAAGGGGATCGCGTGAGAATCTACGGTCTGGGGGGCGACGGAACGCTCAGTGAAATTGCTGCGGGCACTTTCGGCATGGAAAATGTGGAAATTGGTATTTTTCCCTGCGGTTCCGGGAATGACTTTATCAAAACCTTTGGCGAGCAAAAGGTTTTCCTTTCACCGGAAAAACAACTGGCAGCCATTTCCCGCACGGTTGATACCATCCGCTCGGGGGAAGATGTTTCCGTCAACCTCTGCACGGTCGGCATGGACGCAAAGGTCCCTCTGGAGGTACAGAAGCTGAAGCGTAATCCATTTCTGAGCGGTCCGGCGGCGTATGACCTCGCTCTGCTGAAAATCCTTCTCGGCAAAATCGGCGATGAAATGCAGATTACCATCGACGGCGTGAAAAGCTTCAGCGGCTGCTTCCTGATGGCGGTCGTGGGGAACGGGCGTTATTACGGCGGCGGTTACTGCGGCGCTCCGCAGGCCTTGCCCGATGACGGTCTGCTGGATTTCATCCTGATCCGGAAACCCAAGTTTTACCGTATCCCGACGCTTTTGAAGCTTTATAAAGCCGGCAGGCACCTGTCGTCGAAGGAGTTCGACGGGCTTCTGACCTTTTGCCGCGGCAGGAAAATTGAGATTACGGGTCCACGCCCGCTGGTAGAAAATCTGGACGGCGAATCCAGAGAAATCGGCAGCACCGCCTTTGAAGTAGCCCCCGCTTCCGCGCGTTTTCTGGTTCCGCAGCAAGGCTGAACCGGGATCGGAAATAAATTTGTAAATAAATTATTAACTCAGGCAAATTCCTAAAAAACCACTTGATTTTTGGAAACAAAGCAGATAAAATAGTCTTAGCACTCAAAGATGATGAGTGCTAAACAACTAGACGTTATTAAAGGAGGACATATTATGACCATTAAACCGTTACTGGACAGAGTCTTGATCAAGATGGAAGAAGCGGAAGAAACCACGAAGGGCGGCATTATTCTCGCCGGTTCCGCCAAAGAGAAGCCGCAGATTGCCGACGTAATTGAGGTCGGACCGGGCGGCGTGGTCGACGGCAAGGAAGTCACCATGTACGTGAAAAAGGGCGACCGTGTTATTGCCAGCAAATACGCGGGCACGGAAGTAAAGCTTGACGGCACCGATTATACCATTGTCCGTCAGAGCGACATTCTTGCGGTTGTAGAATAAGGATACCAATAATTTTTAATTTGGAGGAATCAGATTTATGGCGAAACAGATTATTTACGGCGAAGAAGCCAGAAAAGCGCTGTTAAAAGGCGTAAATCAGCTTGCCGATACGGTGAAAATCACCCTGGGCCCCAAAGGCCGCAACGTTGTCCTTGATAAAAAGTTCGGCGCTCCGCTCATCACGAACGACGGCGTAACCATTGCGAAGGAAGTCGAGCTGGAAGATCCCTATGAGAACATGGGCGCACAGCTTGTCAAGGAAGTTGCTACCAAGACGAACGACGTTGCCGGCGACGGCACCACCACCGCGACTCTGCTTGCTCAGGCGCTGATCCGCGAGGGCATGAAGAACGTTACCGCGGGCGCAAACCCGATGGCGATCCGCAACGGGATTCAGGCTGCAGTTGATACGGCTGTAGCAGCCCTGAAAAAGAACTCGAAGAAGGTTTCTGGCCCGGACGATATCGCCCGTGTTGCCTCGATTTCGGCTTCCAACGAGTTTATCGGCAAACTGATTTCCGAAGCGATGGCGAAGGTTACCTCTGACGGCGTTATCACCGTTGAGGAATCTAAGACTGCTGAAACCTATTCCGAAGTCGTGGAAGGCATGATGTTCGACCGCGGCTATGTCACCCCGTACATGGTTACCGATACGGAAAAGATGGAAGCAGTCATCGACGACGCTTCGATTCTGATCACGGATAAAAAGGTTTCCAACATTCAGGAGCTCCTGCCCCTTCTCGAGAAGATCGTTCAGTCCGGCAAAAAGCTGGTCATTATCGCAGAGGATATTGAGGGCGAAGCACTGAGCACCTTGATTCTGAACAAACTCCGCGGCACCTTCACCTGCGTCGGCGTCAAAGCTCCAGGCTTCGGCGACCGCAGGAAAGAAATGCTGCAGGATATTGCAATCCTGACCGGCGGCCAGGTGATTTCCTCCGAGCTCGGTCTGGAACTCAAGGATGCCACCATGGAGCAGCTCGGCCATGCACGCCAGGTGAAGGTGGACAAGGAAAACACCATCATCATCGACGGCGTAGGCGACAAGAAGCAGATCACCGATCGTATTTCCCAGATCAAGGCCCAGATTGAGAAAACAACTTCCGATTTCGACCGTGAAAAGCTCCAGGAGCGCCTTGCAAAGCTGTCCGGCGGCGTAGCCGTCATCAAGGTCGGCGCTGCTACCGAGGTCGAGATGAAGGAAATGAAGATGCGCGTGGAAGATGCCCTTGCCGCAACGAAGGCTGCGGTTGAGGAAGGTATCGTCGCCGGCGGCGGCGTGGCCCTCATCAACACCATTTCCGAAGTGGAAGCTCTTGTGAACAAGTCCGAGGGCGACATGAAGACCGGCGCGAAGATTGTTCTGCGCGCTCTGGAAGAGCCGGTCCGTCAGATCGCTGCAAATGCTGGTCTGGAAGGCTCCATCATTCTTGATACCATCAAGAAGGCGAACAAGGTCGGCTACGGCTACAACTTTATGACCGACGAATACGGCGACATGCTTTCTTTCGGCGTTGTGGACCCGACCAAGGTAACCCGTTCCGCACTGCAGAACGCTTCCTCCGTCGCTTCGATGGTTCTTACCACCGAGTCCCTTGTGGCCGACAAGAAGGAACCCGCACCGGCTCCCGCTGTTCCGGCTGACCCGGGCATGGGCGGCATGTACTAATTCAAGAATTTCCGCACAGTATTATAGAAGAACAAAGGGCAGGCGCCGTCGAAAGACGGCGCCTGCTTTCTGTGTGTTCAGTCGGGCCGAGAAAATCCGTTCAGGTTCTCGAGGCTGCGGTCCTGATCCGAATCATCGGAAATTCCGTTCAGGTTTTCCAGACCGAAAACGGCATCGTCATCGTCCGGGTCGCTCCGGCTGTTCTCCGGCCCGTCGTAACGAAAGTACGCTCCGGCCCCGAGGGAGATTCCGTTTGCAAAATGGGAACTGTAAGGCGTCTGTTGGGCATGTTCATGCCTCGGCGATTTATCTTTCGGTTTTGAATCCTTCATCCCTGATTCCTCCTTAAAGGTGTGACGTTTTCCTGTTTCCCACCGGACTCGGCGCACGGCGGACGAAGCAGTCCTCAGGTCCGCACCCGCACGGTGTTCTCCGGTTTTTTCTGGTCTTCAAGTCATAAATAAGACAAGACCGGAATAACAATTACGGAGAAATAAAAAAAGGAGAGGGCCTTTATGGATTATTCGCTCGACCGCGAGGTTCTGTCTGTCGGTGAAGTGATTTACGACGGCTGTCAGGAGCAGCCTGTCGATCTAAACATCAGTCTTCCGGATTACTGCGCAGATATTCAGCGGATTTTGAAATGCCAGATTTATCCGAAAATTTCGTCGCGCAATATTTCCGGCGACCGGCTGATGCTTGACGGCAGCTTTACTGTCAAGGTCTATTATCTCGATCCGGCGGGGACCAGCGTACGCTTCTGCGACAGCAGCGACACGTTTTCCACAGAAATCGTGCTCAAGCAGTCGGCCGACAACGCTCAGGTCTTCGCGTTTCCGCGCGTGGAATACATCAACTGCCGCGCAACCAGCCCGCGGCGGCTGGATATTCACGGAGCTTTTTCTGTTTGCGCAAAGGTGACCGTCCAGGGTCAAACCGAAGTGGTCGCGAATATCGCCGGCGAAGACGTGGAACAGCAGAAAAAAACGGTTTCCGTCAACAAACTGGCCGGTTTTTCTCAGCAGCAGTTCGGCATTGACGAAATACTGGAACTCGGCACCGGAAAACCGCCCGCAGACAGCGTCCTGCGCACGGACGCGTTTGCCGTCCTTCAGGATTTCAAGGTCGCGGCGGGGAAGCTTATGACCAAGGGCGAGGTTTGCGTCAAATTCCTCTACCTTTCCACGGAGGAGAACGGCCTGCCCGAAACCATGGAATTTACGGTTCCGTTTAGCCAGATGCTCGACTGCGACGGTGTCACCGAGGACTGTACCTGCAGCGTCCGGCTGAGTGTTGTCGGTGTTGAGGTGCAGATCAAGAACGACTATTCGGGCGACAAGACATTTTTCGATACCCAGATCAAGCTTTTTGCGAATACGGCCGCCTATAAAGCCGAGAACGTCACCATGGTCAGCGACGCCTATTCCAAATTATATGATCTGAACGTCGACGCCAAACCGAAAACCATGGATAATCTTCAGGAATTGACGGGCGACACCTACGTGCACAAAAGCTCTCTTACCGTGGAGGACGCACAGATATCCAAGGTAATCGACGTCTGGAGCGAAGTGAGTTCCGCGGCAGCGGAGGTGCAGGGCGGGCAGCTGATGTTCAAGGGAAAATACAGTCTCTGTGTTTTTGCCGTGGATGCGGAAAACAAACCCTTCTATTTTGAACGGCTGCTCGATTTCGAATTCTCGCGGCCGACGTCGACTCAGGGCGATAATCTGAAATGCATGGCGGACGCGAATGTCGGCGGTATCAGCTATCGGCTTTTGGGCACCGGAATTGAGGCCAAGACGGAGCTTCGGCTCACGGCGGAGATTTACGGGAAGCTGAACTACCGGGCCGTCACATCTGTGACAGCCGATGAGACCAGACCTGCCACACAGGATCGCTCGGCTGCGCTCTGCATTTACTATGCGGACCCCGGCGAGAACCTTTGGGATATTGCCCGGCAATATCGTACCTCGACGGATGCCATCCGGTCGGAGAACGGAATTTCCGGAGATCAGGTAGAGAATCGGGGGATGCTGCTGATTCCCATGTGAGCCCGGGGTTATCCGAAACGAAATTATTCTCTGCCTGAGGGGGAGGTAAAATGGAAGAACGCAATATTTACAGGGACATTTCGGAGCGCACGAACGGCGACATTTACATCGGAGTGGTCGGGCCGGTGCGCACCGGAAAATCGACCTTTATCAAGCGCTTTATGGACACCATCGTCGTGCCGAACATGGATTCGAACGCGCGGCGTGACCGTGCGATCGACGAAATGCCGCAGTCGGCGGCCGGACGCACAATCATGACCACCGAGCCGAAATTCATCCCGGAGCAGGCTGTCAACGTGCAGATTGCCGGTGCCGCGAGCTTTTCCGTCCGGATGATCGACTGCGTCGGCTACATTGTGCCGAGCGCGCTGGGCTATATTGAAAACGATACACCTCGCATGGTCATGACTCCGTGGTACAACGATCCGATTCCGTTCAATATGGCGGCGGAGATCGGCACCAAAAAGGTCATTACCGAGCATTCCACCATCGGCCTGGTTATCACGACCGACGGCAGCATCAGCGATATTCCGCGCGAGGAGTATGCGGAGGCCGAGGAGCGTGTGGTCGACGAGTTGAAAAAGATCAGCAAGCCGTTCATCGTTCTGCTCAACTGCATTTACCCGGAATCTGAAGCGGCGAAAACTCTTGCCGCGAACCTGCAGAACAAATACGGAGTGCCGGTTCAGCCCGTCAACTGCCTGCAGATGGAAGAAAAAGAAATCCGCATGATCCTCGTGAAGATCCTGTTTGAATTCCCAGTCAAGGAAATCCGTATTCAGATGCCGCGCTGGGTATCCACTCTGGAAAAGGACCACTGGCTGCGCTCATCGGTTTATTCCACCATTCAGCAGGCAGCGGCAAAGGTCACCCGGATTCGCGAGGTTGCGGATATTGTAAACGCGGTCGGGCAGTGCGAATATGTCTCCGGCGCGAACGCTCTTTCCATGGAGCTTGGTAACGGGCATGCCCGCATCGGAATCAATCTCCGGCAGGACCTGTTCTATCGGGTTCTCGGTGAAAAAACCGGCGTGGAAATCAATGACGAAGCCGGATTGATGGATCATATGCTGAATATGGCCGCCATCAAGAAGAAATACGACAAAATCAAGGATGCCTATGAAGATGTGGAGCAGAACGGATACGGCATCGTTATGCCCGGTATCGACGAGCTCAGCCTGGAGGAGCCCGAAATCATCCGGCAGGGCGGCAAGTACGGCATCCGGCTTAAGGCCGCGGCTCCCTCCATCCATATGATGAAGACAAAGATCACGACGGAGATTACGCCGATCGTTGGCTCCGAGCAGCAGTCGCAGGAACTGGTGGAATACATTCTGAAGGAATTCGAGTCGAATCCCGCGCAGATCTGGGAATCCAACATTTTCGGCAAAAGTCTGCATGAGCTTGTGAACGAGGGGCTGCACAACAAGCTGCTCCGCATGCCCGAGGATGCGCAGGGCAAGGTCCGCGAAACGATTGAACGGATCATCAACGAGGGCTGCAACGGGCTGATCTGCATCATTCTGTAACATCCGGCGGCGGCCGTCTTATCTGCAGCAAACGGCGGGAGTTCCCCAAAAAAGGAACCCGCCGTTTTTTTGCGTCTGGACCGAAAATCGAATCGCGCTTTTTCGATGTTTTTCCCGGTTATCTCATTTCCAGTTGCAAAAGCGGGGTGAAACCGTGTATAATAGCAACGGTAATAATTTAACAAACGGGAGTGAGTCGAAATGTATCCGATTATTCGAAAACGGAAATTGAATGATTCCATGACGCTTATGGAAATTTCCGCGCCCTATATAGCCAAAAAAGCAAAAGCGGGGCAGTTCATCATCCTTCGCGTCAACGAACAGGGTGAACGGATTCCTCTGACCGTCGCGGATTATGACGGAGAAAAGGGAACCGTCACCATTATCTATCAGGTTGTAGGGAAAACAACGATGCTGCTGGATACGCTGAACGAGGGGGACTCCTTGTTGGATTTCATCGGTCCGCTGGGGAAACCCTCCGAGATCGAAGGTTTCAAAAAAGCAGCCGTCATCGGGGGCGGCGCAGGCTGCGCGATTGCCTATCCGCAGGCCAAGGCCCTGCACGCACAGGGAACAAAGGTGGACATGATCGCGGGCTTCCGCAACAAAGACATTATCATTCTGGAAGACGAGATGCGTGCCGCGAGCAGTAATTTAACGATCATGACGGACGACGGCTCCAACGGGAACAAGGGCTTTGTCACCGACGCACTGAAAAAGAACATCGAGGCCGGCGCGGGATACGATCTTGTCGTGGCCATCGGGCCTCTGGTGATGATGCGTGCCGTGTGCAACCTGACGAAAGAGTTCGGCATCAAGACGATCATCAGCATGAATCCGATTATGATCGACGGTACCGGAATGTGCGGCGGCTGCCGCCTTACCGTTGGCGGAAAAACGAAATTCGCCTGTGTTGACGGGCCTGATTTCGACGGGCACGAGGTTGACTTTGACGAGGCGATCAAGCGCTCCAGAACCTATTTCGACATGGAGCGGGAAGCGGCGCGGGACTACCAGTGCCGTCTGATGGAGGGTGCGAAAAATGCCTAATATGAATCCGAAGAAGACCCCCATACCGGAGCAGGAGCCGAATATCCGGAACCGGAACTTTGAGGAGGTCACCCTCGGCTATACGCAGGATATGGCGCAGGAGGAAGCAAGCCGCTGCCTGCACTGCAAAAACCAGCCCTGCGTGAGCGGGTGCCCGGTGGGCGTGCATATCCCTGATTTTATTCGGGAGATTTCCGACGGCGATATGGAAGGCGCCTATAAAACCATTAAGCTGACAAATTCGCTGCCCGCCGTCTGCGGCCGTGTCTGCCCGCAGGAGAGCCAGTGCGAAAGCAAATGCGTACGCGGCATCAAGGGCGAACCGGTCGGTATTGGCCGTCTGGAGCGCTTTGCCGCCGACTGGCACATGAAAAACGGAAAAGACGAAGAATTCAGCGTTAAGCCAAACGGCCACAAGGTGGCGGTGGTCGGCGCCGGACCGGCCGGTCTGACCTGCGCTGGCGATCTTGCAGCGCTGGGCTATTCCGTCTCGGTATTTGAAGCGCTTCATACCGCTGGCGGTGTGCTGATGTACGGCATCCCGCAGTTCCGTCTCCCGAAGGAGATTGTACAGAAGGAAATCGATTCGCTCCGTCAGAAGGGTGTTCAGATCGATACGGATATGGTTATCGGCAAGGTGCTTTCCGTTGACGAGCTGTTTGCGGACGGTTTCGAAGCCATTTTTGTCGGCACCGGCGCGGGCCTGCCGAGCTTTATGAACATACCGGGCGAGGGCCTCGTCGGCGTTTACTCCGCCAACGAATTTCTGACCCGCGTTAACCTGATGAAGGCGTATAAACCTGAATACGATACCCCGATCATCCGGCCGAAGAGCGTCGCGGTGGTTGGCGGCGGCAACGTCGCGATGGATGCGGCGAGAACTTCCCTGCGCCTCGGCGCCGAGAGCGTGCACATCGTTTACCGCCGTGCGGAGGAGCAGATGCCTGCCCGAAAAGAGGAAATCCACCACGCGAAGGAAGAGGGGATCACCTTCGATCTTCTCTGCAATCCGGTTGCCATTCACGGCGACGAGTCCGGGCGTGTCCGTGCAATTGAGTGCGTGCGGATGGAGCTCGGCGAGCCGGACGCTTCCGGCCGCAGAAGGCCGGTCGCGGTGGAAGGTTCCAACTTTGAAATCGGTGTCGACTGTGTCATCATGGCAATCGGGAATTCCCCGAATCCGCTGATCCGCACAACGACCGAGGGTCTGGACGCCAACAGCCACGGTTGTATCATCGTGAACGAGGAAACCATGGCCACAACCCGCGAGGGCGTTTACGCAGCTGGCGACGCCGTCAGCGGCGCGGCAACGGTCATTCTCGCCATGGGCGGCGGCAAGGACGCGGCCCGTTCCATTGACGCTTACATCAAGGCGAAGAAATAACAAATGTTTTTGGCCGCCCGGGTGACCGGGCGGTTTTTTCTGCGTTCGGTTCTTTCCTCTCCGCTCCGCGCATAGGATTATTTGGAGTGAAAACATACGGAGGGATGGCTGTGAAGCAGGAACAGGAATATTATGAAGAGGAAAGGGACAATCCAGAGGAAGAACTCGAGGAAGAAGAGCTTCCGTCAATTCCGGATGACCGGAAAAGTAGCGCCAGAAGCTTTACGCAGATACAGATTGTCGCCTGCGCGGCGGTTCTGATCGCAGCCGTGGTTCTTCGCACGCTTGGGGGAAGCTTTTTCCAGACGGCAAAAGCGTGGTATCTCACCGCCGTCAACGACTCCGTATTGCCGGAGGAACAGGTGGAAAATATACAGCATACGGTGGTTAGCCTCTGGTCTTCCGTTTCCAACCTGCGCCCGAACGGGCTGTCCGTGTCTTCTCAGGCTGCTTCTGCGGATTCCGGGGCTCAGTCCGGCGCTTCTTTGGGGGCAACTTCCGGTACTTCCGGGGCCAATCCGTCGTCGGCCACCGCGTCCTCCGGAAATTCCGGTTCAGTCGGCAGTGCGCCGAATTCCGCAGTCTCATGACCTTTACCCTGTTCGGCTGCCGGGTCACCGTTCCGTTTTTGCTGCTTGCCGCGGTGACGGCTTTGTTGTTCTGCGACCGAAGCGGCCTGTTTTTTGCGGCACTCGTTTCGGCCGCGGTTCATGAAGGCGCTCATCTGGCCTCTCTGCGCGCCTTCGGTGGCGTTCCCCGCAGAATCCGCCTGACGCCTTTCGGTATCGACATCGTCCTCCGAAAACCCGGTGCCCGCAGCTATCTTCGGGACGCTGCGGTCTCACTGGCCGGTCCCTTTGCCAATCTGGCTGAGTATGTTCTATTCTCCTGTGTGAAAAATCCGGCGCTTTCGAACCTGACTCTTGCGGCGTTTGCCTTGTTTCTATTTAATATCCTGCCGATTTCCCCACTAGACGGCGGACAGGCCCTAGAGGCGCTTCTGTGTCTTCGTTTGGCGCCGCAGAAAGCGGAGCGTATCATGGCGTTCCTTTCCTTCGCCGTACTGCTTCCGCTAGCGGTTTTCAGTTTTCTGGTGCTGCTGCATTCTCCCGGAGATTTTTCGCTCTTTCTGGTGTGCTGCTATCTGATGGCTCTCCTTTTGCTGAAGAAGGATTCGTTCAGCACCGGATAATCTTCACCGCCGCAGGGAATAAGCCTTGGAATTTTCTGAAAAAATCATTGCATTCACAGCCCCGGTGTGATATCATAATAAAGCTTATGATAGCCGCCGAAGGGTTCCGGTGGGGTTCAACGCCCGGTTTTCCACGGCATTGAAGCTGACAGTCCTCTGCCAATACGGCATGAATGTCTGAAATTAAGGAGGAAAAGTCATGGATTATTTAAAAGAAATTGCTAAGGATTCTCTCAAAGAAGAGGTCCCTTCGTTTGAAATCGGCGATACGATCCGCGTGGACGTAAACATCCGCGAGGGTGACCGCGAAAGAATTCAGGCGTTTGAGGGCACCGTAATCGCTCGCAAGGGCAGCGGTGTTGCCGAAACCTTTACCGTTCGCCGCGTTTCCTACGGTGTCGGTGTCGAGCGTGTTTTCCCGATTCATTCCCCCAACGTAAAGGGCGTTAAGGTAGTCCGCAAGGGCCATGTCCGCAGGGCGAAGCTTTATTACCTCCGCGACAGAGTCGGTAAGGCTGCAAAGGTTAAGGAACAGATTCAGTAATTTAGTTTTGAAGCAGGAAGGGACATGTACGTGTCCCTTTTTTGTTTCTTTCCATATTATTGAAAGGGGACGGGAGCGATATGGAGGAATCCAACCGGATGCCTGAGGAAGGCAAGGGGCGCGGCGGTTTTGTAGCCGCCTGCTATGAATGGGTGGAGGCCCTCGTCACGGCGCTCACCGCTGTGATGATCCTGTTTGTGTTTCTGTTCCGGGTTAATATCGGCGTGATCGGCGATTCGATGAAGCCGAATTATCAGGACGGTTACCGGGTGTTTGTCTCCTGCGCCGACCACAATCTTTCCCGTGGGGATATTGTTGTTATCGACGCAAACGCGACCAAGCTCAAGGAACGTATCATCAAGCGCGTGATCGCTACGGAAGGGCAGACGGTAAACATCGATTTTCAGACCGGTATCGTCTCGGTGGACGGTAAGGAACTGGATGAATCGGCCTATATCAAGAACGGAATTACAACCAACCAGTACGATTTGAAATTTCCCGAGACTGTTCCGCCGGGACATATCTTTGTGCTGGGGGACAACCGGACAATTTCAAACGACAGCCGTTCCAGCGACATCGGCATGATCGACCGCCGCTACGTGATCGGTAAAGTGAATTTTCTGCTCAAGCCGTTCCGGGGGTTCAGCAGAGTATAAACCGGAATAACGGCAGGGGTGTTGATAAAAATGGAAGATGCCGGAGGCAGACAGGCCATTCAGTGGTTTCCGGGCCACATGGCAAAAACGAAAAAACAGATTGAAAAGAATTTAAAGCTTGTGGACGCCGTGGCGGAGATCGTTGACGCCCGCGTCCCGGTTAGCAGTCGGAACCCCGATCTTAACCGGCTGATTAATGGTAAGCCTCGTGTAATTCTGCTGAACAAAGCAGACCTTGCCGATCCGGCCCAAAACGCCGGATGGCTTTCTTTTTACAAGGAGCATGGTGTTCCGGCGGTCGCCGTGGACTGCAAAACCGGCAAGGGTCTGGAAAAGTTTCTTCCCGCCGTAAAATTTGCGCTGGGCGACCGGCTGGAGGAATGGCGGCGGAAGGGCATGGTAGGCCGGAAAATCCGGGTTATGGTTGTCGGTATCCCGAACGTGGGGAAAAGCTCGATGATCAACCGGCTCGGCAAGGTCGGAAAAGCCGGCGTAGCGGACCGGCCCGGAGTTACCCGCAGCAGCCAGTGGTTCCCAGTTGGAAACGAGTTGGAACTGTTGGACACGCCCGGCGTCCTGTGGCCTAGATTTGAGGACCCCCGCGTGGGGGAGAACCTTGCCTTTACCGGTGCGGTAAAGGGCGAGATTCTGGATACGGAGCTGCTTGCCCGCAGATTGCTTGAGGTATTGCGTGAAACTGCTGCTGCGGCCCTCCGCGAGCGCTACAAAACGGGCGAAACGGATCTTGCCCCCCTTACGGGCGCTGAGCTGCTGGAACTGATCGCGCGGAAGCGCGGGATGCTGGTCAGCGGCGGGCTTGCCGATACGGAGCGAGCTTCCGTTATGGTACTCGATGAGTTCCGGGGTGGAAAGCTCGGAAGAATTACGCTGGAACGGGCAGGCGGAGAATGATGCAGGACTGGTATCTGTATGAGGATCAGGCACAGGCCGAAGGCTATACAGCCGTCTGCGGAATCGACGAAGCCGGGCGGGGTCCGCTGGCGGGGCCGGTGTTCGCCGCGGCTGTAATTTTACCCGAACACGTGGAAATCCCTGGCCTGAACGACTCCAAAAAGCTGAGCGCGAAAAAGCGGGAAGAATTGTTCGACGTGATTGAGTCCACGGGGCTTGCCTACGGAATCGGCTTCGCAACCGAACAGGAGATTGACGAAATCAACATCCTGCAGGCGACATTCCGTGCGATGAAGCGGGCCTGCGACGCTCTGAGCGTTCGCCCCGGCCTCGCGCTGGTGGATGGGAACCGGGTTCCGCCGATGAACGTTCCGGTTCGGACGATCGTAAAGGGCGATTCGCTTTCCGCAAATATTGCGGCCGCTTCCATTCTGGCCAAGGTCAGCCGGGATCGGCTGATGCTTCAGGTGGATGAAATGTACCCGGAGTACGGGTTTGCCAAGCACAAAGGGTACGGAACGGCCTTACATATCGAAATGCTCCAGAAATTCGGTCCCAGTCCCGTTCATCGCCGGAGCTTTTTGAAAAAAATCGTAGGGGTGTCCCTTTGAAAACGGATTCCGGCGCCGCAGGAGAAGCGCAGGCCGCCGGTTATCTGGAAGAAAAGGGCTGCGAGATCCTGACCAGGAACTACCGCACCCGCTTCGGAGAGATCGACATAATCGCCCGGAGCGGCCCGTATATTTTATTTGCTGAAGTCAAAACCAGAGAAGCGGGGAGTCAGGTTGGCCCGTTGGAAGCCGTGACGCTCTCCAAACAGCGCAGGGTGATCAAAACCGCGATGCTTTACCTGCAGTCCCACCCTACGGAGCTTCAGCCGCGCTTTGACGTTATTGCGGTTACGACCGTGGACGGCGGAAAAACAGTGAGGGAAATTCAGCATCTGGAAAGCGCCTTTGAGGCGCGAGGTTTTCTTTGACATCCCTCCCGGAATATTATAATATAGTAGGAAAAAAGGGGGAAGCAATTTGCAGTATCAATCCACCAGAACCGCCGGTGTACGCGTTGCGTCCGCCCGTGCCGTTGCGGAAGGAATCTGCGCGGACGGCGGGCTTTATGTTCCTGAGAACTGCCCGGTTCTTACGGATTCCGATTTTGCCGCCCTGGAAGCGGAAAGCTATTCGGAACGCGCCGCGCGGATTCTTTCGCTGTTCCTGACCGATTTTACGAAAGAGGAGATTGCCGACTGCGTTTCCCAGGCGTATGCGGAGCGGAAATTTTCAGGGGGAAATCCAGCGCCGGTTCGCCGTCTGACGGATGGAACTTCCTTTTTGGAGCTTTGGCACGGCCCGACCTGTGCCTTTAAGGATATGGCTCTTCAGCTTTTGCCTCATCTTCTCACCCGGTCGCTGAAAAAGACCGGAACAGAGAAAGATGCCCTGATTCTTGTCGCTACCTCCGGGGACACCGGCAAGGCCGCTCTGGAGGGGTTCCGCGACGTGCCGGGAACGAGCGTTCTCGTGTTTTATCCGCAGGATGGGGTCAGCCCGCTGCAAAACCTCCAGATGCGCACGCAGGAAGGCAAAAACGTTGCCGTTTGCGCGGTTGAGGGCAACTTTGATGATGCGCAGACCGGGGTCAAAAAGCTCTTTGCGGATTCCGCAATCCGGGAATCTCTCGCAGAGCACGGCAAGATGTTCTCCAGCGCGAATTCCATCAACTGGGGTAGACTCGTTCCGCAGATTGTCTATTATTTTTCCGCTTACTGCGATCTGACCGCCTCCGGGGCCGTCAAACGCGGGCAGCCGGTAAACATCGCCGTGCCGACCGGAAATTTTGGGGATATCCTGGCCGCGTATTACGCGAAGAAAATGGGTCTTCCCGTGAAAAAGCTGATCTGTGCCTCCAACTCCAACAACGTGCTGACCGATTTCCTGCGGACAGGCGTATACAGCCGGAACCGGAAATTCTATACGACGATTTCTCCGTCGATGGATATTCTTGTTTCCAGCAATCTGGAGCGGCTCCTGTTCGATCTCACCGGCGGGGACGGGGAAAAAGTCTCCGGTTGGATGAAGCAGCTTTCTGAATCGGGCGAGTACCAGGTCGATGGGCCTGTGCTGGACGCGATTCGGGAACTGTTCTACGCCGGATACTGCGGCGACGACGTTACCCGCAGCGAAATCAAGCGGGTTTTCCAGTCGGAGCATTACCTCTGCGACCCGCATACCGCGGTTGCTTCGGTGGTTGCCGGAGCCTACCGGAAAGAAACCGGAGACGAAACCCCGATGATTGTTGTCTCAACGGCGAGCCCGTATAAGTTTTCTGGCGATGTTCTGGAAGCCCTGACCGGCTCCAGACCGGCGGCTGGCGACGAGTTCACCTCGGTGGAGGAACTCTCCGCGCTTTCGGGTACGGCGGTGCCGGGACCGATCGCGGCGCTACGGGAAAAGCCGGTTCGCTTCGGCTCTGTTTGTAAAAAAGACGAAATGGGTGCGGAGGTTCTGAAGTTTTCGCACCGTGAAATGATTTGAGAGCGTGTTTTCATGTCTCTGTATGCAATAGCTGATTTGCACCTTTCCCTCGGCTCCGATAAACCGATGGATGTGTTCGAGGGTTGGGCAAACTATACCAAACGGTTGGAAGAAAACTGGCGGCGCCTTGTGCGGCCGGAGGATACGGTCGTGGTCGCGGGAGATATCTCGTGGGCCATGAAGCTGGAGGACGCAGAAGCCGATTTCCGGTTTCTCCATTCCCTGCCGGGACGCAAGCTGATACTAAAGGGAAATCACGATTACTGGTGGTCCACCCGGAAGAAAATCGACGGATTTCTGCTGCAGCATGGGTTCGACAGCATCGGGGTCATCCATAACGGCGCTGCTGCTGCGGGCGATATCGCCGTGTGCGGCACGCGCGGATGGCTTTACAATTCCGAGAGTGCAGAGGACCAAAAGATCGTAAGCCGCGAGGTTGGCCGCCTGAACACGTCGCTTGACGACGCCAAAAGGCTTGGGCTGAAACCGATTGTTTTTCTGCACTATCCGCCGGTCTACGACGGGATGGAATGCGCGGAAATTCTCGGCGTGCTCACGCAGCGCGGAATCCGTGATTGCTATTACGGGCATATTCACGGGACCGCCGCAGCAAGACGCGCGCCGACAGGGGAATACAGCGGGGTGAAAATGCACCTGATTTCCTGTGATTATTTGAATTTTACGCCGATTTTTGTAAATTGAACAAATTGAAAACATTTCAGTGGGATATGGATTCTTTTTTTTACATGTGCTATAATGTGTTCGATAATTTGCTGTTTTGCAGGAGGAAATAAAAAATGAGTTTAAAATCGTCCAACAAGGTTGACACAAACCGTTATCAGCTTGAAATTGCCATAGATGCGGACGAATTCGAAAAGGCCGTAGAAGCGGCTTATCATAAAGAAAGCAAGAAGATCGTTATTCCGGGCTTCCGCAAAGGGAAGGCTCCCCGGAAGTTCATTGAAAAATATTACGGCGAAAACGTATTTTACGACCGCGCCATCAACGACCTTTATCCGGATGCGCTGGAAGGCGCAATCGGCGAGGCAAAGCTTGAGATGATCGAAGACAAAGTCGATTTTGACCTTGTGTCGGCAGACAAAGACGGCCTTGTGTTCAAGGCGACCATCACCACGAAGCCGGAGGTCACCATCGACGGATACAAAGGAATCGCCCTTACCCAGAAGCCGGTGAAGGTCACCGACGAAGACGTTGATGCCGAGATCAAAAAGGTACAGGACCGCAATTCTCGCATGGTAACGGTGACGGACCGCGAAGCCAAAGACGGCGACATCGCCGTGATTGATTTTGACGGTAGCGTGAACGGCGTTGCATTCGAAGGCGGAAAAGCGGAAAACTACAGCCTGACTCTGGGTGCCGGCCAGTTCATCCCGGGCTTTGAGGATCAGGTCATCGGGCACAAAACAGGCGAGGAATTTGACATTCAGGTAAAGTTCCCGGAGGATTATCAGGCGAAGGAGCTTGCCGGCAAGGATTCCGTTTTCAAAATTAAGCTGCATGAAATCAAGCAAAAAGAGCTCCCCACGGTGGATGACGATTTTGTCAAGGACGTGAGCGAGTTTAACACGCTGGATGAATATAAGGCCGACCTTAAGGAAAAGCTCACAAAAGCGAAGGAAGCCGAGTCGAAGGACGAAGTTGACAATAAGCTGATCGACAAGCTGACGGAACTTGTGAAAGCGGAAATTCCGCAGGCCATGTTTGAGGGCCGCATCGACGAGGATATCCGCGAGTTCGGTTACCGGCTGCAGTCTCAGGGCCTGAATGTGGAAAGCTACATGAAATACACCGGCCTTGACAAGGATTCCATCCGCAAGCAGTTCCAGCCTCAGGCTGAGCGTCAGGTAAAGCTGCGCCTTGCTCTGGAAGCTATTGCGGCGAAGGAAAATATTCAGCCGACCGATGAAGATTTGGAAAAAGAGTACGCAAAAATTGCGGAAGGCTATAAAATGGAAGCGGATAAGGTGAAAAAACTGATCCGCCGTGAAGATCTGGAAAAGGATATTTGTGTGGAAAAAGCGTTTGATCTCGTGCATGACAGCGCCGTGATCGCCGAGATGGACTAAAATGGAAAATTCCGCTTTCCCGGAATAAAACAGCACGGTTTCGCAAATGCTTAACTGGATTGCCGTTGATGGAGGTATGAAAATGAGCAGCCTGGTACCTTATGTAATTGAACAGACCAATCGTGGCGAGCGTTCTTATGATATTTTTTCCCGTTTGCTGAACGACCGCATCATTATGCTGACGGACGAAGTGAATGACGTGACTTCCAGTCTGGTCGTCGCTCAGCTCCTCTATCTGGAAGGTCAGGACCCCGCAAAGGACATCAGCCTTTATATCAACAGTCCCGGGGGCTCCGTTACGGCCGGAATGGCGATTTACGACACCATGCAGTATATCAAGTGCGATGTTTCCACCATCTGCATGGGCATGGCGGCCAGCATGGGGGCTTTCCTCCTTGCAGCCGGTGCGAAGGGCAAGCGCTGCGCCCTTCCGAACAGCGACATCATGATCCATCAGCCGAGCGGCGGCGCGCAGGGGCAGGCGACGGATATTCAGATTCAGGCTGACCACATGCTGGTCATTAAGAAACGCCTGAATCAGATTCTTTCGGAGCGCACGGGTCAGCCTCTGGATGTCATCGTCCGGGATACCGACCGCGACAATTTCATGACCGCGGAACAGGCTGTGCAGTACGGCCTGATCGATAAGGTGATTTACAACCGATGAAATAGGGTGATAAGAAATGCCGAATAACGACGAGAACAAGGGCAGAGAAATCTGCTGCTCCTTCTGCGGAAAACCGCAGAGCGAAGCGAGAAGACTGATCGCCGGGCCGGGTGTGTTTATCTGTGATGAATGCATCGAGCTCTGCATGTCTATCCTGAACGACGAGAAGAACCTTTCTTCCCGTAAGGAAAGCTACAGTGAGTCGGCGGCGGATCTGCCCAAACCCCATGAGATAAAAAAGCAGCTGGATGAATACGTCATTGGCCAGGACAGTGCGAAAATCGCGCTTTCCGTCGCTGTTTATAATCATTATAAGCGCATCTATTACGGAAAAGATAAAGGCGATGTGGAACTGACCAAAAGCAACGTTCTTCTGCTCGGTCCAACAGGTGTCGGCAAGACGCTTCTGGCGCAGACCCTTGCCAAAATTCTTGACGTACCCTTCGCAATTGCCGACGCCACAACCCTGACGGAAGCCGGCTATGTCGGCGAGGACGTGGAAAACATTCTTCTGCGCCTGATTCAGGCGGCGGATTTTGACATTGAAAAAGCGGAGCGTGGAATCATTTATATCGATGAAATCGATAAGATTGCCCGCAAATCCGAGAATCCGTCCATCACCCGGGATGTCAGCGGCGAGGGCGTGCAGCAGGCCCTGTTGAAGATTCTGGAGGGAACGGTCTCCAACGTGCCACCGCAGGGCGGCCGGAAGCATCCGCAGCAGGAATTCCTGCAAATCGATACGACCAACATTCTGTTCATCTGCGGCGGCGCCTTCGACGGTCTCAACAAGATTATTGAACGTCGCACCACCTCTTCGTCAATCGGTTTCGGCGCTGAGATCAAAAGCAGGCAGGAACTGGATTCCACGTTCTGGATGAAGGAAGTTCTGCCGCACGACTTGGTGAAATACGGTCTCATTCCGGAACTGGTAGGGCGTGTGCCCGTGATTGCCGCGCTGGAAGGCCTGAACGAAGATGCGCTTGTGCGCATTCTTACAGAGCCGAGGAACAGCCTTGTAAGCCAGTACCGCAAGCTGTTTCAGCTTGATAAGGTGGAACTGGAGTTCCGCCCGGACGCTCTGAAGGCAATCGCTCAGAAAACGCTGGAACGCAAAACCGGCGCGCGCGGCCTTCGGTCGACGCTGGAAAGTATCCTCACCAGTCTGATGTACAACGTTCCGTCCGATTATACGGTGGAAAAGGTCATCATTACGGCGGATACCGTCAATACGGGCGCAAAGCCGGAAGTCGTTTACAATCCGGACCGCAAGCCTGTGACGCTGAAAATTACCTCGCCGAGCAAAAGGAGCAGAAAAGAGACTGCTTCCTGATTATAATCTCAAGTAGTAACCCGACTGTTGCAGGGTGGTAGCTTTTGTTATTCACTTTGCAGCAGTCTTTTTTTCAAGGAGATATCTATGAGCACAAACAGCGAATTAAAAACTGTTGAAGCCGTTTCCCTTCCGGCTCTCGCACTTCGCGGGCTGGTTATTTTTCCCGGCATGCTTCTTCAGTTTGACGTGGGACGCAAAAAATCCGTTCAGGCCCTGGAAAAGGCCATGGAAGACAACCAACTGATCCTTCTGGTCGCCCAGCAGGATCTTTCCGATAACGACCCGGACGGCAGCCAGATTTATTCAATGGGTGTTGTGGCGCGCATCAAACAGGTGATCCGCCGCAGTGACGAGGGAGTCCGTCTGTTTGCGGAAGGCCTATACCGCGCGGAAATTCTGTCTGTAACAAGCACGGAACCGTTCCTTACGGCCAGCATGCGCCGGGTGGAATCCAAGGATTCCCGCATGACGCGGCGTTCGGAGGCTCTGATTCGCTATACCCAGAACCTTTTTGAGCAGTATATTCAGAATTACAGCCATATTCCGCCGGATATTGTCATCGGGGTCGTTCAGAAGAAAGACTGCGGCGAGCTGGCGGACTATATTGCCTCCAATATCATGTTCGATTTCCAGGAAAAACAGGAGATTCTGGAGGAACTGAACCCGGTCAGGCGTCTTGAAAAGCTGTCCGCAATTCTCAAGAAGGAGATTCAGGTTCTTACAATTGAGACGCAGATCAGCGACAAGGCGAAGGAACAGATTGACCGGAATCAGCGCGAGTATTTCCTGCGCGAGCAGATGAAGGCGATTTCCTACGAACTCGGCGAAGACGATAATCCGCAGGAAGAGGCGGACGATCTTCGCGAGCGGATCGAAAAGCTGAATCTCCCTCAATTGCAGCACGACAAGCTGATGAAGGAATGCGACCGCCTGGCTAAAATGCCGGACGGTTCCCATGAGGGCAGCGTCATCGTTAGCTATCTGGAAACCTGCATTGAATTGCCGTGGAACACTTCGAGCAAGGAACGCATCGACCTGAAAAAAGCTGAACGGATTCTGGAGCGTGACCATTACGGCCTGAAAAAGGTCAAGGAACGCATCCTTGAAATCCTTGCGGTCAAAAAGCTTTCGCCGGATATCAAGGGACAGATCGTCTGTCTCGTAGGCCCTCCGGGAGTCGGAAAGACCTCGATTGCCCGTTCCATCGCGGAAGCGCTCGGACGCAAATACGTCCGTGTGTCGCTGGGCGGCGTGCGCGATGAATCCGACATTGTCGGACACCGCAGAACTTACATCGGCTCCATGCCCGGCCGAATTATCTCGGCCCTGAAGCAGGCGGGCACCAACAACCCACTGATTCTTCTGGATGAGATCGACAAGATGGGCAACAACTTCCGAGGCGACCCTTCCTCCTCTTTGCTTGAGGTTCTGGATTCCGAACAGAATAACGCGTTTTACGATCACTATATCGATATGCCTTTTGATTTGAGCAATGTGCTGTTCCTCACGACGGCCAACGACGCGAGCGCCATTCCGGAGCCGCTTTATGACCGTATGGATGTTATCACGCTCGGCAGCTATACCCATGAGGAAAAATACCACATCGCGGTGGAGCACCTGATTCCCAAGCAGTTCAAAAAGCACGGGATCAATCCGAAGCAGCTCCGTATTACTCCTGCGGCTGTTCACAAGCTGATCGACGCTTATACCCGCGAAGCCGGCGTGCGTACGCTGGAGCGCCAGATAGCCGCCCTCTGTCGGAAAACTGCGAAGGTCTTTGTGGATGACAGCGCGGCTAAGGTAGTAGTTACGCCCAAAAAACTGATGGAGCTTCTCGGCCCCGAAAAGTTCAAAGACGATCCGACGAATAAAAAAGATATGGTCGGTCTGGTCAACGGTCTTGCCTGGACCAGTGTCGGCGGTACTCTGCTGCCGATTGAGGTCGCCGTGATGGACGGAACCGGAAAAATCGAGCTGACCGGTTCCCTCGGCGACGTAATGAAAGAGTCCGCGCAGACGGCAATCAGCTGTATCCGCACGCGGGCCGATCTGCTGGGTATCCGCCATGATTTCTATTCGAAGTGCGACATCCATATCCACGCGCCGGAGGGCGCAATCCCGAAAGATGGGCCATCTGCGGGCACCGCAATGGCTACGGCGATCACATCGGCTCTCTGCAATATTCCTGTGCGGCACGACGTCGCAATGACGGGCGAAATTACCCTGCTTGGCCGTGTGCTGCCGATTGGCGGGCTGAAGGAAAAGACCATGGCCGCCTACCGCTCCGGCATTAAAACGGTCATCATCCCAGCGGACAATGTTTCCGACCTGGAGGAGATCGACAGCGTCGTTAAGAATTCCATCCAGTTTAAGCCGGTGGAAAAGATCGATCAGGTCCTGAAGCTGGCGCTGACGGAACCGCCGTCCCCGAAAAAACCTGCGGAGGCCGCGGAGAAGAAGTTAATGACCGTTCCCGCCCCGATGGAGCGCCCAACTACGGCTCCGTCATTCCCCCAATAGAGGAGATACGAATGGGATATGAAACGGCTTTTTTTGAGGCTGCCGCCGGTCTTTCCTCGCAGCTTTTAGCACCGACGCTTCCGGAAATTGCGTTTTCCGGAAAATCAAACGTCGGAAAATCATCTATGATTAATAAATTGCTCAACCGGAAATCTCTGGCGCGGATCAGCTCCGCGCCGGGGAAGACCGTGACGATCAACTTTTATAACCTTGGCTTCTGCCGGTTTGTCGATCTGCCGGGCTACGGATATGCCAAGGTATCCCATTCCGAGCGTCTGCGCTGGGCGGAGCTTGTGGAGGGGTATTTTTCCTCCGACCGTGGAATTCGGCTTTTGGTGCAGCTTCTGGACGTTCGCAGAGACCCTTCGGCGGACGATATGCAGATGCTCCGTTACGCTGCTGCCCGCGGGATTCCCTGCGTAGCCGCGATGACCAAGACGGATAAGCTGAACCGAACGGAGCGCGCGCAGCGCTTTGAGATGATGCAGAACATAGCCTGGCCGGCGGAGACGCTGGTGGTTCCGTTTTCCTCCGTGACGGGGGAAGGGGCGGACGAGCTCCGCGAACGCATTCAGGAATGCTGTGAGGGTTCAGTATAACGGCTTTACTTTTTGACTTTTCCATGGTAAAATAGTATCTTACGAAAGTATCAGGGGAAGTGATCATTTTGAATTCAAAAATCCAGGACGACAGCGTCGACTTCTTATTCGAGGCCATTCTTTCGCTGAAAACCCCGGAGGAGTGCTATGCGTTCTTTGAAGACCTCTGCACGGTACCGGAGATCAAAGCAATGTCCCAGCGGCTTCTGGTGGCGCACATGCTGAGCACGAAGCGTGTCTACAGCGACATTGTGGCGCGCACCGGCGCTTCCACGGCGACGATCAGCCGCGTGAACCGCTCTCTTCATTATGGCTGTGACGGCTACGAGCTTGCCTTCAAACGCATCGCAGGGGAGAAGCTGCCCCATCAGGAGCAGGATCCGGCGTGAGTTACGAATTGTTTGCGCGCTATTATGACGGCCTGATGCGCGATGTGCCGTACGGGAAGCGGGCGGATTACCTCTGCCGCGCCATAAAGCGCTGTCGTCACGAGCCGGGCGTCTGCCTTGATCTCGCCTGCGGAACCGGAAGCCTGACTCTGGAGCTCGCAGACCGGGGTCTGGATGTGTTCGGTTTAGATCTGTCCCCGGAGATGCTCTCCATCGCCCGTCAGAAGGCGGAGGCAAAAGGACACGAGCTGCTGCTGGTCTGTCAGGATATGCGGAAGCTGAACCTGTACGGCCCTGTAGACACCGTTTTCTGCACGATGGACGGGATTAATCATCTGCCCGGGAAAACTGCCGTCCGGCAGACGTTCGGGCGCGTAGCGTCCTTCCTGAGCCCCGGGGGCCTCTTTCTGTTTGACGCCAACACGGTCTATAAGCACCGCTGCGTCCTTGCGGGCCATACCTTTACGGATGAAACCAAAGAGGTTTACTGCGTTTGGCAGAACGCGTACCGCGAGGCTGGGCATCGGGTTGCCGTTACGTTTGATTTCTTTGCAAAGAGCGGGGAAACCTACCGCAGGAGCACGGAGCAGTTTTTTGAGTTCGCCTATGAGCTCGAAGAAATGCAGGAAATGCTCGCGGAGGCAGGTCTGCAGACGGTCGGCGTATGGAAGGATATGAGCTTTCAGAAACCGGATTCCCAAGCGGAGAAGGTCCTGTTTGCGGCGCGCAAACCGAAGGCCATATGAAGAAAGTGGTAAAAAATTAAAAAAAATGTACTTTTCCTGTTGACTTCTGCCTCCAGATATAGTATTATATAACACGTCGCTGATGTAGGATAAAGAACGGAAAGACGGGAGCATAGCTCAGCTGGTTAGAGCACCTGCCTTACAAGCAGGGGGTCATAGGTTCGAGTCCTATTGTTCCCACCACAAGTTGGCTCGGTAGTTCAGCTGGTTAGAACGCTAGCCTGTCACGCTAGAGGTCGTCGGTTCGATCCCGATCCGAGTCGCCAAATTTGCCTCTGTAGCTCAGTCGGTAGAGCAGGGGACTGAAAATCCCCGTGTCGGTGGTTCGATTCCGCCCGGAGGCACCAATATGCGAACGTAGCTCATCTGGTAGAGCGCCACCTTGCCAAGGTGGAGGTAGCGAGTTCGAGCCTCGTCGTTCGCTCCACATGTGGCGTCATAGCCAAGTGGTAAGGCAAGGGTCTGCAAAACCCTCATCCCCAGTCCGAATCTGGGTGACGCCTCCAACAATTCATGGCCCCGGGAAATCTTACAACGGATTTCCCGGGGTTTTTAGGTTTATCCTCAAGAAATGGAAGGTACAAGCTCCATGCTTTATTTTGACTATGCCGCCAATACTCCGGCCTGTGAGGAAGCGATTGAGACGTTCTGTCAGGTGACGCGGGATTTTATCGCCAACCCGAATTCCGCTCACCCGCTGGGTGAAGCCGCCTGTAAGCGGCTTGCGGAAGCGACGGAGCAGACCGCCTCGCTTTTGGGCGTGAAGCCGGAGGAGATTATTTTTACTTCCGGCGCCAGCGAAGCCAACAATCTGGCGATTAAGGGTGCTGCCGGGCAGTACAAAGCCCGTGGGAAGCATATCGTCACCACCTGGCTGGAACATTCCTCCGTGAACGGAGCGGTTACAGCGCTTCAGGAGCGCGGCTATGAGGCGGATTATGTCGAACTTGATGAAAACGGCCTTGTGGACCCGGAATCGCTCCGAGAGCTCCTCAGGGACGATACCGTGCTGGTTTCCGTCTGTATGGTCGACAGTGAGGTCGGAATCCGGCAAAATATCCCCGAACTTGCGAAAATTGTTCATTCCAAAGCGAACTGTCTCTTCCACGTGGACGCGACACAGGCGGCAGGAAAAATTCCGCTCGCGCTCGACGGGGTTGATCTGCTGACTCTCGGTGCGCATAAGTTTTACGGCCTGAACGGCTGCGGCGCGCTGATCCGGCGGGAGAACGTTCTTCTGGAGCCTCAGATTCAGGGCGGGGGGAGCACAACGGCGTTCCGAAGCGGAACGCCGCCGCTGGGCCTTATCGCCTCCACGGCGGCTGCGCTGACTATTTCATACCGGACCATGGAGGAACGCTATTCCTACGTGTCTGGGCTCAACCGGAAGCTGCGTGAAGCCCTTTCGCACTATGACCGCGTGCGGATCAACAGCACTGCGAAATCCGTTCCGTTTATTCTCAATCTCAGCGTCGCGGGCGTTCGCGGTGAGCAGTTTCAGGCAGCCATGGCGGAAAAAGGCGTGTGCCTTTCCACCAAGTCGGCGTGCTGTGCGCCCAATACTCCGTCAAGACCGGTTTATGCGCTTACAAAAGACCGCCGTGCGGCCCTCTCAACGCTCCGAATCAGCTTGAGCCATTTGACGGCGCCGGAGGAACTGGAAGCGCTTCTGCGGGCGTTTGACGAATGCTACGCCAACCTTGTAAAGTGAGGACTGTTATGGAAAAGTACGAGCAGGTCGAACGGAGCATCGTAAAAAAATACCGCCGGCAGATCTGGCTTCCGTTTTTGACGGCGGTGAGGGAATACCGGCTGATTCAGGAGGGCGACCGAATCGCCGTCTGCATTTCCGGAGGGAAGGACTCGATGCTCATGGCGAAATGCGTGCAGCATCTTCAAAAATACTCCGATTTCCCGTTCGAGGCGGAATATCTGATCATGGACCCTGGCTATAATGAAATCAACCGCAGGCGCGTCGCTGAGAATGCGGAGCTGCTGCACCTTCCCGTCCATGTTTTCGAGACGAATATATTCGATGTCGTTGCAAAGACGGACCAGTCCCCGTGCTACCTGTGCGCCCGGATGCGCCGCGGTCACTTGTATCAGAAGGCACAGGAGCTCGGCTGCAACAAAATCGCGCTCGGCCACCATTTCGACGATGTGATTGAAACAATCCTCATGAGCATGCTGTATGGGGCTGAGATCAAAACCATGATGCCGAAGCTGCACAGCACCAGCCACCTCGGCATGGAGCTGATCCGGCCGATGTACAAGGTTCACGAAGCTGATATTTTAGCGTGGCGCCGCTACAACGAGCTGCAGTTTATCCAGTGTGCCTGCCGATTTACGGAAAACTGTGTCCTGGGCGATAACGGCGGCGGCTCCAAGCGGCAGGAAATGAAGGAGCTTGTTAAAAAACTTCGGAAGATCAACCCGGAAATCGACCGCAATATTTTTCACAGCGTTGGCAATATCAATCTGGAAACCGTTCTGGCTTATCGCCGCGGCGAGGAACGGCATTCCTTTTTGGATGATTATGATGAGGAAGAGAACAGGTAATAAAAAATCCCCGGAGCGAAAAATCGCTTCGGGGAAATTTTTTCATAACTTAAAGGGTGCCGAAAATCCGGTCGCCCGCGTCTCCGAGTCCGGGGACAATGTAGCCGTGCTCATTCAGGTGATCGTCGACTGCTGCGCAGTACAGCTGAACGTCCGGGTGGGCCTCGGTCAAAGCTTTGATACCCTCGGGCGCCGCGATGATGCACATAAATTTAATGCTTTTCGGATTGCTCCGTTTGATAATGCTGATAGCATCCACAGAGGAACCGCCGGTAGCAAGCATCGGGTCCAGAATAATCACGTCGCGCTGGTCAATATCGTGAGGCAGTTTGCTGTAATATTCAACCGGCTGCAGAGTCTTTGGGTCACGGTACAGTCCGATGTGGCCGACCTTCGCTGCGGGAACGAGGGAAAGCACGCCGTCCACCATGCCGAGGCCTGCCCGCAGGATCGGAACAAAAGCGAGCTTTCTGCCTGCAATGACCTTGGTTTTGGCGGGTCCCACAGGCGTTTCAATCGACGTTTCCTCAAGCGGCAGGTCCCTGGTGGCTTCATAGCAGAGGAGCATGGCGATTTCACTTACCAGCTGACGGAAATCCTTCGCACCTGTTTCCTTATCCCGCAGATAGGTGAGTTTGTGCTGAATCAGCGGGTGACTCATGATAAAAACCTGATTTTCCATTTGTTCGGATTCTCCTTAATTTATAGCTCTCCGCGTTCAATCGCGGCAATTTCGTCAATACGGCGTTGATGGCGGCCGCCTTCAAATGCTGTGTTGAGAAAAATCTTGGTAAATTCGACCGCCTGCGTTTCGTCGATCACGCGGCCTCCCAGGCAGAGGATGTTCGCGTCGTTGTGGCGGCGGGTAAACTCCGTGCAGTAGGCGTTTGCGCAGACGGCTGCACGGATGCCGTGCACCTTGTTTGCCGCGAGGCTCATCCCAATGCCCGTTCCGCAGCAGAGAATTCCTTTTTCTGCTTTTCCGTCCATGATCATGTGAGAAACCTGCGCTGCGATGGGAGCGTAATCAATGGATGTTTCGTCGAAGGTTCCAAAGTCCTTGTATTCGATCTTTTCGGCGTCCAGATAGTTCCGGATCGCTTCCTTGAGTTTGTAGCCGCCGTGATCGGCACCTAAAGCAATCATTTGTCTGCAACTCCTCCGTTTTGTTTTTTCAGAGCCCGTTCCGCCTGCGCCGGACGCAAATAGACGGGCATCAACTCGGCCGGAGTAACCGCCCGGCCCTGCGCGTACGCTTCGGCCGCGGCTTCCGCTACCGCCGAAGCCCGCTGGTACAGCAGGAATTCGGGCGGCAGAATGGCTCCGGTCTCTGCAAACCATGGACTATTATAGCACAATTTGGCGCCGTCACCAACCACATAAAGCGGCTTTTTGCAGTTTTTCAGTTCGGCCGCAAGGGCTTCCAGCGAAATCGCGCGGTCGGGCGTCAGACGTACCAGACTTCCGGAATCCGCCTCGAAAACAGCGTTGTAAACCTGTTGGCAGCGTGCATCCATCGCGGCGCAGACGGTGCCGTTCATATGGGCGAGGTTCCGCGCGATTGCCTCCAGCGTGGAGACCCCGACGCAGGGTTTGTCCTCCGGCATGGCAAGCCCTTTGATGCTCGCAATGCCAATGCGGATTCCGGTAAAGGAGCCGGGGCCCGCGGAAACGGCAAACAGATCAATATCGCTCGGCTTCACCTGAGTCCGGCTGAGCAGGTCGCTGATCATCGGCATCAAGGTCTGGCTGTGGGTCAGACGCGTGCGGATGTAAAATTCCCCAAGCAGGGCACCGTCCTTCGTCAGCGCGGCCGAAGCCGAAATGGCGGAGGAATCGATCGCCAATATTATCATGGAAGCATATTCCTCTCAAAAGTAAAAATCCGTTCGTTTTCCCCGGAACCGCGGCGAATCCAAATTCTTGCGGTGTTTTCGGGCAGGGC
Source organism: Bacillota bacterium (assembly GCA_023410445.1). Taxonomy (GTDB): domain Bacteria; phylum Bacillota; class Clostridia; order Oscillospirales; family Acutalibacteraceae; genus Caproicibacter. The sequence goes on along the minus strand of JAEYPT010000008.1, from coordinate 275,390 downwards.
GTTTTCAATGTTTTCGCTCCATTCGACCAAAAGCACGCCGCCCGCGTCCAGATAATCAAAAAATCCGGTGGAGTACAGGTCGTCCCAGCCCGTCACACGGTACATGTCGAAATGGTACATCGTCAGAGTACCCGTGTACTCGTGCACCAGAGCGAACGTCGGGCTTGAAACTTCCCCGGTGACGCCGAGTCCGCGCGCAAGGCCGCGCGCGAAGGCAGTTTTTCCCATACCCATGCCCCCGAACAGGGCGAGCACCTCGCCGCCGTGCAGAGTTCGACCGATTTTTTCCCCGAGTTCCTCGGTTTCGGCGGGGGAGGCGGTTGTAATTTCCTGCATCATCTTAAAACAGGCCGGTGATCCTGCCGCTTTCATCCACGTCGATCAGCTCGGCGGCGGGGTGTTTGGGCAGGCCCGGCATGGTCAGAATGTCACCGGCATAGGCAACCACAAATCCGGCTCCGTTATTCAAACGAAGGTCTCGGATGGTGACGGAGAAGCCGGTGGGGCGGCCAAGCAGAGCAGGGTTGTCCGAGAGGGAATACTGCGTTTTCGCAATGCAGACAGGCAGATTTCCGCCGCCGAGGGCTTCAATTTCCACGAGTGCCTTCTGTGCTTTTCCTGCGAAAACGACGGAATCCGCACCGTAGATATTTTTGCAGATGCTTTCGATTTTATCCGCAATCGATGCTTCTGTGTCATACAGGAAACGGAAATCCGAAGGCCTTTCCACTGCGCTGCACACTTTTTCGGCCAGATCGATTCCGCCCTTGCCTCCCTGAGCGAAAACATCGGAAAGCGAGAACTCTGCGCCGTTTTCATGGCAGTAGTCCTCAATGATGTTTAGCTCTGCTTCCGAATCGGTCAGGAAACGGTTAATTGCGACAATAACCGGCACGCCGTACTGACGCATGTTTTTGATGTGGGCGCCGAGGTTCACGATTCCCTTTTTCAGGGCTTCCGTGTTTTCCTTGGCCGTGTCCGCTTTCGGGACGCCGCCGTTGTATTTCAGAGCGCGCGCAGTTGCCACGAGGACGATTGCGTCCGGGCGGATATCGGCGAGGCGGCATTTAATGTCGAGAAATTTTTCCGCACCGAGATCGGAACCGAAGCCTGCCTCCGTGATGCAGTAGTCGGCCAGCTTCATACCGAGACGGGTCGCGCGGACAGAGTTGCAGCCGTGCGCGATATTGGCAAACGGTCCGCCGTGGACGATCGCGGGCGTGCCCTCCAGAGTCTGCACCAGATTGGGATTGATCGCATCCTTCAAAAGAGCCGCCATCGCGCCCTCTGCTTTGAGGTCATGCGCGTAAACCGGTTTTCCGTCACCGGTGTAAGCGACAAGAATTTTTCCGAGCCTTTTCTTTAAATCCGAAAGATTGCGCGCTAGGCAGAAAATGGCCATAACTTCGGTGGCAACCGTGATGCAGAAGCCGTCTTCCCGCGGAACGCCGTTGGCTTTTCCGCCGAGACCGGCCACGATGCTTCGCAGCTCACGGTCGTTCATGTCCAGACAGCGAGGAATAAGAATCCGGCGAGGGTCGATGTTCAGAAGATTCCCCTGCTGGATGTGGTTGTCCACCAATGCGCAGAGCAGATTGTTGGCTGATGTGATGGAGTGAAAGTCGCCCGTGAAATGAAGGTTGATGTCCTCCATCGGCACAACCTGAGCGTATCCGCCGCCGGCGGCGCCCCCCTTGATGCCGAAAACCGGACCGAGCGACGGCTCACGCAGGGCTACGACCGCGTTTTTTCCGATCTGCGCCATAGCTTCTCCGAGGCCGATGGTTGTTGTGGTTTTTCCTTCTCCGGCGGGGGTGGGGTTAATTGCCGTAACAAGGATCAGTTTTCCGTCTTTTTTGGAAGCGAGCCTCCGGAACAGGGTGTCGTTCAGCTTGGCTTTATACCGTCCGTACGGCTCCAATTCTTCCTCTTCAATCCCGAGACCGGCTGCAATGCGGGCAATAGGCTGCATTTTGGTCTGCTGAGCAATTTCAATATCCGATAGCATTCTGATTCCCCTAACACTTAAAAGATTCGGTACTTCCAATTATAGCACAGAACGTCATTTTTCGGAATACTGGCTTTGCTCTTCGGGACGGCTTGCAACTGCCGCAATTTCATCTTATAATAGACGATAAGAGGTGAAGTCATGCGCGCGCTGAAATCAATTGGAAGTTATCTGAAAAAAACCGATAAATTTTATTGGCTGCTGCTGATGGCCATTTCCGCCTACAGTTTGCTGCTGCTGAAAACCATACCGGACGGCAGTTATTTTACTACGCAGCTTATGGCGATCATAATGGGGTATGTCGGGGCAGTCCTTTTTTCGTTGGTGGATTACCGTGAAATTTCGTCGTTCTGGTATGTGATCGCGGGATTCTGCCTGTTTTTGATTGTGTATACGCAGTTTTTTGGAATCTCCGTCGTCAGCGGCGGCGGAATCGATGCCAAAGCGTGGATCAAGCTGCCCGGCGGCCGCACCTTCCAGACGGGCGAGCTCGTCAAGATCGGCTTTATGATCACGTTTTCCAAACATCTTTCCGCACTGGAGGAGCGAGGTCTGCTGAAATCTCCGCTGCATGTGATCCTGCTCGCAATTCATGCAATGGTTCCCGTGGCGCTGCTGCACCTTCAGGGCGACGACGGAGCAGCGATGATTTTCTTCTGCATGTTCCTTGCCATGACGTTCGGTGCCGGAATCCAGTTCCGCTACTATGCGGTTCTGCTTGTCGTTGCAGGGATCGCGCTGCCGCTTGCGTGGAAATATGTGCTTCAGCCCTACCAGAAAATACGCATGCAGGTGGTGTATCAGCTCGATTCCAACTCGCCTGACGCCGTGAAATACGGCTGGCAGCAGATTCAGGGGCGGCTGTCCATCGGCAGCGGCGGGCTTTGGGGGCGCGGCCTTTTTCAGGAGCAGTCGCGCGTCAGCCAGGGCGTGGTCCCGATCCAGCAGAGCGATTTCATTTTCTCGGTTGCCGGGGAACAGCTCGGCTTCGTGGGCTGCACCGCCATCATGCTGCTTCTCTTAATTTTCCTGTGGCGCACCCTGCACATCGCGCGGAAATCCAACGATCTTCTCGGCAGCGCCATCTGCATGGGCTTTTTCGGCATGATCGCGGCGCAGGCGGTGTTCAACCTCGGCATGTGCCTCGATCTTCTCCCCGTCATGGGCGTGACCCTGCCGTTTTTCAGCGCGGGCGGCTCTTCGGCGGCCTGTCTGTACTTCGGCTTCGGATTGGTGCAAAATGTACGGATGCATCCAACCTCGGCGGACAAGGTGACCACCCGACATTTAGCGAAGGCAAAAGCGTAAGCGCTTTTGCCTATTTCGTTTTTTTCTTCCGGGCGGCGCTTGCCTCCGCATCGATGGAAAGGGTTCCTTCCTCGTCGTTTACGGAAAGAACGTCTCCGGCCTTGGCGCCCTTGGGCAGTTCGGACAGTTCAATTGCAAAATATTTCTGGTTATCGTCCTCACAGATTGCGTATATGCCTTCCAAACGGTCGATGGTAAGTGTTCTCAACGGAGAATCCTCCCTTATAGTTGTTGTTTTTGCCCCGGCTTATGCCGGGGATTCTTTTATTTCTGTGTTACAACCGAAAGCTTTGTGCCGTCGGTCAGAAAGATGAGCGTGCCGCTTACGTCCGTGCGGTAAATTTTGGTTCCCGCGTCGAACAGGCGGTTCAGTACGTCGGAATTCGGAAGCTTGTTCCGGTCCCACGCAGTGGAAATTGCGGCGTACTTCGGTCTTACAGCGTTTAAAAATTCCTGCGAGGTTGCTGTGCGGCTTCCGTGGTGGCCGATTTTTAGAACATCGGCCGAAAGATCTTCACCGGAAGCGAGCAGATCGTGCTCTTCTTCCTTTTCCGCGTCTCCCATCAGGAGAAAATGGACATTCCCGCAGGCGACGCGCTGAACAATGGAATTGTTGTTGGTGCTGTCTCCGGCCCGCAGAGGCCCGAGCACCCGGATTTTCATCTGGCCGACGGCAAATTCGGTTCCAGGCTTCGGCGTTTCGGCGTGTAGTCCCTTCTGTGCGAGCGCCAGCTGGGTATCCCGATATGCTTTGTCGGTAGGCACCAGCGCCGCCGGAATATTTGGGGCAAAATAGTGACCGACCGGAAAATCATCTATTACATATTTTAAGCCGCCGATGTGGTCTTCATCCGGATGGGTGTTGACAACGTATTCCAGCTTGGAAACGCCGCGGCGTTTGAGGTAGGAAATTACTTCCTCGCCGCGGTCGGGTGTTCCGCCGTCAACCAGCAGAAAGGAATTCCCGGATTCCAGCAGGATGCTGTCCGCCTTACCGACATCCAGCACATGAACGGAAAACGGGGAGGAATCCGCGCAGTCGGAGAAATCGCCCAGACCGAAAAATCCATAGACACGGTGCCAGACGGTCTCGGCAGGCGTCGGAAGCAGACGGACGGCAAGCCCAAGCAGAACGAGCGCGGCGAAAACCGCAAGATACATCCGGTTTTTCAGGCTTCTCCGTTTTGACATGTCAGCTTTTCGCTTCGGAGGCGTCGGCCTTTTGCATGTTCATTTCCAGCCACTGCTGATAGGTGATCATGACCTGCCGGGGCTTCGAGCCGTCGCGCGGACCGACAACGCCCATTTGCTCCATCTGGTCAATCAGCCTGCCCGCACGGGCATAGCCGAGGCGCAGACGCCGCTGGAGCAGGGAGGTTGAGGCCTGCCCGGCTTCCACAATGCACTTGATCGCGTCGGACATCATGGGGTCGGTGTCACCGCCCATATCGTCGCCCGAGTCTCCGCCTTTTTCAGCGACGGCATTTTTCTCGATTTCCTCCGCGATGTTTTCATTATAATCGGCTTCCTGTGCCTTCTTAACAAAACTGGTGATGGATTCAATTTCGCTGTCGCTGACGAAGCAGCCCTGAATTCGGGTCGGCTTTTGGGAGCCCACCGGGGAAAATAGCATGTCGCCGCGACCGAGAAGCTTTTCCGCGCCGCCCATGTCTAGAATCGTGCGGGAATCCACCTGCGAGGAGACCGCAAAAGCGATCCGGCTGGGGATGTTCGCCTTGATGATGCCTGTGATGACGTCCACCGAGGGACGCTGGGTCGCGATAACGAGGTGCATTCCCGCGGCGCGCGCCATCTGGGCCAGACGGCAGATGGAATCCTCCACTTCGTTCGGGGCGGCCATCATCAGGTCGGCGAGCTCGTCGATGATGATGACGATCTGCGGCATGCGTTCCATCGGCTGGCCATCCTCCGCAGTGTAATTGCAGGAGGCGGCGAGGGAATTGTAAGCGCTGAGGTCACGTACGTTGTTTGCCGCGAAAATCTTGTAGCGTTTCAGCATTTCCGTAACCGCCCAGGAAAGCGCGCCTGCAGCCTTGCGCGGGTCAGTGACCACGGGAACCAGAAGGTGGGGTATCCCGTTGTAAATGCCGAGCTCCACGACCTTCGGGTCGATCATCAGGAAGCGAACCTCGTCCGGCTGCGATTTGTACAGCAGACTGACGATCATGGAGTTGATGCATACGGATTTACCGGAGCCGGTCGCACCCGCAATCAGCAGATGCGGCATTTTCGCCAGGTCTGCCACGGCCACCTCACCGGCAATGTCGCGCCCGAGCGCTACGGTCAGGCGGCTTTTTGCCGCCGTAAAGCTGTTGCTTTCCATCAGCTCGCGCATCCGCACGACCGTGTTTTTCTTATTCGGGACTTCGATTCCGACAGCGGCCTTTCCGGGAATCGGAGCCTCAATGCGGATACCCGCAGTGGCCAGATTCATCGAGAGGTCGTCCGAAAGGTTCGTGATTTTGCTGATCTTCACACCCGAAGCGGGCTGAAGCTCATACCGTGTCACGGCGGGGCCGCGGCTGTAGCCGACGAAGGAGGTCTGAACCCCGAAGCTTTGCAGGGTGTCCACCAGCATGCGTCCGTTGGTCTGAATTTCACCGACAATATCCGCTTCGCTCAGTTCCTTCGTGATTTCCAGCATGGAAATGGGCGGGAAGTGATAGTCGCCGTCCGGCTCCGGCTCCTCCGGAAACGATTTCGGTGCCGGGGCGGCGGGCGGATCTGCCGGAGGGCTGAAAGCTTCCGCCTCCGCAGAACGCTGCGGTACGGAATCCTCAGCGGGGACCGGCTGCGTATTCTTCTGTGGGGCGGGGGCCGGTTCCGGCTCGTGAATCGAAAACACCTTTTCCAGGCGTTCCAGCTTTTCACTCTTTTTCTTGGGTTTGGCGGGGACTTTTGCGCCGGAGCGTACCGGATGCTGGGGGAGTTCATCGTCCGCGTCAAGCGCAACGTCGATCGTGGCGTTTTCCCGGTTCTTTTCAATCATCCGCCGTTCCCGTGCGGAGTCGATATTGGTTTTCACAAATCCGGCTGGCTTTGTGACGGTGCGGAAAAGCTGGATCAGGCTTGTCCCGGTCAGAATCATAATAGAAACAAACAGCGCAAGCAGAATCAGAATCTTTGCGCCGAGCGGACCGACTGCTGCGACAAGAGGAATTCCCAGAAGGCCGCTGAAGAAGCCGCCGCCCTGGTGCTGGACCCCCGCACCGTACAGATCGGTCAGCTGTTTCCAGAATCCGGCAAGCGAGTTGTTTGAGGGAACGGAAAATATGTAGATGGAAGAACAGAAAAACGCGATGATCAGAATCGTCAGCGTCAGCTTAACTCCCGCGCGGCTGTTCTGCCGTTCCAATGCCGTCAGAACGGACAGATAAAGCAACAGGATCGGCCAGATGACGGCGCAGTTGCCGAACAGGCCGAGCATAACGTCGTGGAACCAGCGCCAGACGTGGTCTCCGCTGATCAGCACCAGGCAGAACATCAGAATTGCCCCGGCGAACATCAGAACGGAAAGAACCTGTGCGTGCTGTTTTTCTGAGCGCGCCGCCTGCACGGGATCGGGCGCCGCGGCCGGTTTGCGTGCCCGCGAGGCCGCTGCATGGCGTGGTTTTGAATTTGTTTTTTGTTTAGCCAATGTCACTCACCTTTGAGACAGTATTACGGGCTATGTACGGCGGCAAGAAACCGCCGCTCGTTCATTTTGCGCTTTTGGCCTGCCTTGCCTTAGCGGTTTCAGCCGGTTTTTTCTTTTCTTTTTTCTTCCGCTCGTCGATCATATCGTATAAACAGTCGATGGAATCGGAAAGGGTCCCGAGCGAATCGATCAGCCCTTCCTCCACGGCCTGCGGGCCGGTCAGCACCGTGCCGATGTCAAGCACCAGTTCCCGCGTGTTCATGGAAAGCTCAGCGATCCGCTCGGCCGAAATCCGGGAATGTTGCGTGATGAACTGTGTGATCCGCTCCTGCATCCGCTCGAAATAATCCAGTGTCTGCGGAACTCCCAGAATCAGGCCGTTCATCCGCACCGGATGAATCGTCATCGTTGCGCTCGGCACAATAAAGGAATGTTTGGCGGCAACGGCCAGAGGAACGCCGATGGAATGCCCGCCGCCTAAAACAATGGAAACGGTTGGCTTTTTCATTCCGGCCACGAGTTCCGCCAGCGCGAGGCCAGCCTCCACGTCGCCGCCCACCGTATTCAAAATCATAAGCAGGCCGTCGATGGCGGCGTCCTCCTCAATGGCCACAAGCTGTGGAATTACATGTTCGTATTTGGTCGTTTTCGTCTGCGAGGAGAGTATGGTATGCCCCTCAATCTGCCCGATGATGGTCAGGCAGTGAATCACGTGCCGGCCGTCTCCCGTAATAACGGAGCCCGACTCCGTAATTCGTTCCGCAGCCCGGTTTTCCTCGGTTTTTTCTTCGCTGCTCATGAATGCACCTCCCAGTAGGAATAGTCTTCCTATGCAAGGCGGCATCATACGCGCCGGGCGGATTTGTTTTCATATAAATTACAAATATTATAACATCCGCTCTGTCGTTCGGCAAGAAAATAAGGGGGAAATGAAAAAATAATTGCCGGGGTCAAACGTTAACAGATTGACAATGTTGAATTTTTATACCATAATAGTGAGAAAGCTTATTGCCACATATCTATCAATACTATATCTGCGGAATAAAGAACTGGCCGACAGATACAAATTTGAATTATAAAGTTTGGGAGTGAATGCCGTAATGGGTTTGAGTTTGGCACAGAAAATCATCAGTAAACACCTTGTAAGCGGTGAAATGACGACGGGAAGCGAAATCGGGCTGAAAATCGACCAGACTCTCACGCAGGACGCCACCGGAACGATGGCCTACATCGAATTTGAAGCGATGGGTGTTTCGCGTGTGAAGACGGAGCGTTCGGTTGCTTATGTCGATCATAACACCTTGCAGACAGGCTTTGAAAATGCGGACGATCACCGGTTTATTCAGTCGGTCGCAAAAAAACACGGAATCTATTTTTCTCGCCCCGGCAACGGGATTTGCCATCAGATCCACCTTGAGCGGTTTGGAATCCCCGGCAAAACCCTGATCGGCTCCGACAGCCACACCCCGACGGGCGGCGGAATCGGCATGCTGGCTATGGGTGCCGGCGGTCTGGACGTTTCCGTTGCGATGGGCGGCGGCCCCTATTACATCAATATGCCGAAGATTCTGCGCGTCAATCTGACCGGTGCGCTCCCCGCATGGGTCAGCGCGAAGGATGTCATTCTGGAAGTTCTCCGCCGCCTGACCGTCAAGGGCGGTGTGGGCAAGGTCCTTGAGTACGGCGGGGAAGGCGTTAAGACGCTTTCTGTGCCGGAGCGCGCAACCATCACCAACATGGGCGCGGAGCTCGGGGCAACCACTTCCATTTTCCCGTCCGACGAAATTACCCGGCAGTTTCTGAAGGCTCAGGGCAGGGAACAGGACTGGATGGAGCTTCAGCCGGATGCGGACGCACACTACGACGAAACCATCGATATCGATCTTTCTTCACTGGTTTCCCTTGCCGCCTGTCCGCACAGCCCGGACGCCGTGAAGACGGTGGACGAGATCGGCCCGATTAAGGTCGATCAGGTCTGCATCGGTTCCTGCACGAATTCTTCCTACCGAGATCTGATGCGCGTGGCTTCCATCCTGAAAGGAAAAACCGTGCATCCGGAGGTTAGTCTCTCCATTGCGCCCGGCTCCAAGCAGGTTTACAATATGCTTGCGAAAAACGGCGCTCTCGCCGACCTTATCGCTGCCGGCGCCCGGATTCTGGAATGCGCCTGCGGTCCGTGCATCGGCATGGGGCAGTCGCCGAATTCAGCAGGAATTTCCCTTCGTACATTCAACCGGAACTTCCTTGGCCGTTCCGGAACTGCCGACGCGCAGATTTATCTTGTCAGCCCGGAAACGGCTGCCGCTTCCGCTCTGACCGGCGTTCTCACAAACCCGAAAACACTGGGCAAAGAAGAACCGGTACCCATGCCGGAAAACTTCCTGATCAACGACAACATGATCATTGAGCCGGCTTCTCCTGAGGAAGCGAAAAACGTGGCGATTCTCCGCGGGCCCAACATCCGGGAATTCCCGTCTTCCGTTCCGCTTCCGGAAAACATAAAGGCAAAGGTTCTCTTAAAGGTCGGCGACAACATCACAACCGATCATATTATGCCGGCGGGTTCCAAAATTCTGCCGTACCGCTCCAATATCCCGTATCTGTCCCAATTCTGCTTCGCAGTGTGCGATAAGGAATTCCCGGAGCGCTGCAAAAAGAACGGTTCGGGCTTTATTATCGGCGGCTCAAACTACGGACAGGGTTCTTCACGCGAGCACGCGGCTCTTGTACCGTTGTATCTCGGAATCAAAGCGGTCATCGTGAAGAGCTTCGCGCGTATTCACTGCGCCAATCTCGCCAACGCGGGAATTCTCCCGCTTGTTTTCAAAGACGAAAAGGATTACGATTCCATTGACCCGATGGATGAGCTGGAACTGCCTGATATCCGCGCCGCGATCGGAAGCGGAACGAAAATTTTCGTGGAAAACCGTACGAAAGGCACGCGCTTTGAGGCGGAGCCGATCCTTACGGAGCGCCAGCGCGCCATCGTTCTAGCGGGCGGCCTCCTGAACTACACGAAGGAACAAAGCGAAAAATAATCGGGCCGCGGCAAAAGCTGCCTGCAATGAAATTACTTGGAGGACTGGATCAATGGCGGATAAAATCAGTATGAAAACACCCCTTGTCGAGATGGACGGGGATGAAATGACACGGGTGATCTGGAAGGAAATCAAAGAAATCCTTCTGGAGCCCTTTGTGGAACTGAAAACGGAATACTACGATCTCGGGCTGAAAAACCGGGACGCCACCGGAGACAAGGTAACGGTGGATTCGGCCAACGCCACCCTGAAATACGGCGTCGCGGTCAAATGTGCAACCATCACCCCGAACGCGGACCGCGTCAAGGAGTACGGACTCCATGAAATGTGGAAATCCCCGAATGGAACTATCCGCGCCATTTTGGACGGAACGGTGTTCCGTACGCCGATTCTGGTCAAAGGCATTTCTCCGCTGGTTTCCAACTGGAATAAGCCGATCACAATCGCGCGTCACGCTTACGGTGATGTTTACCGCGACGCGGAGTTGACGGTCCCCGCTGGCGCAAAGGCAGAGCTGGTTGTGACGAAGGCGGACGGAACCGAAGAGCGCACGCTGGTGCATGATTTCAAAACGGCGGGTGTCGTCCTTGGTCAGCACAATCTGGATGACAGCATCGCGAATTTTGCAAGAAGCTGTTTTCAGTATGCATTAGACCTGAAGCAGGACCTCTGGTTTTCCACGAAGGATACGATTTCGAAAAAATACGATCACCGCTTTAAGGATATTTTCCGCGAGCTTTATGAAAACGATTACCGCAAGCAGTTCGAAGCGGCAGGCATCGAATATTTCTATACCCTGATCGACGACGCCGTGGCGCGCGTGATGCGCTCGGAGGGCGGGTTCATCTGGGCCTGCAAGAATTACGATGGCGACGTTATGAGCGACATGGTGGCGACGGCGTTCGGCAGTCTCGCCATGATGACCAGTGTTCTGGTATCGCCCGACGGTGTTTACGAGTACGAAGCCGCGCACGGCACCGTGCAGAGGCACTACTACAAGTATCTCAAGGGGGAGAAGACCTCCACCAATTCGGTTGCCACTTTGTTCGCATGGACGGGCGCGCTGAAAAAGCGCGGGGAATTGGACGGTATTCCGGCATTGTGCGATTTTGCCGAAAAGCTGGAAGCGGCCACCATTCAGACCATCGAAGAAGGGGTCATGACCGGAGATCTCGCGCAGATTTCAACTCTGCCAGAGAAAAAGAAAGTGGATTCCGAGGAATTCCTACTTGAGGTTCAGAAAAGGCTGAAAATGCTGCTTGCATAAACCGGCTTATTATGTAAAAGGGAGATGGGCGCATCATGCCTAAGCGCGATAATGTTTCAATGTCGGTCATTCGCAGGCTGCCCCGTTATTATCGCTTTCTGTCAGGCCTGAAGGAAAAGGGTGTGACAAGGATTTCTTCCACGGAGCTGTCCGCAAAGCTCGGACTTACCGCCTCGCAGATCCGGCAGGATCTGAACTGCTTCGGCGGTTTCGGGCAGCAGGGCTATGGGTATATTGTCAGTCAGCTCTGCGATGAAATTGCAAATATTTTGGGAATTTCCAATTCCTACGGTGCGGTTCTGTTTGGCGCAGGAAACCTGGGCCGGGCAATCGCAACCCACATGTCCTTTCAGGCGGAAGGATTTCGGCTTCTGGGAATCTTCGACAGTTCGCCTTCAAAAATCGGGACGATGCTCGGTGATAAAGAGGTTCTGAATGTTGCCGAACTGGAGAATTTCTTCCAGAAGGAAAAGCCTTCCATGGCGGTGCTCTGTGTTCCGCGGGATGCCGTCGGCGACCTGGCAGACCGTCTTTACCGCCTGGGAATCCGCTATTTTTGGAATTTCAGTCATTACGATATTTCCATGCGTTACCCGGATGTTGTTGTTGAGAACGTTCATTTGAACGACAGTCTTATGACGCTGTGTTATCGAATTTCCAACTCAGGTAAAAAAACGGATCAGGAATAATAGAAAAAGGGAGACGAAAATCTCCCTTTTTTCGTCCGGAATTTACTTTCCTTCTTTCGGGAAGAATGTTACAATGATCCCGGATCGAATTCCTAACTGAAAAATCAAAGGAGGCATTTTTATGGGTTGGCTGCCCTTGGTAATTGTTCTTGCTGTTGTCATCATTGTGATTTTATGGGGAGTATCCGCCTATAACCGGCTGGTTTCCTTTTCTGTACGGGTGGATAACGGCTGGTCGCAGGTCGATGTCCAGTTAAAAAAGCGCTTTGACCTTATCCCGAATCTGGTGGAGACGGTGAAAGGCTATGCAGCCCATGAAAAGACGACACTTTCCGAAGTCACCAAGTGGCGCGGAGCTGCCATGAGTGCCAAAACGCCGGAAGAAGCGATGGAGAGCAACGCAAAGCTTTCCCGTGCTATCGTCAACCTCTTTGCGACGGCGGAGCAGTACCCGGACCTGAAAGCAAATCAAAATTTTCTCAGCCTTCAGAGCCAGCTGAGTGACATTGAGGGGAAAATCGCGGTTTCCCGCCAGTTCTATAACGACACCGCCATGCGGTATAACGAATATGTCATGCATTTTCCCTCGAATCTGATTGCCTCCATGTTCCATTTCGGAATGAGGCGTTATTTCGAAATCGAAGAGGGTGACCGTGCGGTCCCGCAGGTTAAATTCTAAGAAGAACTCAGGGAGGGCGATATGCGCAGATTTTTTCATTGGGCGGTCTGCCTTGTTCTGTTAGCGGCGCTGTGTGCAGCCTGTGTTTCGCTGAGCGGGTGCTCAAGCTATCTCGGCAATTCGAAACAGGTCATGGATCATATGGACATTGCTTCCACGGTTGCTCCGAACGGCGATATGAAGGTTACGGAGACGTGGACGGTCACGCTGCAAAATCGTGGAAAGCCCTACAGCAATTTGTACCGCAAGTTTACAATGGATACCTCCAAGGTGGACGATATCGCGGATATTTCGGTCTATGACAAAGACCAAAAGCAGAATTATGCTTTTGCCGGTGACGTTGACCCGGAAGATCCCTCTGTTACCTCCGACGGCGCGATGGCTGGCAAATGCTATCTTCACCGTTCCGGGGATACCGCTGAGCTTGGCTGGTTTATACCGGAGCTGGATTCCGGAACGCGCACATTTGCCGTTACCTATACACTGAAAAATATTATTCAAGTGTACCATGATACAGCGGTGCTTTATACCCAATTTCTTTCGCAGGATTTTTCTCTTCCGGTCACTTCGCTGACTGGAACAGTTCGATTTCCGCAAGGAGGAAGCAAGAATGTTCTGCAAGCCTGGTTGCATACCACGGCGAATGGTGGACTTAAGATCGATTCGGCGGACAGCATTCGTTTTGCCGCATCCGATATTCCGGCGGGCACCTTAGCTGAGGTGCGCCTGTGCATGCCGCCCCAGCTGTTCCCGGATTCCAAAAAGGTTTCCGGTCAGTCGGTTTTGCCGGGAATCGTGCAGGAGGAACAGAAGTGGTCCGATGATGCCGCGGCCGCTGTATACCATCAGTATCTTCTCGGAATCATTGACGCCGTGGCTGCGTCCTTGATTTTTGCAGCGGCAGTATTTGCTTTGGTCGTTTCCCGCAAGAAATACCGTCGCCATGAGGTCGATTCTCCGGAGTATACGCGGGATATTCCGCCCGGAAACAGCCCCGCCGGAATTGCGCATCTGTTCTACTTTTACAACGGAATCGGCGAGAAAGAAAAGAACCGGATGTTCAGTGCGACACTGCTCAGTCTTGCACGCAAGGGCTACGTTTCTTTTTCCGGCCGGGAGAAGGAATTGGCGGTTTCCATTCTCGGCGATACGAAGCATATGGAACTGACCGGCAGCGAGCAGGCCTTTTACCGGATGATTTCAACGGTGGGGGAGGCTTTCGGGAATTCCTTCACAATGGAAGGGTTCAAACGGTATGCACAAGAGCACTACTCCTATATCGACCGCGCCATGGAGGATTTCCTCGCGGAAGCGGAGCGCGAGACGGTCGACCGCGGCTATGAGGAAAACCGGCCTCTGTTCCTCGGTGCCCTGAAGGCGGGCGGTGTTGCGGCGCTGATTCTGGCGTTTGTCGTCCTTGGGGTCACGGGTTCGATGGGGGTCCTTATGGTTTATATTCCGCTTGCCCTCCTGATCGGCGGGGTGATTCTGTTCATCGCCGGTTCCGCAAAGATGCATCTGAGTGAAAAAGGGGAGCGGGAATTCGGCGTCTGGCGGGGTCTCCAGCGCTATATGCTGGATTTTTCCCGGATGAAGGAATACAGCGTCCCGGAGCTGAGCCTTTGGGAAGAATATCTGGTTTATGCCACCATGATGGGGATTTCCAAAGAGGTGTGCAAGCAGCTGAGGCTGGTCTATCCGGAGCTTAACCGTCCGGAAGGGCTCGGCGATGTTTATGTGGGCAGCTATCTTCCCTTTATGTTCGGTCCGCATTTCTACGGCGGCGGCTTTGGAGCGCCGAATGTTGACTTTGGGGCCGCACTCGGCAGCGCCATTGGGGACATCGGCAGCGCGGCCACCAGACTTGCTCATCCCCCCTCCAACAACGGCGGCGGATTCGGCGGGAGCGGTGGCTTTGGCGGCGGTGGTTTCGGCGGAGGCGGCTTTTCCGGCGGTGGAGGCGGTTTCGGCGGAGGCGGAGGCGGCGTCCGATAATTCAATCAAAAAATAAAAGCTGTGGTGACAATTATGTCATCGCAGCTTTTTGCGTGGAAGCTTAAAAGCATAATCCGACGGGATGCGGATAAAATAAAAACGGCTGAAATTCAAAAAACAGCCAATTTTTGTCGGGGAGGGATTGATATGGCGCATCATGCTGCGCAGGCGAATCATGCCGATCATGGCCGCGACGAGTCCGCAAGCGTTCTGCGGTGGCTGGGCAGGCTGGTGATTATGGCGATTATTCTTGCCATTGTCTCCATACTGACGCCTGGGTTTACCATTTACGGCATATGGTCGTTTCTGATTGCCGCAGTTGTTATTTCGTTACTGGATTATCTGTTTGAAGCAATGATGAAAGTGGATGCTTCCCCTTTTGGCAAGGGCCTGAAGGGATTTATTCTTTCGGCAGTGATTCTCTATGCGGCTCAGTTTGTTGTTCCCAATATGAGCGTTACCATTCTCGGAGCGATTCTGGGCGCGCTTGCCATTGGGGTGCTGGATGCGATTTTCCCGACGAGAGTCATGTAGCACCTGCACCGCAGCGGGGAGCCGGCAGCGTGACTGCTCGGCTTTCCCGAATTACATAAAAAATCCGGCGTCCCTTTTGGGAGGCCGGATCAAAAAGCGTTATGAATCAAAGCAAGAGCAATTATGCAGAATGCTCTCAGAATATCGAATTCTTCGCATAATACAGATAATACCATGAAATGAAACATGCAACAAGGAATATATTAAAATCTTAATGATTTCTTTATATAAATGCCTTGTCATTTGTTAAAATATTATTGTATAATGAAACCTGTTCGGAAATTCGGTTTTTCATCCGATTCCGACAAGAATTGACAGGCTGCCCTGGGGAGCGGCAGAGGCGTTCCGGGTTTTCTCTCATATTCGGAGGATCCTATGAATGAATAACAAAACAACAGTATTAATCGTCGAAGATGAAGCCGAAGCAAGTGATTTCATTTCTTCCTTCCTGAAGGAAAACGGGTATAAGGCGATCGTCGCAGCAAACGGAGCAACCGCGGTTTCTATGTTTTCTTCTTATTGCCCGGACGTGGTGCTGCTTGATCTTTCCCTTCCGGATATGGACGGCTTCAGCGTTCTGAAAACCCTGCGTCAGTGGTCGGAGGTGCCTGCGATCATTCTTTCCGCCTGCTTTGATGAAGCGGTGAAGGTGCGGGCTTTCGATTCCGGTGCGGACGATTACATGGTAAAGCCGGTTGGCCGGCAGGAGCTTCTGGCAAGAATACGTGCCGCGATTCGGCACAGCATAAAGATGGAGACCGGCGAAAACGTTCCGGAGGGCAGATTGGTGCGCGGGGGGCTTGTCGTCGATTTCGAAAAGCACGCGGTGCTGGTGGATGGAAGCGACGTTCATCTGACGCAGAATGAGTTCCGTATCGTTTCACTGATCGCCAAGCATTCCGGACAGGTTTTGACCTATTCCTATCTGCTCGAACAAATCTGGGGGCATTTTGCAGAATGCGACCGCCAGATTCTGCGGGTCAACATGGCAAATATCCGCAGGAAAATTGAAAATGACCCTTCTCAGCCCAAATACATTGTAACAGAAGTTGGGGTAGGATATCAAATGGTAGAGGAACCCGGCGGGACTTCCGCATGAGGTTCCCAATTTGAAGAGGCAACGTTCTTTTTACTCGGACGAATGGTGTTCGCTGTGGAAAGATGTTATAAAAATTATCAGGAGGCAATCACATCATGAAAAAGGGAAATAAGATCAGTATCCTCGGAGCTGGAAATGTCGGGGCAACGATTGCTTATGCGCTTACGCTGAACGGCATCGCTTCCGAAATTGTTTTGGTTGATATTAACCAGGACAAGGCGAAGGGCGAAGCTATGGATATTATTCAGGGAACAGCCCTGTGCCCGCCCGTTAACATCTATGCAGGCGACTACTCGGATATCAAGGATTCCAATATTGTTGTCGTAACGCTCGGAAGCGCGCGCAAGCCAGGCCAGTCCCGCATCGATCTGGCTCAGGGCAACGTCAACATCATCAAGAGCGTTATGCCGCAGGCAATTAAATATGCTCCGGATGCCATTTATGTCGCCGTCAGCAATCCGGTGGATATTGTCACCTATACCATCCTGAAGGTTACTGGCCTGCCGGAAAACCGCGTGTTCGGTTCCGGTACGCTTCTCGATTCCAGCCGTCTCCGCGAATTTGTCGCGAAGGAAGTCAATGTCAGCCCGAAAAACATCCATGCCTATGTGTTCGGTGAGCATGGCGATTCCTCCATGGTTCCGTGGTCGCTCGCAAGCGTCGGCGGAATGCCTCTTGATACCTATCTGAAGAATGCAAAGAACTGCCCGAATGAAATCGACAAGGAAGCAATCGAAAAGGCAGTTCATGTTTCCGGCGGCGAAGTAATCCGTCTTAAGGGAGCAACGTTCTATGCTATCGGCGTATCGACCATGAGAATCTGCGAATACATCACCCGTGATACCAATTCCGTGCTGGCTGTCAGCGGTATGCTGCACGGCGAATACGGTGTGGACGACGTGTGCATGAGCATTCCGTTCGTTGTGAATGCAAACGGCATCGCAACCAGCGTAGCGCCTCCGCTTGTGCCCGCCGAAATGGAAAAACTCCAGAAGAGTGCCTCTATGCTGAAGGAAACCATCGCTGCTCTTAATATTTGATGGATCCATATAAAGAATTTAAAGAAGGGACCGTGCAAGAATGAATTATGCAGAAGAATCGCTGAAACTCCATTACAAATGGAAAGGGAAGATCGAGATGATCTGCCGCGCACCGCTGAATACGCGCGATGATCTTTCCCTCGCTTATACGCCGGGCGTTGCTCAGCCATGCCTTGAAATCAACAAGGACGTAAACAAGAGCTATGATCTTACCCGCCGCTCCAATCTGGTTGCGGTCGTAACCGACGGCACAGCAGTTCTCGGTCTGGGCGACATCGGCCCGGAGGCCGGTATGCCGGTCATGGAGGGCAAATGCGCCCTGTTTAAGGCCTTCGGCGATGTGGATGCGATTCCGCTCTGCGTCCGTTCTAAAAGTGTAGACGACATTGTTAACACGGTCCGTCTGCTGGCTGGCAGCTTCGGCGGCGTCAATCTGGAAGATATCTCTGCTCCGCGCTGCTTTGAGATTGAAACCAAACTGAAAAAGTGCTGCGATATTCCGATTTTCCACGATGACCAGCACGGCACGGCAGTCGTTACCTTGGCCGCTATGCTCAACGCCCTGAAGCTCACCGGCAAGAAGCTGGACGAGATTAAGGTTGTAACGAGCGGCGCAGGTGCAGCCGGCATTGCCATCATCAAGCTGCTGATTGCTCTTGGACTGAAGGATGTCGTTATGTGCGACCGCAACGGCGCCATCTATGAGGGGCGTGACGGCCTGAATCCTGTCAAGGAAGAAATGGCCAAGATTACCAACCACGACAAAAAGAGCGGTTCTCTTGCCGACGTGCTGAAGGGCTCCGATGTGTTCATCGGCGTTTCCGCCCCGAACTGCGTGACGCCGGAAATGGTCAAGAGCATGAACAAAGACCCGATCCTGTTCCCGATGGCAAACCCGACCCCGGAAATTATGCCTGATCTTGCAAAGAGCGCAGGTGCTGCTGTTGTCGGTACCGGCCGCAGCGATTTCCCGAATCAGATCAACAACGTCCTCGCGTTCCCGGGCATTTTCCGCGGCGCGCTGGATGTTCGTGCGAGCGACATCAACGATGAAATGAAGATTGCCGCCGCTTATGCCATTGCCTCCTTTGTCACAGCGGACAAGCTCAGCCCGGATTATATCATTCCGAGCGCATTGGACCGCAATGTTGCTGCAGCTGTCGCTAAGGCAGTTGCGGAAGCAGCACGGAAATCCGGCGTGGCAAGAATCTAAAGTCAGTTAATATTTATGAGATTGCCCGAATCGATTCAATCGGTTCGGGCAATTTTAAAATTAAAAATAAATTAAGAATCTGTTCATCCAGTTTCCGGGTTACGATATAAACTTGTAGATAGAAGCTTGAAAGAGAAGTGACACGGAATGATGGAGTGCATATTTCAGTTTGAAGGCCAATGTAAGGCCTTAATCAGAAAAGACTGTGATGGCTGCAAGTTTTATAAAACAGCGAAGCAGCTTGACGTGGAGCGAAAAAACACGGAGGACAGGCTGGAACGGCTGAAGCTGGCCGAAGGCGTAAGGGCAAAATATTACGGATTGTGAAAACCCGTCCTGCTTTCCGGAAAATGAATTTTTTTCGGTTTAGTAAAATATTTGTCGCCTTTTTGCCAGAATGCTAAATTATCGCTTGCAATTGCCGATAATCAATCGGGAGGCGAAAAATGGCTATGTTAAGTCAGGCACGCATACAGGCAAATAAGAAATATCTGTGCAAGGTGGACAATATCATTGTTCGGGTTAAAAAGGGCCGTAAAATAAAAATGAAAGCTTATGCCGAAAGTCTGGGCATGAGTCTTAATGCGTATATCAATCAATTAATCGATAAGGATATGGGCCCGTGAGAGGAAAGCATCCAATTGATGGGGAACAGTGAGTCTGCTTTTATTGCGAAAAGAAAAACCGGAAGCCTTGCGGCCGCCGGTTTTTGATTATGGAACTTAGCTCGATCATAGGGGCGGGTACTTCATTCCCCGGAAGGGAGTATTCACTTTATTTTTGCGAATGCATCTGCATATTTTTTAGCGTTTTCAGGTGAAACTGCATTGTCGATGCGAAGCAAATAGTTGCCGTTCACATAATAGTATTGCGCAAAAATAGGCATTGACTTTGAAATCGCTTCACAATAATCTTTGCGGGCTTTCAAATCCGAAGCATTATTAAATGTTTCAATGCTGCCGCCCACCGGGTCAGTGCTGTCGCTCTGCTCGACCGTGGTATCAGCGAAGTTCACTTTGCTGATATATTGATTTGGTCTTCCGAGCAAATGGTTCGAGTCCGTTTCAGACGTATAAACAACCATGTTGCCGATTGGCAGTCCGCTGTTCTTTAAATCTTTTGCAATGTCTTCCGCTGACAGGGGCTTGCTTTTCTCGGCCACAGTGATGACAAACTGTCTTATAGATGATTGACCGGGCAAAGTCGTATAGATTGCCGAAGTGGTTCCGGCGGCTCCAATGGCCTTCACTTTGAAGTAGTAAATATCATCTCCGCTGGAATCCTTCGTTTTTATCACGTTCAGAGTTTGCAGTACGTTTCCATTGCCCGCTGCTATTTTGGGGTTGGCATGAGTGCCGTGCACAGTGAATTTTACCTGATAGGTTTCACCCTGTACACGTGTAAAGGATACTGTGGTGTCGCTTTGAACATAAGGCGAAGATG
This sequence comes from Bacillota bacterium, assembly GCA_023410445.1. Lineage (GTDB taxonomy): Bacteria > Bacillota > Clostridia > Oscillospirales > Acutalibacteraceae > Caproicibacter. Next base: position 255,419 of record JAEYPT010000008.1, on the reverse strand, counting down.
CGGCAAAAGCCGGGACTCCGGAACATGCGATTAGAAGAGACAACACCAGTGGAACAAATTTTGCTTTTTTCATTTTTATTCCTCCAATAATTGACATATCCTCAAGATATGCTATAATTTTTATTGAGGAATTTCCATCCGGAATTTTTGATTGCTGCCCTCATGCTGCTTCCGACAGTGTGGGGGCAAGTTTTATGTACAAATGGCCTTTCAGTCCTGTGACGGGAAGGCTTTTCTCTTTTGACAGCTTGATTATAGACGCAATATTCGTCGCTGTCAATAACGCATGATCAATTGCCGAGGTGCTGTCATGCGGGAGGGTTACTTGGCGTTGCTTTCGCAGCAGTCTTTGATCAGAATTCTCTGCTTTGCAATCATGCTGAGCGTGCCGCCGACGCTGACAAAAAAGCTGCCCAATACGTTGACTTCGTCGTCACTCAAACATTTTGCCAGAGCTACGGCCGCCGTCGTGGCCGCGAAGGATAATTGTTCAGGCGTCAGATTTGCAAGGCTTGAGCATTCGTCTATATTTACCACCCAGTGCAGATTATGAATTTCGACTCAAGAAAGTGCAAAAACAAAGCAGGAAGGCAGAGGTTCTCTCCTGGTTAATAAAAAGCTCGAATAAATCTGCCGCCCGTTGTCGAATTCTGTAATATAATATTAATAATGAATTATTGCAGGAGGTACACGAATGACCATTGATGATTTGAAAAAGTTGGACAGACAAATCAGGCTGATACCGGATCCATTTGGGAGAGGATTCCAGATTCTCAGGAGAACACTGACCGAGGTGGCGGAGAAAAGCGAGACCTCGCTGTCCGATCTGGTCGAGCAGTACATAGCTTGGAAGTGGAGAAAATGAGTTTACACGATATATGAAAGAGAGGAGCATTAAACCTGACTTTTTAATAATCCCTGCGGAAACACAAAAACCAAGCTGTTTTAAAATATAAAATTCAATATAGACGCAAAATAGGAAGGAAAACTTTATGAAAAAAATAGTATACTCACTAATGGCAATCGTATTAATTGTTAGTTTTACAGCCTGTAAAAGCGAAGCTAAACCAGAAGACACTGTTACCGGGTATTTTGAAGCATTAAAGGCTTCGGATACGTCAAAGGCGAACTCTTTTGTAAATCCCAAGAATATAGAATCGTCCTCTACCACTTCTTCCGGTTCAGACAGTGAAAAAGCAGCCTTGGAAAATAATTTGCTCGATTATTTTAAGGGTAATAATAAAAAAGTTGTCTACAGCATAAAAAGCACGGACGTCAAAGAAAATTCCGCTGTAGTTACGGTGGATTGCAAATTTGTTGATGCTTCACCAATACTGAAGGGTGCCATTGCTGATTACATACCGAAAGCACTTGCAGATGCGTTTTCAGGCACTCAAAAATCGGATTCAGATTCTGCGAAAGAAATTGCGGAACTGATGAAGGATAAAATAAAGTCAACGAAAGAAACATTTCTTTCAAAAACCATAAAGATCAATTGTATTAAGACGGCTGATAAGTGGTACATCGATAAGGAAGACGATGATCTGAAAAATGTATTTTCATCGAATTTTGTTTCAGCCAGCAACGATATTTCAAAATCGTTCGGTGCGGCCGGATCATCGGATGGCAGTGCTTCTTCAAAGGTAAATTAGCTGATGCTAGATTGACATCAGCCGGTATGAAACAACAAGGAGCCCCTGGAGTAATCCGGGGGCTCCTGTTGTAAGTAATCATGAGTGGAGAAGAGCATACCACGAACTTGCCCTTTAATCAGAGGCACTTTTCCACTTATTTCACTTGATAATTAAAAACATATGTTCTATACTGATGCTATAAAGAACATGCGTTTGGGAGTGACGATTTGGAGCGAACGATTCTGCACAGTGACTGCAATAGCTTTTACGCCTCGGTCGAATGTCTCCACAACCCGGCAATTCGAAACAAGCCTGTGGCAGTCGGCGGCGACGTGGAGCAGCGGCACGGCATCATTTTGGCAAAAAATCAGATTGCCAAGCGGTATCATGTCTCGACAGGAGAGGCGCTTTGGCAGGCTAAACTAAAATGCCCCAATCTGGTCATCGTTCCGCCTCATTACGAGCTGTACATGCGTTTCTCCCGAATGGCCCGTGAAATATACCTTGACTATACCGATCAAGTTGAGCCGTTTGGCCTAGACGAGTGCTGGCTTGATGTAACCGGAGACGCCGCAGGCCGCGACGGGAAGACCATAGCACAGGAAATCAGCAAGCGGATCAAGTTGGAACTCGGGATCACCGTGTCGATTGGCGTCAGCTACAACAAGATTTTTGCAAAGCTGGGCAGCGACTATAAGAAGCCGGATGCGATTACGCAAATTGATAAGGACAATTACAAAGAGATCGTATGGCCGCTGCCCGTCGGCGATCTTCTGTATGTCGGGTCTGCAACGCGGCGCCGGTTGAAAAGCTATTGCGTGCATACGATCGGAGACCTTGCCGATGTGCCGGAAGAAACGCTCCTCGGATGGTTCGGAAAATGGGGCGAGGTCTTACACTGCTTTGCCAACGGACTGGATATATCCCCAGTCGCGGCGTATGATAATCAGCCCGTGGTGAAATCAATCGGTAATTCGACCACCACGCCGCGCGATCTGAAAACCGATGAGGACGTAAAAATCATTCTTTATGTCCTGGCTGACAGCGTCGCCCGGCGGCTGCGGGAGCAGGGATTTAAGGGCCGGACTGTTTGCATCAGTATTCGCGATAATCAATTGTATAGCTTTACCAGACAGCATACGCTGGGATCATATACGAAAATCACGTCGGAGATTGCGGCAGCAGGTATTGATCTTTTTAAGCGTCATTATCACTGGCAAAATCCGATCCGCAGCGTAGGAATCAGTGTCACTGACTTAACCAGCGATACTGTACCGACACAGACGGATTTTTTCTGTGATGAGCAAAGCCGGGTCAAGAAAGAACATCTGGATGATGCGGTGGACCGGCTCAAAGATCGCTTTGGGAGTTATACAGTGCAGCCTGCTGTTTTGCTCACCGATCAGTTGCTCGCTGGCTTTGACCCGAAAAAGGATCACAACATTCATCCGGTAGGCTATTTCTAGGGGGGCAGATTATGGTGTGCAAAAAGTATGTGGAAATGATCGTCCGGTATATGCCCGACGGGACCATCCTGCCGCTTGCGATCCGATGGACGCCAGGGCAGATCTTTGAAGTAGACAGGGTTCTGGATATCCGCCCAGTTGCAAGTCTGAAAGCCGGAGGCGCAGGAATTCGCTACACCTGCCGAATACAGGGGCACGAAAAATACCTGTGGTTGGAAGGAAACAGATGGTTTGTGGAAGCCAAAATATGAAGATATGCGGTAAAACATTTCATGGCATAGTAGAAATAACACAACTTGCTAGAGGACGCAAGTATGGCGGCAGATAATCTGAAAAGGGTTTCAAACACTTAAGCTTACAGCGACTGGGGTGTCGGAAAAATACGGCTTTACAGAGACAAAATTTGAAGAGCAGCTCCTGACATGGAGAAAATAAAAAGCCCCTGCTTGGCGGGGCCTATCATCCGTTATTTGTGCTATTAGGCGAAATACAAGGCAAATATATAGCAACTTGAGAAAAAACTTTGACGTTGCAATCCAATCCATTATTAATGAAAAAGAAGGACCGCACCAAAATAATATTTTTGAAAATAATAATAAGGATCAAAAGACCCGCTTGGCTTAGAACCAAGCGGGTTTTTTATGGAGCTGCTAATGCGATTCGAACGCATGACCTCGTCCTTACCAAGGACGTGCTCTGCCAACTGAGCCATAGCAGCATCTGGCGACTCGGATCGGGATCGAACCGACGACCTCTAGCGTGACAGGCTAGCGTTCTAACCAGCTGAACTACCGAGCCAAATGCTTTGCAACAGACAACGTGTATTATTATACCGGCATGATCGGAAATTGTCAACTCGGCAGTTTTGGACCGAAAAACACAATATATACGAAATAATATGTACAATAAGTGATACCGTTCCAATATATTGATTATATTTCTTTAGAAACCTGAAAAATTTTCTTATTTCTTGCCAATCGGCGATTTCCATAAAAGAGCGTCCCTAAAATTTGCATTTCGGTCGGTGCCGGACGAACATGTTTTGACAGAAACAGCACATAGGTAAATCTATAATGGAAAATAGCCGACTGGGGGGAGAATTTGTGACGCAAGTCGTTTATGTGGATATTCTGGTTGGCGTCAATCTTGCGGTCAATTACTTTCTGCTTCTGGCGACTGCCAAGTTCCTGGCCCTGCCTTTTCAGCGAGGGCGGCTTGCCGCTGCGGCAGCGTTGGGGGCCCTGTATTCCCTCATGATTTTTCTGCCCCAGATGAACGTGTTTCTTTCTCTTCTGGTGAAATTGGCGCTGTCTGCCACCATCATTCTCGCGGCGTTTCCCTGGCGGGGCAGGAAAGCGTTTCTGCGTGCGACGGCGGCATTTTACATCATCAATTTCGCCTTTGCGGGGCTGATGCTTGCGCTTTGGTATTTTCTCGCCCCTCAGGGGCTTATGGTTCGGAATAATGTGGTCTACTTCGACATTTCCCCTCTGATGCTCATCGGCCTTACCATCGTTTGCTATTTTGTGATTACGTTGATTCACCGCATTACCGGCAAGCAGATGCCGAAAGAACTGTTTTGCAGCCTTACCGTGGAATGCGGAGGCCGCACCTGCCGCTGTACCGGGAAGGTGGACACTGGCAATTCCCTGCGGGAACCGTTTTCCGGCGACCCGGTCGCGGTAGTTTACGAGCCTGTGGTTTCCGCGCTGGCTCCGCCGAGGGAGAGCCTGAACTTTCGCCTGATCCCGTTTGAGGCGGTGTCGGGCAGCGGGGTTCTAGAGGCGTTCCGCCCGGACCGGCTAACCGTGCAATGCGGGAAGCGGGTAGTGGAAAGCCAAAAGGTTTACATAGCGATGGCAAAAACAAAATTCGGCGAATTCGACGCTTTAGTCAGCCCGGATTTGCTGCAAATAACGTCCGGCTAAATCTGGCCGTAGTCGGGCATAGAGTAAGCCGTTCCGGCAGCGGCAAAAGGGAATAGGTAAAATGAAAGTGAAGCTTCGAATCGGGGAATGGTTCAACAGGCTGCGACAGCTGATGCTTCGGCTACGGCCGGGAGGGCAGATTCACTACATCAACGGGCCGGAAACACTCCCTCCACCGCTTACGCGTCAGGAGGAAGAACGGGTCATGCAGGACATCATGGACCACGTTCCCAACGCGCGGGAGCCCCTCATCACCCACAATCTCCGGCTGGTGGTCTACATCGCCAAGAAATTCGAATCCTCCAGCACAGGCGTGGAAGATCTGATTTCCATCGGAACCATCGGATTGATCAAGGCGGTGAACACCTTCTGCCCCGAACGCAACATCAAGCTGGCCACCTATGCTTCACGATGTATTGAAAACGAGATTCTGATGTACCTCCGAAAGACCTCTCAACTAAAAAACGAAATTTCCATCGACGACCCTCTGAACGTGGACTGGGACGGCAACGAACTGCTCCTTTCCGATATCCTTGGCAGCGACCAGAATACGGTGAATCTGAATATCGAGGAAGAAGTGGAGCGCGATCTTCTGCGCAATGCGGTTTCCCGGTTGGCTCCGCGCGAGCGTGAGATCATGGAGCTTCGTTTCGGTCTGGATAACAAGAGGGAACACACGCAGAAGGAAGTTGCCGATACGCTCGGCATTTCCCAATCCTACATATCAAGGCTGGAAAAGCGGATTATCGAACGCCTCAAAAAGGATCTGGAGCGCGTCAGTTGAGCGTTTCCCCAGTCAGGGTTAAAAGAACCCGGTAGGCTTCCAGCAGCTTTTCGTAGCTGTAAAATCGGCAGTTGGCCGGGCTCGTGGAGGGCAAAGCCAGCGCCTTGATTCCGGTATCCTTTTCGCAGAAGCGTTTATATAAGGCGGCCGCCTTCGCACCGGTTGTGACAACGGTGCGGATGCCGGACCGCCTTATTAATGTTCCGATTTCGTTCGGCACCGGGTCCCGGATGCTCCCGTCGTCCGCTCCTTGAATCGAGCAGCTTTTCAGCACGTCCCACAACGCGATACGGCAGCGGAGTGCCAGAGCGCGCTTCTCTTCCGGAGAATCCGGGTACTCTTCCCCATACAGGTTGCACAGGATGCGCCAGAACCGGTTCTGTGGGTGCAAATAGTAAAACCCGTATTCGCGGGATTTCGGGGAGGGCATGGTCCCGAGAATCAAAACCCGAGAGTTTTCGTCATAAACGGGGCTCAGCGGGTGAACGATTGTTTCCGTGTTCCGTACCTTCTTTCCGGCTCTTTGCGTATTCCAGCAGGGGAGCGCGGCGATTGACGCAGTGCCCCTCCATTACGGCATTGAGCAACAGTTTCAGGGTTTCCCCGGTTTCCGGGCCGGGGACAATTCCGATTTCCGCAAGGTCTTTTCCGTTTACGGCCAGATCCTTCAGCGTGAAGCACTGTCCCTCCGCGAGAATCCGGTCCAGAATCGTTTCGATGTTCCGGAGCGTGTCCAGTTCCTCCCGGTGGGCGGGGCTTTTTGCCATGGTGTCCGCCACCCGAATTTTTAAGAGCCGCCGGAGATTCTGTTCCCCAAACCGGTTCAGTCGACGCCGGAGGATCGTTTCGTCCGGGGCGACCGGAATATCGTGCCACCGCACCAGCAGAACAACGTCCCGGATCGTGTGCCGGTCCAGCCGCAGGCGGTTCAGGATGGGTTCCGCAAGTGCGGCACTATCTTCCGCATGACCGTAAAAATGGCCGATTCCCTGCTCGTCCTCCGTATACCGCCGTGGTTTGCCGAGATCGTGCAGGAACATCGTAAGGCGCAGAATCGGGTCCGGTTCGATCGCCGCGACGCTTTGCAGCGTGTGCTCCCATACGTCGTATACGTGGTGGGGGTTATTCTGCATAAAATCGAAGCTTCCTCGGATTTCTGGAATGAACTGAGCGACCGCCTCGCGGAATTCCCGCAGAACCGGCGCGGCCGCAATTCCGCAGAGCAGCTTCACAAATTCCGAACCGATCCGTTCCATTGCGATATGGTTCAGCAGTTCCCGGTTCCTCAGTAGACTTTGCGCCGTCGCCGGTTCAATGGAAAACCCAAGCACGGAAGAAAAACGCAGGGCCCGCAGAATGCGCAGCCCATCCTCACGGAACCGCCGGTCCGGGTCGCCGACACAACGAATCAGCTTTTGTTCCAGATCGTCCCGGCCGCCGAAGCAGTCGACGATTTTTCCGTCCCGGCCGCAGGCGAGTGCGTTGACCGTGAAATCGCGCCGCGCCAGGTCCTCACGCAGATTCCGTGTAAACCGAACCTCATCCGGGTGGCGGCCATCAGAATAGGCACCGTCGATCCGATAAGTGGTGACCTCTACGGGCAGGCCGGCGGAAAGAACCGTCACCGTGCCGTGCTTCAGGCCGGTCTCAATAATCCGGAAGCCGGAAAGCGCCCGCTCAATTTCCTCCGGCGGGGCGGAGACCGTCACGTCCCAGTCCTCCGGCTCTTTCCCGAGCAGGCTGTCCCGCACGCAGCCCCCGACAACATAGGCTTCAATTCCATTCTGCGCCAGAATCTGCAGAATGGAATCGACCCGGGGCGGTATTTTGACGATCATAAAGATTCCACGCTTTCAATCAAAAATTGTCGCACGATCAATTTTATTATTTACCGGATTCCTGCATGACAGCCGCCCTTCATGGTAATAATGAAACCGTAATGCCGTGAATGGGGGAATACGCTGTGCAGTACAACAAGGTTGAAATCTGCGGTGTCAACACATCCAAGCTCAAGGTGTTGACCGAGAAGGAAAAAATGGAACTGCTGCGCCGGATGAAAGACGGAGACCCCAAAGCGCGCGACGAGCTGATCAGCGGAAATCTCCGTCTGGTTCTCAGCGTCATCCAGCGCTTTACCAACCGGGGCGAAAACCTTGACGATCTGTTTCAGGTCGGCTGCATCGGTCTCATCAAGGCAATCGACCATTTCGATATTTCTCAGGGTGTGCGCTTTTCCACCTACGGAGTTCCCATGATTATCGGTGAAATCCGCCGGTATCTTCGGGACAACAACAGCATCCGGGTCAGCCGGTCCTTGCGCGATACGGCCTATAAGGCCATGCAGGTCAAGGAAAAGATGATTGCGCAGAATAGCCGGGAGCCAACCATCGAAGAGATTGCCAAAGCGTTGGAGATTCCCCGGGAAGAGGTCGTGGTTGCGCTGGAGTCCGTTGTGGAGCCGGTTTCGCTCTATGAGCCGGTTTTTTCCGACGGGGGTGACACCATTTACGTGATGGATCAGGTGGGCGACAACAACGACGACTCCAACTGGCTTGACGAAATCGCCCTCAAAGAGGCGATCAAGAACCTGAACGGCAGGGAAAAGAACATTCTTTCCATGCGTTATTTTCAGGGGAAAACCCAGATGGAGGTCGCTTCCGAAATCGGCATCAGTCAGGCGCAGGTGTCCCGGCTGGAAAAAGCGGCGCTTGACAAAATCAAAAAGGACATATAGCGGCAGGCGCGGGACGGAAAGCGTCCCGTTCCCGCCGTTCCTCGTTTCCGGTGTTTGTGTCGAAAAGACGCCGCGGAAGCTGAATTTGATTTAAATTGTAGCATTCGCGGGTGCGAATATCAAATTAATTTTCCTGCCGCATACACATGGAGAAAGGGGGTGTGAAAATGAACTGCCGGATCATCGATATGCGCCACAAGGAGGTCATCAACATCAGGGACGGCACTCGCCTCGGGAACGTGAGCGATCTGGAGATCGATACGGTGAGCGCGAAGGTTTCCGCACTTGTCATCTACGGCCGACTGCGCTTTTTCGGCCTGTTTGGCAGAGAGGACGATGTTGTGATAAAATGGGAAGATATCAAGGTCATCGGCGACGACACCATCCTGGTTACATACAGTCCCTATTGCAGAACAAAAGGTCCGCCGCGCGGCCTCTATGCGATTTTCGGCTCAAAATAGCGGAAAATGAGGGGACTTGTATTCCTGCGGAACATATGTTATAATATTTCCCGCAAAACACACGTCGGGTTTGGCCTCTGGTGCCTTTTCAGAAACATCATGAAAAGGTCTTGTGCCATAAAATTAAAAACCCGGCGGAGGTAAAACCAAGGAGGATTTTGCAATGGCAGTAGTATCAATGAAGCAGCTTCTCGAAGCAGGTGTCCACTTCGGTCATCAGACCCGCAGATGGAACCCGAAAATGGCGGAGTACATCTTCACCGAGCGCAATGGCATCTATATCATCGACCTGCAGAAAACCGTCCGCAAGCTGGAAGACGCCTACAATTTCGTACGCGACCTTTCCATGGAAGGCAAATCTGTTCTGTTTGTCGGTACGAAGAAGCAGGCTCAGGAATCCATTAAAGACGAAGCAGAGCGCGCGGGTGCCTATTATGTGAACGCTCGCTGGCTGGGCGGCATGCTCACCAACTTCCGCACCATTCGCCGCAGAATCGACCGTCTGAATCAGCTCAAGACGATGGAAGAGGACGGCACGTTTGATCTTCTCCCCAAAAAGGAAGTCGGCAAGCTGAAGCTTGAAATTGAAAAGCTCGAGAAATTCCTCGGCGGCATCAAGGAAATGCGGGATCTTCCCGGCGCCCTGTTCATTGTCGATCCGAGAAAAGAACGCATCGCTGTTGCGGAAGCCAAGAAGCTGGATATTCCGATCGTTGCGATCGTCGACACCAACTGCGACCCGGATGAAATCGATTATGTTATCCCCGGCAACGACGACGCTATCCGCGCCGTAAAGTTGATCTCCGAGACCATGGCTAATGCCATCATTGAAGGCAAAGAAGGCCAGATGGGCGCTGCTGCGGCAGCGGCGGAAGCAGCCGAGGAAGAGGAAGCAAAGGCCGAATAATCGGCTTGCTTTCTGATAAATGAACTATTGACGAAATGCGAGGAATAGAAAATGGCATTTACAGCTAAGGATGTTGCGGATCTTCGTGCAAAAACCGGCTGCGGTATGATGGATTGTAAAAAGGCGCTGTCCGCTTCGGACGGCGATATGGATAAGGCAATTGATTTTCTCCGTGAAAAGGGTCTGGCTGCTGCAACGAAAAAAGCCGGCCGCATCGCTGCAGAAGGAATTGCTTATGCCGGTCTGAATGATGCGAAAAACGCAGGCGTTGCGATCGAAGTCAACGCAGAGACGGATTTTGTGGCGAAAAACGCCGAATTTCAGGCCTTTGTTAAAACCTGTGCCGACACGGTGCTGGCAAATAGCCCGGCCGATGTGGACGCTCTGCTTGCGTGCAAAGCGGCAGGCTACGACGAGACAATCGACGCCATTTTGAAGGAAAAAATCCTGAAGATCGGCGAAAACCTCAAAATCCGCCGTTTTCAGAAATTCGAAGGCGTGCTCGGCGCTTATATCCATGCGGAAGGCAAAATTGCCGTTCTGACGAAGTTCGAGGCGGATGCGGCTGTTGCTGCAAAGCCGGAGTTCGAAGAATATGCAAAGGACGTCTGCATGCAGATTGCCGCGATTGTTCCGCAGTATCTGGATGAGGCTAGCGTGCCCGCCGATGTTGTGGCACATGAAAAGGAAATTCTGAAGCAGCAGATCATGGAGTCCGGTAAACCGGCCGAAATTGCCGAGAAGATCGTCACCGGCAGACTGCAGAAGTTCTTCAAGGAAGTTTGCCTTGTGGATCAGGCCTACATTAAGGATGATTCCCTCTCCATTAAGCAGTTTACGGAGCAGACGGGTAAAAAACTGGGCGGCAGCATTAAGATCGTCGACTATGTCCGCTTTGAAAAGGGCGAAGGCCTTGAGAAGCGTCAGGACAATTTTGCCGACGAAGTCGCCAGCATGATTAAATAAGATACGATTGAAATTGGCGCAGGGTTTCCTGCGCTGATTTTTTATCTATTTTTAGCATTCCATGTTTTCCCATTTCTTCCAACAGCAATAAAGGAGATGAATTCAAATGGGGGAAAGATTATTGGATCAGGCGGCAAAACCCGAGCCCGAAACCGTTGCAGAATTGCTTGGAACGGATGCGCAGGCACGGCTGAACCGCCTGGAAGCTTTCCTTCGGGCGGATTACGATCTGAGCCGATCTCTGGAATTCCCGTTTGGCAACTCCTATGGGTGGGGCTATAAGTACTCCCATAAAGCCCAAATGCTCTGCTATGCCTTTTTTGAGCGAGGGTCGTTCACTGTGACCGTTTCCCTCGGAAAAGCCGCTCTGCCCCGTCTGAACGCCCAACTTGCATCTTTGCTGCCGAAGACCCAAAAGCTTTGGGAGGAACGTTACCCCTGCGGGGAAGGCGGATGGGTACATTACCCGGTAGATTCCGAGGAAGAGCTTTCGGATGTTCTGGCTCTGATCCATTGCCGGAGGCCGCAGGCGAAGAAAGTGGGGAAGATGTGAAGATTCTGAAATCAAGGCGCCGAACACTTTCCCTGTCCGTCACGGAGGAACTGGAGGTCATCGTGAAAGCGCCGATCTCCATGCCGCAGCAGGAAATCGAAGAGTTTGTGCAGAAGCATGCCGGCTGGATCGAAAAACAGCTTGCCTTCCGGCGCGAACAGCGCGAAAAAACCCAAAATCTGATGCTGACCCCGGAGCGGATTGCCGCGATGAAACGGCAGGCAGCCGAACTGCTCCCGCAACGGGTGGCTTATTACGCGGACATCATGGGCGTCCGGCCCTCGGGCGTAAAAATTACCTCGGCCCGAACGCGTTGGGGTTCCTGCAGCGGAAAAAACAGCCTGAATTTTTCATTCCTGCTGATGCTCGTACCGCAGCCCGCCCTCGATTACGTTGTGGTTCATGAGCTTGCCCATATCCGCGTGAAAAACCACGGCGCCGGGTTCTACCGGGAAATCGAGCGGTATTTGCCGGATTACAAACAGCGTATTGTTTTGTTGAAGCAGGCTCAGCGGGATCTTGGACTATAGCCGGATGGAACAGGAGGTACATAGAATGAGCCGTGTTTTTGTGGAAGAAATCCGCAGTCAGACTAAAATCATGTTTTTCAATATAGAGGTTACGCTGCGAACCTGCAATCCGGAGTTGATTCTTTTTGGAATGCCCATCTGGAAACACCTGTATCACACGCTGCATTCCTGCGATCAGTGGTACATCAACCCGGAAGTATACACGGAACCGCCGTTCCATGAAAAAGACCTGAATTCTCTGGATGTTCCCAGTCAAAAGGTACTTTCACGTGCGGAATTGATGGACTACTTTCAAACGGTTCAGAAAAAAATCAATTCCTATCTTGACGGACTGAGTGACGAAATGCTGCCAGAAAAGCCGGAAAACTGCCCGTATACGAGATTTACCCTGATTCTGGGACAGATTCGGCATTTTATGTGTCATCTTGGAAACATCAACTGCACCACAATGGAGGAAACGGGTCGGTGGCCGCTCGTAGTGGGAACAAAGGCGTATTTTCCGGATTTAAACGACGAAAGTTCCTTGTATGAATGAAAAATTTTTGGCACTCAAACCGCATTGACTAAATTTGCCAACTGCGATAGAATGAGAAAGAAAAAATTGAATGTGAAGGCGATCAGTATCATGAGAAAAACAGTTTTAGCTTGGGTTGCCGTATTGGCAATGGCGTTCTCGGCTGTTCTTCCGGCTTCTGCCGCATCCGCGGCTCCTGTGCCCTCGCTCAGTAACACGGAGCTGACCCTCCAGGTTTCCGACAATGCTCAGCTGAATGCTTCTCTGAGCGGGGCGGACGTAACGGGCGGTATGCTCTGGACTTCGGATACACCGTCTGTGGTCACGGTCAGCCGCGGTACGCTCCACGCGGTCGCGCCAGGCACGGCCAAGGTAACGGCGACGACAGGCGACGGCCGCAACGCAAGCTGCACCGTGCGGGTTGCCTTAAAAGGCATCGACGTTTCCAGCTATCAGGGTTCGATCTCCTGGAGCGACGTCAAGGCCAGCGGAATCGGCTTTGCCATTTTGCGCGACGGGTATGGCGACGAGGACCCCGAAAACCAGACGGATTCCATGTTTGCAACCAACTATGACGGAGCCGTTGCGGCGGGAATTAAGGTCGGTGTTTACCATGTGAGCTATGCCCTTAACACGGACGACGCGGTCAAAGAAGCCAATCTTTGCCTGAGCATCTTAAACGGCCGCCATCTTGATTATCCGGTGTTCCTGGATGTGGAACCAGATCCGAACAACAAAACGGGTCAGGCCTCTCTGACGAACGATCAGCTGTCGGCGATCGCCGCCGCTTTTTGCGGCGCCATTCAAAACGCTGGCTATCAGGCTGGCGTTTACAGCACGGATGATATTCTGAGCAACCGGTTGACCGGTTCGGCACTGAATGCCTATTCCAAGTGGGTAGCCAATCCGGATGCGGCGAAACCGGCTTATAAGGGCGGATACACACTCTGGCAGTATTCTCAGTCGGGAGCCGTTGCCGGCATTGCCGGAGCGGTTGATCAGGATAATTCTTACCGTGATTATCCGAACCCGGCTCCCGCGCCGATGGATATTTCCATTCTCTCCGACAGCCCGGCCGCGCTGACGCTGACCAAGGGCAAGACTTATTCCTTCAAATTTACGCCGAACGGAATTTCCGGGACCCCGTCGTTCCAGAGCGGAAATGCGGGAGCCGTCCGGATTGTATCCTCCGTTCAGGCAGGCGGAAGCTACTATGTCAAAATCGCCGCGGTGGGGAAGGGGAGCACGTCTCTCTATTCTGTACTGCCCGGGCAGAAGCCCGTGCGCCGCTGCGTTGTGACCGTACAGTAATTTTTACAACAGTTTAAAGGAAGCCCACGGAATTCATTAGTTCCGTGGGCTTCCTTGCGTGTGCGGGGCCTTTCAGTAATACCGCATGCTGGAGACGACACGCCCCAGAATTTCAACCTGCGGCACAATAATCGGTTTCATCGCCGGATTTTCAGGCTGCAGGCGGTAATGTCCCTTTTCCTTATAAAAGCGTTTGACGGTTGCTTCCTCTTCCACCATGGCGGCGACAATCTGTCCGTTTTCCGCGTAGGGGGTCTGCTCCACGATAACAATATCCCCGTCGCAGATGCCCGCATTGATCATCGAAGTTCCCCTGACCCGCAGTGCAAACAGGTCCCCGCTCTGCCGCTCACTCTTTGGAAGATAGCCGACAAAATCATCCAGATTCTCCACGGCCGTGATGGGAACCCCCGCCGCGATATTGCCGAGCAGAGGAACCTGTAAAAGCTTCCCGGCTTCCCGCCGGGGCATTTCGCTCAGCCGGGCCTGCGGACGTTCATATTCCATAAGATCCCCCGGCTGACAATGAAGAATGCCGCACAGGGTCGCAATTGCGTCCGTCGTAACGCTTCTTCCCTCGCGCAGCTTCTGCAGCGTACTCTGCGAAAGAAGATTATCCTTTCGGATTCGGTAGGTCGAAAGCCCTTCGCTTTTCATCAGCGCGAACAGCTTGCTGTAATCCATTGGCATAGGTTTCTCCCGTTCAACTGAATTATCATTTCTATTATACCACGAAACTGCACCTTATAAAGTGTCGTTTTGCCTAAAATTATGCACCTTAGTTCGTGCATAATGAAACTTGAACATGCACCTTATAAGGAGTATGATTTGCGTATAGTCCAAGAAGTAAAGGAATGATAATTATGTATTTGAAGTTTGCTTATTTTATAAAACTTTTCTTGATTGTAACGCTCTCCGCCGTGTTTTTGGCAGTCGTTGGAGCAGTGCCGGATCAGCCGGTTCTGTCCCTTGCCGTATCCGCGGCATGCGTTTTCCTGATTCGTTTTCTATGGAAATCGGTGCAAAAAGAGGAAGAAATGCCCCGCAGGCGGAGAAAAATCCGACCGGCTGAAAAAGACAGGCGAGATCCGCCAGAATGGAAGCAGCCCGAACAGGCCGCTTAGGTCGGTAATGCCGTGCATTCATGGCCCCGCAGGCGGCTTGGCGGAGAATTGCTCCGCCGGTCGCTCGCTTCGGCGGGCGGAATGACGTTACTTTCGGCGTTTCCAGAAGGGACATTTTTTTTCACGGTCCGGTTTCAGAAAAATGGCGATGCTGCCGAGAATGATTCCGGCCAGCATGGCAATGATGAATTTCATACGATAAGGCTCCTTTCACTTGTTTCCACGTCTATTTTATCCCTTTGAGTTTTGTTTAGTCTCCGTGTTGTCTGGACGTTCCAATTCTTTACTGAAAGCGAAAATGGCCGGGTTATAAAATCCGGTCATTTTTTGCTGCCATAAGCCGATTCCTTTTGAATGGGAGCGATTGCAATATCCATTTCGATCGAAAGCTTTCGTGGTGCTTATTAACAAAGCCGGAAATCCGGATTCAAGCGCTAGAATTTATCTTTACAGGTGTATTGCGGACATTTTTGGCCGTTATAAAGAATTGCGTTCTTGGGACAGCAGTTAATACAGCGCATGCAGAAAATACAATCTTTGCCGAAATCCAGTTTCCCGTTTTTCATAGTGATGTTGTGGACCGGGCAGTTGTTCGCGCAGAGATTGCAGGAAATACAATCATCCGTGGCGGAATATTTCATCTGGAAACGAGGCATCAGCTTGGTAAAGGCAACGGCGGTTAAGCGCTCCAGGGCCGACAGCCAAGGCTTTACGGTTTCCTTTTGTTCGATACCGTGTAGGAATTTCTCAATCAACGGATCAATGCTTTGTGTAATCGCATTGACATTATTCCTCAGAGATTCCGGTTCCGTGGAAGGAAACATTCGCAGGATCATGTAGTTGTTGGCGTAGGGAAAACTTTTTTCTACGGTAACCTTATAATTCTTTCTACTCAGAATTTTTTCCATCCCTGAAAAATCCGTCTCAAGCGTGCCGCTCATGGTGCAGAATAAAAGTGCAGGTACTGTTTTAGCCTGAGCAGGCAGGTTGTTTTTCAGATAATCTACAAAGTAAAGAGCGGGATATTCATAATACTTCGGACAGCCGAGCACTAGAAAATCGCAGTCTGCGGATTCAAGTGGCTCCTCGATGGACTGCATCTGCGTTTGTATTCCGTTCTTTTCCAATGAAATCTGAATAAGTCGGGAAACAGCTGCCGTATTTCCCGTTCCGCTGAAATACAGGATAAGCGCTTTCATAAATTTCCCTCCCTTGAATTTCAAAAAATCAATCTATATTATTCTGCCATTAAACCGAAACAATGTAAAGCAAATTATCCAATGAAAATAAAAGAAGCCGCCCAATCAAGGACGGCTTTTTGGGGGAGTGATTATGAAAAAGATATATAAAATCCTCACACGAGGCGCTTGTAATTTGTCTGCTATCCGGCGGGTCGGTATTCCGTCAGTTCCGCCGGATTTGCTGCAGTGTTTTTATTTGATGTACTAAATATACACCGCCGATGTATATAAATCATTAAGATCAGTTAAAAAATTCGGGAAGAAACTGTGAAAAATTTGTGAAGATGCGTTCTTGAAACGCGAAAAGAAACTTTTATTACTGTTATCGAAGATAAAACTCAAAACAGTTTGATTTTTATATATTTCAAGGACAATAAAAAGAATCAGCAAAGTGATTACCGGAATAATACTATTGAATATTCTCTTGATAAAATTTCCTTAATTAGATCGTCTTTAGCTGTGATCAATATGGCGGAGAAGGTTTCGTAAATTATAGTTTTCCTGTGTCATATCGGTAATTCATTCATGTGCATAGAAGCATAAACAATGAGAATTTGGAATCATAATCGGCTGAGAAGGCATAAAAAACCGCATAAACACTGAAAATCAATGTTCATGCGGCCTGTATTTGGCAGGGGCAGAAGGACTTGAACCCTCGGCACGTGGTTTTGGAGACCACTGCTCTACCAGCTGAGCTATACCCCTATGTGTTTTTTAAGCGCAAAATGAATTCTACCATTTTTTGCGTCTCCTGTCAAGGGCTTCGGGGCTTTCTTACAATTTTCCAACAAGAAACTGAAAAAACGGGGTAAAATAGAAATATTCGTTCGAATAACCTTTCGTATTTTTTATCTTGACAGATGCAGTTAACGCTTGTATAATTATTTTATGTAATATGACCCTACTAAACCCCTGCCTTTCGGCGGATGGGAGGGAAGATAAATGGCTGAAATTCGAGTGAAAGACAATGAATCTCTGGATAGTGCCCTCAGGCGCTTTAAAAAACAGTGTGCAAGGTCGGGCGTGATTGCTGAGGTTCGCAAAAGGGAGGCTTACGAAAAACCTTCCGTCAGACGTAAGAAGAAATCCGAAGCAGCGCGCAAGCGTAAGTTTAAGTGATTGATTTTTGCGTATGCAATAGCATGGAGAAAAAGCGGGCTTATGCCCGCTTTTTTAAACGTGATATGACTTTTTGATCATGGGAGGTGTTCGCTTGGCATTGTTCCTGCCGACTGTTGCTGTTGAAAAGGTGACGGATATTACTCCGGAACTCATTTACAGAATGGGTGGGAGCGCGCTTCTGCTGGATGTTGACAATACTCTGGCTTTGCACGGTTCTCAGGTTCCGTTCCCCGGAACGGTCGAATGGGCGGGCAAAATCCGTGCCGCGGGCATTCAGGTCATTATCATGTCAAACAATTTCAAAAAGCGTGTAGCACCTTTTGCGGCCAAATACGGGCTGCCGTTTCTGTCGCTGTCCGTTAAGCCGTTCCCGATTGCCTATCTGCGGGCGATTCATCGGCTGGGCATCAAGCGCAGTCAGGCCGTAACGGTTGGCGATCAGATTTTTACGGATGTCTTCGGCGCGAATCTTGCGCGGGTTAAATCCATTTTATTGGTTCCCACGGAGGAGGAAACGTCCTTTTCCTTTGTGATCCGGCGCGCCTTGGAGCGGCCGATCCGCAGGAAGATTCAAGAATCCGGATTGGGCAAAAATTTTCTGTCATAATAAAGGATGGTTGCCATGGGCAAAAAAAGAGTACTTGTTCTGCTAGGCCCGAACCTGAACATGGTCGGGATCCGCGAGAAGGGCGTTTATGGGGATGAAACCGCAGAGAGCATCCAGACGCAGATCGTGGAAAACGCGGGCCGGCTCGGCTATGAGTGCGAGGTGTATCAGTCCAATCACGAGGGAGACTTGATCGACCGCATTCACGCGTCACGGGAGGCGTTCGACGGTGTGATCATCAACGCGGGCGCCCTGACTCATTACAGCTACGCGCTGCGTGATGCGATCGCCAGCGTGCGCATTCCTTTTGTGGAAGTGCACATGAGCAATATTTACGCCCGGGAGGACTTCCGCCACAAAAGCGTCATCGCACCGGTTTGCGCCGGTCAGATTTCAGGCTTCGGGAAGACAAGCTATTTTCTTGCCCTCGCTGCCCTGAAGGATCTGATGTAGGCGGAACAGGACCCTGATTTTAAGAAATTCCGCTTGAAAAATGGCAAATAATATTATAAACTAAGGATAAGGAAAAAGTAAACGGAGGATTAAAACCAATGATATCAGCAGGTGATTTCAGGAACGGCGCCACATTTGAAATGGACGGAAGCGTGTTTTCGATCATCGAATTTCAGCACGTGAAACCGGGCAAGGGCGCGGCATTTGTCCGCACAAAAATCCGCAATGTTATAACCGGATCGGTTGTAGAGCGGACCTTCAACCCTAACGATAAATTCCCGACCGCGTTTATTGAGCGTAAGGACATGCAGTACCTTTACAGCGACGGCGATCTTTATTATTTTATGGATCCCGATTCCTTTGAGCAGATTCCGATCAGCAAAGGCGTGCTGGGCGACAATTTTAAATTTGTCAAAGAAAATATGGACTGCAAGATTCTTTCCTATAAAGGCAATGTTTTCGGAGTAGAGCCGCCGAATTTCGTGGAGCTCCAGATCATCAAAACTGATCCCGGATTCAAAGGCGACACCGCCACGAATGCAACAAAGCCGGCTACCGTGGAAACGGGAGCGGAGATCAAGGTTCCTCTATTTATCAATGAAGGCGAAAAAATCCGGATTGACACCCGCACGGGTGAATATATGGAGCGCGCTTAACGGATAATATCAGACGGTAATAAAATAAAAATAAGGGAGGCACAGTCATGAAAAATACGGAACGGGTATCCTACATTCGGGGGCTTGCGGAAGGTCTCGATCTGGATGAGAACAAAAAGGAAGTAAGAGTTCTGAACGCAATTATTGATCTTCTGGATGATATTGCGCTGTCCATGTCCGAACTGGAAGACAACGTCAACGATATGGCCGATCAGCTTGACGCCGTTGACGAGGACCTCGGTTCGCTGGAGGATGATTTCTACGACGACGGAGAAGACAGCGAAGACGACGAGGAAGACTCCGATGATGACGACGATGCCGAATGCTGCTGCTATGAGGTAACGTGCCCGAATTGTCATGAGACGGTTTGCCTTTCGGAAGATATTATTCAGAACGGCCAGATGGAATGTCCGAATTGCGGCGAGACCCTCGAGTTTGATTTTGACGAAGAGGGCTCCGCCGACCGTTCAGGTACACAGGACGAAGAAGACTGAATCTGTACATTTTTTTGGGCGCCGGCTAAGGCCGGCGCCCTTTTTTACCGGCGCAAGAGGGCCTGCGGAGTATCTGCTCTTGTGTGCCGTGTGACGATTGAAATTAAGATTAAAAATGGCTGCGAACAAGTTTTTTCAATTGCAGCCTGCAATAGCATGGGGAGATTGAAGAATGAATATTAAAAAGAGAATTTTTTCGGTATCAATTTCGGCTCTGATGGTACTATCACTCGCAGGATGCGGGCAGCCTGCTGCATCCTCGTCTGTTTCTCCTGCGGGCAGTTCCTCCGGGGCCGTTTCTTCCAACCAAGCTGTTTCATCCTCCGCTCCGGCGGAAAGGACCGAGATTCACGTAGCTGCGCTGAAGGGTCCTACCGGGCTCAGTATGGTAAAGCTGATGGATGACAGTGCTGCGGACAAAACGGCCGGGAAGGATACGTTTGCGCTTTTTAATTCACCGGACGAAGTGACGGCGAAGCTTGTGAAGGGGGAGGCGGACATCGCCGCGGTCCCCACCAATCTTGCGGCGGTTCTTTCCGCAAAGACAGGCGGGAAGATTCGTCTGGCTGCAGTCACGACCCTGGGCGTTCTTTCTGTGCTGGAAAACGGGAATACGGTGAAAAGCGTTGCCGACCTGAAAGGGAAAACCGTGGCTGCCTCCGGGAAGGGCGCCACTCCGGAATATGCCCTGAATTATATTCTTGCGAAGAACGGCCTGACCGCCGGGAAGGACGTTTCGGTCGAATACCGCGCCGAGCATGCCGCTCTCGCTGCGGAAATGATCGCCGGTAAGGCAAAAATCGCGGTTCTGCCGGAACCGTTTGTCACACAGGTCCTCATGAAAAACAAAAGCGTGCGGGTTGCGCTGAACCTGACGGACGAATGGAAAAAAGCGGCCGGTGATTCCAGTGTGCTTACGATGGGCTGCCTTGTGGTTCGCTCGGAATTCGCAGACAAAAACAAAGTGGCGCTGGATTCTTTTCTGGATGAATACAAGGCTTCTGCGGCGTTTGCAAACAGCGATACCGCAAAAGCGGCCGAGCTCTCCGGAAAATACGGTGTTATGAATCAGCAGGTCGCCCAGAAGGCGATTCCGAATTGCAGCATTGTTTTTATCGACGGAGGCGAAATGAAGACAAAAGTCTCCGGATTCCTGAAGATTCTTGCCGCTGCCGATCCGAAATCCGTTGGAGGGAAGCTGCCGGACGATGCTTTCTATTATCAGAGGTAAAAACTCTTTTCCGCGGTTCGTTCGGATTCTTTTAGCGGCCGCCTTCTGGCTCGCCGTATGGCAATTCCTCTACCTGAGAACGGGGCAGGAAATTCTGATGCCTTCTCCGGTTGGAACGTTTGAAAGGCTTTTTCAGCTTGCCGGAACAGGTCCGTTTTGGATGACGGTGGTCTTATCTTTGCTGCGGATCACCGCCGGCTTTTTCGCGGGCGTTGTATTCGGGGGGCTTTTTGCGCTGCTGACTGCGCGCTTTGAAATAGCCCGGGTATTGCTGCGGCCTGCCGTCAGCGTGATGAGGGCGACCCCGGTGGCTTCCTTTATCATTCTTGCCCTTGTGTGGATTCGCTCGCCCTTTGTTCCCGTGTTTGCCACGGCCGTTGTTGTTTTGCCGATTGTCTGGGAAAATATCACCGAGGGGATACGCAAAACGGACGTTGACCTGCTGCAAATGGCCAAGGTCTTTCGGTTCGGCAGGGGGAAAACCCTCGGGCTGGTTTATCTTCCGTCCGTACGGCCATACTTTACGGCGGCCTGCGCGGCAGGAATGGGTCTTTCCTGGAAGGCAGGGGTTGCGGCTGAGGTCCTTTCCAGTCTTCCGTTTTCCATCGGGGGCTATATCAACGACGCGAAAATTTATCTGGACACGGAAAGTCTGTTTGCCTGGACGGCGGTCGTAATCCTGCTGAGCGTCCTTTTGGAGCGCGCCGTTTTACATCTGATCAGGAGCTCCAGCCGGAATGCCGCTGCAGCCGAGCTGAAATGAGGTCGATTATGCCGATTGAGATACAGGATGCATCAAAAAGCTGGGGCGCCCGAAACGTGCTGGACCATTTTTCCGTCCGATTCCCGGAGCACGGGAACATCTGCCTGATCGGTCCTTCCGGATGCGGAAAAACGACTCTTTTTTCCTGCCTTGCCGGTGTTGAACATCTGGATTCCGGACGCATCACCGGACTAGAGCACAGCAAAACCGCCGTAGTGTTTCAGGAGGATCGGCTGCTTCCGTGGTTCACCGCGGCGGAGAACGTCGCAGCCGTGCTCTCGGGTGTGAAACAGGAGCGCCTGCGCGAGGCGGAGTTCTGGCTGGAACGCGTCGGCCTCGGCGGTGAGGGGGAGAAGCTGCCCGCTCAGCTCAGTGGAGGCATGCGGCGCAGGGTTGCCCTTGCACGTGCCTTGGCGTTTCACGGGGATCTACTTCTTTTGGACGAGCCGTTTCAGAGGCTGGATTCCGAAAACCGAGACCGGATGGCGGAATTGCTTTTGGTAAAGACGGAGGCCCGCTTGCGGCTTTTCATTACGCACGATCCGGAGGAGGCGTCGCGCTACGCCGATGTGACTTATGTGGTGGCCGGACCTCCTCTTCAGGTGGTCCGAATTCAATAAAAAACTGCGTTTTTTTCAATGTTTCCGCTAAATTAATTCTGATTCGGAAATGTTCCTGTTTATTTCGCCAAAGGTTTGTGCTATACTAGTTGAGCAATATTGTTCGAATTGGAGTAATAATATGTCAAATAAGCGCGTTAACTATAAGGTTTTGATCCCGCAGGTATTCGTAGACGCGGTATGCGTCTTTTTCAGCTATTGGGTTGCGTTCATCCTCCGCTACAATGGAAATCATGTTCCGTTTCTGGACGTTCTGTCCTTTAAAGCGTGCATCCCATGGATGACGCTCCTTTGCCTTGCTGTTTTCGCCCTGTTCCGCTTTTACAGCACCATGTGGCAGTTTGCCGGTCTGGACGAGCTCCTTCAAATCTTTTACGGGACGACGACAGCCTGTATACTTGTGACCGTTCTCGGCTATACTTTTTTTCCGTGGGCACTGTCCGTTTACCGGTTTCCGAATACCGTCTACGTCATGGGGTGGCTTCTGACCCTGTTCCTTGTCGGGGTTTCCCGTTTCAGCTTCCGGTTCGCCCGGCGGATGGAGCGCAAGCGTCTGGCCAGTCAGGGCGCGGCCGAATCCAACCGCATCATGGTGGTCGGCGCGGGCGAGATGGGTTCCATGGTCATTAAGGATTTGAAGTCGGCTCCTCAGTCCAAGGGGCTTCCGGTCGTGGCGATCGACGACGATAAGACGAAGCGCGGCACGCGGATTCACGGCGTGAAAGTCGCCGGAGGACGGGAAAGCATCATTAAAATGGCGGACCGTTACGGCATTGACCAGATTATTCTCGCCATTGCGACCGCTACAAACGAAGACAAGCAGGATATTATCCGAATCTGCACGGAAACGGGCTGCAAGCTGAAAACCGTCCCTGCGCTTTATGAAATTCTGGAAGAGAGCGCGGATCCCCTCAAGGTGCGTGATGTGAGCATCACCGATCTGTTGGGACGGGACGAAATCCGCCTGAATGTGGAAGAAATCAGCGGTTACCTGGAAGATCGTACGATTCTGGTGACGGGAGGGGGCGGCTCCATCGGGAGTGAACTCTGCCGTCAGATCGCCTGTTTCCACCCGAGAAAGCTGATTGTCCTTGAAATTTACGAAAACAACGCCTATGAGCTTCAGAACGAGCTGCTCCGCCGCTTCCCGAAACTCAATATGGAAGTTATTATCGGCTCGGTGCGCGATCGGAGCCGTATCGATCATGTGTTTTCCGTTTTCCGACCGGATGTCGTGTTTCACGCGGCTGCTCACAAGCATGTTCCGCTCATGGAGCTCAGCCCCGGCGAAGCCGTGAAAAACAATGTGTTCGGCACGCTGAACGTTGCGCAGGCCTGCGATAAATTTGGCGTTAAGCGTATGGTGCTTATTTCTACGGACAAAGCGGTTAACCCGACCAATATCATGGGGGCAACCAAGCGCATCTGCGAGCTGATTGTTCAGTACTACAGCCGCCACAGCAAGGCTACCGATTTTGTAGCGGTCCGTTTCGGCAATGTTTTGGGCAGCAGTGGTAGCGTAATTCCTCTCTTTAAGCAGCAGATTGCCGAGGGCGGCCCTGTGACCGTCACGCACCCGGATATTGTCCGCTTTTTCATGACGATTCCGGAAGCGGCTCGCCTTGTCATTCAGGCGGGCGGCATGGCAAAGGGCGGGGAAATTTTTGTGCTCGATATGGGCAAGCCCGTGAAGATTGTAGACCTTGCCCGCAATCTGATCCGGCTTTCCGGTTTGGAGCCGGATGTCGATATCAAGATTCAGTATACCGGTTTGCGTCCGGGGGAGAAGCTGTATGAAGAGCTTCTGCTCGACAGCGAGGGCGGCTGCCGGAAGACTTCCCATGAGCTCATTTACATCGGCACGCCGATTCAGTTCCGAGAGGACACCTTCCTGCAGGATATTGAGTCGCTCCGCGGGGTAGCCGGAGTGGATAACGTGAAGATGCTGGAAGTTGTCCACCATCTTGTCCCAACGTACTCCGGTCACGCGGAAAAGACCGATCTGTTGGCTCAGTGATTCAGAACAGGGGAGAGTATTTTGAAAAGATTCTGTAACAAACGGCCTGAGGTGTGTTTATGACAGATGAAAAGCGCTTTGCCGTATTGATTGATGCAGATAATGTATCAGAAAAATATGTGAAATTTATTCTGGATGAGATTTCCAACGACGGGGTTGCAACGATCAAGCGGATTTACGGGGATTGGACAAAATCGGCGATGGGTTCTTGGAAAAATGTTCTGCTTGATAATTCCATCACGCCGATTCAGCAGTACGGCTACACAACCGGGAAAAACGCGACAGATTCCGCCATGATCATCGACGCCATGGACATTCTGTACTCGAAAAATATCGAAGGGTTCTGTATCGTTTCCAGCGACAGCGATTTCACCCGCCTTGCTTCCCGGCTGCGGGAATCCGGCATGGTCGTGGTCGGTATGGGCGAAAAAAAGACGCCGAACCCCTTTATTGCCGCCTGCAATAAGTTCAAATACCTTGAGGTGCTTGCCCAGACCCAGAAGACGATTCCGGAAAGCCGTGCGGCGGATGCCAGCGCGCCTGCCGCGATCGCGGGGATGGACCACACGTCCATGGATGCGGTGCGGAATGCGGTCCTTACGATTGTGGACGAAACGTCCGATGACGACGGCTGGGCTTCGCTCGGTGACGTCGGCAATATTCTGACGAAACGGTACCCGGATTTTGACGTGCGCAATTACGGGTTCCGGAAGCTGACGCCTTTCCTCAATTCTCTGAAGATCTTTGAGATCCGCTCCATTCATGGGAAAGACGGGCGTGTCAACCTGATTTATGTCAAGGAAAAAGGGCGTACAAAGCCCTGAAAAAAGAGACTGCCGCTGTTGTTTGCGGCAGTCTCTTTTGTATTCGTCTTTTGGGCTGCTATTTGCCTTTTCCACAAAATTCAAATCGAAACTACAGAAAGACCGGTTTGTTTGATTCTTGAACCATATCAAAGGAAGGAATAGAATTAGTCTAAATTCTGGCAGGGGGGAATAGCTTTGTTCGGAATCGTAAATTATGGACTTTTTGTAATTTCCGGAATTATTTTGAATCTGACGCCCGGTGCAGATACCATGTACATACTGGGTACCAGCATGGCAAAAGGCCGAAAAGCCGGGATTTTATCCGCTCTCGGAATTTCCACAGGATGCCTGTTTCATACGACTCTGGCGGCCTTTGGGCTTTCGATTATTCTTGCAAAGTCCGCCCTGGCATTTAACATCGTAAAGCTTCTGGGGGCGGGGTATCTGGTTTACCTCGGAATTCGGTCGATCCTCTCCAAGTCGTCCTCTCTGACGGAGCAGAAGGGCGGAAGCGAAGGCGGACTTCGCGTTTACCTGCAGGGTGTCATGACCAATGTGTTCAACCCGAAGGTTGCACTGTTTTTCCTTGCCTATATTCCGCAGTTTATCAATCCCGGAAACCCGTTCGGGCCGCTCCCGTTCCTGCTTCTCGGGTTCACGTTTTTCGTGACGGGGACTCTCTGGGATACGTTTCTGGCTGTGGCCGCATCTTTCCTGCTGACATTTCTGAAGAAGAGGGCGGGGTCCGAGCTTCTGATGAATAAGATATCCGGCGTCATTTTCATCGGGCTCGGGCTGAATCTTCTGCGGGCAAAAATAACCAACTGAATCAGTGCTGCCGCTCCGTGCGAAGGTTTTCCTTTTCCCCTTCCAGAGTGGCGATAATGTAGCAGACGATACTTTCTGCTCCTTCGTTCTGATTGATGCCGCGTTTGGTGATTCCGTCGCAGCATCCTCCGGTTTCCCGGCTGATGAGGGAAAGACCGGCGGAGTTCGCGCCGTGGTACCACTGCAGGCACTGTTCGGCGCAGTCCCGGTACTTTGCGTTGCCGGTCAGCCGATAGGCCTTCAGGCAGGCCAGAAGCGTACTGCAGGCCTCTACGGGCTGCTCGTCGAATTCCGCGGGCTCGCCGCCGCGCTGATACCAGCCTTTGCAGCCGATGGGTTTGAAGCGGCCGTTCCGTACGGTGGATTCCAGCAGAAAATCAAGGCTTACCAAGGCGGTGCCCAGAATCTGTTTTTCCAGGAACAATTCATACGTGCAGAGCATGGCATGGGGAAGAATCGCGTTGCAGTAGGTCATTTCGGCTTCATACCAGCGCCAGTCTTCCCTGCGGGACTGTGCGTATGTATCAATGATCGAATCACCGAGCATCCGCACAAAGTTTTTTGCGTCGTCCCTGTTCCACAGGGCAAGACCTACCAGGGAATAAGCTTTGCCCCGAATGCTTGAAAGGCTGGAGCAGTTCTGGTAGACGCGGTGGAGCAACTTCTCCGCAGCCTTGCGCACGTCCGCCGGGAGTTCACCTTTGGAAACAACATAACCGAGAGCGCAGATGCAGCGCCCGAAACAGTCTTCCGAGCCCCTTTTTTCCGAAAAGCTGCGGTCGTAATTCATAAAATTACGGAACCATCCGCCTTTTTGCGCAAAAAAAAGAAAACTCAGATAGCGCAGCATAAGAGTTTCATATTTCGGGTCTCTTGTTTTTTCATAAAGGAGGGCGGCCATAATCAGCGCCCTCGCGTTATCATCCGTTGTGTAACCTTCTGAAGGGTCCGGCACGCCGAAAACGGCGTGCTGGAACATTCCGGTGTCGTCCGTCATGCGGAAAATGTAACGGTCGTCGGTTGGAATCGCCATTCTTTCGGTCCTTTCAGATTTTTTTTGGTAAAGAGCTGGGCGTACTGGGCCGCGATATTATTCCACAGCATGGTTCTGCCAAGCTTCAGCGTTCGGTTTTCCATTTCCGCTTTTTGGCCCGGATTCTCCATCACCTGAAGGACGCATTCTGCCAGTGATTCGGAGCTTCGGAATTCGGCCAGAAGCCCGCGTCCTTCGGCGAGCATTTCCTCGGCGTAGAGGTAAGGTGTCGAAACGATCACCCTCCCGTAGCCGACTGCATACGCAAGCGTTCCGCTTACTGCCTGATCTTTGCTGAGGTACGGTGTCATGTAGACGTCCGAGAGGCACAGGTAGCGGATGATCTCTTCTTTGGTCAGATACCGGTTTACAAACCTCACGTTGTTTTCAATTCCCAGTTTTTTAACGGTGTTCTCCAGATTTTCCCTGTATTTTTCTCCGTCGCGTTTTTTCACGACCGGATGTGTTTGACCTAAAATCAGGTACAGCACCTCCGGATGTTTTTCTGCAACACGGGCGATTGCTTCAATCCCGTATTCCAGCCCTTTGCCCGGGCTGATGAGCCCGAAGGTGCTGACGACGAACCTTCCGGAATAGCCTTCCTCTTTTTTCAGCGTTCCGCGGTCCGAGATCGGATAGTTCGGAACGCCATGATGGATGACCGCGATTTTTTCTTTTTCAATTCCGTAAGTGTCTGTCAGAATCTCCCTTGTGTTGTGCGCCATGGTAATAATGCCCTGACTTTTGGCTGCGGCCGAGCAGATAATTTCCTTTTGCTTTTTCTTAGGCTCCGGCAGAACCGTGTGTAGGGTCATAAAATAGGGGGTGGTTAGCGCCTCCGTTAGTTTGAGAAGATCCTCACCCCACTTTCCTCCGTAGATTCCGTATTCGTGTTCAATCATACAGTAATCCAGTCCCGCGCTGTCGATTCTCGCTGCCAGTTCGGAATAGGCCGAGGGATTCTGCTGTTCGAGGGTAAACCGCACCAGAGAGGGATAATCGTAATCCGCATCGCTGATTGCGGCTATGAGGGGGTTAATCCGGTCGGCTTTCTTCAGCTCTGTGACAAGGTCCTGGGTAAAGGTCGCGATTCCGCAGGCGCGGGGAGGATAGGTGCTCACAAATACTACGTTTGCTTTTTTATCATTTTCCAACAAGGAACAATCCTTCCTTTTTTTAAATAACGAAAGGCCGTTTACTTTCCTGAGAATATACAGTACCCCGGCAGTCGATTCCGCTTCCGATCCGGCATCCGCTTGTGACGATGGAGCGTGAGATATTCACGCCGCTGCCGACGGAAACATCGTTCCAAATGACGCTGTCCTGTATGGTGCAGCCCCGGCCGGTTTCAAAGTCATTTCCGGTCACAACATTCGGGCCGATGGTGACGTTGGCACCGATCCGAACGTTTTTCCCGAACCACACCGGGCCGATCACACGAGCCGTGTTGTGAATCTGAACGTTGTTGTAACCGAATACCTTGTACCGTGAAAAATCGTTTTCATGCACTCTGCAAAGGCCGCTGAAAATGTCCTGATGGGCCTGCATATATTTTTCCGGTGTACCGATATCGATCCAGTAGCTGCTTTCGCGGTAAACGGCGATTTTGTAGCCTTTTTTTAAAAGAACGGGGAAGATATCTTTTTCTATGGAAACGACCTTCCGCCCGGGGATTAGGTCGAGAATTTTCGGTTCAAAAACATAAATACCTGCGTTGATGGAATCTGATTTTTCTTCGCCCGGCTTTGGCTTTTCCGTAAAGGATGTCGCGTAGCCGGCAGAATTGAATTCAATTACCCCATAGGCGGAGGGATTGGAAACCCGCGTTGTAGCGATGGTGACGTCAGCGCCCATGTTCTTGTGAAAGCGGACAAGGTCCTTGAGGTTTACATTGCAGAGAATATCGCTGTTGAAAATCAGAAAGGTGTCGTCGAAATATTCTTCGCAGTTTTTAATTGCGCCGCCGGTTCCGAGTGGAATATCCTCGCAGACGTATTGAATCGGCAGACCGGAATTGTGCTTTTCGTCAAAATGTTCCTCGATGCAGTTTGCCCGGTAACAGGTGCTTAGGATAATCCCCTCCGCGCCGCATCGCTTCAATTCGTCAATACTTCGTTCCAGCAGAGGTTTGCCCATGATGGGCACCATCGGCTTGGGCAGATGGTCGGTCAACGGTTTCAGCCGGGTTCCCATTCCTCCCGCGAGAAATAATGCTTTCATCAGGTTTTCCTCCTTTTTTAAGCTTTATTATTAATCCATACTTTTTGATAAGTTTTTAAAGACTACTCTTTCGGTTCCGGGCAGCTTTTGATATA
This sequence comes from Bacillota bacterium, assembly GCA_023410445.1. Lineage (GTDB taxonomy): Bacteria > Bacillota > Clostridia > Oscillospirales > Acutalibacteraceae > Caproicibacter. The sequence goes on along the minus strand of JAEYPT010000008.1, from coordinate 226,321 downwards.
TTCCAGAAGGTCGCTCAACGAAGCCGTCGCCAGAGCAATGCAGCTGTCGGCGCAGCCATAGTACATTCTAACCATGTCGGACGGCTTGTCTAAAACCCATCCGCAGGGGAAAACAACGTCCCTCACGTCGCCTTCCCGTTCATAGAGTTCCTCAGGCCCGAAAATCCATTCATCGCTGCGCCGAAGCACACGGAAAGGATTTTCCAGGTCCAGCAGGGCAAGGCCCAGCCGGTAGATAGAGCCTGAGGCGGTGCGCTTTACGCCGTGGTACAGAATTAGCCAGCCCTCCGGGGTCTCCAAAGGCTGGGCACAGAGGCCGACCTTGTTGGCATCCCACCAGCCGCCGCTGCGGGCGTTGATCAGGATGCTGTGATCGCCCCAGTATTTCAGGTCGCTGGAGCAAGAAACCCAGATATGCGCGCCTGGCCCGAGCCGCGCGACGTTTCCGACGTGCATGCCGATCGGCCGATGAATTAAAAGCCATTTGTTTTTGAATTTATGGGGGAAAAGCGCGGCGTCCTTGTCTTCCGGCGGCATAATGGAGCCCATCTTCTCAAAGCTGACAAAATCCTTGGTCAGCGCGAGCGATACGGTGGGCCCTGATCTGGAAAAGGAAGTATAAACGATTGCCCACCGGTTCAGCTCGTCAATCCGGGTGATTCTGGGGTCTTCAATTCCCCAGGCTTCCTCAGGGTAATCCGGATTTGCCTCCAGAGTGGGGCATTTGTCGATTTGCCAGTTGGTTACGCCGTCTTCGCTGATTGCCTTGGTAAAATGAGAAAAACCGCGCCGGTCCTCCACGCGCGCAAGAAGCAGAATTTTACCGTTGAAGTTGGTAGCGGCGGGGTTGAAAGCCGTATTGATTGCATAAGGCCAGTCCTTGGCGGTTAAAATCGGATTATTAGGGTAACGGACGAAAAGCTCCCGATAGGTATTGTCGTTGCTTTTCAGCCTCGTTTCAAAGTGCTCCATATTCACCAAAGCCTTTCATTGGTATTCCGAATATCTTTTTTTGTCGAATTTCATTTTTTCGCACTGCGGCAGAGAACATTCGGTTAAAATCAGCGGTATGATGCGTTCGGAAACTGAAAATCGGCTGATCCGGGAATCATATCGCCATAAATAGTATGAGGCAATCATGAAAAAACATTCTTGAAAATCTTTCCTGACTTAGGATTCCCAAATTTGAATCAAAAAACGGAAAAAGCCCCCAGTTTAAAACTGGAAGCTCTTTCCGTTTGTGAAAAGAAGTATGTATCGAGTCCTTTAAAAGGAGTCTTGTAAGCAGAGTTTAAAGATGTTTTCGAAACTTTAGGACCGGTTGATATTAATATAACACTTATTCACTTCCTGATTTTACAATTAAATGAATGTATAGTCAATAAAAAACAAATTATTTTTCTGTAAAAATTCAACTTTGTATCAATACACAAATTTGCAAACTGTTTTCTCATCAATTCATCGTTATGTAAACAAGGGTCGTTCATTTTTCTACGTAATGAACGAAACATTACCGAAACATACGATACTTTATGCTTCGAGAATATAATCTTTGTGAAAGACTTGCCGGGAACGGATAAAAGATGTTATAATGTAATTATAAAAACGATGTCATGTGAGCAACATGCATTGGCATGTAATTTCTCCGACTGCGAAGAAACAGTGAAAAATGAAAAATATCAGGGTCTGAAACCACTGTGCTCTACATATAATTCTTATTTGCAAGTATAATTCCTGAAAATTTAATACAATATCATTAACTGGCAATGAACGGGAGCTTTTTGCTTTCCCGAATCCCGGAAAAAGGAATCAATTACTTGGAGGCTTCAATGAGTTATAAAATCCTAGGCACCGGCAGCGCCCATCCGAAACGTTCTGTTACGAACGACGACCTAGCAGAATTTCTGGACACTTCCGATGAATGGATTTACACCCGCACAGGAATCAAAAGCCGTTACATCTGTACGGACGACGAACCGATCAGCGATATTGCCGTGCAGGCAGGACAGGCTGCTCTCGAAAACGCGGGCGTGTCCGCGGAACAGCTGGATGCAATCATCTGCTCCACGGCGCGCGGCGATTATTTTACGCCTTCCATGGCCTGTATTTTGCAGCAGAGACTCGGCGCTGTATGCCCTGCGTTTGATCTGAATGCGGCCTGCACCGGTTTCCTATATGCTCTGGATGTGGCCGACGGATATTTTGTCCGCGGCCGCGCCAAAAAGATTCTGGTTGTAGCCTGCGAGAACATGTCCCGCCTGCTTGACTGGCGCGACCGCAGCACCTGCGTCCTGTTCGGGGACGGAGCGGGGGCTGCGGTTCTCGGCGAAGGGGAGAATCTTCTCTCAATTTATCTCTCTGCCCAGGGGAACCTGGAAAACATGAATATCCCGAATGTCGGTGGGAATTCACCCTTCAGCGATGCCGCTGCCCCGGAATCGTTCCTTGGCATGAAAGGACAGGAGATTTATAAATTTGCGGTAGCCGCCATGACGGGAGATCTGGAACGTGTAATCCGCGAGGCCGGTCTGAAGCAGGAGGAAATAGACTATGTTCTGCCGCATCAGGCAAACCAGAGGATTATCGATACCGCCAAAAAGCGCCTGAGTATTCCGGAAGACCGGTACTGTTCCAATATCGACCGGTATGGGAACGTATCCTCCGCGTCCATTCCGATCCTGCTGGATGAACTGAACCGGAAAAATACGTTTAAAAACGGCGATCTTCTTGCCCTGACCGCATTTGGCGGCGGGCTCACATCCGGCGCCTGTGTCATCCGCTGGGGCTGAGTGGCGCTTTATTATGTTAAAAAGGAGAAAGAAAAATGATAAAAACTCCGATTTGTGATCTTTTGCAGCTTGAGTATCCGATTTTTCAGGGAGGTATGGCTTGGGTTTCCGATGCGTCCCTTGCCGCAGCCGTCTCCAATGCGGGCGGGCTTGGCATTATTGCCGGTATGAACTCGAACGCGGAGCAGCTGAAAGCCGAAATCCGGAAATGCCGGGAAATGACGGACAGGCCGTTTGCCGTCAACGTGATGCTTATGAGCCCGTTCGTGGAGGAAGTAGCCCGGACGGTGATCGAGGAGAAGATTCCGGTTGTGATTACCGGAGCCGGGAATCCCGGAAAATATATGCCTGCATGGATGGAAGCCGGTATCCGAGTAGTGCCGGTGGTTGCCTCTACGGCAATGGCGCGCATGATGGAAAAGCGCGGAGCGACAGCAGTTGTTGCCGAAGGTGCCGAAAGCGGCGGCCATATCGGCAAGATTCACACCATGCCGTTGATTCCGCAGATCTGCGACGCGGTGAATATTCCGGTTCTGGCGGCAGGCGGCATCGCTGACGGCCGTGGCATTGCGGCTGCGTTTATGCTTGGCGCCGTAGGGGTACAGGTTGGTACGCGCTTTTTGGTTGCGAAGGAATGCACCATCAGCCAGGAATATAAAAACCGGGTGATCAAGGCGAAGGATATTGATACGATCGTGACAGGCGAACGGCTCGGCGACGCGGTTCGTTCGTTGAAATCGCCGTTTTCCCGTGAGTTTGAAAAAATGGAAAATTCCCCGAATGTTACGGGGAAAGAGCTGGAACAGTTCGGCGTCGGAGCTCTGCGCCGTGCGGCGCGGGAAGGCGACGGGGAGCATGGCTGTTTCCTTGCCGGAGAAGTGGCCGGCATGGTGACGAAGGAGCAGACCGCAAAAGAAATTATTACCGAAATGTTCGCTCAGGCGGAGGAAATCCTGAAAGGGGCGGCTAAATGGGTAAAATAGCCTTTTTATTCAGCGGGCAGGGAGCTCAGTATACCGGCATGGGGAAAGAACTTTCCGAAGCAAGCGCGGCAGCGAAAGACGTTTTCACGCTTGCGGACCGGGTGCGCCCGGGAACCTCGGGCCAGTGCTTTTCCGCCGATAAGGAAACGTTGGGCAGGACGGTTAACACCCAGCCCTGCGTTTACTGCGTTGATCTCGCTGCGGCTGCGGCATTGGAGGAAAACGGAATCCATCCGGATCTGACGGCTGGATTCTCCCTCGGTGAAATTGCCGCGCTGACTTTCTCCGGCGTTTTTTCTCCCGAAGAGGGCTTTTCTTTTGTCTGCCGCCGCGGCGAATACATGGATGCCGCAGCTCAGAAGACGGGCGGCGGGATGCTGGCCATTCTGAAACTGGCGGATGAGAAGGTACAGGAGTTCTGCGCGCGTCTCAAAGGTGTTTATCCGGTCAATTACAACTGCCCCGGCCAGCTTGTGGCGGCGGGGGAGAAAGCGGAACTGGAAATTCTGGCAAAAGAAGTTGCCGATGCAGGCGGACGCGCGGTCCCAGTCGCCGTGAGCGGAGCCTTCCATTCACCGTATATGAATGAGGCAGCTTCACGTCTGGAAACCGACCTGAAAACGGTTTCGGTAAATGCGCCGAAAATTCCGGTTTACGCCGATTTTTCTGCGGAGCCTTATTCTGCCGTACCGGATGAAATTCGGAATACAGCGGTGAATCAGGTCAACCATCCGGTGCTGTGGCGGAAAATCCTGGAACGCATGGCGTCCGACGGCGCCGACGTGTTCATTGAGGTCGGCCCCGGCAAAACCCTGAGCGGCTTAGTAAAAAAGACGCTCCCGAATGCTGCGGTTTACCATGTGGAAAATTCGGAAACTCTTGCCAAAACGGTTGCCGAAGTAAAAGCGGGGAGGGACGCTTCATGCTAAAAGAAAAAGTTGCCGTCGTTACCGGCGGTTCGCGCGGAATCGGGCGGGCCATTGCATTGAAAATGGCGGAAAACGGAGCGAACATTGCGATTCTTTTTGCAGGGAATGAGGATTCCGCCCGCGAAACCTGCGAACTGGCCGAGCGGTTTTCCGTTCAGGCGAAGGCTTACCGGTGCGACGTCTCCGATTTTGAGGCGACGGGCGAGATTGTCAAACAGATCCTTTCGGATTTCGGGCAGATCGATATTCTGGTCAACAACGCCGGAATTACCAAGGACGGCCTTGTCGCTACCATGAAGGTCGAGGATTTCAGTCGCGTTGTTCAAACCAATCTGAACGGTGCATTTCATATGATTCGCCATTGCTATCATCACTTTATACGCAAAAAAAGCGGACGCATCATCAATATCAGCTCGGTGGCTGGCCTGACGGGGAATCCCGGGCAGGCAAACTACGCGGCCGCCAAGGCCGGAATCATCGGGCTTACCAAATCGGTTGCCAAGGAACTGGCCAGCCGCGGCGTGACCTGCAACGCGATCGCTCCCGGCTTTATCGATACCGATATGACAAAGACCATGCCGGAAAAAGCGCGTGAGGCAATCCTTACCGGAATTCCGGCAAAACGTGCGGGCACTCCGGAAGACGTCGCTTCGCTTGCTGCGTTTCTGGCGGACGACGGCGCCTCCTATATCACCGGCGAGGTGATCCGCGTCGACGGCGGCCTTTGCATGTAAACCACTAAAACGGGAGGGAAAATTTATGAAGAAGCGAGTAGTTGTCACGGGCATGGGCGCGGTCACTCCGATTGGAAACGACACAGCCACCTTTTGGGAAAGTCTGGTCGCCGGAAAATGCGGAGTTGGCTACATTACCCGATTTGATCCGAAGGACTGCAAAACGAATATCGCCGCCGAGGTGAAAGATTTTCATCCGGAGGATTACATGGAAAAAGCTCAGGTCCGCAAAACGGACCTTTACGCGAAATTTGCCATGGCAGCCGCAGTTCAGGCGATGGACGACAGCGGCATCGCCGGGAACGTGGAACCAGAGCGCCTCGGCGTCTATGTCGGTTCCGGCATCGGCGGCATGGATACGTTTATTGAAGAATGCGGAAAAATGCTTGAAAAAGGGCCGAGACATGTTTCTCCGTTCTATATTCCGAAAATGATATCAAATATTGCGGCAGGTAATATCGCCATCCGCTTTAACGCACAGGGACCTTCGATGTGCATCGTCACCGCCTGCTCCACCTCCGCCAATTCGATCGGAGAGGCTTTCCGTGCAATTCAGTACGGTGCGGCCGACGCGATGATCGCAGGCGGTTCGGAGGCGACCATCAATCCGCTCGCAATCGGCGGTTTCTCCAACATGACGGCTCTTTCCAGCGCAGAGGACCCGATGCAGGCCTCCACTCCGTTCGACAAGCGCCGCAGCGGCTTTGTCATGGGCGAGGGCGGAGCTATTCTGATTCTGGAAGAATATGAGCACGCCGTGAAACGTGGTGCCAAAATTTACGGGGAAGTCTGTGGCTACGGCAACACCAACGACGCCTACCATATGACGGCTCCGCAGCCAGAGGCCATCGGCATTTCCAATGCCATCCGCCTTGCGGTCGGCGAAGCGGAAGTTCCGCAGGATGCGCTGCTTTATATCAACGCGCACGGAACGAGCACACCGATGAACGACAAGACCGAAACGCTCGGCTTCAAAAAGGCGCTTGGGGAGCAGGCGAATCGCGCAATGATCAGCTCCACCAAATCGATGACGGGCCATATGTTGGGAGCTACCGGCGCAGCGGAGGCGATTGCCTGCCTGTTTGCGCTGAACAAGGGGATCATTCCCCCGACCATCGGGTATCAGGAGCCTGATCCCGACTGTGACCTTGACTATGTACCGAACAAGGCCCGCGAGGCGAAGCCCGATTTTGCGCTTTCCACCAACCTTGGGTTTGGCGGACACAACGCATGCCTGGTGTTCAAAAAGGTGGAAGCCTAATTTTAGGAATCGAAAGGGGCCTCATTTCATGAAGGTGGAAGAAATACAGTCTCTGGCAAAAATCATGAGGGAAGCGGATCTCACCTGCCTGGAGGTTACCGAGGGCGACAAGACGATCCGTCTGGAGCGCGATCTTGCCGTTGCTCCTCAGGTGGCAGTTCCGGCCGTCGTTCCGCCGAGCGTTCCCACTGCCCTGCAGGCGGCGGGGGACACTGGAGCAGAGCCCGCCAATTACCGCGAGGTCAAGAGTCCGCTGGTCGGCGTATTTTATGCCGCGCCATCGCCGGAAGCCGAGTCCTTTGTAAAGGTCGGTAGCAAGGTAAAAAAAGGCGACGTGCTCTGCGTTATTGAAGCAATGAAACTTTTAAATGAACTCAATTCCGACATGGACGGTGAAATTGTGGCCGTCTGTGCGGAAAACGGCCAGGTGGTCGAATACGGTCAGACCCTGTTCAAGGTCCGCTGAGCTTTTCGTCATGCCCTTCCGCGCGGGGCGGCGGATCATACCGGCGCGGAGAAAGGCGTTTTGCATGAATCGGGAAGAATTAAAGCAGATTCTGCCGCATCGGGAGCCGATGCTCCTGCTCGATGAGGTGGAGCTCAAGGGTGAAAATCTCGCGGTGGGCAAATATACGATTAAGGGCGATGAATATTTTATTCAGGGCCATTTTCCGGGGAATCCGATTGTCCCCGGGGTAATCCAGTGCGAAATGGTGGCACAGACTTGCAGTATCCTTCTGGCCGATCAGGTCAAGGGGCACACCCCGCTATTTACCGGGCTGGAAAAAGTCCGTTTTAAAAAGCAGGTCAAGCCGGGCGACACATTGGTGATGGAATGCAGCATGACCCGGAGCCGGCCTCCGTTTTATTTTGCGAAGGGCCGCGGCACCGTGGATGGAAAACTGGCGGTGACGGCGGAGCTTTCGTTTGCCATCGTCTGAAAGAGTAGGGGGAGAAGCCTTGTTTTCCAAAATACTGATTGCGAACCGCGGGGAGATTGCCGTCCGGATCATCCGCGCTTGCAAGGAAATGGGCATTGCCACCGTCGCGGTTTTTTCCGAGGCGGACCGGGATGCTCTGCATGTCAGCCTTGCCGATGAAAGCGTCTGCATCGGGCCTGCGCCCGTAAGGGATAGCTACCTGAATATTGCGGCGATCATCTCGGCTGCGGAGGTAACCGGCGCCGGTGCCATTCACCCGGGGTATGGTCTGCTTTCCGAGAACTCGAAATTCGCGGCCCTTTGCGAAAAGTGCCGTATCGCCTTTATCGGTCCTTCCTCCGGCGTCATTGCAAAAATGGGGGATAAGGACATGGCGCGCCGCACCATGCAGGAGGCCGGGGTTCCGGTTATTCCCGGCAGCGAAATGGTGGAAAATGTAGAGCAGGCCAAAGCGGAGGCCGAAAAAATCGGGTATCCACTGCTCATCAAGGCACGGAGCGGCGGCGGCGGAAACGGAATTCGTCAGGTTGACCGTCCGGAGGATTTTGAGAAGGCGTTTCTTACCGCTTCGGCGGAAGCCAAAAATTCGTTCGGCGACGGCGCCGTCTATCTGGAAAAATATCTGTATCCCGCAAAACATATCGAGGTGCAGCTCCTTTGCGACACAAAAGGGCACTGCGTCGTCCTCGGGGAGCGCGAATGCTCCGTACAGCGCAAGCATCAGAAGCTGGTGGAGGAAAGCCCCGCCTCTTCGATCAGCGAACGCACCCGGCAGAAATTAATTTCCTACGCCGTGCAGGCTGCAAAGGCGGCCGGCTATACCAACGCCGGAACGGTAGAATTCCTGATGGACCGCGAACAGAACGTCTATTTTATGGAAATGAATACCCGGCTGCAGGTAGAGCATGCCGTGACCGAAATGGTTACGGGAATCGATCTCGTCAAGTGGCAGATCCGCATTGCGGCGGGGCTGGAGCTCGGTTTCGTTCAGGAAGACGTGCGCGTTTCCGGCTGCGCCATCGAATGCCGCATCAATGCGGAGGACCCGTCGCAGAAATTCCGCCCGAGCAGTGGCCGCATTACGCTGCTCCATACGCCGGGCGGGCCTTGGGTGCGCTTCGACACCGCGCTTTATCAGGATTATTCCGTTCCGCCGTTCTATGATTCCCTGGTCGGAAAGCTGGTCGTTTATGCCCCGACGCGGGAGGAAGCGATCCGGAAGATGAAGGCCGCGCTCTGCGAGCTGGTGATTGAGGGAATAAAAACCAACGGCGAGATGCATATGAATATTATGAATCAGCCGGATTTCCGTTCCGGAAATTACCATACGGATTTTCTGGAAAAGCTTGAGAAGGCAGGCAAACTATGCTGAACAAGGATTTATTCAAAAAGCCTTTGAACACGCTGGAATGGTTCGACCGGCATTCAAAGAATTCGCAGCCGGATATTCCAGATGAGATGTGCGTGTCCTGTCCGTCCTGCAAATCGTTTCTCCTGAACGGGGAACTGGACGAACGGTTCCATGTCTGCCCGAAATGTGGGCATCATTTCCGAATGAACGCGCGGCAGCGCATCGGTATGGTTGCGGACACGGACAGTTTTCAGGAAATGGACGCCGATCTGCGCGCCCGAAATCTGCTGAATTTTCCCGGTTATGATAAAAAGCTCTGGCACGCGCATCTGGAAAGCGCGGAAAAAGAAGGGGTCGTGTGCGGCACAGCCACGATCGGCGGATTTTCCTGCTGCCTTTTTGTCATGGAACCGTTTTTTATGATGGGCAGCATGGGAACCGTAGTCGGTGAAAAAATCACCCGGCTGTTTGAGTACGCGACGGAGCATTCTCTCCCGGTTATCGGTTATACCGTTTCCGGCGGGGCAAGAATGCAGGAAGGGATTCTCTCCCTGATGCAGATGGCGAAAACCAGCGGCGCAGTCAAACGGCACAGCGACAAAGGCAATCTTTACGTCGCTGTGCTGACCGACCCAACCACAGGCGGCGTGACCGCCAGCTTTGCCATGGAGGCGGACATCATTCTTGCGGAGCCGAAAGCCCTGATCGGGTTTGCGGGGCCGCGGGTCATCGAGCAGACGATCCGCCAGAAGCTTCCTCCGGATTTCCAGAGGGCTGAATTCCTGTTCGAAAAGGGCTTTCTGGACGACATTGTCGTGCGGAGCAGGCAGAAGGATTACTTAGCGAACCTGCTGTCACTTCATGAAAGGAGGGGCTGACCCATGGAGGCATTTGACAGACTGACCGCCGCGCGCGCAAAGGGGAGGCCCACCGGACTTTCCTATGTGAGGCAGGTTTTTGAGGATTTCGTTGAGATGCACGGCGACCGCCGCTTCGGAGACGACAAAGCAATCGTGGCGGGAATTGCGCGTCTGAACGGCGTTCCGGTTACGGTGATCGCCCATGAAAAGGGCTCGGATACCAAGGACAAGGTGCGCCGCAATTTCGGTTCCGCCCATCCGGAAGGTTACAGGAAGGCGCTGCGCCAGATGAAGCTTGCGGAAAAATTCGGCCGCCCGGTCATCTGCTTTGTGGATACCGCGGGAGCTTACTGCGGCATTTCGGCGGAGGAACGCGGGGAAGGCCAATCCATCGCGGAGAATCTGATGGAGATGATGACCCTCCGCACTCCGGTTGTTTCCATCTTTGTCGGGGAGGGCGGAAGCGGCGGCGCGCTTGCTCTCGCCGTTTCAGACGAGGTGTGGATGCTGGAAAACGCCGTCTATTCCGTCATTTCCCCGGAGGGATGCGCCAGTATCCTCTGGAAGGACAGCTCCAAAGTGAAAGAGGCGGCCCAGTGCCTGAAAATCACGGCGCAGGACCTGAAGTCGATGGATGTCATCGAGCGCATTGTTCCGGAATCCGACGATTTTGAACGTCTCTGCGGGGACCTCAAAACCCTGCTCAGTCGTTTTATTGCGGAAAAGCTCCCAGAGGATCGGGAAATGCTGATTCAGCAGCGCTATGAGCGTTTCCGGAAGTTCGGAGCGTTTCCGACCAAGTAAAAAGAAATCGGGATGCAATTTGCATCCCGATTCTTTTTACTTAGCGGCCCTGCTGCGCTCGGTTCAGCCGACGATCCGGAATTCCTTGGATGCCTGATTCAGCACCTCGCAGCCGTCTTCTGTGACAAGGACGAGGTCCTCGATTCGAACGCCGAATTTACCGGGCAGGTAGATACCTGGCTCCACGGAGAAAACCATGCCGGGCTGAGCGACAACCTTGCTCGCGGCGCTGTTGTCCGGAATTTCATGGCATTCCAGACCGGCTCCGTGGCCGAGCCGATGGGTGAAGTATTTCCCATAGCCGGCGTCTTCAATTACCTGACGGGCAGCGCGGTCAAAATCGCACAGAAGCAGTCCCGGACGGATCTTGTTTTCAGCGGCCCGATTTGCCTTCAGGACGGTTTCATATACTTTTTTCTGTTCTTCGGTTGCGCTCCGGAAAAAGACCGTACGCGTCATATCGCACCAGTAGCGCCGGATGGGGTTGAAGATATCGAGAATGACGGAGTCTCCCTCTTTGATTTCAACGTTTTCCGGAAAATGATGCGGGTCCGCGCCGTTTGCCCCAAAGCAGACCAGCTGTCCTTCCGGTGAGCGGTTTCCGCCGTTCTCCGCATACTGTTTCTCCACTAGGTCGGAAAGGTCCGTTTCCTTTACTCCTTCGCGTATGGCAGCAATCGCCCGCTCAACCACGCTGTCGTTGATCCGCGAGGCTTTCCGCATGGCATGAATTTCTTCGTCATCCTTTAGCATTCGGGCGAAATCCACCGGTTCAGAACCGTTTACAGGCTGAATGTCTTTCCGCAGGTCCATCAGGCCGATCAGAAATTTTGCGGACCAGAATTTATCGATTCCAATTTCACCGGCTTTTACGGTCTGTGCAAGCTGAACCACGGGATTATTACAGTCCGTATGAGTGGAGAGTTTCATCCCGTCCTGTGGAGATAGCCCAAAAATTTCATTTGCGAACAGTACGGTTTCGCCGTTGTCCCGGATATACAGCGCCAGCAGACGCTCAAACGGTTCGATCCAGATATCCGTAAGGTAATAAATGGAGGCCGTCGATGACACGATAATCTGACTCAGGTGCTTTTGCTTCATGTTTTCGATCACATGTTCCAGCCTTTTTTGATGTATCATTTTTCTCGCATCTCCTAATCTAAATCTTTTTTTATTATACACCTGTATTGTCGGAAGGTAAGTTTTTTCGAATAAAAAAATTCTAATTTATGACAATAAATATCACAAAATAAATTTTTATTGCAATGATTATGCAAAATTGTAATCAGTACAACCCGATTTAGACTTGAAAAAAAAGTGTTATTGTGCTAAAATAAGTGCTTGTTCAATATGCCACGCTTGACATATTAAACTTGTCGGGCGTCCTTTGCTTGAAATGAAAAGGAGAGCGTTTTTTATGAAAAAGAATCGCTGGAAACGGATTACAGCGGCAGTATTAGCCGGTGTAATCGCAGCAGCCACATTTTCCGGCTGCGGCAGCAAATCAACGGGTACTGCTTCCGGGTCCGGAACCGGAACCGCGTCTACGGCAAAGACTAAGGCAAATGACACACTGGTTTACGCTCAGGGTTCTGAGCCGCGCGGCCTTGATCCGGCGCTGGTCGATGACGGTGAATCCGCCAAGGTTACCTGCAATATTTACGAAGGCCTGCTCAAATATGCAAAAGATTCCACGAAAGTGGAGCCCTGCCTCGCTGAGAGCTACACAGTCAGCAGCGACGGGCTTACCTACACCTTTAAGCTTCGTCAGGGCGTAAAATTCCAGGATGGAACAGACTTTGACGCCGCTGCGGTTAAGTTCAACATTGACCGTCAGCTTCCACCGAAAGTGACCAAAGATATGTCCTATGCTTCTTTCGTCTTCGGCTCTGTAAAGAGCGTGGAAGCGGTTGACAAGAGCACGGTTAAGATTACCATGAGCGCTCCCTGCACACCGTTCCTGAAGAATCTGGCCATGGTGTTCGGTGCACCGATGGTCAGCCCGAAGGCACTTCAGGCCAACAGCAACAACGTCAATCAGGCACCGGTCGGCACCGGTCCCTACAAGTTTGTCCGTTGGGACAAGGGCGAGGATGTCGTTCTGGTCCGCAATGACAATTACTGGGGCGATAAAGCCAAGACCAAAAACGTTATCTTCAAATTCATTGCCGATAACTCCGCACGTGTTGTTGCTCTGAACAACGGCGAAGCGGATATGATCGACGGAATTGACGCAACGGTTGTCAGCCAGATCACGGGCGCGGGCAACAAGCTGTTTCAGGCTTCCGGCATGACGATCAATTATATGGCTTATAACACCAGCAAAAAGCCGTTTAACGATCCGAAGGTTCGTGCTGCCGTTTCTCAGGCGGTCAATGTTCCGGAACTGGTCAAGAGCCTTTACAAAGGCTATTCCGATCCTGCTACTTCCATTATGCCTACCTTCATGGACGGTTATGACAAGAGCATCGCTCAGGTTCCCTATGACGCGACTGCTGCCGCCGCAACGCTGAAGGCTGCCGGTGTGACGACCATCCACATGATCACCTATTCGAACCCGAGGCCTTATAACACGGCGAACGGCCAGGCACTCGCGGAAGCTATTCAGGGATACCTTTCCAAGGTTGGCGTTACCTGCAAGATCGATTCCTATGACTGGACGACCTACAAGAGCAAAGTCAAAGAAGGCGGCTACGATGCCTGCTTCTACGGCTGGACGGGCGACAACGGCGACCCGGATAACTTTATGAACCTGATGGCCGTCGACGATCCTTCCCAGAACGTCGCTCTCTACAAGAATCCGGAATATAACAAGCTGATTGCCAAAGGCACAGCAACTCCGGAAGGCGCCGCACGCAACGCGATCTATACCCAGCTTGAGAAGATCGCTGCGAAGGATGCCGTATGGCTCCCGATTTCTCACTCCCAGACGCTTTGCGGCTACCGCCCGAATATTCATGATTTCTATTATCATGTTACAGGCATTACACCGCTTGCGGGTGTTTCCAAGGGTTGATTGAACGTACTTTCGACAGTGTTGCCGGGCGCCGCGAAAGCGGTGCTCGGCAGGCCTGTTTTAAAGGCCGGTTTTTCCTATATATGCCATGCGCCGCATGGCATTTGCTTCAGGACAGAAAAATCGTTCTGTTTTGAGGCAAATGCCAAAGGCGGAAAGGTTGTTGCAGATGATAAAATATATTATCAAGCGTATTTTGATGCTGATTCCCGTTCTGATCGGTGTTTCGATCATTGTATTCCTGATTATGCGCGTCTTTTCTCCAGACCCGGCTCCGATCGTTCTCGGCGAACACGCTACGAGAGAATCGATTCAGGCGTGGCGGCAGGCGAACGGCCTGAACGACCCAGTCTGGCTCCAATATGTCAACTACATAAAAGGCGCGGTAACGGGCGATCTTGGGAATTCCTTTTATACAAAGGCTCCTGTTACGCAGGAAATTTTCTCCCGTTTTCCTGCCACCATTGAACTGGCAATTGCGGCTATTCTGTTTGCTTCCGTTTTCGGCATCCTCATCGGTGTCGTCTCCGCGGTGAAAAAGAACTCCATCTTCGATAACGGCGGAAGAATTCTTGCCCTGATCGGCGTATCCATGCCGATCTTCTGGCTCGGTATTCTGCTGATTATCCTTTTCTCCGGTACGCTTCACTGGCTGCCGTCCACCGGACGGCTGGACCCGCTGCTTCAGCCGGATACCATTACCGGCTTCAACATCATCGATTCGATCGCGGCGGGGGATACGGATGCTCTTGTGGATGCGCTCCGGCACATTTTGCTGCCGGCTCTGGCACTCGGCATGTATTCCATGGCGATTATCACGCGTATGACACGTTCCAGCATGCTGGAATGCCTCGGCCAGGATTATATCCGTACGGCGAGAGCCAAGGGGCTTGCTTCCGGTAAAGTCATTAAAAAACATGCCTTACGGAACGCCCTGATTCCAATCGTGACGGTGATCGGGCTTCAGTTCGGCAGCTTGCTTGGCGGCGCTGTGTTGACGGAGACCGTTTTCTCCTGGCCCGGAATCGGTGCCTACACGGTCAACTGCATTCTGAAGTCAGATTTCCCGGTGGTGCAGGGTGTTGTTCTGCTGGTGGCTGTAGTCTATGTTCTGGTCAACCTTGCAGTGGACATCCTCTATGCGTTCCTGGATCCGCGCATTAAATATTCATCGAAGAAAGAAGGGTAAGCCTGTATGAACGATTTACAAACGGACAGCAAGAAACCGGTACAGGCTGTATCCGGTGCGGATAAGCCGGAATCGCAGATTGCGGCGATGTGGGATTCGCTGAAAGCCAATAAGGTAGCAGTTGCAGGAATGTGCCTAATTCTGGTTCTTGCTGTTCTAGCGCTTGTTATCTGGGTCAGCGAATTGATGCATAAGCAGATTCTGCCTTATGATCCGAACTATTCCGACATGACGAAAAGCTTTATTTCGCCCAACGCTCAGCACTGGTTCGGTACGGATCAGCTGGGCCGGGATATTTTCAGCCGTGTGCTTGACGGGACCAAAATCTCCCTGTTCGTCGGAATTGCGGCTGTGGCCATCTCCATGACGATCGGAGTTGTTTTCGGCTCCATCGCAGGCTACAAGGGCGGAAAAATTGACACCGTTATCATGCGCTGCATGGATATGATGCTTGCCATTCCCTCGATTTTGCTTGCCATTGCGTTTATGGCGGCGCTTGGAAAGGGCATCGATAAGGCGGTCATCGCGATCGGCCTTGTTTCGATTCCGGAATATGCGCGCATTGTTCGCGGCAGCATTCTTTCAGCCAAGGAAAACGACTATGTGCAGGCCGCGCGGGTCATCGGGAATAAGGACGGACGCATCATTTTCCGTCACATCCTTCCCAACGTCATGTCCTCCATCGTAGTCCGGGCAACGCTCGGCGTTTCCTCCGCAATTCTCGACACGGCAGCCCTCGGTTTTCTTGGGCTGGGCGTTCAGCCACCCTTCGCCGAATGGGGCGACATGCTTGGCCGTGCAAGAGGATTTATTTTCTCGGCACCCTATACGCTGGTTTTCCCGGGCATAGCGATCACCCTCACGGTTCTTGCATTCAATCTGTTTGGCGACGGACTTCGCGATGCTCTTGACCCGAAGTCCAGAATACGATAAGGCGGTGATCGGATATGTTGCTGGAAGTCAAAAACCTTAAGACAGATTTTAAACTGAAAAACGGCACCGTCCACGCAGTGGACGATATGAGCTTTACGCTGGATAAAGGGGAAATCCTTGCAATCGTCGGAGAATCCGGTTCCGGAAAGAGCGTTACTTCGCTTTCAATCATGGGACTTTTGCAGGAACCCGGAGAAGTTACCGGCGGGGATATTCTCTACAAGGACGAAAGCCTTTTCAAGAAAAGCGAAAAAGAGCTTCAGAAGATCCGCGGTGATCAGATTTCCATGATCTTTCAGGAGCCGATGACTTCGCTGAATCCGGTTTACCGGATCGGCGACCAGATTTCCGAAAGTATTATGACACACATGAAGCTTAATAAAAAGGAAGCGTGGGCACGGACGATTGAAATGCTGAGAATTGTCGGCATTCCTAGCCCGGAGGAGCGCGCACACGATTATCCGCATCAGATGAGCGGCGGCATGCGTCAGCGCGTCATGATTGCTATGGCGCTTTCGTGCAATCCGGAGCTGCTGATTGCGGACGAACCGACGACGGCGCTCGACGTTACCATTCAGGCTCAGATTCTGGACCTGATTTACGGGCTCCGCGAAAAGTTCAACATGGCGGTTCTGCTTATTACGCACGATCTCGGTGTTGTAGCCGAGGCGGCTGACCGTGTCATCGTCATGTACTGCGGCAAAATCATGGAAACCGCCGACGTAAAAAGCCTGTTTGCAAACCCGATGCATCCCTATACGCTCGGCCTTTTGAACTCCATCCCGAAGATCGACGATGAGAGCGGCGAACGTCTCTATATGATCAAAGGCATGGTTCCGAACCCGCTTCATATGCCGGAGGGTTGCCCATTCTCAGACCGGTGCGACCGCTGCATGGACCGCTGCAAAAAGGAAATGCCGACGTTGAAGTCGGTGGACGGCCACATGGTGCGCTGCTTCCTGTATGAACAGGGAAAGGAGGCGGAGGGCTGATGAGCGAAACACTGGTTGAAATTCAGCATCTGACCAAACATTTCACCGTTGAAACAAGCTTTTTCGGGAAACCGACTTCCGTGCTGAAGGCAGTGGAGGACGTTTCCTTCACGATTCACAAGGGCGAGGCTTTCGGCCTCGTAGGCGAATCCGGGTGCGGCAAAACAACACTTGGCAAAATGCTAGTAAATCTTTACACGCCAACAAGCGGAAAAATTATTTTTGACGGCACGGACCTGACTGCTTTGGGTGAGAAAGAACGGCGTAAATTCTGTAAAGACATTCAGCTGATCTTTCAGGATCCCTACGCTTCCCTGAATCCCCGGATGACCATCGGGGACATTATCGCCGAGCCGATCAAAATCAACCATCTGCTTCCGGATAATGAAATCGAAAAGCGTGTGATCTATCTGCTGAACTGTGTCGGTCTTGCGCAGCATCAGCGCAACCGCTATCCGCATGAGTTTTCGGGCGGACAGCGTCAGCGTGTCGGCATTGCCCGGGCGCTTGCGGTTCAACCGAAGTTGATTGTGTGCGACGAGCCGGTTTCCGCTCTGGACGTTTCCATTCAGGCACAGGTGCTGAATCTTCTCGACGATCTAAAAGAGGAGTTTGGCCTCACGTATCTGTTTATCGCCCACGGATTGAACGTCGTCAAGCATATCAGTGACCGCGTCGGCGTTATGTATCTTGGTAAAATGATGGAAATCGCGCCTAAGGGCGAGCTGTATTCCAATGCTCTGCACCCTTATACGAAGGCACTTCTTTCGGCAATTCCGCTGGTTGATCCGAATAAGAAAAAAGACCGGATTATCTTGCAGGGCGAGGTTCCGAGCCCGATCAATCCTCCGGCAGGGTGCCGTTTCTGCACGCGCTGCGGGCAGGTAATGGATGTTTGTCACGGCGAAACGCCGGAGCTCAAAGAGGTTTCTCCGGGCCATTATGTTTCCTGCTATCTATACGATAAGAAATAACTTTTAAATAACATCAGCCCAGACACCGTATGGTGTCTGGGCTGATGTTATTTATTGAGCATTTGCTTCATCACATTTGGCCTGTAGCTCCGCTGGCCTTTCCTTATACGGTTCGGGACGTGCGTCACGGAGCAGCAGGGCACACAGAATTCCGAGAGCCGCAACCGGAATGCCGGATTGAAACACCGTGCGCAATCCTCCCAAGTCCGAAGCTCCCGAAGAGCGCGCAAGTGATAACACCGCGCCGAACAGAGCGCTTCCGGACGCCGTTCCTACGTTCCGGGCAAAGGTGACAGAGGAAGTGACGGAACCGATCCGGCTTTTAGGAACCGCATTCTGGGCGTTGACGTTGCCGACAGGCATGTTCATGCCCGCTCCAAAACCGATCAGAACGGCGAAAGCGATAAGAGAGAGAGAAGCAGTATCGCTCTTCACCACGGAAAGCAAAGCCATTCCGATACCGGAAAGAATAAACCCGGCAACAGACCAGATTCCGCATTTTCCGGTCCGGGAAATAAGCAGACCGGTCAGATTGCCTGAGAGAACCAGGCTTACCATCATGGGCGCCAGTACCATTCCTGAGGCAGTGGCACTCATTTTCAGCACATACTGCTCATAATAGGGCAGGTAGATCACCGCTCCCATCATGACAATCTGGTTCAGGAACGAGACCGCCAGAGACATGCTGATGCGCCGGTCCGCAAAATATTCCGGAGGTAGCACCGGGTTTTCCGCCCTGCGCTGGGTGAGTCCGAACAGAACCAGCATGACCGCCGAGCCTAAAAGCATCAGGAGAATCGGGGGGGAGTTCCACGCGAACAGATTTCCGGCAAGGCTGAGTGCGAGCAGAAGGGGAGTCAGTGTAAGAACTAAAAGGGCCATGCCGGCTCGATCTGCCTTTTTCTTGTTTTCCGGGAGAAATCGCGGCAGTCTGAAAAGAATGAGGAAGAAGGCGATAAGGCCGACGGGCACATTCAGGTAGAAAATCCAGCGCCAGTTCAGCCGGTCTGCAATCACCCCTCCGGCTAGCGGCCCAATCATATTGGCAAGACCGTACATGGAGGACACGATTCCGGTGTATTTTCCACGTTCGGCCGGTGGGAATAGGTCGGCGACCAATGTAAACACGCCGGAGACAATGATTCCTCCTCCGATTCCCTGAATCGCCCGGAATACAATTAACTGCACCATATTTTGCGAAATGCCGCAAAGCGCGGAGCCGAGCAGGAAGCCAAGAATTCCGGTCAGGAAAACCGGTTTATGCCCAATGCTGTCCGAAATTGCCCCTGCAATCGGGATGATGACCGTGGAGCACAGCATGTAGGAGGTAAACGGCCACGAATACCAGGCTCCTCCGCCAATCTCCTGCACGATTTTTTTCATAGCAGTGCTGAATACGGTGGAGTCCATCGCGTAAATCAGCAGGCTGGCCATCAGTCCGATAAAAATCGGAACCAGTTTCTTTCCTTTTTCCATGATGTAACAGCCTCTTTCCAGTATAGTCAATATTAGTATACTTTATAGTATTACGACAAAAAATAGTCCCGAGCAAAGCTCCGTTTTTCTGCGGGGTAACCCGTGTACCTAAGAATTCAGAAACTGTTCCTGGTATCGACGGACCCAGCCGCAGAAAAGCTCGTACATGTCTGAATAAAGGCCAATGATGGCGTTTGCCTCCGGAAGCTCCTCCCGGTCTTTCTGAGCGGCACGCAGGGATTCCAGCGTTAACGTGAGGTTTTCCTCCAGTTCGGAAAGCATCCGAAGCGCATCTGGTTTTTCCAGTTTGTTGAGCTGCGCGATCAGAGAGGTAAACTCAATATATACGGTTCCTGGGTCTTGGCAGAGCTTCTCCATCAGGCTGTGGAAATGCTGTCTCCCTTTCTCATTGACCGTATAAATCGTCTTTTCCGGCATTTCGCTTTCCCGGACGGTCTGGGCGTCCAGATACCCGCGGCGGTGAAGGTTCACCAGATTTTTGTAAACGGCGGGGGAACTGATCTTGGTCCATCGCTGAATGTGCATAAATTCCAATCTCTTTTTGATTTCATAGGCATTCAATGGCTTATTCATTAGAATTCCAAGCAGCGTCAGATCAACGGTAGACATATGACACCATGCTTTCTAAATAGTATACTTTATATCAATCTATATTATTCCATTCATCCGGAAAAGTCAACTCCTTTTTTCCCGATGGGATATTTTTATTGGGCGCAATTGTTATTTGGCGGAAAGCGAAAGAATCTATTTAAAGACTTTCTAAACGTTGTTTAACATTCCTTTAACAATGCGCCGGTAAAATAGAAAAGTAAGAATAGAAAACGAAAATTTTGCGCGATGGAACCCGGAAACGCGCAAATCATTTGAGAAGGGAATTGCCGTTACATATGGACATCAAAATTGTGATGAAAGACCTGAATCTCCATTATGGCGAATTTCATGCGCTCAAGAACGTCAATCTGGAGCTTCCCAGGAATAAGGTCACGGCGTTTATCGGGCCTTCGGGCTGCGGAAAATCAACTTGCCTGAAAACCATCAATCGGATGAACGATCTGGTGGAAAACTGCAAAATCGACGGAACCGTTTCCATCGACGAGGAGGATATTTACGATTCTCACACGGATGTAACCTTCCTCCGTAAGCGTGTCGGCATGGTGTTCCAGAACCCGAACCCGTTTCCCATGTCCCTGTACGACAATATTGCCTATGGGCCCCGCGTTCACGGCGTGAAATCCAAAAAACAGCTTGATGAAATTGTGGAGCGGTCCCTTCGGAATTCAGCTTTGTGGGATGAAGTAAAGGACCGTCTGAAAAAATCCGCCCTCGGCCTTTCCGGCGGTCAGCAGCAGCGCCTCTGCATTGCCAGAGCGCTCGCGGTGGAACCGGAGGTTATCCTTATGGATGAACCGACCAGCGCACTGGACCCGATTTCCACCCTGAAAATCGAAGACCTGATGGACGACCTGCGCAAGAGCTACACGGTTGTCATTGTGACGCACAATATGCAGCAGGCCGCACGAATCGCCGATAAAACCGCATTTTTTCTTCTGGGAGAAGTTGTGGAATACACCGATACCGTCACCATGTTCAATCAGCCGAAGGATGAACGCACAGAACGGTATATCACAGGACGTTTCGGCTGATCCCCCCTTGCTTTTTGACTTTTGCAGGATATAATTAAAGGAGGAATTCTGAAGATGACGCGGAAATTGTTTGACCGGGAACTGACCGACCTGATTTCGCAGATTGTCGAAATGGGCAACGCGGTCGATTCCAAAATTGAGCAGACGGTTACGGCGCTGCGCACCATGGACTTGGAACTTGCCGCGGCGGTTGCGAAAAGCGATAATGAGATTGACCGCATGGAGCATAATATTGAGAAGGAATGTATCGACCTGATTATGCTGCAGCAGCCGATCGCCAAGGATATGCGTGTAATTGCGGGTTGCCTGAAGATTCTGACCGATATGGAACGGGAAGCCGACCAGTGCGCGGATATCTGCGAAATCCTCACGGTGGGCGAGCTGAACTCCAACAGTCTTGCGATCACCCATGTGGTGCAGATGCTGGAAATGGCTCGGAAAATGTTCCGCCGAGCCATGGATGTATTCCTGAGCCGCGACGTGGCGGAAGCTAACGCCGTTTGCGACAGCGACGATGGCGTGGATGAGATGTTTTCAAAGATCATTCTTGAGGTGTGCGGCATCATTACGGAAAACCCGCAGAACGTCATGCGGGAGGTTGATCTCCTTTTCATTATCAAGTACGTTGAGCGGATGGGAGACCATGCAACGAACATAGCGGAATGGGTTATTTTTATGGAAACGGGAGAACATCCCGATTTGAACGCAAAGGAGTACTGAGCGGTCACATATGGCATTAATTTATATTGCTGACGATGAAGCGAATATCCGAAATATTGTTGCCATCGGGCTGAAGGACGGCGGGTTTGAAACGATGGAGTTTGCAGACGGTACTTCACTGCTGGAAGCGGTGAAGCGCCGCCGACCGGATGCGGTGATTCTGGACTGGATGATGCCGCAGCCCGACGGACTTACCGTTTGCCGCATGCTTCGTGAAAACGAGGAGACGCATTTTGTTCCCGTTCTCATGCTTACGGCGCGCGGTGAAGAGATCGATCGGGTGCTGGGCCTGGAAATCGGTGCAGACGATTACATTGTAAAGCCGTTCAGTATCAAGGAACTGTGCGCGCGCATTAAGGCGGTTTTGCGCAGAACCGCCGGCCGTCCGGAGCAGGAGGAGCTGATCCTTCGCCACGGCACGCTGAAGGTGGATGTAACAAGGCATCAGGTCACCCGTGACGGACAGACCGTTGACCTGACCGCCAAGGAATTTGATCTTCTGGTTATGCTGATGAAGCACCATGGCAAGGTGCTGACGCGTGATACCCTGCTTGATAAGGTGTGGGGCGTGGAATATTTCGGCGACACGCGCACCGTGGACGTCCATGTCCGGTATCTGCGCCAGAAAATCGAGAAAGACCCCGACAGTCCGCAGTTTATTCAAACGGTTCGCGGGGTAGGCTATAAATTCAGTGAGGAGTAGAACCTGATCTCATAGTTCATAGCACCATTGTGGCGGAAATGCTCGGAATACGCAGGTGTTCCTGTGCTTTTCGTGGTACCTGACAAAGATGAGAACAGATTCTAAAAGCGGAGGGAGCCGGCCTTGAAAAAGCGGTTAATTCTATTTAATGCGATTATTATAGTGGCGGGGTTTATCGCCGCTTTTTTTTGCGCAGCGGAAGAAATTCAGCAGCAATATCGGGTGGAATTTACGGACCGTCTGGAAACCGCACTTTCCATCCTTCAAACCAAGGATTCGGAAATCCGTGCAAATCCAGCGCAGGTGGCGAAGGACGTCGGGACGCATCTTGACGCTTCCGGGCAGGATATCCGAATCAGCATTATTTCGCTGAACGGAAAAGTGCTCGGCGACAGCGCAAAGGACGAAATCGACCAGAATCACCTCAGCCGGCCGGAGATTATCCAGGCGCTGAAAACCGGGAAGGGCTTCAACACCCGCATCAGCGCCAGTGTCAATAAACCGTATTACTATGAGGCAATCTATCTTCCGGGCAAATATTTTCTGCGCGCAGCGCTCCCAACAGCCAATCTGGATGCGGAGATCAACCGTCTCTGGATGATTGCAATCCTCAGTATGCTGTTGGGCATTCTGCTCGTTTGCATTTTCACAGCGTATGTTGTTTATCATGTCACGGAGCCGCTTCAGCAGCTGACCGGGGCCGCCAAACAGATCGCCGGGGGCGATTATTCCTGCCGTGTGGACGGAATATTCCGGGACGAAGTTCATGAGCTTGCCGAGTCGTTTAACGGGATGGCTGAAAACACGGAAAATGCGGTTGTTCTTCTGACCAGTCAGCAGAAGCAGCTTGAGGGTGTGCTGCAGGGCATGACAGACGGGGTGTTGGCGGTTTCGCGGGACGGCGAAATTCTTTTTCTGAACCAGAGCGCCTTGCAGCTGCTGGACAGCACCACGCTGTCCAGTGGAAAAAAACTGGAGGGGAGCCTCCTGATTAATAAAATTGCGGACATGATGAAAAATGCTGTGGAAAATAATCTGACCAGCAAGCAAAACCTTGTGACGGAGGGCGGCACACAGCTTACGGTTTACACGGCACCGATTCCGGGCCAGAAAACCGCGGCGTCGCTCGCCGTACTTTCCGACGTGACACGCATCCGCAAACTGGAACGCCTTCGCAGCGAATTTGTCGCCAATGTGACGCATGAACTCAAAACGCCGCTGACTTCCATCCGGGGAAGTATCGATTTGCTGAAAAGCGCAGACCGCGATGAAAAAACACGGCGCTATTTCTACGATATTCTGGATATTGAAGCCGAGCGCTTGCAGCATCTGATCGACGACATGCTGGTTCTGTCGCAGATTGAAAACGCAAAGGACGATCCTTCCGCCTGCCCCTGCAATGTGGAGGAAGCCGTCCGCAAATGCGTTGGGCGATATCAGGAGATTGCAGCGAAAAACCAGATAAGCATCGAGGTGGATGCTGAACCCGGGCTCTATGTTTCCTGCTCTCCAACCCGTTTGCAGCAGCTGCTTGGGAATCTGGTTGAGAACGCGATCAAGTATAATGTCCCCAAGGGACGCGTGCGGATTACTTCCGTGCATCAGCGAAAGACGGCGGTCATTCGGGTGAAGGACAGCGGAATTGGGATCGCTCCGGAACATTTCAGCCGTTTGTTCGAACGCTTTTACCGCGTCGATACCAGCCGTTCCCGGGAAATCGGCGGAACGGGCCTCGGCCTCTCCATCGTGAAGCATCTTGCCGTTCTGTACGGCGGCGACGTCAGCGTCGAGAGCGAAGCGGGGCAGGGGAGCACCTTCACCGTTCGGCTGCCGCTTCTCAATGAGCAGGCGGTTGAGGAATCGCGGAAGTCGAACTGAACATCCCAAGAAAACCCGGGCGGAATTGTTCCGTCCGGGCTTGTATTTTCACCTATTTTTCTTTAATTGCACCCGTGCGATACGATTCCAAAAGTGCGGTCAGTTCTTCAACCTGCGCGGCAAGTTCTCTTCCGGTGTCGGTGTCGGCCACGGTGATCCGCTGCGGAATCGCTTCCACAACCTGAACCTTGGGCGCGTCCTCGCCGAAGATGCTGCCCGGCTTTAAAGGCTTGTGCTCCGCCAGAGCAAGGTACCTGGAATTTGCAATGAACGTGTAGCCTCCGATTCCAGTCTGCTTCTGGTAGGCTTTTGATATGCCGCCGTCGATCATGAACAGAAGCCCTTCTCCTTTTACGGGGTTTTCGCCCTGCTTCAGCCGCACCGGAACGTGTCCGTTGACGATATGAGAAACAGAAGAATCCAGACCGAATTCCCGGAGTATCATCTCGCATGTTTTTCGGTGCTCGATAAACGTATAATACGGATTCATCGTTTCCACATGAGCGGAACGGTCCTCAATAAAGTAGTTTTCAAACGCGGCGAGCTTGCTTTTCCCAAACAGAGGCGACTTTGCGCCGCACCAGAGATACCACATCATGTCGCGGGCACTTTCCCGTTCCGGGGAACCCTCCGGAGCAAAATAGGCGTTCCGAACGACGCCGTCCAGGTATTGCAAATATTTTTTTCCGCCAAGGGAGCGGTCTCCGACTGGAACCCGGTCGATCTCTCCACTTTCCGTCAGCGGAATGCATCCGTGGTAGAGCAGATTGGAGTTTACGGTCAGAAACATGCTCCCGTGCGAATACAGAAAGCGGATATGCTTCTGCAGGCGCTCACTGTGCCGGAAGGAATAGGACATCGTCTTGAGAAGCTCGGATTCCTCGCGCGTCAGTTCCAGCGGATGTTTTCGGTCGACGGTGGGGAAGGAGCGGTCCCGCAGCGGATATTCCGCGTCGCCGAGGCTGACCGTCCCCTTCTGAAAGTCGATTCTGTTCAGAAGAACCCGGTTGTCCATTCCGTATTCGGGGTGTTTTTGAATCAGCGCGCCTTCCACCTTGAACTGGATTATGGCGATCGCCTTGTGCATTTTTGCCGCGAGCGGAATATCCACCGGGTCGTACTGATTTTCATCCAGCATATGGGGAAGAAAGGCCTCGCAGGGATCGTCGCCGTATACTTTTTCTGCAAACACCGCAAGAGGCCGCAGATTGATTCCGTATCCGTCCTCCAGAAGGTCAAAGGTGTTGTAGCTGATCCCGAGCCGGATCACGTTCGCAATGCAGGCATGGTTTCCGGCGGCCGCGCCCATCCACGAAATATCGTGGTTTCCCCATTGGATATCCACGTCGTGAAAGTTT
Source organism: Bacillota bacterium (assembly GCA_023410445.1). Taxonomy (GTDB): domain Bacteria; phylum Bacillota; class Clostridia; order Oscillospirales; family Acutalibacteraceae; genus Caproicibacter. Next base: position 200,766 of record JAEYPT010000008.1, on the reverse strand, counting down.
GCCAGAGCGTCCATGATGGCGTCCGCTCTGGGCCCACGGTCAAAAATATCGCCGAGAATGTGCAGGCGATCAATCAGAAGCTGCTGAATCAGGTTGCACAGGGCAGTGATGAATTGCGTGGCCGTCCCGGTCTGTACAATGGTGCGGATAATCTCACCGTAATAGTTCGGCTTGTTTTTTCCGCCGTCCGCGTGCAGAAGCTCGTCGATGATGTAGGCAAAATTTTCCGGCAGCTTTTTCCGGACCTTGGAGCGCGTGTATTTCGAGCCTGCTTCTTTGCATACCTCGACCAGCCGATAGATCGTGATGCGGCACCAGTCATCGAAGCCGACGCCTTTCCGCTTTGCCTCAGCGAGCTCCGGCTCCGGGCTGTAGATCAGTTTTGCCAGTGCGGTGCGTTCCTCTTCCGAAATGGATTGCTCGAACAGCTCGTCGATCTTTTTCCGGACGACTCCCGACGCACTTTTGAGCTGAAACAGAAAAGCGGAATGCTCCCCGTGCAAATCGCTGAAGAAATATTCCGTTCCCTTCGGCAGACTCAGAATCGCCTGCAGATTGATGATTTCCGAAGCCGCTGCCTGTGCGTTGGGATAGTTTTTCGCGAGCAGGTTCAGATAACGCATGTCATTCATGGCTTGTCCCCCCATCCGGCCCCGCTGCATCCGCCGGCGGAGCAGGCGGAAAGCGGAGAGCCGGAAGACCGTTTTCCTGACTTTCTGTTCTTCCCGCCGTAATTATGTTATAATAAAAGTATAAACATTTGGGAGGCATTTTGATGGGATATAAGGAAGAATTTGAGGAGATTTATAAAAACAAGATAAAGCGGAACGGTTCGGCAGAGCTTTTAAACTGGCTTGAAACCACCGATTTTTTTACAGCTCCCGCAAGCACAAAATTCCACTGCGCCTGTTTGGGAGGTCTGGTTCAACACAGCGTCAGCGTGTACCATGTCATGATGGAGAAGCACTTTGAGACCAGTGTGGACAGCGAAGAAAGCTTTGCAATCTGTGCCCTGCTTCACGACGTCTGCAAAGCACAGTTCTATAAAAAAGGAACGCGGAATTTTAAAAATGAAGAGACGGGAGCATGGGAAAAGCGCCCTTATTATTCCATTGAAGACAGCTATCCCTACGGCCACGGTGAAAAGTCGGTTTTTCTGATTGAGCGTTTTCTGCGGCTGAAAACCTCGGAGGCAATCGCCATCCGTTGGCATATGGGCGGTTTCGACGAAAGCGTAAAGGGCGGAGCCGGATACATAAGTCAGGCCTTCGACAAATACCCGATTGCCGTCAAGCTGCACCTTTCCGATCTGGAAAGCACCTATCTGCGGGAGCAGGGAACGTCCGAGGTAAACCGGTAACCCTCGAAAAAGTTACGTTCGCTTCTCTGCCTTTTTGTGGCAATTTTATGTCGGAACCAACGGGAGGAAAAAATGAGAATACCGGTTGTTATGGACTGCGACCCCGGAATTGATGACGCGGTTGCACTTTTAATGGCAGCGGCGGCGCCGAACATCGAACTACGGGCGGTTACTACGGTTGCCGGAAACCAGGGCGTGGAGACAAATACGAAAAATGCGCTGAAAATCACCGATTATTTTGGTATCGACGTTCCGGTGGCTCAAGGAATGTATCCCATTATGAAGCAGTTTCAGCCTGCCGCGGCATGGATTAATGGGGAAACCGGCTTGGGAGGCGCGAACCTTCCGGAACCCGAACGGAGCGCCGTTTCCGGAAACGCTGTGGAGCTTCTGTACAAGGAAGCAATCAGGCAGAACGGAAAACTCCAGATCCTTGCGACAGGTCCGCTAACCAATGTGGCGCTTCTGTTGTGCACGTTCCCCAAGACCCGGAAGCTGGTTTCCCGCATTACGCTGATGGGGGGTGCCTGCAGCGGCGGAAACGTCACTCCCTGCGCCGAATTCAACATTTATACGGACCCCGAAGCTGCGCGGATTGTTTTTCACAGCGGCGTACCGATTACAATGGTGGGTCTGGATGCCTGTTATCGAACGCCTGTCTCAAAAGAAGAGTTTTCCGGGTTGATTGCCGTCGGAGGACGCGCTTCCGCTTTTCTTCGTGACCTGCTCGGTCCGTCGGCCTATTGTGAGCGAACGGAGAAGGGAATGATTCTGTTCGATGCTCTGGCTGCTGCGGCGCTTATTGATCCCACGGTGATTTCAGGATCGGAATATTCTGTGGAAGTGGAAACGAAGGGGGAATATACAGCGGGCCAAACGCTCGTTGATATCCAAAGCGTGCGGGGCTTAAGCCCGAACGCCTTCGTAGCAATGGATTCTGACCGGGAAAAATTTTTGTGCCTGCTTCGAAATACGCTGGAATATTTTCAATAACCTTCCGCTTGTGCCGTCCGGAAAAATCCGGGCGGTTTTTTTCGTTTTATCTTGACAGAGCGGAAAAGCTGATGTATTATTGTATTAATCGATTAGTACATTAGTACAATCTGAATTTGCTGCAGAATATCAGAGCCTTATCGATGGGACGAAAGGTCAAAATTGAGGGATCGGAGGCACGATCAAACAGTCAAATTCCCTATTGACAAACATTGGGAAATGGTTACAATTGTATTAGTAAAATAATACAAATGAAACACACCGGTAAAGATTGCAGAGGTGATTATATGGCATGGGAACTAAAATCTGACAGACCGATCTATTCTCAGCTGATTGAACAGATTCAGCTCATGGTTGTTTCCGGCATTTTTCCAGCTGGCGCCAAGCTGCCTTCCGTAAGAGAAATGGCAGCGCAGGCTTCGGTGAATCCGAACACCATGCAGAGAGCGCTTTCTCAATTAGAAAGCGACGGCCTTTTATATTCGCAGCGCACAAGCGGACGATATGTGACAGAGGATGTGCAGAAAATTATGCAGACGAAAAATGGTCTTGCGGCAGAACTAATACACGATTTTATTGACCGGATGAATCAGCTTGGGTTTGACCGCAGTCAAACGCTTGCTTTTCTGAACCGGTATATGAAGGAGGATGAGCAGAATGGACAGCATTGTTGAGTGCAGAAATCTCGTGAAGTTTTTCCCGGGATGTCTCGCTCTGAATTCCATAAACCTTTCCATCCCGAGGGGGAGGATTGTGGGACTTCTGGGGCCGAACGGCAGCGGAAAAAGCACGCTGATCAAGCTGATCAACGGCTTACTTACCCCGAACAGCGGTGAAGTACTGGTAAAGGGCGCTCAGCCCGGAATTGAGAGCAAAAAGATCGTTTCCTACCTTCCGGAGCGGACTTACCTGAACGACTGGATGAGCGTACAGACGATGATCGAATTCTTCCGGGATTTTTACCCGGATTTCAATTCTTCAAAAGCTTACGATATGCTGCAGCGGCTTCACATTAACCCCAACGACCGCCTGAAAACCATGTCTAAGGGCACCAAGGAAAAAGTTCAGCTGATCCTCGTCATGAGCAGGGAAGCGGAGCTTTATGTGCTCGATGAACCGATCGGCGGCGTCGACCCTGCGGCCCGCGATTATATTCTTGATACCATCATCGGCAATTACAACGAGAATGCGACCGTGCTGATCTCGACGCACCTGATCACGGATGTAGAAAAAGTGCTGGACGACGTCATTTTCATCAACATGGGGAATATCGTTCTGACCTCCACGGTGGATGATATCCGCGAAAAGGAGAACAAGAGCGTGGATGCGCTTTTCAGGGAGGTATTCAAATGCTAGGCAAGCTGATGAAATATGAGATCAAGGCTACGGCGCGGATTTTTCTTCCGCTGTATGCCCTGATTATTCCCATGTCCCTGCTGACGAAGATCTTTTTGCATACGACCGCCGATACCTTTGATATTCCCAGAATGATTACCATGTCCGTTTATGTCATTTTGATGGTGGCCCTTTTTGTCATGACACTGATTGTGACCATCCAGCGTTTTTACCGCAACCTGCTCGGTGACGAGGGGTATCTGTCCTTTACTCTTCCGGTCAAAACGCATACGCATATCGATGCAAAGTTGCTGGTAACCCTGATCTGGGTAATAGTAAGCTCTATCATTTCGGCACTGTCGATTTTCATCCTAGCGGCAGACGGCCAGACGTTATCACAATTAGGCAATTGGTGGGTGAGGTGCGTCAATCCTTTCCTGGCAAAATACGGAGCCCAAGTCTGGATTGGTGTGATTGAAGGCATTCTCCTTGTACTGGTTTCCACCCTGTGCCAGACAGCGGAAATCTATGCGGCGATCACCGTGGGAAATCTCAGCAGCAAGCATAAGCTGATTGCCGGTATCGGGGCTTATATCGGATTCGGTGTCGTGACGCAGACGATTTCTTCCATCCTTGTCGATGTGTTCAAACCGTATTTCGGAAGTTTCTTTACGAGAGTCAATTTTGATACTCCGTTTCCGGCCGTGAATTATATACTGCTGATCATTCTGATTGGCGAACTGGTCTATCTGGGAATCTTCTATTTCCTGACGGAATGGCTTCTCAGCAGAAAGCGGAACCTGGAATAAGAAAAAGCACAAACGCAAATACAAATGAATCATAGGCAAGTTCGGGACGTACAATCGGTGCGTCCCTTTGCCGTTTTTATAAGAAATCGTTCCGTGGAGTGGATGATCGGGCAAAAATGTGATATTCTTTTTTTAGAGGTGATTGTATGTCTGAAACGGCGATTCGGGCGGAAGAACTCGGCAAGACTTACGACGGGGTTTCCTTTGCCCTGCGCAAACTTTCGCTGGAAATTCCGCAGGGGAGCATTTTCGGCTTTTTGGGTCCCAATGGGGCGGGAAAAACGACTACTGTCAAGCTGCTTACCGGGCTGCTGAAACCGACGGAAGGTTCCTGCGAGCTGCTCGGCCTGTCTCCGGTCAAAAAGACCAGTGAAGTGCATCGAGTCTGCGGGGTCATGACTGAAACGGCGAAGTCATACGGCCACCTGACCGGGACGCAGAATCTGATTTTTTATGGCCGGGTTTCCGGTATGAATCAACAGGAGAGCGAAAGCAGAGCGGAAGAGCTTTTAAAACTGCTTGATCTGTGGGATGCGCGTGACAAAAAGCTCAGGGAATATTCCACCGGTATGGCACAGCGGCTTTCGCTTGCCCGTGCGCTGGTAAACCGCCCGAAGATCCTGTTTCTGGACGAGCCAACCAGCGGTCTTGACCCGGAATCCTCCCAGACGGTGAACGCTCTGATTCTGAAATTGGCCCGTTCGGAAGGGACTACGGTGTTCCTCTGTACCCATCAGCTGCGTTATGCGCAGGATCTTTGTGAAAGCTACGGAATTCTCCATAAAGGGCAGATGCTTGCCGGCGGTTCGCTGGAGGCGCTTCGGCGTGAGGCCGGGGTCCCGATGCGCGCTGTCTTCCGCCTTCGGGAGGGGCAGGTTCAGGAAGGCTTTTCCAGGCAGCCTGACGGCTGGTGGCAGACTGAAATCAAAAGCGACGAGGAGATGCCGAAGCTTTTGAAAGACGTTGTTCTTTCGGGGCACGACGTTTTTGAGGCTCGTATGATCCGGCCGACGCTGGAAGACGTTTACTTTAAGCTTGTGGAACGAAAGGAGACTCTCGCATGACTCTGATTACCGATGCAGAGCGCGCGCTCGCAGAAAAGGATTTTCACGAGGTGTGGGATTCCCGAATGACGCGCACCACCCTGATTATTGTGCCGATTGTCATGGTTGTTTTCTTGCCCATTATGTTTCTTGTCATCGCTTATACCGTGCCGACAAGTCAGATCAACGGGATGGAACAGATGATGAAGCTGCTTCCGCCGGAGGCGAAGAACTTCACGATTCAGCAGGATATCTTTTATCTGATGACCAATCTGATGTGCCCCATGCTGTTCCTGATGATTCCGCTTATGGCCTCCAGTGTTTCGGCGGCCTGCAGCTTTGTCGGCGAAAAGGAACGGGGAACACTGGAATCCCTTCTGCTGACGCCGATGAAGATTCGTCAGATCTTTCATGCGAAGGTGCTGGGCTGTATCGTTATCTCCGCAATTACCACCGTTGTTTCGTTTGTCGTTTTTTCCGCTGTCACCGCCGTCGGGGACCTTATGCTCGGCCTTCCGTTTTTTCTGGATTGGAGCTGGCTTGTCCTGGTTCTTCTGCTCGCGCCCGGCTGCACGGTTTTCGGTGTCGTCTTCATGGTGCTTGTCTCCGGAAAAAGCAAAAATTACATGGAATCCGTTCAGACTTCCGGTTATATTGTATTACCGGTCGTCCTGCTGTTTATCGGTCAGCTGACCGGACTTTTCCGGCTTGGCGCTTTTGCGCTTCTGTGTGTTTCCCTCGCTGTTTTTGTGTTAGATGCGGTTCTCTGGACCGTATGCTCGCGTTTGTTTACGCCGGATAAACTGCTTCGGTAAAGGGGAGCGGTTGCCTTCCGACCTGAATTGTATTATAATAAAGTGAGAAACGCGAGGTGATTTCGTGACTGCAGATTTGCACTGTCACACAAAAATGTCCGATGGTTCCGTCGGAATTGACGAGCTGATATTATTGGCCCGCAGAAGCGGCATAACTACCCTTGCCGTAACGGATCACGATACATTTGCTGGCTCGGTTCGGGCCAAAATTTTCGGAGACAGACGAGGGGTTACCGTTATCCCCGGCGTTGAATTTTCCACACTGGATTCCTCGACGGGCCGGAAGGCCCATATTTTATGCTATCTCTGCGACAATACCGACCGACTGGAGGGCCTATGCAAAAGAACTCACGACGCAAGGCACCATGCGGCGGAACTGATGCTTCGCAAGGTGATGCAGATTTATCCCATCCCCGCCGAGATGGTGATGAAACGGGCGCAGGGAAGCACGAACCTTTTTAAGCAGCATATTATGCACGCTCTGATCGATGCTGGCTATGCGGATGAGTTTTTCGGCGAGGTCTTTCATAAATTGTTCAATTCAAAGGACGGTCTGGCTTATGAGCCGGTTGCCTACCCGGAAGTGCACGACGTGATCAGTCAGATCCATGAGGCCGGGGGAGTCGCCGTTCTGGCCCATCCCGGGGAGTATGACAGCTACGGTCTTCTGGAACAGCTTGCCCGCGACCATGAAATCAGCGGGGTTGAGGCATGGCATCCGCGTAATCGGCCCGGAGACGAACAGAGATTCCGGATACTTGCCGGGGAATATGGGTTGGTTATGACCGGCGGCACGGATTTCCACGGGCTTTATACAAGCCGTCCGGTTCCGCTGGGAACCTGTTCTACGCCGGAAGATCAGCTTCAGAATCTTATCGCGCGCAAGAAAAAACAGAACTAGAGAATAGGAGAAAATCACATGACTTATTCTTACAAAACGCACGGTACTTGTTCCTCGGAGATTATTCTGGATCTGGAAGGCGACGTCGTTCGGTCTGTTCGGATCATCGGCGGCTGCAGCGGGAATCTACAGGGGATTTCCTCTCTGGTTCAGGGAATGAAAGCGGATGACGTTATCGCTAGGCTGAAGGGAATCCGCTGCGGTTCAAAGCCGACCTCCTGCCCGGACCAGATCGCGGCCGCTCTGGAAAAGGCCCGCGTTATTCAGGAAAAGGAATAAGGCAAGGGCTGCGATTCATTCGCAGCCCTTTTTGAAAATCAGCAGCCACAGCCATTGTTGTTGCAGCCATCGCCGCAACCGCCGCAACCGCAACCGCCGCCGCAGCCACCAAATCCATTGCCGCAGACGACCCAGATGATGAGCAGGATGATAACCCAAGAGCAGCTATTGCCACCGAAACCGCAACCACAACCATTGTTACACATAATTGTTTTCCTCCTTTCGGTTTACAGTACATAATATTGCGATGGAACAAATCGTGTTACAAGTATTCTGTAATGGAATGTGAAATTTGAACCGACTTTTTCATCCGACCGAAATCGTGATATAATAAGGCTAAAATCTATTTTATGGGGGCAACTGCCATGCTGTGCCAGTACTGCGGAAAGAATCCGGCCGCGGTTCATGTGAAGTCGATCTCGGACGGGAAGCTGACGGAGTTTTCACTCTGTGCTGAGTGCGCAAGGGAACTCGGCTACGGCAATCTTCTCACCGGACTGGGTTCCGGATTCAACGGTGTGCTCCGCGAACTCTTCGGCAGAGAAGGCGAAGAATATGAAGAACCCCGCTGTAGCTTCTGCGGAACCTCATTCAGCGAGATTGCCAAAAGCGGAAAGGTTGGCTGCGCTGAGTGCTACAGCACCTTTTACGACCGCCTGCTGCCAATCATTCAGCAGATTCACGGTAGCGTAACTTACCGCGGGAAAATTCCCGGAGACGATCTGCCACAGGTCCGGCAGGGCGGTCAGTTGAGCGTCATGCATCAAAAACTCCGGGAAGCGATCAGCAGCGAAAATTTTGAGCAGGCCGCGGTTCTACGGGACCGTATTCGGGAGCTTGAAGGGGGAAAAGAGGAATGAGCAGCTGGCGAACCGTGCCGGGGCCGGAAAACGACGTCGTCCTGAGCACCAGGATCCGCCTTGCGCGCAATGTCAGCGGGTTTCTTTTCCCGGTGAAAATGGGCAGCAGCGAGCGGCATGCTCTGACGGAAAAAATCAAAGCCGTTCTTTCTGACCCGAACAGCGTGCTTTTTCAGACGCTTCATTTTGTCGATATGGCTTCGCTCACGCAGACGCAGGCAGTGGCTCTCGTAGAGCGCAACGAAGTCAGCGCCGATTTTATTACGGAACGGGACGGGAGAGCACTTCTGGTTACGTCAGACGAGTCCTCTGCCGTCATGGTCAACGAGGAGGAACATTTCATCATTCAGACCTTCGGGAGCGGGCTTGTCCTGAAGGAAACGTATACCGAGGCCGATCGGCTTGATACCGTGCTGAACAAGGCGTTTGGCTTTGCATTTGACCGAAAGCTTGGGTTTCTGACTCAGAACCCCATGCATTTGGGCACAGGCATGATTGCTTCGGTTTTTCTTCACCTGCCGGCGCTTGCCGATTCCGGGGCCACGGGCCGGCTTGCCTCCAATCTGTCGAAGCTTGGACTTTCTCTGCGCGGGGCATACGGTTACGCCGCGAAACAGCACGGCTCGATATTTCAGCTTTCCAACGAGGTGACGCTTGGGCTTTCGGAACAGGAGGCAATTTCCAATCTTACTGCAATGACGCGGCAGATCGCGGCGCAGGAAAGGGACACAAGGAAAAAGCTTATGGAGAATGTCGGGGTGCAGGATACCATCTGGCGCTCCCTCGGAATTCTGAAGAACGCGAGACTCCTTTCCGGAGAGGAATTCTCAGACCTGATTTCCATTGTCCGGTTTGGGGTTGCCGGAGGAATCATTCAGGGAGTAAGCCTGGAAGAAATCGCAGCCCTGATGATGCGTTCGCAGCCCGCGACCCTGACGGAAGAAAGCAGAAAGCCACTTACCGTGGAAGAACGGCGCGTGATCCGGGCACAGCTTGCCCGCGAAACGCTGGGAGGTGCCGGCTGTGGATGAGAGAGAGACAGGTTCCATTGAGCTTGCGGCCGCGCTGTTCCATGCGCTGACCGGGGAGTTTGTTCCACACGATCCGGCGCTGGAGGAGTCTGCCCACAGTCTGATTGCGCAGATTCAGGAGCCGGAAAAGCTGCTGCTCAAAATCATCAGCCTGTGCGGCGAACCGGCGACTCCCCGCGGGAATTATCTCTGCGCGGCGGCATACAGTCGACTCGGTGAACGATACGCGGATGAGACCATTCGATGCGCGGAAAGCTATCTGGCATCGAGCGGCTGGAAGGAGCTGGAGGAGCGGGAATGGATGGAAAGCGGAATTTCCGTCTGGGGCGCAGACGCATACCGCGCTTCGCTTCTTTGTGCCCTTGCAGCGGCCCGAGAGACCAAGGATGACTTAAAAGGCGCCTATTCGGCATTGCTGAAAGCCTATGCATTGGAACCCTATCGGGGTGATTACATGGCAAAGACGGCGGACCTGCTCGCAAAACTTCGCGGCAAGCGCGAGGCGATTGATTTTGTTCAGGAGCAGCGAAACAGCCGATACTTCAAGCCGGTGCGGTATACCGATGCGTTCGGCAGGCAGCAGCGGAATGAAAGCTTCCGAAAGCTTCTGGAGCTGGAGGCCGAAAAGCTGAGAAAGGCAAAAAATTAGGGGGAGCGATTTTCGCTCCCCCGGCTGGTTCGTTTTTATGGCGAATGCGGTGCAAATTCCGTGATGATTTCCTTTTCGCTCCCGGGCGGGGAATAGACAAAGCGGTCCATCCGGTTTCCGTCGAAAAAATACCGCGGTGGTGTGGGCCGGTAGGAAAAATCAAACGTATCGATGATTACAAGCTTCACCTTCATACGGGCAGGCAGAATACTTTTTATGTAAACGCTTGCCTGCTGCCCGGGGAAGACGTCTTCTTTTGCTTCGGCCAGCCCCGCGAGGTTCGGTGAAAGCTCGACGAAGATTCCGTAGGGCTCGACGGAGCGCACAATGCCCGCCACCGTTTCTCCGGCGGAAAACAGGGCTACGTTTTCCTCCCAGGTTCCAAGTAGTTCCTTGTGGCTTAGGGTTATGCGCCCGTTTTCAATGGATTTTACGACGACGCGGATATCCATGCCCACGGAAAAGCGTTCCCTCGGATGGTCGATCCGTGAGACGGAAATGGCGTCTATGGGCAGAAGAGCAACAATGCCGCAGCCAATATCGGCAAACGCACCAAAATTCTCAAGGTGGGTGATTCTCGCATCGATCACGTCGCCGGGCTGGAGGGAGGCAATACGTTCCTTCATGCATTTTTCCTGTGCGGCTCTGCGGGAAAGCACGGCCGTAATCGTGCCGTCCGTTTTTTTTTCAAAGCCGGTCACTAAAAAGCAGACCGGACGATTCACCCTGGAAATAATAGCAATATCACGCACGGTTCCCTCGCTGATGCCGAGGGCTCCTTCCTCGCGCGGAATCATCCCTTTCATGCATCCCAGGTCGACCAGAAGGTTGTGAGAACTGTCGCAGACCAGAGCGCGCCCTTCCAGAATCTGCCCATCCCTGCAGGCGTCGTTGACCGCGGAAATACTTTGGGTGGCCGTGCGGTTCTCGGGAGAGTCAATCATCCAACCTTCAGGAAAGTACTCAAACATTTTTTTCCCTCCTTTTATCTTCAATTATCTATATGCGTTGCTTCATTTGGTAATACGTTCGGTTAAAATTATTAAATTATAAATTTGCCCGTCCTTGCTTGATTCCGGGAGTATTCTATTATAAAATAGACGGGATAAATCTTTGGAAGGAATTTCATATTATGAACAGGAAAAAATTTGCTTTACCTCTGATCGTTGCCGCCGGGATGCTTTGCCTTCTGGCAGCGTGCGCCGGTTCGTCTTCTGCCAGTTCATCCTCCGCTGGTTCACCTTCTTCTGCGCCAGCCGCTTCTTCGCAGGCACCGTCTTCCGCAGCCCCGGTTTCTTCGGCTGCCGTTTCTTCGGCAGCTGCTTCTTCCGGTTCCGCTGTATCCGCAAGCGAAAAGCTCGGGTACCAGCTGGAAAAACCCGCCGCCGGGGAAGAGGTGGCCGTGCTGACTACCTCCATGGGTACCGTCAAGCTGCGGCTGTTCCCGCAGGCTGCTCCAAAAACAGTAGAAAATTTCAAGGGACTCATCAAAAAGGGCTACTACAACGGGCTGACGTTTCACCGAATCATGAAGGATTTCATGATTCAGGGAGGCGACCCGAAAGGTGATGGCACCGGCGGGACAAGCATCTGGAACAGGGAATTTGCGGATGAATTCAACCCCAGCCTTGTGAATATCCGCGGGGCTGTGGCCATGGCAAATGCCGGACCGAACACGAATGGCAGCCAGTTCTTTATTGATCAGGTCGGTCCTTCCAAATTTGCTGGCTGGGACTACTACACCAAAGCCTTTCAGATGTTTCAGCAGAATCAGGAGGGCTTTGTCAACCAGTATTCCTATGCTTGGGTGGATATGACAAAAGCAACGCAGGCATACAAGGATTTTTACATGAAAAACGGTGGAAATCCCGGTCTGGACGGAGCTTACAATATTATCGGACACGGTCACACCGTCTTTGCCCAGGTCTACGAAGGAATGGACGTCGTCGATAAAATCGCGGGCGTCAAAGTCAATGCCCAGGGAAAACCGGAGCAGGCGGTTAAAATTGTAAAGGCTGAAATTCAGAAATACAAGTGATGACCGATGGTCAGGAGGAAGAAACATGGGCGAAAATCATGAGCAGAATCCCGGCGGTCCGGGCGGAAACGGAGAAAATCCGCAGCAGCCCTCGGGTTCTCCCGAAGGGGGATATTACCGCTGGAACGATCCGAACCGGCAAAACTGGAACCGCCAACCCGGCGGCGGATGGGGACAGGGCCCGCAGCCGCCCTATTCTCCTGCACCGGGAGACGACGCGCGCGCTTTTTCCATCCTGTCCTATATCGGGATACTCTGGCTGGTCGGACTTCTGGCAGACCGTTATAATCCGGTCGTCATCTTTCATGTCAATCAGGGTATCATTTTGAGCATTTTTGAATTTGCCCTCGGAATCGTTCTTTCCGTAGTCAAGGGCCTCATCTATGCAGTGTTTGTTCAGACGTTTCCCGGCGTATTTCTTTTAAGCGGGATCGGGCTGTTTATGAACGGACTGCTTTCCTTTGCGGGGTGGTGTCTGGTGCTTGCTTTTTCAATTGTCGGTATCGTCCATGCAGCGCAGGGGAAGCAGCAGCCTCTGCCTCTGATCGGCACCCTTTTTACGGTGATCCGATAAATTTTCTCTCTTTTTGCTGCTTCGTGCATTGACAAAGGTATGCAAGGGGAGATATAATCTTTTTTGATTGTTTTTTGGACGGATGCGGCAAAACAAGATGAAAATAGATGATGGAGGGCAAATATGGCAGCAAAGTATATTTTTGTAACCGGAGGCGTGGTTTCCGGGTTGGGAAAGGGGATTACGGCAGCTTCCCTGGGACGATTGCTGAAGGCGAGAGGCCTTCGGATCACAATGCAGAAGTTCGACCCCTACCTTAATTTTGATCCGGGTACCATGAACCCGTTTCAGCACGGTGAGGTATTCGTGACCGACGACGGCGCGGAAACCGATCTGGATCTGGGTCACTACGAGCGCTTTATTGACGAAAATCTGACCCAGAACAGCAATGTAACTTCCGGCAGAATCTACTGGAACGTCATTCAGAAGGAACGGAACGGCGATTACGGCGGCGGTACCGTTCAGGTCATTCCGCACGTCACCAACGAAATCAAGGCCCGCATCTATGAAGGCAAAGAAAACGTGGATGTTGCGCTGATTGAAGTTGGCGGAACGGTAGGGGATATTGAGAGTCAGCCGTTTCTGGAAGCCATCCGCCAGTTCGCCACGGAAGTGGGACGTGCTAACTGCCTTTTTATCCATGTGACGCTGGTTCCCTATCTTGCCTGCACGCATGAGCACAAGTCGAAACCGACGCAGCACAGCGTAAAGGAATTGCTTTCCATCGGGATTCAGCCCGATGTGATTGTTCTGCGTTCCGAGAAATCGGTCGGGGACGATATTAAAAAGAAAATTGCCCTTTTCTGCAACGTCGCTGAAAACTGCGTCATTGAAAATCTTGATTTGCCATTGCTTTATTCGGTGCCGCTGGCCCTGCGGGAAGAGCGTCTGGATGATATCGTCATCAAGCGTTTTGGGCTGGACACGTCCGGTCCGGACCTGAGCGATTGGATTTCCATGGTGAGCACTGCCATGGCGCTGACGGACAGCGTGACCATTGCGCTCGTCGGCAAATATACGGAATTGCACGATGCCTACCTCAGCGTTGCGGAAGCCCTTACGCACGGTGGGTTCGGCAATAAAGTCAAGGTGAACATCAACTGGGTTGATTCCGAAACGATTGACGAAGACAACGTGTCGGAAATCCTTGCGGATGTCGACGGCGTTCTTGTGCCGGGCGGCTTTGGGGAGCGCGGCACGGAAGGAATGATTACGGCGATCCGCTATGCGCGGACCAGCGGTCTGCCGTTCCTGGGCATTTGCCTTGGTATGCAGCTTGCACTGATTGAATATTCCCGTTCCGTACTAGGACTTGAGGATGCAAACTCGGCGGAGTTCGATCCTCAGAGCAAAAACCTTGTGATTGATCTGATGCCGGAACAGAAGGATGTCGTCCAGCTCGGCGGCACAATGCGTCTCGGCAAATATCCCTGCAAGCTTCTGGCCGGTTCCAAGGCTTCTCAGATTTATGGGAATGCTCCCCTGATCAATGAGCGTCACCGTCACCGCTTTGAGGTTAACAACGAGTACCGCAGGCGTCTGGAAGAGGCGGGCATTGTGTTCAGCGGAAAATCGCCGGATGACCATATCATCGAGATGATGGAATTGCCGACTCATCCGTGGTTTTTGGGTGCTCAGTTCCATCCGGAGCTTCGGTCGCGGCCCAACCGTCCGCACCCGCTGTTCCAGGGGCTGATCGGTGCGGCTAAGGCCTACCACGAGGAGCACAACGAGCAGCTTACCATCGATTAATCGGACAAGCATAGAGTAAAAGCGCGCCGGAATTCCCGGCGCGCTTTTGCGTGAAACGGTGCCCGGCATTTTATTGCCGGGCGCCGTTCTTACATGTATCTTATTTTTGCATAGACCGATATTTTTCAACGATCCGGTTAGCGCATTTGTAAACGTCGCCGCCGCCGATCGTCAGAATCAGGTCTCCGTCCTTTGCGTTCTTTACCATATAGTCGGTAATTTCATCGAAGGTTTTAAACCAGGCGCAGTCCGGAATTTTCTCCGCGAGGTCTTTGGCGTAGATGTTGTAGGTGTTTTCTTCCCGTACGGCGAGAATTTCGGAAAGGACTACCCGGTCGGCCAGCTTGAGGGCTTTCACAAAGTCGTCGAACAACAAGTAGGTACGGGAGTAGGTGTGGGGCTGGAAGACGGCCCAAACGCGCGAAAAACCCATTTGTTTGGCTGCGGTCAGCGTCGCGGCGAGTTCCGTCGGATGATGGGCAAAATCGTCTGCAACCGTAATACCGCTGAATTCCCCGAGAATTTCGAAGCGCCGATGAACGCCGGTGAATTCATGCAGGCCTTTGGCAATGCTCTCGGCGTCGACTCCCAGACTATCCGCAACGGCAAACGCAGCGAGAGCGTTGTAGATGTTGTGTTTTCCCGGAACGCTAAGCTGGATGTCGGCAGTCTTTTCGCCGTTTTTCCGGATCACAAACTTTTCCCGTGCGCGTTGCGCCGCCTCAATTTGGTCAGCGGCATAATCATTCTTCGAATCCATGCCGTAGGTGACAATTTTTACTCCTTCAAGACCTTCCACGGCCTTCATGGCGTTCGCGTCGTCCCCGTTGACCACAATCAGTCGGGAAGTCTGACCGGCAAACTTGTGGAAGGAGCGAATGGTGTTTTCAACCGTACCGAAATAGTCCAGATGATCGTTGTCGATGTTCAGAATCACGGAAATCGACGGCGTAAGCTGCAGGAAGGTATCCACAAATTCGCAGGCCTCGCACACAATGATCCCGGATTTTCCCACGCGGCCGTTTCCGCCGATCAAAGGCAGCTTGCCGCCGATGATGGCCGACGGGTCACGCCCGGCGCCGAGCAGAATCTGCGTGATCATCGCCGTTGTGGTCGTTTTGCCGTGCGTGCCGGAAACCGCGATGGAGTCCGGGAACCGGCGGGTGACGATCCCAAGCATCACGGAGCGTTCCACCGTGGGAATTCCGTTTTCCCTTGCGGCCACGAGCTCCGGATTATCCTGCTTTACAGCCGCGGTGTAAACGACGAGCTCGGCCCCTTTCACGTTCTCCGCCTTCTGACCCATGCTGACCGGAATACCGTAGGAGCGGATTCGGGCGAGCGTATCCGATTCATTGGTATCGGAACCGGTTAGCTCAAATCCCTTATGAAACAGAATCTCGGCAATCGGGCACATTCCCGAACCGCCGATCCCTACGAAATGGATCCTTTTGACCCTTGATAAAATATCGTTTTCCACCATAAAGCGATCTCCTTATCTCTGTATGGAAAATATTATTCCATTCATTATATTGTCAAACATATTAATAATAATCATCTTTTTTAAGATTTGCAACATAAAATCGCCCGCAAAGCCTTTTAAACGAAAGGCACAACCAGAGTTTTACCTCCATAATATGGAGTAAGAACTTTTGGAGGGCTGCCGACATGACGAACAGTAACAGTTTTGGAATTTTGGGAGGGGACCGGCGCCAGATTGCTCTGGCCGAATCCATTGCCGCGGACGGGTACGCGGTTTATGTGTGCGGCTTTGACGCGGTTCCTTTTACGGGGAGAGTAGGAAAAACAGACCCGGCTGAGCTTGTGAGGCTATGCGAAAACATTATCCTTCCGCTGCCGGTGACGGCGGACGGGAAGAACCTGAAGATGGATTACAGCGATTTAAAGCTTCGGCTCGACGATGCGTTTGCAGAACTGCTGCGGGGAAAACAGGTTTTCGGCGGCATGATGGGAAAGTTGTTCCAGACGAGCGACCTTTGGGATTCGATTGATACTTACGACTATTACACCCGTGAGGAATTCGCAGTCCGCAACGCGGTTCCAACGGCGGAGGGCGCGGTTGAAATCGCAATGAGGGAATATCCCGGCACGGTGAGCGACAGCAAATGCCTCGTGACCGGCTTCGGAAGAACCGGCAAGATCCTTGCGGCAAAGCTGAAGGGAATTGGTGCGCGGGTAACGGTCGGCGCGAGAAAACAGTCCGACTTTGCTTGGATTGAAGCCCTTGGGTACCAGACTGCAGATACCAGAAAGCTCGGGGGGCGGTTCGACCTGGTGTTCAACACGGTTCCGGCGGTGATTTTTACGAAGGATGTGCTGATGAAGCTGCCCGGCCCTCCTCTCCTGATCGATCTTGCTTCGCCTCCGGGCGGAGTGGATTATCCGGCCGCGGAAGCCGCGGGCTTCAAAGTGATTCATGCACTGTCGCTCCCCGGCAAGGTGGCGCCCCGGGCGGCGGGCGAAATCATAAAACGCACCATCTATCATATCATGGAGGAGTGACGAAGCAGTGAATGACCTTACATTCGGTTTTGCCCTGTGCGGCTCCTTCTGCACCTTTGAGCGTGTCATCGATGAGATGCGGAAAATTGCGGAGCAGGGGTACCGTCTCCTGCCGATCCTGTCGGAAAATGCGCGTTCCATGGATACGCGCTTTGGCAGAGCAGAGGATTTTATCTGGGAAATTGAAGATATCTGCGGGACGAAAGTCATGAGGAGCATCGTAGATGCGGAGCCGATCGGCCCAAAGCAAATGGTGGATGCCATGATCGTCGCTCCCTGCACCGGGAATACGCTCGGCAAACTCGCCAACGGGATTACCGATACGACGGTCACAATGGCGGTAAAATCGGCCCTTCGGGTCGGTACGCCGATCATTTTGGCGCCGTCTACCAACGACGCGCTGGCGGCTTCCGCACAGAATCTTGGCCGTTTGATGAACGTAAAGCATATTTATTTCGTTCCGATGCGTCAGGACAGCCCGGAAAAGAAACCATATTCTCTTGTTTCTGATTTCAGTCAAATCCTGCCTGCAACGCTGGCCGCGTTGGAAGGACGGCAGATTCAGCCCGTTTTTTTGTGAACAGGATGAAAAAATTGCACTTCTTCCCTGTAAATCCTTAAAAAGATATGCTATCATAAAAAACAGAACGGAAGTGGAAAAATGCTGTATTGCGCAACCTGTCAGTTATTGGTCCGGGAAGGCGACCGATGCCCGGCCTGCGGCAGTCGGGATCTGCGAAACGTAGAGCCGACCGATCCGGTGCTGCTGATGACGTCGGACCGGATGGAAGCCGAGACGGTTCTGGCCGCCTTCAAGGATAAGAATATCCCCTGTGAACAAAGAGACAGCGGCTTTGGCGCGCCGCCGGCATTCTTTTATGGAAGGTCTCCTCAGGAGAGCGTCAACCTTTTTGTGCCGTTCAATGCACTGGACCAGTGCCGTGAGATTCTTAAGGGGATGGGAATCCTTGATGAAAAGGAGCAGCGCCTTAAAAAAGAGGCTCCCGAATCTCTGGAGGAGCAAACGGAGCCCATGAGCCCGGTGCGGAAAGTGGTCCTGCGGATTGTGTCCGCGATTGCTTTCCTTCTGCTGATTTTTGTAGTGGTATCCCTTTCGGACGAAGCAATCGGTTTTGTAAAAGCAATTTTTCATCTCGGATAATCAACGTAAAGGAGTTTTCATACTTATGAGTTATCAAATCGACACCAACTGCATCCATGCCGGGTATGAGCCGAAAAACGGCGAGTCGCGCGTTCTGCCGATCGTGCAGAGCACAACCTATAAATACGACAGCGCACAGACTCTCGGCGAGCTTTTTGATTTAAAGGCGGAAGGCTTCTTCTATACGCGCATCGGCAACCCGACTCTGGACGCGGTGGAAAAGAAGATCGCGGCCCTCGAAGGCGGCGTCGGCGCTCTTCTGACCTCGTCCGGGCAGGCTGCTTCCATGATGTCCGTTTTGAATATTCTTCACAGCGGCGACCATATGGTGTGCTCTGCTGCAATCTACGGCGGAACCTTCAACCTGTTTAATAAAACGACCCGCGAGATGGGGATTGACTGTACCTTTGTTTCCCCGGATTCTACGGAAGAAGAGCTGAACGCCGCTTTTCAGGAAAATACGCGCTGCGTGTTTGCGGAAACGCTTTCCAATCCTTCTCTGGTTGTAACCGATCTTGAGAAATTTGCCAAGGTCGCACATGCCCACGGTGTTCCGCTGATTGTGGACAACACCTTCCCGACGCCGATCAACTGCCATCCGTTTGAATTCGGGGCGGATATCATCGTGCATTCCACGACGAAGTACATGGATGGCCACGCCGTTCAGGTTGGCGGCGCGATTGTGGACAGCGGCAACTTCGACTGGTTCAACGGAAACTTCCCGGCGTTTACCCAGCCGGACGAGTCCTATCACGGCATGGTTTACGCAAAGGATTTCGGCAAAGCTGCCTATATCACGAAAGCCCGCGTTCACCTGATGCGCGACCTCGGCGCGCAGGCGGCTCCCATGAACGCTTTCCTGCTGAATCTCGGTCTGGAAACGCTCGCACTCCGCATGGAACGGCACTGCTCCAACGCACTGGCCGTTGCGCATTACCTGGAAAGCAGCGACAAAGTAGAATGGGTTAACTATCCGGGTCTGAAAAGCAGCCCGTATTACAAGCTTTCACAAAAATATATGCCGCACGGTACCTGCGGAGTGATTTCCTTCGGCGTGAAGGGCGGGAGGGAAGAAGCCGCGAAGTTCATGGAAGGCCTTACGCTCGCTTCCATCGTAATCCATGTCGCCGACCTCCGCACCTGCGTTCTTCATCCGGCGAGCACCACCCACCGCCAGATGAATGACGAACAGCTGAAGGAAGCCGGAGTCAGCGCGAATATGATCCGGATGTCCGTCGGTATTGAAAATCCCGAAGATATTCTGAACGATATCAAACAGGCGCTCGCAAAAATCTAAACACAAAAAAGGCGGAATTCCGGTTAGCCGGTTTTCCGCCGATCTTTTATGTTCTGTCCCAGTGGCTGAAGAATAGATTCCGCAGAAACGGCGGCTTGGTTTCACAGATCAACAAAGCAATGAAGATAAGAAGGAAACCGACGAAGATTCGCGGCGTCAGAACCTCATGCAGGAAAACGATGCCCGCGACCGTCCCGAAAACCGATTCCAGAGACATGAGCAGGGCAGCCTTGGACGGCGGAGTGTATTTTTGGCAGATCATCTGGAGAATAAAGGAAATCATGGTGTTGACGAGCCCCAGATAGAGGATGCACAAAACGGTGTCGGATTTCATGACGGGAAACGGGCCGGAAAGCAGCGCGGCCGGGCAGGCGAACAAAGCAGTGGCGACCAAATGTGTAATGCAAAGAAGTATAGCGTCGCATTTTTCGGTCAAAATACCGATGAAGACAATATCCAACGAAGAGGTCAGACCGCATAAAAGACACAGTGTGTCTCCGTAATTCATGGAAAATTGCTCATTCAGAGAAAGAAATCCGATTCCGACCACACAGATGACGGCGGAGGAAATATTGTAAAAATCCGGTCGGATGTGTTTCACAAACCAGTACAGAAACGGAACGACAATACAGTAGACGGAAGTTAAAAAAGCACCCTTTCCGGCGGTTGTATTGGCAAGCCCGACTGTTTGGAACTGAAATCCGATAAAATTGAAGAAGCCGAGCACCAATCCCCACTTAATATAAAACCAGTTGAGCTTTTTCAGCTTTTTCCAGAAAAACACGCACAGCAGTATGCTGGCCATTGAAAACCGCAAAAAAATCAGGTAACTGGGAGAGACGGCACCGGCTGTATTTTTTACTACGACAAAGCCGCAGCCCCAAAGAATAGTCAGGAAGAAAAGTGTGATTTCCGAAGCGGCGGTTTTGTTTTTTATGCTACCCAAAATATGCACCTCATTTGTATTAATTTTCATTATATCATTGAAATATTCACCCCGCAAGCAGATGCCTGCAAATGTATGTAAAATGCAGGTTAAGTACTTTGTTCCAACTTGTAAATTTTCATCGGAACTGTATATTCTTTCTTTTCTCAGGGGTAGTATTGTGGTATAATGATCTTTGCTTTTATCGAATCTATGTGTGGAGATGAAACTTGAATGGCAGGAATTGAACAGCGCACCGTCTGCGAAGGGGTCGGTTTCCGCAGCATTTACGATAGTCGCTTCAAAACCGTGCGCATGTCCGTTAATTTTATGTGGCCGCTGTCCGAAAAAGTGGTTTCGAAGAACGCGATTCTGCCTTTTCTGCTGACAAGAGCCAGCCGGAAATACCCTGATTTTACGGCTTTGAACGCGCATCTTTCGGAACTCTACGGTGCCGTTCTGGACGCGGATGTGGAAAAGCTCGGCGATGTTCAGGTCCTTTCCGTTTCGGCTTCCGGCCTTGCAGACCGTTATGCGCTGGAAGGGGAACGTGTTTCCTCCGAACTTTCCAGGCTGCTTTGCAGCATGATATTTGATCCGCCCTTTGAGGAAGGTTTTTTTCCTCAGTTTGGCTTTGAGCAGGAACAGCGGCAGATGTGCGAGATGATCGATTCCGAATTCAACGACAAGCGCACCTATGCCCGCCTTCGCTGTGAGGAGATTATGTGCGGCAGAGAGCCGTACGGCATTCAGAGATGCGGCACAAAAAAGGCTGTGACGGATCTGCGGAGAGAAGACCTCACCCAGACCTGGAACGACCTGATTCATCATGCAAAAGTAGAGATCATGGTGCTGGGAGACTGCGATCCCGCTCCGGTTTACAACGATTTTTACGCTGCCTTTAAAAATCTTGGAAGAACGCAAACCGTTGCCTGCCCGACTGGTACTATTGCAATGGCATCCGCTCCTCACAGAACAGAGGAGACCATGGAGGTCGTTCAGTCGAAGCTGGTTCTCGGCTTCCGCACCGGTTGCGCGGAGCCTGACGCCGGGGTACCGGCTGTCAAGCTGATGAACGCCGTTTACGGCGGCACTCCGAATTCCAAGCTGTTTTTGAATGTCCGTGAAAAGCTGAGCCTATGCTATTACTGCAGCTCCCTTTTCATCCCGACCAAAGGCATTCTGTTGGTGCAGAGCGGCGTCGAAACGAAAAATATTGAACGGGCTGAAAGTGAAATTCTCGCTCAGTTGGAAGAAATAAAAAAGGGGAATTTCACGGAAGAGGACCTGAACGCTGCAAAGCTGAGTCTGTGCAACAGCTATCACACGCTTTCCGATTCTACCGATGCTCTGGAGGGCTGGTATCTTTCCCGCACCTTCTCCGACCCGCTCCGTACGCCGGAAGCTGAGGCGGAACTGGTTAACGCGGTGACGGCAGCGCAGGTTGCCGAGGCAGCAGGAAAAGTGACTCTTGATACGGTTTATTGCTTGAAAGGTAAGGGGGTGGAAGCGTGATGGATTCAATCAGAGAACGGAAAAGCGAACGGGTTGGCGATCGTTATTTTGAAATTCAGCATCCCTCTGGACTGAAGATCATTGTCTATCCCAAGGAAAAGAACAATTCCACCTATGCGGTTTTCGGAACAAAATACGGCTCCATCGACAACTGCTTCCGGATTGCGGGAGAACCGCAGCTCCATCGGGTTCCGGCGGGGATCGCCCATTATCTGGAGCACAAGCTTTTTGAAAGTGAAGACGGCGATGCGTTTGCGCGTTATGCAAAGACAGGTGCTTCCGCCAACGCTTATACGTCCTTCGATATGACCTGCTTCCTTTTTTCCTGCACGGATAATGTCTATGAATCGCTTGAAATTCTGCTGGATTTCGTGCAGTCGCCGTATTTTACGGCTCAGACGGTTCAAAAAGAGCAGGGAATCATCGGGCAGGAGATCAAGATGTATGACGACGACCCTCAGTGGAGGGTCCTGTTCAATCTGCTTGGCGCGATGTATCACAGCCACCCGGTACGCACGGATATTGCCGGTACGGTGCAGAGCATTGCCCAGATTACCCCGGAACTGCTTTACCAGTGCTATAATACGTTCTATAACCTGAATAATATGGTCCTGTGTATTGCCGGCAACATCGAACCGGAAAAGGTTCTGGCCCTGTGTGACCGGATGCTGAAAAAATCCGAGCCGGTTCAAATTGAACGGGTGTTTGAAGCGGAGCCGGACCATATCGAAAAAGCCAAGGTTAGCCAGCAGTTATCTGTGGCGACCCCGCTTTTTGAGCTTGGCTTCAAGGAAGCGGTTTCCGCCGACAGACCGTCGGCGAGACAGATGGCGGAAACGGAAATTCTCCTGGAAGCTATCGCGTCTCCGGCTTCGCCGCTGTACCGCAGATTGCTGGACAAAGGCCTCATCAACGAGGCGTCCTTCGGAAATGAATACTTTGAGGGTCCCGGTTATGCGTCGGTGATTTTTGCCGGAGAATCAAAAGACCCCGAAGCAGTCGCGGAAGAAATCCGGAAGGAAGTCGAGGAATGCCGGAAGAACGGGATGAGCCGCGCGGCATTTTCCCGCGCCAAGAAGGCGGTTTACGGCAGGAACGTTGCGGCGCTCAACAACGTGGGCAGCATTGCGAATGCGATGATCTCCCTTACGTTTGCGGGGCGGGAGCTTTTTGACTATATCGATTCCATTGCAGCGGCGGATCAAAATTCCGTGACGGATCGGCTGAAGGCTCAGTTGCGCCCGGAGTATTCGTCGCTTTCCTCGGTTGTTCCCATTCCGTAAAGCGGTTTGCCGCCGATGCCTTCCACGCGGGGATCAGCGGAACATTTTCAATCAAGACAGCGCGTGGAGAAAATAGGTGGGGCAGATGTATAATGTTCAATTTCCCGGATTGGGAATCAATGTGACTGTAAACCCGGTTGCTTTTACAATCGCGGGACATTCGTTTGCGTGGTACGGTGTCATCATTGCGACCGGTTTTCTTCTGGCGTTCCTTTACGCGATGGTCAGCAGCAAAAAGTTCCGTGTGGATCAGGACAAGCTGGTCGACGCGATTATCGTCGGGATCATCGGCGGAATTATCGGGGCAAGGCTCTATTACGTTATTTTCTTTGCAGGCGATCAGTATGTGAAGAATCCTGTCAGCATTCTGTATATTTGGGAAGGCGGACTGGGCTTCTACGGGGGCGTCATTGGTGGAATGCTGTGCGGTGCTCTGATTGCTAAGCTGCATAAGATCAGCATCCCGGCCGTGATGGATATGGGCTCGCTGGGATTTCTCATTGGCCAGTCCATTGGCCGGTGGGGGAATTTTATCAATCAGGAAGCCTTCGGCACGCAGACCAATCTGCCTTGGCGCATGGTCAGCGAAAATACGGGCAACGTCGGGGTACATCCCTGCTTCCTATATGAATCGCTCTGGTGCCTTCTGGGCTTTGTTCTGCTACATATTTTCAGCAGGAAGTTCAGAAGATACGACGGCCAGGTATTTTTGCTTTACATGATCTGGAACGGTGTGGGACGTTTCTTTATTGAGGGCCTGCGTACCGACAGTTTAATTACACCGGTCATTCCGCTCAGGGTTTCGCAGATTGTTGCGGCTGCCGCCGTCCTGACTGCTGTCGCTCTGCTTGTTGTCTTCCGGAACCGCACGGCGCTGACCGGCTGCGGTTCTGCAAAAATCATGGAGCTCAACTCCATTGTTGACGAAGTGCCGGTAGCGGCGTCGGAAGAGGAAGAACCCGTCGCCGACGGAGAAAGTACGATCTTTGCGAACGCGGAGGATGCAAAAGAGGCAATTGCGGGCGGATCGGAAGAACCGGAAGAGAATACGGAACCCCCCGAATCAGAAATCAATACGGAGCCGGCGAAAACGGAAGAGGCCCCAAAGGCCTCTGAAACTTCCGAACCCGCTGCTGACACAGAGAAAAAATCGGGAGACGAACAGTAATGGCGCAAATAATCGATGGAAAAGCAATTGCTGCACGTGTGCGCGCCGAAGCGGCAGAGGAAACTGCCGCTTTATTAAAGGAAAAGGGAATCGTACCCGGGCTTGCCGTTGTTCTGGTCGGGAATAACTCGGCTTCCCGCACTTATGTGACGAATAAGGAAAAGGACTGTACCAGCGTTGGAATCTATTCGGAGGAATACGCGCTTCCGGAAAGCACGAGTCAGGAAGAGCTGTTGAAGCTTGTCGATACCCTGAACCACAAGAAAGAGATTCACGGGATTCTGGTTCAGCTTCCGCTACCGGATGGTCTGAATGAAAAAGCGGTTCTGGAGGCGATCAACCCGCAGAAGGATGTCGACGCTTTTCACCCGTCCAATGTGGGCCGCATTATGATCGGGGATTACCGGTTTCTTCCCTGTACGCCCGCGGGTATTGTCGAAATGCTCCATCAGGAGGGGATTTCGATCGAGGGGCGTTCCTGCGTGGTCGTTGGCAGAAGCAATATCGTAGGCAAGCCGATGGCGATGCTCCTGTTGCACGAAAACGGAACGGTTACTGTCTGCCACAGCAGAACCAAGAATCTTGCGGAAATCTGCAAAAGCGCGGAGATTCTGGTTGCAGCCGTTGGAAAGCCGAAGTTTATTACGGCCGATATGGTCCGTCCCGGCGCGGTTGTGATCGACGTGGGGATGGACCGGGATGAAAACGGAAAGCTTTGCGGTGACGTCGATTTTGAAGGCGTCGAAAAGGTTGCTTCATGGATTACGCCTGTTCCGGGCGGCGTCGGACCGATGACGCGTGCCATGCTGCTGAAAAATACGCTGACTGCCGCAAAGCTTCAGAACGGGCTTCCCGTTTGACAAACGATTGATTGAGGATGACACGATGGACGGCCTGTTACAAGATATCGGTTCCCCGAAGGATCTGCAGAAGCTGTCACAGGAGCAGCTGCAGTCGCTTTGCGCGGAAATAAGGGAAAAGATCATTCACACCGTTTCCGAGAATGGCGGCCATCTTGCTTCGAATCTGGGTGTGGTTGAGCTCTCCGTCGCTCTGCTGCGCGTTTTCGGGTCCCCGGAGGATAAGATCGTCTGGGATGTGGGGCATCAGTGCTACACGCATAAAATGCTGACCGGGCGCGCAGACCGGATCGAAACAATCCGGACGAAAGGCGGGATTTCCGGTTTCCCGAACCGAAGGGAAAGTTCCTATGACCCCATGAGCTCCGGCCATAGCAGCACGTCCATATCCGCGGCGCTTGGAATTGCGACCGCCAAAGATTTGCTGAAGCAGCCGGGTCACGTGGTTGCGGTCATCGGGGACGGCGCCTTGACTGGCGGGCTTGCTTATGAGGGATTGAACAATGCCGGACGGTTCCATAAAAACCTAATTGTGGTTTTGAACGACAATAAAATGTCGATTTCAAAAAATGTCGGTTCTATGGCGCGTTATCTTGCCCGCATTCGTATGAAGCCCTCCTATTTTCGCTTTAAGGGCAACGTGGAGAATGCACTCAACCGAATTCCCGGAATCGGTCGGCACCTTCGCAATGCGATTTTTCAGTCGAAAACTGTGCTGAAACAGCTTTTGTATAACAGTACAATTTTCGAAGATATGGGCTTCTTTTACTACGGCCCCTTTGACGGGCACGACGTGGGAAAACTGATTGAGGTATTTAGCGACCTCAGTAAAATTGAGCATCCGGTCTTACTGCATGTCCTTACTAAAAAAGGAAAAGGATATCCCTTTGCGGAACAGAATCCGGACATGTTTCACGGAATTTCTGCCTTTGATATTGAAACAGGGGAAACCGGCCCGTCAGGGGAGAACTTTTCCAGTGTTTTCGGCAGCGGCCTCTGCGCTCTTGCGGAGGAAGATCCTCGCATCTGCGGGATTACGGCAGCCATGCAGTCCGGGACGGGCCTTGCCGAGTTTGCCCGCAAATTTCCGGAGCGCTTTTTCGATACTGGAATCGCTGAGGAGCACGCGGTTACTTTTTCCGGTGGATTGGCTTCTGGCGGGATGCTTCCTGTTTTTGCGGTGTATTCTTCGTTTTTGCAGCGCGCCTACGATCAGATGATCCATGATATCGCGCTGCAGGGAGTCAAGGCGGTGCTTGCCGTGGACCGGGCCGGCGTGGTCGGGGAAGACGGGGAGACGCATCAGGGAATTTTCGACGCGGCTTATTTCAACACGATTCCCGGCGTGACGGTTTTTTCTCCTTCTTATTACGACGAGATGCAGTCTTTCCTGCATCAGGCACTTTATTCCTGCGACGGATTTGCCGCCGTACGGTATCCGCGCGGTACTCAGCTGTTCAAACCGTATGATTTTCATCCGAGTTTCGGTTCGTATGACCTGTACGGTTACCCAACCGCAAGGATTGTTATTGTTACCTACGGGCGGCTTTTTTCATTTGCGAGCCGTGCCTGCGCTCTTCTGGCGGGGAAGAACATACGGGTAAAAATCGTAAAGCTAAACCGGATCAAGCCCTTGGACCCAGAAGCAGCAGTAGCGGCGTCGGATGCGGATCAGGTGTTTTTCTTTGAAGAGGGAATTTTGCAGGGCGGAATCGGAGAGTCGTTTCATCACTTGCTGCGAATGAGGGGTTATGCGAGCCGGTTTCAGATCCGTGCGATCAACGGTTTTGTCCGGCATGCCGGCATGCGTGAAACACTGGAAGACCTTGGCCTGACCGATAAAGGCATGATGGATATGATTGAGGCGGGGTATCGGAACTATGGAAAAAATGAGACTGGACACTCTGATGTTCGAACGTGGCCTGACCCAGAGCAGGGAGCGGGCCAAAATCGAGATTATGATGGGAAACGTATATCTCAGCGGCCAAAAATCGGATAAGCCAGGCACAATGGTGCCTGTCGATTCGAAGATCGAGCTGCGCGGCGAAAAAATGCCCTATGTCAGCCGCGGTGGGCTGAAGCTGGAAAAAGCAATGGCTGAATTCCCAATCGACCTTCACGAGAAAACGGTGATGGATATTGGGGCTTCCACAGGTGGTTTTACCGACTGCATGCTTCAAAACGGAGCGAAAAAGGTGTATTCCATTGACGTCGGATACGGCCAGCTTGCCTGGAAGCTGCGCACGGATCCCCGGGTTGTCAGTCTGGAGCGGACCAATGTCCGCTATCTGACGCCGGAGCAGGTTCCGGAGCCAATCAATTTTTTCAGCGTGGATGTTTCGTTTATCTCTCTTCGGCTGGTGCTTCCGGTTGCGCAGAAATTTCTGGCCCCGGGCGCTCAGGCCGTCTGCCTTATCAAGCCCCAATTTGAAGCAGGCAGAGAAAAGGTGGGAAAAAAAGGCGTCGTGCGGGATCGGGCGGTCCATGCGGAGGTGATCCGGACGATTGCCGATTTTTGCATTTCCATCGGGTTTTCGGTGCTCGGTCTTACTTATTCGCCCGTGAAAGGGCCGGAAGGCAATATCGAATACCTGATTTATCTTCAGAACGGCGAGGCGGAAAATGTCGGGCTCCCGGATATTGACCGGTTGGTGGAGGAATCACACTTGCATCTGAATGGCGGTGGGGCGGATTGAAGATTGCTGTAATACCGAACCTGAGCAAAAAAAATGCCATGAAACATACGCTGCGGCTGATTGAAACGCTGCGGGAATACGGTGCCGATGTGTGTATGGACCGTTCGCTTGAGCATGAGCTCAGCTCGTCACAGGCGGAATTCCTCGAAGATTTTAACGCCCTTGCTCAATCCTGCGACGTTATGGTTGCTGTTGGCGGCGACGGTACGATCATTCACTGTGCCAAGCACGCCGCGGCCGCCGGTAAGCCGATCCTCGGAATCAACGTCGGGAGGCTCGGTTTTGTAGCGGGACTGGAACCCGAGGAATACGGTCTGCTGGGACGCTTGGTCTCCGGGGATTACAGCGTGGAGGAACGCATGATGCTGGAAGTCCGCGTGTGTTGCGGCAGCTCGTGCCAAACCTACCGTGCGCTGAACGACGCTGTTTTTTTTCGGGGCGCTCTGTCGCACATGCCGGATTTCCGGGTTCGGTTCAACGATACGAAAGTATGCGACTATCGGTCGGATGGGCTAATCTTTTCCACTCCTACAGGCTCTACCGCCTATTCCCTCTCAGCGGGAGGGCCGGTGGTCGATCCGCAGCTGAACTGCATTGTGCTTACGCCGATCTGCCCTCATTCCCTGATGACTCGTCCGGTGGTTTTTGGTCCCGAGGCAAAGCTGACGGTGCAGGCCGATATGGATTCCGAAAGTGAGGTCATTCTGACCATGGATGGGGAAACTTCCTTCCGAATTCCGGATAAAGCGGTGAAAATGGAAATTTTTCGGTCCGAGCAATCGGTAAGAATTATAAAGCTGAAGAACAATAATTTTTATGAGGTTCTGACCGATAAATTGGGTGAGAGGAGACACAGGTAATGAAAGAACGGCGGCATGCAAAAATTCTGGAGCTTATCGGCAAGTTCAGCATCGACACGCAGGAAGAACTCCTTCGGAGACTCCGGGAGGAAGGATTCGACGTTACGCAGGCCACGGTTTCCCGCGACATTAAAGAGCTTCGCCTGATTAAGGCACTGTCAGCGGACGGGAAATACCAGTATTCCACCGGTCAGGAAAGCTCCAAGGATCTGTCCTCAAAATTTGCGTTTCTTTTGGCCGACAATGCGGTGTCGGTTACTTATGTGAGCAATTTCGTTGTGATCAAGTGCCTGACGGGCATGGCGAATGCCGTCTGTGCGGCAATGGATCTGGTGGAATGGGAAGGGATCGTAGGAACTCTGGCAGGGGACGACACGATCTTTGTCCTGATGCAAAGCGAGGAAGTGGCCGGACGTATGTGCGGCGAGCTTCAGAAAATGCTCAGGTGATCGTATGCTTTCTCAGTTATACATTGAAAATATTGCAGTGATTGAAAAAGCCCGGATCGATTTCAAGGCGGGTTTCAATGTATTGACCGGTGAGACCGGCGCGGGGAAATCGATTCTGATTGATTCTATCCATGCGGTTCTTGGGGAGCGAACCTCCCGGGAATTGGTGCGGACGGGGGCGAAGTCCGCTTTTGTCAGCGCGGTATTTGACGGAATCGGTCCAAAAGCGGAAGCCGGGCTGGAAGAACTCGGGTATTCTCTGGAGGAGGACGGCACTCTGATGCTTCATCGGGAAATCGGTGCCGATACGAAATCCTCCTGCCGTATCAACGGAAGACCGGCGACCGTTTCGATTCTCCGACAGCTCGGGCCTTTGCTGATTAACATTCACGGGCAGCACGAAAGCTACGGGCTGCTTTCTTCAGAGTCCCATATCGGGTATCTGGACAGCACCGGCTTGCCCACAGACCGGATGTCCGAATACCGCTCTGCCTACGATGCTATGAGGAAGGCAAAGGAAGGCTTTGATTCCTGCGTGATGGATGAGGCGCAGAAAGCGCGGAGAATGGACCTTTTACAATACCAGATCGACGAACTGGAACAGGCAAACCTGCGCGAAGGGGAAGAAGAAGAACTGAACCGGCGCAGAACGCTTTACCGGAACAGCGAAAAAATCGCAGGTTCTCTTTCGGAGGCACAGTCCGCGCTGGACGGGGATGAAGAGTCCGCCGGAGCGCTTTCCGCCGTATCCACGGCGGCTCAGTCCTTGAAAGAAGCGAAAAATTATCTACCGGAGCTTGCAGACCTGGCGGAAAGGCTTGAGGAAATTTCCTATGGCCTGGATGACTGCAGTAGCGAACTGCGCGGTTATTCCGCTCAGCTGGAGTACGATCCCTCCGAGATCGACGAGGTAGAGTCAAGGCTCGATCTGCTTTACCGACTCGGCTTAAAATACGGTGGCACCGTGAACGAAATGCTAGCCCATTTGGAGGAGTACAGAACCGAGTTTGAAAAAATCCGGCTTTCCGATGAAAACGCGGCGAAATTCCGGGAAGACTACAAGCGGGAGAAAAAACGCGCGGAAGGGCTTGCCGCCGAAATTTCGCAGTGGAGGAAAAAAGCGGCTTCCGATTTTTCCAATCGGGTCCGGCAGGAACTTCAGTTCTTGGACATGCCGAACGTGACGTTTGAGGTTCATGCGGAGCAGGTTCCGCTCGGGCCTTCCGGCTGTGACAAAGTGGAATTTTATATTTCCACCAATCCAGGTGAACCCGCAAAGCCGATTGCGAAAATCGCTTCCGGCGGAGAGCTTTCCCGAATTATGCTGGCTATTAAAACCGTTTTAGCCGGTGGGGACGAGGTCGGAACGCTCATTTTCGACGAGGTAGATTCCGGAGTGAGCGGGAGCGCGGCGCAAAAAATTGGCCTGAAGCTCCGGGAAGTCTCAGAGAACCGTCAGGTCATCTGTGTGACGCACCTTGCACAGATCGCCGCGCTGGCGGATACCCCGTACTTGATTGAAAAGCATGTGGAGTCTGGGCGCACCTTTACGCAGGTATTGGAGCTGAACGAGGAAGGCCGGAGGCAGGAACTTGCGCGCATCATGGGCGGTGCGAAAATTACGCCTCTGATGCTTCAGAATGCCGCGGAAATGCTGGAAATGGCAAGAAAGACTCCACGTGGCTCTTGACAGGACTAAGAAAAGAATATATGATAGCCATAATAGCTTAGATGGGAAAAAGTAAGTCGGAACGATCGGTTCAGAGAGCCCGCGGGTGGTGTGAGCGGGCGCGGCGTCCTGCTGAAATACCTCCCGGAGCTGCCGGGCTGAACTTGGAGTAGGCTCTGCCGTGGGAACGCACGTTACAGCGCGTGGGTATTTTTTGTACCCGTGAGGCCGCCGCCGTGAGGCTGTGGCAAACTGAGGTGGTACCGCGGATTTTCCGCCCTCTGCAATTAATTTTGCGGGGGGCTTTTTTGTTCCCCGAAACTGGAGGAAGAAATATGGGTGTCTATGAAGAACTGAAGGAACGCGGCTTGATCGCGCAGGTAACGGATGAGGCAAAGGTCCGGCATTTGCTTGATGATGAGAAGACCGTTTTTTACGTGGGTTTTGACCCCACGGCAGACAGCCTGCATGTTGGGCATTTTATCCCGATTATGGTTATGGCGCATCTGCAAAGGGCTGGCCATACGCCGATTGCCCTGTTCGGCGGCGGAACCGGCATGGTCGGTGATCCGACGGGAAAGTCGGATATGCGCAAAATGCTGACGGAGTCAGAAATCAGCCACAACATCGAATGCTTCCGGAAGCAGATGTCCCGGCTGATCGATTTTTCCGACGATAAGGCCATTATGGCAAATAACGCAGACTGGCTGAATAACCTGAACTACATCAGCTTTCTGCGGGATATCGGCGTCTGCTTCTCCGTCAACCGTATGCTGGCGGCGGAATGCTACAAGCAGCGTCTGGAGCGTGGTCTTTCTTTCTTTGAAATGAATTATATGATCATGCAGAGCTACGATTTTCTGGAACTGAACCGTCGTTACGGCTGCGTCATGCAGCTCGGCGGCGACGACCAGTGGAGCAATATTATCGGCGGCGTAGAGCTGATTCGGCGTAAGGAAAACAAAGAAGCGTTTGGCATGACGGTGACCCTTCTGACCAACAGCGAGGGCAAAAAGATGGGCAAAACGGAAAAAGGTGCCGTTTGGCTTGATCCGGAGAAAACTTCCCCTTATGAGTTTTACCAGTACTGGCGCAATGTCGGCGACGCCGATGTCATACAGTGCCTGAAAATTCTTACCTTTGTACCCATGGTAAAAATCCGTGAGCTGGAAAAACTACAAGGTGAAGAACTGAATTCTGCGAAGGAACTGCTTGCCTTTGAGGTGACCCGGCAGATTCACGGGGAAGAGGAAGCAGTGAAGGCGCGGGATGCCGCGCGGGCGCTGTTCCAGCAGGGTACCGACGCTGCGAATATGCCTTCCGCTGATCTTACGCCTGATGACTTTGCGAACGGTTCCATTGCAATTCCCGATCTGTTGGTGAAATCCGGCCTTGCTCCTTCCCGTGGAGAAGCAAAGCGTCTGATTGCCCAAGGCGGAATCACCGTGGACGGAGAAAAGGTTTCCGATCCGTCGTCGGCAGTAACTACCGAAGAGTTCAAAAAGGACGGCGGGAACTACGTCATCCTGAAAAAAGGCAAAAAAGCGTATCGCCGGGTTAATCTTACCGAGTAAAAAACGCTCCCGAGGGACCAATCAAAGGAATTTTCTGCCTCCTGGTTCTGCATTTTTGTGTTCAATGTCCTGCAGAAGAAGGGATTTGGGTCAGAAAAGCTCAAAATTTGTGCATAAATCTGAAATCGGACTTTCAAATCAAAAATGATTGACACTGAATTTAAAAAAGCATAAAATAAAATAAAATCGTTTTGCAACCGCTGATTTAATGGACAGCGCGACGACGGCCGCGGGATTTTTGCCAGGCAAAGGAAAAAACGCACGGATACTCCGGTATTCGGGGCATTTTGAACTAGTTTTGGCGTAAAATCAGCCGGCCGGCGCGGCGCTTGGAATAAATCAGCGGTTTCCTAAAATATTGGCGGCAGGGGAGCTTCCCCTTCAGGACGGCAGGAAAAATTCCGGAGGGATGAACATGGGGAAATATTCAAAGAACGACGTTATTCGAATGATTGATGAATACAATGTCCGCTTCATCCGGCTTCAGTTTACCGATATTCTTGGAACTTTAAAAAATGTTGCGGTGACGGCGGGCCAGATGGAACGGGCCCTTGACAACAAGTGCATGTTTGACGGCTCTTCCATTGAGGGCTTTGTACGCATTGAAGAATCGGATATGTATCTTCGCCCTGATTTGGATTCTTTTCTGATCTTTCCGTGGAACACGCAGAACGGGCGTGTGGCGCGGCTGATCTGCGATATTTACAAGCCGGACGGGATGCCCTTTGAAGGGGACCCGCGCTATATTCTGAAAAAGACGCTTCAGGAAGCCGCCGAAAGGGGCTATACCTACAATGTAGGGCCTGAATGTGAATTTTTCCTCTTTAACACGGATGAGTTCGGCCATCCGACAACGCAGACGCAAGATACCGCGGGATATTTTGACCTCGGACCGTCGGATCTCGGCGAAAGCGCGCGGCGTGATATCTGTCTGGACCTGGAAGAAATGGGATTTGAGATTGAGGCATCCCATCACGAGTTCTCCCATGCCCAGCACGAAATCGATTTTAAGTACAGTGAGGCTCTTCTTGCGGCAGACCGCCTGATGACCTTTAAAATGGTGGTGAAAACCTGCGCGGACGCGCACGGCCTGTGCGCAACCTTTATGCCTAAGCCGCTTGCCGGTAAATCGGGGTCGGGTCTTCATGTAAATATGTCACTGTTTAAAAATGGTGAGAATGTCTTTTATGACCCGGAAAGCAAGACCGGCCTGAGCCGGACCGCGCTCAGTTTTATTGCGGGCGTCATGAGCCATATCCGGGGAATCTGCGCCGTGTCGAATCCTTTGGTGAACTCCTATAAGCGCCTGGTGCCAGGGTTTGAAGCACCGTGCCATATCGCGTGGACGATGAGCAACCGCAGCGCGCTGATCCGCGTTCCGGCGGAACGGGAACGAAGCACTCGCGCCGAGCTGCGAAATCCGGATCCTGCGTGCAATCCTTACCTGACGTTCGCTCTTTTGCTGGCGGCGGGACTCGATGGCATCGACCGAGGCCTTATGCCGTCGGAGCCTGCGGTTGCAAATATTTACGAAATGAAGCCGGAGGAACGGGAAAAACACGGCATTGAGGAACTTCCTGAAGACCTGCATGCCGCACTGGAAGAAATGAAGGCGGACCCGATGATTCGCAAAGTGCTGGGAAATCACGTGTTTGACAAGTATGTGGAATCCAAGGAGAAGGAATGGCATGATTTCTCCCATTCGGTGACCGAATGGGAAATCAGCCGGTATCTCAGTAAGTTTTAAGGAAAGCTGTACCGGGCCATATTTCATCATTCCACGGAGTTGTTAAAAATGAGCAGCATTATTGTAGCGAATTCGAATCCGGATTACGCGAAAAAAATAGCGGTCGTACTCCGTTCAAGCGGCCTGTATATCGGGGGAATCTGCACGACGGGTGCGCAGGTCATTGATTTTGCGAATAAGCATTATCATGGCGGCGTAGTTGTAAGCAGTGTGAAACTGCGTGATATGCCGGCTTTCAATTTACCTCGTGTGGTTGGTTCCGGGTATGACTTTCTCTATCTTGTTACCCCGGAGTTCGCGGGGGCGTGCGATTCTATTGAATCGGTCAGTCTGATGTTGCCGCTGAACCGGATGAGTTTAATTTCGACCGTCAATATGCTTTTAAATATCTCAGATTATACGTCCCTGAACATTAAGAAAAAGCTCAGCAGCGGTAATTTTGATGAAAAGCAGCTGGTCAAAAGCGCCAAAGATTTGCTGATGGAGCGAAACCATCTTACCGAGGCGCAGGCGCACCGGTTTATCCAGAAAAAAAGTATGGACACCGGCAAGAAAATGGTAGAAACCTCCATGATTATTCTTAGCTCGTAGGAAGGTGTTGTCCAATGAAATTTACGAAAATGCAGGGGATCGGGAACGATTATGTCTATGTCGACTGTTTCCATGAGAAGGTTCCGGACCCGAGTTCTCTTGCGGTTCACCTGAGCGACAGGCGGTTCGGGATTGGCTCCGACGGGGTGATTCTGATTCAGCCCTCGGATGTAGCCGACTGCCGCATGGATATGTATAATGCGGATGGTTCACGCGGAAAAATGTGCGGGAACGGAATCCGCTGTGTCGGGAAATATGTCTATGAACGCGGAATTGCCCATAAGAATGTGCTCACCGTTGAGACGCTCAGCGGGATTAAGACCCTTTCTCTTGCGGTGCGGGACGGAAAAGTGGAGTCCATCGAGGTCGACATGGGGGCGCCGGTTCTTGATCCACCCCAAATCCCCGTAAAAATTGAAAAACCACGCGTAGTTGCCGAACCGTTCTCTGTGGGTGGAACCGCTTACGAAATCACCTGTGTTTCTATGGGTAATCCTCACTGCATTGTGTTTGTCGACGATGTCGATGCGCTGGACCTGGAAAAAATCGGCCCGGGGTTTGAAAAGCATCCGATTTTCCCGGAGCAGGTCAATACGGAATTCGTGGAGATGATCGGGCCGGACGAGGTGAAAATGCGTGTCTGGGAGCGCGGCTCCGGCGAGACTTGGGCATGCGGTACGGGGGCCTGCGCCGTGGCGGTGGCCTGCGTGCTGAACGGAAGGACCGGCCGCTCCGTGAAAGTGCATCTGAAGGGTGGAGACCTTGCAATTTACTGGGATGAAAAAACGGGAAATGTAAAAATGACGGGTCCGGCTGAATTTGTCTTTGACGGGACCGTCGAAATATGATATAATAGCCGATTGGAATGCAAGAGATCAGAGACAGTGAAAGGATGGATGTTATGCTGAAAATCAATCAGAATTTTCTAAAACTTTCGGCAAATTATCTTTTTGTAGATATTGCTTCGAGAGTTCAGAAATTTTCAAAACAGCATCCGGAAACGGAAATTATCCGTATGGGAATCGGTGATGTAACACGGCCTCTGCCGAAGGCCATTACGGAAGCAATGAAAAAAGCAGCGGATGAAATGGGCAATGCCGAAACATTCCACGGCTACGGCCCGGAAGCGGGATATTCTTTCCTTCGGGAGGCAATCAGCAAGAACGACTACAAAAAGCATGGGATTGCCATTGAACCGGAGGATATTTTTGTAAGCGACGGTGCGAAGAGTGACACCGGGAATATTGGTGAAATCTTCGGGACGCAAAATGTTGTCGCTGTCTGCGATCCGGTTTATCCGGTTTACGTCGACACCAATGTGATGGCCGGGCGCGCCGGTGAATATTCCGAAACGACAGGCTGGAGCAATATTGTCTACATGCCGTGCACCAAGGAAAATGCTTTTTTGCCGCAGATTCCCGACAAGCATGTCGATATGATCTACCTTTGTTTCCCGAACAATCCTACCGGTATGACAATTTCCCGCGCGGAGCTGAAAAAATGGGTGGATTACGCGCTGGAAAACAAATCGGTCATCCTTTTTGACGCCGCCTATGAGGCGTTTATCGTCAGCCCTGACGTCCCTCACAGCATTTATGAGATCGAAGGGGCAGACCGCTGCGCGATTGAATTCCGCAGCTTTTCCAAAACGGCTGGCTTTACCGGGACGCGCTGTGCGTTTGCGGTGGTTCCGCGTGCACTGCAGTTTGAGGGCGTTTCGCTCAATAAGCTTTGGGACCGGCGTCAGTCAACAAAGATGAACGGGGTATCCTATATCGTACAGCGCGGTGCCGAAGCGGTCTATTCCGAAGAGGGCTGGCGCAGCGTACAGGAGAATCTCGCGTACTACCGCGAAAATGCACGGATTCTGAGGGAAGGGTTTGCTCAGGCCGGAATGGAAGCCTACGGCGGAATTGATTCCCCCTATGTGTGGCTGAAGACGCCCGACGGGCTTTCCTCCTGGGACTTCTTCGATCTGCTTCTGGAAAAAGCCGGTGTCGTCGGTACTCCCGGTTCCGGTTTCGGTGTAAGCGGGGAGGGCTTTTTCCGCCTGACTTCCTTTAACACCAAGGAAAATACTGAAAAGGCCGTGGCAAAAATTATTGCGGCGTTTCGCGCGTAAACAAACGCAGTTTGTTTTATTATAATGATTGGTTGGTGATTGAATGAAAGCACTGCTGATGCTCGAGAACGGAATGACTTTCGAAGGGACAGGCTTTGGCTATGAGCACGACACCCTTTGTGAGGTTGTGTTCAACAGCGCCATGTGCGGTTATTCGGAACTTCTTACAGACCCGTCCTATGCAGGTCAGGGCGTCGTTATGACGTATCCGCTGATTGGCAATTACGGGATCTGCTACGATGACGCGGAATCGGTAAGACCCTGGGTTTCCGCGTATATTGTTCATACGCGTTCTACCATTGCAAGCAATTTCCGCTGCGATGTGGATCTGAATACGTTCCTTACAAACAACCGGATTCCCGGAATGGAAGGAATCGATACCCGGGCTCTCACGAAGGTCCTTC
This sequence comes from Bacillota bacterium, assembly GCA_023410445.1. Classification (GTDB taxonomy): domain Bacteria; phylum Bacillota; class Clostridia; order Oscillospirales; family Acutalibacteraceae; genus Caproicibacter. The sequence goes on along the minus strand of JAEYPT010000008.1, from coordinate 163,482 downwards.
GTGAAAGCGGTACCATGCGCGGCATGATCGTGTATGGGGATTCGCCCGACCGCGATGCAATGCTGAAAGCGATTCGGGAGTTTACCCTTCCGCCGACCGTTCCCACCGTCAGCTGCAAGGAACCAGCCGTTTACGGCGATGGACCGGTTAAAGTCGCTCTTCTGGATTATGGCGTGAAAAACAATATTATCCGTTCGCTCGTAAAACGCGGATGCACGGTAAAGCGTTTTCCGTATGACGCTAAATTTGAAGATTTTATGTCCTTTTCTCCGGACGGCATTATGCTCACCAATGGACCGGGAGACCCGAAGGACTGCGTTTCCAGTATTGAAGAGCTTAAGCGTGTTTATAAGCACGGAATTCCAACATTTGCCATTTGCCTTGGCCATCAGCTCATGGCGCTTGCCAACGGATTCGATACCTATAAATTGAAATATGGGCACAGAGGAATCAATCACCCTGTTAAAGGTCTTGCGGAAAACAGGGTTTATATTACTTCCCAGAATCACGGATACGTGGTGAATGGGGATACTGTTAATCCTTCAGTGGCTGACATCAGTTTCGTTAGTATGAACGATGGAAGCATTGAGGGATTAAACTATAAAAACGGGAAAGTATTTTCCGTTCAGTTCCATCCGGAAGCTTCGCCGGGACCGCTCGACACCGGCTTTTTATTCGATAAATTCATGGACCTGATGGGAGGAAGCCGGCAGTGAGAAGAAAAGAAATTAAAAAGGTTGTCATCATTGGCTCCGGCCCAATCGTTATCGGCCAGGCAGCAGAATTCGACTACGCCGGAACGCAGGCCTGCCGTGCGCTGCGCGAAGAGGGCATCGAGGTTGTACTGATCAACTCCAACCCCGCTACCATCATGACAGATAAGAAAATTGCGGACAAGGTCTACATTGAGCCTTTGACGATCGAAACAATTAAAAAGGTTATTCTGAAGGAAAATCCGGACAGCGTTCTTCCTACGCTGGGCGGTCAGAATGCTCTGAATCTCGCGGTAGAGCTGGAGGAATCCGGTTTCCTGAAAGAGCACCATGTCGAAATGATCGGCACGGATGCAGACACCATTCGCATGGCTGAAGACCGTGAGCTGTTCAAGGAGGCGATGGCCCGCATTCACGAGCCGGTTGCCGAAAGCTCCATTGCGGAAAATATTGAAGACTGCAAGCTGGCGGCAAAGCGGATCGGATACCCGATCGTCATTCGTCCTGCCTATACACTGGGCGGAAGCGGCGGCGGTATCGCGGCGAACGAAGAAGAGCTTGTCACGATCGCAACGGTTGGACTTCACCGCAGCCGTGTGCATCAGGTACTGATTGAGCGCTGCATCTCCGGTTGGAAGGAAATCGAATACGAGGTCATGCGTGACCATAACGACAACTGCATTACGGTCTGCAACATGGAGAACATTGACCCGGTCGGGGTGCATACCGGTGACTCCATCGTTGTAGCACCCTGCCAGACACTCGGTGACAAGGAGCTTCAGATGCTCCGCAGCTCCGCACTTGCCATTATCCGCGAGCTCAAGGTAGAGGGCGGCTGCAACGTGCAGTTTGCGCTTAACCCAGACAGCTTTGAATACGCCGTTATTGAAGTAAATCCGCGTGTCAGCCGTTCTTCCGCACTGGCTTCCAAAGCAACCGGCTACCCGATTGCGAAGGTTGCTTCTAAAATCGCGCTCGGCTACACGCTGGATGAAATTCCGAACGCCATTACCAAAAAGACGTTTGCCTGCTTTGAGCCGACGCTGGATTACTGCGTGGTAAAAATTCCGCGCTGGCCGTTCGATAAATTCATCTACGCGCGCCGCATTCTCGGCACGCAGATGAAAGCGACGGGCGAAGTAATGGGCATTGCGCCTACGTTTGAGGCGGCACTGATGAAATCCGTCCGCTGTCTGGAAATCAACCTCTTCAGTTTGATCGATGAGACCCTGAAAAATGTCTCTGACAGTGAGCTGGAAGAAAAGCTTCATGTTGTTGATGACCGTCGCCTTTGGGTCGTCGCGGAAGCCCTGCGCCGCGGGGTCACCAAAGAAAAAATTCATGAAATTACAAAAATAGACCTGTGGTTCCTGGATAAGTACTTAAACATTATCAATGTGGAAAAGGAACTTGCAGAGAAACCGCTGGATAAAGATCTGCTGCTGAGAGCAAAGAAATATGAATTCCTGGATAAGACCATTTCCAAATTGTGCGGCAAAACCGTCGAAGAGCTTCGCACGTTGGAAAAGCAGTGGAACATTCGCCCGGTTTATAAAATGGTGGATACCTGCGCGGCCGAGTTCGATGCGGCGACACCATATTACTACTCAAGCTACGGGATTCAGAACGAATCCACAGGAAAATCCGACCGGAAAAAGGTTATGGTTATCGGTTCCGGACCGATTCGAATCGGACAGGGCATTGAATTCGATTTTTGCTCCGTGCACAGCGTATGGGCTTTGAAGGAGCAGGGCTGTGAGACGATTACCGTCAACAACAATCCGGAAACCGTCAGTACCGATTTCGACGTTGCGGACCGTCTTTACTTTGAACCGCTGACCGACGAAGACGTACTCCACATTGTGGAACTGGAAAAGCCGGATGGGGCGGTTGTGCAGTTCGGTGGACAGACGGCGATTAAATTGGCCTCCGCCATTGAAAAAATGGGTGTGCCGATTCTCGGCTCCTCCTACGATAGCATCGACGCGGCTGAAGACCGTGAGCGCTTTGACGCAATCCTCAACGAATGCGGGATTCCGCGCGCGGAGGGCCACACGGTGTTTACCTGTGACGAGGCCATTCAGGCGGCGCACGAACTGGGTTATCCGGTTCTGGTCCGTCCTTCCTATGTGCTCGGCGGTCAGGGTATGCAGATTGCCTACGCTGATGAGGATATCGTTGAACAGATTGGCATCATCAATCGCATTGCGCAGGAGCACCCGATTCTGGTCGACAAATATATCATGGGCACGGAGGTTGAGGTTGACGCGGTATGCGACGGCACGGATTCCGTTATTCCGGGCATCATGCAGCATATCGAGCGCGCCGGTGTCCATTCCGGCGACAGTATCTCCGTCTATCCCGCCATCGGGATTGACACGGAGATGCAGAATCTCATCGTGGATTACACGCGCAAGCTGGCGAAAGCGCTGCATGTGCGCGGTTTGCTGAATATTCAGTATATTGTCAAGGATAACTCCGTTTACGTAATTGAGGCGAACCCCCGTTCTTCTCGAACAGTTCCATATATCAGTAAGGTCACGGGAATCCCGATCGTGCCTTTGGCAGTAGGTACGTTCTTCGGAAAAACGCTTCCGGAGATGGGCTATCATTACGGGTTGCAGCGTGAAAAAGATCTGGTCGCCATCAAGATGCCGGTTTTCTCCTTCGAAAAACTCTACGGACAGGACGTCAACCTCGGACCTGAGATGAAATCCACCGGAGAAGTGCTCGGAATTGCCCGGACCTATGATGAAGCGTTGATTAAGGCGTTTTATGGCGCGGGCGTCCACATGATCGAAAAGGGCAACGCCATCATTACGGTGAAAGACAGCGACAAGGAAGAAGTTCTGCCGATCGCAAGGGGACTCTATGAGCTTGGCTGGACGATCTACGCGACGGGCGGCACTTCGGACTTTTTGAACGACAACAAAATTCCGACTATCCGTACCCATAAAATTGGGACCGGAAAGCCAGATATTCTGGATCATATCAATTCCGGTGAAATCAATCTGGTCATTAATACTCCTTCGAAGGGCGTCACTCATCACAGGGACGGTTATCAGATCCGCAGAAACGCGGTGGAGGCCGGCATTCCATGCCTGACTTCCCTTGATACGGCAAACGCGTTCCTCACCTGCGCCAGAAATGTGGATACCACTCAGCTTTCCGTAATCGATATCACCAAAGTATCCACATTTTTAAACTTTATCTAATAATTTCAAAAAATAGAAAAAGAATGAATTTGGAGGAAAAAATCATGGAGAAGAAAGAGCAGCTTTATGAAGGAAAAGCAAAGAAGGTATTTGCCACCGATAATAAGGATTACTGCATTGTGGATTACAAGGACGACGCAACTGCGTTCAACGGTCTGAAAAAAGGCACCATCACCGGCAAAGGTGTAATCAACAACAAGATGTCCAACTATCTTTTCCAGATGCTTGAAAAGAAAGGTATTCCGACTCATTTCGTGGAACAGCTGAGCGACCGCGAAACATTGGTGAAAAAGGTTGAGATCGTACCGCTGGAAGTGATCATGCGCAACAAGGCGGCAGGCAGCTTCTCCAAACGTCTCGGAATTCCGGAAGGTGCCGAACTGAAATGCCCGGTACTGGAATTTTCTTATAAGAATGACGAACTGGGCGATCCGATGGTTAACGATTCTCATGTCCTGGCCGCCGGTTTTGCCACACAGGAAGACATTGACACCATTAAGGACATGGCGCAGAAAGTCAACAAGATTCTCTGTGAATTTTTCCTCTCTGTAAATATCGAACTGATTGATTTCAAACTTGAATTTGGACGTTTCCACGATACCATCATTCTCGCAGATGAAATTTCCCCGGATACCTGCCGCTTCTGGGATGTGCACACGCACGAAAAACTGGACAAGGACCGCTTTCGCCGTGATCTCGGCGGAGTGGAAGATGCTTACCACGAGGTTATGAAACGAATTGGCCTGTAAAGAATGGAGGCAAACCTTTGAACAATTCGGTTGCGGATCTTGAATTCGACCGTCCTCATGAGGAGTGCGGTGTCTTCGGAATTTATTCCGACGGCACCGTAAACCCCGCCTATGCCGCGTACAACGGCTTGCTGGCGCTTCAGCACCGCGGACAGGAGAGCTGCGGCATTGCGGTTAACGACCGCGGCGTAATTTCCTATTCCAAACATATGGGACTCGTTACGGAGGCGTTCAATCAGGAAATTCTGGATCGGCTGACCGGTCAGATTGCGGTTGGGCATGTCCGCTATTCGACCGCGGGGGCAAGCGTTCGGGAGAATGCCCAGCCCCTGGTCATGCGGTATATCAAAGGAACTCTGGCGCTCGCCCATAACGGCAACCTGACCAACGCCTATGAGCTGCATGAAAATCTGGCAAAGCAGGGCAGCATTTTCCAAACGACGATCGATACGGAAGTCGTGGCTTACATGATCGCGCAGGAACGCGTTAAATCCCATTCCATCGAGGAAGCGATCCAGCATACGATTCCAAAAATTCACGGGGCGTATTCCATGATCATCATGAGCCCTCAGAAGCTGATTGCCGTGCGCGACCTGCACGGCTTCCGGCCGCTCTGCATCGGGAAGGTCAACAATTCCTATGTCTTTGCCTCGGAGACCTGCGCGCTGGATGCCTGCGGTGCGGAATTTGTCCGTGACGTGGAACCCGGCGAAATTGTCGTGGCGGATAAAAACGGATTGCGTTCTTTGCACGTTGCCCCCAAGACGAAATCCCTCTGTGTGTTCGAATATATCTATTTTGCCCGGACGGACAGTGTGATCGACGGAATCAGCGTTTATGAAGCCCGCAAGGAAGCTGGGCGCCTGCTGGCGCGCCAGCATCCGGTGGATGCCGATATTGTTATCGGAGTTCCGGAATCGGGAATCGACGCGGCGATCGGCTACAGCGAGGAATCCGGTATCCCGTATCAGAAGGGAATTGTGAAAAACACCTATATCGGCCGGACCTTTATCAAACCGAGCCAGTCGGAACGCGAGCGCAGCGTGCGCATTAAACTGAACGCACTGACTTCGGCGGTAAAAGGCAAACGGGTGGTTATGCTGGACGATTCCATCGTACGCGGAACAACCAGTGCGCGGATCGTTATCATGCTGAAGGAAGCCGGCGCCACAGAGGTGCATCTTCGCATCAGTTCGCCGCCGTTTCTGTGGCCCTGTTATTTTGGAACCGACATTCCCTCGAAGGACGATCTCATTGCATGCCACAACAGCATTGAAGAGATCGGCAAAATGAGCTATGCCGATTCGATCGATTTTCTCCGGATTGACAATCTTTCCAAGATGCTTGGCGGAAAATGCTCCGGTTACTGCGACGCCTGTTTCTCCGGCAATTATCCTGCGGAGATTCCGGATTATCTGGTTGCCAAAAAGGATTATGACTACTGCACGCCTATCCAACGATTTTAACTTTTCTGGAGGCCTGAAAAAGTGAAGAATACCTATGAGTCGCCGCTTTCTTCCCGGTATGCCGACGAAGAGATGAAATATCTGTTTTCCCCGGATAAGAAGTTCCGTACCTGGCGCAGGCTGTGGATCGCTCTGGCCAAAGCGGAAAAGGAACTGGGGCTTCCCGTAACCCAGGAGCAGATCGATGAGATGATTCTGCACCAGGACGACATCAATTACGACGTTGCTGAAGCGCGGGAGAAAGTCGTGCGCCACGACGTTATGTCGCATGTCTACGCGTTCGGGGAACAGTGCCCGAAGGCAAAGCCGATCATACACCTCGGCGCCACCTCCTGCTATGTGGGAGATAATACGGACATCATCGTAATGACGGAGGCTCTTCGGCTGGTCCGTGACAAAATTGTCGAGGTTCTTCGCATCCTTTCCGGTTTTGCGGGGGAGTACCGCGGTCTTCCTACGCTGGCTTTCACGCATTTTCAGCCGGCCCAGCCGACTACGGTCGGGAAACGCGCCACGCTTTGGATGCAGGACCTCCTGATGGATTTGGAGGATGTGGAATATCAGCTTGGCAAGGCGAAGCTCCTTGGTTCCAAGGGGACGACGGGCACGCAGGCAAGCTTTCTGGAGCTGTTTGACGGCGACGACGAAAAGGTGAAAAAGCTGGATGAAATCATCGCCCGTGAGACCGGTTATGCCTCCTGTTTCCCGGTTTCGGGGCAGACCTATTCCCGCAAGCTGGACAGCCAGATCCTCTCTGTCCTTAGCGGAATCGCCCAAAGCGCTGCAAAATTTTCCAATGATATCCGCCTGCTTCAGCATCTGAAGGAAGTGGAGGAGCCTTTTGAAAAAAATCAGATTGGTTCTTCCGCCATGGCCTATAAGCGCAATCCTATGCGCAGCGAGCGGATTGCCTCCCTTGCCCGCTACGTCATTGTCGACAGCCTGAATCCGTGCATCACCGAGGCGACCCAATGGTTTGAGCGTACGCTGGATGATTCGGCCAACAAGAGAATCAGCGTACCGGAAGCGTTCCTTGCCGTAGATGGAATTCTGAATCTGTATGCGAATGTTGCTGATGGACTGGTGGTTTACCCGAAAGTGATCCTTCAGCATTTGCAGCGGGAGCTTCCCTTTATGGCAACGGAAAATATTATGATGGATGCCGTAAAGCGCGGCGCGGACCGGCAGGTGCTCCACGAGCGGATTCGCATTCACTCCATGGCAGCTTCCCGGATTGTCAAGGAAGAGGGCGGAGAGAACGACTTGCTTTCCCGCATTGCGTCCGATCCCTTGTTCGGGGTTACCCTGGAAGAGTTGAATCATATCGTTCGCCCGGAAAAGTATGTGGGCAGGGCGCCGAAGCAGACGGAGGAGTTCCTTCGGGATACCGTGAATCCTGTCCTTGACCGGTACAGGGAAATACCGGATGCCAAGGTGGAAATAAGCGTATAATTTTATTTGTTTTTGCAAATTGTTTATGCTATTATAGTAAGGTTGAAAAGCTGCCCGAATCCGGCCGCTGGGCAGTTCTGCAATTCCGTTGCGGCGCGGCGGAGAAGAAGAAATGATTACTGCAATTGTTGGCGCTGACTGGGGCGACGAGGGCAAGGGAAAAATCACCGACGTCCAGGCAGCCAAATCGGATATTGTCATCCGTTTTCAGGGCGGCAGCAATGCCGGTCACACCATTATCAATCATTACGGGAAATTTGCTCTGCATCAGCTTCCTTCCGGTGTGTTTTACGATCATATCACCAATATCATCGGAAATGGCGTAGCACTGAGCGCAGAAAAATTTGTTCAGGAGCTGAAATCCCTCAAGGAGCGTGGTGTTCCGGCTCCTAAAATCTTGATTTCCGATCGGGCTCAGCTGGTCATGCCCTATCATATTCATCTTGATTCTTTGGAAGAAGCTCGCCTTTCCGCGCGTTCCTTCGGGTCCACGCAGTCCGGCATTGCTCCGTTCTATTCGGATAAATTTGCAAAAATCGGCTTTCAGATCAGTGAACTGTTTGACGATGAGGCTTCAATCCGCGAAAAAGCGGAACGAATTGCCACGCTGAAAAACGTAATGCTGGAGCATCTTTATCATCAGCCGAAGCTGACCGCCGATGAGATTTATGGCACTTTGATGAAATACCGCGAAATGCTGGAGCCCTACGTGGCGGATACCTTCGAGTTCCTCTATAAAGCGGTCAAGGCAGGGGAGAACATTCTCCTCGAGGGTCAACTCGGTGCTTTAAAAGACCCGGATTTCGGAATTTATCCGATGGTTACCTCCTCTTCGACTCTGGCAGGCTACGGAGCGGTTGGCGCCGGTTTGCCGCCTTATGAGATTAAAAAGGTAATTGCTGTGGTCAAGGCGTATTCCAGTGCCGTTGGCGCCGGTGAGTTTGTCAGCGAAATTTTCGGCGACGAAGCCGACGAGCTGCGCCGCAGGGGCGGCGACGGCGGAGAGTACGGTGCTACGACGGGGCGTCCCCGCCGCATGGGCTGGCTTGATCTGGTCGCTTCCCGCTATGGCTGCCGTGTTCAGGGTGCAACGGATGTCGCTTTGACCGTCATGGACGTACTTGGATATCTGGATGAAATTCCGGTGTGTGTTGCCTATGAACTCGACGGCAAGCGCATCGATTCCTTCCCACCGACGGCCAAGCTGAAACACTGCAAACCGATCCTTGAAAAACTTCCAGGTTGGAAAACCGACATTCGTGGAATCCACACGTTTGAGGAACTGCCGGAAAATGCCAAGAACTACATTAAATTTGCAGAGAAGGCAATCGGTGTGCCTGTTACGATGGTCTCAAACGGACCGTCCCGCGACGACATTATCTATCGGTAATGACCGGCTGAACAGTAAGATAGGAATTATACAACGCGCCGGCAGAAACTGTCGGCGCCTGTCAGTTTTATTTGAAGAGGTGTATTATCATGTGTGGAATTGTTGGGTATGTCGGAGACGATCAGGCTGCGCCGATTCTGCTGAAGGGTTTGGAAAAACTGGAATACCGGGGTTATGACTCCGCAGGTGTGGCTGTTTATGACGGAACTTCCCTGCAGGTTGTAAAGAGCAAGGGAAGATTGAAAATACTGGAAGATAAAATCCATGACGGCGCCGATTTGCCCGGTACCGCAGGAATCGGCCATACAAGATGGGCTACGCACGGCAAACCTTCCGACGTGAACGCACATCCGCAGTCCAGTTCATCGGGACTTTTTGCGGTCGTGCACAACGGGATTATCGAAAATTACCTGGAACTGAAGGATTTCCTGATTGAAAAGGGCTACAGCTTTAAATCCGAGACAGATACCGAAATTGTTGCCCAGATGCTGGAATACTATTATCACGGCGATCTTCTGGACGCTGTGGTGCAGGTGATCCGCAGAGTCGAGGGTTCGTATGCGCTTGCGATCATTTGTGGCGACGATCCCGACTGTGTTGTCGGTGTTCGCAAAGATAGTCCGCTGATTGTGGGCCTCGGCAAAGGGGAGAATTTCCTTGCCTCCGATGTTCCGGCCATCCTGAGCAGAACACGCGATATTTACCGTCTGAATGAAAAGGAAATCGCCATGGTCCGCCGCGAAGGCGTGACGGTCTATAATACCGATAAAGAGGTCGTTCCGAAAACCGCCTGCCATATCGATTGGGATATTTCCGCGGCTGAAAAGGGCGGATTTGAGCATTTTATGGCCAAGGAGATTATGGAACAGCCCAAGGCGGTTAAAGATACCATCTCGCCGAGAATCCGGAACGGCAGAATCGTATTGGATAACATTTCGCTTTCGGCGGAACAGATCCGGAATTTCAGCCGAATTTTTATCATCGCCTGCGGTTCAGCTTACCATGTCGGCGTGGTTGCCAAATATGTGTTTGAACAGTACACGAGAATTCCCGTTGAGGTTGACGTTGCCTCCGAATTCCGTTACCGGCATCCGATTGTGGACCGCAGAACTCTGGTACTGATCATCAGTCAGTCCGGTGAAACGCTGGATACTCTGGCCGCCATGCGGGAGGCCAGACGACTTGGTGCGCGTGCCATTTCCATCGTCAATGTCGTGGGCAGTTCGATTGCCAGCGAATCCGACGACGTGATCTATACATGGGCCGGTCCGGAAATCGCAGTCGCTACGACGAAGGCTTACAGTACTCAGCTCGCGGTGGTTTATCTGCTGGCGATTTATATCGGTGAAAAATTGGGAACGCTTACGGAAGAGGAATATTCCTACTATGTTTCTCAGTTAGAAATCCTGCCGGATAAGATTGCGGAGACACTGAAAAAGAATAAGGATTATGTTCAGGAGCTGGCGGAGCGTTTCTATCAGTCGAAAGACATTTTCTTTATCGGCAGAAACCTCGATTACGCGATGTCCTTGGAGGGTTCACTGAAACTAAAGGAAATCTCCTATATTCACTCTGAGGCCTACGCGGCCGGAGAGCTGAAGCACGGGACGATCTCTCTGATCGAAGAGGGAACCCTTGTCGTGGCACTGGCGACTCAGCAGACTCTGTTTGAGAAAACGCTCAGCAATATCAAGGAAGTTAAGGCCCGCGGGGCGGTTGTATTGGGACTTGCGGCGGAAGGCAACAATCAGATTGAAAAGGTTGCGGACTGTGCCGTTTATGTTCCGAAAATTTGCCCAATGATGTTGCCGTCTCTGGCGGTTATTCCGCTTCAGATGCTGGCTTATTATGTGGCGTTCAAGAAAGGCTGCGATATCGATAAACCGCGCAACCTTGCAAAATCCGTAACGGTAGAATAATCGGGGAGTTAACCGAATGATAAACAAAGAGGTCGTTTTAATTCTTGATTTCGGCGGGCAGTACAGCCAGTTGATTGCGCGAAGAGTGCGCGATCAGAGCGTTTACTGCGAAATCCGGTCCTATCGGACCCCAGCCGAAGAAATTCGCAAGGGAAACTACAAGGGAATTATTTTTTCCGGTGGTCCCGATACTGTCTATGATGAATCCGCGCCGAAATGCGATCCTGAAATTTTGCGGCTTGGGATTCCGGTTCTTGGAATCTGCTACGGTGCGCAGCTGATTGCCTATCATTTGGGCGGCAAAGTGGAAAGCAACAAAGTGCGTGAATACGGCAAGACACAGGTGGATTTTCAAAATGGTTCCCGGCTTTTTACCGGGATCGAGGGCAAATCCATTTGCTGGATGAGTCACACGATTTATATTTCGTCCGTACCGGAGGGCTTTCGTGTTACGGCGACCAGCGACACCTGCCCGACTGCTGCGATGGAAAACGAATCCGCCCGTATTTATGCGACCCAGTTCCATCCGGAAGTGGAGCATACGGAACACGGTCATGAAATTTTGCACAACTTCCTGTATGAAATCTGCGGATGCTCCGGAGACTGGAAGATGACTTCCTTTGTCGACGAGACCGTACAGCATTTGAAGGAAACGATCGGCGATAAAAAGGTGATCTGCGCACTTTCCGGCGGCGTGGATTCTTCCGTGGCGGCGACGCTGGTACATCGCGCGATCGGCAAGAACCTTATCTGCATTTTTGTGGACCACGGTCTGCTCCGCAAAAATGAAGGCGACGAGGTGGAGCAGGTTTTCCGGCATCAGTTCGATATGAATCTGATCCGCGTCAATGCTCAGGAACGCTTTCTGGCAAAACTGAGCGGCGTGACGGAGCCGGAGCGCAAACGGAAGATCATCGGAGAAGAGTTTATCCGCGTCTTTGAAGAAGAGGCAAAAAAGATCGGCCATGTGGATTTTCTGTGTCAGGGCACCATTTATCCGGATGTCGTGGAAAGCGGAACCGGAGACGCTGCGGTCATTAAAAGCCACCATAATGTCGGCGGACTGCCGAAGGATATCGGATTTACAGGCCTTGTGGAACCGTTGCGGTACCTGTTTAAAGATGAAGTCAGACGTGCCGGCACCCAGCTTGGAATTCCTGAAAATCTGGTATGGCGTCAACCCTTCCCGGGCCCCGGGCTCGCGATTCGTGTTATGGGCGAAGTTACGGAGGAAAAGCTGGCTATCCTGAAGGATGCGGACGCTATTTTCCGTGAAGAAATCGCAAAAGCGGGACTTGATCGGAAAATTAATCAGTATTTCGCGGTGCTAACCGGTATCAAGAGCGTTGGTGTCATGGGCGACGGCCGTACCTACGACAATACCGTTGCCTTGCGCGGTGTGACCACCTCAGATTTTATGACTGCCGATTGGGCCAGAATTCCGTATGATATTCTTGCGGTTATTTCAAACCGTATTATTAATGAAGTAAAAAATGTGAACCGTATTGTTTACGATATCACCAGCAAGCCACCAGCAACAATCGAGTGGGAATAGATGTTTGCATAAGGCGACCAATCAATTAACAAATTAAATTTGTGCATATCGCACCAAATTAAAAGTTAGTAGAAATAAGAATAGATGGCTATGCTTTACCTGTAAAGGGGTGACATCATAGCCATCTGTTTTTTTATTTGAAAGGAAGTCTTTTCTGTAAAAACTGTATAAATCTCGACACTACCTAAAGTTTAGAATTTAGCTTTCACTGGATTGTTTACTGCTATTTCCGGATTCGTTTTCTGTTGCTTTTTCTAGAGCCATAATGTTTGAAAACTCAACTTTCCCCTTTATATTAACTAATGACTGATTTCTGCCTTTTACAACCTTCTCAAGCTCATCAATCGATAGTTCAAGTTTGTTTGCAACATCCTTCTGATCTTTACTTAGACCATTTTTATATAGGTCCCAGGTGGATTTCAAGCTTTTAATATCCGAATCAGCTTGAGTCCAATTGGCGACAGATGAGTTTATAATTACATTTCTCGAATAATACAAGACTCTCTTAATCTCCGGAGAGGGCTTTGGTTTAATCAGTGTATATAAATCCGGTATATATTCATAAAGCTGGTTTGCAGCCAGTAGTGCATTCATTTTATTCTTGCTGGTAGCTGTGACCGACAATTTGTTTATTGCGTTATCGATATTATCTATCAGCTCTTTTTTGGCACCTTTCTTTATGGCTTCAGGCATTAAATCGTTCCATTGATAATGCATCTGATCTACAATTTTAGAAACTTTGTCCATCGGATTCTGTTGGTTGGTACTGGAAGCCTTGCTTTGCTGTCCCTGCTGGGAGCTTTGGCCTCCTTGGCTTTGTTGTCCCTGCTGGGAGCTTTGGCTTCCTTGGCTTTGCTGTCCCTGCTGGGAGCTTTGGCTTCCTTGGCTTTTCTGCCCCTGCTGCGAGCTCTGGCTCCCTTGGCTATCGTCGCTACTGCTGGATTGCAAACTGCTGCTGTTCTGCTGGGTTTCCTGTTGAGTTGCTGGACCACCAAGAGCTTTTATAGTTATTTCAATATTATTTTCAAGTCCGGTTAAACTTGATATTGCTTTTTCCTCTTCGGGGTCTGATTGAGAAGCCCCGGAACTGCTCCCTGAGCTTTGGTTACTACTACATGCAGTAAGCAGAGTAAATACAGATGCAAGGAATATAGATAATATATTTATGCACATCTTTTTAACCTTCATAAATATCCCCCCGAAAAAATTGTACTTTATATTATTTCTTGCTGCTTTGAATTCATACGAAGTTGTTTTGCATCGTAATGACTCCATTTTGACTCCGGTTTCCCACTAAGTAAAATAAATTTGTACTTGAATCCAGAATAGAAACAAGATATGGTATAGGGAACCATAGAAACAGACCTGCAACAACCGATTCAGAGGGCTTATTTTTGCCTCCGTGATACAGTTGTGATACAGTAAATTTGAAAAAGAAGTAATGTTTTATAAATGGAAATGCCCTCGAGACGTTAGGCCTCAGAGTAAAGCCAAGCTGCTCCATCACAGCCAATGCGTTAATGTTGCAAACGGATCCTGCCGTTACCTTGCGGACGCCAAAATGGCCCCAAAACAGTTTGAAACCCATCTCCCGAATTGCACTCAACCCCCGCTTTCTGCTCGTTATGAGGCTGAAGAAAGCAAATGAACCTTGAGCCGTGGCCTGACGGTCTCAAGGTTTGGTATAACCGGTATTTGAAAAACGGCTCCTGCAATAAAGCAAGAGCTGTTAGTTAAAATGCCTATCTGTGTACAGGCAATATTTTTCCGCATGCAATTTTTGCACCGGAATCTCCAGCGGGCTGTGATGTAAAGTCATCACGATTTGCATGTACCACAACCGTCCGACCTAGTATCGTATTAACTGAAAATCTGTTCGTCATGAAAATCATAAAGGCATAACCGTTGTTCCCAAAGAGTGGCGGCAGATCGCCAGCGTGTGCGGGATGGGGACACCCCGTTGGGTTGAAATGTCCATCTGTGTTTGCAAATGGATCTTCTGTTGTTCCTGTGCAAGAACTTCCTTCGTGAATGTGAAATCCATAAATATTAGCTGCACACGGCATGTTGCTTTGAGGGAGCCCATCAACTTGAACAACAAGCAATACAGCACCAATCATCTGATAAAATTCTACAGTCCCATTAATATTCGGATATTTGGAACTCCCTTTTATAATCGCCTGCGCATCCGCTGGATTTGTTAGTATTCTTTGCAACTCATTGTAGGGCGGGTCAATAATCAACAATCATCACCTCAGAATCATTTTATGCTGAGAGATGAAATGTGTCATTAGGGTTTTATATTAACAATCACATGCTTTTGGATCATTAAAGGCTTTTATTGTGGCTAATGGTGTAATTTATTTTTTATCTTCAGTGCACGGAACTCGAATTGGATTAGGCATAGACGGATCAGAAACTTGGTTTGGTGTCGGCATTGGAATCGGAACCGGGGCAGGTACCGTCGGAGTAAGTGGTGGCTTGACGGTTTCAGGATCTGGAATGACTGGAATCTTTTTGTCCATGAAAATCACCTCTTTTACAAGTCATGCAGATCAGCATCAGGAATATCATTTTCAAGATTGTCCCGTGCAAGGTCTGTATCTATTTCAGGATAAATATCGTCCGGAATGGGCTTGTCGGTTTTGCTCTTTGACTTATTTTTCGAAACTGAATGATTGCGTTTATCCTCGGTCACAACATCACCTCAAAATTAGGGTGCGTAAATCAATTGTGTTTATCCGCCAATTGGTCGGATAAGAGCCGAAAATATGACCTTATACCATTTTTGCGCGGCTCACATGAGATATGACCTTTTTGCAGAGGACCGGACCAATTGGGTTGTTGGCAACCACAGGATGAAGAGGAAGGCTTAACACACTCAGACATAAAAAACGGCCCGGTCTGCCTGCCAGCAAACGGAGCCAAGGACGCTTGTACTCACACCTATATTTTCAGTATATCAAAATTTACATTTCATATCACTGGGGAGGGCAAGATCATGGATGATAACCGTTCCATCGAAGAAATTGTGAAGATACGGCGAAGGCTGCCAGCAATGTACCATGGAGCGTCTCGAGAAGGAACGTCAGAAGGAAAAAGTATCCCGATATGATGAGAAGTCTAGTTTTTCTAGGTTTCTTTTATAATGCAATGTTTATCAATTCTGATTGATACCCTTGCAATGTAATAGAAACTTCACGATTCCGGCATAATAAAAAAGTGGCTTTGTTTAGACCTATGATCGTTAATTTATTGTGGATACAATGTCCTTGACTCAAGCAATTTCCCAACGGGATAGAGCTATAAAATTCCGATTTGAAAAATAAGAGCGTTGCACCAATGTGATGCTTCCAGAGGGGAGCGTTTTCTTCGGTAACGCCTTTTGTTTAAGGGAAGGAAAAACCATGAAAAACGGAAATGGGAGAATAGTCATTGTGGGGGGCGGCTGGGCAGGCTGTGCTGCTGCTGTGCAAGTGGTAAAAGGTGGAGTACAGGCAACGCTGCTGGAACGGACGGATATGCTTCTGGGCACGGGTCTGGTCGGCGGGATCATGCGTAACAACGGCAGATTCACCGCGACTGAGGAGTGCATTGCTATGGGCGGAGGTGAACTGTTTCAGCTTATCGACAGGAACTGCAGGCATCGGAATATTAATTTCCCAGGGCATGAGCACGCGAGTCTGTATGATATCGGCAAAACACCGGGAGCCGTTCGGGAGTATCTGGAGAAAATCGGTGTAAACGTGGTATTTCAGGGAAGGGTTACGAAGGTTGAAATGAGCGGTAGTAGGATCGTCAGCGTTACGGACGGGCAGGGCCGCACCTTTGAAGGAGACGTCTATCTTGACACAACCGGAACGGCCGGACCGATGAATAATTGCTCTAAATATGGGAACGGGTGTGCCATGTGCATGCTGCGCTGCCCAAGCTACGGCGGACGCATCAGCCTTACCGATCTCGCTGGCGTGCGGGAGATGCAGGGAAAAAAATCGGACGGAACGATCGGCGCGATGAGCGGATCGTGCAAACTATATAAAGAATCGCTTGCGCCTGCGATTGTTCGGGAGCTCAATGAAAAAGGTGTTGCAGTGATACCGATTCCGGAAAGCTTGGAGGAGGATCACCTTGGTATTAAAGCATGTCAGCAATATGCTCTTCCTGCATTCAAAAAGAATATTATTCTGCTGGATACCGGACATGCCAAGCTGATGACGCCGTATTTCAATCTGGAACGTCTACACCGGATTCCGGGATTTGAGAATGCGCGGTACGAGGACCCTTATGCAGGCGGTATGGGGAACTCCATGCGCTTTTTCTCAATGGCACCCCGGGACGATACGCTGAAGGTGGACGGCATGGAGAACCTGTACTGTGCGGGGGAAAAAGCCGGGCTTCTGGTTGGACATACTGAGGCCATTGTGACGGGAACGCTCGCAGGGACAAATGCCGTAAAGTATTTGCGGGGGGAGAAACCGGTCACAGTGCCTCGGCAATTGGCAATCGGGGAGGCTATCGCTTTCGTCCGGGAAGAAATGAAAACGGAAAAAGGACTTAGCCGGAAATACACGTTTTCCGGGTCCGTGTTGTTTGAACGTATGAAGGAGCTTGGCATGGATACAACCGATTTGCCGCAGATCCGGTCCCGCGTCCAACAGGCCGGCATGACCGATGTGTTTCGCTTTAATGCGAAGGCCTGCGGTGGATGGCGCTCGGTGGTTTAAGAGGTTGAATAGTATAAAATTCAGCCTTCTTATTTCAAATTATTTCCGTTAAATAAACCAATTTTCAAATACGGCATTGACTTTTCAGTTGTCGAAAGATATAATAAATAAAATTGAATAATAAAAGCTGTGAAGAAAAGAGTATCTGTTTTTCAAATGCGCAGAGAGAAGATGGCCGGTGTAAATCTTCGAGGAGGAAAACAGAGAAAGTCATTTCCGAGCTGTTAAGCTGAATGATTTATGAAGTAAGCTTTACCGGGAATCCGCCCGTTAAAACGGACGCAGTATTTTATTACTGTATGAGTGCAGAGTTTTCTCTGAATTAGGTGGTACCACGGATTTTATATTCGCCCTAAGCTATTAGCTTAGGGCTTTTTATTTTCCGCTGACACAAGATAGATTGTTCTAAAACGGGTTGCAAATTTTTACGAAGGGGTGTTTATTTTGGAAAAGAAAAATCTTGATTGGGCAGACCTTGATTTCAGTTATCGGAAGACAGATAAGAGATTCGTTTCAAATTACCGTGAAGGTGCTTGGGACGAGGGCAAGCTGACGGACGATGATAAAGTGGTTATTAGCGAATGCGCCGGTGTTCTCCAGTATTCCCAGTCCTGCTTTGAAGGCCTTAAGGCTTATACGACGGAAGACGGGCGTATTGTGGCGTTTCGACCGGATATGAACGCAGAGCGCATGGAAAACAGCGCCAAGCGTCTGGAAATGCCGGTGTTTCCGAAGGACAAATTCGTCGATGCAGTCATTGCGACTGTTAAGGCGAACGCTGCTTTTGTTCCGCCTTACGGTACGGGCGCAACTCTTTACGTCCGCCCCTATATGTTTGCAAGCGGCCCGGTAATCGGTGTTGCTCCCTCCGATGAATACCAGTTCCGCATTCTTACCACTCCTGTGGGACCTTATTTCAAGGGCGGCGCTCATCCGATTACACTCTGTGTCAGTGATTTTGACCGCGCGGCACCGCACGGCACGGGACATATCAAGGCGGGCCTCAATTACGCCATGAGTCTGCACGCAATTGTTACAGCGCATAAGAACGGCTACAACGAAAATCTGTATCTTGATTCAGCAACCCATACCAAGGTGGAAGAAACTGGCGGGGCGAACTTGATCTTTGTTACGAAAGATAACAAGGTAATCACTCCGAAGTCCGAAAGCATTCTGCCGTCGATCACCCGTCGTTCGCTTCTGACCATTGCCAAGGATTATCTTGGCCTTGAAGTTGAGGAGCGGGAAGTGTACTTTAGCGAGGTCGCTGACTTTGCCGAATGCGGTCTCTGCGGTACGGCTGCCGTTATTTCCCCGGTCGGAAAGATCGTAGACCACGGGAAGGAAATCTGCTTCCCGAGCGGTATGCAGGATATGGGCCCTGTCACCAAGAAGCTGTATGATACATTGACGGGCATCCAGATGGGCCGGCTCAAAGGTCCGGAAGGCTGGATCCGGGTAATCGAATAATTCTCAGTTCGCAAGGCACCCTTCGGGGTGCCTTTTTGCGTGCATTTGTGGGAATAATTGCCATTTTGCTGTCAAATTCAAGCATATTTTATAATAGCTTTGTACAATATGCATTATGAATTCATAATTGCAAGGTGGTATAATAGAAAGCGTTGACTGAGGTTTTGCTCCATTTATGGATAAACGCCGCATTCTACATAGAAAATGGGAAAAGAGATCCGGAATGAAAAAAAGTATCTTATGTATTTTGGCGGCCGCATTTCTGTTCGGCACAATGGAGGTTTCGCTCAAATTGGCGGGAGCTTCCTTTGATCCTATTCAGATGACCTTTCTGCGCTTCCTGATCGGCGGGCTTTGCCTTCTTCCGTTTGCATTGTACGATCTGAAGAAACGGCAGTGCCACTTAAATAAAAGCGATTGGCTGTATCTTTTTCTTCTCGGTTTTACCTGTATCTGCGTCAGTATGCTCCTGTTTCAAATCGGTGTTCTTCGCACAAATGCAAATCTTGCCGCTGTAGTTATTTCAACAAGTCCGGTATTCACCATGATTTTCGCTCAGTTCTTTGCAAATGAAAAGTTTACGCTGGTCAAGTTTTTTGTTTTGTTGCTGAATGTGATCGGGCTGATTATTGTAGCAAATCCGATTAAGCTTATGAAAGGCCATACTGCTGTGGACGGCATTTTAATTACCCTGATCGCCGCCGCGTCCTTTGGCCTTTACACCGCGATGGGGAAGAAGCGTATAGCAAAAATCGGTGGTTTGACGCAGAGCAGCTTCAGTTTTATTATGGGCTCGCTGGTATTGCTTGTGATTCAACTTGCAAAGAAAGGCCCTGTCATGAAGGGGATTCAGCCCAACACGCTCCCTCTGCTTTTGTATTTGGGCGTTCTGGTAACTGGGTTCGGTTATTTCTGCTATATCCGGGCCATTGAGGTCTCGGGTCCCTCCACCGCTTCAATTACCTTTTTTATTAAACCCGTTTTTGCACCGATTATTGCTTTTCTGGTTTTAAAGGAACCGATTACGCTGAATATTATTTTGGGGGTTGTGTTTGTCTTGTCCGGTTCTCTGCTGAACCTTTTCGGAGAGAAGATACGGGCTTCTTTCTCTTCTGCTGCGTCATCAAAAGAAGAAGCCGCTTAGTGATGCTTATTCATCCGTAACCCAAAATTAGAAAGAGAAACTTTGATTTCCGGTTGACAGGCGCGGGTTTTGTCCATTATAATAAAAAATATAATTGAACAGGCTTTTATTACTGACGGATGATTGTGGAATATAAACCACAGGGAAATAAAAGTCTTAGAAAAAGCCGACCGTCTGGGCAGCATTCCGGTTTTTGCCGGGTGCCGCCTTTTTTGTTTGTTTAGGGCGGGACGCAAGGCCGGATTGTTATGGAAACAGAAGGAGCGTTTTATGAGCAATCAGGCCTGGAAGGACTTCAAGAGCGGAATTTGGGAAACAGAGATCAACGTCCGGAACTTTATTCAAACCAATTACACGCCGTATGATGGAGACGGGGAATTTCTTGCTCCGGCGACGGAGCGGACAAAAGCGCTGATGAAAAAGCTGAATCGGCTGTTGGAACTGGAACAGGAATTCGGTGGAGTTTTGGACGTGGACACCGAAACCGTCAGCTCACTGACGAGTTACCGCCCCGGATACCTGGACAAAGAGCGTGAGATTATTGTAGGGCTGCAGACGGACCGTCCCTTAAAACGCGGAGTAAATCCCTTCGGTGGGCTGAACATGACGCGCAAGGCATGCGAGGCATACGGCTACCGGCTCTCTGATCAGGTGGAGAAGGAATTTCAGTACCGTACGACCCACAATGAGGGGGTTTTTCGGGCTTATACAGATGAAATTCGTGCCGCGCGCCACTGCGGAATCATCACGGGATTGCCGGACGCCTACGGAAGAGGGCGAATCATTGGGGATTATCGCCGGGTTGCGCTTTACGGAATCGACCGGCTGATCGAAGAAAAGAAAAAGGATAAGGCGGAAGTGGGCGCGCAGTTTATGGATGCCGACCATGTCCGCCAGTTGGAAGAACTTTTTCAGCAGATTACGTTTTTGGGGTATCTCAAGGATATGGCAGCCCTGTACGGCTTCGATATCTCACAACCGGCGGGAAATGCCAAAGAGGCGGTACAGTGGCTGTATTTTGGCTATCTGGGTGCTATCAAGGAACAGAATGGCGCGGCAATGAGTCTCGGTCGAATCAGTACGTTTCTCGATATCTATTTTGAGCGTGATCTGAAAAGCGGCGTTTTAACAGAGCAGGAGTCGCAGGAAATCTTTGACGATTTTGTCATGAAGCTTCGTATGGCCCGGCATCTGCGTACGCCGGAATACAATGAGCTGTTTGCTGGTGACCCGATGTGGATTACTGAATCTGTCGGGGGCATGGGGGAGGATGGCAGAACCCTTGTGACGAAGAGCAGCTTCCGTATGCTTCACACACTTTATAATCTGGGTCCCGCGGCGGAACCGAATCTCACCGTTTTGTGGTCTGGACGTTTGCCAGAGCCTTTCAAGAGCTTTACTGCAAAGGTTTCCTGCGATACGGATGCCATCCAGTATGAGAACGACGACATCATGCGACCGAAGTTCGGCGACGATTATGGAATTGCTTGCTGTGTCTCGGCGATGCGGCTGGGGAAGGACATGCAATTTTTCGGGGCAAGGGCAAACCTTGCGAAGCTTCTGCTGATGAGTCTGAACGGCGGGCGTGATGAAAAAAGCGGCCAGCAGGTTGCTCCGGCGCGTGCTCCTTACGAAGGAGACATTCTTGATTATAGCAAGGTTGTTTCCGGGATGGCTTTTTACCGGGACTGGCTGGCGAAAACCTATGTCAGCGCGATGAATATCATCCACTATATGCACGACAAATACGCCTATGAGAAGACGCAGATGGCACTGCACGATACCGACGTGCACCGCTTTATGGCATTCGGCATTGCAGGGCTGTCGGTCCTGACGGATTCGCTTTCCGCAATCCGGTACGCGAAGGTTAAATGCATCCGTGATGAAACGGGGCTGATTCGCGATTTTGAGACGATCGGTGAATACCCGGCCTACGGAAACGACGACGACCGCGTGGATTCCATTGCACAGGAGCAGGTAAAGCTGTTTTTTGAGTCACTGAAGAAGAACCCGACTTACCGCAGCGCAGAGCATACGCTGTCCATCCTGACCATAACTTCCAATGTTGTTTACGGGAAGAAGACCGGAGCGACCCCGGATGGCCGAAAAGCCGGGGAACCCTTTGCACCCGGCGCGAACCCCATGCATAACCGGGAGAAGAATGGCGCGCTCGCTTCGCTGAACTCCGTCGCAAAGCTTTCCTATGATATCTGCAAGGATGGGATTTCCAACACGTTTTCCATCGTTCCGCAGGCACTGGGCCACAGGGAAGAGGAACGGCATGAAAACCTGGTTTCGCTCCTGAACGGGTATTTCGGGCAGAATGCGCACCACCTGAACGTCAATGTGCTGAACCGTGAGACACTTTTGGAGGCCTATGAACATCCCGATCGTTACCCGAATCTGACCATCCGCGTGTCCGGCTACGCCGTAAATTTCCATAAACTTTCCAGAGAACAGCAGCGCGAAGTGATTTCCCGCACCTTCCACGAAGCGATGTAATGAAAGGCAGAATTCATTCCTTCCAAAACTGCCGTGGAAGGCGGAATGTGGTACTCGTTTTCTGAAGCAGACGGAGGAGTTTAGTGTGCCGCTGTGGATTCGGCATGTCGTTGTGCCGGGCCTGACCGATAGGGAAGAACACCTTTTGAAAATTGCGGAGACCGCCGTTCGGTTTTCCAATCTTCAAAAGCTGGAATTGCTGCGGAAGCTATGTCTGCCGAAGTACCGTGCGATGGCTCTGCTGTTTCCGCTGGAAAGCTATGACGAATGTAAGGAGGCGAAAATCTCGGAGCTTTACCGGATTATTTCAGAGCGTTTGCCGCAGCTAAAAGGAATTCCGACAGTTTGATCGCTTTTGCATAATAAAAATCACCCCATGCATATAAATGTGCGTGGGGTGATTCGCGTGAAGGTGACAAAAAGCAATTTTCTTCCGATTGCGGTTTTAATTCTATGCTGTCTTGCCTTTTTGCTGCTTTCCTATCTTTCCTACAATGCGGTTGACAAGCAGGCTTCCGCGCTGGCTGGTCAAGTGCCGCAGACGGTTGTAATCGACGCCGGTCACGGTGGGGAAGACGGCGGTGCTGCCGGGAAGACAGATATTTTGGAAAAGGAAATAAATCTTGCGATTGCAAAGGACCTCCAGCAATTTCTTCAGACCTCTGGAATGCGTGTCATCATGACGCGAACGACGGATGATGCAATTTCCGATGACCTCAATACGGTCCGGGAACGGAAGAGAAGCGACTTGCAGAACCGGCTGAAAATTCTTCAGAATGAGGGAAACTGTATTTTTGTCAGTATCCATCAGAATCATTTTCCGCAGTCTCAGTACCACGGCACGCAGGTGTTTTTTTCAAAGAACGACGCGCGAAGCAAAGACCTTGCGGAAAACATCCGGTCCCGCGTTACGGAGTTGATTCAGACGGATAATCAAAGGGAAACCAAACCGGCTACCAGTTCTATTTTTCTACTGTGGCAGGCAAAGGTACCGGCCGTCTTGGTGGAATGCGGATTTCTTTCCAATACTGAGGAGGAAGCGATGCTGAATACACCGGACTATCAGCAAAAAATCGCATTTTCCATTGGATGCGGCGTGCTGGATTTTTACTCCGGCCTTCGGAACTGAACTTGTAAAGCCGAGGGGCTTACGGTATAATTGGAAAAAAAGGATAGAAGGTTCCGAAATGGCGGAAAAGATAAAAAGCAGCTATGTCTGCTCCGAATGCGGGTTTGAATCGCCAAAATGGTACGGGAAATGCCCGGGCTGCGGGCAGTGGAATACCATGCGGGAAGAAATTGTAAGGGTTGCGGGGAAAACCGCAGAGCAGGCGCTGCGGCGTGCTTCTGTTTCTCATCCGCTTTCCCTGTCGGAGATATCCGGCAGCGATGAAGTTCGCTATAAAACCGGGCTGTCCGAATTGGATCGGGTGCTTGGGGGAGGAATTGTCCGGGGCTCGCTGATTCTGGTAAGCGGAGAGCCGGGAATCGGAAAATCTACGATTCTCCTTCAAATCTGCGGACATTTGGGACAAACTCTGAAAATTCTGTATGTTTCCGGCGAGGAATCCGGGAGGCAGATTAAGCTTCGTGCCGACCGGCTTGGCGTATCAAGCGAGAACCTTTATATTCTGACGGAAACAGATATTCAATCGATCGCAGAGCAAATGAGAAGTTCCGCACCCGATCTTGTTATGATTGATTCCATTCAGACAATGAACGATACGGATCTGAGTTCATCTCCCGGCAGCGTGTCGCAGGTTCGAGAATGTACGGGTGTTGTCATGCGCGCCGCGAAGGATCTGGAAATCCCCGTGATCCTGGTGGGTCATGTCAATAAAGACGGAGCGATCGCGGGTCCAAAGGTTCTGGAGCATATCGTCGACGCGGTCCTGTATTTTGAAGGGGACCGACAGATGTCTTATCGGATTCTGCGGGCGGTAAAAAATCGATACGGTTCCACCAATGAAATCGGAGTCTTTGATATGGGGGACAACGGCCTCCATCAGGTGGACAACCCCTCTCTTGCACTTTTATCCGGAAGGCCGACGCATGTTTCCGGAACCTGCGTGACCTGCGTCATGGAAGGTTCTCGGCCGATTCTGGCGGAGATTCAGGGGCTGGCGACGGCTTCCGGCTTCGGAACTCCGCGTCGGATGGCGACGGGCTTTGATTACAACCGGATGTCCCTGTTGCTGGCCGTGCTTGAAAAGCGCGCCGGGTACTTTTTTTCCAATCTGGATGCCTATGTAAACGTCGTGGGAGGACTGCGGCTTGATGAACCGGCCAGCGACCTTGCAGTGGCTCTTGCTATGGTTTCCAGCCTCAAGGATAAGCCTGTGGAAGAGGGAACCATCGTGTTCGGCGAGATCGGTCTGGCAGGGGAATTGCGCTCCGTTACGCATATCGATGCGCGAATCAGCGAAGCGGAGCGTCTTGGATTCCATCGGTGTATTTTACCGTATCACAGCCTGAAAAGTATTCATTCGCCTCATGACGGGATTTCACTGGTTGGAGCTAAAAATGTAAGGGAGGCATTTGAGACCTCGATTGGCTGACGTCGTCCGGGGAGCGCGGCGTGACCTTGATGCAGTGGACGCATCCGTCCCCTGTAAAGTTTGTAATTGCGGAAGGCGTTTCCAGGGTGCAGTACCCGTCATTCTGGTAAACGCAGTCTACGTCACATTGGATGATACTCAAGAAAATCACCTCGCTTCTATTTTGGGAGCGAGGGATAAAATTATTCACAAACTCTTTAAAATTTGAGCTTATATTTTTTTCCTCCGCTCACAAAATAACAGTGTTGGAGGAATGAATATGAAAAAGTATCTAACGCTTTTTTCCATTACGGTCCTTGTGGCGGGGGCGCTTTTTATCTGCGGTGAGGCCGTAGAAAATTCAATCCCGAAAGTAGATGTCGTAACAATCCGGCCAGTCTCGGTAGACAGCACGGTTTCCTGTTCAGGGAGACTGGAAGAATCGCAGGAGCATAGCGTCTATGCGCCGACGGTCTCCTATACCAAGCAGGTTTATGTCAAGGTAGGGGATAAGGTGAGCGCCGGGGAAAAGCTGGCCGATGTGATCGTTCCCTCCAACAATAACCCGGGGGCTGCTTCGTCGCAGCCATATCAGAGCGTTAATTATCAGGATACAAATACTGAAAACGGGAAAATACAGTCACTAACGGCTCCGTCCGACGGAACTGTTACTGCAGTATCGGTTTCCGGTTCTGGGTTTTATGTTGACTCGGACCGGCCAATGTTTTTAATTCAATGCAGCGAGGGCCTTCAGGTGCGCCTGGAAGTGGATGAAGCGCAGATTGCGGATATTAAAATCGGCCAGCCCGCACAGATCACGGGCGTAGGGTTTAAAAATTCAACGTATTCCGGGGTTGTCACGAACGTTTCTCCGCAGGCGAAGCAGATGGTTTCGACGACCGGACAGGAGACCGTTGTGGAAGTGCTGATCGACGTCACAAAATCCGGGAGCGACATGAAACCGGGATTTTCGGTTCAGGCGGCCATTCAAACCTCCCATGATAAAAACGTTCTTCTTGTCCCTTATGAAGCGGTTAAAGCAGATAAGGACGGCAAAGAGTATGTTTATCGGGTATCCGGAAGACGGGTGGCAAAAACCTATATTGAAACCGGAAAGGAATATGACAGCGGGTTTGAAATTCGGAAGGGACTCTCGACGGGTGATCGGGTCGTTATCAATCAGGATAACCTGACAAACGGTCTTTATGTGGTTCCGCAGACCGTTAAGGCGGTGAGCTCGAATGATTGAGTACCTGAAGAATTCCTTTCGGAATCTTGGGAGAAAATTTCTGAGGACGTTTCTCACGATGTTTGGAATCGCCGTTGGAGTTGCATCGGTCATTTTGATTGCGAACATCAGTCAATGCGGAACCAATGCGCTTTCCGACGAAATGGAAAGCCTTGGAATGAGTGGGCTGACCATCACGGCCTCCGCAAATGAGATTACACTGAATCAAAACGATCTTTCCATCATTCAGAAACTGGATTCCGTTGCGCAGGCGGCTCCGGTCGTGACGGCGAGTTCCAACGTTGCGGTAAGGAATCTGAAAGCCCAGGCCATTCTGTGGGGAATTGATGCAAAAGCGGCGGATATCGTTTCGCTGCAGATCCTTTACGGACGATTCCTGAACAAAAACGATCTCGAGGGAAATTCCAATGTTTGTTTGGTAGACGAGGCGTTCTCAAAAAGCGCTTATTCGCGGGATAATATGATTGGTAAAAAAATTCTGATTCAGTGCGCGGGAATTTGGAAGGAGTTCACGGTCGTTGGGATCGTGAAAACAGGAACAGGACTTTTACAGAATTTCATCGGCAGCTATATTCCGAATTTCATTTATGTTCCTTATACAACGCTGCAGAACTTTTCCGGAAAAAGAAACTTTGATCAGATTGCCGTAAAAATAAGGAAGGGCGACGATGCGGATAATGTCGGGCAGCTGATTGTCAATTGTCTCGACAGCAGCAACGGAACCGCAAAAGCATTTATCTCCAATAATCTGGCACACCAGAAGGATGGGCTAACGCATATTCTGGATATCGTCACACTGATTTTATCCGCCGTCGGTGCGATTTCTCTCTTCGTTGCAAGTCTGAGCATTATGACGGTGATGCTTGTTTCCGTCAATGAACGGATGAGGGAGATCGGCATCAAAAAAGCTTTGGGTGCAACGCGTTGGGCAATTATGTTGGAGTTCCTGTTTGAAGCCATTCTGATTTCTCTGATTGGCTGTCTGGCCGGAATCATTACAGGTTATCTGATTTCTTTTGTTGGAGCTTCCTATTTTCATGCTTCCTTTGGATTTCGTCCGGATATTATGTTGTTGGCTTCCGGATTTTCCATTCTTTCCGGAACCGTATTCGGAGTATATCCGGCTTATAAGGCTGCGAGTCTGAAACCGGTAGATGCGCTGCGGCAGGAATAGGAAGAGTGCAGATCCACTTCAAGAAAATATGAAAATATTGACAGCTTCAATTTTTAAGTATATAATTATACAAAATGAATATTTTGTATAATTTAGGGGAGTCGATTACCAAAATTTAACCGGAAATGCAAACGGATCGGCTTAAGCCGATCCGTCAGATAGTTGCAATGGATTTTATCAGGTTCCTTTCATGCCGTTGTTTTCCAGGTTCAATAGATACTTTTTTACAGAAGAGCCTCCCAAACTAAATTGGCCGATGGACTGATCCTTTCGGATTACCCTGTGGCATGGGATAAAAATCGGAAGTGGATTTTGCCCAACTGCCGTTGCTACGGCCCGAATACTTTTACAGCCGATTCCTGCTGCAATGTCACTGTAGCTGACAGTCTTACCGTAAGGAATCGTCTGCAGGTAATTCCAGACGGCAGTTTGTAGCCTAGAACCGGACAAGGTGAGCGGGAGCTGAAAATTGCTTCGCGTGCCGGAGAAGAATTCCTGAAGCTGTTGAATCGTTTCTGCACAAAGTGGACAAGCTGATTCTGCTGAATCCGATAGCGAATGCGTTCCGTCGTGTTCGGATAATGTCAGTGATCGGATTTCCAAACCGCTGCATTCAACAATAAGCGTTCCGATTTCTGTTTTTAGGCTGACACTGTGAAACTGTTTCATGTGAGCTCTTCCTGTTCATTAAAAATATAAATCATTATAACATAAGGAGTCGTTTTATGAAACCGGAATTACTGAAAGAATCTCCACCGATCATCCGGGAATTTCTCGGATATATCGGTACGATCAAGGGAAAATCACCGAAAACCGTTGAGGAATACTATCTTGATCTTCGTACCTTTTTCCGGTATATCAAAAAGAGCAGCGGCCTTGTTCCAGCGGACTCGGATTTTGAGCAAATTAATATTTCAGATGTTTCCCTTGAACTGGTTCAGACCATCAGCTTAACTCAGGTATTTGAATACATGAATTTTCTGAGTTCCGAGCGCAAAAACGGCGCTGCCACGCGTTCCCGGAAGGTTTCCAGCTTGCGCAGCTTTTTCCGGTACCTTACGAACAAGACCGGAAAACTGAAATTCAACCCGGTTGAAGAGCTGGAAACGCCTAAATTAAAAAAGTCCCTCCCGAAATTTCTTACTCTGGAGCAGTGCATGGAACTGCTGACCAAGGTAGAAGGAAAGACACGGGAACGGGATTATTGTATTCTTGTTTTGTTTTTAAACTGTGGGATGCGTCTTTCCGAACTGGTGGGTCTGGACTTAAACGATATCCATCTCCCCTCCTCTACCGTGAAAATCACGGGAAAAGGAAATAAAGAACGTATGGTATATCTGAACGAAGCCTGCGTGGATGCCATTAAAAAATACATAGCGGTGCGTCCCAAAGACGGCCTCATTGATAAAAACGCCCTGTTTATCAGCGGCCAGCGCAAACGAATCAGCCCGAAGACGGTACAGTACCTTGTTAAAAAATATCTTTCCGAAATCGACCTTGGAGGGCCGGGATATTCCGTACATAAGCTGCGTCACACAGCCGCAACCTTAATGTATCAGCACGGGCATGTCGACATACGCGTGCTCAAGGATATTCTGGGTCACGAAAACCTTGGAACCACTGAGATTTACACGCATATTTCTAATGAACAGATGGCGGATGCCGCGCGTTCCAATCCGCTTTCTCACGTTACACAGCGCCCGGAGCCTTCCCTGCCCAAAGATCTGAATAAAAAGGACAAGGAAAACAAGCAGCATTAATCCTTTTTCTCCCCGTCGTCGGGACGGACCAGATATTTTACAATCATCGGATAAACAGTGAAATTAATCAGGAAGAAAGACAAGGAAAAATATAGGAGCAAAAGCAGCAGAATCCCAATAATAAGGGTCAGTGGCATAATTTGCATAAAGTAAAGGATCAACCAGAGGACTCCCAGCATAACAGTCAGCAGAATATTCCTCCAGAGACCAGCCATTGCAAAGATAAAAGCATTTTTGTAAATTTGAAACAGGTTCAGGTCAAACATGACAATCATAACCGGCACATAATACTGAGCAAATAGAAAGAGGATTCCGATTCCGGAACAGACCGCCAGTGGAAGAATAAAAACGGAATTTCCAGCGCACTGTGCCGAATAAAACCGGATGGCCAGCTCCAGCAGAAAGAGGATGGCATAACAAAGAACTCCGTTGATTAAAAAGGCTTTCCAATTATTTTTCACGCCGTCCATGAAATCGGAAAAAACAAAAGCGTGCTCTTCCCTTGCGTAATTTCTTGTCACAAATGTAATTCCTCCGACAAAAGGAGAAATGAGAATCAGCGGGAGAGCCGCCAGATAAGAATTCCCCACCAGAAGCCCTAATCCGTATGAAAGAACGGCCGCAAGTACGACAGGAATACAGAACAGAAGATTCAGCTTAATAAAATCGGTAAACTTTCGGCCCAGGATGGAAAAGAAACGGACAAAAGCATTTTGGGGCGGAGCATCTTTTTCAACGCCCGGCCCCTCTTTTTGATAATTTACACCGAAAAGATTCAAGATGTTATCCCCCTAACCCAGTTTGGCACGTGGATGGCATTGATTATACACTTCCCGGAAATGGTCGTTCAGAAGATGAACATAGACCTGAGTGGAAGAAATATCAGCATGCCCGAGCATCGCCTGAATATCCTTCAGCTTTGCCCCGTTTTCCAGCAGATGAAGTGCAAAGGAATGGCGAAGCGTGTGCGGGGTAATCTCTTTTACGATTTTAGCCTGTTCTGCATACCCCTTTATAATTTTCCAAAGTCCCTGACGGGTCATCCTGTGACCGTTCAGATTTGTGAAAAGAGCTTGTCCCCCCGGAGCAACCATCTGTGAACGTCCCCGGAGAATATAATCAGAAATCGCTGAAATTGCGGTTGGATAGACCGGAATGACTCGTTCCGAGCGGCCATTTTTGCAGGAGAGAAATCCCGCTTTCAGGTTGATATCCCCCACGTCCAACTCAACCAGCTCAGAGACACGGATTCCGGTTGCGTAAAGCAGCTCCAGCATCGCTTTATCACGGCATCCTTTCAGTCCCCTTACATCCGGCTGAGAGAGCAGAAGCTCGATTTCCTTTCCACTGAGGATCTGAGGAAATTTTTTCGGCGTTTTCTCTATTTTTACCGTTTTTGCCGGGTTTGAGGCGGTTTGACCGGTAAAAATCATATACTGATAAAAACACCGCAGCGAAGCGATGTTTCTGGTAATCGTGGAACCGGACCGATCGTTTTTTTTCATTTCGGTGACGTATTCGTCAATGGTCGGGGAACTGGCGGAAGCAGGGTCGACAAGCCCGTCCTTTTGAAACAGAAACATCAGGAAGCATCGTACGTCCCTGACATAAGAATCCAGTGTATTTGCAGATAAGGATTTCTGACTGATCAGATAATCGCGAAAATCCGCACAAAAGTCCTTCATGTTGAACGTTCCCCTTTGAGTTTTTAAAACGAAAACAAGCCGCCGAAGCTGACGGAAAGCAGCAGATCAATCAGCGAGGCAAAAAAGGCAAGGGCAAGAATTTCCCCAAAACGCAAAACATAAAGCTTCATCTGCGCTTTATCGACGGATTCGGAGCTGCAGGAAACAGCTGACAACCGGTGCGAAAGCCGGATGCCTTCCCGTGCCGCAAGCAAAAGAGCAAGACAGCAGAAAAAGGCGCCCGGCAAAATAATGGAGAAATTAAACAAAATTCCTTTGATTCCATAAGCGGAATAAAGATAGCCCGAGGTTAATCCAAGACCAAAGCCGCGAAAAATCAGGATCAGCGGAATAAAAAAAGCCCCCCACATGGAAAGCCCGCATAAAAAACAGGCAAAAAGAAACAGAAAAGAAGATGCAAAGGAGGCCGTAAAGGTCAACAGGACCGGCTCTGAGATTCTGGCTTTAAAATTTCCCGAAAAAAGAAAGTCCAGGCGGCCGATCGCGTCCATGCCGGCATTGCGGGCATAAAAAGCCCCGCACACCATCCCTGCCAGCAGGAACAGGGCAAGCAGCACCAGCTCCCAATTTTCCCGAACGGCGTCAAGCAGGTCCAACAAAATGGCCCGGCTCCGGGCGGTTTTAAATCGTTTTGCAACCACTGTCATTCTCATTCATTCCTTCCGCAGGATCATCCTTCTGACAAAATGTATGAGGGACAGGGCCCAAAAATGTATCTCTATACTAATCCTTTTTATTCAGCAGTTCAATTGGCAAATCTGGAAAATTATCCGCTCAAATTTTTATAGGCTATTATGCTTCTTCCGACAAAGCCGCTTTTATCATAACGGCACATTCCAACCGTTTCTTTTCCAAAGCGCAGGAAATCTTGTGCGGAACGGTCATGCTGCCTTCATACTGCTGATTGTTCGCATTGCATCCGCCGCTGCAGTAAAATTTTGCCCAGCATTCTTTGCATTCCGGCTTGGAATAGACGTTGGTTACGGCAAACTGATTTTTCATTTCCAGATTCAGAGTGCCGTCAAGCACATTGCCCATTTTCCACTCTTCCTGCCCGACAAACTGGTGGCAGGGATAAATGTCTCCGCTCGGGGTGACTGCCACATATTCGTTTCCGCAGCTGCATCCCCGCAGGCGCTTAATCGCGCAGGGCCCCTGATTGAGATCAATCATGAAATGGAAGAAATCAAACGGCTTCCCCGCTTTTGTCTGCTCAATTACAAAATCAGCAAGCTTCTCATACTCGCTGAAAATAGCCGACAAGTCATCTTCCTTTACAGAGTAATCCAAGCGTTCTTCCGAAACAACCGGCTCAACGGAAATCTCCTGGAAGCCGAGGTCCAGCATATGCTTGATATCATTTACAAAATCGAGATTATATTTGGTATAGGTTCCGCGCACATAGTAGTCTTTATCACTGCTGCGCTGGGCAACCAGCTTCTGGAATAGCGGCAGAACGCGGTCGTAGCATCCGGTGCCGCCCACACGGAGCCGAAGCCGGTCGTGAACACTTTTCCGGCCGTCAAACGAAAGAATGCAGTTTGACATTTCCCGGTTGATATAATCAATTTTGTCGTCATCCAGAAGAAGACCGTTTGTCGTGATTGTAAAGCGGAAAGCCTTTCCGTGCTCTTTTTCAAGACTGCGGGCATATTCTACCGTCTGCTTTACAACATCAAAGTTCATCAGCGGCTCACCGCCAAAAAAGTCCACTTCCAGGTTGCGCCTTCCGGCCGATTTCTCAATCAAAAAGTCGATTGCCTTTTTTGCCACCTCAAACGGCATCAGCATCCGCTCCCCGCCGAAATCGCCCTGTGCAGCAAAACAGTACGCACAGCGAAGATTACAGTCGTGCGCGATATTCAGGCACATAGACTTAATAGGGGCACTTTTTAGCACAGTGGCAAATTTCTCGTACTCGTCGGAAGCAAAAAGCTGTCCTTCCTGATACAGGGTTTTGAGTTCATCATAAGCTTCACGGAGGGTGTTTTCATCGAAACGCCGTTCCAAGGCTTCCATCATTTCCTGCGGTGGTTTCTCCGGAACGCAGTCCTTCAGATAATCCAGCATGGCAAAGGGAGCATCGTCAAAGACGTGCACCGCGCCGCTGTTCGTATCCATAACGATGTGATAGCCGTTCAGGGTATAACCGTGAATCATATGTTTTTCTCCATCCGCACAAAATTTAAGGGACAGTTCATCTGTCCCTTAGTAAAAAAATATGTTTTTGAAAACTTACCGATCGGCGTTTTCACATTTCTGATTGGAAACCGTGCAGGAAGTTTTGCAAGCCGACTGGCAGGAAGCCTGGCATTCGCCGCAGCCGCCTTTTGCAGCGCTTTCCTTCAGATTTGCCTGATTCAATGTTTTGATCTGTTTCACCTTGAGCGCCTCCGTTTCAATAAAATAGTTGCAACAGTATTATAACAATAATGGGAGAAATAGTCAAAATTATTTTTTTCTGCTTTTGTTTACCGCAAGCAGACCGCCGAGAGAACCGGCGATTACCATCGAAATCATTTTGGTTACAGAGGACGGCGAAATTGCTTCGTTTGCCGCGGTAAGCCCGCAGATCAAAAACAGCAGAAACAGCAGAAATGCGGAAATGGCACCGTAGGCCAGCCCGCGCTTCCGTGAAATTTTCGCAGCCACAAAACCGGAAAAAAAAGAACTAAGAACCGAAACTCCGATGATAAAAGGAGAAAGAAAAGCCTGCGGAATGTTTTCCGAAGAAACAAAAGCCAACGAAAATACACCAAGCAGGACGGCACAAATCGCAGCTCCGCCTACCGTGCCGAACACTACCGCGCGCATAGCCTGTATCACAGGTCTCCTGCCGGAAAAGCCCGAACCGCCGATTGCTTTTGAATGGTTCACAGCGACCGCCCCCTCTAAATCCTGACTGCGCTACTATAGTATTCAAGTCAGGAGAGGGTTATTCCACCGACTATTATTTTTCCTCATCCTCATGGATGGTAATGACGCTGCCGACAGCCCATTTTTTAATTTTCAGCTTGGAACGGTCTGTTCCGGTTTCAAGGATAAGACTTTCTTCATCTTCCTTAAGACCGACTACGCGGCCGGCAATTCCACCGATGGTTACGATTTCATCACCGATCTGAACGCTGCTGCGCATTTGCTCCTCTTTTTTCTTTTTCTTCTGCTGCGGACGCATCAAAAGAAAATAGAAAATTCCGATGACAACCACCATATACAAAACTGTCAACCAAAGGCTTTGCCCTGAGGAAGAAGAACTAGCTAAAAGAAAATTATTCATGAATGAACAACACCTCCATAATGATGTAATGATTATAACAGCTATCCTCTCGGCATGCAAGGTTTTATTAAATCCTTGCGTTCATTTTCCCAATGTTTTCCCGAGCGAATTCCTCAAATCGCCCCTCGTCCAACGCCTCACGAATTTTTTCAAAGAGGGAGTTGTAAAAGTAAATATTGTGCATGACACAGAGACGCATGGCGAGCATTTCGCCGCTTTTAAACAGATGGTGAATGTAGGCACGGGTGAAGTTACGGCATACGGGGCAGGAGCAATCGGGGTCAAGCGGGAGAGTATCGAGCTCATATTTTGCATTAAACAGGTTGCGCCGGCCTTCCGAGGTAAACACATGCCCGTGGCGTGCATTCCGGGTTGGAAGCACGCAGTCGAACATGTCAACACCTCTCCGAACTGCTTCAAGAATATTTTCCGGCGTTCCAACGCCCATTAAATACCGCGGCTTATCCTTCGGCATTTCCGGTTCCACTGCCTCGATGATGCGGTACATGACTTCGGCGCTTTCCCCCACCGCCAGACCGCCGATCGCAAAGCCGTCCAGGTCCAGTTCACGAATCCGGCGCATACAGTCAATTCGGAGGTCCTCATAGGTGCTGCCCTGATTGATGCCGAACAGCATTTGCTTCGGATTTACGGCGTCCGGTTCGGCCTTCATGGCATCCAGAGCGGCTTTGGATCGCCGTAGCCACCGGATGGTGCGTTCGCACGACCCGCGTGCGTAATCATATTCCGCCGGATTGCTCACGCATTCGTCGAATGCCATCGCGATCGTGGAACCTAGATTTGCCTGAATCCGCATGCTCTCCTCCGGCCCCATGAAGATTTTATGGCCGTCTATGTGGGAGGCAAACGTGACGCCTTCTTCCCTTATGTTTCGCAGTTTGGCAAGCGAAAATACCTGAAATCCGCCGCTGTCCGTAAGAATCGGGCCGTCCCAGCGCGTAAATTCATGCAGCCCACCCAGCTTTTTCACGGTTTCGTCGCCGGGTCTCAGATGGAGGTGATACGTGTTGCAGAGCTGGACCTGGCATTTCAGGTCCTTTAGGTCAAGCGCGGAAACCGCGCCCTTAATGGCCCCGCAGGTCGCTACGTTCATAAACGCGGGGGTTTGTACCGTTCCGTGCGGGGTTACGAGTTCGCCGCGCCTGGCTGCCCCAGAGGTGTATTTTAGTTGAAACATCCGATTCCGTCCTTAATTTAATAGATAAACATAGCGTCGCCGAAGCTGAAAAAACGATATTTTTCCTGTACCGCAACACGGTATGCATTCATAATATGATCGTATCCGGCCAGCGAGGAAACCAGCATAATCAGTGTGCTTTCCGGTAGGTGGAAGTTCGTAATCAATCCGTCCAGCACTTTAAATTGATAGCCGGGATAAATGAAGATATCCGTCCAGCCGTCGCTTTCCCGGATACAGCCTTCCTTCGACCCCACCGCCTCAAGTGTTCGACAGCTTGTGGTTCCCACCGCAATGACACGCTTGCCGGCCTTTTTTGTTTCGTTGATAATGTCCGCAGCTTTTTGGGGAAGATAATAGTGTTCCGAATGCATTTTATGGTCGGTGATTTTTTCCGCCGTTACAGGGCGGAACGTACCGAGGCCGACGTGCAGCGTCACAAACGCCAGACGGACGCCCTTATCCTGAACTTTCTGCAGCAGTTCCTTCGTAAAGTGAAGGCCTGCCGTTGGAGCAGCGGCAGATCCAACTTCTTTGGAATAAACCGTCTGATAGCGCTCGTTATCCTCCAGATCGCTCTTGATATAATGCGGAAGCGGCATCATCCCTATTTTATCCAGAATCTCATAGAAATTCCCGTCGCAGGTAAAACGGGCGAGGCGGTTTCCGTCCTCTAATACTTCCAGCACCTCGGCCCGAAGAATCCCACCCCCGAACGTGAAGCAAGAGCCCGGTTTCGCCCGGCGGCCCGGGCCGGTAAGAACCTCCCACACGTTCTCTTCCTTGTGGTTCAGCAGAAGAAATTCCACCTTTGCCCCGGTGTCTTCCTTCGTTCCATAAAGCCTTGCCGGCAGCACGCGGGAATCGTTCAGCACCAGACAGTCCCCCGGCTCCAGAAGGTCGATAATATCATAGAAATGTTTGTGCTCGATCGCTCCCGTCGTCTTGCTGAGGGTCAGCAGCCGGGAGGCGTCACGCGGTTCAATCGGAGTCTGGGCGATCAGCTCTTTCGGCAGATCATAGTAAAAATCATGTGTTTTCAGATTATGCAGATCAATTTCCATCCTAAATAAGTCTCCTATAGCCAAGATTTCTTTTCAAATGTCTATTATAAATAAATTGACAACTAATAGCAACACATGCTATTATATTTTAAAGATTTATCTACGGGATAGAGGCGCGGATTTTAACAGTAACGTGTGCGAGGCTGCCTAAGCCGATGACCATACGCGAAAGGAAAATCCGCCGAAGGAGATTTTCCTGGTTGGGAATTTCCTGGTTGCAGTTTTAACAGAACTGTGACTGTCATCAAGATTTTTGATGGAGAGCTATCGGCGTATTAGGAATTGTTCTATGCAGTTTCAAGCGCCATAATTTTCTTTCATATTTCTTGGATGACCGGTTTTTAAACCGGCTTTTTTATTACGCGGATATATCTTTTCACTTGCGTCATATAATGAGACTGGAGGAAGTCACAGATGAAAAAGTATCGTGTAGGTATCATCGGGGCAACTGGAATGGTCGGGCAGAGATTTGCTTCTCTGCTGGAAAATCACCCATGGTTTACGGTAACCGCGCTGGCGGCGAGCGAAAGGTCCGCCGGCAAAACCTATCGGGGGGCGACCGGAAAACGCTGGATGATGACCACTCCCATGCCAGAGAGCATGGCCGACATGATCATTCTCGACGCCGAAAAGGACGTTGAAAAAATAACTTCTCTGGTCGATTTTGTTTTTTGCGCGGTCAACATGGATAAGCAGAAAACCCGTGAACTGGAGGAGAAGTACGCGAAGGCGGAATGCCCGGTGGTCTCCAACAACAGCGCAAACCGCGGTCTTGCGGATGTGCCGATGCTCATTCCCGAAATCAATGCGGACCATGTGCAGGCCATAGCAGCCCAGAAGAAACGTCTCGGAACAAAACGTGGCTTCATCGCCGTGAAGCCGAACTGTTCCATTCAGGCCTATGTCCCCGCTATTACGCCCCTTCTGGATCTGAATGTCACAAAGGTTCTTGCCTGCACCTATCAGGCAATTTCCGGTGCCGGCAAAAACTTTGAGACATGGCCCGAAATGATTGACAATGTGATTCCGTTTATCGGCGGAGAAGAAGGAAAGTCCGAGAACGAACCAATGAAGATCTGGGGCCATATGGAAGACGGCCAGATTGTCAACGCTGCGGCGCCGAACATCACGACGCAGTGCCTGCGCGTTCCGGTTTCGGATGGCCATATGGCGGCTGTATTCTTTTCGACGGAGAAAAAAATCGAGTTGGAAGAAATCATTCACCGGTGGGAAAACTATAGTGGGGAACCTCAAAAGCTGAATCTTCCCAGCGCGCCGAAGCAGTTTCTCTATTATTTCCGCGATGAAAGCCGGCCGCAGACGAAACTGGACCGGAATCTTGAAAACGGCATGGCGATTTCCATCGGGCGCCTGCGCCCGGACAGCCAGTATGACTGGAAATTCGTTTGCCTCTCGCACAATACGCTTCGGGGAGCCGCAGGCGGCGGCGTGCTGATGGCAGAATATCTCTGTGCAAAAGGCTACATGGATTAATACGGACAGACATCTGTAGTTTGGGAGGAAACAATTCATGAAGAAGGTTGTGTTTCAGGGATCGGCGGTCGCTTTAATTACGCCGATGAATCCGAATGGTTCCATTAATTTTGACGCTTTGGGTAAGCTGATCGAATTTCAGATCAAAGGCGGTTCCGCTGCGATCGTTGCCTGCGCGACAACGGGTGAATCCCCTGTACTGAGCCATGAGGAACACTGTGAAACGATTGACTTCATTGTCCGGAAGGTTAACGGAAGAGTTCCGGTAATCGCAAGCTCGGGCAGCAATGACACCCGTTACGCGGTGGAGCTTTCTCGCGCGCTGCAGGGGCTGGGAGCCGATGCTCTGCTGATGATTACTCCGTATTACAACAAATCCTCACAGGCCGGCTTTGTACGGCATTTCAATTTTGTTGCCGATCGGGTTGATATTCCGATTATCCTGTACAATATCCCGTCTCGGACAGGGTGCAACATTCTTCCGGAGACTTACCGGGAACTTGCCAAACACCCAAATATCGTCGGTACAAAAGAGGCGAACGGCGATATTTCCGCCATTGCAAAAACAATTTCTCTCTGCGGAGACGATCTTGCTGTTTATTCCGGTGAGGACAGCCAGACCCTTCCGATGCTTTCACTCGGCGGCAAGGGCGTGATTTCCACCACAGCGAATATTCTTCCGAAGGAAATGAATCAGCTCTGTACGGATTATTTTAAGGGTGATTTTGAAGCAAGCCGCACAGCGTTTCTGAAATATCTGGAGCTGATGGATACGCTCTTTATCGACGTAAATCCGATGCCGGTGAAGACGGCTGTTAAGCTGTTGGGACTTGACTGTGGAGAATGCCGCATGCCTCTCACTTCCCTCAGCGAAGAGAATGCGAAGAAACTATATAACGTGATGGAGAAATACGGGCTGATCAACGCGGTAAAATTTTAAACGGATACACAGGTTAAGCCTGTGAAAAGGATAGGATGTTAAATTGACGGAGATTATTTTAAGCGGATGCAGCGGCAGAATGGGCGGCGTTTTCACCGCATGTGCCCAAACGCACCAAGACTGCTCCATTGTGGCTGGGGTCGACAAATTCGGACGTGAGGGTCTCCCCTACCCGATTTATCAGGAAGTGGGATCGATTGATACCCACGCCGATGTTTTGGTTGATTTTTCACATCCTTCCCAGCTTTCTAATTTGCTTTCTTTCGGCGAAAAAACCGGGGTGTCTCTTGTACTATGCACCACCGGCTATGATGAAAAGCAAGTGGAGATGGTCCGGAATGCTGCAAAGAAAATTCCGGTCTTTTATTCCGGCAACATGTCGCTTGGCATCAATCTTCTGATTGAGCTTTCGAAAAAAGCCATGCAGGTTCTAGGAGCGGATTTCGATATAGAAATCATTGAAAAACACCATAATCAGAAGCTTGACGCCCCCAGCGGGACAGCTTTGATGATTGCCGACAGTCTGAATGCACAGTCCGCCGAAGAAATGCACTATGTCTACGACCGCCACTCTCAGCGCCGAAAACGGACTTCGGACGAAATTGGCATTCATTCCGTTCGGGGAGGAACCATCGTAGGCGAGCACGAAGTCATTTTTGCGGGTCCCCACGAAGTGATCACGCTGAGCCATTCGGCGGAGTCTCGTGAAATATTTGCGCTTGGAGCCTTGAAAGCGGCTTTGTTTCTTGCGGGAAAACCGCAGGGGCTTTACAGCATGGCGGACTTGTTAAAATAGGAGGCATGGAAAATGCTATATTCTACAAAAATTACGACAACAATGGATATCACGCTTGTGACCTTGCAGAACTGCCCTTCGGAGCTGCAGTTTGTCGCGGATGTTTTCCGGAAAATCGGAGAGCTAGACGTAGATGTCGATATGATTTCACTGGCACCGGCTCACGGTGCATACACAGCGGTTTCCTTTACGATTGCCGACAACGACCTTGACAAAGTTCTGAGTTTTACTTCGGAATTGCATGAGAAAGCGAATGTCAAAGCGATTGTCAGCAGTGGAAACTGCAAAATTTCCGTTTATGACACCGGAATGCAGAATTCTCCCGGCGTAGCGGCGGAGGTCTTTGCAGTTGCTGCCGGCGTGCAAACGGATATCCGGCTGATTACTACTTCGGAAGTTGATATCTCTCTTCTGGTTACGGCGGCGGATTTTCCTGAAACGCTGCGCGCGCTGAGCAATAAGCTTCTCCCGGATCATTGAAGTCCTCTGGATAAGAAAAACCCCGCCGGTGATAATCACCCGGCGGGGATATTTTTTATCTGTTATCAGACATCTTCCAAGTCAACGGTTGTCTGGTCCGGCATGGATGCGTAGGCCAGTTTGTCCACAATCTGTTTGGTATCCCGCGCGATCACCAGCTCTTCATTGGTGCTGATAACATAAACGGGGATCACGGAGTCAAATGTGGAAATCTTGCCTTCCTTGCCGTGAATGTAATCATCGTTGAGAATTGGGTCAACCTTAATGCCAAGGTATTTCAGATATTTGCACACTCCATAGCGGATATGCGGCTGGTTTTCGCCAAGTCCCGCCGTAAAGGCGATGCAGTCAACGCCGTTCATAGCAGCGGTATAGGCGCCGATATATTTTGCAATCTGATAGTTCAGCATCTCATGTGCAAGAATTGCCTTGGGATCGCCTTCAATTTCAGCCTTTGTCACGTCGCGGTCATCGCTCATTCCGCAGATGCCGAATGTGCCGGATTTCTTGTTGAGAATCTCATTCATCTGCTTCGGGGTCAAACCTTCCTGCTCCATAATGAAGGTTACAACGGAAGGATCCAGAGAACCGGAGCGGGTACCCATCATAAAGCCGTCCAGCGGGGTAAGGCCCATGCTGGTGTCGACCACTTTGCCGTTCT
Source organism: Bacillota bacterium (assembly GCA_023410445.1). GTDB lineage: Bacteria > Bacillota > Clostridia > Oscillospirales > Acutalibacteraceae > Caproicibacter. The sequence continues at coordinate 122,847 of JAEYPT010000008.1, read as the reverse complement.
GAATTGCAGTAATGGAGGAACCGTTGCCGATATGGCAGGTGATCATTTTGATGTCTTCCAGCGGCTGATGCATCAGTGCTGCGCAATGATGGCTCACATAGCGGTGAGAGGTGCCGTGGAAGCCGTAGCGGCGAACCTTGTATTTGTCATAATATTCGTAAGGAACCGCGTACAGATAAGCCTTCTCCGGCATGGTTGCGTGGAAAGAGGTATCAAAGACGACGCACTGCGGCTTGTCGGCCCCAAAAACCTCGCGGCAGGCAAGAATAGCGTCGACCTCCGGGCCGTTATGCAGGGGTGCCAGCGGAATCAGGCTTTTGATCTGGCGAATTACCTCGTCGTTTACCAAAACCGATTTATCAAAAAGTGAACCGCCCTGCACGATGCGGTGACCGACTGCCCTAACCTCGGAAAGTTCCGAAATTACGCCGATCTCCTTATCGACCAGTGCGGCTGTAACCAATTTGAATGCGTCTACGTGAGTCTTGATCTCGGTGTTTACCTTTTTTTCGCGTCCGTCCCATGTCTTATGCTGAAAAGCTCCATCAACACCAATTCTATCGCAATTGCCCTTTGCGAGCATTTTTTCCGATTCCATATCAAACAATTGATATTTCAGTGAAGAACTTCCTGCGTTTATTACCAAAACTTTCATCTAAATAATTTCCTCCTAAAATTACATTTTTCCAACTATGCCGCTATTGAAACGACATATGGAATCGTGTAATATAATAATAGTACAAGGATGGTATAATTTCAAGGAGTTTCATATAAAATGTTAACAGCCGGGATCATTGCGGAATACAATCCCTTCCATTTCGGACACGCTTTGCTGATCCGTCGGCTCAGGCAGCTTGGCGCAACTCATATCGCGGTTGTCATGAGCGGGAACTTTGTTCAGCGGGGCGATGCGGCGATCCTTTCCAAGTGGGCCCGGGCAAAACAGGCGATGCTATTCGGAGCCGACTTGGTAATTGAGCTTCCCCTGCCCTGGGCTGTTGCGGGAGCTGAAAAGTTTGCAACAGGCGGCGTATCTCTATTAAACGAACTCGGGGCGGATGTCATCGGCTTCGGCAGTGAATCCGGTAATATCGATCAGCTTCGTTCCGCAGCGGAAGCGCTCAGCTCTCCGCTGCTCGGTGAAGCGATCCGAAAAGAGCTAGCTTCCGGAAAAACGTTCGCTTCCGCAAGGCAGGCCGCAGTGGAATTCCTTTTTGGAGCGGAAACTGCGGAAATTCTGCGCGAACCGAATAATATTCTCGGGATTGAGTATCTAAAGTCATCCGAAAAGCTTCATACTGAACTGGTGCCATGGACGATCCGGCGCGAAGGGGCCGCACACGATTCGGAATGTCCGGAAAGCAACACTGCTTCCGCGCGGCAGATCCGTTCTCTGCTAATGGAGGGACGGGACTGTTCCGGGCTGATACCGAAATCAGCATGGGAAATTCTAAGCCATGAAGCGGCGGAAGGCCGGGCACCTGCAGACCTTCGCTATGAGGAACGGGCTGTTCTGGCAAAGCTGCGCTGCCTGACAAGGGCGGAGTATTCGGAATTGCCGGATCTGAGCGAAGGGCTGGAAAACCGGATTTTCTCGGCACTTCAAAAGGCTACTACCCTTTCGGAACTGTATATCCTTGCGAAAACGAAACGGTATCCACTAGCGCGTATCCGAAGAATCGTGCTTGCCGCCTTTTTAGGTCTGAAAGCCTGTCATGGAGCCGGTCTTCCGCCCTACCTCCGTGTTCTTGGAATTAACGGCGAAAACGGAGCTCAGCTTTTGAAACAAGCGGCCGGGAAAACCGATTTGCCGATTCTAACGCGCTCCGCTGATTTTTCCGTGCTGAAAGGCACCGCAAAAACAATCGGCGATTTGGAAAATCAGTCCTCTGATCTTTACGCTCTCTGTATGCCCAAGGCTCTGCCCTGCGGATCGGACCGGACCTCAGGAGTCGTAGTACTTTAATGTTCTGTTTGGAAGGAATGTGGCTGCTGTGGAAATAAAAGAAATAGAATTCGAAAACTATGGAAACTGTGTTCAGCTGACTAACGGGATCATCAGCGTGATCGTCACGATTGCACTTGGGCCCCGGATTGTGTCGTTTGGGTTTACTGACGGTGAAAACGTCCTATTTGACGATTTGGAGCGAGAATATTTCCGGGCTGATGATCCGGCTTCCGGCAAAAATTCCAACTTTTATTTTTACGGAGGACATCGGCTTACGATCGGCCAGCCGCGTACTGGGCCGCTGTTTTATCCGGACAATTCACCTGTGGTTTACACTCTGCTTCCCGACGGAGTCAGTTTCCTTCCGCCCAAACAGAAAAACACGGAAATCCAGACCTGCTTTGAAATCGTAATGGGAGAAGACGCCTCCGATGTAATGATCGTGCATACGGCGAAAAACTGTTCCAAAGAGGTCCAGACGTTCGGCCTTCGGTCTTCCACTCAGTTCGGGGGTGGCGGAACGGTGCTGCTTCCCCAGAACAGCGACCAGGATGAGCAGGATCAGCCGATCCGCACTTTGGCGCTTTGGCCGAAAACCGACATCCACGATCGCAGAATCTTTCTGGGAAACCGTTTCTTTACGTTTGCCCATGACATGCAGGAGGAGCGTCCGCTGCGGGTCGGGATCAACGACGTTTTCGGTTGGGCTGCCTACGTTGGCCCCAAGTATACGGTTATGAAACGGTACGTGCATAACCCGCAGGCTTCTTACCCGGACTTCGGCTGCTCGTTGGAGGTTGGCTTTCAAAAAAATTATGCTGAGATAACTTCCCTGAGTCCGATTTTCCGCGTGGAACCCGGAGAAGGAATCAAACATGTGGAAAATCTCTCTCTTTCCCGGACCAGAAACAGCGTCAATCCGGTTGATGAAGAAGGAATTGCAGGTTTTATCAATCGCCTAAAATAGAACACGAATCTCCAATATATAATAATAACGCCCTGATGACTCGAATGAGCCAGTCAAGGCGTTTTTTATGCTTAGTAATGAGACTTTTTGTGTCAGTCCTCGTTATTAGTTAAGGTATTTCTTCAGGAATTGCCCCGTATAGGATTCCTTCACGGCTGCAACCTGTTCCGGTGTTCCCGCGGCGACGATGTGTCCACCGGCATCTCCGCCCTCCGGCCCGAGGTCAATCAAATAATCCGCCGTCTTGATGAGGTCAAGATTGTGCTCGATTACAACGACGGAATTGCCGCCTTCCACCAGCTTCTGCAATACTTCAATCAGCTTGTGAACGTCAGCGATATGCAGCCCGGTGGTGGGTTCGTCCAGAATGTAAATCGTGCGGCCCGTGGCACGTTTTCCGAGTTCAGCAGCCAGCTTGACCCGCTGTGCTTCGCCGCCGGAAAGCGTGGTGGCGGGCTGGCCGATTTTTACATAGCCAAGGCCGACATCCTGAAGGGTTTGCAGTTTGCGCGCAATGCGCGGAATGCTGGAGAAAAATTCAAGCCCTTCTTCCACCGTCATTTCAAGCACATCGTAAATACTCTTGCCTTTATAACGGATTTCCAGAGTCTCCCGATTATAACGTTTTCCCTTGCAGACGTCGCAGGGCACGTAAACATCCGGAAGGAAGTTCATTTCAATCTTGATTATTCCGTCCCCTTCGCAGGCCTCACAGCGCCCACCCTTGACGTTAAAGGAAAAGCGTCCGGAATTGAAGCCGCGTAGCTTGGCGTCCTGTGTGGAGGCGTACAGCTCTCGAATATCGGTAAACACGCCGGTATAGGTCGCTGGGTTGGAACGCGGCGTACGTCCAATCGGCGATTGATCGATCTGGATGACTTTATCCAGAGCGGCAAGACCTTCAATTTTGCGGAACTGCCCGGCATGCTGTTTGGCCCCATTCAGTTCGGCTGCCAGATATTTATAGAGGATTTCGTTAATCAGCGACGACTTCCCCGAACCGGATACGCCGGTGATGCAGACAAATTCGCCGAGAGGAATCTGCACGTCGATGTTTTTCAGGTTGTTCTGGGTGGCGCCAATGATTTTCAGTTTTCTCCCGTTGCCCTTTCGGCGCGCCTCTGGAACCTCTACCTTAAGGCGACCGCTCAGGTACTGTCCGGTAATGGAGTCTTTACAGTTTACAATGTCCTCAACTTTTCCATTGAAGACCACTTCTCCGCCATGTACGCCCGCACCCGGACCGATGTCCACAATATGGTCGGCGGCGCGCATGGTGTCCTCGTCGTGCTCCACCACGATGACGGTGTTGCCGATGTCGCGCAGATGCTTCAGCGTGCCAAGAAGCTTTTCGTTGTCACGCTGGTGCAAGCCGATGCTCGGCTCGTCCAGAATGTACAGCACGCCGGTCAGGGAGGAACCGATTTGAGTGGCAAGACGAATCCGCTGACTTTCCCCGCCGGAAAGTGTCCCCGCTGAACGGGAGAGCGTGAGGTATTCCAGCCCGACGTCCTTCAGAAAACCAAGACGGCTTCGAATTTCACGCAGAACCAGCCGGGCGATTGTATTTTCCCGTTCGGTGAGCTGAAGATGATCCAGAAAATCCAGCGCGTTTGTAACAGACTTTTCACAGAAATCCGCAATATTGATCCCCCCCACCGTCACCGAAAGGCTCGTAGGAGACAAGCGTTTTCCGTGGCACTCGTCGCATGGAATCGCGCTCATGTAGGACTGAATCTCTTCTTTAATCCAGTTGCTCTGGGTATCGCGGTAACGGCGTTCCAGATTATTGATGACTCCTTCGAACTCAGCCTTATAAACACTGTGCCCGTAGTCGTTGGATCGTTCCAACTGAATTTTTTCACCCTTTGTGCCGTAGAGCAGAATATCTACAATTTCGGGGGAAAGTTTTTCAAGCGGAGTATCAAGGGAAAAATGATAATGCTTGGCAAGACCGCGGAAATACATCGCCGCGATGGTGTTTCCCTCCATCGCCCAGCCGCTTGCTTTGATGCCGCCTTTGTTGACGGAAAGGGACTTGTCGGGGACGATCAGAGCCGGGTCGATTTTCATGAAAATGCCGAGGCCTGTGCATTTGGGGCAGGCTCCGTAGGGATTGTTAAAGGAAAACATGCGGGGCGTCAATTCTTCGATGCTGATTCCGTGTTCCGGGCAGGCGTAATTCTGGGAAAAGTTGTAGTCTTTTCCGTCGACGACGCTTACCGTCATCAGGCCGCCGGTAAGGCTGGAGGCGGTTTCAACGGAATCCGCCAGACGGGAACGGATGGACGGCTGAATGACTAGGCGGTCCACAACAATTTCAATTGTATGCTTTTTATTTTTTTCAAGCTCAATTTTTTCCGAAAGATCATAGATGATTCCGTCGGCGCGGACACGGACGAATCCACCCTTCCGGGCGGACTCAAGTTCTTTGGCATGTTCCCCCTTGCGGGCGCGGACAACCGGTGCGAGAATTAAAATTTTGGAGTTTTCCGGAAACGCCATCACCTGGTCGACAATCTGGTCGACGGTCTGTTGGCGGATTTCCCTGCCGCAGACCGGGCAGTGCGGGATGCCGATTCGCGCGTAGAGAAGACGGAGGTAGTCGTAAATCTCCGTCACAGTCCCCACGGTAGAACGGGGATTCTTCGACGTGGTCTTCTGGTCGATGGAAATGGCCGGAGAAAGACCATCAATGTAATCCACATCCGGCTTGTCTACCTGGCCGAGGAACTGGCGGGCATACGAGGAAAGCGATTCCACATAGCGCCGCTGTCCCTCTGCATAAATGGTGTCAAATGCGAGGGACGACTTTCCAGACCCGGAAAGTCCCGTGAAAACGATCAGGCTGTCCCTTGGTATTTCCAGATCGACATTTTTAAGATTATGCTCTCTTGCACCTTTGACGAAAATGTTCTTTGCTGGCATAGTTTCCTCCGTTAATACCCGGTTACTTTTCTCCGCCCAACTGGCGGATGCGGTCGCGCAGATAGGCGGCGTGCTCGAACTCCAACAGCTTGGCTGCTGCCTTCATTTCCTTGGTCAGCTGATCAATCATCTGTTTGCGTTCAGAAGCGGTTAGCCGCTTGCGTTTTGTGCCGCCCGATTCCGCTTCCTTATGCGTTGTTATTTCAATAATATTGGAAACGTCTTTTACGATTGTCTTCGGTGTAATACCGTGTTCCTTGTTATAGGCCATTTGAATGGTTCGCCGACGTTCCGTTTCCCGAATCGCGGATTCCATCGAGGGTGTGACCGTATCCCCGTACATGATGACCTGTCCGTTCGCGTTTCGAGCCGCACGGCCGATCGTCTGGATCAGCGAGCGTGCGCTGCGCAGGAAGCCCTCTTTGTCGGCGTCCAGAATGGCGACGAGCGAAACCTCCGGAATGTCCAGACCCTCACGGAGAAGGTTGATTCCGACCAGAACGTCAAATTCCCCGAGGCGAAGGTCACGGAGAATTTCCATGCGCTCGATTGTGTCGATATCGTGGTGCATATACCGGACGAGAATCCCCATACCGTCCAGATAAGAGGTCAGATCCTCGGCCATCTTTTTGGTCAGGGTGGTTACCAGTATGCGCTCTTTTCGGGCGGTGCGCAGATTGATTTCCGAAATCAGGTCGTCGATCTGCCCTTCCGTGGGCTTTACAATGATTTCCGGGTCTACAAGACCGGTAGGGCGAATAACCTGCTCCACAATCTGTGCGGACTTTTCCTTTTCCAGGTCGCCGGGTGTCGCACTGACAAAAATCGCCTGATTAATGTGGCTGTAAAACTCGTCGAAGTTTAGCGGCCGATTATCAAACGCGGAAGGAAGCCGAAACCCATAATCAACCAGAGTTTGCTTGCGGGCACGGTCGCCCGCATACATCGAACGCACCTGTGGAAGCGTGACGTGGGATTCATCGACAAACAGCAGAAAATCCTTCGGAAAATAATCGATCAGCGTAAACGGGGAGCTGCCCGGAGCCCGTCCGGAAAGAACACGGGAATAGTTTTCAATCCCCTTGCAGAAGCCGATTTCCCCGAGCATCTCCATGTCGTAGCGGGTGCGCTCTTCGATTCGCTGAGCTTCCAGCAGCTTTTCGTTTTCCTTGAAGAGCTTGACCCGTTCTTCCATTTCGTGGTTGATTTCACCGATAGCGCGCTGCATTTTCTCCCTCGGTACGATGTAATGGGAGGCAGGGTAAATAGCGATGTGCTTTAGATCGCTTTTAACCTCTCCGGTCAGGGGATTGATTTCCCGAATCCGGTCAATTTCATCCCCGAAAAACTCCACCCGAACGGCGGTGTCCGAGGATTGAACGGGAAAAATCTCCACAACGTCTCCCCGTACCCGGAACTTGTTGCGGATAAAATTCACATCGTTGCGTTCGTATTGGATCTCGACCAGCTTCCGCAGGAGTTCATCCCGGCTTTTCTGCATGCCCGGACGCAGGGAGATCACCATGGTGCGGTAATCGATCGGGTCGCCGAGGGTGTAAATACAGCTTACGCTTGCAACAATAATAACATCCCGCCGCTCGGAGAGTGCGGAAGTAGCGGAATGCCTCAGCTTATCGATTTCATCGTTGATGGCCGAGTCCTTCTCAATGTAGGTATCCGTCTGAGGGACGTAGGCCTCCGGCTGATAATAATCGTAATAGCTGACGAAGTATTCCACGGAGTTTTCCGGAAAAAATTCACGGAATTCGGAGCAAAGCTGCGCCGCAAGAGTTTTGTTGTGCGCCAGAACCAGTGTGGGACGGTTCACTTCGGCAATTACGTTCGCCATGGTGAAGGTCTTTCCCGAACCGGTGACACCCAAAAGGGTCTGTTCGCGGTCCCCTTGATTTAATCCGCTTACAAGCTCCCGAATCGCCTTCGGCTGGTCTCCGGTTGGACGGTATTTAGAAACTAATTTAAAATCCATGCTTTACTCCAGTTCGCGATGAAACAGTTCCGACATAATCTCACTTTTGGCAATGGACAGATAGTCGTTTCCGCTTACGATAATATGATCGATCAGCTTTACCTCAACGGTATCCAGCGCATCGTGGACCCAGCGCGTCGTTTCAAGGTCCTGCCGGGAAGGCAGGCAGTTTCCGCTGGGATGGTTATGCGCAAGAATCGCGTAGTCGGCATTGTACTGCACGGCAAAACGGACGATCTTACGGATGAATATGTTTGCGGCGGTGGTATTCCCTTCCCCAACAATATCGCAGTAGACGATGCGTGATTTGCTGTCCAGCAGCATCAGAACGACCACCTCGTTCTGCCGCGCGACAAATTTGTTGATGAGAATCTTGCCTGCTTCGTCGTAGCTGTAAACGACTTTTTTATCCCGGTCAAGGTCCTCCTGGTACCGGCGACACAGCTGCGGAATCAGTTTAATCAGCGTGGCGACCGATCGCCCGGCTCCCGGCACACGGATGATTTCTTCAAACGGAGCGTCGAACACGCCGGAAAGGGACCCGAATTTTTCCAGCAGCCGATGCGCAATCTCGTTGGTATCCCTCTGCGGAACGGCAAAAAAGAGAAGAAGCTCCAATACCGCGTGAGGTTCAAAGGAATCCAGACCTTTTTTCAGGAACAAGGTTTTAATGCGTTCCCGGTGCCCGATGTGAATCGATTTCTCCGGCGGCTGCTGTCTGTCCGTTTCCGCTTTCATAAATAAGTCAGCCGCTCCTTTACGGCGGATACGCTTTCGTTTCCGCCCAGTTCCACGGACAGCGGCGGCTAATTCTCCGCTCCACAATCCGCTCTTTTTTTGCAGTAATAAATATTATATACTAAAAAAATTTTTTTGAAAAGCCTTTTTGCCTTTTCTTCCCTTGGAACTTGTGCTATAATCGGACGGATTGAAAAACATTCGGGAAGGAGCGGATTACGATTAAAACGGTCATTATTGGTATAAACGACGCCGGCCAGAGACTGGACAAATTCCTGACCAAGTCCTACCCCAATCTGCCCCAATCCATGATGTATAAAAGCATCCGGAAAAAGGACATCAAACTGAACGGAAAACGCTGTCAGATTTCCACGCACCTTACGGAGGGCGACGTCCTTTCCATGTATCTCAAAGATGAATTTTTCCAGACGGAACCGGAGCATTACGATTTTTTGAAAGCTCCGAATAAAATAAGCCCTGTATATGAGGACGAAAATCTTCTGATTTTGGATAAAAAACCCGGCCTGATCGTGCATCCGGATGAAACCTATCACTTTGACTCACTCATTGCCCGCGTTCAGCATTATCTTTACAAAAAGGGAGAATATCAGCCTGACAAGGAAAACTCCTTTACACCTGCGTTAATTAACCGGATCGATCGAAATACCGGCGGTTTGGTGATGGCGGCGAAAAATGCGGAAACGCTCCGCATTATGAACGAAAAAATGAAGACGCGTGAGATCGAAAAGTTCTATCTCTGTGTGGTCTGCGGAACGCCGGAGCCAAAGGAAGCGACTCTGGAGGGGTATCTTACTAAAAACGAAGCGCAGAACCGGGTTTATATATCTTCCAAACAGGGGCCTGATGCTCGGTCGATTCGGACGCGCTACCGTGTGCTGAGTGAGCGAGCCGAATTTTCGTTGCTGGAAGTGGAACTTCTGACCGGACGCACTCATCAAATCCGCGCTCATTTGGCTTCCATCGGCCACCCGCTCGCGGGAGACGGAAAGTACGGAACGAACAGACAGAATAAAAAATCAGGCTTTCCCTATCAGGCACTTTACTCCTACAAAATGAAGTTTGCTTTTGACACGGATGCCGGGCTGCTGAACTATCTGAACAACCGGGAGTTTGAAGCAAAGGAAATCTGGTTTTTGGAAGAGTACAATCGGTTTCGGTAATGGAAATGTAGAACGGCCGGCGCTTTTGCGCCGGCCGTGTTTTATGTGTTTTTGTCCACTTGGTGGAACTGTTTTAGATTCCCAGCTTTTTGACTGCGGCGGTCAAACTCTGCCTCCAAATTTTCCGGCGTGATTCCCTCGTTTGCCATCATGACCAGCAGATGATACAGCAGGTCGGAGATTTCGGCGACAGTATCTTCTTTTTTTCCGTTCTTTGCGGCGATAATCACTTCACTGCATTCCTCACCGCACTTTTTCAGAATTTTGTCGAGTCCCTTTTCGAAAAGATAGCACGTATAGGAGCCTTCCTGACGGTCGGCTTTCCGCTCCATGATTCTTTCATATTCTTTTTTCAGCATATCACTCATTGGAATCCCTCCAAACTTCGTTGAAAAAGCAGTTGTGCGAGCCGGTGTGGCAGGCCGCTCCAGTCTGATTCACAGTTACAAGGAGCGTGTCGTCGTCACAGTCTCCCATGATTTTAATGACCTTTTGTAAATGTCCCGAAGTGGCACCCTTATTCCAAAGTTCCTGACGCGACCGGCTGAAAAACCAGGTGTAACCGGTTTCCAGCGTTTTTTGCAGCGATTCGCGGTTCATATAGGCAAGCATCAGTACTTCGCCGGTGCCGTATTCCTGAACGATGGCGGGCAAAAGCTCCGACTTTTTAAAGAAGCGGTCCAGATCCTGCGCTTTTGCGGTCTGCTGCTCCTTACAGAGCCGAATGGCTTCGGCAAGGTTAAGATTCCCGGAGTAGAGCGATTTGCCGCAGATGACCCCATAGAGGTCCAAAGACAGCAGATCGGAAATGTCTTTGATGCTGCCGACTCCGCCGCTCGCGATGATATTGCAGGAAACGGCGTGATTTAGCCGGTCGAGCATATCAAGATTTGGCCCGGTCAGGGCTCCGTCCCGGGAAATGTCTGTAAAGATAATATACTTTACACCGACTTGCTCCATCGATTTTGCAAAATCCAGGTAATCAACGGAAGAAGTCTGCGTCCAGCCGTTCTGTGCGACCTTTCCGTTCCTGGCATCAATGCCGACGGCAATGCGCTCCCCATATTTTTTCACGGCGGAAACGACAAATTCGGGCTGAGCAAGAGCCGCTGTGCCGAGAATTACCCGGGTAATTCCGTTTTCAAGGTAGAAATCTACTGTCTGCATATCACGGATACCGCCGCCGACCTCCACCTTCAAACCGGTATTTTGGGCAAGATCGAACAGAAGGGAAGCGTTTACCGGCTTCGCCGCTTTGGCGCCGTTCAGATCCACCGTATGCAGCCATTCAGCTCCGGTCGCTTCAAAGGTTTTTGCAGTGCCGAGAGCACTGTCGGCTACTTTATGGGCGGTTGCGTAGTCGCCCTGAAAAAGCCGGACGCATTCGCCGTCCTTAATATCAATAGCGGGCAGGATAATCAAAACTAGGAACCCCCTTGGCTGTTTTTATAAAACTCCTTTGGTGGAGAGCGTGCCTGAACCGGTCGACTGTACGGCGAGACGGAGAGCATGAGCGACTGCTTTAAACATCGCCTCAACCATATGATGCGCGTTAACGCCGTATTCCGCCCGTGTATGGAGGGTGATTCCGGCATTGAAGGCCAGTGCCCGCATAAATTCCTCGGTCAGGCAGGAATCGTAATCCCCGATTTTTTCCTGCGGGAACTGAGCCTGGAACACAAGGTAAGGTCTCCCGCTGACATCCACAGCCGCGGTAGCAAGGGCTTCATCCATCGGGACGGTAAAGCTGCCGAAACGCGCAATGCCGGATTTATCTCCCAGCGCTTCGGCAAAGGCTTTGCCGAGCACAATTCCGGTGTCTTCCACCGTGTGGTGGCCATCCACTTCCAGGTCGCCTTCTGCCGTGATTATTAATCCGAATCCGCCATGCACCGCGAAGGCCTGAAGCATGTGGTCGAAAAATCCGATTCCGGTTTTGACTGCGACTTCTCCGCCATCCAGATTTAGTTCGACGGAGATATCCGTTTCGCGTGTTTTTCTGCTTTGAACGGAAGTCCTCATATTCTGCACTTCCTCCTTATTTGTGTCTAATAAGCGGTCAGGAGTGGAGTTTTCCTCTTACCTTGATGGAATTCGCATGCGCCGTCAAGCCTTCCGCGTTTGCCAGACGGATGATATCCTCTTCCACGGGCTCCAGTGCTTCCTTTGTGTAGCAGACAAAACCCGATTTTTTGAGGAAACTGTCAACGGAGAGCGGAGAGAAGAACCGGGCCGTTCCTCCCGTGGGAAGAACGTGGTTGGGTCCGGCATAGTAGTCTCCCAGTGGTTCCGGAGAATAATTCCCGAGGAATACGGAACCTGCGTTATCGATTTTACCGAGGTATTCCATCGGATTTGCGGTGCAGACTTCCAGATGCTCCGGTGCGAGCTCATTAGCGAACCGGAGAGCTTCCTTCATGGAACTGCACACCACAATGGCCCCGTAATCGCGCAGTGATTTTTCGATGATTTCCCGGCGGGAAAGTCCGGCAATCTGCCGCTCAATCTCTTTCACCGTCTTATCTGCAATTTCCTGAGAAGTGGTCAGCAGGATTGCAGAGGCAAGCACATCATGCTCTGCCTGTGACATCAGGTCGGCAGCCAGAAAAACAGGATTCGCGGTTTCATCCGCGAGAACCAGAATTTCACTGGGACCCGCGATCATATCGATTCCAATGATGCCGTAAAGCTGCTTTTTCGCCGTAGCGACGAAGATGTTTCCCGGTCCAACCACCTTATCGACCTGCGGGATGCTTTCCGTCCCGTAGGCGAGGGCCGCAACTGCCTGCGCTCCGCCGACCTGAAATACCCGGTCGACTCCGGCAGTCAGCGCCGCCGCCATAATATCCGGATTGGGCTGGCCGTTCTTTCCGGGCGGAGTCACCATAATGATCTCCCCTACCCCTGCAATTTTAGCCGGGATGGCGTTCATCAGAACGGAGGAGGGATAAGCCGCTGTGCCGCCGGGAACATAGATTCCAACCCTGGAAAGTCCGCGGACACGCTGGCCCATAATCACACCGTCCGGGCGCGTAGTCATCCAGCTCTGCTGCTTTTCCCGTTCGTGAAAATCGCGGATCTGTGCAGCGGCACGAGAAAGCGACGCAACAAAAGCAGGGTCGCACTGTTCCGCGGATTTCAGCATTTCTTCGTGTGTGACCTCAAACCGTTCCGGAACGGCTCCGTCAAATTTTTGGGTGTATTCACACACGGCCCGGTCTCCGCCGGTACGAACGTTTTCAAGAATTTCCGCTACCGTTGCCTCAATCTTTGGGTCGGCTTTCCGGCTGCGTTGCTTGAGCTGACGGATCAGATCCTCGCCCAGCCCTTCCTTTTCCTGAAAAATCTGAATCATTCTGATTTTTCCGCCTTTCTGCGGTCTGCTTCCTCCGCAATTTCGGTCTCCATGCGTTTCGAGAGCGATTCGATCTCTTCTTTCCGGAGCTTCAGGCTGGCCGCGTTTACGATCAGCCGCGCCGAAATGTCGCAGATCGACTCAATAACCTCAAGACCGTTTTCCTTTAAAGTTGTTCCGGTTTCCACAATATCGACGATCGCGTCGGAGAGCTTAAGCAGCGGAGCGAGCTCCACGGAACCCTCAATTTTGATAATTCTTACGTCCATTGCCTTGCTCTCAAAATAGTTTCGGGCTACGCGCGGATATTTGGAAGCAATGGTCTTTACCGAATAGCCGGTGAAAAAGTCTGCTCCTTTGGGGCCAGCCAGAGCAAAGCGGCATTTTCCGAACCCAAGGTCAAGCACTTCGTAGAAGCCGCCGCCCTTTTCCATGATGGTATCTTTCCCGACGACGCCGAGATCGCAGACGCCGTGCTCCACATACGTGATGACGTCGGCCGCTTTGGCAAGAACGACTTCCATACTTCCGTCGCCGATCGGCAAAATCAGTTTGCGTCCTTTATTGTGAACGGCGGAACAGTCCAAACCGATTTTTTCGAACAGGCCGACCGTATCGCTTTCCAGTCTCCCCTTGGTTAGGGCAATTCTCAATGGTTTCATAGTTTCTCAATCCTGTCTGATGGTTTCAGTCTTTACGGCGTCGGAAACGAAATCGACCCGATTGATTCCGCATTCCCTTGCGTAGGCCATTGCTTCTTCCCGTGTTTCTGCGGTGCTTGTTTCGCAGCACAGACCGGACTCGGAAAGTTTTGCCGCGTACAGCAGAGCCTGCATCTCGAAGTCGCTGTCTCCGTGAACCAGAACATCCGGAGGCTTCGCATTGCTTTTCGGCCCGGGGATGCGGCAGCGGGCGATGGCGTCCACATTTATGGAGAAACCGATGGCGGGCATTGGAAGGCCGAAATGCTCCAGCAGGTTATCGTAACGTCCGCCCAATAAAACGGCGTCTCCAAAGTTCTCTACATAGGCACTGAACACGATGCCGGTATAGTAATCATTCCGCTGTACCAGACCGAGGTCGACCATCAGCCTGCCGTCCAGGTCAAGCGCGGAAAGAGCCCGGTAAATCCCGTGCAGATAATCCAGCGTTTCCCGGAGACGGCCGTCTCCGCAAAGAGGAGCGGCTTCTTCGAATACTTCTTCCCCGCCGAACAGCCGTGGAAGTTTCCGCATGGCCCGAACCGAGGGGCAGTCCGTCAGGCCGTCCAGAATTGTATTTAGAGCCGCGTAGTTCTTGGCTTCGATCGCGCCGCGAATATCCTCGCGGACCCCGTCTCGGACCGGAAGCTGCTGCGAAAGCGCCTGAAAAAAGCCCGCGTGGCCGAGCTCCAGACGGTAGCCGGACACACATTTCGAAAGCGCGGCTGCGGCTGTTTCGATCACTTCAAGGTCGGCACGGATTCCGCCGGCACCGAGCAGTTCGATCCCGGTCTGGTTTGCTTCGTTGCTGCGCCCGGCAAGGCCGGGATTATTTCGGAAAATAGGCTGGGAATAGTAGAGGCGGATCGGCCGTTTCTGATTCTGTAACCGGGTGGCGGTCAGCCGGGCGATGGGCAGCGTTGAATCCGGGCGCATGACCACCAATCTTCCCCGCAGGTCCGCTGTTTTGTACATCACGTCGGGACTGATTCCCGAAAATTCCGGGTCGAATACGTCGTAAAACTCAATTCCCGGCGTCACGACTTCATGAAAGCCGCGTGCGGCAAACACGGAGGTTGTAATTTTTTCCACCGAACGCCGGGCGAGGCATTCCTCGAAAAGGAGGTCCCGCGTGCCTTCCGGCGTAATTTTATTGTTTCGTTTCATGGCAGGCTCCAGACTTGTCAGATTTATTCGCTTTAGCTTGCTACTATAATAGCATACTAAAATGACGCTGTCAACTAGAACAGCGTCATTTGACTGCTTGCCGGGAGCCCGGCAAGCACACCGGCGTTTGCAAGCGTTTCTATCACGGATTTCGATACCTTGGAACGCGTCTGAAGATCGTCGACCGAGATATAGGGGCCGGCATCTTTCGCCGCAGCAAGGCTGTTGGCGGCGGCTTCGCCGACTCCGCCAAGCGACAAGAACGGAAGGCGGATTTTTCCGTCCTCCACCAGATATTTCCGGGCGTCGGATTTGTACAGGTCAATTGGGAGCACCTGAACGCCGCGGGCGAGCATTTCATTGACGATCTGATACGTCGCGTAGGCGGACTCTTCTTTTGCGCTTGCTTCCTTACCCTTCATGCTGATTTCATTCATGCGGCGGCGAACCGCGTCTCTTCCCTGCATCACGAGCGCGCCGTCGAAGTCTTCTCCGCGGACGGTGAAATAGGCGGCGTAGTATTCGACCGGTTTATGAACCTTGTACCAGCCGAGACGGAGCGTGGAAATCATGTAAGCGGCGGCGTGTGCCTTCGGGAACATGTATTTGATCTTCATGCAGGAATCCATGTACCACTGTGGGACGTTGCAGTCTTTCATCGCCTGTATGTATTCGTCGGTCAGAAGCTTCGGGGCCTTGCCCTTACGGACGATTTCCATGATTTTGAACGCTTTTTTCGGCTCAACACCCTTGTGCAGCAGATAGGTCATGATGCTGTCACGTGTTCCGATTACCTCGGAAATGGTGCAAGTTCCGTTCTTAATGAGTTCCTGCGCATTGCCGAGCCATACGTCCGTACCATGGGAAAGACCGGAGACCTGCAGCAGATCGGAAAAGGTTTTCGGCTGGGAATCGATGAGCATCTGACGAACGAAGCTGGTACCAACTTCCGGAAGGGAGAACGTTCCGGTCTGGGAATCTATGTCCTCTGGCTTAATGCCAAGTGCTTTGGTGGAGGTGAACAGCGACATCACGTCCGGATCGCTCATGGAAACGTCCATGACCGGGATTCCGGTGTAGTCCTCCAGATAGCGGTAAATGGTCGGAACATCGTGCCCGAGTTCGTCCAGTTTGCAGATGGTATCATGGATGGAATGAAAGTCGAAGTGAGTCGTGATGTTGTCGGAATTCTGGTCGTTTGCGGGATGCTGAACCGGGCAGAAATCATAGACTTCCATTCCCTTTGGGACGACGACCATGCCGCCCGGATGCTGACCGGTTGTGCGCTTGACGCCGGTGCAGCCTGTGGAAAGGCGAAGCTCTTCGGCACGGTGCATAACGGTGCCTTTTTCCTCCGCGTATTTCTTTACGAATCCGAGCGCAGTTTTTTCGGCAACCGTTGCAATAGTGCCGGCCTTGAACACGTTGTCTTTTCCGAAGAGCGTTTCCGTGTACCGATGGGCACTGGACTGATATTCGCCGGAGAAGTTCAGGTCGATATCCGGCGTCTTGTCACCGTCGAAGCCGAGGAAGGTTTCGAATGGAATCGTGTGGCCGTCGCGGTTCATCTCCGTGCCGCAGTCAGGGCAGGTTTTCGGCGGCAGATCAAAGCCGCTGCCGATGCTTCCGTCCGTTATAAATTCGCTGTGTTTGCAGTGCGGGCAAATATAATGCGGTTCCAGCGGATTTACCTCGGAAATTCCGGCCATGTTGGCGACGAAAGAGGAACCGACCGAACCACGGGAACCGACCAGATAGCCGTGCGCGACGGAGTCGGCCACAAGCTTCTGTGCGGTCATGTAAAGGATGGAGAAGCCATGCTTGGTAATGGAACCAAGCTCCCGGTCAAGCCGTTTCTGCACGATTTCCGGAAGCGGATCGCCGTAGACTTCTTTGGCCCGGCTCCAGGTAATTTGGGTGAGCTGCTCTTCCGCGCCTTCAATAAACGGCGGATACGTGCCCTCTGGGATCGGGCGGATTTCTTCAACCATGTCGGCGATTCGGTTCGTATTGGTGACGACGACCTCTTCCGCCCGTTCCTTGCCGAGGTAGGAAAATTCATCGAGCATTTCTTCCGTTGTTCGCATATAAAGCGGCGCCTGTTCGTCTGTATCTTTGAAGCCCTGTCCCTGCATCAGGATTTTTCGGTAATCGCCGTCCTTGGGGTCCTTAAAATGAGCGTCGGTAGTGGCGACGACGGGCTTATGAAGCTTGTCCCCGAGTTTCAGAATGGTGCGGTTGATTTCTTTAAGTTTCTCTTCATCCGGAACCATTCCTTCCCGGATCAGAAAGCGGTCGTTGCCAAGCGGCTGCATTTCCAGATAGTCATAGAAGGAAGCGATTTCGCAAAGGGTTTCCCAAGGCTGAGCGTTCAGAATTGCAGTGTAAAGCTCGCCAGCTTCACAGGCACTCCCGACCAGAATTCCTTCCCGCAGCTTCATCAGCTCTGATTTCGGAATACGCGGGTTGCGGTAAAAATACTGAAGGTGTGATTTGGAAATCAGCTTGTAGAGATTTTTCAGACCAACCTTGTTCTGAACCAACAGAATCATGTGGTAAGACTTCATCTTTTTGATATCGCCGCCTGCGAGGGAGGTGTTGATTTCTGAGACGCAATTCGCGCCGGTGTCTTCTTTCAGGCGCTGCAGCAGGCAGAGAAAAATGTTGCCGAGGATGGAGGCATCATCGCAGGCTCGGTGATGGTGGAAGTTATCGAGTTTGAGAAATTTCGCTACCGTGTCCAGCTTGCAGTTCTTGATTCCCGTCAGCAAGGAGCGGCACATGGGAACAGTATCGATATAAGGGCTTGAAAAAGATATTCCGTTTCGCTCGGCTGCAACCCGAAGAAAGGAGGTATCAAAATCGGCGTTGTGCGCGACGAATACGGCATCCTCACCGCAAAATTGCAGGAAGGAGGCAACCGCATCCTTTTCCATCGGCGCATCTCGCACCATTTCATCCGTAATACTGGTCAACTCCGTGATTTTAGCAGGAATTGGCCTTTCCGGGTTGACGAAGGTGTCGAAGGATTCCACGATTTCCCCATTCCGGATGCGAACGGCGCCGATTTCCGTCAGGCGGTCGTTTGTTGGGCTGAGACCGGTTGTTTCAACGTCGAATGCGATGAATTCATCGGAAAAGGTTTTTTCCGAATGGCCGCGGACAGCGGAAACAAGATCGTTGACAAAATAGGCTTCCATGCCGTAGATGATCTTAATCGGCTTCCCTTTTTTCGTCAGTTCCTCGGCCGCGTTCATTGCGTCCGGGAAGGCCTGAGCCACGCCGTGGTCGGTAATTGCAACGGCGGTTTGCCCCCAGTTGGCTGCGCGGCGAATTAAATCACCGGCGCTGTTGACGCCGTCCATGGATGACATATTAGTATGCAGATGGAGCTCCACGCGCTTGGTCTGCGCTCGATCTACCACCTGCACCTGACTGACTGAGGCAATGTTTTTCGGGCGGAGCACCACTTCGTGGTCATATTTGTCGTATTCCACGTCGCCGCGTACGATGATGGACATTCCGTTCGAAAGCGTGTCCAGCATTTTGCACTGAGCAACCATTTCGATGATTTTCAGAGTGATGGAACCGGTGTAATCCGTGATGTTGACGGAGTAAATTTTCCGCTGTTTGTCGCGGGTTTCCTTCTGGCTGACGGAAAAAATCTCACCCCATACCGTTACGCTGCCGATATCCGGTGTGACCTTAGAAAGCGGTGTGGGATTTGCCTTTGGAATATGACCGTAAAGCTCGTGAGCCGTTTCCGGAATAATCGTCGGCAGCAGCGTTTCACCTTTGCGGATACTGACGGTCCTGGCAGCGGTATCACGCGCCATGTTCGACTCATGGAGCTCTACCTGTTCAGCGACGGCTTTCCGGAGCACCGTTTCTTCCCGGTGTTTTTTCTTTTCAATATAGACGAGGTTTTCGCTGTCCGCGGTTAAGAGGCCGTCAAGCCTGACGCCGAGCGTAATGCCAAATTCTTCCTGAATAATCGCGGAGAGAATGCGGTCAACCTTGCGGGAGAGCAAAAGCTCGCCGCCTCCGTGGCAGAGTGTTATGACGAGTTCGCCGTTTTCCAGTCTCGCCTTGGAATCACTCAGTGATCCGTTGACGGACGCTTCGCGGCGCTTTAGCTCCAGCACCAGACTCGGGAAATAATCCAGAGAAAAAGAGTCCTTCGGATATTTGGGGATCAGCTGCGCACGGGCCAACCGGAGCGCTTGACAGGCTTCAATCCGCTGCTCCACGCCGAAAAGATCGGTGCGTTCTACGAGCGAATCGAGCTCTACCTGCGCCGTCAGCTTGCGGGAGGAGGAGTCGATCCGCAAAGAGGAAATAGCCCCCGTTTTAATGGGGGCTGGAATTTTGGAAATATCTATGTATGCGTCGAAAAATTCGCCAAAGCTTTTCAATGGATTCTCTTCCTTTACAGCTGTTCGATTTCCTGCATCAGGCGGTCAACCAATTCTTCTTCCGGAACTTTATAGAGCACTTGTCCCTTGCGGAAGATTAGGCCGACCCCGTCGCCGCCTGCAATTCCGATATCTGCCTCCCGGGCTTCTCCCGGTCCATTGACAGCACATCCCATAACTGCGACCGTAAGGTCCTTCCTGCAGTCGGCAAGCCTTCGCTCGACTTCGCCTTCGATGGCAATCAGGTCGATCTTCGTTCTTCCGCAGGTCGGGCAGGAAATGATCCTTACGCCGCCTCGCAGGCCGAGGGCCTTCAGTAGATCGATCCCAGCGCTGACCTCCTTTACGGGATCGGCCGTCAGGGAAACTCGGATCGTGTCCCCAATTCCCCGCTGCAGCAATGATCCGATTCCAATGGAGGACTTGATTATTCCCATGCGTTCGCTTCCTGCCTCGGTAACGCCGAGGTGAAGAGGATAATCGCATTTTTCGGCGATGATCTCATTGGCCCGGATCATGGTGTTTACATCGGAGGACTTTATGGAGATTACAAGATCCCGAAAATCAAATTTTTCCAGAAGGGATGCGTGGAAAAAGGCACTTTCTGCGAGTGCTTCGGGAGTCGGTCCGCCGTGTTTCCCAAGAATGTCTTTTTCGAGAGAACCGGAGTTTACCCCGATGCGGATCGGAATTTCGCGGTTCCGGCAGGCCACGGCAACCGCCTTGACCCGTTCCTCCGCGCCGATATTTCCCGGGTTGATGCGAATCGCGTCGGCTCCCGCTGCGGCGGCTTCCAGTGCGAGCCGGTAATCAAAATGAATATCTGCGACAAGCGGAATCCGTACTTCTTTTTTAATTGCCTCAATTAGTTGGACGGCCGGAAGGTCCGGCACAGCGGCACGAAGAATTTCGCACCCTGCTGCTTCCAGCTCCTTTGCCTGCCGAACGTTTCCCGCAATGTCGTCCGCGCGGACGTTCAGCATGGATTGGACGGTAATTTTTGCTCCGCCGCCGACCGGTACGGCCCCAACCATAACCTGCCTTGATTTACGCATTATCCTCCCAATCCTTTCCCGGTAATCAGGCGGAGAATGTCACTGTAGGTAATAATGACCATAAAGCCCATCAACAGGCAGAATCCGGCAGTCTCCACCCAGCCCTCATATTTGGCCTGAATCGGTTTACGCCGCACTGCTTCGATCAGCAGGAACATCAGCTTGCCACCATCGAGTGCTGGAAACGGAAGGAGATTGACGACGCCGAGGTTCACTGTCAGAATCATCATCATATAAAGCACGTTGTTGAGCCCCGCAAAAAAGCTTTGCTGAAGCCCCACGGAAACAGCCTGATTGATGACGCTGGCAGCACCGACGGGTCCCGCAACATCGTTGAGGCCAAACTTGCCCGTGGCAAATCCCACGAGACTATACCAGACCATGCGGACCGTCGAAACCGTATCAACGGCCGATTTCTCGACCAGCGTTATGGGATTTTTATCAATCGGCAATACATAAAAATCGAGGGAGATATATTTTTTTCCGTTGATGGACTGGCTGTTGAATTTTACATTGTCAAAACTCATCAGTTTCCCTTTGCGGTTGATTTCAATATCGACGGAATTGGGGTTGGCGGTTGCGAGTGCGAAACTGAGGTCACGGTCTCCATAGATGCGGTAGTGATCGATCGAAACAAATTCGTCTCCCCGCATCAGACCAACCTTCTGTACGGCGGAATTTTTCTCAAACTGAGAAATTGTGGTCGACGAAAAAGCAGGTTCCTGACCGAGAATCAGCATCATCAGAACAAGCCCCAGAACGATATTCAGAATCGCCCCCATAGACACGACAAGGATCCTCTGCCAGACCGGCCTGCGGAAGAAGGAACGTTCATCCGGGCTTTCTTCGTTTTCCCCTTCCATCGCACAGAAGCCGCCGATTGGCAGCAGACGCAGGGAATAACGGGTTTCCCCCTTCTGAAAATGGAACAGCGTCGGCCCCATTCCGATCGCGAATTCATTCACCCTGATTTTGCAGAGCTTTGCCATGGAAAAGTGACCGAATTCATGAATGAAGATCATAAACCCGAACAGAAGTACAGCAATAATGATCAAGATAACCTTGACTATGACAAATCACCTCATTTAGCGCCCGCAGCCCCGGCCACAAAACGCCGGGCCTGTGCATCGGCTTCGATTATAGCTTCGACGGATACGTCTCCGGTTCCGGCAGACTGGTTTTCCGCCGCGGCTTCGACCAGTTCACCGATTTTCAGAAACGAAATCTTCTGCTGCAAAAACAACTCTACGGCGGATTCATTGGCCCCATTTGCCGCGGCAGGCACGAGCCCGCCCCGGTTCAGAGCTTTACGGCACGCAGCCAGACAGCGAAACGTCTCCGGGTCCGGCTTGGCGAAGGTAAGCGATCCGTATTCCGTCAAATCAAGCGGAGCAACCGGAGAATTCAACCTTTGGGGCCATGTGATGGCATACTGAATCGGAAGCTTCATGTCCGGTACGCTCAGCTGGGCAATGACAGAGGAATCCTCATATTCAATCATGGAATGAATCACGCTTTCCCGCTGGATCAGCACTTCGATCCGGTCTGACGGCATTCCGAATAGCCAGGAAGCTTCGATGACTTCCAACCCCTTGTTCATCATGGTAGCGGAATCAATGGTGTTTTTCGGTCCCATGTTCCAGTTCGGGTGGCGAAGTGCCTGTTCCGGTGTAACGTTTTGCAGCTCATTCGCCTTTTTTCCGAAAAACGGGCCGCCGGATGCCGTAAGAATCAGCTTCCGGACCGCCTTTGTGTCGGGGCATCCCTGCAGACACTGAAAAATAGCCGAATGCTCACTGTCAACCGGGAATATGGTGACGCCGTTTTCAGCGGCTGCACGCATTACCAGCTCTCCACCCGCAACAAGGGTTTCTTTGTTTGAAAGCGCAACGTTTTTCTTTGCAGCTATGGCGGCAAGAGTAGGCCGGAGACCCACCATCCCGACGACCGAATTGCAAACAAGGCCTGCCGTCTCCAGGCAGGCCGCTTCACATAATCCGTCCATTCCCTCCAGAACTTTGACCGGCAGGTCGGAAACGGCTGTTCTCAGCGCACGGGCTGATTTTGGATCGAATACAGCCGCTACCTCCGGGCGGAATTCCCGAATCTGATCTTCCAGCAGGCGGATATTTTGATAGGCCGCCAGCGCGCAGACGCGAAGATTGAGGTGACGGGCAATCGAAAGAGTTTGGGTCCCGATCGAACCGGTGGACCCGAGGACTGAGATGCTTTGTTTCATTAGTATTCTCCAAACAGGTGCTTTATTGCATCCACAGACAGTTTATTTCACAACGATAGGAAGAATCTGAACCAGAAAATAGACAAACGGAGCTTCAAAAATCACACTGTCAAAGCGGTCGAGAATTCCGCCGTGGCCGGGGATTATTTCACTGAAATCCTTGATGTGGCAGCTCCGTTTGATCAGAGAAAAGCTCAGATCTCCGAGTATGGAAATACCGGTTCCAACGATCCCAATAATCAGGAGGGAAACGTAGGAAACGGTAACGCTGCGCGCATAGTAGACAACCTGAAAGATATATCCGAAGACCAGCATGGCCGCAACGTTCAGGACGAGTCCGCCGACTGCTCCCTCCACCGTCTTTTTGGGGCTGATGTTGGGGCAAAGCTTATGCTTACCAAAGAAACTGCCGGCAAAATAAGCCCCTACGTCGGCGACCCAAGCGGAAAATATCCCGATAATCACATAAAACATACCGTGTGTTCCGCCTACACTTCGCAGGCCAATAATGGTTGCGAGAGCGGTTGGAATCATCAGCGACATGCTGTATATGACGCCGATTTCGCGGAAGGTCATCACGGAATGGTAAAAAATCAGGGAGCTGAAAATCACCAGCGTATACAGAAAATAAGCTGCCTGACAGAGAAGGGGGTCCGCAATAAACGGGAGAACTGCGGAAAACAGCAGGCTGGGAATGAGCAGAGCGTAATTTTTGGCTACGCCGAGCGCAGAAATAATCTCATAATCGGCCAGAACGGACACGAGTGCAATCGCCATATTCAGCGCGAGGGGAAATGAACTGTTAAACAGCACGATAGCAGCAAGAAAAATAACAAGGGCAGTTCCCGACGTGACTCGTGTTCTCAATTAAATCCCCCCAAAGCGTCTGCTGCGGTGAGCATAAATTTCCAGTGCCCGGTCGAGGTCCGCCGACCGGAAATCCGGCCACAAAACATCCAGAGATAGAAATTCAGAATAGGCGGCCTGCCACAGAAGAAAATTGGAGAGCCGCTCTTCCCCACTTGGACGGATAATCAGGTCTACATCCGGCTGTCCGGCGGTATAAAGGCGGGAAGAAACGACTGATTCGTCAATTTCGTCCGGCGAAAGAGTCCCTGCCTTTACATCTTCGGCCAAAAGCCGGAACGCGCGGCACAGCTCCGCGCGTCCTCCGTAATTCAGCGCTATATTCAGCACCATACCGGTATGCGTTGATGAAACCTCGGTTGTCCGGGCGATCAGATCCTGAAGCTGAGGATCGAACGCATCGGTGTCGCCAAGGAAACGAACTCGGATGTTCTCATTCAGAAAGTTAGTCAGCGCGTCGTCAAGATACTGTTTGAACAGCTTGACGAGGGTGAGAACTTCGTCGTGCGGGCGCTTCCAGTTTTCCGTGGAAAAAGCGTATATGGTCAGATAAGGAATTCCGATCTTGCTGCAATAGCGGACGATGTCTTTGAATACGGCGGCTCCGGCCGCATGACCTGCGGAGCGCGGCAGCCCCCGTTTTTTTGCCCACCGACCGTTGCCGTCCATGATGATCCCGAGGTGTTTGGGCAAAACGCTGTTTGTCATATCGGATTATATCTCCATGATTTCTTTTTTCTTCTCGTCAAAAACGCCGTCGACTTCTTTGCAATACTTATCCGTGAGATCCTGTGCCTTTTTCTCCGTCTGCTTGAGCTCGTCTTCCGACATTTCGGAATTCTTTTTCATGGCCTTCAGCTTTTCCATTGCATCGCGCCGGATGGAACGGACTGCAACTTTCGCTTCTTCCGCCATTTTGCTGATTTCTTTTGCCAGATCGCGGCGCCGTTCCTCCGAAAGCTGTGGGAAGGTCAGACGGATCACTTTTCCGTCGCTTTGCGGGTTGATGCCGAGGTCGGAGGTTTCAATTGCCTTTTCAATTGCCCTGCAGACGGACATATCCCACGGCTGAATCGTCAGAATCCTAGCCTCGCTTACCGAGATAGCGGCAAGCTGGTTCAAAGCGGTGGGGGTGCCGTAATAGTCCACGCGGATTTTATCCAGAACGGCCGGATTGGCCCTGCCCGCGCGGATTGCCGCATAATCGGATGAGAGGACCGCAATGCTTTTTTTCATCCGGCTTTCGGCATCCGTTAAAATTTCATTCATTACTCTTCCTCCTTAACGATTGTTCCGAGAGATTCTCCGCAGGCCGCGCTCAGAATGTTCTGCGGCGGGTCGATATTGAAAACAAGGATCGGAATATGGTTATCCTTGCAGAGCGAAGCCGCTGTGCTGTCCATGACCTGCAAGTTTTTGCTCAAAACATCCATGAAGGTGAGCGTATCGTATTTTACCGCGTCCGGATTCTTTTTCGGGTCGCAGTCGTACACGCCGTCCACCATGGTTGCCTTAAAGATGATGTCCGCATCGATTTCAGCGGCGCGAAGAGCTGCGGCGGTATCCGTTGAGAAGAACGGATTCCCGGTTCCGCATCCGAATACCACGACTCTTCCCTTTTCCAGATGACGCACGGCCCGGTTCCGGATATAAGGTTCCGCAATCTGCCGCATTTCAATCGCCGTCTGTACCCGGACGGGAACCCCGAGCTGTTCCAAAGCATCCGCAACACCCAAAGCATTAATGGTCGTGGCGAGCATTCCCATGTGATCGGCACGGGTGCGGTCCATTTTTCCGCTGCTCCGGCCTCTCCAGAAATTTCCTCCGCCGACTACAATACCCACCTCAATTCCAAGACGGGTGCATTCGCGGATCGGTTCGCATATTTTCAGCACCGTATCAAAATCGATGCCGTGCGTTTGGCTGCCGGCGAGGCTTTCCCCACTCAGCTTTAATAAAATTCGTTTGTATTTTGGCTGCAACTTCAACACTCCTGTTCAATTGAATCTATTTTACATGAAGGACCGTTCCTTGTAAAGCGTTTCCGCGCCGGATAAGGGTATTATTGACATTTTTCACAGTTTGGAAACAAATTCGCGCCCTTCCTGAGCGCAGGACGTTTTGGTCAGGAAAACAGCCGCCAAGGGAAAGGCTGGCGGCTGTTTCTGCAATATTGGTCCGCAGACAGAGGACCTTATTTTTTACTTTTGATAATCCGGCTCAGCTCTTCCATAAACGTGTTGATATCCTTGAATTGGCGGTAGACGGAAGCAAACCGAACGTAAGCCACTTCATCCACGTTTTTCAACTTTTCCATTGCGTATTTGCCGATCAGGCTGGAAGGAACTTCGCGATCCAGCGAATTCTGGAGAATGTTTTCGATTTCGTCCACGATGGTTTCCAGAGTTTCGATGGATACCGGACGCTTTTCGCAGGCACGCAGCAGACCGTTCAAAAGCTTGCTGCGGTCGAAGACCTCCCGGGACTTGTCCTTTTTTATGACAACGATAGGAACGGTCTCAATCACTTCATATGTGGTGAAGCGTTTTGCACATTTCAGGCACTCCCTGCGCCTGCGGATGCGTTCCCCTTCGTCGGTGGGCCTGGAATCGATGACTTTGCTCTCACTGTAACCGCAATACGGACACTTCATGCTTTCACCACCCATACTATTTGTTCAATTATAACATATTTTCAGGAAAAAATTCAAGACTTCTGCCGCAGTTTTTCAAGTAATTCCTCAACGGAGCTTTTTGCGAGGCAAAGCTCCTCTACTGAACCGAAATTTTTACGGTAAACCTCGATGAGCAGGTCACCGGAAAAATGATTTTGCCTCAGAATGGAAATCAGCGCGGCAAAATTCATAGTGCCCATACCGGGGAGCAGACAGTCGGAAGCGGCGTCGTTGTCGTTTAAATGAACGTGAATCAGGCGGGAACCCATGGTTTCGCACATAAAAAACGGGTCCACTCCCCCGCGAACAGCCTGCTTGACATCCAGAACGAAAGCACACTCCGTACCGCAGAAATGCCTCATACTGCGGATAAAATCCGGGTCGTCGCTCAGACATTGATTGACGTTTTCCTGAGCAACCGTCACGCCGAAGCGTTTCCCAAGCTCAAACAGGCGGCTGTAACGTTCAAAATAGCTCTCATCGGAAATTTTTGCACGCCGGTCGCTCTTTTTTCCGTGGAGAACCAGAATTCCGGCGCCCAGAATGCGGCATGCTTCAAAATATCGCTTGTAAAACTCAAGCCCGTCCAGAAATCTCCGTTCGTAATCCGAAAACAGCAGAAACCCTTCGTAGCCGGAAGTAAAAGGATGAACCGACCGGATCACGGCATTGTGTTCATCCGCCATGTGACGGAGCCGGTGCAGATATTCGGGCTGTAATTCGCTGCAGGTATTGATAAAAATTTCAAAGAGTTTGAAATTCAGGGAAAGCAGAGTCTCCAGCGAATTTTCGAGCAGCATTGGATAAAGGCACGCCGTCGAAATGCCAGCCTGCATAAAATCACCTCCCGCCCATTATATTCTCAACTCCGGAAAAAGTCCAGATTAAATAAGCCGCAGGCGGTTATCCTAAACCCGGAGGGAAGCTTATGAGAAATCGACAGGTGACCATTGCGGAAAGGCTCTGCGTCCTTTCTCGGGCAAATATGGAAGCGGCCGAGATTGTTATGCCGAAAATCAAAAACCCGGAAATGCAGGCCCGGGTAAAAGAGCAGCTTCGAAGGAGCAGCGCCGTGCACGAAAAGGCGGAACGCCTTCTTCGGGAACAGAAACCCGGCGGTTCCGCGAAAACCAATGCGGCAGAGCGGCTTCGGGGGCGGATTTTTCGCTTTCGCGCGCGTTTCAGCCGAAACCCGCAAAGAATTTCCCGATTGCTTCGGAGGGAAACAGTGCAGAGAATGGGCATCCTTGGGAGAATGGTTGATCTCTTTCCGGATTCCAGTCTGAAAAGCCGGGCACTTGCCGAAGAATACCTGATGCTTCAGCAGAGGTATCTGGAAGGGCTGTCCGCTGAATTTTGGCCGTAATAAAAGACCGTTCCTTGATTTCACTGAGCAGTTTCTGTATAATGAATTAATAGCGTATCGGCGGCCGAAAAAAGGCCGCGTACTTTACATATTCAAGGGGTTGCATTCATGGGTCTTCTCAATGTGGGAAATATCAGCCGTTCATTCGGCGAAAAAAATATCTTCAGCGGAGTTTCCTTTGAAATAGAGGCAAACGACCACGTCGGTCTGGTGGGCAGCAACGGCTCCGGAAAAACAACGCTCTTCAAGATTCTGACCGGGGAACTGGAATCCGACGGCGGGACGGTCAGCAAGGCCAACCGCACGGAATACGGTTATATGGAGCAGCATGTGTGCCGGGACCTGGACCGGAGTGCGTTCGACGAGTTACTGACGGTCTTCGACCCGCTTCTGAAGCTGGAAGCGGAGCTTGAGACCATTACCCGCCAGCTGAGCGGGAAAAGCGCGAGAATGGAAGCGTTAATTGAAAAGCAGGCTTCCATGAATGAGCAGTTCGTCCGCCAGGGCGGTTTGGAATTCCGCAGTCGGGCGCGTTCGGCATTGATCGGGTTAGGATTTTCGGAAGATCAGCTCGCCAATCCCGTCGGTGTTCTGAGCGGCGGACAGAGAGCAAAAATTCAGCTTGCGAAGATGCTTCTCTGCGGAGCGAATCTTCTGCTGCTGGACGAACCTACAAACCATCTGGATATTCCGTCCGTGGAATGGCTGGAGGATTTTCTGCGGTCTTTTTCCGGCGCCTATATCGTCATTTCACATGACCGCTATTTCCTTGACCGTGTAACCAATCGCACCTTTGAATTAAACGGCTGCCGGTTGACCCTCTATAAAGGCAACTATTCCGCTTTCCTTGCGCAGAAGGAGGAAAACGGACTTGCGGCTTCCCGCAGGTATGAGAACACCAAAAAGGAGATTCGCCGAATTGAGGGCATTGTGGAACAGCAGCGCCGGTGGAACCGGGAAAAGAATATTAAAACAGCGGAAAGTAAGCTGAAAGTGATTGAACGGTTGGAATCGACGCTGGAGGAACCTCAGCAGAAGGATAAAACCTTTCGATTCCGGTTCGGGATCAGCCAGCGCAGCGGGAACGATGTATTAACGGTCCGGAATCTTGCCGTCGGATTCGGCGGGAAAGATATCATCCGGAATGTTGACATGGAGATTCACCGTCAGGAGCGCGTGTTTCTGATCGGGCCGAACGGATGCGGGAAGACT
Organism: Bacillota bacterium; assembly: GCA_023410445.1. GTDB lineage: Bacteria > Bacillota > Clostridia > Oscillospirales > Acutalibacteraceae > Caproicibacter. Next base: position 94,047 of record JAEYPT010000008.1, on the reverse strand, counting down.
ACTCTTTTCAGAACGCTTCTCGGAACCTGCAAGCAGTCCGAAGGAACGGTTCGGTTCGGCACCGGACTTGACGTCGGGTATTACGATCAGCTTCAGGCGGGGCTTCGGGAGGACAAGCGGGTTATCGATGAAATCTGGGACTATTACCCGCAGATGACGGAAACCGAGGTCCGCAGCGCGCTGGCGATTTTCCTGTTTCAGGGGGAAGAGGTTTTCAAAGCAGTTTCCGCCCTGAGCGGCGGCGAAAGGGCCCGCGTACTGCTTCTGCGGCTGATGCTTTCCAAGAATAATTTTCTTTTGCTTGACGAACCGACGAACCATCTCGATATTCAGTCCTGCGAGGCACTGGAAAATGCTCTGAACCAATATGAAGGTACGCTTCTGATCGTTTCTCACGACCGCTACCTGATTAACAAGATCGCGGACCGCATCTATGCGCTCAGCCCGGAGGGTGTTCGGGCATTTGACGGAAACTACGACGCCTACCTTGAAAAAACAAAGGAAAACACACCCGAAAAATCGGAAAAACCGGTCAAGAATACGGAATATGCGCAAAAAAAAGAACGCGAGGCCGCGATTCGAAAAGAAAAAGCGGAGCTCAGGCGTCTTGAAGAGAAAATAAACGAAGCGGAATCTGAAATCGCAAAGCTGGTGGCTCAGCTTCAGGAGCCGGAAACGGCAAGCGATTATCAGGCCGCTATGGAGCTTGCGGAGAAAGTTGATCAAATGAAACAGGAAAATGAAGCTTTGGTGACGCGTTGGAGTACTTTGGCTGAAAAGTACGAGGATATTTAAAAAAACAGCCTGGCCAATGGCCGGGCTGTCAGAGTCACGCTTTTGTGGCTACTTTCTCAAGTTGAAACTGTTGGAGCTGCTGGATAAATTCGTCTGCCCTGTCGCTGTCTACTTCAATCTTGAGAGGCTTGGACAAATCCAGGCTGAAAATTCCCATAATGGATTTCGCATCGATCTTATATTTGTCAGTGGCAAGGTTAATCGGGAAATCATAGCCGTTTGTCATAGTGACAAATTTCTTTACCGCTTCAATGCTTGACAGGATAATCGAAGTCGTGTACATCACAGGTACCTCCATGTTTCATTTATCTCCAACAAATATACCTTATTTTTTCGACACGGTCAATGTGTATTATAACTATAGATTTTCGCCAATTGGAAAACAAAATATCTAATATTTATTAAAGGTGTACAAATGAAAGTATATGCTATCACCCTTGGCTGTAAAGTCAATCAATATGAATCGCAGGCAATGCTGAACGTTCTGATGAGCTCCGGATTCACGCTTTCCCCCTCTGAAGAGGAGAGCGACGTCATTCTGATCAATACCTGCACCGTCACCTCCATGAGCGACCGGAAAGCCCGCCAGATGCTGCATCGGGCCCGACGGGAGAACCCGAACGCTGTAATCGTTGTGACCGGCTGTCTGCCTCAGGCGTTTCCGGAAATAGTTGACAACCTGCCCCAGGCCGACATTATCCTCGGAAATTCCAACCGCTCTTCCCTGCTCTCCGATATTATGCAGTATCTTTCCACACGCCAGCGCATTGTAGACATTGTGCCGCACAAAACTGGCGCAGAATTTGAAACCATGCACGCAGAACGTTTTTTTGACCGGACAAGGGCTTTCATTAAAATCGAGGATGGCTGTAATCGGTTTTGTTCCTACTGCATCATCCCCTATGCGCGCGGCCGCGTACGTTCGAAGCAGCCCGAAGAGCTTCGGGAGGAAATCGACGGGATCGCCGACCACGGTTACCGGGAAATTGTGCTGACCGGAATCAATCTTCCCGCCTACGGGCAGGAATTCGGGATGAATCTCTGCGATGCCGTGGAAACCGCCTGTGCGCCGGAAAAAATCCGCCGGGTTCGCCTCGGTTCTCTGGAGCCGGAACGATTGGATGAAGCAGTTATTTCACGGCTGAAGAAGCAGCCGAAGCTGTGCCCGCAGTTTCATCTTTCTCTTCAGAGCGGCTGCGACGCAACACTCCAACGGATGAACCGGCATTACAGTGCGGATGAATACCGTCAGATTGTCCGAAACCTCCGAAACGAATTTAAAAACGCTGCGATTACGACGGATATTATGGTTGGCTTCCCCGGAGAAACCGAAGAAGAATTCGAAGCGTCGCTTGCCTTTGCGGAGGAAATCGGCTTTGCAAAGGTGCATGTGTTTGAATATTCTCGCAGACCCGGCACAGCAGCGGACAAAATGCCGGATCAGATTGATCCACGGGAAAAGTCACGGAGAAGCCGGCTGATGATCGAAGTCACCGAAAAAACACGGGAAGCTTTTTTCCGGTCCCAGATTGGGCGTACGGAAACGGTCCTGTTTGAGCGCGCGTGCTCTGATGGCTGCTATGAGGGATATACGGAAAATTACACACCTGTTAAAGCGGAGTCCAGCCGGGACCTGAGCGGTGAAATCCTGCCGGTGCGGCTGTCGGCAGTTCGCGAAGACGCCTGTTTTGGAGCTCTTACAGAGTAATCAGCCGTTTAGAACCTTCATGACGTTCTGAACCTCTGTTTTAGTCTGCAAATTGTTCAAATAATCGCAGGAGTAGAACATAAAGCCGTCGCATTTCGTCTTGCGGCCGTAATCCACTTGAGTCGCAAGAATATTGGAGCTAGATTTCCAAGTGCCGCTGTCTGCATCGGAGTTCGCTTTGTAGACTGCGAGACCGAAATACAGTTTGATGCCTTTGTTGGTTACCATGCCCCGCCAGGTTTGGGCGGCTTTATCAAACGGAAGAACCGGGTTTTGAAAATTGACGTAAAGCTGGGGACAAATGTAATCCACGTAGCCACGCGCCGTACACCAGGATTCCACATCTGCGCCCATATTCCGGTCGTTCTGCACGTTGGCCTGCGGAGCGATCCCGAACGGCACGTTTTGTTTCGCCGCTTTTACTTCCTGATAAACCTGTGAAACCATCGCGCTGATATTTCCCTGCCTCCATTCTGAAAGGGAAAGTGGGGTTCCGGCGTTTTTTGCCGATGAGCAGTAGGCGGCATATGCCGTTTTATCAAACGAAGCGTCCTGAGAGGGATAAAAATAATCGTCGAACTGGATTCCGTCAACGTTATAGTTCTGTACGATTTCTTTCACGCCGTCGGCAATCAGTTTTCGGACCTGCGCGTAAGCGGGGTTGTAGTATTTTCCCCCCTGAAAATCGACGACCCAGTCGGCTTTGGCGGGGTCCTTTCGGAAGGTGTTGTAAGGGTTGCCCACAGCGAGGATGGACGGAGTTGCGGAAGAAGTCTGGATGCGCAGAGGATTCACCCACGCATGGATTTTAAGCCCTGCCCGATGGCTGGCGGCAACCATGTCGGCAAGAGGGTCGTAGCCGGGATTTACGCCCTGTGTTCCACCGGTTACATGGCTCCAGGGAAAATAGGATGATTTATAAAGAGCATCGCCGAACGGACGAACCTGAACCACCAGGGTGTTCATGCCGCAGGCTTTTGCCTGACTGACGATGGCATTGAACTTTTTCTGAAAACCCTGTTCGCTTTTATCCGTTTCGCGGCTCATATCAAGACTGAGATATGGAACCCATACAGCTCGCATTTCCTGCGCTTTTTCGGTAATCGCAGCCGGTACGGAGGAAGATTCGCCAGAAGAGGACGCAGGGGCGGCGGACGATAGGGCCTGTGAGGACGGGGTTGCCGAAGACGAACGGCTGATCGCTCCGGACGCAGTCTCCGTCGACCCGGATACGTTTTTGTAGGCATACAGATCGGAAGCGGTGGAAGAACCGGAGGAGGCGGAAAAATTCGACTGAGCTTTGCCCGAATTGACCGCCATGGTCACGGCTACCGCGACAGTGAGAAGACAGAGGCAGACCAGCAGCGTGTGCCTGCTGAACAATCGGATCACCATGATTTTTCATCCTTTCTGTTTCACGCTTCCCTTAAGAGCCGGATTGACAGAAATTCTGTTTCCGGTTACGATAGTTTCAGCAAACGTTACGGAGGCGATTGAGATGTTTTTCATTATCGGGATAGGAAGCGGTTCTTCACCGCTGGGACTGCGGCGGTGCGGTGGATTCCCCTGCTGCGGCGCCATCAGCGCGGCGGCGGTGGTCTGCGTTTTTCAGCAGTTTACCTTTTTCTTTATTCCCCTGTTTCGCTTCAGAAGGCACTATTATGTAACTTGCCCGGAGTGCGGTGCGGTCTATGAACTGAGCCGGGAGGAAGGCCGCAGGCTGGCGCGGGACCTGAATGCGGAGATCGACCCAAGTCGGATGGTTCGGATTTCCGGCGCGTCCGGCAGGCATTACTGCCCGCATTGCGGAACGGAGGTAGAACCGGGTTCCCGCTTCTGTCCGAACTGTGGGACTCGACTGTGAGGGGTAGCATGTCTAATATATATTTTCAATCTTATCTGATTATTATCAATTTTGTGGCTGTGCTCGTTACGGTATCCGATAAGCGCCGTGCAAAAAAGCACCGGTGGCGCATTCCGGAAAACACGCTCCTGCTTCTTGCGGCACTTGGTGGTTCACCGGCTATGCTTGTAACAATGTTACTGATCCGACATAAAACCCGCCACCCGAAATTTATGGTCGGTATTCCCGTAATTCTCATTTTACAGGCGGTCGTAATTTATTTTATCATGGAACGGCATTTTTGAGAATATGGCGAAAGAAAAGCGGCAGTGCCTGATTTTGGCATTGTCGCTTCTGTTTTTACTACTTTGCTTTCCCGTCTGTGGAACCGTTGTATAGGTTAAAAATCCATCGGTACCCGTCAGCGGCCGTAACGTTCACGGTGGTATCCTTTCCACCTCCGCCTACGGCCCGTACAGCACCGTGCTTTTGGTCTGTTAAATACTTTTGAGCGACCTGACCCTTCCCATCCTTGGAAAACTTGTCTTTGAACACAGCTGCAACACCCTGTTTCGGGTCGCTTTTCAGTGAGCCGAATAAAACATAGTTTTTTGTTTCCTCAAAAAACGCCGCGTTTGTCGGGGTGATATCCCCGCAGACGGAGGTCAGTTCTTCCGGCGCAGTGTCGATAATTTTTACCGGAGTTTTCTGGAAGTTCCCGGCAATCTGAAGTGCCGTTTTTTCGCTGACAAGGGACGCACGAAAACAAAGTTCGTAGGAACTGCTGTTATTGATAAAATAAATATGATAGGTATCCGAATAGGAAGCATTACCTGTGACCGTGGACTGCGTTTTCCTCAGAAGCATTTCCGCGGCGGGAAGGCAGAGTCCGCTGAGCTTTTTCTGGCTCAGTACCTTGGGATTGCCCTCAAAAAGCTGCGAAAAGGGCTTAGACGGGTCATAGGGCCCGATGGAAATGGAACCGACCGTCTTGCCTGTCGATGAAAATTCCCACGTAACGGGATTTGTCTTGTTCATTTTCCAGTTGGATGGTATGGTCAGATAAAAATCGTAAGCATACACCGTCTGTATCAGTGCTTCCACTGCAGAGGAAACAGAACTGCTTTTTGAAGATGGAGCACTGCTCTGAGAACTTGCTTGGGAAGAACTGCTGTGGGGAACTGACGTCTGCGCTGATTCTGCTTTGCTTTCGTCAGAGCTCTGCGAAACGCTGGTAGCCACTGCGGATGAACTTTCCGGAGCTGGGGAACTCAGCGACGTTGGTTTAGCCGCCGGCGTTTCCAACCACACTTGAGCCGCCATAAAGGAAGCGGCAAATATGCCGATGGCAAGGAGTGCCGCGCAGAAAATAAGAACCGGCCGGGATCGTCCATGCTTCATATCAATTCTCTTCCTTCTGCTAAATTCCAAAAACATAGTAATGCAAATGGATAATTCTGTCAAGGCAAAGAATTTGTAAAGCGCATGAAAAAAGGACGCCGATCCACTGACCGGCGTCCTGAAACTATTATTTTACGACGATATTAACCAGCTTGGAAGGAACGTAGATTTCCTTGAGAATTTTCTTGCCGGCAAGCTCGACTTCAATTTTATCAATTTCTTTGGAAGCAGAAAGCGCGTCGTCTTTGCTGATATCTGCCGGAACGGAAAGGTGCGCGCGGACTTTTCCGTTAACCTGCACCACAATTTCAATGGTCTGATCCGTGCATTTTGCTTCATCGTAGACCGGCCACGGCTGCTGGCAGACGAACCCGCCGAACTTCATGTCAGTCCAGACTTCTTCGCAAATGTGCGGCGCAAAAAGATTCAGAAGAATCGCAAATATCTTCAGTTCTCCGCGCGTAATAGAACCAACCGCAGCAATATCGTTGATGAGAGACATCAAAGCAGCGATTGCCGTGTTGAACTTCAGGTTTTCGACATCTTCGCCGACTTTTTTAATTGTCTTATGGAACGGGCCTTCCAATTCAGGCCGGATTTCTTCGCCGTCGCACACAATGTCCTTAAGATTCCAGAAGCGCTCCAGAAAACGTCTGCAGCCCTTGATGCCGTTGGTGTTCCAAGGCGCGGCCTTTTCAAAGTCGCCGATAAACATTTCGTACAGGCGCATGGTATCCGCTCCGTAATCGCGCACGATATCGTCCGGATTCACGACGTTACCGCGCGATTTGCTCATCTTTTCCCCGTTTTCACCGAGAATCATGCCGTGGCTGGTACGCTTAGCGTAAGGCTCCGGCGTGGGAACTTCGCCGATGTCGTACAGGAATTTATGCCAGAATCGGCTGTACAGCAGATGTAGAGTGGTATGTTCCATGCCGCCGTTGTACCAGTCCACCGGGGTCCAGTATTTGAGGGCGTCTTTGCCTGAAAAAGCTTCGGTGTTATGTGGGTCGGTGTAGCGAAGAAAATACCAGGAGGAACCGGCCCACTGAGGCATGGTGTCGGTTTCGCGTTTCGCCGGTCCGCCGCAGTGTGGGCAGGTCGTGTTGACCCATTCCGTCATGTGGGCAAGCGGAGATTCCCCGTTGTCCGTCGGTTCGTAGGATTTTACCTCGGGCAGGCGAAGCGGAAGCTCGTTTTCCGGTACGGCGACATAACCGCACTTCGGACAGTTTACGATCGGGATCGGTTCACCCCAGTAGCGCTGACGGGAAAATACCCAGTCGCGCAGCTTGAAGTTTACCTTCGGGCGGCCAATGCCTTTTTCTGCAATGTATTCGATGATTTTCTTCTTCGCTTCATCAACGGAAAGCCCTGTCAGGATGCCGGAATTCACCAGAATGCCCTTTTCACAGTCTGTAAAGGCTTCTTCCTGTACATTCCCGCCTTGTACAACTTCAATAATGGAAAGACCGAATTTTTTGGCAAAATCCCAGTCGCGGGTATCGTGCGCCGGAACAGCCATAATAGCGCCCGTGCCGTAGGAGGTAAGAACGTAATCGGAAATGAAAATCGGAACTTGCGCGCCGTTGACGGGATTGACGGCGTTGATCCCCTTGAGGCGGACGCCCGTTTTCTCCTTGGCGATTTCAGTCCGTTCAAAATCGGATTTCTTGGAGGCTTCTTCCTGGTAGGCAATGACTTCATCCAGGTTTTCCAGTTTGTCCTTCCATTTTTCCAGAAGCGGATGCTCCGGAGAAAGAACCATGTAGGTTACGCCATACAGAGTGTCCGGACGGGTGGTGTAAACCGTGAAGGAGTCACCCAACGTTGTGCCGAAATCAATCTCAGCGCCGGTCGAACGGCCGATCCAGTTGACCTGCTGCGACTTGACGCGCTCCGGATAATCGACAAGGTCGAGGTCGTCGATCAAACGCTGCGCATAATCGGTGATTTTCAGCATCCACTGGGATTTGACCTTGCGTACGACTTCGCTGCCGCAGCGTTCGCAGACGCCATTGACCACTTCTTCATTGGCCAGTACGCATTTGCAGGAAGTGCACCAGTTGACCGCCATTTCCTTTTTATAGGCTAAACCGTGCTTAAAAAGCTGAAGGAAAATCCACTGTGTCCATTTGTAGTACTCCGGATCGGTCGTGTTAATTTCCCGCGTCCAATCAAAGGATAGACCGAGCGATTTAAGCTGCTGCTTGAACCGTGCGATATTCTGCTTTGTCACAACGGCCGGATGCACATGGTTCTTGATTGCGTAATTCTCGCTCGGCAGACCGAACGCGTCCCAACCGATGGGGTACAGGACGTTATAGCCCTGCATGCGCCGTTTGCGCGCGATAATGTCCATCGCCGTATAGGAACGGGGATGGCCGACGTGCAGCCCCTGCCCCGACGGATACGGGAATTCAATCAGCGCATAGTACTTCGGTTTGTCCGAATCGTTGGAAGCGTGGAATACGCCTGCTTCTTCCCAGCGGTCCTGCCACTTTTTTTCTACGGTTTTATGATCGTACTTCATTCGTCTTTCGCCCCTACGTTCTTTCTATAATCATGCGCGGACGGTTTTTTCCGCCAGTTGCAAAAATTATTCGATAATCTTAGAAATATCCAGTATCTGCCCATCCTGCCAGAGACGGTCAAGGTCATAAAAGCGGCGGGATTCCTCCGTGAAAACATGAACCACAACGCTGCCGTAATCAATCAGCACCCAGGAATTTGAGCGGTATCCTTCCGTGTGACGCGGTTCCTCCCCCTGAGCTTTCAACTGAAATTCCACCTCGTCCGCCAGCGATTTCACATGCGTGCTGCTGGTGCCTGTGGCAAGAACGAAGTAATCGGCAAGGACGGAAATATCTTTGATTCCGATGATCTTCAATTCCTTTGCCTTTTTCGAATCGAGAATTTTAACGGCCTGTTCTGCCGTTTCCAATGGCGTCATTCCTAAAGATCCCCTCTTTCAAAATTTTTATGGTTTTGCAGCCAGAACCGTCTGGTTGTAGGCTGCGATCGTATCGGGATGAATCGGCTTGCTGCCGGAAGCGAGGTCCTTAATGGTATACGTGATACCCGCGATCATAGCTTCCTCCAGACTTTGCCCGGCTGCCTTGCGCAGGTCTTCCACTCCCTCGTAATCCCGGTCCGCGGAGATAAAATCCGCAATAAAGATGATTTTATCCATCAGCGTCATGTTTTCCCGGCCCGTTGTATGGTACCGCACGGCATCCAGAATTTCCGCGTCGTCCAGATGCAGCTCGTTCTTAATGTAGGCTGCGCCAAGTACGGCGTGCCAAAGTTTTGGAGCAGCTTGTTCCACGTTTGTCAGTATTATACCAAATTGCTCCATCATTTTCAATTGCTTGTCCTGCGGCTGATCCTTCATAATATCATGCAAAATGCCTGCCGTTTCCGCTTTGCGGCGGTCTCCACCGTACTTTTCAGTAAGGGATATTGCTGCCTGCGAGACGCAGAGAGAATGATGAAAGCGTTTTTCGGTCAGTAAAGGACGTATGATTTCCTCATATTCTTTCGGTTCTTTGAGTTCCATGAACTTTCACTCCAAATAAAGATGGTGGGAACGGATATATTCGGCAACCTTGGACGGTACGAACTCCGAAATCGGCATTCCGCTTTTTACGGCGAGACGAATCGCTGTGGAAGATACGGGCAGATACTGGATTTCAGCCAGCAGTACCTTTCCGCCCCGTTTCCGGATCCGCTCGGCGTAATCTTCCAATGCGCCGCAGCCTTCCCAGCTTCGGGGGGCCGCACAGATGGTGGCGAGAGAAAATATGACGTCCGGCTCATGCCACTGTTCCAATGTCAGGAACATATCTTCGCCCGTGATAAAATAAAGCTCCGAATCCGGATTTGCCTGTTTCAGGCTGCGCAGCGTGTCGGAGGTATAACTCAGCCCGCCGCGGCGGATTTCCAGATCACTGACCTCAAACCGGCCTTCGCAGGCGAGGCGGCACATGGTCAGGCGGTCTTCCGCAGAGACGAGCTCATGGGAATCCTTATGCGGCGGCGAAGCAGTCGGAATAAACAGAACCCGGTCGGCATTGACCCGCTTCGCAAACTGTTCCGCCATATGAAGGTGGCCGTAATGAATCGGATTGAACGTTCCGCCCATTACCACAAGCTTTGTCATGTTTCCACCTGATTATGCTTATTTTTTATCATAGCTCTTTTTCCGGGCTTTGGGAAGGATTATTTTCGGCTGCTTCTCATTTCTGCGGTATAGCACAAAGCGGGAACCGATCACCTGAACAACGTCGGAATGGGTTGATTCCGCCAGGTTGTCCGCCGCTTCCCGGGATTTTACCGGACTGCTTTCAAGCACGGCTCCCTTGATCAGTTCTCGGGCGGTCAGGGCGTCGTCTGCCTGCTTGATGATTTCAGCCCCAAGGCCGGCTTTACCGACGATTAGAATCGTGTCAATAGGATTTGCGAGCGAGCGCAGATAGGCTCGCTGTTTACTGGTCAGCATGGCATTGCTCCTTATATACTTTTAATTTCTCTGCAAATAGACGAAGTGCCTTTCCACGGTGGCTGACGGCGTCTTTTTCTTCGGGAGTCAGCTGCGCAAAGGATTTTTCCCCAACCAGGAATACGGGGTCGTAACCGAAGCCGTCGTTTCCCTGCGGAGCAAACGCAATGGAGCCTTCGCAGATTCCTTCGGCGGTGATTCTGTCACCGTTCGGGAACACGCAGCAGATGGAGCACAGAAAACGCGCGGTGCGCTCCGGCATGGGAACGCAGGTCAGGTTTGCCAGCAATTTCCGGATGCGGTCCGCATCGGTTGCGTTTTCCCCCGCGTACCGTGCGGAATAGATCCCCGGTGCTCCCCCGAGCGCATCCACCGCAAGCCCGGAATCATCCGCCACACAGGGCGCTCCGGTGCAGCGGCACGCAGCCTCCGCTTTCAGAAGGGCGTTCGCCTCGAAGGTGGTGCCGGTTTCCTCTACGTCCGAAAAATCGGCAGCGCTGACTTCAACTGCAAGCGGAGCAAGAATCCGCTCAAACTCCCGGATTTTTCCGGCGTTATGGGTTGCAATCAAAAGTTTCATGGGTTACTCCTGTTTTTCAAACAGAGCGGCGGCGAACTGATCGGCGTCAAATGGCTGCAGATCGTCCACCTGTTCCCCCACCCCGATAAACTTTACCGGAAGCTGGAGGTCTTCCTTCACGGAGAGGATGACCCCACCCTTGGGGGTACCGTCGAGCTTTGTAAGCACGATCCCCGTAATATCCGTGACGTTTTTAAATTCCCTTGCCTGACTGATCGCGTTCTGACCGGTCGCCGCATCCAGAACCAGAAGAGTTTCGCGGTCAGAGTCCGGAGCTTCCCGTTGAATGACGCGGTTGATTTTGGCGAGCTCAGCCATCAGGTCCTTTTTATTGTGCAGCCGTCCGGCTGTGTCGCAGATGACGACGTCGGCGCCTCTGGCTTTGGCTGCCGCGATGGAATCAAACACAACTGAGGCGGGGTCGCTGCCTTCCGCCTGCTTGACGATTTCTGCGCCGGAGCGCTCCGCCCAGATTTCAAGCTGTTCCACAGCCGCCGCACGGAAGGTGTCGGCCGCACCGAGAATCACCCGTTTTCCCTGTTTCGTAAGCAAAGAAGCGATTTTCCCTATGGTGGTCGTTTTTCCGACGCCATTGACGCCGACCACCAGAATTACGGAGGGCTTAGTACCTATGCGCAGCTCTTCCCCACCCCGGAGCATGTCGGCGACCAAAACGCGCAGCATATCGTAAATTTTGGCGGGGTCCGTGACTCCCTCTGATTTTACCTTTTCGCGAAGCTGCGCGCAGAGCCGCTCTGCGGTCTGAACGCCGACATCGCCCATGACCAGCTGCTCTTCCAGTTCCTCAAAAAGGGAATCGTCAATTTTTGTAAAGGATGAGAGCACAGCCGCAACGGACGCGCTCATACCATCCCTTGTCTTTTTCAGGCCGTCGCGAATTTTCGAGAATAAACCCATATTTAACCCCTTTCAGCGGGCCACGGCGCCGATTTTTGCTTCCATCGCGGCAACCGGCATTTCCAGCAACTTGGAAACACCCTCGTCTTGCATGGTTACCCCGTAAAGCACGTCGGCTTCTTCCATGCTGCCGCGCCGATGCGTTATCATAATGTACTGCGTATTTTGAGTCATCCTGCGCAGATAAGCGGCAAACCGGTCGACGTTGACATCGTCTAGAGCGGCTTCAATTTCATCCAGTACGCAGAACGGAGGCGGATTCACCTTCATGATGGCAAAATACAATGCGATTGCCACCAGCGCTTTTTCACCGCCTGAGAGGGCCTCCAGATGCGCCACGATTTTACCGGGCGGCTGAACGGCAATCTCAATTCCGGAATTAAGAACGTCCTCGGGTTCGCTGAGAATCAGATCGGCCGTGCCGCCGCCGAACAGTTCCCGGAACGTCTGGACAAAATTCTGCCGGATGAGACTGAAACGCTCCGTGAAAAGATCCCGCATCTGGCGGGTAAGATTTCCGATCAGTTTCTTTAGTTCATCACGGGAATTTTCTACGTCCGAAATCTGGGCTTTCAAGAACTCGTATCGCTCCGAGACCTCGCGATATTCATCCACTGCGGAGACATTGACGGAGCCGAGCGCCTTAATGCGGTTTTTCAGTTCGGCGAGTTTGCGCTGAGCGGCAGCCGGGTCGGAAATTTTGGTTTCCACCTGTTCTTCGGCTTCCCGACGCGTCAGTTCGTATTCTTCCCATAAACGGGAAATAATCTCGTCGTAATCCTTCTGGATTCCTGCTTTTCGTTCTTCTAGACGGGCGAGCTCATGGCCGGTCTTCTCCTTTTCCTCCGACTTTTCACGCTCTTTGGCGCGGAGGTCTACGGACTGCTTTTCCAGCTCCATACGCTGCTGATTCAGTTCTTCGATCTGTTTTCCGGCGGCTTTGGCTTCCGCACGCATCGTCTGCGCTTCCTCTTTCAGCCGGGCGATTTCTCCGCGGAGCTGCTCGGTGGAAGCCTGTACCTGTACAATCTGCTTTTTGAGGGAATCCGCTTTTTCCAGATGCCCTGTCCGGCGCTGTTCGATGTCCGCCGCGGAGGCACGCAGAGACTCAATATCCTTTTGCGCGGCTAGACGGTCCATTTCGATTTGACGAAGCTGGGAAGCCAAATCCTCGCACTGCCGGTTCAGCTCGTTTTTGCTTCCGCTGATTTCGGCCAGCTCACTCTGAATGCTTTGCCCCTGTGTATTAATCTGCTCTGATTGATTGCGGGCTTCCTGCAGGCGGGCATTTAATTCTGTCAGACGGTTTTCGGCGTCACTTTTTTCTTTTTCAAGAGTTTCAAGATCGCGCTCAAAGCTTTCCAGTTCCGAAGAAATCCGGTGCTGGTCCGCTTCCGCATGGATTTTTTCTTCCCGGGCTGAGGCAAGTTCGCCGTTTGCACCGGCAAGAGCGGCTTCCGAGGCGGAAACCTCTTCCGTGGCAGTTTTCAGCGCGGCCTCGGCCTCGGAGGCCTTCTGCTGGACTCCGGCGGCTTCCTGCTTCAGCTTTTCAATTTCGGAAGCACGGCTCAGCAGGCCCGAATTCCGGGCAAGCGAGCCGCCCGTCATGGAGCCGCCGGCATTGACCACTTGGCCGTCAAGTGTCACAATGCGGAACCGGTAGCTGTACCGGCGCGCGATGGCAACGGCGGAATCCAGATTTTCACTGATCACGATGCGGCCCAGCAGAGAATTTAGAATATCAGTGTACTTTGGGTCACAGGAACAGAGTGAAGCGGCAACCCCGACAAACCCGGGGCACTGCTCCAGTCCTTTTTCCTCCAGCACTCTGCCCCGGATGGTGGTGAGGGGCAAAAACGTAGCGCGGCCGGAGTTCCGCCGCTTCAAAAGCCCAATTGCGCTTTTTGCGTCCTCTTCGCTTCCGACGACAATGTTCTGCATGGCGCTGCCGAGGGCGGTCTCCATAGCGACCGCATAGGGCTCTGGAACCTTGATCAGACGCGAAACCGGGCCGTGAATGCCCTTTAATGTGCCGCGGGATGATTCCTGCATGACCGCCTTGACGCTCTGGGAGAAGCCCTCAAGATTTCGCTCAAGGTCTTCCAGCAGGTGGGCGCGGCGAAACAGTCCTTCCGCGTCCAGGCGAAGCTTGTCCCGGAGCTGACGGGCTGCTTCCTTTTTGCTAGTGCGGCTCTGCAACCGCATTTCGTAGCCCTTGACGGTGTTTTGCAGTGCTTCCAGCCGTTCCTCCAGTTCACGGAGCTTTGCGGACATTTCTTCGGCGGACCGGCTCAGTGCCGACTTCCGATTTTCTTTTTCCGCGGCGCTTTCCAGAACGGCTTTCTGCCGAAGCCCGATTTCTGCAATGGAGGAAAGTGCCGATGTTTCGGCAACCTTGGCCTCCGTCGCCTGTGCGCTCAATTCCGCGAGTGAACGGGTCAGTCGGTCGATTTTGGCCGAGGCCTCGTCCATACCGCTCCGCAGGGTATCCAGCCGTTCGGAAATAGCGGAATGTTCGGTATCCGAATTTTTTATGTATTCCTGCTTTTCACTGATTTTTTGGTTCGTTTCGGCGATCTGCCGGTCCATCTCGTCGCTGGAAACGGAGCTTTCCGCGATTTCCCGCTCCATGCGGGCGATGTCTTCTTCATTGTGCCGGATGTCGTTTTCGAGGACGGAGGCTTCCCCATCCTTTTTCGCAGCGTTTTCCTCCAGCAGAGCGCTCTGCCGCCGCACTTCGTCGATCTGTGCGGAGCTGGCGTTGGATTGACCAAACACTGCCTCAATCTTCTGATCGATTCCGGCGATTTCCTGCTCTGCGGCGTCGTATTGACTCCGGACGGTCAGAATGCGGTCTTCCTGCTCTCGCAGGAGCCTTCCCGAGCGTTCCAGTGTTTCCAGCCAAAGGCCGATTTCAAGCTCACGCTTTTCTTTTGCGAGAGTGAGATATTCCTTCGCCTTTTCCGCCTGTTCCCTCAAAGGCCCGACGCGGCTTTCCAGTTCCGAAAGAATATCATGCAGGCGGAGAAGGTTTTCCTCCGCCGAAGCGAGCCGACGCTCCGACTCCTCTTTCCGGTACCGGTAGCGGGAGATACCCGCGGCTTCCTCAAAAATCACGCGGCGGTCTTCACTGCGGGCAGCGACGATGCTGTCGATCTTGCCCTGCCCGATCATGGAATAGCCGTCGCGGCCGAGGCCGGTGTCCATAAAGAGCTCGTTCACGTCCTTCAGGCGAACCGAAGCTTTGTTGATCTGGTACTCGCTTTCGCCCGAACGGTAGTAACGGCGCGTGACCGAAACCTCGTCCGAGTCAAACGGAAGGTTGCGGTCCGTATTGTCAAACAGCAGGGACACTTCCGCGAAGCCGAGAGGTTTGCGTCTTGGGGTTCCGTTAAAAATGACGTCTTCCATTTTGGTACAGCGCAGGATGCGGGCCGACTGCTCCCCGAGCACCCACCGCATCGCGTCGCTGATGTTGCTTTTGCCGCTGCCGTTCGGGCCGACTACGGCGGTAATGCCGTTGTTGAAGGTCAGCACCGTTTTGTCGGGAAAGGTCTTAAATCCCTGCAGTTCCAGCGATTTCAGCAGCAAGTTACCACCTCCGGTTCATTCAATCATAAAGCTGCGGCGCTCCACAGCTGGGTCCGGTACAATCTTTGCCAGATAGCCGAGTGTTTCCAGTGTACGCAGATTGCATTTTTTTTGACCTGTTGCGGCGGAAACATCGTGGGGAGAAACGCGCACCGTAATGTTTCCTTTTTCCCGATTGGAACGGGTCAGAAAATCCGTGAATTTTTGGAGCATCCGTCGACTTTCGCAAAGCTCCCGGAAAGCCGGGTGCCAGGGACCTGCAAGGCGGTCTCGCTCCAGTTCTGGGGAAGCATGCAGTCCGAGACGGATCACGGGGATTCCCTTGCCCTCAAAAAAGTCCAAAAGACGGGCGCAGAGCTCAACCGTTTCTTCCAAGGATGGCGGCTGATATGCCTCGCTGAGGAAAAGCTTCCCAAGCTGCGTGCCGCGGATTACGATCGCAGGATAGATGCGGACGCACTCCGGATGAAGTTCCGCGAGACGTCGGGCCGTTTCCCATGCACCGGCGTCGGAATCGCCCGGAAGCCCCGTCATCATCTGAAGGCCGAGCGAAAAGCCGTACGCACGGATTCTTTTGGCTGCATTTTCAACCTGTTTGGCCGTGTGGCCGCGTCCGTTCAATGACAAGACGGCGTCATTCATGCTCTGTGCGCCCAGCTCAATCGTTGTGACGCCGTATTTCTTCAGAAGGCAGAGCATTTCTTCTCCGACCGCATCCGGCCGGGTGGAAATGCGGATTCCCGAGACGGTTCCGTTACGTACGAAGGGAGCAGCGGCTTCCAGCAGCGACAGCATATAGTTATGTTCGACGGCGGTAAAGCTTCCTCCGAAAAAAGCGATTTCCGCATCTTCATTGTGCAGGGAACCGCTTTTCAGGGCGACGCCGACCGCCTTTGTCACATCGTCGGGAGTAGGCTGAACAGCTTTTCCCGTAATGGTTCGCTGGTTACAGAAGCTGCAGGCGTGAGGGCACCCGTTGTTCGGGACAAACAGGGCAACATTCGCGTGCTTCATTAATACCCCATCAGCTCCAGCGCTTCGCGTGCAGCTTGTTGTTCGGCTTCCTTTTTGCTGCGCCCGCCGCCTTTTCCAATAGTGTTGTTATCAAGGCGGACCTCGACGGTAAAGTGCTTGTCGTGGTCCGGCCCGCTCTCTCCAGTGAGGACGTACTCCAGAGTTTCCTCCGGGTTTTTCTGCACAATCTCTTGAAGCGAGGTTTTATAATCCTTGAACGTCTTAGGCTTGGTAGCCTGAAGAAGTGGGAGAATAAAACGCAGTATAAACTTCCGGGCTTCCTCCATTCCGCCGTCCAGATAGATCGCGGCGAGAATGGATTCAAACGCGTCAGCAAGAATTGACGGGCGTGTCCTGCCACCGGAATTCTGTTCCCCGTGGCTTAAAAGGAGAAATTTGCCAACGCCGAGCTGCTGTGAAAATCCGCAGCAGGCCTTTTCGCACACCAGGGCGGCGCGTTTTTTCGTCAGGTCACCCTCCGGAAGGTCGGGAAAATTGCGGAACAGATAATCCGCTACAACGACGCCGAGGATGGAATCCCCAAGGAACTCCAAACGCTCGTTGCTTCCTCCTGCAGCCTTGCTTTCGTTTGCGAAAGAGGAATGAGTCAGGGCATTTTTCAGGTAGTTCGGATTTTTAAAATGATATTCGAGCTTATCTTCCAATTCTTTCATGAGTCAAGTGCTCCTGTCCGTAAAATCAGGATGGGTCCGGGTCAATTTCTGGATTGAATTTTGCCACGGATTCCGCAATTTCGTCCACAACGTTCCCCTCGACGTATGCCTTGGTCAAGCGGAGCGCATTATAGACCGTTTTTGCCTTTGCGCTACCGTGGGTTTTGAAAACAGGCTTCGCGCAGCCCATGAGAGGAGCTCCACCATATTCGTTGTAATCGAAATTCTTTTTCATTGAGCCGAGGTCCTTCAGAACAATGGCCGCCGCGAGCTTATTGAGGGCACTCTTTGTGAAAATCTCTTTCAGTTTGCCCATCATCATCAGAGCGACGCCCTCGTACAGCTTCAGAATCACGTTTCCGGTAAAGCCGTCCGCAACAATAACGTCCCCCGCATCGTCTGGAATATCCCGCGCTTCGATGTTGCCGATAAAATTCAGGCCGGATTGCTTTAACAGCGCAAAGGCGGCGTGCTGAAGTTCCCCACCTTTGTGATCTTCCGTTCCGATATTGGCAAGAGCCACGCGCGGACTTTTAATTTTCATGACCTTTTCCATGTAGATGGAGCCCATGATTCCAAACTGCAGCAGCATTTCCGGTTTGCAGTCCACATTGGCGCCGCTGTCGATCAGCATAAAGCAGCCTTTGTTTTTCGGCATTACCGGGGCGAACGAAATCCGTTTAATGCCCTTAATACGCTTGACCATCAGGGTGGAACCAACCACTAATGCTCCGCTGTTTCCGCCGGAAACAAAGGCATCCCCGTCTCCTGCGGCAAGGCGGCGAAGCCCCTCCGCCATGGAGGAATTCGATTTGGATTTCATGATTTCCCCGGCACTGTCGTCCATCGTAATCACGTCCGGAGCGTCGGCAATTTCCATATGATCCAGAGAAATCTGATTTTCCTTCGCAACACTTCGGATTTTTTCAGCGTCCCCCGCAAGCATAATGTCTACGCCAAGCCCTTTTACGGCTTCCGCGCAACCTTTCATGATCTCCAGAGGGGCGTTGTCACCGCCGAAAGCATCAACAATGATTTTCATTTTCTGCATCTCGCTTCCCGACCATAGAATTTTTGATAAAACAGTCAAGAGACTGGAGCGCTCTTTCGGAAAACGCGGCATAGCGCTCCCGCTTGTCGCGGATCGCTGTTTCAAGCGGCGGCAGAATGCCGAAATTTGCCCCCATCGGCTGAAAGGGACCGATCCCTCCATGCGCGACATAGGCACTTAAAGCGCCCGTCATAGTGTCTTCTGGAGGGAAGATGCCGGGCAGACCCGCATGTCTGCGGACTGCGTTGATTCCGGCGATAATACCGGAGAAAGCCGATTCCATATACCCTTCCACTCCGGTGATCTGGCCTGCAAAAAAGAGATTAGGGGAATTGCGGACGCTGAAATCAGCATTCAGAATTTCGGGAGAATTCAGGAAGGTGTTCCGGTGCATGACGCCGAACCGCATATAGTCGGCGTTTTCAAGACCCGGAATCAGCGCGAATACCCGCTTTTGTTCGCCGAACGTCAGATTCGTCTGGAATCCGACCAGATTGTAAATCGTCCCTTCGGCATTTTCCTGCCGCAGCTGCAGCACGGCCCAAGGGCGATGACCGGTTTTGGGGTCCCGCAGACCGACCGGTTTCATCGGGCCGAACCGCAGGGTGTTTTCTCCACGCTGAGCCATAATTTCCACCGGCATACAGCCTTCGTAAACCTTGGGATCAGCCGTATCGAAATCATGAAGAGGTGCGCGCTTCGCGTGAACGAGTTCCGAAGCGAAATGCTCGTACTCTTCCTTGTTCATCGGGCAGTTTAAATAGGCGTCGTCCTCGCCGCGCCCATAGCGGGAAGCGGCAAAGATGCGATCCCGGTTCAGGCTTTCTGCCGTGACAATCGGCGCGGCCGCATCGAAAAAGCTGAGACAACCCCCGAAGCGTTCGGCAATTTTGGCGGCAAGCTTGTCCGCCGTCAGCGGTCCGGTAGCGACGACTGTGATACCGTCTTCGGGCAGTTCTGTAATTTCCCCAGAGTGAACGTGAATCAGGGGGTTCGAACGGATCTGCCGGGTCACAAGGGAAGCAAAGGCGTCCCGGTCCACAGCAAGCGCTCCGCCTGCAGGAACACGGCACTGCGCCGCGCAGACCGTGAGAAGCGAACCGAGGCGGCTCATTTCCTCTTTCAAAAGTCCGGCGGCGCTTTCCCGACGTTCCGCTTTCAGGGAATTGGAGCAAACCAATTCGCAGAAGTTTTCGCTGTGATGGGCCGGTGAAAAGCGAAGCGGCTTCATTTCATAAAGATCAACGGAAATTCCAGCCTGTGCCGCCTGCCAGGCTGCCTCGCATCCCGCGAGCCCTGCGCCGATCACACGGATGCTCATTCTTCCTCCGTCTTCTCATAGCCGCAGTCCGGCGTGACGCAGTAATATTTCGGATGCTTGCCCTTTTTTTTCAGAAGAGTTTTTCCGCACCTTGGGCATTTTTCCTTGGAGGGTTCATCCCAGGAGACAAAGTCGCAGTTGGGATAATTGGAGCAGCCATAAAAAACGCGGCCTTTTTTGGTATGCTTAACGATCACCTTGCCGCCGCATTTGGGGCATTCGGCTCCGGTTTCCTCCATGTATTTTTTGACATTTTTGCATTCCGGATAACCCGGGCAGGCGAGAAATTTCCCGTAGCGTCCGGTCTTGATCACCATGTTGCGCCCGCACTTTTCGCAGATGACGTCGGTGACGTCTTCCTGAAGCTGAATCTTGACGCCCTGCATTTCTTCCTTGGCAGTTTTAAGGGTCTGGTCAAAATCGCCATAGAAGTTATCAAGAGTCTCCACCCAATCCGTTTTTCCGCTCTGGACTGCATCAAGATCGCTTTCCACCTGTGCGGTGAATTTCACGTTGACGATTTTCGGAAAATGCTCCTTCATCAGTTTGGTGGAGGCTTCCCCAAGCTCGGTTGGTTTGAGTGCTTTTCCGTCGCGGACGACGTATTCCCTTCCGGTGATTGTGGAGATCGTGGTCGCGTAAGTGGAAGGGCGACCGATGCCGTTTTCTTCCAGCGCTTTAATCAGCGATGCTTCCGTGTATCGCGGAGGCGGCTGGGTGAAATGCTGGTTGCCGTCGATTTCGCGCAACTTCAAAGGCATATCCTTCGTCAGCTCTGGGAGCATTCCCTCCGGAGATTCAGCATCGTCCTTCTGATCTTTACTCTCTTCGTACAGCACGGTAAAACCGTCAAACGTAACGGTATAACCGGACGCTTTGAAGAGATAGCCGTTTGCCTGAATATCAGCCTGCGTAGTGCTCTGCTGGCAGTTTGCCATCTGGCTGGCCAGAAAACGTTCCCACACAAGGCGGTAGAGCTTATACTGGTCGGCGGAAAGGCTGTCCTTTACCTTTTCCGGCGGCATACCGGGCATGGTAGGACGGATCGCTTCATGGCCGTCCTGCGCGTTGGCCTTGGATTTAAAGTGACGCGGAGCGTCCGGAAGATATTTGTCGCCCCAGCGTTCCTTAATATAATCCGAGGCATCGTGAATCGCGTCCTCGGAGATGCGCAACGAATCGGTTCTCATATAGGTAATGAGACCGACTGCGCCCATGCCGGGAATTTCCACGCCTTCGTAAAGTTCCTGTGCCGCCTTCATGGTGCGGCGCGCCTGGAACCCGAGGCGACGGGAAGCCTCCTGCTGCATGGTGGAGGTGGTGAAAGGCGGCGCCGGGGATTTTTTCCGGCTACCCTTTTTCACATTCGAAACCGCATAGTCAGCGTCTTTCAAATCGTCGAGAATTTTGTCCGTTTGTTCCTTGCTGCTGATTTTCAGCTTTCCGTTTGCGTCGCCATAGAGAGCCGCGGAAAACGCTTTCCGGGAGCCCTTCGGAATGAATTTTGCGTCGATGGACCAGTATTCTTCTGCTTTGAAATCCCGAATTTCCTGTTCCCGATCGACGATAATGCGCACCGCGACAGATTGAACACGCCCGGCCGACAGACCGCGGCGGATTTTCTGAGAAAGGAATGGGCTCAGCTTATAGCCGACCAGACGGTCCAGAACGCGCCTCGCCTGCTGAGCATTGACCAAATCAATGTCAATGGTGCGCGGATTCTCCATTCCGGTTGTAACGCCGGTCTTTGTGATTTCATTGAAGGTAATCCGGTTTTTGTCTTCCAGATCAAGCCCCAAAATATAGGCAAGATGCCACGAAATCGCTTCGCCTTCGCGATCCGGGTCCGTCGCGAGAAGGATGGAGTCGCTTTTTTCCGCCATATCTTTCAGTTCCTGGACCAGCTTTTCCTTGCCCTTAATGATTTCGTATTTTGGCTTGAATTTATTTTTAATATCAACGCTTAAGCGGTTTTCCGGCAAATCACGAACATGCCCCATGGAAGCTATGACGTCAAATCCGGTACCGAGATATTTTTTTATTGTTTTAGCCTTTGCCGGCGATTCTACGATGACCAGCTTGGACATGAAACCACCTCGTGTTTTAACAAAATTACCGGCCTGTCAGCGAGGCAGGCTGAAACGACGCCCGGAATGGGAGACGATTTTTTCTTCCAGTTCCAGTTCGGTAACGGCGGAGAGCAGCCTTGCTGCCGGTATTCCGGCAAGCGATTCGAGTTCGCTGATATGGTGCGGTTCAGGGCCGAGACAGGAATAGAGTTTCCGGGCGTCTTCCGAAAAAACGCCCTCCAAATCCTTTTTTTTACAGAATTTTGAGTCGACCGGAGGAGCCGGCAACTCATTATCTTCTATAATAACATCTGATTTTTCTACGTCAAGATGAATTTTTTCAGGGAAACGGGAGTAATACTCTTCCAGAATATCATTGGCGCGGCTTACGGGCTTGGCACCGCACTTAATCAGATTATTGACTCCTTCGGAAACCGGACTGAAAATACCGGCCGGTACGGCAAAAACATCCCTGCCCTGCTCCAGCGCGAAATCAGCCGTGATGAGCGAGCCGCTTTTCGCTGCCGCCTCCACCACAAGAGTTCCCAGCGAAAGGCCGGATATAATACGGTTTCGGATCGGAAAATTGGAACCGGTTGGCTGTGTCTGCGGCGGATATTCCGAGATCAGCGCTCCCTTTGCTGCGATTGCGTCGCGCATGGAAGCGTTTACCATCAGATATTCCGTTTCAATGCCGCAGCCGAGCACGCAGACCGTCAGTCCGCCGGCCTGAAGCGCCCCTTGATGGGCGGCTGTGTCAACGCCCAGAGCACCGCCGCTTACGACGGCAAACCCTTTTCGGGCAAGTTCAAACGCGAAGCTTCGTGCCGCAGTTTTTCCGGTGGCCGTTGCTTTGCGGGTTCCCACGATGGAAACAGCAGGCACTTCCTCAAAATCAGGAAGCCGCCCCTTTCCGTAAAGGACACAGGGCGGGTTGTGAATCTGCCGCAGAGGCTCCGGGTAATCCGGGCTCTCCGGCGTCATAACCCATTGGCCGATTTTTTTGCAGTATTCCAGAAGAGCCTGCGCCTCATCAATCGAATAGGCGCCGAGCGCGCGGAGCTCTTTCGGGCTGAAATATCCTTCCAGCAGCCAGCCTTCCCTACCGGCGCGGTAAAAATCAGCAAGGGTTGCGTAACCGGAAAGAATACGGTTCTGCTTTGAGCTGCCTGCGCCGAGCGCATGCTGCAGCCAGATCCAGTAAGCTTTTGGGTCAATTGCCTTCATGACAGCTTTCCTCCACTGAAAGAGCGCATCATTTCCCAGGCAAGAATTGCCGCCGAAGCTGATGCGTTCAGGGATTCCGCTCTTCCCGCCATGGGAACGGTGACCCGCAGGGAGCAAGCGTCAATCGTTTCGGGCGTAAGACCGTTCCCCTCGTTCCCGATCACCATGACGGAAGGCCGGTCAAAGAGAAGCTCCGTAACAGGACAGGCGGTGCGGTCCGGTACGGCAGCCAAGGTCTGAAATCCGCCTTTTCCAAGGTCCGCGACGGTCTGGGGCATCGGCAGCGCAGAAAACAGAGGAATTCGGAAAACCGCCCCCATAGAGGCACGCAAAACCTTTGGCGAATACACGTCGCAACACCCGCTGCTCAGCAGGACTCCCCCGATTCCAAGCGCCTCCGCCGTGCGGAGCACCGCACCGAGGTTGGCTGGGTCCTGAAGATTTTCAAACGCGAGGCAGTGACGGTCTTTTTTCAGGGAAGCGAGGTTTACTGTTTCCTCCGGCATGCGGCAAAGACAGAAAACGCCCTGCGGCGTTTTGGTATCGGAAAGGACAGAGGCGACCTCCGGACTAACCGAATAAGCCTTTTCCGCAGCAGAACAGATCGGGGCAAGATAGACCGCATATTTTTCCTCTGCCTGCGGCGTATACAGCAAAAGCGCCACGGGGACGCCGCTCAAAACGGCATCCGAACAGAGGCGCGCTCCCTCCAGAAAATACAGCCGCTTTTCCCGCCGGAATGCGGCGGAATCGGCAAGGCGGACCGCTTCCCGGATCAATTCATTTTTTCGGCTTGTAATTGTTACCGGCATAGCGAACTCCAAAAAACAAGCGCCCGGTTTATGCCGGGCGCAACTGCAGCTTTTTTAATGCACTTTCACTTGTTCCACAAGGCTCTTGAAAGCAGCCTCGTCGGATACTGCGATATCGGCAAGCACTTTACGGTTCAGTGCGATTCCCGCTTTTTTCAGCCCGTTCATAAATGCCGAATAGCTGACGCCGTTCATGCGGCATGCAGCGGAAATACGTGTGATCCACAGGCGGCGGAAATCCCTCTTCTTTGCTCTGCGGCCCGCAAAAGCATAGTTTCCGGATTTCATCACGGCCTGTTTGGCCATTTTAAAATGCCTGCTCTTGGAACCAAA
The DNA here is from genome assembly GCA_023410445.1 of Bacillota bacterium. Taxonomy (GTDB): domain Bacteria; phylum Bacillota; class Clostridia; order Oscillospirales; family Acutalibacteraceae; genus Caproicibacter. The sequence goes on along the minus strand of JAEYPT010000008.1, from coordinate 70,209 downwards.
GTAACCTTTCGCAAGCTTTAAAGTCTTTTTTCTTCTTTTACGCGTCATCAACGCGCCTTTAACACGTGCCATTTTATCATTACCTCCAATAAACGGTTGAGTTCAGTTTTCAGTCGAGATCCGGTCGATTCTCTTACTTGTAGGGAATCAGCTTTTTGATCTTTGCGACATTGGTCTTGTCCACTACTGTGGTTTTGCGAAGGCCACGGGTTCTCTTTGTGGTCTTTTTATTTAAAATGTGACTCTTGTAAGCGTGTGCGCGGATTACTTTTCCGTTTTTTGACACTTTAAAACGTTTTTTCGCGCCGGTATGTGTTTTAATTTTAGGCATAAATGCCCCTCCTTATAAAAACTTACTTTGCGGGTTTGCATGCAAGGAACATCTGCATGTTGCGTCCTTCCAGTTTGGCAGGTTTCTCAACATTGGCAATTTCGCTCAGCGCTTCAGCAAAGCGCCTCATAGCATCATAACCCTGTTCGGGGTGTCCCATTTCGCGGCCGCGGAACCGAATAGAAACCTTTACCTTGTCTCCATCTTTCAAAAAGCGAGTCGCATGCCCAAGCTTGGTATTGAAGTCATGGACGTCAATATTGAGGGAAAGGCGAATCTCTTTAATTTCGACAATGTGCTGGTTCTTTTTTGCTTCTTTATCGCGTTTTGCCTGCTCAAACCGGTATTTGCCGTAATCGATGATTTTGCAGACCGGCGGAGTAGCCTGCGGAGCAATTTTCACCAGGTCAAGATTCAATTCCGACGCCTTCTGCAAAGCCTGCGCAGCAGACATAAGCCCCATCTGGGAGCCGTCCGGACCGATTACGCGGATCTGCCTGTCTCGAATTTCCTCGTTGATCTGTAGTTCCTTGCTGCTAATAGTGAAGCACCTCCAAAAACACGTTGGGAAAATAATAAAAGCGCGGGCTGCATTCGCCCGCGCATCAATAGCAAACAGCATAAATCCCCGTTCTACCGGGAACTGCCGAACGTATTGACCCGTGACGGACGAAACCCCACAGGTGTGAATGCAAAACCTGCATTCCGCTTTCCTTTACTGGTTTATTATAGAAGCCGGAGTCATTTTTGTCAAGAAATATTTTCAATTGCCGGAAATTTCACGGTTCATAAAAAACGAATACAGGAGGCATTCGTTTACCTTTTTACCGGTGCAGCGTTCCAGTGCGTAACAGTAAAGGCGGAGCTGTTCGCGGTAGCGTTCCCAAAGGGCGCCGGGATCGCTTCCCCGGTCTGTTTTGTAATCCACGATGACAAGGCCTCCGTTTTCCTCAAACACACAGTCGACGGCGCCCTGCAGAACGGCGGGCTCCTCTCGCACGGAGTCGGGCAGGTCCGGGCTGATCCACCCGGCAGGAAGATTCACGGTGAACCGGAATTCCCGCTCTGTGTGCACGGAGGCAAGAATCCGGTGAAAAACCGGACTCTGGAAGAATGCCCGAACGCGGTCGAGTTCAACGGCGTTTGCCTCCGCGGAGGTGAGAAAGCCCTTTTGCACGAGACGTTCCAATTCTTTGGCAGGGTCGGCGAGAGCTTTCGAATAGTCGGCATATTGCAAATAAGCGTGGAGCACCGTTCCGCGTTCCGCGGGGGTCAGACCGGTATCGCTCAGAAATGCCGGGCGTGACGAAGCCGCATAGCGGGCTGTAAATTTTTCCGCGGCGAGCTCCGATGCGGCAACCTTGGCACAGATGCCGTTCAGTTCCGCGTAAGGGTAACGGAAATTAAGGTCCTTTCGGATCTTCGCCATAAGCATTGGGTCCGGTTCGCAAATCTGACGGGTTTCGGCAACGGCTTCTTCCCGCTCCGGCGGACGGACGATTCGAATCTCCCAGTTTTCTTCGGCGGATGCTGCGATGCCGCCGTCTGTTCCGGCCAGTTCGCGCAGTGCCTTTCCGTCCGGATGCCGAAGGGCGCAGAGCAGAAGCCAGTCGGAGATGCTGGAAGCACCGAGCACTACATAGGGAGGAATCCGGCTTTCTTCCGTGATCCGGTTAGCGAGCTTTCCCGCTGTCTTTGCAGGGTCCTTCAGGGAGGTAACCAGAACCAGGCGTTCTCGCGCTCGCGTCATGGCGACGTACAGAACGCGGAGCTCCTCACTCATCCCGTCCCGCTCCAGTTCCAGAGCCGCCGCGTCCCGCGGAAGCGTCGAAAAGCGGACGCCTGTTTCCGGGTCTCTGCATTTCATGCCCGGGCCCAGCTCTGGGTGCAGCAGTACTTCGGCGGTTTCCCTGTGAAACTGCCGCGAACAGCCGGCAACAAAGCAGACTGGAAATTCCAGCCCCTTTGAGTGATGGATGCTCATGATGCGCACGACGTTTGCAGATTCGCTCAGGGCGGAGGCGGCTGAAAGGTCTGCCCCGCTTCGCTGCATCCGGTCAATAAAGCGAAGAAATCCGGAAAGGCCGGAGTAGCCGGAAACCTGATATTTACCCGCATAGGTCAGCAGAAGCCGTAGATTCGCAAGGCGCAGTTCCCCGTTCGGCATGGCCTGCACCAGCTCGGGAAATCCGGTTTTCCGGAAGACCGCACGGATCAGCCGGTCAGTGGTCATGGTTGCTGCAAGAGTGCGGAATTCTTCTAACCCCCGCAGAAATCCGGTAGCCCGTTCGTTTCCGTTCTTCGCCGCCGCGGCAACCGCCGGGTAAAGCCTTCCGGTGCGGGAAGACGTGCGGATTTCGGCAATTTCGTCTGGCGTAAAGCCGTAGATCGGGCTCATCATCGCGGAAAGAAGCGGAATATCCTGCATGGGATTGTCGATCACCCGCAGAAGCGATACCGCGGCCCCGATTTCGTAAGCGGAAAAGAAGCCACCGACCGTATCCGCCCAAGCGGGAATCCCAAGGGCAGTCAGTTCGCGGGCGTATTCGTGGGCAAACCGGTTTGCACTGCGAAGCAGAATGCAGAAATCACGGTAAACGGCGGGCCGCTGACGGTCGTGGTCCGTTACGGAAAAGGAGCCGTCCGTCATGGAATAGATCCGTTCGGCGATCTGACGGCTTTCCGCACGGATGAGGTCGTTTTCCCCATCGGCACCGGAGAGATCGATAATGTCCAGCGCAGCCTCCGGCGCATTCGAAGGAGGATAGACGGCCGCGGGAACAAGCTCTTCCTGCCCGGTATAATCCAGTTCTCCCGTTTGGCGGCTCATAAGTTGGCGAAACACAAAATTGACCATGCCGGTAACGCCGGATCGGCTGCGGAAATTCCGGTCCAGTACCACACACGCGGGAAAGTTTTCCTGTTCTCGGTCGTAGATCGGAAATTTTTCACGCAGATTCAGGAAAAGCTTCGGCATTGCCTGCCGGAACCGGTAGATGCTCTGCTTCACGTCGCCGACAAAAAACAGATTTTCCTCGTTTCGGGAAATGGAGCGGAAAATTAAATCCTGCGCTTCGTTGGTATCCTGATATTCATCCACCATGATTTCTTCGAACCGGTCGGAAAGCTCCTTCGCTGCCTGCGTGCGGGATGCGCCTTCGCCGGTGTCCTGAACCAGAAGCTGCAGGGTTTTATGCTCCAGATCGCTGAAATCCACTGCATGGCGCGCTTCCTTCCTCTCGTCGAGCAGCTCCGAGAACCGGAGGGTTACCCGGAAGAGCATATCGACAAGCGGCGCGGTCCGGCGAATATCCTCCCCGCATTCGGCTTCCGAACCGGAAAGCAGGACGGCAAGCTCCTTCACCGCGTTCTTAGCCTCGTCGCGCAAGGCCGTAACCCGTGCTTTCATGGGACTGTCCCCGTAGCCGCGGAGGGCCTTGAATTTCGGGAAGGCGAAACCGTCGGCGATGGCTGCCGTACGGTCCCAATTCTTCTGCTCCGCGGCTTCCTTGAGGTTCAGAAGCCCATTGAGACCAAACTGAAGCGCCTCCGAATAGGCTGTTTCCATTGCACTGTCGGAGCGGATTTCCTCCAGGGCGGAGCGAACCATGGAAACGGCGAAATCAAGCACGTCGGCGGCATATTCCAGCACGGCTACCCCCCAGACGGTCTGTCCGGCGGGGATGGCGGAGCGGTAGAGGGCTGCCTTTTCGGTAAGCCACCGCTTCGGGAACGGATGCGCGCGGATAAAATCGTAAAGGCGTTCGACGGTTTCAATAATCTTCGCGTCGTCCCTTCCGGAGGCGAAGGCGTCGACAAATGCGAGAAATTCCGGATTTCCTTCCGCGTAGAATTCCTCCAGCGCCGCTTCGGCGGCCTGTGCCCGGAGTACAGTGATTTCGCTGTCCTCCAGAATGCGGAAATCCGGCGAAACGCCGAGACGGTAGAAATTTTCCCGTACGAGATCGGCGCAGAAGCTGTCGATCGTGCAGATGCGGGCGCGCGTCAACAGAATCTGCTGGCGCTGGAGGCAGACATTATACGGGTCTGCCTCCAGCAGAGCGGAAACCTGCGCTTCAATCCGCGCGCTCATCTCCGCGGCTGCCGCCTTTGTAAAGGTGACGACCAGAAGGCGGTCGGCATCCACCGGGTTCTCGGGGTCGGTGATCCGCTCGATGACCCGACGGACCAGAACGGCGGTTTTTCCGGAACCCGCCGCGGCGGAAACAAGGAGAGAACCGCCCTGCGCGAAAATCGCGTCGTGCTGGCCCGCTGTCCATTCCGTGCTCATGTTGGCTCCTCCTCCCGCCGGGTAATTTCCGCGAGAGCGGCGTCCCGGTCTTCCTTTTGCATTTCACGGATGGGGTCATCGCGTTCATGGCCGCAGACACAGGCATAAGGGCACCACCCGCATGCCTCGTATTCCCCGGAAAGCGGAACAGCCCCGATTTCGCCACTGTGCAGTTCCTTGGCCATGCCGGAAACAAGCCTGCGGAGATAGCGGAGAATCTGCTCCAGCTCACGGCCGGAGACCAGATGCTCCTTTCCACTCGGGACACCGTTTTTCAGGGTGACCGGCAGATATTTTCCGGCTCCGCCCGGCTCCATGCCTTCGATTACCGGAGTGCTGTCAACCAGCAGTCCGTCCATACGAAGCTGCTTGGCGGCTTCCTTTTCCAGCTGCTCCTCTCCTGTTCCCCGGACGGCGGACACAGAGGGGCGGCTTGCCGGCATGTAAAGAATCCCGGCGGGCTCCGTTTTGCCATACCTTGTTTCTCCGTTTTCGCAGAGTGCAGCCAGATAGAGCAGCATTTGAAGGTTCATTCCGTAGAGAATGTCTGAAAGACGGAATTCCTTCCGACCGGTTTTATAATCCACGATGCGGACATAGAGCGCGCCGCCGCTCGCCATCAGATCCACCCGGTCGATTTTTCCGTCTACAAGGACTTCGCCGCCGTCCGGAAGAGGAATCCTCAGCGCACCGATCGTTTTCCCGATTTCCAGTTCGAAATCCGCCGGCTGAAAACCGCTTGCCGCCAGCTCCTGCGCGATGTGAAGCACGACCGTCCCGGCTGCCTCCGCCACACGGGAAACGAGATACCCGAACCGCGGGGATTTGTCCGCAAGACCGCCGAAGCGGCTTTTTATGTAGGAATCCAGCGAGTTTTGAATTGCGTTCCGAAATTCTTCCAGCGTCATTGCGAGAAGCTTTTCGCTGCCGTAATTCCGGAATAAATCCTGTAATAGAGCGTGCATCAGGCTGCCATACTCCAGCGGGTCCAGAGCCGCCGCGCGGCGCTCCCGCGCATCCAGCCCGTAGCGGCAGAAATACTGGAACCGGCAGAGATGGTAGGTTTCAATCTGAGTGGCTGAGAGCCGCAGGGTTTCGCCGAACAGTGCCCTGGCATTTCCGGGGTCTGAAAAACGGGCAAGCTTTTTTTCGGAGGCGCGTTCGACCGCTGCAAGGCGATCCCCAAAGCCGCGTTCTTGGAGCAACGTTTTCAGAGAAGCGGTATAGGCGTCATTCGTGTTCCAACGTCTTGCCGCCGTTTCAAAGGCGGGGGCCTCTGCGGAAACAAACAGGTCAAGGTCGAGCGAAAGCTCGCTTTCCAGCGGAATGTCCCGGAACACCGCGCGAACCTCATGGACGATGGAAGAAGGTGAGTTTGCCTTGCCTTCCGCGTCGGAAGCTGGATAGCTGACATAGAGCCGCTCCGAGGCGGCATTCATGGAGGAATACGCGAGAAACCGCTCCTGCACCGCCACACCGGAGGCCGTGTCGTTCAGCGGCAGGCCGAGCCGGATTAGGTCGCGGCGTTCCTCATCGCTGATAATTCCGCCGTCCCCGGGCGTCATGGGAAAGCTGCCCTGCGACGCGCCGATTAGAAAGACGACCTTGGGGCCAGCGGCGCGGGTGCGGTTCGCGGCGCCGACCGTTACCTCGTCGAGACCCTGCGGGATACTCGCAATTTTGGAGGAAAGGATGACCAGGTGAAGAAGTTCCGCGTACCGGTCCCGAGCGATACTTTTCTGCCCGATTACCAGTGCTGTTTGGTCCAGAATTTCCATCAAAAGGTCCCAGAGCCGAAGTTCCCGTTCTGCGAGCGCGGGATTTCCACTCTCGGTAAGTCTGTGGGCGAACTCGCGCAGATGCTCGGCCGCCTGTATTTCGCATAGAAATTCATAGGCGGCGCGGGCCATGCCGGCCCCATCACAGTCTGCCGTTTTTTCCCGGAGGTGTTCCAACGGGGCCAGAACCGAGAGCCGGTCCGCGTTGACTGCTGCGAGAAGCTCAGCGTCACGCTGCGTGAGTGTCTCCGAAAATCCGTCGGGATGACCGGTCCATTCCGAATACCACTGTTTCCCCGTGAGGTCCCAGACGAACACATAGTTTTCAAGCCGCGAAATCTGCTCCGTTGTAAGCCCGGCCAAACCGGTTTTCAGGTAGGGAAAGATTTCGTCGGAGGAAAAGCCGGTCTGTATGATTTTAAACGCGGAGAGAAGCAGCCGCATTAACGGTTCGGAGTCGATTTCCTGCGGCTCGTCCAGAAAATGAGGAATCTCCCATCGGTTCATCGTGTCGTCCAGAATGCCGCGGTACTTTTCCGGGTCCCGTGCAATCACCAGAAAATCCCGATAGCGGTAGCTGCTTTGAATGACAAGCCTGCGGATGGACGCACAGACGAAGGAGGCCTCGTCATAAGCGTCCGAAGCCTCGTAAAGGGTAATGCCTTTCCACCCGTTTGTTGTTGATGAATTGTGGGCAGGACGGTAAGCCCCTGCTTCCAGCGCCGCAAGCGCGGGGGTACGGAAGCGTCTGCCGCCTTTCAGCACCGCGGGGGAAGCAACCGATATATTGTTCCGTTTTGCAAGGCGGATCAGAGTCGATGCGGTACGGCGGGTGACGGAAAAGAGGCCCGCCCCCTGTTCAGGGTCGTCGAGCCGGTCCGTGCAGAGAGCGATTTCCACTTGCCGAGCCTGTTTGAAAAGCAGCTCAATGATGTCGTATTCCTGCACCGTAAAGCTTTGAAAGGAATCAATCATCACCGTGTATCCGGCGAAAAACGGGACCTCCAGCAGCGTGTTTTTTAGCCGCGCGAGATCGTCCAGCGGATCAAGATAGCTCTGTGCCACAAGCGCGTCATAGGCGGAAAGAATCAGAGAAATTTCCTCTGCCTTTTGCCGTAGGGTGCCCTCCGGCAGACCCGCCGCCGCATTCCGAAGGCTTTCCGGAGAGATGCCGCACATTTTAAATTCTGCCGATGCGGCGAGCATCCGGCCGGTCAGTTCCGAACTTTTCGCGCTTTTGCGGAAAACGGTCAGACTATCTTCCGTTTGTTCCAACGCAAGGCTCATGAAAATGCTGCGGCCGCCTTCGTCGAGACGTCTGCCCGCAAAGCCGCCGCAATGCCGCTGAACCTCGCCGGTCAGACGGGAAAAGCTGGTGACGAGCACCCGCCGGGCATTCTTTTCCCCCAGCAGCCGGAGAACGGCCCGTTCGTTTTCAAAAGAAGCCTGCTCCGGCACGATCAGCATGAGCCGCTCTTCCCCACTCCGGGCCATCCGCCGGAGTTTTTTTCGGAGCAGTTCCGATTTTCCGCTTCCGGAACAGCCCAAAATCAGCCTGAGCATCCGTCTTCCCCCCACTTGTTTTCTGCAACCATTATATCACAAAGTCAAAACGGATTGCAGGGGCGGCGGGAAATGGAAAGATTATTTCCTTGCCAGCCAGGCTTTCACCTGTTCATACGCTTCCAGCGTTTTGAAGCGAACGATATAGCTGTTGCTCCCGTCCACAATGCGAAGTTCATTCGGGTTGAGCACGTCCTGCAGGTCTGCGCGTTTTTCGGCGGCGGGCAGGCACAGGGGCGGAAAAATGACGCACCACCAATTATGCCCGGCCCCGGAGCCGATTACAACCCGAAGCGCATCGTATGTTCCGGCCGGCAGAGTAATCGTATCGTACTGTCGGGTGGTGAAATACATATTGGTTAGGTATACGTGAACCGGATACCGGTATCCGTCACGGTAAACTTCCTGTTGTGCTGCGTCCTGAAGTTTCTGAAGATTTTCCGAGGCAGTTTTTTCTGCTTCCTCACGGCTGGAAGCCCCGTCGAACAGTCCGGCGCTTTCCGCCACGATGCGGTCACGAACCTTCAGCTTCAGAGTCTGATCGGCGTCGGAATCGGAATTCGCGAGAACGTGCAGGCGAAGTACATGATTCGGAATATCTTCACAGCCGGCGGCAAAGCCGGTAAATGAAATCAAAACGGTGACAACAAGCGCCAAGAGAAGTGATTTTTCCAGTGTTTTCATATCCAGGCATCCTTTCTTTTACAAAAGGAAGTATGGACGGAGAAAAAACGGATTATTCGATTTCTGGATTATTTTTCCAACAGAAAACAGTCTTCACTGCGGACTGGGTGACAGAGAAAAACATCCCGGAAGCGGCTCGAAAGAGCTGAAGCGCACTCCTCCGCTTTGCCGAAATCCGAAAAAATGCCGTAAACAGCCGAGCCGCTGCCGGTCATGCACGACCCTAGTGCTCCATTTTGAAGCATCACGGCTTTGATCTGCCGGACCTCCGGAATCAGAATTACTGATTCAAAAGCATTCCCGCAAACATCGGCAACAGCCGAAAGGCTCCCCTGCTTCAAAGCGGGAAGCAATCCATCTGTAAAGTAGGTCGGCTTTCCACCTGCCCGGTCCAGCGAAGCGTAGGCTTCCCCCGTGCTGCTGCCCATTGGCGGCTTACAGATGACAATCCGGCACTCAGGCAGAGGCGAAAGTTCACTCAGCTTTTCGCCGATTCCTTCGGCAAGCAGCGTGCCGCCGCGCAGGCAGAACGGAACGTCCGCACCAACGGAAAGACCGATTTCGCACAGCCTTTCCACCGAAAAGCCGACGTTGAACACGCGGTTGAGCAAAACCAGCGCGGCTGCGGCATCTGAGCTTCCACCACCGAGACCGGCCTGGCTGGGGATGTTTTTCTCAATAAAAAAAGAAGCCCCCGTACGGATTCCGGCAGCCGAGAAAAAAGCTGCTACTGCGCGGGAAACGGTATTTTCCCCACCGCAGTCAAGTTCGGAATTGCCGCAGGAGACGTGAATCTCCCCCGAGGAACAGGGCTCCAGTGTCACGCGGTCACAGAGAGAAACGGTCTGCATCACCATGCGGAGCAGATGGTAGCCGTCACTGCGCCGACCTGCAAGATCCAGAGTCAGGTTGATTTTTGCATAGGCATTTGCACAGACAGACATAAAAACCTCCGGACCGCCAAAAGAGAAAATCAGCGGCCTTCCTGTTTTTTATTACTGATTAAATAGGAACGTCAAATCAGCAGATGGGGAGCATCTCCGGCTGATGGTTGGCGTAAACGGCAAAATGATGAAATCCCGCTTTTTCCAAAAGCTCCATTCCGCGCTCGATTCCCCCGCCGACATCTGCCCAGCGGTGAGCGTCCGAACCAAGAGTGATCAGCCTGCCGCCGAGTTCCCGATAACGCTCGATGACCGGATAATCCGGCAGCGATGTGCCGATTTTCTGCCGGAAGCCGGACGTGTTAAGCTCAAGTGCTTTCCCATTTTCAATCAGCAGCCGAAGAACCCGGTCGATCCGGGGCATCCATTTTTCCATACTGATCGGAATGCCGTTTTCCCCTTCAATGTATCGCCAGGGATAGGTCAGGTGAGCCAGAGAATCGAACCGTCCCCAATGGATGGTTTCTTCCATTTCGGAGAAGTAGCGGTCCAGAAGGTCGTCCACGTTCTCCGAAGAATAATCCAGAGAAAAGAAATCCTCTTTTCCACGTATATTATGGATGGAAGCCAGCGCAAAATCAAAATTGCAGGAGTCGAGTACGTTCTCCGCGGCTTCAGGATTCTGCATGGGCTGGCCAAGCTCCGTGCCGCAGCGGACCCGGAGACGTCCCCGGAAGGCCGCCGCCGCCTTTCGCGCTTCAAAATAGGATTGGCGCACCGATTTGTCGTACCCTTCCTCCAGGTAGACATTGCATTCGCAGTGGTCCGTAATGGTTAGAATATAAAAGTTAAGCCTTGCGGCGCTTTCGCACATCATCATCGCGGAATCGGCCGCATCCCGGGAACAGTCGGTGTGCACATGGCAGTCCGAGATATATCTGAATTTCATGGGGCCCTCCTGATGATCCTTATAAATTTTGTGTTAAAATCTCGTTTATCATATTTTAATCGTATCATAAAGGCGGGCAAAAATATAGATAAATCATCCCTATTTTGTTTATCGGGGATTTCTGTTTTTTTAAACACAATGACAACCAGACGGTGACAGAACCCTTATTTTGCAATTGGTCGGCCCAGCATTGGAAAAATATGTTCTTGACAACGGGGAGATAATGGCTTTGTAGGACGGGCAATCTCTTGACAAAAGCTCCTCGTTTCATCATAATGAAAAAAGTTTTGAAAGATGGAGGTAAGTTCATCATGCGGGCCGTTATTACAGTAATAGGCAAAGATATGGTGGGAATTCTCGCCAGAGTTGCGGCAATCTGCTCGGAAAATCAGGTCAATGTGGAAGAAGTGACACAGTCGATTCTACAGGATCTGTTTGCTATGATCATGCTGGTAGATATTACAAAATGCGCAGTTCCTTTCAGTGATCTTTCCGAACAGCTTTCCGGCGTTGGAAAAGATATGGACCTGAGTGTTCATATCATGCGGGAAGACATTTTCAATTCCATGCACAAGATTTAAAAATGGATGTTTAAATTCCCTTAGAAAGGAATCGTAACAAAGCGATGATCAATTCACATGATATCCTTGAAACGATCAATATGATCGACAACGAATGCCTGGACGTGCGCACGATCACCATGGGCATTTCGCTTTTTGACTGCATCGATTCGGATCAGAAAGCCTCCTGTGATAAGATTTACGATAAAATTTGCAGGTATGCGGGAAATCTGGTCAAAACCGGAGAAGCTATCAGTACGGAATACGGAATTCCCATTATTCACAAGCGTATTTCCGTTACTCCGATCGCCATGCTGGCGGCAGCCTGCCCCGATAAAAACCCCGTTCGGTTTGCTCTTGCTCTGGACCGTGCTGCAAAGGCTACCGGAGTCAACTTTATCGGCGGGTATTCGGCGCTGGTTCACAAGGGATTCGGCCCCGGCGATTACGCGCTGATTGAAAGCATCCCGGAAGCGCTCAGTACCACTGAGCTCGTCTGCTCTTCCGTTAATATCGGAACGACTAAGGCGGGCATCAATATGGACGCCGTGAAAAAAATGGGTCATGTCGTTTGCAATACGGCGGCAGCCACGGCAAAAGAGCAATGCATCGGCGCCGCGAAGCTTGTGGTGTTCTGCAACGCGCCGGAAGATAACCCGTTTATGGCGGGCGCCTTCCACGGCCCCGGGGAGCCCGACTGCGTGATTAACGTGGGCGTATCGGGTCCGGGTGTCGTTCGCGCCGCCATTGCCAAAGCAGGCAGCTGTGACCTGACGGAGATTGCCGACGTGATCAAGAAAACGGCTTTCAAGGTCACCCGCATGGGTCAGCTCGTTGCACAGGAGGCCTCCCGAAGACTCTGCGTTCCGTTCGGAATTGTGGATCTTTCGCTTGCGCCTACCCCTGCCGTTGGAGATTCCGTTGCTCATATTCTTGAGGAAATGGGATTGGAAAGCTGCGGTGCTCACGGAACCACGGCAGCGCTTGCCCTTCTGAACGACGCGGTGAAAAAAGGCGGCGTCATGGCTTCTTCCCTGGTGGGCGGTCTTTCCGGAGCATTTATTCCGGTTACCGAGGACGCCGGCATGATCGCTGCAGCGCGCTGCGGAGCTCTCAGCATTACCAAGCTGGAGGCAATGACGGCCGTATGCTCGGTCGGCCTTGACATGATCGCCGTGCCGGGAGACACCCCGCCGGAGATTATCTCCGCTATTATTGCGGATGAAGCCGCAATCGGTATGGTCAACGGAAAAACCACCGCTGCCCGCCTGATTCCCGCCATCGGGAAAAAGGCCGGTGACGAACTGAATTTCGGCGGTTTGCTCGGGGGCGGGCCTGTCATGGAAGTGAACCGTTTCTCCCCCTTAAAATTCATCAGCAGAGGCGGACGCATTCCGGCTCCGATTCATAGCTTGAAAAACTGAGAGTACTCACTCAAAACCGGCTTCTGCCGGAGCAAAATACGCCTTGGTTAGAAAAAATTTCTTGTAAATCTGAAGGCGGTAATCTATAATAATTAAAATACTCATGTTAAAGGCTGTAAGTTTTGCTTACATTTATTGGAGGTGGATCCAGTGCAGGATTTGATGAAGCAGATTGTCGACATGGACCGGCAGGCAAGGGAAATCACCGATGCGGCCCAGCTTGAAAAAGTCAATTCCGAGAAGGAAGTTCAGCAGAAGCGCGATGAGATTCGGAAAACTTTTTTAGACAAAGCGCGGGAAAGCATTGCGCAGCACGAGCCCCAGGAGCGTGCCGAGGCAGAAGCAAAATGGAAAGTCATTCAGCAAAAGAACCAACAAATATCAGATAATCTCGAATCACTCTACAAGGAGAACGGGGACCGCTGGGTTTCTGAAATTGTTGCTAGAGTCACGGGAGAGTGAGGAAAATTGCTTGCGACCCTATCTTCCAATGTAGTTCTGGCAAAGGCGCGCACCATGTATGGAAGACGCCTGACGCCTGAAAACTACAAAGATCTTTTAAAATGTCAGACGGTAAGCGAAGTCGCTTCTTATCTGAAAAACCGTACCGATTATTCAAAAGTTATGGCGGGGATTGAGGAAACAGAAATTCACCGCGATCAGGTTGAAGCGAAATTAAGGCAAAAGCTTCAGGAAGATTTCGCTTCCCTATGTCGATATGAAATCACAGTGGGAGAACGCTTTACCCCTTATTTCATCCGGCGCTGGGAGATCGCGCAGATTCTTGAGGTTGTGCTTTTCCTGAATTCCGGCGCAGCCGTGCCGGAGAATGAAGAAGTTTCCCAAATGCCGCAGTCTTTTCTGGAAAAGACGAATCTGGACCCGAAAAAGTTGGATCATGCTGCGAATTTTGACGAACTTTTATCTGTGTTGGCCCGCACTCCCTATGGGAAACTTCTGGAGCCCTTTAAGCCAAAGGAAAAAGAACGAATCGATTACACGCGGATTGAAATTGCTCTTTACGGTTTTCTGTACGAAACCATTTTTGAGATTATCCTCAAAAATACGCACGGAGAAACCAAAAGCCAGCTGCTCGAAATCTTTACTTCCTTTATTGATCTGTCCAATTATGTGCGGATCGTGCGGCTGAAAATGTCCTATCACATTGATCCGGAAGTGATCAAAGAGTCGCTTCTTCCCTACGGCTCCATCAACCAAAAAATCATCGACGAAATGGCGGCGGCCAAATCGGAAGAGGAAATTGACGCGGCAATGAACCGCACGGCAATCGGGCGGAAAATTTCCCGCGAAAAGTCTTCCTATGTTGATGAGATTCCCCGCCGTTACAATTTCCGTGTCTGTCAGCACGATCTTCATTTTTCGACGCATCCTTCGGTGGTTCTGATTGCCTACGTTTTTGCTCGGGAAGCGGAAATCAGCGACATCATCACGATCGTAGAGGGAATCCGGTACAAGCTTGAGCCGTCTGAAATAAAGAAACTGCTTACGATCGTAAATTACATGGAAGGGAGTGGCTGATCGCTTGGCCGTTGTTAAAATTAAGGTTCTAAATATCATCGGCCGGATGTTTGAACTGGAAAAAGTTGCGAATATTCTTGGCAAATCCAATGTTTTTCATCCGGATTATGCGCTTTCCTTTTATACCAATACGGCTGGCTTTTCTCCGGTTGCGGAAGAAAATCCGTATGCGGAGCCGCTCCGCCGAATGACGGACACCAGCAAAGCGATGGGCAAAAAGGCAGAGCCGAACGGAAAACACACCGAGCGGCTCCCCGATTCCGTCAGCGACTGGAACGCCTACACGCAAAAAATCGTTCAGGCGTGGAACGGATTTTCGGAAAAGCGAGTGGAACATCAGCAGAAAATAGCTTCTCTGAACCGGGAAATCGAAAAGGTACAGCATTTTACGGGGCTTGATATTCGTCTCAATGAGGTCAACGAGTGTCGCTTTATCAAAATCCGATTCGGATTTCTCCCTGCCGAGGGTTATGCAAAGCTGGATGAAATCAAGGAAAACCCGTATGTCGTCTTTTTCCCGAGTACCAGCGACCCATCCGGATACTGGGGTATGTACTGTGCGCCGATCGACCAGATCGAAGAGATCGACCGCATTTTTTCCGGCCTGAACTTTGAGCGTACGCGATTTACCGAACTGAGCGGAACGCCCGAACAGTATCTTTCTGAGCTGGACTCCAAGCGGAATACGGAGCGTCAGCAGATCGAGGAAATTAACCGGCAGATCAATGATTTCTGGGAGCAGGGAAAAAAGGATTTCGAAATCCTCTATTCATGGCTTTCCGAAAAATACATTTGCTTCGGCATTCAGCGGTATGCGGCCCGTTACGGTGACAGCTTCATCCTCACCGGATGGATACCGGCGGAACGTGAGAGCGGCATAAAAAAGCAGCTCGACAGTCTCAGTACGATCCGGTATGCGGCCGATGCCGCAGAAGATCCGGAAGTACTGACACACTCTCCCCCGGTTCTGTTAAAAAATCGTAAGATTTTCAGTCCGTTTGAATTTTTCATAAAAATTTACGGAATGCCGCGCTACAATGAGATGGACCCGACTCCTGTGATCGCGTTTACCTACGCTTTGATCTTCGGCATTATGTTCGCGGATCTTGGTCAGGGAATTTGCATTTCCATAGTCGGCTGGCTGATGTGGAAGAAATTCCATATGGCTTTAGGAAAAGCTATGATTCCGTGCGGAATTATGTCGGCACTGTTCGGCACCGCATTCGGCTCTGTTTTCGGATTCGAACATGCCCTTGATCCATTTTATCAGTCTGTGTTTCACCTTCCCGGAAAACCGATCTCCGTTATGGAAGGAAACACTACTACCCTTGTAATCTATTCCGCAGTGGGCCTCGGGATTTTCCTTGTGATTCTGGCCATAGCGCTGAACATTATTTCCTCGCTGCGGCGCGGTTTGTTGGAAAACGGACTGTTTGGTCCGAACGGAGTGGCGGGCTTTGTGTTCTATGTTTCTCTGGTTGCGGGCGCGCTTGGACAGATTGTGTTTGGAGTAAAGCTGATGACTCCCGTCTATGTTCTGGTGCTGATCGTTTTGCCTGTGATCGTCATGCTGTTCCGGGAAGTTTTGGGTGGGCTTGTCGAAGGACGTCCCGACTGGAAGCCGGAAAGCATGGGAAATTATATCATGCAGAACTTTTTTGAGGTCTTCGAATTCCTGCTCAGTTACCTTACGAATACCATCAGCTTTATCCGTGTTGGCGCATTTGTGCTGGTTCATGCCGGAATGATGCTGGTTGTGTTCACGCTGGCGGAATCTTCTTCCGGAATCGGTTTTGTGCTGATCCTGCTGATCGGAAATGCATTTGTAATCGCGCTGGAGGGCCTGCTTTCCGGAATTCAGACCTTAAGACTTGAATTTTATGAAATGTTCAGCAGATTCTTTGACGGGGCTGGCCGAGCGTTTGCACCGGTCGTCGTAAGTCAGGAATCTTAAAATAACTTAATTTTGCAATTATTTAGGAGGAAAAATCATGAACATCGTATTTATGTGCCTGCCTGTAGCTGCTCTGGTCATCACCGTTGCTTTCGCAATCCATGCCGTTAAGAAGGGCGCAAAAAAGCGTACCGCTTTACTTGCCCAGATTATTGCTTTTGCTGCGGTATGTCTGATTTCCTTCAGCATTCCGGTCGGTGTTTCCGCCGCTTCCACAGGAGCCGCTGCAGGTGCCGCCGCAGGTACAACCACCAGCCAGGCTGCTGCCGCGGCTGCTTCTTCCGATAAGGGTCTGAGCATGCTTGCCATTGCTCTTGCTTCCGGAATTGCCGCTATTGGCGGCGGTATCGCAGTTGCGGCTGCAGCTCCTGCCGCAATCGGCGCAACCGGCGAGAATTCGGATGTCTTCGGTAAAGCACTGATTTTCGTAGCTCTTGGTGAAGGTATTGCCATCTACGGTTTGTTGATTGCCATCCTGATGCTTAACAAGGTACAGTAACGGTTCAAAATACGGAGGTTCTCGCATGCGTTTCTATTTGATCAGTGACAATGTCGACACACAGGTCGGTTTGCGCCTGGCGGGCATTGAAGGCGTCGTGGTCCACAAGGCCGACGAAGTGAAAAAAGTTCTGGAGGAGACCATGGATCGGGACGATATTGCGGTGGTTCTGATTACGGAAACACTGCTGTCCCTGTGCCCGGAACTGGTCTATAACCTGAAGCTGAACCGGAAACGCCCGCTGATTGTGGAAATTCCCGACCGTCACGGAAATGGCTGCACAAAGGATTCCATCACTCGCTATGTCCGCGAAGCAATCGGCGTTAAGATTTAAGATGCACCTAATATCCGAACGGGGGGTTTTCTATGGCTGAAGCAGAAGACAAAAAAGATAAGTTTTCCGCTGCAATCAATCATTATGCTGAGGAGCAGCGGAAAAAAATAGAAGATGAGATTTCCACATTCAAGCAAAAGGAACTGGATGAAGCGGAAATTGAAGTTCTTACAGAATGCTATCGCATGATCCAGAAGGAACTGGTTCAGATGCGCAGCGGTATTTCGCGTGAAATGGCACAGAAGGAGCTCACCGCACGCCGGGAGCTCCTTGACAAGCGTAAGAAAATAACCGACGAGATTTTCAGCAAGGCGGCGGCAAAGCTTACCGAACTGATGCAAAGCGGAAAATACGCGGAACTGCTGAAATTAGCGGCCGAAAATTTCAAGAAGGTATTTACAAAGCCCGGCACAGTCATTTGCCTGAAAGCCGACGATTCGAAATATGAGGACCTGATCCGGGAAGCGTTCGGCGGCGACTGCACGTTTGAGGTCGATCCGACCATCGGCGTCGGCGGAATACGCGCATACAATTCCGGCATGGGCCTGATGGCCGACGAGACCTTCGACTCCCTGCTGGAAGAACAGCGCGGATGGTTTGAAGAACACTCGGGCATGACCGTAGTATGATCGGAGATGAAGGTATGGATTTTCAGGATGTCATATATGGGATTAACGGCCCTGTTGTAACCGTTCAGAATTCCAAGAGCTTTTCCATGATGGAAATGGTATTTGTCGGAAAAGAACGTCTGGTCGGCGAAGTAATCGGTGTTACCGATCAATTCACCACCATTCAGGTTTACGAGGAAACGACCGGCCTTCGTCCCGGTGAGCCTGTTTTCGGCACCGGAAGCCCCATGAACGTAACACTCGGCCCTGGGATTCTTGATAATATTTTTGATGGAATCGAGCGTCCGCTGAAGGTTATTGCGGAGCAGACCGGTTCGTTCATTTCCCGCGGCAGCAGCATTCCCTCTCTGGATGAAGAAAAGCTTTGGGATGTTACCATCACTGTGAAAGTAGGCGACGCGCTCAAGGGCGGCGATATTTACGCACAGTGCCAGGAGACACCGGCTATCGTTCACAAATGCATGGTACCACCCAATCTTTCCGGAAAAGTGACCAGCGTAAAGCCGAGCGGAAGTTTCCATGTGAATGACACAGTTGTTGAGCTTACCGATTCCATCGGAAAGGTTCATTCCCTCTCCCTTTGCCAGCGTTGGTCGATTCGTTCGCCCCGCCCTGTGACGGAGCGTCTGCAGCCAACCACTCCGCTGATCACCGGTCAGCGGGTTATTGATACGCTGTTCCCTCTTTCTAAAGGAGGAACTGCCGCAATTCCGGGCGGTTTCGGAACCGGCAAAACGATGACTCAGCATCAGCTCGCCAAATGGTGCGATGCGGATATTATCATCTATGTCGGCTGCGGTGAACGCGGAAATGAAATGAGCCAGGTTCTGGAAGAGTTCACCGAACTGGTCGACCCGAAATCCGGCAGACCTCTGACGGACCGCACCGTTCTGATCGCCAACACCAGTAACATGCCTGTGGCCGCGCGTGAAGCTTCTATTTACACCGGCATCACGCTGGGTGAATATTACCGCGATATGGGTTATCACGTGGCCATCATGGCCGACTCCACCTCCCGCTGGGCGGAAGCCCTCCGTGAGATTTCCGGTCGTCTTGAGGAAATGCCCGCCGAAGAAGGCTTCCCTGCTTACCTGCCGAGCCGCCTTTCCGAATTCTATGAGCGCGCCGGTATGGTGGACAATCTGAACGGGTCGAAGGGTTCCATCACGATTATCGGAGCCGTTTCGCCGGCCGGATCGGATTTCTCGGAACCGGTTACGCAGAACACCAAACGTTTTACCCGTGTTTTCTGGGCTCTGGATAAATCCCTTTCCTATGCACGTCACTTCCCCGCAATCAACTGGATGCAGAGCTACAGCGAATATTTCTCTGACCTTGACCCATGGTTCGCAAAGAATCAGGGCGAAGATTTCATCAAATACCGGAAGCAGATCAGCAAGATTCTGCAGCAGGAAAACAAGCTGATGGAAATCGTAAAGCTGATTGGTTCGGACGTATTGCCGGACGAGCAGAAGCTGATTATTGAAATTTCCCGCGTAATCCGGATTGGTTTTCTTCAGCAGGACGCAATGGACCCGGTAGATACCTACGTTCCGCTGGAAAAGATAAAATTAATGATGAAAACAATTGTTTATCTCTATAAAAAGACCAGACAGCTTATCTCTGCCGGAGTACCGATTTCAGGAATCATGAAAACCGGCCTGTTTGACAAACTGATCAAAATGAAAGAGACCATACCCAACGATAAGCTTGATTTGTTCGACGGCTATATCAAGGAAATCGATCAGACCTTGTCTGCTGTTGTATCCGCGTGAGCTTGGGTAAATTTAACTTGGAAGGCGGTTGCACATGATTCTTGATTATATCGGCGTTAAAGAAATAAACGGTTCCCTGATTGTTCTGGACGACGTGGAAAACGCATCCTTCGAAGAGATTGTTGACATTCGGCTGGACGACGGGACGATGCGGCAGGGACGAATTGTCGAGATGGAAGGGAAACGCGCGGTGATTCAGGTCTTCCAGGGCACACGCGGAATTTCACTGACCAACACGCGTACACGGCTGATCGGCCGCCCCATGGAAATGCCGCTTTCCCCCGAGATTCTCGGGAGAATTTTCGACGGTTCCGGCCGCCCGCTCGACGGACTGGGGAATATTTACCCGGTCAAACGGGTCAATGTAAACGGCACGCCGATCAATCCTGTGTCGCGGGTGTACCCGAAGAACTACATCAACACAGGAATTTCCACCATTGATACGCTGATGACGCTGATCCGCGGGCAGAAGCTGCCGATCTTCTCCGGCTCCGGCATGCGTCACAACGAGCTTGCGGCGCAGATCGCGCGGCAGGCGAAAATCAGTGAAGAAGAAGGAAACAACTTCGCGATTGTATTTGCCGCCATGGGCGTTAAAAACGACGTGGCTGACTATTTCCGTCGTTCGTTTGACGAATCCGGAATTCTGCAGCGCGTTGTCATGTTCCTGAATTTGGCCAATGACCCGATCATCGAACGTATTCTTACCCCGCGCTGCGCACTTACGGTCGCGGAATACCTTGCGTTTGAGTTGAACATGCACATCCTTGTTATCATGACGGATATGACCTCCTATGCCGAGGCACTGCGTGAATTCAGCTCCTCCAAAGGTGAAATTCCGGGAAGAAAAGGCTTCCCGGGGTATCTGTATTCCGACCTCGCTTCCATCTATGAGCGTGCTGGTATGGTGCGCGGCAAGACTGGTTCCGTTACGCAGATTCCGATTCTGACCATGCCAAACGATGACGTGACGCACCCGGTGCCTGACCTGACCGGCTACATCACCGAGGGTCAGATCGTGCTGGACCGTTCTCTCGACGCGAGCGGAATTTATCCTCCGGTTTCGGTTCTCCCTTCCCTTTCCCGTCTGATGAAGGACGGTATCGGCAAGGGGAATACGCGCGAAGACCATTTTCCGCTTTCGAATCAGCTGTTTGCTTCCTACGCGAAGGTAATGGATGCCCGTTCGCTGGCGTCGGTTATCGGCGAAGAGGAGCTTTCCGCGGAAGACAAGAAGCTTCTGGAATTCGGCAATCTGTTCGAAGCGAAGTTTGTGAATCAGGGTTCCGACGAAAACCGCAGCATCGACCAGAGCCTTGATCTTGGCTGGGAGCTTTTGACCACCCTGCCGCGCGAAGCTCTGGACCGTGTCAACACCGCGGTTCTTGATAAATACTATGAGCCGGCGAAAAAGCGTGTCGCCGCCGAGGCCGGAAAGGAAAAAGCACAGAGTTCCGGCGGGTCAAAATCCACATCCGGAAGCGAGGACGATGAGATTTGAGTAATCAGATTGTTCCTACAAAAGGCAACCTGCTTGCAACAAAAAAGTCGCTGGAGCTTTCACGCACCGGCTTTGAGCTTCTCGACCGGAAACGGAATATTCTGATCCGCGAGATGATGACGCTGATCGACCGGGCTTCCGAGATTCAGAAAAAAATCGACACTGCTTATGCGGAAGCCTATGAGGCCTTACAGCGCGCCAACATCACGCTTGGTATCTGCAAGGAGCTCTCTACAACCGTTCCGGTTGAAGATGGGCTGAATGTTGCCTATCGCAGTGTGATGGGGGTCGAAATCCCCATGGTTTCCTTTGAAAGCCATGATGTTCCGATTCCGTTTGGACTGAACTCCACCAACAGTCTTCTCGATCTCGCCTATAATAAGTTTGGCGAGGTCAAGAAGATGACCGCAGAGCTTGCGGAAATTGAAAACAGTGTGTATCGTCTCGCGGACGCCGTCAAAAAGACGCAAAAGCGTGCCAACGCGCTGAAAAACATTATGATTCCACGCTTTGAGTCCACGGTGAAGCTGATTACCGATGCATTGGAAGAAAAAGACCGCGAGGAATTCTCCAGATTGAAAGTCATTAAGCGACAGAAGCTATCTGCTTCATGAAGCGATAAAAAAGCCCCGGATTTTAAAATCCGGGGCTTTTTCTCTGCTGAACGCTTATTTATGGTAGTGCCCGTTCCCGAGAATCTGAAAGGCACGGTAAATCTGTTCACACAGCACAACGCGCGCGAGCTGGTGAGGAAAGGTCATGGAAGAAAGGGAAAGCCGAAAAAAAGATGCCTCTTTTACGGCAGGGCACAGACCATAGGAACTCCCGATTACAAAGCTGAGTCCCCCACTCCCGCTCTGACATATGTCGGAGATTTCGGAAGCAAACTGTTCGGAGGAAATAGCTTTCCCCTCCACACAAAGCGCCATGACCGGATACCCGTCAGCCGCGGCAAGAATCTTTTTTCCCTCTTCCTCCAAGGCGTGATCAATCTGCGCCTGAGAAGGTTTTTCCGGCAGACGGTATTCTGGAAGCTCCAAAATGGAGAATTTACAGAACGCGGAGAGTCGTTTGACATATTCGGCGCAGGCGTCCCGCCAATAGGTTTCTTTCAGTTTCCCGACACAGATCAACTGAGTTTTCAGCATTAAAATAAAATCATCTTTCCATCTGAATTTTCACGAGGAGCGACGTATAATTCAAAATCGGTTCCCTGGCGATAGCCTGACAGGCGGAGAGAGCACAAAGCTGTTTCGTAAGCAAGTTCCGGCGTATTGTTTTCCGAGCTCAGATGGGCTAGTACGAAGCGTGTGGTACCTGCTTCTGCAAGACCGCAAAGTTCCGCTGAGCAGGCCAGATTGGAAAGATGCCCCGTTTCCGAAAGAATCCTTCGCTTCAGCGGGTAAGGATACGGACCGTTCTGAAGCATGCCCACATCATGATTGGACTCCAGAACAACCAGATCTGCGCCAAAAAGTTGGGTACGGATTTCCTCCGTCATCACGCCGAGGTCGGTTGAAACGGCAACCACCCGGCCGTCATGCAGGGTAACGCGGTATCCGACGCCTTCGGCGCAGTCATGCGGCGTATGGAAGGGCTTGATGGAAAGCCCGGCAACTTCCATGCCCTCTCCCCCGATCACGTCTGCGGAGTAACGGGGGTCCAGACACCCCATGCCGTCAAGTGCCCTTAGTGTACCTCGGGAAGTGAATACGGGTAAACGGTGCCGCGACGCAAAGACCCGAAGGCCTCTTACGTGGTCGATGTGCTCATGCGTGACAAAGACGGCCTTAACCGCCGTATCGGCAATTCCGCAGCGCGAAAGCATTGCGTCCAATTGTTTGGCGGAACGCCCCACATCAATTAAAATTCCTTCCGTTGCCGAGCCTATGTAATAACTGTTCCCGCTGCTTCCGCTGAAAAGCGGACAAAACCGCGCCATTGAATCCTCTCCAGTAGCAAAATGGGAAAGGCCGTCGGCCTCTCCCTGATTTCTCCGATTCAAATCGCCTGAGCGGTTTCGGAATCGGGAATATGAATCCGTTTAATATCGGCGCCAAGACTGCGGAACTTATCTTCAATGTTTTCGTAGCCGCGCTCAATGTGTTTAATGTCTTCAATCTGCGTCGTCCCGTGCGCACAGAGCGCCGCAATAATCATGGCGGCACCGGCCCGAAGGTCCATCGCTTTGACCGGCGCGGCGTCCAGATGGTCGACACCCTCGACGACTGCTAGCTTGCCGTCCACCGAAATCTGGGCTCCCATTCTCTTGAGCTCTTCCACATACCGGAAGCGGTTGTCCCAGACACTTTCGTTAATGATACTCGTACCGCTCGCTATGGAAAGAAGAACAGCGATCTGCGGCTGCATATCGGTTGGAAAACCAGGATGCGGCATGGTTTTAATGTTGCATTTATTCAGCGTTCCACTCCGGCTCACACGGATGGAATCGTCGAATTCCTCAACGCTGACTCCCATCTCCAAAAGCTTCGCAGAAATTGATTCCAAGTGTTTTGGAATTACGTTCTTGACAAGGATATCGCCGCAGGTTGCAGCGGCGGAAACCATATACGTCCCCGCCTCAATCTGATCGGGAATAATCGTATAAGAGGTTCCGTTTAACTGATTTACGCCATAAATCTTGATGACGTCGGTGCCGGCGCCACGGATATCCGCTCCCATGGAGTTGAGGAAGTTCGCCAGATCAACGATATGCGGTTCTTTGGCGGCATTCTCAATAACGGTCAATCCTTCGGCCCGGGTTGCCGCAAGCATGATATTGACGGTTGCTCCAACGGAGACAACATCCAGATAAATGTTGTTGCCGGTAAGCTTGTCTGCGGATACGTCGACCATACCGCCTTCCAGACGATACTTGGCCCCCATTGCCAGAAAGCCCTTCAAATGCTGATCAATAGGCCTGACGCCGAAATCGCAGCCGCCCGGCATTGGAACCACCGCGTGGTGAAAGCGGCCCAGCAGCGCTCCAAGCAAATAATAGGAACCGCGGATATGACGCGCCAAATCATCCGAGACCACGTGTGTACGGATCGGTCGAGCGTCAATTTCTAAAGTTGATTTATTGACGGTTCGTACTTTTGCCCCCATGTCGTACAGCATTCTGGTAATATACGAGACATCCGTAATATCGGGAATATTCTCTATACGGCAGATCCCATCGGATAAAATTGCTGCTGGAATAATCGCAATAGCAGCATTTTTCGCTCCACTGATCGAAACTTCCCCCTTTAGGGGAATGCCGCCTCTTACTATAAATTTGTCCAATGCAGAACGCTCCAATCTCAATCAAAACAATACTATTATATCAAGTTTTTATCAAATATTTAAGAAAACAAGCCAACTTTGTGCCTGTAAATTATCGGAGGAAAATCAACTAAAAATGAGCATAAAAAATTCCATGCAGAAACAGTTATAAATTTCTGCGCGTTGTTTCATACTCGGTTATGATCATAATACAGATGACCGCAAAAGTCAACAACCATAAAAAAATAAGAAAATATTGTAATAAATTTTAACTATTACAATAAATAATATTCGCAAATAAGAACTAATTCATACATTAAGGCGAAAGAAAAATTTATGAAACATAGGACAAAGGATTCACTTTATTACCATCTTTTATTACTTCAAAATGGCAATGCGGACCCGTCGCGTTGCCGGTTGCACCGACTCTGGCAATGGCCTGACCTTTCGCAACCGCCTGGCCGGTGGTAACCAAAAGTGTACTGGCGTGACCGTAAAGCGTACTATAACCGTTTCCGTGGTCAATGACAACGCAGTTGCCGTAGCCGCTTTCCCATCCCGCTTCCGTCACGACTCCCCCATCCGACGCGACGATGGTCTGACCGTAAGCGCAGGAGCCCGAAATATCGATTCCGTAATGGAATTCCCCCCAGCGCCAGGTAAAATAAGTGGTGATCGTATGCAGGGACGGCACAGGCCACATAAAGCTGCCACTGCTGACACCGGCTTGATTCTGCGGGCGCTTTTTCGTCCCGGTGATTACGATTTTATCCACAGGATCGACGAGGTTGCGGGCGCTCAGGTTCTCCCTGCCGGTTTCACTCCCGTTTATGACGCTGACCTGATCCACGCGCTCCTGAAGGCCGTTGCTGCCTTCTTTGAGCACCTTGGAATAATCGGTGTACTGAGAGTCGTCGTTTTGCGTAATCGTCTTATAAGGTAGAACGACCTCATACTTTACGGTCTTTGTCAGTTCTACGCTTAGCTTCGGGACGGCTACTTCCAGATTGATAATGTCTCCGGCACGAATGGAATCACCGAGACGGTTCCCATTCATCTTGTTTAACTCTGCGATGGTCATGTGGTTCGTTTTGGCAATCGATGTGACTGTATCGCCGGGCTTTACCATGTAAGTGACGCCAGATTTCGAAGTGCCGTTTACCATTCGTCCCATGGAATCCACACTGACAATAGAAGTGGTTGGGAACAGACCATTCACAATTTCGACGTTCTGTGCAAACTGCACCGAAACGGAGGAATCCCCTTTGCGTGCCGTATTCAGCAGGCTTTGAAGCATATAGCGAAGGTCGGCTCCGCTCTTAACGACACCCCAGAGCTCACCGTCTACATATAAACCGCTCGCTTCTTCAATGATTCCATTGGATTGTTCAATCAGTTTATCGCAGACGTAAGAAGCAGAAGACAGATTTCCCGGATTGACCGAAAGTTTGAAATTCGGGGCGAATTTCAAGCTGGCTTCTTTATCTGCCTGATCGTGAACCATACGCTGACTGACCATTTCGGTTGCTTTGCAATAGACGCTTTCATCCGAAATTGAGGCAATTTCATGGCCGTTATTTTCAAGCAATAAACCAAAATTCAAGCCGCTCCAATAATGGACCGTCATGCAAAGAGCCAAAACGCACACCGCAGGAACAGAAAAATTCAGAACAGCTGCAACGACACGTTTATGGATTCGAAAGCTTTTGCCAGCAATTACGGCACATTCCCGAAGTACAGAAAAAAAACCGTGCTTTTTGGCGGCGGCAATTCTTTCCTGCGCTGTGGAAAGGCCGAAACGGGCGTTACTAAATTCGCGGCGGATTTTTTCAAGCTGTTTTCCAATGGAAGCACGGTATAAACTTCGTAATAAATTTACAAGAGGCCGGAAAAAACGCCGTGATCTTCGTCCCAAGCGTTTCAGAATCCGGGTGGACTGAATTCCTGCGATATAGAGGAATCTGCAAAAACGATTGAACACAGATTCCGGAGATTCAGCTGACATATGAAATTTCAGCAGTTGTTTGATTCGGTTAAACTGCATGAAAAAATATCCTTTCAAAGAATTGCAAATATTACAAATTTGTAAAAATATTATTCATATCATACAACAAAAGTAACAAATTTGCAACCCCTTTGAAAAGAGGAAAAACTACTGCTTTCAGGCTTCGTATTTGAGCTTTTCCGGGGTCCAGTTACGGATGACAGAAAGATAGCCAACAGCTTCCTTTTTGGCATCCGCAAGGTCGTGCTCCCGGTAATTGCCGCATTCCGCCGCTGCTGCGCCCGGAATGTCCCCTTCATAGGCAGCGATCTGCTCAAAGGTATTGACAATGAGGCGAATTGCTTCTTCGTATGTTGCGTTGCGGAGAAGCAAATAAAAGCCTGTGCGGCAGCCCATAGGGCCAAAATAAATGACCTTTTCGCGAAGGTCTGAATTCCGCGCGAAGGTAGCAAACAGATGCTCAACGGTGTGCAGCGCCGGATTGGAAATAAAGGGTGGAATATTCGGTCTTCTCAGCCGGAGATCGTAAGTGATTATATCCCCGTCGACCCTCGACACGTAGATTCCGGGCATAAGTTTGGTATGGTCAACGCAAAAGCTTGCAATTCGTTCCATCAAAAATCAAGTCCTTCCTAGTCAAATGGGATTTCATCCGTGAGAGCAGTCAGATTTTCGGAAGAAAAATAGGTTTTCATAAATCCGGCGCTTTCGCGGGCGGAAGTTTCATACAAATCGAAAAAACTATCGGTCCTTATTCGGGGACTGTCGGGAGGCCAGCGCCACCCGGAGGAAAGAACATTGACGTAATCGTATCCGTCCTCTTCGCTGATACCCCGGAAAAAACAAGAAAAGCGATAGCGCTGCCTGCGTTTTTCCCAAGACTCCAGAAGGGACTTTTTAAAGGTTGTCCGATCATTCAGCAAACCCTGAATTTCCCGGCAGTCTTTCATGGCACGCATGACCTGTCCGACCGACGCTGTTTCCCCATACAGGCTGTTCAGCACGGAAACATAAAGAGAGGCAACCACAGACAAAGCTTCTTCGTTCCACGGAACCGTACTCTTCAGGTCAAAATCCGTTGGAAACATATTGCGCTCCGCCCGGAGTATGATAACATCCAATTCGGATTCAATCATGCAGTGAAGAAAGGTCTCCGACCGGTCCGCATAATCTTTACTGAGATTCTGAATCTGGGCATGAACATAAGGATGAGCAGTTCGGTCCAGGCTGTAATGGCACAGAAAGCCATAAAGATAAGAGCGCAGGATAGGATTTTCTTCCTGTTTACAGGTTCTGTAGTAAGCGCGCATGCTTCCCAGAAGACGGGAAGGAAGCTCGTTGTGCAGACGGTCACCGTAGGGCCTCAGGCCCTCCCCTTTTCGCCAGGGGTACAGGTTATAGTAAAACAGGAAATCGGGCCCCTGAGCGCCCCAAAAGAACGCATCCGACACAACCGGTACGCTCTTGCCGTTCTGAAAGTAATTCAGCGCTTTCTGCGCATGAAGAAAATGAGTAATGGCAGACGGCATAACACCACAGCCTTAAAAAAAATACGGAGCACGGCATCTGCCGTACTCCATAATTTTATCACATTTCCAATAAGAATTAAAGCACTTTGGCCAAAAATTCCTGCAGTCTGGGATTTTTCGGATGAGCGAAAAATTCGTCCGGTTTTTCTTCCTCCAGAATCATCCCGTCCGCCATAAACAGCACCCGTGTTGCAACCTCGCGGGCAAATCCCATTTCGTGGGTAACAACCACCATGGTCATGCCGTCGTCGGCAAGCTCTTTCATAACATCCAGCACTTCACCCACCATTTCGGGGTCAAGGGCACTGGTGGGCTCGTCAAAAAGCATAACGTCCGGTTCCATGGCAAGCGCACGCACAATTGCAATCCGCTGCTTCTGCCCGCCGGAAAGCTGTCCCGGGTAGGCGTCCGCCTTGTCGGCAAGACCGATACGCTCCAGCAGTTTTTCAGCCTGTTCGTCCGCATCCTTCTGACTTTTCAGCTTAAGGGAGATCGGTGCCAGCGTGATGTTTTCGCGGACGGTCAAATGGGGGAACAAATTAAAATGCTGAAACACCATGCCCATTTTTTGCCGGAGCTGATCGGTGTTGCAGGTCGGTGTGTTGATCTGAGTACCCTCAAACCAGATTTCCCCATCGGTTGGCTGTTCCAGAAGGTTTAGGCAACGCAGAAAGGTACTTTTCCCGGAGCCGGAAGGCCCGATCACGACAACCTTTTCCCCTTTTTCAATGGTTTGATCGATTCCCTTCAGGACGTCGACCGTTCCGTTCAGGGTGCGAAAGCTCTTGTGAAGATTCTTAACGGTAATCACTTCTGCGCAGCCTCCTTTCGAATTTTGTAAGTAACGTGGTCAGCCCGATTACGATGAGCAGATAAACCGCAGCGGTGGTGAGCAGAGGCGTAAATGCAAGATACGTAATGCTGCGAATGATGTCGCCGCCCTTTGTAAGGTCCTGAATGCCGATATATCCGGCCACAGACGTTTCCTTCAGCAGGGCAATAAACTCGTTTCCAATGGCCGGCAAGACGTTTTTAAGCGCCTGCGGGAATACGATCTTCACCATGGTTGTACGCTGGCTCAAGCCGAGGGACCGCCCGGCTTCAATCTGGCCGCGGTCCACGGAAAGAATTCCGGTCCGGATTACCTCCGCAACATAGGCACCGGAATTAATGCCGAAAGCTAAAATCGCGGCGGTGATATCATTGACGCTCGTGTTGCTCAGGATCACGTAGTACATGATCATCAGCTGGACGACCACCGGTGTTCCGCGGATTAAGGTCAGGTAAAGGGTGCAGATTCCGTTCAGAATTTTTAGTTTTCCAGGGTTATTCGCATGAGAAACCTTGACCAGAGCGACGGCGGTTCCCAGCAGTACGCCGAGCAGGACGGCAAAAATCGTGATGATCAGGGTGTTTTCCAACCCGAACACCAGATTCATATACCGGTCCTTCAGAATAAAGGACTGATAAAACTGATCCTGCAGCGAAGAGAAAATGGACATTGACTTTCCCCCAATCGAACAGCACAAATGCAGGGCGCGGAGATTTCAATCCGCTGCCCTGCATTTCACAGTCTGTTTTTAGGCTCCTTCAAGAGCGGACTTGTATTTCGTGATGATCTTGTTCAGTTCACCGCTTGACTTGAGATCCTTCAATACGCCGTTGATAAGTTCCAGCTTTGCGGTATCGCCTTTTTTAACGGCGATAGCATAATGCTCAACCGTAAGCGCGTCGCTCAGCTTTACAAGCTTATCTGCGTTCTTGGAAACGAACTTGGTAGCCGGAAAATCGTCGATGACGACTGCATCCACTCTGCCGTTCAGCAGATCAGCAACGGCATCGGCGCCTTTGTTGAACCGCTTGACGGAGCCGACTTTGATGTCGCTCTTTCCGTCTTCGTTGGTGCAGAAGGAATCGCCCGTGGTGCCCTGCTGTACGCCGACCTTTTTACCGTTCAGGTCGGTACGGGATTTAATGGCGCTGCCCTTCGGAACGATGATCGACTGAGTTGCATCGAAATAAGGATCGGAGAAATCAACGTTCTTTTTCCGATCGTCTGTGACCGTCATACCTGCCGCGACAAAATCGCATTTGCCGGTCTGCAGTTCCATGATCAGGGAATCGAAAGCAACGTCGTTGATTTTCAGCTGACTGCCAAGCTTCTGAGCGACTTTGTTGGCGATGTCTACGTCGATGCCGACAATGTTGGTGCCGTCCTTGTATTCAAACGGCTCAAACTCCGCGTTGGTGGACATGGTGAGCGTGCCGGACTTAATCGTAGTGACAGAAGCCGCAGAAGAAGCTGCTGTGGAACTGGCTGCTGCCGTGCTGCTTGCCGCCTCACTGCTCGCAGGCGCTGCGCTGGACGGAGCCGCACTGGAAGAAGAACTGCTCTGGCCGCATGCCGCAAGGGAAAGAGTCATTGCTGCGGCAAGTAAAAATGCCGCTGCCTTTTTTGTGTTTTTCATAACCAATCTCCTTTATGTCTTTGCCCGTTATTTGAGTTCGGACTGTTTTATTATAGTATAATTATACATCAAATTTTCAAAAATAGTGTATAATTATAAAATATCTTAAAAAATTTTTATTTTTCCCCAATTCCCAGAAGCTCCGTTAGGCGGAGCATATCTTTCGGAAGCGGAGAACGCAGATTTAATGTATTCCCGTATACGGGATGTGAAAAACAGGCAGAAGAACAATGCAGAGCCTGTCTTCCAATGCCCTCCCGTGTGCCGCCGTAAAAATCGTCGCCGAAAAGCGGGTGGCCGATATGGGAAAGATGGACCCGAATCTGATGGGTGCGGCCCGTTTTCAGAGTGAGAACGAGAAGGCTCGCCTTGGGTGAAGAAGCGATGCTTTTCCAGTGAGTGACGGCCTCCTGGCCTTCCGGCGTGACGGTTCGCTGAATTGTATGTCCTTCTAGCAGACCGATCGGGGCGTCGATCTCCCCTTCGCCGCTCAAAGCCCCCATACAGACTGCCGTATAGGTTTTCTGAATATTACCCGCAAGCTTCCCTGCGGCGAAACGGTTTTTTGCCAAAACCACAAGTCCCGTTGTATCTCGGTCAAGCCGGTATACGGGGTGGAAGGCATAGGATTCCTCTGTTTTTCGGCAGTACGCGGAGATTGCGTTCGCCAGGCTGTCCCGATCGTGGCCGGGGCAGGGATACATGGGCATCCCCGGCGGTTTATCGAGGACGAGGAGGTCCTTATCCTCATAAACGACGTCAAAAGGAAGCTCAACCGGCTCGGCCGAAAAAGATTCCTCCGGCAGGGAAAGAATAATCCGATCATCCCGATGAAGAAGATCGGTTGCGATCACGGGGAGACCGTTTCGCGTAAGTCCATCCGGTTCCCGTTTCAGACACGCCAGCAATCCAGCCGATACCTCGCAGTACTTTCGCAGAAAATTCTTCAGGGCAATGCCTTCGAATTCCAGCGGAACTAAAAGCTCAATCTTACGCATGAACTCCTAACTAAGCAGAAAAAAAGCCTGAAGACAGCGTAATGACACTCATCCAGGCTTTGAGGCTGCTTGTGTATCTATTTCAGGCTGTGCTTTTTGATTTTTTATTATTATACTATCATTGTTTCTCTATTTCAAGCCGTAGGCTTGGGAAAAAGCGGGAAATCACCTGATTTGCCTTTGTTCCTTAATCCCTTTGGGTAATGATTTTTCAAACGCCCGTTGGATATTTTCCCAAAGCCGGTCACGACTCCATCAACCGACACTCCAGCATAGCCGGAGGCCCGATCTGTTTCGATTTCTTCGCCCCGGAGATAGGCATAGATTTCAGGCGAATTGTGACGCAGGGAAACAACGTTTTGCAGTTCCTCCGGCCGTGCCGCCATAAAAAGCGCGTGGGCAGGCTCAATTCGCTCTCCGCGCCGAGTGCCGAGCATCACCCCTGCCCGCAGGATATCAAGGCCGGAAAGCTCCGGCAGGGCTTCGGGAAGAATACAAAAGTTTTCACGGAACGGTTCAATTCGGCCGAAGCACTCGCCCTGAAAGACCGACCGGAAAAGTTCTTCTGCCGCTGCCCGTTCGGCTTTTTGAGAAACCCGGTAAGGCCGCACCCTGCACGGATTTTCGGAGCGTCTGCGCATCGCCGCAACAAAATGACCCTCTCCCCCATCCATTGGGAAAATACGGTGCGTGCATTGCAGCGCGCCGGGCCTGCCGAAGGAAACTTTGCATTCGGCAGGTTCAAAATCCGGATGCCGTTCCAGAAACGAAGAAATGACCCCTTCGTTCTCTTCCTGGGAAAACGTGCAGGTGGAGTAAACCAGAAGTCCGTCCGTACGGACGGCGGATGCCGCACTTTCCAGAATGGCCAGCTGGCGGACTGCGCAGGCTTCCACGTGTTTTTCACTCCAGTCGAGCACAGCCTGCTCCTCACGCCGAAACAGTCCTTCACCCGAGCAAGGTGCATCGACAAGAACGCGGTCGAAAAAGCCGGCCAGAGCAGTACAGAGCTTTTCCGGGTGACAGCAGGAAACCACGGCGTTCCGCGCTCCGATCCGTTCCAGGTTGGAGAGCAGAATATTGGCGCGGCTGCGGACGTATTCATTGGACCACAACAAGCCCCGCCCTTCCAGAAGAGCGGCAATCTGCGTTGATTTACCGCCCGGAGCGGCACAGAGATCCAATATCTTTTCCCCGGGCTGCGGGTCGAGAACCGTGACTGCGGAAGCCGCGGAAGGCTCCTGCGCGTAAAAAGCGCCTGCGTGATGCATCGGCAAACTGCCGATTTTTTCAGCCTCAGCAGGAATGTAAAAAGAGTAAGGAGAAAAAGGCGCAGGCTTTATTGAAAACGGAAGCGCGTCGAAGAGAACCGATTCACCGCATTTCAGTGGATTGAGACGAATTCCCCGGAAAGCAGGCGCTTCCATTTCAAGCAGATAGCGCCCGTAGTCCTCTTCTCCGAGCAGGGAGCGCATCCGAGACAAAAATTCCGTTGGAAAGCGGACCAAAGAATATCAACTCCATGAAAAGTTTGGTATAAATGTTTTCCAGTCGCAAAGAATAATGCGGAAAGGAGGTGATCGTTTTGGATAAACAAAACTCAAAGCCGAACAAGCAGAAGGAACAGCACGGCAATTTCACCGGTCAGGGGAAAAACTCCTGCAATAGTACGGAGAGCAAGAAAGATTCCGGTCAGGACAGGTGTGACAACACAAAAAGCTGGAAAGGCTGATCCAGCGCAAACAGCGGGAGGATTTACAACCTTGCCTCCCGCTGTTTTATTTATTTTTAACCTGATTAATTAGTTCGAAAAGGGTTTTATCCTCCGGAAGAGACGCGCGGAAGCCCTCTCCGGAAATATCTCCGGCATCCCCGACAATGATAAAGGCGGATTTATCAATGGTACGAACGATATCCTTTACTTTAGCAACCTCATATCGACGCACGGCGCAGAGCAGAACCTCACCTTCCCGGCCCGTAAAGGCTCCTCTGGAGTCGAGCTTGGTTACGCCTCGATCAACGTCGTTGATAATTTCATTGGAAATCTCATCGCTTTTTTCTGAAATAATGAACATAATCTTACCGGTTCCGATATCCGTACCGTATAGGATTGCATCGATCAGCCTGCTGGAAACAAAAATCGCAATCAGCGCATACAGTGCACTTTCCATGCTGCGGTACACGAACGCTGAAACGACAACAATCACAAAGTCTACGCACATCATGAGCTTTGCCATGGAAACAAACCGAACGCGCCGGTTTAAAAGCCGTGCGATAAGGTCTGTTCCTCCGGTGGTTGCTCCCCGCATGAAAACAAGGGAAAGACCGATGCCTTCCAGACATCCGCCGAAAATGGCCGCGAGCATCGGATTCCCAGTGTAGTGAGGAATCACGATGCCGATCAGATCGATCGCAGCGGAAACGAAAACGGTTGCGGTGATGGTCTTAACCACAAGTTTATAACCGATCTGAAGAATTGCCCAGATAAAAATCGGGATATTGAGCAGGAGGCCAAGAGTGCCGATCGGCCACGCAAACAGATAGTTCAGCATTGTAGCCACACCGGTTACGCCGCCGGGTGCGATATGGTTCGGCGCCGTAAACATGTTAACGGAAACGGCGTAGATGGAACTTCCTATTGCATAAAACAGAATGTCTTTGGTAATTTCATCCACTTTTTTTGAGTGAAACAGGGTTGGCATTCGACGGCCTCCTTTCTTATGTTTCGCTTGTTTCGCTGCAGATCAATTCAAAAAGCTCCCGAAGGCGCTCAATTTGACCGTTCAGATAGAGATAGCCGAACAGGCACTCGAAGCCTGTTGCGGTATGGTAATTGGCAACGCCGGAGCTTTTCGGAACATGATTCGTATGGGCGTTTCTGCCGCGCCGGAGAATCGACGCTTCCTCCTCCGTCAGGATAGGGAGCAGCTTCTCTGTAAAAGCTGCCTGTGCACCGCTGCAAACCTGCTTTACCGAAAGGTGGTGCAGTTCATTGACTGGCCGATTCGCACTGCATACCAGTCGCTCCCGTACAAAAACCTCGAAAACCGCGTCGCCGACGAAAGCAAGGTTCAACGGGCTCAAGGCTTTCGGGTCGCAGGGTATATTGTAAAAGCGTTCCAAATAGACACCTCTACTCTGTATAATCGAATTCGACGCCATAAATGCTTACCGTATCGCCATCGTGTACACCGGCATTCCGAAGTGCTTCATCCACACCGGTCTTTTCCAGTACCCGCTGAAGATACCGCAGGGATTCCGAATCGTCGAAACGGATGGTACGAAGAACCGGCAGAAGCCATTCGCCTTCGACGATAAAGACACCGTCCTGATTTTCCACCTTGACCTCACGCTGCCCAAATTCTTCCACGGGACGGAGCGGCTCCGGTTCAGGCTCGTATTTCCGGATCGGCGGCAGCTTTTGCAGCATTTCTCCTACTCGGTTCAGGAGAGGGTCCACCTGATAGCGGATCGCGGCCATAATGGGGAAAAACTCATAGCCCTGACTTGTGACGAATTCCTCAAAAGAACGGACCTGCTCGTCCGTGGTCAAATCGCATTTATTCCCCGCAACCAGCATCGGGCGTTCCGCCAGCTCCGGGTTAAACTTTTTCAGTTCTTCATTGATAATGCGGAAATCCTCTTTGGGATCGCGTCCTTCGCTCCCAGAGACGTCTACGATGTGGATAAGGAGTCGGCAGCGCTCCACGTGGCGCAGGAACTGATGGCCCAGTCCGGCGCCTTCATTCGCTCCCTCGATCAGGCCGGGAATATCCGCGATAACAAAGGAGCGCTCCGGTCCGAGACGCACGACACCGAGCACCGGCGTCACCGTGGTGAAGTGGTAATTTGCAATTTCCGGTTTTGCTTCACTGACAACCGAAACAAGCGTCGATTTTCCCACGTTCGGGAAACCGACAAGGCCAACGTCGGCGAGCAGCTTCAGGTCCATGCGAAGCTCCAGTTCTTCCCCTGGAGTCCCGGGCTTTGCGAAACGTGGGGTCTGCCTGGTGGGCGTAGCAAAGTGGGAATTGCCCCATCCGCCGCGTCCGCCCTTCGCGACGATCTGCGGCTCATCGGAGGAAAGGTCCGCAACCACACGACCTGTTTCGGCATCCAGCAGAAGCGTTCCGCGCGGAACACGGATCAGAAGATCTTTTCCGCCTTTTCCGCTGCAGCGTTTTCCTTTGCCGCTTTCGCCGCTTTCCGCAACATATTTCCGTTTGTAACGGAAATCGGCAAGCGTTGAGAGGTTGTCGTCAACCTGAAACACAATGTTTCCGCCGTGGCCGCCGTCACCGCCGTCGGGTCCGCCGGAGGCGACGTATTTTTCGCGGTGAAACGCGACGGCTCCGTCGCCGCCGCTGCCCGCCCGAACCCGGATCTTTGCGCTATCGATGAACATTCGTTACGCTCCTTTACAAATAGCCCTGTCGGCAACAGTATACCATATCTTCTGCCGAAAGGCGAAAAAAATCCCGGGCGCAAACCCGGGATTTCCGTCCGTTAAAAAACGAAGGTCACTGCTCTTGAGCGTAAACGCTGACCTTTTTGCGGTCGCGGTCATACCGTTCGAACTTGACTTTCCCGTCGATCAGAGCAAACAGGGAATCATCCGATCCGATGCCGACGTTGTTGCCCGGATGAATATGTGTGCCGCGCTGTTTCACAAGAATATTGCCGGCCAGAACAAACTGACCGTCCGCCCGCTTTACGCCAAGACGTTTGGACTCGGAATCACGGCCGTTCTTGGTGGAGCCCATTCCTTTTTTATGTGCAAACAGCTGAATGTTGATTTTTAACATAATGCTTACACCTCCGTATTGGAAATCATGATGTTTTCGGGATATTGCTCCCGGA
Organism: Bacillota bacterium; assembly: GCA_023410445.1. Lineage (GTDB taxonomy): Bacteria > Bacillota > Clostridia > Oscillospirales > Acutalibacteraceae > Caproicibacter. Next base: position 34,390 of record JAEYPT010000008.1, on the reverse strand, counting down.
GACCGTTCAGATGCAGCCAAAGCCCTTGTAAGGTTGTCTGACATTTTGAAGCGTCATCCGGACGAATCTGTAAAACCATTTTCCCGTCCTCCGCCTCAGCCCTTGCGGAAACGTGCAACACATCGGTAACGGTGTTTGCCGTCAGATATGCCGCCGAAGAAACTGCCGCACAGACAATATCGGTTCCCGCTTCGGAAGCACCGGAGTGCCCTTCAACGTGAAATCCGGTCCAGCGGCCCCCGCGGCTGAAAAACTCAACGGAGATCATGGTCAGGCATTGATGGAATCGATCTTAACCTTTGTGTAGGGCTGACGGTGGCCGATTTTACGACTTTCGTTTTTCTTGGCCTTGTACGTCAGAACCGTAATCTTTCCGGATTTTCCGTTTTTCAGGATTTTTCCGGTTACAGTTGCGCCTTCCACATAGGGAGCACCGGTTTTCAGTCCATCATCCGTGCTGAGTGCAAGCACTTTGAATTCAACGGTCTCATCTTTTTCCGCTGCAAGCTTCTCGACGAATATTTCATCGTCCTTCTGCACCTTGTACTGCTTGCCGCCTGTTTCAATCACTGCAAACATGAAAATAAGGTCCTGCCTTTTTCATAATCTCGCTACCACGGGCGGGTTTCCCTCTTATAAACCCGTAATATGCGGCTTATAAAGAATATCATAAAGAGTCAATTTTGTCAACGAAATTCAGCTTTTTCTTTCTGCCAGACGGAGCGCGAGATTCCGGAGATACCCGGTGTCCCCCGGGAAGACGGAAAGGGCGGAAACAGCAGTCTGGGTGAGCTCTTCCACCGTTTGCCTCGCCTTTTCAATGCCCAGAGCGGAAACGTAGGTGTTCTTGTCTTTTTCAATATCGCTGCCAGCCGGTTTTCCGAGCGTCGCGGTATCCCCTGTTACATCCAGAATGTCGTCGACAATCTGGAATGCAAGACCGATGGATTTTGCGTAGAGGTCGGCCGCTTTTTTCTGTTCTTCGTCCGCCCCGCCGAGCACACAGCCCATCCGGCAGGCGGCGAGGATCAGCGCGCCGGTCTTGCACTCGTCCATTTTCCGGAGAACGTCGAAGGAAATCTCCTGCCCTTCGAATTCCAGATCGATGGCCTGTCCGCCGGCCATACCGTAAGCGCCCGAAGCTCTTGCGAGAACTCCGGCAGCTTCCGCGGCACGTTCCGCTCCGACCGCAACAATGCTTTCCGGTGAAAGCATTGTTTCAAACGCCATGGTCAGCAGCGAATCCCCTGCCAAAAGTGCCTGGGCTTCCCCGAATACAACGTGATTGGACGGTCTGCCGCGGCGCAGATCGTCGTCGTCCATACAGGGAAGATCGTCGTGAATCAGCGAATAGGCGTGAACCATTTCCACCGCGCAGGCAAACGGAAGCGCCGATTGCTGATCACCGCCGCAGAGCCCACAATATTCAAGCACAAGAATCGGCCGGATACGTTTGCCTCCCGCGAGCAGACTATAACGCATGGCACGGAAGAGTGCCGACTGGATTACCTTTTCCTCCGGTACGAAACGGTCCAGCTGATTCTGAATCAGCGATTCGTATTCCTGCGGGTCAATTCGATTCATCCGTTTTTCCGTCCTTTTTTTCAAGAGTTGTTATATCCTGAATTTTCTGTTCCGCGTCATTCAGCTTTTTATAGCAGAATGACGCGAGAGCGGAGCCTTCTTCAAATAGACGCAGGGATTCTTCCAGAGGCTGGTCGCCGTTTTCCAGGCATCGAACGATTTCTTCCAGACGAGCGACCGCCTTTTCAAACGGCATTTTCTGATTCATTGCTGTTTTCCTCCGGTCCTTTCAGAATTCGATCCACTGTACAGTGCAGTTCTCCATCCCGAAGGAGCAGCCGCAGGACTTCCCCTTCCGCCGTATTTTTCACCGATGCGACATCGCCGCCGTCTTCCTTCCGGGCAATCGCGTAGCCGCGTGCCAGAACAGCCAACGGCGAAAGTGTGTCCAGCCTGCCAGACAATCCGGAAAGCCGTGCTTTCCGAGCTGTCACACGATTTTGCATCCCTCCGAGCAGCCCGTCCAGAAGACGGTCCACCCGGATACGCCGTGCTTCGATCCGTTCGTGCGTTCCTCGCATCCCGCTGCTGCCCGTGAGGAAATCGAGCCGGTCTCGCCGATCCTTTAAATCCGACCACATAGCGAGATTTAACCGGGCTTTCAGCGTGTCCACCGCCGCCAACAACTCCTGTGAATCCGGTACGGCAAGCTCCGCGGCCGCGGAGGGTGTCGGCGCTCGAAGGTCGGCCACAAAATCGCAGATGGTAAAGTCGGTTTCATGTCCGACGGCGGAAATCACCGGGATTTCCGAAGTCGCCACGGCACGCGCAACCCGCTCTTCATTGAATGCCCAAAGATCCTCAAGCGAACCGCCGCCGCGCCCAACAATGATAACGTCCGCACAGCGCAGGCGGTTCAGTCGGGCGATTGCTTCCGAAATCTGCCCCGCGGCCGTTTCTCCCTGTACCTGAACCGGGCAGAACACGACGTTCGCAAGCGGATAGCGGCGAGCCAGAATCGTTACGATATCATGCACTGCCGCTCCCGTGGGCGACGTGACAACCCCGATCGAATGAGGGAAACGCGGAATCGGCTTTTTCCGTTCCTGTGAAAAGAGGCCTTCTTTTTCCAGCCTTGCCTTTAACTGCTCGAACGCAAGGTTCAGCGCACCGAGACCATCCGGCTGCATGTCGTCCACATAGATCTGGTACTGTCCGGAAGCCTCGTAAACCCCGACTCTGCCGCGGATGATCACGCGCATGCCGTCTTCCGGCCGGAAGCGCAGACGCCCGGCGCTTTGGGCAAACATGACGGCCTTTACGACGCAGCGCTCATCTTTCAGTGAAAAATAAAGATGACCGGAGCGGTAGTGATCGGTGAAATTGGAAATTTCACCGGAGACAAACACATGGGCAAGATTCTGGTCTCCCTCGAACAGCGAGCGGATATAGGTATTCAGCTGTGTCACGCTTAGCACAAACGGGGAACCCGTCACGAAAGCATTCCTCCCTTAACGGCGGCAAGCACGGCAATACCGGCGGCATTGTCGGAAGAAAACTCCGGGGCTGCGAAAAACGCCCCATATTTTTCGGTCAGCGCTTTCCGGATCATACCGTTGGACATCACTCCGCCCGCAAAGACAAGCGGCAGTTTCCCGTAGGATTTCAGAAGGACCTGTGCCATACCGTCCAGAGCGACCAGAATCGACTGGAGACAGAAGGAAGCAATGTCCTCCGGTGCGTGGCCCTCCGAAAGCATTTTGGAACACTGATTTTCTACGCCGGAAAGCGAACAGTCCACACCTTTGAGACACGGCCGGATCGAAAACCGGGCGTCTGATTTTTCAGCCAACCGTTCCAGTGCAGGGCCGGACGGAAACGAAAGCCCAAGCATTTTCCCGACGCGGTCTATCGCCTGTCCCCCTTTTAAATCGAGAGACTGAGCGACGATCTCCGTTTTCAGAATCCGCTCCGTGTCCGGGTGTACCAGCACGGCTTCCGTTGTTCCGCCGGAAACGTGAAAAGCGAGAAACGGTTCGGCAAGAAGGGAAAGCTGATTTGCGGAGTAAAGGGCGGCCGCAATGTGGCCCTGCTGATGGGAAAAAAGATGCAGAGGTGCGTTACGCGCAAGAGCAACGGCCTTTGCAGCCGAACATCCGGCGAGGAAGCACGGCATATAGGAGCCCTCCTGATCCCGCGGGCGATTGGAAACGCCGACACACGAGATTTCCGCGTTCGGAAAGGGCAGCTCGTCCAAAACTTCCGGAAGCTGCCGAACGTGGTGGAAAACGGCATCGCTCTGCCGTAGCCCCAGCTCACCCTCCCTCACCGGGAGAAGCTTTTTCCGCTGAACAATGCTGCCGTCCCGCCAAAGCGCAGCCGAAGTCGTGTAATTGCTGGTATCGATGCCGAGAACGTCAGGCATCTGTCTCACCGGCATTTTTTTTGGCGATTGTCCCGAGAACGCCGTTGACAAAGGGAGCATCCTCAGCGCCGCCGTATTTTTTAGCCAGCTCCACCGCTTCGTTGATGGCAACACTGACCGGGACTTCCTTGTCAAACTGGAACTCATAAATTGCAAGCCGCAACAGTGCAAGAGAGACTTTGGAAAGTCTGCTCATAGTCCAGCCGCGGATGTTCCCGGCAATGAGCTCGTCGATGGACGCTTCGTTTTGTTCTGTGCCAAGCGCTGTCTTTTCGGCAAAATCATCAATAAAGATTTCCCCCGACCATTCGGCTGCGTCAATGATTTCTTCTGTGGAATCGTGGCTGATGCTGCGTTCAAAAATCAAAACAAAAGCCTGTTCCCGTGCTTCCCGTCTTGTCATGCGTTCCTCCGTTGTAATGTAAATTAGAATGAAAAAACCCTCCACAGCGTGGAGGGTTCCGGGTGCTATCAGCGAACAGACTGCGGCGTTACCGCAGTCTGAATTTCCAGTTTTCAAACTTCCACATGATATATTATACCACAATTTCCGCTTAACTCAACTATTTCATCTCAACAATCTTGATTTTGTCGAAGGTCAGACCGGCCTGATCGGAGACAATATCTTTTATCTGAACGGCGTCTTCCTGGGGGGATGCTTTCGTTTTGACAACGACGTTGCAGCCTCCGTTTTCAAGAGAAACGACACAGTCGGAGTACCCTTTCGCCTTAATCAGATTTTCAATGCTGGATTCCTTCAGCGTATTCTGCGCGATGGCACCCGCCTGAGTTACCGCTTCCTTTTTCGCTGCGTCGCTCTGCTTTGCGTCGTCCAGGACCTTTTCAAGCAATTCAACCGATTGGTCGCGTGCCTTCTGACGGGTCAGACGCGCTTCGCTGAAGTAGTCGGAAACCCCCGAGGTCAGCCCGGCTTTCACGGCGGAAGACCCGGAAGCTGCGGAAGCACCCGAACTGCCGGAAGCGTTTACCAGAAGCGTTTCTCCGAGCTCTCTTCCGCCGGATGTAAGTGCCTGCGTGGCGGGGAGCTGCGTGTTGCCCGACATCACAAAGTTTAAATACACGGCCGCCCCAAGCGCGACAACCAACGCCGCAAGAACAAGCTGCCGCTTACCCATTGTCATGACTTGATTCCCCCTGTTTTTCTTTATTTTGCTTTTATGACGCACACCCGCACGGAAGTAATGTGGAGCGCCGTCGTCACGGCATCAATAATGTTTTGCTGGACCTGCGGGCTGTCGCCGCCGTCGCAGACAACGACGACTCCTTTTACAACCGGCTGGATTTCAGTCACTGAAAGCGCTTTCTCGGAGCCGTCCGCATTCTTTACCAGGATATAGCTCGTTTCCGTATCATTGTTCGTTTCGTTCCGGGTGGTGGTACCCCCCGATTTATCCTCAGTTGTCTGTCCGCTTTGCTTCTGTTCGGTCGCATAGACATTCTGAGCAGTCTGTTCCAGCGTGACATACACCTTTGCACTCCCTACCCCCTGGATGCCTGTTACCAGCTCCGTCATCTGTTTTTCCAGCCTGCTTTCATAGTCAGTGGCATTGAAATCAGACTGGGAGGAAACAGAAGGCTGCTGGGTCTGCTGCGTTCCGCCGCCAGTCAGAAAACCGGAGAGAAAGATCAGCGCAATGCCGATTAGCCCGACCGCAATTCCCAGCTTGCGCCAGCTTCCGTTTTGCGCGATCTTTTGCAGCAATCCGCTCTTTTTTGTTTCATCCTCCATTGCAGACAACCTCCACGTTCAGGCCAAGATCCTTTTCAAGCAACGTTTTTGCCCTTTGACAGTCCACCGAATTTTTCTGCTCCAGGTTGACAACCACTTTAGTAATTGATATGCTGCCGTTTGAATTAGTATCCATATTCACCTGAACATTTTTGCAATATATATTCAACGGTTTGAGTTCCGCCGCGACCAGATTTGTGATACTACGTTGGGCCGCATCCTTGTACTGCTGTTCGACGGCCGTTCCAAGGCGAGAATCGGAAACGGTGGGGGCTTTTTCGGAGGAAGCGCTGAAACTTTGCTTCCACTGCGGTATGGCTTTGGAAAGCGGCAGAATCAGAATGCAAAGGACAAAAGCGCCGATCACGAATTTCGCCATCCGCTCCATGGCTCCGCTTGGCACAAGGCCCTGTACCAGAGCCGCGACAAGCGCGGCAAGGCAGATTACGGAGGTCCATTCCCGAACGGCACTCATGTTACGCCACCGATGATCAGCATCAGAACGGTAGAGATAATCAGCACGGTCATACTGCATAGCAGAATTGCCAGCATGGTGGAAACAACGTCGGAGGAGGCTTTCAACAAGGATGTGGTTTCCTTCAGATCAAAAATCTGAGCGATTCCGGAACATACGGAAAGTGTAAGGACCCAGAGTATACACTCAACGACAACCGGCAGGAACAGAAAGATCCCTGCGAGGAGCCCGAATGCGCCTACCCCGGATTTCAATGTTTTCACGCAGCCGTTCACCGTGTGCAGGGCTTCGCCGAGCGCGTTGCCCACAACCGGCACAAAGCTGCTGACGATAAATTTAGCTGCTTTTGAGCTGGTGCTGTCAAGAGAAGCGGAAACAAAGGAATGCATAGTAATAAGACCGGTAAAGAGAGTCATGCCGAGCCCCATCACCCACTTGACAATCTTATTCAGCGCGGCGCATAAGCCGTTCAGGCTGATATTCGGCGAGATCGACGAGACAACGGAAAGCGCCAGAAAAATATTCATCAGGGGAACGAGAAACCCGGCCGCAAAAATGGAAACCGCATTTCCTGCCGCAAGCATCAGCAGATTGTAGGAACCGGCGGAAACCGGCTGACCCGCCGCGATCATGATTCCGGTGAGAACCGGAATACAGGCCAGAAGAAAACCAGCCGCAGCTTTAAGAACATCTGCGGCATCCTGAATGCAGGAAACGATCGGCGCGATCACAAGCGTGCAGATGCAGAGGGCCCCAACCATGCCGACCACTCCGCCCATTGACTTTTCGCCAAAGGAAAGCTTCAAGCCGTTTAGCAGCGAGCAGAGCAGAATAACGGAAACAACGCAGGCCGCTACTCGCAGCGGGTTTTTGAGCTGCCCGGTAAAAATGGAGAGTATTTTCTGGAAATAGTTTTGCGGAGTAATGTCGGTAATGGACTTCCAGTCCGCTCCGCTGATTCCAAGGCCTTCCAGAGATTTGCGCGTATCTTCCGGAAGTTTATCCGGAAGGTTTCCAGCCCCGCTTTTGGCGAACTGCTCCGTGTAATACTGTTCCAACCCGTCCGAGCCGGAGGAAACCTGCGCCCCGAAGGCGGGCGTGAAAAACAGGAACGCCGCAAGAATAGCGACGGTAAGGCAGAAAACAATTTTTTTCATTCTTTAGCCACCGATCAGGCCCACTGCCGTTTTGGCGATCTGCTCAAAAAGCGGCAGGGAGAGAATCACAATGGATATTTTTCCGGCGAGCTCCATTTTGGAAGCCAGCGCGCTTTCCCCCGCGTCCCGGCAGGCGTCCGCGGCAAACTGTGCAAGGAAGCAGATTCCGAGGGTTTTCAGCAGAATTACCGCATACTGGGAGGAGACACCCGCGGAATCCAGAAGCCGGTTGATCTGTTGTACGGCGGGCGCGATGCCCGTCAGAATTTCAATCAGAATGACGATTCCGGCCACGATCCCGACCAGAACCGCATATTCCTGATGATAGCGCCTGAGCATCGCCGCCACGACGGCCGCGCAAATGGCGATGCCGGCAATTCCGACAATATTCATAGTTACAGACCAAAGATGGACTTAATCGATTTAAACAGAATATTGATTTGCTGAACCACCATCATCAGCACGACGATCAGGCCTGCCAGCGTAGTCATCATGGCCTGCTCTTCGCGCCCGGAACGGATCAGCAGCTGGTTTAGGACCGCAACGATGATTCCGATGGCCGCGATCTTGAAGATTAAATCCACGTTCATTCTGTATCCTCCATTTTTCAGCACAGCAGCAGGGAGGCGGCCAATCCACCGAAAATCCCGAGCGTAAGGTACAGTCTTGACTTTTTGTTTCTCTCTTCTTTTGCCGTTTTCAGGTTCCCTTGAAACAGGTTCAGGTATAGTTCGCAAAGGGAAAGCTGACCCTGAGTATCCGAGGCCCCGAACTCTTTGCCGAAAGACGCAAGTAGATTCCGGTCCGGCAGAGAAAACCCCTCTGCCTTTGCCTCTTGTTCGACGCTTCGCCGCCACGCGCCGGAAAAATTCACACCCCGGTCGCATTTCTGAAGGCAGGCACTAAGGAAGGAAAGTTCTTCGCCGTGCAGCAGGATAATCTGCCGAATAGGGGTTCCGGAGTACCGGATTTCCGTTTCTGCGGCGGAAAGAAAGCGCAGAAACGCGTCCAGAGAGTCAACGCGGCGCGCCAGTCTATGCGATTCCGTATATCCCATGAGAGTTCCCGCCAGAATGAGAAATACCGCTCCCGCCAGCTTCAGCAATTAAATCACCCGTCTTGTAAATTCCCGCAATTTTTCCGGGCCTTTTGTGTCCTTCCAATACAGCGACATAACCGAAAGCCCCGGTTCTCAAAAGCATAATCGCCTGTTTCCGTTTTAAAAGTTCCCGGACATTGCCCGCATGAATGCTTGCGACCACTCCGACACCCGCGTTGAGGCTCTGCTCCACGGCTGCGGCTTCCTGTTCCGTTCCGAGTTCGTCGCAGACGATCAGATCGGGTGAAAGTGCGCGCACTGCCTGCAGAATTCCCTCCGCCTTCGGAAAACCGTCCAGAACGTCGCAGCAGGAGCCAAGGTCGTTCTGCGGAACCCCAAGGCTGGTTCCGGCAAGTTCCCCGCGTTCATCTACGACGGTCACTTTCCGGACGGAACCCCTCACCCCATCTGACACCTGCCGAACCAGATCGCGAAGAATCGTCGTTTTTCCGCTCGCGGGAGGACCCGCAAGCAAAAGCCCGCCGTATACGTTCTCCTTCAGTTCGTTTAAAAGCGCGTCCGCCGAGCCGGAGATTTCCCGCGCGATCCGGATATTGATGGAAGAAATATCACGCATCCCGACGACACTGCCCTTTTGCAGTACCGCGGTGCCGCCAATTCCAACCCGGTGACCTCCGCCGAGCGTAATATATCCGTTGCGAATCTCATTTTCATGGCTGTATACGGAAAAGCCGCAAAGGTAGCGAAAGCACTCTTCCAGGTCTTCCTTTCCGGCAATCAGACTTTTCCGGTCCGGGCGGCAGGCAGGAGTTCCGTCACCGTTCACAAAATAGATTCCGCCGGCACAACTGACGGAAACAGCCCGGTTCATTCTCAGGCGGACCTCCTGAGCCTGCCGCTTCACTTCCTGCGGCAGTTTCTGCAAACACTCTTCGATCCGACCGCAAAGCCCTTTCACAGCTGAATCGAACCGCTCGTCATTTTCCTGATCCATTTGTCTTGTCCCTCCTTTCATCACATAAATATGGACAAAGAGGGCGGGTTAGAACTGATTTTTCAAACCGGATCCGGTGCCTTTGGGGCAAAAAAATACCGCCCGAACAATCGAGCGGCAATCAAAACTCTCTATTAAACTAAATTTTCAAAGTCCTGTTCCGAGAGGATCGGGACTCCCAGCTGATTCGCTTTCACCAGCTTACTGCCGGCGTCCTCGCCGGCCAGAACGTAGGTTGTCTTTTTCGAAACGCTTCCGCTGACCCTGCCCCCATGCTTTTCAATGATCTCCGTTGCCTGAGAGCGCGTCAGGTTCGGCAGGGTACCCGTCAGGACAAAGGTCATGCCGGAAAAGCGGCCGTCGGAAGATGATACGGTCTCGGACCGAAGATTCACCCCCGCGTCCCGCAGTTTCCCGATCAGATGGGCGGTATTGGAAAGATCGAAAAAGCGGCGGGCACTTTTCGCCATGATTTCGCCGAATCCGTCGATGGCAGCGATTTCTTCTTCCGGGGCTCGGAATAACTCGTCGATGTCACCGAAGCGGGCGGCGAGAAGTTTCGCCGCTTTCAGCCCGATATGGGGAACACCAAGGGCAAAAAGAAGACGGTAAAGATCGTTGGCTTTCGAATTTCCGATCGACTGAATCAGATTATCGGCGGATTTCTTCCCCATCCGTTCCAGGTTTTCCAACTGCTCCGCCGTAAGAACATAAAGATCTGCCGGTGAAGATACCAGCCCGGCATTGACCAGCTGTTCGATCACCGCAGGACCCATCCCGTCGATATCCATCGCGTCGCGGCTGCAGAAATGAATCATGTGCCGCAGCAGCTGAGCCGGACATTCCGGATTCGTGCAGCGGGTCGCGGCTTCATCCTCTTCACGGGAGACGGGCGCGCCGCAGGACGGGCAGGTCTGCGGCATTTCAAATGGCACGGAGTCTTCCCCATGCGAAACGACAGCGACAACCTCGGGGATGATCTCCCCCGCTTTCCGCAGGATAACAAGGTCTCCCACGCGGATGTCCTTTTCCGCGATGAAGTCCTGATTATGCAAAGTCGCCCGACTGACCGTTGTTCCGGCAAGCTGGACCGGCTCGAAATTGCCGATCGGTGTGAGCGCGCCGGTGCGCCCAACGTTGACCTCGATACTCAGAAGGCGAGTCTGCTTTTCCTCCGGAGGAAATTTAAATGCTTCCGCCCATTTGGGGAATTTTGCGGTGCTTCCAAGTGTTTGGCGCTGTGCAAAGGAGTTTACCTTTACAACCGCGCCGTCGATCGAATAGTCCAGTTCCCCGCGCAGATCGCCGATCCGGTGTACCTCAGTAATCACTTGCTCTATGGTTTGGCAGGGGGTGTAAAATGGAGGTACTGGGAACCCGAGCCGTTTCAGAAACCGAAGGGATTCGTCGTGACAGGTCAGCTCTTCCCCATTCACCTGCTGCACATTAAAAATGAAAATGTCCAGGTTCCGCGACGCAGTCACGGCGGAATCTTTCTGCCTTAAAGAACCGGCGGCGGCATTCCGGGGATTTTTGAATGCTTTTTCCCCGTTCAGCTCCTGCCGTGCCGAAAGCTCAAAAAAGCTTTTATGGGACATGTAAACTTCCCCGCGCACCTCAAGAAAAGGAATTGGCTCTGCAAGCCTGTGCGGAAGCGAGCGGATGGTTTTCAGATTTTCGGTAATGTCTTCTCCGACGAGGCCGTCGCCGCGGGTCGAACCCCGGAACAGGACCCCGTCGCGGTATTCGGCGGAAACGGAAAGTCCGTCGAATTTCGGCTCAACAATATAGACCGGAGCCTCCGCCGAAGCGTGTACCCGACGGTCAAAATCAATCAGCTCCTCGTCGGAGAAAGAATCGTGCAGGCTCTCCATGGGAACTTCATGCGTCACCGGGGAAAATTTTTTCAACGCAGCGCCGCCGACCTGCTGTGTCGGAGAATCCGGCAGAATCAGCTCCGGGTACTTCGCTTCCAGATCTTCAAGGCGGCGGTAAAGCGCATCGTACTCGAAATCGTCGATTTCCGGAGCGTCCTCTGTATAGTATTTCCGATTGTGATATCGAATCTGTTCCGAAAGTTCGGCAATCTGCTTTTCGGCCTCTTCGGTTTCCATTTCTTTGAACCTCCGGTTTCTATGCGACTATTTTACACTGGTGCTTCCGGTTACAAACTGCGGGACCTGACCCACGATAATCGTCTCAGCGACCAGAATGTTAGTGTTGAGATTCGTTGTGGTATCGAACCCAGGCAGGAAGGAGTAGACGCTGGTATGTACGGTAAGATAAATCTGGTGCCGTGTCTGGTTGACCCCCGCGGATTCAAAAGAGCTTACAAAATCCGCTGTTACGTTCCCCGCAAGCGATACTTTCAGTGGGACTTTCGGCCCCATGGCGTGGAAAAGATCGGCTCCAATCAAGGTTCCGAACGGAACGCCAACGCTATCGTCGTCACTGTTTTCAAAGCCCTTCTGAACGGAATCCACCAGTTTGACTTTCAGTTCGTTCATTTTAATCACATTGGTGGTAATGGAGAGAACATTCTCACCGTTTCCTCGCTGAATCGAAATCAGGTCGGCGTAAGTGACGGAGTCTTTTGCCAGTTCATTTATGACGGCACTGTTAATCAGGGTAGTTGACCGGATTTTCGCTTCGTTCTCCGTAACTGATTCGATTACGGGACGCAGCTGCCGGTTAATGAATATTGTGGCCACAATGAGCAGAATCATAAGCAGGAAAAGCTTGCCGCGGATGGGCATCCCGTAATTTCTTCTTCGCATGGCCGCGCCTCCCAAAGGATATTACTGCATAATATACCTCTGAGAATAATAATGTGAAAGAAAAAGGCACAAAGAACTCGTCTTTGTGCCCATATTCATTGAAAAATTACTCCGGCTGTGTTTCTTCGGCGGCGGGTTCTTCCTCCGTCTGCTCTTCCAGAAGGGCACGAATCGAAAGGCTGACGCGGTGCTTGTCAAAATCGACGTCCGTCAGTTTAACCTTGACTTCGTCTCCGACTTTCAGAACATCCTGCGGCTTCTCAATCCGGTGGTCAGCAATCTGAGAAATATGAATCAGGCCGTCGATTCCGGGAATCACCTGCGCAAAAGCGCCAAACGTGGTCATACCGACAACCTTAACATCCAGTACGCTGCCGATGGGATAGCTGGTCTTCAGAATCTCCCACGGATTATCTTCCGGCTTCTTGAAGCCGAGAGAAATCTTGCCCTTTTCCTGATCCAGTCCCTTGATATACACGGTAACCGTATCGCCGACGCTCACAACCTCGGAAGGATGCTTGATCCGCTTCCAGGAAAGTTCGGAGATATGGATCATTCCGTCGATTCCGCCCAGATCAACAAATGCGCCGTAAGAGGTCAAAGATTTGACAACACCGGTATATTCCTTGCCAACTTCGGCAGTTTCCCAGAATTTATCGGCGAGAACTTTACGCTCGTCCTTCAGCACGGAACGGATGGAACCCACTGCGCGCTTACGGTTGCGGTTGACTTCGATAATGCGGAATTTGACTTCTTTCTTCAGCAGGTTCTCCAAAGGATCGTTGCGGGAGGCCGTAGCCTGAGAAGCCGGGATAAATACGCGAACGCCGTTCGTAACAGCAATCACGCCGCCCTTGATAACCTCAGTCACAACACCATCCAGAATGGACTGATCCTCTTCGGCGGCAGCGACCTTTTCCCAGCCTTTGGAAGCGTCCAGACGCTTTTTGGAAAGCATGATGGTGCCTTCCTGGTCATTGGTCCGCATGATGAGAAGATCCATCTCATCGCCGATTTTAACAACATCCTCGGGTTTTACGTTCGGATCGGCCGAAAGCTCGGAAGCGGGGACATATCCGGCCTGTTTCCTGCCGACATCCACAAGTACCTCATTCGGTGTAACACCGACGACGACTCCACGCACCTTTTCATCTGTATTTAAGCTCTTAAGGGATTCTTCGAGCATTTCCTCGAAGTTCCCCTCAGCATAGTTCGCTTTGGAATTCAAGCCCTCATCCTGGTTGATTTCTGACATGGTATCAAGTACCTCCTTTATTATGCTTGCCGGCGTTGACGCCCCGGCAGTGATGCCAATACGTCCGGACCTTTTCAGGTCTTGCAGAGGAAGCTCGTCCGCAGATTCGATTAAATATGCGTCGCCAAATTTTTTGCACACTTCAAAAAGCTTGGCCGTGTTGGAGCTCTGCCTCCCGCCGATCACGACCATGGCGTCGCATTGCCGCGACAGCATCGCCGCCTCGGACTGGCGTATAGCAGTTGCATTACATATTGTATCAAATATTGCGGCATTTGTATATACCCTTTTTATGATTTTCAAACAATTTTCCCATTCTTCCAAACTGAAGGTAGTCTGCGCGACAACGCATGCAGGCGCGTCGGAATTCTTCAGTTCCGTGGAAAAAAGCTGATTCAGTTCCGCAGCGTTTTTAAACACATAGCAGGCGCCTTCGCAGTGCCCGCGGATGCCCGCAACCTCCGGGTGCCCCGCGTCCCCGGCAATCAGAACAATTCTGCCCTCCCGGGACGCACGGGAGACAATCGCATGGATTTTTGCGACGAATGGACAGGTCGCATCGCAGATTTCCAATTTCCGGCAGGCAAGCCGGTCGTACACGCCCTTTGCAACTCCGTGGGAACGAATCACCAGAGTGACGCCGTCCGGAACCTCCTCCGGAGATTCGGCGATCCGGACCCCACGGTTTTCCAGAAGCCGGAGGGTCTGCGGATTATGGATGATCGGTCCGAGCGTATACACCCGCTTTCCCTCATCGAGCAAAGATAGAACCAGATTCACGGCCCGATTGACTCCAAAACAGAAGCCTGCGGATTTTGCTACGGACAGTTTCACGATGTTCCCTCCATCAGCTCACGGATTTGCCTCTCCAGAATCCGGTTCAGCTCACTGATATCCACCGCACCGTTTTTTCTGGGATAATCGTTCTGCTTCATCACAGAACCGAAACAGAGATCGACTCGGCGTTTTGGCCCGATCCGGCCCGCCCAGCGAATTGCGGCAGGCAGGATTGGAGCACCGGAACGGGCGGCAATTGCCACGGCGCCGGCCATCGAGACAAACGGCAGGCCCTCGCGAACGCAGCCGCCCTGAGGAAAGATGCCGACAATTTCTCCACTTTTTAAAAGCATCATCGCGTGACGAACGGCACCCAGGTCGGCCTGTTTTCGTTTGACCGGAAACGCGCCAAGAGCATACAGGAGCTTACGAAACAAAACGCCATGCTGTAAAAACAGTTCTGACTTTGCCATATAATGAATCTGCCTGCCGCAGGGCACGGCAAGCAGAATAGGGTCCCATAGGGATTGATGATTACAGCAAAGAACCAGATTCCCGGAAGCGGGAATTCGATCTTCGCCTTCACAGCGCACGGAAAACAGCAACTGCACGACAGCCCGCACCACATGCAGGCCGAAGAAATAAAAACGGTTCCGTTTCACGGAGTGGTCTCCCCTGTACCGAGAAGTTTCAAGTCGTTTTCACGAAGCTCCCGAATGCGGTCCATGACCATACGGGCAGCATTGCGGTATTCGAGGGAAGTTCCCTCAGCAACATTCAGCTCCTCCGGCAAAATCGGTTTACCGAAAGAAACGCGGCAGGTGTGGAACAGTCTGGGGAACTTTCCACGTTCCGGAGTGATGCAGCACGGAAGAATGGAAGCGCCGCAGCTTGCCGCAAAACGCACCGCCCCTGATTTCGGACGGAGCAAATTTCCGTCCTTCGAGCGTGTTCCCTCAATGAAAATCCCGAGAATGCCGTTTTCGTCGAGAATTTGTTTCGCCGTATCAACCGCGCTCTGGTCTCCTTTACCGCGCGCTACGGGAAACGCACCGAGAGCGCGGATTACAGAGGAAACGAACGGAATGGCGAACAGCTCTTCCTTTGCCATGAAAAAAATCTGCCGCCGCGTCGTGAAGGCTAGACGGACCGGGTCGGTCATACTGGCGTGATTGCAGCACAGAACCACCTTCCCGTTCACAGGCATATACTGGGAATTCTCAATGCGGGTTGGCATCAGAAGGTGAAAAAACCAGGGGAGCAGTCTCCGCGCTACCGTATATAAAGGGGTGCCTTTCATAATCTCACCGGTCCCATGTAATGTTTTTAGAGGTCATCCGGCCCTTGATAAACGAAACCAGCTGCCCGACGGATTGTTCCAGCGTATTCCCGGTCGTATTGATTACCTCTGCGTCGTCGGCAGGAACAAGCGGCGATACCGCCCGGTGGGAATCGCTGTAATCCCGTTCCTTGAGATCGGCCAGAACCTGCTCGTAATCCGCCGTTTCTCCTTTTCCGAGCATTTCTTCATAGCGCCTGCGCGCCCGGTCTTCGGGAGAAGCCGTCAGGAATATTTTTACCTGAGCATCCGGCAGTACGACGGTTCCGATATCCCGACCGTCCATGATGACATTGTTTGTCTCCGCGAGACTCCTTTGCAGGGAAAGGAGAAAAGCGCGGACCTTCGGAATCTTGGAAATTTTCGATGCTGCCATGGAAACCTCGGGCGAACGGATTTCCCCGGTCACATCGTGCCCGCAGAGAATCACATGCTGTTCCCCTTCAGAATAAGTGATCGAAACGGCAAGCCTGCCGAGAATTCCACAGACGGCTTCCTCGTCGGACGGATCAATCTCCGCTTGGAGAACGGCCAGACCGATTGCGCGGTAGAGCGAACCGGTGTCCGCGTAAAGGAAACCGAGCTCCTTTGCTGCGCGACGGGAAATTGTACTCTTTCCGGCACCCGCCGGGCCGTCGATAGCGACTGCGATCATTACGATTCCTCCCAAGGTTTTACGGAATTCCCCGCCAGCCTGCCGGTACAGAAGGCAATCTGAAGATTGAACCCGCCGGTATAGGCGTCAGCGTCCAGAACTTCTCCTGCAAAGTAAAGTCCCTTTACAAACTTGGACATCATGGTTTTGGGGTCAATTTCTGCCGTCGCCACTCCCCCGGACGTGATAATTGCCTCTTCAATCGGACGGAACGAGTGGATCGTCACATCGAAGGATTTCAACACGGATGCAAGCGCATGCCGCTGCTCGCGTGTGATGCAGTTGCATTTCAGCTCCGGCGGAATCCCGGAACGCCGAACAACGACGGGAATCATTTTCCGGGGCAGCAGAGCTCCAAGAGAATTGATAAAATCGCGGTTTAAATTCGAATCCAGATCCCTGAGCAGCCGTGCGTCCAGTTTCTCCGGGCTAAGCGCTGGTTTCAGATCAATCAAAACGCGGTATCTGCCAGGAGACATTTCCCTCATATGTGCACTCGCACTCAGGATCACTGGGCCTGAAAGGCCGAAGTGCGTAAAGAGCAGTTCGCCGAAATCTTCAAAAATAGTTTTCTGCGTTTTTGTGTCAAGAACACGTACGGCGATATTTTTCAGGGAAAGGCCCATCATTTCGGTGCAGTCGGGTCCTTCCGCCGCCAGCGGCACCAGAGAAGGCCGGAGCGGTGTGACAGTATGGCCGGCCTGACGGGCAAGCCGGTACCCGTCTCCCGTTGAACCGGTTCCCGGGTAGGAAGCACCCCCGCAGCAAACCGCTGCGTTATGGGAGAAAATTCGCTCACCGTTTTGAAGTTCCAAGCCGCAGACAGCACCGCTTTCTAGCAGAAGATGCTTAGCGGCACCGGTTATCACGCGTACTCCCGCGTTTTCCATATAGCGTTCCAAAGCTTCGGCAATATCCGCAGCGTGATCCGACTCAGGGAACACCCGGTTCCCACGCTCTGTTTTCAGTGCCACACCCTGCTTTTCGAAAAAATCCATTGTATCGCGCGGGGAAAACCGGGAAGCGGCGCCGTAGAGAAACCTGCCGTTTGTCGGCACGGCTTCAATAAAGGTACGGACATCGCAGTCGTTGGTTACATTGCACCGACCCTTGCCGGTAATACGAATTTTCTTTCCGAGTAGGCCGTTTTTTTCCACGAGACAGACCGAAAGCCCGCGCTCGGCCGCAGTTCCCGCCGCCATCATTCCCGCGGCTCCGCCGCCGATTACAATCAGATCACAGTTCAATTGGAAGAATCCTCAACTTTTTCATAAACGCTGTACTCATCCCAGATATCCTCCAGATTGTGGAAGACCTGTTTGACTTCGCCTTCTTTTTTGATGGCGGTCATGACGATCAGCGCGTTAATCAGGCTTAGCGGTGCACACAGAGAATCCACGATGGATTCGATATCGCTTCGTGCCAGAAGCTGGTAATCTGCCGACAGCGCAATCGGAGAGAGGTCGCTGTCTGTTACCGCAATGACCTTTGCCCCACGGTCGTGAGCGAAGCTCATTGCCTTCGCAATTTTTCTGGAATAGCGCGGAAAGCTAATTCCGATAACCGCGTCTTCCTCGTTGATGTGGATCATCTGCTCGAAAATTTCCCCTTCGCTGGTCGATTGAACCAGTAAAACATTCTCAAACAGAAGATTGAAATAATAGGATAAAAACGTACCGAGAGCCAAGGCACTCCGCGCCGCAAGAATATAGATTTTACGGGAAGCAACAATCGCATCGACCGCCTGATAAAAGCTTTCGTGCGAAGTCTCCTCCATGGTTCTGCGGATGACGTCGATATCCTGTGAAAAAACAAAGTCAAGAACGTCCGAATCGCCGACGCGGCTTGCTGTTACCTCCATACGCTGTACGGAAGTAAGCTTGTTGCGGATCATTTCCTGCATTGCCTGCTGAAGCTCGGGGTACCCCTTGTAGCCGATTTCTGTCGCGAAACGAACCACCGTGGATTCGCTTACGCCTACGGTTGTCCCCAGCTTGGAGGCGGTCATAAATGCGACCTTGTCGTAATGCTCGCTGATGTATGCCGCAATTCTTTTCTGACCCTTGGAAAATTCGTCCATTCTACTATGAATTCTAGCTGCCAGCAAATTGTCCATGCTACCTTCTGCCACTTCTCCGCGCTGAATTTATTTTTTTCGCATGTGCCGCGCGGAGCCTCATGCGCAGTGTCCGAAAGCCGCCGGACAAAGGTATGGCCGGAATTCTATCCGGTCACAAATACAGAATTATTTTAATTCAAACACCGTTGAAAATCAAGCTTTTTTCCGGTTTTACAAGAGAAAAGCATGGATTTTAACGCGGGCCAAGCCATTTTGAAAGAATTCCGTGGTACCGCCGCATATAGGTAATGACTAAAAGAGAAAACGCGTAGTCGTAGATCCAGAAAAAGACATTTCCCAAAACAAGCAGTACCCAGGGACCGAATGCGCCTAGTTTTCCGAAGCTTTCCGTCTTGATGCCGAGCAGGTAGATTCCGAGCCAATATTCCGCAATGGCAGTCAGATTAAAATAGACCGCTTTCGCCAATATGGAAAATTCTTTTCTCCTTGATTCTGCACCGGCTTTGAAAACCGGATAGAATCCAAAAAAGAGAACAAACGTCAGCGCGGCTTCCTTATCGCCGGAAAGCAAAAAGGAAAGTACGCTGACGGCGATAAATACCGATACAGCCCAATTCCGCCCGAGTTCGATCACTACGGGAAAAAGAAGAATGCCGGCCAGAGCCGACATGGCATAGGTCGAAGCCGGCACCAGCCCCGCCAGAAACAGCAGAGCTGTCGCCGCGGCGGTGACCATGGAACAAAAGGCAAGACGAACACTTTGATTCATACGCATCAAACGCTCCCAGATTCAGCAGCAGGGGTAAATGTTGCCGCCGAAACAGTTACAGCAAATGTCGGCTAGACAAAGCGATGTACAGAGGTCGCATCCCGTTCCGTTTCCGTATTGCTGGACATTTGGATTATATCCGCCGTATGCCCCGCTTCTCTGTGCGGTTACCTGATTATAGGCCGCACGGTATTCCTCGTTTCCAGGGTCCATTTGACAGGCCCGAGCAAAATCATTAAATGCTTCCTCCAGCCAGCCCCGCCGATAGAGGACCGTGCCCTTCAGAAAGTACCATTCCGCATTACGCCGCACTGGGGGAACTCCGTCCAGAATCTCTTCGGCATCGGCAATACGGCCCGCGTTAATCATATTTCTAACATCGAAATAATCGGAACCAGAAGAACCGCTTGCTCCGGAATATGCGCTTTGAGGACCCGCATATCCGCCGGATGTCTGACGGTTCTTTCTCTCCCGCAGAACTGTATCGTAGGCTTCGTTAATCTCTTTCATTTTTTCGCCGGCAAGGTCGGCAATTGGGCTGCCTGCATAGTTGTCGGGATGATATTTCTTCGCGAGGTTCCGGTACGCGGTTTTAACCTCGTCGTCTGTAGCGTTGGGAGATATTCCTAAAACCTGATAGGGATCAGACATTGCCTTTCTCCTTTTTATCAAGAAGTTCCTTCTGAATCTGCGGCAGCCCGAGGAACAGAACATTCCGGACAATCGGCCCCAAAGCGTTGAAATCCAGAAGATCCGCCGCCGCGCCGAGCCGGGACAGGGTGCCGTTCAAAACCTGATTGGCATAATTGTGAATTTCGGAGAGCGGCTTTCCTCCCTTTTGGAGGGCCGCAAACGGATTGAACGCTCCGCTGCGCAAATCGCTTTCCAGATCGTCCGCCGCGTCGATCAGATAAATCCATCTTCCGAGGTAATATCCGATTTGCTGCAGCACGCGTCCGTCAGGCGCAGTTGATTCTCTTTCCGCGGCGATCGGCAGAAGCTGCTCCAGCATTAGAGCGGTCGGTTCCGCACACTGATCCATCCCCGAATTTTTCTCCTGCTCCACCGCACGCTGACGCTCCATGCAGGAGGACACAACGGCTTCCATCTCCGGCTGTCTCCGGGCTGCTTTCCGGTGAATCAGCGCGGCTGCGGGGAAAAGAAAGACTGACGCAATTCGCTTCAGCATTCCAGGGTCCCTAAGATCGTCGCGCAGCTTATAGTATGCAAGGATCACGGTCAGCGAGGCCGCAAATTCCAGTTCTGCGCCGCTGCTGCAGAACGTACATTTTTTTAGAGGGTTTACGGTGCACCGTCCGAAGGAAAATTCAGGGCAGCTTTTCGGAACCATCGCTAAAAGAACCAAAGCAAAAAAGGTGCAGTCATAATTCAGAGTCAGTTTGGCAAACGGGCCGTAGCTTTTGCCAAGCTGCCGGCACAGAGAGCAGTAAATTCCGTTATAGGCTTCAAATTCCCGAACCAGAAGCTCCGACTTTTTGGGCTTTACATAACCAAACAAATTCTTGAACCCGCCCTTAAAGAAACATTTCCGATAACTTATTTTACACTATTCGACCGATCCAGATATTTAACAATATGTGAATTTTTTCTTGGAACGACTACAGGTATCTGAATGCCGGAAAAAACGGTCAAATAACCGGAATTATTGCGGCGGTATTCGAAAAGCCATTGTAATGGTACATCCTTTATGGTATACTAAAACTATAAAATTTCCAAGAAAAGGGGGGCTCTGAAATGAAATTGTATGATATTGATGTTCTGAAACTGATTGACCTTCTTGACAAGGCCAAAGGCAACGTATACCTTGTAACTGAGGACGGGAATAAACTGAATCTGAAGAGCAAGTTGTGCCAGCTGGTCGGTGTGAGATCCCTGCTTGAAAAAACCAAAAACTCAACGATTTCTGCTGATCTGAACGTAGAAAATCCTGAAGACGAATTGATGTTTATCAACTATATGATGAGCAAATAAGCGATTTTCGAAGCGCCGCTGCGGTTTTTCCGCAGCGGCGCTTTTTTGCTGCAAAATCGCGGAGGAATTCCTCCCCCTCCCATGCCTCAATACGCGGCGCTCAGAGGGTTCAGAATCCCGTAGGTTTTGCTTTCCATATCATCAATGAATCGAATTGCTTTTCCGGCGCCTGCCGCAACGCAGTCCTGCGGTTCCTGCGCCACCAAAACAGGGAGCTTTGCCTTTTTGGAGATCAGGCTATCAAAGCCGTAGAGATAAGCCGAACCGCCCGTTAAAATCATTCCATCCGTATAAACGTCGCCGATCAGCTCCGGCGGAGTCTTTTCCAGCATCTCCTGAATCACCCGGATGATCTGCATGACGCTTTCAATCAGAGCTTCCAGGACTTCATCGCTGGTAATGTCCGCATACTGTGGAAGGCCCGTCATTGCGTTTCTGCCCTTTACCCGGAACGTGGAAACCTCTTTGCGCGGATATACGCATCCGACGGCAATTTTCGCTTCCTCCGCCATACGTTTCCCGATAATCAAATTGTATTTTCTGCGGATATATTTGATAATCGCTTCGTCGAAAGCATTCCCGGCCACCTTGAGGGAGCGCGAAATTGCAATGCCGCTCAGAGAAAGCACGGCCATGTCCGTCGTGCCGCCGCCGACGTCCACCACCAGAGTGCCGTGTGGAGCGGAAATATCCACTCCTGCGCCGAGCGCGGCAGCGACCGGCTCCTCAATCAGGCAGATTTTACGGACTCCGGCGGAGCTGATGGCATCGACTACGGCGCGTTTCTCCACTTCTGTGATCTTGCAGGGTACGCTTACTACAACACGGGGCATAATCACTCTGCCCGCATTAATTTTCTTTAAATAAGAGCTGATCAAATATCGCGCCAGATCGAAGTCGGAGATAACGCCTCCCCCAAGCGGAAAACGGACGTCGATGCGGTCCGACGTTCTTCCGACCATTTTGTAAGCTTCCTGCCCGGTTGCGACAACCTCACCCGTTTCCAGATTGACTGCGGCAACCGAGGGCTCGTTCAAAATAATCCCTTTACCGTCCAGATAAATTTTTACAGTTGATGTACCAAGGTCAATTGCTATGTCAGTGCCAAGCACACAATCACATCCCATTCCAAGTCAGTTATTCCGGCCGCCTCGGAGTCTAAACTTAATCTATTTTATGGCTTGCTTTGCTCATTATATTCCAGATTTTGTCCCGTTTCAACCGATCCGGCCGGAGTCTCTGCCACAACCGCACAAAAAACCGACTCAGCGCCCGCCTTGAAAAGCACGGTGGCGCATTCGGAAAGAGTCGCGCCGGTTGTCATAATGTCGTCTATCATTAAAATCCGTTGTCCGCGGATTTCGGCACCCAGCGCCTGATAGGCTCCTTTTACATTTGATTTTCGCTCATTTCGCCTCAGCCGATGCTGCTCGGCGTTGTCCGCCGTTTTTGATAGGCATTCCGCGTAAGGAACCCGAAGCCGTTCTGAGATTCTCTGCGCAATTAATTCCGACTGATTATAGCCGCGTTCTTTTTTTCGTTTTCCGGAAAGCGGAACGGACGTTATCATATCAAATGCGTTTCCCTTAAACTGCTCCAGAATCTGCGCCGCCAGCCGTTCAGCATAATAATCAGCGTTCCATTTTTCTCCTTCAAACTTAAAGCGCAGAATCGACTCGCGAACCGACCCCGTATAGGGATACAGCACTGCACAGGGAATATTCTTCCCTACAGCCGGAAGATTCATGCGCCGGACCGTTTCCGCAGGCACTACCGTGTGCGCGCAGGAATTGCAGACTTTTGTTCCCGGCGCAATCACGCAGCCGCAAAAAATACATCGGGGCGGAAACAGCAGGTCAAGAAAAACGGAAAGGAGAAACGAAACTTTCACGGCAGTTCCTCCGTTTCTTCCCCATCGGTCAGCAGAAAGCGAAGACCGGTATAGCGTCTTGTTTTACGGTCGTTTCCTACCATGGAGCGCACGGCTTCTTCCGTACCGACCAGAATGAGCAGCGCCTTCGCCCGCGTGACGGCGGTATAAAGCAGGTTGCGGTAAGAAAGCTGAGGCGATATGCGATACATCGGAATGACCACCGCGGGAAATTCGTTTCCCTGACTCTTATGAACCGTCATCGCATACGCGAGCTCCAGTTCTGAAAGCTTTTCCGAATCGTACAGGACGGAGCGGTCGTCCATTTGGACGGCAAGTACCCCGGCCTCCCGATTGATTGCGGTTACAACGCCGAGGTCGCCGTTATAGACGCCTTCCCCGGCCGTCCCATCCGCACGCGACCAGATCATTTCGTAATCGTTTTTTACCTGCATGACCTTGTCCCCTTCACGGAAAAGAACGCCGTTCAGGGAAACTTCCTTTTTTTCCTTCGCAGGAGGATTCACGGCAGCCTGCAAAAGCTTGTTCAGCTCCCGGACTCCGAGCTCGCCCTTGCGGCCCGGGCAAAGAACCTGAATATCCGTAAACGGGGAATAGCCATAGCTTTCCGGCAGACGGCGTTTGCATAAATCCGTAATAACGGCGGAAATCTGCAGCGGATCGTGGTACGGAAGAAAGAAAAAATCGCCCGTTTTTGCTGCCAACTCCGGCATTTCTCCCCCCACAATGCGGTGCGCGTTGGAAACGATTCTGCTCTGCATCGATTGCCGGAAGACCTCGCGCAGCTGAACAACCGGAAAAAGGCCGGAGGCGATCAGATCGCCCAGCACGTTCCCTGCCCCAACGGATGGAAGCTGATCGCAGTCGCCGACAAGAATCAGTCGACAGCCGAGCGGCAGCGCTCGGAGAACGGCTTCAAAGAGCTGCGTATCCACCATGGAAAGCTCGTCGATCACAAGCGCGTCGCATTCCAGAAGATTTTTTTCATTTCGGGCGAACACCGGCCGATCGTTCCCGTCCCACTCCACCTGAAGCAGGCGGTGAATCGTCTTCGACTCCCGGCCGGTCAAATCCGTCATGCGCTTCGCCGCCCTGCCGGTCGGCGCGCCGAGAAACACTTTTTCCCCGCTCAACTCAAGGATGCGGATGATCGCGTTCAGCGCGGTCGTTTTTCCCGTCCCGGGTCCGCCGGTCAGGATCAAAATCCCCTTGGAAAGGGCTTCCCGCACGGCCAGGCGCTGCCCCTCCGCATACTGAAGCCCGTCCGTTTTTTCAATTTCGGAGATCATGGAGTCGACGCCGACAATCGGAGGAGCGGGATAGCGAAGCATCATCCGCATCCGCCCAGAAACGTACACCTCCGACTGATACTGATCCGGCAGAAAAACAAATTCCCGTTCGCCGATTACGCGGGAAAGCACTGAGTCGTCCCTCAAAAGGGAGGCCAGTGCGTCTGCGGTCTGTTCCAGACCGACGCCGAGCATTTTTGCGGCGGTCGAGGAGAGCCTGTCCAAGGGCAGGCAGGTATGTCCATTTCCAAGGTTGTGGCGGAGCACGTAGATCAGCCCCGCGCGTACACGAAGAATATCATCCTGCGGGCGTTCCATCGCCGCCGCGATGCGGTCCGCCCGGTCAAATCCAATATTAAGCCCCTCCGAGCACAGGCAATAAGGATTTTCCTGAATGCGCTGGTCGGCTTCGGCCCCAAAAATCTTCCAGATGCGTACGGCTTCCTCCGGCGTGATTCCAAGGCCCCCCATTTTGGCCATCATCTCGCGCATGCCGCCGACCCGGATCAATTCTTTGCTGATTTTTTCCGCGCGATCCTTTGTAATCCCACGGATTGCGCAAAGCCGGTCCGGTTCTGTTTCCATTACCTGCAGTGCGGTTTCCCCAAATAGATCAACTATTTTCTGTGCGGTACCCGGCCCGATGCCCTTAACGGCCCCGGAAGATAGATACTTCAGAACGGCCGAAGCCGTTTCGGGACGGGACCTTTCAAAAGCTTCCACTTTAAACTGCTTTCCGTAATTCGCCGAGTTAACCCAGTTTCCGACTACGTGCAATCCTTCGCCGACGGAAACCCCGGGAATTTCTCCGACTACCGTCACAAGTTCCCCGTTGCTGTTCAGTTCAACGACGGAATAGCCGTTCCTTTCATTCCGAAAAACGAGCTGTTCCACCGTTCCGGTCATTTCCAGGAGCTTTTCCTGATCCACTCCGACTCCCTCATATTCATTGTTTTAATCTAAGTATAGTCGATTCGCTATGTATTTGCAATTTTATCCGCAGATTATTTCGCATAATTCTTCCGGATAACACAGGCGAATGCCGGGAAGATCCCGAGAAAGTAACTCGCATACCGTCCTTGTTTCGCGGTCCATTCCACAGTCCACACAGACCAGCTTCGCTTCCCCGACTCCCAGCCAACGGATTCGCTCAATTGCGCTCCGGAGCGTGAACTCCACTTTTTCGTCATGGCCCTTGATCGTCATGATGAGCAGCAGTGTACCCGGATTCTCGGTCTTTAAAAGCCAAAGCAGGAAACGGTGGAGCAGACAGACGATTCCAACCACGGCAAACAGGACGAATACCACTCTTATTCCGATATCGAACATAAAATCACCCCAGCACAGTCTATGCACCGGGGTGATTACGTGACAGAATTATTTTTTTAGTGCTGCGAGCAAGGCGTCAACGCGGTCACATTTTTCCCAGGATACACCCAGGTCGTCGCGCCCCATGTGTCCGTAATTCGAAACGGAACGGTAGATCGGCTTTTTCAGGTCCAGCTCCCGGATGATGGCGCTTGGACGTAGATCGAACACTTTGGAAACGGCCTCGGCAAGCTCATCATTGCGATAGGAGGATGTCCCAAACGAATCCACCATGATCGATACCGGATGAGCCACACCGATCGCATAAGCAAGCTGCACTTCACATTTCCTTGCAAGGCCGGATTTCACAATATTTTTTGCAACCCAGCGCGCCGCATAAGAAGCGGAGCGGTCAACCTTGGTGGGGTCCTTTCCGGAAAAAGCGCCGCCGCCGTGATGGCCGTAACCGCCGTACGTATCGGCGATAATCTTGCGCCCGGTCAGACCGCTGTCTCCCACCGGTCCGCCGATCACAAAACGGCCTGTCGGATTGATGTAATACTTGGTTTTCTCGTCGAGCCATTTTTCGGGGATAACCTTTTTGATCACCTTTTCAAGAATATCCGCACGAATCTGTGAAAGCGGAACCGCCGCATCATGCTGAGCGGAAACAACTACCGCGTCAACGCGGACAGGCTGGTCGTCCTCATATTCGATTGTTACCTGCGTCTTTCCGTCCGGACGAAGATAGGAAAGCTCGCCGGATTTCCGGACTGCGCTCAGCTTTTTTGCAAGACGGTGCGACAGAGAAATGGCAATCGGCATCAGCTCAGGGGTTTCGTCGCAAGCAAAGCCAAACATAATGCCCTGATCTCCCGCGCCGATCTGGTCATCTGCATCGACCGCGCCGCCGTTCTGTACCTCAAAGGACTGATTAACGCCCATTGCGATATCCGGGGACTGAACGTCGATGGAAGTAAGCACGCCGCAGGTATTGCCGTCGAATCCGTATTCGGGCTTATCGTAGCCGATTTCACAGATTACATTCCGAACGATGGAGGGAATATCAACGTAGCAGCTGGTGGAAATTTCGCCAAATACGTGTACAATACCGGTGATGGCCGTAACCTCACAGGCTACGTGAGCATCCGGGTCCTGCGCCAGAATCGCATCCAGAACAGCATCTGCAATCTGGTCGCAGACCTTGTCCGGGTGTCCTTCCGTAATGGATTCCGAAGTGAAAAAATGTTTCAGCATTCTGATTCCTCCTAAAAATAAAAAACTGCCGCACGGAAAAACCGTGCGACAATTAACAACCTCATCTCTCGGCTTTCCCGCAGGATTTAGCACCTTGCCAAAGGCAGGTTGCTGGACATCACAGGGCCTGGTCCCTCCGTCACTCTTGATAAGGAAAATATTTAATTTGGCTATATTATAACAGCTTCGGAAGGAATTGTAAATGGCTTTCGAAACTTTTTAGGTCAATTAATGCCGAATCCGATTATGAAGGATCGGGCTCACGCTTTTATAAAGTAGCATCGTCAGGCAGGAAATCAAAATTCCTTTGAACAGGTTGAACGGCACGACCGCCAAAAGAATAAATGCCCACAGGCCATTAATGGCGGGATTCACCGCCGTTCCCATCCGGATCAGCGCATCCATCGGCATATGGAAGGCGGCGGAATAAACGGGAAGAAGCAGATACGCGTTTAACAGAGCACTCGCAACGGTCATAGCCAAGGTACCAATTCCAAGGCCGATCAGAGCGGTTTTACGGTTCTTGTGGCGTTGGTACAGGATTGAACTTGGAATTACCAGGGAACAACCGAAAATAAAATTTGCAAAGTCCCCTACTCCCGCCGTTGAGCTACCGTGAATAAAGAAATACAACAGGACCTTTATCATTTCGATGAGCACGCCTGCAAGCGGCCCCATAGCAAAGCTGCCGATCAGTACCGGAAGCTCACTGATATCAAGCCGGTAAAAACCCGGAGCAAACCAGAGAGGAAACTCAATCGTCATCAGAATAAAGGCGATGCCGCCAAGCACACCGATCTGGGCTACGTTGCGGATTTCAAAGACGGACTTTGACTGTTCCTTTAAATTTTCGATGCTGTTCACTGGAAACCTCGTTTCGGATAGGAAATGAATTAAAAAAGAGCCTTGGCAAAAAATGCTCAGGGCTCTTTTTGTTCCTATCTTCTTTCATCCGGACTATACCGTCGGCTCCGGAATTTAACCGGAATCTGCGACTGACTGATCGCTTGCGGGCTGATCGGCCTGAAGCCGCTTTACCGCCGGTGGGGATTTACGCCCCGCCCTGAAGAATATTCAGTTTTCAATTTTCGCCTTGGGGTACAAAAAATCCCGCAGCCGAAACTGCGGGACGAAAAAGCGCACTGCGCGTTCTTCTTACCATCCGGACTATACCGTCGGCTCCGGAATAAAACCGGAATCTGCAGCTCTGCGCCGCTCGCGGGCTTGTCGGCTAACGCCGCTTTACCGCCGGTGGGGACTTGCACCCCGCCCCGAAGACCATTATTGATTTGTTAATATAGTAACACTAAGCCTGTTCTCTGTCAAGACTCATCCAGATATTCTTTGGGAATCGTCTGGTCAATCACATAATCAATAAAATGGCGGTTAAAATTCGGCGTATAACGCCTCACGCCGTGTGCCTTCGCGAGTGTTTCCGTATAATCCCGGATCGGATAGACGGTAATATTCGTAAAGTGCGGGCCGTACTGCGTAATCACCGGTGCCAGTTTCATCCCGGTAAAAGATGTTTTTCCTGTTTGGAAATTCTTTGTCATGGTAACCGTGAGAAGTCCGCCTATCATGTTTTCACCCCTTTGCTGTGCGGAAACAAGGTTTCCGAGCGCGAAAATCACCGGGCAGCGGGTTCCGTCCGGCCGCGTCAGGACGGTCAGTTTCTGAAGAACAGTTGCGTGGTTACCGAAAATAATATCCGCACCCCAGTTGACCATGTTCTGAGCGAGCTGCGTTTGCTGAGCCGTCAGATTGAACGTATCCTCGTTACCCCAGTGTACGGAAATCACGACAACGTCTGCCATGCTTTTGGCTTTTTTAATCAGCCGTTCAATCAGGGGCGTGTTGCTTGCATAGATGAGCCGGTAATTGGAATTCTTCGGAAGATACAGGCCGTTTGTCATTTCCGTAATGCCAATGTGCGCCGTTTTAATCCCCTTTGCAACCACGATCCGGATATTTTCCAGATCAGCGTCATCATTGTAAGCTCCAACGACTGCGACCGGCTTTTGTGCCCAGTAGTCCAGCGTCGCCTTGACGCCCTTTTCCCCCAGATCGAGAATGTGGTTGTTGCCGTGGTTGATCACATCGAAGCCGACGTTCACCATTTCGTCGCCGAGAGCCGTCGGCGAGTTGAAAAGAGGATAGCCCGAAGGCAGAGCGATTTTGTCCGCCAGGATGGTTTCCTGATTGATGACAGCGATATCGGCGGCTTTAATCTGCGGGGCAATCCGGGCGTATACAGGCCCGAAATCATAGCCTTTTCCTCCGGTACGCGCCCTAGCCTGTTCGTAGATCACGTCATGGATCAGATTGTCGCCGGCCCCGAGAATCGTGATGGAAACGGGCTGCCGCGCCGGAGCGGACTGTTCGGAAGAGACCGGAGCCGATGAAGGAGTCTGACTGACCGCGGAGGAGGAAGAATTTTTCGAACTTTGGGCCGTCGCCACTGAACGCTGCGGCAGGGCTCTGCTGATACCGTAAACGGCCGCGGAACACGTTAGTGCCGCGCATACGACCAAAAAAGCATGCCGGAACCGCAGCCTGCGCTTTCGGTCCGGATTGTTGTATTTTGAATTCCGATCCATTGCTTTTTTCCTTCCCGTTTGGATTTCTTTCGCAGTTTCAGTATATCATAGAATTACCATAATTTCCATTTCGTTTCCGCCAAGCGGTGTTCAGAATTCCTGGCGGTATCATTGTAACAAAGCGATATATTTGATATAATGAAAATACTTGGTCAAAGGGGCGGTGTACGATGAACCGAAGAAAGAACATGAAAGAAGCGGCCGTGATCGACATCGATTCGAACGCGCTTCGAATGCGGATTTCACAACTGAAAAAAGATAAGATCACTGATATTGACCGGCTGACCTATCCGCTGCATTTGGGTCATGAGGTTTTTACCGAAGGAAAAATCAGCTTTGAAAGCCTGCGGGAGCTTTCTTCTTTATTGCGCGGCTATAGCAATATCCTCAAGGATTACGGAGTCGGGCAGTGGAAAATTGTAGCAACCACAGCTTTGAGGGAAGCGAAAAATCGGTCTTATGTGATTGACCAGCTAAAAATCCAGAACGACATGACGGTAGAGGTTCTGGAGGACGATCAGGAGAAAACCCTGCTTTATTCCGAAATTCTGAACGATCTCGGCAGTCTGCCGGAACGGAAAAATGAAAGTGCTCTGATCGCTTATATCGGCGCCGGAACCATCGGCTTCTCTGTTTACGACGGCAAACAGATGATTTATTCTCAGAATATCCCCATGGGCTCGCTCAAGCTGCATGACATTCTTGGCAACGTTCAGGAAGCCGGATCCGACTTTTATATGGTTGTCGAAGAATATCTCGATACAATGCTCGGACATATTGAGATTCCGCTGGAAGACGGGCATGTGAAGAATCTGATTCTTACCGGTATTGAGGTACACCTGATCGCTACTATCTGCGGAATCGAAAGTAAGGATGGCAATTATGAGATCGATGCAGCAAAGATCCGGGACCTCTTCGAACGCATTCGCTCCCTGACTCAGGAAAAAATCGCGGAACAGTACGGGATTCCGGAGGAAACCGCGGAGCTGCTCTATGCTTCGCTCGCCATTTCTCTGCGTCTGATCCAATACGCGAAGTCGGACATCATCATCTGCCCGGCGGTTGAATTGTGGGATGCTTTGATCCGCCATATGCTGCTGCCGAAAAGCAAAAGCGAATATCAGGAGCATGTGCGCGTCAACGCAATCTCCTGCGCACAGATTATAGCAGGCATGTATAACTGTGATGAAAATCATACCGCTTTCGTGAGAAACTGCGCCTGCAAAATCTTTAATCGGATGAAAAACGCACACGGTCTTGACCAGCGCAAGCGTCTGCTGCTGGAGCTTGCAGCCACTCTGCACGACTGCGGGCACTATGTCACCGTAAAACAGCATTTACTCAGCTCCTTCGACCTGATTAAGGACACGGATATTTACGGCATGACGGATATGGAAATGCTGCTGACAGCTTATGTCGCCCGATATAACGAATATGAAGTGCCAAACTTTGAAGATGCCGAATTTTCTTCTCTTCGTGAGGAAAATAAACTGATTATTTCAAAGCTTTCGGCAATTTTCCGGCTTGCAAATGCGCTTGACAAATCCGGGAAACAGAAATTTCACGGAATCAGCGTCCGTCTGGAAGACGACCGACTGATGATTCAGGCGAAAACCAATCAGAATTGCTATCTGGAAAAATGGGCTTTTGAGCAATGTTCTCCGTTTTTTAAAGAGGTCTTCGGTTATAATCCGGAGCTTTCTGTAAAATCTACCCTGATATAAAGGTTGTGAATATTTTGGACGACGCCTCAATCGTCAGCAATGAATTCCCCTATGTAAACCGCGAACTGAGCTGGATGGATTTCAATGCCCGCGTTTTGGAAGAAGCGTTCCGAAAAGAAAACCCCGTTATGGAAAGGGTCCGCTTTATCGGGATTACCGCTTCTAATCTTGATGAATTTTTCATGGTACGTGTAGCCGGAGTCAAGGAGCAGATCGACCTGAACTACCGCATTAAAGACCCTTCCGGAGTAAGCCCGGAAGAGCTCTTCCCTACGCTTTCCGATAAAATCCATTCCTTCGTGGAAAAGCAATACTCCTGTTACATGCGTTCTCTGCTCCCCGCCCTGAAACGAGCCGGAATCCGGTTCCTCTCCACCGATGATCTGGACGAAGACCAGCAGCGCTATGTTTCCGATTATTTTAATAAAGTTTTGTTTCCAGTGCTGACCCCACTCGCGGTTGACCGCAGCCGTCCGTTCCCGTTTCTGGCAAATAAAAGCCTGAACATTGCGGTGCGGCTGAAGGAAGAAAACGAGTCCTTTTTTGCGGTGGTTCAGGTTCCGGGCATTCTGTCCCGGTTTCTGCGGGTACCTTCAAATTCCGGGACCTGCTATATTCTACTTGAAAACGTCATTATTCAGAATCTGAAAACACTCTTTGAGCTGAACGAAATCTGTTCTGCCTGCCCTTTTCGAATCACGAGGGATTCGGATTTGGACATCGACGAGGATTCTGAGGATCTGTTTATTGAAATTCAGAAATCGATCAAACGGCGGAAACGCGGCAAGCCAGTTCGTCTGGAGCTTTTTTCAAAACACGACCGGGAAACGGAATCCTTCCTGACGGATATGTTGGAAGTAAACGATTACGACGTCTACGAAATTCCCGGTCCGCTGGACCTGACCTTCTGTTCGAAATTTTCCTCTCTGCCGGAGTATGAAAACCTATGCTTCAAACCGATCCGACCGCAGTATCCCCCGCTGGATTTTTGGGGATGCGACGATCTTTTTAAGGCAATCCGGGAGCGTGACCGTATGGTTCATCACCCCTATGAAAGCTTTGAAGTTGTGGTCGATTTTGTTCGGAAGGCCGCGGAAGACGAAAATGTGCTTGCTATCAAACAGACTCTCTACCGTGTCAGCGGTCATTCGCCCATTGTCGCCGCTCTGATCCGTGCCGCAGAAAACGGCAAGCAGGTTACGGTTCTGGTGGAGCTGAAAGCGCGTTTCGACGAGGAAAACAACCTGATGTGGGCTAAAAAGCTGGAGGAAGCCGGTTGCCACGTTATTTACGGCTTAATAGGCCTGAAAACGCACTGCAAAATTCTATTGGTCGTTCGGCGTGATGAGGATGGAATCCGCCGGTACCTTCACATGGGCACGGGGAATTACAATGATTCCACTGCAAGAATTTACACGGACATCGGGCTATTTACATGCAGAGAGCCCTACGGCATGGACGCTTCGTCCCTATTTAATGTTCTGACGGGTTATTCTCGACCGCCTGAATATAATAAATTTATTGTAGCCCCGGATGGAATGCGAGCCTTTTTCGGCCGCATGATCCAGCGCGAGATTACAAACGCTCAGCATAACCTCCCCTGCGGAATAACCGTTAAGCTGAATTCTCTTGTGGACCCCGACATTATCCGGCAGCTTTATCAAGCCTCCAAAGCAGGGGTACAGATTCGTCTGATTGTCCGGGGAATCTGCTGCCTGATTCCTGGAATTCCCGGAATCAGCGAAAATATCACGGTTCACAGCATCGTTGGACAGCTTTTGGAGCACAGTCGGATTTACCGGTTTGAAAACGGCGGAAATCCGAAACTGTTTCTCGGAAGCGCGGACTGGATGCAGCGGAATTTCGACAAGCGCGTGGAGCTTGTTTTTCCGGTGGAAAATGAGTCTCTGCGGCACAGGCTGTTTCAGATTCTCGAGCTGATGCTCAATGACAATACAAACACCCGCGTAATGAACTCCGACGGAACTTATTCCCACATTGACCGGCGCGGAAAAGTTCCATGCAGCTGTCAGGCACAATTTGCGAAGCTTACTGCCGAGGATGCCCGAAAGCTCGAAAGTGAGGAAGAATTAACCCCCTACGAGCCGATCCGAAGCCATTTGCCCGATCAGGATGCGTAAAGATTCATCCAGGAAAGGATCAAGGAAATGAAAAAAGTTGGAATTTTAACAAGCGGAGGCGACTGTCAGGGCCTAAATGCCGCGCTCCGCGGAATTGCTAAATCCCTGTATGTGGAATACGGCAATAATGTAGATATCTATGGAATCCTTGATGGATACCGTGGGCTGATCGAAGGTCTTTTCAAAAAGATGGCCCCGGATGATTTTTCGGGCATTCTCACACTGGGCGGCACAATTCTCGGCACCTCGCGCCAGCCGTTCAAGCAGATGAAGATCGTAGACGAAAGCAATACGGACCGAGTGAAAATGATGAAGGAGAATTACGCCCAAATGGGTCTGGACTGCCTTATGATTCTGGGCGGAAACGGGACCCATAAAACCGCAAATCTTCTTTCTGAGGAAGGACTCAATATCATTACGCTTCCCAAAACGATCGATAATGATATTTGGAGCACGGATATGAGCTTCGGCTTCAACAGTGCCGTGCAGAACGCTTCGCAGGTCATTGACTGCATTCATACGACCGCAACCTCGCACAGCCGCGTTTTTATTGTTGAGGTTATGGGGCATAAAGTCGGCTGGCTCACTCTGTACGCCGGAATTGCCGGGGGCGCAGATGTCATTCTGCTTCCTGAAATTCCTTACAATGTGGAATCGATCGCGGACTCGCTTCGGGAAAGAAGCGAAAGTGGAAAGCGTTTTTCGATTCTTGCCGTTGCCGAAGGAGCCGTATCCTGTGATGAAGCACAGCTAAGCAAAAAGCAATTTAAAGTTTCCCGTTCCCAGATGCAGTATCCTTCGATCTCCTATCGGCTCGCCGATGAAATCGGCAGACTGACCGGGCAGGAAATCCGCGTTACAGTTCCCGGACATTTTCAGCGCGGCGGAAGTCCCTGCCCCTA
This sequence comes from Bacillota bacterium, assembly GCA_023410445.1. GTDB lineage: Bacteria > Bacillota > Clostridia > Oscillospirales > Acutalibacteraceae > Caproicibacter. The sequence goes on along the minus strand of JAEYPT010000008.1, from coordinate 249 downwards.
TGACCGGGTTCTTGCCTCTCGGTTCGGTTCCGCTGCTGCCGGACTTTTCAAGGAACAGAAATTCGGCTATATGGTGGCACTGAAAGGCGACTCTATTGTCCCCGTTCCTCTTCGTGAGGTAGCCGGAAAGCTGAAAACCGTTCCTGCCGACAGCGAGCTGATCCGTTCTGCGAAAGATATCGGAGTCTGTTTCGGAAATTAACGAATCATTGAAGTAAGCAAGAGGACCGGCGGCATATGCCGCCGGTC
>JAEYPT010000005.1 GCA_023410445.1 Bacillota bacterium | reverse complement strand
TTTCAAGGTCCCATGCGGCTTTCCGGCGTTTCGAACCGCTCTCTCAAGTGTCCGTTTCCGTAAGGCGCTTCACTATAATACCAAACCACGCTCCCATTGTCAACCCTTTTTCTCACTTTTTTTCGGTTTTTATTTTCAGAGCATGTGAATCCGTTCCGGATCGGCTTTTCGAAGCGCCCCGGAAAAGTCGGTTCCAAGGGCCTTCCCGTCGGGGAATATCTCCCCCAGCGGGAGCAAAAACAACGGCCGGCGGAGCAGCCCCGGATGCGGCAGTGTCAGCTCGGGATTCCGCAGAACCACATCTTCGTACAGGAGAAGCTCGATCTCCACTACCTGCTTACCGGAGTCCTCGTCCGGGGTACGACCCAATGCCGCCTCAATGCCTTTGCAGGCTCCAAAGAGCGCAAATGGGGAAAGCTCGGTAAGCAGCACGGCACAGGCCGTCAGCTTTTCTGCTTCGTCCGTGACGGATTCATACAGGCTTGACTTGACGATAATCGTCGTCCCCGACAGCCTTTCCATTGCGCGAATAGCATTTCGGACATTCTCTTCCCGTTTTCCCCTGCCGGAAGCAAAGCTAAGAATCGCCTTTTTCATAATGCTTCTCCTTCTTATAATAGCTCCGCGCCCACGCTTCAGCCGATCGGAAACCCAGAAACACAGCTTGCCTTACCATAGAAGTATCAATGGATATTTCATAAATATTCCAAAGATTACAGAATATCCCTTTTGTCCATTGAAATTATAGCATATCTGCGGGAAAATATCAAATCCCGTTTACTGATACGTCACCTTTACATTGATCCCCCGGTCAGCCTTGTCCGTCGCATAGGTGGTCTGCTGAAGGTTCAATTTTCTGCCAGCCATCGCGGAGGCTTTCTCCAGATAGGTCCACATCTTATAGGGAGATTCCGTCATCATCTGGCTGACGGTGCTGTCGAAGTTCAAATTTGACGCGATCCGGAATGGGATGGTGGTATCCCCCGCCTTCAGACGTGCGGCGACCGCCTGCTCAGCGGCGCTGTCTCCCGAACTGCCGATTGCCGTCACAGGTGCACCGCGGAGGACGAAATAGTTGGCGGCCGACGAAGTGCACGCCGGCAGGAGCAGATTATATTGGGAATTGGCGCCGCAAACGGCGCTCTCTGACAGGGATGAGGCGAGCGGCCCAGCCTGATGGGTCTGGCTGAGCACGGAATCCGTGACATTGAAATAGTTATAGATAAGCATGTTGCTGTCGCACCAGGTCACGTCAAGATTGTACCATTGGCCGTCGATGTTGATTTCATTCCACATGTGATTGACTCCGTCGCCCGTCCCGCGGATCAGGATGCAGGAAAGCCCGGTATAGCTGGCCAGAAGCTGCATGGCGCGGGAATAGCCCTCGCACACTGCTTTTCCGTTTACCAGCGCCCCGTAGGCCGTATAAGCCTGCCATAGGCTGGAATCCGCCGCCGCGGCATCGTCATAGCTGCAGCGGGCGATCAGATAATCGAACGCCGATTCCTCCCGACTGAACTGACTCAGTCCGCCGGGGATGCTTTTCACCGCTGCCTGAAGGCGGCTGTTAAAATTTTTCACTGCCGCGCCGCAGTCACTCGGCGAAAGATAGGAATACATCTGGAGAGTCGTTCCCGCGCCTGAAAGTCCGTAGGAATAGGCGTTTGCGATCCAGAATACCTGCGGATTGTCGTTCAGATATGCCATCAGCGCCAGCCGAATCTTGGCTTCCGATACGCTGCCGGAAACCGAAACCCGGCGAACGGGATAGTAGCCCGCCGAATCCTTCTGGCTGGAAATCTGTCCGACGCTCTGCCCGATCAATTGATAAAGATTCCGTTCCGTGCCGTCTGTCAGGCCCTGATAACCACCTCGCTGGCTGAGGAAGGAATAACTTGACGAACTGACGCCGCTTTTTGCGACGTTCTTGTACTGCCCGCCGTTGTCCCCCGCGTTTGACGTGACTTTTTTGACGCTCTGCACGCCGGATTTTCGGGAAGACGCAGCCGGCGTTCCGGATGCCGCCCGGGATGATGGCTGAGCGGACGCGGGCGAAGGATCAAATTGAATGGTGGGGGAAGACGAAAGCTCCGCAAGGCCGGAAGAAACCGCTGTATTCCAATATTTTTCCATCGTCGCGCAGCCGGTTGTCTGAAGAATCAGCACACCGGCAAGGACGGCTGCCGCCAGCCGGAACAACTTCTTTCTTTTATAAATCACCGTTATTCCCCCTCCGTTCGTTTTGATTCGATCTGTTTTTGTTCTTTTCTTAATCATAGCATAAATTTTAAATGTCGTTTGAACGTTTTATAAACAATTTGTTGATAACATTTTCCAATGATTTCGAGGCATGTTGAACAGGCCTTTCCGGCGCTGTCTGTTTGCCTTGACAATCGCTTCTTTTTCCCCTATAATAGGAAAGCTGTTGAACCGAATAAAAAACGAGGTGTAGCGCAGTTGGTAGCGCGCCTGCTTTGGGAGCAGGATGTCGCAGGTTCGAATCCTGTCACCTCGACCAAAAAGCAGCTTGCCCCCGCAGGGGGTGAGCTGCTTTTTTCGTTGATGGCTGACGGTGAGAACCTGCAGGCGCAAATCGGGAGCACAAGCGCGCTTTTCTTTTCCAAAGAGAAGCCAAAGGGACTCGCGGCACGCGTGGAAAGGTTTAACTACCTTCGAATCCTGTCACCTCGACCAAAAAGCAGCTTGCCCCCGCAGGGGGTGAGCTGCTTTTTTCGTTGATGGCTGGCGGTGAGAACCTGCAGGCGCAAGTTGGGAGCAGCCGTGCGCTTTCCTCTTCCTAAAAGGAACCGAAGGGACTCGCGGAACGCGGAAAAGGTTAAACTACCTTCGAATCCTGTCACCTCGACCAAAAAACAGAGAAACTCAAAGTTTTGGGGCTTTTCTTTTTTCCATTTTTAAAGGATTCGGTCCTGTGTATCAATCCTAATCTTTTTATATTGACTAATATTATCATTGTGATAAAATTATGTAATTGATAATGAAAGGGTGGTTCTATGGATTTAGCAACGGACAAACTCTTGGATTGCATTGAGAATCCTGTTAAAACTAAAATAATATTCATGTTGCAAAAAGGTCCATCAACGACTCAAAATTTGCTAAAAATGAATCATGATATCCCACAAGCTACTTTATATCGTGCGCTTAAAAGCATGGAAAGTGCCGGTATCATCCAAATTGTATCGGAAAATAAAGTGCGAGCTATTATTGAAAAGACATATGCGTTAAGCAAAGAATTTTTAAACCTTGAAGATCGTATCGTAAAAAATAATGACGGCGAAGCTTACTTCAAGTTATTCAGTACCTTTGTAATTGAGTTACTGAAAAAATTTGAGGCATATTCCAAGAGTAAAAATATTGACATTGCTGGTGATGGTTCAAGCTATACTGCCGTCCCGCTGTATGGCACATCTGAGGAATTTGTTGAATACAGCAAAAAAATTGCAAAAATACTTGAACCAGCGATGACAAGGAAGTCAAAAGATCAGAAACTTCATACCATGGTTACAATTATCACTCCACCGGTCGAAGATGAAAAGGAGATGCAGTTTCATGGATCATCCAATATTTGAATTCGATCTGTCAAGCATTACCGCCTATTCTGGTATCGTTACAATCAAGCGTAAAGACTTAGAAAAGCTCAAGGCGGCCAAACGAAAAGCAAATATTCATATGGTTGGTCTATTGGTAATTGCAAAGGATGTCTCTCCCGATTTAGCCAAAGAGACTATTAACCGCATCAAAGTACGTGGAATAGTCAAAGCTTCTTCCGAAGTAAAACAAATTCTGAAACATGTTTGTTACTGACATGAAAGCAATAGAGATTCCATGACCGTTCTTCTTTCCGTCTACATAGATGTCAAACAAACAGCAGCCATCTGCTTTTCTCTTCCGGAAAGTAACCGAAGGACTTGTGGCACACGTGAATAGGTTAAACTGCCTTCGAAACCTTTCACTTGATCATTCAAAGCTCCATGTGCCAGAGTTAGAGCCTGTACATGGAGCTTTCCTAATAGCATCATTATGTAATAACACTTGATCTTGCTTAGTGATATTGTTATAATTATCAATGAACAAATATTCATTCAAAGAGATGATAAAATGCCAAAATCGACGGAACAATGTGAATTTATAAAAGAAAAAATGCGAACAAAAATTCTGGAATCCTCTCTCGTTTACTTTGCCAGGTACGGTTTCTATGGAACCAAGATAAGCGACCTAGCAAAGTTTATCGGTATTGGGCAAGGAACAATCTATTGCTATTTTTCTTCAAAAGAGGATATGTTTCATCAAATCTTGAATATGGGGACAGAAAAAAACAGACATGATATGGCTGAGCTTCAAAAAAGTCCTGTAAGTTCCGCGAAAAAAATCATGTTATTGTCCGATCACATCATTAAGGCAATATCAAGTGATTCCCAACTGATTTATCTGTTTGCACTTAATTTGCAGGTGGCAAAGCAAAATGATTTTGACAATTCATTTACAAATGAATATGAGAACATACCGAATGCAATTCTCGCCGATATGATTGCTGCCGGTCAGCATGAAGGGACGGTAGTCGACGGTGACCCTATCGTGTTGTCGGATTTTTACTGGAGCATGGTACATGCCATGTGCATCAAAAGAGTTTTTAATAATCGGCAAGAAATATTCGAGGCAAAGCTGCTGTCAAGATTATTGATTAAAGATAAGTATCTGGAGGAAAACAGTTGATCGAAAAAATCAGAAGATTCAACATCCAAAAAGCCGGGTATATTTCTATTGCAGTGGGCATAGTTGCAATATTTGTTCACGTTCTGGTTATGTCTCATGTTCTGCCGTATACTTGGATAAATGGGGGCAGGTCGATATCTTACCAAGCCGCGTTCCAAACATCTCTCAGCAGCATAGTTACAATTTTCATCAGTATTCTGATCACATTGATTGCAAGTAAAATCATTCCGCTTGGATTGAATAAATTTTGGACGATACTGCTGATCATCTGGCTTTGGATTGGAATCCCTCTTGATCTAATAGGAATTGCCCAGCAATTCTTAGGCACTACATTTGAAAAATCATGTATGAGTATCGTGACTATCATCGGCTGTATGATGGACTTCCGAATCGCGTTGGAAAAAAGGCTATAAGTTAAAGAGCTTGCATGCGTTATCGGGTGAGGCACCCGCAGATATGGACTTTTTCCCGCCGTTTGTGTATGATAGTTCCATCAAGTCAGAGGAACAGGAGTAAAACAATGACACACGACGAACACTGCGAATGCGGCTGCAGCTGTGGCCATGAACATTCCCACCAGACCGATTCTCATGCCGAGCCGGTCGAGGTGACGGAAAACCAAAAGGATTTTCTCCATGGGCTCAGCCACACCCATTATCTGCCGGTGGCGCGGTTCACGGTAACGGACAGCCGGGAGGATGATTTCGCCTGTACCGCTCTGGCGCCGGTTTTCATTCGCTCGGTAAGCGACGATCTGAATACGGTCAAAGAGGCAGGAGCCTTTCTGCAAAAGCTGGAAGATCTCGGCCTTATTTCCCTGGATTACGATATGCCTTTGAAAGGGTATGACTATGAGGAGTACAAAACGAGCGAGATTTACGAGTACTTCCGCGCAACGGTGATCGAGGGAGCCTCCAAGCCCAACTTTTTGGGCGATACCCCCGAGCTGGAATTGGGCAGCATCGCGCTGACGGAAGCAGGGGAACAGATCGCTGCTGCTCACTGCGGTCACAATCATCATCACGAGCACGAAGAATGAGGCAGGCACTTCGCTTACTGTTTTCAATACTTCCACAGAAAAGGATTCGCTTCGGCGGGTCCTTTTCTTCTTAATGCCCCAGCGTTCAAATTTTGAAGACACCATTCGGCTTTTATTTCTCTTGTAACCGAAAGGCCGCAGTGATATGATTTGATTATTCAATCACACATCATTGTCATTCGCCTGCATCGGAGGATACGCACCATGGAAAAACAGGAGCGAATCAAAACCATACTGGGCATCTGTTTGCTATCCGTGCTGATAACCGGTATATTCTCGCTGATCCAAAAAATAAGTTCCTTCTTTCTCACTGCCAACGTTGTTACCGTAAAAGCTTCATCCTTTTTGCAGGATGATTTGCCTTGGGTTGCCGTGATTGCTGCAGTCATCATCATCCTGTGTCTGCTTCTCAAAAAGTTAAATGGAGGAATCCGGTTCCACCTGTTAAAAGATCCGTTGATTCGGGTCACCGCAGGCATATTGGCAATTCTGGACGGAATACTGAACTTGTCTGACACCGTCCCCGTTTATGCAGCAAGTATTCAAAGTGCCATTCAAACGTCGCAGATGATGGGGGCAAGTATGCAAAGAATCGTTCAGGAGGTAATCGTCACCGCTGCGGTTTCTGTTTTTATTTCTATCTGTCAGATAGCAATCGGTGTTTATCTGGCTAAATTCTATCATGAGAAACCGCCGGAACCATGACGATCCCGTTGATCCGATTTCGTGTAATTCCGCCCGGTAACCAGAAGTTTCCTCACTTTTCGCATGGTTACAGCTTTTTTCAAAAGGTATTGACATTCCTCCTATAAAATGTTATTATAGTCAAGCGCTGTGAAAATGCTGGCGTAGCTCAGTTGGTAGAGCAGCTGATTTGTAATCAGCAGGTCGGGGGTTCAAGTCCGTCTGCCAGCTCCAATTATTCCCTTAAAATTGCATATCATGGAGGAGTTCCAGAGCGGTCAAATGGGGCAGACTGTAAATCTGTTGCTTTACGGCTTCGATGGTCCGAATCCATCCTCCTCCACCAAAAATCAGACAAGTCTTTTGACTTGTCTGATTTTTTCATGCCAGCACAACGCTGGATTCGGAAGGCCAACGTGCCTGGGGTACGTTTTTAGGCCGTGGACTTCCTGCGCGGATGCACACTTACTGCGACAGTAGCAAACGTGGAACTTGCCTGCCACCAAATGGACAAACCCGCATGGTTCTTAGGAATCATGCGGGTTTTGCTATGCCCAAATACAAGTCCGCCGAGAGGATTCTTCGGCGAACTTTTTCTATTATATAATAGGAAAGCGAGGATCAGCTTCTTCCCTGCCCTGTTCTCTTCGTTGAGGAAAAGCGGATTCAGTAGGGAGCCCACCGCCACATGTTACCGGCAGACGGCACGGAAACTTTGGATACCATGGATACCGGTTTGGATACCGACTTTCGGTGCGGGATACGGTATAAAATCGTGCGGCCAGAAAACTTTTAACATGCACGGAAGCAACGTGCCAACCGAAAGATATCATTTAAAGAATACAAGGAATGGCTGGGATAGGACTAAAATATAAATTTCACAAATCAAAAAAAGTCTGTTAGAATGAGCCTATAGAATTTCTTTAAGGACTTAAGGAGTGGTGAAATGATCACAGTGATCTTGACAGCAATAGAAGATAACGATGATAAGGCATTTATGATCAATCTCTATCAGGATTATTACGCTCTTGTCCATAGCACAGTTTATAAAGTTATGCGCTGCGAAAGCGATATTGATGATCTGGTAGAAGATACCTTTCTCAAGCTGATCGAAAAAATCCCCTTGCTTCGTACCTTTGATTGTTGCAAAACCGCTGCCTATGTTGTCTATACAGCTAAGAGCGTGGCAATCAACTTCATCAAGCATCGGGATGTTCAGCAAAAGCACACATTTCTCGGTGAGGATTCCGATGTATTAGATGAATTGATGATTCCGGAAGAAACTTTGGCAGAATCCTATTACCACCGCGAAGAGTTGGAAGCTCTGTCAGATGCTGTATTAAGGCTGCCGGAGCGTGAAAAAGATATCCTGTATTTCAAATACATACTGGAGAAAACCGATTCTGAAATTGCGGCAGATCTATTGATCAGCCCAAGCAGTGTCCGGGAGTATCTGACAAGAGCCAGACGAGCTGCGAAAAAACTGATGGAACAGGGGGAACACCGAAATGGCAAGTCTTAACACTGATACTCGCGAGAAGCTGTATGAAGAATATGAAGACAGTCTGTTCCGACTGGTGATGAATGGCGCTGCGGAAAAGGAAGGGAAATTGCTGATAGAGGAACAAGCCGCATTTCCCAACGATGCGGTGAACAAGCCGTCCGCCGAGGCGGTGGAAAAGTTGGCACGAACGCTGGCTTCGTACAGAAAGAAAAAAAGTGACGAGAAAAAGCGGTATGTCTTTCACAGTTTTATCAATAAAGCGGCCGTATGCTTTCTTATTCTGATTATTACATTTGCTACAGCGGTAATATCCGTGCAGGGGCTTCGAGTTAAAATAGTGAATTTTCTAATTGATATTCAGCCGGAATATACTTCCTTTCAGATTAAAGACAACACACCCGGGCCAAGCAGCGAGAAGCTTACGGTTAACTGGACGAATACCTATTTGCCGACATACATTCCGAAAGGATATGAAGTGGACAGTCTTACTTACACGGAACCATTGAAAGAGATTACCTATAGTAACCACAAAAACAAAAACGCCTACGTTTATTTTACTGAGTACGACTCGTCCAATAATTTGCAGGTTGACACGGAGAACGCGGTTGTAGTGAAAACTGTTTCCGTGAACGGAAATAAGGGTACCTTAATTATAAAAAATTCCTTGACAACAATAGTTTGGAAAATGGGATACAATATTTTCACCATACAATCCACTGAAGCTGAGACTGAAACAATGAAAATTGCACAATATGTAAAATTTATTCAATAAATGCTGTTGCACAACGGTATCTTTGTTGTCTTATGTAGACGGTAAAATAAAAACAAAGGAGAGAAGTTTATTATGAAAAGGTTTGTCTGTGTGATCATGTCGTTTGTATTAGCCTTATCTTTGTCTGTGCCGGCCTTTGCTGCCAATCAATCTACTGTTAGGAACAGTAATCAGATTCACTTGGATTATGTTAATATTTCTGCCCTGAATGCGGGATTGTCCATCGATTCGTCAGGTAGAGCAAGCTGCACAGGGAACGTCACTCTTTATAACAGATCAAATACAGTGGCATTGTCGGTTCAGCTCCAAAGGTATTCAAGTGGTGGTTGGTCGAATGTAAAGAGTTGGTCCATATCCGCTCATGGAAACACACCTGCTGAAATTGTAAATTCATATTATGTAACCAGCGGTAAATATCGGGTAAGCTGTACTGCCAAGGTTTATAACGCCTCGGGGTCCCTCTTGGAAACTCAAACGGCGTATTCCGCGACACAGACCTATTAAAGTCCTGCGGGAATCCCCTTTCAATACTGCTTTGGCAATACGGAAATTACCCGCTGTTAAATCCGGGCGGCTGCAGCTTACCGGCAACAGCCGCTCCGGAATACCGATTACAAATCTGCACTGCCTACGTCATGCCCGCCCAATCAACGATAGAGGAGAGATGTTTTTTGAAGATTCACAAAATTCTTGCGGTTTGTCTGTCTATGCTTCTTTTTGCAGCATCGGGCTGCGGCGCACCTGGCGGGGAAAAGGTAACAAGCTCCGGCAACGCTTCAACGGTCAGCAGTTCATCGACCGCTTCCCAGGGGGTTTTTCTATCATCGCCTTCTGAAACGGTTTCTTCTGCGGAAAGCGTAGGCTCTATGTCTTCTTCCAACAAACCAATTCATTCCGGACAAAGCTCTTCGGAAAACGCTTCTTCTTCTCCAAGCGTCAGCAGCAACAAGGACCAAAGCGACAGTGAATGGGTGGCATACGACACAAATAAGGACCACTATAAACTCCATATCAAAAGAAAAGACGGCACTCAAGATCATGTGATTTTAAATGATGTTGTGCTGGCGCCATGTGTGTCGGGTGGGTGGGTGTATTTTTTCTCCAACCTGAGTACAATTGAGAAAGTTAGACTGAATGGCTCACAGAGAGTAAAAGTGTGCAATACTCCTGATACTATGGAAATAAACGGAAGTACCGCGGTCACCGCGGAGTATAAGGAAGGATATATTTTTTACAAAACACAGCAAATGCAGGAGGTGGGGGATAACAACTCGTATCCTGTGCACTATTACAAGCTTGACCCGGATACAAATAAGGTTACAGAGGTAAAGAGCTAAATTAATCACGGTAGCCTGAAAAGGTTCAAAATCAGGCTCAATTTGAATTGGGCGATTTTTAAAACGGCAAAGGAATATCCCTCACAACTGCGGAGCACTTACTTTTTTCTTGTGCTTTGCGGCTTTGAGGGATTGGACTATTTAAGCAATGCGATTACTCCACCCGTGCGACGAAACGCTTGAGCGGTTTCTCACCGGGAGCCTTTGTATAGATACCCGCGGCGTCCCCGGAGACTCCGATATAGCGCAGTTTCCACAAATCAAGCCCGTTTCTATTGTCACGGGAAGTATGAGTGAGCGATACCACACCGCCCGTACCGACGGTAACGGTAGGGGTCTGTGCTGATCTGGTTTCAAAGGTATAGGTGTCTCCCTGCGATTCGTATACATCCGTTGTGGTGTCTATTTCTACAATGGTTTCTGTAGAGTCGGGAAAGTAGGAATAGTATTTAACGCTATTAATATGATCCGCATCCCATGCCAATGTAATTGTCCGGTTATTAAAACACGCATAACCTGCCATTGACATATGGATGTCGTCACGGTCGGATACGCTTTCATCCGTAGGATAAATGACAACAACATGGTTGGTGGTTATTCCGATGGTTCCATAATCTTCATTTGCACGATCCTGTGCCTGAAGAGCTCCCACGGGTTTCCAATGGGAATAGCCGCTTTGCAGTCTGCTATACATTGCGTCGCATAATCCACCCGGAAGGGGCTCATCCATTGCAGCCATGACCTTCTGCGCAAAGATGTTACAAAATGTTTTTTTCCCGCCATCTTGTGGCTGATAGTCCGGATTGTTTTCGACATCGAAGGAATCGATAATAGATTGGTAAGACATAAAAATCATCCTTTCAAAATTTTGATGTTTTGATCTTTACTTGTCGACCAGTAAAAATCGGTTTTGTGAATTCACATCTTACACTTTATAAGAGAGAGATTTATCCCGAAAAAGTAAACATCAATTCTAAGATTAAATATATAAAATAAGGGGATTCGTATATGAAACTACAGCGGTTTATCTTCGCTTATTTGCCGGCGTTGTTAATTCTTACTGTTGGCTGCAGCGCGCCAAATGGAGAGAGGGCTGCAAGTTCTGATACCAGTTCAATACATGATATTCAGTCCTCCGAATCTTCACCATCCATTTCCTCTTCCGGCAGTCTGTCAACTCCGTCCAATCCATCAAGCTTACCGGTCAGAACAGCCTCATCTTCAAATTCAACTATTTCCGGCAGTCCTTCAACTTCGTTCAAACCATCTTCAAATTCCACTTCAGCTATCCTGGCTTCAGAAACGAAAAGTCTGGTGTTTGCTGAGGATGATCATACAAAGGCCATATTTCATATTGGCATGACACGGGAACAAGTAAAAAAAGCTTTAAAGGATAACCAGCTGAGGATAAAGCCAGATGATTATGGAACTTCAGATGAAGAAATGTTAAACGAGCTTGGATTTGGAATTATCGGCGGAGTAGACATAAGCTTCGACTCGAAAACCGGCCTATTGAACCAGCTGACAATATTTCCGGTTTCCGATACAGAATTCTCCAGTCCGTATGAAACGGAAAAGGGTTTAAAAATAGGCGATACAGTTGAAACGGTAATAAAACGATACGGGGAACCTTTAGAAAAAAGTAAAGGTGGGGATGCTGTTAATGAAGATTTATTCCTAGCGTATTGTTATGATTTGCCGATTAATCTAAATGATTATTATAAGCAATGTAAAGAAATAGTCGGTCCGGATAACTCGAGTGTTTCTAAAAAGAGAGGCGCACATTTGAGAATTGATGTTTCACAAATGAAAGGAGATAATTTCAACAGGGTTGATTCCATTGTTTATTACGCAGACAGCTATGGGCATTATTTACGGTAATGTTATTACGAAGATACTATAGAAGCACCCAGCAGGTGAATGGGTTTACTGCCTTTCTAATTTGGATGGAATCGACACGCCGGGATTCCATGACAGGCTGAAAGAGCGTGTGGGAATAATATTCAACTGAAGGGTGTATAACGGCGAAGAATAAAAAATGTATCCATTCTCTGCCCCGTCATTGCAGGAATAAACAAAGTCTGGGCAAATTTGATGCCCAGACTTTGTTGAGTTCAGCGAGATATTAGACAACCTTGCAAACGAAAACTGCTGAACTGCTGTTGTTGATGTAAATTCCTGTGGCGCCAGTGCTTACTCCAGTAAAGGCAAAGTAATAATTGTCGCCAGACTGGCTCGCAAGACTGATGGAAACGATGCCGCCTGTGCCTGCAATTACTGTAGGGTATTGCGAGCAGGTGATTCGTGCAGTATATTTGTTTCCACGCTGAATGGTGACCGTCGAGTGAGTGTCACAATCAAAATCATCGCTCCCAGAAGAGGTATGGGTCCAATAAGCCATAGTGGATGCCTTATATTGTTTGTCTGCTGCGCTAACTGTTGTAATGCTTGAATTTCCTGGGTCTAAGACATATTTAGCGCTCGTAGCTAAAACTGCATGATTATTATTCGGGTTACCATTAATTTGCTCATAAAAAACAATGGGCCATGCAGCATAATTGGGTTTTGTGCTTTTACGGGTAAATTCAAAGGTTGTGTTCCTATACGTTATTGTGGCTGTAGGCTCAAAATCTCCGTTTTCATCTGTACAATTTGAGATCACGGATTTAATGACGGCCAATTTACCAGTATCATCGCTGATCGAAAATTTTTTGCAAATTACCATTGCCGCACAACAAACGATGCAACCCGAATCTCCCACAGTTGAACTTCCAAATGGAAGATCATTCCATCTCGCGTTCCTTTGATTAATATAACAGCTGTCTGCCATTTTATAGACCTCCATATTAATAGTTACAACAATTTTATAAATTATTTGTTTGGACATAACGACATTTATAACCTGTCCAATTTATAAATGCCGAAATAACTCATTCATTGCTGTACATATAATAAAGAGAGATTAAATTTGATCTTGTAAACTTAGCGAAACATGGATGGAAAATAAAGTGGAAAAGCGTTTACTCCGCATGTTTGGAGAGATATTGTTAAAAGAGCAAACCTCCCGGATGAAGGTTTACTCTTTTTTGTCATTATCCTTGTTAAGCTGCTGCAAGATTACTTTTATTTTATCGGGAACCGGGACTCCCATTTTACTTGCGTTTTCTATGACGCTGATTCCTTCATTGGATAAGTAAAACATGATCAGCATTGTGCGAAGGGAGCTGCCTGTTCCGATAACATATTCGTCGATTACATGTCCCAGTGCAACAAGTGTAAAAATCATGACTTTTTTACATATGCCATGAAACCCGATTTCGCTTGAAACCGTCTTTTCTCGGATTGCCACCAAAACCCCCGTTCCATAATCAAGTGCAACAAACGCAATCAAAGCGTAAATCAGGGAATCAAAGCCGCCAAACAACCATCCTAGAACACCGCCCATACAAGCAATCCCAATTTTGCAGCCGTCTAAAACTTTTTCCATTGCTTCCACCTCCCCGTTCACGGCTTGTCCATATAATACGTTTTCAATTTTATGAGCGCCCGGTTTTTCATCTGGTTGACAGCTTGTCTGGAAGTTCCTAGTTGTTGTGCCACTTTGCAAGCCGAATAGCCCCGAAGATAAATCATTTGTATTACGAAAGCCTCCGGTCTAGTTAAAATACATTCAATACCGAGTAACTCGTGTTGGAAATACGTGTCTTCCTGAGACAGTAAAGATTCGATCTGGTAGATTTGATCATCTTCTAGTTCCGAATCCAAAATAATATTTTGCAGGGACTTTTTTTGTTTGGATTTTTTTATATACACGCACTTCATCGCTCTGCTGATATAGGACACCAGACACCCTTCGCACCGATTATGTATTTTGGTAAGGTCGATGTCATGAATGAATTGAATAAAGTCGACGAGAAGATCGTCATATGCATCGTCGTAATGCAATTGGTAAGCATATTTTTTTAACATTGGGTTGAATTTATCGATCAGTGCCATGGTAGTGTCAGCATTACCGCCTTGGGATTGAGTTATCAAATCCGCAGTCATTGGATATCCCACCTTTCAACTGGTAAAGAGGTGAGATTCCAATATTTGTAAACGCCTTGATTTAATTTTTCGTCATTTGGGGTCACCCGCTTAAAAAGTGGAAAACGTAAAGCCACACTTTCCGCACATCTTGATTAGCGAAGTGATAAATTTAAACTCGGTTACAAATTCAGCTTAATATGGTTGATTCATTTAATAAATCAATATTTTCTACATCTTTAAAGACAACGACAAAGCTATTGTGCAACAGTCGAATAATAAGTAAGAATGTCCTATTAGGAATTGTTTGTAAATAGAACCCGTAAGAAGATAAAAGTTGACAAACAAAGAAAGGGAACGGTAAAGTCCCTGCTACAATTTGCAGATAAATTTGTTGCAAATCTCCCGCATTGTTGTCTTATTCCATAGGGTAACCAAATCTATAAAAGAGGGATTTTCTATGAAAATGCGCAGAATCCTCGTGTTTTGCCTCTCTGCGTTCTTGCTTGCTGCATCAGGCTGTGGCTTGCCTGGCAAAGAAGGGGTGTCAAGCGCAATCACCAGTTCAAGGTCGAGCCGTTCTTCCTCTGACGTTTCCAGGTCGACCGCGCCTGTAATTTCTTCAGCAGCACCGGCCGCGAGCTCCGAACAAAGCTCCGGCGATGGGAAAGTCAGCTCACAAAATATCGCAGAGGAAAGCGCTTCTTCAAAATCAAACATCAACGGAGTGGTTTTGTTCCGTGAAACTCCTGGTGTACACGGCGTTTTTTGGCTGGGAATGACCGAATCGGAAGCTTTCAGCTCTATGAAAGCGAACAAGATTATTCCTGATCAATCAGGGGAAGAAGATCGGGATCCATTGGGTGCGATCATAGAAAAGGGGCCGGCAGAGCATTCTTTGGGTATCTACTATACAATCTACACAACAGGATTTCTAACATTGGAATTCAACAAAGATAAGAAGCTAATCTATTTTGCGTCGAAATATCCACCACAGGATTGGCAAAAAGAAGGCCAGAAAATCAGTTCGACGTATGCCACCGAAAAAGGAGTAAAGCTGCACGACAGTTTTGATGTCGTCGAAAAGCTCTATGGCAAGCCGATGGCAATTGACAATATTTCTCCTCTTATCTATACATACAAGCTGAGTGATAGCCTGTATGTGTCCTTTCGGGGAATAAAACAAAACGGTGCAAATGAAATTGATTTATTCGAGTACTCTTTAAACAGTAATTTATATATCTATATTTAGGTCGTTAAGGACGCGGAGCTTGCTTTTGTGACATTGTCATCTATTCATGTAAGGAGAAGTCCGCTTTTAGAAATGAAGTCCGCTTTAATCCTGTTTAGCAGAAAAAAAGCGTGAAGGAAAACCCTTTCAGGTTAACCTTAACGCTTTTTAATTCTGCCTTTTCCGAAACGGGTTCCATTGGTTTAGACGCTTGTGATTCGGATGCGTTTAGGAATTTTTGCCGTATTCGAGGATGCTGCCGTAACCGCGGCCATAACTATTTCCATTCAAATGGTAATAACCGTAGCCAACTTTTCCACCCCAGTTGCCGTTTACCGTCGTAATCTTGTCACCGTTGATTGCGGTAATAATTCCAACATGGCCGATATCGCTTTTCTTGATAACGTCGCTCCGGATATCCTTTCTCGGATTTACGAAAGCCAGATCGCCGACTTTGGGGTGAGAGGATGCTGTAAGGTCTTCATTGCCATAAAGAGAAGCTCAGATGCTTCTGCCGAGGAGCCAAAATCCATGTCGTTCTGCAGGCCGCACCACCTGACAAAGATGGCGCACCAATCTGTTCCGGCCGGATAACCCAACGCTTTCAGATACTTGCTCGGACCGTTATTAAGTTCGGCCAATGCTGTACTTGCTAATGACATAATAATCTCTCCTTACAAATAATTTCATCAAATAACCTCATTTACCAATTGGACATAACGGCTTGTCCGCATTCTTAAGCCGGGTATCTGTGGCTTTTGATTTAACTAATAAGGAGAGATGCGGTACCGGATTTGTAAACACCTTTCACGTCTCGCTCAAATCATCAGGCAGATTGATTTCATTGTTCGGAACTGATAACTTCCCTCGAATATAACCGGAGCTTCGTAGCCGAAAAAAGCCGTATAACCTTCCCATTCGCGTTACGGCAGCCGCACCGCAGGGAGCAGCAATCGTTCGAATTCGCACACTTCTTCTTCGACGCAACCAACCGCAAAAGACGGAGACAAATTAGATTTGGTCGACAGAAAACGTGCCTGAGGCACGTTTTTAGGCCGTGGGCTTCCCGCGCTTTCTCCTATTTTCTTATAAAAAGGTTGGTCGATATCGTATGAAACGATATCGGCCATCCTTTTTATATAACTAATACAGAATTCGAAAAAAACAAGTCATTTTTTTGAGAATAAGTATAATGTTTCCAATAAGCCTGTTATAATGGAAGAACTCCACGGATAGAAAAATGAAATGAGAATAAGAATATGAAAGCTACGCCTAAAAATAAGCTTCTTCTGCTGCTGTCGATCACAGGCGCAATATTCGCTGCTTCCGTATGCTGCTTGTCAAACAATATCTATATCATGTATCAGAATCTGTTCTTTATCCCCTTAATCATTGCATGCTTTTGGTACAGAAAAAAAGGTGTTGTTTTTTCGGGAATCATGGCCGCGGTTCACATTTATATCTACTCATTTTATCGGAAAGAAAATCTGCCGGAAGAATTCGCGCGTTTGGTGGTAATGATTGCAATCGCCGTGCTTCTTAATATCTTATTGGAAAGAATTGATCGGCGGAATGAAGAAGTGTTAAAATTAAACAAGCAGATTACCAACCATATGGAAATGATGGAAAAGTCCGAAGAACTCAGCAACATGGGCACCTGGAGACTGAATTTAAAGACTCAAAAAAGCATATGGTCCAACGGCTTATACCAAATTTTTGGAATAACGCCGAACAGCATAACACCGTCCTTGGAAAAACGCTTGGAACTGTCGCATCCCGACGATCGGGAACTGATACGAAAAGCAATTGCAAATTCAATCGATACAAAAAGCAGTGTAAGAGTCGACAGCAGAATTATCCGGCCGGACGGAAGCATCCGATGGATTTCCTCCATCGGTTATACGGAATACAATGAGACCGGTAAACCCGAGACCTATATCGGATCCTTTATTGACATTACGGATCGAAAGGCCTATGAGCAGGAGCTTTATCATGAGAAGGAAAAGTTCCGAATCACGATCACCTCAATCGGAGACGGCGTGATTGCCACCGATGAAAAAGGGAACATCACCCTATTGAATGAACAGGCTGAAAAGCTTACCGGCTGGGAGCAAAAAGACGCGACCGGGAAACCTTTTGACGAGGTTTTCAATATGATCAGCGAAGAAACGAGGGAGAAGCGGGAATCTCCAATCCCAAAAGTCCTAAAAAGCGGGTTAATTCTGGGGCTTGCAAACCACACGGCACTCATCTCAAAATACGGTGCGGAATATTCGATCGCCGACAGCGCCGCGCCGATCAAAGACCGCCACGGAATCATCAAGGGCGTCGTGATTGTTTTCCGGGATGTCACCGAAGAAAAAAAGAGGCAGGAACAAATCAGCTACATAAGTTACCATGACAGTCTGACCGGTCTTTATAATCGCAGATTTTTTGAGGAGCAGCTCCGGGAAATCGACACCGCGGAAAACCTGCCGATTTCGATCATTATGGGAGATGTCAACGGGCTAAAGGTTACCAATGACGCATTCGGTCACGCGGAAGGCGATCGCCTTCTGCAAAGGGCCTCCGATGCGATTCGAGCTGCCTGCCGCTCCGACGACATTATCGCGCGGTGGGGCGGAGACGAGTTTGTTGTTCTTCTTCCAAAAACCGAGAAATCGGAAGCGGAAGAAATCGTCGAACGGATCATGGAAATCGAAGCTCAAATGAAGGTTGGCCCGATCAACGTTTCCGTGTCCTTCGGATGCGGGGTCAAAAAGGAAGAAAGCGATAATATTCTAAAAGCTTTGAAAAATGCGGAAGACCACATGTATGAAAACAAATTAAGCGAAAGCGAAGGGATGAAAGGGAATCTCATTAACTCCATTCTAAATACGTTGTATGAAAAGAATCCGGATGAAGTGGATCACTTCAATCGGGTAGGAGACCTTTCTCAGAAAATCGGGAAGGCACTTCATTTGCCAAAGGAAGATCTATCAAAGCTAAAATCAATCGGCCGCTTTCATGATATAGGAAAAATCGCCGTAAGTAATTCGATTCTGAAAAAGCAGGGGCCGCTTACTCCGCAGGAATGGGACGAAATAAAACGGCATCCGGACATCGGCTATAAAATATTGAAATCCTCCCGAGAAACGGTCCATTTATCCGAATATGTCCTTTCTCATCATGAACGGTACGATGGAAAAGGTTACCCATCAGGGCTCAAAGGGGAAGAAATCCCTCTCCTTTCCAGAATTGTCTCGGTCGCGGATTCATTTGACGCCATGTCGAACGACCGGAGCTATCGCCGCGCCTTATCCGCAACCGACGCATTGGATGAACTGGTGAAAAACAAAGGAACCCAATTTGACCCGACCGTCGTTGACGCGTTCGTGGAACTGTTGAAAGTTAAAGTAGAGTGAGACAAAGAGGCCCGCAGAACTTGTAATTCTGCGGGCCCCTCTTATAAGAGAAAATGATGATTGTAAGCAGATTAAACTTCCGGTTCCGTGCTTTCAGCAGGTTTTTCTGTCGGAGCTGTTTCCATCAGACGGAATTCGCTCACCAGAGAACGGAGCATCTCAGCCTGCCCGGAAAGCTCCTCGGAAGACGCCGCACTCTCTTCGGCCGTAGCGGAGTTGGTCTGCACCACCGAAGCCACCTGATCGACGCCCTGCGTTATCTGGGCGATGGAATTCGACTGCTTGTTGGTCGCGTCGGAAATACGAACGACAAGGCTTGTTACATCGTCCGTCTTTTCAGAGGCCTTAGTAAGCGATTTCGCCGTCCGATCTGCAATCTCGGCTCCGTCTTCCACCGCTTTCATGGAACTGGTGATAAGCGTTGTTGTAACCTTAACCGCTTCGGCGCTCTTGCTTGCCAGGTTGCGGACTTCTTCCGCGACCACGGCAAAGCCCTTCCCTGCCGAACCTGCTCTGGCCGCTTCGACCGCTGCATTCAGCGCGAGGATGTTGGTCTGGAATGCAATATCGTCAATCGTTTTGATGATTTTCCCGATCTGATTTGAAGTATCGTTGATTTGCTGCATGGAGGCAATCATATTCTGCATTTGCTCGGTGCTCTGTTTCATTTCCGAGTGCAGCTCGCTGACCTTGACGCTTGCCGCCTCGGAATCCGAAGCATTATCCTTCAACTGGTTGGAAACGTCGCTGATGGTCGCAGAGAGTTCTTCAATGGCACTGGCCTGCTCCGTAGCTCCCTGTGAAAGCGCCTGCGCACCGTCGGACATCTGATTGGAGCCGCTGCTGACCTGCTCCGCGGCAAGACGAATCTGCGTTATGGTCTGATTCAGACTGGACAGAATCGTTTCCATCGAGGTGTGAATTCGCGCAAATTCCCCGACGTACTCGCATTCACTCTGAACGGTAAGATTCCCTCTGGCGATTTCATTCAGGAATCTGGAGATATCCGAAATAATACTTCGGAAGCCTTTCACCATATCATTGATTTTTTCCGACATTAGCCCGATTTCGTCATCTCTCTGAACCGTCAGGCTGATTTCCAGATCTCCGCCGGAGAGTTTTTCAATGGCCGTCACAACGCCGTCGATCGGTTTGGTAATCCGGTTCGCAATTCGGACGGCAATCAGCAGAGAAATTATCATCGACAGAATTCCGAGAATAACAATGCAAACGACGGAAGTCGTAACCTGAGACATAAATTCGGATTTCAGCGCCGTTACATTAATGGACCAGCCGTTCGTCTGAGCAATCGGAGTAAACGAACCGAACTTCTCCTGTCCCTTCCAGGAATAGAAGCCAAACCCTGTCTTGCCCTGAATCATTTCCGTTTCCAATTTTGCAACCTCGCCGTAAATCTGCGGGTTCGTTTTCACCGCCACAAGGTTATTCTGCTGCTTCAGGACATTGTCAAAATCACTGTGGGCTACCTTTGCACCCTTGTTATTAAGAATATACGTGCTGCCGGTGGCTCCCATCTTAATGTTGTTGATGATCAAGCCCAGCACAGAATACGGAAATTTCATAACAATGACCGATCCATCATAGGGGTGGGCATATTCAAAATACGCGGTGTTTTGGTCAATGATCGGATCGGTTAAAAACGATTTGCTGCCCCTGACCCCGACAAAGGCGGGGTCCTTGCTGCGGTCTGCACCGTCGACTGTGGAGACTCCCTTCGAATCCAGAATGTCGATACTCGTGAGATCATTTTTGGAAGCGATGGTTTGCAGGTACGTTTTCATCGCCGTTTTTTCGTCGTTGATACTCCTCTGATATAAACGGGTGCTTTCAGCAACCATCGAATACGTTTCGATCTGACGGGAAACTTTTTCCGAGGCAAGCTCCGAAGTCTCTTTCATACTTTTGATCAAAGCCTGCTCGGTTGAGTTATACGTAAAATAAATGGAAGCGGCGGACAGTAGTAAGGCGACAGAGAAAATACATGCTGCGACAAATGCGATCAATTCTTTTCTGACACTTTTTCTGGAACTCTTGTTGGGTTTTTGCAATAACACGAAGTAGCCCTCTTTTCTATAAATTATCCATACACTATAAAGTATCGGTTAGAAAATGAGAAGCATTAACGAAATTTCATAAGTTTCAGCAGTTTAACAAGATTAATATGTGAAATACTTCCTGTTTCGGCAATGCGATGCCCCTTGCTGCCTCACGGGCAAAAAAATGCCTTCTGCCGCTTGAATCCACGGCAGAAGGCATTTTCTATTTGTTTTTGCACTATGTAATTACTTATGCAAGCTTGAACTTTCCGACTTCTTTCTGCAGCATCTGGGCCTGACCGGCAAGCTCTTCGCTCGAAGCCGAACTCTCCTCCGCCGTTGCAGAGGTGGTCTGCACCACTGCCGAGACCTGGTCCACGCCCTGCGAAATCTGTGCCACCGAAGCCGCCTGCTCGTCCGAAGCCTGGCCAATCTTCTGCACGGAGCCATTGATGCTCCGGATACGCTCCGCAGCCTCCGCCAGCGAATGCGCCGTGCGGTCTGCGATCTCCGAGCCGTCCTTCACCCGGTTTACCGAGGTTTCAATCAGCGAGGTAGTATGCTTCGCCGCATCCGCGGACTTCCCGGCAAGGCTGCGAACCTCGTCTGCAACAACCGCAAAACCCTTCCCTGCTTCTCCTGCACGGGCAGCTTCTACTGCCGCGTTCAGTGCAAGGATATTGGTCTGGAACGCGATATCGTCAATTACCTTGATGATCTTTGCAATCTCATTCGAAGAGGTACTGATCTCCGACATGGCGGTAAGCATCTCTTTCATATGGTCGCTGCTCTCTTCTACATTCTGCGTGGTCGCCTGCATGTTGGACGCCACATCGCGGATTTCCTCGGAATTCTGCCGGATCTTCTGTGAAATCTCGGTGATGGTTGCGGAAAGCTCCTCCACCGAACTTGCCTGCTCCGTCGCGCCCTGCGCAAGTGCCTGCGCTCCGTCGGAAACCTGAGCCGCTCCAATGTTCACCTGCTCCGCCGAGGTGCTGATCATCTTTAGCGTCTGACTGAGGTCCTCCTCGATTCTCTGCAGTGCGATACCGAGAACGTCCTTATCCGAGCGCAGCGGCACCTCGTGCGTGAAATCGCCATTGCTGATGGTTTCGGCAGCCTGCACCTGACGGCGGATACCCTCAACCATGTCCGTAAACGCGTCGGCCAGCTGACCGGTTTCATCCTTCGCGGTAATATCCAGGCTGACGTCGACGCGCCCTTCCGCGATCTGTTTGGCTGCGGACACCATCTGCCCGATCGGCGTGCTGATCATGCCGGCAATCTTGAGTCCAAGGAAGATCGCCAGTCCGCTCCCGCATACGGAGAACACCACCATCACAATTATAAGAACCATCGCCGTCGAATCATTTGTATCGCTGGTGCTTTTTGCGGAATCCATGCGCGCCTGCGCAATCTTGTCGTAATTCTGGAAAAGCTTGGTCACATCGTCCGTAACCGTTGCGCCTGCGGCATCCGCTCCGGCCTGATCACCCTTCAATGCCAGCGCAAAGGTCTTCTGAATGGCGGGGTCGAACGTTTTTGTAAAGATATCAGCTGATTCGTCAAACATCTTGAGCGTGTTGGGATTGGAAATTGACGTCCGATACGTGGCCGACTCAGTCAGAAAATTCTTCTTGTCGTTCTCATAAGCATTTTCATATTTTTTAACCAGTTCGGGCTTTGAGGCATTGATTACTGCCGACCGCGCATCCAGTCGAATGGAATAAAGGTATTTATTCGCGTTGATCAGGTGAATGATAGGCGCTGTCTGCCCCTCGTACAGATAAGAATCCATCTGATCGATCCGCACCATTCCCACGATGCCAAAAATACCGATCAGCAGCAGAATGCCCAGAATGCTTCCAAAGCCCGTTAGAAGCTTTCGTTTGATGCTGAAATGCTGAAACCGTTTCATAAATTGCCCTCCGTTATTTGTAAATTTAAAAAGCCAGACTTTTTTGGGCGGAACTGATTTTGAAATGTCTTCAAAATGCCAGAATATGAGTGGTAACAATTTAATCATCGTTAGAATTTTATTGATTTTTTCTAACTTTGTATTATATCGACATAATGTGACTAAACTTTACCGAAAACTACCACAATGTTCAAGAAAATTTATTTGCGATCCTTTTCGGGAACAAGCCCCGCCGTTTCTTGACAAACCGCGGAAAATCGGATAGGATAGACGCAGAAAACATAGAATTCCTCTATGTCACAATACAAACGATTTGGGGGATAAAGAATGAGTGCCTTGCCGACCATGGAAGAAGCGCAGAAACTGCTGGAGGAGTACAATCAAGACCCGTTCCATTTAAAGCACGCCAAAATTGTATCCGGCGTGATGGGATATTTCGCGAAGGAATTCGACCCGAATAACGTGGAGTTCTGGGCAGAAGTCGGGCTGCTGCACGACCTCGATTTTGAAAAATACCCGGAACAGCACTGCATTAAGGAGCAGGAGATTCTACAGGAACGCGGCATCGACGAAAAGCTGATTCACGCAGTCGCCAGCCATGGCTATGGGCTGACGGTGGATATCAAGCCGGAGCTGTTCATGGAGAAGGTTCTTTACGCTGTTGATGAGCTGACCGGGCTGATCGGCGCGGTCGCGCTGATGCACCCTTCCAAAAGCGTGAGCGATATGGAGCTAAAATCGCTGAAAAAGAAATTCAAGCAGCCCGCCTTCGCCGCCGGATGCTCCCGGGACGTGATTCAGAAGGGCGCGGACATGCTCGGCTGGACTCTGGACGAGCTTTTCACCCGCACGATTGATGCGATGAAGAGCCTGATTGGAACCATGGACATTTAATCACAGACTGAAACGGACAGACAGACCACAAAAAGGGTCTGTCTGTCCGTTTCTGCAAATGCTTGTGTTTCAATCCTTCGGTGCGTGCTTTCTGCGATACTCCGTGGGCGTGCAGTTCATATATCTTCGAAAAATTTCAGAAAAATAGCTGGAGCCTGAAAATCCGGTCAGCTCGGATATTTCGGTAATGCTGCAGGAGCCTTCCAGTAAAAGAGGAAGACTTTTCTGGATGCGGTATTTCAATAGATATTCAAACGGAGTAAGCCGCATGGTTTCCTTAAAATAATGGCAGCATTTACTTTTGCTGACATGGCAGGACGCGGCAATGTCTTCAAGGGAAATTCGTGCCAAATAATTTTCATGCAGATAGTTCAGCATTTGCCGGAGCAGATCGAGATTTTTTACGTCGGAATGCTCTTTTCCGGAAGAATCCTGCCGGAACTCGCGGTAAACGCAGGCCCACAGTTGACAAAGCAGGCTTTTTATTCTTAACTCATAGCACTCGTCACGCTCGGAATAAACGCGATAGATTTTCCGGAAGGTTCTCAGCATCTCTTGATGCTCCGCACGACCCGGATCGAAGCAAAACGAGGAAAAGTCTGAGGAAATGACGACGGGCTCCACATACTTTTTTTCAATGGTGCTGTTGTCATGCCCATAAATTAAAACCGGATTGAATGTAAATGCGAAATATTTGCAGTCCTGCCCCGCACAGGAACTCGCCGTATGCAGGCAGTTTGCGTTGACAAAAACAGCATTTCCGGCGGAAAGATGGTAAACCGTCTGATTGGCGCGGTATTCCATCTCGCCCTCCAGAACAAGCGTGAATTCCACCTCCGGGTGCCAATGAACCGCAAAGCTCCCGTATTCATATTCCGAAAGGAAAATCAGCTCAGCATAAAACGGGAATCCATAGTCCCCGTGAGGCGTCACCTCATAGAGGTTTTCCCCCACCTCAATCTTCCGCATGCCGCCCCCCTTGTATTTTGCAAGATTGTTATGAATTTAGGCAAAATCTTTATGGTTTTCTCTTATTTGCAATATTATACTTGTATTGCAGAGAAACATCAAGCATTTGTGAGGGGGTGTTTTTATGCCGGACCTGACGCGATTTTCTGACAGACGCCCAAACCGTTCTGCTGGCTGCTGCGGAGAATTTCCGCTGCGGGTGCTCGACACCAAATACCGGATGCAAAAGGCTCTGGAACGGATGAATTTCCCCGCCTGCTACAGAGAACGGCATTTTTCCGAAGCGATGCGGAAGCTTCTGCGTTCCGCCTGCGGGCGCGAATGCCTGACCCAACCGGCGGGCGCTGTGCTTCAACGCGTTTCGGCTGGGCCAAGCCCGGATTCTTCGGTGGCAGCCACACTGATTCTTTACCGCCGGGCGGAGGAGGGCATCCGGTGCCGGATTTTAACACTCTTCTGCGAGCCCGCTCTTGGGGGGCCCGGAAAAGGACCGCTGTATTCCGAACTTCCGGGAACGGGTGTTCCCGCGCTGAAAGCATCCACTTTTGAAAACGGAATTCTCTGCCCCGGGGACTTCTCGGACCCAATTCGCGAGGTGCTCCGAAGCAGGCCGGAATTCCGGGTTTTATAGGGATTGGCTGGGTGTCATCTCGCAGAAACCCTGTCAGGCAGAAAAAAAGGCCGCTGCAATCGATTCGCAGCGGCCTTTTTTATTGATGTCTTTGCGGTCCTTTATTCCTTCTCTTCCTGAATGGCATTTTCTAACGTATGCCACCCGAGCACCGCGCATTTTACCCGCGCGGGCATGTGGGAAATGTCCTTCAGGGCGATTGCCTCGTCGAGAACTTCAAGCTGGCTTTCGTCGGTGATTTCATTCTTGATCATGCCGAAGAAGGTCTTTGCAAGCTTCAGCGCTTCCTCGTCCGATTTGCCCTTGATGAGATCGATCATGATGGAGGCCGACGCCTGCGAGATCGCGCAGCCGATGCCCGTAAACGCGGCGTCTTCGATTACGCCGTCCTTTTCGCGCAGTTCCAGCTCAATTTCATCTCCGCAGCTCGGGTTGACTCCTTTGAGCACCTTCGTCGGGTTTTCAATATGATGCTTATTGCGGTTGGAATTGTTGTGCTCCGTGAGGATTTCCGTATAAATCGAATCAAGTCCCAAGACCGAGCCACCCCCTTACTTTGCCAAGACTCTCGAGGAACACGTCAATGTCTTCCTTCGTGTTGTAAAAATACAGGCTGGCCCGGCAGGTTGCGTTCACTTCAAGGTACCGCATCAGCGGCTGCGCGCAGTGGTGTCCCGCGCGGATTGCCACACCGTCGGAGTCCAGAACGGACGCGACGTCGTGCGGATGGACGCCGTCCACATTAAACGAGATCACACCGCAGCGGTCGGAAAGATCCTTCGTATCGCCGTACACCGTGATATGCGGAATCTTTGCCATGCCTTCCAGTGCGTACGCCAGCAGTTCCTCTTCCGTATGAATTATCGTATCATAGCCGACCTTCTGCAGGTACTGAACGGCTGCTTCCAGACCGACCGCTCCGCCCACGTTCTGGGTGCCGGCTTCGAACTTCTGGGGAAGCGGCGCAAAGGTCGCCTCCTGCTCATACACATATTCGATCATTTCGCCGCCCGACAGGAACGGCGGCATTTTATTCAGCAGTTCTTCTTTTCCGTACAGCACGCCGATACCCATGGGCGCCATCATCTTATGGCCGGAAAAAGCCACAAAATCCGCGTCCAGCTCCCGGACGTTCACCGGGTAATGCGGAATGCTCTGCGCACAGTCAACCACCACCACAGCGCCCACCGCGTGCGCCTTTTCGGCGATTTTTTTCACGGGGTTCACGGTACCGAGAACGTTGGAAACATGCGCCAGCGCAACAACTTTCGTGTTCTTTGTTAACTTCGCGTCGATTTCCTCATCGGTCAGCCGTCCCGCGGCGTTCGGGTACAGGTAAACGAGCTTTGCGCCCGTCGCCTTCGCGACCATCTGCCACGGCACCAGATTGCTGTGATGCTCCGAAACAGGAAGCAGAATCTCGTCGCCCGCATGCAGGAATGTAAGCCCGTAGCTATAAGCGACCAGATTCAGAGACTCCGAGGCGTTCCGGGTAAAAATGACCTCCGCGTCCTTTTCGGCGTGGATGAACTCCTTTACGGTATGCCGCGCGTTCTCGTACATCTCCGTTGCTTTGATGCTCAGGCCGTACAGGCCACGGTGTGGGTTCGCGTTGGAGGTTCGATAATAATCGTCCACGGCCTGAATCACCGAAAGCGGTTTCTGGGTCGTCGCGGCGTTGTCGAGATAGACGAGGCGCTTCCCGTTCATGGTTTCCCCGAAAATCGGGAAGTCCTTAAGATATGGGTTCAATGGTGTCAAGCCTCGCTTTCACATAATCGGAAACCGCGTCCCGCAGCGCGGGATCGGGAATTTTATCCGTAACCGGGCGGAACTGCGATTCAATGACGAGTTTTTTTGCTTCCAGCTCGCTCAGTCCGCGGGACATGAGATAGAACAAACGGTTTTGGTCGATTTTTCCAGTTGTAGCGGCGTGCTGCCCCTCTACATCCTCTTCGGCGCAGAGAATCAACGGCGCCGTTTTGTTGCGCACCTTCGGACTGAACAGAAGGTTGTATTCGCTTTCATGTCCGACGGCCTGTGCGGCCCCCCTGAGGAAATCGATCGTTCCGCGGAAGGTCTTGCCGCTTTCGTCCAGCAGCGCGCCGCTCACGTGGATTTCGCTCCGCGTTTTGCGCCCTGCATGCCGCGCGACATAGTTGATATCCAGATTCCGGCGGCGGTCGCCGAAATAGATTGTGTCGATATTCAGCTCCGCGTGCTTCCCCGAAAGGAACGCGTGGAAGCCGGAAGCGGCGTTCCCCGCGCCGAGCTCTGCCTGCACCAGATCGACACGGGCACCCTCTTCCAGAAGCGCGCCGATGTTGTCGAAATGCAGGCACCGGTCGCCGAGCATCTGCACCTGAACGAGGTGAATCACCGCGCCCTTCGCGGCATAAAGCCGCGTCAGCCCGCCGTGAAAACCCGCTGTTTCCGCGTCCGATTCATAGCGCAGGACAACGGTCACTTCGCTGTTTTCCTCCGCCGAAACGGAATTCACATCCGCCACACCGAGATTCGTTGCATCGAGCCGGTAGCTTAAATAGACCGGTTCCTGCACGTGAACACCGGCGGGAATCCGCAGGTCCACGCCCGCGGTGCGGTTCGCCGTGCAGAACTCGACAGCTTCTTCCCCCATTCCGGTTTCCATTGCGGGCAGGGCCGCCGCTTCCGCGACGACGCCTTCCGGCAGACCGGAAACAAGTGCTTCCCCCTCGTACGGACGAAGCTCCGGGATGGTCTCTTCCATATTGGTATCATTGACGCCCAACCGGAGCCAGGTCGGCGCCGGCAGAGCATTCACATGCTTTAAAGCCAGATTCATTGAATAACTCCTTTTCCGATTCCCGCCGCTCAGCCGATGGAACCCTGCATTTCCAGCTTAATCAGGTTGTTCATCTCCACGGCGTATTCCACCGGAAGTTCCTTCGCGATCGGCTCAGCAAAACCGGTGACGATCATCGCCTTTGCGTCCGCCTCTGGAATGCCGCGGCTCATCAGGTAGAAAATTGCGTCGTCGCTGATGCGGCCGATCTTTGCCTCATGCCCGACGTCCACGTCGTCGTTCCGGATATCCATCACCGGTATCGTGTCCGAGCGGGAAATACCGTCCAGCATCAGGGATTCGCACGAAACGGAGGAACGGCTTCCGTGAGCCTCGGGCAGAATGCTGACGGAACTGCGGTAGGTACACCAGCCGCCGTCCTTCGAAATGGACTTCGTATTGATGCTGGAATAGGTGTTCGGCGCGGCGTGCACCACTTTGGCACCGGTATCAAGCGACTGGCCCTTCCCCGCGAACGTGATGCCCGTAAACTCCATGCGGGAATGCTCGCCCTTGAGGATGCTCATCGGGTACAGGTAAGAGGTGTGGGAACCGAACGAGCCGGAAACCCATTCAATAGTTCCGCCCTCTTCCACCACAGCGCGCTTGGTGTTCAGGTTGTACATGTTCTTCGACCAGTTTTCAATGGTGGAATAGCGCAGGCGCGCGTCCTTCGCAACGAAAAGCTCCACGCAGCCCGCGTGCAGGTTCGCCACGTTGTATTTCGGGGCCGAACAGCCCTCGATAAAATGAAGGCTTGCGCCTTCCCCGACAATAATCAGCGTATGTTCGAACTGGCCGGCTCCCGGCGCGTTCAGCCGGAAATACGACTGCAACGGAATCTCCACGTTCACATGCGGCGGAACATAGACGAACGAGCCGCCCGACCAGACCGCTCCGTGCAGCGCCGCGAATTTATGGTCCTGCGGCGGCACCAGCTTCATGAAGTGTTCCCGCACCATCGGCCCGTATTCCGGGTCGTGCACGGCGCTCTCCATATCGGTATAGATGACGCCCTGACGGCTCACTTCCTCGCGCACGTTGTGATACACAACCTCGGAGTCGTACTGCGCTCCGACGCCCGCGAGCGACTTGCGCTCCGCCTCCGGAATGCCGAGGCGCTCGAAGGTGTTCTTGATATCGTCCGGAACTTCCTTCCAGTTCCCCTTCATTTGGGTATTCGGGCGGATGTACGTGACGATGCTTTCCATATTCAGTTCATCAATCGGCGGTCCCCAAGCTGGCATTGCCGTCTGATTGTAAGTTTCCAGTGATTTTAAGCGAAACTCCCGCATCCAGTCGGGGTCATTCTTCGCCTCGGATATTTCGCGGACAATTTCCGGGGTCAGCCCTTGCTGCACCTGATAGGAAGCGTTTACTTCATCCTTGATATCATAAACCGTGCGGTCAATTTCCTGCACGGCTGTTTTCCCTGTGCTTTGCGGTCTCACGTTATCCCTCCGCTCCTTAGACGGCTGCCTGTTCGGCAAGCTGTGCAAAACCCGATTCGTTGATCCGTTCGATCAGCGAGCGGTCGCCGGTCTTTATAATTTTCCCGTCCATGAGAACATGAACGTAATCCACCGGCAGATAATCCAGAATTTTTGTGTTGTGGGTGATGATCAGAAGCGAATTTTCCGCTGTGTGAAATTCCTCAACGCCCTGCGAAACAATGCGCACCGCGTCCACGTCAAGGCCGGAATCGGTCTCGTCGAGGATAGCAAGCTTCGGGTTGAGCATCAGCATCTGCAGAATTTCCGATTTCTTTTTCTCGCCGCCGGAGAAGCCGACGTTCAGGTAGCGGGATGCGTATTCCGCGTCCATGCTGAGGCCTTCCATCTTCTGCGCAAGTTCCTTTTTAAATGCGAACAGCTTGACCGGCTGACCCGTTACCGCATTCCGGGAAGTACGCAGAAAGCTTTCCAGCGTGATACCGGGCACTTCCTCCGGATTCTGGAACGAGAGGAACAGCCCTGCTTTTGCGCGCTCGTCGGTGGGCGCGTGGGTGATATCGTTCCCTTCGAACAAAATCGAGCCGCCGTTCACGCGGTACTGCGGATGCCCCATGATCGTATTGACCAGCGTGGATTTCCCCGCGCCGTTCGGACCCATTAAAACGT
Source organism: Bacillota bacterium (assembly GCA_023410445.1). GTDB lineage: Bacteria > Bacillota > Clostridia > Oscillospirales > Acutalibacteraceae > Caproicibacter. Next base: position 72,809 of record JAEYPT010000005.1, on the reverse strand, counting down.
GAACTTCCCCTTTGCCGACGGTCAGGTCAAGACCGTCGAGGATGGTGTTTTCCTCCACGCTTACGTTCAGATTTCTGACTTCCAGAAGATTCAACGAAATTTCCACCTCTCCGCGGCGCGTCCCTCCACGGGAAAACGGCCGTCCTGTATCTTAAAGTATACCAAATTACTGTACTTTGATTCTATTATAATCGCAATCCTCCGGTTTTTCAAGCCGGAGGATCATAATTTCAGGTTAAATCCGTAATTTTACAGCCAAGAACCGACGCGATCCGCTCCAGAGCGGAAGGGTCTGGTTCTTTTTCAAGGTTTTCCCACTCAAAAAGCTGTTTCGTCGAAACCTCAAGCCGTTGTGCCAGCTCTTCGCGGGTCATCCCGCAGGCCGCGCGGTAGGTGGCAATCCGTTTGAGGGGTTCCAGCAAAAACGCCCGGCGCTTCTGTTCATCGATAAGCAGCGGCCGTCCGTCGTGCCGCAGCAGCGAACAAGGTCCCTGCGGCCCGAGTACGGCAGGGGAGAGGTCTTCTTCCTCCGCACCCAGCGAATATCCGTCGGGCAGCACATATTCCCTGCCGCCGTCGTCCTGTCCCCTGCGGCCCGGAATCCGACCGTCCCACGGCAGAAGAGAACAGCTAGTGCCTTCCTCCTCCGGGTTCTCCGCGGAATAACAGGTGATGGTATAAATTGTCACGATTTCGCTCAAAGCGCTCCCCGCCTTTCCATGCGTTTATTATACCATAAAACGCACGTTATCCGGCAGAAAATTCCGAAAAAAATCACCGCACCGCCGTAAAGAAAAAGCGTGGAAAACGGAAGATCACGTTCCCGTCACGCTGGGCCGGGTAGGCCTTTTGTACGGCGGTAAGGAAGTCTGCTTCAAAGGCCGGCCGTTCGTCTTCTTCCAGCAAGTCGAGGTACGGCCTCAAGCCGGTGGAACGGTACCACTCCAGAATGGCCCCGTGGGACGGAAGAATATGATAATAGGTTGTCTGCCAGATTTCAAACGAGGAAGCGTGTTCCGCCAGCAGCTCATAGTATTCGCCGGGGGTCAGCGTGTAAAACGGCCGCATCCGAGGGAAACGGGAGCGCCATTTTGGGGAACCCGCCAGCTCGCCGATGATCGTGTGGACCGGTTCCTGAAAATTCATGGGAATCTGCACGGCGAGGACCCCGCCCTTTTTCAGCATGCCGAGCAGCTCCGGCAGACGCTTCGGGTGATCCGGCACCCATTGCAGACACGCGTTGGAAAACACCGCGTCAAAATCCGAGCCGAGCGACGGCAAGTCTTTGGAAGCGTCGCAGAGCCGGAACTCAAACTCCGGGCAGTCCCGGCGCGCCCGCTCCAGCATATTTTCCGAGCTGTCGAGTCCGATAATCTCCGCCTTCGGGAAAAGCTGCCCGAGCACCCGCGTGCTGTTGCCCGGCCCACAGCCGATATCCGCGATTTTGCCCGGATTTACCGCTTCCATCCGCCGCGCCAGATCGATCGCCGGCTGCGTGCGCTGTGCCTCAAATTTCAGATACTGCGTCGAATTCCAGTCCGCCATTCTATTTCGCTCCCTTACATTCTTTTTCCACATTATAGCTCTTTTAGCGAAAAAAGAATAGCTCCTATGTTACATTTACCCCTGCAAAAAATGCGAAAAACGCCGCGGTTCCCCGCGGCGTTTCTTATTTCGGCGGAGCCTTTTCCTTGGTGTGCTTTGCTTTTCCCTGAAGCTCCGGCACCGGCGGTCGGTCGTTTTTGGGGAAATGTGTAATCCGGTTGCTCTCGGTTCCGTGGGGTTCCTTCGGGTCCGGACGCCTCATGCCCGCTTTTGCCATCTTCGTTTCCCCCTCACACGTCGTTGTTCTTGACCGATTGCTTTTTGGCGTTCCGGTTCTGATTCTGATTCTCACGGGTCAGGGGAGTCTGGCCATTTGATTTTTCCACCCTTGCGGATTTGTTATCCGGCTGACTGTCTTTCGGCATAAAAAATCACCTCGCCAATAGGTTTCCACCGGCGGGGCGTCTTATTCGGGCCAGTGCAACACCACACAGAAAGCGATGCAAAGGCGACGCGTGCAAATTGCACGGTGTTGCCCTAGGTATTCAACGCGTCGAGCTCCGCGAGCATCCGGTCGTAAAACTGCTCCACGATCTGGCGGTCCTGTTGCGTTCCCTCCATATTGCTCGACAGCGTACAGCGCCCGGCGAAGGAGGAAACGGAAACCTGAAAAAAAGGTGAACGCTTCACGGCGGTCGTGAGATAGGCGTCCGTAGTTTCCGTCTGCCCAAACCGCAGGAGTTCCGGGCTGAGAATTCCGATGTTCGTATAGGAAATAATCGGGATATAGAAGGTTTGAAAGAACATCCTCCGGCACGCGGAGTATGGGAGGACGCGGAACAGGAAGTCGAGCAAGAGCGGCCCCTTCAGACAGGCGGTACTGTTTTTCTGGGCGCTCATCTGTTCGGAAACCACGTGGAGGGTTTCGTCGAACGGGTCGCCGTCCCGGACCGAAAGCCGCACCATATAACTGCCGGTCAGGTTGCAGACCCCGCAGTCGGAATCTTCCGGTAAATATTTGCGTGCGTCCACCGGGCAGGGCAGCACCAGGCGTGGGCAGTTCGTCAGGGCGTGATGTGCCCGGAAATACGCGGCGATAAAAAGGTCGTTCAGCGTAGCACCCCGGCGTTTGGCGTAGGCGTGCAGCTTTGAAAACCGCTCCGGCTCCATCCGGCGCAGAACGCAGAACGGCTCGCCCTCCCCACCCTCGAACGGCAGGTACATGGAGGGCTCCTGCTTTTCATAATCCATATGGGAAGAAAGGATGCGCAACTTCTCGCCAAATCGGAACGACTTTGCAAGCTGCCGGACGCTCCGGTCACCGGGGCGCAGCGGCGCAGGCTCCCGCCCGGCCTCGAACTCGGTGTAAAGCCCCGCGAGCAAACCGAGGTATTGCTTCAGACCGACGCCGTCGGCCGCCAGATGGCTGATAATCACACAGAGGGAATCGGCTTCCCTGCCGCGCACCAGGTAAATTTTAAGGTGCGGCTCCTCAAAGAAAACGATTGTCGAAAGCAGCAGCCCCTCCGAGGGGTCTTCCCCCTCCGCCGCCTCCACGATATGTACCATCTGCTCCGAAGTGAAGCCGCGGTCTTCCCACGCGTGCTTTTCCTCAGAAAAGCAGCAGCGGATCTGCGGCGCCGCGCAGGCCGAACGATCGACGGCCCGTTTGAGCAGGGCGAGGTCGATCCGCCCGGAAAACCGGAGCAGGGCCCGGATAATCGGGTCGTGTACGGTCGTGTAGAAATACTGCATCAAATCGCAGGTCTGAGTGCGCAGCTTACTGTTCTTCACCCTCGGACGCTTCCTTTTTTCCGGTGCTCTGCACGCACTGTTTTTCCTGCCCGCGCAGAAGTTTCTCCTGGTTTTCCAGCAGGGCGTCGATCTTGCGGTGCAGGTCCTCCACAATGATCTCGCTTTTCAGGTTTACGATATAATCGTTCTCCGCGCGCTGACGGTCCTTTTCCTCCTGCCGGTTCTGGCTCATCATGATGAGCGGCGCCTGAATAGCTGCCACGCAGGAAAGCACCAGGTTTAGAAGAATGAACGGATACGGATCGAACGAGTGCAGCAGAAAGAACACATTGCCGCAAATCCAGATGAGAATCACTGTTACGAACAAAATGATGAAGGTCCAGCTTCCGGCAAAGCGCGCGATTCCATCCGCGGCCTTCTGCCCCAGAGTCAGCTTCTCCGGGTCCTTCCGGTCTGTATTTTTTGAAAACTGACGCTGAAGGATCAGATGGATCATTTCCTCGCTGCCGATATCCTCCTCCACGTCCTCCATGACGGTGCGGAGAATATCCATCTTGCTTTGAATCGTTTCTTCCTGTGTCTCCATAGATTCCCCTCGCTTTCCAGATTTGATTTTCCTGAACCCGATTATAGCACGGAATCCGACGTTCGGCAAAGCAAAAATACGAAGTTCGTCAACCGGAGATTCAGCCCCGTACGGCTTTGATATAATCCGGAAGCCCGTCCTCAAAATTCACGCCGAAACGCACGTCTGTGCCCGCCTGAAAGGTGCGGCGGATGCAGCCCGCCGTATAGTCAGCGGCGATCTGTGCCGCCCCCCGCAGCGGGATTGCGTTTCCGACGGCACCCACCAGCGCGCTGGCGAAAATGTCGCCCGTTCCATGGTACATGCCCGGGAGCTTTTCGGAAAACGCATACCCGATATCCCCGGTCACCCGGTCGTAAAAAGCGCAGCCGGTGCGGGTTTCCTCAAAGCCGACTCCGGTCAACACGACATGGTGCGGCCCAAGTTCCCCCAGTCGGCGAAGCAGCTCCTCCACATACGGTTGACTGAGCGCTTCGTTCCGGTACGGCTCCCCGAGCAGCAGCGCCGCTTCCGTCAGGTTCGGGGTGATGAGGTCAGCTCCCCGGCAGAACTTCGCCATACCCGCCGGAAAATCCGGGCCGAAGGAAGCATACAGCTTCCCGTTATCCCCCATAACGGGATCAACACAGACGAGAGTCTCCGGCGTCCGGAATTCCCCGATCAGCCGGGAAACTAGATCGAGCTGTTCAAAGGAACCGAGAAAGCCGGTATAAATTGCGTCGAAGCTCAGGCCGACCGACTTCCAGTGCTCCGCAATCTTCGGAATGTCCGCCGTCAGGTCGCGGTAGGTATAGCCGGGAAACCCACCGGTGTGTGTGGAAAGAACGGCGGTCGGTATCACGCTCGTCTCCGCCCCCGCAGCCGAAAGGATCGGCAGCGCGACGGTCAGCGAGCACTTCCCGAAACAGGAGATATCATTAATGGCCAGTATTTTTTTCTGCATCGGTTTTTCCTTTCCGGAGCGTCAGTGAGACACGCTCCATACCGAAAAAATCCCGCCTTCCCTGCGTTCCCGGGAAGACGGGATCAAAGGCCGCACCAACACGGCTCAATATTTCTGAAGGTAATTGGCAATTTCCCAATCCGTCACGGAGCGGTTGAAATCCGTCCACTCGCTTTCTTTGGCCATCAGGAAATTATGCAGCGCATGCTCGCCCAGAACCTCGGTAAGAACCTCGTCCTTTTTTAGCTCATCGATGGCGCTCTTCAGGTCCAGCGGGAGCGTTTCAATGCCGAGCTCAGAAAATTCCTCTTCCGTCATGCTGAAAATGTTCTTGTCCAAAGCCTCAGGCGGCGTGAGCTCCCGACGGATTCCGTCGAGTCCCGCGGCCAGACAGCAGGCGAACACCAGATACGGGTTCGCGGAGGGGTCCGGCGAGCGCAGCTCCACACGGGAACCCTTTCCTCGCGGCGAAGGAATACGAATGAGCGGGCTGCGGTTCCGGCAGGACCACGTAATGTGAATCGGAGCCTCGTCCCCGGAAACCAGCCGTTTATAGGAGTTAACCGTCGGGTTGCACACGGCGGTCAGGCCTTTGGCGTGCGCGAGGATGCCCGCCATAAAGCGGTAGGCCGTTTCACTCAGGCTGTTGCCGCGCGGATCGGCAGGGTCCTCAAAAAGATTGACCCCGTCCCTCATAATCGACATGTTGATGTGCATGCCGGAGCCGCTGACGCCGGACTTCGGCTTCGGCATAAAGGTTGCGTACATGCCGGAAGCCTGTGCGATGGACTTCACCGCCATTTTAAATGTCATGATATTGTCGGCGGCCTGCAGGGCCGAATCATATTTAAAATCGATCTCGTGCTGTCCCCCGGCCACCTCGTGGTGGGAAGCCTCAATCTCAAATCCCATGCTTTCCAGAGTCAGGCAGATTTCCCGCCGCACGTCCCCGCCCATATCGGCGGAATCAAGATCGAAATAACCGGCAGTGTCGTAGGTTTCGATGGTAGGCTGCCCGAAATCATCCACGCGGAACAGAAAAAACTCGCATTCCGGTCCTACGTTGAAATCATAGCCGAGTTCCGCAGCCGCCGCGACCTGCTTTTTCAGAATACGCCGCGGGTCCCCCTCGTAGGGCGCTCCCTCGGGCGAATACACGTCGCAGATAAAGCGAGCCACCCCGTAATGGGAGGGCCGCCAGGGCAGCATATTGAACGTATCGCGGTCCGGCCGCAGGCACATGTCGGACTCCGCGTCCCGCGCAAAGCCGTCCAGAGAGGAACCGTCGAACACGCACCGGTCTTCCAGCGCCTTTTTGAGCTGGCTTTTGGTGATGGCGACATTTTTCAGCGTGCCGGTAATATCGGTGAACTGCAGACGGATAAAGTTCACGTCATTCTCTTCCACAAGCCTTAAAATGTCTTCCTTGCTGTAATGGCTCACTTCCGTTACCTCCCTGATAAAACATAAAAATCCAGCAAAAAAGCCCGGCACCCAGTGTCGGACTTCATTGTCCATGAAAGCAGCCGGTCATTCGGCTGTTTACTCTGTTTTATTCTATACCATAAACGCACAAAGTTGCAACCCCCAAATCGAATCTTTATAAATTATTATTTCATTTTTCTGCCTTGCTGCTTGCAGACTTCCATTTCTGCCGATAATGTGATATGATATTACAAATGCGGATTGCGGGCAGAAAAGCCCGCCGGAAAAACAAAGAGAGGATGTGTTCTTTTCCCGATGGACCCGCAAACAGACGAAGCAAAGAATAATCGACCGGGAAAACTTCGGATTCTGCTGATTGCAGCGACAATTGTTGTCTGCGCAGGCTCTGTTGCGCTGGTATGCAGTACAAAATTCTACGGAGCGGCCGCTCCGGCAGCCCGTTGGGTGAAAGCAGCGGATGGCACGTCGTCTTCGGCGTCGTCCGTTCCGGCGGAAACTTCTTCCTCCGCTATTCTCCCGGAGACGACTGCACCGCAAAAACCACAGACCCCGCCCGCAAAACCGGTAAAACCGGCGGAACAGACGGTTCCTCTGCAGCAAGCGGACAAGCCCCTTACCGTTCGGGTTTCCATTGATCGGCAGAACGTCACGGTGCTGGATGCAAAAGGCCGGGTCGTCAAGACGTTCACCTGCTCGACCGGTAAAAAGGGCGACGACACGCCGACGGGAACCTTTACCGTTGCCGAACGAGGCCAGTCGTTTTACAATTCTTCCCTCAATGAAGGTGCCTATTACTGGACACAGTTTTACGGGGATTATCTCTTCCACAGCGTTCCCTTTGACAAGAACCGCGAAATGGAGTCGGATGAGGCCGCAAAACTCGGAACTCCCGCGTCGCACGGCTGTGTACGCCTCGCGGTGACGGACGCCAAATGGATTTACGACAACATTCCGAAGGGAACCCGAGTTTCCATCACCTGAACCGAAGAACAACATACATACCGCCGTCCGGGGAAAACAGCTCCCCGGGCGGCGGTTTTACAATTTATTCAATCTTATTCGACGCGGGCGTGGTATCATGGAACAAAACCGGAACCTGTTTCCAAAATTGAGAACGGCAAAGCGCATCGAACAGATTCCAAGTCTTTCAATGCAGAAAAGAGGAATTAGTTTCTATGAACTGGATGTATCGGCTGAATCAGTTCATGGCCGGGCGGTATGGGATGGATCAGCTTGCCATCGCGCTGACGGTCGTTTACTTCATTCTGGCATTTGTCGCGAACTTTGCCCGCCTCCCGCTGCTGCTCCTGCTCGGCTTTCTGCTGGTATGCTGGATGCTGTTCCGCATGCTCTCCCGCAACATCACACGCAGAAGAATGGAAAACGAGTGGTTTCTTCGCTTCTGGCGTGTTTTTTCCGGATGGTTCCGCACTATTTCCACCCGGTTCCACCGCTGGCAGAACGCTGTGACGGCCCGCGCCGCCGACCGGCAGACCCACCGGTATTTCAAGTGCCCAAAATGCAAGAATACGCTGCGCGTTCCGAGAGGAAGAGGAAAAATCGCGATCCGCTGTCCTGTGTGCGGAACCGAATTTATAAAAAGAGCGTAAACCCTACCCAATTACTGCTTTTTCTGTTTACCCGAGGAAAACCAGAGATTCAGCGCGATTCCGACAGTCGCACAGAGCGCCGCAGCCAGCATTCCGGTAAAGAAAGACGGCATGCGGTTCTGCACCAGTTCCACCCGTACCGTATCACTGGGTCCTGCTGCCTGCGTGGGTGAGGCGACCGCATAACCGGCGGTCGAAACTGCTTCCGTCTGAGTGCTCTCGGGACTTTTTTCCGTCTGTGCCGGGGACACGGCTTCGTTTTCCGAAGCCGTGTCCCACGGAGCTTGCGCTTCCCTTCCGGAGACCGTTCCGGCGGCGCGCCGCGGCCGGGCGGAGGAGCCGGTTCTGCCTTTTCGCGTGCCGGAAGCAGACCCCGAAACGGATGCCCTGCTCTCCGGCTTTGAAGACTGCGGCGCTTCTTCCCGGTGAACCGTCACCTGATAGACCGCTTTTGAATCCCCGTCCCCGGAAGTCACAGTGATTACGATCAGTGTATCGGAACCTGCGGCATGCAGGGACCTTCGGCTGATCTTCACTGTTCCCCCGTCAAAGGCGTCAGCGCTGAAGGTAACGGAATCCACATCGCTCGACACCCACATTTCATAGTCGTGCACATCCGGAGAAAAATCGGGGGAAAGGCTACCCTGCGAGGGTTCCAGATCCCGGAGCGCTGCCTGTGATGAGGACGCACGCTGAATCCGAAACTGCATGTCGCCCTCGCAGCCCGAAGCAAGGGAAGCGCCGTCATAGCCGCAGATCTGATCGACCTCCGCGGTGACGGCGCTTTTCCCCGCTTTGGCGCCGCTGCAAACCCGAAAAACAAACGTCAAAACGTTGCCGGTAAGCGAAGGGGCAGTCTTTCGGTCCGTATTGCAAACGTAAACACAGCAGACGGGGTTTGAAACGCTGTTGGTCTCCAGTGTTCCACTCTGAATCACCGCAGAGGACTCCGTGCCGACAAACGAAAGAGAATCGGAGTCGTAAAAAACACGCGCGCGGAATCCGGCGGCCGGCTCCGACGCGGCGCGGGCCTGTACCCGCACCCGGACGAGGTCGCCCGCGGAGGCTTCAGCACGGTCCAGGCTGAACGTAAAATACGGAGCCGTTTCCGCTTTCGCGCCGCTCAGCGGGCATAAAAGCACTGCCAGCAAAAGCGGCAAAAGGGCCACCATAAAACGTTTGCGCATGATATCTCACCGCCGTTTTTCAACGAAACAGCCCCGCCGGTTCCCCGGCAGGGCTGTGTTTTTATCGATCCGTATTCATGCCGTAACAGTCTGCTCCACGCCGGTCGGACGCATTTCACGCAGGCGCCGTTTCCGGAGCACCTGCAGGCGGAAGCGGTTGTAACGCTGCACGATTGCGAACGGAAGATTGCCCAGCAGAATAAAGAACGAGGCAATCAGCCCCACCAAAAGTGGGTTAATCAACAGAACCAGAATGGCGCAAATGCAGTTTTTCAAGTGCATCCATTCCCCACGGCAGGTTTCCAGAATGAACTGATCCAGGTAATCGACCGAAAGATCCGTCAGATGCTGCTTGGAAAAGCCGTCTTTCCCGATATGCTGCGGCAGGCGGTCCTTCCACAGCTGTATTTTTAGATTATCCCGGTACCACCGGCCGCCGTGCTCCCACGGTTTGGCCGAGTAGCGCGATTTTGCGGGATCGAATTTGGAGTTCGGGGACTTCGTGCATGCCAGAAAAACCACAAGATGCCAAAGCCCGATCAAAACCATATTCCATACCAGCATATTCAGAAACGAAAGGTTTTTAAGCATCCTCATCACTTCCCGACAAAAAATAGGCCAAACGGTCTGCCTTTCTATCCTATGCTATGCGCTAAGTTAATATTAGTATAATACAATTTTAATCTTCGTGCAAGACGAAAGTTTTGCCGAACGGAGAACCGGATACCGGGGTGTGAATTTCGAACAAAAAATTTTAGCCGGATTGACTTTAACTACCCGAAGTGCTAATAATCTTTATAAGAATATTATAAACTGTAAATTCAATGCATGCAGCCGGATCATTCCGGCAAAACGCTTCCAATCACCCTTGGCATTTCTGCCTTGCGGCCGTTGCTATTTTTATTCTTCTCTACACCGCAGCTACGATCTTACAGTTGACAGGGTATTCCAATCCGTTTTTAACCATGTGGGTATTCCTTATTTCCGCTCCGCAGCTATTTGCTTTCCCCGGCGTCCTTCTTGCCTTAAGCCTTTTTATGTTGTCCGAAAAGACAGAATAAATGAAAAAGACAACCGGCCGCCCTTTTCTGAACGAGACCTCAAAGTGATTCAGCAGACATACTGATCCGCTTTGGGGCGTCAATTCAGTTCGGGACGACCGGCATTTTTGATTGATTAAAGCGGCTCAGTGGAACGTATAAAGCGAACGGTACGGGTTTTTCGTGTTCGGCGTAATCACATAGAACGATTTTTTCAGAATTTCCGCCTTATCAAGCGAAAACGTCCGGCAAAATTCGTCAAGATGTCCGTCGATGGCCGCCATATCCTCTGGCGTCGCCGGGGCGGCATTCACCTGCCCGGGCAGGTCCTCCGGAAGCTCGTCGCAGCGCAGATACATCCGACCGCCGTGCATTCCGGTGCAGCACAGATTGCCGACCGGCGTTTTCTTCCGCGAATTCAGTCCCAGCACGATGATCGTGCCGCCTGCCTGATATTCGCCGAGAAAGCTGCCCGCTTCCCCGCCCACGACGATCAGCGGCTGCTGGGTTTTATACGCCTTCATGTGAATGCCCACGCGGTAGCCCGCGTTGCCACGAACGAAGATTTTTCCGCCGCGCATGGAGTACCCGGTGGCGTCGCCGCTTGAGCCCTCCACGATGATGGCCCCGCCGTTCATGGTGTCGCCGGTCTGGTCCTGCGCATTGCCGGAAACCCGGATGGTCCCACCGTTCAAGTAGCAGCCGAGATCGTTGCCTGGCACGCCGTTGATCTGCAGCGTCTTCTGGCCCATGCCCGCGCCGATATACCGCTGTCCCATGCAGTTTTCCAACGTGATTTCCGCTTCCTTGGAATCGCGGATCTCCTCGTTGAGCTCACGGAACTGTTTTCCCTGTGCATCAATCCGAATCATTTTGCACCTCCGAGCTTCGCCGCGCGCTGATCGAACGCGAACGCCATGAGCTGCGGCTTCTGCTTCATCAGCTCGAAATCGACGGAATCGATCGGTGTGGCTTCGCGGATCATCGCCGTGTAGATACCGGCCCGCGCGACGTTCCCGATCAGGATAAAGCCCCGGAGCCGATTGTCCTTCGTGATCAGCTTTTTATAGGTATCATTGGATTTTTCCGTCCACTCCTCGCCGTCATAACTTCCGGCGGTGATGATATGCTGGCCGAAAAATCCGATTGCGTTCATCGGGATGGCCTTGTCGAATACTTTTTCGCCGCCGGCCATATTGACGCCGGCCGTTTCCCCCTGCAAATAGGCGTTGGGAAGGATGGCGAGGATACGGGTCTGCCCGTCGGCAATGTCGAGGCACTCGCAGCAGTCGCCCGCCGCGTAGATATCCGGCATGCTGGTGCGGCTGTGGTCGTCGATGGTGACGCCGCGGCCAACCTGACAACCCGCCTCGGCGGCAAGCTGCGTGTTCGGCCGAACGCCGACTGCGACAACAAGAAGATCAAAGCTAACCCATTTTCCGCTTTTCAGCTCCGCGCCGTCCGGGCCGAACTGCGCGACGCTGTCGTTTAGATGGAAGGTAAGGCCCTGGCCCTCCAGGAATTCCTTCATCATTGCGGAGCCCTCTTCGTCGAGGATGCTCGGCAAAATGCGATCGGCCAGATCGATCACGGTGATCGATTGCACGCGGTCGCGGATGCCCTCGGCGCATTTGAGGCCGATCAGGCCAGCGCCGACGATGAGTACACGGCTTTCCTTCGTGAGCTCCGATTCCAGCGCCTTCGCATCGTCCAGCTTCATAAAGGAGAACTTTTTCTCCACACGGTCAAGGCCCTCCATCGGCGGAACGAACGGGCGCGAACCGGTCGCAATCAGCAGCCGGTCGTACGCAACGGACTCCCCGTTTTCCAAGAGAACTGTTTTCGCGCTCGAATCCACTTTTTCGGCCTTTACACCGAGGATGGTTTTCACATTGTTCTTTTCATAGAAATCGTCGGGGCGGTATCTCATTTTCTCCAGCGTCGTCCGCCCTTCCAGCAGGTAGGAGATCAGCGGGCGGGAATAAACCGGGTACGGTTCGTCGGAGATGACCGTAATCGAACCGGTTTGATCGACGGAACGGATTCCCTCAATGCAGCCGACCGCCGCCGCGGAATTTCCGAGAATGACATAATTCATTTTCGCTCACCTCTCCTCAAACACGATTGCCCGGTTGGGGCAGCCCTTGACGCAGGCAGGCTCACCGAACGAATTGTCGGTGCAGAGCTCGCATTTCTGAATCGCGTGGCCGTCCGGCGACGGCATAACCGCGCCGTAGGGGCAAACCAGAATGCAGGTGTAACAGCCGACGCATTTGTCCTTATTCACATGGATGATGCCATCCGTGCGAGTCAGCGCGCCGGTGATGCAGCTTTTCACGCAGATGGGATCGGTGCAGTGGCGGCACGAAACCGCAAAGCTGATTTTATTCTCGCCCTCAATCTGGATGCGGGGGTGAATCTTTACATCCTTGAGCGCCTTGACCATATCGGTTTCGCCGGAATTGGCAAAGGCGCAGTTGTATTCGCACAGATGGCACCCAAGGCACCATTTTTCATTCACATAAACACGTTTCATCGCTTATTCCCCCGCATGCTTGATTCCGAGAATCTCAAGCTCTTTCTCGTTGAGGCCCACGCCGCGCAGCATCAGGCGGTTGCCGCGGAGCGCCTCAATGGAGTTGATGCCCATGCCGCCCATCATTTCCATGATCTCGTGCTGCCAGGCGGAGACGAGGTTCACCAGGCGTTTGTAGCCGATATCCGGATTCAGGCGCTTGACGAGGTCTGGCCGCTGAGTCGCGATGCCCCAGTTGCACTTGCCCGTCTGGCAGGTGCGGCACAGGTGGCAGCCGAGCGCCATCAGCGCCGCGGTTGCGATGTACACGGCGTCCGCGCCGAGCGCAATCGCTTTGATGATATCCGCGGAATTGCGGATGCTTCCGCCCACGATCAGGGACACGTTGTTCCGGATTTTCTCCTGCCGGAGCCGTTCGTCGACGGCGGCGAGCGCAAGCTCGATCGGAATTCCGACGTTGTCGCGGATGCGGGTCGGTGCCGCGCCGGTGCCGCCGCGGAAGCCGTCGATTGCGATGATATCCGCACCGCTGCGGGCAATCCCGCTCGCGATGGCCGCCACGTTGTGCACGGCGGCGATCTTTACGATGACCGGCTTCTGATAGTTGGTTGCTTCCTTCAAAGAATACACCAGCTGGCGCAGGTCCTCAATCGAATAGATGTCGTGGTGGGGTGCGGGCGAAATCGCGTCGCTTCCCTCCGGGATCATGCGCGTGCGCGAAACGTCGCCCACACTCTTCGAACCCGGCAGATGTCCGCCGATGCCCGGCTTCGCGCCCTGCCCGATCTTGATTTCGATGGCGGCTCCGGCGTCCAGATAGCCCTTATGGACCCCGAAACGTCCGGATGCGACCTGTACAATGGTATTCGGGCCGTACTGATAAAAGTCTTCGTGCAGTCCGCCCTCGCCGGTGTTGTAATAGGTACCAAGCTCCTGCGCGGCGCGCGCGAGGCTTTCATGCGCGTTGTAGCTGATGGAACCGTAGCTCATGGCGGAGAACAGAATCGGCACCTCCAGCTTGAGCTGAGGCGGAAGATTCGTCGTGTTCAGACTGCCGTCGGCGTTGCGCTCCATCTTTTCGGGGCGCTTGCCGAGAAAGGTCTTCGTTTCCATCGGTTCACGCAGCGGGTCGATGGACGGATTCGTCACCTGAGACGCGTTAATAACCATCTTATCCCAGTAAACCGGGAACGAACGCGGATTGCCCATCGAAGAAAGCAGCATGCCGCCCGTTTCCGCCTGCCGGTAAATTTCGCCGATGGTGTCGTTGCTCCAGTTCGCGTTCTGGCGGAACGTGTCCTGATTCTTTACGATCTTCAGCGCGTGGGTCGGGCAGAGGGCCACGCAGCGGTGGCAATCCACGCATTTCGACTCGTCGCTCTTCATCCGGTTGTTCTCCGGGTCGTAGGAATGCACCTCATTCGAGCACTGGCGCTCACAGACGCGGCACGCGATGCAGCGCTGCGGATCACGCAGCACTTCGAATTCGGGAATGATATATTCGACTGCCATTACGCCTGCACCCCCTCGTAAAGCGGAATAATCACCGGTTCGCCGCCGCGCGGCGACCAGATACGGTCAAGTTCGGGCTCGATAGTGCGGATTGCGCACTCTTCGCTGGCCACATAAGTGCGGTCTCCCTTTTCGGCCACCACCATGGAGCGCAGCTTCAGGCGGTCGTTCAAAGCCATCAGCCCGCCCGTGTAACCGAGGAGAATGGAGAACGGCCCCGTGATCAGCAGGCTGGCATATACGTTGCGCAGATACGTGTAACGCGCTTTTTCTTTTTCATCCATGCGCGAAATCTCGTTCCAGAAGGGCGCCGCGATTACGTCCGCCGTTTCCTTTAAACTCAGGCCCTGACGGCGATGGAGGTAATCAATGATATAGGTAATAACCTCCGTATCGGTCAGGAGGGTGCAGTCGTAGCCGAACATTTCAATAAAGCGCCGGTTTGCGTCGTAGGAGGAAATCTCGCCGTTATGTACAATGGAATAATCCAGGAGCGCAAACGGATGCGCGCCGCCCCACCAGCCCGGCGTGTTCGTCGGGTAACGCCCGTGCGCCGTCCAGCAGTATCCTTCGTACTCTTCCAGTCGGTAGAAACGCCCGACGTCCTCGGGGAAGCCAACCGCCTTGAAAACGCCCATGTTCTTGCCGCTGCTGAACACATAGGCCCCACGGATCTGGGTGTTCACCTTCATGACAAAGCGCGCAACAAATTCCCGCTCATCCAGGCCGGTATCCTCCAGAGCCTTGGCATACGGAAGCCCAAAATAGCGCCAGATGGCCGGTTCGTCGGTGATTTCCGGGATGCGGCGCGTCGGTATTTTTTCCGATACCGAAAGATCGAAGGCGGCTCCGATCGCCTGCTCGCACTCCTCCTTCGCGCGCACGCTGTCATAAAAGACGTGAATCGCGTAAAGATCACGGTTGTGCGGATAGATGCCGTAAGCGGCAAAGCCGCCGCCCAGGCCGTTGGAGCGGTCGTGCATCGGCTCGATGGAACGGATGATTCCTTCCCCGCTGAAGCGCTCCCCGCTGCGCGAAATAATTCCGGATATGGCACATCCGGAGGGGATTCTCACATTTCCCTCTGTCTGCATATTCAAGTAAGCCTCCCTGCAGAAAAATCGCATCTGCCCCCGCAGGCGGCTCTCCAGCCGGCCCGTTCCGCCTTTTTGAACGGGGTCAGGGAAATCCTGCCATTGGGATGCATTAATTATTTAACGTTCTTTGGATTAAAACTTATTTTAATTTGTTTTTTAATGATATATTGTTTATCTATTAAAGTCAAGTGGGTTTGCATAATTTCCCTTATCTCCCTGCATTTTGGTTGTATTCCATAATAATATTATGACAAGCGTTCCGTTTTGCAGCATTCCTTCAAATTCGGCTATTTTGCCCCTGTGCAATTGACTTTTGGCTGCCGGAGCAATATAATGAAAACAATACAGCAAAGATGTTGTAAGGGTTATTTGTCATACCCTTAGAACGTCTTTTTATTTTTTGTAAAATTATATAGGGAGTGAATTTCTGATGAGCAAGGTCCCTGAATTATTTGGCAGTCTCGTATTTAACGACACCGTCATGAAGGAACGTCTTCCGAAGAACACGTACAAAGCTCTTAAGGAAACACGTGAGCAGGGTAAACCCCTGGACTCCAAGGTTGCGGACGTCGTAGCCAACACCATGAAGGAATGGGCTCTGGAAAAGGGCGCCACCCATTTCACACACTGGTTCCAGCCGATGACCGGAATCACGGCGGAAAAGCACGACAGCTTCATCTCTCCCGTAGGCTGCGGCAAAGTTCTGATGGAGTTCTCCGGCAAAGAGCTCATTAAGGGCGAACCGGATGCCTCCAGCTTCCCGTCCGGCGGCCTGCGCGCTACCTTCGAAGCCCGCGGCTATACTGCATGGGACCCGACCAGCGACGCTTTCATCAAGGGAAACTCCCTGTGCATCCCGACGGCATTCTGCTCCTACGGCGGCGAAGCACTGGATAAAAAAACTCCGCTTCTTCGTTCCATGGACGCCATCAGCAAACAGGCCGTCCGTATTCTCCGCCTGTTCGGCAACACCGGCGCGAAGCACGTCACCACAACGGTCGGCCCGGAGCAGGAATATTTCCTTGTGGACAAGGCTCTGTATGAAAAGCGCAAGGATCTCGTTTATACCGGCCGCACCCTGTTCGGCGCGAAGCCCCCGAAGGGCCAGGAACTGGAAGATCACTATTTCGGCGTGATCAAGCCCCGCGTCGCAGCGTTCATGAACGACCTGAACGAAGAACTCTGGAAGCTCGGCATCCTTGCCAAGACCGAGCATAACGAGGTAGCCCCTTCCCAGCACGAGCTGGCGCCGATCTTCACGACCAGCAACGTTGCAACCGACCACAACCAGCTCACGATGGAGCTGATGAAAAAGGTCGCCACAAAGCACGGCCTGACCTGCCTGCTGCATGAGAAGCCCTTCGACGGCATCAACGGTAGCGGCAAGCACAACAACTGGAGCATGTCCACCAGCGACGGCGAAAACCTGCTGGAGCCCGGCGATTCCCCGCGTCAGAACGCACAGTTCCTGCTCTTCCTCGCAGCCATCATCAAGGCGGTTGACGAACATCAGGATCTGCTCCGTATCTCCGTCGCGAGCGCGGGCAACGATCACCGTCTGGGTGCCAACGAAGCGCCTCCGGCCATCGTTTCCATGTTCCTCGGCGACGAGCTGACCGCTGTCCTTGATTCGATCGAGAGCGGTAAGCCCTATGCGCAGAAGGATAAAGTATTCATGGAAATCGGCTCCGACGTGCTGCCTCGGTTCCCCAAAGACACCACGGACCGCAACCGTACCTCTCCGTTTGCCTTCACCGGCAACAAGTTCGAGTTCCGCATGGTCGGTTCTTCCGATTCCATCGCCTGCCCGAACATGATGCTGAACACGATCGTTGCGGATGTGCTGTGCCAGTTCGCGGATGAGCTGGAAAAAGCGGATGACTTTAAGGCAACGCTTGCAAAGCTGATCCAGAGCACCATCAAGGAACATAAGCGCATTATCTTCAACGGCAACAACTATGCGCCGGAATGGGTTACGGAAGCCGAAAAACGCGGTCTGCTGAACCTCCGCTCCACCGTAGAAGCTCTGCCGTACTATATTAAACCCGAAAACATCAAGCTGTTTGGCAAGTTCGGCGTTTTGACCGAGACGGAAGTTCGTTCCCGCTACGACATTCAGCTGGAAAATTACTATAAGCAGATCAGCATTGAAGCGCTCACCATGGTCGATATGATCTACAAGGATATTCTTCCGGCTACCGCTTCCTACATGAAGGATCTGAGCAAAACTGCCGTTCTGAAGAAACAGGTCGACGAAGAGCTTTGCTGCGGCTTTGAAAAATCCCTGCTGAAGAAACTCGCACCGCTTGCAACCAAGCTCAGCGAGCAGGCAGACCAGCTGGATGCGGCGGTAAATGCCGACAAATCCTTCGCGGATACTTATGCGGAAGCCGCCTATTTCCGCAACACGGTGTTTGCTCTTATGACGGAAACCCGCAAGACCGCCGATGCGATCGAAGCGTTGGTTGGTTCCAAATACCTGCCGTATCCGACCTACGGCGAACTGCTGTTCAGCGTAATGTAAAATTTACTCCCGTCAATCGATACACAACGGCGTGTATTCTTTTCCTGCAGAGGGGGAGAATACACGCTTTTTTGACGGGTCTATTGAGGAAGGCCGAACAGCCGGATTTTTTCCTGCGGCAACGGAAAACGCCGGCAGGGCCGGATCATTTTATTGATTACAAGTTTTCACATATCTTCCTATATCAAAAGGGACGGCCCGCTGTTATGGCAGGCCGTCCCTTTGTATATAAATGGCGCAGAGATTGATTTATGAAAGCAAGCTGCAGCGATAGAATTTTTTATCCATCGATTAAAAGCCTTTGTAATCGCGCCTCTTTTCGATTTCATTTCTTCCCATAAACTTATGGATTACCAAACATACGGAACCAGTCTCCACGTATGGGTTTCGTACTCCTGATACTCGGGGCCGAAGCTTTCTTCCAGAACCTTTTCTTCGATCCTGATCCGGTATCCGTAAACGACCCCCAGAATCAGCAAAGCTGCCAGAATGGCAAGCGGTGAACGGAAGGCAACGGAAATACCGAAAATAGCGAGTATGCTCCCCGCATAAGACGGATGGCGGATATAACCATATGGGCCGGTTTGCACAATTTTCTGCCCCGAAGCAACCTGAACCGTCGGCGTGAAGCAGCGCCCCAAAATCCACACGGAGTACACGCGAAGGAAAAGGCCCAGCGCCATGAGTGCGATGCCCGCCCAAAAAAGCGGAAGCGGCAGCACGAATCGGAATTTCAAAATCAGGACCGGATTCACCGCAACGGCAAGAAAAACCCCAATTGCGATCAGCAGCATGGAGCAGCGGTCGCTTTTTGTCCTCTCTTGGGCACCCTTCCTCCCCCTGACTGCGGTGACCGCAAGAACTGCAATCTCTGTAAAAACCCAGATACAAAAAGCAACGTTAAATACACTCTGCAAAACAGTCCCCGGAAAATAGGTGCTTCCAAAAATAGGTTCCAAATTAATTCCTTCTTTCCTTTTTTTCCGTCAGTCTCCGGTTAATCGTGTCCGCGTCGTTCTTCAGCGCCATATGATAGGACCAGTGAATCAGAACGAACAATGCCAGAAACAGCACGGTGCAGATCACAAAATTTTCAAGTCGGTAACCGAACCAGTGTCCCAGATAGGCGCAGGCCAGATAGACAGCGTACATGACGACGAATTCGCATGCCGTGTAAGCAAATCGGGTTTTGAACTGTAATTTTGCAATCAGGCAGTCGATTCCCTCCAAAGCGGCGATCATTCCCATGACTTCATATAAAAAGACGTAGTCGACCTGCGGATGCCCCCCCAGAAGATTAATCGCGGCGACGACGGCAACCGACAGGGAGAACGTGACGGCGGCCCGTGTCACGTGCATGTTGAACAGGATTTTCATGGTGCCCCTCCTAATCCAATACCTTTTCTTTCAGGCTTTCAATATAATGCCGTGTGACAATCAGCTTTTCTCCGCTGGTCAGCACCGCCTCCAGACGGTGATTCCAGAGCGGATTGACCTGCTGCAGATAGGCTACGTTGACGATGCAGTTCTTACTGATCCTCACAAAGGTGGAATCCGCCAGCTTCCCCTCCAGCTCCGCAAGGCTGTCCGCG
Organism: Bacillota bacterium; assembly: GCA_023410445.1. Lineage (GTDB taxonomy): Bacteria > Bacillota > Clostridia > Oscillospirales > Acutalibacteraceae > Caproicibacter. The sequence continues at coordinate 53,436 of JAEYPT010000005.1, read as the reverse complement.
CAGCCGAGCACCTTTTCCGTTAAATACAGAAAGGTTTTGCCGTCGACGGAATCGATGTAGCAAACGTCCTCCGCCGGAACAAAGCAGACCCCGGTCTCCGTTTTTGCCTGAAACGTATAGGTATACTGGCTGATATAATGGATCAGCCGTTCCAGCCTTCCGTCCACCCCGGAGCACCGGACCGAGATTTCCGTCTCGATCGCCTCCGGGTCCTTCTTCACGCTCAGTTTCAAGGGCAAGCCTCCTTCTTCCTCCGCTCTGATTACGATTATAGGGAATCGGGCACGGCAAAGCAACCGTTCCGGGTCAAGATGCCCGACCGGAACGGCAAGATACTGCACGCAATAAAAAGGCCCTCTCATGGAGGGCGAAAAACAGTTTATTTGATTCTCATTCGTTCCGGGAGCAGAGCGAGCATCCAGGCAAGCAAACGCCAGCGCCGTGAAATGTAAATTTTCCGCTTTTTCTTTCGAATCGCGTCACCGATCTGGAAAGCCGCCTGTGCTGCGGTGGATGCCCAGAATATTTTTGACTTGTCGGCATTCTGCGTCATTTCAGTATAAACCCAACCGGGAAGCACCTCCGTAACAAAAATATCGGGACTTGCCTTTGCAAGCAGAATCCGAAGCCCCCGCAGGTAATTGGAAATGAAAGCTTTGGACGCACAGTACGCGTTGCTCCGGTCGCTGTAAACCAAAGCGGAGGTTGAGGAGATTCCGACAAGGTGTCCGTGTCCCTGTTTGACAAACTGACGCGCCGCGACGTTTGCCATTGCGGCAAACCCCATAACATTCGTATCGACCGTTTCCTGTTCTTTTTCCCAATCCAGTTCGTAATTGGGCCGTACGACGCCGGAACAGAGCACAGCGACATCCAGACCGCCCATTTCCTCTACTAAAGCCTCAAAGGCCGGAATCGCTTCCTCCGGCTTGGTGACGTCGATCCTTTTGACATGCGCCCCTGTCGGAAGCTCCTTCTGAAGCGCAAACAACCGATCTTCCCTGCGGCCCGCCAGCCCGACCTCATAGCCTTCTTTTGAAAGAAGCGTCGCGGTTTCCATTCCCATCCCGGAAGTCGCTCCGATAATAATCGCTTTTTTCCCATTCATATGATGAATCCCCCTTTACAACATGAGCTTTTACTCATATTATAAAGAGAATAATCTCTTTGTCAATATGAAAGCGAGTATTTGCTCATATTTATTGACAAACTCCTGCTCGACCGGTAAAATTAAGATGGGAGTTGAAGAATATGGATCAAGTCCGGGAACCGCAGCAAAAGCGGAGCATGGAGACAAAAGAAAAGATTCTGGAGGCGGCCTATCGCCTTTTTTGCAAAGACGGCTACTACAACACCACAACAAACGATATTGCCAAAGCCGCCGACGTTTCCATCGGCAGCCTTTATTCCTATTTTAAAAACAAGGATACGATTCTTCTGGAAATTCTGGACCGGCACAACGCTTCCTTCACCAAGGTATACCGGGAGCTGTGCGTCGACCTGAACGCTTGCCTGTCCGAGCCCAAAGCATGGCTGCGGAACTTTCTGGAGGGGCTGATTCGGGTCCATCTCTCCACAAAGGAGTTCAGCCGGGAGCAGACGATTCTAAGCTATTCGAAGCCCGAAGTGGCAGCTATTCTGAGGGGACAACAGAAAATTACGCTTGGGGAAATGCGGAATTATTTTGAGTCCTCCAAACAATACCTTCGCGTAAACGATCCCGACGCCGCTGTAATTGTCACCTTTCATATGATCAGTGCCATTGTCGACCAGATCGTTTACGGAAACAATGATATTGAAACCGAACGTATCCTCGGTGAAGGGGTCGACGCGGTTTATAAGTACCTGATGGGGTAATCTCATCAAGGAACAAATATTTAAAATTAAAAATAGACAGTATATTGACAATTAGAAAAAGAAGCAGTATAACTAATAAAGACAATATATTGTCGTTCTGAAAGAGGAACTGTCATGGACGCTTTTCAGGAACTGTTTTTGATGGAGCAGTCATTGAGCACCTTATTCTCCGTTACCAACAAGCTGCAGGCGGCGGGCGATCAATTTTTCAAAAAGCTGACCGTCCGGCAGATCATGGTGATGATCGCGATCATTCACCTGCCCGAGGATCGGACGACGCTGAACAGCATTGCCAAGAAGCTGGGCACCACCAAACAGAGCGTGAAACAGCTTGTCTCTGTCATGGAGAAAAAGGGGTATCTTGCAGCCGCGCCGAGTGAAACAGACAAACGTGCCGTAAACGTTGGCATAACGCCGGCTGGAAGGGAAGCTCTTATGGCAAACTGTGAGCTTTCCCTCGACTATTTCGCGGATGTTTTCCACGAGTTCTCTGCGGAAGAGTTGAAAACTTTCTGGAACCTGCTTAAAAAGCTGTATCGGTTCGACGGAAACGAGCAGGACGGGTTTGAGGAAGCTGTTCCGTACGGTACAGAAGACGGATTTACCGACTCCCAACTGCAGGCCATTCAAAAATTCAGTGACCGAAGAGCGCATGACACAGCCGATCAAAGCGTTATCCGAACGGAAAGGTCGGGTCATGATGAAAAAGCAAACGAAAAAAGCCATTGATCTTCGGGAATACGTCCCGATTAACGGAATTGAACAGTTCCTGTACCATCTGGGAACGAAGGAGGAAAATCCGGTACTGCTGTTTCTGCACGGAGGCCCCGGCTCCGCGGAGTCTCTGTTCGCCCATCTCTATGAGGAACAGTGGACCAAAATTTTCACACTGGTGCACTGGGATCAGCGCGGCGCCGGAAAGACGCTGACCCGGAATCCCGACAAGCTCCCCACGATTGAGCTGATGCTTCAAGATTTAAACGAAGTCATTCAATACTTAAAGAAAAAGTATCACAAGCAGAAAATCGTTCTGCTTGGGCATTCCTGGGGAAGTGTTTTCGGTTCGGCCTTCGTGCAAAAGCATCCGGAGGATATTGCGTACTATATCGGCACCGGTCAGGTCATCAACATGACGGAAAACGAACAGGTTGGTTACGGCCGGGTCCGGGAACTGATCACGCGGGCCGGGGACCGAAGGTCTCTGAAAAAACTGGAAGCCATCGGGGTATACCCCGGGGAGAAGATTTCCTTCGATCAGGCGTTTTTGAAAAAAATCAACCGGGTCCGAAAGCTTCAGACAAAATACGGGCTTTCCGGCGATGCCTTTCTGCCGATTCTAAATGAAGCAAGGAAAAGTCCCATTTTCCGGCTCTCCGACTGCTCCGCTTTCCTGAAGATTTACAAAGCGAATCAGGGAGTGTACCCGTTCCTTTGCAATTTTAACCTATGGGAAGAACCGAGGGAATACCGCGTTCCGGTTTATTATGTTTTAGGCGGGGACGACTGGCAGGCGCCCTACACCATTGCGGAAAAGTACTTTGAAGAGATTTCGGCGCCGCGAAAAAAGAAGTATGTGATTCCGGACGCTCGCCACCTGGCGATGGTCGATCAGCCGGAGCTCTTTTTTCAGGCCTTGAGCGGTATCCAAAATCTGGAGCAAAAAGCTGGGAACTCCTAAGTCACTTTTCGACCCCAAGACTGTAAAACCCCTGCCATGCAAGGCGGGGGTTTTACTTATCAATAATTAATAAGATTCAGTTAAAAATTGTAAATTGGTTCTATTATAATCATCGATTCGGCCGTTAATTATTTTATACGCTGTTGCCGACTCTTTTGAAGGTATCTTGTCTGATTGGATTTCATCTGATGGCGAATCCATCCGTGATGATACAAAGGCCCGATCAAAATTATGGCCGGTATCAATTCCGAAGCCAGTGATTGTAATTAGAACACAGATTTCAATCAAAACAGTTACTAAATTCTTCACATGAAACCGTCCTCTCTCGGTACTATTTTTCCCGAATCTTTGTTACTATGTAAAGAATTTATAGAATCGCCAAGAAGACAGAAAAATCCCCGCCTGCAAGGCGGGGATTTTCATATAAATGCGACCAGGCCTGTAAGCCGAGTTCTGTCTTGGACAACCATCTATCTTGGCCGGGCGTTACCGCCTCAGCTCAATGCCACCTTCTCGGGACGCGCCGGGCAGGCGCATCATGTCCCTCTGCGGTGTTGCTCCGAATAGGGTTTGCAGAGCCGCGCGGTCTCCCGCGCGCTGGTGGGCTCTTACCCCGCCTTTCCATCCTTACCGCAAATGCGGCGGTATATCTCTGTTGCACTTTCCCTGGGGTCGCCCCCGGCGGCCGTTAGCCGTTATTCCGCCCTGTGGAGCTCGGACTTTCCTCGGGCGCGCACTTTCGCGCTGCGTCCGCGGCTGTCCAGCCTGCTCGCAATGTGATGCTATTGTACCCGATCGCGCCGGAAAAGTCAAGGCGCGGTCAGGTGAACGATTCTTCCGAAATCATGCGACTTTTCAGGTCCCAGAGCCGCGGGGATAGGTCCACATAATAGTGATGCGGATTTTCAAAGCGCTTCACTTCGTCCCAGAGCGTGTCCACCTGCTGTGCACAGTAGGTGCGGATCTCTTTGAGGTCACGCTTGGGGGCGACGCACCGGCCCTCATAGAACAGCCGGGTGCGGATATCAACGGCGCGGAAATTCGTGATAACCTTCCGCTTCCAGACAAAATCCGGGTCGAAAATCTCATAGGGCTTGGTGTCGTCGATCACTTCGTCGTTCAGCGTGATCACATCCGCGATTGCCTTGCCGCTGTCCAGATCGTAAAGCCGCCACAGCCGTTTAAAGCCCGGTGTGGTAATCTTGGAAACATTCTCACTGATTTTGATTTTCGGAATAATGGTGCCGTCTTCCTTTTCCACCCCGCTGAGCTTGTACACCCCGCCGAATACCGGATGGCTGGAGCAGGTAATCATCCGCTCGCCAACGCCGAAGCTGTCCACGCAGGCCCCCTGCATAAGCATATCCCGAATGATGTATTCGTCCAGGGAATTGGAAGCGCAGACCTTGCAATCCGGGAATCCGGCGTCATCAAGCATTTTCCGAGCCTTTCGGGAAAGATAGGTGATATCTCCGGAGTCAATGCGAATACCCGCCGGGCGGAAGCCACGCGGAACCACCTCTTCGCGGAAAATCTGAATCGCGTTCGGAATTCCAGATTTCAATACATTATAAGTATCCACCAGAAGCGTGCAGCTTTGAGGATACTCGCACGCATAGGCGCGGAAAGCTTCCAGCTCGGAGGGGAACAGCTGCACCCAGCTGTGCGCCATGGTTCCAAGCGCCGGGACCCCATAGTCCCGATCCGTAAGGGTGCATGCCGTGCCGCAGCAGCCGCCGATATAGGCCGCCCTTGCGCCCAGGATCGCCCCGTCCGCGCCCTGCGCCCGCCGAGAACCGAACTCCATGACCGGCCGGCCCTGCGCCGCACGGCAGATACGGTTCGCCTTGGTGGCAATCAGACTCTGGTGGTTGACCGTCAGCAAAATCATGGTCTCCAGAAGCTGCGCCTGCATCGCCGGGCCGTGCACCGTAACGATCGGCTCTCCCGGAAAAATCGGCATTCCCTCCGGTACGGACCATACGTCGCAGGAAAAATGAAACTCCGCAAGGTAGCGGATAAATTCTTCCTTAAAAATGCCGCAGGCATGCAGATATTCAATATCCCGCTTCGTAAATTTCAGGTTCTGCAGGTACTGCACCACCTGCTGTACGCCGGCCATAATGGCGAATCCGCCCCCGTCCGGTACTTCGCGGAAGAACATATCAAAATAGACAGGCGTTTCTCCGCAGCCGCTTGAAAAATATCCGTTTGCCATGGTGATTTCATAAAAGTCCGTCAGCATGGTCAGATTTTTTCCAAGTCCGATGCTTTCCTCCAAAAAAATCATCTCCCCGATTGAATCGGTAAAATTTCCTGTGACTCCCCGTCGGATGAGTATCATATTATAGAATGACACAAAAGTCACGCGCGGCCTGCCGGCCGCAGCCGCCGAAAGCATGTCCCGCCCGACGGTCCGCTTGCCGTCCGATGTGACGGCGGAAGCCGGCAATGTGTCGCCCCCGCTTGCCAGACCGAATGAGAGCGGCGGACGGCTGCGCAAAACCATTCTATGTTAAAAAACGCGGTTTAAAATCCTCTTGATGAAATTTTATTTAGAATATTATAGAATGAACGTGACAAAATAAGAAAAGCAATAGGCAAGATTCGTCAAATTTACAAAAGAAACCAAAAAAAAACGAATTGGGTGAAAAATATCCAATTTTTTATTGCATTAATAACAAAAAAATATTATACTAAACATTGTTGGATTGATTGTTGAAATTTGCAACTTGATTCTTTTCGATAATCAATTCGAGCAGCAGGATTTGTGAAAAGAGAATGTACGTGCAAACCAAAATACTTTAAGAGGAGATGAATGAATTTGAGACTGCGCAAACAAGCACTGGGTACCCGCAACTTGGTGGGTGCACGCGTCGAGATGGCGCGTAAAAATCAGGGTATGAAGCAAAAAGAACTGCTCGCTCAGCTTCAGGTCAACGGAGTGGACATGAACGCTTCCGGATTATCCAAATTGGAGGGTCAAATTCGTTACGTGACGGATTTTGAGCTTTCCGCCTTGGCAAATATCTTGAATGTTTCGGTCGACTGGCTGCTAGGCCGAGAGAATTAATCCCCGGGAAGGAGGGTGCTCCGCAAATTTTGCGGGGCGCTCTTTTTTTCTTTTATTTTACGCCGTTTTCCTGTATAATGGGGTGCATTAGAACCATCATACAATTACGACTGAAAAAAAACAAGGGGGTTTTGCTTTGTTTGAACGGCGCGAGTTACTTCGCCTGAAGCCGCTCATCCTTTTTTTTATCGCTTACACGGCGGTATTTTTCCTGTTTGCCGTCACGCTGAAATACACCTTCCCCTTCGTTGCTGGTTTTCTGCTTGCGCTCGCCGCTCAGCCCCTGATTAACTGGCTTCGGCGCCATCTTTCCCTTCGGCCCGGCGCTGCGGCGGCCATCGCGACTCTGGTCGTCTACGCAGTGCTGTTCGGGCTTCTGTTTCTGGCCGGGTACTGGCTGCTGAGTGAGCTGAACCATCTGCTCCGGTACGTTTCGCGGCTGACCAGCGAAGACCTTCGCAACCTGACGGCACCGATTATGAATGCCATCTCTCAGCTCGGGCATTCCGTACAAAGCATCGACTCCCGCTTTATTGAGCAGAACCAGGAGAAAATTCTGAATATCGCGCAGAGCGGCGTGGGTGTCGCGGCGAAGGTAGCCGGAACCATTCTTTACTTTCTGACCTCGCTCCCCGCAATTTTTACCATGCTGATTATAATGATTTTCTCCACCTATTTCTTTTCAAAGGATTACGGCACCGTCAAGGGCTATCTGGTCGGCCTGTTCCCGCACTCCACGGTAAAAAGCCTGCGATCGTATTCCAAGGACGGGAAGGCGATCGGCGGCCGTTACATTGGCACCTACCTGCTGATTTATTTTATCACGTTTGTGGAAACGCTGATTGTTTTTGCAGCGCTCGGCGTTCCCTATCCGCTGGTGCTGAGTATCATCACGGGAATCGCGGACGTCCTTCCAGTGCTTGGGCCGGGAACGATCTACATTCCGCTTTCCCTGATTTATCTGGTCACCGGGGACTTTTTCCGAGCGGGGGCTCTGTTCGTCTGCTGGCTGCTGATAACCGCCATCCGCCAGATTATCGAGCCGAAGCTCGTTTCCTCAACCATCAACATCCATCCGCTGGGCGTTCTCGCCGCCATCTATTTTGCGCTGGTCGCGGGCAACTTCTGGGTGCTGATCTACTGTACCGTGCTGTTGGTTTTGTACCAACTTCTCACCCGGGACGGCACGCTTCCCTCCCTCTTTAACCGCGGTTCCGGAGATGTCCCTGAGGAAAAGCAGCCTTAGCTCCATCCGATAACATCTGTCTTGTGTGGCCTGCCGGTGATTTCCGGCGGGCCTTTTTTGCGTGTGCTGCAGCCTTCTTTTTCCGGCCGGACGCCGCCAGCGCTTTTTCTGCCTCCACCACCGCGAGCGGAACCAGAGAAAAAGCCGCTACGGTAAACCACTGAACCGGGCTAAGCGCCACCGTGCGGAAAACGGCAGCGATAGGGCGGAACACAATCACGGAAACCTGCAGAAACGTGCAGACGACGGCGGCAAGCAGCAGCTTGGGATTCGCCAACAGCCCGGAGTGAAATACGGACTGCTCGGACCGCATGTTAAACGTGTGCACAACCTGCGAAAGACTGAGCACCGCGAACGCCATCGTCCGCCCAACATCGGGGACGGCGGGGTCAACGTCGAAAAAGTAGCGGCCGAAGCTGTAGGCTAACAGGGAAAGCGCGCCGATCAAAGAGCCCTCCACCAGAATATTGTAAACCATTCCGCCCGCAAAAATACTCTCTCCCCTGCGCACGGGTTTTCGTTCCATGATTCCTTTTTCGATCGGTTCCACGCCCAGCGCGAGCGCGGGCAGCGAATCCGTCACCAGATTGACCCACAGAAGCTGAATGGCCAGCAGCGGATTCGGCAGACGCAGGAGAAAGCTTACAAACACCATCAGGAGCTCCCCGATGTTGCAGCTGATGAGAAAATGCACCGTTTTCCGGATGTTCTCATAAATCCCGCGCCCCTCGCGTACCGCGGCTACGATCGTGGCGAAATTGTCGTCCGTCAGAATCATGTCGGAGGCGGCCTTGGCCACGTCCGTACCGGCCACTCCCATCGCGCAGCCGATGTCCGCGGCACGGAGCGCGGGCGCGTCGTTCACGCCGTCGCCGGTCATGGCGACAACCTCGCCGTGCGCCTGAAACGCCCGGACGATGCGCACCTTGTGCTCGGGCGAAACGCGCGCGAACACGGAGTACCGGTAAATATCATCGGTCAGTTCCTTCTCGGAGAGGCGGCTTAACTCCGGTCCCGTGATGACTCCGCCGTCGGAAATGCCAAGACGGGAAGCTATGGCCGCCGCCGTGGCGGCGTGGTCCCCCGTAATCATTACCGGGCGGATTCCGGCTTTCCGGCAGAGGGCAACCGCCGCCTTCACCTGCGGCCGGGGCGGGTCGATCATACCGATCAACCCGCAGAAGGTCATTCCGCTTTCGATTTCGCGGCTGTCCTTCGGCAGAAAATCAAGATCACGTACGGTAACGCCCAAAACCCGGAGGGCACGCCCGGCCATTTCTTCGTTTTGCCGGTCCAACCCGCCGTTTTTGCAGCTGCGCGCCAGAACGTCGGGTGCACCCTTGCTGACCGCCCGGTAGTGTCCCCCCGGCAGACGGTGAACCGTCGTCATCATTTTCCGCTCACTGGAAAACGGAATTTCCAGCACGCGCGGAAACTGCTGCTCCAAACTGTTTTTGTCGGTCGGCGCAGCGCGCACCAGCGCCGTTTCCGTCGGGTCACCGCAAAGCTCAGGCCCCGACACCGTGCAGTCCGTGCAGAGGGAAGCGAGGTCGAGCAGGCGGCCCGCCTCCGCAGAATCCGTTTCCAGCACCCCGGAAGCATCCTGAATTTCCACGACGGTCATCCGGTTCTGGGTGAGCGTACCCGTTTTATCCGAGCAGATCACGCTCGCGCTGCCGAGGGTCTCGACGGCGGGCATCCGGCGCACAATGGCTCGGTTCGCCGCCATGCGCCGCACGCCGATCGCCAGGGTAATCGTCACAACCGCGGGCAGGCCCTCCGGAATTGCCGCGACCGCAAGGCTGATGGAAATCAGGAACATTTCCAACGGTTCGACATGCTGAAACAAGCCCATAAAGAAAATAACCAGGCAGATACCAAGCGCACCGATCCCCAGCCAGTGGCCCGTTTCCGCCAGCTTGCGCTGAAGCGGCGTCTCCGGGGCTTGCTGACTGCCGATCATATGGGCGATCTTTCCCACCTGCGTGTCCATCCCCGAAGCCGCCACGATTCCGGCGCCGTGCCCTCCGGTAACCGCGCTTGTGGCATACAGCATGTTCCGCCGGTCGCCGAGAGGCGTCTTTTCCGGGAAGACGCAGTCCTCCCGTTTTTCCGACGGGAGGCTTTCGCCTGTGAGGGCGCTTTCCTCGGCCTTCAGATTCACCGCCTGAACGATGCGCAGGTCGGCAGGAACAAGGTCGCCCGTGCGGAGCAGGACCAGATCTCCCGGCACAAGCCTGACCGCCTCGATGGTCTGCTCCCTCCCCGCCCGGATCACGCGCGCGTGTGGGCTGGACATCCGCCGGAGCGACTCGATCGCTTTTTCCGCCCTGCTTTCCTGAATCATTCCCGTCAGGGCGTTTACCACGACGATCGCCAATATAATAATGGAATCAATATAATCGCCGTCGTGCCGAATCCATGAGGTAAAAAAAGAAATTCCTGCCGCAATCAGCAGGACGATCACCATAAAATCTTTGAACTGGCTCAGAAACCGAATGAGAAGACTGGTTTGCTTCGGCTTTGCGAGCTCGTTCGGGCCGTATTCGTGAAGACGCTCCTCCGCCTGCCGGGGCGTCAGCCCGTTTTGCAGGCTGGTGCCCAGCTTTGCCGCGCACTCCTCTTTCGTCAGGCTCTGCCATTCCACTGAAATCATCCCCTATTTTTTAATACAAGTATATTCGCAACGCCCGAAAAATATGGTATAATAAATTGATTCCAGCATGCGGAGGAAAACGTATGGATCTTACGATAATCAGCTATGTTCAGGATCATTTTCATAATCGGGTCACCGATTTCATTTTCCCGATGCTGTCGCGTCTCGGAAACGCGGGAGCCATCTGGTTCTTTTTCGTATTTTGTCTGGGGTATCGGCGGGAAACCCGCTATTTTGCCTTCATGATGTTTTTTGCGCTCGCGCTCGCGCATATCATCAGTCAAATATTAAAGCCGATCATCGGGCGGCCCCGGCCGTTCGTCGCCCACCCCGGCCCGACGCTTCTGATTCGCACACCGGGCGGGTATTCGTGCCCCTCCGGGCACTCGGCTTCCTCGTTTGCCGCGGCGACGGTGCTTTGCATCTTTGACCGCCGGCTTGGCTGCGCCGCTTTTGCGCTGGCCCTCCTCATTGCTTTTTCCCGCGTTTTTCTGTTTGTACATTATCCCTCCGACACCCTGATCGGCTCTATACTTGGCGTAATCAGCGCTTTGTTTATTCTGTATTTATACAAGCTGTAATCGTTTTAATACGTTTACGACATACTAGATATATTTTCGATCGTATATTACACTGAACATCTTGCGTCAAATACACATTTCATTTTTTCTAACCATTTTTCTGCTTGATTCTTTTTCTTATGTGAATTATCATATGGAATAAACCGAGATAATTGGTGAGATAAATTCACAAAGAGAGAGAAGATGAAGCGATGGTTAAATACATAGGGTGCACGGATATCTTGGGATTTTGCCTGAAATACTATGTTTACGGAAGCTTCAGGCGCGGCTATGGCATACGAATTAAGGAAGTTGGCTCCTGTGAAGACGCAAGCCTTTTCATTTCCCGGAGCCTTTGCAAAACGCTTGCTCTGGCGCGGGTTCTTCATCGCTGTTGCGTCTTTCCCTGCAGCCTCGGCGAAGTTGTGGAGGACCTGAGATTTGAGGCGGAACCGGTTGACAAACCGGAACCGGATATTCTATGATAGAGACATTAAAAACCAAAAAAGAAGGAAGTGCCTGTTCATGAAGAAATACGTCTGTACGGTATGCGGTTATGTCTACGATCCTGCACAAGGTGACCCGGAGAACGGCATTGCACCGGGAACAGCATTTGAGAATTTACCGGACGATTGGAGCTGCCCCGAATGCGGAGCCGGCAAAGATTCGTTTGAACCGGAAGACTGAGAAACAATCGAAGCAAAGGAAGTTATATCTTTGAGTGCAATTAAACTGACGGAACATGTTTATTCGGTCGGTGTTTTAAATCCAGCCCTGCGTGTATTCGACATTATTATGGAATCGAAATTCGGCACCAGCTACAATGCGTTCCTCATTAAAGGGGAAAAGAACGTTCTGGTGGACACCGTACATGCTTCCTATTTTGACGAATACCTGCGGAACATTCAGGAAGTCGCCGATCTTTCCACCATTGACACCCTCATTGTCAACCACACGGAGCCCGATCATTCCGGTTCCGTCGCGCGGCTGCTGGAGCTGAACCCGAATATGACGGTTTACTGCACCTTCGCCGCGAAAAAGTGCCTCACCGGAATTGTGAACCGCGATTTCGCCTGCGTCGTTGTCAAAGAGGGGGACAAGCTCGCACTCCCCGGAACGGAGCTTGATTTCATCATTGCTCCGCTCCTGCATTGGCCCGACACCATGTTCACCTGGATGCCGGAGGACCGGGTCCTGTTTACGTGTGATTTTCTCGGCTGCCACTACTGTGAACCCTCCCTGCTGGATTCCACCATTCACGACGTGGACCGGCATAAATACTGGGGCGAATTCGAATATTACTACCAGGGTATTTTCGGTCCGTTCAAGTCCGCCGTACTGGCCGGGCTTGATAAAATTAAAGACCTGCCCGTAGCCCTCGTATGCAACAGTCACGGCCCGTGCCTCAAGGAAAACATCGAAAAGTGCGAGGAGCTTTACCGCTCCTGGAGCACGCCGGCGGCCGGGACCAAAAAGTCCGTCGCCATTCTGTATGCTTCCGCGTACAGCTATACCGAGCTTCTTGCAAAAGCGGCCTACGAGGAGCTTTCCGCAGATGCGTCGCTGGACGTAAAGCTGCTGAACATCGTCAGCGCGCCGTTTGAAGAAACGGTTTCGCTGGTCAATTCCGCGAACGCCGTACTGGCAGGTTCCTGCACCATTAACCGGGACGCGCCGAAGATCGTATGGGACATGCTCGCAAGCGTGGATGCCATTAATACGCGCGGCCGTTCGGCCGGAGCGTTCGGCTCCTACGGTTGGAGCGGTGAGGCCGTCCCGATGATGAAGAGCCGTCTGGAACACCTGAAGTTTAAATTTGTCGGAGACGGGCTGCGCGTTAATTTCAAGCCGACCGAAGCCGACCTCAGCGCTATGAAGACCTATGCCCGCGAAGTCGTGGACGCGGCCAAATAAAACAGCTACGCCAAAGTGGGCTTCCGGCTAATGACCGGAAGCCCACTTTTTATTCTGTTACTTGATTCTATCGGGTTACGCCGAATAGGCCCAAAGGTCGCGAATCTGAGGTTTCAGGGTCCGGTAGCTCCATTGCTTCGCGCTGCGGGCCTTGCTGAACGGGTCCCGCACCGTAAAGCTGCCGTCGTGGTAGGAAGTCAGTACAATGAAATGCCCGTCTGTTGTGAAGTCCCCCGGGCCGAGAATGCAGATAATCGGGTGTCCAGCCGAGAGCTCGGCGGCCATACGGTCCTCTGAAAGCGGGAGCTCTTTGGATTCCAGCCCCAGCTTCTCCGCACCTTCGGACATCAGCGTCCAGCGCGTACTGTCACTGCTTGGATCCAGATAGCCGTTCTGCTCGCTGAACCGGGCTACCTTCTCCGGATTCCAGTCCGTTTTTCCGGTCAGTCCGATCAGAACCATGGAGAGGCAGGCGGGGCCGCAGCCGTCCAGCCCGATCATACCGCTGCCGTAGGGTGCGTAACCCCAAGCCTCATCCCACTGCATCAGAAGCGGGATATTTCCCGGCTTGTACTTTCCGGAAAGATCGCTCTGGTCGGAGGCGGTTCCTTTCTTCTTCGGATAATCCAGCGTGAAATTCAGAAGTTCCGGGTTCCGCGTCAGGGCTTTCAGCAGCGGTGCCGGGTAACGCTCCGGGTTTTGCAGGACCGTGCGAAGTTTCGGCTGCCCGCCTTCCATTGACTTCAACTCGGCAAGCGTAGCAGCGGAAACCACCCCCGTCGTCTGCGAAGCTGCCGAGGAATTTTCCCTCCGCTCGAACGGAATATCGCTCCAGACGGAACGGATACTTAGGACAGCCCAAACACACAGAATCAAGAATACGATCGCAAACAGCAGACGATGTTTTTTCCGGTATCGTCCCTTCGTCGGATACAGATTCTCTGAAGTTTTATCGTTCTCGTAATGCATCGGATTCTCCTTTTACCATCCATAGCTTAGGGCGCCCGGCCGATTGCCGAACGCCCCTTTTATATTAATGTTGTATTTGTGCCGGTCGAAGCCGGCAATTGAGTCAAGCCGGAAAGCCGAGCCTCCTGTAAGAAAAACTAAAAGTTTTCGCCAGGCCTTTTTCAAAAGGCTTGTTATTTTGCAAGCCCAAGCTTCTGGAACAGGCGGTAGGTCTCCGAATCTTTGGTGTAAATTTCGTAGCCTCCGATGTTGTTCATATTGATCTTGCCTTTATAGCCGCCCAGCAGAGCGATCAGACGGCTGTCCTTCGGAGTCACATTCTGCTTGAAGCGCAGGTCGATATTCAGGACAGGGCCGTCGCTTGTTGCGGAACGCTCATTTATGCCCTGTTTCACAACCCGCAGATTCGCAGGCCGGTTCACCTTGCCTTTGGAAAAATCGGTGCGAAGTGCTTCCAGTACTTCCTTTGCATGGCTCAGGCTGACCTCGTCTTTATCCGAGCCTTGGCCTTCGGATTGAATCAATTCCACGTCCTCCGGCTGGAGATAATAGATCATATCGAGCCCCGTGCAGTATTCCTCCATGAGGGAAACTCCATCGGTAGAAGCATAGAACGCGTCAAGATCCGTATTCGGATTGAAGCATTGGAACGAACGCGTCATTGTTTTTCCGTCTTTGAGCGTGTAAACCAGATTCATGCGCTCACCGTCCGATTTGCTGAGCATATATGGGTAGCCGCTGCTCCGGATAAGCGCCGCAACCTTTTTATGTGCATTCGTTACAGTCTGAATATCCTCCGGCTTCGTGATCACCGGCGTCAGCGTCGTCAGCAGACGGTCGTTTTCGTCATAGATCTGGTTACAGCTGGAACTCGAATTGTAATCATTGTTGAGCGTAACCTTCACACTCTTCACATCCTCCGGGTTCGGTACGCGCTGGTCATAACCGAAGAAGCCCGTTGCAAGAACTCCGTAAAAGATGAGGAACAACACCGCGAAGCCCACGTACCAGACAGCGCTCCGTTTAAGCTGCCGGAACCCGCGGGAATAGACGGCCTCCACGATCACGTGGGCGGCAACGGAACCGGCAAGCAAACCGATGAAGAAATTACTCCCACCGTTGGTTCTCATCAGGATTAGACCAAGACCAATACCGGCGACCGCCGTCGCCAGAAAGCGAATCACAATCTTGACAGCCGGGAACGCGAACCGGTCCTCCGCCGCCTCACTCTTCCTCGTGCGGTACACGAAGCACGCACCGAAAAGCATCAGGGCCGTGAGTACCAGCCACCAGACCAGCATCCCCGCGCTGTGATCGGAAAACACGGCGACAAAGGCCGCGGCAAACGGTGAAAGCGCGGTGACAATGGCCAGATGTTTCTGGATATCCCAGGCAAAGCCCGGCAGGAACAACTGCGCGGCCGTGCTTCCGCAGATCACCAGCAGCGGATAACCGACGCTGATACCGAGCACAGAGATCGCCGTATCGAACACGCTGCCGCTGCACGCCATCATCAGCATGCAGAACGTGTAAATCGCCGCCGTCATCAACAGAATCCAAAACATCGTCGAAACGGGTGTCAAATCGCTGACGGCACTCAGGCCGTAGGCTGAGGCGATAATCTCAACGGCAAGCATGTTGAGAATGTACGGAACAAACAGCACGGTTAAGCCCGCGCACCAGCCGGAAAGCATCATCGGGACCCTGCCCACCGGAAGCGCGTGGAAGAAATCGACACTCCGTTTTTTCTGAAAATAGCCGAACAGAATGACGGTCAAGACCACGGCGAACACCATGAGGAGCGGAATCACCAGAGCATTGATCGCGCTGAGGAAGCTGGTAAAGTGTTCATTGAGCCGCCCGGCAATCTGCGCGGCGGTCATGTCGCCGGCGTCTTTGTAATCATCCCGCCAGCCCGGCACCGTAATCAGCAGAAGCATCGGCAGTGCCATGAACAGGAGCAGGGTCAGCAGGAACATCAGACCGAGATTCTTCCGGATTGACCACCGGTAAAGGGCCGCAAATTCGCGGAACCGGCTACGAAAGGAAGCTGTCTCTGTCATATCCGGCCACCTCCATTTCACTGATGAATACTTCTTCGAGCGTAAGCGGAAGCGCTTCCACAAAAACCGGGTTCAGCGCGTTCAGCTTCGAAAGAATTTCGTCTTTCTCCCCGCGGATCACCAGATTGACCAGCGAACCGCGCGTTTCGAATTTCAGGATATCCAGCCCGGAAAACGCGCTCCGTTCCGGAATCGGCTGGAACACCGCCTGAACCTTGCTGATGCCGAGCCGAAGCTCGTCGATATCCTTTTCAAACAGGATGCCGCCCTTGTGGAACAGCCCGACGTGGTCGCACACGTCTTCCAGCTCCCGCAGATTGTGCGACGCGATGATCACCGTAACGCCGCGGTCTGCAACATCGCCGGAAATCGCCTTTTTCAGCAGGCGACGCATCACCGGGTCGAGCCCATCGAAGATTTCGTCCATCAGCAGGTAATCCGGCTGCGCCGCAAACGCACAGATCAGCGCGGCCTGCCGCTGCATCCCCTTCGACATGTTCTGAATTTTTTCCTTTTCTCCCACCGGGAAGATTCGGTTCATTTCAGACCATTTTTCGTCACTCCAGTTGGGATAGATCCGCCGTAAAAAGGCGGCCATTTCCGCAAGTGTCGCCTGCGGCAGAAAATACGGGTAATCCGAAAGAAAATAGATGCGGGATTTCACCGCCGAATTTTCGAACGGCGCAGCACCGTCCACCGTAATCGTACCGCCGTCCGGGCGATAGACTCCGGCCGCCGCGCGCAGAAACGTGGATTTCCCCGCGCCGTTCGAACCGACCAGCCCAAACACCGACCCGCCCCCGATGCTGAAAGATACTTTATCGAGCGCAGCCTTCTTCCCGAAGGTTTTGGTCAGTTCCTTCACCTCAATCATGCTTCATCCCTCCTTTGAACAGTTCCGCCGTCAGTCGTTCGACCGTATCGACTGGAACGCCGCACTGCGCCGCTTCCCGCAGTGCCTCCTCCAGCTTTTCCTGCGCCAGAAGCCGCCGGTGCGCCATTGCCGCGCCGTCCCCGGAAGGGAACGAACCTTTTCCCGGCACCGTATTAATAATTCCGTCATGCTCCAGCATCTGATAAGCCTTCTGCACCGTATTGGGGTTGATTCCAAGCTGACGGGCCAGACTCCGAACGCTCGGCAGCGGCTCGCCGGGGTCCAGAGCACCCAATGCGGCCATTTGCGTAATCATGCGGCAGAGCTGTTCATAAATAGGCAGTCTGCTTTTGAAATCCAGCTCAAACATGGCACGCCTCCCTGTATTTATTGTACTATTTATATTAGTACAGTAACAACATACCACAGCTTTTTTCTCTTGTCAAGCAAAAAATCAGTCTTTTTCGAGGGGATTTTTCAACACGATCTTGTTTTGCTTGCTGCCGATATAGGCAAAAACACCGCCAAACGCGATGTTGAAATAATACGTAATAATCCGCCACAGCAGAATGGCCGGAATGATGGCAGCCTGAAAATACGGCCCGAAAAACAGGTAAAAACAGCCCTCCGCACCGCCGGAAGCACCGGGAAGGGGAACAAACGACGAGATGGTGACCGCGAACACCTGCGCCGCCACCATGGTAACGACCGAAGCGCCGTTCATGTTGAAGCTGCGGTAGATAAAATAGGGAATCAGGCTATTGACAGTAATCTGCACGGCGGTGACCGCCATGACGATGGCGTACAGTCCCATGGAATGTCCCATCAGTCGGGAAGCGCCGTGGAACATCTGGAGCTCGCGGTGAATCTTTTCATACCGCTCCTCGGGGTGCCGGCACAGCCTTATTTTATGGAGCACACGGATCGAACCGTGCAAAATTTTATCGGTCGTCCGTTCGCTGATGAGGAACAGGGCAATCAGCGCGATATAAACGCAGTTTGCCGTCAAGCCGAGCAGGGTCACAAAGGCGAAATTGCTGACGCTTGTCTGAAAATAGCGCAGCTTGAGTGCCACGGCCACCAGCGAATAGGCCACCATGACGACCTGATAGGTGAGCGATTTCACCGCAATAATGGAACCGGCCATTCCGGCATCCATTCCCATGGCGTTCATGGCATAAATCTGCATCGGCTGTCCGCCCGTCGCAAACGGGGTCAGAGCGCTGTAAAGAAAACCGATCATGCCCACGGTAAACGAACGCGGGTACTTCCATTCCTTCAAAAAATGCCGGCAGAGCCGGTTGAGCACCCAGGCCTCCAGGAACCAACACGTAAGCGCGGCGCCGATGGCCAAAAACAGCCAGCGCAACTGAAGGGTCGCGATAATTTTCCCCAGCGTCGCGATTCCGTCTGTCGTGAAGAGAAAGTACAGCATGACCCCCACGCAGAGGACCAGCGTTCCTATTACAAACAGTTTTTTCCCCAGCTTGCCCTTTGGCTTGTCCCCCATCGTTAATCTCCAAATTCATCCTATAATTTCCGGATCGCAGAGCAATCCCGAGTAATTTTATATTTTATAACATTTTGCTGAAATATACAAGTAAATCCAAAACGACGAGGAACACCTCACCATTTTTCCGCCCGCCACATAAAATAACGGTGAACACACACGGCAGGAAAAGAGGAGTCACCATGCTGAAAACCATCCCCTACGACGGGCAAAAAGCTCTGGAATACGCTGAAAAATGGGCGTTTTCCAGAAATCCGCGCTACATCAGCTTTGACGGAATGGGCGGCGACTGCACGAATTTCGCGTCGCAGTGTGTGTTTGCCGGATGCGGCATCATGAATTACACACAGACGCATGGGTGGTATTACAACAGTGCAGAGGACCGCACCGCCTCCTGGAGCGGTGTGTCGTTCCTGTACAATTTTCTTGTTAACAACCGTTCCACCGGCCCCTACGCGGTGGAGGCGGATGCTTCCGATTTACAGCCCGGCGACCTGCTTCAGCTCGGCGATGCCGCAGGGCATTTTTACCACACGCCGGTTGTGGCCGCGGTAAAGCCGGACGGCATCTATGTCGCGGCGCATACCTACGACGCGTTCATGCGCCCGCTGAATAGTTATCTTTACGCAAATATCCGGTACCTGCACATTGTGGGGGCACGCCGCTGGGAATAAAAAATCCGGAGAAGCGCCACCAGGCGGCAGACCGCTTCCCCGATTCCAACGTCCCGTATCAAAACAGAAGGTATTGGCATAAAACGGCAGAACGAGCGTCGGGGCAACCGACGCTTTTTTATTTGTTCCGGTCCATCGTATGGGAATCCGGCCCGTCCTATACCCGGCATTTTTGCACGATTTTTTCCCGTTCCCGGCCGGGGGAATTTACAGGAACCCAAAGAAATGCTATCCTTAAGGGGAAAGACCGGGGAATTGCACGGAAACAGCTATATTTTTCCGGAATAAAGTAAAAAGGAACGCGAATTGGATTGAATCAGAACGAAAAATCTCCCGGTGGAGAATCCTCCCCTCAAAAGCCGAAAAAAAGCCTCCTTCTGCCGACCATGATCGCCCTGATTGCCGTTATGGCCGCTGTTCTGATTTTGGGCGTCAGCGGTATCATCCAGACGGGGAACAGCGCGTCCTCCGCCCCCTCCTCCGGTGGCGCGGTATCCATTGTGGCCGACGCTTCCTCGACCGATACTTCCTCCGGGGAGTACGCAGTCTCTTCGGGTCAACCCGCGGCGGCGGGCGGCAGCGTTTCCGGGCAACCAGTCGCCTCGGCACCGTCGGATGAAAGTAGGACCGATTCTTCCAAGCAGCAAAGCGGCTCAGCCGCGTCTTCGGGGACGGCGGCAAGCGGGACGGGCGGCGGCACGCAAACCGTTCAGCGGACGGAAACCACCGGATCGGCAATTTCGCAGGCCGCCCCGAAAACTCAGCCCATTTCCCCGCAGAGCGACAGCGGCGCTCCCGCTCAGACCGGTCCGTCTCCGGACGGCACCGGCGGCTCCGTTTCCCGGCAGGAATTCGACAAGCTGACGCAGGGAATGAGCTACGACGACGTCGCAGCCGCGTTGGGCGGCCCGGGAGCCCTGGTTGATTCCACCGGCAGCACAAAAATTTATGAGTGGAGCGGGTCCGGTTCGTCTGTTCGCGTCACGTTTAAAGACGGCGTATTAGCTCACAAATATCAGTTCGGGCTATAAGAAAAGGACAGGGCACCGGCAAACCGGAAGCCCTGTCCTTTTTAATCGATCAGGCGGTGGCTGTACCATTTCTTTCCCCGGTAGCGCAGCAGAAAAACCACCGATCGAACGCCCCATTCGCAGTCCATGGCGAGCCATACGCCCAAAATTCCGAGCGGCGTATGAATCCCCAGAATATACCCCAGCACGACCCGAAACAGCCACATGGAGAGCATGGAAACCACCGAGGTGAACCCGGCGTCTCCGGCTGCCCGCAGAGCGGCGGGAGTGACAAAGCTGACGGACCACAGGAAAATCTGAAAGATTCCCGACATCAGCAGAATGTTCCGAACCGTCGGCACAATCTGCGCCGGAGGCGAGAAAAGGCCGATCAGTCCCCCAAAAAACGGAAACAACGCCGTCGTCATGATGACAAACGCGACACTGGAACCAACCAGAAACGAGCGAATGAATTTCCGCGCATCCGCAATGTTTTTCCGGCCGACACACTGCCCAACCAGCGTAACCACACAGAGGCATGAGGCGTTTCCCGCGATCTGCGACAACTGGATGATGGAGCTTGCGATCGCGTTGATCGCGATGGCGTAGGTGCCGAGCTGCACAATAAAGGTCTGGGTCAGTATCTTCCCGCCGTTAAAAAACATCTGCTCTGCTGCAAACGGAATCCCGATGAAAAAGATTTTTTTCAGCATGGCGGGGTTGAACCGGATCGCGTCCCTCAAATGGAATTTCAGAGAAACATTGATCCGCACAAGATACACAATGGAACAGACCGCCGCAAACCACCGCGAAATGTTCAGCGCAAGTACCATGCCAAAAACACTCATATTCAAGCTGCTGATAAAAAGAAAATTCAGCAGAACATAAGAGACGTTGTTCACCAGCGATAAGATCAGCGAGGATTTCGTTTCGCCCACCCCGCGCAGAGCGCCACAGGCCGCTTCCATAATGGCGACGCCGGGGTAGGAAAGCCCGCTGCCGATCAGATAGGTTTTTCCCAGACTCAGGACCTGCGGGTCGGCGTTCCCGAACAGAACCGACAGTGTCGGACCATGCAGAATGATGACAAACGCACCGATTCCCACCGCGAGCAGAAACACCGAGGACATGGCCCCCGCGGCGGATTTGGAAACCATCGTCTCATTTCCGCTGCCTCGGTACTGCGCCACCACCACAGTACCACCGGTCGCCACGGCGATGAAAATATTCACAAGGAAGATATTCAGTGAATCCACCATGTTTACCGCGCTCACCGCATTGACTCCGGAGGAGCTGATCATGGCCGTATTCAAAAAACTCAGGCATACAATAAACGCCTGATCGACAAAAATCGGCAAAAAGATATTCCAGACCTGCCGGGAAGTAAAGAACTCCCCGGTAAAGCTTTGCGATACAAACGCAGCGGCCCGCCTCAAAAGCTTTTTCAAAAGATTCCCTTCCCTGCTTTCCGATACCAAGTATTCTATCATACTTTTTCCATTTTCACAAACCGACAGGTAAATTCTCTTTTCCTTGAAAAAGCACGCCGAATGCGCGCTCCGTTACAGTTTCGGGAACGAGTAGCGCATCACCTTTTCCAGCCTCGCCCTCGCCTTTTTCAGATGCTTTGAAACGGTGGGTGGCCGGATTCCAAGCTCCTCCGCGATTTCATAGACTTTCTTTCCCTCCTGATAGCGCAGTCGCAGGCAGTCCATCTGCCGCTCGGTCAACTCCCCTTTCGCCGCGTTTTTTAGGGTCAGCAGGATTCTGCGGTGTTCGCCGCCGTCATCCCGCGCTTCCGTCATCGGGAGCCTGTCTCCGAACAGATCAAGGCTCAGAATTGATTTCAAGCCTGCCCCCCTCCCCTTCTCACAAGATCACGGCCGGTCCGAAGGCATTCCAGACGCATGTCCTCCAACAGAGCGGCGCGCCGGTACAAAAGAACCTGTTCCTTCCCCTTGGCCGTTTTCAGCGCCAGCCTGATCGGCACGATGTGTTCGTTCAACCGCGCCGCCAGACCGAGATATTCTCTGCCCCATGCTTCATAATCCAAGTTTCTCCCTCCCACTTTCTACACGAATCGTGTAATTTAAGAGATGCTTTCTGCGGCAAATCCCAGACAGCCGGGGTTTGTCTTTTTATCGTAGCAGTCTGCCGCCAAAAGCGCAAGAGAAAATCAAACAAATGTTCTTAATTTGATGTGGGAGTCCCATTAACGGGACTGATACCGAAAACCGTCTTGTCGCACCACGAAATGTGTGATATAATGCGGGCAGATAACAAAACAGGGGGAATTAATGTGCTAAAAGACAAACTCCGGCAGTTCCGTCTGGAACGCGGCTGCACGCAGGCAGAGCTTGCGCGGCTGCTGGGAACTTCTCCCTCCGCGGTGGGGATGTACGAGCAGGGCAGGCGAAAACCGGACGCGGAAATGCTGACACGCATTGCGGCCCTGTTCCGCTGCACCACCGACGAACTGCTGGACCTGGAGCGTCCCAGTGAAGTCAACGAAGTCCTCGACAATTTCGCGCGGACGCTGGAACGGCAGCCCGGTCTGATGTTCCACGGCGCCCCCCTGACCAGATCGGACCGGGAAAAACTGGCGAACGCCATCCGCGTGGCAGCGGCTGTTTCCCGGAAGTGACAAGGCGGCGTATAAGCGAATGAAAGAAATTGAAGCGCTCGCGCGGGAAACGGTGGAGCGCTATGGAACAGCCTCCCCGTTTGCCCTCTGTGATCGAATGGATATCCCGGTTGTGTGCCTGGAGTTGCCGAAGCGTACACAGGGCTTCTGTTTTCAGAACGGTGAAAAACCCGTCATTGTCCTGGACCTCGGACTGACCGGCCGCCTGCGCGAATACTGCTGCGCGCACGAGCTCGGCCATGTGCTGCTTCACCCCGGCCTGAACGAGCAGGCCGCGGCGGACCTCACGTACCTGTGCACCTGCCGCTATGAGAACGAGGCCGACTATTTTGCCGCGTGTCTGCTCATCGACCCAAATCTCAGCGAATGGAACCGCACGTATCAGCCACTGACCGTAGAGCTGATCGCGTCGCTTTCCGGCCTTCCGGAGCGAATTGTAGGCCTGCGTTTCGGGCAGTAGCTCTTGTTCGACCGAATCCCGCAGGTTTCGCGGCAATGCCGTGTTAAAATTGGCATGCAAAGCGGAGAGGGGAACTGGAATGAAACGCAGAGTTGCGGCATTTCTGGCGGTGCTGCTTCTGCTTGCGGCCTCCGGATGCCGCAGGCTACCTCAGCAGACGCCGGACAGCATCATCGGAACCTGGAAGGATGTTTACGGTCTGACCGAATATCAGTTCAGCAGCGGCGGGTCCATGCGGATTGCGGCGCTGAACCTGGGCTCCTTCAAGGGCACCTATCAGGTCAGCGGAAATAAAATCAGCATGCGGTACCGCATCGTCGTGAAGGTAGTCAATGAGACCTACAGCTACCGGATCGATGGGGACACGCTGTACCTGAACGACAACAAATTTACCCGAAAAAAATAGCTGAAAAAAACGTCCCCGACTTTTACGCCGGGGACGATTTTCTATGTCAGGATGAAAGAACCAGTCCTTCGCGAACTCTCAGGTTCTTAGAATTCCGCTTTCCACAGGCCGTGCAGATTGCAGTACTCGTACACGGTACCGGAAGCAACTTCATCGAATTCCGCCTTTGCTTCTTCGCCCGGCTTCAGGAACGCAAATTCGACCTTATCACCGGAAACGAGGGCAATCCACTCGATGTGATGCTCCGGGAGCATGGGATGCGCCACCGAACCGACAGACACCTTGAGCTTACCGCCTTCGCGTACGACAACCGGCACGTGCTTTTCCTGAGCGGCATCCGTAGAATTGGCCTCCAGCTTCTTCATAGCCTCTCCGCAGCAGGTAAGGGTCCCGCCGCCTTTCTTAAGCATGGCAACAACGTTACCGCACCTCTCACAACGATAAAAAGCAAAATCTGTCATTTGAAACTCCTTCTTTCATTTTAATATTATTTTGATTCCGGCATTGCCGGTATGGAATTCAAAGATTATTAGCGGTAAACCTTTACCCGATCTTCCACAGGAAGGAAAGTCTTTTCGTCGGGCGCCTGCAGCGGCTTGCCGAACGGCATTTGCCCCAGAAGCTTCCACTCCTTCGGCACGCCCCAGTTCTTCGCCACCGCCTCATCAATCAGGGGATTGTAATGCTGAAGGCTTGCGCCGAGACCTTTTTCCTCCAGAGAAGTCCAGATAATATACTGCAGCATCCCGGTGGATTCCAGCGACCAGATGGGAAAATTGTCTTTGTAAAGAGAAAACTTTTCCTGTAGCCCGGTAACAACGGACTGATCTTCAAAATAAAGAACAGTACCATAGCCGGCGCGGAACGAATTAATTTTTTGCTCGGTCTGCGAGAACGAGGATGCCGGAACGATCTTCCGAAGGATTTCCATCGTTTCGTCCCACAGTTTTTCATGTGCGCCGCCGAACAGGAGAAGCACACGAGAACTTTGCGAATTGAACGCGGTGGGTGCGTATTTCACGGAATGCTCCACCAGCTCGGTAATCTCCTGTTCCGGAACGATTTTTTCACTCCCGATGGCGTATACCGATCTGCGGCTCTGAATCGCTTCTGCCAAATTGAAACTCATATCAGCTTCCTTTCCCCCGGTTTCTGTACCGGGCACCACTTTTATCATCACGTTTGTATTTTTCCTTTTCTGTCTATACTATACCGCATTTTTGTTTGTAAATCTATACTAAAAAAATAGATTTTCAAGCCACAAATTAACAATATTTTGTATATATTTGATAATAGTTATTATTATTGTTAATTCTCTGTGCTTTTTCTATGAAGGCTAGAATCCATGTGATTAAGGATTCGACGGTTTCTCCTGCTCCGCGCACTCCAGAACCAGTGCCGGCCTTATATGGAAAAGCGGCCCTTCCCGATATTGGAAAGGGCCGCAGGGTATGTACGTTCAAACGGTTGAACAGATCAGAATGCGGAATCGGCTTTCTCTGTTTCTTTCTTGAACCCTCCGGTCTTGGAATAAGCCACGGAGAACGCAACACAAGCCAGCAGGATAATGCCGAGGATAATCTTTCCCGTCATGGAATTCTCGTACTGCACCAGAATCGGCGCGGCAAGCAGAGAAACCATGTTGATTACCTTGATCATCGGGTTAAGGGCCGGGCCAGCAGTATCCTTCAGCGGATCGCCGACGGTATCGCCGACCACGGCAGCCTTGTGGGCTTCTGAGCCTTTTCCGCCGTACAGGCCGTCTTCGATGGTCTTTTTCGCGTTATCCCACGCACCGCCGGAGGTGGACATAAAGACCGCCAGCAGCTGGCCGGAAAGGATAACACCCGCAAGAGCGCCGCCAAGAGCTTCTACGCCGAGGAATAGGCCGACGATCAGCGGAGTGAGAACCGAAATGGTCGTGAGCGTAACCAGTTCCTTCTGGGCGGACATGGTGCAGATTCCAACCGCATGGCTGTAATCCGGCTTGACTTTTCCTTCCATCAAACCCGGAATGTGGAACTGACGGCGAACCTCTTCCACAATCAGCGAAGCCGCGCGCGCGACCGCGTTAATAATCAGGGAGGAGAACAGCCATGGAATCGAGGCGCCGACCAGCGCGCCGATAAATACCTTCGGGTCCGAAATGCGGATGCCGGTGTTCTGCAGAATATCTGCGGCATTGACATTCATCTGAGCCTGAACTTTTGAAACATCCGTCAGGAACGAACCGAACAGCGAAACCGCCGCGATCACCGCAGAACCGATGGCTACACCCTTGGTGATTGCCTTAGTCGTGTTGCCGACTGCATCGAGGTCGCCCATGATCTTGCGCTGGTCGTCGTCCAGACCGGCCAGTTCGCCGATGCCGTTGGCATTATCGGAGATCGGGCCGAAGGAGTCCATCGCAACGTTGTTGCCGGTCAGGGTCAGCATGCCGATGCCGGTCATGGCGACGCCGTACAGAACAAACGTAACGTTCTGGCCCCAGTAGATAGCAACGGAGGCAAGGATGGTAAGCGCGATAATCAGGGTCTGCCACACGGCGACTTCGTACCCGACGGAAAGACCGCGCAGAATCAGCGTTGCCGCGCCGCCCGACTTCGCCGCCGCGGCGATTCCCTTAACGGACTTATACCGGGTATCCGTGAAATACTTGGTGACTTCATCCAGCAGGATGGCTAAAACAATACCGACGCCAACCGAAAGGAAGGCGCGCCATTCATGCATGTAGAAATTCGCGAGCAGGAAGAACGCAACCAGGCAAATGGCCGCCGAGGTATAGAACCCCTTGTTGATGGAGGACATGGCATTCTGTTCCTGAGCGCCCTTTTTGCCCTTCACCGTGTAAGTGCCGATGATCGAAGAGAACACCCCGATACCGCGAACCAGCAGCGGGAAAACAATCCACTTGACATCGTGCGTGGGGCTCAGGGCCACCAGGGCGCATCCGAGAATCAGGCCGGAAACGATGGTCACTTCATACGACTCAAAAATATCGGCCGCCATACCGGCACAATCGCCGACGTTGTCTCCGACAAGGTCCGCGATTACCGCCGCGTTCCTCGGGTCATCCTCCGGAATTCCGGCCTCAACCTTGCCCACCAGATCCGCGCCAACATCGGCCGCTTTGGTGTAGATACCGCCGCCGACTCTCATAAACAGGGCCAGCAGCGTTCCACCGAAGCCGAAGCCCAGCAGCACGTCGGGGGAAGAAATGCCGAATACGATGAAAATGATTGTGCCGCCGAACAGGCCCAGGCCGTCCGTCAGCATGCCGGTGATGGTTCCGGAGCGATAGGCAAGCTTCAGCGCTTCACTGAAGCTTCTGCGGGAAGCCGACGCAACGCGGACATTGCCCTGAACGGCCATCCGCATGCCGAACTGCCCCACAATCAGTGAGAAACAGGCGCCCATGATAAAGGCAACGGCCCGCCCCAGGCCGATAATCAGGCGGATTGTTTCGGGGTTGTTACCCTGAAAACGCTCCGTCGCTTCCGCCGACGGCGGAATGACATAAACGGAAAAGAACAGCACGACCGTTAACACAACGATGAACGGAACAATGGTTTTGAGCTGGCGGCCCAGATAAGCGTTCGCTCCTTCGCGGATCGCGTTCCAGACCTCCTGCATTTTGGGTGTTCCTTTGTCGGCTTTGAGGATCTGCGACCTTAAAAGCAAGGCATACCCCAAACCCAACAGTGCGATTGCAAGAACAACCCAGAGTGCAACGACTTCGAACATAGTAGCATTAGGCAAGCTCGGCATGTACATCATCCACCTTTCACTATTTAAGTAGACCATCTATATAAACCGTGAATTGTGCCCGAGTTTTTGCTACTTTATATTATTTAAATTCATTATACACGTATTTTTTTAGACAGTTAATCCATAAAATTAACAAATTATTATAATTTTTTTAGCTTATTTTTACTTTTTTCGCTTGTCCTCTTTCCTAACCTTCCGGCGGGGTATTTTCCCACCTATGATTATAGCAGAGAATCATACGGAACGTGCCGGAGTCTGTCGCGAGGGTGGGCCGGAACAGAATTTTTTTTACCCGGAACGACAAATCCGGGAAACCGATTGTCCGCGCTGGCCGAATATGGTAGAATGAAAGTTAGATTCTGCGTTTCAGCGTTCCTGGCAAATCCGAATTATGACTTTCGCCATTATCTCAGCAAGTGAACCGGCAGGGGGAAATGCAGTGGAAATTTTGGAGAAAATTGAGGCAGACGTCGTTATCCTGCTGTATTGCGTCGTTCTGTTTATTAGTGCGCGGAGCAAGCCCTCCAGTACGCGGAGAAGCTCCAACGGGCTCTATACGGCCGTCATGATTCTGGTTTTCCTTGACGCGCTCAGTACGGCGGTCAGCCTGATCCGGAATCCTGGGGGCGTTATCCTTCGCAATATTGTCTTTTACACCTATTATCTGCTGAACAATTACGCGGCCTATCTGTGGTCGCTATATTTATACCGAACCATCCGGGGGGAAAACCGAAAGCCACCGGCGGTGCTGAAGCTGCCTTTTTTTGCTTCTGTGCTGCTGATTCTTTCGAACCCCTTCAGCCACGGTCTGTTTACGATTACGGCGCAGAACGATTATCTGCGCGGGAATCTGTTCTGGGCGGATTTTGCGTTTTGCTACATTTACCTGCTGCACGCCGTCATGTTTCTGTTTGCCAATCGACGCTGGATCGGCAAACGGGCGTTCCGCCAACTGGTTTTTCTGACTGCCCCTCCCATCGCGGGCAGCGTTGTTCAGTTATTATGGGGCGGGCTCAATCTGATCTGGATCTGCGCGTCTTTTTCGCTGCTTGTGTTTCATCTTGACGCGCTTGACGGCCTGATCGACTTGGACCATCTGACCGGAATTTTCAACCGGATGAAGGCAGACGCCTACCTGGATACCCTTATCCGCAAAGCCGGTTCCGGCGAGAGCTTTTCCGGAATCCTCATCGATATCGACAATTTCAAGGCGATCAACGACACCTTCGGCCACGTGGTCGGAGACGAAGCGCTGAAAACCTGCGCGAAGCTCCTGCAGAAAGCGGTCGGGGAAGAGACGTTTCTCGCCCGATATGGCGGGGATGAATTCATTATCATTCTGGAAGGCGGCGACCCGAAGGGCGCGGTTGCAGCCGAGGCGATCCGCCGATGTGTCAACGCCTTCAATCAGACGAGCAAAAAGCAGTACCGGCTAAGCCTAAGCATGGGATATTCCGCCTACGACCCGGCCCGCTGCCCGAATCAGAAGCAGTTTATCGCCTATATCGACGGGCTGATGTACGAGGACAAGCGCGCCAGCCGGTCTGCCGGGCAGACAATCGCCTGAACACGCGGCCGCGTCAGTGCCACAGCTGATACCCGTAATGATTGACCTCGCGCAGAAGGTGGTCGCAGTACAGTGCGGACATGACGCCCTTCAGTCTGCATTCCAGCAGGGTACGCGTGGCGTCCGTCGCATACGCGTAGAAATTCGGCAGATATTCCGCTGCCGCCTTGCGTTCCGGGGGAGCCGCGGCCAGCCGGTCGAAGCCAGCGCCAAAGGCATCCGCCGCACGGAACCAGGCTTCCTCCGTCCAGTCAAGTTCTCCCCGCAGGGATTTCGCATGCTCTGACATTCCCTGATTCCAGAAGGAGATAAACTCATCGGAAGCCGCTTCCTCGCCGGACTGCAGGCTTTTCAGCTCCTTTTCGAACTGCTTTGCCTCCTTCATCAGGTGCACCAGTGCGGACGGATACAGCCCGAAGTACAGCGAGCACTCGCCGCGCTGCCGGATCAAATTCTCCTGAAACCGAATAAACAGCATGGTCTGCTCCAGAGCCCTGCGGTTCAGCTCGGAAAAGCTCTGCCAAAGCTGCGGAGATAGCGAAGCATCCTGACCGGCCGGCAGAATGCCAAGCTCCGCCGCAGTTAAAGCGCTGTTGATTTCATACCCCATGAGTCTTTGAAATTCACGTTCGGCGGTCTCCGTATAATCGGTATAGAACTGCCCCGAAGCAAGCATTTCCGCGGGCAGAATGCCGTCGGAAAGGCGGATGGTTTCCCGCAGGAAACGTTCGAACCGCTGGCGGAACTGTTCGGATATGGAAGCGTCCTGCCGCCGAACGGGGGGAAGCGAGGTACTGATAAAAACGGCGTGCTCTTTCATGATACGGACCCAAAAAAGGAGCAGTGCGGCGGATTTTTGAATGAACGGCTTCGGCTGCAATTCAACCGACTTCCCTTCTCTGATTTTTGGGAATCACCTTACCTTTATATATATGTGAATGCTCCAATCATTATCAAAGGCCACATACAAAAACAGCCCCGCCTTACGGCAGGGCTGTTTTATCACCATGTTCGGATGATACCGGGATCTGCAAAAATTCCATCCAGCGTTTTCAGGAACGGCACCAGGGCGTTGAAATCGACGGCGCGGTGATCAAACGCAAGACACATCGGAAGAACGTTCCGAATGCCGATGGCTTTTCCGCCGTCGGGCGCGGTATAAACGCCCGGTTTTTCCTGCAGCGCGCCCAGCCCAACCGCAAACACCTGCGGCGGGATGATCTCCAGCAGGCTGAAGCAGCCCCGCTGTTCCGGATACAGGGAGCCGATATTTGAAACCGTAACCGTACCGCTCACCAGATTGCGGTCCGTCAGGCGCTTCTCCTCGGGGATGCGGTAATAGTCCGATTTGTTCTTTCCGGAAAGCCCCCGAATTCGGTGAAAGCTGACCTGTGACGCAAAAATACGCCGAAAAATTCCAAGATGAAGCTTTTTCAGCTCGCCGACCGTATCGTTCCGGGCCGCCCGATAAAGCAACTCGTCAACATTCGTATTTTCAATTTTTGCGGCCATTTCCCCGATGGAACGGGCCAGTGCCTCCAGCGATTTCGATTCCGTGTGCAGGATCACCGGGGTAATCATCCGCCCGTCCGAAAGCGTCCAGGGAACGGAAATGTTGATGTCGCCGCAGGTTTTGAGCGAACCCTCGCTCTTTTTATGACTGTAGGAAACAAGGGCGTTCAGCTTTGGCGCCGATTTCAGGCCCTCAATCACCGCGCGCAGCATTACCGTATTGAGCGACAGCTTTTTCCCTCCCCGGGCCCATTCCCCGGCCAGCAGGCGGTATTCCCGATAAAACTCCGTGACGTCCGGCTCGTACAGATAAGAAACATGCGGGATGCTTTTCCATGATTTCGACGTCATATGGGAAACGACTCTTCTCTGCATATCAAAAATCTGCGTCTCGTCCATTCGGCTCTCCCCCGCCTTTTTACTTTACGGTTATTATATGAAAGAAAAACGAAAAGCGATCGGTTTCACCCAAAAAATAAAGCCCCGCCGGAAATACGGCAGGGCGGATCGGTTCTTCCGATTAGTTTTCAAACGAAACGTTCAGCTCAAGCATGGTGCCGTCTGCAAAAAGCTGGATGCAAAGGATCGGGTCTGCGCTCAGCTTTACGGATACATTTTCACCCTGCAGCAGGGTCGGGGTGGAAATATCAACCGTGATGCCGACGTTCGAAAAAGCGGTCGCCGCGGTGGCGGTCAGCATATTGCTGAGTTCCGACAGCGCGCTTTTTGCCATATCGTCCAGTTCCTCCACCGGCATACCCATCATCATGGTGGAAGCAAAGGTCTTCGCGGAATCGACACTCATCGTATAAACGGCGTTGCCGCGAATGTCCCCAACGATACCCACAACGGCAATGACGCCGGTCTCTTTTACTTCTTTTGATTTTACCGTCAATTGGCCGATCTTGATGTTTTCAAATCCAAGCTGCGGCATCACGGACGAAAACGATTCGACAAACGGATTGACATATTTTACATCCATTCATCTTCCCCCTTAGTAAAGCCTGCGTTCAGCAGAAGCTCCCCAAAATCCGTCTCAGCGATGACGGTTGTCGTTTCAAAATCGGGGGCGGAGATGATAACATCTTCCCCGGAAAGTACGGAAGGCGGAGCGACCCGAAGACCCAGCGCCTGATTTTTCCGGTTTAGAATGGAGCACGCGTTGCCGGCTACGATATTTGTGAACTCACCGAGCGCGGCCGCCACCTCGTCGTTGCTTTTCGGTTCCTTCCGGAAGATCGCTGTTGTCAGCTTATGAGCGGTCTCTTTCGAGAAGTCAAGAAGCATCCGCCCGGAAAACGCACCGATGATTCCGATAATGACGGTCACACCGGCCGACTGATACTCTTTCTCCGAGGGACGTTCCTCTTGATAAGTCAGCAGGGTTTTCGTCATCCGATTCACGCCGTCCAGCAAAGCCTCTTTGAATACCGGGAAAAACTCTTCCTGCAAAAGCCGGTACAGTTCGTCCCCATCCAGCAGCCGTTTAACCGTGGAAATCAGCTCATCGCCATCGACCGGCTTTTGAATATAGGCGGAAACCTTATTTCTTTTTGCCTTTTTTACGATTTCATCGTCCATCATGGAACTGATGACGATTACTTTGATGTTCTTGTCTATTTCATGGACCGCCCTCGTACACTCCAGACCGTCTGTACCGGGAAGCGTCATATCCATCGTAACTAAATCCGGTTTCTGCTCTGCCACGACTTTTTTGACCTCTTCCAGAGAACCGGCATCCCCAACGACCTCAAACCCGTTATCCTCAAGGATGTTCCGAATAAATGCAATTGAAAAAACAGAGTCATCAACGATCACAATTCGGATATTTTTCATGGTGCAGCGCCTTCTTTTCCAACGTTTTGTACAAATTATAGCATATTCGCCAAATATTATCTGCTAATCGGAAAGTAAAAGAGGAAAAACAGCAAAAAATATCCCGATTGGCGGCCTAAGCGCGCATTTTAGGCCGCCTCCGCGTCGGTTCCTTATAGAACCGCACACTCTCGGTAATGGTCCCGGTTCTGGATTATTATAGCATATCCTGTAAAAAAACGGAAGTGCCTGCACCATAATTAACAAAGGTTCGCCCTCAAATTTCTCTGCCCATTTTCTCCGCTGATTGCAGTTTCGGATTTCCTGCAATATCTCCTTTTTCCGAAACGCCGTAAACGGTGACAATCCCACCGTCCAACAAAGAAAAATAGCTTAGAACGGAGTGGTACATGGTGATGACCGAATCGAAAACCGATTCTTTTTTGTCCGCGCATACCGCGAGCAACCCAAGCTTTTTCACCCGAAAGGAACTGCGGATGGGATTGTGGAGCCGGTCGATGAGACATTTCAGTTGGGAACTGACACCATAAAAATAAATCGGTGTGGCTATCACAATCGCGTCGGCCTCTGAAAGCAGGCGGTAACACTCCTGCATGTCGTCATGCTGAGCGCACCGATGTTCCACATCTCGGTAGCATGCGTTGCAGCCGATGCAGCCGCCTATTTTTTTGCCGAAAACAGTCAGCTTCGTAACGGTATGGCCTGCGCCGCGCGCACCCTTGATAAAGGCATCCGCCAAAAGCTCCGTGTTTCCGTTCTTTCGGGGACTGCCTGCGATGACGACGATGTTATTCATGCTTTTTCCTCCTCGATCTTCTTCCGTATTCCTTCTCCGAATTGATGAAGCCTACCTAATCCGCTGTCTTGCCGGGAAGGTACGGCTGCTTATAAAGCTGCTTCCCCTTTACCCCGTTTCGTTTGGCAAGAAATGCAAAATTCGTCTGCGCGATAAAGAAAAAGAGCTTTTCGGGAACCTTCGACTCAATATGAATGTCCTGCGGCTCCTCTGTACCCGTAATATCGCCGGCAATTTTATCAAACGCGGAACCAATGCGCTTCCACGCTGCGTTTATCGGAGGCAGCAGTTTCATCGGCTGGAGCATGCCGCCGCTGCCGATCAGCACGCTGAATCGATAGGCAGCGTGA
This sequence comes from Bacillota bacterium, assembly GCA_023410445.1. GTDB lineage: Bacteria > Bacillota > Clostridia > Oscillospirales > Acutalibacteraceae > Caproicibacter. Next base: position 20,013 of record JAEYPT010000005.1, on the reverse strand, counting down.
ATCTCGTCACAAAAGCGTTTGACGACATGCGCGGCGTCGTTGTTGATACGGGATTCGGGAAAGCCGCAGTTGATGACGGCATAGATTTTTTGCCCGGACGGTTTTCCGGCGCCACTGAGATATTCGCTGTAACCGACCAAGAATTCCGTCAGCGCGCCCGGCAGGCAGTACACATACAGCGGGAATATCAGCACGATCGCGTCCGCCCGCTCCATGCCGACATAATCCTCCGGTTGACGCTTGTGCAGGATGGATTTCGCCGCCTCGATCACCGTAATGTTACAATCGCTGTCGAATCTGCTTTTTAGTTGGTTCAGCATCTTCATGGAAGCGGAGCCTTCGGCACGCGGACTTCCGTTGATCAGGACAATATTTTTCATGATCAGGCACCGATCCTTTCCAGTTTCACGTTTCCAAGGCACTCAAGAATGCGGCCGTCATCGCCGGAATAGGTAAAAGCCTCCACGCCCGAACGGCGCTTTGCAAGAGAAGTGAAGAACGACGCATCCTCCTGCGAAACCGCGTTGGCGTAACCGATGACGATTTTCAGCGGCATGGACGGATACCGCTGCGGGTGCCCCGTCGTTCCGTCCGGTTTTTTCACAAACAGGGGAAGCACATTGGGCAGCCAGCGATCGATCGCGTTTTTAATATTCGGGCTGTACTGCCCGAACACAACCGGACTTAAGTAAACAACCACATCACTGCTGTTTAGTGTTCGGTTAATCTCAGCCATTGCGTCGTTGATGACGCATTCGCCCGGCTTTTTCGTCCAGCACCCATAGCAGCCGACGCAGAAGTGAAGTTCGCCTTTTTGAATGCTTTTGGTTTCAATTTCGAAATTTTGTTTTTTGAAAAAGCCCGTGACGAATGCGGAAAGCTTTTGATAAACCTCAGTATTGTAATCTGCGTCTGAAATAATGTATGCTTTCATCCCGTTGACCCCTTTCACAGTTTGCTCAGAAGGTGCTCTTTGCACCAATTGATTGAAAATTCATAGACATCCAGCCCGTAATCCAGCGTGCAAAGCTCAAACGGATCCGCCTGATGCTCCACCTTGCCTTTGAGCTCTACAAGGCTTTTTTTGTGGCTCTCCAGATCGCGAACGCACTGCTCGGAGATCGAAATGGCCTTTTCGCGCGGAAGATAGCGGAAAAAGAACACTTTTGCCAGAGCGGAGGAAAGATTGGTTGCTGAAGTTTGAATTGGGGATTCCAGCCACTTTAAAAATTCCGCTTTCCCTTGCTCATTGATGGAATAGATTTTCTTCAGCTTTCCGGTTTCGACTGTTTCCTTTAATTCAACCAGTCCCTTTTGCTCCAGACGTTTCAGCGAGGGATAAATGCTCCCGTAGCTCGCGTCGACAAAGTACGACGTGCTGATGCTCATGTGCTGCTTCATATCATAGCCGGTCATATCCCGTTCCATTAAGAAGCCAAGCAGAATATACTCCGTCATAAGGTTCTCCTATCGTTCCATTATATATCGTAGTGATATACATCATTGTGATATAGTTTTACCTCATTTCCGGTTCCTTGTCAATAGGAAATCGTTCCGAATAGAAAAAAACACCTGCTGATCGAAATTCTTCGATCAGCAGGCAGCGGCTGTTTCAGCCAATTCATCTTAAAAGCGGCATACTGCCGGTTAAGTGGTTGATTTTCTCCTTAGTACCGTACATGGCAATGCCTAGATACGTAAACCCTTCTTCTCCGGTGTCCGCGGCATTTCGGATATATTGGTCATAGGTCCTGCAGCATTGTGCCACGTCGGAAAAATCCACGGTGATAAGATCAGCATAGCCCGGTTCCTGCAGTTTGCCGCGGATGCTTTTGAGCGCCTCGGAATCCGCTTTTAAAATCGGAATGGGGATGGTGACAATACCTGCATGGGAAGACCCGTCCGCATCCGCGACATCACAGCCCACACATTCGGGGGCCTTCGTTCCCAATGTAATGCCGAGGATGGCGGCCGTATTTGCCACAACCCCGACCGGTAAATTGCCGTCAATCACCATAACGCATTTTGTTTCGCGTTCACTCATGATTTGTTCTGCTCCTTTTTGCATTCTTTTGATCAGTGCTTCTCTTTAAATATTAACGAGTATTGCTTCGGTGTAAGCCCGATCAGCTTTTTAAAGTAATTAGAAAAATGACTCTGGTCATGAAAGCCCGTGATGAACGCCACATCAGCTGGGGTTTCACCCTGCTCAAGCAGCTGTTTTGCTTTTCCGACGCGGACAGTTTCCAGGTAGCAGTAGGGTGAAATTCCCTTTTGCCGCGTAAAGCAATGAAGCATATGGTATTTGCTCAGACCCGTGATGGAACTCAGCTTTTCCAGAGTGATGGTATCCGCGTAGTTCTGCTCCAGATAATTACAGGCTGCTTTAATTTCCGCTGTCGGTTCTTCCTGCGGTGAGCTCAGCGCCGTATCCGACGCTTCGCGCATGAGCTGCTCCAGCAGAAAATAGAACGCTTCTTCCTTTTTAAAATCGCGCTCTTTGTCTGTAATCATCTGGTGAAGCTCCCGCAGCAGATGGGAAAGCTCGCTGTGAAACAGTACGTTCTCCGAAAAGACCGGCAGGGCTTCTTCCCCCAGCATTTCAAAGACGGCCCGCTTCATAATCTCCGGTTTGATATTCAGGCACCGGTAATCGAGCGGTTCCTCACTGATCTGCCGACAGGAGTGCGTATCGCCCGGATTAAAGATCAGAATATCGCCGGGTGTAATAACCGATTCCCGCCCGTTGCACAAAAGGCTCCGCTCGCTTTTTTCAATAAAGCCAATGACATAATGCTCATGAAAGTGGTTGGGGAACTTCTGCTGAACGCCCTGAAACCGATAAGCTTCGATCTGAAGCTCCGGGTCGTAGCAAACCGTTCTGATTTCGTTTTCCAAAGCGCAACGCCTCCCGTATAGGACCTATCCTATCATTTTTCCTTTTCCGCGTCTTGCAAGATATTGCGGTTCCTCCGCAAATTTCCGGCTAGCCCGGCAAAAACGCCTTCGGATATAGGAATTGCACCAGGCAATCCGAAAAATCACCTGGTGCAAAAACAAATACCTACTCCAATTTCATGCGCATGTCTTCTTTGAATTGCTTCCGGGAGGGGTTCCCTTCCGCGCGCCAAATCTGCTTTCGCTTGAGGTCGTAAACGACAGACCAGACGGTATCGGCGTTCTGCCTGCGGTCGTATTGGCACAGAAAGCCGTATCTGCCGGACAAAACATCCTTTGCGAAGGGAACCGTATAGGCACCACGATTCTGCAACAGTGCATTGCGCGCGGTCTGATACCGTTCCTCTGAACGCCAGTCGTCAATTTCAGGATTGCGATAGGGCCGCATTTTTTCCGAGTTAAAGTTATTGGCCGTGACAACAAACTGTTCCCCGGTATCCGGACGGATAATTTCCAGATCGTTCGGATTGCATTCCACCACGGCAATCTCCGCGCTTTGATCCGCAATGGTGAACGTCTGCGCGGATGCAATGGGCAATGCCTTCAGCTTTTCAATCGCTTCAGCAGTTGTTTTGCATGTTTCCAAAAGGCAGCGAAGCAGCATTCCGGCATTCAGGCCAGGTTTTCGCACATGGGGGTAAATAAAGGTCAGTCCGATAGCCAGACCGAGCTGGTTGATTCCGTCCTCCATCTGGACAAAAGCCGTCGTGTTTCCGTTGAACGCATAGCTTCCGTTGAGGCGGTACAGGCAGTTCATATAAAGTTTTTCAAGGCTCACCAAAAAATCGCTGTTCCGCGCAAAAACGATCTCGTTTTCCGTGCTGAGAGCAAAGCAGGTGCATTTGTTGTCGAATTCAAAGCAGTACATACTGAACAGAAGCGCGTGAAGCGTTTCCACCGGAACCTCATTGCCGTCCGCAATGCCCCGTATTTCATCCAGAATCTCCGGAAAATACTGTTGATATTCTTTCATGCACTCTTCGGCAAAGGCATATTTTTCTTCTGTCAGCGCAAAGGTGGGACAATGGTCGAGTTTTTTTCCGTTTTTCAGCAGCAAGTGTCCCCATTTATAACCGGCTTCATAATGGGTTCCGGTAAATCTTCCATGATACATTTAATAACTCTCCAATCGTTGTATTGAGAGTTGACGTCATCTCTTAATGCAAGCGTAGCGGAATAAAAATTTATTGTCAAGAACTATATTATTTTGAGAGCGCTGCCGCGCATCGGCCTGTCGAATCTCAGGAGCCGGCTCAGGCAATTTTGAGAAAGTGCTTGACTTTTTTGCCAGTGCCCTATACAATAAGAAAGCACGTTTTGTCGTTTTGATGAATCGTGGAATCCCTCTGGAGACGTATCGAAGTGGTCATAACGGGCCTGACTCGAAATCAGGTAGGCCGCAAGGTCTCGTGGGTTCGAATCCCACCGTCTCCGCCAGGAAAAGCCCTTACCGGTTTCGCCGGTAAGGGCTTTTTTGTACCGAAAGGCAAACGGATTCGAAGGGGAGCGGAAATGAATGACGTGCCGGTGGCACGCCAGAACCGCGACCGACCAAGGCGTGCTGTGCGCCGCGAATCCCACCGTCTCCGCCAATAGAAAAGGCACTCAGCGTTTGCTGAGTGCCTTTTCTATTTAAAGGGCTTCCGGTCAGCCGCTGGCCTCCACGGAGGAGGCCGAGGCCGCGTCGGCCGGCAGAGAAACAGCTGCCGACGCGCCGACACCGGAAAGGTCTCCGGAAATAACCGCTTTTTCCACGTGGACCTTTTCCGAACTGCCGTCGATATTCTGAAAGATGCCGTCCAGCACGTCGGACATATCGCACTCCAGCCGGGCGAACTGGCCCGACTGCGTATCGACATAGGCATACCCATACACCGGCTGGGCGCCGTCCAGCAAGGTCTGCACGATCGTTTTGGAGCCGTCTCCCATTCCCGCAGCCGTGACAATTGCTTCAACCATGCCGCGCAGCGCTTCGCTGCTCATCGTCAGCTCCAGTTTGTGCACCTGCCGGGAATTCAGGTCCTCCCGCCGCACGTACTTCTCCGCGGACGCATAGCCGGTCAGCCGCAGAATATCCAACTGCGCGCCGGGCGTCGTATCCATGTTCGGCACGGCTGATTTCTGCCATTTGCCGCCGCTCTGGCAGTAAAACCAAAGCTTGCCGTTCTGCGGAACCGTATAGGTGACGCTCTGTGCGGAAACGCCGTCGTTCTGCGAAGTCTGTGCCGACTTCAGCGCAAACGGATCGGCGGTATATTGAATTTTATTGGAGGAAAGCACCGTATGCTTCTTTCCGTCCACATCGAAGATCAGTGTGCTTTCCATGGTTGCGCCGCAGCTTTTGATCTGCGCCGCGTTTGCCTTCGCCTCGCGGAACAGAAGCCCGGCGTCCGGGTTCCCGCCGCAGCCGGTCGGCAGGCAGAGCAAAACGGCCAGCAGGGCCGCTCCCCAGCGTTTTTTGAGTTTCATGACGTCCCCTTTTCCGCATTTATGCAATATCTTCCTCAGAAAAGCCGAAAAATCCTCTTCCATTATAATAAAACAGAAGATCGTGCGCAACCGATTTTCCCCCTTAACTTGACATAATACATCGTTCCAGCGTAAAATAACAGGGTATATTATAATTGAAAACTGGAGAAATGGTACAATGAAGGAAATCAGGCAGGAAGCGATGGCTCTTGCATCGCTTTCCATTTATAAAGGGATTCTGGAGCGCACGGTTCCCGGCGCGTTTTACAGGCTCCTTTGGTCCGTCGGCAGCTCTGAACAGGAATTTCTGAACGCGTGGGGTGCCTTTTTCGCCGCGCTGTGCGACCGGAACGGAAGCGACAATTTTACGGAATCCTTTACGGAGACCGCGCTTTTTGATGAAAATGCCTTTTCCCTGACCGCCGCTTCCGGTCGGTCGGATTTTGCCCCCTCCCTGCTTTCCGCCGCGGAGCGCGACCTCGCGATTATCCGCTCCGCCGCGTCCGTCACGCCGGAGGAAATCCTTGAAGGATGCGGCTTCGACGGGCTGGAAGCGCTGTCGCTTCCGTTCTGGAAAACAGGCGAGCCCGCGGAGCCGTTCCGCGGCTCCGGGAGTCTTGCCAAAAATCTGGCGGGCTATTACCGCGACAACGGATGCGGCATGTTTGCCAGCTACCGCGCGTTCATCTGGAGGGGCGGAAAAATCACGCCGGTCGCGCATCCGGACCCCACCCGTCTGGAAGACCTCAAAGGCTACGAGGAGCAGCGCGGTATGGCCGTGGACAATACGCTCGCGTTCCTGAACGGGTTCCCGGCCAACAACTGCCTTCTGTACGGCGACCGGGGCACCGGGAAGTCCTCCACCGTTAAGGCGATGCTCAACGAATTTTACCCGAAGGGCCTTCGCATGATTGAAATGCCGAAGGAATCCCTTTCCGATTTTCCGTTTCTGGTCGATCAGATTGCGGGGCTCCCAATGAAATTTGTCATTTTCATCGATGACCTTTCCTTCTCCCGTCAGGACGATACCTACGCTTCGCTGAAAGCCGTACTGGAAGGCGGCCTCGCGGCCCGGCCGGAAAACACGCTGATTTACGCCACCTCCAACCGCAAGCATCTGGTGCGGGAGACCTTCTCCGACCGGGAAGGCGATGAGGTTCACCGCGGCGATACCATTCAGGAAAGCCTTTCGCTTGCCGACCGGTTTGGGCTCTCGATCAATTTCAGCCTTCCGGATAAGGAACAGTTCCTGATGATCGTCCGCCGTCTTGCGGGACAGCGCGGCCTCAAAGTGGAGCTCCCCCTGCTGGAAGCTGGAGCCGAGCGGTGGGCAATCGGCAGGGGCGGGCGTTCTCCCCGCTGTGCCAAGCAGTATGTCCGTTTCGCGGAGGCGCGCGTACGCCGCGGGCTTCCTTTGGACTGAACCGTTTGCGACGAAAGGAGCAGATCATGTTTAAAAAGATTACGGCGATGATCTTAAGCGCGGTGATGCTGGCCGCTTCGGCGGTAGGCTGCGCGGGTCAGGCCGCGATTGCCACCGGCCCAAGCGTAAAGGAATTCCCCGTCACCATCGGTGACGTCACCATTTCCAAGCAGCCCGCCGGAGCGGCGGTCCTGTCCCCGAACACCGCGTCCGTAATCCTTGCGCTCGGCTATGAGACTCAGCTCAAAGCGAAAAGCGCAGACTGCACGCAGAGCGATCTCTCCGTTCTGCCGAACGTTACGGCCAACGACGCGGACAAGATCAAGCAGCTCGGCGCGGATCTGGTATTTACCGACTTGGCGCTCACCCCGGCGCAGAAGGACGCGATGGGCAAGGACGGCATCACGGTTCTGACGCTCAAACCGGCCGCCAGCCGTGAGGATCTCGCCCGCCTTTATTCTCAGGTCGGTGAAGCTCTGATGGGAGCGGGCACCGGAAACGATAAGGGCCAAAAAATCGCAAAGGGCATGCTGCAGACACTTGACGACATTACCCGTCTGGTTCCGCAGAGCACTCAGCCCATTACAGCCGTTTACCTCTACGATGTGAACGGCTCCGCCGCAACCGGCGATACGATGCAGGGAAAGTTGATCGCCGCCGCCGGGCTAACCAATGTAGCGTCCAGCAGCACCGGCAACAAGTATCCCATGTCCGAACTGCTGATTGCGAATCCGCAGTACATTTTCTGCGCAAAAGGCGTAAAGGATCAGCTGACCGCTTCCGCGGACGCGAAAAAGCTGGCCGCCGTTCAAAAAGGAAAAGTCTTTGAAATGGATGCTTCTCTGATGCAGCTGCAGGGAGGGGAGCTGACGGACGCCGTCAGCTTTATGGCCGGCTCGGTGTTCCCGGAGCTGATGCAGAACACCTCCTCTGCGCCGGGTTCCACCGGCAGCTCGTCTGCCGCGTCCTCCGGGACTTCTGCTTCCGGGCTGAATTTGAACCAGACAATCAAATTCGGTGCACAGGGCAACGACGTAATGAAGATGCAGAAGCGCCTTCAGGAACTCGGCTACATGTTTGTCGCTCCCTCCGGTCTGTTCGCGGAGGCCACCCAGCAGAGCGTGAAGGACTTCCAGTACCTGAATGGCATTACGGTAACCGGTGTGGCCGATCCCGCAACCCTGCAGAAAATGTTTTCTTCCAGCGCGCAAAAGCGCCCGCCGGACTCTCAGTGATAAACCACCGGGCATTCATTCTTGTCAATCCGTCCGCTAAAAACGGACGGATTGATGTTTTATAGGTGGGAATCTGAGGAAAAGCCTTGACTTTTGTCCGTCAATCTAATATAATAGTAAAGCTGTCATTTATAGACAGCATATGCGCTCGTAGCTCAGCTGGATAGAGTGTCTGACTACGAATCAGAAGGTCGCGGGTTCGAGTCCCTCCGGGCGCACCAAAAAGCAACAGTTCAATCCTTGTGATTGGGCTGTTGCTTTTTTACTGTCTGACAGGACTCGAATTAGGAGCGGTACTGAATGATGTGCCGGCGGCACGTCAGAGCCGCGACCGACCAAGGCGCGCTGCGCGCCGCGAATCGAGTCCCTCCGGGCGCACCAAAAAATGAGACAGGGTTTTTACCCTGTCTTATTTTTTTGTCTGTCACGAGGCGAGAACCCAGGCGCAACTCGATGGGCCAAACTGAGAAAGCCTCTTCCTGTGTTCCATAGCAGGGGTACGCGGAATTCGGGGAAAGGCGAGCACTACCCGAGTCCCTCCGGGGGCACCCCCCTGACTGAGCCTGGACGCAATTCGCGTACGGGCCCTTTTCGGACCGACGCATAAAAAGGGGCACGGTCAGCGTCCTCTTCTAAAATGAGCCTATGACGCAAAGAGGAGACAGGGCTTTCGCCCTGTCTCCTCTTTCGGACTATCGCTTCATTAACCTTCCGTGTAATAAACTCCCGATTCAACGATCTTGATATCGCGGATCATCGATTCCGTAACGGAAGCAAATATTTTTTCGCCCCACTCATAGGTCGCCTTGGTGGCGTCTCCGGAGAGCGCGTCGCGGTAGCAGTATTTAGCACTGTCTTTGTATTTTACACGCAGGAGCGGCTTGTTCATGTTCTTTGTCGCCTTGTCCATCTTTACCAGGCTTGCGTCATAGTACAGAATGGCAGAGGTTTCGTCTTCGCCGGCATGGCCCTGTGCGCCCGTAATCGCCTTGATCTCGGCCGAGTAATCCAGCCACCAGTTGATCAGCAGAACGTCCATGCCGATCTTCTCGAGCATTTCTGCGGCAAGATTCAGGGCGGTGTTGTTGCCGCCGTGGCCGTTGAGGAGAATCAGCTTTTTCATGCCGTTTTCGTACATGCCCTTGCCAACCCAATAAACATACTCCGCAAACACCTGCGACGGCACGTTGATGGTTCCGGGGTAAACCGTAAGATCGTAGCTCTGGCCGTAAGGAATTTCGGGGGCAATCCAGATTTCATCGCCGATTTTTTCTTCCAGTTTGGTGCAGAAAAGCCGGGGAGAAAAGATATCGGTACCCAGCGGAAGATGATGGCCGTGGGCTTCCAGCGAGCCGATCGGAATCACCACAAGGTTCGATTTACTGAGGTTTGCCTTAAAATTGTCGCTGGTGTAATTTGCCATATACATGAAAAAGACTTCCTTTTTAGTAAGATCGTTTTAATTCTGGTTTTGGGGAAAATAGCAGGCAACCATGCGGTCTTCCCCGATTTTCGTAAGTTCCGGCTCCGTTTCGAAGCATTTTTCCGAGGCGAAGGGGCAGCGCGTGCAAAAGCGACAGCCCTTCGGCAGATCGATCGGGCTGGCGGGCTCTCCGCTGATTGCGTTCTCATCGGTCCGTTTGCGCGGGTCCAATTCGGGAGCCGCCTTGATCAGGATCTGGCTGTAGGGATGGAACGGGCGACTGAAAAGCTCTTCCGTCGGCCCAATCTCCACAATCCGACCGAGGTACATGACCGCAACGCGATGCGTGATATGGCGGACCACCCGGAGGTCGTGAGAAATAAACAGCAGCGTCAGATGGAATTTTTCCTGAATTTCCGAAAGCAGATTGATGACCTGCGCCTGAATAGATACATCCAGTGCGGAAACCGGCTCGTCCGCGATCAGAAAATCGGGGTTTACGGCAAGAGCCCTCGCAATGCCGAGGCGCTGGCGCTGCCCGCCGGAGAATTCCCCGGGGAAACGGCTTCCCATGCTGGAATCCATGCCCACCATCTCCAACAGCTCCGTGATCTTGTCTTCCATCTGATCCTTCGGGCAGATGTTGTGAACGGTCAGCGCCTCTTTCAGCATGTTGTGAACGCTCAGGCGCGGATTCAGGGATGAATAGGGGTCCTGAAACACCATCTGCATCTTCCGGCGGGCATTGCGCAGTTCGATCCCTTTCAACTTGGAAAGGTCCTGCCCCTCGAAAATGATCCTCCCGGAATCCGGTTCATAAAGGTGAATCAGGGTTTTGGAAAGAGAGCTTTTTCCGCAGCCGCTTTCACCGACAAGGCCCATGGTCTCGCCGTTTTTGATGGAGAAGCTGACCTTGTCGACGGCCCGAACGGATTTCTGCGGTTTGCGGGAAATTTGGTCGAAAAAGTTCTGTTTGATGGGGAATTCTTTGCATAACTCCTGGACAGACAGGATGACGGACTCGTTTTCTGAAACTGATTCATTCGCCATCCGATTTCCCACCTTTCGACTCCAGACTGATAATCCCCGGTGCGTTTTCCAGCTTATCCACGCAGCGGCACCGCGACCAGTGACCCGGTGCGATTTCTTTCAGCTCGGGGACGCCCTGTTTGCAGCTTTCCTCACAGTACTGGCAGCGCGGCGCAAACGGGCAGCCCTCCGGCATGTTGGCGAGATCCGGGGGTGAACCCTGAATCGGCTTAAGCTTGTCGCCCTTCCCCACATTGACCGCAATGGAGCCGAGCAGCCCCAGCGTGTAGGGGTGCCTCGGCGTACTGAACAGCGTGACCACGTCCGTATTTTCCATAATCATGCCGCCGTACATAACCGCAATCCGGTCGCACATCTGCGCAGCCGCACCCAAATCATGTGTGACCAGAATCATGCTCATGTTCAGTTCGCGTTTCAGCCGGTTCAGCAGCTTGATAATCTGGTCCTGAATGGTAACGTCAAGCGCCGTCGTCGGCTCGTCAGCCAGCAGCAGATGCGGCTGTGACGCCAACGCAATCGCGATCATGGTTCTCTGGCGCATTCCGCCGCTGAACTGATACGGGTAGGATTCCAGGCGCTGCTCGGGCGAAGGAATACCCACCAGCTTGAGCAGATTGACGGCCTTGTCGTACTTCTCTTTTTTGCTCAGGCCTTTTTCCTTAAAGGATTCCATCAGCTGCTCTTTGACCTTCAGCACCGGATTCAGGGCCGTCATCGGTTCCTGAAAGATCATGCCGATTTCTTTGCCGCGAAGCTTTTCAAGCTCCTTTTCGCTCATTTTGACAACGTCGGTGCCCTTATACAGGATTTCCCCGCCGACAATGCGGCCGGGCTTATGGATCAGGCGAATGAGCGATCGGCAGGTAGTGCTTTTTCCGCAGCCGCTTTCGCCGACAAGGCCAAACGTTTCTCCTTCGTTGATGGAGAAACTTACCCCGTCTGCGGCTTTCAGGATGCGGTCCTTTGATTCAAAGTATGTTTTAAGGTCTTTGACCTCTAAAAGCGTATTACTCATAGATTCACCTGTCAATGCTCTTTAATATTCAGCAGTTCGCAAAGACCGTCTCCCAAAAGGCTGAAGCTGATGCCGGTAATGGCCAGAGCCAGCCCGGGGAACGCGCAGATCCACCACGCTGCCGATATGTACTCCCGTCCCTCCGAGATAATCGCGCCCCATTCCGGAACAGGCGGCTGGACTCCAAGTCCGAGGAAGCTGAGGGAGGCGCCTACCAGAATGCACATCATGATATCGGAAATCGCATAAACAAAGGAACTGTTGACTGCGTTCGGGAAAATGTGTTTGAACAGAATCCGTCCGTCGGAGTAGCAAAGGGTCTGTGCCGCCTGCACATATTCGGAGTTCTTGATCACGATGGTCTCGCTTCGCACAAGGCGGGCGTATTCCTTCCACCCAACCAGCCAGATGGCGATATACAGGTTCTGGATGCCGGGGCCCATTATCGCGACGATGGCAATAACCAGAATGGTGAACGGGAACGCCATGAAAATGTCGAGGATGCGCATGAACAGCGTGTCGACAAGCCCTCCGTAATATCCTGCCAGAAGCCCGATGAGCGAGCCGGTCAGGAACGGAACCACAACCGCCAGAACACCGATCTGAAGGTCAATTCTGGTTCCCCACAGGATACGGGAAAACAGGTCGCGGCCATAGTTGTCGGTTCCGAAAATATGCTCCGCCGAAGGTGCGCTCAGAATTGCGTTCTGATCCTGCACGGAGGGGGAATAGTGCGTAAACAGTCCCGGAAAAAGAGCAATAAACAGAATCGCCAGCAGCAAAATCATACCAACGTTAAAGGTGAAGCTTTTCCTCCAGAACGGGGTTCCTTTTGCACGGCCGGCGGCAGGAACCGAAAGAGCGGTACTTTTACTCATAGTTTCCAGTCGCCTCCTTATTGCAATTTGACTCTCGGGTCAAGCAGAGAGTAAGAAACATCGGTAATCAGATTGATCGCCAGAACGATGACAGCGAAGAAAAACACCGTTCCCTGCACCACCGCATAGTCTCTGCTCAGGATTCCGTTCAAGAGGAGCGACCCCATGCCCGGAAGCGCAAAGACCGTCTCGATGACGACGCTTCCGCCCAGCATATACGCAATCCGCATGGAGAGAAGCGTGACGGTGGAAATCATAACGTTCTTAATCACGTATTTGGACCGCACTCTTCCCTTGGCCAGACCCTTACTGTATGCGAAATCAACGTAGTCCTTTTTTTCAATGTTGGCAACGCTGCTTTGAATGTTCCTTACCAGGAGGGAACAGGTGGCGAGCGCCTGCGTAAAGCCCGGCAGGATCATACAGTAAAGATGGTCCCCCCAGGTGTCGCCCCAGCCCGCAACCGGGAACCAGCCGAGCTTCAGCCCAAAAACAATGAGCAGCAACAGACCAACCCAGAACGAGGGAAGCGAAATCGTAATCAGGGACAAAGCGTTGATAATTTTACTTTTGCAGTTGTCACCGTTTACACCGGCAATATAGCCCAGCGGAAAACTGATGACCAAAGTCATGACGGTAGCAACGACGGTAAGAAAGATGGTTACAACAATCTTCTGCAGAATCAGGGAAGCAACCGGTGTGCTGTAATAGCTGGAGGTACCCAGGTCCAGATGAATCAGGCTTCCGAGAAAAACAAAGTACTGAACGATCATGGGTTTGTCCAGGCCCATTTTATGCCGCATTGCCTCAACCGCGGCCGGCGATCCCTTCTCACCAAGCATTGCGAGGGCAGGGTCGCCCGGAATCATACGGATCATGACGAAAATCAAAATCGTCACGATCAGAAGCACCGGTATTATCTGTAAAATTCTTTTCACAACATAACTGAGTTCATTCATTTCAATACCTCAAATATGCAAAATTAGAGGGAACCGATTATTCGCCTCTAATTCTGCATAAATCTGCTTTATGAAGTTGTAGCCAATCAGCCGGCTTTCGCAAGATCCTGGAAGTGATAGTAACCCAGCGGATCCTGAACAAAACCGGAAATCTTCTTACTCATGGAAACCGTGTTCGGCACAGAGAAAAGCGGAATCTGAGGAGCGTCGTTCTGGAATGCTTCCTGAATTTTGCTGTAAAGCTCCTGGCGCTTCGTCGAATCAAGTTCTTTCTTCGCCTGAGCTGCCCAGTTTTCTACGTCCGCGTTTTTCCAGCCGGTGAAGCTGCACTTGTCGTTCGAATAGACGCAGGCATAATCAATCCATTCGCTGGTATCCGTAATATCGTTGTTCCAGCCGTTGAGAACCAGTTCATAGGTGAGGCCCTTAAACGCACTCTTTACCGCTGTGCGGTCAAGCTGCGTGATGTTCAGGGTGACGCCCGCCTGTGCCCACTGCTCTTTCAGTACGGTTGCGATCTGCTGATACAGGGTGTTGCCGGAAGGAATCTGAATTCCAAGGGTCAGGTTCGATTTTCCTGCTTCGGCCAGAAGCTGTTTGGCCTTGCTGACATCGTAATTGTGTGCGTCCTGCAGCTTTGTGTCAAAATACGGGTCCGCTTCGCAGATAAACGAAACCGATTTTTTGCCGTAGCCGTAGGTAACCGTTTTCGAAAGAGCGTCCTTGTTGGTTGCATATTCGAGCGCCTGCCGAACCTTTGCATCCTTCAGAGTATCCTTCGTCGTATTCATCGTAACATAATACACCATGGTGGAGGGGTATGTCTTAGCATCAATCTTGGTATTGGAAGCCGCTGTTTTCATCAGGTTGCACGGAGTCATAGCGTCGATGTCGATCGCTCCGCTCTGAAGCTGCATCTGGCGGGAGTTATCGTCAGGAACAACGGTGAACTTGATTGCGTCGGTTTTCGGCTTGCCGCTCTGCCAGTAATAGGGATTCTTTTTAAAGGAAACCGATTCGCCCTTTTTCCATTCGTCGAGCATGTACGGGCCCGTCGATACCGGCTTCTGGCTGATGCCGGTATCCCCTGCTTTTTCACAGTAGGCTTTCGGCATAATGCAGGCATTGAACATGGCGAGATCCGAAAGAATCGCCGCGGAGGGTTCTTTCAGGGTAAGAACCACGGTGGAGGCATCCTTCGCCGTGATGTCCTTTACATCGGTGAGGGAGAAAGCCCACTGGCTGCTCTGTGTGTCACGCGCACGTTTGAGCGAGTAAACGCAGTCGTCGGCAGTCAGAGCAGTTCCGTCGGAGAATTTGACTCCCGAGCGAAGATGGAACGTATAGGTGAGGCTGTCTTTGCTGATATCCCATTTTTCCGCAAGGCACGGAACGATTTGCTTGCCGTCGGCGCTGCACTGTACCAAACCCTCGCCCAATACGGTAATCAGCCAGATATCCGCGTTGTCCTTCGCATTGACCGGGTCGAGATTCGCAGCATCGGAGCTCATGCCGATGGTAATCAGTTTGCTTGCCGGAGCCGCAGCTGCCGCCGAGCCGGTCGTATTTCCGGCGGGCGCAGCGCCCTGAGAACTTGAGCATGCCGCGCTTGTCAGCATGATCCCTGCCGCAAGAGCAAGACATACAATTTTCTTTGCTTTTCCTAATGAACCTGTTGTTTTCATAATGATTCCTCCTGTTTTCACAAAGTATAGCAAATGCTTCATTTATTAGCGATAGAACGGCCCTCCTTCAGTCGGTAAAAATTCGGTTTGAATAATGTTCGCTGAAGTAATTATTAAAAATATGCAAAAAGATGCATAATTAACCTACTAATCATGCATCTTTGCAAGTCCTGAAAAACGTAATTCAATTTCGTTTAATTCGTCTGCTTGTTGATTATTATAGGTTGTCCTTATGATTGTGTCAATATTATTTTCAAAAAAATTTAATAAATTTGTAATTTCCCGTTCTCTTCTAATCGAATCAGATTTAATAAATTATGCAACTCTGTGCACCCTTGTCAGGCAAAATTGCGACTAAGTAAAAAAGATTTTGTAAGCTTTTACTAAGAACAATCGAATAAAAAAGTAAAGTGAATATTGACATATTTGTCATCATGTGATATATTCGCTTTAATGACAAAGGTGTCGGATTTCCAAACAAGGAGTTCCGATACCCTTTTTTCTGCATATCCCATGCGGTTGTGTCATTTTGAGTTCTGTTCGTCAATGTAGCGGATGATATTTCTGGTATCTTCCAGCATGCTTTCGTATCTTGGGCCCATCTGAATGACCACCCCGGAAGCAATCAGATTGATGATGGCGATCGGCAGAGTCGGCGAGTTGTAAAACAGCTTGGTGGAAGACGGGCAGACAAAATTGAGGCTGTTTTCAGTTACCGCGGGGGACTCCGGACTGTCCGTAATCGCCATTACAATGGCGCCCCGTTCCTCCGCGTAGCGAACAATATTATGAATCGGCTGGTAATACCGCGGGAAGGTTATGGCGATCAGCATATCACGTGGCTTGAGGCGTGCCAAACTGGCGCGCACGTGATCCATTTCTTCCGGATGGATCAGCTTTACGTTAATCCCCAGCAAAACCAACCGGCGGTACAGGAACTGCCCGAGCAGGGCGGAGAGTTCATTCCCAACAATTAATACCTCGCTTGCGCCCAGAATGGATTCCGAAGCCTTTAAAATCAGTTTATAATCCAGGCTTTTATAAAACGCCTTGCTTCTTTCCGACTCACTGTCGCTGATTTCCCGAAGAAGGTGAATTTTATTGCCCGGATTGGTGAGGGAGATGTCGGGAACAACCAGGTCCGTTCCCTTTAAGTTATTAATCACCCGTTTGGTATGTTCACGGAACGCTTTTTTCAGGTCCAGAAAACTTTTGAACCCCAATTCCTTGCACATACGCAAAATGGTGACTTCGGAGGATGTTGTGCGCCTGCTCAGTTCCTTAAGTGAGATATAGCAGATGCTTTCCGGGTTGGCGAGCATATAGTCCGCGATGGCCCGCTGACGTTTGGTAAGGTCCCCGTAATTTTCTTCTATAATTTTGATCAAATCCAAAATGAACATCCTCCGCTTTTTTCTGAAAAGACTTAATTCAGATTCTATTATAACGGCGTTTTGCAGCAAATAAAGCGGTTTCGATCAAAATTACAAGAATAAATTTCTCAACAGAACGCTTCGATACTCAGGAGGCAGAAATGGTAACCGTAATCAACAACGCCCGGCTGTTCGGTTCTGATAAAACGGAAGATATTTTAATCGCCGGCGGCAAAATCATCGAAACAGGAGACCTGAAGGAATACGTCTTTCCGCATCAGCACTGTATTGACGCGCATGGCATGGCGGCCGTTCCCGGCTACATCGACCAGCACGTCCATATTACCGGAGGCGGCGGCGAAGGCGGATTTTCGACCCGCGTTCCGGAACTGAACCCCTCCGACTGCATCGCGGGCGGCATCACCGGTCTGGTCGGATTGCTGGGAACGGATGCGCAGACACGCTCCGTCGAAGCTCTGGTTGCCAAGACGAAGGCCCTTCGTGAATTCGGTCTGACGGCCTTTTGCCTGACGGGCTCTTATGAGTACCCCGCCCCGACGCTGACCGGCTCGGTGGAAAAAGACATCGTATTCATCGAGGAAATTATCGGGGTAAAAACCGCGATCAACGACCACCGGTCCTCCGGGATCACAGTGGAAGAGCTGATCCGCCTTGCCACACAGGCCAGGCGCGCAGGTCTTATTTCCAACAAGCCGGGAGTTGTGCACATGCACCTCGGCGACGGAAAAAGCGGGCTCGGGGTAGTGTTCGACGCTTTAAAGCAGAGCGATATCCCGATTAAAAACTTCCGGCCGACCCACGTGGGGCGTGCTTTCGACGACGCGGTAAAGTTTGCAAATCTGGGAGGCTACATCGATTTTACAGCGGATGAAAGCGGTTCGGTAACGGCGGAGCTACTTGAGCGCATTTTCCGAATGGTTCCACCGGAGCTTGTCACGCTAAGCTCCGATTCCAACGGAAGCATGCCGATCTGGAATGAAAAGAACGAAATGGTCGGCATGGGCGTCGGTAAAATTACAACCATTCATCAGGCGGTAAAATCACTGATTCTGGAAAGAGGGTTCCGTGTCGAGGATGCGGTTCGCCCGGTTACGGAAAACGTCGCCAAAGCGCTGGGGCTTTATCCCCGGAAAGGCACGATCCACACGGGAAGCGACGCCGATTTGCTGCTGCTGGATGAATTCTATGATATTGATACCGTGATTGCCGGCGGAACGCCGATGATGCAAAACAAAAAGATTCTCAAAAAAGGGACGTTTGAGCAAGACCGCTGACAATCAACCAACTGAAGCAATCATGAACATAAAAGGAGATATAGCAACATGGAAAAAGAAAAAATGCTCCACATCATTCAGGATCTCTCCAATGCAAACGGAGCATCCGGATTTGAGGACGAAGTGCTCACGGTACTTCGCAAACACGGTGCTGACCTGGGCAAATTTGAGGAAGACAGCCTACGCAATCTGTACCTCTCAAGAACGGAAAACCAGGGAAAACGTCCGGTGGTACAGCTGGACGCTCACAGCGACGAGGTTGCCTTTATGGTCCAGGCGATCAAGCCGAACGGAACCCTTCGGTTTATTACGCTCGGCGGATGGGTTGCCAATAATATTCCGGCGCACAGGGTCAAAGTACGCAATGCCGACGGCGAGTATATTCCGGGAGTCGTGGCTTCCAAGCCGCCCCATTTTATGAGCGAGGCAGAACGGAACAAGCCGGCCAGCGTCGAAGATATGGTAATTGATATCGGCGCATCTTCCGCCGATGAAGTGATTAAAGATTATAAAATTCGAATGGGCGCTCCCGTCGTGCCCGACGTCACGTTTGAATACAATGACCGCCGCGACCTGATGATCGGCAAGGCGTTTGACTGCCGTCTCGGCTGTGCCTCGATTCTGGGAACCCTGAATGAGTTGAAGGGTCAGAATCTGGGTCTGGATGTCGTCGCAGGCTTTTCCACTCAGGAAGAAGTGGGAACGCGCGGCGCAACCGTGACTGGAAATCACATCAAGCCGGATCTTGCCATTGTTTTCGAAGGCTGCCCGGCCGACGATACGTTCTCCGAACCCTATATGATTCAGACCGCAATCAAACACGGTCCGATGCTGCGGCACATCGACGCCAGAATGATCACCAACCCCCGGTTCCAGAGGTTTGCGCTTGATTTCGCCGAGAAAAACGGAATTCCCGTGCAGGAGTCCGTGCGCACCGGAGGCTCAACGAACGGAGCTCCGATCCACCTTTCGAATTCGAGCGTTCCCGTTATTGTAATCGGTCTGCCGGTTCGCTACATACACAGCCACTACGGAATCGCCTCCTTTACCGACTGCACGAATGCGGTAAAACTGGCTGCCGGCTTGCTGAAGAATCTTAACGCGGAGATCATCGGCAAGTTTTAAGTCGCACCCGGTATCCCGCAAAACGAAGAAAGACACCGTATCCCCTGCCGTAAAGGCTCGGATGCGGTGTCTTTTCTTATATATTTGGCGATAACCCGGACGCGGCCCGACGCCTGCGGCCGTTATCCCTCACGGTCAGCTGAACTTATAGATGCGCCGGGCGATCCGGAAGCCGGCCTTGGTCGCGTGCTGGCCTTCCTTGTGCAGCAGGCGGATAAACCGATTCACGAAGGCGGAGCGAACCGCCGCGTAAAGCTTCGGGTCCCGGTTGCGGAGATACTCCCACAGTTCAAGGGCTTTGGGGGCATCCTCCGGGTTCTCCGATAGATAGAGATGGATCAGCGAAACGGAGACCATAATACTCAGGTAATGCAGCATATACTCCTTCAGCTTCCGGGAAGGAACGTCGGTGAAAAGATCGTAGGCGTCCGCCATGATCTTGGTTACCCGGAGCTGCTGGTCAATGCGTTTGATCATGACCTCCGTGTTGACGGACTGATCCGCCCGACCGATAAAGTAGCGGTACAGGTCGCAGTCCACATACATCAGCGTTTTCACGAAAGGCAGCGGAACATAGGCGAAAATGTTGTCCACATAAAACGTGTGCTCCGGGAGCTGCA
Source organism: Bacillota bacterium (assembly GCA_023410445.1). Classification (GTDB taxonomy): domain Bacteria; phylum Bacillota; class Clostridia; order Oscillospirales; family Acutalibacteraceae; genus Caproicibacter. The sequence continues at coordinate 505 of JAEYPT010000005.1, read as the reverse complement.
GGCCGCATTTGCGCAGCACCTCGGTGCGGTAAATCATCGCGTGCATGATCATGAACTGACTGATGCGGAAGCGTTTCATTTCATCCCAGGTGATGACCTCTCCAACGGGGAAAACGTTCCCGAATTTTACGCATTTGCGTTTGCCTGCATAAAAATATTCGTACACGTAATTAGTGACGACGAGATCGATGGATTCGGCCTTTCGCAGAACATCCAGCACATTCCGGTAAGCGGAAGGGTCCAGCCAGTCGTCGCTGTCGACTACTTTGAAAAAGGTTCCCTCTGCGGCCTGAAGCCCACAGTTCACCGCCGAACCGTGGCCGCCGTTTTCTTTCTGAATCAGCCTCACGATATTGGGATAAAGTCGACAGTATTCCCGCGCGAGGTCAGCCGTTCGGTCGGTTGAGCCGTCGTCGACGACAATCACTTCAACCTCTTCCCCTCCCTGCACAGCCGTATCGAGACAGCGGCGCAGATAATCTTCCGAATTATAAGACGGTATCGC
>JAEYPT010000002.1 GCA_023410445.1 Bacillota bacterium | reverse complement strand
TTTCAAGGTCCCATGCGGCTTTCCGGCGTTTCGAACCGCTCTCTCAAGTGTCCGTTTCCGTAAGGCGCTTCACTATAATACCAAACCACGCTCCCATTGTCAACCCTTTTTCTCACTTTTTTTCGGTCTTTCTGCAAAAAGTGTCGAAACAGGGCAGAAACCCGCTGTTTGGTTCGCCAGTGGAACCATTCCGGGTAAAAACCAGCCGTTTGCCGCGGGAAGCGGATATTTTCGGGATTCCAGGGAAAAATTGACCCCAGAGGTGTTGCCAATGAACGCAAAGCTGAAATATATCTGGAGCATTCTGATTATCGTCCTTCTCAATTTCCTGATGATCTGCATCATCTGGCGGATCGGCGGCGTCGTGCAGACGATTTCCAAGTACGGTTCGACCGGAACCGAAGTGAAGCAGATTCAGACGAAGCTGAAAAGCTGGGGCTACTACAAAGGCTCGGCGGACGGAGTTTACGGCACCGGCACTAAGAACGCTGTCATCGCGTTTCAGAAGAAGAACGGTCTGGCAGCCGACGGTGTTGCGGGGAGCGCGACCCTGAAGGCCATGGGAATTGCCTCTTCCGGGAGCAGCAGCGGCAAGAGCGGCGGCGGAGCCGGGGGCTACAGCAGCAACGACGTCAATCTTCTCGCCAAAGTCACCTCGGCCGAGTCGCGCGGAGAGCCCTACGTTGGCCAGGTGGCGGTCGCGGCGGTCATCCTGAATCGGGTCGGCCACCCCTCCTTCCCCAACACGCTCGCGGGCGTGATCTATCAGCCGGGGGCGTTTTCCTGTCTGAAGGACGGCGGTATCAACGCTGCCACCGCGGACTCCGCCTACAAGGCTGCGCGCGACGCCATCAACGGCTGGGACCCCTCCGGGGGCGCGATCTATTACTACAACCCTGTAAAATCAACCAGCAAGTGGATTCTTTCCCGCCCGGTGATTGTAGTCATCGGCGATCACCGCTTCTGCAGCTAGCAGGCTGAGCCTGCTTTCAAGGACCCGACATTTCACACGGTTCAATTGATCGGCCTTGTTTGTCGGGATGGTTTTTACAAACATGCGTAAAGCTAGCACGGCAGAAAATCGACAGTGCGATCGGGCAGAACAATACGCAAAAACTCCAGGTATTTATATTAACAACAAATTCTATGGTGGGACAGTCTAAGGACTGCTCCCGCCACTTTTTTGTTCCCTCGGCATTTGTCGGTACAATCCCGGCAAGCTAAATTCAAAAATTCCTGCCATGCAAAACGCCGGGTTCTTAACCGCGGACTTGGTCCGCTCCCGCCACTTTTTTGCTCCCTCGGCATTTGTTGGTATGATCCAGGCAAACTAAATTCAAAAGTTTGCGCCCTAATAAACGCTGGGTCCTTAACCGCGGACTTAGTCCGCTAAAAGAGGAACGGGAACAGCCTCCATGTCCGTCTTCTATACTCCTCGTATTCCTCTCCGAAATGCTCCCGCAGGGCTTTTTCCTCCGTGCGAATGCGATAACCGTAGACCAAAGCCGCAATTGCGATGGCAGCAATGAGCCCAGGCCAGGAGCGGAGACCCAGCGGAAAACCGATCAGCTGCATAATACTGGCCGTATATGCCGGGTGACGGACCACTCGGTAGGGCCCGGCTTGGATCAGCTTCTGCTCCCCTTTTGTCTGTACGGAAAGGGTAAAGAAACTGCGAAGCGTCCACACCGCCCAGCAGCGCAGAGCCGTGCCGAGCAAAAGCATCGCGGTTCCTACGTAATAGAATGGAGTGGGGAGCGTATGCCCGAACGGAATCCAACTGACGAGCAGCGCCAGCCAAAAGCCGAAGATGATGATCGGCTTGGAACCACGGTCCGATTTTTCCTTTTCTCCCTTGCTGTTTCTGCTCGACAGAAACAGTATGACAAATTCCGTCGCAACAAACAGAAGAAATGCACATTCCAAAACGTTCCTCTGAACGATAGAAGCAAACCATTCGGTCTCAAACATGGGTCCTTCAACTTCCTTTTCCGACCCCTTATAATGAAAAAGAACAGCCTCCGTTTACGGAAGGCTGTTCGGATCGGTCATTATTTCTTGAATCCGGTAAAGAGCTGTACCAGTTCCTTATCATAGGCCTTGTCCGCGTCGCCAGTCGCGGTGTTTTTGTAGATCATCAGGTATTTGCCGCTGTCCGAAACGACTGCATCCACCTTCTGCTCAAGAATGGTGAGTTTTCCGCCGTTTTTCACCTCGGCAATTGTCTTCTGTGCCGTGGCATTCAGCGATGACGGGTCATACTCGTACAGTTCCACCGTCACGTTGTTCTTGCCGCCGTTGTTGCTGTACACATAGCGGTCACCCTTTTTCGCGCCGATCACATCGGCCTGCATGGCGGTCGGCGTGCCGGAAAGCTGTGCGGCCGCGGTCAGGTATTTTTCAAGCCCGGAGAGGCTGTCGTCATAGCTGTCTGCGCTCACCTGGGAAGACACCGCCGACGACGCCTGCGAGGACGCTCCCCCGGGGAGCCCTCCGACGTTCCCGACTCCGCAGCCGGAAAACAGCACGGCCATTCCGACCGCCAGAGAAAGAATCCAATATTTTTTCATGTAATACAATCCGCCCTTTTCAGCATTGATCCGCAGGCGCCGGACTTCGGGCCGCGGGGATTTTCCGTTTCCCCTATTATCCGATTTTTGCGCGGATTTGTCAACCTGCGCTTTTCGTAGTATACCCCGATTCCTGCCGTGGAAAACCGCTGGATCATTTTCGCCGTATGCATAGGTTCCTCTGGAATTTATGAACTTTTTATAAGTTCGTTGCGCACTGGAAAATTTGATGCTATACTGGAATCCGAGTATTGGAAAGGGGATTTTTCATGCTGATTTATAATCTTCTGCTTTTGTTGGTCATCGTACTGGGGATACTCCTGTGCGAATGGAAAAAATGCAAACGAAGCGATCTGCTGTTCCTTGTAACCGTTTCCGTTGCCATGATCGTCATTTCGTCACTGCGTGCTCATACGGTCGGCATCGATTACGACATGTACGCGTATTACTTTAAACAGGTGCACGACGGGGGCTGGGCCTTCCTGATCAGTGGAGCAAACGGATACCGCATTGAGCCGGGCTACAGTCTTCTGAATTATATTGTTTCCCTCTTTACCCCGGATGTCCGCGTGTTTATGGCAGTGGTCTCTGTTCTGGTCACCGTGCTGACCGCTGTGCTTGCTTACAAATATACGCCCATTCCGTGGATTACCATGTACGTGTACGTTTCCTTCGGCTTCTTCGTGAACACGCTCAGCTTTATCCGTCAGTCGATTGCCATCGCGATTTTCCTGTTCGCGGTGCCCTACCTGATGAAGCGGAAATTCCTGCCCTACCTGCTGATCGTCATTCTGGCCGCGACATTCCATAAATCCATTCTGATTATGGTGGTTGCGTACTTCGTCGCGTTTATTCCGGTTAACTGGAAAACCCTCACGGCCTACGCGGTGGGGACCGGGGTAATTATGGCAACCTCGTGGCAGATTTTTTCGTTCATCACGAAATACATATTCACCTATTACGCCACGCAGGAAGGGCTGTATTACATCGTGGTGGGCCGTGACTGGAACACGGCTGTAGTTCCGGTGCTGACGGCTGTCGTCGCGGTGATTCTGATGAAACCGCTCCTGCGGCGAAACCCGGCGAATCTGGCGCTGATCAACTTCTCAATTTTTTCAGCCATTCTCTTTATTATGACCTGTCAGCGCTTCCTGTTCCAGCGGATCGGCACTATGTTCTTCACCACGGCGATCATTCTGATTCCGGAAATTCTGAAGAGTATCGGGGTGGATAGCGAACAGGTGGAGGAATACGCACAGATAAAAACCAGCCTGAAAAAGCAGGGATCGGCTTCCAAGAAGAAGGCCTATGAGGAAAGCCGAAAGCTGAAAACTTCGCTGAACACCCGCAAGTACGTCTATTACTATTCCGCGGGCGCTGTCATGTTTATCGGATTCCTGTACAGCACGTTCCTGCTTCTGGCGAATCGCATCAACCAGATCCCCTATAAATTCTTCTTTTAGCCCCTGAACGCAGCAAGCCCCCGGCCCGGAGGAAATCCGGCCCGGGGGTTTTTTTGCGCTCGTTACCGCACCAGCGCGTACATACAGGAATCGTATACCGTTCCGTTTTTAAACACACTCTTTTTCAGGATGCCTTCCAACTGAAAACCCGCTTTTTCCAGCACCCGGCGCGAGCCCGTGTTGTAGGCGAACGGTTCCGCAAAGATGCGCAGAAGATCGAACCGCTCGAAGGCCTCGCCGCAGAGCTGGCGCGCGGCGGCGGACATAACGCCTTTTCCCCAGAACGGCTCGGCGAGCCAGTAGCCGAGCTCCGCGCTCCGGCGGGCGACGTCGCTTTGCAGAAAGACGCCGATGCTGCCGACCGGTTCTCCCGCAATTTCAATCGCGCGGCAAAGCTGACGTTTTCCTTCGTTTTCCACGCAGAAATCCACGTAGGCCCGCGCATCGGCCACGGTATAGGGGTACGGAAAGGAATCGCGCAGATTCGCCGCAATCTTCGGATTATCGGCATAACGGACGATTTTGGCCGCGTCCTGTTTTTCCCATTTCCGCAGAAGGAACTCCATTTTGATCGCCCTCCCTGTTTTCTCTATTATAGTTTGCACCCGATTGTTCGTCAACCGCAAAATTTAAGCACTTATAATCCTGTTCCAGCATATTCTGAACTGTAAATCAAAAGTTGACGACAAAGAGGGCGGGGAACATGACAGATTTCAGAAACCAGAATCCTTCCCGCGGTTATCGGGCGGGAATCGAAAAAACAGTCAATATTCCCATCGAGTTATACGAGTCGACGCTGGGCCGCTATTTTATCGGCACCGTAGACAATCTCAGCTTCGGGAACGGAACCAGCACCTGGGCAAGGCTTTATAATCCGCGCCAGTCCGGCGTCGCTCTGCATGTGAATGTGTGGACGGCGACCGATCTTTCCGAAGCGCCGTTCCGTGCGGAGTTCTGGTTCAACGCGTCGGCCCCCGGCAGTTTTTACGAATCGGGCTCCGTTACCCCTTCCAATACGTTCCTCCAGCCCCCGCCGGAACCGAAGGTCCGGCTTCAGTACGCGTCGCAGGTCACCAGCCAGCCATACAACGGAGTGGAAGCATTCGTCCGGAACGGGGACGCGGGAACAACCGTAATGGACACGGAAAACGGGAAACTGATTTTCCCACCCGGCGGTTCCTTTCTGGTTTACCTCTCCCTTGTCGGGAACTGCACCCCTCCCGCAGTCGGGCGGATTGCGTTCGGCTGGTGGGAAGAGCCCATCCCGGTGTGAACCGCTTCGAAGAAGAGCAGAAGACAAATTGTCTTCTGCTCTTCTTTTTATCCGTCAACGAAGTGTAATACGGTCGCGCCCTTCCTCCTTGGAAGCGTACATTCCGTCGTCAGCTCTCTGGACTGCCTGCTCCACGTCGAGTGTTTCATCCAGTACGGCGAGGCCCACGCTCACCGTCACCTGGTATCCGTCTTCCTTCCCGCTGTTTTTCAGAGCCTCTGAAAAGCGGTTGAGAATTGCCTTTGCTTCCTCCGGCTCGACCGGCAGAAGCCCGATAAACTCATCCCCGCCCCAGCGTGCCGCGATGCCGGTTGGCCCTACGGCATTTTTCAGTTCCTTCGCAACCATCACGAGGACGGCGTTCCCGAAAATATGGCCGTGCGTGTCGTTGATTTCCTTAAAGCGGTCGATATCGAGCATAAAGAAGGTAACGGGCTTTCCGCGGTATTTTCGGAGAAACACCTCATACTGTCTGGAGAAGAGTTTCCGGTTCGGCAGGCCGGTCAGGTCGTCCGTATTCTCAACCTCGACGATGCGCCGGTTATAATTGAAAAACACCACTGTCGTGACCAGGATGCAGGCCGCGAGCGACAGCAGCATGAAAAACACATTGCTCTGCATTCTCTGCTGGAACGCACTTACAATCGAACTGGTTTTCATCTCAAGAATCAGATACCAGGCAAGGGTGGAGTCGTACTTCGTAATCAGGCACTTCCGTTCGCCCCCGGAGGTAAACCACTGGACCTGCGAATTTCCGGAGCGGTCCAGTACAATTTTTTCCTTGACTCCCGTGCACTCGGGTAAACTGCTCCGGCTCACGAAAATATCCGTATTCCCTTTAAAGGAATTCGGGGAACCTCCCTCGTTGACGATATAAACCGAAAGGTTGTAGTCCTTTTCGTACGTACGGATCGTATCCCGGATAAAGGAAACCTGAAGCGCGACGCCGATCACACCCAGAAGCTTTCCGTCATCCCCCGTCACGCGGAAATTGACGAACACGGCGACATCGTCATGGTTGGCCTGGTCGGTGTCCACCTCCAGATCGTACTCATGGCCGGACTTCACAAAATTGTAGTACCACACGTCGTGAGGATCGTCCTTTGAAACCGTCTTGTTGAGGCCGTCCTGATAGTAATAGTTGCCGGTCAGAGCGGAAACGCAGAAAACCGTCGTATAATTGTATTTCTTCTGGTACGCCTTCAAATAGCCGTATAGCTGCCTGATATAGCTGGGGTCCCCGGTGTTCTTCGGTTCCGATGAAAGCCACGTTTTCAGGAATTCGTCGTTCGCCATGGTCTTTGAGACCATTACCGGCTTGCTCATGGAACTGTCGATGCAGTTCGAAATATCCGTATCGGCCAGACTGACGACGTCCTGCAGGTGCTTTTCAGCTAATTGCTGATAGGAGGTAGTATCCTGATATACGCTCACGGCAAAGCCGGCCATTACGGCAAAAATAATAATCAGGTTGCTGATCATCAGCATATGTTTTTTCATTTACAGATCCCTCTAAAATCAGGATTCCCGCCTGCTCTCTTCGGCCGCTAAGCATGCGGGGTCGCCCGAACAGCGCACGGCGGCAGCCGGTTCGGCAACATGATTCTATCATAGTTTGATCGACGGAAACAGTCAATTAAAAACTTAAAAATCGAAAATTAGTCACAGACTGAAACTGGGCAGGCGTTATGCGGATTCCCCCCGGCCCTTCGAACGGAAGGCGAAATAGCGCTGCCCCAGGTAGTTCAGACCGGTGAACAGCACCATGCCCACAAGCATGGCGGCGTTTTCCTGAATTTTTTGCGGCTGGCGCGACAGCAGCTGAAGCGTCAGCGGTTTCGCGACGCCGTAGGCGACGAGATAGCAGACCAGAATGTTCGCGGCGAATTTGGCCACGATCTTCCATGAATGCTCTTTATTCTGAAAGGTAAAATACTTATTTAGAAAATAGCTCAGGATGCTGCCGAGAATATAATTTGCGGCCGACGACACCCAATAGGTGCAGCCCGCCAGATTGTAAAGCAGAAACATGACCGCTGCGCCGAACGCGGTGTTCAGAACCCCCACGGCCAAAAACTTGAGCATGCTGACATCCAGAAAATTTTTTTTCACTTTTTTTGCCCTTCCCATCGGCAGGAGATCGGTTTTCCCATCGAGCGGAACCCGACGTTGTCCTTGTCCGTTACTCATTATAAAAGATCGCGGGGGCGATAACAAGCAAAAAGAAATATTTCGTAATCAGAATCCCATGGCGAGCTTCCGGAACGGGAAGCAGCAAAAAAGGCACCCCACTCGGTGGGTGCCTTTTCGGATTGAAACAGGATTACAGTTTTTCCATGAGCTTCTGCATCTCTTCGAGCTCCGCCCGGTTGGGAAGACCTTCGTTGTCGCCCTCCACCGTAAGCTGGAGGCCGCCGATGATGTTTCCGCGCATGGCGGCGTCCTTGAGGTTCAAGCCTTCCAGACGGCCGCTGATGACGCCGACCGCGAAACCGTCGCCGGCCCCGACCGTGTCAACCACCTTGGCGAATTTCTCAATCGGGAAACAGGGAACCTGCGCGCGCAGGGAGGCATTCTGAACGTAGGCTCCTTCTTTGCCCGTCTTGATGACGACGTCCTTGACCCCCTTGGAGAGGTAATACTCCGCAATCTCCGGAGCGGTGTGGCATCCGGTAAGAATCTCCCCCTCCGAAACGCCCGGCAGCACCAGATCGCACCGGTAGGCAACGTCGTTCAGGGTCTTTGCCATGATCTCCGGGCTCTTCCAGAGGCTCGGGCGAAGATTCGGGTCGAACGAAACATAAATCTTCTGTTCGTGCGCACGTTCAATCAGGCGCAGAGCCGCCGC
>JAEYPT010000007.1 GCA_023410445.1 Bacillota bacterium | reverse complement strand
ATTGAGATGCACTGCCGGAAGCATAGGCAGGTATTGTTGAAAACAGGGACGGATATTTGCCCCCTGATTGATAATGTTGCCAGCCGATAAATGTGTAAGAACCGTTGATTAGAGCATAAACATCTATATCCCTTCCATGTGTAAAAGGAGTTATATCCTCTATCATATTCGTTGTGTTGTAAATAACATCTCCTTTATTCCAAGTAACCGGGGAATCAAACTTAAAATACACATCAGTTTCACAAAGATCTCTATCATCCTCATGATTAAAGACTGAGATGTAACATGAACCATCTTCTCCAAGAAGTGTATTATGAGATGCACCACAATGATCAAACCATGCAGTGACATCATAATCCAGCGCAAACGTTGCTGTAATGGTTGCATTTGTGGTAACGGTATATCCACGGGGGTTATCAAGCGCGCCGTCTGACCATCCAATAAAACGATAGCCAGGATTGGCTGTCGCTTGGAGCGTAATATTTGCACCGAAAGGATAGGTTCCGCTACCTGACGCCGAGCCGCCCGTACTACCGTAGACGTTGATGGTAAACGTGTCTATGGCAAAATTGGCCGTAACGGTCACGTCAGCAGAAAGATTATAAATTGTATAGGTGCCACCCATACCAACCGTGACTCCATTAATGCTCCAGCCGGTGAAATGATAGTGTTCATACGGGACCTCAGAGAGTATGACGTTGCTCCCAGCATTGTATGTACCGGTGCCATAGGCTGTCCCCCCGAAGTTGCTGTTTACCATCACATTGTAGGTGTTGGGCTTGACCGTGATTGAGGATGTTGCCGTGTATCCGCCGTCCCGGGTTTTGGCCGTAACGATAGCTGTGCCGACCCCAGCGCCTGTAACCCTCCCAGTGCCGTCCACGGTGCAGACGGTTGAATTGGAAGATGTCCAGTACACAGTCTTGTCTGTCGCATCCGGCGGGGAAACGGTGGCTGTCAGCTGCCCGGAGGTATACCGGATTAACGTTAACGTCGACGGACTGACCGTAATGCCTGTTACCGGAATTACGACATTGATGTTGCATGTTGCTGTGTATTGACCGTCCTCGGTCGTCGCAGAGATCACTGCGGCTCCGACGCCGATCGCCGAGATATGCCCTGCAGAATCCACCGTGCAGACGGAGCTGTTGGATGAGGCCCATAGAATGTCATGCCGCGTCGCGTCACCGGGCCATACGGTCGCGGTCAGGGTATCTGTTACCCCTTTGGTAACAGTCATGTTAGTTTTGTCCAGCGTGATTCCGGAAACCGGAATCGTTACGGTAATGGCGCATTCGGCGAAGAAACCGCCTTCCTGCGTCATCACTGTGATCGTTGCCGCCCCAGCCCCGACCGCCGAAATGTGTCCGGACTGGTCCACCGTGCAGACCGAGCTGTCCGATGTTGCCCACTGAACACCCTTATTGGTAGCGTCGGCGGGCCGCACCGTTGCGGTCAGGGTTTCTGCTGCGCCCTTGATCATCTTGATATTGGACTTGTCCAAACTGATCCCTGCGACCGGCGAGACAACGGTCACATTGCACTGCGCCATTCTGCCGTTATCCGTCAGCGCAACAACCGAGGCCGATCCAACACCAACACCGGTCACCGCCCCGGTCTGCGTCACCGCGCACACGGAACTGTCGGTGCTGCTCCAGTTGATTTTGCGGCTCTCTGCGTCGTCCGGGACGATTGATGCCGCGATGACGTTTGTGTCGCCCTTGTCCAGCGTCATATTAGAGGCGGAGAGGCTGAGATTTTCAATCTGTGGGCCAGAAGCATCACCAGATCCGCCGAACGCGGCCTCCCCCTGCGGGGAGAATCCTGAATCCAACTTTTCGTGCACAACCATAGGAGGAAGAGCCGACCATGCGGAAGAAAGGGGTACTGTCAGCGTATACGTAACAGTTCCTTTGAATTGCTGTGCATTTTCCGCATCGGTTGGCGCAAGCGGCGCGTTCTGAAGACTGATGGACAGGTCGGAAATGGAGAATTCCGTTTTCCCGTCTACCGATTTTACGCCGCCGGACGTACCGAGCTTTGTGTCAACTTTTGCGATAATATCGCTTGCCGTGACATTTTGCGTCCAGTTGGCGTCCGCCAACTTATACCCGCCGGAATATCCCTCGCGGACACCGTTATAAACGTTTTTGTAATTGTCGGCACACACTTGAGTTCCAGCCGACTGAACTGCGTCACGGCAACCCTGTGCGATAATAGTGAGCCTCGACCGTTCCCACATTGCCATGCTGAATACCAGCAGAACAAGTGCCAGGAAGGGTACCCAGAGAAGAGAGCTGCCTCTTTTGCTTCTCAGAAATTTCATTTCCAATATTCCTCCGATGTCCCGGTTGCATGGCCAGCGAGCTGAACCGGAAAGGATCCGATATTGGCGAATAGCCCGAGATCGTAAGTCATGGAACAGGTAACGGTAAACGTGTCATTCTGTTGGATTTTACCGGTTTTCGACCAGGTAATGTCCGGCGTGATACCCATTGCATCATTAAGCTGATTTTCCTTTGCTGTCGTTTCATCTCCCACGCGTCCAGAAATCTCAGCCACACGGCAAAGCTCCGTTGCGTAGGTGTCCAGGCTTTGCTTCATCAAAAATGCCGGGGATACTTTCAGAAAAAGCGCCAGCAGGAACATTACAACCAGAACAACAAACGGAAGCTCGATGATTGAGCTGCCGCGTTTGGATTTTAGATACTTTAGCATATACATTTCTCCTTCCGCTGGAGATGATCAATGGAACAGTGTAGATACGACGCTGAAAAGCTGTTTGTATGTCACAAAGATGTAGGTCGCAAGAATAAAGGCCACAAGGCCGTAAGAATATTTTTTCATCTTTACGGGACGCTTCAGGGCTTCTGATTCCAGCATCTGATATTCCTGACGCTTGTAGTCGTGATCCAACAAAGTGAAAAAATAGACTCCGTTATCACCGTGCAGAACATTTATCAGACTCCGGACGACTTCGGACAACATTGTACTGCCTACACGTGCCGAAAGCCGGAGAAGGGCCTGTTCCTGATTTCCAGATTTCATCCCGGCGATCGTGATCTGAAGCTCGTTCTGGAATACTGGTCCGGCACTGCTTTGATATTTTTCAAGGATAGTTAGAACATCCGGCGATGCTCTCAACTCCTGAACAAGGGTGGAAACAAAGCGCGGAAGCTCCCGGTCAATTCTCTGCCGTTTCTGCCACACGATTTTTTCGGCGGCTTTGAGATTCTCCGCCACTTTATTGATGGTCAGCACAACAATGATCGGAATCAGGATCGGAATAATAAAGGCCGACGGAATGATCCAGACTAGCCGGAATGCCGCTCGAATAATAATGTTGGCGATGTAGGCTTCCGGTGTCTGATTGATTCCGGCGTATTGCAGCGTCGACGCCAGATCGTCGTGCCGAATTTGGCTGATCCGGATATGTTTGGCAAGTCCCTCTGTAAGGTGCATGATAGCCGCGCGGTGCCAGCTGACTTTATGCCCTTCGGAGAGTTTTGTGGCAACCCTGGACGCTTGCAGAGACGGTACTCGAAACACATCGCATAGGATCAGGTATAATCCTGCTGCCAGAAGCAGGCCGGAAACAAGTAGATTTGCATATTTCATGGCTTCACCTTCGATATTCGACCGGACGGGTATTTCGGACCTCACCGATCAGGGATAAGAACAGGTACACAAACGTGCCGGTAACAAGGAGTTGTCCCTGTGTCGTCTGAAACAGTGCGTCGTACCAGTCTCGGCTCATCGTGTAGAAGAACGGGTAATTCAGAATCATAATAACTGCCAGAGTGATATATTCCTTGAGCGGCTCGTACAGGAGATTGTTCAGCTTTCCAGATACCTCACGAACGTCAGAAAAGCGATTGACAATCGGCTGGAGCGTTGATTTCAACGCTCGGTTGTTCTGGCATTGGATAACCTGTTCCACCCAGTCCTGAAAAGTGGCGTTGTCGATACTGTCTTTCATTTCTTCCAAAAGAGCCGGAATGTTGGAAGAAACCAGCTTTGTCTGAACCACAAACTTTTCAAACACATCTTTAACTGGCGACTGCATTTCGGGAAGGTTCTCTTCTACCGCAATCGGAAAGCTATCAATCCGCATATACGATATTGTGATCATTCCCAGAGATGTCTCCAGTTCTGAGTTGATACGTTTCTTAAACACGGTTGAAGATGCGAGAATATACAGCCAGGGAATCAGAGAAAGACCACCGCCGAGGACAAGCATATTGAAGTAATTGTTAAGCAAGGCGCTAATTAGCACACCGGTAAAAAAAAGGATGATCGACGCCGTCGTATAAAACGGCATTCGATCCATCCGGCCGGTCAGCTTCAGCACCGCTTTGGAATCCAGAAGGATCTTCCGAATTCCGCGGATTTTCTTTTTCTGGGTGCTCATTTTTACCTGTTGGCGCAGAGACGGCTTTCGCAGCTGCCGGATTTTTACGAGGCCCGACTTCAGATCTGTAATCAACTCGCCCGGCCGGATGTTCAAAAGAATAAAAGAGCCGGCAATAAACGCAACAAATGCAACAATATTCAGTGTCATGGCTCTTCCCCCTCCAGAATGCTTTGCAGAATGTTTTTGGGAATACCTTTCTGGCGAAGTTGATACTGCAGATCATCAGAAATGTTTCCGCATTTGACAAAATCCCCATGAACGACGGTCTTGCCATTTACAACTTCGTTATAGTCCGTTCTATACTCCCAAAGCGGCTGAAATGTTGGAAGACCGTTTTTGAGCTGACATTCGGAAATCCCTGTTACTCTGCGTACCTCATCAGCCATTTTTTCTGCATGAAAAAGGATCGGAAAAGAATCAATTGCCATGGAGTAAAGTGTTTTATCATTTAGGTTACCTTTTATAGCTGCAAGGTCCACAAGCCTTTTAGGAATGTCCTTTTCGCTTTTTTTCGTATGTGTTGTACCGATTACCGGGTGTGTGACCGATGCCTCCAGAGTTTCATAGGACTCCGATCCCTTCACTTCCGCCATACAAAGGTAGTCTGGATTTGCGGTCATTGACCATTCCAGCAACATTTGCTGGGTAATTTCTTGCTTTTCGTCGTCGGAATCCCGCGTAACAAGATGAATTACACTGTTGATGATCTTTCCGGTTACTGGATCCCGCTTAACTAGATTAAATTCCCGTGTTCCATTTTCAATGGTTATCAGTTTTTTATTGTTAGGCACTGCTTCTGACAAGATAATACTCATCAGCGTTGTTTTCCCGGCATCGGTTTCGCCTGAAAGCATCATAGATAGTCCATATCGGTATCCATAAACAAGAAAGCGCATCATATTAGGTGTAAGTGTCCTACCTACCATTGTTTATCAGATCCTCCTTTGTCAAATGGTTCGGATTAATAAAGCGGATAGATGCAGCAACTCCGACATCTTCATCCAACGTCCCACCGCCGCAGTTGACCGTGATCCGGATATTTTTCCCCAAATGCCCTCTTGCAAGAGGATGAGAAGGATCTGTGCTGATTTTGGACTGATTAAGAAGCCGGATCATAACGTCACGTGCATGCTTTGGAGAGAAGAAAGTTTCATTTGTTTGCTCAATTCGTCCCCCCGCGAACTTTATCCAGACACACTCCCAAGAATCAATCTCTATGCCCTCTACATTGGGTATCTCAAATTTGAGATAGGGTGTCAAGAAGCTGTATTCTGCCATTTCGCGTAACAGCCTGCCTACAAGCTGGTCCTGATCCATGCCGTCAACGCCGAGTCGGTTGTCGGTAAGATATTTCTGAATATAGGATTTAAGCTGCTCAAAGTTGTCAGCTGTTTTGGCCAGCATCAGCTCTTTATAATGCTCGGAAAAATATGTTTGGACTTTATTCAATACTACAGGAAAATCCATAACCGAGTTTTGGTGAAAAAACAGATCTGTATTCTTAACCATGTATTAGTTCCTCCTGTCTGCCGCCGCGCATAGGGATACGGGTATTAAGCCGAGCATCGTATTCCTGCTTCTCAGCGGATAGAATCTCCTGTGCAATCATTTTCTGGAGCATAACTTGATAGGCTTTTGAGTTCCAACCTGTCAGCGGCTCCAGTAGACGTGATTCGCCATACTGGATCTGTAAGGCTTCCAGATGCGGAAGAACGTATGCCTTACCGCCAAAAGCTTCTCGGTAGGTGTCCAGAGCCTGAAAGGTCTCAAGGTTATTGATAATTCTCACATGTTTGTCGAATCGGAACGCGGGATCCTGCATCAGAAACAAGCTTTGGGATTTCAGATACATTAGGCTTTTCGGGTCAGCGTTCATGATCCGGAACGTGGTGTCAGACGTTTTCAGGGCTGCTGCCGTAAGCGGATTGTAAAGCAGATGATGCGTACAATCGATCACAGTGTAGTCAACAGTGTAATCAGCGAAATCGTTCAAGAGGTCGATCAGTTTCAGCGCCCGCTCCTCCGTATAGTCCGGCCAGGTGTTCTCATTTTCTTCCCGCAGGTAACCCATCAGGCTTAGAGTACTTTTAACCGGGATGCAGTGCTGAAAAATATCAATTGGGGAAATGGTCGGCAGCGCGAGAAGGTCCCCGAGCGATTTTGCTTCCCCAATATCCGGTGCAAGCAAAGGAAGCATCGGCGTCTCGTTATCGCAGAGAACCAGAATGACGTTTTTCTTGAGATTGGCAAGTTCCAGCGCAATTTTGGCAGCGGTCAGGGTTGTTCCGCTGCCGGGGCTTCCCCAGCAGGCAATCACCTGATTACTTCCCATTCGGTATCGCCCCGCCCTCCGATGAAGTACCCGGCTCCCCGGAGGAAGTGCCGTTCTGTGATAGATAATCATCTTGTATGGCGATGTATTTCTGCGCCGTCTGTTTATCGCCGCGATATACCAAAGCAGCATACAGAGAACCATTAGTAACATAGTCGACTATTTTAAGAGCTTGTTCAGAATTTGCCAGTATCGTTAGGGTAGAAGGCACATTTTCGTTTTGGGCTGATGTGTTATTATCGCTTTTCTTAACCTGATCGGTATCCGTACCGCTATCATTTGTGGCCGCAAGGAGCTTTACGTATTTTAACTCATTTGGATGTAAGGTCTTTTTATCGGGTCCGTAGTTACTAACAATCAGAGATATTATATCGCCGGAGTGTAATTTCCCTGATAGACCAGCCGCAAAAGATTTAATAGGTATAGAGATAGGCCAGTCTTTGCCGTCGAGGTTGCTGAGATATGGGCTCCCTGCTTTGTCGGAGAGTTTTGTGGTTAAGATCTGATCGCCCGGATCCAGTTCCGCCAGCGTGTATTTCCCGATTGCGTCCTTCTCGTCTTTCACGACGTTGGAGGGTAGGTTATACCCTCCGACGGAAACCGTGGTGATCATGTCTTTTGTTACGGCCGTGCCTTCGGGAATTGCCTTTGTAACCCGAACAACGGATACCTGGCGACTTTCTGCCTTGCTCATTGCCGGGGCGTAAAGGAAACAGACGGCAAATGCAATAACAATGACCAGAATTCCCAAAAATTTACGATTGTGAAAAAGTTTCATAAAGTCTATACACCTTCTTAGATTAAAAGTAGGTAAGAAAAAAGGCACCCCGCTGCGAGAGAGGGTGCCATAGCGGACTCCACACGGTGATGATTCCGATGCAGCAGCAGAGGAACGTTGTTGACGGATGCGAGTATCATTCCGAATGTAACGGCGATGCAAATATCAACCGGACCGAGCACGAATCCACATGCTGCCATTAGCTTAACGTCTCCGGCTCCGATGCTGTCACCCGTAAGTCTGGAAAATATGATGAATGGCACGGAAATGAGGAATAGCCCAATAATGGAATCCGGCAAATGCAGTTGAATTAGCCCGATCGACAGGATCAATAGATGGATCCAGTCGGGAATTTCAAATGTAAGGCTGTCAATGCAAGCTGCGAGATACAGCAGCTGGAACAGCAACACCCCTTCGCCCGTGCAGATCATATTCCCGGACGCGTTAAGAATCATGAAGCCGGTCGGCAATGAAACCAATGACGAAAACGGGAATCCTATTCCATAATTCCGGCACAGGCCGACATCGGATAGAATGCCGACTGCAAAGGACTCAAACAGTAAGATCATCAGGAAAAATTAAATATCTTATTGACCGCGCTCGTCAGACCCGGGAAAACGTCAACACCAAAAAGATTTTTCATTCCGGGTAGAACAACTACAACGATAAGAGCGAGCGCCGCCGCCGCAATTCCAATATACTCGACGAGCCCGCTTCCTTTCTGGCCAATCAAAACTTTATGTACAGTCAGGTTTGGTCCTTTCCACTGCTTCCTATTGGTGCGGATCTTCGCAACCGTGAGATTGATTTTTTCCTTCACTTTTTTCAACATTTTTTTAATACCTCCATTTGTTTTAGTGATTGATGTGATATATAAAAACAGCCCTGCGGTTTCCCGCGGAGCTGTGAACAAAAAATAATCATGCGCTTCCTGCCTCTTTCTCACCTCCTATGAAGAGCGTCTTGCCTATCTGTGACACAGGATACGACCGGGCTGTGCCGTTAACGGATACGGAAAGCATCAGTGCATCGGAGTAAAGCTCGATCCGATCGATAACACCCGGAATAGCCCGGCTTCCTTCGATCACGGTGCAATTGTCGCCGGGTTCTGCCGGAAGCTCCGTGAGCATTTCAATCGCTTCCTGATAACTGCCGGGATTTTGGAAAACGGACGTGACGTCCGACGCGTTTTTCACGTCCGTTTTGCGTGTAGACGATATTGAAACTTGTTTCATATTCTTGGCCGGGTTTTCATCCAAAACAGACGCGCGTCCGAGCGAGATTTCAGCCGTATTTCTCTTGTTCTCTGGAGGCTGGAATACCGCCAATCCTTCCACATCCATATTACCCGGATTTTCAATTAAAACGGACGTGCGTCCGTTGCTATTTTCAGACGCGTTTTCCTCGTCCTCTTGAGAGGCCAAGTCCCTCAATTCTGCCCCCGTCGTAACATCCTGATTCCCGGCAAAAACGGACGTGCGTCCGATTGCATTTTCAGGCACATTTGGTACGTCCGCCTTATCGGACGAATCCCCTTGGTTATGAGGATTATCTTGCAATCTCTGTTCGAAAACGGACGTGCTTCCGGACGTGATTTCGGATGTAGTTTTCACGTCCGGATATGGGGATAATTCTTTGTGGCTTTCTTCCTCCGTAACATTTGGATTTTCACCCGAAACGGACGTGCGTTCAGATTCGTTTCCGGACGTGGTTTCCACGTCCGCCGATGGGGTCAAATCTCTTAATATTGTACCTGTCGCCACACCCGAGATTTCGCTAAAATCGGACGTGCGTCCGGACGCGGTTTCAGACTCGTCTTCCACGTCCGGATCGGCCATTGTTGGTATGGATTTATGTCCCTCGTTTGCGTACAATTTTGATGTGGAAACGGACGCGCGTCCGTGATCCGTTTTTATCGCTTCCGGAGCTTTCCGTGTACCGGATTCGTGTCTGCTGCCTTTTGATAAAGTCATCTTATACGCTTTTTCGATACTTAATTCTCCAGCTTGAATCTGCTTCAACCGCTTCGGAGGAAGCATTTCAACAATCCGCTGGTATTTTCGTATCTGGTGTGATGATACCCCGAGAAGCTCTGCAATTCCATCCTGAAGGGATCCTGTAAACTCACCGCTTCCCTGTAACTCACGCAGCCGCTGCTCATAGTCCATGTAGAACTGGAGCTTTTGTCCGGATGTGTATTCACGAACGTCCAGATTCGCAGCATTCAGCATCGACTGTGCTTTGTTGGTTGAGAGTTTGCTCTGGATGACGGCAGGAATGGATTCCCAATGCAGGTACTGGGTAATTGCCTTGAAGCGCTTTTCACCGGCAATGATCCGGTATTCCGTATCGGAGATTCGATTCAGCACAAGAGGGTAAATCAGGCCATTCACCTGAATACTTAAAGAAAGAGCATGAACGGATTCATCCGTATCATGCTCAGCGTATTTGTTGCTTTTTGAAGGAAAAATGTACTGAACGGGGATATCTTCCAGATTCATTGTCTTGCTTTTCTTGTCCTGATTGGTTTGATCGGCCTCATCTTTCTCTTTTTTAGCGGATACGGTAACATGTTGTGGGCCTTCGTTTTCAACAATTGAAGCATGTTGGATTGGCTGTTCTGCAAGCTGTTTCCAATGGGTCGCTTCCTGCGGATCAGCAGCTGCTTGCTTGTCACAAAGTGCAGCGAGCTTTTTCTCCACCGCACGGTCCGGTGATCGGCTTTCAATGTCAACCAGCGCACCATATGCCTTTTTGTAAAGGTTAGCTGCCAAATCAGCATCTTTCGGCATTGTTATGCCGTATTCAGACATCTTGGCAAGCTCCAGATCTGCAAATGGACTTCCGCCATCCGACGCTTTGGAATACCATATTCCAGCCTGAAACAGGACCGACTGCGTTAATATCCCTCGGTGATACATTTTTCCGACGGCGTATTGAGCGCAGCGGTCACCTTGGGCAGCTGCATTCAGATACCACTGAAAGATATCCTCCAAATCGATCTGAGGCTGTTTCGCTTGCCCCAGACTGAGCGATTCCAGACGATACCATGCCGCCGCCAATTCGGATTCGGAGTATTTTGACCATTCCTTCGGTTCATCGTCACACGAGTTTACTTTCGTTTCTTCAATGGCCGGTTCATCGTTTTCGATGATTGCCGGTTCCTTCTTTATTCTCTTTCCGATTCCACCGAACACGGGATCACTTCTTTCCAATAAGTTTGATACTAATTCTGGCCTGCGTAATATCCGTTACTTTTGCTCTGCAGACTTCCGTTCGGCAGCAACTGCCGACACACCCAATGCACTGCCTGTTCAGAACCAGCCGAACAGGCATATCATCAAGAGTGTTGAGTACGGTTATCAGGCAAGATCCCTCCGGATCAGCGTATTCCGTCATTCTACGACCGCATTGGGCAAGATCATTCAGTTCCTGGCACGTCACCCTTACGGACACGGCCTGCCGGGCTGATTCGTTCATTTCCAATCACCCTTTCTTTCCAATATGGGATATTATTAATCGTCAATAGAGAAGAGCTTAACAACAATGTTAATAACTAAGACAATTATTACAGTCCAAACCATTGATAGAATTAAAGCGTCTCTCAGATAATCTCTATAACTATCTATAAACTGTTGTTGATAACGTTCTTTTTCCGTTTCTGAGAATGTAAGAGATTGGTGAAGATACTTAAAATCACGTCGAACAAGGTTTTCTGGTTTACTCCAGTGTACTATTCCCAGGCTCAAAAGTTCGTCCCAGCTTGAGTCGTTTTCCTCAGTACAGGAATAGGTTGCTTCCTTAACTGACCATGTGTCTCCTTCTTTAAAATCTCCCAAGCTAGAAACAGTAAGATTGAATCCATACGCTGATGAAGAATCATCTCCGAATTCAACATAATATTCAACATTGCCGTCTAAAACATGCGTTGAGGAGATGCTCGTTATTGGATAACTGGCTGTCTCAGTTGTCTCCTGAAACTTTAAGCTCGCTAGATCATTGTTGTATATGTATGAAAACAAGATAAAAGATCCGATCAGAATTCCTACAGAAACAATTCCGGCAATAACGTGCTCCTCCAAATAACACACCAATTTATTGTTTTTCATTTGTTTACCATCTCTTCACCTTTTTTGTACGTCCTCTGAGAATAAAATCACAGATGGATAATGGCAGGTATAATGTAGTTTTACGCGGTTTTACAGGCAAGGTTATATCGATCAATGATCGCAGACTCTATTTGCTTCGAAAACGCCTTTACCCGTGGAACGACGGTTGTTTCATGATATTGGTTTTCCGGAAAGAAGATACACATACGATTCCGCGCCTGTACGACGAGGATGTCATTCACAGTGAGCATATTATCAAGCGTGATACTGGCGATTGCTTTCAGACGTCTGCTGGCTTCGGTATCGTCGTGAAGCAACCGAATATTGACTGTTGTGATTTGCACTTGTTCCGTTCCTCCTTTCTCCCTTTCATCGAAGATGTCATAGGTTGTCCATCTCTCAGTTAAGCTGTGAGCATGATAAATCCCTGTTCTCGCAGAAAATTAATGAAAGCGCTGCGCCAGTAGGCCGAAATGTTTTTTACGTTGCGCATGGACTTTCCTCGCATATGCTCCATGAAATCCTGAACAACGGTCTCGTCCACTTTGTCTATGTATACTTTCAGCGCCTTGGGACTTTGGATCAAGCCATTTATTTTGCTTCCGGGTGTGATTAGCATTTCAGTCATGCTGTCAATCAGGGCGTCCACACCGACCAGATCGGACGGGTAGCTCTCCTTAAAGAAGTCGTAATCAATCTGCTCTTTCAATTTATCACGAATTTCGTCAGGTCCGTCTGTCATACTGCTTTCAATAGACTGACTGACAGACTTATAAGTCTTATGGTCATTAGTTTTATCGTCCTTAGTATTACTTATATCCCCCCCATCTGGCACCGGGTGCGCGTCGCATTGGGTGTCATCCGCATAGGGTGCGAAAAGGGGGGGATGCGGATCTGGGCTTTCGGTAGGAATGAATTTGGCATATCCCCCATTTGGGGGGTATGCCAAATCTTCCGTATTTTCTGGATGGGTTCCTGTTTGCTGTTCTGGGGTTGGTTCGGTAGGCGGGTCACTTTTCGCATCACCCCCTTTTTGGGGGGTATGCGAGATCTGTCCTTCCGCCGGATTTTTTGGCGGAACAACATCACCAAACTTATTCAGAGTAAGCAAGGCTGGCCGAGAAAGGTCGGCTTCATCCAGCAGCTCATATTCATACTTGAATTGATCGTCCTCCCCGGTCGGGCTGCGGTAGATTTTAAGATATCCGGAGTTTTTCAGCTCCTTCCAAACACTGTCGAAAGCCTTTTCGCCCTCCTGACAAAGTGCGCGAAGCTTACTCTTTTTTAGCTCAATGCCTGGCATAGTAATATAGCTCTGAATAACCGAGTAAAGGCCTTTGGCCTTCAGGGATAACTTCGGGTCTTTCAAAGCGCTGTTGGAAACCGCAGCAAAATTGGTCTTTTTCCGAAATGTTCCGCTTTTAGCTCTTTCCATTTTTTCTCATCCCATCTTTTTCTATTATTGTAGATGCGCTCGATTTAATCGATCAGTAGCAATCCGAGCCGCATTACAGGAAAACCCCTTTTATACTCTTGCTGAATTCACCATTCTCCTTTTTTCCAATGCTTTATTGTACCGATCAAGAACAATGCCTTCAATTCTCCGCCTTACTTCCAAGGTGACCGGTACCACAATGTGCTCCGTATGATTCTTACGCACCGGAAAAGGATTTTCAGCAAATTCGATACAGAGGCGGTGACGAGCTTCACAGATCCGTATATCATTGATAATCAATTCCTCGTCGATGACTATGCTGACAAGCGCTTGTGCGCGAGGATCAGCGCAACGAACGGGATCATTTTTTGAAAGGAACCTAAAACCTTTTATAACAACTGTCATTCGCTTGAATTCCCTTCCCTGAGATGTTTGAGAATCAGCTTCTTCCGTTGATCTTCCGGAAGCCATTCCCCAGACCGGATCATCTCACGCACGATCGCGTCAACCTGAGAATAGGTCATTGTTTCGCGGATGCGATTATAGCTGATTTCCAAATGGGTTGATTGTGCGGTGCAGTCGCCGTGGATACCGTTTTCAAACATCACTGGGCCTCCGCTATATCCACAATCTGGTTTAAGTTCCGGAATGGCCTCCTGTGTCGTAGGAACCTGAAACAGGTAAAATAAAAACAGCTTATCTCTTTTCTGCTGATAGTGCTGTTTCAGTGCATATTGAATTTTGACTTTTGAAAGATGTTGAGGATTCGTTTCTTTCTCAGACGTCTGATCGGGGGAGGGAATACCATCCTCAACCGATGGATCGTCCAGTGAGCTTCCCGAAAAACCGGAACCGGTTCCGGTTTTTGGTTCTGCCGGGGCTTGTTCCGGATTTTTGGAATGTACCGCCATTCGGGCCGCATCGTTGATGCTGAGCTCTCCTTGTGCGATTGCTTGCCGTGCTTCCGGTGGAAGAATATCCGTAATTGCCTTATATTTTCTGATCTGACGGTCACTGACGCCCAGCAGGCTTGCAATCCCCATCTGAATAGGGCCGTTATAGTTCCCGGATTCCTTCATCCTGGTAAGCAGAATTTCAAGTTCCTGATATCGCCTGAATTTTTCTTCTTGAGTGTATTCTCGCTGTCGGTTAGCTTCATAGAGCTTTAGTTGCGCTTCGTCATCTGACTGCCCCTCAAATACCATGCAAGGGACTTTTTTGAATTGTTCCGACAAATATAACTTGATTGCTGTGAAACGGTGTTCACCCGCGATTAGTGTATATTCCTCATCGGACTTTTTATTTACGACAAGGGGTTCAAGTAAGCCGTTGGCCTGAATGCTGACGGCCACTTCATGCCGACTTTGGTCAGTATCATGCTCCGCAAATGGATTGTACTGAGCCGGTTTTATATACTCAAGGGGTATAAGCTCAAAGTGTGATACATTTGCAAGGGATTCCGCAACCGATTTGACTTTATCAAGACCAGCGGTTATGTTACCGAAGTTTAATTTGCCCATTGATTTTCCCTCCTTAATCCGATTCATTACGATTTGCTTTTCCTCTTCCGGTGTTTTATCCTTCCGGCTCCCGTCCTCGTTGAAAAACGCTTTCTGAAGGAGTTGCTTCGCACGGATGCCGGTCTTATTCTGTAAGGGATATATAGTAAAAATATGACGGCCATCGGCCCCGTAATCGACCGGACGGGATGAGAAATCAGCACGATCCGGCGTAATCCCGTCAAGCAGGTCCGCATAGTCTTTGATACTAAGCAAGAAATCGAAATCCAAACTATAAATTTTGCCGACGCATTTGTCCTTGACGCTCAACCGAGCCGTGGTGCCGTATTCAATATACTTGCTGCCGCGGCATTCGTATCCTTTCACGGTCGGCTCCGGATACCATTCTGTTATCTTAACTACATACGGACAACCAAAGCATTCATGAGCTGGGCCGTAATCCTGCAAGCGGTACCCGGTTGTATCTGAATCACCGGATTTCTGAAATTTCCGCCCGCATTTACAGATGTATGTCTGCATCGCTCATCATCCCTTATGCCCGGTCAACGACAGGATCTCATCCGTGAGGGCGTTATAATCCGCGTTGCCGTTGCTTTTCGGTTCATACAGGTTGATGGGCTGGTGGGCGTTAATCGCTTCGGAAAGCTTCGTGTTTTTCCGAATTGCCGTCTTAAAGCAAGGGAAAATGGTTTGTTTCTGCAGCGCCTGCTTATATGCCATTTTATTAGCCGTTCGCTCATCGATCGTGATCAGGACGCCCAGTACGGAGAGAGCCGGGTTAACACCCTGCTTGATATCCACAATGGTTTCTGCCATGCACTGCAGGCCGTGGATCGCATAATCGTCCGGGATCGTCGGCAGAAGAACATAGTCCGCATAGGCCAGAGCGTTCGTCTTGACCCTCTCTCCGCTCGGCGGGCAGTCGATCAGTATGTAATCATATTTCGCGTCGGCATCCTGCATCGCCGCCTGCAGGGTGTACTCCTGTCTGCGAGACTTCATCATGAGAACCGTTTCAATGCCTCGCAGCGCATAGGTGGCCGGTAGAATGTCAAGGTTCGGGATGCCTGTAGGACGGATAACCTGAGAGGCAGAAACGGCTCCCTGCATCAGTTCAAAGACACCCGGAAGGTTTTCATCATACAGGCCGTAATAACTGGTTGCATAGCTCTGATGGTCAAGGTCGATCAGAAGGACCTTATACCCTCTCTCCGCCAGGATGGCGGAAACATTGACCGCGGTGGTCGTTTTGGCGACGCCGCCTTTTTCATAGGTAATTGCAATTTTACTCATTTTGTTTCTCTCCTTTTGTTATTTCACTTTACTCACATGCGGGCTTGCAACCGTTCGGCGGTAACCGAGCCGCATTAACGGAGCTTCAGCTCCGCTGCTCTGCGCTTATTTCTTCTTACTCTCCAAAAAAAGGATAACTAATCCAATTAGAAGTGAAACAAGGAGGATAATTGGTACAACACCGTATTCAAGCGTATTTTCGTCCAACATACTTTCTCCTCAAAAAAAGAGTACTTTCCTGCTGGTTAACAGAAAAGTACTCATTATCCTAAATCGGTATTTTGTATAATTCTCTACTGCCATCATGCTTCAAAAAAGTCAAACGCGAAATTCGGCGGTTATTTTAATTTAGCTTCTTTTCACAGGTAAGGAAAAGGCGATTACCAACACAATATATGGTAGGTGAGCATGCAAAAAGCAAACTCGCTCAATCGCCTTCAATCTCAAATTTTCGCAGGCTGGTTTTTGTCCTGTATGTAACCCTCTCTGATTGCAAACTGCCGCAGCTTCTCAATCGTTCCGTAGGCGATTCCGTTCCCCGTACCGGCTTTGCAATTAAGATCTCTAAGAAACTGTTCTATGACTTCATTTTTCACCGTCATAAAAGAGCACCTCCGATATTTTCAAATGATGAAGCTGAAATAAAATTTTTACTATTAAGTTCAAATTCTCGTTCCGTATCTATAATGTGTACCTGGTCCGGTGTAATTCCATTTTCACGCATCCATTCAGACATGAGCATTGAATGCCCATCACACTGTTGCCCCCAAAACAAGTATCTTGCGTGTACAATGCTTCCATTAGGTAATGCGCATTTTTTACGGGTGTACATTTTAATCCCTCCTTTGCTTATCAATTAGGATATTAGAAATCTTATACTTCTTTGCTCAACATATGCTAGGCGTTATCATTAAGCACACACAAGCCAAAAACTAGCAAGATTCCTCCTAGGCAATAAAGCGTTACTACCAAATAAATGGAATTGAAATTTTGAAATTTAAAACCAGCGAAGATACTGTTTCCAATTAATAAAACAATTGAAAACAATATAAAGGCTATTGATTTTTTTACCATGTGTCTGCCCTCCTAATGACGTAAAATCGGTTCATCTTCCTTTAAAAGAGAAAGGCCAATGAAATTTTTCGCTAAGGTTCCATTAAAGGGAAAGATTATTAAAAAGTCCCAAAGAATCATTTGCATCAAGTACCAACACAGCTAGTCCAAATATTACAGAGTAAAGTAAATGGGACCAAACTGTGTTTGGGATAATTCCAGCCTGCGTCAGTGTATTCACAGTCAGCGAAAACCCGATTCCAAATGCTAAGAAGCCCGGCATACATATGTAATCTTTGTCAAGGGCATTGCCGATGGGAAACAATACCGCGCCAATAATGGTTAGAATCATCGGGTATAGAATTAGAGAAACAACCATTTTATTACCCTCAATTTTAAGATAAGTGAATAATTGATTTTAATTAGCATTATGATATACTTAATTCACTAATATAAGGAGGTTATGTTTATGCCGCGTGGAAGAAAACCGGTCCTCGAATCTGTTGAAACAAAATTAGCAGAGATTGATGCTGAGATTGAGAACTATAAGAATAAGATCAGCTCATTACAGGCTGAGAAAAAGACACTGCTTGAAAAGCAGAAGAACATGCAGTTAGAAGCTCTCTATAAAGCTGTTCAGGAAAGTGGAAAATCAGTGGACGAGATCATCAAGCTTATACAGGCTTAATTACTGAAAAATGCCATCCTTTGAGGGTGGCATTTTTTATTGGAGCCTCCTATTGAGTGTCTGGAATAATCAGGTGGTAAACATCTTTATCAACACAAGCTTGAAAGAGCATTTCCTTTCCGCAAGTCACCTTACAATCAAACTTTTCGATGTAAGGCTTATCAGTGGTTCCTTTGATGATTTTGGTGTCATCTAAAGAGATAGTGTTAATGGATAGAGAATTGCTGTTTCCATCTAGATATGAAATTGTTCGATTTCTTGTATCCATGATATAATAAACTTTATTTTCTGTTGCGCTGGCATTAAACGGTGCAAGATGAATCACGCTTGATGGCTGAGGTTTAACAGTTTCAACTTTGTATAAACCCAGTGCTAAAAAACCCGCAATAAAGCATAGGGCAGCCCCTGTTAAACCCATTACTGCAAAAATGGAACTGATTTCTGATAAGAATTCTCGCTTAAAATGACAAAGAATCGCTGTTAGAATGCCAGAAATTGCAGCAATGACGATGCAAATAAATATAAGCATCGGAATCCCCCTTTCAAAATAAAAAGACACTGCCCAGATTTACGAGAGCGGTGTCTTGTTTTTTTGACTATTTCTGTTATTGCCGCATGCTGCTTGAAACAGTTCATCCAGCGAAATCTCCAACACCGTCGCTATATCTCCGATCAGTTTGAATCCCGGGTTCTCGTTGTCGCCGTTTTCAATCCCATGAATGGTGGAGACAGCGTGTCCGCTCTGTCTGGCAAGCTCAGATTCGGATAATCCCATGTCGATCCGTGCTTGTTTAATTCTCTGGTTTAACATCTATACAATCCTTTCATCGATGTTCATTCTGGATCGAATTTAAAATAGACGGTTCGATTTAGTGTATCTTTGAAATGATCTCCAATGTTTAATTCATCATAAGTGGATTTGTCTATGTCATACGATGCCGTTTCATATTTGCTTTTTGATGTATCATAGCGCCTTATTTGAATTTCATATTTTTCGGGATAAAATGTTGAGGATGAAAACAACCATGACCTCTCGTAATCCGTATGAGCTGCAATGTACTGTTTATTGCTTACCGTACCTTCTGCGGCCGCAGTTACACCGTGCGCGTCCAAATAAGCTTGACTTGTCAGATTCATTAGCTTTGGGAATAATACTATAAAGACGCAAAGGGTTACAAAAAAACTTAAAAACACCATAACAGCCTTCAAATGTATAGTCTCCATCAACTTTCACCTCTCAAAAGTCATTAAAATGTATTTTCAGCAATTTCAACCAGTCCTCTCCATTTGTCCAGAGGTGAGCGCTGGTCTTCATAGGCATTCTTCATAAGCGTGAAGAATCTTGGTCAAGTGACAGATTTCTTCTTTTTTGGCTCGGCAAATGAATTCATGAAAAATATGATGCAAAGAGTAAGTCAGGATGTAAAATGTTGAGTAAATAATAAAGAGAGCAAATAGCTGATCCGTTATATGATAATATGCAATGACAATAGCAGCGCTGAAAATTAAGGATTCCAAAAAGAACGATCCTACTGCAATATCAACAAGACGATCAATGACGTTATGATTACAAAACAAGGCAGTCGCCATTCCTATTATGCAGAAGATCATCCATAAAGAGATGAAATTCGATATGGCTTCAATTGCCTTTTTTGATGATACGGGCAGCGAAAATTGTGTAAACATTTTATACAGTGCAGCTATAACCAGAAGGGCTGTAAGTGCAAAAGCGAGGACTTGCAATAAAAGTCGAAGAACTGCAAAAATCCGTGTTATTGCAATTTCATGTTTCAAGACAACCTGTTTCAAACCGATCATCCTTTCTTTTACTGTATTTTAATCAACCAGTTTCGGCCCGATGTGCCAATCGTTATACAAATTGCCCTTGATCGTAACATAATCGGTGATGTTCTCACTCAGCATCCCTGCAGGCGTCCAGGCGTCCTCCAGATAAGTGTACGCTGTATACTTGCTGTCTGGATACCAGAGCGGTGTGAAGTGTACCCGGTTGTTATAGGTCGAGTAAATGTTCGGCATAAACTGAAACGCCGCTGACGTTCCGGAGGGCGTACAGTCCAGATGACGCCAGTATGTTTGATACTTGAATTCCGGGAAGTAGGTTAGCCCTGTCTGCGGTGCTGTAACGTGCGAAGCTGGAGCGTTGCTGCTGAGATCGCCGTTGACGGTGATGTCGACACCATATCCGGACTTCATTTCTTTCCCTTGCCTGCTCGGGTCCTTTGCATCCGGCATCAGGGACATGTTGGCTGAGAGCGTCGCGTGATAAGATGTGAAGTCATAATTCCACTTTCCCTCATCAACCCATTTTCCTTCATCTTTCCAATGTCCTCCGGAAGGTGAGTTGGAATCGGAATGCCAGTGCCAATCCTCATGCCATACCCAATTAGGAACCCAATACCCGGACCATATGCCCCAAGTGTTGGAAGTTGTGGTCGCTGGTGACGGGATGGTTGGCGCTGTAAAGCCGTCATTGCGGTCGCTGGCGGTCGGATCGGGCGGTTCATGTCCATCAACGGAAACGATGGACGCAGACACGCTGCCGATATTGAGTGATCCTTTCGTTGCAGAGACGGATATGTTTACCGTTTGTGGCGTTGACGGTGTATGCCACTTGCACCAGACCAACTGGCTTTCCCCTGCAGGTATCACTATATCGGTAACGGTGAAGCTGCCGCCTAGAACGTGAAACGTCACGCTGGCCGTATGATCCGGGTTGATCTCACCGTCTGAACTTAATGTTACTGAGGTAACAACGTCGGTATTGCAGCGATAGGTCACTTTTGAATCTGACGGCAGGGGCGTCGGATCTGGATCATCCTTGAATTTTACAATACCGAGACCTAGTTGATTAATAATTGTAGAATCCGATTGTGCAGTGCTGGTAGAGCCAGAATAGGCAGGATATCCCATGTCTGGAGTCTGTAGGAACAATGACAAGGGAAGGTTTTGGTGGGACAGAGATACCATCTTCGCGCGGAGACCTCCACTCAGGGTTTGATCATACTTTGCTGCTTCTGTGGCCGTCATCGCCCACTTGAGCCCATTGAACGTAAAATATGAAAGTGGTTCCAATAAGAGCTTATAGGTGCCACCAGTAAGTGAATCATATGAAATTCCGGTCCATGACGCTATTTGTCTTGCAGCCCACTCAGAGCAGAAATAACTTTTTATGGCAGCTATATTATTACTACTGTTTCCAGTAATAACGGTTGGAAGTGCTTGGGATGGGTTTTTATAGGTGTATGTTTTTGCAGTTGGCGAGATTACTGAACCGTTTTTATATTGAAGCTTAGATACTTTTCCAAAATGTAGGTGAACGTCACTCTCGTTTTTGTTTGTCAGATCGATAGGGGTGGAAACCGGCTCGTGACTGCTTGCACATACAACCGTCACACGAATTCCATCGTCCCCGTTGTTCCAGTAATTTGCGGAGGAACCACCTCCCATCTCCCCTCCGCCGCCGTTCATGTTGCCACTTCCACCGCCATCCGCAAAAGCCGAAACATTTGCGCAGAGTATAAAAATCAAAATAAACAGCACCGATGCAAGAACACGCTTCATTCTGTCCCCTCCAAATAAAAAAACACAGCCTGCTATTTAGCAAACTGTGTTTCAAAATATTTGTTATTGTACTGACTAATCCATTGTTCCAACTTGCTTATGAATATCCCCGCCAACATCAGGGGAATTTTCAGCCTTTCCTCCACCTGTTCCATCGACCCATCCAAAACCATCAACATATGTTTTGCCGTTCTTAACGTCGCCGTTTTTGGGTTGGCCATCAGTAATAGCTTTAGATGATGCAGTCGGTTTTGAAGAATAACTCGGCTTTTTTGCCTTGTTGGTCAGGGCCGAACTGGCCGGAGGCTTAGGCTTCGGCGGTTGCGATGAAGGCTTCGACACAACCGTTAGCGGCTTGCTAGAAACCGCACCGGACGAAGGTACGAATGCGGAACCTGTGTCACTGCTGGGCGAGCTGCTGATCGGCGGCACCGTAATGGAATTAGGCGACGCCAGAACGATTTGACCGCTTGACGCACTGGAAACCACTTTGGTCGGCTGTGCTGCGTTTACCCGGGAATAAACCAAAGAGAGGGCCGCGACGCATGCAACCGCGAGACCGGCAAACATTACAACCCTTTTCGTCGTATGTGAAAACGTAATCTTTTTCATTATAAATCCTCCTTCATTTGTGGCTAATTTCCGCACACGGATATTCACTAGCCATAATTATCCACTTTTAGCGTTTAATTGTCAAGGACGCGACTGCTCTTTTAAAGCCGAAGCTGTCCACATAGTGACAGGATACAACGCCGTTCTGCTTGAGCACAATAACATCTGAGTTGCAGCATAAGATTTTCCTCCTCACTAAATTTGAAAATAAAAAAATCAGCCCGAGGACTGACAAAATTTTCAGCTATATGTTCACTGTAGGCTACTTTTATGATATATTACAATTAACTTGCGCAAGCGAATACGTTTGGAGGTCTTTTGACTAATGAATGCAGCACTCGAGGGAAACAGCACTTTTATAGAATGGGGAATATTTTTTCTTAGAAAAAAGCGTGGAAAAGTATGCGCCTCTCAGTTGAGGAGTCTAAATTGCTATCTAAAGCAATCCTATTCTTTTTTTGGTGATCTTCCAATTAATAAAGTGACCATAGACGACATTGATAATATGCTTGACTCACTTACAAGTTATAATCCCAATACTAAAAAGCCAGCATCCCACCAATATTTAATTGATGTTCGTAATACTGCAGCCTGTGTTTTCGATTTAGCAGTTGAGAATGATAAAATCACTAAAAATCCAGCAAGAAAAAGGGAAATCTCTAAGTATGCGCCGAAAGAAGAGCGGCGCGCACTGACCTTGACGGAACAAAAGTTAGTTCTTTGGACACCTCATCGGGCGCGAATTGCAGCCCTTATAATGATGCTCGCCGGGCTAAGAAAAGGAGAAATCATCCCTTTAGAATGGGATGATATTAACTTGGATGGCCTTTATATAAGTATCACGAAAAGTGTTGAAGAAAACTCTCGTTGTTATTACACAGTGAAAAAAGGAACAAAAAATGGGAAATGGGGAAGAAACGTCAGCATTACGATTGATCTTGCCATTGAGATAGAAGAAGCAAAGAAACACGCCATCAGCAAATACGTATGCTGTCAGTTGGATGGTTCAATGCATTCTCCTTCTTCCTGGCAGAACATGTGGGAGAATTACATGAACACCATTTGTAAAATCAATCCCATAGCAATCAACACTGGCATCAGAGAAGTAACCGCTCACTTTTTGAGGCACACTTACGCAACATTGTTGTATATCTCGGGGGTTGATGTGTTAACAGCTTCGAAACTACTGGGCCATGCCGATATTAGAACGACACTTGCGATTTACACGCATCTCGAAGAAATGATGGTGATAAAATCGGTAGACAAGTTAGACGTATATATCTCAAAGACGATTTTTGACAATCAACCAGTTTTTCCCATAGTAAGTTAGTCGCTTGACGTGCGAAAGGTCATAGGTTCGAGTCCTATAACGTCCACCAAAATAAAAAGGGTCCGCCGTAAGGCGGGCTCTTTTTGTTTTCGTGCCGCTACGGGCGAGACCTATCAAAGGTGCAAATAACAGGACAGAAAACAAATTAGAACATTGTTGCAGTCTTTACCGCCGAATGGCGTGTAAATCTTGGCACAACCTTCGAGTCCTATAACGTCCACCATAACAAAAAGGGTGCGCCATAAGGCGGGCTCTTTTTGCTTTCGTGCCGCTACGGGCGAGACCTATCAAAGGTGCAAATAACAGGACAGAAAACAAATTAGAACATTGTTGCAGTCTTTACCGCCGAATGGCATGTAAATCTTGGCACAACCTTCGAGTCCTATAACGTCCACCAAAATGAAAAGGGTCCGCCGTAAGGCGGGCCTTTTTCGTTTTCATGCCGTTATGGGGGAACTATCAAAGGTGCAAATAACAGGACAGAAAACAAATTAGATCATCGTTGCAGTTTTTTCCGCCGCATGGCGCGTAAAACTTGGCACAACCTTAGAGCCCATAACGTCCAGAAGTTGCAAGACACCATTCTGAAAGGAAACAGCAAATCATGGCTAAAAAAAATCGTACAGCTAAACGTAGAAGTAATCAAGGGGGAAAATCAACGAATTGGTTCGCGGCAGCTTGGAAGAAACGCTGAGTGGATTGCTAAAAGACTTACCCAGGCGGCAAACCACGGCTCAAGGGGGCTTCCTTCGAAACAGCGATCATCGAACGTAACCGCCGCAGGGAAAGCTTGGTAGAAGAAGCCTTGATCGAGATGTATCTGGGGAATACAAAGGCGTAAAAAATGGTTGTTCCGAACTATTTCCAAAAAAAATTTTCGATTAGACGGCATAGTTCATGATATATCACCGAATGAAAATCCTGTATACAGGCTGTCTGTAAAGAAGGGGCTTTGATACATATATCAAACAATTCCGCCATTTTTCCCCCAGATCCGCCAGTGAGGGCAATTGTTGTCATGCCCTTGGCTTTGGCTGCAAGGCCCGCTAATAGAACATTTTGAGAGTTTCCCGATGTACTAATACCAAGTAAAACGTCTTCTGGTTTTCCAAATCCAATGACCTGCTGAGCAAAAATCATTTCCGCACCGATATCATTGATGACTGCTGTCAAAAGTGCAGTATGGGCACAGAGACTTATAGCCGGCACACCACCTTGCAGCTTTTTCGACATTTCTTCTCCGACATCACCGAAAGCAGCCAGGTTTCCTTTTAACAAATTGTCAAGAGGGCGCTCTTTTTCAAAACTCTTTACCAACTCGCCAACAATATGGTCGGCATCTGCCGCACTTCCTCCGTTCCCGCAGACCAGCAGTTTTCCTCCTTGGGAAAAGCAAGAGGTCAAAGTATTAAAAGCGCCCTGTAAAGGCAATTCACAGCTGCTGAGACTTTCCGGCAAAGGCATAACTGTCTCCTCCTCACCTGGTCAGGCACGTCCCTGAACGTTCAATTTTCTCGCGCCAATAGTTCAGCAAATCGAGCATCGTCTTCTCAAACGGAATTTCAGGTTTCCAGCCCGTATGGGCGGTAAA
The DNA here is from genome assembly GCA_023410445.1 of Bacillota bacterium. GTDB lineage: Bacteria > Bacillota > Clostridia > Oscillospirales > Acutalibacteraceae > Caproicibacter. Next base: position 209,327 of record JAEYPT010000007.1, on the reverse strand, counting down.
TTTCGTACAGTCAGGCACCTGAAGGTCTGCATCAACTGCTCTCAGCCTGGACGGATCAACTTCCACCCGTATATCCTTGCAGGACGACATCGACAGAAGCGTATTGAGGGTATCGCCAACTTTGCATGTGTATGTGCCGCCGATGTTATAATATTCTCCCGGAATGGGGTCTACTGTCAGCAACATGTAGTAAGCACGGACAGCATCACGAACGTCAGCGTATGTGCGTAGGGAATCTAAATTTCCGACCTTGACAATGGGCTCAATTAGTCCTTTTTCGATCATTGCAATCTGTTTGGCAAAGGTGGATTCATGAAAAACATCGCCGCGACGCGGCCCTGTATGTGTAAACATACGTGTCGTCATAACAGCCATGCCGTAGGCTTCGGCATAAAAGCGACCAATAAGGTCGGTTCCGACCTTGGATATAGCATAAGGAGATGCCGGCTGAAACGTACATTCTTCATTGATCGGTAACTTTTCACGGGATACGCGTCCAAACACTTCAGATGATGCACATACGTGTATCACCGGATTTTGTCCAAGCAAATGTACGGCTTCCAGCAGACGGCAAGTGCCAAGAATATTGGTGTTAAGCGTATCCACAGGTGAATCAAAACTTGTTTTCGGATAGCTTTGGGCAGCAAGATGAAAAATATAATCCGGCTGAACATCAGAAAGAACATGCTGAAGAGAACCAAAATCATTCATGTCGGCATAGTGTAAGAACACACGGTCGCCGCAATTGATTCGTCCCAGAAGATGAGAGATGTTATCCAGGGGGCTACGCCAACGTAGCATTCCATGTATCTCCCAATCGGTATTGGCCAGGAGAAAATCCGCCAGATGGCTCCCAACCATACCGGTAAATCCAGTGATAAATGCCTTCATAGTTGCTTGCTATCTCCTGCATTTTTGATTTCCGCACAATTTATAAGGTTCGGAGCATCATCAAAGTACAAATAGGACCCTTGATAATTGAATTCTCCAATTAATCTGCTCAGGACCTCGTTATTATGAGCGGATGTAAAATTAATAATAAGGTCGCATTCCCCGATCGTTTCTTTTGTTGCTCCTTCGACCGGAACTACACACCCTGATAGGAACCTCCCTATGCGCTGCCTGCTTATGTCAAAAACATGCCGTATTGCTTCAGGATGATCTATCAGGCAGATATAGGATCTGGCTTTTACGCCCGCCCCCCAGATTCCGACATGAGTAAAATGATCAACTCCGTCATTTAACGCAGTTTTCTCATTTTGAATGCGGGATTCAAAGCTTTGATCGCAACCGCTTTTTTTAATAGTCATAAACAGTTGCCTTCCATCTTCCGCCTGATTGACGGAAATAACGTCAAATCCAGCCTTTCTGGCCAACAGTGCCAAACTTGCCGGAGTGTAATAGTGTAAATGCTGATGGTAAACATCCGTATACATTCCCTTGTCCATGATCAGACTGCCGTTGGGCACTTCAATCAAACCTACTCCGTCAGGTATCAGTGCATGTCTTGTATTGATCAAAGTTTTCAGCGGGTCATCCAGATGCTCGAATACTTCGATGGCAGCAAATGCGCTTACGGGATAATATTCTCTTCCATCCTCAAAATAGCAATTCTTTATTTTATGCTTTTTTTCGCACAATGCAAGCCGTTCTTCGGCGATCTGTATAGCAGGTTTCGACGGTTCTACTCCCAGAACACTATCAAAGCTTTCGGCTGCTTTAGCAAGCAAGGCTCCTGTACCGCATCCAATATCCAAAAAGCGAGTTGTATTCTTACAATGATTTATAAATTTCTGAAACTCCTCTTGGACGCATTCATCAAGTGGAGAAAAGGCTTTACCATTTTTCATTTCCGCAAAATCAGAGGCATTTGAGGGAATAAAATCTTCATATTCTACCGCTTTTGATGTAAAACTTATCTGCCCGTGACCGCACAGTGGGCACACGAGGAAAAGAATATCAGTGCCGGCCTCTTTTACAGGTTTTTCAAACAGATTGATTGTATCCGCTGTTTTATTATGAAATTCAAACATCTGTTCCATGGAAGAACCGCAGATACAGCATTTATTACTATTCATATATGAAGCTCCCATATGCAATTAATCTTCTGGCGTATAATAAAGCACTCGGGTCCCGCCATCTTCGAATTTAAAGGGTACCTCCATAAAAGAAGAGAGCGCCTCGAGCACGTTCTTTCGTTTGTCCGGTTCGACAAAAAAAAGAAAGAATCCACCGCCGCCGGCACCCAATAGCTTGCCTCCGACTGCTCCCGCCTTCATTGCTGTATCATAAACTGCGTCAATTGCATTCGTGGTGACTTTGCTTGTCAAGCCACGCTTTAATTTCCATGTATAATCGAGTAGCCTGCCGAATTGACATAAATCACCGTTTCCGGTCAGAACTTTTTCCGCTTCATCAACTAAAGACAGAATTTCAAGGAGCTCGTTTGTTTTGCTTTTGATTGCTTTTTCATGTTCAACCGAAACATCGGAGGAGAATCGTGAAAAGCCGGTAAAAAAAAGCATTAAGTGATCGTTTAATTTGCATTTTCTTTGATTGGAAATAATGATTGGTCTGACGTTGAATCCGTCCTGCTTGAAATCTATGCGGTTTAATCCACCGTACGCGGCAGCAATCTGATCCTGAATCCCGCCGCTTTCCTTACAAAGAACCCGTTCAACATAAATGGCATCTTTCGCCAATTGCTTTTTATCGACGTATTTTCCGTCCAGCGTATAAAATGCATTGATCATCCCAACTGCGAAGGAACTGCTTGTACCAAGTCCAGAGCGCCCGGGCAGGTCGGCGTCATATGCCACATATATTTTCTTAACATTCATCCATCGCATTGTTTCACGGATCAGAGGATGTTTGATCTCGTCTACCGATGAGACATGCTCGCGCGTCGAATACACCAGTTCCGAAGAATAATCAAAAAACGGTGGAAGATGTCTGCTGGTTATATTGCAGAATTTATCAATGCTGGTAGAGATGACGCTTCCGCCATGTTCTTGGTAGAAACCAGGGAAATCAGTTCCTCCACCAAAAAAAGAAATACGAAAAGGCGTTTGAGTGATAACGATCGGTCTCATTCCTTTCTTTTTTCCGTACAGCGCCTGCAATGGATGCCGACTACGATATCATGCGGTCTTCACCACATAACGCAGTCAGTCGCCCAAAAGTTTTCTTTTCAGCTTGTGGGCAAGCATACCTCTTATGATACGCTCCGGTTCATCGCCAAACTTATTTCTCAGATTCTCAAAATAAGCATCATTATTTTCAAAAAATTTGTCGAAAGCCTGATCCCTGAAAGCCAGTACCTCTTTCGGTGACAAGAACCGCGTTGCCATCGGATGACACTCGTAGCCTAGCTGCGTATAGCCGAGCCAGCTGTCAGGCAATTCCCGCCCTTCGCGGACGCACTCCTCATACAATACAGACCCGGGATACGCCATCGTGCAGTAAAAATTGGGATACTCACAGCACAGGTCCCGCGCCAAATTCAAGCTATCCTGCATCGTTTCCATATCATCATCCGGCAAGCCGTACATGATATTACAGCAAATGCTCATGCCGGCATCTTTGGTCATTTTTACTGTCTGTTTAATCTGATCAATCGTATACTGGTCCTTTTTCACAAGGCCGCGGATTCGCTTACTTCCACTTTCGAAGCCGTAGCCAATCCAGCGGATACCAGCTTTATACATTTTTTTCAGCAATGCTTCATCGACCAGATCGGCACGGGCATTGATCCAAATACTGAGGTGATACCCTCTTTCAATCAACAGGTCGCAGAAGCGGTTGACATGTTCTTTGTTAACCGTGAAGCATTCATCCAAAATTCTCAGATAATAGACGTTATGCTTTTTGACCCAGTAATCCACTTCCTCAATTGCCCGCTCCGGCGATTTGTAGCGAACGGTTTTTTTGCCGGAGAAATGGCAAATTGCGCAGTAGGTGCATTGATACGGACAGCCTAGGCTAGTCATGATCGCTCCATAACGGTCACGTTTGTCGAGATCCTCAAACGCAAAATGCGTATGGTTGCGGTAATGGTTATCCTCCAGAAGGTCCCAGCCGTCGTACGGCAGCGCGTCAAGATCCTGAATCAGCTGAATTTCGCTATTTCCTGCTATAACGCCATCCTTTTTATACCAAAGTCCCTTTATGGATGAATAGCTGTCATTGCCAGTCTTTATGTATTCCATCAGGGCATAAATTGTGTCAAACCCTTCACCCATGACCACAAAATCACCCTGCTCTTCCCGCAGAGTCCGTTCCGGCAAAGCTGAGACATGCTGTCCCCAGAAGAAAATCGGTAAATCCTTATTTTCATTTTTAATTGCCGCAGCCAAAATACTCGAACCGTGCATTTTCCATGTGGAAGCGGTCAGATTGGAACCAAGCAGCAGTACCCCAACCAACTTCGGGTGAAGCGACGCCACCTTTTTCGCTGTATCATCAGGCGATGCATTTGCGTGTTCCGCATCAATCAAAACAACATTGATGCCTTTATCTCGCATATAGCCGCCCATCAGCGCCAGCCAGTACGGCGGATCAATTGCGGTGTATTGCCCCGGCAAAGTGCCATAAACATTTTTCTTATCGTTCGGTTTAATAAGAACTAAATCAATATTATCCATAGAAACCTCCATTTTCTCAGCAAAAGCAAAGGAGTCAGTAATAAAGCACTGGCTGCTTCCTATTTCTCCAGATCCATTACCGCATTGACAACGGAATCGGCATCCATGTGATATTGCGCATGGACTATCTTGCGGCCGCCGTATTCCTTAGCAAAACCATCGGAAAAATCAAAACCGAAGCGCCGAACGGAAAGGTTCATTTTCAAGTCGGAAACAAGTTCAAGTACATGGCTTCCGATTCCGCCGGGAAGCACATGTTCCTCCAGAGTCATAAGGTTTTGGACTCCGGACATGACGCTGCTGAAGCGCTCTTTATCCATTGGTATGACACAGGAATCCACGACACCCACTTGGATTCCTTCAGTTTCCAGCTTATCCGCAGCTTCCAGTGCAGTCAGCATCATATTACCCGAGGCAAGCAAGGTCGTTTTTCTGACAGGGCGAACAATGTTTATTCCGGTTTCAACGGTGCTGTCGTCTCCGATTAAATTATCTTTTCCATATCGGTCCAGACGAACATATATCGGAGAGGGACTATCAATCACCATATCTGCCATCTTACGGACGGTCGCGTTGTCACACGGCTGAAAAATACGCATATGCGGCAGTGAACGCATAAGCGTAATATCCTCAACCGCATGATGGGTATAACCGGAATCCTCGTAGGCGATTCCGGCGCCCACGCCAACCAGTGTAATAGGCAGATTCATTCCGGCAGCATACAGCCTGGTCTGCTCGAAGCAGCGCATTGAAAGGAAGCTGGAGATTGCGTAACAAATAGGTGTCTTGCCTTCCAACGCCATGCCGGTTGCCATTAGCATCATGTTCTGTTCGGCAATTCCCAGATTGATAAACTGTCCGGGCAGTTCCAAACGAAATTTATCTAGTGAAGGCGCTGCAAAATCAGCTGCAAGAATAACAATATTCCGGTCTTCTTTTGCGCGTTCAAAAATTCTGTTCCAAAAAACATCTCTCATTACAGGCATTACAGCTTACCCCCGTTCAGTTCTGCTTTGGCTTTTTCAAGCTCACCGGGTTTCGTTGGCGCATATCCATGGCAAAGAGGAGTGTTTTCCACAGACGGAAGGCCTTTCGCCTTTACTGTATCCGCGATAATGCAGAGGGGTTTATTGAATTTACGGCATCGAACGCCATCCAGCGCTGTAAGAATTTCATCAAAGTTGTGCCCATTGATTGTCCGAACTTCATAACCAAATGATTCCCATTTTTTATCAAGCGGTTCAATGTTTATTTTATCCTCGATAAAGCCAGTACAGCACATGTGATTATGATCAACGATAACGACAAGATTGTTTAATCCAAATCCGGCGGCATGCATTGCTGACTCCCAGACGGAACCTTCATAACATTCCCCATCGCCTATAATGACAAAAACCAAATGGTTTTTCATATCAAGCTTGGCTGCAAGCGCCATTCCAGATGCAATTCCCAATCCGCATCCGAGCGAGCCGCTGTTTGCCTCCACGCCGGGAACACGTTGGTCCACATGTACGCCAAGCAAGCCACCCTTCTGAGCGAAGTGGCTAAGTTCCGCTTTATCAAAATAGCCAAGATCTGCAAGAATAGAATAGTACAGGATTCCGGCATGCCCTTTGGAAAGTAAAAACCGATCCCGCCCATCCCATTTTGGATTTGACACATCATACCGGAGAATATTTCCGTAAAACAGTGCTGTCATAATATCCGTGCAGGAAAAAGAGGAAGAAATATGTCCCGCATGCCCTGCATCAAAGGTATCAAGAACCAAATTGCGTATTTGCAGCGCTTTGTCTTCCAGGCATTTTACCGTAGGTCTTTTCATGTTGCTTGCCTCCCATTAATCCAAAGTTGGTGCTATATGGTCCACAAACCATTGATATGAAATTTGCAGGCCTTCGTCAAAGCCTATTTTTTCCTTCCATCCCAAAGACTTCAGTTTTGTGTTGTCCAGAAATTTGCGCATAGTGCCGTTGGGCTTTGAGGAATCAAAAACAATTGTTCCGTTATAACCGATTGTCTTTTTCAAAATCTCAGCAGTTTCCCGTATGGATTTTTCATAACCCCCCGCAATATTTACCAGTTCAGGCTTTTGCATTTTGTTCATAATGCAGACCGCGCCGTCAGCCAAATCGTCTATGTACAGGAACTGACGCAGCGGCTCTCCTGTTCCCCATAAAACAAGTTTCTGATCACCACGCATTTTTGCCTGATAGATCTTTCGCATAATGCTTGCAAGCACATGACCGTTTTCTGTATAGTCATCGTTAATTCCAAAATAGTTACCGAATACAGAGGGGATAAAATCCGTCTTATATTGCCTGTTGTATGCAAGGCACATTTCCACCCCTGCACAGCGCGCCATTGAGTAAGCTACGCTGGTTTGCTCCATAATGCCCGTTTGGAAATGTTCCTCTTTAATGGGCTGCGGACAGACCTTTGGGTAGGCGCAGTTTCCAATCATAAAAAGCATTCTTTTCACGCCATAAAGATACGCACCATGGATAAGATTATTTTGTATTGTGAGATTTTGGTAGATAAAGTCCGCCGGATAGGTTACATTCGCAATAATGCCGCCGTGGGGCCCGGCAAACAGAAAAACATATTCCGGTTTGTTTTCGGCGTAATAGGAAAACACAGCTTCTCTGTCCATTAAATCCAGCTCATCCTTCGCCGGAAGCAGCAGATTTTTATAACCGCTGCGTCTCAAAGAACGAGTGATAGCGTCTCCGATCATATCATTCGCTTCAATAACCAAAATTTTCGATGTTAGATCCACAACTATACTCCTCTTCTTCAATCATATTAACTGCATTTAAAAGCGATCCAACAGAACCGTGGCCCGCACCAACCAGTGCCGTCCGACAGCCTGCAGATTTGCCTGCTTCCATATCACTTTGACTGTCACCGATCATCCAGGAATCAGAAAGATTGATATTGTATCGATCACGAGCCTTGAAAAATAAACCTGGTTTTGGTTTTCTGCAATCACAATTGAGTTTGAATTCAGAACGTTCACCGGGAAAGCCCTTATCAGGATGATGCGGACACACAAAAATATCATCCACATAGGCACCCTGCTCGCCCAGGAGCCGCTCTAGGCGAAAATGAATTGCTTCCAATTCAGTAAATGTGCATTCGCCGCGGGCGATAACCGGCTGATTTGTGATGATAATTGCAAGCCTGCCCGAACGATTAATTTTGCGAACCGCTTCAGCGGCACCGGGAAGGAGTTCAATCTGGTCAGGATGCGTAATGAAATCCTTATACTTGTTGATTGTACCATCCCTGTCCAAAAACACGGCGCGCTGAGGTTTAGACAAATTCTTAGCATGAACGAGTCCGCTGCTAAAATCGTCACATACGGTACGCAAGCGCTGAGGTGTCCCCATGTCCTTTACATACTCAGGGGAATCGTAAGCAAACAGCCCGCCCTGCTTCAAAAGAGGTTTGAGCAAATCGCGGTCAAGATCAGCTTTTACCGGCTTTGTAATAACATCGAGTACGCTGGGCTCCAGTATGTGAATTCCTGCATTAACCTTATTCCTGTAATCAGAGCGCGCCTCTTCCTTATGCATCCAGCGCAGAACTCGCCCATTGCTGTCTGCAAAAATGAGGGCGCTGTCAAACGGATGATCATTGGGGTGAGTAAGAATTGTAGCGAGCGCTCCGGTCTCTCTGTGGCGATGCAGCATGCGGGAAAAGTCTATGTCAAAAGCCAAATCACCGTTTAGCAATAGAAAAGAATCGAAAAGCGATCCTTTCAAAAAGTACAGTGCGCCGGCAGTTCCCATTGGTTCCTTTTCTTCAATATATTTTACCGAAACGCCAAAGCGCGTCCCGTCGCCGAAGTAGTCACGGACAACAGAACCGAGATGCCCGATTAATAAAGTGATATTGGTCAGTCCTTGCTCTCTAAGGCAAACAATCTGCCTTTCCAGAACCGGTTTTCCGCATATTTCTATCATAGGTTTTGGAACATCACTCGAAATGGAAGAGATACGCGTTCCCAAACCTCCGGCGAGAATAACAACTTGCATTGCTTTTGCTCACTCCTGTGAATCGCAATGTGTCCATAAAGGATTCGACAAAATCTGACCATTATTATATATATCGTCACATGAACACAATAAATTAAAGGACACGGGCAAAAAAATAATTATTTGTTTTCCAATAGTACCGGCTAATTGACTTTATGTACAAAACATCGCATAATAGAAATGATAAAATCTTTTTATTGTGATTTTGTAGCAATTTATGTGAAATAGAGTTGTCAGAAAGGATATAATTACCAATGAAAATTGTTTTATTGGATGGTGCTTTAGCAAATCAAATGACTCAGTACATATTTGCCAGGTGTTTGCAAAAAGAAACAAACGACACGGTTTATTTGGATGATTTATTTTTTCATAATCCGCACAGTGATTACTGTGAAAGCGCAGCCTCACTGGAAAAGCACCAATATCAGCTTAATAAGTTTTCAAATCTGGCGAAAACTCCCTTAATGTCGGAATACTTTGACCCGGATGTGTGGGAAGAAATTAAAAAACAAGCAGCAAAAATGGGACGTTTGGATTGTGGTTCCCATCTTCCACAGATTCTGAAGGACAACGGTTTGAATTTCTTTATGATTGAGGAAACTTCTCTTTCTAAATTTGACGGCATGATAGCGAAAATGCCATTTTACTATTGCATCCCTGAAATGCTCGCCGCACAGGGCAACGTTTATTATTACGGCTGGTTTACAAACGGCGGCTGGTTCATGCGGCATGCGGAAATGTTCCGGCACGAGCTTGAACTTCCTCCTCTAACCAGCGAGGCAGATCTCGAAATGGAAAAAGAAATTGATCAAAGCTTTTCGATTGGCGTACATATCCGCTGCGGCGGGGGCTATAAGGCATCTGGAATCGCTTTTCCTGCCGAGTACTATAAAGAACAAATTCAAAATATATGCAGTAGTTTAAAAACGAAGAGGAACGGATTAAAAAAAACACATATATTTATTTTTGCAGATGATATCGCTTGGTGCAAACAGAATTTCAAAAAACTCGGCTTGGATAAAATTCCTTATCCTGTTACTTTTGGACAACAGGACAGGGGCCCGGACGATAACCAGAACGACATGAAGCTGCTATCAATGTGCGATGTCATGATTATCAATAATAGCGTATACGGTTATATGGCTGCGTTGCTTAATGATAAACCCAACAAGATCGTCATAAACCCGATAAAATCAAGAGGTGTATTTTAAAATATCGGTGGCTTAGCAAATTTTACCTATAATATTGGATATAGTCACCAACACTGGCGCGAATTCAACTATTATATCTCCAATACTCTTTTGCCAAATTTTCTCATAGTCTTGACGTGCGATAGGTCATAGGCTTGAGTCTGATAACGTTCACCAAATGGAAAAGGTCCGCCGCAAGGCGGGCCTTTTTTATTTTTGGTCAGCACGACCGGTCAGCTTATTCAATTTGTTCTATTTTTTAAATATTTTTTCTCATTTTTTGTTAATTAATTCCGATATCTATTCTATAGAGGTGAATATTGGATGAATAGTTCCTAGGAGGCATTGGCATCAAAGATAAGAATTAAAAAATTCAGGAGGCTTTTATAATGAAAAGATTTACTAAATTTGCAACTGTCTTGTCCGTTATGACCGTTATATGCCTGCTATCTTGCGTTACCGCTTTTGCAGATAGTCTATCAACTCCAGATTCCGGTTGGAAACAAATCAATGATACAAATCCAGCAATAAGCTACGCAAATAATTGTACCTATACGACAAGTAACGGTTTTGATTTCCATTATAATGCAGGCACAATCAAGTTTAATTTTACGGGGACAAAAATTCGACTAGTATATATTTTGCAAATGGGCGGTGATACGATATCAATTGATGGGGCACCTGCAGAAAAAGTAACTTACCTTGATCCAGGCAAGTATGTTGGTGAGTATGGTATATACGAGAAAACCGGCCTAAGCAATGGTATGCATTCTGTCGTAATAAGTACATATGTAGGAACGGATTGGAAATCTCAGTTTAGTGCTGTTCAAATCGGATCAGCAAGTGAAATCTATCCCTATGGAACAACTTTACCAACCTATTTAACTGCAACAACTGCAAATGGAAAGGTAAATCTGAACTGGGATGCCATTTCAGGTGCTACCGGTTATACCATTCAGCGCGGAACAAAATCAGGCGTCTACGATACAACTTTTAATACTACAAGCAACAGCTATGTCGATACTTCTGTACAAAGCAATACTACCTACTATTACGTGGTATCCGCTACAACAAGCTCCGGCAACAGCGGCAATTCCAATGAAGCTACAGTAACCCCACAAAAGACCTTGGCAATTGACGTCACTTCAAGCGCTGATAAAGTGAAGGTGGGAAGCGAATTTACCTCTGATATCGTTTTAAACAATGCAAGCAATATTTTGGCGGAAGACGTAACATTCACCTATGACAAGACCCTTTTTCAATATGAAGGGTATACGGATATTTCCGGATTAAAGGTGCAGAAAATTACAAATGATACTGCAACCGGTACCGTAAGATTTATTGCAGCGAGTTTGGGAGGCGACAATGCCATTACCGGCAATAAATCGTTAATTCAGCTCAAGTTTAAAGCGATCGCCCCTGGAACCGGAAAAATAGACGCTACAAAGGGCCGGGTTGCTGACCAAACAACCGAAACGGATATATCCACTGATAATTGCGGAGAAAAAAGTATTACAGTCGAAAGTGCTACCGCCGATGTCAATAAGTCTGGCGAATACACCTTGGTCGATTTAGCCGACGACGCCTTTTACTATGGAAAAAACGCATCTGATACCGACACAGTGAAGTACAATGCCGATCAAAATTCCGATGGCAAAATTGACGATTCCGATTTATCGTACGTTGTTTCTCAAATATTGGCAAATACAAATTACGGTCCTAACAACTCATAATATTGAACGGCCATGCTTCCAAGGGGTTAGCATGGCCATCTTTATTCTTGTTCTTCAAACTAAATTCCCCGAAAAATCCAGCAGCAATGCGGATTTCCGGGGGATTTGTTCGTTTACGGCGCATTCTCATTCTTTGTGCGCTTTTTCAACTCGTCGTTCAGCCCCATCAGGTGATACCGGACATTCACATGTATCTCGAGTGTTCATAACGACAAAAGCAGGCTGATTCTATATCAGCCTGCTTTTGGTTGCGTGTATTTCTTTTTGCATCCCGATATGCTATAATTTTGTTAGAATTTACGCAAAGATAAACAGAACTTTGACGGGAAGTTTTGACTGTGCATCATTAATATAATATGGATATAAAATTAAGTAGGGAAATTGAATGATTTACTATCATGTAGTATCTTTATTTATGCGGATTCCCGTGTTTGTCGTTAGGAACACTCGTGCCAATCGCTTCTATGGGAATTGAGATTCCTCTAGAAGCGTTTTTTTGATATAATGGATGGATCTCTTGATCGACAGTTTTTCAATGAAAATAATGCGGGGTGTTGAAATGCTTACTTTCCGTAAATGTACTATGAATGATTTGCAGCAATTGCAAGATTTATCAAAAAAAACTTATCGGGATACTTTCGGTGGATTTTGTTCGAAAGAGATCATGCAAGCCTATTTGAGCGAGGCTTTTCGTGCAGAAAAGATTTCTCAGGAACTGAACAATCCGTGTTCCGCTTTCTATTTTGCTTATGACAATGAATCATTAGCCGGATATATAAAAGTAAACGACTTTCCTGCGCAGACAGATATCAATGATAAAAATTCATTGGAACTGGAACGAATCTATCTTTTACTGGCCTTCCAAGGTCGCGGATACGGAAAAGAACTATTGGACAAGGCAGTGTGTATTGCAGCCCAGAAACGGAAGAAGTATCTATGGTTGGGCGTGTGGGAAAAAAATCTCAAAGCCATTGGCTTTTATTCCAAGAATGGATTTTACAGGTCCGGCGAGCATGTTTTTGTCATGGGGAACGAGCAACAACATGATTACATCATGAAAAAGGAATTAGCTAATTTGAACATTTAGGTCAGATTGGGCTTGGAATCCACCCTGCAATATCGCTTGGTTCAAAGTGATAGGTAAGTAATTTTCCGTAAGAAGCCTCATAAGCGGCCGTTTTTTGCCGATAATCCTGCTGACACATGGCGATGCTGTTTTCCCGTATGCCTTTCGCCGGGTCCGGGAAAATAGTCGGCAAAACGTGCAGCGTATACCGCACCTTGTGAAATTCCGGCGTGTCCAATTGTTCTAAGTCGTGGATTTCGGCAAAGCAGGAAATAACGGGGACTCGGTATTTTGCCGCATAATAATAAGCCCCACGTTTCAGAGGCCGGGGTTTTCGGTAGTTAAACCACATTTCTTGTTCCGGATAGATCAGAATCCAGTTTTCCTGCTTCAGCAGACCCGCCAGCATGGGGTCGAACTTGTCTGCCATGTAGTTCAGATTGGAACTGACCGGAACGGTATCCGCATAGTTCATCAGGTAGCCGATCCAGCCGGACATGGCCAGGTTCGTTTCTTCGCTTGCGATACACAGCTTATTTTTTCCGGTTTTCAACGCCAGGGTGCGCAGCAGCGTATTATCAAGGGGATTAAAATGATTACTGGTTACAATCGCTCCGCCGGTGACACCGGAAAGATGTTCAAGCCCGTTCATGATTGTCGCCTGATTGAGTCTTTTACTGACGGTGTTGACAGCAAACCGTGCAATTCGGTTATTCACCTGCCAGCGCCAGGTCTTTTTTTTCGAAAAATAAGTTTCAAGGATCGCTTTTTTCTGTTCTTCCGTAAGCACCGGATCGTCGATTTCCACTTTGCTGTAGAAGGAGCCGCTTTCCGTCGCGCGGCGGATATTCCGAATTACCTGTTCCCTTTTTTGGCCCAATATCATAGCCGCCGCTCTTTCCCCGACTGAAATACGGTCCGAAAGTTAATCTCCGAATCCGCTACCTTTTCAGCGGTGGAAAGCAAACGGTTCATGCTTTCCGTATCGGTTTTTTGCTTCTCTTCATCGTAGTTCGACTTGCAGCTGATAATCTCATCCAGATATCCGCAGTCGCGGGCATACTCCCAAAAGTACGATTCATACGGTATTTGGTTGTAGCACCACGGCTTGGCAAACAGGTTATAGTGAATCAGCTTTGGCTCTTTCATCGGTTCCGCGTCTTTGATCGGCATGGCATCCCAGCAGGGGGAAAGATAGCAGATTCTACCGCTGCAAAGCACGTTGAGGTAATCCTGATCGGGTGCGATGCACTCAAAATGATAGGTGTCGAGCAGCTCCAGAAAACGCCGTTCGAGCTGTACTTCCCGCAGCCTCCTGAGGTTCATCAGCAGGACACCCGAATTGATATAGTGATGTTTCTCGACGCCGACGCCGTATTCCATGTATTTTGCAAGCTGCGGCACGTCCACCACCGAGTGGTCCGCCGCTGCACCAATCAGATTCTCTCCCATGTCCGTGTGGAACAGTTCCGAAATATCCCCCGGAACGACGATATCGCTGTCAAGATAAATCCCCTTGTCGAATTCCGGAAACATTATGGGAATAAACAGGCGAAAAAAGATCGTGAGCGTAAAATAGTCGCACCGAAGCCTGTTACAAGACTGGTTTGTAATGCTGTCGAGCCGGTTCCCCATCGACACAAACTGAATTTCGAAATTCTCGGTTGAAAGAGCGGCAAGTTTCTTTTGATTTTGGACGCTGAGTTCCTTGTAAAGCACTACCGCTTTGTAACTGTATTTTTTTGAAGCGTTGCGGATGATCGAGGTCAGCGCAACGCTTAAGTATGGCGCATAGCCGTCGTCAACGGAAAAGAAAATGGGGATGATTTCATTCCGCCTGTTCATTTTTGTCCCCCCTGCAGTTAAAATTCTCCTGTTTTTTCGCCTTTATTTCCGGCAGCAGATGCGTGTATTCAGCAAGCAAATCGTCGTATTCATTGAGTTTCAGCAAACGGTGTACCTTTTCAACCTCCCAGGGTTTGACCGTCATAACATGAAACCATGGAAACAGACGGAAGCTGGTCGTGAAGTGCTGCAGCACCGTATCCTTGTGCAGGCTGCGCTGCTCGTTGAACCGACGCGGCAGGGCTTTTTTAGAAACAGCAAGCTTGTTCAGCGCGGACTGGTCCGGCATAAACATTTTCTTTACCATGCAGAGCCTCCTGCATCTGCTGAGAAGCCCGGTTTCTTTGATCTTCCTCAAATTCATCAGCAGAACCCCGGAATTCTGATAATCGAAATGCAGAAAATTCCGGCGGAAGAACCAGCGTCCGTAGTGATCGAGTACTCCGACAAATTCATAGTTGGAGATATCCTGATGATAAAACTCCGCACAGCTTTTTCGGCAGATCACGTCGCAGTCCAGATAGAGGATTCTCTCCGGCAGCTCGGGAATTTCATCCGCGAACATCCGCAGCATACAGTAAGGAGTAAAACGTGTATCCAGATTCATGAGGGGGAGCTCGCTGTAAAACAGGTTTGTCGCGTCCAGCAGGACAACGGAATTAGCGGGATTGGCTTGTTTCGCGAGACGGTCCACATACGCCGCAAAGGAACCTGAGATTGGGGAATAAACCATATCGCCGAAATTGAGACGCATGGTCAGCAAATAGATGTTCAGTGTTTCTCCGGCGTTTTTCAGTAAAGACAGGATGGAAATCAACAGACCGTCTTCGGTTTTATCGTTTCCGCAGTACAAAACATTCATTTCATCCTGTCTCCTTCCGATATTGGATATAGGAATACGTACTGTTGAGGCTGTTTCGTTCCATGCAGCGGTAGATATCGTCCCGCAGCTTTTGCTTCCGCTTCATCTTTGAAAGAGATTTCTCCGGATAAAACGGCCCATCCAGATATATTGTGGTGCCCGGTCTGTTCGAGCGTTTCCGTTTCTGATAGGTGACCGTCATGCAGTAGGACGGCACGTCACATTCTACCGGAAAGCCGAAGGAAGCGGCTGGAAACGGACGTATCCCCGTATACCATGGCCAGACGTGCGCCTCCGGATAGAATACCACACAGCTTTTCTGCGCGATTCGCAGACGTATGGCTTCATCCAGTTTCTTCATCCCGGCAATGGACTCCGGCAGAGGCAGCGCTCCGAGCAGCGGAAGAAGCGGGCCCAAAAACGGAATTCCGAGATTAGACGGACTTGCAACGAAATAGGCTCGTTTCGGGGAAAGGACCCTTACGGGCATAAACGCGTCTCCAACCGGCTGGGTGTGATTGCCGAAAAGAAAAAAACCACTGTTTTGGCTTTGCCGAAGAACCGCGCTGTTTTTAATTCTCACGTGGAGAACAACGTGACAGTATAGCAGCACAAAAGGCTTTATGATCCAAAAGAGGCACGGGGCAGTCACACGGTTAAAAAAATCGGTTTTTAGCCAGACATAGTTTTCCGGCAGACGATAAGACTGTTTTTTGCTTCTGACAAAATCGTCGGCAAAGGATTGGAAATATCTAATTTCTGTCTTTTGATTCCGCTTCATTGCCCAACGCGACCTTTCGAACCAACAGCTGACGGAAGCTGTTTTGCTTTGACTGCATAATTGTCACATGTTGATTATTTGATATATGTATATTATAATAGTTTCACGGCTGGTTTCAATAATCATTATTCGAAATAATGTTGAATAATCAACAGGAACGACAAACTGTCAAATAAAAGGAAGACAAACTATGGACAAGCAGGATGATTTGCGTATCTATAAGACAAAAAAAGCGATTAAAGAAGCTTTTTTCGATCTTGTCAGCGAAAAAACGTTCGAGAAAGTAGCGATCAGCGATATCGCCGACCGGGCAATGATAAACCGGGCAACATTTTACCTGCACTATCAGGATAAATATGATCTGTTAAGCAGCCTCGAAAACGAAGTCCTGAACGATATCGAAAAAATATCGTTCATCGTTACAAGAGAATATATTCTGACCTGTACAAGTGAGGGAACAATATTTCCGCATGTTACGAAATTGCTTACCTATGTGGAGGATAATCCGCAATTTTTCAATTTGGTCGCCAACGACAGCGTCGGTTTGTCTTTCTATCATAAAGTAGGTGAAAAAATCAGCAAAAGAATCTTTGACGAGCTTCCCGAATTAAAAACCGATACAACCCTATGGAAATATATGCAGAACTTTGTGATTTCCGCCTACAGCAGCATCATCAATCAATGGATTCGGAACGATCGGAAAGAATCCAAGGAGGAAATTGCTTTACTCATAACCAAGTTAACAAAAACAATGCTGGCTGTTTCAAAGATTCGATAAGGAGCTCTTCCTTATCGACTACGCTTTATTCGGGTTTGCTTTACTATTTTTCACTTTATTTTTGAAGTTTGATCCTTTATCGGGTCAATGAGTGGATCGATCATAAGGAGCAACACCTTCTATATCGACTATACTCCAAAAAGCGAAAATAAGAGTCGAATTCCGGGGAAAGATAACGGCAAATTCAGCGGCAGGAAACGATCGATGCCTTGGCCCTCGGAAGCGGCTTCAGAATCCCCTTCTGAAGCGTGATGGGCAAGAAAAACTCAGGCGTTGATAAAAACAATCTGACAGAAAGTTGTGTTAACGGATGAAGCAGATACTTGGAAAAGCAATATCGGGCTTTTTAACGCTGATCATCATCATGGGCGTTTTGCTTTTTCTTCCCGCATGGACCGTTCAGTACTGGCAGGCATGGGTTTACCTGCTCACATTTACCGTTTCGACCCTGCTAATTACCGTTTATTTATATCGAAACGATCTAAAGCTCCTAGGAAAACGGGTGAACGCAGGAGCGTCCGCGGAAAAGCAAAAGAGTCAAAAAGCGGTTCAGGCCGTTGCAAACCTGTTTTTTTGCCTGCTTTATGTGATTGCGGGATTGGATCACCGGTTCCACTGGTCGGCCATTCCCGGGTGGGCCAGCGGTTTCGCAAATATTTTTGTTGTTTCAGGCTTTTTCATCGTGTTTCTCGTATTCAAAGAAAACAGCTATACCTCCGCGATCATTGAGGTTGATCAAGACCAAAAAGTGGTCTCCACCGGAATGTATGCGGTTGTTCGCCATCCCATGTATTTGGGAGCGATCCTGATGCTGGTGTTCTCCGCTGTGGCATTGGGGTCTTATTGGTCGCTGTTTTGCGTGGCGGCGTTAACCGTTTCCATTATCGTGAGACTTCTCGGTGAAGAAAAGTTTCTGCTGAAAAATCTGGCCGGCTACGAAGCGTACTGTAAAAAGGTGAAGTATCATCTAATTCCATTTCTTTGGTAGTTTCGCTTGCCTTTCGGCAGGGCCCTCAGAAAAGGATATCGAAAAGGACAGAGAAACCGAAGATCGGTTTTTCTGTCCTTTTCATTCTTGCATGTGTTTTATTGTATGTGTTAGAATTAAGCAAATGACAGAATATCCTATCGCACGGCCGCGAGATTCAAGCGCGCTTTCCCTTATCATAAACAGAGCGAAGGAGTAATTATGATGCAAGTTCGTTACGGTTTTAAAAACTGCAATCTCATCGACGGCAATCTGAATTCCGGGGTTCAACATAACATGACGATCCTAGTCGACGGCGGGAAGATACAAAAAATCGGACCTTCCGAAAGGACGAACATACCGGACGGCTGTGAGGTAAAGGACGCCCAGGGCAAATTTGTTATGCCGGGACTTATCAACGCGCACGTTCATCTGTTTGGCAGCGGAAAGCCGATGAAAGCCATCGGCGGCGGCGGCGCGCAGCGGCGCCTGCTCCGGATGTTGGGCACAAAACCCGGACTCCGGATTCTTGACGGAATGGTGCAGGAGCACGTAATGGCGGAGCTTTACTCCGGCGTTACAACAGTCCGCGCAGTCGGCGATATGTTCTATTCCGATGTGAAAGTACGGGATAAAATCAACAGCGGGAAGCTTCTCGGCCCAAGACTCCTCGTTTGCGGCAAGGCGATCACCGTAACCGGCGGACACGGTTACGGAAGCTTTGCTGGAGTCTGTGACTCCCCTTGGGAAGGCCGGAAATGCGTCCGTCAGAGCGCTTATGCACAAGCGGATTTAATTAAAATCTGCGTAACGGGTGGAGTCAGCGACGCCAGAAGGGTCGGAGATGCCGGCAAACTGAAAATGACGCTGGAGGAAGTCACAGCGATCTGTGAGGAAGCGCATAAGCTCGGCTTACTGGTTGCCGCACACGCCGAAAGTACGGAGGGCGTTCGAACAGCGCTGCGCGGCGGTGTTGATACCATTGAGCACGGCAGTGTTTTCGACGATGAAATCATCGGATTATTCCGGAATAATCCGAAATCGCTGCGCGGCTGGTCCGCATTAATCACAACCATTTCTCCGGCCGTACCGCTGTATGCGCTGCCGCCTGCCGTTACCAAGCTCAGCGCGGTTGCGCAACAAAACGCGAAAATCATATTGGAGGGAATCATCGCAGGCGCAAAGCAGGGAACTGCGAACGGAATCCGGGTTGGTCTCGGCACCGATGCTTCCTGCCCGTTCGTCACACAGTACGATACCTGGCGCGAACTGGAATACGCCGTAAAATACGCCGGTCTTTCCCCCGAACAGGCGATTCATGACGCAACCATGGGGAACGCGGAAATTCTGGGAATCGGTGAGGAAACCGGGTCCGTCGAGGAGGGAAAATCCGCGGATCTCCTGCTGCTTGACAGCAGCCCGCTTGAAAACATCCGGGCACTGTCCCAGCCCAGTGCAGTGATCGCAAGAGGTCATTTCATTGACCATCCGCTTAACAAAAAGATTAAAGAAGTCGACGACGCACTGGACGGAATTCATCTGTAAAAATTGCTATATCTCCCGGACCTTTTTTCGCAGGCGCAGGATACAGGGCGGAGAAACGGACAGTTCATCCACTCCCATGTCGAGGAACGTGCGGGTCTGCGCTTCATCCGCCCCGAGTTCGCCACAGATTCCCGCCCAGATGCCATGTGCGTGAGCGTTCTTGACCGTCATTTCAATCAGCCGCAGCACGGCGGGATGATGCGGATTGTAGAACCTCCCCAGCGCGGCGTTCTGGCGATCGATCGCCAGCGTATACTGCGTGAGATCATTTGTACCGATGCTGAAGAAATCGGCTTCCTCCGCCAGCTCGGCGCTGGTCAGCGCGGCGGCGGGAGTTTCGACCATAATGCCTATTTTTACATCCGGGTCAAACGGGATCCCCTCCCCGCTTAACTCCTCTCGCACCTCACGTGCGAGCTGCTTCGCCTCCCGTAGCTCCTGAACGGAGGCGATCATTGGGAACATGATGAGCAGCTTTCCGTATGCCGAAGCACGGTACAAAGCGTGAAGCTGGGTCCGGAACAGCTCGGGTCTGGTGAGGCAGAGCCGGATCGCACGGCAGCCCATCGCGGGGTTCTGCTCCTGCGGCATTTTCAGATAATCCGCCTGCTTATCCGCACCGATATCCAGCGTGCGGATGACGGCCTCTTTCCCCTGCATGGCTTCCAGCGCAGCCTTATAAATTTGAAATTGCTCCTCCTCCGAGGGCGCTCCGTCACGGCCCAGGTAAAGGAATTCGCTCCGGAAAAGTCCGATTCCGCCCGCGTCGTTGTCCAGTGCGGTCTGAACGTCAGCAAGACTTCCGGCATTCCCGTAGATTCGGATTTTTCTCCCGTCCGAGGTTTCGTTTTCCATTCCCCGGAGTTCCTGCAAACCTTGATTTTCCGTCTCGAGTGCTTTTTTCTGCCGCTCGTATTCCGCAAGCCCGGCGCCGTCCGGCTCCAGAACGATCTTCCCGGAGTCCCCATTCACAATTGCCGTTTTTCCGCCGCAGTCCGGTCCTAATGCCTCCCCCACCGCGACGACAGCGGGAATGTTCATGCTGCGGGCGAGAATCGCTGTGTGCGAATTGGAGGAACCTTTCGCCGTAATGAAAGCCAGAATTTTCGACTTATCCAGCTTCAGGGTCTCACTCGGGCTCAGATCGTCCGCCGCGAGAATCACGGGTCCGTCGGTACGGATTCCATCGACTTTTTCCCGGCCGAGGCGCTGCACGAGCCCGCCGAACACCTCGCGGATATCCGCCGCGCGGGATTTAAGATAATCGTCCTTCATCGAGGCGAGGGCCTGCTCCGCGGCGGCTGCTGCGCTGCTGACCGCGTATTCCGCATTGACCCGCTCCGCGCGGATTTCCTGCTCCGCGGTTCCTATAAACTCGTCGTCCTCCAGCATCATCCGGTGAATCTGAAAGATTCGCGCATTGTTCTCCCCGACTTCTTTGAGGGCTTTTTCGTAAAGCAGGTCCAGAGTTTCGAGTTCTTCCCTTATCGCTTTCCGGAATCGGAGAATTTCCTCCTCCGCATCCGGAACCGTGCGCTTTTCCACCCTGTTTTCCTCATGACGGAAATACAAAATATTGCCGTATGCGAGCCCCCTGAACACGCCTGTTCCCATGATTGTTTTCATGCGGCATTTCCTCCCTTGTAAACTGAAACGAAGCTGCGTATTGTTATAAATCGGGGCCTGCCGGGGAAATCCGGCAGGCCCCGACCGTTACTCGGTTTCTCCCAATTTGGCCGCCACCGCAGTCGTAATTTCGCTCAGAGCCAGAATCTCATCTTCCCCGCTGCAGGTAAATTCCGCCTGTGCGCCGCTCTGAACTCCTGCTGAAAGCAGACCCATAATGGATTTTACGTTGACCGTTTTATCTGCGACCTTCATCTTCACTTCCGACTGATATTTCTGCGCTATTTTTGCGAGAACACCGGCCGGTCTGGCATGAAGACCGAATTTGATATTGATGGCTACCGTTTTGCTTACCACATCTTTTCCCTTCTTATCGTCAATCTCTTTTCACAAATTAAAGTCTCACGACGATCCGGAACGTATCCGGGCGGATTGCCGCCTGAAATGCCGCATCCGCGTCATCCATGCTGAATACGCCGGAAATCAGCTTTTCCGGGTTAATCAGGCCTTTGGAAATCAGACTCACCGAACGGCGGAACGAACGCACGCTCGGGCTGACCGCGCCCGTGATCACCGTTTCCGTTTTGTGCAGCCAGTTCGGGCTGACGGGAACCGGTTTATCCGGATGCATGGAGCTGTACATGATGCAGCGTCCCATCGGGCCGGTCATTTCGACGGCCTGCTGGGCCACGGCCGCGATCGGAGTTGTATTGAACACCACGTCGGCTCCCCTGCCTTCGGTCAGGCTGCGAACATATTCGACCGGGTCTTTTTCCAGCGGGCTAAAAGCAATGTTTACACCCAGCTCAAGGGCCAGTTTGCGGCGCTCCGGGTCCGGTTCGCTCAGAATGACGCGCGCACCGCTCAGCTTTGCGCACAGGATGTGGAGCATCCCCATGATTCCGCCGCCGATCACGACGACGTCATCGCCGAGCTCAATGGCGCCGCGCTCGATGCTGTTCGTGACACAGGCGAGCGGCTCACAGAAAACAGCCTTTTCAAACGGAAGCTCCTCCGGGATAAAATAGACTTGGGAGTCGTCGACATTGAGGTACTGCCCCAATCCGCCCGTACCCGGAATCTCCATCTGGGAATTGTCCAGATTATTCAGCTCCACGCACAGATTTTCTTCGCCGTGACGGCAGTAATAACATTTGCCGCAGACGTGAATGAGCCGCGCAACGATTTTTTTGCCGACCGGGAAGGACTTCTGGTCCACCTCCGAGCCGACGGAATCGATCACCCCGGCGATTTCATGTCCGCCGACAAACGGCAGGGGCATGTGGGATTCGCCGATGTAAGCGCGCTGCTCCCAGGTGCACAGGGCGCAGGCTTCAATCTTCATGATGACCTGGTGCGACCCAGGGACGGGTTTGTGCACCTCGCGGATTTCCGCTTTCTTTTCCCCGACGATGGCGACGACTTTCATGCTTTCACTCATATCGTTTTCTCCTCTATTCCATAATAGAACTGGCGGAACAGTTCAGTAAGCTCTTCATCCGTCGGTTCCTTCGGGCAAAGCTGGATGTTTGCGTCCGCTTTGGCACGTTCGACATAGGCCGGAATTTTTTCGAGATATTCTTTTTCCGGAACACCCGCCTCGGCCAGTGTTTTCGGCATCCGAATTTCGTCATACAAGTTCCAGATACTCTGAATCAGCTTCCTTTGCCTGTCTTCGCCGACCCCCAGAATGCCCAGTTCCTCCGCGACTTGCTCATATACCGGCTGCGGCGCAAGGTAACGCATGGTATACGGCAGAAGCATGCCGGTCATTAGTCCGTGCGGAAGATTAAAGTCTCCGCCCGCGAAATCCATGCCGTGCGCCATACCGGTAATCGCGTTGCTGATGGCAGCGCCCGCCAGAGTGGCGGCAATATGTACCTCTTCCCGCGCGTTCTGGTCGCCACGGTAGGATTTCGGCAGCTCTTTGATCAGCGTAACGGCCGCCTGACATCCGATTTGACGAACCAGACCGGAGGAAATGCGGGAAACCGAAGCTTCCAGCGCATGGGCCAACGCGTCCGTACCCGAAAAGGCGATGTTGCGCAGCGGCAGACTCTTCAGCAGGTCAAAGTCCAGAATCGCGTGGGTCGGCAGGATTTCGTTGCTCAGGATCATACACTTGCGCTTCTGTTCATCCTTAATCACCGCGCAGCCGGTCGTTTCCGAACCCGTTCCGCTGGTAGTCGGGACGACCGTCAGCATCGCTTTCCCGGAGAAGTGCTCAACCTGATACGGGGCAAACGCCTTTTCCCAGTCGTAATGGGGAAGCTCGTAGAACAGCCACAGCGCCTTGGCCGCGTCCATAACCGAACCCCCGCCGATGGCGACAATATACTTCGGCTCGTACGCACGGACCGCTTCAATCGGCTCTTTCAGCATTTCTACCGTCGGCTCGTGGGGAACGTCGCAGACGATTTTGTAATCGCAGCCTTTTAGTATGTTCTCCTCCAGCTCCTGCCCCAGACCGGATGCCGACAGAATCGCCTGATCGACGACTAATGCGATTTTCCCGTCCCTGTAATCGCCGAGCTTTGCAATACTGCCGCGGCCCAGTGTATAATCCGTCGTGCAAAAGGAAGCAAAATTCATTCGAAATACCTCTTTTCATTGGGATGCGGCGTCGGCCAGGTTCGGTTTTATGGGCCGTGCCGCATCCGTTTTCCTCTTACTTTATCAGGCTGACCGCTTCTTCCACGGAGATTCCGTTATGTACCAGTGCCCGGATTGCCTTGCACATTTTCACCGGGCTGCCGCTGCGGTAAATGTTGCGGCCCATGATGACGCCGACCGCACCGCAGTCCATCGCGTCACGGATTTCCTGGAACAGGCCGAGCTCGTCGCGCTTGTTCCCGCCGAGAATCATCACCGGGCGGTAGCAGCCTTCCACGAGTTCCCGGAAGCTTTCCTTGTCGCCGGTATAGGGGGTTTTGATGAAATCGGCGCCCATTTCGCAGCCGATGCGCGCCGCGAGTTTCAGATTGTGGGGCGTGCGCAGATCATCGAACTTTCCGAATTCAAAGCCTCGCGGCAGGGTTTCCACGCCGACCGGCAGGTTCCACTTGTTGCCGTCGCTGACCAGCTTCGCCAGGATTTTGGAGTAGGCCTGCTCCTCGGTCGCACCGGGGAAATCCATGCACACGATACCGTCGGCGCCCAGTCGGACCGCATCCTCAACGCCCACCAGAAGATCGAACGGCGCGCCGTTCACGTTCAGGTCGGAGGTTCCGCCGTCGGCCCGCACCAGCAGGGCCTTGTTGCCCACAGCATCGCCGAAGCGGCTTGCCGTACCGGCGGACATCAGGAACCCGTCGGCTCCGCCCTCGATGCATTCACGAATCACCTCGTCGGGATGGTTCAGCTCCGGAAGCACATAGACGCCCGTGCCGTGGTCCATAGCCACCAGAAACGCTTTGCCGTCCTCTTGGATGATGTTGTTCATTCTTCTTTTCATTTGTTTTATCTCCTTAATTTTAATTAACGGAATGATACATTCGTTAGATGATGCCGATTACTCCGCCAATGACGCCGAACGCGATAATATAGAGCATCACGCGGATGGAGGAATGGCCTTTTTCCATTAGCTTGTAGCAGCCAAAGGTCAAGAGCAATGGAAGAATCTTCGGGCAGATGACGTCGAAGAGCTGCTTTTGAATATCGAACGTCTTACCGGAACCCTGAGCGACCTGGACCACACAGGAAAGGGAAACATAGTTGGAAACCAACGCGCCCAGAACGAGACAGCCCATGATGCCGGCACCGGTAACCACCTTGTTGATGACCCCGCTTTCCAGCATGGACACGATTGCCTCATTGCCCTTCCGGTAGCCGAGCATGAAACCGAAGTAGGAAATTCCAAGGATGATAGCTGTGATAATGACGGCGTACAGCACGGGTCCTACAAGATTCCCCGAAACGGAGATACTGATTGCAAACGCAAGCAGCAGCGGAACAAGAACGCCCTGGATAACCGTGTCGCCGATGCCGGAGGCAGGACCCATGAGTCCGGATTTTACAGAATTGATTGCGTCATCGTCGAAGTCGGCGCCTTCGGCGCGCTTTTCCTCCATGGCCACCGTGAGACCGACGATTGGGGAACCGAAGCAGGGTTCCGAGTTGAAAAAGGCTGTGTGGCGCATCATGGCGGCCTTTTTCTCTTCCGGATTGTCCTTATAGAGCCGGTTGATGACCGGCACCATCGCGTGCAGGAAGCCGACGCCCTGCATCCGCTCGTAGTTGTAACAGGCCTGGTTGTGGAACAGCCAGTTCAGCCAGGATTTTGTAACGACGCTTTTTTCAAGCTTCGCGGGCTCTGCGGCAACCGTTTTTTTCTCACTCATTTTCGGTTCCTCCCTTGCGCTCCGACATATGTCCCTTCAACTGCATGTAAATAATCGCCACACAGAGGCCCAGCGCGCCGATCGCGATCATGGTCACACTTTTAAAATAAGCCGTAATCAGGAAGCCCAGGAAGAAAAAAATCTTTGCGTCCCCTTTATAGATTGCCTTCAGGTTCAGCGCGATTCCAAGGGCCGGCATCATGCCGCCGATGACAATCAGAATCTTGAGGACCCGCTCGCCGAGGAAATTGATGGCACCCTGAATATAGCTCGCGCCGAAGTAAGCCGCCAGGAAACACGGAATCAGCGTCATTAGTAAAAGCATTCCCTGTGGCAAGAGCACACTGGCGATCCACACCTTTCCGGTTTGCCCCTCCTCCGCGTATTTGTCCGCCATATGGGCAAAGACGGTGTCGAGTGTCATGCGGCCAAACCAGATCAGCGTGCCGATCAGACCAATCGGAACCGCAATAGCAAGCGCAGCCGGTGTACTCAGCTTCGCCGTGATTGCAAGTGCCGCGCCCAGAACACCGGCAAGGCAGGGGTCACCCGGAAGCGCGCCGCCGGCGGAAATAAAGCCGATGTACATCAGGTTGATCGTGGCACCCACGATGGTTCCCGTGACGGGATCACCCAGGACCAGGCCGGAAAGGAACCCTGCGATCAGCGGCCGGTATACCGTGTAATAGCCCACCGGACCGGCGATCAGGGAACTGTTGCCGAGATAATAGATCAAACCCAGCAGCAAAGCCTGCAAAATTGTCATTTTTACCACCCTTTCAAAACTACTCCTTCAATTCTACTCTGCAATCAATTTCAGAACGTTCACGGGCCGTTCGTCCGGAACCAGCTGATATTGAATTGCAACTCCCCGCTCCATCATCCGTTTCATGCTGGCGACTTCTTCTTCGCTGGCAGAAACGTTTTTGGTGAACTTCTTTCTTCCCGCTTTCGCACCCATCCCTCCCAGAATAATTGCTGTGATTTCGACTCCGTTCTGAATCAGATTTTCCAGCACCTGCGGGGTTTTAACCAGAATCAAGATATTTTCCCCATCCTGTGCTTCTTCTTTCAGAAGCTCCGCCGCCGCGGCTGCCGTTCTCACTTCTACCGACATCTGCGGAGGCGCGGCCGCCTTCAGAATCTTCGTCATGAACGCGTCCTTCGTCAGAGGGTCATCCACAATCATGATTCGCGTCGCGTTGCACTGCTTGACCCAGGCCGTAACGACCTGGCCGTGAATCAGGCGGTCGTCGATGCGTACCAACACAATGTTTTTCATTCTCTCACCTCCTCTAAAAGTTGATTCACATTCACAATTGTGGCCTTTCCATTTTCCACAATAGACCCGCAGATTTCATCGGCTGTTTCAAATGCGCGCCGGTCCAGTATTTCAAGCAGCATCGGAAGATTCAGACCCGTTATGTGGTGAAACCGGTGCGTTTCCATCTGGGAAGCGGTCACGTTGAAGGGACTGCCGGACTTCATGTCCGTGAGGACGATGGTGTCCTGCTCCGGCCCCGCTTCCACAATCGCCTCGCGGACCTTTTCACGAAGTTCGTTTACGTCTTCCCCCAGATGAAGCCCAAGCGTTCGGATATTTTCCTGTTCGCCGATAATCATCTCCGCGCTTCCCAGAAGCGCCTGTGCAAAATCTCCGTGTGTGACAAGAATCAGCTGTACCATTCTTCTCCTCCCTTGTGGAAAACTCAGGCTGCTCTCCCCGGCTCGATAATTCCCGGGAAAACAAAAAGGTCAACTGCGCATGAAAAGCTCATGTGCAGTTGACCTTGTATCGCTAAACCAAAGCCTGGTTTTCTCTACAATCCGCCAACCAGTCTATTCAATTTCGGAAACTCGGTTACCCAGCGCCCATCCTTAACGTTTCCGCTGTGATGATCGTTCTGGATAACTTACAGTTACATTATATCGGAATTTCGGAAGAAGTCAAGATGTTTTTTGACTATTTTCAACATTATTTTTAATCTCAGTACAAAAATTATAGCTATTTATGAAATCTGCATTTTAAACTGAAGCATGTCGCTGTTTTTCAGGGAGCTCACGCGGACGTCCGTAAGGGCGCAGTTCAGTTGCAACGCTGCCGAAACCTCTTTCTCCATCTGCAGTTTCCGGTCATAATAATAGATTTCCCGACCATAATCTACAACCCGCGAGTTTTTTTCGTTTTCCAGCAGGGCCTGCTCAAATTTTGTCAGGCAGCCGAGCATTTCCACCGTAATCTCCGTACCGCGGACATTCACCCGCAGCGTCTGCGGGCCTTTTCCCGTATCCCGTTTCAGCAAAAAAGCAAAAATGCGCTTGATTTCGTCCTCCTTCTGCACTTTTTCGTCCTTGTCGAGAATCAGGCCGTTCCCGGTGGCAATTCCCTGCTGGAGCTTGAGCACCTTCGCCGCGACAACGCTGAGCGACTCCATCAGGTCGTCGGTGTCAATCGGTTTGAGGATGTATTTGTTGATCCCCACGTCAACCGCACTGAGAATCACATCCCGATCGGCCAGCGCCGTGGTGATAATAATGGGCACGTCCGAATCCTGCTTCCGGATTTCTCGGCTCATTCCTATCCCATCCATCAGAGGCATTTTCAAATCCGTCACAATGATGTCGGGGTGTACGGACTGGAAGGTGCGCAGACCGAGCATCCCGTTGGACGCGGTATAGATATGTCCCGCCTTTTTGCGCAGGAATAGCTCCAGCTGACGGAGCGTTTCCTGATCGTCCTCGATCAGCAGAATACTCAGGTTGGATAAAAAACTTGTCTTTTCCATTTGTCATTCTCCATATTTTGGCAAAGTGATACGGAATATCGCGCCGTTCGGCGCATTCTGAAAGACAAGAGTCCCTCTGAAATTTTCCTCAATGATTTTTTTAGACATAAAAAGGCCGAGGCCTGTGCCGCTTTTTCCTTTTGTGGTGAAGTACGCCTGAAACAGATTCGGCACATTTTCGGGGACAATTCCACCGCCGTTGTCCTGCACCGACAGAATAATGTCCGTTTTCTGCTCCGATGTTGTCAGCAAAATTGCGCCGTCCGGAATATTGCGCTCCGAAATAGCGTCAATGGAATTGCCGATCAGATTCAGCACAACCTGAAGAAGCTGATTCTGGTAGCCAAATACCCTCGTGTTGCCGTCGGACTGGAGCTGCACCGCGATATTGTATCGCATCGCTCTCTCGCTGAAATTATGTATGGCAAATCGGATGACCTCCGACACGTCAAAATCCGTTTTTTCCAGATCGGGCTTCAGAAAGGTTCGGAAATCGTCCGCCGTCGTGGCGAGCAGCCGAATGGTGCTCTTGGCTTCCCGGCTAAGGGAGCGGATCGTTTCCAGACTCTCACCATCCTCATAGCAGCTTTCCAGATTCGAAACAATCAGCATCAGACTGTTCAAAGGCTGCTTCCACTGGTGCACCAAGTCGCCCGTAAGCTCGCCGACGGTGGCAAGGCGGGTCTGGTGAAGGATCATGCGGTCTTTCTCGGCAAGCTTTTCGCGCTCGTCCAGGAGCATATTCTCCTGAACGCTCCGATTGTGGATAACCTCAAGAACGATCCAGAACACCAGCAGCGCAATCACTAAAAACAGAATAATCATGCTCCACATGGCACGGTACAGATCGCTTCCCGCCGCGTCTGCGGACAAAGCTCCGGGTGTCTGGGGGCTTTCTCCGGCAGAAAGGTCCGCCCCAGCCGGCTGATCATTGGCGGTGTATTGCAGCGTCAGGGATTGATAGGCGCTCCCGCTGGAAAGGCCGATCGACAGAGTCTCGCGTCCACCCAGATTCACGAGCAGCGCTTCCTTGTCCGCTCCAAAGGTCAGAGGCTGCTGGCTCAGAGTGGAAAGCCCGTCGATATGGAGCAGCAGAACCTGCCCCTCCGGAGAATACGTTACATTGCTTTTATAGGGACCGGAAAGATAGGAAAAAGAATTCGCGGCACTGTTGATGCCGTCCGGTTTTGGAGATTGTTCCGCAGCCGTCCCGGAAACCGCGGGCCATGGGGCTGCCGCATCTGCGGGATAGTTCCGTGAGAATGACAGTAACTGCGACAGGCAGATCAGGAAGGCCCCAAACATGATTGCTGCTCGGATTCTGCTGCGATTTCGTTCAACAAATGTTTTGCAGTTGTTCATACGATTCTCATCCTTCCCGTCGGAAAAATAAGCCATATTAAATAAATTTAATAAACAATCACAAATGTATTATAAGCATTGTATAAAAAAGTTTCAAGTGCGACCTGCTTCTATTCGGGAAAGCAGACCGTCCGGTCCTGCTAATGCCGCCGCGTGATGCCAGGCTTTTTTCTAGGCACACTTGGCAGCAAGCGAACCGTTTCTTATGGGTGATTGTGAAATACGATAATAACGTTCTACAATACACACTCATTTTAGATATTTTACAACATCAAAAGATTGTACCCCCTAATCAAAATATCAAATGTTGTAAAAAACCTTTTAATATTTATAATAATTTGTACAAACTGACTTTAGGAGGAGCAAATGTATGAACAAAAAGGTAATCAGTTCAGTTCTTTGTGTGGCAATGGTTGCCACCATGTTCTCAGGGTGCAGCACAAGCAACGGCAGTTCTTCTTCCGCCGCATCCGGAACGCCCGCGTCGTCCGGGGCATCCAGCACGGCAAGTAAAGCAGGAACAAAAATCTTAGGTGCGGGTATCTATTCCGCATCCGACAACTTCAACTCCTATATCGGCAAGGCCATCTCCAACGCGGCAGACGGAATTTTCAAAACCAACATTGAAGACGGTCAGAACGACCAGTCCACGCAGAACAATCAGGTAGACACCATGCTGGCCAAGGGTGCCTCCGCAATCGCACTGTCCGTCGTTGATGTTACGGCGGCCCCCACGCTCATTGAAAAGTGCAAAACCGCAGGCAATGTTCCGATTATTTTCTTCAACAAGGAAATCACGGACAAATCCGTTCTCGCTTCCTATGACAAGGTATACCAGGTAACCTCCACAGGCGGCGACTACGGCGCAAACATTGAAGGCCAGGAAATCGTGGATTACTGGAAAGCACACCCCGAAATGGACAAGAACCACGACGGCAAGCTCCAGCTCATCAACCTGATGGGCGACCCGGGACATACCGCTACAAAACCGAGGTCCGACGCTGTGAAAAAGACCATCACGGATGCAGGCATCAAGGTTGACCTTCTGGCGGAAGACACCGGCATGTGGGTAACCGCAACCGCAAAAGACAAGATGGATGCATGGGTTTCCAAATATGGCAACCAGGTTGAATGCATCGTCTGCGCAAACGACGCCATGGCACTCGGCGCGCTCAGCTCCGTGGAAGCAGCCGGATTCAATTCCAACGGCGCAAAATCCAGCAAGTACATTCCGATCTTCGGCATCGACGCTCTGCCCGAAATGCTCAGCAAGATTCAGAGCGGTGAAATCGCCGGTTCCGTTCTTCAGGACTCCAAAACTCAGGGCGAATGCATTGTAAAAATGGCTCAGAATCTGGCGGACGGCAAAGACGTACTGACCGGCATCAATTACAAACTGGAAGACGGCGCGAAAGCAATCCGCATCCCTTACAAAGCCATTACTCTTAAGAATCTGGATGAAGCCAAAGCGGCTTACGGCAAATAATTCTTCACAGATTTCCGTTTAAACGCCATCCGTGTGCGAAAGCCGTACACGGATGGACATTTGAAAAAATAGCAGCCTCCCATATGAATCGGAATAATAAGTGCGCTTTCATATCGGAATCCGGATGCAGGTGCGGGAGCCACTCGTGTCTGCGGATCTATAAAGACTGAGAAGAGGTTGAAAAATGGCGAACGAATATATTTTAGAGATGAAGAACATTTCTAAATTTTTCCCCGGCGTGAAAGCGTTGGACAACGTACAGCTGCAGGTCAGACCCGGCACCGTACACTCCCTGATGGGAGAAAACGGGGCGGGAAAATCGACACTTATGAAATGTCTCTTCGGTATTTATTCGATTGATCAGGGTGAAATTTTTCTGGACGGCCAGAAAACACAGTTTTCAAACCCTGCGGAAGCATTGCAGAATCATGTTTCCATGGTACATCAGGAGCTCAATCAGGTTTTGGACCAGAACGTCATGGAAAACCTTTGGCTGGGCCGGTATCCGCTGAAAGGCGGGCTGATCGACGAGAAAAAAATGTTCGCTGACACGATAAAAATCTTTCAGGAGCTTGATATAAACGTCGACCCCTACGCAAAAGTGGGAACCCTGCCGGTCTCACAAAAGCAAATGATCGAAATCAGCAAAGCGGTATCGTACGATGCAAAAATCATCGTAATGGACGAACCCACCTCTTCCCTGACGGAAAAGGAAGTGGAGCATCTGTTTCGAATCATTCAAAAGCTCATCGAGAAGAATTCCAGCGTTATTTATATCTCCCATAAGATGGAGGAAATACTCAGGATTTCCGACGACGTTACCGTCATGCGGGACGGCAAATGGATTGCAACACAGCCCGCCCGGGAACTGACCATCGACCACATCATCAAAATGATGGTCGGCCGTGAAATGACGGAACGGTATCCGCGAAAAGAGACGGAGCCGGGCGATATTCTGATGGAAGTTAAGAATCTTTCCTCCGCCTCTTCCGCTTTTTCCAACGTGAGTTTCGAACTGCGCAAGGGAGAAATTCTAGGCATTGCAGGTCTGGTGGGTTCCAAACGGACCGAGGTGCTTGAAACCCTGTTCGGCATCCGTCAAAAGGGCGAAGGGCAAATTCTGGTGGAAGGAAAAGAAGTTCAGAACCGGTCGCCTCAGGAGGCAATTCGCAACGGGTTTGCCATGCTGACGGAGGAACGCAGAAAAGACGGTATCTTTGCCGGGCTCAGCGTCGCGTTTAATATGGCGATCAACAATCTGGACAGCTACCGGAAGAACGGACTGCTGAGCGATAAACTGGTTAAAACCGACGTTGACAAAATGATACAACTCATGAAAATTAAAACTCCTTCTTCCAAACAAAGAATCGGGAATCTTTCCGGAGGCAATCAACAAAAAGTGATTTTGGGAAGATGGCTTCTGACTCAGCCGAACATCCTGCTGCTGGACGAACCAACGAGAGGCATTGATGTCGGCGCGAAATACGAAATCTACCAATTGATCAATGAGCTTGTTTCAGAAGGAAAAGGCATTGTCATCGTAAGCTCCGAAATGCCGGAACTCTTTGGCATCTGCGACCGGATTCTGGTCATGAGCAACGGCCGTCAGTCCGGTATTTTCAATACCAACGAAGCGGATCAGGAGCTTATCATGCAGGCTTCGGCAAAATTTATCTGACAGATTTCCGATGAAAATAAAGGATGATTGAACTATGGATAAAGTTTTAAATAAGCTGAAAACAACATCGATCAAGAATTTGCTGCTGGAAAAAGCGATTTACGTGGTTCTGTTTGTTCTGCTCGTGGTAATCGTCATTATTCAGCCACAGTTTCTGTCGTTCGGCAACTTCAAAAACATATTCGCGCAGTCCGCAACAAGAATCATCATCGCTCTTGCAGCCGGCATGGTTCTGATTGTTCAGGGCGTCGACCTTTCCGCGGGCCGTATGATCGGTTTGGCGGCGGTTATCAGCGCGTCACTGATGCAGGAAGCGGACTATGCCTACCGGATGTACCCCCATCTTGCGACCCTGCCGCTGATCGTTCCGGTTTTGGTCGTCATCGGCGTCTGCGCGGTGTTGGGCGTCATCACCGGCGTTGCAATCGCCATCTTTAAAGTGCCGCCGTTTATCGCGACACTGGCCATGTCCCTGATCCTGTACGGCCTGTCCTCCATCTATTTTGACCGTCCTCCCTACGGCGCTCAGCCGATCGGCGGAATTCAGAAGGATGTTACCCGCATTGCCACCGGTTCTATCGGAATCGGAGAATTCCAGATTCCCTACCTGATTATTATCGCTCTGGCGGTGTGCGCGTTCATCTGGGTTCTCTGGAATAAAACCAAATTCGGCAAATACATGTTTGCAGTCGGCGGCAACCCGGAAGCAGCAAAAGTGTCCGGCGTGAACGTTGTGCATACACAGATCAAGATTTACGTTCTTGCCAGCATCATGTACGCACTGGCCGCTGTACTGGAAGTCGCGCGTATCGGCAGCGCTTCCAACACAACCGGCAACGGCTACGAACTCGACGCGGTCGCGGCGTGCGTTGTCGGCGGCGTATCCCTTGCGGGCGGCGTCGGAAGCGTCGGCGGTATCGTCATCGGCGTTCTGATCTTTACGGTTATCAACTACGGCCTTGCCTTTATCGGCGTGAACATGTACTTCCAGTACGTTGTAAAAGGCCTGATTATTCTGCTAGCGGTTGTCATCGACATGCGGAAATATATTAAGAAAAAATAAGAACTTTGGAGGCGTTTGTAATGAGAGAAACCGTCCAAACTACCAAGCTGACTGAAAATTGTTCCAAAGAAACGATTCACGCCTTTGTGGAGGAAGTGATTCCCCAGCTGACGCTGGAGGAAAAGATCGGCATTATGTCCGGCCAGGTCACCGAGAAGAAACTGCTGGACGACCTGTTTGTAATCGGGCATTATAACGTAAAGCCTTACCCGACCATGGCGGTAAAACGGCTGGGCCTGCCGAATATCCGCTTTGTAGACGGCCCCAGAGGCGTGGTGGCGGGTTCCTCCACCTGCTTCCCTGTTTCCATGGCACGGGGCGCAACCTTTGACCGCGATCTGGAAGAGCAGATTGGCAAAGCCATCGGCGCGGAAGTACGCGCACAGGGCGGCAACTACTTCGGCGGCGTCTGCATCAACCTGCCGCGTAACCCCAGATGGGGCCGCGCTCAGGAATGCTACGGCGAGGATCAGTATCATCTGGGTGAAATGGGAGCTGCGCTGACGAAAGGCGTACAGAGCCAGAACGTCATGGCCTGCATCAAGCACTACGCCATGAACAGCATTGAAAACGCCCGCTTCAAGGCAGACGTACATACGGATAAACGGACCCTGCACGAAGTGTATCTCCCTCATTTCAAAAAGTGCATTGACGAGGGCGCCGCATCCGTTATGGGCGCTTATAACAAGGTGCTCGGCGAGCAGGCTTCCGAGAGCAAATACCTGCTCAAAGATATTCTTCGCGACAAATGGAATTTCGAGGGCTTCACCCTTTCCGATTTCCTGTGGGCCGTCAAAGACGCGGTCAAAGCAGTTAAAAACGGGATGAACGTGGAAATGCCCTGCTTCTGCCATTACAACGACGAGCTTCCGCAGGCAGTCGCGGAGGGCCGGATCGACATGCAGGATCTTGACGAAGCAGTCGGCTACATTTTAAGAACCACGCTGTATTTTGAAACCAGAAAAGATCCTCAGGACTATCCGACCAGCGTGATGGCATGCCCGGAGCATATCGCGATTGCGCGGCGCGCGGCAGAAGAATCGATGGTTCTTCTGAAAAACGAGAACCGCGTTCTTCCCTTTCGGAAGGAAAAGACGGATAAAATTGTTGTCCTCGGCGTTCTGGGCGACACCGAAAACATCGGCGATCACGGCTCCAGCAAGGTGCACCCGTACTATACTGTCACCCCGTTCCGCGGCCTGATGAAAAAGATGCCCACCGCGCAGGTGCTTTACGACGACGGCAGCGATCTGGAAAAGGCCCGCGCTCTGGCCGAAGATGCGGATGCGGTTATTATCGTGGCAGGCTATATTCATAGCGATGAAGGCGAATACCTCGCCGACCGAAGCGACATCGCCGACATGGGCGGAGACCGGGCTTCGATGCGTCTGCACCAGAGAGACATTGACCTCATCAAGGGCCTCAAAGGCGTCAACCCGAACACGGTTGTTTCCCTTGTGGGCAGCAGCGCAATTCTGATCGACGAATGGGTCGACGACGTTCCGGCGATTCTATTTTCGTTCTACAGCGGCATGGAAGGCGGAAACGTACTGGCCGACATTCTATTCGGCGACGTCTGCCCGAGCGGCAAGCTGCCGTACACCGTCGCCCTGTCGGAAGACAGTTACCCGGCATTTGACCCGGACTGCACCTATGTAGATTACGAATACTATCACGGCTACTGCAAGATGGAGAAGGAAAACATTCCGGTTCTTTACCCCTTTGGCTACGGCCTCTCCTATACCTCCTTCGAAATCGGCAAGCCGGAAGTTCAGGTCTTTGATCATACCGCAAAGTTTACCGTTACCGTTAAAAATACCGGAAGCGTAAAAGGTGCGGAGGTTTTACAGCTTTATGTCGGCTGCGAAAACAGCACCGTAGACCGCCCGGTAAAGGTACTGAAAGATTTCGACCGTGTAGAATTGCTGCCGGGCGAAGAAAAGCAAATCAGTCTTACCGTATCCCGGAAAGACATGGCTTACTTTGATGAAAAGAAGAATGATTTTATAGAGGAAGACATCTCCTACATTGCGCATATCGGCAACTGCAGCGCGGGAAATCTGCAGGAAGTCAAGTTTACATTCTAACTGCGCGTTTCACTTTTCCCTTACGATAGATTGGCACGGAAATCACGGATGCGGATTTCCTCCCGGCATCCGTGTCCGTGCCCTTATCCCAAAACAGGAGATGAGAAAATGAGAATCGGAGTAGATTATTACCCGGAGCACTGGGAAAAAGAACGCTGGAAAACCGACGCGGAAATGATGGTGAAAGCAAAGATCAAGGTGGTTCGCATCGGTGAATTCGCGTGGAGCCTGTACGAGCCGGAAGAAGACTGCTTCCAGTTCTCCTGGATGGACGAAATCCTGGATTTCTTTTCCGAGCATCACATCAATGTCGTGCTCTGCACCCCATCCGCCACCCCACCGAAATGGATGACAGATAAATACCCCGAGATTTTTCAGGATGATATTCACGGGAATCCAAAAATCTTCGGCACGCGGAAGCATTACTGCTTCAACAGCGAGAAGTACCGCGCTATGACGAGGAATCTGGTTGAAATGCTCGCAAAGCGCTACGGAAATCACCCGGCCGTGGAAGCATGGCAGATCGACAACGAGCTCGGCTGGGCTAACACCACCCGATGCTACTGTGACAAGTGCAAAAAAGAGTTTCAGCAATGGCTGAAAAATAAATATGGGACCATTGAAGCCCTGAACCGCATTTACGGCACGGTCTTCTGGAGCCAAATTTACAACAGCTTCGACGAAGTGATTATCCCGCGCGCGGGGGCCTGCTATGATACCTGCCACGACACACAGGGCCAGAATCCTTCGTTGCTTCTGGACTATTACCGTTTTTCGAGCGATTCTGTGATCCGTTTCGCGAAAGAATCCGCCGAAGCAATTAAAAAATACAGTGACCATCCGGTTACCAGCAATCTGCTGGATGCGGCCGTCAATTCCGGAACGGGCATCGACTACTTCAAACTGGCCGAACACCTGGACTTTGTGTCCTGGGACAACTACATCGAATTTCAGTGGGGCATTGCGGAGGACGCGACGGTATCCAGAGACCATTCCCTGCTGAGGAGCTACAAAAAGCAGCCGTTCTGGGTAATGGAGCAACAAAGCGGCCCGTGCGGTTGGAGCAAAATGGGACCCGCCCCAACGCCGGGAAAACTTCGCCTCTGGACCTATCAGGCCGTTGCAAACGGCGCGGATACGGTCGTCTATTTCCGCTGGCGTGCCTGCCCGTTCGGAACCGAGCAATACTGGCACGGCATACTGAGCCACGACGGCAAGCCAAATCGCCGCTATGAAGAAATCGTACAAGTTGGAAACGAAATGGAGCAGCTCAGCAAAACGCTGGGTGCGCTCAAACCAACATCAAAGGTGGCCATTCTCAAATCATTTGACAGCGAATGGAGCCACTCCATCCACAAACATATCGAAGGCTTCCAATACGACCGTTTCCTGCTTGATTTTTATAAGCCCTTCTATGAAATGGGTATTTCCGTTGATTTTGCGGCCCCCTGTGCCGACCTTTCGGCCTACTCCCTGGTGATCGCACCGGCTCTGCTGATGGCGGAAGAACGCGAAAAGAGCAATCTCGAGAACTACGTGAAAGAAGGCGGCACACTGCTGCTGACCTTCCGGAGCGGTATCAAGGACGTTACCAACAACATGCTCAAAGAAACCGTACCGGGAATCTTTTCTCAGCTTGCCGGCGTTCAGGCGCCGGAATATGATCCCCAGTTCCAGAAACAGACGGCATCCTCCGGCGTTTTTGGGAAAGGGATTTCCAAGCTGTGGTGCGATGTCATCGAACCGGTCACGGCGGAACCATTGGGCGTTTATACCGAGGAGTACTATTCCGGGAAACCGTGTCTGACGGTGAATCACTTTGGAAAAGGCTCCGCATACTATCTCGGCTGTGATCTGGATGATTCCGCAATGCAGAAATTTACGCGGTATCTATGCGAAAAGCTCGCGCTGAACGCGAACGACTGCGGGATCGGCGGAGTTGAACAGGTGGAAACGACGGACGGGGAAAAATCCGTTCTCTTCCTGATGAACCACAACCCCTATTCAGTCATCGTCCCGCTGCGACACAGCTATAAAAATTTGCTGTCGCAGAAGCAGGAACAAAACACCGCCGCAATTGAGCCCTTCGGTGTTGCGATTCTGGCCTAAACGCAATCGTTTCATTCTTATATTTGTTTACAAGTCTCATCAATATATTTCCTTACAGATTTCGTGCTTGCTTTTTCTCATCGAAGCAAGTGCGAAATTTTGTGCTTTCGAAAAATAAGGCTTACAATTATGCTATATTGTCATAAATAATTCAACATTCCGTCGCTATAATATGTAATATATCACACACCTCAAGGACTGCATACAATCGTATGTTAGAGGAGTACAAAATGAGGGTATTAATCGTAGACGATGAAATCAAAATATGCCAGCTGATCAATCATCTCGTTGACTGGAATGCAATGGGCATGGAAGTTGTGGATATTGTTAACGATGGAAAAGCGGCTTATGAATCCATCTGCAAAAATCGCCCGGATATCGTCATTACCGATATCCGGATTCCAAACTATGACGGTCTTGAGCTGATCGAGTTATGCAAAGAAAAATTTCCATCTGTTTACTTTATCATTATCAGCGGCTACAGCGAATTTGACTTTGCAAAAAGGGCCATTAAATTCGGGGTCGAAGATTACTTACTAAAGCCGATCAAGAAAAAGGAACTGGAGAACGCGTTAAAAAAGATCAAGGAAAAATACGAGTCTTCCCTTGACAACGAACAGGAAAAAAATCAGCTTCGTTTTCTTGCAGACACGGCCAAGGACAAGATTAAGCAGAACTTTTTAAACCGGATCATCAGCTATTCCAAAGAAAAGGAACCCGACGCAGACGTTCAGCTTGATTTAGATGAAATCAACCGCCTGTATCAGTGCCATTTTCAACCGGGTCTTTTTACCGTCGTCTGTTTTCAGCTTTTCGTAAAAAAGGAAGCGGATATCAAAGAGTCCATTGAGTTTCTGTCCTCCAAATTACAGGAAATGATTCAGGAAATGCTGAGCGGAGCCTGCTATGAATTGATTGTCGCCTTTTTCGGCAGTTCCGTGATCTGTCTTTTGAACTGTGACGAAGAACAGCTGGTTTCGATCAAGAAACAGTTCAGCAAAATAAAGCTCAACATCCTGTCGGAATTGTTCTCCAATACGGTGCTGATCTCCGGAATCGGAAAAACCTACGGCGATTTGAATCAGACCGTAGCGAGCTACAAAGAGGCCGACCAAGCCCTTCTGGGCCGCTTTTCGGACGCAAAGCAATCTGTTTTTGAATACACCGCGATTCAGCCCTCCGGGAAAAAAGTCTCCGATTTTATTGACATAAAAACCAGAAACGATCTGATTGCCGCTCAAGAGCGGATGGATGTAAACGCCATTCTATCCTACATCCATTCGTTAAAGGAGCAGCTTGCCAGTGTTCAGTCGGATTCCAAATTAATCTACGACTGTTGTCTGGAGCTGATTGAGACGTTTCAGTACGGCTCGAAAAATTACGACGTTTATTTCCAGAAGTTCGATCTGGACGAGAGCAAGCGCAAAATCGGCAGCATTCTGACTTATGACGAGCTGTTTCATTATCTGGAGAACGACATCATCAGCAAGTACCAGAATTTCGCCAACCAGAAAAAAGTTGCGGAAAAAAAGCCGATCCGTTTGGCAAAGCAGTATATCAACGACAATTACAATCAGAATCTGACGCTGGAAAACGTGAGCGACCACATCGGGTTTAATCCGACCTATTTTTCCGTGTTTTTCAAAAAGGAAACGGGTAAAAACTTTTCGGAATATCTCACGGAGCTTCGCATTAAAAACGCAAAACTCTACCTGATTTCAACCGATATGGACGTTGCGGACGTTGCGGAGGAAGTCGGCTATAACGATCTGAAATATTTTTCGAAGCTGTTTAAAAAGCTGACGGGAATCAACCCGAGTGAGTATAGAAAATTATATGGATAAAAATCTGACGAAACATAACAAGGTATTTGGAACCCGCGCCATTTTTATCATCCGGCTGCTGATCGCAGCGCTGTTTTTCGCTGCTGCCGCCTTTACGGCAACCGGATATTTTTATAACGTGATTACCGGAGATACGCTTTTTTCCCTGATTGTGATTTATGCGGCGGCGGCGGGTGCCATCGCCTTTCTGGTTCAGAAGGTTTTGATCGACCCCTACCTGCACACGCGGGCATTGTTTCAAAAATTTACGCAGAACGAAGTCTATCAGGAATTGATGGAAGATCAAGCTCTCATTTTTGACGAGCAGCAGGATGTGCTGCGGCACGTTGATTCTCTGCTGGACCAAAAAAGCATGATTAAGCTTTCCACCAAGCAGGCGGAGCTGCTTGCCTTGCAGAATCAGATTAATCCTCACTTTTTGTACAACACCCTTGAGGCAATCCGCAGCGACGCTCTGTGCGCGGGCATTGACAGCATTGCAAATACGACGGAAGCCCTTGCGACGTTCTTTCGCTATACCATCACCGATACCAGCAGTCTTGTTACCGTACAGGACGAACTGGACAACGTTGAAAGTTATTTTAAAATTCAGCAATACCGCTTCGGTGAAAAATTCGCGATGGAAGTTGACGGTTCGGAAATCGGCGATATTCTTTCCCTGAAGATGCCCAAGCTGACCCTTCAGCCATTTATTGAAAACGCAATCTTTCACGGACTGGAATCAAAAGCCGAGGGCGGGTGCATCCATATCAGCCTTGATATGACGGAGAACAACCTTCTGATCAGCATTCATGACAACGGCATCGGGATTCCGGAGGACAAGCTGAGCGAAATCAATTATAAAATCGAACACGTTGCCATGTCCGGCTCCAGCGATGCTCCCGAACAGAAGGGCGGCATTGCGCTCGTCAACGTGGCACGGCGAATCAAACTCCTGTTCGGGGAAAACTACGGGTTCCATATCTACAGCATCAGCGGTTTGGGTACGGATGTACGGATCAAGATTCCCATCAATCGGTAACGGCAAGAGGACGGCTATGAAACAGGAATTATTCTCTGTGGAAAACGGAAAGCTGAGCAAAAACAGCTCCGTCATATTTGACGGCTTGTATCTGCGGATCTTCATGAATGAAATCGCGGGTATTATCTACGACGATATTCAGACGAAACGGTATTTGAACGAATTTCTATTGGGTGAGCTGGAGTTGGAATCCGGCCGCTTTTTTGTTAATGAAAAACGGGTTCCGC
Source organism: Bacillota bacterium (assembly GCA_023410445.1). Lineage (GTDB taxonomy): Bacteria > Bacillota > Clostridia > Oscillospirales > Acutalibacteraceae > Caproicibacter. Next base: position 168,251 of record JAEYPT010000007.1, on the reverse strand, counting down.
TTTACCGTTCCGCGCATCTTCTTCCCTCTATGGTCACCCTGATTGATAAAAAGAGCAAGCTAGTCAACAGTTTTTCCATTCCGGAAAACATTTTTCTTTTTTCCGATTCCAACTATTTTGTCCGCAAATCCAAATACGAAAAGTTGTTCTGGGATCTGAACGAACGGCTGAAGATTGATCTGCCCTATGGGCAGAAACCGTCGGAGCTCACTTCAAAGGACCGAATCATCGTGGAACTCATGCGGGCCTATGTGGAAAAAAAGAAACTGGTTATTCTAGACGACCTGTCGGGCTATCTGCAAAAAAAAGATATCGAAGATATCTTTTCAGTTCTTTTTAAACTGCAGCGGTTTGACATGACCTTTTTGGTCGCAATCAGCTTTGAAGACGAATACGTAAAAAAAATCGACCGGGTTACCGCAATCAAAAGCAATAAAACGATCTCGTTGATCGATTCGGATACGGAAGATATTCAGACGATTACCCGCCGATTATACTTTAACGAAAACACCATGAAGCTGAACATGAAGAGAAATATTCTGAAATTTGATAAATATGATCGCCCGATTATGCGTTTTGAAAATGTTTCCACCTCCACACTGGAGAATATCAGTTTTTCGGTGAATCAGGGAGAGCTTCTGAAAATTCATTGTTTTGACGATCTGAGCTGCGCGCATATTGTTGACCTGCTAAAGGGGGAACTGAAGCCTTCGGGCGGTTCCATCTATTACCGGGATGGATTCTATGACGCAAAAAGCGTTTATTCTGCCATTCATCAAGGCGTTTGCTTTATTGAGGAATGCGCATGCGACAGCATGCTTTTCCATAACATGAGCGTTGTTGAGAACCTGGGGATTCCGTGCGGAGAAAAGATAAGGAATTTCTGGATGTTTCCAAAATACTCGGAAAGCATTATAAAGCAGGTAAAAAAGCGAATCGGGAAGATCGCTCAAAATACTACAGTCAAAAACCAGAAATCCTATACTCTCCTGCAGATTGCCTATTACAAATGGCTTTTATATTTCCCAAAAATCATTGTCTGCATCAATCCTTTTACCGATGTGGACATTTACATGAGGGAAAGAGCCATCGATATGATTCACCAGTATCTAGAACGGGGAATTACGGTTATCATCGTTACTTCCAATTACTATACGACGGACAAATTTGACGGTGAAACGGTGGATATTCTAAAAGGAAAGCAGTTGAGCGAAGCCCCATACTTTGAACAGCCGTTCAAATAGCGGAAACTTACAGCTTTCCTACCATTCTGTTTGTTTGCCATGTCCCTTGATACTATATTTGCAGCCATCAGACCGCATTTTATTGTATCAAGGGCTTTTTATTTCTTCATATAGTCAGAATAGTTTTCGGAATCGATGGAACCGATCATTATTTACCTGAATCAGTAATCAAAAGCTTGAGATTCAAAAAAATTTTTACAACAATCTTTACACTGGTAAGATTGTGCGTTATAATCTTACCAGTGTAAAGATTAAAAGAGGTGTCCGCAACGTGACCGATAAACCTTACCACCATGGCAATTTAAAAAACGAATTGATTGAAGCCGGCATTTCGCTCATCAATGAAGAAGGGCTAAGCGGATTTTCTCTCCGAAAGGTTGCCGCAAAATGTAACGTCAGCAATGCGGCGCCATACAGCCATTTCAACAGTGTAGACGATCTGATCGCCGCAATGGGGCAGCATGTTACGGAACATTTTATGGAGAAGCTTCGCGCGTCCATCCGCGGTCAGGAAGAAAATCCCCAGGCAACCAAGCTCCTTGGCATCGCCTACATCGATTTTTTTGCGGAAAATCCGCAGTATTTTCAATTTCTATTCTATCATAGCGGCCTGAAAATAAATATGGATCAGGAAAGTCCGGATGATTACCCTCCGTTTGCCCTGTTCCGCACGACGGCCTATCAGCTTTTTCGCAGTCAGGGTTTTCCTGAAGAGAACAATAAAGAAAGGCTGGCCGCGCTGTGGTCGTCGGTGCACGGCGTCGCCTCACTGCTCTCCACAAAAGGAATTCAATATTCCGGCAGCTGGCACGAAGTATTGGGACAGCTCACCACCCGAAAGGAAAAACCGAATCCGGACAGCGCCCCATGACTGGAAAACGTGAGTTAACAAATCGATTTTAAAGGAGCAGAGACAAATGATTTTTTATTTCTCAGGGACGGGAAACTCGTTCCACGTTGCTTCAGAAATTGCAAAGGCACAGGGCGAGCTCCCCGTATCGATTGCAAAAGAATTGGATAAGGGAAAGCTTGAATACCAATTAAAAATGGGCGAACGGATCGGGTTTGTCTATCCGATCTACGCATGGGCTCCGCCCAAAATCGTCCTGGACTTCATTAAAAAAATGAAAATCACCTGTGAAAAACCTTACGTGTTCTCCATCAGCACCTGCGCGGGCAATGAAGGAAACGCCACGCCTCTTCTCCAAAAGGCGCTCAGCGCGAAGGGTCTGACTCTTGACAGCGCTTTTTCCGTCCTCATGCCGAGCAATTACGTCACCGGCGCAGATATCTGCTCCAAAGATGAAGCCACAAAGATTGTGAAACGTGCGGAAGAAACGATCAAGACAATCAATGACGTCATTGAAAAAAAGCAGACCGGCGTTTTCCAGCTGATCCCCGGCGGTAAACCATTCCTCCATACTTCCATTATTAATCCTCTCTTTAACTCCTTTGGCAGAAGTACAAAAAATTTCTACGCAACCGATGCCTGCACCCACTGCGGCCTTTGTGAAAAGCTATGCCCCGTTCATACCATTACCGTAAAAGAAAAGCCCGTATGGGGCAAACGCTGTACGCAATGCTTAGCCTGCATTAACCGCTGTCCCGCAAAGGCAATTCAATACGGAGCCCATACCGCGGAACGGGGCCGCTATGTCTTCCCGAATGAATAATCGGAGTTTGCGGAGAATTGTTTCGGAACGGAGGAATTTTTATATGAAGCATTGCAAATTAACTCTTCTTTGTATATCGCTTCTGCTCGTCACCACGGCGGGATGCAGCATGCAAAGCGGAGAAAGCGCAGCAAGTTCCGAAGTCAGTTCGACAGAGCTTGACCGTTCTTCGGCCTCTTTACAGATACCCTCGTCATCCTCCGCTTCACCGGTGCTTTCCTCCTCATCGTTTCCCGCCGGTCATGGAAGCTCCCTACTATCTTCCATAAGCGAGCGTTCCAGTTCAAAAGCAGTGAAAAGCGCTTCTTCTGCTGCGAAGGCCGTTTCCCAAGCGGAAAGCACAAGTTTGCAGGCCAATCCCGTGTGGGTAGCTTATATCGATAACGATCATCACCTTCATGTTAAGAAAAAAGACGGTTCCAATGACAAGATTATCGTGAAAGACGTTGAGGAAGCTCCCTGCGTAGCCGGTGATTGGGTTTACTTCCTTCCGGATTTGAATGAAATCGACAAAGTAAGACTGGATGGTTCGCAACGGACAAAAGTATGCAGCACCGATCCCTTTATCGTATATAACGCGAATTTAAATATCAGCCATGAGATTAACGGAAGCTCCTCTGTCACCGCTGAATATAAAGATGGATATATTTTATATACCTGCTTTCAGCTGAAAGAAGTAGGAGAGGAAAAAACGAATCCTCGTTCCTATTATAAATTGGACCTTACACAGAATAAACTGATCCCCGTGAAGAAGTAAGCGCAAAAGATGCTCCGTCCTGTTTTGGGCGGAGCATCTTTTGACTCGGTTTCTTAATTAAGGCCCAACGCTTTTCGTTTCAGATTGATATGCGCTTCCATATCGTTTGCGACCTGAACCGGATCATCCCCCAAAGCAACTTTTCCTCCTGTAAGGGATTCGATGTCCTGAGTCAGTAGCTTAACTAATTGCGGCGCCCCGGTGATAAACGGTGTGGGAGACAGATGTGTGTACGCCCCGTATGCAACTGCAAAAACGCCGTCGATCGTTGCTTTTTGTTCCATCCATTCCGGAGCCGTGACGGCAATCGGAAGCTGAGGCACGTCAACATCCAGAAAATCGGCCAGCGCGGTGACAAGCATCGAAATTCTGCCGGTATCGGTACAGGTGCCGAAGCTCAATACAGGGGGAATTTTCAGCATGCCGCAAACCTCATTCAGGCCAGGCCCCGCAAGGTCCTTCGCGCAAAGGTCACAGAGCCCCGCCACCTCAAGCGCGTGGTTGCCGCATCCGCAGCTGACAACCAGCAGGTCCTTTTTAATCAGTTCCTTCGTCAAGTTAACGGTATTCCAATCCTGCGGGCCGTTTCGTAGCGTCGAACAGCTTGCAAGGGCGACAACGCCCTTGATTTTACCCGCCTTGATGACTTCGACCAGAGGATCGAGCTGGTTTCCCAGCGCGCTCAACACCGCCTCGGTCGAAAACCCTGCGATCGCTTTTTGTATTTTTTTCGGAACGGTAGGCGTGATTGTGCCGTGCCGTTTTTTAAAGTTCTCAATGGCCAAAGTAATCAGGCTGTCCGCCATTTTATCCGCGTCCTGCGGATGATAGGGCATGAACTGACTAAGTCCGGGAACCCCGATGATCGAGCTGATGCTGACGAGCGCGGCCTGATATTTTTCCGCGTATTGGTCCATTGCCGGCGGGGAACAGTTTTCATCCATGGCTAGAACATCCACCGTACCGGTCGCCAACAGCGGTTCAATGGTTAACCAATCGCCCATTAATCCGGTAAAGACATCGTCCACGGGGAACCTCTGTAACAGTTCCTGCCCCGTTTCAATGGAGCCGACGATCCGCAGGCCCTTGGCCCCCGCGTCTTTCGCTTTCTGCTGAATCTCCGGCAGCTTTGCCTTTTGCAGCGTTGCAACTCCCACCCATGGCTGATGCCCGTTAAAGACAATATTGGCGTAGTCGGCGTCCATGATTCCCAGGTCAGTATTAACTTCATGCGGTGTCGGCGTTCCGTATAAGATGTCCTGAACCATTTCAAGACCGATCTGAGCGGTGTAAATGGTTGCAAGCCCCAACCGCAGTGCCTTTTTGGCAAGCGAAACGTAATCGCCGTCGACGTTCGTCAGGCAGCTGGCAACGCAGTTCTGCTCTTCGTGCACAACTCCCGACGGATAGATATTGAGCTTACGCCAGACGTCTTTGCGCTTTTTCGGAGCGAATGCTTCCACCATGACGCTGGGGCAGTCCGGGCCTTTCGACATTTCGTCATTCAAAAGATCGGCAAGCTGCTCCGCCATTAGATTGTCGCTTTGACTGGTGTTGATTCCGACCTTTCCGCACATCCATTTCAACTTAGCGGGGTCTTTGATCTGAAAACAGGTTTTCCCGTTCGCGGTCTCGCGAAGCGTCCGGAATGCTTCGTAGGCATGATGGCTGTAGGTTCCGGCACCCATAATATTATGCAGGAGCAGCGTTCTCATCGCCATTGCGTCCGGGCCTATGCCACAGACGCCCTTCTCCTGACCGCCTTTTTCACTGATCCTACAGGGTCCGTCGGAGCAAAGCTGGCAGCTCAGGCCCTCCAGACAGAATTTGCATCGAATCTTTTCCTGCAGCGCATACCGGTCGAAAGCGTTGGAAAGCCCGTCCTTTCGGATCTTTTGCAGCATTTCCTCCACGGAATCATGGTAACTTACCCGCCCCTGCGTTTTTTCGCGAATAGCTTCATCCATGCTTAACCTCCTGTTTTTGATGATGCTATTTTCACCGATTTATGTAGAAATAACCAAGATTCATTCAAACGTCTGCGAAAGTTTCGGAACGCCGAATGGAAAAAAGAAACAAAAGCGTCTTTCACTTGAAATACTCCAAAACATTCATCGGTGGGTCTGCAGGATGAAGCAGCCTGCATTCGAATTGGGCCGCGACAGAGACGACTTCCGAATGTAGGTTCATTCCGCAAACTCCTTTTCCATTTCTTAAGATTGCATCGGAAAGAAATTCAGTGTATGATGAAAAAAAGAACAGAAAATCTGGCTGACCTATCATACAGGTTCAGGGGGTGTTTTTATGAGAAAGCCGAAAAGCATGTGGGGATTCTTCGGGGAGCTTTTCATTTTGTTAGGAGCGGTGTTTCTGGTTTCCGGAATTCTGTCAAGAGCAGGCATTTTAAAAACCGATCCCGCTTCCCGTGGAGATCCGGGGATTGTATTTCCAATTCTAGGCGGTGCCTTCCTGATTGTAGGAATCTTTTCCGCGCTTGCGGCAAGCCTGAAAGAGAAAAGAAAAACGCAGCTCTTTGAAACCGGAATGCCTGTAACAGCAGAAATTGACGCCGTAAAGCAGAATTTTTTTACCAAGTGGGGTTCTTCCCATCCGTATATCATCTATTTCACCTATGAAGTGGATGGAGTCCCATACAAAGGAAAGAGCGGCCTTTTCTGGGTTCTCCCGTCCGTCAGAAAACATGATCACGAAACGGTTTTTGTGGATATGGACCATCCGAAACGTTATGCATTGAAGCTAACCAGCGAGGATTCGTGAATCCTAAAGGAGAGTGCACATGAAAACCATCGGTATCATAGGCGGGATGAGCTGGGAATCAACCGCGACTTACTATTTGGAGCTAAACCGATACATCAATAAAAAGATGGGCGGATATTACAGCGCGAAATGCATTTTATATAACGTACAGTATCAGGAGATCAAGGAGATTCATAAAAACGGTGACTGGGAACGCGCTGGCGAAATTCTCGGCGAAGCGGCATTGACTCTTCAAAACGCCGGCGCCGATTTTATTATCCTCGCCACAAACACCATGCATCTTGTTGCCTCAAGGATACAGGAAAAGATTCATATTCCCTTCCTGCATATTGCCGAAGTAACAGCGGATAAGTTGCTGGCGGACGGAGTCAAGTCGGTAGCCCTGCTGGGTACCCGCTTTACCATGGAAAAAGATTTTTATAAAAATGTACTGATCAGCCGCGGAATCGACGTTCAGATCCCCCAAAAGGAAGATATCGACCGGATTCATAAAATTATCAATCAGGAATTAATCATCGGGGAAATCAAAGATTCTTCCCGCACCTATTTCAGCGAGGTCATAACCGGATTAAAGCAAAGGGGTACAGAAGGGGTCATTCTTGGCTGTACGGAAATTGGTTTGCTTGTAAAACAAAAAGACAGTTCTTTACCGGTATACGATACCGCGCTTATCCATGCGGACGCTGCCGCCGAATATGCAATGATGGAAGATGAAAACGATGGCACAATATGAATATAAGTTTATTGAAGTTCCCCGCTCGCCGAAATTCGCCAAGCAAGCGGATCGGCTCAGCTCCGATGATTTTAAAAAATGTGAAGATATTATAGTCCGCGAAGCCAAAAGCGGATGGAGACTGAAACAAGTCGTTGTACCCTATCAGGAGCGGTTCGGACTCTTCACAGCTAAGGGCTATGAGATTATTTTAGAAAAAGAAATCATATAAATTTAAACTAGGAGATGAATGAAATGAAGCTAAACTGGGTTACCTTGAGGGTCAACGATCTGGAAAAAAGCCTCTTCTTCTACACGAAACTGCTGAATCTTGACATCGCGGCGAAGTTTGGCGGCCCGGAGCATCCGATTGTCATGTTAGGGAAAGCGGAAGAGCCGAAACTCGAATTGATTCAGGAATCCCATCCGCAGATTGATCCTTCCGGAAACGGAGTTTCCATCGGCTTGGAAGCGGACAATCTGGACCGGCTGATCGGTGTGCTGCGGGAAAACGGATATCAGGCGACAGGCCCGGTATCGCCGAATCCGAACATCCGATTTTTCTTTGTCCGGGACCCCGACGGATATACCGTGCAACTGGTGGAACAAAATTGAGGCCTCCCTCTCTTAAAAGCGAAGTGAGGGAAGATCAGAAAATCAGCGGCTAAATTTATATTTTCCCTTGACTTAAAGTTAACTCTAACGTGTATAATTTTAAAAACGGATGGCCCGTCCCGCGAAGGACGCGGCCATGCTTTGCCTGACAAAACAGATAATTCCAAAACAGGAGTGGATAAACATGGAGAAAGCAAAGGTCTATTTTACCGATTTCCGCACGATTGCTTACGGTGATGGACTTCCCACCAAGCTGAAAAAGTTAATTAAGAAAGCCGGCATCGGCCAGATCGATATGGACGGCAAATTTGTCGCGGTTAAGATGCATTTCGGCGAGTTGGGGAACATCAGCTATCTTCGTCCCAATTACGCCAAAGCCGTGGTCGATGTGATCAAGGAGCTGGGCGGAAAGCCTTTTTTGACCGACTGCAACACCATGTACCCCGGCAGTCGAAAAAACGCTCTGGAGCATTTGGAATGCGCATGGGAAAACGGTTTTACACCGCTCACGGTGGGCTGCCCCATCCTGATCGGTGACGGACTAAAGGGCACCGACGATATCGCGGTTCCCGTTCAGGGCGGAGAGTATGTGCAGGAGGCCAAAATCGGCCGGGCTGTTATGGACGCGGATATTTTTATCAGTCTGACCCACTTTAAGGGACACGAGGCCACCGGTTTCGGCGGCACAATCAAGAACATCGGCATGGGCTGCGGCTCCCGCGCCGGAAAAACAGAGCAGCACAGCGGCGGCATGGCGAATATCGTGCCGGAAAAGTGCCGCGGCTGCCGCAAGTGCCAAAAGGAGTGCGCCAACGGTGGATTGGAGTTTGACGAAGTCAAAAAGAAAATGACAGTGAATGAAGACAATTGCGTCGGCTGCGGGCGGTGCCTGGGCGCGTGCAATTTCGATGCAATCGAGTTCAACGATTCCGCTGCCAACGCTCTGTTGAACTGCCGGATGGCGGAATATACCAAGGCGGTGGTGGACGGCCGCCCCAACTTTCATATCTCCCTTGTGGTAGATGTATCCCCGAACTGTGACTGCCATGGGGAAAACGACGCACCCATTCTGCCGGATATCGGTATGTTCGCATCCTTTGACCCGCTGGCGCTGGATCAGGCCTGTGCGGACGCCTGCCTGAAGGCACAGCCGATGCCGGGAAGCCAGCTGTCCGACAATATGGCAAAAGCGGATTTTGTCGACCACCACGACCACTTCACCAACTCGACGCCCGAATCCGAATGGCTCTCCTGTCTGGAGCACGCGGAGAAGATCGGTCTGGGTACCCGGAGCTATGAACTGATCCCGATGAAATAAGCCGGATGCAATGAAAAGCCGCACCGATATCCCCCTCATTTGACGTACACTTGCAGCGAAAGGTATAATAAGAGATGTTGAGACTATCATGATACTAAAGAGGATAATAAAGTGCTGCTATTAAGTGCGGAAAAAATCAGCAAGAGCTACGTAGATAAAATACTGCTGAACGATGTGGCCTTCGGCATTAACAGCGGGGAAAAAATCGGTTTAATTGGAATCAACGGCGCTGGAAAATCAACTTTACTGAAAATCATCGCCGGATTGGAAACTCCGGATACCGGAACTGTCACCAAATTTGGCGGGGTGCGCGTGGGCTATCTGCCGCAGAATCCGCTGTTTGAAGACGGCATTACGGTGCTTCAGCAGGTGGTAAAGGGAATATCGGAGCAGCAGCGGGAATCAAAGGAATACGAATGCAAGTCGATTCTTACCAAGTTGGGAATTAACGAATTTGACAAGCCACTGAGCCAGCTTTCCGGGGGACAGAAAAAACGCGTGTCCCTTGCAAGCGCACTGGTAACGCCGGTGGAAGTGTTGATTCTGGACGAACCCACCAACCATCTGGACAACGATATGGTGGACTGGCTGGAAACCTATCTCGCCGGTTATAACGGAGCACTGCTAATGGTGACCCATGACCGCTATTTTCTGGACCGTGTGACCAATAAAATAATCGAGCTTCAAAATGGAAATTTGTACGCCTACCAGGCGAATTACACGAAATATCTTGAACTGAAAGCGGAACGAGAAAGCATGATCGCGGCCAGTGAGCGGAAACGTCAGACCCTGCTGAAAAAAGAACTGGCCTGGATCAGCCGGGGCGCCCGCGCACGGAGTACCAAGCAGAAATTCCGTGTGGAACGTTATGAAGAGATGAGCGCTCAATCGGCTGAACCAGAGCAGGAAAATCTGCAAATGAGCTCCATGAGCTCAAGACTTGGGAAAACCATTATTGAAATCGGCGGCATTTCAAAAGCTTACGGGGGCAGGCAGCTGATCCGGAATTTTTCCTACAATCTGCTGCGGCGGGACCGGATCGGCATCATCGGCCCGAACGGCTGCGGAAAATCCACCCTGCTGAAAATGATCGTCGGGACCGTCTCCCCGGACGAAGGGGACGTCCGAATTGGAGAAACAGTGCGAATCGGCTATTTCTCACAGGAATGTGAAGAGATGGACCCGAATCTGCGCGTGATCGATTATGTAAAAGAGATTTCATCGGAGGTTGTAACGCCGTCGGGAACGCTGACGGCCTCCCAGATGCTTGAAACCTTCCTGTTTTCCTCCGACCTGCAGTATTCCCTCATTAAAAAGCTTTCCGGCGGAGAGCGGCGCAGGCTGTATTTGTTGGGGATTTTAATGCAGGCGCCGAATGTTCTGCTGTTCGACGAGCCCACCAACGATCTGGATATTCAGACGCTGATCATTCTTGAGGATTATCTTCAAAATTTTTCAGGAGCGGTTATCGCGGTATCCCATGACCGCTATTTTCTCGATAAAATTGCGGAACATGTTTTTTCGTTTGAACAGGGCGGCGAGATTCACGACACCCTCGGCGGTTATTCGGAGTATTTAAAGCAGAAGGAACAGCTGCGGCAGGACGAACCCAAAGCCGCCGTCAGTAAACCGAAACCGGCCCCGCGCGTGAAGCCCAGCAAATTGAAATTCTCATTCAACGAGCAGCGCGAATATGAGGAGATTGATGGAATTCTTGCGAATCTGGAAAAGCAGATTTCTGAAATCAGCGGTGAAATCGAGCGGGAAGCAAGCAATTACCTTCTCCTGACGGAGCTTACCGGCAAAAAGGAAGCTCTGGAAAAGGAACTGGACGAGAAAACGGAACGCTGGGTCTATTTGAACGATTTGGCAAGCCGAATTGAGGAACAGAATCAGAACAAATAAAACGGCAAAACGGTCTATACGAAATTCGAGTGGAAGTCGAATTCAGCATAGACCGTTTTCTGTTTATAAAACAACCGGAACGATATTTGGGGGAAGAAAACAATGGAACAGATTATAACCGACCGGTTAATCCTCCGGAATTTTACCACAGCAGATGCTCAGGGAATGCTGGGGTATTTATCAGCTCCCAGAGTAAACTGTTTTGCGAAAGAGAAAATCACGACGATGGAGGAGGCCTTGGTGGAAGCCGAAAAGAAAAGCAAAGATGACTCCTACATTGCTGTTTCCCTGAAAAACGGCGGGAGTATAATTGGGGAACTGTTTTGGATGTTTGAAAAACCGGATACCTATTCGATCGGCTGGAATTTCAACAAACAGTATGAAGGGAAAGGATACGCGTCGGAAAGCGCAAAGGCGTTATTGCGGCATCTCTTTCAGGAACGGGGCGCGCGGAGACTGTATGCCTATGTGGAAGACGACAACTTCCGCTCTCAAAAGCTGTGCGAGAAGTTGGGCATGCGCAAAGAGGGCTGTTTTTTAGAATTCATTTCGTTCATTAATTACGATAACGGGACGCCAAAATACGAAAATACATTTCAATACGCATTGCTGAAAAAAGAATGGGAAAAGCTGCAGGCCCTCCAATAATATAAAGTTTTTTATCTTTTTTTAAAATGGGCCTTGAAAATGATTTTAAATCCATATATCCTTTGTTTCAAGGATATCCTTTCATAACGTTAAAGGAGAAAATTGATGGAATGAAATCAACAAACATCAAAGAGCTTGAACAGAGAATAAGCAGCGACTACCCCAATACCGCGGGCATTATTGTGCAGAAAAGCGGTGTGAAATTGTATGAAAACTACTTTGGCGGATACACCGCCGATACCACCTTCCATATATTTTCCGTTTCAAAGAGCATTATTTCGGCATTGATCGGCATCGCCGTTGCAAACGGTTCTATCGACAGTATCGACCGGAAGGTACTGGACTTCTTCCCGGACTACATGCCGAAGCGGGGCGAAAAAACGGCTCAGCGTGTTACGCTGCGGGATATGCTGACGATGACCGCCCCATTTAAATACAAGTCGGCGCCGTACACAAAATACTTTACCAGTCAGGACTGGGTGAAGAGCGCGCTGGACCTTCTGGGGGGCAAAGGAGAGATCGGTTCATTCCGGTATACTCCCCTGATCGGGCCGGATATCTTTTCGGGCATTCTGACAAGAGCAACCGGTCAGTCCGTACTTCAATTTGCTTATAAAAACCTGTTTTCACCGCTGGGAATCGACGTTACGCAGAACGTGGTTTTTCACACGAAGGAAGAGCAGCTTTCCATTATGATGGACCGTCACGAAAGCGGATGGGTGGCCGACCCGCAGGGGATCAATACGGCAGGCTGGGGCCTTTTCCTGAAGCCCTCCGAAATGGCGAAAATTGGCCAGCTATACCTGAACCGCGGAATCTGGGACGGAAAACAGATTCTGCCCGCCGATTGGATTGCCGAGAGCACCAAGGAGCAGAGCCGCTGGGATGAACTTAAGCTATCCTACGGCTATCTGTGGTGGGTTATTGACGAGAACGAGCACAGCTTCGCCGCCATGGGAGACGGCGGAAATGTGATCTATGTCAATCCGGCAAAAGAACTGATTGTTGTTATTGCCTCGCTTTTTAAACCGAATGCAAAGGACCGAATCGAGCTGATAAAACAGCGGATTGAACCAATCTTCGCAGATTAATCATTTAAAATAAATCGTCCGCAGGATCCGTCCATACATGCCGGTGCTGCGGGCGATTTTTCTGTTGAAATGAATTAGGCGATCAGAAAGCCCATAATTGCCCCATATGCAACCGAGCTGTATGGATTTGAGGCAATTGGCCATCCTGCTTTTTTGTAATATAGCAGGCCCAGGACTCCCCCTACTATACTTCCAACAATTTTTATACTCATGATTCTGCCTCCCGATCTGCACGTTGTTTATTTGAAAATCCCGATAGATTTTTCAATTCAACGGACTTGAATTCCTGATTAATCCTGATGGAGCGTCAAACCGCCGCTGACCGTTTGAACCTTGATCTTGCCGCTTCCATTCTTGTAAACGCGCTCCTCATCATTCTGCTGCAGCGCAAAATCGGAACGCAGTTTTCCCGAGGTAGAGTGAAACGAAACAGTAAAACCATCATTTTGAGGCAAGTTTAAGCTGACATCGCCGGAGGTTGAGGCAGACACAATCGTTTTCGGCATTTGATTACAGAAAGCGTTCATTTTTCCGCTGACACTTTTTAAACTCAGCGTGTCGAACGTTCCCGTGACGTTCATATCACCGGATGTAGAGCCCGCGTCCAATGATTTTGTCTGCAGGTTTTCTCCGTTTATTTTGCCGCTGGTAGAGGAAAAGGTAACCGAGTCCACCGCTCCGCTGAGATTAATATCGCCGGAGGTAGTTTTGGCGCTCAATGAATTTGCTTTCAGATTTTCTCCTGTAATTGCGCCGCTCACACTTTTTAAGCTCACGGTTTCAAATTTACCGCTGACAGCAAGATCGGCAGAGGTGGAGCCCACGTCCAATGACTTTGCCTGTAGATTTTCCCCGCTGATTGAGCCGCTGGTGCAGGAAAGGGAGACCGAATCAAAGTATTGATCCGGGCAATACAGATTTAAATTGGTCGATTCCGAAAAGAAAAATCTCCAATTTGCTTCGCTGTTGTCCTTGATGATCAGTGTACCGTTTTCGATGGAAGACGTAAACCGGTTTTTCTCCGGCAGATCATTTGTCGCCGACTGTTCGATGTGGATCGAATGATCTGAACTTTTTAGAATTTTAACGTCCCCCGCTATCCAGTTGACCCGAACGGAAGTAACGGATTTGTCAACGATTTGTTCCTTGATCGTGTGAAGCGGTCCCATTTTTTTCATTTCACAGCCTCCAAGCAGCATACTGATACAGCAAGTAAAAACGAACGGTATGGCCAAAAAACGGTTCAAGCAAAAGCCCCCAAAGTTTATATTTTGATCCCTGTGGAATCAGGCAGCCTCAGTCTTTGAAGCGTGCTTTCTGAAAGCCGCCTAAAAATTCTGCGGTTCCTTGGGTTCGGTATCTCGCTTCAAGACAAAATAATATGTGGCAAGAGGCCACCACAGCAGCGCGAAAATCGGATAGACAGCCCAGATAGTGCCCGGCGAACAAACGACGTTGACTGTAATAAACAGTGCCGCGCTTAACAGAGTCCCGGTGGCGGAAAACAGCATGGAGTGTTTCCGACCAGAGAGCGCAATGGCCAACGGCCACCACAGCAGAACATAAGCGGGAAAAATGGCCCACGGGAATCCCGGGAAAACAACGACATTCAGGATCGAGTAATAAAGAATTCCGGCAAGACTCCCGAACAACGCGATAGCCAGCTTACCGAGGTGTTTTCCGAGCAGGGTTGCCACTGGCCACATCAAGATTGGGAAATAGGTCAGCAAGGCCCAGGGGCAGAAGGACGATTTCAGGAGATTTTCAAACGTGAAAAAAGCGGCGAGGAGAACAGCACCCACAACCGAGTAAATTTTTACAGTGCTCGGACCCCCGAGCAGGACGCTGAGAGGCCACCAGATGACGGCAAACGCAGGGTAATAGAACCAGACAACCGAGGGTGACGTGACGTAGTTTGTAAGAAACAGACACGCGATAATTACGATGCTTCCAATAACAGAAAACGATTTTCCGTGCCTTGCTCCGAGAAACAGGGCGAGCGGCCACCAAAGAATTGCGAAAGACGGAAATAGGAACCACGGGTAGCCCCAGGAGGTCAGATAATTAATGAGAACCAGCAGGGCGATCGTCATAGAACTGCCGATCAGCGAAAACACCTTCATGGAATGCCTGCCGGCAAAAATGGTGGCCAGCGGCCACCAGAGCACCGCGTAGGCCGGAAACACAAACCACGGAAAACTGCCTCCTGTGGAATAATTGATGAAAGCAAAAAAGAGGATGGAGACCAGGCTCCCGATAACAGAAAAGCCGATGAGGTAACGGTGGTCTTTTGCAGAGCGATTTGCTTTATTCATCAAATTCATCCCCCTTTCTGTTTTTCTGACGCAGGCTGTGGAAGAACATCGCCAACGGCCACCACAGTACTGCAAAGACCGGATAGACAAACCAGATGATGTCCGGAGTGTAATAAAAGTTGATGAACAGCATCAGCGCCGTAATCAAAAGGAAACTGCAAACCGAGAAGGCCAGACCGATGTGCACATCTTTTTTATTGCGGTACCACTGAAAAAACAGCGCCATCGGCCACCAGACAATCGCGAATACGGGGTAAACAAACCAGATGGTGCTCGGAGTGTAGTAAAAGTTGATGAACAGCATCAGCGCCGTAATCAGCGCCGAACCCCAGACCGAAAAAGCAAGGGAAAGGCCCAGCTTTTTGCTCTTTGCAAGCTTTGCGCTGCTTTCCAGTTCTTCCTTCAGATCGTCGATGTCGCCAAAGTCGTCGATTGCCTTTTTGACCGCTTCCTCTCGAGACTGTCCGTTGGAAACGAGGTCCTCCACCTTTTCACTGAGATTTTGGGTAATTTCCAGCTTAATCTCCTCTTTGCGGCTGCTTTCGGGGATTCCCGCAAACAAATGATTGATATGCGATTCGATTTCGTTCATTGTACGCCCTCCATAAAAATATCGATGATATTGCGCGCATCGTGCCAGTTCCGGATTTCTTCGTTCAGATACGCCCGGCCAAGAGCGGTAATCCGGTAGTAGCGCCGCCTGCCACCGAACGATACGTCGCCAAGATAGGATTCGATGAGTTCTTTTTTCACCAGCCGCTGAAACACCGCGTAAAGCGTCGCTTCCTTGATTTGAAATTGATTGTTGGTACGGTTTGCGATTTCGTTGGATATTTCATAGCCATACCGGTCCTTTTCATAAATAAGCCGCAGGATAATCGCATCCAGGTGCCCTCTGATAATGTCGCTGCTGATCAATGCCATGCCTCCTTTGAACGGTTTGCCGAAACAATGCCGTGTGATAGAGCACTATCTGGTAGAACTCTATCTGATGGTGTAATCATAGCACAGATTGTTCTATCTGTCAAAGTAATTTTAAAAAAATTTCCAGCTATAACGGAATTATGCCGGCGATTTGCCATCTATTCGGGTTTAGTGAAGAATCAATTCCGTTTCCAATACAGCAAAAGCGCTCCGAATCAATCGGAGCGCTTCAATGGGCAAAGTTTCATATTTTCACCTTAAAAACCCGGAAGGCCGCGTGACAAGGTTCACCCTTGCCGTCAAGGCAAAAACCGTACCGGCATGGAATTTTCAATCGCCGTCAAAGCACCTAATCCTTCGGAGAAACCGATTGGCATGTTTTTTGATCGGCTCGAATTTCGACCGTTACCTTTCCTCCGCCGGTTTTCTCGGAATTTTCCAGACACAGGTGGCCGCCGTGCTGGCGGACAATGGTATTGGCGATAAACAGGCCCATGCCGTAGTGTGCCTTGGAGCTCCGGCTTTTATCGCCCATATAGAACTGCTGCGCGGCATTTTTCAGCGCTTCGGCGGAAAAGCCCGTTCCGGAATCGATGATCTGGAACCGAATCGAATTGACAGCGCCGAACGCGCGGAAAAGAAGCGTCCCCTGTTCCGGCGAAAAATCTACGGCGTTGGAAACGATGTTGAGAATGGCCCGCTGTATCAGATCGGAATCCGCACAGAAGCTCTGCGGCAGAGATTCTGATTGAAAATCAAGCGAAAGTTTCCGGACTGCCGTCAGCGCCGAAATCTGCTTCTTGACTGTTTCAAGGAACGCTGCCGTATTAAGGCGTTCTTTCTTCAGGGAATACCCGCTTTCCGCCTTGGAAATCTCCAGCAGCGTTTTCAAGTATTGCTCCATCTGACGGCTGCTGTCCGTGATATAGCCGGTATATTCTTTTTGTTCCGGGGTCAGGTCCGTCTCCAAAAGAAGATCCGCGTTGCCTTTGACAACGGTAATCGGTGTTTTGATATCGTGCGCGAGCGCTGAAATCT
Organism: Bacillota bacterium; assembly: GCA_023410445.1. GTDB lineage: Bacteria > Bacillota > Clostridia > Oscillospirales > Acutalibacteraceae > Caproicibacter. The sequence goes on along the minus strand of JAEYPT010000007.1, from coordinate 151,233 downwards.
GATCGCGGCGGTTTTGCTGCAGGGTCCACTGTTCCTGTAACGACGTTTTCAGCGCTTCCTTCATTGTACTGATGGAATCGAGTACATTATCAATTTCATAAATTCCGCTGGATTCCACGGAAAAATTCAAATCCTGATTCTGTATCTTTTCCGTCGCGCTTTGCAGGCTGCGCAGCTTCCCGGTCAATTTTTTTCCGAACGAAGCGGCAATTAAAAATACTTCAAGTATAATCCCAACTAAAAACAACATAAAGAAGAAAATATCCGGGCTCGGCAGAATGGAACGCAGAAGCGGGGGACGGTACTGAGTCACCAGCGTGTACCGGATAATGCACAGTTCATTGGTGCGGGGAATGGTTACATAGTAATAATGAGAAAAATAATTTCTCCCCTGCGTCTGCGTCACCTCCCACGCCGTTTGTGCCTCCTCCCGGCTCAGGTCTCCCGAAAGGAGCTTGCCCTGCTTCGTAAAAACGGCATAGGTGCAGGTATCCGGAATCTGATCTGGCGTGACGGTTTTGCTGTTCTGAATGGTGTCCTTCTGTTCGGAAATCATCTGTTCCCCGTAGTTCGCGGGCAAAATGAAGCCGGTGGTAATCAACAGCATAAAAGAAAAAGCAATCAGAATGGTAAAAAAAATCGTCGCAACGCAGAACACCGCCAGATACCCGGTGAAAAACCGCCGAAGAGTCTTCGGCTTTCGCTGGCGTTTCTTCATTTTCAGCACCATTTATAGCCAATCCCCCAAACCGTTTCAATCGGAGAAGCATTCAGGGCTGAAAATTTCGCGCGGATATTCTTGATGTGCTCCACAACGGCGCTGCTCTCGCCGGGCGCGTCAAAGCCGAAAACCGTCTCATAGATTTTCTCCTTGGAGAAAACCTGTCCGCGGTTCCGTGCCAAAAACTCGCAGATATCATATTCGCCTTTCGTAAACGGGATCGTCTGGCCGCAGACCGCAGCCTGCTTGCCGGAAAGGTCAAAACAGATGTCGCCCAGACAGAGCGTGGTATGCTTCGGGCGGTTTTCCCGCCGCAGATGAGCGGCGATACGGGCCCGAAGCTCCCCGGCTCCGAAGGGCTTCAGCAAATAATCGTCTGCGCCCTCACCGAGCCCCTCCATAATATCGCTTTCCATCGACTTTGCCGTCAGGAACAGAATGGGACAGTCCACACGGTCCCTGATGCGTCCGCAAAGCTCAAAGCCGTCGATGCCCGGCATCATTACGTCTAGAAGAATCAAATTGAATTTGCCTAACTGCAAATCAAACACTTTCTCCGGTTTGCGAACGGCGGTGACAGCATGGCCGTCCCTTCGCAGAATGTTCTGAATCAGGGTAAGAACCGCCTCGTCGTCGTCGACCGCCAGTAAATTTGCCATAACGCCATCTCCCTTCGTTTCAGTATACCCGTACCTACGCCGGAGAACAAGAGAAATGCTATTCTTCTGTCTTTTTACCTTCCCAGCGCTGGCACCAGAGCAAAGCAAAAAGAATCATCAGCACGGTTTCCACGACACAAGCCGCGGCTCCGAGCTGAAAACCGCTTGCCGCAGGCAGGACGGCGCCACCTGCCTGCATGCCAAAATATCTCAGAAAATGAAGTCCCCACGCGCAGGGAATCACGGGCCAGATACCTTCGCCGAGACCGGTCATTAGAAGGGCCGACAGAAGGCTTTCAAAAATGCCAACACCGATGGATACTCCCTTGTTAAAACGGAGGCTTAAAAACAGGTGCAGAAAATAAAGAAAAATATTGCAGCCGAACAAAAACAGCGCTCCGGACCAGTAATAATTCGGCCCGAACGCCGCGCGGTGCAGAAAGAGGGCAGAAACCGCTTCAAAACCGAACGTGGTTACAAGCTCTGCGCCAAACCCGAGCAGCAAGAGCAGAACCGCCAGGCTCAGGAAGGGCGTCGGCCGGGAAGGAGCCGTCAGCAACTCCTGGAAACTACCCGCTTCCGCTTCCTGATCGGCAATCATCGAACAGACGACGCCAATCAGGATGGGAAACGCGGCGCCAATGAGCCCCAGACAAGTGAGCGCATCCGAGCCGGGAGAACTTTTGGTAAGTACGCTTTCCAGAAGCACGAACAGAATTCCCGCCACTGGGACAAACAGATGAATCCAAAGGACCGGGCGACGTTTGATCTTGATGAAATCCGCATGCAGGCACCGTAAAAATCCCATTATTTTGCCTCCAGTCTGCGGTACGGCAGCGCTGTGAGCAGAGAGAGAACACAGAACAGCGCCAGAGTAATCAGAACACCCGGCAGGATGACGCCGGACGAAAGCAGCGGGTCGTTTGCCGGAACGGCCAGACCGTTCGGCAGGATATGGATCACAGGACACATCAGGCGGGTCGGAATCGCAAACGGAATCCACCAGAAGTCACCCTTCGCGGCGAAGACGACGCATACAATATTTCCCACCATATTAACCAGTAAGGCTGCAAATTGCCCCCATCGATCCGCGAGAATCATGCAGAAAGGAATCTGCCACAGGAACGTGAGGAACAGCAAAGCGACTGCGGCCGCACTCTGTAAAAAAGAAACCGAGCTGCCGAAAATCGCCCCGCCGAGTGTTATACCGACAAAGAAAACCACACAGGAAATCAGGAAGAGCAGAATACAGCCGCCGGTCTTACCGAACCAGATTTTTTCCGGTTCCACGGAAAGACTCAGGATTCTGCGGTAGTTCAGCTTCTTTTTGTCTTTCTGAACCACCCCGGCGCAGATCAAAGAAAGGGAGCCAGGCAGGAACATGGTGTACCACCAGTTATAGCTCTCGGCCTGAAAATAGCCCCCGCCGCTTAAAAAAAGACAGAGCAGCATAATAACAATCGGGGCCAGGATTGCTGTTTTTTTGGTAAACGTGTGCTTCTGCTTCTGGTATTCGCATAAAATAATCCGCAGCATTGTGCTCACCCCGCCTTCCGGTTGAGCTGAACCACCTGCATGAACAGTTCTTCCAGATTCTGCCCGGGTGTGACGGCATCCTGATAACCCAGAATTCCATCTGAAATAATGCCGATGTGGTCCACAACCTGCTCCACTTCGGAAAGAATATGACTGGAAAGAATCACGGTGATCCCCTGCTCCGGGAAGGAGCGGATCAGCTCCCGCAGCTCCTGAATGCCGATAGGGTCCAGTCCGTTCGTCGGCTCGTCCAGAATCAGCAGCTTGGGGTGATTCAAAAGCGCAAGGGCGATGCCCAGCCGCTGCTTCATCCCCATGGAGAATTTTCCGGCGCGTTTCTTCCCGGTATCGGTCAGGCTGACCGTGGAAAGCACCTCCGGAATGCGGGTTTCCGGAATTCCCAATAAGGTTGTGCGTACCTTAAGGTTTTCCTGAGCCGTAAGATTTTCATACAGCGGCGGCGATTCAATCAGGCAGCCGATTTTGTCAAGGTCCTTTCTCTGCCACGGGCGGCCCTCAAACAGAATTTCGCCGGAGGTCGGCCGCAGCATGCCGGTCAGCATCTTGAGTGTCGTCGATTTGCCTGCCCCATTCGGGCCAAGCAGGCCGTAGACCGAATTTGCATTAATGGAAAGCGAAATATGATTCACCGCTTTTTGTCCCTGAAACGTTTTGCAAAGGTCCTTAGTCTGCAAAATGATGTTTTCCATCCTTATCATCCCTTCGTTTGTTTGGCATCATTATGAGGGACAATGATAAGGAATTTATAAGGTTACTCAAAATTTATGGTTCCGAAGCAGTCCGGGCAGTAAAAAAGAAACGCCAGGCCGGCGTTTCTTTTTTACGATAGATTCCAAGGTTTTTCAGGCCGCCCGTTCCTGCTTGATCACTTCAGATTCCTGCACCCGCGTGGAAATTACCGTTGCCAGAATCATCAGGGCAATCAGGAAAGTAAGCGGAAATATCATGGACCCGTTCGGCATTCGCATCACATACAGCAAAAGGATAAAAACAACACCCGAAACCTGCCCGGAACCCATCAACAGACCATAAGAGGTTCCCTCCGGCACAGGGTATGCGACCTCCGTACCGAACTGAAAAATCAGCGGTCCCGCGCCCATCAGGAAGAAACCGGTAAGAACAGCCGAAACGAGGAGCGCCGCATAGCTTCCCAGATAGGACAGTCCCGCTACACCAAACAGGGAAGCAATCACGGAAACGGACAGAAACGCGCTGCGCTTTTTCAGCCGATCCGAAAGAAGGGGAATCACAACAGCGCCGAACAGCCCCGCCACAATAATGACGCCGCCGAACACTCCGCTCTGGTCGGAAGAAAAGCCACGTGTGTTCAGCATATCGGAAAGGCAGGTAAGCATCGCGTTAAACACGCCCAACGCGATAAAAACCACCAGAAGAAGCCGCATGAAATTTCGGTTTTTCCACAAAGCCGAGCTTTCACGGAACGAGAAATGGTCGTCTACGTCTCCGCGCGGCCCAGCCGGAACCTTCGGCTTTTCCTTGACAAATACAAGAACAAGAAGTGCCGAAGCAACGGAAAGATAACCAAAAATCCGGAGCATCCCGCCCATGGAGAATGCCTGATAAAGCAGCGGCGTTGCGATCATGGCTACGATTATTCCGACATAACCCGCAATGGAAGCAATGCCCGAAGCCGTCGCCCGCTCTTTAACGGGGAACCACACGGCCGCCAGCTTTGTAATCGGGTTGAGAAGGAAAGGCTGCGCCACCGCCATGCCGATCTGCGCCGCGACCACCAACGGAAAGCTGTCTGCAAAAGCACCGCGCAGCACGCCAAACACAGCGGTAACCACGGCGCCGAGCACAAAGCTCGCGCGAAGGCCCTTCCGGTCCGCCAGCATGGAAGCCGGCATGGAAAGCAGAATGTAGATGATCATATAACTCATGGATAAAAACGCGATGCCCAGCGGAGACGTGTGATAGTAAGACACAGCCTGCGGCGCAATGGCGGAAAAAGTCAGCCAGAAAATCTGCGTGACAGCCAGAATGGGAAACACGCAAAGCAAAACAACCCATCGGTAAGGGCTGGCTTTATATTGCATGGATTGATCTCCTCTTTTCACAGCAATGCGGCAGCTCCTTTCTTCCGGCCTGCAACGGAAGAAACGTGGGCAGCCTGCCGGGATACACGCAAAAAGGGCGCCGGTTCTGTAAACCGGCGCCCTTGCCATTGCATATTCCCTCATCGGATCGACGAGTGAGTGATTGCTCATTGCATCTATCATATTCAATTGTCTGGCATTTGTCAAACAATTTCTCTATTTCGGAATAAAATAAAGCAAACCGCGCGAAAATGCAAGCTACGAAGAAAGCGCACCTTTCAGAAATTTTATTGTCTGCTCGACAATAGTATCATCCTGGCTTAAAATATCATCACCACCGTAAATTTTCAGACGCTCCTGATAATAGCCGCAGGAAAAGGAAAACTGAAGCATCATAAACAGATTATCCAGCAGAAACGGGAAGATATGAAGATCGCAGTCCGGCCGGACAACACCCTCCTGCTGCCCTTTCCGGATCACATGGCAGTAAAGCCGGCAGGAGTATTCCTCCATTTCGCGAACGACCTCACGCTCCATATTTGCCTTGCCGGGAGCGGTCATCACGAAATACAGCTTAATGTAATTCGGGTGTTCTCTGGATTCCCGGATAATGCGGCGCAGAATCTTTTCCACCGTAACAAAAAAAGAATCGCTCTCCAGAACTACCTCGCAGAAAGCGTTCACCAGCAACTGCGAGCTGAACCGTACTACGGAAAAGAAGAGATCCTCCTTATTCTCAAAATACTGAAACAGGCTGCCCACGCTGATGTGGGCGACTTTTGCGATCTGATTGGTATTCGCGCTTTCATAGCCGTGTTCCGCAAATTCATCGACCGCCGCCTGAATCACGCTGTTTCTTTTTTCTTCCGGGATTTTAAGAAAGAGTTCCTTCAAATCTATTCCTCCCAATCGGCGGCCCGGTAAGCCGCAGAAAATACCCGAACGTATTGTATCATGACGCACTTTTTTTGACCAGCAAATTATTTCCCGTATCCGCAGACCGCAGTATTGACAAGTCGCGCGGAGACGAATATAATAATGGCAATGAGTGACTGCTCACTTTTAAGGCATGTTGTCTCCCCTCCTGCGGGGCGGCAGCGGCCGGAAATTCTGTGCACGGCAACGGCGCCGGTAGTTTTTACGCTACCGGCGCCGTTTTCTGCCTGATTTCGGAAAGTGAGGAAAAACATGAGCACTTGCGTTGTTAAGGAAAACACTCTGCCAACCGGCAATACGGAGGTATATGATTCAGCGCACGAAGAGGCGCAAACCTTTCAGCAGCTCAAGGAGCAGTTTGGGAATGTTGCAAAACGAGCTCTTCCCCTATGGGGATATCCGGAGGACTCCAAGCTGACTCTGCTGAACATTACGGAAAACGCTACCTACAAAGTGGAACATCACGGCTTTGAGCCGATCGTCATGCGCGTTCACCGGCTGATCTATGCGGAAAAGGATTCCATCCGGACGGAAATCGCCTGGCTGCTCCATCTGCGCAAAAACACAAAGCTTAATCTTGCCAAACCGCTGCCTGCCCTGGACGGCACCTACGTGCAGACCATTGCAGCTCCCGCGCATAAGGAAGCAAGGCACGTCGTCTGTTTTTCGTTTGTCCGCGGGAAAGCACCGCGGGACTCCCACGATGACACCGGGGCGATCAGCGGGGTTGCCGTAATCCTTGATAAAATGCCGAAAAAAGTTACCGTTCCGATTTTCCGTTTCGCGGCGTCCGCCTACGACCGGGTAAACCGGCTGTTCCCTCCGTCGTCGAAATCGCTCAGTCCGGAAGACATTGCAATGTACCGAAAGCTTGGTGAAATTGCCGCTGTCCTTCACAATACCTCCCGGGAATGGACGCTGCCCGATTTTTATAGCCGCATTGAATGGGACTGGAACGCGACGTTTTCCGATGGGTGGAACAATTTTTACGGGGCTCACTACAGGGAACTCACGGATATGCTTTCCCCCGCCGACATTGCAGCGATCGACGCATGCGCCGCTCTGATGAAAAAGCGAATTCTGGCCTATGGGAAGTCGCCCGACCGTTACGGTCTGATCCACAGCGACCTGCGCATGCCGAATTTGCTTCAGGACGGCAGTCAGATTTCGGTCCTTGACTTTGACGACTGCGGTAAGGGCTGGTATATGTATGACATCGCGGGCGCAGTCGGGTTCATGGAGCACCGCCCCGATTTACCGAAAATTCTCAGTATCATCGTGGAGGGCTACCGGACACGCGCAGAGCTTTCCGAAGAAGACGAACGGGAAATTCCCACCTTTGTTATGATGCGTCGGATCGGGCTTCTGCAGGCGATCAGCTATCACCTCAACAACACCGCCGCAGGCAGCAACGAAGCTGCAGAGCTAACGCCGGAAATTCTGGCGTTTTACGCAAAGGGAACCGCTGTACTGGCCAAACGGTATACAAAAGCGTTTCGGGATATACCGCTGGCAGTCTCGAACAACTGAGAGGAGAAAATACGATGAGCACTACGAATCAGGAAATCTATGATAAGGCCGCCGAAGTCTGGAATCCCTTCCGCGTCGATCTATTCCGACACTATGGACTCGATATCGTCTTCGGCGAGCGTGAGGGCTATTGCTTCAAGGACCTGGACGGCAGGCGGATTATCAATATGCACCTCAACGGCGGCGTGTTCAACCTGGGCCACCGGAACCCGGAGGTCAAACAGGCGCTGATTGAAGGCGCGGAAAAATACGACGCGGGCAATCATTATTTCCCCTCTGAGGTGAAAAATAACCTGTGCGAGGCTTTGCTTGCCATCTCGCCGGAATACATGAAATATGTCAACGTTAACAACGGGGGCGGGGAATCCATCGATGCTGCCGTCAAATTCGCGCGTCACGCGACAAAGCGGAAGCGCGTTGTCAGCGTTCACGGCTGCTTCCACGGCGCAACGGGAATCGCTCTGGAAGCCGGTTCTCCTGAATTCTCCTCGTTCTTTAATATGACTCCGGACCCGGAACTCTACACACAGGTTGATTACAACAATCCGGAGCAGATGGAAGCCGTTCTGAAGAAAGACGACACGGCCTGCGTTCTTCTGGAAAGTCTCCCTGCAACGTCGGGGTTTCCGATTCCGGACGACGATTACCTGAAAACCGTCGGCGAACTGGCACACCGCTACGGTGCACTGTACATCGCCGATGAAGTACAGACGGGCCTGCTGCGCAGCGGTGACATGTGGTGCGCTGTCGGCTACGGTGCCGAGCCGGACATGATTGTAACGGGCAAGGGCCTTTCGGGCGGGTATTACCCGATGTCGGCCGTCATCATGGACGAGAAAGCCGCGCAGTGGCTCCGCGACGACGGATTTGCTCAAACCTCTTCGTTCAACTTCTGTGAACTCGGCTGCTACGTCGCAACCAAAGTGCTTGAGATCATCCGTCGCCCGTCCACCAAGCAAAATGTTGACCTCCTGACCAGCGTATTCCGAGACGGCCTTGCAGAGATTCAGAAAAAGCACTCGAAGTTCTTTACGGGGATCCGTCAGCGCGGCGTCATCATGGGTCTGGAAACGGCGCATCCGGAGGGTTCCACCGCACTAATGTCCGCTTTGTATAAAAACGGCGTTTGGGCGATGCGGGCCAATTTCGATCAGCGGGTTTTACAGTTTAAGGCGGGCCTGCTGATGGAGGAAAGCCTTGCCAACGAGGTTCTGGAAAAACTGGACACTGCCATGGGTGAAGCGGCACAGATGTGCGGTCTTGCTCAATAACTGCCTCTGGTGTTCTGAAAAGGCTCTTTGTGTTCCCGGCAACTCCTTTCAAAGCTGCTTCTTTACGTTCCCCGAGATATGGGCTACAATAGGGTAAAAAGCAGCAGGTGGAATTGCCGGAAAGGAAGCGGAGCCGTATGAAAAACCATATTCGTTTTTATGAAAAGGACTCCATCGAAATTCTTTTCGCCTGCAGTGAACATACCTTCCCGCTGCACAGTCACGAGTGCTTTTGCTTCGGCGTGGTGGAGGAGGGAAGCGTCACCTTTACCATTAACGGCGTGCGAAAAACGCTCCTCCCGGGAATGGTCTTTCTTGTTCCCTCCAACACTGGAGTACTGATCGAGGCTGAAGAAAGGTACCGCTATATTACTGTCTGTTTAAAAAACGAGTGGAAAAAACAGCTGAAGTCTCTGGAGTTCCGGGATTATTTTCTCACCTTTCCCTCGTCGGAAACAATCCGCGGGCTTTGCAGAAATTATATCGAAGATGGCTCCGCAGAGACATTTGTAAACGCGCTTCTTGCCCTGATGCAGCCTGTAATTGCGGATCGGACAGAGGAAATTGAGGAAAGAGCGGGCCGTTGTATGGCGGAAGCCGCCTGCGAATATATCCGCAGCCATGCGCAGGAAAAATTCAGTCTGGACGCGCTTGCCGATGCGGTTCATGTTTCCAAGTACTATCTGGTGAAAGTATTTAAACGGGAAATGGGCGTAACCCCACATCAGTACGACGTTCAGGTGAAAATGCATTTTGCCCGGGAACGGATTCTAGGGTCTCAAAAAGAAGTAGACTTGGCGATGGAACTGGATTTTAACGATCAAAGCCACCTGTGCAATCTTTTCCGGAAGCAGATGGGCATCAGCCTGCAGGATTACAAAAAGAACTACAGGGAGCTTTAAAGAGCCTGATCCTTCGGCGAACAGGAAGACAATAATTTGCAAGAATCCGAGCGCTTTCGGTGGTAAGATGTAACCGTTCCAAAGGAACCAACGAGAAAAGAAAGCGTGGGATAAATTATGAAGGTACAGGCAGCGTTTATTTTTGTCGCACCCGAAACAGACAGCAAGGCACACAGAGCCGTAATTGAAACACCGGCTTTGACGCTGAATGTCGTCGGCGTAAAAGACTATACCGAAGGCGTAAAGGTCGCGAAAGAACTGGTTGACAGCGGCGTACAGGCATTGGAGCTCTGCGCGGGCTTCGGCAACGAAGGGCTCGCGATGGTCAGTAAGGCTGTAAAGGGAAAAGCATCCGTGGGTGCCGTCCGATTCGATCATCATCCCGGATTCGATTTCAAGAGCGGTGACGAGCTGTTCAATCTGTAAGAGATCGGAAATAATCTTCCGATGAAAACGGAGCAGGCACGGCGAACCCCAAAGGTCTGCCGTACCTGCTCTTCGCTTCTAACGCTTACGGAAGGTGATTCACCGGCCAGGTCGGTTTTCTTCCGCTCAGCACCTCGTCGATGCCTCGTGCGGCGTCGAGTCCCATATGATCCCTCGCGTAATCCGTCTGAGCACCGTAATGCGGAGCAACGATAAGATTTTCGAGGGAAAACAGCGGATTATCCGGTGACACCGGCTCCTGCTGAAAAACGTCCAGCGCGGCACCGCGAATCCAGTGCTCTGAAAGAGCCCGGTAAAGATCTTGTTCGTTGACAATCTTCCCCCGGGCGGTGTTAATAAAAAATGCACTCGGCTTCATCAGGCGGAACAGCGATTCCCCGATGCTATTGTTGGTTTCGGGAACCGCTGGAAGATGGATGGATACAAAATCCGCCTCCCGGAAAACAACACGAAGGTCGGTCACCAGCCGTACCCCAGGAGGGACTGCCTTCGGGCGGTGATTATAGGCGATTACATTCATTCCAAGGCCTGCCGATACCTTTTGCATGACCAGCTGACCGATTTTCCCCGCGCCGACAACACCGAGCGTTTTTCCCATCACCTCGGTGCCGAGTAGTTGATCGCGGAGCTCCCACGGGCCGTTCCGGCAGACGCGGTCCATCTGGACAAGATTCCGCGCGCAGGCAAGGAGCAGCGCAACGGTATGCTCCGCCACGGAATTGGTATTGGCGTTCGGTGCATTGGTGACCTGAATGCCAAGCTCCGTTGCAGCTTTCAGGTCGATATTGTCCGTCCCAACACCGTGGCGGCCGATCACCTTCAGCTTTTTGGCAGCTTGAAGCACCCTGCGCGTATAATGCTCCGTTCGGGCCAGCGCCGCGTCGCAGTCTGCGATTTCCCGGCAAAGAGTCTCTTCGTCGGTTCCGGTGCCAAGTATTACCTCATAGCCTCGCTCCCGCAGATACTGTTTTCCCGCATCCGTAATATAGTCCGGAATCAAAACCCGACCGGGCATGAATGGTTCCCCCTTCTGTGTGTTGAAAAATGAGATCAGTCGAGAGTCAAGGAGCGAACGAACGCCTCCATCCGATCCATGCCCCTTTCAATGTTTTCCATGGAAGCCGCATAGGAAAGACGCAGATAGCCTTCTCCGCACGCTCCGAACGATGATCCGGGGGCAGTCGCCACCTGCTGGCGGTCCAGAAGCGCATAGGCGAATTCTTCGGAAGTCATTCCAAAGCTCGAAATGTTCGGGAACGCGTAAAACGCGCCCTTCGGCATGCGGCAGGAAACGCCTTTCATTCTGTTGAGCCGCCCAACGAGATAATTTCTCCGCTTTTCATATTCAGTAAGCATGCGCTTAAAATGTTCCTGCGGTCCCTGAAGCGCCTCCAAGGCGGCGTACTGACATGGCATGGCGGCACAGGAGGCCACGTATTCCTGCATCTCCGCAACCTTTTGGACGATTTCCTCCGGCCCGGCGGCATAGCCGATTCTCCAGCCCGTCATGGCATAGGTTTTGGAAAAGCTGTTAATCACGACGGTACGCTCCTGCATTCCTGGCAGGCAGGCGATGCTTTCGCACCGGGCTCCGTCGTAGACAATCTGGTTGTAAACCTCATCCGAGATAACCAGCAGGCCCTTTTTCTTCGCGATTTCCGCAATCTGCCGCAGGGCTTCGGGGCCGATGACGCTCCCGGTCGGATTGCAGGGCGAATTGAGGAAGATTACCTTCGTTTTCGGGGTAATCGCGCGTTTCAAATCTTCGGTATCCAGGACGAAGTCGTTTTCTTCTCTGCACGCTATATAGACCGGCACGCCGCCGTTCATTCGAATCTGTGCGTCGTAATTGCCGTAATACGGTGCCGGAACTGCCACCTCGTCGCCCGGATCAAGAAGCACCTTCAGCGTAAGATAAACGGCACCCATTGCGCCGGTCGTCACCGCAATCTGACGGTCCGGGTCATATTCCAGCCCGGCCGTTTTTCGGAGCGAGGATGCGATGGCCGCACGAAGCTCCGGAATTCCGGCGTTAGCCGTATATTTGGTATAGCCCCCGCGGATTGCGTCGCATCCAGCTTCAACCACATTTCCGGAGGCCGTAAAATTGGGTTCCCCGACGGTAAAACTGATTACATCCTTATATTCCAGAGACTTGTTAAACATTTCCCGAATTCCGGACGGTTCAATTGAGTTAATGAGATTTGACAGCAACATTGTGCTCCCCCTTACTATAAAAACGTTTGAGAACCGAGTTTCCGCGTCCTCAAACGGGCGTATGCAATCAGACTCATAAATCTGATTTTATCGCTTTTTATACGGTTGAATAGTTCGAATTTGTTATATTTAAAAGAAAAACAAAGGGAATTCCTTCGAAAAAGGGCTGAGGACCAAAAATCAGGCCCCCTGTTTTGCAGGAGGCCTGTTCCCTGTTTCCATTCCGGAATCAGTTTTCCGACGGATTCAGCGGAATTCCAACCGGCTTACCGAACCACTTGACATAAGCGGCTTTGTTGGTACCGTCATTGTTGATCTGGAAAACGAACTGGTTAATATAGTTCAGCCATTCCTGATCGCCCTTTTTCACACCCAGAGCATTGTACCAGGGATTCATGCACATTTCATCCGGGGTGCCGACATATTTGAAAATATCGGGATATTTCATGCCCTTGAATGCACAGTAGGGCGAGTCGCCGATGATCGCGTCGATCTGCTTATTCTTTAGAGCGGTCTCTTCATCGTCGCCGTTGTCAAAGAGAACCATGTTGATGGCGACTCCAGATTTGATGATATTTTCGCAGGAGGTCTGGTCCGTGCTGCCCTTGGTGACGCCGACCTTCTTACCCGCAAGATCCTTCGCATGGGCGGTGGTGGAATCTTTGCGAACCAAAATCCCGGCTGCGCCTGCGTCGTAGGGAACCGAGAAATCGATCTTCTGGGCCCGTTCCATCGTAATGGTGAAATTGCCGACCACGACATCCACCTTGCCGGTCTCAAGGGCGGTGATGCGTTCGGGAACCGTCAGACTGACGATTTCCGGCTGTGCGCCGAGCGATTTTGCCAGCATATTTGTCACATCCACGTCGTATCCGATCGGTTTGCCGCTGGAATCTTTGCTGCCGTAGGGTTCGTTGTCCAGCAGGGTTCCGACAACCAGCTTTTTTGCCTTAATAACCTTTTCCAGCGTGCCGCTGCCGGAAGTTGAAGCACCGGCGGAGGTGCTCTGTGCTTTGGAACCGCAGCCAGCCATTGCCGTAGCCATTATGGCAACCGCCATCAATAAGCAAAGTACCTTAACCCTTTTTTTCATAATATTTCCCCTTCTCGCAGTCCGGTTACCCGGATTTCTTTATAAAAAGCTTGCGCTTTCTACCCGTTTATTTGGAAATGATCGCGCGCAGGAACTGTTTGGTACGATCGTGCTGAGGGTGGCTGAACAGCTCCGCAGGTTTTCCTTCCTCGATGATGCTGCCGTCCGCCATAACCACGACACGGTCTGCAACCTCACGCGCAAAGCCCATTTCATGGGTCACGACGACCATGGTCATACCCTCTTCGGCAAGCTCCTTCATGACGTTTAGAACTTCCCCGATCAGCTCCGGATCGAGGGCCGAGGTTGGTTCGTCGAACAGAATGCACTTCGGGTTCATTGCAAGCGCGCGGGCAATGGCAATGCGCTGCTTCTGGCCGCCGGAAAGCTCGCTGGGGTAGCTTTTCGCCTTATCGGAAAGCCCGACCTTTGCCAGAAGACCGGCCACCATTTCATCCATCTCGGCACGGCTCAGCTTTTTATTGCTGCGCTTCGGACCAAGCGTGATGTTGTCGTACACCGTGAGGTGAGGGAAAAGATTAAAATGCTGAAACACCATTCCCATCTCTGTGCGGATTGCGTGAATATTCTTGGAATTCACTTCCTTGCCGTCCACAACGATCTGGCCCTGATCCGCCTTTTCCAACCGGTTCAGGCAGCGTAAAAACGTGCTTTTCCCGGTTCCGCTCGGGCCGATGATGACGACCACTTCGCCCTCCCGGACCTCAAGGTCAACGCCCTTAAGAATCTCGTTCGTGCCAAAGGATTTATGCACGTTTTTCGCGGATATTGCCGGAATAGCGGTTTCCATTTTGACTACAACGCCTCTCTTTGTCTCGTTTTCCGGATAGGAATCCCTTAAGGCCTCTTTCACAGCCAATGAAGTTTGCATAATTAACGAGCCCTCCTTTGTTCGAGTTTCTTAACGTACAGCGACAGCGGGTAGCTGATGGCAAAAAATACGACTGCGATAATGGTATAGGTTTGAATCGGCATGCCGGTCTGATTGATGATCGTCCGCGACTGCTTGACGATATCGTCACAGCCCACCAGAGACACAATGCTGGTATCCTTGATAACACCGATAAAGAAGCCCATCAGAGTCGGAAGGAAAATCCGGAACGCCTGCGGGAAAATGACAAACCGCATGACGTCGAAGCTGCTGAGCCCTACGCTGTAGCCCGCTTCCTGCTGCCCTTTCGGAATGGACTCAATGCCCGACCGGATGATTTCACAGGTATAGGCACCTGCATAAAGAACCAGGACGATGCTGCAGGCGGTGAACATGTCAAGATCGATTCCCGCGTAGGCAATGCCGTAGTAGCCGAAGAACAGCTGAAGCAGAAGCGGCGAACCGCGGAAAAGTTCCACATAGACCCGGATGACCGCCTTAATGACTTTAACCGCTACGGATTTGCCTTTCAGCGAAAGGCCGATTGCGGTGATAATGCCGACGAACAATCCACCGAGAATCATCACGATCGACAGCCCTACGGTAATTTTCAGGCCGTCGAGAAGGATGGTGGAAAAAGCAAAAACCTTATCGAAACCCAATCCCGTCACTCTCCTTTACTGCTTACGCTTGGGAAGTATTTTACGTTGACTTTGCGCAGAATGAATGTGGATATATTGGAAAGAACATAGAAGATAATGATTGCGAAGGTGTACATCTCAAACGTGCGGAACGTGGTCGTCGCGGTGATCGTCGTCACATCCGTCAGCTCGCGAACATCCAGCGAAGAGAGAAGGGTTGTGGCGTACATGGCGCCAACAAACTCATTGATCAGCGCGGGGAAAATGTTTCGCAGCGCCTGCGGAGAAATGATATCGAGAAAAATCCGCGTTCTGGTCAGACCTACGCATTTTCCGGCTTCCCACTGGCCTACGTCGATGGACTGAATGCCTGCGCGGAACATTTCACAGGAGTACGCGCTTCCGTTCAGAACCAGGGCAAGAATTCCGGCCACGTAGTTGTTGAGGTAGATACCAAGCTGGGGAAGACCGAAATAGATCATGAAAATCTGAACCAGCAGCGGGGTGTTGCGGAAAATTTCTACGAATACAGTTGTGATTCTATACGCGATCTTGGGCTTCTTCCGATAGCGGATGTAACCTAAAAAAGCACCGATTACAATCTGAAGCAGAAAAGCCACAATCGTGAGCGCCATAGTAATCATGGCCCCCTGAAACAAATCGGGCAGATGTGCGATTGGCGTGGACCAGTCGAAAAAAAAGCTGCTGTTGTCGTTCACTCAAAATCGCTCCTTCCAGGATTCGGGCGAAACGCCCTTTGTGAGGTTCCCCGGCTGAACGAACTGCCGAAGGCCTTGGGGGAACTCCCCGTTTTCGCACAGAATGGATCCCACTTCCCTTTTATTCATACAACGCAAAGAGGTCTTCTAAATGATTTAGAAGACCTCTTTGTCGGTTCAGCCTATTCAATTTCAGTCAAAAATTCGGAACCATTCCCCCAGGAACAAAAAAAGTCTTCTATTCTCATAGAAGACCTCATTGTCAAAAATGATGCGCTATTTACTTTTCGAGGAATGAAAACACGAACGAAGAGAAGTCTCTTCTCTGCCGAAATGCTCCGCCGATATTATGTGGATTTGTTCGTTTGTGTTTCGTTACGCACATAATAGCATCTTCTCGCGGAAGTGTCAAGCAAAAAAAACATTTTGTAGTTTATGTGTAAATCATCAAATATTTAGTATAATTTTCATTACTTCATACAAACTTCGGACAAGATATTTTCGAATTTGCAATCAAAATTAGAAACTCGCTTACAAAAACCATTCCATCCGTTCGGTTGTTTTTTGATTTCAACGGGTATATAATCAAGGAAAATTCAGGCAAAAATCAGGATACCAAAATCGGACCGCTCCAGAGGAGGACACCATGAAAACACTTCTTTTTTTGGCAAAGGGCTTTGAAACAATGGAATTCAGCGTCTTTGTCGACGTGATGGGCTGGGCGCGCAATGACTACCATTATGACACGCAGGTCGTCACCTGCGGCTTTCAAAAACAAGTGGTCAGCACGTTCGGCATCCCAGTGACGGTGGACACCCTGATCGATGAAGTCAGCGCGGACGATTACGACGCTCTTGCCATCCCCGGCGGCTTCGAGGAATACGGATTCTATGAGGAAGCGTATGACGAGCGCTTTCTGAAGTTGATTCGGGAATTCGACTCCAGAGGAAAAATCATCGCAAGCATCTGCGTTGCGGCCCTCCCGATTGCGAAAAGCGGAGTTTTAACGGGGCGGAACGCCACGACTTACCATCTGCGCGACGGATACCGACAGAAACAGCTTGTGGAGCTCGGTGCAAATCTCGGCGAAGGTTCCATCGTCGTCGACCGGAACATCATTACATCCTACTGCCCGGAAACCGCGCCCGGCGTGGCTTTCAAGCTGCTGGAGCTTCTGACATCAAAAGAACAAATGGAACTTGTAAAAGCAGCGATGGGCTTCTAACCAAAGGCAAGGAGAATCATCATGAATACAGAAACGATGAACGAATTTTTCAAATCCCGTGTAAACGGATACGATGAACATATGCTTAACAAAGTAGATGGCTGCCGGGAAGGCTATCAAAAAATGGCGGAGCTGCTCCCGGAGCATCCGGAAGCTCTGCTTGACCTCGGCTGTGGCACCGGGCTGGAACTGGATGAAATTTTTCGGCTACATCCCGCTGTGGCGGTTACGGGGGTCGACCTGACCCGGGCAATGCTGGACCAGCTCAAGAAGAAGCACCCGGATAAAAAGCTGGTTTTGATGGAAGAAAATTATTTACAATGCGATTTTGGCAGCGACCGGTTTGACGCCGCAGTTTCCTTTGAGACAATGCACCATTTTGCACGTGCCGAAAAGGTAAAGCTGTACGAAAAGATTTGCCGCGCGCTGAGGCCGAACGGCACCTATATCGAATGCGATTACATGGTCACGGACCCGGCAGAGGAGGAATTCCTTCTCCGCGAAGCCGAACGCATCCGGGCGGAACAGCATTTGCAGGATGGGAAAATTTATCACATTGATATTCCGTACACAGTGGAGCATCAGGTTCAAATGCTGAAAGAGGCGGGCTTTCCAAAGACGGAAGCACTCTGGCGCATGGGCAACACAACCATCGTACGGGCGGAAAAGGGTTGACAACCCGATACGGATCGCTTATACTTTAAGTAAATTAAAACAACGGTAGGTGAGGCTACCGCAGGGATACGGATTGCTGCCGCGTAATAGTGGAGACACTATGAGAAGGTGAACAGACTGTGCCGAATCCAAGGCATAGTTTAATGCAATTTCATCGCCCTGCGAAGCCAAAGCTTGAACGTAAACGTGCCTTTTCAAGAAGGCATGATTTTTGCGCGCGGGATATTTCCCCCTGCCGGGCTTTTTTTGCTTGGGCAGGGGGATTTTTTTGCCCTTCATCCTTCTGGATTTTTCATAGATATTTTGGCCCGTTTCAAAACCAGGCCTGACAAAACAAAGAGGTGAGAAAAATGGACAGCGGGAGTAGCTGCGACATAAAACCGGGCGGTCAACGTGCTGCGGAAGAGAATCGACGACAGAGCCATATCGGCCCCCTGTCCGTTTTCTCAGCGGAATGCTTCTGAATTCCGTCTTTTGACGGTGCGCTTATTCCAGTTTTATGTCTTTACTTCCTTTGGTTTCCCGCATTTGCGGGATCGGATTTTACAAACAGGAGGTAAGACACATGAAAAAGAAAATGATTTCAACCGTTTCCCGCTCGGTTTCTCCGGCAGCGGAAATGCTGCTTTTGGCAAGCAGAACGGACACGGAAGAACTGCTGAAAAAATACGATACCACGCTGGACGGCTACGGTGAAGAAGCCGCCGAAGAGCTCCGTGACAAATACGGAAACAACGAAATTTCTCACGATCGGCCGGATCCAATTTACAAGCGGCTGATTCGCGCGTTTATCAATCCATTTACCGTCGTGCTGATCGTGCTCGCCGCAATCTCCTTTTTTACGGACGTGGCCATGGCCGCTCCGGGTGAAAAGGACCCGTCGACGGTCATCATCATTGGAACGCTGGTGTTCATCAGCGGAGCGCTCAGCTTCATTCAGGAGACAAACTCCAACAAATCAGCGGAAAAGTTGAAGGCAATGGTCCACACGACTGCGACTGTCTCCCGCGGGGATGAGGGTAAAAAAGAAATCCCTCTCTCGGAGATCGTACCGGGCGATATCGTCCATCTGGCAGCGGGCGACATGATCCCCGCGGACCTGCGCATCATCTCCTGCAAGGACCTTTTCATTAGCCAGTCCTCCCTGACCGGCGAAAGCGCGCCAGTGGAAAAATATGACCGCGCCGAGCCAAATGAGGAGAAAAGCCCGCTGGAGCTTTCCAATCTGGCCTTTATGGGCAGTGAGGTGGTCAGCGGCGCAGCGGCTGGAATCGTCGTCGCGACCGGCGACAATACCTGCTTCGGCTCCATGGCAAAGACCATTACCGGCAAACCGGTTGCAACCAGCTTTGAAAAGGGCGTCAGCTCCGTAAGCTGGCTGCTGATCCGCTTTATGGCGTGCATGGTTCCCATCGTGTTCTTCATCAACGGATTTACCAAAGGAGACTGGTTTCAGGCGTTCCTGTTCGCCCTCTCCGTGGCAGTGGGACTTACGCCGGAAATGCTGCCGATGACCGTCACCACCAATCTGGCAAAAGGTGCAACGGCGATGGCAAAGAAAAAAGCCATCGTAAAACACCTGAACTCCATGCAGAATTTTGGTGCCATGGACGTGCTTTGCACCGACAAGACCGGTACGATCACGCAGGACAAGGTGGTCTTAGAGCAGTACCTTGATATTCACGGGAATGCGGACGAAAGGATTCTGCGCCACGCATTCCTGAACAGCTACTACCAGACCGGGCTGAAAAACCTGATGGACGTCGCCATCCTCAACCACGCGAAATCGGAGCCCTACCGTTCCATGCAGGAGCGATACACCAAGGTAGACGAGATTCCGTTCGATTTCAACCGCAGGCGAATGAGCGTCGTGATCCGCGATCAGGATGGGAAAACCCAGATGATCACCAAGGGCGCCGTCGAGGAAATGCTGTCGATTTCGTCATATGCGGAGTTCAACGGCTCAGTCGTCGAACTGACCGGAGAAGTACGCGCGGAAATTCTCGCTACGGTGGATAAGCTGAACCGCGAGGGCATGCGCGTTCTGGCGGTGGCCCAGAAAACCAACCCTTCGGTGGAAGGCGTCTTTTCCGTCTGCGACGAATCCGACATGGTCCTGATCGGCTACCTCGCATTTCTCGATCCCCCGAAGGAAACTGCGGCGGCGGCCATTCGCGCCCTGAACGACTATGGCGTTTCCGTCAAGGTCCTCACCGGCGACAACGACGCCGTAACCAGTTGCATCTGCGGGCAGGTCGGGCTGAATGCCGACCACCTGCTGCTCGGCTCGGATGTGGAAAAAATGGACGACGAAGAGCTTGCAAAGGCGGTGGAAAAAACCGGCGTGTTCGCCAAGCTCAGCCCGCAGCAGAAAGCGCGCATTGTCCGTGCCCTGCGCGGCAGCGGCCACACCGTCGGCTTCATGGGCGACGGCATCAACGACGCGGCCGCGATGCATGAGGCGGACGTTGCGATCTCTGTCGACACTGCCGTCGATATTGCGAAGGAATCCGCCGACATTATTCTGCTGGAAAAAGACCTGATGGTGCTGGAGCAGGGCGTTCTGGAAGGACGCCGCACCTTCGGGAACATCATCAAATACATCAAGATGACCGCGAGCTCCAACTTCGGCAACATGTTTTCTGTGGTTACCGCAAGCGCGTTCCTGCCGTTTTTGCCGATGCAGCCGATCCAGATTCTGTTCCTCAATCTGGTTTACAACATCTCCTGCCTCGCGATTCCATGGGACAACATGGACGAGGAATACATGCAGAAACCCCGCAAATGGGACGCTTCCTCCATTGGGAAATTCATGATCTGGCTCGGGCCGACCAGCTCGATTTTCGATATTGCCACGTACCTTATCATGTATTTTCTGATTTGCCCCATGGTCACGGGTGGGCCTTACGGAGCAAGCGGCGTCAACAGCGCCCTTTTTATCGCGCTGTTCAACGCCGGCTGGTTTGTGGAAAGCCTGTGGTCCCAGACCCTTGTCATTCACATGATCCGCACACCGAAAATTCCGTTTATCCAGAGCCGCGCGTCCCTGCCGGTGCTGATCTTCACCTCGGCGGCCGTTCTGTTTGGGACCGTCGTCCCCTACACCCCGTTCGGGAGCATTATGAAGATGGCCGCAATGCCCGCCGCCTATTTTCCCTGGCTGTTCGGCATGATTCTCTGCTATATGGCGCTGGCCACCTTTGTAAAGACCCTGTTCCGCAAAAAATACGGTGAGCTCCTATAATACCGAGAAAATCCACCAACCAATAAGGGCGTCCGGAAACGGACGCCCTTATTCTATGCTCAATTGTCCGGCAGACGATACTCGGGGTTCAGCATGCCGCCGTTTTTTTTGAACTGCGTAGGAGAAACGCCGTAACTTCGGCGAAAAAGGCGGCTGAAATAGTTTACGTCGTCGAAGCCGCACCGAAGTGCAATTTCGGTCACATTCAGGTCTCCCTCCTTTAACAGGGAAAGGGATTTTTCCAGCCGAATGCGGTTCCGGTAATCCGTCGTCGTTTGCCCGGTAATCTGCCGGAAAAGCCGACAGAAATAGGAAACCGTGACGTTGGCTTGCTTCGCAAGTTCGCTTAGCGGAATCGTCTCGTCGGAATGCTCCTCCATATAGTTCAAAATGGAGTCGAACCGCCTGAGGCTGTTCTGCTTGGCGGCAAATTCCCCGTTCGTCATGATTCTTCCGACATGGCCGCGGAGCAGAAGCACAATCAGTCGGTAGACCGACGATTTCACCGCAAGCTCAAAGCCGATCTCCTTGGAGTTGTATTCCCGAATCAGCTCGGAAATGCAGGCGACAATCCGGCTGTCATCGAGAATCAAATTGCGGAAGGTCAGCAGGTTCTGTGAGAGCGGTACGAGATATTTGGTCTGGCACAAATCCGTCTGATTGCTGAACAGAAACGGCAGGTCGATGCGGATTACATAAAACCGCAGGTCGTCCGAGAGGCTTTCCATGTAATGCAGTTCATTGCTGTTGATGACCGTCACATGGCCGGGGCCGACCTGGAACTGCTTGCTGCCGCACCGCAAAAAAGCCCGGCCGGCAATAAAATAATAAAGTTGAAGATGCTCGTGCCAGTGAGCTTCCAGCTTTTCTCCCCGCTTCAGGCTCGATTTCAAAAAGATATCCACCCCGAAATGCTCGTCGGGCATTCGTTTGCAATAGTAAGCCGCATTCCGTTTCATAAAAGCCCTTCCTGTTCAAAATTGTGCTAATACTCAGCAACGCAGTCATAGCGCGGCCGGGCCTTCTGCCTTTATTATAAAGAAAGCAATCGGTCCTGTAAACGCAAAATTGCACGATATTTTCAGAAAGAAGCTGAACCGGAAATGCTGAAAAATTCCGAAAATAAAGGGATGACGTTACTCGTTGTCGTCGCCATGTCCTTTATGGCAACGCTGGACTCCAGTATTGTGAACGTCGCGCTGCCCGTGATGTCGAAGAAGCTAGCCGTTCCTCTGTCCTCCATCGAATGGGTCATCGCAAGCTATTCGATTATCATCTGCTCTACCCTGCTCTTTTTCGGGCGGCTGGGCGACCTCATTGGCAAAGAAAAGGTGTTTCAGGCCGGAACGGTCCTGTTCACGCTCGGCTCGCTCGCCTGCGGGATGTGCAGTTCTTTCGTTCCGCTGATCATCTGCCGCTTCCTGCAGGGGGTCGGCGCTTCTGCCTACATGGCCAACAATCAGGGCATCATCACCGGACTTTACCCAAAGGAGCAGCGAGGCCGCGCCCTGGGGATTCTCGCCGCCGCCGTCGCACTCGGCACGATGATCGGCCCCAGCGCGGGTGGGCTGATCGTCTCCTTCCTGCCGTGGAACATTATTTTTCTAGTAAACGTTCCCATCGGAATCGCCGTATTCCTTCTGGGTCGGAAATATCTTCCCGCCGGAGTTGGAAGCAAGGAAAAAATGGATTACCGGGGAGCCGTGCTCCAATTTGCCGGAACCCTCCTGTTTTTCGGCGCCTTTATCCAGGCACAGAAGATTGGGCTGGAAAACCCGACGATTCTCGCAGCGATCCTTGCCTCCGTACTTCTGATCGGGCTTTTTCTCCACTCGGAATCGAGGCAGGAACAGCCTTTGCTGCAGCTTGGCATTTTCCATAGCCGACTGTTCTCGCTGGGCCTGCTCTGCGCGTTCATTTCTTATATTTGCATCGCCGCCTCCACAATCCTGCTGCCGTTTTATTTTCAGGATACGATGAAGATGTCGCCTTCCTCAACCGGATTCTTCCTGATGCTGTCGCCCCTGATTATCGCGGCGCTGTCTCCGTTCTGCGGCGTAATCTGCGACCGGATCGGCTCGGAGCTGCTCGCGCTCTTCGGTCTGCTTATGATGAGTGTCGGATTCTTCCTCATGTCTTTTTTGCAGGAGCATTCCCCGCTGATCTGTGCCGCGATGTTCGTGGCGGTTATGGCGGTCGGGCAGTCTTTTTTCCAGCCCGCGAACAATTCGCTGATCATGTCCGCCTGCCCGAAGGAACGGCTCGGAATCGCCGGAAGCGTCAATTCCCTAATGCGGAATCTCGGCCAGATTGTCGGGATTACGCTTTCAACGACATTTCTGTACAGCTTCATGAGCCAGAAGCTCCATTACCGGGTTGCCGATTACGTTCCCGGCAGGGATGACGTATTCATTTATGGCATGAAAAACGACTACCTCATCCTAACCGTGCTCTGCCTTGCCGGCGCCTGCGTTACTACCGCCCGGCTGATCACCGCCGGTAAAAAACAGAACGGGCAGAAAGCCGTCGCCGACTGACTTCACGGCAGGGAATTCCGGCCCCGCATTGAAAAACAGGTTCGTTTCGGCTATAATCGGAACCGGATTAAATGTGACAGAAAATGCCATTGAATACGGAGACGGAATAACTATCATGAAAATTTATTTTGTACGGCACGGCGATCCCGACTACGAACACGATTCTTTGACCCCGAAGGGCTGGAAAGAAGCAGAACTGCTTGCCGACCGGCTGACAAAGCTGAAAGTTCGCGATTTCTACTGTTCCCCGCTGGGACGCGCAAAAGATACGGCCGGGGTCACGCTCCGACGGCTGCACCGCGAAGCGGCGGTTTACGATTGGCTCAGGGAATTCCCCGCGCGGATTTCGGACCCCGAAACCGGAGAAAAGCGGATTGCCTGGGACCTTTTCCCATCGTACTGGACCAATCGGCCCGAATTATACAAGAAAGACAGTTGGTACCGCGATCCGGTCATGCAAAGCGGCAGCGTGGAAGAAATCTACAAAACCGTGGCAGATGGGATTGACGGTATTTTAGCCGGTTACAGCTACAAGCGAACCGGCATGTTCTACCGCACCGACGGCGGAAACCGGGATTCCATTGTGATCTTCTGCCATCTTGGGGTGGAATTCGCGATGCTCTCCCACCTGCTGGGCATTTCCGCGCCGGTGCTCTGGCAGGGCTTCTTTGTTGCACCGACCTCCGTTACGGTTCTCGCTACGGAGGAGCGGAAACCGGGCGAAGTGTATTTCCGGTGCAAAGCACTCGGGGATACCTCGCACCTGTACGCCGGAAACGAACCCGCTTCCGACTCCGGGTTCTTTCAGGAGGTTTGGGAATAAATCCCCAAGCCGCTCCGGCGGCTGTTCGCCTAATAAAAAAGTCTTTCCGCGCATCGCTTCGCGGAAAGACTTTTTTATTTTAGGCCGCTTCCTCCTGCGTGGCCGCAGGCTGCACGGAACCGCGCATCAGGGAAAGCACCAGTGCGATCAATGCGCAGGCTGCACCCGCCCAGCAAGTGATGTGACCGGCAGGCAGAAACGAGGTTTTCCAAAGCGCGTCGCCCGAAAGACCTTTTGCCATCAGTCCGGGTTCCCGGAGATTCATGTTGAATGCGATTAAAGCCGCCGACATTGCTTCCCCGATTACCATGCCCGCATTGCGCATCGTGCCGAGCGTCGAGGATGCCACGCCGCGTGCGGATGCCGGAACGCTCCCCATGACCGCGCTGGTGTTCGGGGTCTGAAAAAGACCCGCGCCGAAACCGAACAGGGCCATCCCGACGGCCAGCAGGGCAATCGGCGTACGGGCATCGAAAAGGCTGAAACTAACGATGCCCGCCGCCATCAGAAGAAGACCGATGGAGCCGACGGACCGGCTGTCGAACCGATCCGAAATCGCTCCGCCGAGCGGTGCGGCAATCATCATACAGGCCGACATCGGCAGCATCATCAGCCCCGCGTTCATTGCCGAAAGTCCGTACAGCTTCTGAAGGAAATAGGGGGACAGGAAAACCATGACGAACTCCGCCATAAAATAGAACAGTGCGGCAAAGTTACTGCCGGCAAACACCCGGCTGCGAAACAGGGAAAGATCCAGCAGCGGTTCGCGGCGCTTTGACTCCACCACGATGAACACAGCCAGAAAAACAACTCCCGCTGCAAGCGCTCCGAGCACGGGGGCGGTCTGAACCGCTGAGCGGCTCAAGAGATTGAGCGGCAGCAGGATAAAAAAAAGCGAGGCGGCGATCAATACACTGCCGATTGCATCAAACCGGGCGCCGGATTTTCTCCCCCCGTCCCTCGGCAGTACGACTGCGGCGAACGCGGTCCCCGCTACACCCACCGGAACGTTGATGAGAAAAATGCTGCTCCACCCAAACCGGGAAGCCAGCATGCCGCCCAGCGCGGGGCCGACACAGGTAGCCACGGCGACCGAGACGGCGATCATGCCAAGGGACTTCCCGCGGTTTTTCGGCTCAACGGAAGCAACAATCAGCGGAACGCCACTCGACTGCATCATGGCGGCACTGATTGCCTGAAGCACGCGGAATACGATCAGAATACTCAGCGAGCGGGAAAACGAACAGGCCAGTGAGGAAAGCGTAAAAAGCAGAAATCCGGACACATAAAGCTTTTTGTGCCCGAACAGATCGGAAAGCCTCCCGAATGTCAGCTGGGTTGCCCCCAGCGCGAGCAGGTAAGCCACCGCCACCCACTCAATGGAGGCGATTGCCGCACCGAATGAGTTTTGCAGAATGGGAAGCGCCATATTGACCACATTGATATCCATACTGGACATAAACGTGCCGAGCATCACGGCAAACACCGTCGCCGCGCCGGATTTTTGCACCGTATGTTCCATAATTCCATCTCCGTTTTAGAATATGAATTTTTATTCTTGTTATAGCATACGTTGCCTGTCATCTTTTGTCAATATAAAAATAAAAATATTTATTCGTATTCTTGACAGAGCGCTCTCTTCCGAATACAATATACGAATAAGGGGGGATTTGCCATGGCAAAGGAACATGAGGTGCGCGAACCGCAGCAAAAGCGCAGTATGGAAAAAAAGGAAAAGATTCTGGAAGCGGCCTATCGCCTCTTCTGCGAAAAGGGCTACTATAAGACTAGCACGCCCGAAATCGCCTTGGAGGCACAGGTTTCCATCGGCTGCCTGTACTCCTATTTCACGGATAAGCATATGATTTTTCTCGTGCTATACGACCGGTACAAAGAAAATTTTGATCGCATCCGGGAAGAGTTCGGCCAAAAACTCAGCGACAGCAGCGATCCCCGGCAATGGCTCCGATGGTTTGTGGAAATGCTGATTCGGATTCACCGGGAATCCGTTGATTTTATCCGGGAAATCAACCTGCTGCGCGTATCCGACCCCGAACTCGCCGAGCGCTCCCAGCGGCAACGGGAAAAGGTAAGAAAATTCACCTACGACTCGCTGCTTCATTCCCCATGCTGCCCGGATGTCCCGGACCCGGAGGCTGCTTCGTTTGTGATTATGGATTTTATCAATGCGTTGGTTGACCGCATTGCACTGGATAATAACCCCGTCGAAGGGGAACGGATTCTGCAGGAGGGTCTGACTGCCCTGACCCGGTACCTGATGCCGCACACGCCTGAACCCAATTGAACGAAATGTCCGCCGCCTGTTTAGGCGGCGGACATTTCGTTCAGCCATTACCGGTAATCCAGAACGCTCGCAAGGTTATTGCCGTCGGCGAGCGCGGCGGCGCTATAATTACCGGATAGAATATCGATACTACGATAAGCTGACCCGGCCGGATCCCAACGGTTCGCGGATACGTCAAATCCGGCTCTCAGGGTAATTCCCGCCTTTGAGACATTATAGATATGATTTCCGTAGATACGACCCGCATTGCAGTCCGCATCCGAATAAATTCCGAACTTCAGGTTATACAGGGTGTTGCCGTCGATGGTGACATCGCTCCGGCTGCCCTTTACCGCTATTCCCGTACCTTCCGATCCCGGGATAGAGTAGATCGTATTGAACCGGATGGAAATGCCGTCGCCCAGAACCGTAAGGAATGTGTTCTGGGGCAAGATTCCTGCGAAGGTCAGGCCGGTCACGATAACGCCCGCACCGCTAAGAACCATGCTGGAAGTCGGCAGCTGATACATCAGCCGGGCCCCTTGCTCACCGGCCAGAAGGATATTCGGCTTGCTGATCTCAATGGGTTCTCCGACCGGATACGTCCCTTTCCGGATGTGGACAGTGCCGCCCGGATTCACGGCTTCAACCGCAGACGAAATGTCACCGAACGGACGTACAAAACTCCCGTTACCGCCGATAGCACCCTCCTCAACAAAGAGATTGTCAGGATCCGGCAGATTTTTTTGAGAATAAGTTTCGAAATACTCCGGCGACATTTGCACATCCGGCATTGTGAGACAGCCCCTCGGCCGCTGTGTTATCAAAGCACTGAGGACACACCGCTGCTGATTGGCACTGAGCAGCCGATACCCTTCGCTTTCGGTAGGAGCCGAAGCGGGCTTGGCGGCGAGCCGCCGCGTTTTTACCGGTGCGTAAAAATAGGTAACGGTGAGATTGGGGAAATACGGCGCGTAAACGATGTTGTCCGTTCCGAACTGGAGAATGTTATCATCCTCACAGGTCAGAGCTATGCCGTTGTTTTGGGCAGCTCCGCTCAGCCACGCGTTGACAATGTCCGTGAGATCAACCGAAACGGAAAAATATAAATCCAAGGGTGAAACGGTGAACTGCGCCGCCGTCGGAATCAGGGACGGCAAGGTATTATGGGTAACCGTCTGCACATCGAACGGCGCACTAAGCTGACTGACCGCAACTGTGGCCGGAGTCTCCCCGCTTTTCACGATGACGGAGAGCTGAAGCACGGCGCTGTCCACACTCTTCGGCAGCTTGGGGAACGGAATATGAATCAGGCTGATGCAATGCTGAAACTCCGGATCGGTGCCGACATACATCAGGGGATAAAAGGAAAAGTTGGCAGAAGGCTGAGCAGAGGATACAAAGGTGGTTTGATTGATGTTGATCGCTGCGGTTGGCATGGTTTTCACTCCTCTTCAAACCATTTTATGCCGGCCACGCAACAAGTTGCGGCGTTCTAAGCCGAATGAAGCATCCGACAGCCCGGCCGCTGTTCTCTGGGGCCGGGCTGTCGGATTCATATGCCGCATCAGCGTCAGGATCTGCCGTCAATAATTTTTGCATCGTGATTGGCCGTTTTGAGCACCGCAACGTCATAGTCTCCGGAATGGATTCCAATGTCGCCCGCCGCATTCGAACCGACCGGGTCCCAGATATTGTCGAGTAAGGTGAATCCCGCTTTAAGTGAGATGCCTTCCTCCGAACACTGGAAGATATGGTTGCTCCGCAGGAAGCTGGCCGTACAGTCTTCATTTATTAAAATTCCGCACTTCAGATAACAAAACGTATTGCCGCTGACAGCCACTGCATTTCTGCTGCCGACAATGGAAACTCCGATATCGAGCGCGTTTTGCCCGGAGTCGTACACATGGTTGTCAATCAGGTTGACCTCGTCCGCACGGATGCTGATAAATTCCGTCTGGAATCCGGCAGCACCCGCAAAGTCCAGTCCGCTGACGATCGAGCCTGCGCCCGAAATGTTCACGCTGGGGGCCGCCGTCTGCCGCACAATCTGAGCAAAACCTTCCCCGACCAGCTGAATGCTCCGCTTGTTCACCTGAATCGTTTCGTTGATCAGGTAAGTGCCGACCAAAACATGAACGGTTCCACCTGAATTGACAGCATCAATACCCGACTGGATATCGCTGAACGGCAGAGCAAGACTTCCGTTTCCGCCGACCGCATCTGCCTTGACATAGAGGCTGTTCCGATCGGGCACATGCGTCTGAGCCCAATAAACTCCGTAATCCAGAATCGACTGCACATCCGGAACAGTGAGGTAACCGAGCGTCGGCTGGTTGTTCCGCAGAATGATAAGGGCAGACTGTTGCTGATTCGAGGTTAGCCGGTTGAACTCGCGCAGGTGCAGCTTGAGCGCGCGGTTTCTTACGGCACTAAGCATCTCGTCGTTGGTCTTTGCAGCGTTAACATCCGTCAGGAGCGGATCGCACAGGATATTCGGGCCGATTTTCAGGAGAGCCAGTGAAGCGCTCACGCCAATTGAAGTCCCCCCCGCTTCGGTATCGAGCATTACAGAGATACTGCCGGCGTGGTTTCGCAGTGTGATGGCATCGCCCTCGGCAGCATTGATTTGAACCATACCTCGATTGTCCGCCGCATTGGTCCCGCCGGAGCTGTTCATCCGTAAAGCGCTGTTCTGGAACACGCTGAACTGATTTGCGCCCGTTCCGATCACCCGATACCAAACCAGATACAGCCCCGCTTCTTCGATGTTGATTTCCGCAGAGTTCACTTTGTGCGTCACCTGATAGAGTGAGCCGTTATCGGTGAACCGGACCGGACGTTCCAGCGCGACACTCTGGTTGTCGGTATTGTAGATATAGCCGTACGGCTGGCCCAACGGCGCCACAGGAGTACCGAAATAGGTCACTGTCAGTTTCGGGAAATACGGTTCATAGCCGATGTTGTCTGTACCGAACTGAACGATTGTACCGTCTGAGCTGGTCAAAGCGATACCGTTGTTTTTAGCGGCTCCGCTCAGCCATGCGTTGACGACGTCCGTAATGTCGGCCTCAACGGTGATATATAAATCCTTGACGGAAACGCTGAACTGTGTCGCCGTCGAAAGCAGAGCAGGCATGGTCTTGCAGGTAACCGTCTTTGCGTCGAAGGGCACGCCGAGTTGGCTGACCATAATCGTGCTCGGCAATGCGCCGCCTTTCACGATAACAGAAAGCTGAAGAACCGCTCGGATCACGCTTTTTGGCAAAGCGGGAAGCGGAATATTAATGAGGCTGGTGCACTCATAAAAACTTGGGTCATTTCCAACGTACATCAGAGGATAAGAGAAAAGATTGCTGTTGGGTTGAGCGGAGGAAACACAGGTGGTTTCCGGAAGATTCAGTGTTACGGTAGGCATGGTTTTTCACTCCTCTTTTTACTCCATTCTATGCCTACGTTTCGGGAAGTTGTGGATTCCCTGCCGTATGATGGAAAGACGCCCCAAAAGCCGAACAGGAATAAAACCGGCCTCGCGGGCCCGGGATATTCCGAATTCTATGTTGTTTGAATTAAAAATGCGGCTGAAAGATCAAAAAGACAAATCGTGAAACGTATAACCAGTTGACAAAGTCTTCTATGCTTTTTATAATACTTATAATAAGTATTGTGTTGTGGAGGGCCTATGAAAAAAGCAAACGCTCTTTTGATTAAGGAGATCAACCGCAACGTCGTCCGAAAGCAACTTCTTGCCCTGCACTCGGCCACGAATATGCAAATTGCAAAAGCAACCGGTCTCAGCTTTATGACCGTGCGTTCCATTCTGTCCGAAATGATTCTCTGTGGCGAGGTTGCTCCGGGAAGTTTAATTCCTTCGGACGGCGGGCGGCCATCCGAAGAGTACCGGTATCAAAGCGACTACAGCCACGCCGTTCTTCTGTTCGGTTACCAGCATGAAAACCGGAATTTTATCCGGGTTCGGGTGCAGAATCTGTTCGGGGAATGTGTCTACACGGAAGAAGAGAACTTCAGCACAATCTTCTGCGACAGCTTTGACCCGATGCTGGACCACGCCTTTCAGGAGGCCGGCCGGGTGGGGATTCTCGTTCTAGGGCTACCGGGCGTAGAGGAAAACGGTGTGATTACAAAAAACGATTACCCCAATCTGATCGGCGGCGACTTTCTGAAGCGCTGCCGCGAGCGGTATGGGGTTCCCGTGTTGTTTGTCAACGATGTAAACGCCGCCGTATTCGGCTATTCCGAACGGGTCGGAGCGCTGACCGAACAGGCCGCCGTGGCCGCGTTCTATTTTCCCCGCCTTTACACCCCCGGCATGGGCCTCGTAATCGACGGAAAAATCTATACCGGCGAGCACCGCCTTGCGGGTGAAATCGGGCATCTCCCCTGCGAAGTGGACTGGATTCATCTTGACTACGGCAACGTGGAAACGTTCTCCCGCGCCGCAGCCCGATTGCTTGCCTCCGTAATCTGCATCACGGCGCCAAAGCAGATGATTCTGTACGGTGATTTTCTGGAGGAAGCGGATGCTGCGAAGATTCAGGAACAGACCCGGGAACTGCTTCACGGCAACTTTGCGGTCAATTTGGAAACCGCACCTTCTCTGGAACCGGATTTTGAAATTGGTCTTTCCTCCATTGCTCACGACCGCCTCTACGGCGTTTTGTTCCTGCAAAGTGAGGAGGCGGAGCCATGATGACGCAGTTGCTGGTCATTATTTACCTTTGCTTTATCAGTCTCGGCCTGCCGGATTCCCTCCTTGGCTCGGCCTGGCCGGCCATGCACGGCAGCCTGGGGATCCCGGTTTCGTTTGCCGGGGTTCTTTCCATGATTATCGCCTGCAGCACGGTTTTTTCTAGCCTGATGAGCACCCGGCTGGTCCGGAGGTTTGGCACCGGTACGCTGATGGCGGTCAGTGTCGGTTTGACCGCGGCGGCGCTGATCGGGTTCAGCCTTTCGTTTTCGTTTGCGGCCCTGTGCGTCCTGGCCGTCCCGCTCGGGCTTGGGGCCGGCTGTGTAGACACCGCACTCAACAATTTCGTCGCCCTGCACTATCGGGCAGTTCATATGAATCTGCTGCACTGCTTCTGGGGAATCGGCGCGACGGCCGGGCCTTTCATCATGTCGCTGTGGCTGGCCCGCAGCAGCAACTGGGCCATGGGATACCGGACCATCGGCATTCTGCAGACCGTTCTGGTTCTGGTGCTCTGTTCTTCCCTGCCGCTATGGAAGCGCATTGCCCCTGCAAAAGATTCCGGCGAAGAAAGCGCCGCGTCGGCACCGGCTCCCGCGTTTTCAACCCTGCTTCGGCTTTCGGAGTTCAGAACCGCTCTTTTTGCCTTTTTCTGTTACTGTGCGGTTGAAACGACCGCCGGTCTGTGGGCCGGAAGCTACACCACCCTGTACGGTGTACCCTCCGGAACAGCTGCCGCCTGGACTTCCTTCTTCTATTTTGGAATCACGCTGGGCCGGTTCATCTGCGGCTTCGCCGCGCTTCGAATCGGAAGCCGTCAGCTGATCCGTGCGGGTCAGGCTGGTATTCTGTGCGGGCTTCTCCTGATGCTTCTTCCGCTGCCGCTCTGGAAACTGCCTGCGGGTCTCTGGCTGGTCGGCCTCGGCTGTGCTCCGATTTTCCCCGGAATGCTCCATCAGACGCCGCGAATTTTCGGCAAGGAGCGTTCACAGCCCGTCATGGGCTTCCAAATGGCGGCGGCTTACATTGGCTCCATGTTCATGCCGGCTCTCTTCGGCCTCATTGCCGGACACGCGGGGGTTTTTCTGCTGCCGCCGTACCTTCTTATTTTTCTTATTCTTATGGCGGTATGCACAGAGCGGGTCGGAAGGGCTCCCTGCCGAACGGAGTAACAGAAAAGGGAGCGGCTCCTCCTTTCGGAAGAACCGCTCCCTTTTTTCATTTTAAAAATTTTTAACTGTTCTAAGAGGACCCTCTTTTAATCATGACCTTTCTTTCTGCCGATCCTAAATTCCTTAAGATTGATTTCGAATCCCTTTCGACGGCGTTTGGATTTTTTCTGTGCGGATTCAAAAGCGGGCGGAGAAATCTGCGGCAGAGGCACAGAGGTTTCGATGAGAGCAACGCTCGTCACCGGTAAAAATACCGGACTGGCTCCCGTCATGTCTTTGGTGATTGCCAGAATCCCGTACTCGTTTTTATAGACCACACCGGAGACGGTAACGAAGCCGTTCAGCGACAATTTTACACTTGTGGAAACCGGCAGATAGTCGTGAATGCTTGTAACCACGTTTTTCTGGCAGTCGGGTGTAAATACGGGCGGAGGCAGGTACGTGATGGGATTGTCGTAGTTGGTGCCGGCTACTCTCACAGCGACAATGGTCGTGATGGGGATGGTGTCGTATACCCCTCCCCCCGTTAAGACGGCGAGCGTCCCGTATGACGCGTCGGGCGAGGCATAGAATTTATACGGAATTCCCTCCGAGTAAATATCCCCTGTCGTGTAGATTCTCATCACGGACGTGGGGTACTGCACCATCAATTGCTGAATGACGTTGGCAAGCTGGGCATAGCAGAAACAGAAAGCCCCGTTCCCGGACGGCGGCGTACTGGAATAAGTCAGCGTCAGCGTCGGGAAATACGGCTGATAAGTGATTGCGTTTGTGGCAAACTGAACAGCGTCATCTGAACTGGTGAGCACAATCCCATAGTTTGGATACGTCCCTGCCAGCCAGCTGTTCACAAGGGTAGTAATGTCAAAGCTGACCCGCAGATACAGGTCGGACTGGGTGACGGAGACCTGCGACGCGGTTGGGGTAAAAGCAGGCTGTGTAGCATAAGTTACCGTATTGGTGTCAAAGGCGGAGGTGGCCCGGTTAACGGTCACCACGGTTGGCGTCGCCTGATTTTTTAATATCAACGAAAACTGCATCACGGCGCTGTCGACCCACAGTGCCGGAATCGTAGGCAGGACAAACTGCAGAAGTCCGCTGGAGTTCTGATAAGTTGAATCCGTGCCGATATACATAACCGGGAAGAAATTGAAATTGCTGTAAGGCTGGGCAGACGACACAAATGTCGTATTTGCCAGATTAACAGTAATGCTGGGCATGATAGTCCCTCCTTCCCTACAACTTATGTGACTTTTGCGGGAACGGTTCGGGATAAGCGGGACTGCTGCCGCACGGGAAAGAAGCGGCCCCTCCCTGCGGAAGAGCCGCTCCTGCGGTGGCTGATTTATTCCTGAATTCCCGGAATCTTCGGCAAACTGTTGAAGCCGGGCTGCAGGTCTTCGTCACTCGGAATGTAGTCCGTCATACTGCCGTCCATGTAAGCACTGTAGGCCGCCATATCGAAATAGCCAGTGCCGGTCAGGCCGAACAAAATCGTCTTTGCCTTCCCGCTTTCGCGGCAACTGATTGCCTCGTCGATCGCCACACGGATGGCGTGCGCAGATTCCGGAGCCGGCAGAATGGTTTCATGCTTGGCGAAGAACACAGCCGCTTCAAACACCTTCGTCTGTTCCACCGAACGCGCCTCGTCCAGATAGCCGTCGTGGTACAGCTTGGAAAGAATCGGCGACATGCCGTGATAGCGCAGCCCGCCCGCATGATTCGGGGACGGCATAAAGCCGCTGCCAAGGGTGTACATTTTCGCCATCGGTGTGATTTTGCCAGTATCGCAGAAATCGTAGGCGTATTTTCCGCGCGTGAAGGAGGGGCACGAAGCGGGCTCCACAGCGATAAAGTGCGGGTTTGCCTTTCCGGTCAGCTTATCCTGCATGAATGGGGCAATCAGGCCGCCGAGGTTGGAGCCGCCTCCCGCGCAGCCGATGACGATATCCGGGTACTCGTCGTACAGCTCCATTGCAGCCTTACTCTCCAAACCGATGACCGACTGATGAAGCAGAACCTGATTGAGCACCGAACCGAGCACATAGCGGCAGCCAGAGGTTGTGACGGCGCGCTCCACTGCTTCCGAAATTGCGCAGCCGAGACTCCCACCCGTCTCAGGGTCGGCGGCCAAAATCGCGCGTCCGGCGTTTGTCTGGTCACTGGGACTCGGTACCACCTGCGCACCGAAGGTCTGCATAACCGCCCTGCGGTAAGGCTTCTGCTGGCTGGAAACCTTCACCATGAACACGGTCAGCGGAATTCCGAAATAGGAGCACGCTTCGGAAAGTGCCGTTCCCCATTGGCCCGCGCCCGTTTCGGTGGTAAGGGAGGTCAGCCCCTCTTTTTTAGCGTAATACGCCTGTGCCACCGCCGAATTCAGCTTGTGGCTGCCGGAGGTGTTATTGCCTTCGAACTTGTAATAGATCTTTGCAGGGGTTTTCAGTTCCCGTTCCAGGTTGTAGGCGCGCACCAGCGGAGACGGCCGATAAATCCTGTAAATATCAAGCACTTCTTCCGGAATATCGACGTAGCGCGTTTCGGCGTCCATCTCCTGATGCGCCAGTTCTTTGCAGAATACGGGGTAAAGGTCTTCCTCCGCCGCGGGTTTCATCGTGGCGGGGTTAATCATCGGATCGGGCAGTTCCTTCATATCCGCGCGCAGGTTATACCACTGCCTGGGAATCCGGTCTTCGGGAAGATACGTCCGGTAAGGAATTTTGTTCATGATAAGTTCTCCTCTCAATCAATCATGATAGTCTGCCCAATAAAAACACCCCGACTGAAAGCAGAAATAAAAAAAGCCCCTGCCCCAGTTCATCACTGGGACAGAAGCTTCGAATACTCCTGCGGTACCACCCTGTTTGGCTCAAAAAGCGCCCTCTCAAAACCGCATACCAACATATGCGCTCCCTTGCTAACGAGCAGAGCTCCCGTCATACGCTACTCGGCAAAGCCTTTTGCGCTGCCCTCGTAAGACCATTCGGCAAAGCATCCATTGCCGCAGTCACACTCTCTGCAGCTCCCTGAAAACGACCGCCATACTTACTTTTCTTACTCACAGGTTTCATCGTATTTTTATTGTGGTTTCAGTATAGAAGAGCGTGCGTGGTTTGTCAATAGAATTCAGAAAATTCAGGAACCCGATTTGCCGGTGCTTCGTCCAAAAATAGCGTTGAAAAAGAAGGTTTATGAGAATATAATAAGATCGTTATAATTTTTTCGGCAGATGCGTTCTGCCGTACCGGTTTGGAAGGGAGCAGGACATGGAAAATGCCCGGCGGAACATGAAAATTGATCTGAGATGCAAAGCAGCTATTCTGATGGCGAAAACGGTACAGTGGGTCTGTAAGCACACAGGCACCTCCGGCACCAGTCTTCCCGGAATGATGGCGCTTCGGATAGACCCGAACATGCTGAAAAAGCTTGCCTCCGGTTTCCGCGTGATCGCGATTACCGGCACGAACGGGAAAACAACAACAACGGGGATGGTTTCACGCATTCTGGAGGCCAACGGAATCCCCCATATTACAAACCGCAGCGGTGCGAACATGATTATGGGCATCGCCACCGCTTTTGCGGAACAAGTGGATTTAAACGGAAATAGCCCCTACCAATGGGCGGTTCTGGAAGTGGACGAGGCTACTGTAAAGCGTTTCTGCTCGTCGGTTCAGCCTGAGGCCCTGATTGTCACCAATTTCTTCCGGGATCAGCTGGACCGCTACGGCGAGGTTTACTCCGTTGCGGACGCGATTCTGGCCGGGGTGCAAAAGGTTCCCGGGGTAAAGCTGATTCTCAACGCGGACGATTCCCTCTGCGCCTCGCTCGGGGTGCGCGCCGAACGGGAATCGGTGTATTTCGGGTTTGAACCCGGCGCGGCACCCGCGTCGGCGGAAAATAACATTTCCACCAATTCCTATTGCCTGTTCTGCCACGGGAAATACGAATACTCCTACCGCGTGCTCGGGCATCTGGGCGGTTTCCGCTGCACCGAATGCGGATTTCATCGACCGGAGCCCACGTTCAAGTGCACGAAAGTCGCGGATATCCGGCAGGATCATTCCGATTTCGTGTTCGACATCGCCGGGGAAACGCACGAGGTTCGGGTAGACCTTCCCGGGATGTTCAACGGCTACAACGCTCTTGCCGCGGCGGCCTGCTGTCAGACGCTCGGGTTTCCGTTCGACGTGACCGCGAAGGTCCTCGCGAATATGGAAAGCTGCTTCGGCAGAATGGAATCCATCAGCGTTCCGGGTAACAAGCGCATTCTTATGATGCTGGTAAAGAACCCCGTCGGGTTCAACCAGATTCTCCGCTACCTGCTCGATACGGACGGAACCTTCAGCGCCGCCTTCCTCATCAACGACAAATATCAGGACGGAACGGATATTTCCTGGCTGTGGGACGTGGATTTTGAGCAGCTGACCGGCGCACAGGAAAAGATCGAGCGCCTTTACGCCTCCGGCGTGCGCGGAGAGGATATGGCGGTACGGCTGAAATATGCCGGTTTCCCGCTCGGCAAAGTTCAGCTTCAGAAGGATTTTGAAGAGCTGATCCGCGAAGGCCTGGCTAAGCTTCCCGCCGGGGGGACCCTGTATCTTGCGGCTACCTACACCGCCATGATGGAATCGCGCGCCTCGCTGAAAAAGAAGTTTGACCTGAAGGAGATCTGGCAATGATGTGTGAATTGAATATCTGCCACTTATATCCCGACCTGCTCAACCTGTACGGCGACCGGGGAAATGTAATCACCATCCAGAAACGCTGCGAGTGGATGGGAATCCGCGCGAATGTTTCCACTGTCAGCATGGGAGATCCGTTCGACGCCGGGAAATATGATGTGGTGTTCATCGGCGGCGGGCAGGACTACGAACAGGGAATTCTTCAACCGGATTTTGTGGAGCAGAAGGGTGCGGAGGTCCGCAGCTATATTGAAGACGGCGGCGTTCTGCTTACGATTTGCGGAGGGTTCCAGCTTCTGGGAAATTTCTACCGGACATCCGAGGGAAAGGAACTGAAATTTCTTGGCGTATTAGATTTCGCCTCCTTCGGCGGAGATCGCCGCATGATCGGGGATCTTGTCTTTCAGTCGGATTTTCTCAAGACGGAGACTCCCAACAGCGACATTCTGGTCGCCTTTGAAAATCACAGCGCAAAGACGGTGCTCGGACCGGGCGTTAAGCCGTTCGGCCACGTGCTCCGGGGCTTCGGCAACAACGGAGACGACCAGACGGAAGGAGTCCAATATAAAAACACCATCGGCTCCTACGGGCACGGCAGTCTTCTGCCCAAAAACCCCGCGCTGGCGGATCACCTGATCAAAACCGCGCTGCAGCGGAAATATGGAAATACGGATGCTTTTGTCAAACTGGACGACACGGTTGAAAATCTCGCCCACTCGACGGTTTACGAAAAGGCAATGCGCACGAAGAAGCGCTACACGGAAGCTGTTTCCTGAATATGGGCGCTGAAGCCGTTGGGAAGGGAGATTGAAGCATGGAAGACACCAAAGAAAAAGTTCTTGCGGAACTGAAAGCGATTCCGGGGAAAATCGGTTTTACCTATAAAGATCTGGTCACCGGGGAAAGCTGGGGCCTGAACGAAAATGGCCCGCTGATGGCCGCGAGCGTGATTAAAATCCCGATTCTGGTAGAAGCGTTCACCCGCATGGAGGCGGGAGAGCTCGACCCGAACGAGACCGTCGTTGTCCGGCAGGAGGATAAGCTCCCGTCCTGCGGCGCGCTGAACTACCTTCACACCGGACTTGCGGTCACGGTAGAGGACCTGTGCACCCTGATGATCATTCTGAGCGACAACAGTGCGACGAACATGCTTCTGAAGCGATTCGGCATGGATGCTGTGAACGCGCGCATGCGTGCGCTCGGCCTTACAGAAACGACGATTAACCGCCTGCTGTTCGATTCAGATGCAGCCGCAAAGGGACTCGAAAACTACATCAGCCCGTCGGAAATCGGCTCGCTACTGGAACGGATGTACACGGGTACCCTCGTTTCCCCGAAAGCCTCTGAAAAGATGCTGGAAATTTTGAAAAATCAGCGTTTAAATGGGAAAATGCCCTTCTATCTTCACGCGCTTGGGGTTAAGATCGCCCATAAAACCGGTGAGGACAACGGAATCACGCACGACGTCGGAATCGTCTACGCCAAGCACCCGTTCATTGCGTGCTTCTGCTCCAACGAAGTGGATGTTCCCCGTTTTGAAAGCGCGATTCAATCGATCGCGAAAGAGCTTTACGATTCCGTAGAAGCTGCAGAATAAGCAAATTATGAATAACGGCCCCCGGATTGCATTCCAGCAGTCCGGGGGCCTGATATTTTTATCTATGAATGCGTTTCCAATCAAAGCAGCTGCTTCCGGCTGTTAAAGAAACCGCGGTAGCTGAGGTAACAGGCCAGGAACGAGGAAATCGCGGTGGTAGAAAGCAGCATGAACGTCACCATAATCTGGTAGCGGATCGCCGAAACGGGAGACGTTCCCGCCAGAATCAACCCCGTCATCATACCGGGCAAAGACACAATGCCGAGCGTTTTCGCGGAATCGATGGTCGGGAGCATCCCTGTGCGGATGGAGTCCCGGACGATTTCAATGGAAGAAGGCAGAATATCCGCCCCCAGGGCCAGACGTGTTTCCACCTCGTCCCTGCGGCTTTTGAAATCGGCGCTGAGCTGTCGGTAGCAAAGCCCCAGAGCGACCATGGCGTTGCTGATAATCATGCCGCCCACCGGAACAACCTGATTCGGCTTGAACAAAATGGCGCCGGAAAGAACCAGAATTCCCAGCGTGGCCCCCGCCCCCACAGCAATGGAAACGAAGGAAATCCAGAGGCCGCCGCGGATTTCCTTCCCCCGTTTGGCTGCGTTGTAGGAGGCATTGAAGGTCATGAAAAGCAAAATAAGAGCCGTAAAGATCGGGTTGTTGAGGCCGAACAGATATTCCAGCACATAGCCGACGGCAACCAGCTGCACCACAGCCCGGATCACGCTGATGATCGTTTCCTTTTCCAGTTTCAGCTTCTGGGAATAGGAAAACAGCAGGGATACAAACACAAGCGAGGACGCGATCAGCAGGGAGCCCACGCTGACATTGGCGTTATTCATCGGATCGCCTCCCAGGATTTGATTTGACCGCTTTCCATAGTAAGCAGATGCTTAGCGACTCTGCGGCTTTGTTCAGGATTATGCGTCACCCACAGGACGGTGATTCCTTCCCTGTTGAGCGTTTCGACTGCTTCTTCCACGATTTTCGTGTTTTCCGTATCAAGGGCGGAGGTCACCTCGTCAAGCAGCAGAACCTCCGGCTGAAATAAAAGCGCGCGAATTAACGCGATCCGCTGTTTTTCTCCACCGGAAAGATTCCGGATTTCCCGCTGTAAATACTCCGTGCTCATCTGAAAGCAGGAAAACAGCTTTTCGACTCTTTCCCGGTCCATTGTCTGCTTTCGGATGGAATAGGGAAAACTCATATTGCTCTCAACCGAATCACCGAAAAGGACCGGCGTTTGAAAGCAATAACCGATCCGTTTTCTCAACTCCGTTGGGCTGAACTGTTGAAAACTCGTCCCGTTCCAAAGGATATCGCCCTCCGTTGGGCTGATCAGATGACAGCAGAGCTTTAAAAACGTACTTTTTCCGCTTCCGGAAGGACCGACGATTGAAACGAAGTCCCCCGCTTCCACAGAAACATTCAGCCCGTCCAAAATGGTTTTGCCGCCGTTGCGGTATGCGGCCTCCCGGAATTCCAGCTGACTCAAATGCAATTCCCCCTTAACGGCTGGCTTTCTCTTATTTTTATCCTACCACAACCGCATCAGCCGGGCAACCTGTCCGCATAAGAAAAGGCGAAACAGACCCGCCGGAAGCGGATCTGTTTCGCCTTCAGAATTTGCTGGAATCAGCTGTTCGACGGTTCCCCCATAATCAGGACGGAAATCAGTTTTCCGTCGCTTTTTTCTGTCGTGACCTTTAAAATGTCACCGGTCTTTACGTCAGAAAGGGAAGCGGAGGAGGTCTGTGCCCCTCTTTGACGGTTCGCTCCGCCGGAGGGCATTTCCTGCTTTTTCAGCACACCAGCATCACTGACCGTGACTGTCGTTGATTTCCCCGTAAGAGTCAGCAGATTGGAGAAATTTGCCCGCTGCCCCGGCTGACCCGACGGCCGGCTTCCCGCAGGCCGACTCCCGCCGGACCCGCCCTGCGGGCGCGATCCGGTTCCATTCCGGCCCCTGCCCTGAAAGTTCAGGGTGCCGATGTCCATTGTAATCTTGGAGCCATCCACGGCTGTCACCTTCCCGTAAACGACATTCTGATCCGCCTGGGCGGACGACGCAGACCCCTGCTGATCGGTCTGCGCCTGTGCCTGAGACGAAGCTCCGGCATCCGAAGCCTGCTGCGAACAGGCGACCAGCGAAACGGAACAGGCTGCCGCAAGGCATAAAACCAAAAGTTTTTTTACTCTTATCACGATTTTTCAGCTCCCATTCTGGAAATTGATTCCTCGAAACTGTTTCCAGAATACCCTCAAGACATGAAAAACGGATGAATGGAAAATAAATATCTCATGAGAATCGGATGTTAAAATTGGAAATATCAGGTTCTGCATGTAATAAAGCCGGAAAATGTGTCCCATAATAATGGAAAAAGGAGGGATGCTTTTTGCCAAAGGCAAGCATGTATTTCAGTCTCCCCGATCTTCACAGCAAGCAGGACAGCGCAAAAATCAAGCAGGACCTCGACGCGGTGCCCGGCATCTTTTCTGTCAGCGTGAATACGGAACGGGGAAAGGTTGCGGTTGATTACGACACGACGGGGACCGGACCGGAACAAATCCGCAGCCGGATTCAAAAATGCGGGTTTGAAATCGGTGACGAATGGACAGAGCTCCATGTAATGTAACACAGGCAGAACAACAGAGGACGGGAAGGCATTCAGCCTTCCCGTCCTCTGTCAATGGAGTCAAACCGTCTTCCAGCGCTTCAGCGTCGGGAAATAGGTGTGCATCTGTCGGGAAGCCTCTTCCCGATCCGGATACATTCCGGACTTCACCCCCAGATCAAGGCAGAAATCGATCATCTGCTCCATGGTGCAGTCCGCCGTAAACGCTCCCTTTTGACGGCAGTAGGTGCAATAATCATATTCCGGCTCCCCCTGCGCATCGGTTGCAAGTTGCGAAACATCGGTGAGCGGCATCCCGCAGCTCTGGCAGAACCGATATCCCACGGCAATCGGGAACCAGAGCTCCACATGCTCCGGATTTTCAGGGTCCGGATAGTGCTCGTGCGCGGCGCCGATCATTTCCATCCCATGAGCGGGAAGGTATTCGCTTAATACCCAGCTGAAAATGTCCCCGTAGCCGGTCAGGGAACAGTCCGCGACAAGATAGGTCTGCGCCGGAACCGTCCAGCGGGTCCATCCCTCGGGAACCTTCGTTTCCGCGTCGACCTCCCGGCCTGCCAGATAAAGCCCCCGCTCGTCCCAGCGACCCAGATACCGGTCCGGGTGGCCCATGATTCCCCACACGCCACCGGTCTTCATGGTTCCGGCCTCCCGGTTGGACTTTTCCCAAAGCGGCAGAACCCATTTCGGCCCTTCCTCCGCCTTGCCCTCGCCAAGTACTCCTGCCACCGTAAATTCCGGAAGATATTTCAGCTGTAACTCCATATTGATCAAGTCCTCTCGTTTTTTTTCAGAATCTGTTTCCAGTATAGAGGGCTTAACCTGACAGGGGTATGTCATATTAACGGGCTACTGATAAATTTTCTGGATTTGTTCCGCCTTTTCCAGAAGGATCTGTCTCACGCGTTCTGGAGAAAGGACCGCAACATTTTCTCCGAACGACAGCAGATACCCGTAGACCCAACCGCCCTCCGGGAACGAGGCGTGCACCAGAAAGCCGCCGTCCTCCTGTTTTTCCACCTGTCCCGGTGAGAATTCGTCATACACCCGGAAGGCCGCCTGCGGGGGAAAGTGCAGCAGCAGCTCCACCTCGGGCGCACCGGAGGCTGCCATGGCTACCGGAGGCGGGCTCAGCGGCCGCTTTTCAAAGGGTTCCTCCGCCGCCACATGCTCCATCCGGCTGAGCCGAAAGGTGCGAAA
Organism: Bacillota bacterium; assembly: GCA_023410445.1. Taxonomy (GTDB): domain Bacteria; phylum Bacillota; class Clostridia; order Oscillospirales; family Acutalibacteraceae; genus Caproicibacter. The sequence goes on along the minus strand of JAEYPT010000007.1, from coordinate 108,808 downwards.
ATCCTGCCGGGTCAGGCAGAACGCCTGCAAATACCAGCTCCCCTTAAACAGCAGCCGGAGCGGCTCGACCCTCCGTTCGCTTTGATTCCCGTCGGAGCCGTAATAAACGAACCGGATGACCCTGCGCTCCAGAATCGACGATTTCACCTGTTCAAACCGCTCCCGCTGTTCCTTTTCGTTTCCCCATTCGGAGAAATCCACTTCGATCCAGTCGGTGCAGTCCCGGCGGAACAGCCCGCTCAGGCGGGAAAGAAGCTGTCCGCACTCCGCTGCGCTGGTTGCGTTCAGGGTCTGCAGCGCGAACAGAATTTCATCCTGGTCCCGCTGTGAAAGGAGCGACCGGTTCAGGGAGAAATTCTCCATCAGGCGGAAACCACCCTGCCTGCCGCGCTCCGCGCAAACCGGAATTCCGGCCTCGCCCAGGGCGTCCATATCCCGGTAGACGGTCCGGACCGAAACCTCGAAGCGTTCGGCAAGCTCCGAAGCGGTCACGCTCCCGTGCTCCAGCAAAAGGTACACGATTTCCAGCAGTCTGCTAATCTGCATCCTGTTTTCCCTTTCCGTTCTCCGGTCAGAGAATATCCCGCTCCACCGAGACGATCTCCGCCTGTGTACTGCTCTCGATAAAATCAATCAGCTTGTCCGTCACGCTGTCAAGGAAAGCGGAAGAATCGGCCACGCAAGCGATGCCAATCACCGCCGTCTGAAGAGTATCCTGCCCCTCCACCTCGGCGGCCGAAACGTTGAACCGATTTGTAAGCTTGGCGAGCAAACTTTTGACGATCATCCGCTTTTCCTTGAGCGAATGCACCCAGGGTGCATACAGCCGAACCTTTAGCGTCCCGATTCTCATACTTCGCCCTCCCCGTTTTGACTGTTGTTATTGTATCATTGTTTTGAAAAAATATAAATATACGAATCCGGAACATTTTAACCGGTTCCGGCAGCATGCACAAGTAAAAATCACTCAGCCTGCCCTGCTCTGTTTGGGAGACGGTTCGTTGGGTTGAATGGCCATTTTTGATTTTATTGCAATAAAAAGCACCTCCGCCCGGAAGCGGAGGCAACTAGACAGACCTGCATATGGAAGAATGGGAATATACAAAGAGAAATGTCGTTAAAAAGCACGCACTTTGCTTTTTAACGACACCATCGCCCTATTTCTCAGAGGATGGTTTTATTATATACCATTTGGTTAAAAATGACAATAGCAGAGTTGATAAATCGTTATTATAACGGTAAACAGAGTAAAATTCAATGCAAATTTGGATGTTATTACGTTTTGACGTATAGATTGTCCCAAATAGAAGGAGCTTCTTTTGACGAAAAAGCAACAAAAATTATCAGTTGTAAATTTGTATTTATAGTGATAATATTAGTACCGGGTTAAACATGCTCCCGGCAAAAAAGCGAACGAAAAAAGAAACGAGGGAGAACGTGCCATGCTGAATTCCGTTTTGATCGCTTTCGCCCTATCGGCGCTGATTGTGGCAGCCGTATCGTATCTGTTGGGAAGCATCAGCTTTTCCATTATCTTCACCCGGCTACTTGATCATAATACGGACATCCGTTCGCTGGGCAGCGGCAACGCCGGAACCACAAACGTTCTGCGCTCTGTCGGCGTTAAGGCGGGAATTTTTACGCTGTTGTGCGATTTTACCAAGGGCGCCGTTTCCGTTTTCGCGGGGCGCGCAATTTTCGGTACTCTGTGTGCGCAGACCGGGCTTCCCTCTTATTTTGCGCAGTATGGAGCCTTTCTGGCGGGCCTCTTCTGTGTGCTCGGTCATATTTATCCGCTGTATTTTCAGTTCAAGGGCGGCAAGGGAATTTCCGCAACCGCCGCGATTCTTGCACTGGTTGACTGGCGCGTCTTTCTCATCGGCATCGGGATTTTCTGCATCGTATTCGCCTTTACGCGAATCGTCTCCATTTCCTCGATTCTGGGCTCACTCGCATTTCCGATTGCCAATTTTGTTCTGACTTATTTGATCGATTATTCCGGCGGAAGCTCCGGGTATGGACCTCTGCCGCTTTCCTATGTATGGATCACAACGGCATTCGCTGTGTTAATCGCTTTCATTCTGGTGTTCAAGCACCGGGAGAATATCCGCAGACTGCGAAACGGAACCGAAAAGAAGCTGACCATCAAGCATTCTACGTAATACCGCAAAAGAATCCGGTCGGAGCGTTGAACGAAGCTCCGACCGGCCTTTTTCATTTAAAACAGTTCCTTGGTTGCGATAATATCTACATCGGTGCCGCATACATGTGGGAGCACCACTTCGCCGGAGCGTACCGGCAGGGTCACCGCATGCTGGCGGATTTCCGCGAGACAGTCGAACACCTTGCTTTTTTCAATCGGCGCAGAGGTCTTGACCGGCAAAGGACGCCCGGTGCCGCGCACGCGCATCAGAGCAGTCACCATCCTTCTGGGAACGGTCAGTTCTTCCTGCGCATATTTTTTTCCCACGTTGCAGGTGTATCCCTCCAGAGAGAGAATCTGCCCGTTCTCCACTTCGGCGATGATGCGGCAGCCCATCGGGCAGCCGATACAGGTGATTTCTTTCGTCATGTCAGGAGACCTCCACTTCTACCGTAAGGCTGGCGGCGTCCCCGATTTCGCGGAGAACTTCCGGCTTCAGCTGCAAACTGACCATTTCTCCGGGCGTGAGAATCCGGCTTGCGCGGGAAAACAGCTGTTTTTCCCCTGCCGTGACGCGGACCTTCGCATTTTTGAAAACATCCCTCGGCCGGAACATGACGGTGATCGGGCTGCTCAGGTTTCCCGGATGGATTTTCTGCGGAACCGCACCGCCGACGCCGAAGCCACTGACCACGTCGATCGTCTTTTCCGGCGCCGCGGAGCCGTCGCGGATCAGTCTCCACGCGTTTGCACCGGCCTTTTCCGCCTCCTCCGAAACATAGTCCACCAGATCATGCACATGGAGGACGTTGCCGCAGGAGAAAATGCCGGGCACGGAGGTCTCCAGATTTTCATCGACCACCGCGCCGCTGGTCGCGGGTGAAATTTCCACGCCCGCCATACGGCTGAGTTCGTTCTCCGGGATCAGCCCAACCGAAAGCAGAAGCGTGTCGCACGCATAATCCTGCTCTGTGCCAGGAATCGGGCGGCGGGTTTTCGGATCCACCTCGGCGACCGTTACGCCCTCCAGACGCTCCCGGCCCGCGATATCGACGACCGTGTGGTTTAAAAGCAGAGGGATATTGTAATCATCCAGACACTGGACGATGTTGCGCTTCAGACCGGAGGAATATGGGAGCAACTCGACACAGGCGAGCACCTTCGCCCCCATGAAGGTCATGCGGCGCGCCATAATGAGGCCGATGTCGCCGGAACCGAGAATCATTACGCGGCTGCCCGGCATAATCCCCTCCAGATTAACAAACTTCTGAGCGGTGCCCGCCGTGTAAATACCGGAGCAGCGCCAGCCCGGAATGGCCAGCGAGCCGCGCGGACGTTCCCGGCAGCCCATGGCAAGGATGACGGCCTTCGCCTGAAACTGCTGCAGCCCGTTTGCCCGGCTGACCGCAGTGACGACCTTGTCCGCGGTTACCTCAAGTACCATGGTGTCGCACTGGTAAGGAATTTGATACTCCAGTGCCTTTTCAATATAGCGGCGCGCGTACTCCGGACCGGTAAGCTCTTCTTTGAAGGTGTGCAGCCCAAAGCCGTTGTGAATGCACTGTTTCAGGATTCCGCCAAGGGTTTCTTCCCGCTCCAGGATGAGAAGGTCGCGGCAGCCCTGCTCATAGGCGGAAATGGCGGCTGCCAGACCCGCCGGACCGCCTCCGATGATGATCAGATCGACGTTACGCATGGTTCCCGTCCCCCTCTTCAAACAGATAATCCTGCAGCAGCTTCGACTGTCCGCCGAACTTTGTAACTTCCAGCGGAGAAATGTGCAGCTCCTCGCTCAGGATCTGAACGGTTCTGGGGGTGCAGAACCCGGCCTGACACCGGCCCATTCCGGCGCGGGTACGCCGTTTGATTCCATCGACGGTCCTCGCGCCGACCGGGCGGCGGATCGCTTCGCGGATTTCCGCCTCCGTCACGGTTTCGCAGCGGCAGACAACCTTTGCATAATCCGGATTCGCGGCAATTGCGCGCGCGCGTTCCACGGCGTCCATTTCCCGGAATTTCGGAATTGCTCTGCGAATCGGGTTGTACTCCGTGTTTTCCTTAGCGCCGAGTTTTTCCGCCACAAGCCCGGCAAGGTACTGCCCAATGGCCGGGGAAGACGTTAAGCCCGGAGATTCCACCCCGCCCGCGTTGAAGAACAACGGCGCATCCGGCGCTTCGCCGACAATAAAATCGTCCCGGTCGCAATGGGAGCGCATTCCGGCAAACGTTGTAATAACGTCGCGCATGGGGATATTCTCCCAGGTAAGACTGCCGAATTTCAGCGCCTTTTCAAGGCCTTCGGAGGTGGTGCGGATATCCGTCGGATCGTCGACATCCTCGGCCGTCGGGCCGATCAGCAGGGTTCCGTCCACTGTAGGCGTAACCAAGATTCCTTTGCCCATTTTGGTGGGAAGCTGGAACACGGAGGCATGGAAGGTTCCCGCGTATTTTTTATCCATAATGTAGTATTCGCCGCGGCGAGGAAGAATGTGAAATTTATCCTCCGAAACCATGTTATTGATGACGTCGGAGTAAAGCCCGGCACAGTTAATGACCGCACGGGTCATAAAGGTGCCCGCCCGGCTTTCGACGATCCAGCAGTTTTCTCCTTTGCGGATTTTCGTCACCTGCGCGTTCCGGTAGAAGCGAACCCCGTTCTCGGCCGCGTTTTCCGCGTTCGCCACGGTCAGCTCATACGGGCAGACAATGCCGCCCGTTTCCACCAACAGAGCTGCGGCCGCCTGGCTGCTGAGCTTCGGCTCGCGCCTGTGAAGCTCGTCGGACCCGATGATGCTGAGCTTTTCAACGCCGTTTTTCTCCCCTTGTGCCTTCAGCGCTTCCAGCTGAGGAATTCCTTCCTCCGAAAACGTCACGACAAGGGACGTATTCCATTTCAGAGGAACGTCCAGTTCTTCGCAAAGCTGCGTGAACATCCGGTTCCCCTCAACGTTGTATTTTGCCTTTTGAGTCTGCGGCTTCGCGTCGTATCCGCCGTGGACAATGGCCGTATTCGCCTTGCTCTGCCCCTCGCAGATGTCGGAGGCTTTCTCCAGCAGCGCGACCTTCAGGCGGTATCGAGAAAGATACCGCGCGGTCGTGCATCCCACAACGCCGCCGCCGATAATGATTGCATCCAGCATTGAAACAAACACCAACCTTTTTCTCTGTTTCCCTCCACAGGGGGAAACCATGTCAAAACAGTAGCTTCACTTGCTATTATACTCTTTTTGGACCTCAAAAAGCGATAAAGAATGCAGGGGCAGACAGGTAGTTTGCCCCTGCACCGATTATAGAGCGATAAGGAACGGGTTTATTAACCAACTACCACGGAATAACCTTAAACAGCAAGCCGGCGCAGAGAGCACCAATGATTGGCCCAAAGATCGGAACAACCAGACCGTAGCTCCAGTCGGAACTGCCTTTGCCTTTAATCGGAAGAACCGCGTGGGCAATACGGGGGCCGAGGTCACGGGCAGGGTTCATCGCATATCCGGTCAGACCGCCGAAGGACATACCGCATGCCACGATGATTCCATAGACAAATACTTTGCCGATTCCGGAAGCGGCGGCACCGTCGACATTGCCGAAGCCGAGAAGTGCAAACACGAGTACAAACGTCGCAACTGCTTCGCAGAAAATATTGCGGGGAATGTTGCGAATGGAAGGTGCCGTGGAGAATACGCCGAGTTTGGTTGCGGCGCTTTCCGTTGCATCAAAGTGATCTTTGAAGAGAAGATAGACAATAATGCCGCCGCAGAAACCGCCGGCGATCTGGGATACAATGTATCCCGGGACCATAGCCCAGCTGAAACTGCCGATGGAAGCAAGCGCAATGGTCAGGGCCGGGTTAAAGCTGGCCCCGGATGCTTTGCCGAAAATGCAGGCCGGAATCATAACCGCAAGGCCCCAGGCAATTCCTATCTGAACCGAACCTCCGCCTTTCATGCCGGACTTCGTCAGGCTTACGTTCGCAACCACTCCGTCGCCGAGCATAATCAGAAGCATTGTCCCAAGGAACTCAGAAAGATACGGTAACATTGTCATACACCTCAATTTCTAAAATTTAGAATACCCCATCGCAAGTTTCCCGACCGGCTTCATTCCTTTGCCCATCCGCTGGTGCAGGTGACAGCCTTGTGCCAGCCTTTTACCATTTCCTCGCGGACCGATTCGTCCATCTTCGGATCGAAAACCCGGTCGATCTGCCAGTTTTTCAGCACGTCTTCCTTGCTGCTCCAATAGCCGACGGCAAGACCTGCCAGATAAGAGGCACCCATCGCCGTTGTCTCAACGCATTTCGGTCTGCGGACCGGCGCGTTGATGATATCGGACTGGAACTGCATCAGGAAATTGTTCGCGCAGGCTCCGCCGTCTACCTTAAGCGCCGCCAACTTAATGCCGGAATCCTGCTGCATCGCTTTGAGCACATCCAGTGTCTGATAGCCGAGGGACTCCAACGTTGCGCGGATAATGTGATATTTGTTGACGCCGCGGGTCAGACCCACGATGACCCCGCGCGCATACTGATCCCAGTACGGTGCGCCAAGACCTGTAAAGGCGGGAACGACATAGCAGCCGTTTGTGTCCTTCACCTTGGTGGCCATATACTCGGAATCGGGGGAACTGTCGATCAGCCGGAGTTCGTCGCGCAGCCACTGAATCGCCGCGCCCGCAACAAAGATGGAACCTTCCAGCGCGTAATTGACCTTGCCGTCAAGTCCCCAGGCGATCGTCGTAACAAGTCCGTTTTTGGAATACACCGGCTTCTCGCCCGTGTTCATCAGCATAAAGCAGCCGGTACCGTATGTATTCTTCGCTTCGCCCGCGGTAAAGCAAGTCTGGCCGAACAGCGCGGCCTGCTGGTCACCTGCGGCGCCCGCAATCGGAATCGGTCCGCCGAAGATGGTGGAATCCGTCTCGCCGTATACGCAGCTGGAGGGTTTTGCCTCCGGGAGCATGCATTTCGGAATGTTCAGCTCTTTGAGGATTTCGTCGTCCCACTGGAGCTTCTGAATATTAAACAGCATGGTGCGGGAAGCATTCGAATAATCCGTGACATGAACCTTACCCTTCGTCAGGTTCCAGATCAGCCAGGAATCCACGGTTCCGAAAAGGAGCTCTCCGGCTTCCGCGCGCTGCCGCACTCCCGGAACATTTTCCAGAATCCAGCGGAGCTTGGTCCCTGAAAAGTAAGCGTCGATCACCAATCCGGTTTTCTCTCGGAAGGTGTCGGTCAGGCCTTTTTCCTTCAGGCTGTCGCAGTACTCCGAGGTGCGCCTGCACTGCCACACGATTGCGTGGTAAACCGGCTCGCCCGTTTTTTTATCCCAGACAACGGTGGTCTCACGCTGGTTGGTAATGCCGATGGCGGCAATGTCTTTCGCGGAGGCGTTGATCTTATACATCGCTTCCTGCGCTACGCCGATCTGGGTGGACCAGATTTCCATGGCGTCATGCTCGACCCATCCGGGCTTCGGGAAATACTGCGTGAACTCCTTCTGGGCTACGCTGATCATCTCACCCTGCTCGTTAAACAGGATGCAGCGGGAACTGGTTGTTCCTGCGTCCAAGGCCATGATGTACTTTCCCACTTTGAATTCCTCCCAACACAATTCTAACATATCTTCCTGATATTTATGCATATTGCATAAAATATCCTACGATCACATGCTAACATTGTTCACTCTATTTGTAAATAAACAATCTATGGGTTTTGTCTATACATTTTTTCGGTTTTGTCTGGTTTCTATTCCGCCTGTTCAGCACCAAAGCCATTTCTGTACGGGAAAATGCTTCCGGCATGAAAAACTTCCGGTTATTGGGAAAAATAATTTTAGTTCGGCAATTTACAAAAAAAAGCGAAAAGAAAACTGCTATAATAGTTTCATTGACAGAAAATCAAAAAGGGGATTGTTCCCAAGAAACGAACGGGCGGGAGGTTGAAATTCTTGAACAGCCAGCCGGTTGAAAAAGCCGTCACATTCCGCCACTCCATGGGGCTGCATGCCAGGGTGGCCGCAATGGTAGTACAGAAAGCCTACGACATCCAGCAAAAATACGGTGTTCAGCTTTACATCCGGAAGGGGAACTCTGGAAAAGTCCCCCTAAGCAGCCTGTTGATTCTGACCACACTGAAAATCCGGCAAGGGGACGTTCTTACGATTTTGTCGGTCGGGGCCGGAGCGCCGGAGGCGGTGGAGGAAATGGCCGCATTCCTGAGTGGGGACTTCCGGCTGGAGGACGTCGCCTCCATCGACCGCATGGATCACCTTCTTCAGGACAATGTCGCAACCGCGGAGCAGATTTTCCGGAGTGTGGCGACCGGACTGATCGTCATCAACGAAAACAATGCGGTCACGCTGTTCAATCCGGTGGCGGAGCGGATTTTCGGCATCCCGTCCGGGGAAATCCTCGGCAGAAACATCGCCGAAGCCATCCCCGGAACCGGACTGGAACGGGTTTGCCGAACCGGAAACCCGGAGCTCGGCGCGCGCCAGAACATCGGGCGCTCCGTCATCGTTAAAAACAGCACGCCGATTTACGGAGAGGACGGGAACTCCATCGGCGCAGTCTGCGTGTTTGAGGATATTTCCCGCTACGCGAAAATTTCGTGGGAACTCAAGGAAATCCGTGAGCTGAAAGAAAAATACCAGCTGGTGCTCGAATCCACACAGGAAGGCATCTGTGTTCTGGATGGAAAAGGGATCATTACCTACGTTAATCCCGCCTACCTGAAAATGCTCGGGCTCAGTCAGGAAGAGCTGGTCGGCAAAAGCATCGCGGAAATCTCCCCCAACGGCGCACGCAGTCGCACCCTCCGCACCGGAAAAGCGCAGTTCGGCTGCGTCTGCCGGAAAGCAAACGGCACGACGGTGGTCGCAAACGTGAGCCCGCTCATTGTGGACGGAGAAACATGGGGCGCCGTTTCCGTGGTAAATAATATAACGGAAATGCAGGACCTGATGGAAAAGCTGAACCGCACCCTTGCGCGCGCGGACTATCTGGAGGGGGAACTGCAGCGGGCAAAGCGTCCCCTGCCCGCCTTCGGGAAAATCATCGGGAGCAGCGGCTCCATTCAGGACGCGATTGCCGTAGCTTCGAAGGCAGCGAAAAGCGTTTACACCGTTCTGATCCGCGGGGAAAGCGGCACCGGCAAGGAGCTGTTCGCGGAAGCGATTTACAGCGCCAGCCCCCGCTCCGGGGGACCGTTTATCCGCGTCAACTGCGCCGCAATTCCCGCCTCCCTGCTGGAAAGCGAACTGTTCGGGCACGAGCGGGGCGCGTTTACGGGCGCGGTGAAAACCCAGCTCGGAAAATTCGAGTTGGCGAACAAGGGCACCATCTTTCTGGATGAAATCGGCGACATGGAGAAGGACATGCAGGTCAAGCTGCTCCGTGTGATCCAGAATAAGGAATTCCAGCGGGTCGGCGGGGAACGAACTCTCCATGCGGATGTGCGGATCATCGCCGCGACAAACCGCGACCTGGAAGCTATGGTGAGGGACGGCTCCTTCCGGGAGGATCTGTATTACCGGCTGAACGTTATTCCTGTGTTTCTTCCTCCTCTGCGGAAGCGGCGGGAGGATATTCCGCTGCTGGCGGATGCGTTTCTGAAAAAGATCGGAGACGAGCTCGGCAAGCCAGTTTCCGGAATTCAGCCGGAGGCCATGCGCTCCATGCTGCATTATTCCTGGCCCGGCAACATCCGGGAGCTGGAAAACGTGATGGAGCGCACACTCACGCTGCTTGACGGGGACCGGATCGGCTGGAACGACCTGCCGGATTACATCCGGGACGGCGCGGGCGAAGGAACGCCCCTTTCCGCACAACTTCTGCCGGAGGATGGTGCTCCCGTACTGAAGTGGGAGGAGTATGAAAAACAGATCATAGCAAACGCACTCCGGCAGTACGGCAGCTGCAACGCCGCGGGCCGCGCGCTCGGCCTGACCCATAAAACCGTTTCTGCCAAAGCAAAAAAGTTCGGAATTCTTCCCACAGAATGATTGGTAAAAACGAACACCCCTTGGTAAAAAGTATCCGGGTAAAAAGTCACGCACAGACGGACGTTTAAAAAGATGCCGCATCAGCGCTGTTTTTTTGAGCGTCCGCTTTTTTGGCACGGTTTTTGCTTGTAGTAAGTACAGAACTATTTAATTTAATGCAAAGGTGGGCGTATGAGATGGACGGAACTTTTATAGGCGCCATGGAGGCAATTACGGCCGCGATCAATGAAAACAAAGATTTTCTGACAGATCTGGACCGTGAGATCGGCGACGGGGACCACGGAGTCAACATGGCGCGCGGGTTCAACACCGTAGTCAGCCGCCTGAAGGACGCGCCGCCGGCCGATTTGGCCGCCGGTCTGAAAAGCGTCGCGATGACGCTGATTTCCACCGTAGGCGGCGCCTCCGGACCACTGTACGGAACCGCTTTCCTGCGTGCCGTCAAACCTGCTCAGGAGAAATCCGTCGTTGACCCAGAGCTTGCGGCGCAGATGCTGCGCGCGGCGATCGACGGGGTGGAACAGCGCGGCGGCGCCGCCCGCGGCGATAAAACGATGATTGACGCTCTGGAACCGGCCTATGAGGCCTTTGCTGCGGCACAAGACAAGGGCTCGTCCCTTGCCGAATGTCTGGACGCGGCGATATCGGCAGCGGAGCAGGGGGTCGAGTTTACAAAGACCATCGCAGCGCGGAAGGGCCGTGCAAGCTATCTGGGAGACCGCAGCATCGGGCATCAGGACCCCGGCGCAACGTCGGTCACGATTATTTTAAAGGCGCTTGCCGCTTACGACAAAAGCGTCGGTCAGGAGTAAACCATGGTTGGAATTGTAATTGTATCGCACAGCGCGAAGCTCGCCGACGGCGTCAAAGAGCTGGCCATGCAGATGGCAAGCAAAGACCTCAAAATTCTGACGGCAGGCGGTCTCGCGGACGGCTCCATCGGAACGGACGCCGTGCGCATTCAAAATGCCATTGAACAGTCCGACAGCGGCGAAGGAGTCTGCATTCTTGCGGATCTGGGCAGCGGAATTCTGAGCACGCAGACGGCCCTTGAATTTCTGGACGACGATCTGCTCGCCCGCACCCGAATCGCCGACGCTCCCATTGCGGAAGGCGCAATCAGCGCGGCTGTCAGCGCATCCATCGGTTCTACGCTGGACGAAGTGGTCGGTTCGGCGGAAGAAGCGCGCGGGATGCAAAAACTGTAAGAAGCTGAAAGGCAGGAGAAAAATCATGACACAAACAATCGTAACACTTTCAAACCCGACCGGGCTTCATGCCCGTCCGGCTTCTGAATTGATTAAGGCCGCGGCAAAGTTCAATTGCAAAATCATCCTGAACGGGAACGGAAAGCGCGCCGATGCAAAAAGTATTATTATGGTTCTGGCATTGGGCCTGAAGAAAGGCGATTCCATGACCATTTCAGCGGATGGGCCCGACGAAAATGAAGCAATTTCCGCTCTGGAAGAGCTCGTGGCAGAAAAATTTCACGAAGAATAAGGAGGAAAATCGTTTGGCAGAATCATTCACCGTACGCGGAAAATGCGCGGTGCCCGGAATCGCCTTCGGCACCCTTCGGTATCCGGCCGGCGATGCTCAAAGTCTGCTCGCCTCCTACCGCAAAGCGACCGCGCAGAAGGAAAAGGAACGATTTCTTGCCGCGCGCGCTTCCGCTCTGGAGGGAGCCGAGCGGATTGCCCGGAATCTGGCCGGAGACGGCAAGACCGAACAGGCCTCCATTCTGGAGGCCAGAGCAATGATTCTCTCCGACTCCACACTGGAAGCCGAAGTACTCTCCCGAATCGAGTCCGGTCTTTCCGCCCCGGAAGCGGCGCTGGAAGCCTCCAAAGCGCTTGCCGCCGAAATTGCCGCCGTCGATGACCCCTACCTGCGGGAGCGGTCGGTCGACGTGGAAAACGCAGGCCGGGAGATTTTTCAGTTTCTCATGGGAGGAACCGGGACAGACCGCTCCGGCGGCGCCTCCATCCTCTGTGGGGAGGAAATTGATCCCTCCGCGGCGGCAGACGACGAAGAACGGGCGGCCACCGGGCTGGTCATCGGCAGCGGCAGCGTTACCTCCCATGTTGTCATCATCGCCAAATCTCGCGGGATTCCAACCATCGTGGGAATCGACCGCATACGGGAAAGACTTCCGGACGGCGCGCCTGCAATTCTGGACGCGGAGGAAGGACTCCTGATTTTAAACCCCGACCCGGAAACGGCGGCGCGCTACCGCGAAAAAGCAAAGCAGGAGACAGAGCAGAGCCGCTATCTTGAAAGTCTTTCCGATCTTCCTGCCGTCACGCTCGATGGGCACCGGGTAACCCTTGCCGCCAATATCGGCAAGCCGCACGACATCGACTCCGCCGCGAAATACGGCTGCGAGGGGGTTGGCCTGTTCCGCACCGAATTTCTGTTTATGGGCCGCGATTCTCTCCCCACCGAGGAAGAGCAGTTCGAAGCGTACCGCTACGTCATCGAGCGCTGCGGGGGCGAGTGCGTCATCCGCACGATGGACATCGGCGGCGACAAGCCTCTGCCCTATCTTCAAATCCCCCCGGAAAAAAATCCGTTTCTGGGCTGGCGCGCTATCCGGATCAGTCTGGAACGCACCGATCTGTTTCAAACGCAGATCCGCGCGATTCTTCGGGCAAGCCATTACGGAAAAGCCGCCGTGATGCTCCCCATGATCTCCGGGCTGGAAGAAATCCGGAAGGCCCGGGGACTCATTTCGGAGTGCATGTCGCAGTTGAAACGGGAAGGGGTTCCGTTCGACGCCGGCATTCCCGTAGGCATTATGGTGGAAACCCCGGCCGCCGTTTGGATGGCCCCGGAATTTGCTTCGGAATGCGATTTCTTCAGTATTGGGACCAACGACCTGATTCAATATACCCTGGCGGCCGACCGTGGAAATGCGAAGCTCAGCTCCCTGTACACGCCGTTTCACCCGGCTGTGCTTCGTTCCATCATCCGCGTGATCCGCGCAGCGCACGACCGCGGGATACGGGTGTGCATGTGTGGAGAAATGGCAGGAGACCCCCGTGCGGCGGGCCTGCTTTGCTCGCTCGGGCTCGACGAGTTCAGCATGAGCCTCCCGTTTATTCCGAAGGTCAAGGACACCGTCCGCAGGCTGACCCGGAATCCGGAAGCCGCCGAAAAGATTCTTTTCTGCAAGAGTAAAGCGGAAACCGAAGCGGTTCTGGAAGTCTTTGCTAAGCCCTCCGAATAAATAAGCGCTCCCACAGCAGCATAATTGCTGCTGAAAGAAATAAGATTTAGAAAGAGAGGATCAAATCATGAAGAAGATCATCAATGCCCCGGCCAATGTGGTAGATGAAATGCTGAACGGAATGTCGCAGGCCTACCCGCAGTATGTGCGCCGTCTCCCCAGAACCAGCGTGCTGGTGCGCGCAAACGCCCCGCAGCCGAAGGTTGCGCTCGTCAGCGGCGGCGGAAGTGGCCATGAGCCCTCCCACGGCGGCTTTGTCGGCAGAGGAATGCTGGATGCCGCCGTAGCCGGCGCCGTGTTTACCTCCCCTACTCCGGATCAGGTGTTTGAAGCCATCAAGGCCGTAGACGGCGGAAAAGGTGTGCTCCTCGTTATCAAAAATTACACCGGCGATGTGCTGAACTTCGAAATGGCCGCGGAAATGGCGGATGCCGAAGGAATCAAGGTTGACAAGGTCATCGTGAACGACGACGTCGCCGTGGAAAACAGCACCTGGACCAGCGGGCGCAGGGGCATTGCGGGAACGCTTTTCATTCATAAGCTGGCGGGCGCCAAGGCGGAAGCCGGCGGTTCGCTGGAGGAAGTCAAAGCTGTGGCGGAAAAAGTAATTGCCAATGTGCGCTCCATGGGCATGGCCATCTCCCCCTGCACGGTGCCAGAAGCGGGAAAGCCGAGCTTTGAACTCAAAGAGGATGAAATGGAAATCGGAATAGGCATTCACGGCGAACCGGGCACCCACCGCGAAGCGCTCCGCACGGCGGATGAAATCGTCGATGAGCTGCTGGACAAAATCTTCGGCGATATTCCTCTCGGAAACGGAGACGAAACTGCTCTGCTGATCAATGGGCTCGGCGCTACCCCGCTGAGCGAGCTGTTCATCATCAACCGCAGAGTCGCGGAGGTATTCGCCGCCAAGGGGATCAAGGTTGTGCGGACAACGGTCGGCAATTACATGACCTCGCTCGAAATGGGCGGTTTCTCCATTTCTGTTCTGAAACTTGACGCGGAACTGAAAGAACTGCTACTGGCCCAGGCGGAAACTCCAGCCTTCGTGCAGTTTTAGTTTAGGCTTCCGTTCCCCATCCGGCTGAAAAGCTTTCTTACAAGATTGGGAGGAATTGAATGGAACGCGTGTCGCAGACCAAGCTGCAGCTTGCCAACGCCCTGAAAGATCTTATGCAGAAAACTTCTTTTCAAAAGATTACAATCCAGAATGTAACGGACCATTGCGGGCTGAACCGTCAGACCTTCTATTACCACTTCAAGGATATGTTCGATCTGCTCAACTGGATTTACCAGAATGAAATCTTTCGGGAAATCGATCGAAACCAGAACTGGCGGAGCATTTTGCTGATTACGGTTGATTACGCGCAGAAAAACAAGGTTTTCCTGCGCAACACCAATCGGTCGCTGCGAAAGGAAACCATGGAAAAGTTCCTTTCCCCCGCCTTTTTGAAATGGGTCTCGCTCCTGTTTGACAGCGCTTGTGACGATTCCAGCCTGAAGCAGGAAGACCGAAGCTTCCTGATCGGCTTCCTGACTACCGCGTTTTTAAATAGTTTTCTACAGTGGGTCTCAAACGGCATGCCTTGCGACGAGAACTACCTTCTCGGCAGGGTGCAGCTGGTTTGCGATATGATCAAGCAGTACGGAAACAGGGACTGCCTTTCGGAACGAGCTTCCGAGAGTGCCGCTGCCTTCCCGTTCCTGGAGGCCGTGCAGGCAGGCCGAAATTTCATCTAAGTCCGGTATTTCGTTCTAGACCCGCACGTGGTGCCTCCGACCGTCTACCGCGCCGTCCCAATCGGGACGGCGCGGCTTTTCCGTCAAGAGGTTCATCCGGAAAACCAACCGCAAACGTCCCTTATTGTTGACTAAGAAACAATGGTGGCTTATAATAACGGTACTGTTAATGATTGCATGGGAGGGGCCTGAGCATGAGCAAGCAGGAAATGCTGATTGCCGGATTTCGGGATGTGCTGGATAAAATATCGTGGCTAAACGGCCAAAAAATGAAAGCCGCTTTTGAGGGGTTTCATGCATCTGAAATTCACAGCATCGAGTACATCGGGAAAAATCCGGATTCCAATGTGACCCGACTGGCGGAAGCCTTCTACCAGACTCGGGGAGGCATCAGCAAGATCACGAAAAAACTGATGCAGAAGGGCGTAATAGAGAGCTACCAAAAGCCGGATAACAAAAAAGAAATTTACTTTCGGCTGACTCCTCAGGGAGAATCGATTTACCAAGTTCATGCAAAACTTCATGCGGAGTTCAATGCCCGCGACAAGGCCGTATTTGAGCAGATGACCGATGAAGAATCCGGTATCATTCTTGATTTTTTGGAAAACTACAGCCGGCACCTGGATGCGGAAATAGCAAAGCAAAAGTGATCGGTTCAATCACATGGAATCAAAAAGAGGGCTGTCTCCTTTATAATTATAGTTGACGTGGAAACAATATTGGTGTATGCTATTATTGGTTCCGTGGAAACAATATTTTTTTAGGTTTAAAGGAGAAATACATAATGAACGTCATAGGATATATTGCCAGCCCGCGCAAAACCGGCAGCACGGCATGGGCAGTAAACAAAATATTGGAAGGTGCGAAAGACCGGGGTGCAAAAACCGAATCTTTTTATTCGAGTGAACTTGACATTAAGCCGTGTCTGGGTTGCCTTGGCTGTGTGGAGAGCGGCCGGTGTGTCAGGAACGATGATATGCAAACGCTTTACAGCGCGATGAAAAACGCAGACGCACTCGTTCTCGGAGCACCGCTGTACATGGGTCAAATGAGCGCACAGGCGAAAATTTTCACCGACAGGCTGTTCGCACAGATAACCCCGCGGTTCTCTCCCAGATTCAAAGAAGAAAACGCGGGAAAAAAGCTGATTCTCGCGTTCACTCAGGGCAATCCTGACTCCGGCAAATTTCAGACCTATTATGACTACACGAAAAAAATGTTCCAGATGCTGGAGTTCGATGTAAAAGACCTGATTGTCGTTACCGGAACGCGAAACGAGCACGCAAGTGAACAAAACGAGTTGTACTCAAAGATGAAAGCCATCGGTTCCTTGTTGGTTTCCGAATAACGTGAAGTGCACAGAATTCTTCTTTCATAGCAGTGTTCGCAGAATTTATCCTCTCTTTTACCAAGAAAAGCGGCAAAAACGCATAAAAACATTGCCAATTCTTCCGGAATGATTTATCATGAAGGGAAGAAGCGGATCATGGCCGCAGGAATGTTTTTCTTCGCTGGGGAGGTTGAAACGGAAAAAGATGAACCACAATCGATCAAACAATAAATTCAGATTAACAGTCGCCGTGCTTTGCGTGGCGCAATACTTTTTGATTCTGACCTCCTGTGCGGGCAGCCGCCTGCCCACGGTGCCGTTCCCGGCCCCGGCAAACGGCAGCGCTGTCTCCGAGGCGGCGATTCAGTCAAGGGGAGCTTCACAAGGAGCGGGGGCTCCGTCCGACACCGTCAGCTATTATTTTCCGCGTGCCGGTCAAAAGGCCCAGCCGCAGCTGCTGAAAATTATCGGTTCCTCCAAAAAGTCGCTCGACATTGCCATTTACTGCCTGACGGACCCGCAGATTGCGGACGCGATTGTTCAGGCAAAAAAACGGTCTGTCACGGTGCGTGTGCTCACTGATCACGATCAGTCCACCACAAAGGACCAGAAAGCGTTGCTGAGCAGCATAAAAAAGGCCGGAATCCCGATCAAGATGAACTCGCACTCCGGTATTATGCATCTGAAGGTCACCATCGCGGACCAATCGGTGGTCACAACCGGAAGCTATAATTATACCAAAGCCGCGAACACCATAAACGACGAAGTGTTTGTCGTGCTGAACAGTACCACCGCCGCCGGGGATTTCGAAAAAGAATTCAACCGGATGTGGAACGACACCAAAGGGTATAAGAACTATTAAGACCCTTTTCATAAAAGAACGGAGAACCGCACATGCGGTTCTCCGTTCTTTTTGCTGCGGGAGATTCAGATTTCTCGAATCTCCACAACGGTGTGCTTTGTTTTGTATTCGCCGTTGGCGAGCGGCCGGTCTTCATATTCCGCCTCGCCATTCTGATTGTCGTAGGGATCGTTCCGCAGAAATCGTTTTGCCGGAGTGAACTCCTGCTGAAACCCGGAATTTGCCGGCATACGGAACGGCTCCACATTTCCGAAATAGAAATTCCAGCGTTCCTCGGCGCCTTCCCGGTAGGCTGCGCCTCCGAAGGAGCAGTCCGCGAACAGCCAGCCGTACGGTGCGACATAGAACCGTGCCCAATCATGGCTGCCGATATCGAGCGGCGTCACGTACAGGCCGGACTGCCACTCGGCGGGAATTCCGGCGCACCGGCACAGGGTAATAAACAGAAGTGCCTGAACCCCACAGTCACCCTTGAGACCGGAGGCGGCGTATTCCGGGATGTTGGTAATGGCGAAGTAGGAACGCACAAAGGAATACATCACCTTCGTCGTCACAAAATCATAAATTCTCCGTGCCTTTCGCACCGGATTCTGCTCATCGCCTACAATTTCGGCCGTCAAGCTGCGCAGATAGGGCGTGAAAACGATGTGGGGCGCCTGCTCCCCCGTTTTGAAATCCGGCTGCTCAGTGGCAGCCTTCTCCGGCTTCGGGTCGGCATAGTCCACTGAATTGTCGTATTCGTATTCCACCGTGAACTCCTGCCCCGGCTTCAGCGCTTCACGGAAACATACCGTCCTCTGCGGAGCATCGTCGGGCGCAACGAGAAACGGTTCGGGGGAAACGCTGAGAATCCGAATTTTTTTCGCCTGCGCGCCCGCACTGGGAATCGGCAGATGAACGGTAATGGGCGCTCCTTCCCGAACGGAATCCGGCTGAACGGTGAGCGTCGAGCGGATACGGATATGATAGCTGAGGCTCCCCTTTTTCTTCATGGAAGCGATGGTTTCATCCAGCAAAGCAAAGTTCTTCCGCTTGCCCTCCGACGACTGCGGATGCCGCACCCGCGCCGTAATCGCGGGACGGGTTTTAATCAGGTTTGCAATGAAATCATCCTTATACCGGATTTCACCGTTTACATAAATCCAGTCCACAGCATCCTGATCCTGCCATTCGTCGAACTCGGCCTCGCTGAAATCCAAAATTGCGTCGTTTGCTTCCCGAATTGCTTCCTCTCTGGTATACGGATAATCCAGTGGGAGAATCTTCACGATTTCCCGTTCCAGTTCCAGCCGTTTTTTCATTGCAAGGGGAAGATCCTTTTTCAGGCGCTTTTCAATGACGCGAAGCTCCGCCTCAAAATTACCGGACCACTTCAGTTTTTCAATATCCTCGGGCAGATTCACAGATAAATAGGAAAGGTCAGAATACATGCTTGTTCCTCCTGAACGATCGGTTTCGCGGTATGCCGTTTCCCGGATTCTCTGGATTTTTTCTAAAAAGATTTTACCATAAAAAGGTTTGCGGCAGAGTTCCGAATTAGAAACTTCCCCGCTTATTCTGCAGGCTTCGACAGCGTATCCGTCACAAATTGCTGTAAAAGGTCCGCGGAGCTCCCATCATATTTTTCTCCGGTGAGTTCATTGTTTGAAATCACCCTCAGGCCGATACACGGAACAGAAAACCTTTCGCAAACCTCATAGGCACTGATGCTCTCCATATCTTCGCACAGATTGTTGCGGCTTTGATGAATCCAGGAGATCCGGTCAGCTTCCCTGCTGAACAGGTCGCCGCTTCCCAAAATTCCGGATACTTTCCGGTGCCCCGGATATTCCGCCCTTTCAAACAGTTTCAGAAGGGCCGGGTCCGCACTGCGGCAGACGGAGCGCTTGCTGAATTCCCATTTCAGGGGATCTGAGCCCTCGCCAGCGCCCCTTTCTGGCATTTTTAAATCATTGATATTGATGCATGCTTTTCCCACGACGATATCTCCGATATGCAATTCTGGGACATGCGCCCCCGCGGTTCCCTGATTGATTACGGCAGCCGGATGAAACTCCAGAATACAGATCGCTGTGGCAACCGCCGCGTTGATGATTCCGATTCCGGTTTTGCAGACAATAAGGTCCTTCCCGCAGAAGTTCCCCCGATAAAAGGAAAAGCCGCCCACCGTCACGACTTCCGGATGTCCAATTTTCGAAAGGTATCCGTCGATTTCCGAATTCATTGCACCCTGAATAATAATCGGAGTATCTTGCATATTCGTCTCCTCGTACTCTTTCCTTACCACATTGAATTTCAGAAATTATACCACTTTTTTTGCTTTTATTCAAATATAGATGAAAAGGCGAGGATGGAATTCCACCCTGCGCCCCTTTGTTCTCTATTTCTATCGGACTTCAAGAACAATCGTACCAGTAAGCTTGCATTTTTTCAGATTCTGCCCCGAAACACAGCAGATTCTTCCGCTTTCGCACAGGCGGTCGAATTGACTCCGGGAAATTCCGAACTTTTCCCGAATAGCCGCCGCCGCTTTCTGTTCGGAAGGCCATTCTGCGGTTAGTTCGATACGGACCGGCTCAGTAAAATCAACTTTTTCGCCCAGAATTTCAATTTTCGAAGCTCCCGGCTCCGTGCCGTTTCTCTTGAGCAGCGCCGTGTCCGTGGCATAGTGCATAGCCAGTTCGCCGCTATTTGCGTGAAAACCCTCCAGTAAATCCGGCGGCAGGGCGTGTGGATTCACGCGGGAAAGGACCGTGCAGTTCCAAGTCGTGTCGCAGTTCGGACATTTAAAAATCAGCCAGACATCGAGTGCTTTCTGCTGAGCGTTTACCCGAAAAAGGCCGCTGGAGACAAAGGCCGTCCGGAGGCTGCAATGCTTGCAGTACCGAACCGCTGTCGGCGCGCTGAGGTAGCGCGCTGTCCATACTATTTTTTTCAACGATTATTTTCCTTCCTGTTATGAGCGTTTCAACCAGGAAGGAGTGAAATGGCGGACTGTAAATCGTAAAATTCCTCATACGTTTTCTCCTTACATGCAAAAAAAGCCGCGTCAAGGCATAGATACCCTGACGCGGCTTTCTGATTTTTCAAAATTACAGCCTAAGCGGCTATGAATCCAAACCAAAAATCCGGCACTATCCATTAACCCCTAAGTAACCGCTGATTGAATGACGATATGCAGATGGCCGAGACGATTTTTCGTCCGGCAAGGATAAAAAAGCACAAATACTCGCGTATTCGGAGCATTTTGGACGCTGTCCGGGCAAAAAATAAGCCGGGCAGATGCATATCCGGAATCAATCGGCGGTTACTTGAAATTGCCTAACACAAACAAGCCGCATACGCGGCTGCTTTTTACAAGGCATATTTTCGTGATTAACGGATGATAGCCATTGGTTAGCTCCCTTCGGCTTGGATTCCATGCATCAGTATAATTGAGTAACCATAAATTGTCAATCACATAAACCGACGCAGACTGACAAAACTGAACTGAATTCTCATTTTCTCATGCAGAATAGGAAACTTCATGTTATAATAAATAAAACGTGGAATCCGGAAAGTTGGTTGGAAATGATACATACATGGAAACGGATTTTCTCCGGCACAAGCGGAATCCTGCTCCGCGGGATACTCTTCACGATGACTGTGACGTTCCTGTTCTTCTGCCTCTCCGGCTGTGGAGAAAAAGAACCTGTCCCCGAACACCCCGCCAGCAGCAAGGCGCAGGCCAGTACCAACAACAAGTCGGGAACTGACCCTGTTCCCAGCATCGCACCGGGAAAGGGAAAGGTTCTTTCAATAAAAAACATTCAGCAGAATCCGGAGCTTCAGTCCGGATGCGAAGTAACCTCAGCTGCCATTGTTCTAAACTACCTTGGATTTTCGATCGATAAAACCGATCTGCTGCCGTTTCTCTCGACCAGCAACGATTTTCGGAACGTCGGCGGCAAAACCTACGGGCCGAATCCCTGGAAAACCTTCGTCGGCAGCCCAACCGGAGACCGCTACGGCTGCTATGCACCGGTGATCAGCAACGCCATCAACAACTACCTGATCTCCGTAAAGGCGAACCGCTTCGCCTACGACATCACGGGAACAACCCCGAGCGATCTGTATTCCCTGATCGGCGAAGGGGTTCCTGTAATCGTGTGGGCAACCATAGGAATGAAAGAGCCGTCCCTTGGCCCCGGCTGGTTTCTCGACGACAACGGCGAATATTATCAGTGGATCAACCGGGAGCACGCCGTGGTGCTGATCGGCTACACCGATTCCCAGGTGATCCTGAGCGATCCGGATGATTCCCGCGGCACCGTGCTCTACAGCCGCGCGCTTTTTGAACAGCGCTATGCGAGCCTGTTTTCTCAGGCCGTCGTGGTCCAATAAATCAAAGCAGCCGGGTTTCGTTGATAATCAGTTCAAACTGAAGCCCAAGATACTGCGCCGCCTGGCGACAGAGCACCATACGGGTCATAAAAATTTCGAAATATTCCATCACCGGGCAAATCTGTGTATCAATGGTAATATCCAGCGTCGCGGTTTTGTGCTCCGTATCGATTTCGGTCACCGCTCGTTCCACCGCGTAATTGACGCGGTCGTGAATGTCTGCGCTGACCGTTTCTTTGTCGCGCACGCGCGTGCGCCGGACGTCGCCTTTATCGGAAAGGATCAGCGCCGCCGCGATCGGACTGACTGCAGCAGCCGTTCCCTCGTCGTGGTTACCGATTGCCGCGGCGATAGCCGCCACCTCGGCGGGAGACATACCGAGCCGGTTCAGAATGTTAAACGCCATCAGTGCGCCGCTGTGCGCGTGATTCACGCGGTTCACCACATTCCCAATGTCGTGCATATACCCCGCGATGCGCGCCAGTTCGCAGGTGCGCGCATCGTAGCCCAGGCTTTGCAGAATGTTGCCCGCATAGTTTGAGGAGCGCTTCGCATGGGCGAAGCCGTGCTCGGTAAAGCCGATCTCGCCGAGATTGTGGTTGCCGCATTCAATATAGGCTTTGATTTCTTCGTTTTTCAAGATTTCTTCTAACGTGATAGTGCGGTAGTTTGCCATTTTGCCTCCATTCAGGCTGTCAGCATCCGGTACATGGCTTCCAGGCAGATCTGAGCGTGCTGCAGGAAACGTTCGGTGTCGATGTGCTCGTTCGTGTTGTGCAGACGGCGGTCGGGTTCATCCGGAAAAATCAGGCCGAACGCCACGCAGTTACCCTTCAGCTCGCGCGCATACGTGCCGCCGCCCGTGGCGTAAAGCTCCGCGGGGCTGCCCATAATCTCCGCATAGGCGCTCTGAAGCAGCCGAATCAGCTTGCTGCCGTCCGGCAGGAAAAGCGGCGGATTATGGGCAAGAAGCTGCATCCGGAACCCAGCCGATTCAACCGCCGTGCGAATCTTGCCTATGATATCATTCCCGTTGAGCGTCACCGGGTAACGGATATCGATCCCGGCGGAAGCCCCATTCACGCCGATGTGCAGAAGGCCGAGATTCAGCGTCAGCGGTCCGGATTCCGCATCGGCACACTTTACACCGATGGACTCCCCATCCGTCTCCGTTCCCACAGCACGGTTCAGGAATGTCAGGAAGCCGCCAAGCTCCGCCTCGGAGAAAACACCGGCCAGCAAAGAGACCAGATGCGACGCGGCATTGAAGCCCTCCTGCGGCTGCATAGCGTGCGACGCCCTGCCGAGCGAGATGATTTTCACACCGTCGGCCGTATCTTCAAACTGAAACTCTCCGGCGGCCGTTTTTGCCGCCCATTTCAGAGCGGATGCCTGTTCCGCGGAGCATTTCAAAACCGCGTCGGCACGCGCGGGAACGGCGTTGATGACCGTCCCCGCGTCAAAGGAGACGACCACCCCCGAAGCATTCTGCGGAGCTGAAATGTCCAGCCTCATCATTCCCTTTTCCCGGTTGCAGATGCCGTACTCCGAGTCCGGTGTAAAGGCCATGACGGGCATACGCTCACTTTGAAAATACATTTCAAGGTCATTGCTGCCCGTTTCTTCCCCGGACCCAAAAATCGCGCGGATTTTGCGCCTGCCGATGACCTGTTCCTCTTTGAGCACCTTCAGTCCGTACAGCGTGGCGATGGCGGCTCCCTTGTCGTCTGCAGTGCCGCGGCCATACCAGCAGTTTCCTTTTTTCGTCATTACAAAAGGATCGGTTTCCCACCCGTTGCCAGCCGGAACAACGTCCACATGGGTGACAACTGCGGCAACCTCGTCGCCGGAGCCGTATTCCGCATGTCCCGCATAATTGCCAACGTTTTTCGTTTCAAGGCCCATATCTTCCGCCATTTTTAAAATCAGCTGCAGCACATCCGCGCAGTCTTTTCCGAACGGCATACCCTCCAGCGCCGGAGCGTTGACGGAAGGAACGGCTACCAGCTTCGCGAGATCCCGCAGCATTTCATCCTGATATTTTAAAATTTTGCTTCCAAAACTCATGGAAAATCCTCCTTTGTTTTTTTCTATTATAACACCGCTGTGGGGAAAAATCAGCCGCTGTGCCTAAAAATAAGGCCCTCTGTCAGTTTCGGAAAAGGCGAAATAGGTCTTCTGCAATTTTTTGGGGCCTTTCCGCCTTATTTCTGTCGGTTTGCGGCGAAAAAGATTGAAAACCGGTACTGTTCCGAATATACTGAAAAACATAACATCATCAGCCGGAAGCATCTGCCGGCAAGCAAAGGAGAATCCGAATGAGCAAACCAGTCATCGGAATTATATCAAGTCTGGTGGGAAGCGACCCGGACCTTCGGGCTTCCTGCAAACAAGTGAATCTTTATAACGCCTATGTTCTGTCGATTCTCGGGTCGGGCGGTGTGCCTCTTCTGATTCCCCCGGTCTGGGATGACGCGGCCATTGCTGAAATGATTGCGCGTACGGACGGTCTGCTGATCTCGGGCGGAAACGATCTGAGCCCTCTGACGTACGGCGAGGAGCCCTGCAAAAAACAGGGAGGCTTCTCCCTGGAGCGGGACCATATTGACCTTACCGGCATCGTGGAGGCGTACCGGCAACAAAAGCCGATGCTGGGAATCTGCCGCGGGATTCAGTCCCTGAACGTTGCTTTCGGCGGCACCCTGTACCAGGATTTAGCGCAGGAGGACAAGTTCACCGTAAAGCATAACCAGGGCGGCACTTTCTCCGCACCCAGCCACACGGTTCGGCTGGAAAAGGGCTGCGCCCTTTATCCGCTTCTGGGGGAAAAGCTCGTGGTGAACAGTTTCCACCATCAGGCCGTCAAGGATGTTGCCAAGGGTTTTCGCGTCGGCGCCTATTCCATGGACGGCGTTATCGAGGAAATCGAAAAAGAGGACAGCCTTTTCGTAATGGGCATTCAATGGCATCCGGAGGTTATGACAGCCGACGGCGACCCGGAAATGAAAAAAATATTCGACCTCTTCGTGGAGAAGTGTTCGAAATAAGCTTTTTGAACGTCAAAAAAGCCGCCCGGCAATGCCGGACAGCCTCAGTGTTTTCAGGTGCCGAGCGCCTGACGCAGAACCTGAAGATTCTGCTCCATTACGGAAAAATAATCGCCGCCCTTCGCCTGCTCCGCCTGTGTAAGACCTTCCAGCGGATTGAAGCGAAGTGTCTGCGCGCCGACTTGGGCGGCAATGGTCTGGGCAACTTTGGGGTCTACCAGATCCTCAAACAGGATATATTTCACATGGTACTTCTTCGCGGTTCCGATGATTTCCGTCATCCGCTTCGGATCGGGTTCGGTGTCCGCCGAAAGCCCCTCGATCGGAATCTGATTCAGTCCGTATGCCCGGCAGACATAGCCGAGCATCTGGTGGGAAACAACCACATTTTTGTTCGGTAGTCCAGAAAGAACTTTCCGGTATTCCTGATCCAGCGCGTCGAAACGAGCAGCATTCTGCGCATACTGTTCCTCGTAATAGCTCTTCCCCGCCGGGTCCGCCTTTTCCAGCCCATCCCGGATGGCCGCCAGTTCCAGTTTTGCGTCCTCCGGAGCCAGCCACATATGCGGGTCAGACTTTGACTCGTCCGCACCGCTGCCGCCGTTCAGAGGCGTTACCTTCGCGGAAGCCTTGACCGCGACAAGCTTTTTGTTGCTCAGTGAGGCAAGCACACGGTCCGCCCAGCTCTCCATGCCCGCTCCGTTATACACGAGCAGATCCGCCTGCTCCAAACCGGTAATATCCGTCGTGGAGGGCTCCCAGTCGTGCGGCTCCGTGCCGGCTGGCACGAGGTTGACGACATTTACCCGGTTGCCCCCCGCTTTCTTTGCAAAATCATACATCGCGTAGAAACTGGCGTATACCTTCAGCTTTCCGTCCGAAGCCGCCGGAGCCGTTTTCCCCGCGCAGCCTGCGGCTCCCAGCAAAAACACGCAGAGGACCGCCGCAGCAATCAATTTTTTCATTACGAACACCCCGGAAAATTAAGATTTCAGGTCAAATGCAAATAGTTCCCATTTGCATCATTGTATCATGTCCGGAAAATGCTGTCAAGAGAAACGGACATTCCCGGTGGTAGTGTGTCCGGGGAGCGGCCTTGAATTCATCCGGGGGCGCCGGGGCTCGGAAACGAATGGTAAAGATATTCTTTTCTAGTGAAAAAGCAGTGCAAATATGGTATATTGAAAAGGAAACGAGGTGAACTGTGTGCACAGGGGACTTTGGATTAGTGAATTTATCGTTGGGATCGTTGCGACCCTCTGCGGCGCGGCCGTGGTTGCTCTCAGCCTGATCGGGCTGGCAAAAAACTGAAAAAAGCGCCGGCCCCCTTTTTTTAAAGGCGGGCCGGTTCTTTGTTCGTGCAGAGTGCAAATTTTAGCGCTGGCATTGCTCATGGACACGGCGCTTTACGCGGTACATTGCCTGATCCGCCCTTGAAAGCAGACCCGGAAGATCTTTTGCGTCCTTCGGGAACAAGCTGACGCCGACGCTCAAAGAAATCGGTATGGGCTGGCCGTTGTAACTGATCTGCCGGTTTTCGGAAGCATGAATCCGCGAAATCACCTGCCGACAGCTCTCTGCGTCATCAACCTGCGTAAGCAAAACAAGAAATTCATCGCCACCGAAACGTGCGACCACGTCGTTTTTGCGGGTGGCATCCGTCAGGATTTCAGCGACCCGAATCAGTGCCGCGTCCCCGGCATCATGGCCATAGGTATCGTTAATCATCTTAAAATGATCCATATCGATAAACAGCAAAGCGAGGACTTCCCCCCGGCGCCTTGCGCCTTCCAGGAGCTTTTCGGAAAGCTCATAAAACAGCGCCCGGTTCGCGACCCCCGTAAGAACATCATAATAGGCCAGATTGGAGATGGTCTCCTCCTTCTCCTTCAGTTTGCGGTTCTGGAGAAGAAGCTGGCTGATTCCGCCCCGAAGCTGCCGGATACGCATAAAGGACTCAGTGACGTCCATAAATTCAAGCAGCAGTTTTTTCCCCTCGGGCATCTCACAGGCTGCCACCCGAAGATTCAGCATCCGGCCGTTCTGGAAAAGACCGCGGTGCATGGCCGCGCAGAGAAACAGATTCTGTTCGTTTTCCAGTACCTTTGGAAGCGATTTACGCAGATACCGGCTTTCCAGACCCGGCATCACCTGAAAAAAATTCTGACCGAGCACCTGTTCCCTCCGCTTTTTCAGGATACGAAGCATGAACTGATTAATATAGGTGATTTCCTGATTCGGATTCACGATGACAATACCGTGATTGATCAGGTCCATCAAATCCAGAAGATTTTGTTTCATGTTAATTCGGCCTCAAGTTTATCTACAATTTGTTTGATCAGCTCAAAGGACTCAAAGGTAAGCTCGAGCACGATCGTGCATTCGATTTCCGTGTTCTCCACAATAAAATTAATGGAGAGAATCAGCACCGACTGGTACTTTTTCGATTCGATATCCCGGTGAAAGTCGATCCGGTCGTATACCTTCACCACCGGAAGCTCATAGCTGAGCTCAATCTCCAGCAGATTTCCCAACCCTCCGATAATGCTGTTCAGAACGATATTTCCGATTTCGCGGATCACATCGAAATCCACATCGGTAAAGTCCTCGTCTTCCCCCATCGGCGTAAAATCTTCGCCGGCGCAGAGCTGAACAAAAAGCCGTATTTTATCCGCCGGAAAAATCATGTTGACGACCCCGGAAAGCCGTTCTCCGAAGGAAAGGGAAGAAACCATAAGCGTCCCTTTCCAGATTCCCGTAAGCTCGCTGTCGCATTCTCCGCGTTTTTCCGCGGTATCCAGCACACTGATATGCGGAATCTGCAAAAAAATCCGCTTCCCCACGATTTCCGAAAGAGCCTCCGCCGCTCTTCCGACGCTGATGTTAAAGAATTCGCTGAGAATATCAAACTGGATTTCTTCCCGATTCATTCCATTCATCCTTTATTTTCCGGCAAATTTCCACCATTTTTTTATCGTTCAGCGGTTTGTTGACAAAATCAAGGATTCCGCACTCCAGCGCTTCTTCCCTGCTTTTCTTCTGAACGTCCGCCGAAACTACAAAAATGCCCACCCTGCTTTTTTGCCGGACAGCCCGAATAAATTCAATTCCGGACAGCTTGGGCATCAATAAATCAATAAAAATAAAATCGGGCCGGAACGTGTTAAACTTTGCAAGGGCTTCCTCGCCGTCCGATGCAAAATCAACGACAGATTCCCCGATTTCGTTCTCCCGCAGACTTTCCTGCAGTAGATGGGCGGTTACCTTCCGTGAGAACAAAGAATCGTCCACAATCAAAAATCTGGGCATGAACCCGCTTCCTCCAAACCGTGATCAGACACTCCCGGGCAGCCGGAGACAGTCGACACCTACCGAACCTCGGCTATACCGCCCGTCGTTTTACACATTGTCACCCCGTGTCGATTTCCGGGTAAAGCAATATTATATTGTAATTATAGCATAGAGGAAGACAAAGTCAAACCAAAATGGAAAAATAGTCACGAAATTTTGCCCTATATTTCCAGATTTGATATTTTTAACTGTACTTTGCAGACTGCGCCAAGAAATGTCGTCCATAACTGCAACCTTTGCTGTTGCATTGCACGTTTCCAGATCAGGTTTTTCGAAAAACTGATCGATCTGAAAAGGCCGGAAGAAGCTCTTCTCTCGCACGTTCGAAAGGATCTATCCGCAACCAGAACTGTCCCCTCCGCACTCCAGCCATTATCAAGGCTTTGCTTAAACAATATGGCCTCCCTCCAATTTTCTATTGATGACTAAAGTCTTGCGATATCATTTGAAATCCACTATAATACCGAGTATATTAACTGTTTTCGAATTACAACAGGAAAGTTGCCTTGGATGTTCTCTACGGTCGGTTATGACAGCCGTTTAGTATGCGCGAAGAATTCGGTATGGAATCGGTAATAAGCCATATTCCGGATGTGTACGGTTTTGTTATCTCCGGAACCAAGTAAATTGCAGATGGGATGATCAGAATTGATGAACGAAAAAGAAATAGCGGAAATCCGCCGCCGCTTCCGCCCGGAAAAAAGCAACATCACCCGGCTTCGCGGCTGCTACGTCAATGAGCAGGGAGAAATTATTTCGGAATTCAGCCAATCGCTGGCACTGCTGCCGCAGGAGGAATCGGAAGAACTTCTGGCCATTTTGAAAAAGACGCTTTCCGGCGCAATCGGCAAAAGCCTGATCGATATTGAATTTGAAACCCGCCAGGTTCTGGAGGGCGACGAGCATAAGCTGCTGATGGCGTTAAGGGATTCCGCTCTGGAAAACGACGATGCTGTGCAGGCCTTTTATGAGCGCGTGATCGGAAGCCTTCGCGTGGAGGGCAATTATCTCATCCTGTTGGCCTGCGACAAATACGACGTTCCCTGCTACGCAAAGGACGGAGAAAAACAGGAGGACGCTTCCACAGAGATGTTTTCTTATTTCCTGTGCAGCGTCTGCCCTGTAAAGCTGACCAAGCCCGCGCTCGGCTTTCACGCCGCCGAAAACACCTTCCGGAACATCACAGCCGGCTGGGCCGTGTCCGCTCCGGAGCTCGGGTTCCTGTTCCCGGCGTTTGACGGCCGCAGCGCCAACATTTACAACGCCCTTTACTACTCTCGTAATCCCGCGGAGAACCACGCGGAATTCGTGGACGCGGTGTTCAAACGTGAAGTTCCGATGCCCGCCGCCGCACAGAAGGAAACCTTCCAGTCCATTCTGAGCGCGGTTGCCGAAGACTGCAGTCTGGAAGTCGTACAGACGGTACACGAACAGCTCTCCGGAATGATTGAAGAACATAAAAGCAACAAAGAGGAAGCCCCGCCGGTGATCTCCAAACACACGGTGAAGGATATCCTGAGTTCCTGCGGCGTTTCGGAAGAACATGTCGCCGCGTTTGAAGAAGAATATGACTCCGGATTTGGCGCTGAAGCCCAAATCAGCCCGCAGACCGTAATCGACGCAAAACAGCTGGAGCTCCGCACACCGGACGTGACCATCCGCGTAAATCCGGAGCGAAGCGATCTGGTGGAAACACGGATCATCAACGGAACCCGGTATATTCTAATCCGCGCCGACGACGATGTTGTGGTAAACGGTGTGAAAATACATATTTCGTAATTTTTGTTTCAAATAAAAGGCTAACATCAGCGACTCCAAAAGATCCGGCTATAGCAAATATCAACAAAAGTCGACACCGATTTTCTTGAATTATTATCATAGACAGCTGTGAATAGGGATGTTATACTTGCAGTAAACTAAACAACGGATTGTGACTGGTAATGCAGGCAAAACCAAAGCGTTTAAAAGCGGATGGTTTTGCCTTTTTTATTTGGTAAGGGGAGATACCCTTGAAGATCGAAAAAATTTTAAACAACAACGCGGTTGTAACGCTGAACGAACAGGGAACCGAAATCGTTGTAATGGGAAAAGGCATCGCTTTTAAGCGCAGGGTCGGCGACGACCTTACACCAAGCGATATCGACAAGGTTTTTACCCTTTCCGACCAGAAGATTTCTTCCCGGTTTCAGGAACTGCTTGCTGCCATCCCGATGGAGCACATGCTCCTGTCGGAGCGGATTATCAATTACGCAAAAATCAAGCTCGGCAAAAAGCTGAGCGATAACATTTATGTCACCCTGCCCGACCATATTTCCGGCGCCATTGAGCGCTATAAAGAAAACGTCATTGTAAAAAACCCTCTGCTGTGGGATGTAAAACGCTTTTACAAGGATGAATTCGAGGTCGGTCTCAAGGCCAATCAGGTGGTTGAGGAAGAAACCGGCATCCGATTTCTGGAGGACGAGGCCGCGTTTATCGCGATCCATTTCGTCAACGCGCTTCTCAACGAGGACATTGCCCACGTTTATGAAATTACGCAGATCATGCAGGAGATTTCCGACATCGTCCGCCGCTATTTCATGATCGAGTTCGATGAAAGCTCTCTCTATTACTACCGGTTTATTACGCACCTCAAGTTTTTCGCCCAGCGTCTGCTGAACGGGAATCATTACAGTGACGACTGTGCCGACCTGCTGGAGGTTATCAAATATAAACATCAAAAGCCTTTCCAGTGTGTTCAGAAGATCAAGCTCTTTTTAATCGACAAATACCATTATGAGCTGAGCGATGAAGAAATGCTTTATCTAACGGTACACATCGCGCGCATTGTCAAGGATCTGGAGTAACGCAAAACGCTGTGATGATTCGGTTCAGCAGCCTGCGGCCTCCGACGGTCCATTCAAACAGAATAAAGCGGGATTGTTACGTTCATCGGCAAAACCCGGATGGAAGAATCATTAGATTCTTTCGTTCGGGTTTTTTGATACCCTGAATAAAATGCCAAAAGCATTTTAGAATATTTTTACCACACGGAAAGTGACAAGGGGAGGAAAAATAGTTATGGCAAGCAAATACGACGGCCTGGCAAGAATCATAATTCAGAACGTCGGCGGCAAGTCTAACGTGGTCAGTCTGCAGCACTGCATCACCCGCCTGAGGTTCAAACTCAAGGACGAATCGAAAGCGAATACAGAGGTGCTCAAGGCGACCGACGGAATCGTCACCGTAATGAAAAGCGGCGGACAGTATCAGGTGGTCATCGGAAATCAGGTGCCGGATGTGTTCGACGCGGTGAACGCCATCGGGCACTTTAATGAGTCAAAAGCGGAGGGCAGCGACGCTCCGAAGGAAAAAATGGGAATCGGCGCATCGCTGATCGACATCATTTCCGGAGTGTTCCAACCGATTCTTGGCGTAATGTGCGCTGCCGGTATTATCAAGGGACTGCTGGCTCTGTTTGTTTTTGTCGGCTGGATGAGCGACAAAAGCGGCACTTATCAAACCCTGTACGCCGTGGGCGACGGATTCTTCTACTTCCTGCCAATCATTCTGGGCTATACTGCCTCACAGAAATTCGGCGGAAATAAATTTATCGGAATGGCGATTGGCGGTTCGCTGCTCTACCCCGCCATGGTAAACCTCTCGGCGGGCAAGGCGATCGGCACCCTGTTTGCCGGCACGATTTTCAAGACGAGCTACTTTGCAACCTTCCTGGGCATCCCGATTCTTCTACCAACCAGTGGAAATTATTCTTCCACCGTAGTGCCCATTATTCTGTCAGCCTTCTTTGCCGCGTGGCTGGAAAAGCAGTTCAAAAAAATCATCCCCGATGTGGTTAAGCTGTTTATCGTTCCGGTGCTGACGCTGGCAATTGCAGTTCCGGCTACGTACCTTGTCATCGGCCCGATTTCCAATTTCCTGTGCGCTCTGGTGGGCCAGTTCTTTACCCTTGTTTACGGTATTCCAGTCATCGGCGGTCTGGCAGCCGGACTGGTGCTCGGTGCCGTATGGCAGATTCTCGTTATTTTCGGTCTGCACTGGGGCCTGGTTCCCATCATGCTTGTAAACTATTCGACGATGGGCTTTGACTTTGTCCTTTCGCCGTACTTTGCGGCTTCGTTTGCGCAGTCCATGGTAGTTCTCGCGATATACCTCAAGACCAAAGATAAGAACATGAAAAACATCGCGCTCCCGGCCTTCATTTCCGGTATATTCGGTGTCACGGAGCCCTGCATTTACGGCGTCACTCTGCCGAAGAAAAAACCCTTCGTTTATTCCTGCATCGCGGCTTCCATCGGCGGCGGTATTATCGGCTACGGCGGAGCCCGGTCCTACACTATGGGCGGCCTCGGGCTGTTCGGACTCCCCAGCTACATCAACAACAAAACGCACGACGCCTCGAGCATGTACTGGGTCATTGCCGGTCTTGCGGTGGCTATGGTCATTGCCTTTGTTCTCACGATGATTCTTTATAAAGACGAGGCTCCCGCAAAAACCGAGGAACGCAAAACGCCGAAAGACGGCAAGCAGGAAACCATCGTTTCCCCCATGGAGGGCGAAATCCGTCCTCTGAGCGAGGTTCCGGACGAAACCTTTTCCTCCGGCGTGCTGGGAACCGGCATTGCCATTCTTCCGACCAAGGGCGTTGTTTACGCTCCCTGTGACGGAACGGTCTCCAGCCTGATCGATACCGGCCACGCGATTGGCATCACTTCCGCGAAAGGCGCGAATATCCTGATCCATATCGGAGTCGACACCGTCAAAATGAACGGCGACGGATTCGCCCGCAAAGTGAAAAAGGGCGACAGCATCAAAAAGGGTCAGGTGCTTCTTGAGTTCGATCTTGACAAGATTAAAAAAGCGGGTTACTCTGTTCTTTCACCTGTCATTGTGAGCAACACCGATGATTACCTTGATATCGTGCCGACGGATGCGAATCAGGCAAAAGTGGGGGACGCGCTCCTTACCGTTCTGTAAATCCGACCCGGAAGTCTCCCCGGCTCAGAGCGTTCTGTCGCCGGGGAATATCCGGCTGAAACACAAAGGAAGGAAGGACCAAAGCAATGATTCAATTTCCTGAAAATTTTCTCTGGGGCGGCGCTACGGCGGCCAATCAGCTGGAGGGCGCGTGGGATGTCGGCGGCAAGGGCCCGAGTGTGAATGACCGCTATACCGGCGGAAGCCATACGGTTGCCAGACGTATTACCCCTGTTCCGGAAGCCGGCGCGTGGTACCCCAATCATGATGGAATCGATTTTTATCACCGTTATAAAGAAGATATTGCACTGTTTGCTGAAATGGGCTTCAAGGTTTTCCGCCTTTCCATTGCGTGGAGTCGCATTTTTCCAAATGGGGACGAAACGGAGCCGAACGAGGAAGGTCTTCGCTTTTACGACGCGGTATTCGCGGAACTCCGGAAATATAACATCGAACCGCTTGTCACCATTTCCCACTATGAAATCCCATTTACGCTTGTAGAGAAATACGGCGGGTGGAGAAATCGGAAGCTGATCGACTTCTACTGCAATTACGCCCGAACCCTGTTTGAGCGGTACCGCGGAGTGGTCCGCTACTGGCTGACGTTTAACGAGATCAACGCCGGGACCGTCCCGTTCGGGGCTTACCTCTCGCTCGGTATGATTCTGAGCGAAGAAGAAAACACCATGGCGGTCCGTATGCAGGCGCTGCACCACCAGTTTGTCGCGAGCGCCAAGGCTGTGAAAATGGCGCACGAAATCAGTCCAGACTATCAGGTTGGGTGTATGATCTGCTACATGGATGTACAGCCGCTCACCTGTGATCCGCGCGACGTTCTGCTGGCGCAGCAGAAGGACCAGATCAACAACCTGCTCTGCGGCGACGTTCAGGTTCGCGGCGCCTACCCCGCTTTCGCCAAGCGTTATTTTGAGGAAAACAACATTCGTATTGTGACCGAGCCCGGCGACGAACAGGTTCTGCGCGAGGGTTGTGTCGATTATTACACGTTCAGTTACTATATGTCAAACTGCGTCAGCGCGAGCCCCGAGCATGAAGCCGCGGGCGGCAATATCATGGGCGGGCTGAAAAACCCCTACCTGAAAACCTCCGACTGGGGCTGGCAGATTGACCCCATCGGCCTGCGCTGGGTACTGAACCATGTGTACGGCCGTTACCGGATTCCGCTGATGGTGGTGGAAAACGGACTCGGTGCGGCCGATACGGTTGAGGCGGACGGCTCAATTCACGACGCTTACCGCATTGATTACCTGCGGCAGCATATCGAACAGATGCGCGAAGCCGTCGCGGACGGCGTGGAGCTGACCGGCTATACCACCTGGGGGCCGATCGATCTGGTAAGCGCTTCCACGGGCGAAATGAAAAAGCGCTACGGCTTTATCTACGTCGACAAAAACGACGACGGAACCGGAACGCTTGCGCGCAGCCGGAAGGATTCGTTCTTCTGGTATAAAAACGTCATCGCGACCAATGGCTCCGAACTGTAAACAGAGAGCTGTGAAACGATGAGCCTGATAAAACTCGTTGCGCTGGATATGGACGGCACAACGCTGGACGATAACCACGTTACGGTCTCCCGGAAAAACCGGTCGGCGATTTCACAGGCGATTGCACAGGGCACCGCGGTTGTGCCCGCCACCGGGCGCTCGCTTGCGGAGCTTCCGTCTTCCGTACGGCGAATTCCCGGCGTGCGCTACGCCATTACCTCCAACGGCGCCTCGGTAACCGATCTTCAAAGCGGCGAGGCGCTTTATGAAAACCTGATTGATTCGGAAACGGCTGCCGAAATTTTTGAGACAGCTGGAAGATTTTCCGCTTATGCGGAACTCTATTATCAGGGCCGGGCATTCATGCAGCGGGACAGCATACCGGGCCTTCTGCGCGCTTTCCATCCCCTGAAGCTGTGTTATTTTCTTTCCCGGCGCAAACAGGTGAAAAATCTCGCCGACTTTGTCCGGCGAGCGGCAAACCCGGTTGAAAAAATAGAAATTCTTCCGTTTTCCCGGGAGGAGCAAGTGAAACTGCTCGCCGCGCTGCGGGACCTGCCCGTCAGCATCACCACCTCCGGGATGAACAGCGTTGAAATAACAAACCGCGGGGTGAATAAGGGCACGGCCCTGGCCTTCCTGTGCGGACTGCTGCAGATCGAGCCCAGAGAGACGATGGCGGTCGGCGACAACGGCAATGACCGAGAGATGCTGGAATGGGCGGGCATTTCGGTTGCCGTTGAAAACGCGGACGAAGAGATCAAGCGGCTTGCGGGTTATGTAACCCGGCCGAACGTGCAAAGCGGCGTAGCTACCGCTCTGCACCGTTTTGTTTTGAATACTACCGCCGGGGACGAAAAGTCCCCCGCTGAAACGGTAAGGCGGAAATCATAAAAATACTGCAAAGCCAAAGGAGCATAAAAAATGAAAAGTTTTGAATATACGATCCGGGATGAAAACGGAATTCATGCAAGACCGGCCGGGCTTCTCGTCAAACAGGCAAAGACATATGAATGCGGGATTTCCATCGCCAAGGGCGACGAGTCGGCGGACGCGAGAAAACTGTTTGCCCTGATGAGCCTCTGCATTAAACAGGGCGACACGGTAAAGGTTACCTGCGACGGTACGGACGAAGAGAAAGCAGCACAGGAATTGGAACAGTTTTTTAAGGAAACTCTCTGATTCTGCCCGACATCAATTGGGGAAGGGACACCAATGGACATTTTGAATGGGAAAAGCGTTTGCGGCGGCATCGCTTTCGGCACGGTACGGTATTATAAAAAACAACAGCGGAATATCCGGCAAAGCCGCGAAGGCGGAGCCGAGCAGGAACTTCTGCGGCTGGGGAAAGCAAAGGATACCGTTTTAAAGGAACTGGATACGCTGTATCAGAAAGCGCTCAAGGAAGCGGGCGAGGAAGACGCGGAAATCTTCCAGATTCACGCGATGATGCTGGAGGACGAGGATTTCAGCGGTGCGATTACCTCGATGCTCCGGGAGCAGGAGGTCAGCGCGGAATACGCCGTAAATGCCGTGGGCGCCGACTTTGCGGCGTCATTCGACCGCATGGAAGACGAATACATGCGGGGACGTGCGGCGGATATCCGGGATATCACCGGGAGGCTGCTCGACGCGCTGACCGGCGGAGAAAAAGGCGGAATTACGCTGGAAACCCCCGCCATTCTGGCGGCGGATGACCTTGCGCCCAGTGAAACGGTTCAGCTGGATAAATCCAAAATCCTCGCGTTTCTCACCCGGCACGGCTCCGCCACCTCCCACACCGCGATTCTCGCACGAACCATGAATATACCGGCCATCATCGGACTCGGGGAATCGATCGGTCCGGAGCACGACGGCAAACAGGCGATTGTGGACGGCTTTGCGGGGAAGGTTTACCTTGACCCGGATGAAGCGACGATTCAGCGAATGAAACAGCGTCTGGAACAGGAGCGTGCGAAAGACGAATTCAGCAGCCGCCTCCGCGGGCAGGAAACAATAACGCGTGACGGGCGGAAAATCAGGCTGTACGCCAACATCGGCAGTCCCTCGGACCTTGGTAAGGTACTGGATGGCGACGCGGAGGGCATCGGCCTGTTTCGCAGTGAGTTTCTGTTCCTGCAAAAGAGCGATTACCCGACCGAGCAGGAGCAGTTCCTCGCCTACAAATCCGTGTTGGAGGCCATGGGACAGAAACAGGTGATCGTCCGTACTCTTGACATCGGCGCAGATAAGCAGGCGGACTATTTTAACCTCCCGCAGGAGGCGAACCCCGCCCTCGGCTGCCGCGCTATCCGCCTCTGCCTGACTCGGCCCGAACTCTTTCAAACGCAGCTGAGGGCCTTGCTGCGCGCTTCCGTTTACGGCAAGCTGTCGATCATGTTCCCGATGATCGCTTCACTGTGGGAAATCCGAAAGGTAAAAGAGATCGTCGAGGAAGTGCGTGCAGAACTCACGAAACAGAAGATTGCGTTTGCTTCCGACATTCCACTGGGCATTATGGTTGAAACGCCCGCTGCCGCAATTATGAGCGACGCACTTGCCCGGGAAGTGGATTTCTTCAGCATCGGAACCAACGACCTGACGCAGTACACGCTTGCCGTTGACCGTGAAAATCAGAATCTGGGCGAATTCTGCGATCCGCATCATCCGGCGGTATTGCGGCTGATCCGGCAAACGGTGGAAAGCGCTCACCAAAACGGCATCTGGGCCGGAATCTGCGGGGAACTGGGAGCTGATCCCGCACTGACGGAAACCTTCCTTGCCATGGGTGTAGACGAGCTTTCCGTATCGCCCGCCGCAGTTCTTGGCCTCCGCGGGATCATACGGGGAACCGACGTCTCGAAGATTCGGGAGCCGGAATTGAAATTCGCCGACTGACAGTAAATCAAGAGCAGAATGTCCTCCGGACGGAGCAAAGGGGACCGACCTAGGGCCCTGCTTCCGGGAGAAGAATAAGAGCCCCTTCTGCAACGAACAAAAGGGCCGAAACAGCTCCGTAATTGGATTGGCTGCTTCGGCTCTTTTTTTAATTTCCGATCATGCGAGAAGGCTTGCCCCTTTGACGATCAAACCCGTAAAACTTTTCAAAAGGGCTTGGTTCCCCTTAATTTTTCAAGTGCTTCGTTGATGAGCGTAGAGGACGTTCCTTTGGTATAAGGGAAATAAACGATATCCACCCCTACCTTCTGAAATTCCTCTTCAAACTCCTGCCATTTCTCGGTTCCCTTCCAGTCACTCCCGACAAACATGACATCAAACTGAAGGTTCCGCCAAGCCTCCATTTTGTCCATATTGTTCTGGGGCACAACCTTGTCGACATATCGGATTGCTTCCACAATCTTCAGGCGCTCTTCGAAGGGAATCACCGCTTTTTTGTGCTTGTATGCCACCAATTCATCCACGGTGACCCCAACAATCAGAAAATCACACTGTTCCTTCGCCCTTCTCAGGAGATTCAGATGACCGATGTGGAACAAGTCAAATACCCCGGTTGTGTAGCCGATTTTATACTTTTTCGCCATTAATATCTCCAGCTTTTTTCAAAATACATTTTCCGGAATTTTTCAATGTTGATCAGCATCCAGAGAGATTGTGCCGGGAGGCGAAGCTGTTTCAGGTCGGAAATAAGGTCAGTGCAGGGACCGGCTGAAAATGTTTCGCTTTCCCGCAGCAATTTTTCCCCATAGTCCTCAAGCGAGACAAAATAGCGGTTCAGCGGAATGGGAAAGCCGACCTTCTTCCGATAAACGAGTTGCTCCGGCAGAAACGCCTCCGCCGACTTTTTCAAAATGTACTTGGGGGTATCGGCCTTCTCGCTGTATTCCTCCGCACGGGACTGCCGTGCGGAGGCCTCTGCTTCCGCGCTGTTCCATTTCAGCTTGAGTTCATAGGGAATTTCCGAATAGACGAAGTCAATCAGCTTATGGTCCAGAAACGGCGGTCTGCCTTCTACGCTTGAACGCATGGTGCAGCTATCCAGCCGCTGCAGCAGGCCCTGAATATGATAGTTCTGGAAAAAGCGGAAAATATTCTCCTCATTGGAGAATCCAGAGAACTCTTCTCTGATTTTTTGGTCGAACCGAATTCGATTTTCACGGATATCCGGGTCGGAAGACAGGTATTTGTCCCGGAATTCTCTTGGTACATATTCGTATTTGCGAATGAAAAAATCATAAAAAGATTGTGTCTCACCGGCGTTTCGAAAATCGAACGCGCTGCGGAAAATTCGCCCGTATCCGCCGAAAAGCTCGTCCGCGCCTTCGCCGGAAAGGACAACCGTAATATCTCGGCTGAGTTCCGCCGTCATGATCGACAAAAGGATTTCATTCGGGACGCCGAGCGGCGCGTCTTTGGCGGCAATCAGTTCGTCCCAGTGACTCAGGTAATCCTTCATTTCCACACAGACGGCTTTGTGATCCGTGCCGTACCGGTCTGCCACAAGCTGTGCGTAGGGAAATTCATTCGCGTCGTCATCAGGGAAACCAATGGTATACGTATGAACATCCGGGATAAAACCGGACAGAATCGCTGTGAGCAGACTGGAATCGACCCCTCCGCTTAAGTAAGACCCAACCTTCACGTCGGCTGTGATCCATTTCCGCGTTGTCTGTTCCAGAAGGGCGGTCAGTTCGGAAGCAATCTCCCGCTCGTCGTACCGCGTGGAAAAATCCATCGCAGGAAGACTGTAATAGAAACAGGTTTCCTGTTTCAGCTCTGCGTCAAACCGGAGGTAGGCCGCATGCGGAACCTGATAAATCCCTTGAAAAAAAGTGTTCGGCTCACGCACATACCGGCAGGCCAGGTAGTCGTCGGCCGCACTAGGATTCCATTTTGCTTCCACCAGTCCACTGCTGAGAATCCCCTTGATCTCCGAAGCAGCAATCAGCTCGCCGTCGGGGGTTACTGTGTAATAAAGCGGTTTAATGCCAGAGCGGTCCCGAACAAGAAAAATATCCTTTGCAACGGTATCATAGAGAAGGAACGCATACATCCCTTCCGCGTTTTCGAGGAACCAGTCCAATCCCTTTTCCTGCACCGCCGCGAGAATCACCTCGGTGTCGGAGTTCGTCCGGTACGGATACGGAACCATCTTCCGGATTTCCCGGTAGTTTACAATCTCGCCGTTGAAAGCAAGGTAATATCTTCCGGTGCTGCTGCACATGGGCTGATTGGAAAGGTTCTGCAGGTCGATGATGGAAAGCCGGCAGTGGCCGAGCGCGGCGTTTCCGGCAAATACGGACGTCCCGACAGCATCCGGTCCCCTGTGACCC
Organism: Bacillota bacterium; assembly: GCA_023410445.1. GTDB lineage: Bacteria > Bacillota > Clostridia > Oscillospirales > Acutalibacteraceae > Caproicibacter. The sequence continues at coordinate 68,965 of JAEYPT010000007.1, read as the reverse complement.
ATGGACTGGCACATGCGGCCGATCCGGACGGGAAGATCCCGAAGTCCGTTTATTGAAAAAATACCAGCTATTGCGCACACGATTTCGTCAACTCCCGCTTTTTTCACCATGGTTTAAGAATATCAGCCGGACCGCTTTAACAGCCGGCATCAGGAATCTCCCGGGTCATATCTTCGATTACATAGCGATAGATATTCTCAGAGGCAAGTCTTCCACCCGGAGGCTGCATGTTTTTTCGTACAAAGTTCTGCCGTTCCTTTTTCATTGGATCTTTTCCCGCGAGCACGATATTTTCCAGAAAATCTTCGATTTCCTTTTTTACCGCGCTGCATTTGTACAGGGTTTCAAAAGCCTGAGCGCCGAAATCGTCAAACTCCAGGCAGCTGGTGGGGGCTATGGTAAAAAGGCCCGGCTTTCCCGTACACGCATACTCACTCATGAAAGAAATGCTATCGAAAATCATCGCGTCGGAGGTAAGGAATAAATCGATAAACTCACCGTCTTCATACTGGCAGTTCGGTAAGTTCGACCACTGGGAATAATACTCCTCGGTTTTTTCCTTTCCCCAAGGCTCGTCCTCGCCGAAGCGCTGCTCGTACAACGCATTTTTCAGCATGGGATGTGGCTTAAAGGCAAACTGGATGGAATCCTGATACTTTTCCGCGATTTCCAACATGATTTCATATAGCTGTACAAAGGTGCTCGTTCGGTACAGATCATCCGCAAAAAACAGGAAATGCGGTGCCCAGATCACCTTTTTCTTTTCGGTTTTCTGCTCCCGCCAACTGGTTTTCGGCTGGTACGAAGGGTCAAACAGCGCATCAAGCTTCGGGTACCCGAGGAAAACGCCGTTTTTCCCGCCTGTATCCGAAAAGCGCCGGTAGAAGCTCAGCTCGGTCTGCGAAGGCAGAAAAACCTGATCGGCCATATGGTGCCCACCCAGATTGCAATGCCCGTCGGGATTAAACGCGCCTGAGGCCCCGTAATCGATCAGATAGTTCAGCGCGCCGTCGAAATTGGCAATGTAATAATCCGGGTCGACATGCCTGTACCACGCGATTTCATGAAAGATCAAATCCGGTTCCAGCTGTTTGAGGTCAAAGTATTCTTTGACATTGACATCATAGGCTCTGAGAACATGGTAGCCTTTGTCCGTTAACGCCAGATAGGCCTGATCCATGTAACAACACATCTCGTCGTAACCGTCATGCACCCAGGGAATCACACAGATGGTCGGGTTAAACCGTTCGTCCTCGCTGAACCTTCGGTATAATCCGTCCCAGGACCACGTGCTGATGCGCGTCATCAGAAAAAGAACGTTGACCGGGACACGGTTCTTGAGCTTTTCCCGGATGATTTTTCTTCTTTCCCGCTTGAGCCGCGGCGGAACGATATGCCTGCTTTCCGGGTTCATTTCTTTTTCCCCAACGTTATACCCGACAACCTCCAGTTGACAGGTCGCTATCAGGAACGCCGCTTTGTGCTTTTTAATACAGCAGATTTTAGAAGATTTCGTGCTCTCTTTTTCCGCTGCCGGATCGTTTCCATCGTCATCTGCGGCGAAGTCCACCGGTCTGTAGTAAAAATCGGCGGAAGCCCTCAACTGCGTGATGGCTTCCCCGACACATTTTCCGTGCAAAATTACTCTGTTGTATTTATACATTCCTGTCACTTTCCGATGCGCCGAAAACCCTGAATCGCCGCGTCAGGTTTCGTTTTTCGACTGTTGCTGAAGATAAAGAAGAAACTCGTTGTAGTCACGGAGATAATCGCTTTCGTCATAATACCCGGACGCTGCTACACAGAGAACGGAGTTATCCTCCAGCCAGCGCATGGTGTGCCAATACAGCGGATCAACAACGAGACCTTTGGAGGGATCATCCAATACAAATACGCTTTTTTCGGTGCCGTTATCCATTGTAACTTCAATTTTTCCGAACGGGCAGAACAGCAGCTGTTTCAGCGCTTTGTGCGCATGCCCGCCCCGTACGGTCCCCTCCGGAACACCGGTGATGTAATAAACACGCTTGATCGCGAAATCGACATCCCGCCCCGCTTCAAAAAAGGACAATGCCCCCGGCTGACCGGGGTTGTGTCTTGTCTTGATTTCCTGGATCATTTTCCGCCTCCGCTTTCCATGGGAATTTATTTTCCCAATCTTTCGACGCCGCCCTGATACATATCGGCATAGTATTTCTGATAAGTTCCGGAGGTGACGTGGTCCACCCATTCTCTGTTTTCCATATACCAGTCGATGGTTTTCACAATGCCGTTCTCAAACGCCGTTTCCGGAGACCAGCCCAGCTCCTCCCGGATTTTGGTCGGATCAATCCCGTAGCGTCGGTCATGACCGGGGCGGTCGGTTACGTATTCGATCAAGTCTTCTCCGATTCCGGCGTCGTATTTCGCGTGCAGTTCCTGAATAATCGTCTTCACAATGAAGATATTGGTCCGTTCATTGTGACCGCCGACGTTGTAAACTTCGCCCTCACGGCCCTGTTCGGCAACCAGATCGATTGCCTTGCAGTGATCCTCAACAAACAGCCAGTCGCGCACGTTCATGCCGTCGCCGTAAATCGGAAGTTTTTTGTGGTTTTTCGCGTTGTAGATAATCAGCGGGATCAGCTTTTCCGGGAACTGATAGGGGCCGTAATTGTTCGAGCATCGGGTGATGTTGACCGGCATACCGTAAGTGGAATGATAGGCGAGCACGAACATATCGGCACTGGCCTTACTGGCGGAATACGGGCTATGCGGGGCGATCGGGCTTGTTTCCGAAAAATAGCCTTCCTCACCCAAAGACCCATATACCTCGTCGGTTGAAACCTGAAGGTATTTTTTCCCCGGCATCCACTGCCCTTCGCTGTACCACGCATTCTTGGCACACTGGAGTAGGTTGACGGTTCCGCCAACATTGCTCTCAACAAAAATTCCGGGGTTGGAAATACTCCGGTCCACATGACTTTCCGCCGCGAAATTAATGACGCAGTCAAACCGGTATTTTTCAAACAGATCCGCGATCAGCTTCCCATCGCAGATGTCGCCCTGCACAAAGACATAGCGGCTGTCGCCCTCAATGCCTTTCAGGTTTTCCAGATTCCCCGCATAGGTCAGTTTATCCAGATTAACCAGCAGAATATCGTCGTGCTGCCCCAAAAGATAATGAACGAAGTTGGAGCCGATGAACCCGGCGCCGCCGGTAACCAAATAGCGCTTGCTCATTCCGTATTCCCCCTTGTCAGTTTTTCGTCTGTGAAGCCACAACCCGTTTCAGCCGTTCGCCGTACGGGCTTTTCCCATACCGTTCCGCGCTCTCCAAAAGCTTCTGCCCGGAAATCCAGCCGTTGTAAAAAGCGATTTCCTCCAGCGCGGAGATACCGATGCCCTGGCGTTTCTCAATGGTCTGCACAAAAATAGCCGCTTCCACAAGGCTGTCTACCGTGCCGGTGTCAAGCCACGCGAACCCGCGCCCCAAATTCTGCACATCCAGCAGGCCCTGCTCCAGATACATCGCATTCAGAGTGGTGATTTCCAGCTCACCGCGCGCGCTTGGGCGAACCTTTTTTGCCATTTCGACCACGCGGTTGTCATAGAAATAAAGCCCGGTAACCGCGTAATTGGACTTCGGATGCGCCGGCTTTTCCTCAATGCTTAGCGCTTTTCCGTTTTGGTCGAATTCCACGACGCCGAACCGCTCCGGGTCGGTTACACTGTAGCCGAAAACGGTCGCGCGGTGATTTTCTTCCGCGTTGGCAACGGCTTCCCGCAGAATTTCTCCGAACCCCGCGCCGTAAAAGATGTTATCCCCCAGAACCATGGCGCAGCAGCTGTCGCCGATAAAGCTTTCACCAAGCAGAAACGCCTGTGCCAGCCCGTCCGGGGACGGCTGAACCATATACGAAAGCTGCAGGCCGAACTGTTCCCCGCTGCCGAGCAGCTCGGCGAACCTCGGGGTATCCAGCGGCGTCGAAATAATCAGGATTTCCCGAATGCCGGCCAGCATCAGGGTGCTCAGCGGGTAATAGATCATCGGTTTGTCATAGATGGGAAGAAGCTGCTTGCTTGTAACGGTCGTCAGTGGATACAGACGCGTTCCCGCGCCGCCTGCCAGAACAATTCCCTTCATTCAGAACTCCCCCGTTAATTTATTGAGGCATTTCCCTAAAACAGCCGGAACTTTCCGAACAGATAAACCTCTGGAAAATGATCGTCGTTTTTAATGGTTAAAAACTTAAAATATTTGAACAGCAACACACGGATTTCCGAATGGTTATAATTCGTCCACACCCAGATTACGCTGATTCCAAACTTCCGGCGCTTGCGCACCAGGTGAAACCGTTCCTTGGCAAAACCGAAAAACCATTCGTACGTCAGCGTCGTCTCCTGCAGGGCTTTCTGGAAATAGGAAATATTCGAGGTATGGTTCTCCAGATAATATTGATAGCAGTTTTCGCCGATTTTTGCCTTTTTCCCGCCCACATACACATCATCGATGATTTTCTGTAAGGGGAACGACTGCAGTTTGAGCTTTTCCATCTGCGTGTCGAACCACCCGAGGGCAAAGCCCTTGCTGTCGGAGAGATACACATAGCGGTTGCATTTAAAATCTTCCACATTATGCGGAATAATGACCGACGGCAACTTAAGCGCGGCTCCCTCCAGAACCGAGGTCCCCATGGCGAACAGGATGTCGACCTTCTTCTCCAGAATTTTTGCCAGGTCTTTTCCCGTAACGGTCCCGCAGTAGATCGGATAGACTCCGTTCTTCCACTTATGCTTTTTCAGCTCTTTCATATTCGGGCCGTCGCCGATAATAAAGACGTTTTTCTTCATCTGATTCGACGTTTTTTCCAGGTTCCGCATCAGGTCAATCACACTGTAAACCTTATCCGGACAGATGCGCCCCAGAACGGCGATATTGATTTCCCCCGGATTGATAAGTTCCTTTACGGCTTCTCCTGTTCTGGGGGGCAGGATGATGGGGACAAACTTCTTTTCGAACCGCAGATTCGGCGTGTTCTGATACGACCAGTGCGTAAGATCGCAGAAAAAAACCGACTGGGAATCATACACGATCTTCAGAAATTGGTTCATCTCGGTGTCATTGACCTGCCAGTCACCCCGAAGAACCGGGATGCAGCAGTTGTGCCAGTTAAAAAACATGATTCTAGACCGCGGATGCATAATCGGAACATAACATGCCCAGTAAATCGGCGTCACCAAAATGACCGGTTCCTCCGGGAAAACTTTAAATCCGGTTTTTTCGTCCTTATAAACCAGTTTGTGAATATTGGGGTTTTTGACCAGCTTTTCAAACAGACAATTTTCATAATCCGTATAATAGACTTCATATTTTCCCGTTTTTTCCAGATCCTCCGCCAGCCGAGTCAGAAAAAAAGGGCCACCGCTCACTTCCGTCCAAGGGAAGAAAAAAACGACTTTTGTAATCCGTTCCAAATTCAATCACTCCAATATTTCACGTTCCGCCTCCGCGGCTCAAAAACTCAGGTTTCAATCAGCTCGATCATATACAGATTGGGGAGCATTAAAAAACAGATGCGCTTTCCAAAATAGACGGACTGCTTCAGCGGAGAAACAATAGGCACACGGCAGCGGGTCAGCACCTCGACAGCGTGCTCGATATTGCTTACGCAGTACCCCATGTGGTACATCTTGACTCTGCCGTCAATAAACGGCGTGAGGGTGTCGCTACCCTCCAGATTTTCCAGCAGTTCCAGGCGGGGCTGCCCCTTCGCGGTGAGGAACAGGCCGCGGATTCCCTGGCTTTTGTCCTCAAACACGGCTCCCTCTTCCCGGTAGCCGAGCATCCGGAACGCCGCCAGTTCCTTGCCGATATTCTTCGCCGCCACGCCGATGTGGTGGAACTGCAATCCCCCGGTTTCGACCCTCAGGTTGCGAAGGAAAATCGTGCAGGATTTCTGGTCCAAATCGGGTTTTACGGTGTCGTAAAAATAGGCCTTCTCCGCATATTGCTCTACGGCATCGAACGACTGGTCCCCAATGGAGCAGTAATCCTTCAGAATGCCTTTTGTCTTTTCGCGGATGGAGTCATGGAAGGACACCACGGCCGTATTGTCGCGGATCGTGCGGCAACACAGCTCCGCAAGGCCGAGTTTTTCAAATGCGACGCGGTAAATCAGGTTCACGCTTTCGACGGAAGCGAAAGACCCCTTTTGGACCACCCAGCGTCCCCATTCGGCCCTGCCGTTTCCCTCAAAATTGTAAATGGCGATCAGGCCCTCCGGCTGTGCGGTCATTTTGTTTTCAATTACAAAGTAATAGTCGTCCGGCCGCTCAAGGTAAGCCCGGAGCCACTCCTCCTGAACCGAAACGTCGTTCGGAATCTCATGAATGAAGCGGTTGCGCTCCTTGTCTTCCAAACGGACCCGCAGAATGAATTCCGCGTCCGAAAGCCGGATGGGACGGAGCCGGTAGGCATAGCCGTCCAGAGAAATACGATGGTCCATCTTCGTCAGCCTTCCTCAGCAACCAGAGCGCAGAGGTCGCGGAGCGTTTTGACCTTCGCAATTTTCTCGGGCTCCAGTGTGATGTCGAATTCCTCTTCTACGGCGAGGATGATTTCAATGAGGTGCAGGGAATCCCACAATGCCGGAGTGTCCATTTCGTTCTCCAGTGCCGCGGCGTCCTTCGCCAAAACCTTGGCTACAATGGCACGTACCTTTTCTTCCATTCTATTTCTCAACCTTTCCTTCACGGATTTCAATTTCAGCCGGTCCCTCAGGCAGTCGGTACCGAAATTCGGCGCCGTCTTCCAGGCATTCCCTCAGATTCTGCTCCACGAATTTTTCAGCGGGCAAATTCCGTTCCCCTTTCTGGAACAGAACCCGGACGCGGGAGCACCGCAGCCGATCGGCGGCCGCGCGGATGGCCCCCAGTACGATCAGATCGTCGAGCCCGCGGCCAAGCGCCCGGCAGCTGACAAGGCAGTCCTCAATTTCGGCTGTATCGCCGCGCCGTCTGGCGGCACAGACGCAGATGATGCCGCTGTCAGACAGCTTATCCGACAGACTCACCGAAACCACGGCGCTGTCTTCGCCCTGCATCATTTCTTCGATCTGAGCAACGGGATAACGCTTATAATTAAAAATGAACTGATTCGTCTTATTGGCCAGCTGAGAAATCCGTTCCGCCTGTGCCGGCTCATCGACGGAATAAATCAGCTTCACCGCGAGCGACCGGAGGTACTCTTCCTCCGACTTCGCACTGCTTTGCAGGCGGGCTCTCAGTTCGTTTGCCTGCAGGTCGTTTTTGCGGATTCCATCCTCTGCGACAGCGTGCAGCTTCAGCAATCCGGGATAATTCTCCAGTACATCCGCCGTGACCGACGCATCCGCCTCCGCCCGGATTTCATGGATTTGCGGGATTGCGTGCTGAACCGCAAACAGCTCGCCGGGGTTATCGTCCACAAACAGCATGCTGTCCATACCGATGTTCAGGTAAGAGGAAAGCTCCGCAATCGAATCCGCTTTGGCGTTCCAGGATGCGGCCACTTTGGTGAAACAGTTTGCCCGGAGCGGAAAATCCTCCCGCAGCCGGAACAGTTCCTCCACGTCGCGCGCGTCGTTCTTGCTTACGGCACAAAGGAAAAAGCCCTGCTGCGACAGTTCCTTAAGCCTTTTCTGCAGGCGAACATGGCCCTCGGTCAGCACCAGATTTTTCGCTCCGTCCTCCCCCAGCACGCCCCGGTAAAGCGTGTTGTCGAGGTCAACGATCACCGCTTTCAGCGCGGGCTTCAAAAGCGCCGGGATATATTTGAGGCCAAGGTCCCGCGCCGCACCCATGCAGGCGGCGGCGCTCATTTTCGTTCCGGAAAAGGGCTCCAGCCGCAGGTCGGTAAACTTCTTCCCCAGGCTCTCGCGAACGGCCGCCAGACTGTAGCAGCATTCATCCGAGCGTTTGGTTTCAAACTCACCCTCAAACGGAACCACAAGAACCGGTCGGAGAAAAATCGTATGCAGAAAATCCAGCCGTTCCCGGAGAAACGCGCCGACATCCTGCATCTTATAACGGCTGAAGTCCAGCCAGAGGATCATCAGGTCGGCAGATGCGTCCAGGTCATGGAACGAGAGGCTGTCGTCGTAGTCGCTGTAGGTAAACTCCGCACCGATGCCCGCATATTCCAGATAGGGAACGATCGTGTGCTCGACCAATTCAAACGAATGATTGCGGTATACCGTAATCCGGTACTGCTTCGGCAGGCGCGCGGAATAATTCAGCAGCTGCAGACGGGTCGGTGCCTGCTCGAACAGGAATTTCTGAAGTTCAAACATTTCCGTATCCATGCTCAGGCCTCCGGGGAAAAGCGGTTCAGCGCATCGACAACGAACTCCAGTTCCTCCCGCTTCATGCCGTTGTACAGGGGCAGCGACAGAACCTCACGCGCGTACTGCTCGGAAATCGGAAGCGCCCCTTCCGAAACGTTCAGATACCGGTATGCTTCGGAAAGATGGGGAGGAATCGGGTAATGGATCATGGTATGAATTCCGTTTTTCTGCAGATAATCTTTCAGCTCATCTCGATGCCCGCAGCGCACAACATACTGATGCCATACGGTTGTGGCATTTTCCTCAACCTCCGGCTTTTCCAGCGCGGCGTTTTTCAGATTCTTGTTGTAGAAGTCGCAGATTTTGTGCCGCTCCGCGATCAGTTCGTCCAGATGCTTCAGCCTTACCTGCAGCAGGCCCGCCTGAAGCTCATCAAGGCGGGAATTGACGCCCACCGTTTTATTGTGGTATTTCTTTTCGCTGCCGTAATTTCTCAGGACACGGATCTGTTCCGCGATCTCCGGGTCATTGGTGGTAATTGCGCCGGCGTCACCGAATGCTCCGAGGTTTTTCGTGGGGTAAAAGGAAAAGCAGCCCACGTCCCCAAAGGAACCCGTCATTTCACCGGCATATTTTGCACCATGCGACTGTGCGCAGTCCTCGACGACTTTCAGACCGTATTTCTTCGCCAGCTCCATCACGGTATCCATTTTAGAGGCCTGCCCGTACAGATGGACCACCATGATTGCCTTCGTTTTTGCGGTGATTTTCTCTTCGATTTTCGTCACATCGATGTTGTTGAAGCGGTTCGGCTCTACAAAAACCGGGGTGGCACCGTTCATCGTAATCCCCATGACACTGGCTATGTAGGTATTCCCCTGAACAATGACCTCGTCGCCGGTATGAATCCCGAGCGCGCGGACCGCGAGGGAAAGCGCATCCAGACCGCTTGCCAGCCCGACGCAGTACTCTGTGCCGACGTAAGCCGCAAACTCCTTCTCAAAAGCCTGAAGCTCCGGGCCGAGGATATACCATCCCGAGCGCAGAACCTCCAGCGCCTTCCGTTCAAATTCCTCTTGATACATCTGAAAACCGCGGTCCAGCCTGTTGCATTCAATCTCCATTTTTTTCTCCTCGCACTGTTCCATTTTCCCTGTATGCTTCCGTTTTCAGTGCTTTTTCAAACCGGTTAGTTTCCTTTTGAAAAAGCGCAGGATATTTTCCGGATATTTTACCAGCAGCCACAGCCGCTTCCACGGCGTCGCCGCCGTCTTCAATTCTCGGAAATACGCGCCCGCGCGCTGCTGACGTGTTTTCCAATAGATATATTCCATCGACGCGATAACAGGATGCGGCGAATAGTTCCGAATTTCCCTGTGAAAAACCAGATCGGCATCCTTTTCATAGGCTCCGTTGAAACTGACCGGAGCACTGACTCCACCGGACCGGTATTTGACCACGACCCGGTCGAAAAAATGAATCGGAACACCGTTTCTCAGCCAGTACAGGTTCATCGGGTAATCGTCGATCAGCCGGTAATCTTCGCTGAGAAGGCCATATTTTTCGATACATTCCCGCGACCTTGCTGTGCAGCAACCGAAGATGTAATTTTCGCGGGCCAGGTCGTGAAACAGCAGCGAACAGTCCAGCTTTCGGATTTTTGCCGCCTGTTCCGGCAAAGGGAGGGTCTTTCGTTTGATTTTCAGCGTTTCATCGTATACGTACCGGTAAGCCGTCATAACCATGGCCCCGGTGGTCTGAAACGCCCGCACCCAATCGCGGAGGACGTCCCCGTCGGCAAACGCGTCGTCCGCGGCAAGGTTGAAGATGTACTCCCCTTCCGCCTGCCGGTACGCCTCGTTGACCGAGCGAACTACGCCCGAGTTGACGGGATTTTCAATCACACGGAATTCCCGAATGTTCGGCCCCTTCCGCTGCGAGAGATATTGCCTTACCGGTTCTGAAGGAATCGACGGCGACGCGTCGTTTACGATCAGATACTGAATCGCGGGGTAGGACTGGTCCAGCACGGAATCCACGGCTTCGAACAGCGTCGGATTGTCGTAATATGGGGTTACAACGGTGATAAGAGGCTCCTGAGGTCCATTCCGCGGTTCCATCGGCTTTCACCTTTTTCCTTACAGGATTTCTTTTGCCAGACGCAGAGCGGACGCCACCGTTTCATCCATGTTGACGTACCGGTACCTTCCGAGCCGTCCGCAGAAAATCACGTCGGGCCTGCTTTGCGCAAGAAGCTGGTACCGCTCATAAAGCGCGTTGTTTTTTTCGTCGTTCACCGGATAATAGGGTTCGTCGCCCCGCCGCCATTCGGCAGGGAACTCCCGCGTGATGACTGTCGTAGGACTGTCGCAGAAACGGGTAAAATGCTTATGCTCGATGATTCTGGTATAGGGGACGCTTCGTTCCGTGTAATTCACGACGGCGTTCCCCTGAAAATTATCGACGGGAAGCTCTTCGCTCTCAAACCGCAGACTGCGGTACTGAAGCGCACCCAAACGATAGTCAAAAAACTCGTCGATACAGCCTGTAAATACGGTCTTTTCCGCTTCGTCCGGGCGGGAAACAATAAATTCCCGGTAATCGGTATCCGTCAGCACCTCTGTGCCGGCCAGCAAACCTTCCACCAGAGCGGTGTATCCTTCGGACGGAATGCCCTGAAACCGGTCGCTGAAATAATTATTGTCATAGGTAAAGCGAAGAGGAATCCTCCGGATGATAAACGCGGGAAGCTCTCTGCAGTCGCGGCCCCACTGCTTTTCCGTATAGCCCTTGATCAGCTTTTCGTAAATGTCGCGCCCGGCGAGGGAAAGCGCCTGTTCCTCCAGATTCTGCGGGTTTTCGAACTGGCAGACCTGTTCCGCTATTTTCGCTTTTGCCTGCGCTGGCGTCACAACGCCCCAAAGCTGGTGAAATGTGTTCATGTTAAACGGGAGATTGTACAGCCCATCCCGATAGACAGCGACCGGAGAATTAACGAACGGCTCAAAATCGGCGAACCGGTTGACGTACTCCCAGACTTCGCGGTCGCTTGTGTGGAAAATATGCGCGCCGTACCGATGGACGTTAATTCCGGCCCGTTTTTCACAGTAGACGTTTCCGCCGACCTGCCCGCGGCGTTCCACCACCAGGCATTTCTTTCCCTTCTGCGCCGCTTCATGGGCAAAGACTGCGCCGAAAAGACCCGCGCCAACTATCAGAAAGTCATAATTCATACACGTTTCCCCTCTCAGGCGGTATTCTCACTGCGCCGGGCGCGCCCAGATTCCCTGCACCGCCCTTAAAAGGCCCTTCCGGGCAAGCGACTGATAAATCTGCGGGGAAAAATGGATGATATTGAAAAGAAGCAGCGTTTTATATTTGCGATCTGTGACGGCGTAAAGCTGCCGGTCCCCGTTCCGGATCACTTCCCGGAAGCGGGCCGCCAAAGCCCGGCCGTTCTTTTTATCGGGATTTTTGACCATGACCGCGGAGTAATAGCTCGCGACCACGATTTCCAGTTTCATCAAATAATACCGTTCCAGCGGCGAACCTGCCGGAACAAACCGATTTTTGTCCTCCAGAATCCGAACGGCCACCTTCCGGATATCGTCCTGCCGCTTGATCTGGTTTCGGAACGACACGCTTTGCCCGGCACTGCCGATCAGATACTGGTACACGGACTCCGGGAAAAAGCGGATCGTTTCCACCGCCCGGAACGGTACCGTGGCAAATTCATTGTCTTCATAAAAGACCTTTTCTGAAAGGAGAAAGCCCGTCCGGCGGTAAGCCTCGGTTTTATAAAAAATCCCATGAAAGGAAAAGCAGGCATACACCCTGGGGAAAATCTGCAAAGCATCCTCCAGAGAATATGTCTTGCCGCAGTCGCAGTCCGGGAAAAAAAGCTCTGTTCTTCCGGTGCTCTCATCCACCTTATGAAACGCCGTCACGACGGCGTCCGCGTCTGTTTCCCCCAGAAAGTTTAAAAGCTTTTCAAGGTTTTCGGTAATGACCCAGTCGTCCGCATCCACAACCTTCAGGTATTTTCCGGCAGCGAGCGCGGCTCCCGTATTGATTACGGAACCGTGACCCCCGTTTTCCTTCGACAGAACCCGGAACGTCTGCGGATACCGATCCTCAAACTGTTCGGCAATCTGAGCTGTCGCGTCCGAGGAACCGTCGTCCACAACGAGCACTTCCAGCGATTGGGACAACTCCGAATTTATTATAAAAGAAGACAGGCACTTTTGCAAATATTTTTCGGCATTGTACGCCGGAACAACAACCGTCAGCAGTTTTTCCACGGGCCACATTCCCCCTTCCGCGTTACGCCTGATACTGATCGCAAACCTCGGCGGCTTCCCCCACCGCCCGGAGTACGCCGTGGTCAATCCAGACGACGCGCTGGCACATTTCGCGGATCTGTGCCAGGTTATGTGAAACAAACAGCACGGTCGTGCCGCCACTCATCAATTCCTGCATCCGCCTGCGGCTTTTCTGCTGGAAATCCTCATCTCCGACGGAGAGGATTTCATCCACGATCAGAATTTTCGGCCGCACCATGGTTGCAATGGAAAACGCCAGCCGCATCACCATGCCGGAGGAGTAATTCCGGATGGGCGTATCGATAAACTGCCCGAGCCCGGAAAAATCAAGGATTTCCTGATATTTGCTCTTCAGGAAGTCCTCCGTATAGCCGAGAATGGCGCCGTTGAGAAAGATATTCTCCCGCCCGGTCAGGTCGAAGTCGAAGCCGGAGCCAAGCTCCAGCATCGGCACGATATTGCCCCTGCATTCCACGCTTCCGGAGGTCGGCTTGATGATGCCGGAAATAATTTTCAGCAGCGTGCTTTTTCCGGAGCCGTTGCTCCCGACAATGCCGATGACCTCGCCGCTGCACACGCTGAACGTGATGTGCTGCAGCGCCCAGAAGTCCCGGTAGGTCAGCTTGCCGCGCAGCTTGGTAGTCACAAACTCCTTGAGCGAAAGAATCCGGTCGTTGGCCAGACGGAAACGCATGGAAACGTCCCGAACATCAATGATCGTATCAGACATAACGATTGCTCCTAAATATAGAGGATAAATTTGTCCTGCGATTTGCGGAAAACGAACGCGCCTACCAGCAGCATTCCCAGCGAAAACAGGAATACCTGCGCGTAAACGGCCGGTTCAGGCGAGATTCCGCTGATAATGCAGGTTCGCGCGAATTTAATAAAGTAATAAAGCGGATTGACGGCCAGAACAAATTTGAACTGGTCCGGAAGAATGCTTTCCGGGTAGAAAATCGGGGTTGCGTACATCCACAGCATGCTGACGACTCCCCACAGGAACTGCACATCCCGGAAAAACACCATTCCTGCCGCCAGCAGCATGCCCAGCCCAAGGCAGAACACCGCAAGGCACAAAAGCGGGAACGGAAACAGCAGGACCGCCTTCGTGATCGGAACCCTTGAAATCAGCACGACCGCGAAAAGCGGGATCAGCGAAATCAGCAGGTTCACCAGCGAAGAGAGTACGCGGGTCAACGGATAAATATACTTTGGAACATAGACTTTTGTAATCAGTGCGGAGTTGCCCAGGATAGAGCTTAACGTCATGCCGCAGCTTTCGGAAAAGAAGTTAAACATGACAATGCCCGTCAGCAGATAGACGGGGTAATACGGAATATCCGCCTTGAAAATCGTGGAAAAGACATAGTACTGAACCGTCATAATCAGCAGCGGATTCAAAAAGCTCCAGAAAACGCCGAGAATCGAGCGTTTGTATTTGGTGTGGAAATCCCGGGAAACCAGCTGATGAATCAGAAATTGGTATTTTTTCATGGCGATCATCGCGTTCAGAAGCGTGCTTTTCTTCCGACGCTGTACCCGGATCAGGAAAAAGATCAGGTAAGCCGCCAGCAGAATACCACCCGCCGCAGCAAAGGCCCAATAGTGAAGCCCGAACCATATGTAGTCCGTCCCTTGGGCGGAGAAGCAAAGTCTGCCGTTTGTCTCCTTCCCGTTCAGGAAAAGCTGGCTACCGGGGAGGGGATCCGCGTCCGTCTTCATCACCGGAGTAACGGTGCTTCCGGAGACGCCGTCCGGCGAGGTAATGCGCAGCAGCAACTCAGCGCCATACACGTTTTCCAAAGGAGTGCCGAACGTCATCGTCGTGACGGTCCCTTCCTTCAGCGCGGAAGCATCCAGCTTCTGGGAAAGGAGCAGTTTCATGTCCGCTTTTTTGTAAAGCTCCACCAGAACCGTACCCTTATCCTTGCGACCGTAAGTTCCCCAAGTGACGGAGACCTGTTCCAGCCTTTGGATTTTCGGGGTGAAGACCTCCTCCACCTTGGCACCGGGAACCAGCTCCACCGTTCCGTAATTCGCCGTAGGCATAGCTATGGTTCCCCGCGAAACACGGAAATGGAGCTGTTCTCCGGTCAAAAAATAAAAGGCGACCGCGAGCGCCGCGTAACAGACTAAAATAACGGCACAGATCTTTTTTAGATTGATCCGGTCCGATATTCCTTCCTCATTATTCTGCTGTAAATTTTCTTCGGGCTGCATACGCAAATCTTCTCCTGTGATTTTCTTGTTTTTCAGGCTTGTCCTGCCACAATTCGCACGGAGCGAAGCCGGAAGATTATTCTATATTATACTACAGCAACCCACTCATGGGAATACGGTTTATAACAATTTAACAATGTAGACACACATTTTACCTCCGATATAAAGCAAAAAAGCGGAAATTTTTCCCTCCTCAGGCGAAGTTTTCAATGGGAAAAGCAGGATTGGTGAAAGGAGACGAATCAATCTATGGTAAATTTATCAATCACGCTTGAGGCATGGCAGCCGAACCGCATGACGCTCCCGGCCGTGCAGGGTGAGGAGGGTGCGCGCTCCGTCACCGTCACGTTTCTGGATTGCGGTGGAAAACCCGTCTGCCTGACAGGCTGTACCCCGCGCCTTTACCTGGCGGGCACAAATCCGCCGGTTTTCTGCGACGGGACGGTATCCGATGCGGAAGGGGGCACGGCGGTGTTTGTGCTCACCTCCGGAATGACGGCGCGGTTCGGCGTCTACGCCTGCCAGTTTCTTCTCTCCGGCCCAACCTTTAAGGCGCTGAAATTTTACGGGCCGGTGCTGAAGGTGGAACGGTCCGACCTTGAGGAAGCCGTGGAGGCCACAGACGGGTTCTCCGCGCTGACATCGGCGCTGAACCGGGCCGAGAGCACGGCGAAACAAGCCGCGCAAGCCGCTTCAGACGCCGCAAAAGCAGTTGCCGACGCGGGTTCCGCTTTGCAGCAGGCGGAACAGGCCGCGGCACGGTCGCAGAATCTGCCGGAAATCGGCGCAGACGGATACTGGTACGTGTTCAGCACAGAGTCGGGCCGCTACGAAAAAACGCAGCGCCGGGCCGCCCTGATTCCAAAGGGCGCATGGGTCCCCGGAACCTACGGCGTCGGCGACTGCGTTTACTACGCACCGGGCAACGCCGCCTACTGTTCCATGAAGGAAGGCAACACGGCGGTTCCGGCGAACGACGGCACAAACTGGGCCCTGTTGATTGCCGGGAACGGCGCCGCCACCGACAACAACTTTTCCGACGCCGAAAAAGCCAAGGTGGATGCTGCCGTCCCGAACACCCGGCAGATTGCGGGACTGCCGCTTTCCGGCGACATCTCGCTTTCCCAGCTGACGGCGGCGGGACTGGCTTCCGGGGATTCCATCGGCAATGCGCTGAACGCGCTGAAGCTCGGCGGAACGGACGCTTCTGACTACGCGCTCAAGGATTACGGACATTCCTTTAACGGCAGTGGGTATGTCCGGCTCCCGAACGGTCTGATTCTGGAGTGGATCACCTTCACCACTCCCTCCGTCGCCGCCGGAACGAACTACAACGTAAGCCTTCCGGTTTCGCACATTGCCTCCCTTCTTTTTGCCGTGGGAAACGTCATCCCCCTGACGGCGTGGAACTTCGGCCTGTGGGAAGTCGCCCCCGCGGACTCCAGCCACGTCAACGTCGCGGTTACAAACGGTCCAACGGTCCAGTCGTTCGGGGTACGTGCACTGGCGATCGGATACTGAGAACAGACAAATAAAGGGCCGCCCGCTGTGCATCGTCACAGTGGCGGCCCTGTTTCAACATGCTGGAATTTTCGCCGTGCTTTTTCTTTGTTTCAGCCCAGCTTTGATCTGTAAATACAGTTCACAAGATAAATAGAGAAGGAAAGTGCTCACAGCCGTCAGAAAGAAGGACGCAAAATACGGTTCCATTTGCTTTGAATATCCCGAGAAAAGTTCCAATACAACCATCACTGCAATCGGATGAAATGCATAAAAGAAAGCGGAATTTTTTCCAATGTACTCCAGCACACTATTATGGCCAATTCTTCTACAGCAACAGATAAAGAAAGCAACTCCAAAAAACGTTTGAATTATATAGTTAGGATATGATGAAAAGAACATCGTGTGTAAATCTACATCCATAGGTAAATTAATCACAGTCACGAAAAACATTATCGTTGAAACCCCAAAGACAGCAAATTCAAATCTTTTAAATACAGATTCATATTTATGTAAAAAATATCCGGCACAATAGAGCAATTGAACCGCGCAGGCTGTCTGAACATGCCAAGGCAGAGGAACTCGGATAGCCCAACTATAGAAACAACCTGCGCCCCCGATCATCAGCGACAAAGCCAAAATTCCTACATCTTTCTCTTTTGATAACCTCACTATGACATAAAAAATCAACTTTGCGATTAGGATGCAGGCAAAAAACCACAAATAATCAAAATACTTAGTCAATACCTGAGGGGATTGAATTACAAGCCCAATAAAATCGTTTGAGATATTTGGAAATGTGAGATTTCCCACTAATATTCTTGTTAGAAAAATGAGGGGAATTCCATAGGCAAGCATGAGTTTTAGATTTTTAATAATATTCTTTTTCACGTATCCTTTCTGAAATGGGACTCTAGTCGAATACCCTGATACCAAAAAGAACACTGCAAGAAAATAAGGAGCAATTAATCTGCTCACAAAAATAGGTTTGGGTGCATGTACTGCAATTACGAGGATGGAAGCTAATCCTTTTACAATATCCACCCAGACAACTCTGTCTGAATTTTTTCTCTCTATCGCACTACTGTTTATGACTTCCATCCTCGAATTCTGTTCCGATAAGGACAGTTTTTCTTTTCCTCTCCGGCTGTCCGCTTTCGCATTTCCCACTATTATCACTCCTGTTTCATTTCGAAATACCCATTTAAAGTTCCTTAATCATTAAGCGCCGCTCCGATTCGTTCATCCGATTGATTGCCTGATATACAAAAAGCGGTAACGGCGCAGCTTTATGCCTGACCCAAATCACATCGTTTCTGTAACGCAAAATAGTTTCCAAACGAGGAGAACACCTTTTGCAGAAAGGGCTCCGCGACATAATACAGAAAAGCGGCAAACAAAATCGCAGTCCCTAAAAACACGGCCATTTTCGGCCAATAAGAAAGCATTGATAAATATTGATTGATCACTTTCATCACAAACCAATGGCATAAGAACAATTCCATGCTGATCTTTCCCAGAAAGGTGATCGCTTTCACGGCGGTAATTCGGGCGCAGGGTCCAATGCGCAGCACCGCAAAAAAGATCGCAATGCAAAAACAGGGAATCACAAGAAAATCCATCTGCGAAGGTTTCCGAAAAAGCATCAGTTTCAGCATCACCGCAAGATTTACTAAATCCAAAAGACTGATCAAGCCCCTCTGCTTTGTCGAAACAATCGCTTTTTGCCACTTTTTCTCTATTGAACTATAAAAAGCAAACAGCAGACAGCCCACAGACATGCCGGCCATTCCACGCACCAAACCTTCACTGATAAAACCGAACGCCAGCTCACTGTCCGCCAGACCTGTTACACCCAAACAGCCGGCTGCACGGCTGAGATAGGCATAATTCAGGAGAATCGTCAACGGCGCAATAATACTTAAAAACAGTCTTCGATTCAGACAGAACAAAACAGAAATGAAATATCCGGCTAACAGCAATGCCGAAAGATACCACGCCGGCGCATTCAGCCAGGAGACTTTGAGACCGGAGCACTGGAGAAAGAATGTTTCCCAAAAGTAAGAAACAAACTTTTCAATCAGCGAAGCCGCGGAACCGCCGCCATTCTTGACAAACAAAGAAAAAAAATACAAAAGTAAAATAAAAAGAAAATTCAGCGTCCAAAAGCGCTTTACTTTCGAGAACAGAATCTTTCCGGGCACCGTTATGGCATCCGCAGGATTTTCCGGCATTGCGCTCAGCTTTTTCATTAACAGGAATCCTGACAGAATAAAGAAAAATTCCACCGCTAAATAGGACGTAAAAAAAACCGAAGGCGTACCGGAAGCGTCCATATGATGAAAGGCTATAAAGATCGCCATAATGCCGCGCCAGCCGTCAATGGACAAATTCCGTTCTGTTTTTGCAGCCTGATTAGCATTTCCTCTCCGGCTGTCAGCTTTTGCATTTCCCAACTATATACCCTCCCGTGGCCGCGTTCTATTTATTATAATCCCCCGAGCCCGGCAGCAACGGCTCATAGCACTTCATGACCGTCGGAAAAACCTCCGAAAGGCCGTAGCGTTCCACCGCGCGGAGCCCTCTGCTCCGCAGGGAAGCGCGCAAAGAAGCGTCCTGCGCGAGCCTTTGCAGCTGTGCTTTAAGCTCTTCGCCGTCGTGAAACAGCAGCCCGGTCTCCCCTTCGAGCAGTTCCCGGTGGCCCTTGATGTCGCTTGCAATGATCGGCAGGCCGCAGGCCATGGCTTCCATGATGTTGAATGGAAGTCCCTCGATTCTGCTTGTGGATACACAGGCATCGCAGGCGGAGTAAAGCTGCCGCATATTCGTTACATAGCCCGGAAAACGGATGCGGTCCTCCGCGCCGAGACTGTGCGCCAGCGCTTTGCATTCTTCCAGCAAAGCCCCGGTTCCGGCGAGAAGCAGCGTCAGATCGGTGCGGCCTCGGCTGATTTCCGCAAAAGAGCGAATCAGGAGCGCCTGATTTTTCCGCCTGGAAAACTCGGCGGCATAAACAAAGACGACCGCATCGTTGCCGAGCCCCAGTTCCTCCCGCGCCGAAGAGCGCTCTTCCTCCGTAATCGGTTGGAACTTCGTGAGATCGATTCCCATACCGGCGATCGAAATAAGTTGGTTCCGGTACAGCTTGTGGCGCTGTGCGATTTCGTAATCCTCCCGGTTCATGACCATCAGCACATCGGTCACCCGCGCGCAGAGCTTTTCGGGAAGAAGGTAAACCCATTTGCTCAGCCCGTCGGTTTCATGGAACAGGTATCCATGTACGGTACAGAAAATTTTCGGCCTTTTGAGAAGCAGAAGGGCCGCCGCGCGGACGATCACGCTGGCGAGCATCGTATGCGTGCTGACAAGATCGAATTTCTGTTCCTTCAGCAGCTTTCGGGCCGCAAAAATTGCCCGGATATTTTCCGGGCTTGTGATTTTCTTTCGAAGCGGCAGCGCAACAACATGGTCCGCATACGGCACTGGGGTTTCCCGATCCGCCGCGGCCCAAATCTCAAAGCCCATCTCATGAAACGCACGAAGATACGGCAGATGAAAATTCATAAGATGGGATACTGTTGAAGCGCAATATAAAATTTTTCCGGCCATCCAGTTCCCCATTTTCCTCGGGTCGCGGCTTTCTGTTCCCACTCCGCTGCTCCCGAATTCGTTTAACTGCCCATTTTTTCATTCTTGATCAAGCTAAAATGGATTATTTTGTTATATTTTAGCACGAATTCTTTACCAGTTCAACTTACCTTTTTCCCAAAACGACTATTTATGACTGCGCATGCACTTGGAATTTTGCGCCGACGGAATTTTTCTCCGGAGGGAGAAGTATTCCCACACACATTCGAAAAACGGCGCGTTTAAAAGGCCATAGAAACGGCTCTGATTTTTTCCTTTGTATAGGAAATTCAGTCCGATATCTTCGTTGATTCCTACCTTGACAGAATTCCAAGGGCATGCTAATATGAAGTAGATTTCACGTGAAGTTTACTTCATATTAGCAGAAGGAAGCACTCTATGAAAACACGGGTAAAAGAACTCCGCTCCGCAGCCAACCTGACCCAGCAGCAGTTGGCCAACCTGGTCCATGTTTCTTCCCGAACCATCATTTCAATCGAAACAGGGCAGTACAGTCCTTCTCTTCTGCTGGCATATAGGATGGCCCAGGTCTTTGGAGTAACGGTGGAGGATTTATGCTGTCTAAAGGAAAACAAGGAGTTGGAGGACCAACAATATGAAAATTTATAATAGAAAATCGTTTCTTTCGGGAGCGGTTTCCTTCCTGTTAGGCTTAGCATTATTATTGTGCGGTATGATAAAAACGTTCGATTTGAAATCCGTTTTGCTGATGATATTCCTGTTTCTCATTGGAATGGTTGAACTGTGGAGAAGCATGTCCGATCAAATGTCAAAGGAAGATAAGATTGATGAACTGGATGAACGGAACCGTCTGATTCGGCTAAAATCGAAAAGCAAGGCATTTAACGTAACGCAGACCGTTTGTTTTGTATTGATGCTTGTTTTACTGATTCTGGGCTTCATCTCGAAAGAACCCAGAATCACCTATGCGGGGGTCGGACTGATGTTCGGTTTCAGCATTTCAATGTTCGCGGAAATCATATCCTGCATTTATTATGAAAAGCACACGTAACGGGTTTTACGATTTTGAACCGATGAAAGGCAGTACATCATGGAGAAAAAGCCGATCAACGAATACATTAAGGACGAGCGCGACCGCGAAATCGATCGGAAAGCAAGTCAGAACGCACGCATTGCGGAAGGATTTGCAGCTGCAATCATTGTAATTGCATCTTTGATCTGCAAAGAAAGCTTTGTCGGGTGGATTGTACTTTCCGTTTACTACTTTTCAGAGACAGTTGAGGCTGTGACAAAATATTACCACTACAGAGAAAAGCCCTATATTGGAAAGATTGTATTATGCTCTCTCCTGCTGATCAGCGCCGCCTTTTTAGCGGTTTCCGGCATTCTGGGGCGATAGCTCCATGCAGCGCTCCGTTCCTGTAAAAAAAGCCGACTCATCCGAGTCGGCTCTTTTCTCCCTTTTTCAGTATCCGCTTTAAGTAGGCGAGATCCAGCAAATTCACAGTCTCAAAATTTCCTTGATAGAACACGCCCCAGTTATTGAACACGCAAGGCAATTCCTTTGCTTGCTGCAGCGTATCGACTTGGATCAAAGATACCGGAACGCTATTCGTTTCACAGTACTGTTTTACCATCCCAATGGTTTGATCGATATAGGGGCACTGCCTGTCATAATAAACGGTCAGCTCTTTGCTTTCAATTTTTTCGCTTTTCGCATTCTGTGCGAACTTGGGCGTTGTTCCGTCAAAAGAAAGTGCGAGCAGTTCATAGCCGCTATCGGTCGAGTCGACCGTTTCAAAGCCGAACTTCTTCGCAAAGGATTGATCGGAAAGCCAGGTTTTTTGTTTCTTTGCCCCGAGCATGCAAACGCCGGATTTCCCCTTTTCTCTGGCATCCGCCAGGCAATACTCCATCAGTGATTTCCCATACCCTTTTCCTTTATAATCGCCGGAAACCCACAGGCAATATACATAATAATAGTTATCGCCGACGATGGGGACCCAAGCCGTTTCAAGTGGGGCATATTCAATAAAGACTACGGCTTTTGCATTCAGCTTTCGAAAGACATGGCCTTCCTTTAGCCGATCGGAAAGCCACTGCCGCTTTGCTTCCACTCCCGGATGCGGCTTTTTGCTGCGAATAATGCAGCATAAATGCTCACTGTCAAGGTTTTCTGCTGTTACGTTTACAAACTCAGCACACATCTTTCATCCTTCCTTTCCGACCGGTTTCTGACAATTCAGATTCAGAAAAAACAAAAACCGGCTGTTTCACTTTTTGTGTCATTTGCTCAATTTAGATGCAAGTTCTGATTATGCTCATGTGAAGTCATAGATCCAATGAAAATTGCACTGCATGTTTTACGAATTTCTCACGAACTTTTTCGAAATCTATATTACCCCATTCCCATTTATCCTGGGTTTCATTAAGTGGATGCTTATCAGAGGCTAATAAGATTGATACTGCAGGAATGGAATAGTACCGACTGACTAACAACAATGCTGATGATTCCATATCGACACCAACACAACCTTTATTTCGCCAAAGCTCTTCTTTTGCAAAAGTTTGACGATACACAGCATCGCTTGTTACAGTTGCATCTGTCTTTATTTCAAATTGATTCTTGAAATAGGTATTTGCCTTTCTAAAAAGTTCACTATTGGGATGTGCAAATTCAACATTTTCAAAATAATGATGTGAAGTTCCCTCTTCGCATAATATTCTATCAGGTATGATTACATCTCCAACATCAACATTCTTTGCAAAAACTCCACACATACCCACAATGACAATTCGTTTGACACCTAGAACCCTTAATGTTTCTAATGTATCAACCGCCGCCGGAGCACCATATCCTCCACGTGTGAAACACACGGAAGGTTTGCCTTTTATAATTAAACATTTAGGCCTATCAAGAAAACAAGGTAACTTTTCTATTAAGGTCTCTATCTCAAATTCCTTTTCAATATATTTCAAAGCCATTCCAATTTCGAAAAGAACGCATGTCGCCGGCAATTCACAGGCATTGCTATTTCCATGATTGCTTTTAACGTGTCTTTCTGCCGTTATAATTGACATGGTATGATCATCCTCTAACGTCCAATTCAAAACAATTCACCTCCATGTTGAGAAACATTGTGCGAATTATAAATAATTTTGAACCGAGTATACCATAAAAAGCAAGATAGTAAAAGGACTCAAGCCATGATGGTTCAAGTCCTTTTACTATCTTTATAGATTGGAGCGGGAAACGGGATTCGAACCCGCGACATTCAGCTTGGGAAGCTGACGCTCTACCACTGAACTACTCCCGCATGCAAACTATTGTAGCATAGGTTTTTGGCGGAATCAAGCTTTTTTTAACCGATCTGGCTTTTAAACCACTTATTCTCGTCCTCCGTGCTGCTCCCCACCGCTACGAGCACATACCGGCCGTTATGAACAATCAGATAGTTTTTCAGAGCGTTGTACTGAGTCGGGTTCAGACTTTTGTAACCCACCGCCTTCGCATTGATGTGGGCGGTAACCGCCGCCTGCAAATCCTTGTATTTTGAAGCATCCGTCAGAAGAAAGCACGCCAGCTCAGAAGCACTCTCCGCCGACTTGCTCATATAGAGCGAGCTGTCGGAAACAACGCCGCTCGGAATGTCGTAATGCTTGGAAATCTGTTCCCCCTCCACCTTCTCCAGATCCGTCAGCTTCAGGTCGCCGATCATCTTCTCCGTAATCTGATCCGGCGAATAATGCGCGTAGTTTTCGCGCTGATGGTTAAACACCATAAAGGCGCCGATGAATACCGCCGCAGCAACGACAAGCGCAACAACCGTAAAGGTCAGCCACTTTTTTCCGCTTTGCTCCGCCTCTTCCATCCGCTCACCTTCTCCCAGTCATAACCAATAATTATTTACTTATTCTACATGATTTTAAAAAATTATAATTGCGTTACAGAATATATTTGTTGCTTTCCCATTAGAATTAAAAGCACTTTCTGCATAATCGATGTATAGTTTTTGCCCAATTTACTTTACATAAAACGATAGTTTAATTATTGACAAACTTTTGGAACTTCAATCTTCAACATTTTCAACTGAGTTTTCAACTTTCAAACCGGCATACAGCGCGCTTTCGTCCCTGTTTTCAACCAAAGACTGAAAACGTGTTCCACATTCCTGTGGAATTCCGATGTTCCGCATCGGTTTACATAACTCTATTTTCCGCAGCCCTGTTTTTTATGCAGCATCCCGCCACCCGAACCTTTTGCGGGGCTCCGCACCCGATATCCGGCACAAACGTGCAAAAAGGACCGGCGCATTTCCCGCGCCGGTCCTTTTGTCTTACTCTTTCGCCTTGCTTTTTACTTCGTCGGTTGCCTTCTGGATGAACGCCTGCAGGTCCATCGTGCCGAGGTCTCCGTCTTTCCGGCCCCGTACCGCGACGTTTCCACTCTGCATTTCCTTTTCCCCGACGACGATCATGTAGGGGATTTTCTGTAACTGAGCCTCGCGGATCTTGTAGCCGATCTTCTCGTTTCGGGTATCCAGCTCCACGCGAAGCGATGCGGCGGTCAGAGCGTCCGCAACCTTCTTGGCATATTCCTGCGTGCTGTCCGAAATCGGCAGGACCTTCACCTGAACAGGGGCCAGCCACATCGGGAACGCGCCCGCGTAATGCTCGGTCAGGATTCCGATAAAGCGCTCGATGCTGCCGAAGATCACGCGGTGAATCATCACCGGGCGATGCTTTTCGCCGTCCGCGCCGGTATAGGTAAGGTCAAAGCGCTCCGGCATCTGGAAGTCCAGCTGAATCGTGCCGCACTGCCAAGTACGGCCGATGGAATCGCGCAGATGGAAATCGATTTTCGGGCCGTAGAACGCGCCGTCGCCCTCGTTGATCTCGTAGGGCTTGCCGTTCTTTTCCAACGCCTTTTTCAGGCCGTTCGTGGCCATTTCCCACTGTTCGTCCGTTCCCATGGAATCCTTTGGGCGGGTGGAAAGTTCCAGGCTGTACTCAAAGCCGAATACCTTATAAAAGCTGTCGATCAGGTTCATAACACCGAGGATTTCGCTTTCGATCTGCTCCGGCATCATGAAAATATGAGCGTCGTCCTGGGTAAAGCAGCGCACACGCATTAAGCCGTGCAGCGCGCCGGAAAGCTCGTGCCGGTGCACCAGACCGAGTTCCGCCACACGCTCCGGAAGATCGCGGTAGGAGTGCAGCTTGCGCTTGTAAACCAACATGCCGCCCGGGCAGTTCATCGGCTTGATCGCGTACGGAGCATCGTCGATCTTCGTGGTGTACATGTTATCCTTATAATGATCCCAGTGACCGGAACGGTGCCAAAGCTCTTCGCTCAGGATAATCGGGGTGCGGATTTCCTCATAGCCATTCTTCGTGTGCTCCTCACGCCAGAACGCTTCCAGCTGGTTGCGCAGGATCATGCCCTTCGGCAGGAAGAACGGGAAGCCCGGTCCCTCGTCGTAAATATCGAACAGGTCGAGGTCGCGGCCCAACTTGCGGTGGTCGCGCTTCTTGGCTTCTTCCATCATGGTGAGATACGCTTCCAGATCGGAAGCTTTCGGGAAGGAAATTCCGTAGACGCGCTGAAGCATCTTGTTGTTTGCGTCCGCGCGCCAGTATGCGCCCGTGCAGTTGGTCAGCTTAACGGCCTTCACGCGGCCCGTGCTCAGCAGGTGGGGACCGGCGCAGAGATCGATGTAATCGCCCTGCTTGTAAAAGCTGATCTTCTCCCCTTTGCCCGCATGCTCTTTGATGAGCTCGAGCTTATAGACCTGATGTTCCTTTTCCATCAGAGCGATGGCCTCGTCCACGTCGAGCTCAAAACGCTCCAGCGGGAGGTCTTCCTTGATGACTTTTTTCATTTCGGCCTCAATCGCCGCAAGATCCTCCGGGGTCAGCGTGCGGGGAAGGTCGAAGTCATAGTAGAAGCCGTTTTCGATCGCGGGTCCGATTGCGAAGCCCGCCTCCGGAAACAGGCGTTTGACCGCCTGCGCCATGATGTGCGAAGAGGTATGCCAGTAAACACGCTTGCCCTCAGGGTCGTCGAACGTCAGAAGCTGCAGCTCGCAGTCAGAGGTCAGCGGAGTGCGCAGGTCAACCGTTTTGCCGTTCAGCTTGCCGGCGCAGGCTGCTTTATAAAGACCGGCACCGATGGATTTCGCAACGTCTGCCACTGTGACGCCGCTGTCGAACTCCCGGACGTCGCCCTTGAGATTTACACGGATCATTCTAATTCACTCTCCTTAAAAAATAAAAAAGCCTTACCCCGCAATGGGGTAAGGCTGATTCCTTACGGTTCCACCCAAATTCGGCAGGCTGTTCGCCCACCCTCATTCGTACGGCTTTTAACGGTGCCGGACCGGCACGCCTTTCGCCCGAAGGCACTCGGCATACGCTCGGAGGCGGTAGCCGATGCACCCTGCCCGCCGCGCGCGTTTTCAGCTTATAGCGCTCGCTCTCTGATGCGGCCGTGAATGTGGCTTCCTCGTCAACGTTTTATTCAGATATGGATGATCTTTTGTGATTCATCATAGCACGGCGTTTTCCCCTTGTCAAGGCCTGTCCGGATGCCTTTTGCAGGCCGCGCCGCCGGTAATTTCAGAACGTTTTCATATTGAAAGCAAATTTCTTGACAGATGGGTATGGAAAGTAATACAATTAGTTTTATGATGCATGAATTTGCATTGATGGGATAACGCACCCATCCACTATGATGGAATTTAAATGAATATGAAAAAGTTATTTTAAAAAAGGAGGTGCCAAAATTTGAATCTTGCAACCTATATTGTAATTACGGTTGTTTGCGCGGTGATTGTGGGAGTTCTTGCGTATCTCGCCGGGGTAATCCACCGCAAAAAAACCGCCGAATATACAATCGGTTCTGCGGAACAGGAAGCTAAGCGGATCATCAGCGACGCGATTAAAACAGCGGAAGCAAAGAAAAAGGAAGCGATTCTGGAGGGCAAGGATGAAATCCACCGCCAGCGTACCGAATCCGAACGCGAGCTGAACGAACGCAGAAAAGAAATCCAGCGTCAGGAACGCAGAATTCAGCAGAAGGAAGAAACCCTTGACAAGAAAACCGAAGCTCTGGAAGCCAAGGACGACGTTCTTTCCAACAAGATCAAACAGGCCGAGGAACGGCTTTCGGAGGCAGAAGCCCTGAAAAAGAGCCAATTCGATATGCTGGAGCGCATTTCGGGCTTTACGGGCGATCAGGCCAAAGAATATCTTCTCAACAACCTGGACAACGAGCTGACCCATGAAAAAGCTGTTAAACTGATGGAGATTGAGCAGCAGACACGCGAAGAGGCCGACCGGAACGCGCGGGAGATCATTTCCACCGCCATTCAGCGCTGTGCGGCGGATCATGTGGCTGAGGCGACGATTTCCGTGGTACCGCTTCCCAACGACGAAATGAAGGGAAGAATTATCGGGCGCGAGGGCCGGAACATCCGGGCGATTGAAACGATGACGGGGGTTGACCTGATCATCGACGACACTCCGGAAGCAATCACCCTTTCCTGCTTCGAGCCGGTACGCCGCGAGGTAGCCCGGATCGCACTGGAGCACCTGATTGCCGACGGACGCATCCATCCGGCAAGGATTGAGGAGACCATTGAAAAGGCACGCCATGAGGTAGATGCTACCATTAAACAGGAAGGCGAACATGCGGTGATCGAGGCCGGTGTTAACGGCATCCATCCCGAACTGGTCAAACTTCTGGGGCGGCTGCGTTACCGCACCAGCTACGGACAGAATGTTCTGAATCATTCCCTTGAGGTTTCTTATCTGGCAGGCATGATGGCCTCGGAACTCGGACTGGACCCCGCCATTGCTCGCAGGGCAGGTCTTTTGCACGACATCGGCAAGGCTCTTGACCATGAAATTGAAGGTTCCCATGTGGACATCGGCGTCGACATGGCTCGCAAATATAAGGAAAGCGAAGCGGTTGTTCACGCGATTCAGGCTCACCACGGTGACGTGGAGGCCAAAACAGTCGCTGCATGTCTGGTGCAGGCTGCCGACGCTATCAGCGCGGCCCGGCCCGGAGCGCGGCGCGAGAACCTGGAAAACTACATCAAGCGTCTGGAAAAGCTGGAGGAGGTCGCTTCTTCCTTCGAAGGGGTCGACCGCAGCTATGCGATTCAGGCCGGGCGTGAAATCCGGATCATGGTAAAGCCGGAAACGGTGGGCGACGACAAAATGGTTCTTCTTGCCCGCGACATCTGCAAAAAGATCGAAAGTGACCTGGAGTACCCGGGTCAGATCAAGGTAACCATTATCCGCGAGAGCAGAGCCATTGAGTACGCGAAGTAACTGAATTTACTTTTGGGGGAACAGAGAGCTGTTCCCCCTTTTTATTATTGAGGTGCAGCATATGAATATTCTGGCATTAGGGGACGTGGTCGGCGGCGTGGGATGCCGTTTTCTGCGCAGCCGCCTCCCCTCCTTCAAACGGTTGAAGGACATCCGGCTGGTTCTGGCAAACGGTGAAAATTCCGCCGATGGGAACGGCCTTACGCCTTCTTCCGCCCAATATCTGTTCGACAGCGGCGTCGACGTGATCACAACCGGGAACCACAGCTTCCGAAGGCGGGAAAGCTACGATTTTTACGACTCCAGCCCGTTTCTCCTGCGGCCGGCGAATTTCCCATCCTCGGTGCCGGGGCAGGGCTTCTGTATTGTCGACATGGGGCGAATTCAGGTCGGCGTAATCAATCTGATGGGCGTGGTATACATGGAGAGCATGGAGTCCCCGTTTGACCGGGCTGATCTGCTTCTTGCCCAAAAGCTCCCGAAAATCACCCTCGTCGATTTTCATGCGGAGGCGACCGGTGAGAAATATGCACTTGCGCGCTACCTGGACGGGCGGGTTTCCGCCGTGTACGGAACACATACCCACGTTCAGACGGCCGACGAATGCGTTCTTCCCGGCGGCACCGGCTACATCTCCGACCTCGGCATGACCGGGCCCGTCAATTCAATTCTCGGTGTGAAATCCGAGCTGGTCATCCAGAAGATGCGTTCCAAGATGCCGGTTCGCTTCGACTTTGCGGACGGCGACTGCCACATTTGCGGCGCGATTTTCAACATCGATGAGAGCACCGGGAAAACTGTTTCCGTGGAGCGCGTTCGAATTCTGTGATGTTTTCCAAAAATTATCTTTCTTTATTGGTAGTATTTTTTAAGAAAAAAGATTGAAAAAAAGCGTTTTTTGTTTTCTGTAAAACTCTTCCAAAAAGTTCTTTTTTTTATTGGATAATATTTTTTACGAAAATATATTGAAAAAAGTCTTTTTTCGTTTTATGATGATACTATTAAAAATTTGGAGGATAGCCTATGGAAATTCTAAAAGTATCGTCAAAATCAGCACCGAATTCCGTCGCAGGAGCAGTCGCGGGAGTAATCAGGGAAACCGGTTCCGTCGAGTTGCAGGCCGTAGGCGCCGGCGCAACCAATCAAGCGGTCAAAGCCATAGCTATCGCACGCGGCTACCTCGCACCCTCCGGAATTGATGCGATCTGTACTCCGGCCTTTGCCAGCGTCACCATTGACGGAGAAGAACGCACCGCCATCAAACTGATTGTAGAACCCCGCTGAAACCGTTCACCGAATCCTCACGACAACGTGAGGATTTTTTTTGACTCCGGACATGCGGCGTGATGCGGGTATGATTTTGAGATTGAATCACAGGGAAGGATATGGTATAATACTAATCTATAGGATTAGTATTAGAGCGGATCTTCCGCCGTTTATTTTTGAGGGAGTGCTGACAAGTGATTAGTGGGACCGACCTTAAAAACGCCCTGATTTCCGGCGCCAACAATATATTGAAAAACAAAACGGCGGTCGATGACCTGAATATTTTCCCGGTTCCGGATGGGGACACGGGAACCAACATGTCCATGACGATGGCTTCCGCCGCAGCAGAGCTGCTGAAAACCAGCAGCGACTCCGTTGCCGAAATCTCCAAAATTGCCGCCGACGCCCTTCTGCGCGGCGCGCGGGGCAACTCGGGCGTAATCCTTTCCCTGCTGTTCCGCGGTTTCTCCAAGGGGCTGGCAGGTCTTGAAACAGCCGGCGGAGCGGACCTGGTCAACGCGCTGGGCATCGGTGTGGAAGCGGCGTACAAAGCTGTGATGAAGCCGACCGAGGGCACCATTCTGACGGTATCCCGCATTGCCTGTGAAAAGGGCCGTGCAGGTTCGCAGGAAAACGCCGACGATCTGGTCGCCGTGTGGTCCGCGGTCTGTCAGGGTGCCGAAGAAACCCTCCGTCAGACGCCGGAGCTTCTCCCCGTGCTGAAGCGTGCAGGAGTTGTGGACGCGGGCGGCAAGGGCCTGTGCCTCATCTTCGACGGAATGATGAGCGTATTCCGCGACGGTGTCATGATCGCAAACGATTCCGCCCCTGCCGGGGACAAATCCCTGGAAAGCGATTTCTTCCGCAATGCCGCGGCGGAATTCGATCAGGAAATTCATTTCACCTACTGCACCGAATTCATTGTCGGTCGGAATCCCGAGTGTGAAAAGGACCCACAGGATCTTCGGGCATTCCTGGAAACCATGGGTGACTGCGTCCTCGTTGTGGACGACGAAGAGATCATCAAGGTTCACGTTCATACGGAAAATCCCGGCAACGCGCTGGAGGCCGGCCTTGCGTTCGGCCAGCTTCTGACGGTTAAAATTGAAAATATGAAAGAGCAGCACCGCAAGGCCGCGGAAAGCGAGGCCGCAAAGGAAAATCCCTCCCCTTTAGCGCCCGCCGATCCTACTGAAGAGATCGGCTTTGTCGCGGTTGCCGCAGGCAGCGGATTAAAAACGCTGTTCACCGACCTCGGGTGCAGCCACGTCGTGAGCGGCGGGCAAACCATGAATCCAAGCACTGAGGACCTGCTCGCGGCCGTGATGGCCACGCCGGCCAAGACGGTGATCGTACTGCCGAACAATAAAAACATCATTCTGGCGGCGGAGCAGACCATTCCTCTGGTCAAAGACCGGAAGGTAATCGTTCTTCCGACCCGCACGATTCCACAGGGTCTGTCAGCACTGCTGGCCTACAACCCCGATATTTCAACCGAGGCCAACACGGTTTCGATGATGGAGTCGGCTTCCGGTGTTACAACCGGTCTTGTCACCTTCGCGGCACGAGATTCGGAATTCGGCGGGAAAAAGATCCGGGAAGGGGACATTCTCGGTCTTGTCAACGGGAAACTGGAGTTGATCGAGCGGGACCGCGATATTGTTCACACCTGCACCAGACTGGCGCGTTCCGTGGCAACCCGCGGCACCTCCTTCATTACGCTGATCTACGGCGAAGGAGTCACCGAGGACATGGCCAACGAAGCCCTTGCCCGCGTTAAGGCAAAGGTCGGCAGCGACATTGAAATTACGCTCGTCAACGGCGGGCAGCCCGTTTATTACTTTATTATTTCTGCGGAATAACGGCGAAGCCGTTTGAACCGCTTGCAGGTGACGGAATGGCAAGTCTGTACCGTCTGGACATTCAAAGCCTAAAAGGCGTCGGCTCAAAGCGTGCAGAGCTTTTCCGGAAGCTCGGCGCGGGGAGTGTCGGCGCCCTTCTGCGTTTTTATCCCCGCATTTACGAAGACCTCAGCAATCCGGTAACAATCCGCACCGCCCCCGCCGACACCGTTTGCGCCGTAAGGGCGATCGTCACGCAGCCGCCGAAGGAAGCGCGCCTTCGCGGCGGCATGACGCTTTACAAGGCCCGCGCCTCCGACGGCGAGGGCGTTATGGAGCTGACTTTCTTCAACAACCCGTACATCCCCACTCTTCTGAAGGAAAATACGGAATACTTGTTTTACGGGAAGTTTCGTTCCGGCCTTTCTCGTCGGGAAATGTCGTCGCCGGAATTTTTTCCGGCGGATACCTGTCCGCCGGTGAGGCCGGTCTACCGCCAGACAGAGGGCCTTTCCAGCCGGATGATTGCCGACGCGGTAAAAAAAGCTCTGGCGCTTCTGCCGGATGTCATGCGGGACCCCCTTCCGCCCCGCCTCCGTCAGCAGAACGAACTTTGCGAACTGCGCTATGCGCTGGAAAACATTCATTTTCCTGAGGACATGGAGGCCCTCGCTCTCGCGCGGAAACGCCTTGTCTTTGAAGAACTACTGGTGCTCCAGCTCGGCCTGTTCCGCATGAAAAGCGCCGACCGACCGGAAAACCGCCTTTGCCTTGCAAAGGATTTCACGGAGGAATTTTTCCGCCTGTTGCCGTTCAGCCTCACGGGTGCCCAGAAGCGGGCCGTGTGCGACTGCATGACGGATATGACCGGGCCTCACCCGATGCGCCGTCTGGTGCAGGGAGACGTCGGCTCCGGCAAAACGGCCGTTGCGGCGGCTCTTTGCCACTCCGCTGTAAAAAACGGCATGCAGGCCGCCCTTATGGCCCCGACGGAGCTTCTCGCCCGGCAGCATTTTCAGACACTCTCCGGATTTCTGGAGCCCGCCGGAATTCGGGTCGCGCTTCTGACCGGGTCGTTGACACCCGCGCAGAAACGAAAGGTACGGGAAGGACTCGCCTCCGGGGAAACCGGACTTGCTGTTGGCACGCACGCTTTGCTCACCGGGGATGTGGCCTTCCGGAAGCTTGGCCTGGTGGTCACGGATGAACAGCACCGCTTCGGGGTTGCTCAGCGCGCCGCCCTGACGGCAAAAGGCGATCTGCCCCACCTGCTGGTCATGAGCGCCACGCCGATTCCCCGCACGCTGGCGCTTACCATTTACGGAGACCTTGACTGCTCCGTCATCGACGAGCTCCCGCCGGGACGTCAGAAAATCGCCACCTACGCCGTTACCTCCGACAAACGCGAGCGCGCGTTCGGTTTTATCCGGAAAAAACTGGAGCAGGGCCAGCAGTGCTACATCGTCTGCCCGAGCATCGAGGAGGGCCAAAACGACACCGCCAGTGTAGAGGAATACGCACGCCGGGTGGAAACCGAGTGGCTCCCCGGTTTTCGGATCGGACGGCTGCACGGTCGGATGAAACCCCGTGAAAAGGAAGCAGTCATGGAGCTGTTTACGGAGGGCAAAATCGACGCGCTGGTTTCCACCACCGTGGTGGAGGTCGGAGTGGACGTTCCGAACGCCACGGTGATCCTGATCGAGAACGCTGAGCGATACGGCCTTTCCCAACTCCATCAGCTCCGCGGGCGCGTTGGCCGGGGAAAAATCTCTTCGGCGTGCATCCTGATTTCCGACGCGCAAAATCCAGAGGCCGAAGCCCGGATGAAGGCGATGTGCGCCACCTCGGACGGATTCCGCATCGCGGACGAGGACCTGAAGCTGCGTGGGCCGGGGGATTTCTTCGGGCAGCGGCAGCACGGTCTGCCCGAACTGAAAATTGCGGACATGATGACCGATCTGGAAATTCTGCGGCAGGCACAGGACGCCGCGCGGCAGATTCTGCGCGGCGACCCGGAGCTCAGTGCGCTCCCCAACCGCGGGCTGCGCGCGGAAGTAAACCAGCTTTTCCTGGACCGAAACGATTAAGCAGCTGCCCGGGAGCCTTTCGGTTCCTGGGCAGTTTTTTTCCGACCGGACGAAAAAATCCGGAAAATCGGATAGATTTCCCTCTCCGTCTGCGAATATACAAGTAGGCGCGCCAAATTGCAGGAACGGCAAAAGGAGATGTTTCATTGTTTGGAAAAAGAGTAAATGACCAGAACTTCATCGGTCTGCTGAAGCGGAAAGAGGAAGCCGCTCTCGATTATGTCGTGGATACCTACGGCGGGCTCATCAAAGCGGTCGTCCGCAGGCATCTAGCCGTGTTCCCGGACGATTACGGAGAATGTGTCAATGACATTCTGCTGACCGTATGGGAACAGGCAGAGCACTACGATCCCGAACGAAGCAGTTTTCCCGCCTGGTTGGCTGCGATCAGCAAATATAAGGCGATCGATTTCAAGCGCCGCAGGGCACACACGCTCACCGAAGCCCCGCTGACCGGGGAAGAGCCCAGTGAAACCGGGAATCCGGAGGAGACGGTCTTGGCCGATGAAATCGGTGCGGAAATGCAGTCCCTTTTACAATATCTCTCAGAGGACGACCGGAAGCTTTTCTGGGGACGCTACGTCGAAGGTCAGCCGGCCGAACTGCTCGCCAAACAGCGGAACATCAAGGTTTCCGCCCTGTACAACCGGCTCTCTCGGGACCGGAAAAAACTGAAACACCTGAAGGAGGCAAATTTATGAATAGCATCTATGACGCACTGAACGACGCGCAGGTGAACCCGGAGGATTATTCTGCGGAACCGCTGTCCGCATTTGAGAAAAAGGCAATGAAACAGGGCTTCCGCCGCAGGGCAGGTCTGACGGGGAAAGCGCACACCGTCCGCTGGGCAGCTGCCGCCGCATGCCTCGTCTGCGTGATCAGCGTTTCGCAGACTACGTTCGCTCAGGCCGCGATCAGCGATATTCTTCAGTCGATCAACCTCGGCCACAGCGCCATCGTGCAAGTCAATCCCGCCAATCAGCCGAAGAATGGGCCCAGCGGGTACTATGATAAGAACGGCAAGCCGCTAATGTTCGGCAGTCTGAACGGTTCTACGGAGCTCTATGACGCCAATGGAAAACTGGTTGGCACCGTTTCCGGCATGCAGAAAAAGGATACGTCCGCCGCCGATGCCAACAGCGTTGAAGTTAAGGATCTGAAGAGCGCAACCTCACAGGCAGCCTTCCCGGTGCTGCTCCCGAAGGACCTGCCCTCCGGCTACAAATTTGAAAAGGCTGGCCTTTATAAGGACAACAGCGGAAAAATCGACGGCAATTATATCGACCTGTACTATTCGAACGGCTCCGATGAAATTTGCACGCATGAGCGCAAAATTTCAGATAAAACCGCCTTCTCGATGGCTACGGACGAAACGGTGAAGCAGACGACCGTCAACGGCCATGTAGCCGCCCTCACCGGCGAACACGACATTGATTGGGAAGCAAACGGAACCGAGATCGGTATCTCCGCAAAGGGCCTTTCCACCGACCAGCTCATGAAGCTTGCAGAATCGATGCACTAAATTGAATCCGTTCATCCCACACATGGAAGAGCAGCTTGACCTATTCATTTTTCTGTGATAAAATAATTTTATTGAATAATATAACTTTTAGGGAAAGCACTGCTGTTATGCAGCATGCTTTCCCCTCAAAATTTACTTGGAGGTCTGAAAATGAAAAAGTTCAGGTTGCTGTCTTTGGCATTATCGCTCGTGATCGGTCTGTCCGGTTCCACCGCCGCAAAGGCAGCTGTCTCTCCTTCCATCTCAAGTGACACTGTAAAACCGGTTAGCCTGACGCAGGGTGAATGTTATACGACGGGATTTACCGTTCACGGCACCCATAAGAATCCGGGTATCACCGTGGGCAACGGCAGCGTATTGCAAACCCGGATGGTTCATAAATTCAAAGATACAAGCGGAAACGATGTCTATTTCCTAAAAGTAAAGGCAATCGGAAAAGTCGGGGAGAAAACATCCGTTTATACGAAGCTTCCCGGTCAGTCTACGGTAAAACAATTTACCGTTACAGTCGGAAAACCCGATACCGACACCGCTACGCCCATTCGGGCAATTGATGAGACCACTTTGATTGCCCGCGGAGGAACGGCGGCGTACTCTTTTCAGGGAAAGCCCCATACAGCTTACACATTAACCGTACAATTCGGAAGTGGAAATCGTGAAGTTGCCGGCATGGGAACAAAGACATCCGATTCCAAAGGAATTGCAAAATGGTCCTGGAAGGTCGGCGCAAGTTCGACTTGCGGTACACACCTTATCACCGTGACAGGCGGAGGTCAGACTTACCATACCAATCTTCTAATCGTTTAACCCGCTCTTGCAACGACCACCTTCGCAATGGCGATGGATAACACGGTTAAAAAGCTGACCGTAAGCCGAGACCGGCATCGTCGCCAAATGCCTTTCTACCGACCAGCTCATGAAGCTTGCGGAATCCATGCACTAAAGCGAGGCCTTTCAGCCCGTTCACAAAAGAACAGTTTGACCTTTCTATTTTTCCGTGATAGAATGCTTATATTGAAATAATTTTAAAAATTGGGGAAAGCAACTGCTGTCATGCAGTATGCTTTCCCCACAAAATTCATTTGGAGGGCTGAAAATGAAAAAAATCAGGTTTCTTTCTCTGGCTTTATCGCTTGTAATCGGTCTTTCCTGTTCTACTGCCGCAATGGCAGCTGTCTCTCCTTCCGTCTCCAGTGACACGGTAAAACCGATTATTGTGACGCAGAGCAAATCCTATATGGTGAAATTCACCGTTCACGGCACCCATGAGAAGCCGGGTATTACTGTGGGCAACGGCAGCGTATTGCAAACCCAAATGGCAAAGAAATGGAAAGACACAAGCGGAAACGATGTTTATTTTGTAAAAGTAAAGGCAATCGGAAAAGTTGGAGAAAAAACTGCCGTTTATACAAAGCTTCCCGGCCAGTCTGCGGTAAAGCAATTTATCGTTACGGTCGGAAAGCCCGTGAGTACCAATGCCGTTACACCCATTCAGATAACAGATGAAACTACTCTGGCTGCTCATGGAGGAACGACGGCGTATTCCTTTCAGGGAAAACCCAATACGGCGTATACGTTAACCATCCAATTCGGAAGCGGGAACAGCAAAGCTACCGTAGTCGGAACAAAGACATCCAATTCCAAAGGAACAGTAGAATGGTCCTGGAAAGTTGGCTCAAATGCTGCTAGCGGTAAGCATCTCGCCACCGTGACAGGCGGTGGGCAAACTTACCGTTTTTATCTTGAAATCATTTGACGGAAGGTTCTATCTTCTTCCAAAGTTTGGGTAAAACAAAAGCCGGAACAGTCCATACCACTCTGGTAGAACTGTTCCGGTTTCTTTTCGGGTCCTAAACTCTTATTTTTGGAAAAAGTGGTGTTTCGGCATCACGTTTTCCACGGGAAGCAAACGCTGGAACACCGCATAATTCTTGTAGGTGATCTTGCGGTCGATATGTAAAAATCCGAAAAACCATTTCTGATAATTAACCTGCTTCGTAAGCTGCTCGAAAAACGCCTCCAGCTGGTTCCGGTTCTCCACCGGTCCGGTTCCGGTCACCCGCGGCGGCGGCTCATGGGTGACGATGTAGTCCACCTTCATCTCCGCATCCTTCAGGTTTTCCACGCCGGTGCGCATTTCCTCCAGCGTGGGCATCTCGCCCGGCCACCATTTTCCCACTTCCATGCGAATCTGTTTGTCGGCGCTTTCACCGCCCCCGAAGACAAAAAAGGTTTTTCCCTCAAGTTCATAAACCTGCCCGCGGAGAAGATGGTACAGATTCCCGCTGATATGGCCCGCCTTGCCGCCGTTCCAGTCGATCACCGGGTATTTTGCGAGAAGATCGAAATTTTCATGCGCGCCGTCCAGAAAAAGAACGTTGAATTTTCTGCTGCCGATCTTCTTCAGATTTTTTGCTTCCTTTTCTCCCCCGTCCCATATAAATCCGAAATCGCCGCAAATAATTACGGTATCTCCCTTTTTCAGTCTGCGGAATTCCGGGGAATCAAAGCGGCTCATTTCCCCGTGCATATCGCCGGTTACATAAACCACATGCTCACTCTCCTGTCGGCCGCACGCCCTTGTAAGGCGCCGGTCATTGGTTAAGATTTCGTTACGGTTCTTTATCTTTTCACATTTCACTGGTATACTTAAAAGAAAAGACCGCCCGCCATCTGCATAAATTATCATAACACATCGGAGGCAAAATTTCCATGATAAAAAAGTTCCTTTCCGCGCTCACAGCCGTTCTGTGCTGCACTTCCATCTTCCTGACCGCACCGGCACACGCGGCAAATTTCCCGGTCAGCTTCCCCACGAACTGCGCCGCTCTGGAACTGGTGAACCTCGACACCGGCACGGTTGTGTACCAGAAGAACGCCACGGCGCGCCGGGAACCGGCCTCGACAACCAAAATCATGACGTTTATCGTTGCGAGTGAGTATATCAAGGACCTGGAAGGAACGAAAATCACTGTCTCCAAAAAAATAATCAACGAGCTTCTGGGCACTGGCAGCTCCATGTCCAACATCAAGGCGGGCGATGTGCTGACGGCCTATCAGCTTTTAAACTGCATGATGATCCCCTCCGGCAACGACGCGGCAATGGTGCTGGCCGACTATGTGGGCGGCAGCGGCACCGTCGGACAGGACGGCAGTGTGGAGAAATTCGTCGGTATGATGAACCAGAAGGCCAAAGAGATCGGCTGCACCGGCACCCATTTCATGAACCCGCACGGCCTGCACGACGACAACCATTACACGACCGCCGACGATCTGGCTAAAATCTCCCGCTATGCCATGAACCTGCCCTATTTCATGCAGATCTGCAACCAGACGCGGTACACCTACAAGCCGGTGGGCGGACCGGACGCGGGCAAGCCGATGCCCACCCTGACCACGACCAATCTGCTGATCGATTCGAACGCCCCTGGGAACACCTACTATTATATTTATGCCAAGGGAATCAAGACCGGTCACACGGATGAATCGGGTTACTGTCTTGTTTCCACGGCATCGGCGGACGGCTACAGCTACCTGTGCGTCGCGATGGGCGCCCCCTCCGTGGACAAAAACGGGAACGCAGTGACCAAACGCGGCGAAATGCTTGACACCACGAGCCTGTACCGGTGGGCGCTGACATCGCTGGAACTGAAAAAGATCATCGACACAAACGAATCCGCCGGAGAAGTGAAGTTGAACTACGCGTGGAACAAAGATAAACTGCTGCTGACGGCCGCGCAGAGCTATTCCACCATCCTCCCGAAGGGCGTTTCGGCAAGCAGCATTATCATTACAAAGCACGTTCCCGCCTCTGTGGATGCACCCGTGAAGAAGGGGCAGGTCATTGGGAGCGCCACCCTGAGCTACGCCAATCAGCAACTTGCCACCGTTCAGCTCGTGGCTTCGGAATCGGTGGAGCGGAGCGAGTTGCTCCACACAACGGATATTTTCAAATCGATCTTTACCTCGCCCTGGTTCATCGGAATCGCCGCTCTGATCGTGCTTCTGGTGGTGATCTACATCATTCTGGCGCTGATCTATAACCGGAAGAAGAAGAACATGCGTAAGGTCAAGAAATACCGCAAGATGTAAACCTCCTCTTCAGCAAACGAAAACCGGAAGCCTGCCGCTCACTGCGGCTCCGCTTCCGGTTTTTTCTCTTCGTTCGTGGCCTTTTCCGTGGCAGGCAGCACCATGGAAATCCGGGTGCCGATGTTTTCGCGGCTCAGCACCTCCATGCGTCCCGCGTGCCGCTCCGCGATCCACTGTGCAATGGAAAGCCCCAGCCCGGCTCCGCCCGTGGCGCGGGCGCGGGACTCGTCGGTGCGGAAAAAGCGGTCGAAGATCCGCGGCACGGCCTCCGGCGCGATGCCGATTCCCTCATCCTGCACCGTCAGGTGCACTTCCTTCCCCACCATACCTACGGAAACCGTGATCCTCCCGCCCGCTGGCGTGTATTTTACCGCGTTGTCAACCAGAATGCGCATGGCCTGCTTCATCAGGGCTTCGTCGGCCTGAACCCACGCGGAACCGATAGCGGCCTCAAAGACGTGCGCCGGGTCAATCATCCTGGTTTCGCGGACCACCTGTTCGGCCAGCTCGGCAAGATCGAACCGCTCCATTTGCAGAATCATCGTATCGTTGTCCCCGCGTGCAAGGAAGAGCAGCTGCTCAACCAACTGCTTCATATTCTCCGTTTCGCTTTTGATCGCCGTAATGGACTCCTGCAATGCCTTTTCGTCGTTCTTTCCCCACCGGTCCAGCAGGCTGGCATAGCCCTGAATCACGGCGATCGGCGTGCGCAGCTCGTGGGAAGCGTCGGAAACAAAGCGAACCTGGGCGCGGTAAGATGCGTTGATGCGGTCCAGCATCCCGTTGATTGCACCGGCCAGATTTTTCAGCTCTACCTGTGTGGAATCCACCGAGATGCGCGTGTCGAGCCGGGAGGCGTTGATTCCGTTCAGCTTTCCGGCAATCGCCTCCATCTCACGCGGGGTGAATGAAGCGGCAGAATTCAGGGTCTGAGCCGTCTCAGCCAGCTCGGCGATCGGCCTCAGCGTCCTGCGAATGCGCCGCGCACGGGAGTTAAGCCCCAAAAGCAGCAGGACACCCTCCAGAATCACCACCGTCCAGAAAAGCGGCATCGCACGGCCCGCCGGTTCGCTCAGGTCGACGGAAACCAGCCAATCCTGCCCGCCGACGCGGACGCTCGCCAGATATGCAAGTCCCTGAGGCCGGAAAAACAGCGAAAATTCCCCGCCCGGCGGAAGCGCAGCATAGCGCTCCCCAGGCAAGGAAGAGTCCTCCCAGACATTCCGGATCAACGGCGGAATCTGCACGGCGTCCGGAGGGCTTGAGGTCTGCTCCGCGGTAACTCCTTCGGTTTTCAGCCACGCCTGCGCTCCGGCGCCGGAAGGGCTGATCTCGGAAACGAACGTAAGGGCAGACTTGACGGTACGCTCGACACTGCCCCCCGCAAACACACAAAGCGCGGCGCACAGCACAAGGTCCAGTGTGAGAAATATTCCGGCCAACTCGCAGAAAAAGCTGAAATTCAGCCGCAGGACAATCGACAGACGGGTCCGCTCCCGGATCGGCGCCTTATGGGAACTTTCCGCTTTATTCTTCATCCTGAATCACGTACCCCACCCCACGGACGGTTTTGATGAGCTTAATTCCAAACGGTTCATCGATTTTCTCGCGCAGAAAACGTATGAACACGTCCACGGCGTTGGTCTCGCCCTCAAACTCGTAGCCCCATACGTTTTCGATGAGGACTTCGCGGGAAATGACCATGCCCTTGTTGAGCATCAGATAGTGCAGAAGGTCAAACTCACGCTTCGTGAGCGTCACCGGATTTCCCCGGACCGTAACCAGTCGGCGGCCGGTATCCAGCTCAACGCACGAAGCAGTGAGAACCTCATTCTCGGCCGAAGGTGCCTTTTTCCGCAGGGCATTTCGAATCCGGGCAAGAAGCTCCTCCGTTGCGAACGGTTTTGTGATATAGTCGTCCGCCCCGCTGTCAAGACCCGAAACTTTGTCCACCACACTGTCCCGCGCGGTAAGCAGAATTACCGGCACGTCGGAGCTCCGGCGGATGCGCCGGAGAACCTCCATGCCGCTGAGGCCGGGCAGCATAATATCGAGCAGGATCAGATCGAAGCCTCCCGCTTCCGCGAAGGAAAGGCCGGTCCGGCCGTCCGCCGCTTTCTCCGTCGTATAACCCTCGTAGCTCAGTTCCATTTCAATAAAGCGGGCGATTTTCGCTTCGTCCTCAATAATCAGAATTTTCCTGCCCATCTTTCGCTGCTGTACCTCCTCTTAGAACCTGTATTCACAAATGAGAGATGCAGGTTCTCATTTTTTGCTTTCAACGACGGAGCGTTTCAGGTCGTCGGCCGCGTCCGCGGCGCTGTCCATCGCGTGATTCACCGTGCGCCCTTCCAGGTCCGGCCCCTGAAAACGGTAGCGCAGCCCAAAGAACAGCCCAACGATCAGAAGCGGAAGGATCACCCAGAACGCGAAGATCAAAAGCAGCACCAGCACCGTAACCGGAATGGAAGCCCGCACCTCGTCCCGATAGAGAACCACAAAGGTGTTGACGTTTCCTTTATGCAGCACGCGAAGGCAGAACCTGCCAAACCGCTTCATTAAATCCGAAAATGATTCGCCATGATATTCCTGATGGTATTGCGGCTGCGACGGAGCTTCTTTCGGTGCACCGGTTGAATCACTGCTGTAATACCCGTTGCCCTCCGGAGCCTTCACCTTGCCCTGTTTTTCCAGATAGATGAGCGCCTCCAGAAGATCGCCGTTGCACGCATCCAACGCCGCCTTGGCCTCGTCGTAGCTGACGTTTGCCTTCTCGCGAAGTTTTTCCACCTGTTCCAAAGTTGCCATTTAAAATTCCTCCTTCATGTTGTATGACAGGAGTATAACAAAGCCTTCTTTACGAACTCTTTGGGAAAGATTAAAATTACATTAAGCTTATTGTATTCAATTTTAAGCGGATTTGCAAGGCTCGTCCGAATTTCATCCTCGGGAAGCGATAAGAAAAACCGTGGGGCTTCTTTCAGCCCCACGGTTTTCGGATTCCCGCAGAATTACTCTGCTTTTTCAATTGGAAAGAGAACTCCTGTTTCGAGCTCTTCCGGTGACTTTACTGTATCTTCGTCTTTCAGATACCGCTCAATCGCCGGGCCGCACAGTTTGTATTCCGGATGTTCAGCCATCCACGCACAGATGGCGTTATAGGCATATCGGAGATCTTCGTAAGACCCTACGTGCGTAGTAGCCGCGCAGAGCTGGCC
Organism: Bacillota bacterium; assembly: GCA_023410445.1. GTDB lineage: Bacteria > Bacillota > Clostridia > Oscillospirales > Acutalibacteraceae > Caproicibacter. The sequence goes on along the minus strand of JAEYPT010000007.1, from coordinate 26,639 downwards.
CGGAACCTCCCGAATATCCGGGTGTTCCCCGGTCACCTGTACCTGCGCCTCGACGTCCATGTTTTCATAAGAAAACTCCTTTCCGTGGTAAAGAAGCTGAGTCGCCCCGGAACGCTGAATCCCGCGCCGGTTCATTTCCTCGTTAAGCGCCTGAAAAAGGTCGTGGGTTTCGGAGATATTGATCCTTTTGCGAATTCCAAACACCCGCTGAGGCGGGGTCTGCATCACGATCACAGGATACTTTTCCTGCATAAAATCGGCTGCCTCCATTTTCATCAGGTCGTCCTCCATGCGGCGAAGCTCCTTGCGCATCCCGTTCAACTCCTCATAGGCCTTTAGCCTGCGGTAGTGAATCCTCTGTGCGACCATTTCCTGCGGCAGCAAAAGCAGCTCCCGGATTTCCGAAAGGGTAAACCCGTATCCTTTTAAGGTTTCAATTCGGAACAGCGTTTCCAGCTGAGAACTGTCGTAATACCGATATCCGTTCTCCCTGCCGATTTGCGCAGGGCACAGCAGGCCCATGCTGTCGTAATATCGCAGCATGCGCGAAGAAACCCGGGATAAGCGGGAAAATTCACCGATGGATAGCATAGCGACCTCCAAAGTAGGATGAACCGGTTCAACAGTTATAGCATATACCTTATCACTGTGGTAAGGTCAAGTGGCATTTCAAAATAAACGCCGCAAAAAAAGCCGCTGCAGGGAAAATTCCCCGCAGCGGCCAAAAATAAGTGCGAAACTTATTTCACTTCGACTTCAGCGCCGGCTTCGACGAGCTTCTTCTTCAGATCTTCAGCGTCGTCTTTGCTGAGGCCTTCCTTAACGGTCTTCGGAGCACCGTCAACCAGGTCCTTTGCTTCCTTCAGGCCAAGGCCAGTAACTTCGCGAACAACCTTGATGACCTGAATCTTCTGAGCGCCGACAGTCTTCAGGATGACGTCGAACTCAGTCTTCTCTTCAGCAGCAGCAGCGGCAGCAACCGGAGCAGCAGCAACAGCCACCGGAGCAGCAGCGGAAACGCCGAATTCCTCTTCCAGAGCCTTTACCAGCTCGGAGAGCTCGAGAACCGTAAGGGATTTTACATCTTCAATCAGCTTTGTAACTTTATCAGACATGATTTGTAACCTCCAAATTTCATAAATTTTAGAATCAGGCAGATTCTTTTTGTTTTTCCGCAATCGCATTCAGTGCGACTACCAGGCCCTTCATCGTCCCGTTCAGGACGGTAACGAAACCGGTGATCGGTCCGTTCAAGCCGCGCAGAGCCTGTGCGACGAGCACTTCCTTCGAAGGAAGGGAAGCAAGCGTTTTGATCTCCGCAGGATTAGCGGGTTTCCCGTCGATAAATCCAGCTTTAATCTCGAACTTGTCATGGGTTTCAGAAAATTTAGCGAGGATTTTTGCCGGAATAACATAATCCTCGGAATGCACGGCAACAGCGGTCGTGCCGTTCAGCACATCGTCCAGACCTTCAATGCCGGCCTGTTCCAGAGCGATACGAAGCAGAGTATTCTTGACAACCTTGTATTTGCATCCCGCCTCGCGCAGTTCCTTACGGAGCTTGGTGTCGGCTTCAACGGTAATTCCCTTGTAGTTCACGACAACGCCGGTACGGGCTACTTTCAGGCTCTCAGCGAGTTCCGCAACAACCTGCTTTTTTTCTTCCAAAATCTTTTCACTTGGCAAATGGTTTCACCTCCGTATGCTTTATTCCATACACGCAAAAAGCCTTTTCTGCTGCCGCAGAAAAGGCTTTAACACACAAATGCATGTCGAACCTTATTCTCGGCAGGCTGGAAAAACCATTATGCGCAACGCACCTGCTGTCTTTGAATAAAAGAACAGTTCTGACTGTTTTTAGTATAGCACGGAAAATCCGATTTGTCAAACGAAATCAGGCGCCGAATTTGTTGGAATTGATCTTCACACCGGGGCCCATGGTGGAAGCAACGACGCAGGACCGGATATACTGGCCCTTCGCCGCAGCCGGCTTCGCCTTGACAATGGCGCCGAGCAGAACGTCGAAGTTCTCGACGAGCTTTTCCTTGCCGAAAGAAACTTTGCCGATTACGCAGTGAATAATGTTGGATTTGTCGAGACGGTACTCGATCTTACCGGCTTTCGCTTCGGTAATCGCCTTGCCCACATCACGGGTTACGGTGCCGGCCTTCGGGTTCGGCATCAGGCCGCGGGGACCGAGGACTTTACCGAGACGGCCGACCAGGCCCATCATGTCCGGTGTCGTAATCAGAATATCGAAATCCATCCAGTTTTCAGTCTGGATTTTCTGCACCATCTCTTCGGCACCGACGAACTCCGCTCCGGCAGCTTCTGCTTCCTTTGCGGCGTCGCCCTTGCAGATGGCGAGTACACGGACGGTTTTACCGGTTCCGTTCGGCAGAACGATCGCGCCGCGAACCTGCTGGTCCGCATGGCGGCTGTCCACGCCGAGCTTAACATGGACTTCCACGCTCTCATCGAATTTCGCGGTTCCGGTCTTCACGCAGAGATCCAGCGCTTCGTCCGTATCATATTGCTTTGTACGGTCAATCAGCTTGGCGCTGTTGACATATTTCTTACCGTGTTTCATTGGTTTTCCTCCCTGTAAAGTGGTAAAATCGGATCAGAAGTTCCTCCCACCCGGGGGACTCAGTCCACGACTTCGATGCCCATGCTGCGCGCAGTTCCGGCGACCATGCTCATGGCCGTTTCAATGGAAGCCGCATTCAGATCCGGCATTTTCGTCTCGGCAATCTTCCGCACCTGCTCGCGGGTAATCTTCGCAACCTTCGTCTTGTTCGGAACACCGGAGGCCTTGTCGATACCGCAGGCCTTTTTGATCAGGACCGCAGCAGGCGGAGTCTTGGTGATGAACGTAAACGAACGGTCGGCGTATACCGTAATGACGACAGGGATGATCATCCCGGCTTCGCCTTTTGTGCGTTCGTTGAATTCTTTCGTAAATGCCATGATGTTGACGCCGTGCTGGCCGAGAGCCGGCCCTACCGGCGGCGCCGGTGTTGCTTTTCCGGCAGGTATCTGGAGCTTAATAAAGCCCGTAACCTTTTGAGCCATTTTTCTGCACCTCCAAAATTCGTGGTTGATGGCGGAGCGGCATCGCCGTTCCTCCCACAGGGGCAAAGCCCCTCATAACAAGCGGGCGAACCCGCCGATTACCTGATTAAAAGGGAAAACTTAATCCATTAATTCCGCTTGATTCAACTCAAGCTCGACCGGCGTTTCGCGCCCGAACATGGAAACCGTAACGCGTACGCGGTTCTTTTCCTTGTCGACCTCTTCCACGATTCCGACAAAGCCTTCCAGCGGCCCGTCGAGAATCCGTACGGAATCGCCGACTGTGAAGGAAACCTCAATCTCTCTCTTTTCCACCCCGAGCCTTGCGACTTCCTCGTCCGTCAGCGGAATCGGCTTGGAGGAAGGACCAACGAACCCCGTGCAGCCGCGGATATTGCGCACGACATACCAGGACTCGTCCGTCAGAATCATCTTAACAAGCACATAGCCGGGGAAAATCTTCCGCTCCACGTCGCGTTTCTTTTCATCCTTGATTTCAGTGACCGTCTCCGTAGGGACGAGGATCTCCTGAATCAGGTTATGGAGCTGACGGTTTTCGACTGTTTTTTCAAGATTGGAGGCAACCTTGTTTTCATAGCCGGAATAGGTATGCACCACATACCATCTTGCTTCCTCAGCCAACGAAAACACCTCCGATTAATTCATCCATTACTTCGCAACATTCATGATCAGCCCGAGCAGATTGACCAAAAGGGTATCAAGCCCGAAAACAAACAAACCGATTAGGATAATCGTGGCCAGAACGACGCCCGTGTTCCGGAAAACTGATTCCCGGGTAGGCCATACCATTTTTTTGGCTTCGCTTTTTGTTTCACGGAAAAACTTTGCGATGCTGTCGCCCGCTCTGACAAAAAAGTTAACTTTTTGCTCAGTTTTTTCGGCCATAATATTAATCTGTCCCTCCGTCCGGATTACTTTGTTTCTCTGTGAGGCGTGTGCTTCTTGCAGAATCTGCAATACTTGGTCATTTCAAGCCTGTCCGGATCATTCTTCTTGTTTTTCATGGTATCATAGTTACGCTGTTTGCACTCTGTGCAGGCTAAAGTTATCTTTACTCTCATAACGGCACCTCCCGATGGTCGGAATTATTTTCAGCCTTTCTTCAAAGGCCACGGCCTCCCTCAGCGATAAAAGGACAAAAAAAGAACCCCTTTACCGAGGTAAAATTATCATAACACGCTCTGCATGCGATGTCAAGCTTTTTTGCATAAATTTTCAGGCACAGAAAAAAGCCGGGCGAATGTGCCGCCCGGCGGAATCGATCAGTGATCCATATTATTGAGTGTCTGCGCCATAAAATTCTTATGCTTTTTCTTTTTCTCCGGCTTTGCTTTTTTGCCCCGGAGCTTCGCGGCGGATTTATAGCTTTTGGCAAGCTCTGCGCTGAACGTGGGGCGGAGCACTTCCACAGCCTCCGGGCTCAGCCCGTTGAGGATTACGATGGTGATCAGCGAACGGACGTCCATATCTCCCGCGACATACAGGTCGTTGAGAAGAGTGCAGCATTTCGCGGCGCGGTCCTTTTCGCCCGGGTTTGCGCAGACCGCCGCAATCTTCGGCAGAAGTGACGCGCGCGCGAATGTGACGGCCCGAACGTCTCCGTACATGCCGCGCTCAGCGGTGATTTCGTCCTTCAGCTCCGGAAAGACATTGACGAAGCGGTTAAAGAAGAAAAGCGGGTCGGCGTTGTTCTCGTCGTCCTTCTTGCGCTTTTTCCTTGCCTTGATTGCCGCAAGCTGCTTCGGGCCCTGCACGGTTTCAATGAAATCGTCCACGATGCTCTGGGCCTGCGTCTGAGAATCTGTCTCCGGATCGAACAGCCAGAGGGAAACGGACTTCCACTGCCCATCCGGCTTGCCATCATCCAGACCGCAGCTCCGCAGTTCAAAGCGCTTTTTCGATTCGCGATATAGAATCCCGTAAGCGGATTCCGTTGCCGTATACACTGCCGCGGGACCCTCCGGGTCGCTTTCCGGATTCTTTACGCGTTCGTAACCGAGCTCGGCCAGCGCCGTGCCAACCGAACCCGCGACATGTTCAAATATTTTCTGATCCAACTTCTGAGCCAAAAAGATCACTCCTGAAACAAATTACGGTTCTTTCTTTTCTATATTCAGTATCATTCTTCGATTTTGCAGAACGGATTATGCAAATTATACTACATAAACCTTTTTTTGTCACCATACTATTTTACAGGAAAATTATTTCCCGTTTCAGGCAATTGCGCCCGCCATTGGGTTGTGCTATGATAGCATTGTATATTGATAGCTACCCGTGCCGCTTTGGGCGCAGACCACAGCCAAATACGCAAGGGTATGGAGGATTCTGAATGGATAAAATGAAAATCGCCGTCCTGTTCGGCGGCTGTTCCTCGGAGCATGAAGTTTCGCGGGTCTCCGCATACTCTGTGATCCGAAATCTTTCGCGTGAAAAATACGACCTTTACCGGGTCGGCATCACCAAAGAAGGCCGCTGGTTCCTGTTTGACGGTCCCGATGAGGAAATACCGGACGGCCGTTGGGAAAAGAGCCCGAAGCTCACCCCCGCTGTCCTTTCGCCCGACCGAAGCACGGGAGGCTTAATCGTTTTCGCACCCGACGGCGTGAAAACCGTAAAGGTGGACTGCGTGTTCCCTGTTCTGCACGGACATAACGGAGAAGACGGCACCATGCAGGGCCTGCTGGAGCTTTCCGGACTGCCGTTCGTGGGCTGCGGAACTCTGAGTTCCGCCGTCTGCATGGATAAAGTAGTCACCCACTCTCTGCTTTCCGCCGCTGGAATCAGCCAGGCGAAATATCTGTGGTTCTTCGCCTACAAATATAAAACCGGCGCGGAGAAGATCAAAGTGAAGATCAACGCGCGCCTCGGCTATCCGGTTTTTGTCAAGCCGGCAGACTCGGGCTCTTCCGTCGGGGTAAGCAAGGTCTCCTCCGAGGAAGAACTGGACGCGGCCGTCGCCAAGGCTTCGGCGGAGGGCAGCAAAATTCTGGTGGAGGAAGCCGTCTTCGGTCAGGAGATCGAAAGCGCAGTGCTCGGAAACGCGGAGCCCGAAGCAGCAAACGTGGTAGGTGAAATCATCGCCTCCGCTGCATTCTACGATTACGACGACAAATACAATTCCGGCAAGTCACAGCTTTACATTCCCGCGCATCTCGAGCCGAACGTGGCCGAGGAAGTGCGCTCAACGGCTGTCCGCGCGTTTCGTATGCTCGGCTGCCGCGGCCTTGCGCGCGTCGACTTTTTCGTGCGGAACGGCCGGGAGGTTCTGCTCAACGAGCTCAATACCATTCCGGGCTTTACGCCGATCAGCATGTACCCGAAGCTCTGGGAAGCCTCCGGCGTACCGTACGGCGAGCTGCTGGACCGGATGATCGAGCTTTCCCTGCGCCGGGGAACGGACTGAATCCCTTTACCCCACAAAGATTATTTCAAAAATGAGGAGAACGGTATGCAGGAAAACTACTTAATCTCGATCCGGGGTAAGCAGAAGGTCGACGATGAAACCGGCGAAGTTGAGTTAACCACGCTTGGCTCTTATGTCAGGCGCGGTGACTCGCGCTACATTGTATATAAGGAATACACGTCCGAAGACAGCAATCAGACGCGCACCTCGATTCTGAAAATCGACGGCAGCTCCAAGGTCACGCTGATGCGCGGGGGCGAAGACCGGACCCGGCTGATTCTCGAATCCGGCAAGCGGCATCTCTGCCAGTACGACACGGAATTTGGGAACATGATGATCGGCATTTTCACCAGCCGGGTACAGTCCGACCTGAACGACCTCGGCGGAAATCTGGAAGTCAGCTATACGCTGGACATCAACTCCAGCCTTTCCAGCCAGAACGATATTTTCATTACCATCAAGGAGGCAGGCAAGAACGATGTCCAAACTCGTGCTACAGGCAACCGGTAAACTCCGGGACGCCATTTCTGACGCCCTGAAGGGAGCGGTACAAGCCGGTGCCCTTCCCGAGGCGGAAATTCCCGAATTCTCCATTGAGGTTCCCGCAGACCGCGCTCACGGTGACTGGGCCACCAACGCCGCCATGGTTTCCGCAAAGAGCTTTCATCAGGCCCCGCGCAAAATTGCGCAGGCCCTCGCGGATCATATCGACCTGACGGGCACCTATTTCGACCGTTTTGAAATTGCCGGTCCCGGCTTTTTGAACTTTTTCTACGCGCCGCAGTTTTATACCGACGTGCTCAAGGATATTCAGAAATGCGGCAACGAATACGGCCGCAGCGATTATGGCAAAATGGAAAAAATCATGGTGGAATTCGTTTCCGCCAATCCGACCGGGCCGATGCACATGGGCAACGCGCGCGGCGGAGCGCTCGGCGACTGTCTTGCTTCCGTGCTTGACGCGGCAGGCTACGACGTATACCGGGAATTCTATGTGAATGATGCCGGGAATCAGATTGAGAAATTCGGCAAGTCTCTGGAAGCGCGCTATTTACAGATTTATAAAGGGGAAGACGCCGTTGAATTCCCTGAGGACGGCTATCACGGCGAGGACATTAAAGACCGTGCCTCCGAATTTGCGGAGCAGAACGGCGACCGTTATGTGGAAGCCGATTCCGCCGAACGGCAAAAGGCTCTTGTTGATTACGCCCTGCCCCGGAACATCAAAAAGATGCACACTGACCTCGAAAAATACCGTATCGTATACGACAACTGGTTTCTGGAAAGCACGCTGCACAACAACGGCGAGCTTGATGAAACCATTCAGATTTTAAAAGACCGCGGAATGACCTACGAGCAGGAAGGCGCGCTCTGGTACAAAGCAACCGCTCTCGGCGCGGAAAAGGACGAGGTTCTGGTTCGCCAGAATGGCAACCCAACCTATTTTGCCGCTGATATCGCCTACCACCGCAATAAATATCAACGCGGGTTCTCACGCTGCATCGACGTCTGGGGCGCGGACCACCACGGTCACGTGGCGCGCATGAAGGGTGCCATGAGCGCGATCGGCCTCGACGGGGACAAGCTCGACGTGATCCTGATTCAGCTGGTGCGCTTGGTTCGTGCCGGAGAAGTGGTGCGTATGAGCAAACGGACCGGCAAGGCAATTCAGCTTGCGGACCTGCTGGACGAGGTTCCGGTGGATGCCGCCCGGTTCTGCTTCAACCTGCGCGAGGCGAATTCCCAGATGGACTTCGACCTTGATCTCGCGGTCCAGCAGGACGCGCAGAATCCCGTTTACTACGTTCAGTACGCGCACGCGCGTATCTGCAGCATTCTGAAAAACCTTGCCGCCGAGGGCATCAGCCCGCGCGCCTGCACGGACGAAGAACTCGCGCTGCTGACGGCTCCGGAGGAAATTGAGCTGATTCGCCATCTCTCCATCTGCACGAGCGAGATCATCGCCTCCGCGCACGATTACGATCCGGCGCGCATGATGCGCTATGTGATCGATCTGGCGACACAGTTCCATAAATTCTACAACGTCTGCCGCGTCAAGGGTGAGAGCGAAGGTCTCTCCGCCGCGCGTCTGATGCTCTGCGAATGTACCTCCACCGTGCTGTGCAACGTGCTTTCCATGTTCAAGATTTCCGCGCCGGAAAGCATGTGACGTCCGTTCCACTGAAAGCAGGTGCAAAAGTTAGCGATGGAATTTCCTTTTCGGCTTCCCCTTTTGCTTGATGGCTTCGTAAAGCCCGGCGGCACGGAACACGGATTGTCTCCGGAGCTCCGTGCCGCGGAGCATCCGGCCGCCCTGGAACAGGCGGTGTGCGAATTTCTGGAGGCGGGAGCTCAGGCCGTCTGTGCGCCGACCTTCGGGGCAAACCGGATCTGCCTTTCCGCCGTGGGACTGGAAGACGAAACAGCCAACCTGAACCGCCGTCTTCTGGAACTGACCCGTTCCGCCGCAAAAGGAAGCGGCGTCCCCGTGGGAGCGCTGATCGGCCCGACGGGACTGTTTCCGCCACCGCTCGGAGAGGCGGATTTTGACGATCTGTTCGACATTTACCGGGAACAGATCCGAGCGCTGGACGAGGCCGGGGCGGACTTTCTTCTGCTGGAAAGGCAGGCTTCCCTTGCGGACCTGCGGGCAGCCCTTCTCGCCGCGCGGACAACCGATCTGCCCGTGTTCGCTGACATTGCTGTCGACCGGAGCGGTCGCACCCTTTCCGGCGGGGCTTTTCTTCCCGCCCTCATCACGCTGCAGGCTATGGGCGCGGACGCGGTCGGACTGAACGGCTCGTTGGCGGATGACACGCTCATCGACGCCGTTCAGGAAGTGTATCCGCACGCGAAGGTCCCGCTGATTCTTCGGGCAGACGCGGAAAAGGACCTCTCTCCCGCAGCCTATGCCGAAGCCGCGCGCGAACTGTTCGGCGCGGGAGTCCGCATCGCGGGCGGCGGGCTTGGCACCACCCCGGAACATATCCGCGCGCTTGGCGGCGTTCTGAGTGAATTCGGCCCGCCGCAGATTCCGGAGGAACCGGATTGCTACGCCGCGGCGATTGAAAGCGAGGCGTTCTTTCTGGAGGACGACCTCACATTCAGCGAACCGATCACCTGCACCAGCTCGCTCGGCGACGACCTGATCGACTTGGACGACGAGCGTGTTTCTGCCGCTCTGGTGGAGGTTACCTGCGTTGCCGACGCTGTGCTGCTCGGGCAGCACAGCGCAATGACCCGTCTGCCCATTGCCGTTCGGGCGGACGGGCTCACCGTTCTGGACGCGGCGCTCCGCTATTTTCAGGGTCGGTTGATCATCGATTCCTCCGCACTGGAGGACCGGAAAAGCGCCGAGCCGCTGGCCGCGAAATACGGCGCGATTATTTACTGACCGGCTCCGCCGTTCCCGCTTCCTCCGGAACTTCGGACAGATTCCGGCCGTCGTCCTGTTCCAGATCGTTCCAGTACTGCATGCCGAGCGCGATGGAAGCGAGCGCAAAGCAGCAGGCGATCACACCAGCCGTCAGCGCCCAGTTGTCGATTTCCATCGGCCCCAGAACCATCGCGGCCAGAGCCGCAACAAAGCCGACGTCGAAGAGGATACCGGATAGTTTTCCGTCACTCATGAAAGCTCCTCCTTCCGAAGCAAACACAGCCGGTCCGATAAATTTCCAAGCTCCGCGAGCGTTAGCTGCTCCGCGCGCGCCGTGGACGGAATGCCCGCCGCGGCAAGGGCTTCGGCAACTTGTCCCTTCGGCAGGGACAGGCCCGCGGAAACGGAGTTTAAAACGGTTTTTCGCCTCTGCCCAAACGCGGCCTTAACCGTGGCGAAAAAGGCATCCCGGTCTTTTACTTCCACGCCCGGCTTGGGCAGAAGATCAAACCGGATCACGGCGGAATCTACGTTCGGCTGCGGATAAAAGCAGGCGCGCGGCACGTCGAACAGAATGTTCGGCTCCGCGTAGTACCGAATCGCCGCGCTGACCGCCCCGCAGGCCCGGGTACCAGGTTCAGCACAGAACCGAACGGCGGCTTCCTTCTGCACCATGACGGTCGCGGCGGAAATCGGCAGCCCCTCCTCCAAAAAGCGCATCACGGCTGGGGACGTGATGTAATACGGCAGGTTGGCGCAGATGACAACGTCCCGCCCGCTGAACTCCTCTTGGATGAGCGCTGCAAGGTCCAGCTTCAATACATCTCCCGTTATGACCTTTACGTTCGGGTATTCCGCCAGCGTTTCGCTCAGGACCGGCAGCAGGCTTTCATCCAGCTCCACGGCGGCGACCTTGGCGCCGCGCTTCGCAAGCTCCGCCGTCAACACCCCGATGCCCGGCCCGATTTCCAATACCCCGGTTTCCGGCCCGGCCCCGCAAAGCTCCGCCATACGCGGACACACCGCCGGGTCGATGAGAAAATTCTGCCCCAGCGACTTGGAAAACCGAAAACCGTGCCGGGCAAGCACCGCCCGAATGGTGGAAAGATCCGACAAATCCATACATTTACCTCCGCGTTCAGGCCATGGCCCTAATCTGACGTTATTATAGCATACCCCGAAGAAGAATACTATTTGAAAACCATGAATTTAGAACCTGCGAAATAATTGCCGCCGATCTGTGGCATGAATTGTGAATACAGGTTCTTAGCTGGAGGGTATCCGAATGAACCGCACCGACAAAACAAACTACTACCTTGATATCGCTGAAACTGTTTCTGAACGCGGCACCTGCCTGCGGCGAAACTTCGGCGCGATTATCGTCAACCACGACGAGATTGTTTCCTCCGGCTACACCGGTGCTCCACGCGGCCGGAAAAACTGCATGGACACCGGCGTATGCGTGCGGGAAAGTCTCAACGTACCGCGCGGAGAGCGCTATGAGCTGTGCCGCTCCGTTCACGCCGAGATGAACGCCATCATCAGCGCCGCGCGCAACGACATGATCGGTTCGACACTATACCTCGTCGGCAAGAGCGCAGCCTCCGGGGAATACGTGGAGCATCCGGCTCCCTGCTCCATGTGCAAGCGCCTGATTATCAATGCGGGCATTGTGCGGGTGATCGCCCGAAACAGTAAAACAGAATTCACGGTCACGAACGTTGACGATTGGGTGGAAAACGACGAATCTCTGGCCGGTAAGTTCGGATATTAAAAACGGCCAGCTTCTTAGTAATCCTCCAATAAGGATTTTCTCACAAAATTATTTATTGTAAGCGAAATGATGTCCGATAGGGCATTAAAAGATGGGGCAACTACAAATGTTCTTTGTAGTTGCCCCCTAAGTTATAACTGAACTCGCAAAAACGAATAAAGACAGAATTATACTTTGATATCGAGAGAATTGAACATGTGGTACATCCATTTCGGAGGATCTGTAAGGTCCGTGGTAAGGGCAACGCTATACGGGGTATATTTTGGGTCAAGCCCGTATTGTTTACCGAACATCCGGAGAATCCAGTCGTCCATTTCCTTCGGAGATTCCTCCCAGCTTTTGTAGGGATTAATGACCGGGCTGCACTGGGCAGAAATCTGATCCGTGAACTTTCCAAGAACGCCCTCGTACTGATTCAGCGCACCCAGCATCTGTCCGCTGGTCATTTCAGCAAAGCCCTTTAGCCCATACTCTTCTGGTGTCACGGAAGAAAACATATTGCTTAGATACTGAAGCACATATGTGGTGGCTTGTTGCGCGTTTTCACCAGTATATCCAGAATGCTCCAAATTGAGAAGAAGCTCCGGATGGTCCGAAAAAGAAGTCCCTGCTTTGTCCACCCAAGCATTTTGATTTACAATCCATTGATGGATAACGCTTGCATATTGCGAATTTGCCTCCCGCTCATCCTTCGAAAGAGACGGATCCTGTGCAAGTTGTTCCCGGTTCTGCAAGGCGAGCACAGCATTTTTCAAGTTTTCCGCATTGTTTTCACAAAAATCCAATTGTGTACATGCAGACGAAAGTTCACTCTGAACATAATTGGAGTAACTGCCACTACTACTACTTCCGCTACTGTATGAAAGATGGTCGATTTGCACCGGCACTTGGGGTTTGGCAGGTTGTACTGAACTCTTGACTGTAGGAATTCGGGTCCATACCTGTGCTTCCCGCTCATCATCGGTCATGGAATCCCAATTTTGCCCAGACTGTAAATATGTAGAAAAAATGTTCCTAATGTCATGCGATAGAATCATAAAGTTAGTACTCCAATTGATCTTAAAATAAGGTTTGTGTAATATTCATGGATTCTACTTCTTCGCGGTTAGCGGTAGCTTGGCTGCTGTAATAACCGTTCAGCAAGCTACAGAAATCCAGAAAACTGTTTTGATCAAGGTCGTACACCAGACAAAAACAATGATAATGATTAGTTTTATCCTGATAATCATAGTAATATTGAGAAACATCGGTTGCGTCTATATTTCGCGGAGTATCCAAACCACGAACATCAGTAGTATTGCTTTCAAGTGGCCCCCCATTATGATAGACGTAAGTATAGGTCTGCCATTTCGAACCAGGGCCGATACTTATAAAAAGTGCATGAGGAATTTGTAGCTTACAATTTTCTTATCGAATTTTTCATGCAAACGTTCAATGAGTTAACAAATAGTTCACAAAAAATTCACATTTCATAATTTGTTACCTGACTCAATTTTGATACACAAACAGAAGGATTTTTTCTGCTAATGTAAAAATAGCTAATTGCAAGCGAATACTTCTTGCGTCGTGCAAGAAGTATTATTACACCCAACAGGTGGACCGTTTACTTTAATTTTACCGGCAGGGTTTAGAGCATAGGAAAAGCCGCAGGACTGAGAATCCTGCGGCAAATCGGTGGAGAACTAGAATACACTTTTTGGGGAACGCCTTTTGAAAGCGGGTATTATTTGTGTTACAGGAGAGCGCAGACGGTGTCGCCCATTTCCACACACCCAACCTTCCGGGTGCCGGGTGTGTAAATATCTGGCGTACGGACCGTTTCCAGCGCCTTCGTAACCGCTGCTTCGATGGCGCCAGCCGCTTCCGGCTCATCGAGGGAATACCGAAGCATCATGGCGGCGGAAAGAATGGTTGCCAGGGGGTTTGCCGCGCCTGTTCCGGCGATATCGGGCGCCGAACCATGCACCGGCTCATACAGACCCTCTTTTCCCGCGCCAAGGCTTGCGGAGGCCAGCATGCCGATGGACCCGCTGATCATGGAAGCCTCATCGGAAAGAATGTCGCCGAACATATTTGAGGTGACGATAACGTCGAACTGCTTCGGGTTGCGCACCAGCTGCATCGCGCAATTATCCACATACAGGTGGGAAAGCTCCACCTCCGGGAATTCCTCTTTGCCAATGCGCTCCACGGTTTTCCTCCATAGACGCGAGGATTCCAGCACGTTCGCCTTATCCACGCTGCACAGGCGGCCCGCGCGCTTCTGCGCCATACGGAAGCCAACGCGCGCGATCCGCGCGATCTCCGGTTCGGAATACCGCTCCGTATCGAATGCCGATTCCACGCCGTCCACAGTCTCGCGGCCGCGTTTTCCGAAGTAGATGCCGCCAGTCAGCTCACGGACGATCATGATATCCAGCTTTTCGCCGATGATTTCATCTTTGAGCGGAGAAGCACCGCGGAGCCGGTCGAAAATGACGGCGGGGCGTAGGTTTGCGAACAGGCCGAGCGCGCTGCGGATGCCGAGGAGGCCCGCTTCCGGCCTCAGGTCACCGGGCATGCCGTCCCATTTGGGGCCACCGACCGCGCCGAGCAGTGTAGAATCGGCTGCTTTGCACTTTTCCACTGTCTTTGGGGGCAAGGGTACGCCCGTTGCATCGATGGCGGTGCCGCCCAGCAGGGCTTCCTCAAAATCCACACCGAAGCCATACTTTTTACCGGTCATTTCCAGAACGCGCGCCGCCTGTGTGACGATTTCCGGGCCGATGCCGTCTCCTTTGAGCAATACAATGTGATAGCGTTTCATACCGACGCCTGCCTTTCATTTTTCTTTGCCTCGGCGCGGTTGATCGCGCAGATAACGCCCTTGATGGACGCGAGGCTGATGTTGCTGTCGATCCCGATTCCAAACGCCGGGCTCCCGTCCGGCGCGGTCAGATGAATATAGGAAACCGCCTTGGAGTCTGCGCCCTCGGAGATCGCGTTTTCACGGTAGGTCACAAACCGGTAATCCGTGATGCCGACGGAGCGCAGTGCGTGGAAGAACGCACTGATCGGGCCGTTCCCGATCCCTTCAACTGCGTGATCCTCGTTCCGGAAGCGGATGACTCCCTCGAAGCGTACCTGAGTTTCACCGGTGTCCTCGCTTTCGTCGTGCAGGCGGTACTTCTTGAGGTCGTACGGCTTGCTGACTTCCAGATAGTTCTTCTGAAAAATCGCGTAGACCTCTTCGGCTTTCAGCTCGCGGCCAGCTTCATCGCAGGCCGCCTTGACCATCGCACCGAACTCCGGATGCATCGCCTTTGGAAGCTCAAAGCCGGAAACCTGCTGAATGACGAAGGCCGCGCCGCCCTTGCCGGACTGGCTGTTGATGCGGATGACCGGTTCATATTCTCGGCCCACGTCCGCCGGATCGATTGGCAGATAGGGCACCTCCCAGTACTCCGTCGCGCCGCTCTTCATGTAGGCACTTCCCTTGTTGATCGCATCCTGATGCGAACCGGAGAACGCCGTAAACACCAAATCGCCCGCGTAGGGATGGCGTTCATGCACGTGCATCTTCGTGCATTTCTCATACATCGCACGAATTGCACCCATATGAGAAAAGTCCAGCTTCGGGTCGATCCCCTGTGAGTACATGTTCATGGCTACCACCATGATATCCGCGTTGCCGGTGCGCTCGCCGTTGCCAAACAGGGTTCCCTCCACGCGCTCAGCCCCGGCCATCAGGCTCAGTTCCGTCGCGGCGGTCGCCGTTCCGCGGTCGTTGTGCGGGTGGACACTCAGAACAATACTATCGCGATTTGGAATGTGGCGCAGGAAATATTCAATCTGGTCAGCATAGCAGTTCGGCGTGCACATCTCCACCGTGTTCGGAAGATTCAGAATCAGCTTGTGCTCCGGCGTCGGCTCCAGCACCTCCATCACCTTTTCGCAGATCAGAACAGAATTGTCGATCTCCGTTCCGGAAAAGCTCTCCGGTGAATATTCGTAGCGGATATCCGCGCCGCTCCGGCGTACTTCCTCTTCCGTCAGCTGGCGGATCAGCTTCGCGGCGTTCACGGCAATGTCGGTCACGCCCTGCATATCGGTTTGAAACACGATTTTGCGCTGCAGGGTCGAAGTGGAGTTGTAGAAGTGCAGGACGACATGCTTCGCGCCCTGAATAGCCTCGAAGGTTTTCCGGATCAGGTGCTCACGCGCCTGTACCAGCACCTGAACGGTCACGTCGTCCGGAATCAGGTTCCGGTCAATCAGCGCGCGGAGAATCTCATATTCCGTCTCCGAAGCGGAGGGGAAGCCGACCTCAATTTCCTTGAAGCCGATTTCAACCAGCGTTTTAAAGAACAGAAGCTTTTCCTCCAGATTCATCGGGTCCACCAGCGCCTGGTTGCCGTCGCGCAGGTCGACGCTGCACCAGACCGGAGCCCGGTCGATTACGCGGTCCGGCCAGGTGCGGTCGGGCAAAGAGACCGGCTGAAACGGAATGTACTTTCTGCTTCCTTCATACATTGAAAACAGCTCCTTTACAGATATAAAATAAAGAAAAACAAAAAAGCCCCGAATACAGTTTTCACTGTATTCGGGGCGAAATTGCTTTCGCGGTACCACCCAAAAATTCGGCTCGGCAAAGAGCCCTCAGCGACCTCTAACAAGGCCCCGGCCAATAACGCTGCCGCTGCGTCCGTCTCTAACGTTGCCATCGAGACCGGAAGCTCAGGGATGAGCTATACGCAAAAACCGAACCGCCGACTCGCACCATCCGCCGACTCTCTGAAGCAT
This sequence comes from Bacillota bacterium, assembly GCA_023410445.1. GTDB lineage: Bacteria > Bacillota > Clostridia > Oscillospirales > Acutalibacteraceae > Caproicibacter. Next base: position 10,208 of record JAEYPT010000007.1, on the reverse strand, counting down.
TCGGGATTCTGCCTTATTCCCTTCATCGCTTGTTCCAATTCAATTTGGTACTATTATAGAAGCCGTCTTTCCGTTTGTCAAGAGTTTTTTATCGGTCTGTTTCGTCCGAATCCGTCTCTTCGGTTCCAAATGCTTCGTCCGCCGCCCTGCGGGCAAGGTCGATGATGATGCGGCCGCTGTCCTCCGGGTCCGGCTCAACGGCGGGAATTTTGGAGTACACCTCCGCCGCCATGGAACGCATCCACAGCTCCGGCATGATTCGCACCGAATAGCCGGTGCCGCTTTCCGTCATCCAGTCGTAAAACTTCGCCCGCGGCAGGCCGTAGGCGGAAAGGATTGCCATCAGGGCGCCGCCGGGCGCCACCAGAACCGCCGAGGTCACGCCGGAGCGCATCATCCCCTCCGCCACCTTTTCAAAAGAAGCGCACACACGCTGCATAAAGGCTCCGCCGCCTTCACCGTGCGGCGGGGTCATCTTGCCGTTTCCGCCCGAAATCCATTCCGCAAACCGACTGTCCCCGGCCGCGATCTCCTCCGCGGTCTTCCCTTCCCAATCGCCGAAATCGCATTCGCGGAAATCGTCGATTACAATCGGCTTCGATTCCGGGTACAGGGTTCGCAATGTCTCCAGGCACCGCTTCTGCGGGCCGGTGAAATACGCCTGCGCCTCAGGGTACCCCCCTGCTCTGCGCAGCCTTTCCAGCTGAGAAACGCCGTTTTCGCTAAGCGGCAGATCGGTCCGGCCGATGTAGCGGCCTTCCTCGTTTCCTTTTGTAATCCCGTGGCGGATCAAGTGGATGGTATAGGATTTCATGAAAAGTCTCCTTTTTTCATTCTTCCCGCAAAGCCGCTTCCCGGCAACCTCGGCGGTTCCCAATATGCAGAGAGGGCGGCGCGGAAAAGCACGAAATATAGCGTCTTTACAAGACGTTATATCTGTTATATACTTTACAAGACGTTAATACTGCTTATTTCGACAGGGGAGTTGCAGATGAACAACAATTTTTCCAGAATCATCACGCTGCTGCGTAAAGAACGCGGCTTAAGCCAGAAGAAGGCGGCGGAGGATCTGGGCGTTTCACAGGCGCTGTTGTCGCACTATGAAAAGGGAATCCGGGAATGCGGACTTGATTTTGTCGTAAAGGTTGCCGATTATTACAACGTATCCAGCGACTACCTGCTGGGAAGGACTCCGCAGCGCAGCGGAGCAACCATTTCCGTAGACGATATTCCGGAGCCGGACTCCATGGGCAAGGAGAATGTACTTAAGGGCAGTCTTTTGCCTGTGCTCAATAAAAAACTGATTGCAAACTCCCTGAATATTATTTTCAGCCTTTTGCAGAACTGCTCCAGCAAATCGCTGACCAACGAAGTTTCCGCCTACCTGAACCTGAGTGTTTACCGCATCTTCCGCATGCTGTATTCCGCCGACTCCAAGAACCCACAGGGGCTGTTTGCGGTTCCGAACCGCCTGAGCTTTGGGCGCTCCGGGGCAGCGCAGGAGATCGCGTTTTCCAACGCCCTGTGTCTGCTGGACGGGGACCGTGTGGATAATATGGAGGGCGTGGGAAAAGACGTGCTGCCTTCCCTTTCCCCGGAGAAGATTTCCCGGGACTTTCCGCTGTTCGCTTCTTCCCTGTTTAACCTAATTCAAAGCTCAGAACAGCGTATGGGCGGCAAAAAGCAGTCTAAATAGATTATAGCACGGGCAATGCGCTTTGCCAACGCGGGCACGGCCCGAAATATATCGATACAATCCGAAGTGCGGCAGCGCTCCGGATTTTTTGAGCCTGTTCTCATCCGTGGGAAACAGTAGAACAACATTTTTTGCGTGACTCAAGGCAAAAAGTAAAGAGCTTCTTTTGCATTCCGAGCATTTTCAACGCGGCATAGCAGTAAAATGATAGCCAAAATAGTACTGCAAGCTATGAGGACAGACTTTGAAAGTCTGAATCGGGAAAGGCGGGGAAAATCAATGAATCCATCTGCAGAAGCTGAGGGCACTCTCCCCCGGCAGAGTCTGAGCGGAAACGCGATTAAATGGATCGCCATCGCGGCCATGCTGACCGACCACATTGCCTGGGCGTTCGTACCCACTTACTCCGTATTGGGGCAGATCATGCACATCATCGGCCGAATCACCGGACCGACCATGTGCTTTTTTATCGCCGAAGGCTACGCACACACCCACAACGTGAAAAAATACCTGCTCCGTCTCGGAGTTTTCGCGGTAATCGCCCAAATTCCCTACCAGCTTTTTGAAACGGGAAAGCTTGGCCTGAGAATCTCGCCTTGCGGTTTCAGCGTAATTTTCACGTTGTTCCTGAGTCTGCTCGCAGTCGTTGCCTATGACCGGATTGAAAGCGGCGCGCTGCGAACGCTTGCCATTATCGGGCTCTGCCTGCTCTCCACGCTGGGGGACTGGATGTGCTTTGACGTAATTTTCACCCTGATTTTCTGGATTCACCGCGGCAATTTCCGGAAGCAGGCGCAGAATTTCGCCTTCGCGGCAGCGGTCATGGTCCTGCTGATGACGCTCTCGGAGGTCGGAAGCGGCGGTCCCGTCTGGGGGGAGCTGTTCCAGCTTGCGGTGCTCCTCTGCCTGCCGATTCTTTCCCTGTACGGTGGAAAACGAGGCGGCGGCCGGTACTCAAAATGGACGTTCTATATTTTTTACCCGCTGCACCTTTTCATCATCGCGCTGATTCAGCATCCCCAGCTCTGGCAGTGGATCATTACTCATTTGAGGATTCCCGCCTGATATTTCCACGCGAGGATGCGCAGGACGGATGCGTTCAGGCGCTTTTCACTGACCTTTCCCTTCTGTACGGCGGCGTACAGGGCGTTAAACCCGTTAAGGTTGTCGGAGGTCAAGAGCAGATCATTCCCAGCCAGGAAAGCCTCCACACAGGGATCCTGACCGTTTGTATAATCTTTTACCGCCTGCATGGAAAGAGAATCCGATACGATCACGCCCGTAAAGCCGAGCGCGTTCCGCAGAATGTCATGGACCTGCGGCGACAGGGATGCCGGGCGCTTCGCATCCATGCATTCCACAATGTTGTGGCAGACCATCACGCAGGGTGCCCCGGCCTTGATTCCCGCCTCAAACGGCACGAAATCGGACTGCTGGAAGGACTGGTAGCTACGCGCATCCCGCGCGATACCGGTGTGTGTGTCCGCGTTGTTCCCGTAGCCGGGGAAGTGCTTCAGCGTGCAGGCAAGGCCCTGCGATTGATATGCCGCCACCGACGCGGTCACGAACTGCGCGGTCTGGGCGGCATTTTTACCGAATGAGCGCGCATTAATGAAATCATTCGGGTTCGTGGAGACGTCGCAGACCGGCGCAATGTTCAGATTCAGCCCCAATGATTTTAAAAGCTGCGCCTTTTTCACCGTGTCTGCGGTAATGGCGGCCATGCCTCCGGAAGCGAAAACCTCCTGGGGGGAGGCGAACGGACGGGCTGCAAGCGCTGGAAACTGGCTGACACGCACAACCGTTCCGCCTTCCTCGTCACAGCAGAGCAGCATTGGGATTTTGCTGGAATTCTGATAGGAAGCGAGCGTCTTTTTCACCTGCGCGGCGGTTTTATTCTGGAAATCCCGCGCAAAGAGGCAATATCCGGCAGGCTGGCAGGTGTCGATCGTAGAAATCGCGCCGGAGGCAGGACAGGTGAAAAGGAACACCTGTCCGACTTTTTCCTTCAGCGTCATCTGGGAGAGCCGGGACTGCGCCTGATCGGCATAATCGCTGAAAATTCCCGGCAAGACGGCAGTAACCGGAGCGGAGGAAGTGCTCGCCGAGGACGCGCTACCGGAAGAAACCGCAGAAGAAGATGACTGCGCCGCGGAAGACGGGGACGACGAAGCGGCCCCGCTTCGGGAAACCGCAGACGACGTCATGCCGGACGGAAAAAGGACGTTCAGCATACGGTCCGCCACCCGATACACGCCGTATACGGCAGCCGAAGCCAAAACCACTGCGAGAATCCCGATGAAAAATTTCTTTCCCATATAGAACCTTTCCGCTTAAAAAAGCGAAAAGCCCGCCGCAGACAATCCGCGGCAGGCTTGTTAAAGGCAGTTCAGCCTTCCTTCAGCAGTTCACGGTACAGCTTGATATACTCGTTGGCAGAGCGCCCCCAGCTGAAATCGCACTGCATGGCGCGCTGCACCAGCATCTTCCAGCCCTCCGGGTTCTCGTAGCCCTTCAGCGCGCGCTGCACCGCGTAGAGCATATCGCCGCTGTTGTAGGTTTTGAATGTAAAGCCGTAACCTTCCCCGTCGCCGCTGTCCCGGATCGTATCCTTGAGACCGCCGGTTTCGCGCACGACCGGAACAGAACCGTAGCGAAGCGCGATGATCTGTGAAAGCCCGCACGGCTCGCTCTTCGAAGGCATCAGGTAAATGTCGCTCCCCGCATAGATTTTGCGGGAAAGCTCCGGAAGGAATCCAAAGCAGGCGGAGACCCTGCCCGGGTATTTATTCTGCATCTCCTGGAAGAACTGCTCGTACTCCGCGTCCCCGGAACCCAGAATGACAAACTGCGCATTTGTCGTCTGCATCAGCCGGTCCAACATCTCCCGCACCAAATCAAGCCCCTTCTGGGACACCATGCGGGTCACCATGCCAATCAGCGGAGACTCCGCTTCCTGCGCGAGACCAAGCCGCTTTTGCAGTTCCTCTTTGTTCTTTGCCTTGCCAGAGGGATCGTCGGCGGAATAATTCACATAAAGATCCGGATCGGTTTCCGGATTGTAAACCCCCGTGTCGATTCCGTTCAATATTCCGGAGAGCTTCCAGCGGCGCTCGCGGAGAATTCCCTCCATGCCGTAGGAATACCACGGGTCCAGAATTTCCTCCGCATAGGTCGGGCTGACCGTCGTAACGCGGTTGGCGCATTCGATGGCGCCCTTCAGGATATTGATGCAGCTGCCGTATTCCAGCAGAGAGATTGCATTTGTCGGAATGCCGAGAACATCTTCAATCAGTTCTTTTCCGTACTTGCCCTGATAATGGATATTATGGACCGTCAGAACCGTTTTCATTCCTTTGTACCATTCGTTTTGCGCATAAAAAATGCTGTAATACACAGGTACAAGAGAAGTCTGCCAGTCGTTGCAATGAATAATGTCCGGTTTGAAATCGATTGCGGGAAGCATCTCCAGCGCCGCGCGGGAAAGGAAGGCAAAGCGCTCGGCGTCGTCGTAGTGGCCATACAGGCCGTGACGCTTGAAATAGTACTGGTTGTCGATGAGATAGAAGATCACGCCGCCAACGCGCGTTTCAAACACGCCGCAGTACTGTCTACGCCAGGCAACCGGCACAGAAAGACTGGTGACGAATTTCATATTATCTTTCAGTTCCTGTGGAATGTCCTCATAGAGCGGCATTACGACGCGGCAACCGATCAGACGAAGCCGAAGCGCCTGCGGAAGAGAACCAGCGACATCGGCCAGCCCTCCCGTGGCCGCAAATGGAGTGGCCTCGCTCGTACAGTACAAAACTTTCATGAAAATACCCCCTTACTTTTCTCTGTTCCTGTTCTATGAAACGCCGGCCGAACGAAGCACGCGGCAGCGATTTGTTACACCACGCTGCCCTTGCTGATAAAGACCGGGTAAGACTCGAACCCAAACAGGGACCGATCGTTTTTGATGGTTACGTCCTTATCCATAATGACATAATTCAGTCGGCAGTTCGGCCGGATGACGCTGTCCTGCATAATGACGCAGTTTTCCACGACCGTTCCCTTGCCCACGTGCACGCCGCGGAACAGTACACTGTTGCGCACTTCCCCCTCAATGACGCAGCCGTCGGCGATCAGGGAATTGGAAACGGAGGAACCAAGACCGTAGCGCGCGGGCATATCGTCGCGCACCTTCGTGTAAATCGGACGAACCGGGCTGAACAGCTGAGTCCGCACGGTGGGCAGCATCAGGGACATATTGGCTTCAAAATAAGAGCCCGTCGAGCAGATCAGCTGCGCGAAACCGTTAAACTCATAGCCGAAAACACGGAATGCAGCAATGTTCCGCTGTAACAGGTCGCGCTTGAAATTATAAAGGTTGCGGCTGACGCAGTCCGAAACCAGCTTGATGAGCAGCTCGCGCCGGATCAGAATCATGCCCATGCCGTAATTGCATTCGCCCTCGGTTTTCGGGTTAATCAGCATATCCCGTACACGCCCATCCGGATCGATGGTGAACACGGCCGGATCGCTGATTTTCTCCGGCAGCTTGCCGAACCGGTACACCTGTGTGATATCGGCGTTGTTCTTTACGTGGAAAGCAATCACATCGCGGAAATCGATGTTGCAGACCACGTCGCTGTCCGTCAGAAGAACGAAATCCTCCTTGGAATTCGAAAGGAACATGTGAACGGAGGAAAGCGATTCAACCCGGCTGTTCGTCAGGTTGGAATCGGAGCCAAACGGAGGCAGGATATAAAGCCCCTCACGCTTGCGGGAAAGGTCCCACGCCTTGCCGGAGCCGAGGTGGTCCATCAGCGACTGGTAATTGCTCTTCGTGATGACGCCGACCTTGTTGATGCCGGAATTCACCATGTTGGAAAGAGGAAAATCGATCAGGCGGTAGCGCCCGCCGAACGGAACGGAGCCCATGGTGCGCAGTTCGGTCAGTTCACGGACCTTCTCTTCGTGGATATTGGAAAAAATCAGGCCCAGTACGTTATTTCCGCGCATTTTTCACAGCCTCCTCCGCAAGTTTTTCCGAATCAATCATCGCCTTCGGCGGCACCACTGAGCCGGGTGCTATCACGCAGCCGTCCCCCACCACGGAGACGCCCCACTCGTCCTTATTGACGATATCCTCCGGGCGAGCGCCGACGACGGCATCCCGGCCGATAACGCAGTTTTCGGAAACGATCGCGTACTGCACGACCGCGTTTTCCTCGATGCGGGTGTTCGGCATAATGATGGAATCGCGCACCACCGCACCCGGCGCGATATAAACGCCGGAAAACAGCACGGCAAAATCAATCTCGCCGTAGACGTTGCAGCCTTCGGCCACAAGAGAATTCTGCACCTTTGCCCCCTTGGCGATGTAATGTGGCGGCATGACCGGGTTGCGGGAATAAATCTTCCAGCTCTCCTCGTTGAGGTCGAGCGGTATTTTCGGATTTAAAAGGTCCATGTTGGATTCCCAGAGGCTGTCGACCGTTCCGACATCCTTCCAGTATCCGTCGAAATGGTAGGCAAACATGCGCTCCCCCGCATTCAGCATGGCAGGCAGAACGTCCTTGCCGAAGTCGTTGGAGGATTTCGGATTCGCCTCGTCGGCTTCGAGATATTTGCGCAGCTTATTCCATGTGAAAACATAGATTCCCATGGAAGCAAGGTTGCTCTTCGGCACCTTCGGCTTTTCGTCGAACTCGTAGATGGAATCATCCGCGTTCGTGTTCATGATCCCGAAGCGGGAGGCTTCCTCCAAGGGAACCTCCAGAACCGCGATGGTGCAGTCCGCCTCTTTTTCCTTGTGCCAGGCGATCATCTTGGAGTAATCCATTTTGTAGATGTGATCCCCGGAAAGCACCACGACATAGTCGGGATTATAGCGTTCAATGAACGGGATATTCTGATAAATCGCGTTGGCGGTTCCCTTGTACCAGTCCGATTTGCGGCTGCGCTGATACGGCGGGAGAACACGGACCCCGGCATTCATGCTGTCAAGGTCCCACGGCTGACCGTTGCCGATGTACTCGTTCAGCACCAAAGGCTGATATTGGGTCAGTACACCCACGGTCTCAATTCCGGAATTCACACAGTTGGACAGCGGAAAATCGATAATGCGGTACTTCCCTCCATACGGGACAGCGGGCTTTGCGAGATTTTTCGTCAGGACACCCAGCCGGCTCCCCTGACCGCCCGCAAGCAGCATCGCTACAACTTCCTGTTTCGGCAACATTTATACTCCCTCTTTCCTGACCCGGGCGTTCTGCTTCCCGGTTTTCCGCTTTCGCGCGGTGGTTTCGGCCGCAGCCTCCGCCGATTTGGTTTTAGTTTTATGCCTTCTGCACTTTAAAAAGATCGTAGAAAGGGGCGGAAGCGTCAGGCTGACCGACTGCCCGCACCCATGCATCGGCAAATCTTCGGTTTTGATGCCGTCGCCGTTGGAGAGGCCGCTGCCGCCGTATTCCTCACGGTCGGTGGAAAACACCTCGGCATACGTTCCGGCATCGGGAACACCGATGCGGTAATGGTCCCTTTGGACCGGCAAAAAGTTGCAGACGACGATCAGTTCCTTCCCGGATTTATCGATTCTGCGGAATGCAATAACACTCTGGGTGTAATCGTCGTTGGAAATCCAAGCGAACCCTTCCCAGGAAAAGTCTACTTCCCACAAAGGCGAGGAATCAAGATAGAAATGATTCACGTCGTGAAAAAACTGCTTTTGCTTTCGGTGCTGCTCATAGTCCAGCAGCGTCCATTCCAGTTCCTTCTCATAGTTCCACTCAACGAACTGGCCAAACTCGGTCCCCATAAACATCAGTTTTTTCCCCGGGTGGGCCATCATATAGCCGAGAAACGCGCGCACACCCGCAAATTTCTGCTCATAACTCCCCGGCACCTTATTCATCAGCGAAGATTTTCCGTGTACCACCTCGTCGTGGGAGATCGGCAGGATGTAATTTTCAGAAAAGGCGTAGAAGAAGGAAAACGTCAGATTATCATGGTTGAATTTCCGGTATTCCGGCTCCAGCGACAGATAATGCAGCATATCGTTCATCCAGCCCATATTCCACTTGTAGTTGAAACCGAGACCGCCGCAATAAGTCGGCTTGGAGACCATCGGCCAGGAAGTGGATTCCTCCGCGATCATCATGACGTCCGGGAACAGCTTGAACACGGTCTCATTCAGGCGCTGCAGGAACGACACTGCTTCCAGGTTTTCCTTGCCGCCGTTCTTGTTTGGGAGCCATTCTCCATCCTTCCGGCTGTAATCCAAATATAACATGGAGGCAACCGCGTCCACGCGGATTCCGTCAATGTGGTATTTTTCCAGCCAGAATACGGCGTTGGAAATCAGGAAGCTGACCACCTCGTTGCGGCCGTAGTCGAACACCAGTGTGCCCCAGTCCTTATGCTCTCCCTTGCGGGGATCGGCATATTCGTAACACGGCGTTCCGTCGAACCGTGCGAGACCGTACTCATCCTTCGGAAAATGTGCGGGAACCCAGTCCATAATAACGCCGATTCCCGCTTCGTGGCATTTTTCCACAAAGCTCATGAACTGCTTCGGTTCCCCGTAACGCGACGTCGGGGCAAAGTACCCGGTTACCTGATACCCCCAGGAGCCGTCGAACGGGTATTCCGTCACCGGCATTAGTTCAATATGCGTATAGCCCATTTCCTTGACATAGGGGACCAGCTCCTCCGCGAGCTTGTCATAGGAAAAAACGTTCCCGTCCGAATAGCGGCGCCAGGAACCCGGGTGGATTTCATAAATGTTCACCGGCTGACCGTAATGCGGTTTGTCCGCCTTGCGGCGCTGCCAAGCGTCGTCTTTCCAGTTGAAGCCGTCAAGGTCGTAATACTTTGAAGCGCTTTCCGGGCGCATTTCACAGTGGAACGCATACGGGTCGCCCTTCAGGACGGTTTTTCCGTCCGGAGTCTCCACCGCAAATTTATAGTTGTCAAACTGCTTCAGCGCAAACGGGAGGCAGCATTCCCAGATTCCCCCGACGCTTTCCATCGGATTCTTTTCCGTATCCCACCCGTTGAAATCGCCGACGACGGACACCGCTTTGGCGTTGGGCGCCCAGACGCGGCAGGTCATGCATTCCCGGCCTTCGCGGATCGTTTTATGTACGCCCATGTATTCATACGCCTTACAGTTCGTACCCTGATGGAACAGGTAAAGCGGCAGGTTTTCGTCATTTGTATGATCCGTCTTTTGCATTCGAACAACTTCCTTTCGGTATGTTGCCTGTTTAACGTTATCATATCACAAATTGCTAAAATATCAAGTAATTTGGTGATATTTCAGCATGATTCCCATCATAATATTGATATTTTTGTATTATTTGTTACAAAAAGCTGATATTCTTTTCCATAACATCTTTATCATAACACAAGCGTTCTGTCGATTCCTGTTTTTTTAATGGATTTCTCCTCTTGTGTGGAAGACGGAACCGTTCCGGGATAAAACAAGCACAGAGAAAAGCGGCGGCCCGGAGTAAACCGGGCC
>JAEYPT010000006.1 GCA_023410445.1 Bacillota bacterium | reverse complement strand
TTCGGCGGTTATGACGGCGGACAGGCGGAATACCTGCGGGTTCCTTTCGCAAACGTCGGTCCGACGATCGTTCCTGACGAGTTGGAAGATGAAAAGGTGCTTTTTTTGACGGATATTCTGCCAACCTTCTATTGGAGCGTGGTGAACAGCGGGATGAAGCCGGGAGATACTGTCACAATTCTGGGCTGCGGACCGGTTGGGTTGCTGACTGCAAAATGGGCTGCATTTTTCGGTGCTGAACGCATCATCATGGTCGACTGCGTCGGATATCGGATGGATCATGCCAAAACCTACGGAGTCGAAACCGTTAATTTTCAGGAGTACGAAAATACCGGCGAATATCTGAAGAAAATCACCCACGGAGGTGCGGATGTCGTCATTGACTACGTCGGCATGGATGGCAAAATGTCCACATTCGAAAAAATTGAAACTGCGCTGAAACTTCAGGGTGGATCAAAATCAGCGATTGAAATTGCATCTCAGGCAGTGCGAAAAGGCGGCACAATCCAGTTTACAGGCGTTTACGGAGCAAAGTACAATATGTTCCCGTTTGGAGACTTCTTCTCCCGGAACAATCACGCTTAAGATGGGCCAATGCCCCTCCAACAGCTATATCGAAACAATTCTCGGTCTTATTATGCAAAATAAATTTGACGCAACAGATATCATTACACACAAGGTTTCGCTTTCCGAGGGTGTCCACGCCTACGAAATTTTTGATAAAAAAGCTGATGACTGCATTAAAGTAGTTTTAAAGCCATAAACCGACAAATTAGGGAAAATATAAGTTATGAAAGGAAGGGCTGATATGTTCAAACATGAAAAGCAGTTGTTAATGGATGTGAAGGTTGACGGACCCAATCCCAATTACGCCAACATGATGCAGGAACAGCTGGGAGGCCCTCAGGGAGAGCTGAAAGCCGCCCTCCAATATATCTCGCAGAGCTACCGGATCAAAGACCAAAAGATCAAAGACCTCTTTCTGGATATTGGGTCGGAAGAGCTGGGGCACATGGAAATGGTCGCTACCTTAGTCAATCTGTTGAACGGCCATAATCTGGATGCTCAGAATACTACAGTGGGAAGTATTGAGGCTTCCGTGTTGTCCGGCTTAACTCCAATGTTGGCAAATGCCTCCGGGTATCCGTTTAACGGCGTATATATCAACGAAACGGGTGATCTGGCAGCCGATATCTTGGCCGATATCGCTGCGGAACAGCGTGCCAAGGTCGTGTATGAGTATTTATATCGCCAGATCACGGACAAGGGCGTCCGAGAGGCGATTGATTTTCTGCTGAACCGGGAGGAAGCTCACAATACGCTGTTCCGGGAAGCCTTTAACCAGCTGGAGGAAACCGGATCGCTTCAGGATTGGGCCGCCACGATGGACAGCAAAAAATACTTCGACCTCTCAACACCCGGTAAGTTTTACGATGAAAGCAACCTAAAAAATGCAAAGCCACCCAAATTCAATGTTCCGAACCCGTCGTCTCCTCAGCAGGGGCAGGGAATGGTACACTAAAACAACAAAGGCTCCGAGTTTAATTGCCCGGGGCCTTTCATTATACTCATTATTCACTTAAATCCGATAAAGGAACATTGAGCCATTAACGAGCAGTACTTGACCGGTTACAAAACATAAATAAAAAGGAATACTGAGACTAATCTTGGGGTTTATTTGGGGTTTATGTCTGCAAAAACCGGCCTTTGACTGCCAACGTTGAGAAAATAGAAACTGCCAAAAACCGCATAGCACCGCCATTTGTTAACATCCCTTGCAATGTATTAAAATCAAATTTTCGGTTTCAAGTCCTGTCACCCGCACCAATATACATGCCTTAAAATCCAGCATTCATGCGGACTCTGAGGCATTCGTTTTTTATAAAAATCGGTTTGGCCGTTCTTTGGTCGTCAGCCTAAAAAACTAAGCGGACACTGTTTTTAGTGCCCGCCTTTTTCTGTATTGCTGGAATGTAACGGAAGAGCATTTGCTACCGATTGTGCTACTGCCCAAAAGTATGGATGTAAATATCAAGAGTCGTGCTTGTGTGACTGTGCCTCAGCGACGAACTGACCGTGCGAGTGTCAACACCGTAATTGAACAAATATCCGCATTCAGACTTGCGTGGCCATAATGTGCATTACGGACGGTAATCCTGTCATAAAGGCAATTAAAAATTTTGCTGTTTCTCAAACAGGAAATATATAATTAGAATATGCTTGCTGATAGAAAAGGCCTTTCAAAGGTGAAAGCCTGATCTATGAATTCATCTCATAGCGCCTCCAGCATAATGTTAGGGAAGAGGAAACTTTGACTTAGGCCAGACAATTCCGGTATTCATTATTCCTCATCCCATGACAAAACCTGATCCTTTACTGCCTGCTCATATGTACTGGGCCAAACGGGCTTTTTTCCGCCGTTTTTTTTATACCAGCAGTCTGGATAAAGCACTTTATTATTGTAGGAAGCCCGATTCGTTTGGACTGCATTGCCTTCCCCTGCGCGCACTTTACGTGCGGCCACAACTTCGCGAAAATCTTCAAATTCATAAGAACACGTAGATAGCAGCACGATTTTGTCATTGGCATTAAAACTTACTCCCGTGTTGTAAATGGAACGGATTCTAAGTTGATAGACAAAATTGAGATAATCGCTGTCATTTTTAAAATCTGTTTTCATATAGTCAAATGGCTTTCCCTGCTCAGACAAGGTATTGGTTAGAAACACAGAGATAATTTTCCACTTGGACTGGTCACCGGTGGTATCAAATGTAAAAGAAGGAGCGGATTTATAAAAATCAAGCGCTTTGTATTTATTAAGCTGGGTAAACATGCGGCCTGACAGAAGCGAATGACCATATAGAATCATGCTCCGGGAGCTTTCATCCGTTACAGGGGCGCGGCAGTCCGCAAAAATACTGCCGTATGCCGCATAATTCTTATTGTAATCGTGGGTGAGATAAAATTCGGGTGCGTGAGGATCTGCCTGCAAAACCGGAAGGTCAATGTTGGTATTCGGTACAGTAATCCAGCCCACAATATCGGGATTGACCTTATGCAGTTCTGCGAAGCGTGGTGCCCTGACCTGTACCGCTTTATGTTCCGGCAATTTGCTGGAAACGGAAGCTTTGCTTGACGGCGGCATGTCCGATTTTGAAGATTGAGGGTTGGAGTAATAGATATTTTTAACATCCTGTTGTTCCTGATCGGAGCGTATCGGCTCAAGAATCAGATCGTTGACCAGTAGAAAAGTACAGACAAGAAGCACAGAGACGTCAAGAAACGTAAGCACCTTTTTCATCATTTCTTTTTTGCTGTCCCCTTTCCATGGCAGCAAAGAACGATAAATCGGAATTCTGGCTTGGCAGTGCTTCATCATCTCAGTTTCCTCCTTTTGTTTTTGGTCACGGCAGCATCTGTTTCAGAACGTCACGAGGCGGACGTTTTATGTTGAAGATCAGATGTAATGTATCCTCGAGCCTGCGCAATTTTGACCGCTTCCATCTTACTGTTCACTTCCAGCTTTTCATAGATATTTTTAAAATGTGTTTTTACAGTTTCCTCAGATATGAATAAATGCCCTGAAATTTCCTTCCTTGTCAAGCCTTCGGCCGCAAGAGACAATACGTTAATCTCACGCTGTGATAGAAAAGCGACCACATAGCTCTCGGACTTGGAATTCTTCTCATATTGCAGGCAGCCGGAAAGAATAAGCTGTAAATAATCATTATCTGGATATTTTTCAGCAATGATTTTCAGCATTTTCAAGATATAAGTTGCGTTTTCTACAAAAGGCATAATCAGATTATCGGGTTGAGCTTTGAATAGCCCTTCTTCCAGAATAGCAGTCCCCGCGTCGATTCCATACAATTGATATTTGGCGACTGCCTTAAAAATGTAGTTGTGAATAAATCCAAGCTGATTGCTGTACAAAGAAAATTTCTTTTGAAAAATCTCTGTTTGAACTTTAAGCTCCGCATACCGTGAAGACGCCATTAATGCCTTGCCGTAAACCAAATAATTAAATCCGACGCCCTGATAATACAAAGTGGCGGTAGCCATATCACCGGTTTGCAGCCAAAACGGAATTTTTTCCGGCTGGCAAGTGCAGGAATAGAGGTACCCTTTGCACATTGCAATGGTGGAATAATAAACAGGAAAATTTGTATTTTCATTATCCTTTTCCAGTTGCTCCAGAATTTTAATTGCTTCCCCAACTTTGCCTTGAAAGATCAGAAACCTTATCAGATTAAATTTGGCGCAAATAATGATACTGGTCTGATTTTTTGCTTCCGCTTTTCGCATTGCCCGCGTACTGTATAATTCAACATGATCCCAATCTCCGGTTTCCAGAGCATATTCAGCAAGAGATAAGAGGTCGCTGCCCTCCCCGCAGCCGTTTGAAAACTTAGCATACTGAACTTCACTTGACAACAGATCTTTTGTTTTTTGTAAGCTGCCGGCCTCTCGGAAATAGAGATACGTATAATGAGGAGAACCAAAGGTAAATGCATTGCTTAGGAGCGCGATATAAGATTGCTGTCCTTTTAAGTACCTGTAAACTTTATCGAATGCAGCTGAAATTTCAGGAGCATTATTGAAGAGTGTAATAATTTTGACGACTAATATTCTCCTATTATTCTGTCGCGGTACTCATCATCAACGCCCACCGACTCTTCAAAGTACTGCTGTAGTTCATCCAGCCGTTCCTTCCATACTGAAATCGGCTTTTTGCCGAGAATCACACATTGGAGGATATGCTGCAAATAAGCAAGCGGAAATTGAAAAAGCTGCTCCCTCGAAACACTGTCGAACAATTCGTCCTCTCCTTCAAAAGAAGGCACATTGTTTCTCATGTTTTTTTGGTCATTTAATTGCGATAAAATCCGATTTATCTGACCCGAACGATACAGAAAAGAATAAGCTGCCGGAAAATCCTCTTTTTCAAGATACCAATCGCCAAGCCGTCCATATAATTCCTTTAGCTCCCGTTCTGGAAAGTGCTGCTTTAATCGCAAAAAATCCAAAAGAACATTATGTATTTTATAGGTCTTGTGGATTTCATCATAAAAAATAAATGCATTTTTTCGACACATGTCTTTGAGTTCAGCAGCTGCATTTTCATTCCCTGTAACATATTCCGCCTGTGCTGCCGTAAACTCATCCATAATGGAAAGTTTCAGGAGGAAGTCCTGAATATCACTGCCGTAAGGATTAAACAATGCTTTTTCAATCAGTTCGTCAATCGTACCGCTTATTCCCACAGGGAGCCCTTGCTCCAGACCAAGCAAAATGATATAGATAAAAGAGATCCATCCTCCGGCATATTCGCAAATTTTCGCGAGATCGGCCGGGGTTATTTCGACTGCCATCATTCGACAGTATTCTTCGATTTCATCCTTGGTGAATCTTAATTTTTGCTGGGATATTACATAGCACAGTCCTTTCGACAGCAACTCAACAAAATCCAGATTCGTTGTGTCTCTGGTAATAATAATCATATGAAGCCAGGCGATTTCTTCCTGCGCAATCTGCAAAATCAGCTTGTTTAACTGCAGATTCTGTGAAAGATGGTAATCATCCATCACAAATATTAAATTATCTTGATTGATTAGATTGTTAAGAATAGAAAAAAACTTGTTCAGCTGCGGCGCATCGGTTGGAAACCCGACGTTTTCCAAAGCGGCTCGCGCCTTATCATCCGTCCTGCCTATTGTGTCAATAAAAGCATGCCAAAAAAGCGAGGCGGATTGATCAGCACTTCGAAATGTAATCCACTGTGGTTTCGTATTCTGTGAATCAAAAAAACTTCTGACTGCTGTGGTTTTGCCGAAACCCATTGGTGCTTCTACAATCGTGAGCGGAAATTCACAAGCGGTCTGCAATTCATGAAATATGCGGTTTCTATTCAGAGCTTTTGATCTTTTCATAACCGGAACCTCTATTTCAATCGATATTATGTATTGAAAATCCCCCGAATATCGGTAGAATATCCCCCTGAGATATCCCCCTCTATCGAGCCTGAATCTCCATATATAGATAAAATTCCCCCGTTGCCGCTGATTAAAATCCCCCTGGTGGGTGATATACCGAAAGGATTCCGTGCCTGTATAATTGATGTATCAGACATATTTTTATTTTGATAGTTAGAAAAAATAAAGATATCTATTTAAGTAATAAATAAAACAGAAAATCTATTTTATTTTAACTCGAATTTTAGATATAAACTTCTGAATATAGAAATTTTACCTTTTTTGTCATATATTTTTTATATAATTCGTCTAAATAATATGTACAAATCATTAACGCATGGAAAGACAAAGTTTAAAAGAAAAGAGAGGTATCGTTTATGAAACCCGGAAAGAGATTTTTGCCGTTTTTATTGGCATTCGTACTCGTCATTTCCCCAATGGCAAGTATCGGCGCATTTGCGCAGCAAATTGATATACCACAGAAAATGCATCTTGGAGGAAGCGGAAACGACATGTTTTATTCCGCTCAGCTGACCTCCGACGGAGGGTATATTGCCTGTGGAACCAGCGAATCAACTGACGGGGTTTTTCTAAATAAAGGATCCAGCGACGGAATTGTTGCCAAATTCAGAAGTGACGGATCGACGGAGTGGATCAAAAATATCGGCGGAAGCAAGGAAGAAGAATTCTACTCCGCTGAGCAAACGGCAGACGGCGGATATATAATCGCAGGGACAAGCAATTCGGAGGACGGAGACTTGACCGGCCTCTACAAAGGGACTTTACACGGTGGATATACGATAGACGCTGTGCTTGTTAAACTGACGGGAACCGGCTCAATCCAATGGATTCATACATTTGGGGGAACACACCCGGATACTTTTTATTCGGCTCATCAGACGGCGGACGGCGGATATATCGCTTCGGGTTCTACTCAATCCGATGACGGCGATATGACAGGATTTCGCAGCAACGCCAATCTCGGTATACCGCTGCTTGTAAAGTACGACAGCAGCGGTGCGGTTCAATGGATTAAAACGACTCCCGGTACAGAGTCAGGTGCATACGTGTCTGTCCGGATAACCGCAGACGGGGGGTATATTACCGCAGGAAACGCAGACAGCGCGGGCGGTTCGAATTTTCAGCAATGCCTGGCAAAATGGAAAAGCGACGGCTCGCTTGAATGGGAAAAGCAAATAAACGGAACCGGAGGAGACGATCAATTTGATGATGTCCAACAGACGAAGGACAGCGGATATATCGCCGTTGGTTTCAGTGCTTCAAACGTCGGAGATTTTGCGGGTCTTAACAAGGGGACAAGGGATGGAACAGCTGTAAAATTCAAAAGCGACGGTTCGGTCGATTGGCTGAAAGATATCGGAGGAAGTCAAGTGGATATGTTTCATTCTGTTCAACAGACCGGAGACGGTGGATATATCGTGGCGGGCTACAGTAATTCAAACGATGGGAATTATTTGAATCTCAACAAAGGTTCTTACGATGGCAGCATTTTAAAATTGAAAAGTGACGGCTCCATCGATTGGGCGAAAGATATCGGCGGAAGTGCTGATGATATGATTAGCTCCATCCTGCAGACGACAGACGGAGGTTATATTGTTGCGGGTTTTACTGCCTCGGATGACCAGGATTTTTCGACCAACCGAGGGGTTTTTGATATGTTTTTGGATAAGATATTCGTCAAGCAAACCCTGCAATTCAATACAAACGGCGGCACCGCGATAACCTCCATCAGTCAGGACGAAAATACAACGATTCCCGGTTTCCCGGATACTACAAAACCCGGTTATGCACTTACCGGCTGGTATACGGACCCCGGATTTGCCGTGGCGAGCAAAGTTGCTTTCCCCTACACGTTTGATCAATCCAGAACGGTATACGCAAAATGGGGATATGTTGTTACCTATGATTCGCAGGGGGGCAGCGCGGTAGCCGGTGCAACAGCGGATGCGGGCAGTTTGTTAACCGCTCCAGCCGATCCCACCCGGACAGGCTACGTCTTTTGCGGCTGGTATCGGGATGCTGCCTGTACCAGCGCGAATCAATGGAATTTTGCATCAGATACCGTGTCATCCAATATGACTCTTTACGCCAAATGGGTATTGATCGGTGATGTTAACGAAGACGGCTCCGTTGATAGCTTCGACGCCAGTATGATTATTAAATATTTTACCGGCAGGATTACATTATCCACCCAACAGCTTACCATTGCGGATATGAACTCCGATGGGAAAGTAGACAGCTTTGATGCCAATTTAATTGTAAAAAAATACACCAATTAAATGAATTATTATTGTAGTTCTATGAAGCATTTAGAAAAGCGGTAGTGATCTATGAAGAAAAATGTTAGCGCCATGTTACTGGCTTCGTGCCTGTTCATTACAATTGCAGGGTCATCATTTTCGACGACTGCTTTTGCTGCATCTACTGCGACGGCCTCCATTCAGGGACAAACCGGAGCGCCGGGAGATACGGTTACAGCAGCCCTGAACTTAACGGCCGGTGAAAATATCGATAATGGTCAGTTTGATCTTGTTTACGACAGCAGCAAGCTGGAGATCGTATCGGCTGATTGTGGAGACCTAATTGCTTCGACCACGCACAGCATAAACCCAAATTATAGTCAAAACACGATACGGGGCGCATTTGCAACGGGAAATCCCATAAACCCCAACGGATGCTTAATGTCAGTGAAGTTTAAGATTAAAGCGGATGCACCGGAGGGTGTGGTAGACCTGACTCTCCAAAATGTGCAAATCGGAAACGATGCCGGAGAACACCTTACGGTAACCTGCAATAACGGTTCGATACAGATTAAAAATAGAAGTGTTTATACCGTCAAATTTGATACGCAGGGAGGTAGCGCGGTAGCCGATGCACAAGTCGTTGAAGGGGGATCATTAACCGCCCCGGCTGCACCAGTCAAAGCAGGACACGTTTTTGACAGTTGGTATCAGGACGCTGCCTGTTCCGACGCGAATCTATGGGATTTCACAAATAGTAAAGTAGTCTCAAATACGACGCTTTACGCCAAGTGGCTGTTAACCGGTGACGTTAACTTCGACGGAATCATAGACAGCTTTGATGCAAGTCTGATTATCAAGTACTACACCGGAAGAATCACGTTAACTCCTAAGCAGATTGCAGTTGCCGATATTAACTCCGACGGGATAGGCAACAGCTTTGACGCCAATATTATTATTCAAAACTACACTGCAAAACCATGAAAAACTTTTTCAGATTTTGAAAATATTCAGAAAGGGAGTAGATTCATGAAAAAAGTAACTACTATGTTTTTAGCTACGTGCTTAATACTTGCAATTGTTGCAACATCCTTTTCCCTGGTTGCGTTTGCCGCTTCCACAGCGACAGCCACCATTCAGGGAGCAACCGGAGCACCCGGAGATACCGTTACAGCATCCCTTAATTTGACGGCCAGTGAAGGGATGGATAACGGTCAGTTTGATCTTATTTACGACAGCACAAAGCTGCAGGTAATATCGGCCGACCCGGGGCCCCTGATTACCGCTACCATGAACAGCATAAATGAAAAATATACTGCAAACACGATTCGTGGTGCATATGCAGCGGGTAAATCAATCAGCTCTAACGGGTGCCTGATGACGGTAAAGTTTAAAATTCTAAATAATGCGTCAGATGGCACAGCAGATTTGACGTTGAAAAACGTGGAAATCGGAGACGACGCCGGAGCACACATGGCTGTGACCTGTAATAATGGTTCAATTAAAATACAAAGCAGTCCCACCAGCTCAGCCAGTAGCAGCAGTCCAAGCAGCAGCAGTCCAAGCAGCGGCAGTTCAGGGGGCAGCAATTCAAACAGTCACCGTTCCCATAGCAATAGTGTGGCTCCCATCACCTGCAGCATTACATATAACGGAAACGGAAATACCGGCGGGTCTGTTCCCACAGATGGAAATGTCTATCTGCAGGGGGATACTGTTACTGTTTTGGGCAATCCGGGAAACTTATCCAAAGAAAACTATACCTTTGCGAATTGGAACACAGCAAGTGACGGCAGCGGAACAAACTATGTTTCGGGTGATAAGATTACCGCAGGAACAAGCAACATTTTACTCTATGCGCTTTGGTCGCCGAAACAATGTACGATAAAATTTGAAGCTAACGGTGCAGCAAAGGTTGACGATAAGCTGATGAATTACGGCGCCTATATCTATAATGCACCGCAGACATCGAAAGCAGGTTGTTTTTTCGATGGCTGGTATTCGGATTCAAGTCTAAAAAACAAGATCGATTTTCCGTATCAAGTTTCTGGGGATGCAACCCTCTTTGCAAAACTTGAGGCGAATTCGAAGACTTCAAATGCATTGGGTACGTCGGGAACATCAGGAAATCATAGCGAAGGGTTCAGAAGCCCAAAAACAGGCGTGGGAAATACCCGTGTTCTTCTCTGCGAAATTCTTTGTATGGTATCCTCCGGCACATTGCTTCTTCTTAGAAAAAAGCCGAAACACATTGCGCAGCATGCTGTTAAGAAACACGCAGTTTCCCAGTGAATTCTTTTACCGACTGTGGGATGCGTGCAGAAAACAAAGAAGAATCCATTTCGGTATAACTGCACCGGCAGTTTGCAATAGCCAGTGAGTCATGAAAGTTTCAAGTATGAGGAATTAAAAAGTGCGTTTCCCTCACCCGGAAACGCACCTTCTCCATATTCATCATAATGCAGCGGCGCAGATAACGCTTGGGGTGCAGTCCGATTACGAGTACCTTTTTTCAAACTTATTATTCTGATTGTTGATTTTGTTGAAGACGCAAAGTATAATAATCTTATTTAGAACCGAGGTTAAAATGCAAACTGATTTTATAACAAGAATGAAACTGTTTTTTAATAATGCGCGAAAGCTAAGGCAAAAAGCGCTATCGCTTTTGCTTGCTATTGCCGTTATGCTGTCGGTGGCGCCCCTATACACAATCGGTGCATGTGCTGCTACAAATACATTTACAGTAAAAAACGACGACGGCGTCAATATTGAATATCAAATTTTAGACAGTGGCGACGTTCAAGTTAGTTCAGGTTCAAGTTATAGCGGTAACATAACAATTCCTGCAAAAGTTACCGATAGTGGGACCACATACAATGTCACCTCGATCGGCGATAAAGCGTTTTACAACTGTACGGAGTTAACGAGCATCACGATTCCGGACAGCGTGACTTCAATCGGCGATAAAGCGTTTTACCACTGTATAGGATTAACGAGTATCCCCTTACCGTCCAAAGTAACCTCAATCAGCAATTTTGCGTTTGGGGATTGCAGCAGTTTAACGAGTATTACCTTGCCGGACAGTATAACGTCAATCAGCAATGGAATACTTGCAAATTGCAGTAGTTTAACGAGCGTTACCCTGCCGTCCAGAGTGACGTCAATCGGCGATGGGGCGTTTATGGGTTGTGGCCGTTTAACGAGCATCACCTTGCCGGACGGCGTGAAGTCAATCGGCAATGAAATACTTCTTAATTGCAGCAGCTTAAAGAGTGTCAACCTGCCGAACAGCGTGACGTCAATCGGCTATGGAACGTTTTGGGGCTGCGGAAGTTTAACAAGCATTGCCTTGCCGGCCGGCATAAAATCAATTGGTTGGGTCATGTTTGCTGATTGCAGCAGTTTAACGAGTATCACCCTGCCGGCCAGCGTTACTTCAATCAGCAATGAAGTGTTTGAGGGCTGCAGCAGTTTAACGAATATCACCCTGCCGGCCAGCGTTACTTCAATAAGCAATGCAGCGTTTGAGGGCTGCAGCAGTTTAACGAGCATTACCCTGCCGGCCGGCGTTACTTCAATCGACTCTTCTGCGTTTGCGGATTGCAGCAGTTTAGAGAACGCCTACTTTGACGGTAACATCCCAAACATCGGAGACTCCGCGTTCTCAGGCTGTTCCCAATCCCTGAATTTTCATTGTGCGGGCGACGGCGATTTTTCGAAGCTTGCACCTTATGGCACGGTTCATAACGGAGAAAAAACATATTCCATCACGGTAGCTTCTTTATCACACGGAAGTGTTACGCTGAGTACCCCAAAAGGCATGCCGGGCGAAACGATCAGTCTCACGGTTAAGCCGGAAGACGGATATGCGCTGGTTGATAATTCCCTTTCTTTTTCTAACGCAGGTAGCACCAGCCAGTATGCTATTACCGGAAACAGCTTCACCATGCCTGCTTCGAATGTGACCGTGACCGCAGCATTTAAAGAGACGTCTGGTGGGAGCAGCTCTAATCATGATTCTTCTCACACATCTTCTACAACCTCGGTTTCAACTCCTTCGCTTCCCTCTACTGTAAAAGATCCTTCGTCCGGGATGGAAGTTGACCTTTCCGGCGCGACGTTCTCTCCCAACGTAACAGGCATCACGTTTTCCGTCACTCCGGAAACAAAGAACGGAGATTCGAAAGGAGAATCGGGCGGCATACCCGATCTGGATGGCAAGGCTGCCTACAATCTCGCTGTCTCCGACGCGGATTTGAACGTCATCGGCACACCGTCTCTTTATAAACTGAAACTGCTTGACCAAAACGGCAATAATATTCTCTCTTTCAGCGGCAGGGTGACCATTAAAATTCCTGTTCCAATTGGACATCGCGGCACGCTGCGCGTTTTCCGCTATGAATCGGATGGGACCCTAACCGACATGAACGCGATCGTGGAAAACGGGTTCCTCATATTTCAGACCGATCATTTCAGCGATTACATAGTCGCGGACACAGGAAATTCGATTATGCTGGATACAACCAGTTATCAAATGCCGGTTGGCGGCAAGTACCAGATCGGAATCAAACTGACCGGCCATAAAGCTTCAACGGTGAACGTCTATTCGACCAATGATAAAATTGCCATATCCGCAAAACTGAAAAATGGAAACGTTCAGGTAAACGGCAAAGGAGCCGGCACGGCTTACATTATGTTCGATGTGTACGACAAGAACAACAATTTGCTCTCCCATGCTTCCGTCCGCGTGGAAATGATCGGCGGTTGTAGGCCACACGGCGATTCCACAAGACAAATCGGTGTTTATTAAATTGTATAAATAATAAAAATTCTCAATACAAATAATCTATCCGGAATCTTTCGCTTAAACAAATCATCTCAAAAATTCATACCGCGAAAGAGTTTCATCGGCACTGTCTCGATTGGGAAGTACTCGGGATACTTTTCACCTGCAAGCGACAAATAAAGAATATGCTCTCAGGAAAGATGGAAATTCTTCAAAAAGAAACAGAATGATGGAGAATAAAAAGGCCGTTATTTGGCCGTTAACTTAATCAAATCTTGCTCTTGACGGTCAAAGTAAACACAAGGAAGAGCAGAGAAAATCGCATCACATAGCCATTTGTTCAGCGTAGCGAGAGCGAATGAAAAGTGTGCTTTCACATTCAACGGCTTCCTTTATTAAAAAATAGTTAAAATGGTCTTTATTTGGTCTTTGTTTTGGGCAAAAATCAAGCGGGCGCTGTTTCGGTGCCCGCTATTATTATGCTTTGTTTTCCCTATTGAAAGGGAGGACGTTAGCCACTACTTGCGCGGCCTCAGCCTGTACCGCTTCAAAAGTATGGCTGTACCATTCATGTTGCTGTGTAATCGCTACTTCCTTTAGTGCCATTCTCCGATAATAATTTTCCGTCGCTTCCAATGATAGATTTCACTTTTTCATATGACATTCCAATTTTAATTTTATCGTATTTCGCTTTTGTTATACTGGTTTCCGGGTTAATATTAGCCACTCCTGGTATCACAGAAAAACCCGCATGAATGCTGAATTCATGCGGGTTTTTCTATTTCTTATTTTGCACTATTTTATTTCGGTTTTATCAGAAAATGTTATACCCTGCCATATGTCCTGTACTGACAGCGTTTCTCAGCGTGCCCATACGGGTCATGCAGTCTCCCACTGAAACAACTTCACAGTCAAGCTCACGGTATAGCTGTTCACCGAGCGCGGTATTGGGAATCAGTCCCAGCGCGAGAACCACATTGTCACACGGAAGCTTCTGTGTGCCGGCTGTTGTGCTGACCACAATACCGTCGTCCTGCACATCCTCCAGCTTTGTTTCGCAAAGAATCTCAACATGAAGCTCATCCAGCTTTTCCATCAGTGCCGACATGTTCATCGCGCTGCCTCCGGCGCCGATTCGATTGCGCGGCTGCATATCGATCATGGTGACCTTCTTGCCTTTTTCTGCAAGCAGCCATGCGGTTTCACATCCGGACAGGCCAGCACCAGCAATTACGACTCTGTCCCCCAAAGAAACGTGTCCAAGCTCAACGTCACCGACCCAGCAGACGTTCTGTTTGCCGCGCAGGAAGGCGGGATAAATCGGGTTACTGCCGTTGGCCACGATGACCACATCATAGCCGCCGTCTTTCAAAAGTTCAGCCGTGGCCTCCGTATTCAGCAAAACCCGGATACCGGGAGTGGAGAGAATGTCGCGGGAAGACCAATCGATGTAGTTGCGGTTATCCTTCTTGAATTCTGCCATAGAGGCGATTTCGAACGCGCCTCCAAGATGGTCGGCCTTTTCGTAAAGAGTGACCTCATGACCACGCTTCGCCGCCACACGGGCCGCTTCCATGCCGCCGGGGCCGCCGCCAACCACGGCTACTTTTCGTTTGCCTGTGGGAGCGGGGATCTGAGAATAGATCACCTCGCGGGCATTCTCAGCATTGACGGAACAGCATGTGGGTAAAAGGTAGGTGTGCGTGTTATTGATGCACTGGTTGCATCTCACGCAGGGACGGATTTGGTCGGCATGGCCCGTCATGGCCTTTCGGGGCAGATTCGGGTCGGCATAGAGTCCGCGCGCCATAGCAACGAAATCCAGCTTACCGGAGGCGATTGCCTCCTCTGCCTGGTCGATGGTAACAGAACCCACCGCACAAACGGGGATATTCACCTGCTCCTTGAGCTTTGCGGCATTATCGAGATTGATGCCGTGCTCAAAATACAGAGGCTGGAACATGTACGGAGCCAGACGATGGACGTTATGCAGGCCCTTTGAAACATGGATCACATCAATCCGATCCTGAATGTGCTGCACGAACCACACCAGCTCGTCGAACGTCGGGGAATTCGGAACCATATCTTCCATGCTGATACGGTACTCGATGGTCAGCCTGTTTCCGACCTTAGCGCGAATGGCATCCAGCACCAGATCGGTAAAACGCGCCCTGTTTTCCAGCGTCTGAGTACCGAATTCATCGGTGCGTTCGTTAAAGGCTTTGGAAAAGAAGGCCGCGGATAGCTGGCCGTGCGCGCCGTGATAGACGATGGTGTCCATGCCGGCTTTTACACAGCGCTCGGCAGCCGATGCGAAGTCCTCGGCGATCCTCTGAATTTCGTTAACGCTCATATCGGCGGGCATAATCTCTACGGCATTTTTGCCCTGATCCCCACGGTTCGAATAAGCCTTGATTTCGCCTTTAGCCATGGCGAACACTTCAATTGCGGCCTTGCAGCCGTACATGTGAGCCATGTCCGCAAAACGGGAAAGACCGATGTGCGAAGAATCGGAGCCCAAACGGAGCATAAATCCGCCGCGAACCGCGTCCAGCGGTTCACGGTTGACCGGCGTGCAGCCGATGCTGATCTGCGCTGCGCCGCCCTGCGCGAACTTTCTGTAAAATTCAATGAATTCCGTACTCATCATATCGCCGTTCGGGGAAACGTGCGGATTCTGGGGCGACAGGAGAATCCGGTTTTTGTATGTGAGCCTTCCCACGCGAATCGGCTCAAACAGATGCTTGTATGCTTTCATAGTTGCCTCCGAAACAGATTTTTCACTCAACAGCCTCTCACCGCCGTTGTTATTATTGTAACAAAGATTTTCGACTTGGCAAGCATGAAAAAGTTATCTCGCTATACCGAAAGGGAATCAAACAACAGTAGGAGCGTACTGTTTAAACCACGTTTTAACAAATTTAATGAATTGAACGGCTTCTCCTTCCGTGTTGGAGCTGAGCCAGGAGATGCACAGGCTTTCAAAGGACTCAAAGCCTTCAATGGGAACAAATTTTAGTTTTCGAGTCTCAAACGCGCCGAGCATTTTCGGCAGCAGCATCACACCGGTGTTCGATTCCACCATTAGCAGCGCTGATTCCATTTCGGAGGCATGGTAGGTAATGTTTGGTCGAAAGCCCAGCTGTGCCCACTGCTGTTCAGCTTTGGAACAGAGACCTGGGGAGGCGGTGACATCCAACGAAATAAAATTCATGTTTTTGAGTTGTTCGCGCGTAATCACATCAAACTGCGAGGCAGGGTTCGACAGGCTGACGGCCAGATAAATAGGGCAATCAATTAAATGATAGCTTGAAATATGTGGGACCCCCTGCACATGCTCATAGGGCGCAAAAATAACGTCCTGCTCATGAGACAGCAGCGACGGCAAAATCCGTTCCAGACCGACGTATTGATAAGTCAGGAAGATATCGGGGTTAAGCTCCGTGTAATTCATCGCGATGTCGGTCAGCAGACGCCTTTCAATATGGCCTCTGTAGCCAATCCTCATTTTTTTCTTTCCCATGATCTGCGACATATGGATATCCCGAACGGCGTTGTCACACATTTGGAGCACCTCGGTGGCGTAATTGAGAAAAATTTCCCCCTGTTTTGTCAGCTCAACACTGTGCTGGCTGCGAATGAACAGCCTGCAATTCAATTCGTTTTCAAGGTTTGCAATCTGTTTACTGATAGCGGTCTGTGCCACAAAGCATTCCCGGGACGCTTGGGAGAAGCTGTGGTAGTTTGCAACCGCAGCCATGTATTTCATTTGCTGTAGAGTCATTCTTCAGCCCTTCTTTCACGCGTTGCCCATTGGCGTAATGCACCTTTATTTTAAGCCTCATTGAACAATATATAATGAGTTTGACGAAAAACATAAATGTGGCTTGAAATCGAAGTGCTCAAAATAAGGGAATGAACTCCATCCATGTGATAGAACCTTTCCATGAGCTAATCCGGAATTTTGTTAACTTTGCAACAACTATTTGGAATAGCTCCATAAAAAATAAATATTGTTCAAAATTTAACAAGTGTGTTAAAATTCATCTGCACTTAAAATACAGCGCTCTCTCACCACATACAAACAAATGAGGAGGAATTATTGTGGAAACAAATGCCAGAAGCCTTACAACACGTGCGGTATTATGCGGCTGTCTGCTTGCTGTACTCCAGCAGGGAAAGCAGTTTATCCAGCCCGCAATTTCTCTGATCAGCGAGGCTTTCCCGAATCTCTCGATCACGACAATCCAGCAACTGATCAGCGGTGTCGCACTGCCAACCCTGATTGGTGCGCTGATCGCCGGGCCTTTGAGCCAGTATATTTCGAGGAAGAAGCTTGCACTCATTTCCTCGGCCATCATCACGATCGGCGGGTTTGGACCGGTTCTGTTCATTCATAATTTCTATGCCATTTTAGGATTGCGGCTGTTCATGGGCCTTGGCCTTGGTCTGGCCTCACCCTGCGCCGTTTCCATAATTGCTACCTATGTGAAACCTGAAAAAGCCAACAAATATATCGGCATCAAGGAAGGCGTAGCGGCAGTCGGCTCGTTTTTAGTAACTATTATTGCGGGCTGGCTGGCGGCAGTCACTTGGACCGCAGTATTCTACATGTATCTTATCGGCGTTGTGGTGATTCTAGCGGTTCTGTTCCTGCTGCCCGAGGATAAGCCGGTGGCCAAAATCAAAAAGAGCGGTGTGGCCACGGAAAAATTCAAGCCGAATGCACTGCTCATTACATCTCTGTCTTTTGCTTTCCTGTATATGGTATTCTTCAATGCCATCGGTCTGAATCTTGCACTTTATATGAAATCAACCGGTCTTGGCGGAGCGGTTCAATCCGGCTATGTTTCTTCGGCGGTATCTTTCGGCTCCATTGTAGCAGGCTTTATTCTCGCCTGGCTTGTCAAGGTCTTTAAGAAGGGTACACTGGGAATCGGCGCCATCTGCCTCGCGGTGGGCTTTGGCCTCTTCAGCATCGCGCCCAGCATTGAGGTCTGCCTGATCGCAGCCTTCTTAGTTGGCCTCGGCAACAACATTTGCGTAGCGCAGGGCACCTATCTGTGCACGAAGTCTACAAACCCCAATTTCTACGTGCTGACGACCGGCCTGTTTGTCGCAGCGATCCATCTTGCACAATTCATTACGCCTTATGTCGTCAACCCGATCGCGGACGCTTTCAAGGGCGGATTGAATGTTTACCGTTGGAAGTACGGCTTTGTAGGTGCAATGGAACTGGTCGTTGGTGTAATTGCAATTATCGCCGTGAACTATGCTATGAAGAAATTCGAAAAGCAACAAAACAAAGCATAAGAAATAATCTGAGATAACGAATGAAAAACAACAAGTACGGCTACTTATTGAACAGCGTAATCACCGTCAGTCTGATGCTCTTTTTTGGATTTTTTCCGGCGCCGGCTCCGATCACTCCCATGGGGATGAAGATTCTGGGCATTGTTCTGGGTGCGATCTACGGCTGGAGCATGGTGGATACAGTTTGGCCCAGCATCGTAGCTTTGGTGCTGCTTGGCTTCAGTGGTTACACTACAGTCAAGCAGGCCTTTGCGCTGGCGGTCAGCAACGATACGGTTCTCTTCGTCTTTTTCCTGCTGCTGCTGAGCGGAATTATGAATCAGGCGGGCGTGGCGAAAGCCATCGCGCTCCGGATCATATCGTGGAAAAGAGCAGAGGGGAAGCCGTGGCTCATCACGCTGCTGGTGTTTCTTTCTGCCTATGTGCCTGCGATGGCGGTGGGCGGCCTCCCCATTATGCTGATCTGCTGGAGCATTGTCTACCAGATTTCCAATGAGGTAGGCTTCAAGCCGCAGGACGAATGGCCTTCGCTCATGCTGTTCGGGGTTGCCATCGCGTCTACCATCGGCATGTGCTTTTTCCCATTCCAAATTACGCCCATCGGCATGTATGCCATACTCGAAGCGGTCGACCCCGCCAAAAAAGTGGCATATCTTCCGTACATGATCTACTCCGGCACTTTTTCTGTCCTGATGCTGCTGGGCTTTTACGGATTCATGCGTTTCATTGCACGTCCGTCCGTCTCACAGCTGGAAAACTATAAGGTGCAGGGGGAGAGGGAACCCTTTTCCTTCGAACAGAAATTGTCTTTGGGAGCGATGCTTGCCGTCATTATTCTGCTTTCCATTCCAAGTATTTTTCCGGGTTTGACGTTGAGCCACTTGCTTAGCAAAATCGGAAATACGGGAATTGTTGCCCTGGTCGTTGGCGCGTGCCTTGTGTTCCGGAAGGACGGAAAGCAGGTTTTCTCGATCGACGCCATCGCCTCCAAGGGGCTTATATGGGGAATGCTGTTTATGTTCAGCACGGCGCTGTGTATTTCCACAGCCCTTACCAGCAAGGAAACAGGGATCAGTCAATTCCTGATTAATAAGCTGTCTGTGGTGTTCTCCGGCATGAGTCCGTTTGTTTTTCAGGCTTCCATGCTGCTGCTTGTGCTGATTGCCGCCAACTTTCTCAGCCATCCGGTGGTTGCGGTCATTTTCATCCCCATCGCTTATAACTTCGGGAAGCAGATCGGCGTTGACATTCTTGTTATTATGCCTTCCATGATCTTTTTAAACCTGCTTGATTTTATGCTTCCCTCTGCTTCCCCCGCCGCCGCGATTCTCTATGGCAACCGGAAATGGATTACCACCCGATCGATTCTTAAGTATTCAGCTGTCATGATGCTGCTCGCCTACCTGATCGTCGTGGTAGTCGGGGTTCCTCTGAGTACACGTCTGTTCGGTTGACAATGAAATAGGCTGCTGCAAAACAGCATACGGTAAGAAGGCCGGGGTAACCACACTCAGTGGTCATCCCGGCTTTCTTATTCTTGTTCAAGTATTATATTCGACAGCTGAATCTGATTAATTGCTTACTGAAGTAGATAGTTCTTTCGAGTATAAAGCGAGTTACAACTTTCGCGTTCTGAAAAACAGGCCGGGATAGCCTTGGGATACATTTGGGATAACTCCCGGTGGTAAGGGGCAGTTTGTATGGAGCGGTGGAAGGATGTCGAGCTCATCGATTACGGAAAAGACTCTTGCCGACGCGCTGAAGAAATTGATGAAAAGTTACCCGATCAATCGAATCCATGTCCAAATGATTACGGAAACCACGTGCTGACCGGCATTATTGCGGATATTGCGAAGGACATGACTGTGGAGGAAAAGCTGAAGTCGGAAACCGCCGAATTTTACGCCGACGCGGTCACGGGAATTTTCATCGTCTGGCTGAAACAGGGCCCGAAAAAGAACCCCGCCGTGATTAAAAACCGGATTTAAAAATGGTCAAGGGCAACATCATTCGCCTGATGACCCAGAACGCAAAGATTGAAAGCTGAAAAGTACACTTCATAAGGCGTCTGTGCAGTCATTGCGCCAGCTCGCAGGGGTGGTCGGCAAGCAAGCAGGCCTTCGGCAAGAGCTTCCCCAAAACGCTGCCTGGCCATCAGGATGTTTATATAGCGGGTCAGTATTGATGGCGGCGTTCTCATGTGCATGATGAGAGGAAGAAACGCGGCCCGGCTCATCTGCAAAACGACCATACGGGGTTTGTAGACACTCAGTCTCGCCCGACTTCTCAGATGCTTCCGAGTGGAAGCTGAAAGCCCGAAGAACCGGCGCTGCCGGCCCTTCGGGCTTCCTGCTTTGCTTGCTTTTCCCCACGGGGGTTGGGCTAAGAGTTTCCTCTCGGCGATGAAATCATATCGTAAAGATACCGACATTCTTCTTCAACTGAGCCGCCTGACCGGTAAGCTCCTCACTCGCGGCAGCGCTTTCCTGCGCCGTGGCCGCAGTCGCCTGAGTCACCTGAGAAACCTGATCAATCCCGGTATAAATCTGTTCCAGACTATGAGCCTGTTCTTCGGACGCGACCGCGATGGAGTTGATAAAATTAGCGGCCTGCTCGACCTGAGAGACGACCTCATTCAGCGACGCGGCGGTGCGGTTGGCAATATCCGTTCCAGCCGTCACTTTTTCAATGGAGCCTTCGATCAGTACGCTGGTTTCCTTGGCGGCCTCCGCCGATTTGCTGGCCAGATTCCGGACCTCGTCCGCCACAACGGCGAAGCCTTTCCCTTGTTCGCCGGCCCGTGCGGCTTCAACGGCAGCGTTCAAAGCGAGAATATTGGTCTGGAAAGCGATGTCCTGAATGACTTTGATGACATTGCTGATATTCGCAGAGGAACGGTTGATTTCCTCCATTGCGTTCAGCATATCCTTCATCTGATTGTTGCCCTGTGAGGCATTCGCTTTGGCAGTTTGGGTGAGAGCGTCGGCCTTCTTAGCACTTTCCGCGGTCAGACGCGTATGCTCCGAAATCTGGGAAAGCGAAGCCGTAAGCTGTTCCACCGTACTGGCCTGCTCCGAAGCTCCCTGAGCCAGAGTCTGGCTGGAATCAGAGACAAGTTTTGCCCCCGAGTTAACCTGCTCGACGATTTCGGTAATGGTGGTGACCAGGCCGTGAAAATTTTCGACCAACTGGGCAAGGCTACTTCCGATTTCGTCCTGAGGGGAGCAGAGTGGAACCTCTGTGGTCAGTTCACCCTTCGCAACTTTTTTAATGCAGGCGTCCAGGTTCCTGAGGTATTCCATAACTCCTTGCATTTTTCGAGAAAATCTGCCGATTTCATCCTGATACTGGGCGGTGGCAAAATCCCTTTTCCGGATGATGTCGCGAGTGTAGAAATTGCCGACCGAGAATTTTTGCATAATACGTTCGTTTTTATACATAGGGTCCGTGACAAGAAATGCGTTGATGGGGCCGAGCAGAAGAGCGGCAGCTATCACAAGCAGGGAAAGCACTCCGATGATGGCCGAAAACGGCACCGCATTCGGAATGTTTGAACGCAGGGAAAACAGGATTGCCGCGACGCCAATGGCAGCGGCAAGAACGCCGACAAACAGAAAACTGAGTGTAAGGCGTGTTTTGATCTTGAGATTGACAAACCACTTTCTTTCAAACCATTTCACTTCTTCATTCAATTCTTCCGTGTTTATTGTAAGGACCTCCCTGATAAAAAGTATGGAATTTGCTGAGGTTGCTGAAAAGTTTAAAAACTAATATTGGCTTGTTTATATATCGACAGACTTTAGCAAAAAATTCACAATAGAAAATTCATGATATTATGAAAAAATAATATAAGAAGGAATTATTTCTACTGTGCTGGGCCTTTTGATTGTCTGGTCCATAAATTTCTATTAACCGGTGCTTCATTCAGTCGTTGGATCACCCGCACCATCAAAGCCACGAAAGGAAATGCTTTCGTAGCTCATCTTGTACCGTCTATTTTAATCTGAGGCAGTTAAATAAGCTGAAAAGACGCAGCCATGGAGTGGAAACTCTGTGGCTGCGCTTGTTTTTTGCGTACTAGTATCGTTTCAGTTAAAGTGTGTGGGGCAACAGGCTTCCTTTCCTGTTGCCCCCTTTCAATCAGGATTTAGGAAGACAACAGCCCTCTAGTTACCTAAACCGGCGTTTCGGCTCTGACTAGAGGGCTTCGTATCTCACATACGACAGGCAGGTCCTACGGAAATAAATTCACCATAAATATTAAGCGTAAGTATCGAAATCCATTCCCTGTAAGCGGAACGGATCCTTAATAACTTCCTTTGCTTCATTCGTACTGCCGGAATCGGAGTTGGATTGCTGAATTTGCTGTACCTGTGCCTCCTGTTGAGATAACTGAGCTTCAAGATGCCGTATCTTCTATTTTTTTTCTTTTGCGCTGTCAAAGCTTTGTTCTTCCTGTTGTATTTTCTTCTTGATCTCCTTTATTTTTTCCTCGATTTTACCTTTATCCTGATCTGAGGCACCTGCAGCAGCGAATTGACTGTTGCCTGAAGGTATCGCTGAAACACTCATAATTTATTTCTCCTTTTGTATTTTTTATAGCTACAAATTTATTTTGAGCATCATATTTAATGTAAAAACACGCTCACTTTGAACAACATCTACAACTCCATTATATTTTCTTACGGTTGAAATTATATTAGACATTCCGATACCATGTTCTTTCGGATTGAACTTACTGCTGAGGATATCGGCATTGTGATATCGGAGTTTTTCTGCCGTACTGTTCGATATCTCAATCAGCAGATAAGCATCCCTTATACATGATTTTATGCTTATTGTCTTTCTGAATAATGGATTCGTTATTCTGTTACATGCTTCGATCGCATTATCCAGAGAATTGCTTAGTATAGTACATAAATCCATAGGCTCGATATGGATATTCTCACTCAAAATGAAATCATTCTCAAACTGAATCCCGTCACGCTTTGCAATATTATATTTTTCATTGATAACGGCATCTGAAATCGGATTTCCGGTATGAATCTGCAAATTTAGTTTTGCAATAGAACCCTCAAGATTTACTAAATAGTTTTTAATCTCTTCGATATTGTTGTTTTCAGCCAACCGTTGAAGGCAGATTAAATGATTTTTTATATCGTGACGAATACTTTTTAGTCCATCATAAAATTCCTCAGAATTTTTCTGCTGATTCAGTAATTGTTTAAATTGCTGTTGCATCAAAAGGCTATTTTTCTGGATTTCCGTACTTTCCAGCATTCTTCGAAAGGTATATGTGGTGAAAAGCATGGATGCAAGCAAAGATAAGCTAACAATCGGGATGATATAATATATGTTCGGAAATCTCGAATAGAGTGAATACTTCGTGTTTCCAATTCTAAATTCCTGTATAAGATAAAAGATCACGCATAAACCATAGCTCGCAAAGTTAGGAAGAAGCAGGTAAATACTTTGAAATCTGTCAAGGGCGCTTTCCTGAAAATTGATTTGTTTCGCAACAAATTTAAGTTCTATCCATAATACAGCCAGGTTCATTCCTTCTCGGATTAAATCCGTTAAAAGCAATGCAAAAACATGCCCGGGATATGCCATATTTAAACTTTGAGTTAAAAAAGGAACTAATATATTATCAAAACCGATAAAGGTGATTGACGTTAATAAAACTGTAGAAGCCTGTATGACAAAAGCAAATAGTTTTGCAGCAAAATTAGCTCCGAACAAAATGCAAATAGCAACAAGCCAAAAAACGTTGTCAATTAAAATCTGTCCATAAAGTGGAAGACGCAATGTTTCGACCAGCCATCTGGACATTGTAAGCAGAATGCAAAATATTACAAATATCCCCCCGCTTTTTTTGAAGCCAAGGACTTTCTTGAGGAAGGAGAAAGAAATCCAATATTGAAACGGTAAAGACACTCCTGTTGATATCAGTCCCATAAAATCAAATATCTGTTGGCTATTCAAATTTCTATTCTCCATTTTTTAAGTAATACATATACGCTTTTGAGAATTCCGAATATTTATACTTGGACAAATAAATCGTTTCTGAATTTTTCAGCGTAATGGAATTTCCGGTATATTTACTGACATACCGCAGGTTCACAATATAGCTTTTATGGCATCTAAAAAAGCCGTATTCCTCAACCTTACTTTCAACGTCTGAAAACTTGTAATAACATTCAATTATCTCATAGGCTGTATGTATTCGGATTTTTCTTAACTGCGATTCGATATAAAGAATTTCTTTGAAATTTATTTTGTATGATTGAGCTTTTCTCTTCGCAATTAAGAATTGCTCTTGAAAATCTTTTTTAGTCAGGAATGATGATAAAACCTCTCTGAGTTTCCCCTTTTCTACCGGCTTGATGAGGTAATGAAAGGCCTGTACATCAAATGCCTCAAATATATATTCCTTAAGTGCAGTGATAAAAATAATTCCGGACACTTTATTTTTTGACCGAATTTTTTTTGCAGTTTCTATGCCAGTAAGTGAATTCATCTTAATATCTAAGAAATAAAGATCAAAGACTTCACGAGAACGGATAATGTCTTCTCCACTGCTATATTCCTTGATCTGTCCTATCACGTTTTTACTCGTAAGTATATCTTGAATCATTTCATGCAGTTGACTTCTAAAAATAAACTCATCGTCGCAGATTGCTATTTTCAGCAAAATGATACCTCGTAAATTCCATAATCCATTTATTTAAATTCAGTGTTTTTAATATATTACATTATAAAATAATGAGTCAAAAATGTCGATATACTTGTAACATCTGGGCATGCACCTGTAATATATAGAAAAAGAGCTTGGGATTATAGGCCCCAAGATGCTTTGTCTTGTGGCCGTACTTTTGTAAGAGGTCAGCTGCTAAAAGAAAAGCAGCTATGCACAATGTGACTATCAATATTTTGCTAACTCTGCATTATGCTTGCCAGTTTCTCTATTTCAGTATTTTGGATATTCTAAGATGATCAACGAACCCAGCCGATACCCTCCCTTCATACGGCGATGTTTTTGGGATTAGATTGTTGGTGCAAAATTTGATAAACGCGATTTGTCAAGAGCAAATTTTAAGCGAACAT
This sequence comes from Bacillota bacterium, assembly GCA_023410445.1. Classification (GTDB taxonomy): domain Bacteria; phylum Bacillota; class Clostridia; order Oscillospirales; family Acutalibacteraceae; genus Caproicibacter. The sequence continues at coordinate 398,095 of JAEYPT010000006.1, read as the reverse complement.
ATAATTTTAAGTATAAAAATGAGTCTTTTAAGTAGAAAGGCTCATTTTCTTATTTTATCTGGTATTGTATGGGAAAGCGGTTGTAATAAAATTTATCCTGTTTTTTTCGGGCAAAGGAGCGTGATATTGCCGGACCGAAGAACATAATCCTTTTTGCTCCCCAAACCGAGGGCAATGTGTTGCCTTGGCAGATTTGTCCGGTTTATGAGCCAAGGTCCGTTACACCGAATGGAATATGGCAGTGCTGGTACTGCCGCTGTGCCGACTTTCACTTGGACAGGCCTCGTGCCCTGCTACTGGCCAAAAAAATTAAAATAGAAGGATAAAAAAAGATGAAATCGCTCCTTGAAAGTTCTCGCGGAAGGCAATGAGCACCATAATGTCATTCCGATAGCCGAGAAAAGCTATCAGAACGCGTAGGTGTTCGATTGATCAAATAATTCAGTCATGGAACGCGGCAATGTTTTTTATGCTGAAAACAGCATCGGAATATTAAATTTTGAGAGGAAGAATAATATGAAAGTGATCAGTCGCAAAGCGTTGTCCTTATTTCTTACGATCGCCATGCTGCTCAGCATTGTGCCAATGAGCAGTATTTCCGCGTTCGCTGCTTCCAGTGGCAGCGGAACAAAAGCAGACCCCTATTTAATTTCAACCTTAGACCAGCTTAAAGAAGTGAGCGATCATTCAGGTGCAGGTATCTATTATAAACTGGTAAATGATATTACTGTTGACAGCGGAACGCCCCAAATCTGCGATTTCAATCATCAATTTGCGGGCAACTTTGATGGCAACTGGAAGACCATAACGATTCATAGCAGCTCCAGTACGGTCGCGTATGCCGGACTGTTTGGCTATATCGATGATACGGGCATTGTTCAAAATCTTAATGTTACAGCGGACATCAATATATTACAGAGCCATTTTGACTGCGGCGCTCTTGCAGCAGTAAACTATGGCAAAATTTACGGCTGCCACGCTTCTGGCACCGTAAAGGACAGCGGCGATACCGTCTATATCGGCGGGCTGGTAGGCGCAAATGCCGGTACCATTATCAACAGTTCCGCCGCTGTTGCCGTGACGGGCGGAGACAATACCCACGCGGGCGGACTGGTAGGTCATAACAGCGAATATGCTTACATTCAGAACTGCTCCGCCACAGGCCCCGTGGCAGGCGGTGAAAGTTTAACCGCCAATGTCCATAGCTCTGTCGGCGGCTTTGTAGGATGCAGCGATCAGAACGCGGTTATTCTTGCCAGTTATGCCACGGGTGACGTGACGGGTGATCGGAACATCGGAACTGGGGCTGCAGGAACTGACTTTTGGAACTGTACCGGTGGGTTTGCCGGAGAAAGCTGGAGCAGCATTACAGGGTGCTTTGCCACCGGTGCTGTAACAGACCGTCATACATGCAGTGATGTTGCAGGCTTTATGGGTGACAACTATGGTACCATCACGGGCTGCTTTGCTACCGGCGAGGTGACGGGTGATAATCGTGGCAGTGCTCATGGATTGAACGCTATGTACGGCGGATTTGTGGGTGACAATTCCGGCGCCATTCAAGTCTGCTATGCCGCCGGCACGGTGACGGGTACCAGCACGAATACGAACAGTGGGTTTGTGTGTAAAAATGAAAGCCCCAATGGCATCATCAGTGGGTATTACAATCGTAATGCGGGCCCGGGCGTTGGAAATGGTGTCGGTGCAACGACAGTCACAGCGGTCGCTCCGGATGATATGAAAACCGCAGCTTTTGCTGACATGCTCAACACTGCCACGGATCGTTTAGGCAATGTTAACTACTACTGGAAGAGCGATTCCAGCGTAAACAACGGCTATCCGATGCTTGTGTCCGTCTTTGACGGCGGCACCGGTACGGCGGAGGATCCCTATTTAATTTCATCGGCAAACCAGTTGAAACATGTAAAGTTTGATTTGAACGCAAGCTATCGGTTAACGGCAAACATTACCGTTGACGCCATTGAGCCAATTGGAATTGACAATGAAACATACTATACCGGCACTTTTGACGGCAACGGGAAGACTGTAACGGTAACGAATCCAATCACCAATACCCAGTATGTAGGTTTGTTTGCTTATACCGGCACGGATGCGGTGATTGAGAACCTCACAGTTGCCGCAAACGTTGCTTCAACCGGCGACGACAACTTCGCGGGAATCATTGCGGCGGTAAACTGCGGCAAAATTGACAACTGCCACGCCTCTGGCACAGTAAGTGCTACAGGCAGTACTGCCATGGTCGGGGGACTGGTGGGCGACAGTGCCGGTGCCATTACAGACAGCACAGCCGACGTTACCGTGACTGCCAGCGGCTTGTCCTCTTATGCCGGTGGACTGGTAGGGAATAACCTCTCCTACGCCTACATACAGAACTGCTCCTCCACAGGCACTGTAACAGCCTCCGGAGCAGGCACTGAGGGAAGCCCCACTGCTGTTGGAGGATTAGTAGGATACAGCGGAAGTAATGCGGTTATCATTGCCAGCAGCGCCGCCGGTACCGTAATGGGTGGCCAGTATGTTGCTGTTGGAGGCTTAGTGGGTGAAAATGAAGGCAGCGTTACAGGCTGCTATGCCACCGGCAATGCGCAGGCCGACGAAACAGACAGCGATATTGGCGGTCTTGTGGGACACAACGGTGACAAGATCACTCTCTGCTATGCCACAGGTACCGTGAATGGCTCTCGTGCAGCTTCTAAAGGCGGTCTTGTGGGCAGTGAAACCGGCATCATTACAGACGGATATTACAACAGCCAGTGCGGCGCGGCTTACGGAGTCGGCGGCATCGCAGATCAAACCGGAATCTTGGCTAAAACACCGGATTACCTGAAAACCGCAGCTTTTGCAAACGATCTGAATCGTTCCGCTGCAATGCAGAACCTTAATTACTGCTGGAAAATCATTTCCGGCAGAAACAGCGGTTATCCCGTACTGACCGCAACTTTTACAAGCGGCAGCGGTACGGCAGAAGATCCCTATTTAATTACGGATGTCGACCAATTGGGGCTTGTCAGTAATAATTTGAACGCAAGTTACAAGCTGATGACGAACATCGATGCCGGAAATATTACCCCAATTGGTAATCAAGGTGACCCGTTTACCGGAACTTTTGACGGAAACGGTCAAACACTAACCCTCAGCATTGACACCGCTTCACAGTACGCCGGACTGTTCGGCTATCTTGGCGGCAGTGGGACTGTCGTGAAAAACTTGACCGTGGCGGGCACGGTCAAGGACAGTGCAGTGACCGGATTGAAGTATTCATTTGGTGAGATGTATGTCGGTGGGCTTGCAGGGAGTATGGATGAAAATGCTACCGTGAGCAACTGCCATTCCAAATGTAATGTAATCGCTTCTGTCACAGATGATATGAACGGTCAGGCAGGCGGACTTGTGGGAGAAAACGGAGGCAGTATTACAAACTGCTCTGCTGAAGGAACTGTGCGGGGCACTAATTCGGGCAGCGAAACAGGTTCCTCTCTCTATAACGGCGGACTTGCGGGATTAAACGAGGGGAAGATCACAAGCAGCTATGCCACAGGCGCAGTGACGGGTTCGGGCAAAGAAATCTGTAACGGCGGATTTGTGGGCAAGAATCAAGACGGCGAAATTGCAAACTGTTATACCACGGGCAGCGTGGCAGGCAGTGCCGCAGATGCCGGCCATACGGATGATATAACACAACTCAATGCCGGCGGATTTGTGGGGAAAAATCAAGGCAGCATCGGGAACTGCTACGCAACAGGAAGCGTGCAGGGCAGCGCGGTGGGTAAGCGGACAGCTACAGTTTTGGGTGGTTTTGTAGGACTGAATTATGATGTAATTGAAGACTGCTATGCCACCAGCGCTGTAACAGGCACCCAAACAACAACGAAGCTCAGCGATCTTTATAATCAGCCCAATACGGAAAATGGCACAGTTGTGGATGTTGGAGGGTTCGCTGGAATAAATACAAGGCGCATATTCCAATGCTATTTTGACACACAGACGACAGGTCAAACGGCAAACATCGGGGAAACGATGCACCTAGACGAGGTTGTATTTGGGAAAATGATTGCTAACAGCAGCGACGCTACTGGTCTTACAACCGCCAAAATGACGGGAACAGCGGCGAAAAATAATATGACGGGCTTTGATTTTGATGACGAATGGGCAGCGACGGCAAATACCGTGACTTCCTGGTATTATCCGCAGCTCCAAGTCTTTTTACCCTCGCTGGACAGCGTCACAGTAATCCAGAAGATCAGCGGATTCGATCCACTGCCAGATGACACAAAAACGCGTGCGGTGGCAAATGGTACCACGCGCAGTGACTTAAAATTGCCAACTTCTTTGACTGCAACCATATCCGGAGCAGCGCAAACCATTACCGGCATCACATGGACGGAAAGCCCGGCTTATGTACCGACCACGGCGGGCACTTACCTTTTTACCGCCGTGCTGCCAAGTGGCTATGAATTAGCAAGCGGCGTAGCCTTGCCGCAGATTACAGTAACGGTGGCTGCTATAAGCGGCGGATCCAGCAATCATACCAGCAGCAAGACAACAACTCCCACAGCCACAGTCACAAATGAAACAAAAGTTGACGGTACTGGCAACACGGCTGTCGTAACAACCAAACCGAGCAGTGTCACAGTCAGCGGAAAAACCACGGATATCCAAGTTGTAGTATCAAACATTACTACGGATAATACCCTGACCCCCACCAACGGAACCACTGTGGACATGACAAAAAAGACGTCGATTACCATCGATCTGCCGAACGATGAAATCAAGCAGCAGCTTGCCGCAAAGCAGAATGTCGAACTGACTGTAACCGTTCCGTCCGATGCCGCAAAGGATGCAAATGCGAATGCTGCGCTTACCATCAAGGCCGACAAAGAAATCTTTGAGGCGGCAAAAGAGAGCCAGACAGACCTGACGATTAAAATAAAAGATGCGGACACCCAGCAGTTTGCATATACTTGGACATTCAAGGGTACGGATTTGGCAAAATCCACGACTCCGGTAACAGACGTCAATATTGCAATGAGTGTGCACCTTACCACGGAGATTCCCGCGGTAAACGCAATTACACCGTTAAACAAGGGTCTGGTACTTTCCTTTGATCACAGCGGTGTTCTTCCATCTGTTGCAAGCGTCAAATTCTCTGCGCTGGACAAAGGTTTTAAACCGGGGCAGACGCTTTACTTCTATTACTACAATCCGGCAACAAAGCAAATTGAGTCTCTGGGAAAAGACGCCTATACGGTGGATGCGGATGGGAATGTGACCGTACAGATCAGCCACTGCTCAAATTATGTGCTTCTGCCGAAACAGGCACGCACGATAACATTAGACACAAGAAGCTATATCATGAAACCGAATAAGAGCTATGAAATCGGCGTGAAGCTGACCGGTATTTCTAATCCTATCATTAAGGCATACTCTTCAACCAAAGGAACCGCAGACGTAACCGTGCTGAAAAACGGAAATGTCAAAGCAACCGGACGAAAGCCCGGACACACTTATATTATGATCGACGTATACGACAGCAAAAGCAAGTTTCTTACCCATGCTTCTATCAGACTAACTGTTGTGAACGGAGTGAAAGAAAACGGAAACTCCGCCAGACAATACGGGATATTCTAACAAATAAGAATAAAGGGCTGCTTATATTCACAAATGTTGAATATAAGCAGCCCTTATATTATTGGTACTATAAACGCACAGACAACCATCGGTAAGTCTTTACATCGTATGGCTTTTTTTGTTAACCGTTTTTACAAGACCCATCGGTAGGTTTCATTTATAGGCAGTGCTTTTTTACCCGATATTAATGCTTCTATTTCTTGCAATCGTGATTGTTTCAGCATTTAAAAAGATTTCTCCAATAAAAATTAAATGGAAAGGAAGGTCTATTAAGACCAACTTCGCATAATGCTTACCTGGTTCCTATCGGGCAACTAAGCTACATATAAGTAGAATCGTATGAGGTATTAGAATTGGTCCATTATATCGATGGTTTATTCCCAGCCGTCGGATTACCTGCACCAAACAAAAAGCCCGGAAAGCTGCATGAATGCTAGCTTTTCGGGTTTATTTTTTGGATATTGTTCGAATAGGTTTATTGGGGTTTACGGGGACTACTATATGTTGTGCTGCAACTTCCTCCTCGTAGATGGCAGCTGAATCACTAGAACGGAAAAAAGAATCAGTATCATACCGATCATTTCCTTGCTTGTTAAAGCTTCTTTTAAAAACAAAGCGCCAAATATAGCTGCAAAGACAGACTCAAGGCTTAGTAAGACCGCAGCAATAACGGGTGGAACATACTTTTGTCCAATAATTTGTAGGGTATAACATAAGGCTACTTCAATAATACCTGTATAGAGGATAGGGATGATGCTTTCGTGAATCTCTACAAGATTTGGTCTTTCAAAAAAGATCATACAAATGGCAGATAAACATCCCGCTACTACAAATTGAAGGAAAGACAGTTTCATAACATCTGTAAGTTTTGAATATTTATCAATGGACAGAATTTGAGCGCCCCAGAAAATGGCGCCGATGAGTTCCAGTCCATCTCCGAACTGTAATGAAAACCCTTTGTTGATGCACAACATATACATGCCAATAACCGCGAATGCAACACCCGTCAAAGTCTTAATATGCAACTCCTTTGTGAAAAAGGAACTAAATAATTCAACCGCTACAATTTCCATAGAAGTTAGGAAAGCTGCCTTACCAGAGGTTGTATAAACCAATCCAACCTGCTGCAGTGATGCCGCTACGAATAAGAATATGCCACACAATACGCCGCCCCTAAACAAGATAGCGAATTCACCGTGAGTCACCGTTGGTTTGATAACGCGTTTTTTCTTCGAAATAATCATAATAACAGGCAGTAGAACCAAACTGCCAAGGATAAATCGAAAAGTCCCAAACGTAAATGGTCCTATATAATCCATTCCCTTTTTCTGAAAGATAAAACAACTGCCCCACAATATAGCTGCCAGAAGCAGACTGATTTCGCCCTTGATCGTGTTTTCCTTATTAATGTCCATTTTAATCCTCACTAACTTAAATAAGGGTGTGCAGCTATCTGATGCCAGATAGCTGCACACCCTTGTGCCAGTCATTATAAACATTATACACGATTAGTAATCCAAATACGAGACTAGTATTGAGATGCTTTAGTTCGAGCTAAGCAGTGAACCGCAATATTCGCATTTGCCTACGGATCCCTTCGCTATTTTGTTCTGAGCGCCGCAGCTTTTGCATGTAACGACCTGCATTTCACTGTCGGGCACGGAATCCTCATGGATCTCATTGTGGGCAGCAGAAGCAACTCTTCCCGGAAAAACAATGCTGTTTGTATTTTGATCAATATAGGCATTAACAAAATATCTTTTGCGAATCATAAACTTCATATCTTTAAGAACGAAGTTTACCGGCTTTTTAACCATAGTTGCAATCTGATCGATACTGGTTTCATTTTGATTCACTATAATAGATAAGTATTTTTCAAGCCTTCGAAGCCTGTCCTTTTTCCTTTTGCCATTAATAATCAGTAAAACACCTACGGCTATATAAGTCAGACACATAGGAGCAATGTCTACCGCGTTTCCTGGCGTACTGTCTACTGTAAACCAAGTCACTAGAAAACTAATAGCTACAACCCACCCGAATATGGTTGAAACTTTACCGGCTATATATGTTCCCCTTACTGCAGATTTCGATATAAACGTATTTTGGTCCACCTTAATATGCCCCTTTCTTTAACTGTGCGGCTGACTGGTTTCTCTATTTGATGAGTAAAATAACTTTATTGATTGTCGGAGTTGCAGTTCCCCATTTAATATTCAGAGAATCAATTTTTATTAGGTTCAGCAGTGAGTGGCGAACGTCCTCCGAAAGTCAAATTAATACGTTGTTCAAAATAGGGATGTTGACAGTTCCCAATGTGTGCCTGAAAGGAGGTCCAAGGCCTGCCCACTCTTAAAAAGGATGGCTTCTTGGGATTTGTTTACAATCAGCTGCATCCAGGGTCCCACTCTTCGCTCGGAAATTTCCAAGCAAACACATCAGGATTACCATTGCTGTTGATAGCCTCTACGGTAGCCATGTCCTCACAAAGAATCGATTATTAAATGCCGCAATAACGGTAATCTGATATAATGTGGTTTATCATCCTATATGAATTATAGCATAATTATTGGATCGGTACAATTTATATTTATATTATATTCACATAATTTAACCCGCTTTAGAATACCGGGGAAACGGACATTAGCGGATTATAAGAATTCGTTCGGCTTCCATATTCCAGCATCCTTTAATCGGGGACCGAAAAAACTGGCGATGAGCTTGTTTTACAGTAAAATCAGTCGGAGGGCGCAGCCGTGGAGTGACAACTTTGACGGCGCTGTTCTTGAGCAAGTCAGGAATTTAAAATTGATAATAAAAGTTTATCGGAATATAATGAATGGGAATATTTTCGAATTGTTTTTGCGAGGGTGAAGTATGTCGAAAAACGAATTTGTTTTTTATACCATATTCACTTGGTTTCCCCTTGTAGCCGTACCGTTGGCAGCATTGCTGTTTGCTTTGACAGCCTGTTTAAAACGGAGAAATAAGAGACATAAGGAGCTTTTCATTGCTGCCTCTATTCTTGTATTTTTGCTGTTGATTTATGTTGTAATATTTATTGCGATAGGATTTGCCGGCATCGGCCCCGGAATGGCAGGTGCCGATACGTAAAAACCAAAAGTAGAAAAGGCGCAGGCGCTGAGCGAAAACTCAGTGGCTGCGTTCTTTTTGTTCAAAATAAGGGCTCTTTATCCGTACAATGTTTTTTAAAGTTTCTCAAATTTTGTCTCTTCTAAGCCTTTTGTGTTGAAACTGGGCAATATTGGGAATATAATTTTATAGGAAATAGATTTGACAAATTTAAATACTTCCCGGTTAAATCGATATATCGCAAATTTGTGACGATAGCATGGCCCTGCAATCATGCAGGCGCTACTCGGTGAAATATCCTGGCAAAGAAAAATATTCTAATTCATGCGGACATTATTGAAAAGTCAAACTATTTTATTTTGGAAAGGCATTCGTTAGGAAGCTTATCGTTGTCATAGAACCTGTTCAGCATTTGCAAACCTGAGAAACATGATTCCGAACGACTTATGATCCCGTTTTTCAGGATATTGAAGGAGGCCCACAGTATGAAAATCGCGTTCCCTGTCCACAAACGTTTTCTGTCGGCGCTTGTTGCCATTTGTTTCACTGTAACCAGTTTTACGGTTCCGGCGGCGGCCGCCCAAAACCCGACGTTCTCGAACACGTCCGTCCAAACCGGAACGTCCGCCGATTGTGCCGCGTACAACCCCGACACACACTGGATCTACGTTCTGAATGACCTGGACAAGATCATCAGTATTATGAAACCGTCCGGCGATTCGTTTGTCAAGGATTCATCCGTTCCTCTGAACAATCTGCTCGATCAGGTTCCATCTCTCAGCGGAGGCACCCCGACGGCGCTGGCCGTCGATACTCTGCGAGACGTGATTGCCATCTCCGTAAAGTCGGCGGACAATATGAAGCCCGGCGGAATTATTCTGACCGACTACGCGGGAAACTTCATCAAAGAGTTTCCCACCGGGGTGCAGCCGGACAAAATTTTCGTCTCGCCTGATCAGGAATATATTCTGACCACTGACAAAGGAGCGCCCGATCCGGTATCGCAGGGCGACCCGAAAGGCTCTGTGACCGAGTTGGATCTGGGCCGCGGAATCACGGAAGCCTCTTCTAAAGTGGTGACCTTCGACAAGTTTGCAGACGATGATGACTCGTTTTTTCAGTCATCGTTTTATGAGTCATACATGATCAAGATGCGTGGCAAATCCCTCTCCGTGGATTTGGAGCCGACCTCGCTCTGCGTTGCGGGTGGCAATGCCTACGTCACCTGCGAGAAAAACAACGCCATTGCCACGCTGGATCTTTCCGCCGGCACGTTCACTGCGGTAACCGGCCTCGGATGCAAGGACAGTTCCATTCCCGTGGACGTGCTGACCAATAAGCCGGGCAATGCAAATCCAAACATATACGATTCCGGAAATTACAACACATGCTGCCCCTACATGCCGAACGGCATCGCGGCCTTTACAGAAGGTGGAACCACCTATCTCGTCACCGCCAACGAGGGTGCGATCGATGATATGAAAGCTGAGGGGGCAATCAACTCCGTACCAGCCCAAGCTTTCGGGATTCCGGGTGACGATTACGAGAATATCGCGATTTTAGATCTAAGCAAAGTGAATATAAAGTATATGTCAAACCATCCCCTGCTTGGTACACGCTCCGTCTCCGTCTGGAACGCCGCTACCATGCAGCAGGTCGGCGACACGGGCGCGCAGCTGGATGAGAAACTGAAGCAGAACTATCCCGATGCCTACAATCGTTCCACCGCCGCGGGTACAAAGCCGGACGCGTGGAGCTGCCGGAACGGCCCCGCCCCGAATACCGTAAGCATCGCCGAATCGGGCGGCGTTCCCTACGCTTATGTCGGCCTGAAAGCGGGCGGCGTGGCTGCCATCAATTTGAGCGACGCAGCAAATCCTTCCTTTGATACCTTTACGGACACCCGGAGCAACAGTGATCCCTGCTCCTCTGACAGTCTGTCCATCGTACCCGCAGAGGACAGCCCCTCCGGGAATATGCTTTTGCTTCAGACAAGCGGCAACGGCGATCAACTGTATGTTTCAAAAGATGAGCACAGCGTTTCAACGGACCGCTCTATTGACATCATTTGCACCAACGACATGCACGGTTCTCTTGCCACGGTCAAGAACAGCGCCGGAAATGTTCAGACGATCGGCTCGGACTATGTCGCTGGCCTCAAGCGCGACGACCCCGGATCACTGCTTCTCGACGCCGGCGACGCCACACAGGGCAGTTCACTCGCGACGCTGACGCAGGGTGCCGACGTCATCCGGTTGATGAACGCGGCGGGATACGACGCCATGGCGTGCGGCAATCACGAGTTTGATTACGGACAGAGCCAGCTCCTTTCCAATGCGCAGAGGGCGGAATTCCCGATCCTTTCCGCGAATTCCATCAAGAATGGAAATCCGTTTTTTAAAGGGACCCCCTATTTGGGCGGTGCAATGCCAAACAACGGCAGTTACGTCATCAAATACGCCAAGGGGATGAAAATTGGCATTCTGGGCATCACCACGCCGGAAACCGCCTTCAAGACCAACCCGAACGGCACGCAGGGCATTGATTTCAGTCAGAATGACCTGACCGCCTTTTCCGCAGTGGTTCAGAACAATATCGACGCGCTGAAAAACAACGAGCATCCCGATGTGGTGATCGGCGTCATGCATGTCGGCGACGACCCCTCCAGTACCGTCACGGCAAAGGGAATCATTGCGCACACCAGCGGCCTGAACCTTCTGGTTGACGGGCACAGCCATCAGGTGGAGAATGAAACCGTAAACGATGCAAACACCAACCCTGTCGCTCTTGTGCAGACCGGCAGCCACAGCAGTCAGGTGGATCAGGTCACGCTGCATTATGACGCCTCCTCTCACAAAATTTCCTGCAATCCCAACAGCGACGTCTCCGCCTATACCGGAGGCAATATTGGCAGCAGCACAGATCCTGTATCTTCCGTCGCACAGATGGCCTCCGATATCGTTGCCGGGCAGGCAGTCCAGCTGAAGCGCGTGGTGGGAGGCACAAAAACCACGCTCTGGGGCGGAACCATCAACAACATCAACGAGGCCCGACTCGGCGAGACAAACCTCGGCTGCCTCATTACGGACGCGATGACCTGGAAAGCCAAACAACTGATCACGTCCGATACCTATAAAAATCTGCCAATCGTCGCGCTGGAAAACGGCGGCGGTGTGCGGGCAACCGTGCAGGCGGGCAGCATTACCGTTGGGGACGTGCTCAATATTCTTCCGTTCGGCAATACGATTGCCTTTAAGGAGGTAACCCCGGCGCAGCTATATGCCATTGCGGAAAACGGCGTCTCCAAGGTTGTCTCTCAGGATACTGCGACCGGTCAGATCGCTGGGGCCGACGGACGCTTTCCGCAGATTTCCGGCTTCAAATTCTCCTATGATCCGCGCAATGCCGCAGGAAGCCGCGTTTCTTCCATTACCCTGAGCAACGGGACAAAGATTGCCCGCAGCGACACCAGCACCAAACTGGTTCTGGTCTCCAACGATTTTGAAATCGCGGGCGGCGACGGCTACGACATTCTGAAAGGACTGCCCTCCGTCGGCGAGGGCGGCGGGCTCGACACCGTGCTGGAGGACTATATGCAGAGCCTTGGCGGGACGGTAAACGTGCCCGTTTCCCTGAACCGCGTCACCTGCGAGGGCGGTTACACGCCGAGGCCCTACACCGCCGCCGTTCTCGTTATGCTGAACAACGCGCCGGTGGCAAACACACTGGTCAACTACCAGGTAGACGGCGGGGCCATTCTCTCCGGGACAACGGATGCAAACGGAACCATCAAGCTTTCCAGCCTTTCAGACGGCCCTCACGCTGTAAAAATCGGCGACGCGGGCGACGTACTGGTAAATAACTACAGCGGTGCGGGAACCTTCACCTCCGTCACCGCACAGGCGGTAAGCACTGTTTCCATCGCCGGCGGCAACAGCGGCAACGGCAACAACGGTAACGGCAACAACGGCGGCAATAGCAATAACGGCAGTTCCGGTAAAAGTAGTTCCGGTACCCAGACTTCGTCGACAAAGCCCGCCGGCGTCTCATCCGGTATCGCCATCGTTCAGAGCTCCTCCGAAGGAGTACACGCCACGGTTACGCTTCAGCCGGATACTCCTCCGGTTGTGAACGGGGATACCTGTACGATCAGCACGACCGTTCCTGCGAACATTTCTTCTGCGATCGGTTCCGCCACGGTTCAGATTCCGTTGTTAGTGGCTCTGAACTCTCCGACTGATGCCATTCTGGCACAAATGCAAAACCCGGCGGCACATGCCATTTCCCTGACGATTCAGGCGCCATCTATCCTGCTGAATCAGACAGGCGCGGTACGGGTTTCGATTCCCCTGAATGCTACTGTGCTGCAGGCCGCACGGAGTTCGCACAAGGATGTGACCGTAACGGTCAAGGACGCGCAGACAGGCGCGGTGGCCTTTTCCTGGACCTTTCACGGCGGGAGCTGGACGCCTTGTCCGACCCCCGAGACCGGCGTGGACCTGTCCGTGACGGTTTCTTCCATTCAGAATTCTTCTACCTCCGCGGCTGTCCTTGCAGCCGCCGGAAGCACGGCAGGAGAAGCTCTGCACTTTGCCGATAACGGTCTGCTGCCCGCTACGGCAACCGTGCAGGTGCCCGTGGGAACACAAAGCGGGATTGCGGCAGGTTCCGAGGCCTATCTCTATTACTGCAATCCGACGATTGGTGCACTTCAGCAAGTCGGCAGATTCCCCGTAGACGCACAGGGCTATGCAAGTCTCTCCATTGTGCACAACTCGGACTATGTGCTGCTTCCCAAGCCTGCAACAAAGGCGTATCCGGTTCACTGTGACACCACTGAGCCTGTGGCACTGAAGAAAGGAAAATCCTATACCTTTGCCGTCACATCCGATGGGAACGCAGTTCCGGCTCTGAGCGTCGGCAATGCAAAGGCGTTTACCTGGAGAGTGAAACAACAGGGTAAAAAATATTTCTTCACTATTACGGCAGCCGGAACACCGGGAACCATGACGGCACTCTACTCCAGAGTGCAAAAACAGAAAGCAGCAGTCCTGTGTTACATCAGAATTGTATGAGGTAATAACGATTGGATTTCTCCATACGGTTCACAGAACGTTTTCTGAGGACTGTGTGGAGAAAACAGCCTATACACAAATTTTACAGAAGCGGACATTCCGAAGAAACCCCGATGATCGATAGGAAAGGGAGATAAATCATGGAATTTTATCATGCCATAGATGCCCGCAGAACCATACGTGATTTCAGTGAAACCCCAGTTGAGACAGGTGTTGTAAAAAGAATCTTAGCAGCGGGCTTAAAAGCGCCTACGAACGATCATATGCGAAACTGGGAGTTTGTTGTAGTCAGAGACAGGCAGAAAATAGCATCGATTATCCAGGCGATTCCCCAAAAGAGAACAGAAGACATAACGAAAACGAGGCTTTTTTCGGACGATTGCCAACAGCAAATGTATGTTGACGCTATTCCGAAACAAGTTCAAATGCTCTTGAAATCGGGATGCTTGATTTTACCGTTTTTTAAACAAAGTTCCCCTCTTTTGGAGCCAGAAGCGTTGGAATCCCTGAATTACTTTGCCTCGATCTGGTGCTGTATCGAAAATATATTGCTCGCCGCTGCGGCGGAAGGATTGGGTGCGGCAATTCGGATTCCAGCAGGAAAAGAACCGGAACACATTTTAGAAGTTGTTAATCATCCCAAAGAGTATGTGATGCCGTGTTACATTGCATTGGGGTATCCTTCAAAAGCGGCAGCGGTCATTCAACAGAAGGAATACAATCTGGAAGATAAAATTCATATGGATCAATGGTAATATCTGTAATAATGAGCACATCGGATACAAGGGCGGGATCGCACAAATGGAGAGTAACCAGAATGAACTGATTCATAATTTAGAGAAGCTGCATACAACCGAATTGGGAGTTGCCCGAATGAAAAGAAATCTTTCTTTTCATGTTGACGATGTAGTTGAATGGTGCAGCGAAAAAATACAAAAACCGAATGCAACAATAGCAAGACACGGAAAAAACTGGTACATTACCGTAGACGGGTTTGAAATAACCGTAAACGCTTCTTGCTATACCATAATTACCGTTCATAAACTGAAAAGATCATAAACGAGGAAAGTACGTTCATGGGGAAAGCTTTATCCGATATGTCACTCGAAGAACTGTGGCAATTGTTCCCAATACAACTGGTGGAGCAGCAAGCCTGTTGGGAAAATTGGTATCAGACCGAAAAAAACCGTATTCAGCCTCTGCTTCCGGCTGCAGCGAACATTCATCACATTGGCAGTACGTCGATCCATGGTATTTGGGCAAAACCAATTATCGACATTTTAGTGGAAGCCGATGCAAGTGATCACGAAACAATCAAAAAACTGCTTTTACAAAACGACTATCGATGCATTGCGCAGACGGATACTCAAATTGATTTTAACAGGGGATATACTCCAAAGGGCTTTGCAGAAAAAGTATTTCATTTGCATCTTCGGGAATTCGGTGACAACGACGAATTATATTTCAGGGATTACCTGAACGAACATGCCGAAATCGCAAATGAGTATGAAAAATTAAAGCTGTCTCTTTGGAAGCAGTATGAACATGACCGGAACGGATATACGGAAAGCAAAACAGAATTTATTCAGAAATATACGCAAAAGGCAATGATGGAGTATGGAAGAAAATACGATTCATCGGCAAGTGCGCCCGGTTGATCGAAATCTTTCCTGTTTGAACGTTGCGTAATTGAAAAAGCGCAGCCACAGAGTGAAAGCTCTGTGGCTGCGCTTTTGCTTCTGAAAGACACTCCATTACCAAGTATAATGTGCGACAATATCTCCGAGTGAATTGATCAACCCATGCATAATCATGCTTGTTCCAATGCTCCTTGATCGCCATGCTGCAAAACCTAGAATTAAAGCGGAAACAGGAACAATAATGAAGAAGGAGTAGTTAAATACTCCAAGATAATAAATGTGGCCAAGCCAAAACAACGCAGCCTGAAAAATCCATATCCACGGCTCATGCCAGTGTAATTTCCTTAACAATCCCCACAGAAACCCTCTGAAAAGAGGCTCCTCCATAGCCGCGGCATTCCCTAATTGGATGGAAAATGCGGTAACAAACGTTACAATCGTCGGAGAGGCTGGACTTCTCTCTTTTGTTTGAAGGCTCCCAATTTTTCCGAGGATTACTCCGGTAACGATTCCCAGAACGATCGCAACTAAAATCCATAACAAGATTTGTTTCGCACTTCGTCTTCGTAGCTTCGGGTGAGCAATGATGAGTGCAATCAGCAGGCATATGGAAACTCCGATTCGAAACCATAAATCCTGCTGTACATAGGAGAGGAATTTATAGCTTACCGCTTCGCCCCACAATGCGGCAAAAGGAGCCACTAGAAACAGGATAACTGCGCCCAGGCCCATATTGTAATTTGACAGAAAATCGCGCATCAGAAAAATCAGGATTGCTGTAAGTAAATAGGTTCCGCCAGAAAAGATGGGGCTTACCAGTTCCGCAGAAACCGGTATAATCTTATAATTTGCCAAAATCAGAAACGGGAATCTCAGTACCAAAAGTCCCAGCAATAGAAATAGAAAAATCCAATTTTTCGTCTTTGCCATTGAGCTGACTTCCATTAGTTTTCACCACCATAAGAATAGTTCTTTATTAAAAACTCAATAAGATTATATTATTCTACTGTAAAAATTACAATCAGGTTTCGAATATTTTCTTTATGATCCGAAATGAACCAACTTCCTCAGTACAGGATTCGAAGAAAAGAAGAAAGTTCGCCAGCGACAACTCGATATCATTGGTACACCCAAAAAATTGTGAACATTTTAACCATCTTATCTTGCTGAATAACGGATAAAAATGGTATACTAAACTTAACCCAAATTATGATATAAATAGGAGGTCTTTTATGAAAGGTTACGGTATGATTCGTGTTGGACAGCCAGGATGGCTGGAACACGAAAAGCCAACGGCGGGCCCTATGGACGCCATTCTTCGCCCGTTAATGATCGCTCCCTGTTCCTCCGACACTCACATGGTGCATGGCGGAAGCGGACCGGTTGAGGATAGAATTCTCGGTCATGAAGCAGTCGGTGAAATCGTGGAAGTCGGCTCCATGGTCACAAGGTTCAAAGTCGGCGACGTTGTCGTTGTTCCCTGCACGACTCCGAACTGGGAAGCACTCGGCGTTCAGAGAAAAGGCGGCAATAACGCGCATGATTTGACTACCGCTTCCAGCTTTAAATTTTTGCTTGCGAAAGACGGCACTTTTGCTGAGTTTTTCTCGGTTAACAACGCGGACGCGAACCTGGTCCTTCTGCCGTCGGACGTTTCCATGGAAGCCGCGTTAATGACAACGGACATGATGTCGACCGGTATGTACGGAGCTGAAATGGCCAATATTCAGCTGGGCGACACGGTTGTCGTTTTCGGCATCGGACCGGTCGGCTTAATGGCGGTTGCCGGTGCTGCTCTGCTTGGCGCAGGCCGTATTATCGCGATCGGCACACGTCCCAACTGTGTTGCGCTCGCCAAAGAATACGGCGCTACCGACATTGTCAGCTACAAAAACGGAGATGTTGTGGAACAGATTCTCTCCATTGCGGGCGGCAAGGTTGACAGTGCCATTATTGCGGGCGGCAATGCCGGCACGATGAATCAGGCTCTGTCGGTTGTCAGGCCGAACGGAAACGTTTCCAATATCAACTATCTGGATGCAACCGACGCTTACCATATTCCGACCCCGCTGGTGTTTATGGGTATGGGTGACGTTACCATCCGCGGCGGTTTCTGCCCGGGCGGAGCGGTTCGCATTCAAAAGCTGCTGAACCTGATCCGTGCCGGACGCGTTCACCCGGAAAAAATGCTGAACTATAAATTTGAGGGTTTTGACAAAATTCCGGAAGCGTTCGATGTAATGGATAAAAAGCCCGGCGATTTGATTAAACCGATGGTCAAAATCACTTGGTAGTTCTCTGTTGATTGAATCTAATTTATAAGACAAATAGAAAGCCCGAAAAGCCGTCTGATGTTGGCTTTTCGGGCTTTTCTGTGCGCTGATTTCAGCGGTGACGTCAAGTTCTTTGTCAGATTTCGTCTTACGGCTCAATCAGCCCACGCCGCTTTGCCTCCATGACCGCATCGGCCGCCTTGTTAACGCCTAACTTTTCATAAATCAGCTTAGTATGAGTTTTGATGGTATTGATCGTCAGCCCGGTGATGCTGACAATATCCGCGTTTTTGTAGCCCTGCGCCAGCAGCGCGAGAATGTCCTGCTGCTTTTGGGACAGCTTCACCGCTTTTTCGTTCAAATGGCAGGTGGTTCCCTGATGTTGGGTGGAAACCTCATAAGAGCACAGCAACACCTGATTTACATAGAGGCTGTCAAGCTTACCGGAATACTCCGGCTGCTCTGCCTGAAACGCGATCTTTTTCAGAATGGGAAGTACGGCCGCGCCTTCATTCGCAATGATGCGCACAACCCGGTAGGGCTGCATGGTGAGCAGGGTATCTTCCAGCAGCTGCACGGCCTTTTTCTGGGAACCGGTCGCCCAGAAAAGTGCGGCCTGCAACACACAGACTTCGGCTACATCCAGCGGCCTGCGGTACTCCGCACAAAGCGTTTTCAGCTTTTTCAGAAGCTCCCCGGCTTTTTTCGTCTCGGATAGTACCAGGTAAGCCCGCACGGTGGTGAAATACTGGTAGAGCTTATAAAAACGAAGCGGTTCCCCGTCCGTAACAAAAAACTGGTTCAACCATTCGGCCGCGGCGTTTCGGTCACCGCCACGCAGCTTGCTTTTTGTATCAACCGCCAGAAAATTCGGATTGAGGTAAAGGGCGTTTTCTTCTCGGAGGCGCGCGGAAAACTGGTCCCGCTCCTTTTTCGATTCCTCCGCTTTCCCCAGAGCGTCCAGAATATCGGACAGCAGCATGGATACACAGAAATGCATCTCAAAGCGAAGTTCTTTGGAAAGCTGGCTCTGCGCTGCGGTAATGACGCTGAGGGCATTCCCCAGCTCATTCTGTTCATAGTACAGCCCCGCCCGGATACAGCTGCAGAATAGGCCGACTTCCTTGGGGTAAAAGGCGCCGAACACATCGATGATTTCCTGCAGCCGTCCGTCCATATCGACTAAAACTTCCAGACAGTCGCAGATCGAACGGTGCATGAAGGGGAAATTCTGCGTAATCGACGGGGTGTACAGATTCAATTCATCCATGCTTTGCTCCGAAAGCGCATCGATCCAACCGGCGAAGCTTTCGGCAAATTCATGCAGACCCATGCGAAAATCGGCAAATCCGATGGTCATGGCGAATCCCAGCAGATCCGTCTTCTTTAAAAAATCCAGATTGCTGCCGGAGGCGATATATTCTTGTGTCGCATCGATGTAGTGCAGGGTGGCCTTGGCGTTTCCATTCAAAAAGTTCGCCCACGCTGCTTCGATCAGCAAGGTGATATTATTGCGGATGAATTCCTCCGGCAGCCGGTCCAACACAAAAGCGGAGGTGTAATTGATCCACTCTTCAACGCTGAAATCCTGGTAAGCGGAGTTCAACTGATAAAAACAGCGGTTGATGCCGTCTTGGCTTTTCATCTGGACGTAATAGGCAAGGGCCGAAAAGTATTCTCCCCGATCGTAATACAGCCCGGCAATTTTCAGTGTCAATTCCGGAACGTTGATATCCGGGCGCTCTTCCAGTTTACCTCTGAGAAACTCCAGAAACAGGTGGTGATATCGATAAGTATGCTGCGAGGTTTTGACCGCGAACAGATTTTGGATCAGCAGGTTATCGAGAATTTCATCGGCATCTTTTCTGCCGGTGAGAACCCAGCACAGCTCCGCGTCCATCTCGTTTGCCACGGAGGTAACCAGCATGAACTCCCGAAGTTCCGGGTCCCATTTATCCCAAATGTTTTTGCTGATATAGCGCTCAAGAAACTGCCCTCCACCTTGGGGCGCGTCGAGAGATTCATTTTTAGACAGTGCATTCACGGCGATGGCCCAGCCGCCCGTTGTCTCATGCACTGTTTTTGCCTGTTCTTCGGAGAGACTTCGCCCCAAAGCAGCATAAAATTCCCGGATCTCCTCTTCGGAAAAAACCAGTTCGTCCGCCGTGATGGGGACGCTGTTCCTGCTTTCTGCGAATTCCTCCAATTCATCGGGGAGTTTCGTTCTGCTTAGAAGCAGAACATGAAACGAATGCGGCAGGCGTTTCAGAATAAACGGGAGGGACTTCAGAATTTTTTTGTTGGTGATGGTGTGCAGATCATCCAACACCAGCACATAAGCGCCTTCGTCCTGCTGAAACTCCAGCAGAAGGCGGATGGTATTTTCAACGGGGGAGGAATAAAACGCTTTGCTGTTCAGAATCCCCTCCATATTTGTGTTGTCCGGCTGTACTGACCGAATTCCGGTGCAGAACAGCTTATAAAACACAAAGGGAGCGTTGTCGTATTCATCGAGCCCAATCCAAACCGATCTGCGTTTTGCGGCCCCGATCCACAGCAAAGCAGAGACCGTTTTTCCATATCCCGCAGGAGCGCAGACGACGGTCAGGCGGTTTCGTGAGGCCCGATCATAAAGCTCCAAAAGCCTGCGCCGCGGCGCACAGATTTCGGGCAGTGGCGTCGGAATAAATTTATCATTTACATAATTAATTGCAGCCATTGTCGTATTCCTGTTTTCTTATTAATATCTCAAATTATAACATAAATTGACAAAAAAGATACAGAGCTTCACCCCGGGGTGATTTTATTTTTTTTTAACCCTTGATATAATGAATTGCTCAATAGCCGAATTGATTTATTTGCGATTTCATGAGCAATAAAAATAGCTGGTAAAATTGTACGATTGCAAGAAAAGGGGTTCGAAAATGAAAGACGTTAGGAATACGCACAGGAGAGTAAATTTCCGGGCGGTTATCAGCACGGTAACAGCGATGGCGCTGCTTTTCACCAGCGTTCTGTCGGGTTTCGGCGAGATAAAAGCCAAAGCCGCCGATGTAACCGTGATTACCACACAGGCTCAGCTTGCCGCCATTGCCAACAATCTGGGCGGTAATTATGAACTTGGCTGCGATATCAATCTCACCGGTACATGGACGCCCATCGGTGCTCCGTCCATTGATTCGGGCCATTACAATGCAAGCAGCGGCTTTACCGGCGTGTTTAACGGCAAAGGGCACAAAATCACCGGCATGAACGTCAATTACAGCAGTGGTAACGTTTACGCAACGGGATTGTTTGCCAACACTTATAACGCCACCATTGAGAACGTCAGTGTTTACGGCAGCGTTTACAATTGCAATAATGATCGGGTTTTGGGCCCGTTTCACGACAGTGATAACATGTCAAGCTTTAACGGCGGTCTGGTTGGCTGTGCCTTTCAAACCACGATCAAAAACTGCTACTCCGGTGTAACGGTACGCGTTCCCGGCAACACGCATTCTTACATTGGCGGCCTTGCTGGTACATCCTATAAAGGGAAAGTCCTGAACTGTTCCGCGGGTGGGTCCGTCGATGACCAGAGCGATACCACTACAATCATGGCCGGCGGCCTGATTGGCGAAGCCGCGTCAGAGCTTATTTACAATTGCTTCGCTTTTGGCAGTGTAAATGCCGGGGGAGAGTTGATCGGACGGACATTCGACCCCTCCGGAAGCACCTGTACGGTCTCTTCGTGCTATGCACTGAATGTCGCAACTGCCATTAGAAGCGCCAATACCACCGCGACGGCTGAGTGCACGTCGCTTTCCGCGGATGACATGAAGGCGGCATCGTTTGTCGATAAGCTCAACACCGGAATTACTTCGCATACGACGGACACCGGGCTCATTTCCTGGTCGACGGACAGCCTGAATGCAAACAGCGGCTATCCGGTTTATAAAACACTGAACGCTGCCGACAATCTTGGGTGGGATAGACCTTACAACTTTGTGGCATTATGGGATATGGTGCCGGGTGCGACCAGTTATATCGTAAAGCTGTACAAATCCGGCACGACGGGAGCAGTGGATACGGAAACTGTTACCGATGCAACCTGTGATTTCACAAGCAAGGTGACAGAAACCGGCGCCTATTCCTTTACGGTGACGGCCTTGGGCGACGGAACAAACGCATACGACGCCTCGGAATCTTCGGCAAGCTCGCCACAAACCTATCTGAAGCCGCTGTCGGCCCCGACGGCGCTCGCGTGGGATACGGGCACGCCCGGCAAAGCAACCTGGAGCGCGGTAACCGGTGCAGTTAACTATACCGTGTGGCTTATGAAGTCCGGTAAAGTACAGGATACGGAGACCGTTGCCGCTGGGACGACCTCTTTTGACTTTACGGGTAAACTAACGTATACGGGAAGCTATACCTTTTACGTACGTGCAAATGGGGATAAAACAACAGCAGACGACAGCGCTGAAGTAGGCAGTGCGGCGTATTCCTATACGAACCCCATCCCGGCAGTGGCGGTTCCGTCGGGGCTGGCATGGGATACGGCGATACCCGGCAAAGCAACCTGGGGTGCGGTAACCGGTGCAACCAGCTACACCGTGTATCTGTACCGATCCGGCAGTACGAGTGTATTTGATACGGAAACCGTCGGCTCGGGCACGACGGAATATGATTTTACCGGTAAGATCACAGCGGGCAGCAGCCGTGCATATACCTTTACCGTATTGGCAAAGGGTGACGGCACAACGACCTCCGACAGCGAGGAATCCTCCCCCAGCGCAGAATACAATTACATGAAACCACTCGCAGCCCCAACCGATCTTGCATGGGACACGACCATTCCGGGAAAAGCAAGATGGGGAGCTGTCAACGGGGCGATCGGTTACATCGTAAAGCTTTACCGATCCGGCACAACGGATGCGGTGGATACGGAAACGACAGGTACGCCGGTAAATTGTGATTTTACAAATAAGATCACCGTGACCGGCAGTTACACCTTTACGGTCATTACAAGAGGCAATAATTCTTCCTCGTCGAACAGTCCGGAATCTTCACCGAGTGCGGCTTATTCCTATACGGCGCCAACCCCGACTGCGACGGTAGACAGCGTCACCGTTTCGCCCTCCACTGCTTCGGTAGAGAAAGGCGGCAGCCAGACCTTCAGCGCGACCGTCACAGGAAGCAACAGTCCGGCACAGACCGTAACGTGGACTGTTACCGGAAAAAGCAGTGCCAACACGAAAATTGGCAACGACGGCAAGCTGACCGTCGGCACGGACGAAAACACCGGAACGACACTGACGGTTACCGCAACCTCAACCGTAGATACCGGAAAATCCGGGACCGCGACCGTAACGGTAGCTGTCTCGGCCCCAACCGTGAGCAGCGTGACTGTTTCCCCCTCCACTGCTTCGGTAGAGAAAGGCGGCAGCCAGACCTTCAGCGCGTCGGTTTCGGGCACCAACAGCCCCGCCCAGACCGTTACGTGGAGCGTCAGCGGAAACAACAGTGCCAACACCCAAATCGGCACGGACGGCAAGCTGACGGTCGGTGCGGACGAAATCGCCGATAGCCTGACGGTGACCGCGACTTCCACCGTAGACGGCACAAAATCCGGAACGGCTACGGTTACAGTGACCCCGCTCCCCGCTCCGACCGTGACCAGCGTTTCGGTTTCCCCCTCTACTGCTTCGGTTGCGAAAGGCGAGAGTAAAATCTTCGGCGCGACGGTAACCGGCAGCAACAGCCCCGCCCAGACCGTAACGTGGGGTGTGAGCGGTCAGCACAGCTCCGGCACCGCCATCGGCAGCGACGGCAAGCTGACCGTCGGTGCCGATGAAACCGCCGCGACGCTGACGGTGACCGCAACCTCGACCGTAGATGCCACGAAATTCGGCACCGCGACGGTCACCGTGACTACAACTCCGCCCCCGACCCCAACCGTGAGCAGCGTCACCGTTTCCCCCTCCGCCCCTTTGGTGGCGAAAGGCGGCAGCCAAACGTTTTCTGCAACAGTAACCGGAAGCAATAGTCCCGATCAAAGTGTGACATGGAGCATCACTGGCAACAGCAGTTCCAACACCAAAATCGGCACGGACGGCAAGCTGACGGTCGGTGCGGACGAAACAGCCATTACCGTGACGGTGACCGCAACCTCCACTGTGGATGCCACGAAATCCGGTTCCGTTACCGTCGCCGTGGCCCCTCCAATCCCGGTCGTCCTGCAAAGCATTGCGATTACAAAACCTGCTTCAAAACTGGTCTATACGGTGGGTGACCCGCTGGACCTTTCCGGCCTTGAAGTAACCGGCACCTACAGCGACAAATCGACAAAAGTGGAGAGCATCACGGAGGCGAACATCACCGGCTTTGACAGCAGCAAGCCTGCGTCAAGCCAGAGGCTGACTGTGACGGTCGGCGGCAAAAAGGCAACTTTCACAGTAGAAATCAGCGCAAAAGAAGAACCGGGGAGTGGAATTATTTCCGCATTTTCAAGTCTGGCCGATTCCGTAAAGACGCAGACGGTCACGCTGGGCACGGCGATTTCCACTCTGCCGCAGAAACTGAAAGCGGTCGTGGACGGCATTTCGAATACGTTTGTCAGTGTCGCACAATGGGTTTCCAATATTACCTACAACCCGAACGCAGCCGGAACCTATGACTTTACCCCGGTGCTGGACAGCGGCTATCAGCTGAAGGACAGCGGCGTGCAGCTGCCGCATATTACCGTAAAGGTAGTTGCCGGGGGCGGAAGTTCCTCAACAAAATCCTCTTCCGAAAAACCGGTTCCTTCTTCCTCCACGCAGACAGAAATCAACACCGCCGGCAATACCGCCGTTGTTTCCACTGTTGCGGACAGCACCGCGGTAAACGGCAATACGGCCGAAATTGCGGCAACCGTGCCGAGTGTGAACACAGACACCGGAACAAGCGCTTCGCTCGATCCGGGGAAGAAAGCCTCAGTTGAGATCGATTTGCCGAAAGACAGCATCCTTCAGCAGCTTGCTGCAAAGAGGGACGTTGCCCTGACGGTAACCGTTCCGTCCGATGTGGCAGCAAACCGCAACGCAAATCTGGCTGTCGATATCAAGGTGGATTCAGAGATTCTTGCCGCGGCGCAGGCCGCGCAGTCCGACGTCACCGTGAGCGTCAGGGACGCAGGCACCCAGCAGCTTGCCTACAGCTGGACATTCAAGGGCGAAGACCTTGCCAAATCCACGGTGCCGGTGACAAACGTCAATATCGCCATGAGCGTTCGCACTACCGCAGAAGTTCCGCAGGTCGGCGCGGCTGCCCCGAATCACAGCGGTGTGGTGCTTTCCTTTGAGCACAGCGGAGTTCTTCCGGCGGCTGCAAGCGTTCGGATTTCCGTGACGGGAAAGGGCTATAAGCCCGGGCAGACACTCTATTTCTACTACTACAATCCTGCCACCCAGCGGATTGAGTCGCTTGACAACAGCGCTTATACAGTGGATGCGGACGATTATGTAACCGTAAAGATCAGCCACTGCTCGGACTATGTGCTTTTACCGCAGGCAGCGCGCTTCCTCACACTGGACACGCGGAGCTACACGATGGCCCCAAACGGCAGCTATGAGATCGGTGTAAAGCGTACGGGTGCGGACGGCACCGCTCTGAGAGCGTATTCCTCCGCACAGGGAGCCGCGGATGTAACCGAGCTGAAAAACGGAAACGTAAAAGTAACCGGGGTGAAGGCCGGGTTAACCTACATCATGATCGACGTATACGACAGCAAAAACAAACGTCTTACTCACGCATCCGTAAGGCTGAACGTCCAAAACGGCGTTAAACCAAGCGGGAGTTCACAGCGGCAATACGGTACGTTTTAATAATCAAGTAAAAATTCAAAAGGCCGTCCGGTTTCAGCAAATGCTGATCCGGGCGGCCTTTTTTATGTGCTTGCGAATGCCCGGAGAAAGGCAAAAAATAAATTTTGCGCAATCCGTTTTCTGATATTATGCTTGCTTTCGACCGAATAACAAAAGAAACGAAACGGGATGTAGGAAGTTTAGACAATTGATTTGATCGATCAGTGAGAAGATTGTTTTAATATTATAATTTACAATTATTTCCAATTATGCTATAATTGCTCCAATTGAAAAAAGGAAAGAATTTGGTTCCCCAAAAACCCTGACCCCACAAAAGTAGATGCTGCCGTTTATTTCAACAATTTGGGAGGGGGAACCACATGGAAAAGGATAAAATTTCTGCAAATGGAATCAATGAAGAATAGGAAAGTTAAGAACCTCTTTTGGGCCGGGATTTCCCTTCTTGCGGTGCTGTTCATTTTCCACAATTCCATGTATCCGGTTGTTCAGTCCGATCAGCAAAGCGGGGCTGTTCTGCGTATTCTGAATCATTTTCTGAGCGCCAATGGCTTCCATGCGGCTCTTACGCAATTCGAAGTTCGAAAACTTGCGCATATCATTGAATATTTTATCTTCGGCTGCCTGTTTACCGGCACGGTTCACATGATTTCGGAGAAGCCGGCGGAGCTATTCTCCTTGGAACTGTTTCTGTTTCTAGCTTTTCCGGTTGTGGATGAAACCATTCAGATGAACTATCCGGGAAGAACCAGCAGCGTAAGCGACGTGCTGATTGATTTTGTCAGCTGTACGGTGGGAATGTGCATTTGTCGGATGATTTTCAGCAACTCCAGGGCAGACAAAAAGAATTCCGTCAGATCTTCAGCGCAGACTGAATCCGCGGAGGATCGCTTCAAACGCCGCATTTTTACCGTAATCACGGCCCTGTTTATTCTGTTTATTTTTCATAATTCTATGTTTTCAGGGCCGCAGTCCGGCAGTATGAGCGGCTATGTGACGAATCTGCTGAATCGGATTTTATCGGCTGTTTCATTACCGAGGCAAATATCGGATCACGTTGTCCGAAAAGCGGCCCATTTTGTGGAGTATTTCCTGTTTGGCATCCTCGTGCGGATAACGGTAAGAGCTTACCGAAAGCCGATTTTGAAATCTGTTTTTGCAGGGTTGTTCTTCCTTTTGTTTGTTCCCGTTCTCGATGAATTGATCCAGATGTTCCATGTCGGAAGAACCAGCAGCGTTCTGGATGTGCTTCTGGATTTCAGCGGAGGAGTTGCCGGAATGCTGGTTTGCATTTTAACCGAGACCTAAAACGGATTCGCTGTTTTTATGATGAAAATATATTTTCGGTTCGGCGATAAAGCGGTTAAATTCCCCTTTCAATCTGTGATATTATTTTCCAAAAATAACAGATAAAGGATGATATACAAATGAAACGAATCAGGGCCCTGATGGTTTGCGTGATGCTCCTGGTCTCCTGGTGCGCCCCGGCTTCCGCAGCGGGCACAGCAAATTATAATGATGAAATCCAGAAAGCGGTCAGTGCATCTTTTACCGTTGGAGATTATGAGTACTCGCTTCCCAATTCCTTCACGTCAAAGACCGACACTTTTCTGAGCAGTCACCCGATCACCGATCAATTGCAGGCAGACGCCATTGCCGCGGCCGTTCAGTCGGCGCAGAGCGTCATTCAGCAAGCCATTGTCAACGGAGCTTCGCCGAATTTGCTGTTGTTGCCCGCCGCTGTTAAGGCGCAGATTTATCTTTTGTTGAATGGGGTTCCCGGAACCGGACTGCATTTCAGCCGGGTAGGCGACACGATCTATGTGTCAGGGTCCGCCACGGCGAATTTTCCGATCCCGACTTTGAATAAGAAGGATATTTCCAGCCATTCCGGCGGCGGCTCCGGGGGTTCCGGCACGTCTTCCGTTCCGACTGTTCCTGCGCAGCCCACACAGGTGGTGACCTCGGGCGGTGTGACGCAGATTAACGTCAGCGGACAACCGGATGCGGCCCCGGTGGTTTCCGGCGGCGAAGCGTCCTGCAGCGTGACGGTTTCTGCGGATACGGTTGCAGCAGCATCGTCTGCCACGGCACAGGCCCCCGCCGCGATCAAAATCAGCACACCTTCTGATACGATGATCAGCCAACTGAATAATCCGGCGGTGCAAACGGTGGCTGTTTCTTTGAACGTCCCGGCAAGTGTTGCCTACGGAACGGTTTCCAATACGTCGGTCGCGATGACGCTTGACAGCAGTGTTCTCAACACGGCCGAGGCAGCCCACAAAAGCGTTACCGTCAGTGTAACGGATTCTGTGACGGGAAGAGTTGCGTACAGCTGGACCTTCAATGGTGCAGACGCATCGGCGGTTTCTGCGGCAGCGCCGATCAATCTGGCACTGAACGTTCAGACGACTACGCTGAACCCGACAGTCAGCGCTGCAGTGCCTTCCGCGAATAAAGGCGCCCTCCTGACCTTTGCGAACGAAGGGGCGCTTCCTGTTCCCGCGACGGTTCGGGTGTACGTCGGCGATCAGGGATATCTGCCTGGTCAGACGGCTTATCTGTATTATTATAATTCTGTGACCAGGCAGTTGGAATCCCTGGATCATTGCATGAGTGTCGTGGATGCGGCCGGATATGCTGCGTTTACGTTTGCACGTAATTCGCAGTATGTCATTCTGCCTCAGAGGGTTGCGGCGGTTCCTCACCTTACCATTGATACCGGAAAATATCTTTCTGTGAAGGCCGGGCATTCGTATCAGTTCAAAATCACGGCTGCCTCGAAACCGACGTTCCAATGCGGCAATGATAAGGTCTTCCAGGTGATTTTTGCAGGGTCAAATGGAAACAGCTATTTCTATAAGGTCATCGCTGTGGGGAAGCCGGGGCAGGGAGCAGGGTTCTATGTCAACGGTCAGAAAGCTCCGTGTACCATTGGCGCCATTCATTAAAAACCGAACCGATTTCTATGGCAGTTCAGGAGCTTTCCTGAACTGCCATTCCCACTCGGGATCTTTTATAGGTGCAAAAATCCGTGCTGAAGTTCCACAGGGAGAGGATATTGACCGATGAAAATAATTCGAAAGATGATCGATACGGTCCTTTTGATGTCCCTGATTTTTTGCTTTGCCGTTCCGGTACGTGCGGCGGCCAATACGGACGCAATTCTGGATTCCCTGCGGGCGGGGATTTCAGTGAATGGGCAGACGGTTCAAATTCCGGCAAGCTATGTCAATCAGGCGGAAAACTATTTTGCCTCGCATCACATATCGGACGATCAGGCGCAGTACATTCTGGGGCAGGTCGAAGCGGCGAAAGAAGCAGTTCGGGAAAGCGGCGTCACGGACTTGAAAAAGTTAGACAAAAGCACAAAGAATCGGATTATGGCAGCGGCTCAGGCTGCGGCCGACGAGGCGAATCTGAAGCTTTCCGTGGGCTCCAATAAAAATGTAAAGATCGTGGATTCCAACGGGAACGTGACGTTTACAGGGGAAAATGTTATTAAGACGACGGGCGCGGCCGTTCCGTGGGAGATAAATGCGGCATTTTGCGCGGCGTTTATTTCGTCTGATTTGCTCCTGTGTTCCTTTTTGATTTTCAAATACAGGCTGTTGGAGAAAAAGGATGAATCAAAAACGAAGTCATAAAGCAGGCTTTATCTTGATACCGATCGCTTTTTTGCTGATCGGTTATCTTGTTTTGTTTCTGTTGGTTGAACCGTTCCTTTCAGCCTACCAATCGACCGTAAGCCTGCTCTTTTTTAATTCCGATCAGCAGAGCAGCCAAAAGCTGAGCAACATTTTTACGGCGCCGCCGAAAAAAGAGACGGCGGAGGTAAAACTGAGCGACATCACGTTCCCGCAGTATGGGACACGCTTCGGCCGCCTTACGATTTCAAACGCTTCCATCCGTGCGGACCTCTATTTTGGGGATGAAACCGATGAGCTGAAAAAAGGGGTTGGGCTATACAGCGGCAGCTTCATCCCGGGCTACGGGCGAACGATTTTAATTGCTGGGCATAACCATACTTATTTTCATACGCTGGGGAATGTGAAACGGGGGGATACGGTTCTGATTGAAACCAATTACGGGCAGTATACCTATCAGATTACCAAAACGCAGATCCAATCGTTTGATAATCCGTCGGCGTATGACCTGAATCAGAACGAGGAAAATCTGATTCTTTATACCTGCTATCCGTTTAATGATCTTGGATTGACACCCAAGCGCTTTTTTGTTTATGCGAAAAAATTAAACGGCCCAACGATAGACAAACAAGGATGAATAATGATGAAAAAATCGACCGCCGAAAAAGCGGTATCTGTTTTAGTTTCTTTTCTGATGTCTCTGCTTCTGTTTCTGTTTGCCTGTGTTCTGATTTTACAGGGAACCCTTTTGAATCCGGATTATTTGCGGAAGCAGTTATACGAAAGCCACTATTATGAAAATGTGCTGGAGGAAGTGGAAAATGAGTTTTCATCCTACGCTTCAGCAAGCGGTTTTGATCAAAAGCTGCTGAATTCGGCGTTGGATATCAACGACCTTCAGATGGTTGCCAATCAGTCGCTGAACCGGATTTATGGGGAAAAAGCAGAAAATATCTCAAACGCAAATTTTCAGAGCAAGTTGAATCAGATTCTGACCCAAAATGCGAAAAGCCGCGGCGTCACATTAACAGAAGACAACAAAAAAAGCCTGCTCCTTCTTGCCCAAACCTGTTCCGACACCTATTTAAAGGATATCAGTTTTCCCTATACGGAGGAATTGGGGGAAGCAATCGGGAAAATAAAGACCATTCTGAGACTCCCGAGCGTTCTGCTGCCGGTGCTCGTTGTGATCCTTGCGGGAGTCTTGTTCCGGATCACCCCCTGGCGGCATCGAGCACTGCGGGCCTGCATTTATGCGGTCTCAGGTACCACTCTAATGCTCGCAGTTTTCCCCGCGTATCTTTACTTCTCCGGACGAATCGGACAGGTTGCAATCCTCAGCAAGTCGCTGTATGCGCTAACCGTTTCCTGTGCAAACGGGATTTTGATTTTGTTTCTGGAAGGCGCCGCTGTTTCAGCGGGAATCGCCGCGATCCTGTGTCTGTTGTATTACCGCTCCCGGGAACGGGTCAGCAAAGTCTATTAATCCGAAAAGACAGTCAAAAAAGCTCCCGCTCGCTTTTCACGCGAGCCGGGAGCTTTCGTTTTGCAGGAGCACGGATTCCGCGTTTTCGGCCAGAAGACAGACGGCATTCTCTCCGAGCTTTTTCGCGATCATCTGGATTCCGGGTTCGAAGCAGGGAGGCCGGGATTTCATATTGTGACAGTCGGTGCCGACAACGTGAATACGGCTGCTTTGAATTAAAGAGAGCATTGTTTTGCGCAGGCGCATGCTGCCGTTCAGCAGAGAGCTGAGATTGATCTGTGTGCGGCAGCCCATTTCAAGCAACTGATCCAGACAGCCGCGTTTTTTCAGCAGTTCCGGATACCGTTCGATATGAGCGAGTATCGGCGTAACGTTATAAGTGGAAATCAGGCGGCCGATCTTGCTGATCTGGGCTTCGGAAAAGGCAAAAGAATATGGCAGCTCCGTCACCAGAAATTTTTCCCCGATGCACAGAGCGGAAAGATCGGCAGAATTGAACAGGTAATCGGAAAAGTGCATTTCGCAGGCGAGAACAGCCGTCATTCCGGACCGTCCCAGAATGGGAACAAGCGCTTCCCACGCGGCTTCACGGCGCCGTAGAAACGAGGAAATTGATTCGCGGTCGGTATAAAAATGGGGAGTAAGAACCACGGTGCCGACACCCTGCCGTTTCAGGCTGGAAAGCATGTCTGCGGATGTGGTTAGGTCCGGAGAACCGTCGTCGATAGCCGGCAGAATATGCGTGTGAAAATCAATGAACGGTCGGCTGGGCAGCATAGGTGTCATAATAAGCGGACCCGTAGCCGTACTTGTATTTTTCCAAGCCCTTGCCCCTGGATTTCGAATCATTTAAAACCATTCCCAATATTTTTCCCCCGATCAGTTCGACGTTCCGAATTGACTGATTCAGCTGGGGAAACGTTGAATATCGTTCCCGGACCACGAGGATGACACCGTCGCTCAGTTTAATCAGTGGGAGCGCATCCACAACGACGTTGAGCGGGGGCGTATCAATGACGATATAGTCATAGCAGCTTTCCATTTCCGCCAGAAAGGAAGCCATTTCTTCACTTGCCAGCAGTTCCGACGGGTTCGGAACGTTCACGCCGGAGCATAAAACGGAAAGATTGCTGAATTCCGTTTGATGGAGGGACTCCGGCAGGCTTACCAGCTTGCCGAGATAATTCGTCAGACCCGGCGCGTCTTTGTAATCGAAGAACTGGCCTACCCGCGGTTTGCGCAGGTCCGCGTCAATCAGCAGAACTTTGGCGTCCGTCTGAGAGAGGGAAACGGCGACGTTAATGGCGGTCGTGGTTTTTCCTTCCCGGGACTGTGAGCTTGAAATCACGATTTTTTTACAGCCGTCTTTCAGGATGGAGAACATAATGTTGGTTCGGATCAGCTTATAGGCTTCGGTGATTTCAAACATCCGCTCGGGGCAGATTCCATCGCCGGCAAGCAGCTGCCCGGTGCCATTTCTGCGTTTCATTGTTTTGCTCCTTCCTTTTCCGCAAAAATAAGAGTCTTCCCGGTTTGCGTTTCAAAAGAGGGAATGGACCCAAGAAGCGGAATGTTGTATTTTGCCGCCAGATCTTCTTCCCGCTTAACGCGGACGTCCAGCATTTCTTTTAGAAGCAGATAAACGATGGATACCGCCGCGCCGCATAAAAAGCCGACAACGCTGCACACAGGAACATCGGGGGAAGAAGGACTTGCGGGAAACGTAGCGGAATCAACCACTTTTAAAAGGGCAGATTCTTTTATGGAACGGATCGTCTGAGGAGCCAGATTGGTTATGGTATCGGCAATTTGTTTGGCATCCTCCGGTCTGTGAGAAGAGACGGATACCTGAAAAACCTCGGTATCGTTTAATACGGTAAATTTGACCATCTTTTTCAGGTCGTCGATGGAATAATTCAGATTGGTGTTCTCTTTGACATCTTTCATAAAACTGTTGGTGCGGAGCATCTCGATGTAGGTATTGACGATTTTCTGCGCATAATTCAGGTCATTCAGGCTGTTGTAATTTTCGGCGGGCGCAGAACTTTCTTTGGTGTAGACGTACAGTTCAACGTTGGAAACGTAGGTGGGCTTCACCATAAACCGGAAGAACAGAAAAGCAACAGCACACCCGGCGAGGGAGCAGCAAATAAGAAAGATGAGGTTTTTTTTCAGCAGCAAAAAAAGATCTTTCAACGAAATTTCCATGAGACGTTTTTCTCCTAACGCAAATGATAATTTCATTATAATACCATAATTTTCCAAATACAATCATATTTAGGAGAAGAAGCGGATAAATTTTTTATGAAGATGACGGAGAAAAACTGACAATTTTCCGTTGAACTATTAATTCTAATCAATTAAAATGGTCACATATTAACTAACTTGAAAAAATAGCATAATAAATGAGAGCTGGTGGCTTCATGAAAGATAATGTTGTTTATAACCCGGCGGTGTCCGTCTGCTCGGGGGAAAATGAACGAATCGAACTGTATTCTGTACTTGCAAATCCACCGGTTGAAACAAAAAAAAGGCGTCTGATTTATCACGGAATCAAACGCATTTTCGATGTAATTTTATCTGCCTTTGCAATCGCGATTCTGTTCTTTTTGCTTTTGATTGTATCCGCCGCGATCCGGCTGGATTCCAAAGGACCGGCTATTTATACGCAGAAACGGGCCGGGAAAAAAGGAAAATCCTTTACCATCTATAAATTCCGAAGTATGTGCGAGGATGCCGATCAGCTGCGCGAGAATTTGCAGGACCAGAACGAATGCGACGGACCGGTTTTTAAAATAGTGCGCGATCCCCGTGTGACCAGAGTGGGGAAGTTCCTGAGGAAAACCAGCTTGGACGAATTGCCCCAGCTTTTCAATATTTTAAAGGGCGATATGAGCATCGTCGGCCCGCGGCCTCCGCTCTTAAGCGAAGTGGAACAGTATACGCCGTATCAGATGCACCGTCTGGATGTTAAACCCGGCCTGACCTGCTACTGGCAGATCAGCGGAAGAAGCAATATCGGTTTTGACAAATGGGTTGAGCTGGATATGAAATACATAGAGGAACGCAGTTTATGGACGGATTTTAAAATCATCCTGAAAACCGTACCGGCGGTGCTGCTTGAGCGGGGAGCCTATTGATGTGGGTTACTTCTTCTTTTTCCCCAGCCGGAAACAGCACCCGAGGAACAGACCGGCATAAAAGCAAATGGCGCCTGTTATTACATAGCCCATAATGCGGCACGACCTCTCGTTTTTATTCCTAATTCTTATATATCGGAACCGATTCGCTGAAGTTTAATTGCTATTATATAAAATACAAAATTTATTTCCAATAGAAAGTATTATTCCGAAATTCCTTTATTATTCGAATGGAAAACAATAATTTCAAGTTCGGCCTTGGGGGTTATGATTGAAAACCGACCACTGACCAATGTTGTATGCGAAGCGACCGACGTTTTACGATATATGTACTTAACAGTATTGAAACCGGATTTCTGTTATATCCGCAAGATCGGAGCCACGAAAGGAAGTGTTTTCGCGGCTTTTTTTGTTGCCCATAGGCAGAAAATCTCCGTTCCGGCTGAAATTCGCTTTAAATGATTATTATTTTAAGTAAATATATTGTAAAACAAACCGATAAATATTACTATAGAATATAAGATCGTTAAATAAACAACGGCAAATTCCCTGTTTCGGCTGAAAATCCATTTTACTGTGTCGAAAACGCTTGGAATACGGCAGGTATGCCGGAGATTTTTTCTGCCACAATTTAATTTTATCTCTAAATTCAATCAAGTCAGACAAAAAAATTGATAAAAAAAGGGAAAGGTTCTGAATCAGTTGGACTGGCTGAAAAATGTTAAAATCAGAGGAAAATTATTGATTCTATCGATCTCGGCTGTGGTTCTTATCCTTACAACCTGGGTGTGCACCGTTGAATGGATGCAGCGAACTCAAATCGGCTATGATATTTATAACAGCATCGTCACAGGCTATAATTTGAAATCCGATATCGCCCCTTCCTCCGGGGATTTGGAAAAGGCGTATTCCGTCGCGCTGGAATATATTTCGGAGCCGAATGCTTCGAGGCAGGTAGAGCAGCTTACGGAATTCAATACGGTTAAGAATAGTTATGAAGAACGATATGCCTATTGGCAGAAATCCAATCTGATGGCTTACAATGCGTCTGTTGCCGATGCGTGGAAGGCACAGCATGAAAGTGCGGAAAAATTTCTGGACCTTTTCCAGAATTCCGTTGTTCCGGCTGTGAAGAATAAAACCGCGCTGCAGCCGGTGAGGTCCGATTTGATTGCATCATATCAGTCCTATAACGCTCTTGCGGCCAAAACGTTACAGCTTACGCAGCAGCAGCAGCAGAAAGATACGGCTGCCGCTACCTATTACGACGGCCAGACCACGGTGCTTGTTATTGCTTTGATTCTTCTTTGCCTCGCGATCTTAATCGCGATCAGCGTTGCAATTTCGCATTCCCTTGTTCACCATGTTCGTTATATTTCTTCTGTGAGCGATAAAATTGCACAGGGAGACCTTACCGTGCAGGTGGATGAAAAACAAATGACGCGCGACGAGATCGGCAGGCTTTGCAAAACAACCGCCGGAACGCTTTCCCGGTTGAATCAATACATTCATTATATCAACGAAATCAGCGACGTGCTTAAAACCATGGCAAACGGTGATATGCGCATTCAACTGAAATATGACTATTCCGGTGAGTTTTTGCCGGTAAAAACTGCGCTGCAGGGTATTTCCACGTCGTTGAACCAGACGCTTACGGTTATCAGCGATTCCGCAGACCAGGTGAACTCCGGTTCGAGTCAGGTTTCGGACGGCGCGCAGGCGTTGGCTTCCGGCGCAACGAAGCAGTCGGCATCCGTTGCGGAACTGAACGGTTCCGTTCAGAATATTGCGCGGCAGGCCGGCAGCAATGCGGAAAATGTTGAGCAGGCGGCAGGCTATGTACAGCAGACAAACCGCGAAATTCAGAATGGCAGCGAACGGATGGCACAGCTTACCCGGTCGATGGAAGAAATCGCCGAGGCGTCCGATGAAATCAGCAAGATCAGCAAAGTGGTAGAGGACATCGCTTTCCAGACGAATATTCTTGCGTTGAACGCGGCCATCGAAGCAGCGCGCGCCGGTGAAGCGGGAAAAGGATTTTCCGTTGTCGCGGATGAGGTGCGAAACCTCGCCGCAAAATCGGAACAGGCGGCGAAACAGACAGGAACACTGATTCAGCGTACGATCGGCACAATTGGCGAAGGTTCCAAATTGACCAACGAAGTTGCGCAGATTATGAATGGAATTCAGGAAAAATCAAATCTTGTCAACCAATCAATTGAACAGATTAAGGCTGTCTCCGCGGAGCAGGCTGCAAATACCGGGAAGATTATGCAGGGGCTTTCCCGGATTTCCGAAGTGGTGCAGACGAACGCGGCTACCGCGGAAGAAAGCTCTGCCGCGAGCGAAGAACTTTCCGCTCAGGCGTTTAAGCTGCGGGAGGAGATCGGAAAATTCCAGCTGGTATCGGAAAACTGATCTTTTCCGCGCGAATACATGCGAACAGAAAAAGAGCCCGAAAAGCCGTCATCCATTGGCTTTTCGGGTCCTTTTGTGTATGTATCGGCTCAGGTTGTCCCCCGCTCAATGACGGATACCGGCAGGACGATGTGCTCGGAGCCACCGCTTGTGGGGTCATCAATCCGTTTCATCAAAATTTCGACGGCCTTCTTCGCCATCTGGTTGCAGTCCTGATGGACGGTCGTCAGCGCGGGATAGCAGCGCTGGCTGACTGCGCTGTCGTCATACCCCACGATTTTTACCTGCCCGGGCACGTCGACGCCGTTTTGCTGCAGTGCCTGCAGCGCGCCGTACGCGCGCAGATCGTTGGTGGCGAAAACGCCGTCGAAATTCAGCTTTTTATTTGCCAGATAGGAAACCAGATGCTTCGAACCTTCATAATGGTCGCTTTCGTCGTTGAGCTCCACGATGAGCTCCTTGTCAACCGCGATGTCGTGGTCCTTCAGCGCGTCCAGGTACCCCTGCTGTCGCTCCAGATTCACGGAAAGCGGCCTCTCCCAGCCGAGAAGCATGATCCGTTTACAGCCTTTGTGGATTAACAGCTCGGTCGCCATATAACCGCCCAGATAGTTGTCGGATTCCAGACAGATAAACTGCTCCGTATCAATTGGGACACGGTCGATGAAAATAACCGGAAAATTTGCGCCGGCGGCGAGGGTACCGAGCGCTTTGCTGCCGACAAAGCAGATCATCGCCGCAACCTTGCAGTTGGAGAATTCCATGAAATAGTAATTTTCCCGCTTGCTGTCTTCGTTTGCGTTGCAGATAAACGCGGAATAGCCGTATTCAAACAGGTATTTTTCCAAGGCCACACAAAGCTGGGCGAACCATTCATTCGCCAGGTCCGGAACCAGAATGCCGATTCGCCTGCTGGTATTCGTTCCGGTGGTGTAACCGGACTGCTGGATCGCCTCATTGACGGCCTTTTTTGTCGCCTCGGAATAACCGCCGTGATTATTGATTACGCGTGAAACAGTCGCGGTCGAAAATCCGGTCTTTTCCGCAATGTCCCGAATGGAAAGATGTTTCTTCGTTTTCATGAAAACTCTCACTCGTTTACATTTATATTTTTACAGGTTCCGCTGCCGGATGACGGGTGCAGCGGAACTTTTTTACGCTGAGATAACGTAACGTTTCGCTTCCTAAGTCAGTAAACCGCAGGCCTTCCTGCGGAGCGGGCCCCTGCAATATTCCGTCTGCTCGATATCTCTTATTTTACAGGGTTCCCGTTCTTCTGTAAAGAGAAAATGAAGGAATTTTTATGCCAACTGGAGAAGAATGTTCCTCTATTATAACGTAACGTTAACATGATTGCAAGTGAATATTAACAAATTTAATAAAATCCATTGACTAACCATGTCACGTTTGCTACACTGTAAACGCTTCAATGATGTGTTACTTAATTTTTTAGAAATGTTACTCTCTTATAGTTCATAAATTCGAGTATTGTTTCAATGATCTGTTCCCAATAGGAATGAAACTTATTTCTCTTGGGCTATCGATAAGCATGTGACAGAAAGAAGGATTTTATGGAACCTTTGATAAAAATGGTTGGCATAACGAAGGTCTTTCCCGGCGTGAAAGCGCTGGACAACATCTCCTTTGACATTATGCCCGGCGAGGTCCACGTTCTGCTGGGAGAGAACGGCGCAGGAAAGTCCACTCTGATGAAAATCCTGAGCGGCGTCTATCAGCCGACTTCCGGCAAAATCATCGTAGGCGGCAAGGAGTATGACAGCCTGACTACGAAGGATTCCTACGATGAGGGCATCGCCATTATCTATCAGGAATTGAGCGTGATCAACGAGCTGTCCATCCTTGAGAATCTTTTCGTCGGCAAGCTGCCCACCGTGAAAAAGTGCGGCATTCCGGTTGTGGATTACAAAACCATGACGGAAAAAGCGACCGCGGTTCTTCAGAAGGTCGGCGTGCACCGCCCGCTGAAAACCTTTGTAGAAGACCTGACCATGCCGGAAAAACAGCAGGTCGAAATCGCCAAGGCCCTGGTTTCCGACGCGAAGATCATCATCATGGATGAGCCGACCACGTCGCTCACCACCGCGGAAACCAACAATCTTTTCGACCTGATCCGCAAGCTGAAAAGCGAAAATAAGGGCATCGTCTATATTTCGCATAAGATGGATGAAATCAAGAAAATCGGCGACCGTGTCACCGTACTGAAGGACGGTACGTACGTCGGTACCCGGAACGCGGATGAGGTTACGGTCGACGACATGGTTACCATGATGGTCGGGCGCGAAATCAAGGGAACCTATTTCGGCGACCCTGATGTCGACCTTATGAAACAGCCCGTTATTTTTGAAGCGAAAGATATTACCCGTTCCGACGGCAAATGCAGAAACGTTTCATTCCAGCTCCACAAGGGCGAGATTCTGGGCTTCGCCG
Organism: Bacillota bacterium; assembly: GCA_023410445.1. Taxonomy (GTDB): domain Bacteria; phylum Bacillota; class Clostridia; order Oscillospirales; family Acutalibacteraceae; genus Caproicibacter. The sequence continues at coordinate 359,388 of JAEYPT010000006.1, read as the reverse complement.
GACTGGTAGGCGCGGGACGCACGGAAACGATGGAAGCCATCTTCGGCGCACATCCCAAAAGCAAAGGGCAGGTTTTCCTGAACGGCCAGGAGCTGCACATCAACAGTCCCTACTCCGCCATTAAGCAGGGCCTCGGCATGGTAACCGAAAACCGGCGCGAAACGGGCATTATCGACAATTTCAACATTAAGCAGAACATCTCGATGGTTCCATACATCAAGGAGTCGAGTGCCGGCGGCATCGGCGGCCTGCTCGACAGTAAGCAGGAGACCCGGTGGGCCGAAGAGCAGAAGACGAATCTGCGCGTTAAATGCACCGGTATCAACCAGATGATCGTCGACCTTTCCGGCGGCAACCAGCAGAAGGTGATTCTTGGTAAATGGCTGGCAGCAAACACCGAGGTTATTATTTTTGACGAGCCGACAAAGGGCATTGATATCGGAAGCAAAAGCGAAATTTACCAGCTGATGCGAAAACTTGCCAACGAAGGCAAGGGTGTTTTGATGATTTCTTCGGAACTGACCGAGTTGCTGAGCGTTTGCGACCGCATCGCGGTGTTCCGCGAAGGGGAAATCCGCATGATCTTCAACAGTGCGGAGGCCAGCGAAGAAAAGATCGTCAAGACCAGTACCGGTGAATATTGAGGAGGAAGCAAATCATGAGCGAGACAGGCACAAAGAAAAATAAACAAAACTTTGGAATATTGTGGCAGAGATACGGCACCTTCGGCATTCTGGTTCTCCTGCTGGTGGTGTTGGCCATCGCCCAGCCGGGCGCTATTTTCAATTCCTCAGCCGTTCCGCAGATGCTCAAACAGTCCGCTGTTAACATCCTGTTGGCCTGCGGCGAATTCTTCGCCATTCTGATTGCGGGCATTGATCTGAGCGTCGGCGCGGTCTGCGGTCTGTCCGGCATGGTGGCCGCCGAGCTGATGGTTTCCGGCCATATGCCGTGGGTGCCGGCCTGTCTGATCGGCATTCTGTGCGGCACGTTCTTCGGATTTTTGAACGGCCTGCTGGTTAACAAGACTGGACTTCACCCCTTCATCATCACGTTGGGCACCCAGTCGATCTTCTTCGGCGTCATGCTGGTTGTTTCTCACTCCGCGAATATCTACGGCTTCCCCGGATCGTTCTCCCAGACGATTAACGCCAGCCTGTTCGATTTCCTGCCGATCTCCGCGATTATCGCCCTGATCGTTGCCGTTGTTCTGTGGTTCTTTACCACAAAAACCAAAGCGGGCCGCAACACCTACGCTTTGGGCGGAAATAAAGAGGCCGCGTGGTACTCCGGAATCAACGTTCCCTTACATACGCTGATCGTCTTTATCATTTCCGGCACCTGCGCGGGCATCGCCGGCATCGTGCTGATGGGCCGTCTGAACTGCGCGGACCCCGCCGCGGGCACCGGCTACGACACCTACGCCATTGCGGCAGCCATCATCGGCGGCACCAGCTTCATGGGCGGCAAAGGTAAAATTCCGGGCGTCGTCATCGGCGGCTTCATCATCGGCATCATCAATTACGGCATGACCGCACTTATGATCGACAGCTCGTTCCAGAAAATCGTGATGGGCGCTCTGATCATTATTTCCGTTGCCATCGACCACTTCGTCTCCGTTTCCACCAACAAAAAATGATTCTTTCAATCTAACCAAAGCGAGGTTATTCCGAATGAAACCACTATTTAACCCTTCCCTGATGTGCATGGATTTTCTCGATATCAAAAAGCAGATTGAAACATTGAATACCCGCGCAGACATGCTCCATTTTGATCTGATGGATGGGCATTTCGTGAAAAATATCACCCTGTCTCCCGATCTTGCCAAAACCATGGCTCCGCTGTGCAATATTCCGATGGATTTTCATTTGATGTGCACCGACCCCGCCGATTACCTCGCTCCTCTCGCGGACGCGGTCGCGCCGATGAACAAACGAGGCATTCAGAGCTATTTCAGCCCCCACGCCGAAGTGATTAACGGGCAGGGCTTCCGGCTGATTGAGGCGATCCGCGCCGCCGGATTCAAGATCGGCATTGCCGTCAACCCGGAGACGCCCCTTTCCATGATTCAGTCCTATATGCACAAGCTGGATAAAATCACCTTTATGAGCGTAGACCCCGGATTTGCGGGGCAGCCCTTCATTCCGGAAGTGCTGGACAAAATCCGCGAGGCAAAGCGGCTCAAGGAATCCGACCCGCAGAAGTACCATTACATCATCGAAATCGACGGGTCCTGCAACAAAAACACCTTTAAAACGCTGGTTGACGCAGGAATCGAATCGTTCATCGTCGGTTCCTCGGGACTGTTCAAGAACGATCCGGATTTAGCGAAAGCCTGGGACATCCTGACCGAGCAGTTTGATGGTGCCGTCAATGGATGAATATGTATTGGGAATCGATATCGGGGGAACCAATCTCCGCATGGGCACCGTCACGAAGGACGGCGTTCTGTCCAACTTCGAGCGCAAGTCCAGCGCTGCTTTGCTGAAGGAAAACGCCTCCGGGAACCTTGTGAACGAAATTAACGCTTACATCGACCGCTACCATCTGCAAAAGCAGGTGATCGGCATTTGTGTTGGAGTGCCGGCGACGGTGAGAAAAGATAAAAGCTTTATCTTTTCGGCTCCCAACCTCCATGGACTCCAGAATATCGACCTAGGGCGCCTGATTCAGGAAGGGACCGGAATCCCGACCATTGTGGACCGCGATGTGTACTATCTTCTGATGTACGATATCGTGACCATGAATCTGGATCCGAACCACGACAAAACCATCCTTGGTATTTACATCGGCACGGGGATCGGTAACGCCATCTATATCGACGGTAAGGTGTATGTCGGCAAAAACGGCGTCGCCGGCGAATTGGGCCATATCCCCATGTACCACAACAACGAGGCCTGCATGTGCGGTAACCGCGGGTGCGCGGAGGTGGTTTGCTCCGGCCTGAAGCTGGAAAAGCTGGCGAAAGAAACGTTTACCGACTGCCGAATCCGCGATATTTTTCAGAAGCACGGCGACAGCCCGGAAATCAAGGAATTCATTGATACGCTTTCGCTGCCCGCAGCAACCGAAATCACGCTGCTGGACCCCGATTTCGTGATTATCGGCGGCGGAGTGACCATGATGAAGAATTTTCCGCTCGACGATTTTCTGGATGCGATCCGCGCTCATACCAGGCACCCCATGCCCGCGGAAAGCATCAACTTCTTAAAGTCGGAGGAATCCCAGACCAACGGCGTGATCGGCGGGGCCTACGCAACGTTCGACACCCTGAAACAGTATTATAATAGCTGAAAATTCAGCTTATTATAAAAAACGAACCTGTTTTTTCTCATATAGGAACGGGTTCTAAGGAAAGGTAGTATTGAAAATGAAAAAGTTATTATCTCTGATCCTGTCAATGGCAGTGGCACTTCCGCTGGCAGCCTGCGGCTCCAACAGCGGTTCCGCTTCTTCCGCCGCGGCGTCTGCAGCCGCTCCCGCAGCAGCAGCTTCTTCGGCAGCAGCTCCCGCAGCTTCCGCAAACGCGGGCGCTAAAAAATACGCCGTCATCCTGAAGACCAAGAACACAGACTTCTGGAGCAAAATGTACAGCGGCATCGAAGCCGAAGGCAAAGCAAAGGGCTGGCAGGTTGACCTTTATACCGCAAAGTCGGACGACGACACGGAAGGCCAGCTCGCGATTCTGGAATCCTGCATCACAAAGGGCTATGCGGGCATTGCAATTGCTCCCTGCTCCGCGGTGAATATGATTACCGGCGTGAAGGAAGCCAACAGCAAGGGCATCACCATTGTCAACATCGACGAGCAGTTTGACCCGAAGCAGATGGAAAGCCAGGGCGCTGTCTGCTCCGCTTACATTGCAACCGATAATAAGGCAGTTGGCCAGAAGGGTGCAGAATATCTTTGCAGCCAGATCGGCGCAGGCAGTCAGGTCGGCGTTATTGAAGGCAAATCCGGCAATGTTTCCTCCGAGGACCGCGCAGGCGGCGCCAAAGATGCGTTCAAGGCAAAGGGTATGAAGATCGTTGGCGATCAGTGCGCTGACTGGGATATGCAGAAGGCCCTCGACACCGCCGCCACATGGATTCAGCAGTATCCGGACATGAAGGCAATTTACTGCTGCAACGACACCATGGTTATGGGTGCAATGCAGGCAATCATCAACGCAAATAAAGTCGGTAAAATCAAGATCTGCGGCACCGACGGCAACACAGACGCCATCAAATCGGTTTCCGAGAAAAAGCTCTCCGCAACCATCGCTCAGGATTCCACATCGATCGGCTCTACTGCTCTTGATAAGCTGGTCGACGCCGTTGAGAATCCGAGCAAGTACAAGGCTTCCAGCCAGCCGGAAAAAACACCGATCAACTCGGTACTCATCACGGCCGACAACGCAGCCCAGTACCTGAAATAAGCTTATCCCCTATTTCTCCCCTTTTTTAATAACATATCACCGCAACCGAAAGTGAAAGGCTGTCAGCTTTGCTGCGGCCCTTCACTTTTGGACTTTTTGTTAGGAGTGATCAATGATGAAGCTCGCCATCGGCAACGATCACGTTGCCATTGAAATGAAAAATCAGATCAAGGAGTACGTGGAAGCAAAGGGCATTGAGGTAATTGACGTCGGCACCAACAGCCCGGAGCGGTTCCATTATCCGATCAGCGGCTACAAGGTCGGCAAACTGGTTGCGTCCGGTCAGGTGGACGGCGGAATCCTGATCTGCGGCACCGGCATCGGAATCAGTCTGGCCGCCAATAAGGTGAAAGGCATCCGCGCCTGTGCCTGCAGCGAGCCTTATTCCGCCAAGCTGAGCAAGCAGCACAACAATTCCAACATCATTGCCTTCGGCGCGCGGGTCGTCGGCGTCGAGACGGCAAAAATGATTGTGGACGAATGGCTGAACGCGAGCTATGAGGGCGGACGGCATCAGACCCGGATCGACATGATTTCGGAAATTGAAAACACAGGCAGACTCAGTGCGGTTGACGGCGAACAGGCGGGAAAATGATGGATTTTCAAGTCTTGTGCGATTGGAATCCGGATCTGAAGATTTATAGAGCTGACAGCGCAAACTTTGCGGAGTACGGGAAACTCCGCACCGGCTACGAGCTGGGGCCGGTGCTCCGCTGGGCGGAGACGGTACAGATTCCGGAGCAGGGAAACCTGTACCGGGCCAGCGACCCGGAGACGGAAAGCATCCCTGTCATCCGGGAACTGATGACCGACATTTACGGCGGAAACCCGGTTCAGGCCGGGCCCTGCTGTGGCCGGAATCAGGTTCTGAACGGGATTGAGTATCACGTCGGCAGCGAGACCGCCATTGCGGTAAAACCGTGCGTGCTGTTTCTGGGCAAACTTCGGGATATGGCCGGAGATACCTATAACGGAGACTTGACGGAAGCGTTTTACGTAGAGCCGGGTCAGATTGTGCAGCTGTATGAAACGACGCTGCATTACACGCCGTGCCGGGTGGAGGACTGCTTTTTCACGGTGTGCATGCTGCCAAAGGGAACGGGAGATCCGCTGCCCGGCGGCCGCAGGGGAATCCTGAAAAGCCAAAACAAGTGGTTTCTCGCGCACCCGGATAATGTGCAGAAGGTACAGGCGGGCGACGTCCCCGGATTGCTGGGAACCATGAAGCAGCTGCGCCTCCCGTAACGCGTGAGGAGGTCTCCTCCCTTGGAAAGCAGCTTTCCGCGTTGTGAAAAGAAGAAAAATAAGACTTCCTTACCGGCAGGATTGAAAAATCAAGTCGGAAGGAAGTCTTTTTCGTCTGGGGCCTTTATCATCGGACTTTCAGAAACGCCGGAAGCGGAACCGCACTTTTCAAATATTGAAATTCACGGGTCCTTCGGAAAATGATGAAATAGAAAAGATTCGGAACAATTGCGCAGACAAAACATTTGCCCACAAAGCTCGGCAGACGGCTGTTCCCGAGGAAAGAGCACAGATAGTAGGTCAGCGCCCCGGAAGCAAAGGTCAGCACTGTGTACCCGGCGTAGCGTTTAAAATAGGAAGCCGTGCTTTGGCAAAACCCATGCCGGAACAGAACAAGGGGCTCCACCCAGAAATCCACAGTCATGGTGCTGATCAGCGTGCCCAGAAAAATTCCGGGTAAGCCGATCCAATGCGCGAGGAGCAGCGAGGCGATCAGGTTAACTGTTGCTTCCACAATGGCCTTATATCGGTCATACCAGAAAAGCCCCAGGGCGTTTTTAAACAGCAGCGTGGCTTGCCGCATACCGGTCGTGTAAAAATTCAGCACCAGCACCAAAACGGTCAGCAGGGGGAAAACCATATTCTTTCGGGTCCAAAGAATCATAAACGGATTTAAAAGGCAGAAGAGAGAAACCGAACAGAAGCTGTACATCCAAAAACCGGCGAAGTTAATCGCCTGAAACACCCGGTATGATTTCTGTTTTGTTTCCAGCGTGCCCAGGTTTCCGACGCTTCCCGTAATGGAAGCGAAAATTTGTGTTACAACGCTGTTGATTGTGCTGAAAATTAACGTGTAGTTGAAATTGACGGCTACACTTCCAAGACCTTTAAAAATGGCAATCAAAATATTGTCGGTACCGTTGACAACCGCTCCGCCGATCCGATGCAGAAACATGGCTTTGATATTTTTGATAATTTCGGAATGGACGGAATCGCTTAACGTTTCTTTATCGTATTGCTTCACATAAGGGTACATCTTTTTTGCTTTGAGCGCCAGGGCAAAGTTCATGAGGAATGTGCAGGCCACCTGTACCAACAGGTACAGAAGAAAATTTCTTGTAAGAAGAACAATAAAAATCTGTACGAAATTCTGCGCAATGGCAAATGCGTACTGATAGACGGAGCAGATATATGCTTTTTCATCGGCCAGAATAATTGTCTGCCAATAAGAAAAGAAATAAGTAATCACGGAATTGAACACATAGAGCAAATAATACAAAAGCAGATGGTCAACCTTCGGGTAACCCGTGATCGCGGGAATAAAAGGCGTCAGCGCAAGCCCTACCACAGCGACAATGACTCCGATGATGTGGTAGGTTTTGCGGTAAAGCGCCATCAGCGCGCCGATTTCTTTCTGATTGTTCTCGGTGAGGGGCTTGTACATACTGAAGGAAATCGCCGTACCGATTCCCAGCTCTGCTACGGAGAGCAGATACAGTACGTTGCTGAAAAGGCCGCTTAAACCCAGATACGTATCGGTGAGCATCTGAATAAAAAACGTTCTGCACAGAAAGCTCAGCAGAATACTGATAATTTGCCAAACGGCCGACACAGAAACATTCCGAACGGAATTTTTACTTCGCAAAACAGGATTCCCTCCCCGATGGTCCAGTATAATTAATTTAAGGAAATTATACTTACGATAGTATTCCTATTTTTGCTTTTTGTCCATTCCTAAATTTCAGGATAAAATTAATTTTCTTTTAGTGTGCTAAAGTCGGCTAAAAAGAGTTTGTAATGAATTGGACAAAATAAACACCAGGGGAAAGCCCGGCTAAGACAGCTGAGCTTCCCCTGTTCTGTGATGCGGATTTTCCTTTCTATTTCCGTATCATTCGGCTTGCGTGTATTTCTGTGGCACTCTTCTTGACAGATGCGAAATAGAAAAGTATAATAAGTTATACAAATCATACTTATTATACTTGGAGGGAAAAGAATGAGTGCTCCAAAAGGAAAGTATGCCTGGACGGTTACGGTTGGTGAAAAGGGACAAATCGTGGTTCCGAAGCAGGCGAGGGACCTGTTCAACATTCAACCGGGAGATACGCTGATTCTGCTTGGGGACGACAAAAAAGGCATTGCAATTCCGCCGAAAGAGAGCTTTGCCGAGCTTGCGGCAAAGATTTTTGCCGACAAAGCGGAGAACTGACCATGAGAAAATATTACTTGGACAATATACGCTGGGGTACCGTCCTGCTGGTTGTGCTTTATCACGTCTTTTATCTATTTAACGGCGTCGGAGTGTTTGGCGGAGTCGGCAGTTTTTCAAAAGTACAAGTTCAGGATTCCGTGCTGTATTTTGTCTACCCGTGGTTTATGGTGCTGCTGTTTCTGGTTGCAGGAATCAGCTCCCGCTATGCGCTGGAGCGCCGCAGTACCAAACAATTTATCAAAGACAGAACCGTCAAGCTGCTGGTTCCCTCTACCCTGGGGCTTTTTGTATTTCAGTGGATGGTCGGTTACATCAACCTCAAAATCAGCGGTGCGTGGAATGCGACCCCGGCCTTCCTCCGGTACCCGATCATGGTGTTAACCGGCACCGGTCCGCTTTGGTTTATCCAGATGCTGTGGCTGTTCTCGCTGCTGCTTGTGCTGATTCGAAAACTCGATTCAAAAGATCAATTCTACATGCTTTGCGGCAAGTGCAGCCTTTTCGTGATCCTTCTGCTTTTTTTGCCCCTCTGGGGAGCGTCGCAGATTCTCAATATGCCGATCATCACGACGTATCGCTTTGGTATCTACTTTGCGGCTTTTCTGCTCGGTTATTTTGTATTTTCACACGAACGGGTGCAGGACGAAGTGCGGAAGATTCATCTGCCGATGCTGATTCTTGCCGTCGTACTGGGGATTGCCTATGCGGTTTTTTATTTCGGCCGGAACTATGCCGACGCTGCCTGTCTGCAAAGCATTTTTACCAACCTGTACCTGTGGGTCGCGATTCTCGCAATTTTGGGCTGCGGAAAGGCATGGTTCGACAAGACCTCGAAATTTGCAGCTTACATGACAAAATCCAGCTTCGGCATTTACATTATTCACTATCTTGTCGCTCTTGCAGCTTGCTGTTATCTGAAGTTCGACACAAATCTGCCGGTATTTGCAATTTATCTGATCGCCATTTTCTCCGTGCTTACCGTTTCACCCGTGTTGTATGAACTGCTCCGGCGGATTCCGATCCTGCGGTATCTGGTTCTGGGAATCAAAGGATGAACGCAAGCAGCGCTTTTCTTATTCCAAGTCATCCTCGCTCTCGGATTCTTCCTCAAGTTTGCCGCAAATCCTGTTATACCGTTTGACCATGTGTTCACCCCATAGGAAGCTGATTGCCAGGAATAATACAAACAGGAAGAGAAACGTCAAAATCGTGAGAATCGGAGAAATTCCTGCGAGGCTTTTCACGTTCAGACCACTGCTGTACAATAGCTCCAACACAGAAAATATCGCCGCGTAGGCACAGGAATGAATGAAATACTGTTTCAGCCTGGTATGCTTTGCTTTTGCTGAGGTGTCCGTTGGCAGCAGCTTGCGGGACATGGTCCGTGGCAGCAAAATCTCCGTTCGGTCTTTTCGTGCAAGGAGCAATACGGCACTGATCAGCAGAATCAGGGCAACTTCCCACGCACAGGTTTCATTTCTTGCAGCCTTAACGACAATCTCAACCGTGAGAAACAGATAGGTCACCAATACGGCCCATACGCATGCCGTTTCGGTATTCTTAACCGTGCGCTCATCCTGCTTGAGCCGACGAACGATATTTTGCGATAATTGCTGCTTAAACTCCATCGTTTTCATAATTTATCCTCCCAAAACAGATCATTCAGCGTTTTCCCGGTCGCGCGGCAAATTGCAATGCAAAGATTTAAGGATGGATTGTAGCGGCCGCCCTCAATTAGACCAATCGTTTGTCTGGTAACGCCGACTGCATTCGCCAGGTCTTCCTGAGACATATCGCATTCCACCCGCGCAATCTTCATTTTTCGGTTTTTCAATCCATACCACTTCCCCTGAATACAATTATACACTATATAAACCATTATGCAATATATATATTGCATAATGACCATAGATAACCCGGGAAGCGGCACCAACGCCGACTTCCCGGGCTTCTTTCTCTGTTGATTACATGGGTGGGTTTATGCCGGATAAAGCCCATGCCTGTTTTCATTGTACCATTTGATTACATCATTTTCGGACTTTACCTTTAACAGCAGCAGAATTTCGCGCGCGAATTCCAGCGCGGCGCTTCCGTTGGCGGTGATGATGCCGGAATCACAGACGGCTTGTTTCGGGAGAAAGTTCGGTTCGCCCTGATAGTGCGGCGCCTGAAGCTTCATGAATTCCAGTGTGTTACCGGAATGCCGGATCTGATCCAGAAATCCGTTTTCCGCCATGAAATTGACGGCGTTGCAGATGGCCCCGACGGGAATCTGCTTTTTTACGGCATATTGAACGACCGGAAGAACGGCGTTGTTGAGCTGTTCCATCCATGCATAGCCTCCCGGTAAGATCAGCATGCTGAAATCGGGAGGAAAATCATTGACGGTATAATCCGGAAGGACGCGGAACCCGCCCATCGATGTTTTTGGTTCCCGATCCAGACCGATTGTTTTTACCGTATACGCTGTTTCAGGCGTGTTCAATTCTGCACATACATAGGCGCTTTCCCAATCCGCGTACCCGTTAAAAATGAAAACCAGCACTTCTTTTTTCATGATTGCCAGCCCCTTTCCAACGGATATTCTAGAACAAAAAAGGTGACATCAGAATGTCACCTTTCCGGCAAAAATTGAATTTGTTCCCAGCGTCGCCGGATTTCCTCCTGAAGAGAAGGTGGCGAAACGACCCGCACTTTGCCGAGGAGGCCGAACACAAGGTCCGCCGTCCACTCGAAATTCGCCGCCTCAAAACGAATCTGACCCGTTTGGCTTCCCTCGGGGCGATGAAAGTATTCCGCGTCGATGTGGTCCGTCAACTCAAATTCGTTCGAAGCATCGTATTCCAATATCACCTCAAAAGCATCCGACGGATTGTCGGAAGAAAACAGGTCGGAGCCGTAACCGCCGGGGAATTGGATTTTCTCAACAGGGCGGGGCGGGAAACGCTCCTCCAGAATTTCGTAGGAAGCAATGCGGCGAATTTTAAACAGACGAAAGGCCTCCTGTTTCCTGCAAAACGCGTACAGGTACCAGCAGGACTGTTTAAAAACCAGCTTATTCGGTTCCACAATCCGGACGGTGCGGCTGCTTTTGGAGATATACTCCAGGCGGATACAGCGATGCCCGGAAATCGCCCGGTGAAGCTCCGCTGTTTTTCTGTGAGTGATGCTGTCGCCGAACCAGGAGGATAAATCCAGTACATACCCGCTTTGCGAAAAGACGACTTCCGCTTTTTCCGGTACGAGCTTCGCAATCAGGTTTGCAACCGCCGGGTCGCCCTCAATGCTTTTCAGGCCGTTCAGCGCCGTGAATAGTTTTTCCGTATCGTCAGAGGAAAGAACGCTTTTTTCCACTTTATAGCCCTGTACGACGGATACTCCGCCGCCGATCCCCGGATAGGAAACAATGGGGATTCCCGCGCGGTTTAAGGCATCAAGATCCCGGAAAATTGTACGCCTGGATACTTCAAAACGGTCCGCGAGCTCCTGAACGGTGATTTTATCGGTATTTGCAAGAATGTTTAACAGACCCAGCAGCCGTTCCAGTTTCAAGATTCGGTTTCTCCTTTGTTTGTTTTCCCGGCTTTATTGGTTTTTCTCTATTTTACAGATTTCTCAGGTGTTGTGCAACCGCTCCTGCTCGATCAATCCCAGAAAAAATCTTAGGGAGCCGACGACTTTTTTATCTTCTGTTCTCCAAAGATTATGCTATACTGGCCTTAAAGAATTTTTAGAGGAAAATGAACAGACTGGTGAGTTTTCGCTTCCTGCTATTTGTTTTATTGTGGCTGTTGAGCCATAATAAAAGACCGAAAAGCCAACGGGGGTAGCTTCTCGGTCTGGAGCTATCGGATTTTTGGATCAGTTCGGCGCGCTTAGATTGTAAATGCGCCGACCTGTGTTTTCAGTTGAACAGCGTGGCCGGAAAGCTCCTCGCTGGCTGCCGCGCTTTCCTGCGCTGTGGCCGCGGTCGCCTGGGTCACCTGAGAAACCTGATCAATCCCGGAGTGAATCTGTTCCAGACTGTGAGCCTGTTCCTCGGAAGCGGCCGCAATGGAGTTAATAAAATCGGCGGCCTGCCCAACCTGAGAGACGATTTCCTCCAGTGACTCAGCGGTGCGGTTGGCAAGCTCCGTTCCTGCTTCCACGTTTTTCATGGAGCCTTCGATCAGTTCGCTGGTTTCCTTGGCGGCCTCCGCCGATTTGCTGGCCAGATTCCGGACCTCGTCCGCCACCACGGCGAAGCCCTTGCCCTGCTCACCGGCCCGCGCAGCTTCAACGGCAGCGTTCAAAGCGAGAATGTTGGTCTGGAAGGCGATGTCCTGAATGACTTTGATGACGTTGCTGATGTTTGCGGAGGAACGGTTGATTTCCTCCATTGCGTTCAGCATATCCTTCATCTGATCGTTACCCTGTGAGGCATTCGCTTTGGCAGTTTGGGCGAGAGCGTCGGCCTTTTTAGCACTTTCCGCGGTCAGACGCGTATGCTCCGAAATCTGGGAAAGCGAAGCCGTAAGCTGCTCCACCGTGCTGGCCTGTTCCGAAGCTCCCTGAGCCAGAGCCTGGCTGGAATCCGAAACCAGCCTTGCCCCCGTGTTTACCTGGTCTGCGGCGGCGACAATTGCGCCGATCAGCTTATGGAAATTGTTTACCATGTGGGAAAGATTATTGCCAATTTTATCCTCGGGGGAACAAACAGGCACCTCCGCGGTCAGGTTACCGGCGGCGACGGTTTTGATGCAGGTATCTACGCTTCTGAGGTATGCCATAATATCTTTGATTCTGCGGGAAAAGTGGCCGATTTCATCCTGATATTCGGCGGTAATCCAATCCCGCTTTCTTATGATATCGCCGGTGTTGAAGTTCCCGACGGAGAATTTGCCGATAACGCGTTCGTTCTTTTCCGTTGGGTCCGTAATTAAAAAAGCGTTGATGGAGCCCAGCAGCAAGGCCGCAAAAATTTCGAATAGGGAAGTCGCGCCGATGATGACTGCAAAGATGCCCGCATTCGGAACATGTGCCGACAGAGAGAACACGATACCGGCGATACCGATGGCGGCGGCGATGGCCGCGAGAAACAGGAAGCTGACGGTCAGGCGCTTTTTGATTTTCAGGTTGACAAACCATTTTTTTTCGAACCATTTCAATCCGTTCTGATCCATAGAGATTCCTTCTTCAATGAAAATTAGGCGTGGCTTGATCTGCTGATTTCGTTTTTTGAATCGTTGCAGTTGAAATGCTTCATCAATAAATATAAATTTTTTAAAAATTTTAACGCCTTACTATATATATCGACTAATATTGGACACAAATTAACATAATTCGAAATAATTAGAAAGAAAACGAACTTTTTGTTATCGGCAGGGGAAGAGTAAAAACAGGAATAAATCGGTACCGGTTGGCATAGGAAAATCAGCGGACGGCTCGCCGTTCGCCAAAAAATAAGGAGGGATTACTTTTGGATTATGACAAGGCTGCTTCCTATTGGGAAGAAAAGAGCGCTTCATCGGTGAAAATGCCCCGGGATGCCCTGCGGGCCGAAATGGAACAATTCATTGAAGAACACAACACCTGCGCGCTTGCAACCGGTTCCGGCGATTTCGTTCGCTGTACGCCGATCGAGTACAGCTATCGGGGCGGAATGCTCTGGATGTTTTCGGAAGGCGGCTTAAAGTTCCTTGCGCTGAAGAGCAACAAAAACGTCTGTATCGCCATTTTTGAGCCGTACGCCGGGTTTGGAAAATTAGCCGGTATGCAGATTTCCGGTACGGCAAGAATGGTGGAGCCGTTGTCCCGGGAGTATCTTGATCTGCTGGAGCTAAAAAAAATACCGGTTGAAAGCCTCGCAAAACTCCCGCATGAATTGAACCTAATCTGTATTACTCCCGTCCGAATCGATTTTCTGTGGTCGGAGTTCAAAAAAATGGGGTATGATTCCCGTCAGTCTCTTACGTTCTGAGGGAACGCGATCAAAGGGCCCGGAAAGCGGCGCAGTTGCCGTTTTTCCGGGTCCTTTTTGTGTCCGGAAAAGGGGGCTTCCCCCTGACAGAAAAGAACAGCCCTTGGATAGAAATGGAAGAATACTCCATTATTTGTTAATCCTTACAAAACAGTTAAGAAAACAGCGAATAATGGTATAAAGAAAACAGAAAGAAGCAATTTGCACAGGGAGGTGACGAAATCGGCGTAAAAATTCAGGCTTCTTACATAAAAACAACGGATTTGCAAAACAGGGGAATGAATATGAAAAAGCTACATACTGGCCGCTTTGGGCGGCATGCGGCAATCTTTCTGCTGCTTTCCGCCGCGATTTTTACTTTTTTCTGCTCCGCCTCCGCCTCCGTGCTGGTGCGGGTGACTTACTCCGGAACCGACTGGTCGCAGGGCCAGACGGTCGACACGTTTAACGGCGTACCGGCGAAGTATACGACCGTAAAAAGCAGCACGGGTGATTTCTGCTGCGCCGGATACGTGAAAAAGTATTATCGAGCGCGGTTCGGCGTCACCGTGACAAATCTGCTGACCGGCCGCACACCCGTTTCGTCCTCCGGTTCCTTTTCCCGCACCTGGGCGCCGAAACCCGGCGACGTCGGCTATCAGCTTGACCGCTCGGGTTCGGGCCACTGGTTCATTGTAAAGAGCGTTTCGGGTACGACTTGCACCGTAATTGAGCAGAACTGGAAATGGACCACCGACGGCAAGACCTACTGCTACACAAACCGCACGGTGAATCCTTCTACCCCCGGAATCAAATACTTCCGTCTGAAAAAATAGTCCCTTTTCACCGCCGCCCGGGTCACACCGGGGGCGGTTTTTTGCGCTCCCAGGTTCCGGCGGGAAATTTTCCGGTTGTAAAAATCCCCCGATCCGTTATAATAATAGAGCGAAAATAAAAGCAAAAGGAAGGAATCGTTTATGCCGGGTATTGAGTTTGACGTTGTTAAGGAGTTCGGGGAGCTTTCCGAAAATATAAAGGGATGGAAGCGCGAGGTGAACCTCGTGAGCTGGAGTGGGCGTGACCCGAAGTACGACATCCGCGACTGGTCACCCGACCACTCGAAGATGGGCAAGGGCATCACCCTTACCGCGGACGAAATGAAGCAGCTGCGCGACATTCTGGACAAAATGGAACTGGAATGAACAGAAAACGCCTGGAAAGCATTTTGCTTTCCAGGCGTTTTTGCATATCCGTTTTACAAGCCGATACTTATCAGGCGGCGAAAATTCAATGGCTCGAGTTTTCGCAGATTTTGAAAAACAGGTCCACAACGCGGGGATCAAACTGTGTGCCGGCGTTGGAAAGCAGCTCCTGCTTCGCGGCTTCCTGAGAGAGGGCCTTCCGGTAAACGCGGTCGTTGGTCATGGCGTCGTAGGCGTCAGCAACCGCGAGGATGCGGCAAAGCAGGGGAATCTGATCTTCCTTCAGGCCGCCGGGGTAACCGGTGCCGTCCCAGCGCTCGTGGTGGGCGAGAATATACTCCGAAACCTTTGAGAGCTCCGGCGTGGTCTGTGCGATCCGATAGCCGATTTCGGAATGTTTCCGCATTTCCTTCCATTCCTCGGGGGAAAGCGGGCCTGATTTTTCCAGGATATGTTTCGGCACGCCGACCTTTCCAATATCGTGAAGAATGGCGAGCAGAGAAAGATCGTTCATCTCATTTTCCGAAAGGTGAAGCTCCTTGCCGATTTCCTGACAGAACAGCTGCAAACGCTGCGCATGTTCCTCGGTTTCCATGCTTTTCTCGTTAAGCGTGGCGAGCAGAGCACTGATGATGGTGTTGCGGTAGCTTTTCCCCGCCAGAAGCTTCTGGTGGTACATGGCTTCCTCGGCCTCCTGCAGCTTGCGCTCCAGATCCTCGCTGCGGGTGTGCAGCACGGCGTATCCGGTGGAAACGCTCATAATCCGGTCGTTTCCGCTGTGCTTTTCGCAGTCTAAGCGGATTTTTTCCAGCCGCCGTTCGGCCTGTTCCTCGCCGGTGCCGGGCAGAATCATGACGAATTCGTCGCCCCCCCAGCGGATGATGATATCGCCGCTGCGGCAATTCCGCCGTAGCACTTTTGCGACGTCCTGCAGCAGCGAGTCGCCAAATTTATGCCCGAACACGTCGTTCGTGATTTTCAGGCCGTTGACATCCCCCATGACTACCGTAATAGGCAGCTCTTCGGCTGAAAGAATCCGGCGGGCTTCGCTCTCCAGATACCTGCGGTTGTACAGGCCCGTCAGCGCGTCGTGGTAGCTCAGGAAAAGAATCCGATTTTCCTGAGCTTTTTCGAGGGTGACGTCCCGGAAAACCATGACAACGCCGAAGATTGTTCCGCTTTTATCTCGGATCGGCGCCGCGCTGTCCGCAATCGGAACGGATTTGCCGTACTTGTTGATGAGATAGGTATGGTTTGCGAGACCGATAATCGTACCCGTTTTCAGCACTTTCTGAATCGGGTTTTCGACTTCTTTTCCCGTCTTTTCATTTCGAAGAGGGAACATTTCAGCGAAAAACCGGTTTTTCACTTCCTCGGAGGTCCAGCCACTGAGGTTCTGCGCCGCCTGATTGATTTGAGTGATGCGTCCCTCGGTGTCGGTCGTCAAGACCGCGTCGCCGATGGAAAGCAGAGTGGTGCGCAGCAGTTCCTTCTCCCGGTAAAGGCTTTCCCGGTAGTGCTCACGGTCGGTCGAGTCGACAATGATGGAGAAAAGCTGATTTTCTTTGCTGTTTTTGATTGGGCAGGAATAGACGTCTACCAGCCGTGTTTCTCCGTTTTTCAGCCGGTGACTCATCAGAAAGTTGCTTTGTTTCCGGTCCAAAGCAAGGCGTCGCAGTCGTTCCGTTTCCTGCCAGGGCATCGTATTAATTTCGGAAATGAACATCCGGCATAGTTCCTCTTTGGAATACCCGTAAAAGCTGCAGGCCGCGGGGTTCGCGTCAAGAATTTTCCCCGATTCCGGTTCGATGAGCAGCATGCAGGCCGTGTGTTCGTTGAACATGGATTCCAGACGGGCCAGCAGACGTTCCTTCTGCCGCTTGAGAGCGATCTGTGCGGTGATATCTTTGGAGGAACCCATAACGTAGCGCACGGTTCCCCCTTCAAAGAGCGGCGTCAAAGTGGTGAGCCACGTCACGCCCGAGCCGAAGGGAAGGGTCTGCAGGTAGGAGATAGATTCTCCGCGGTCGACGCACCGCTTATAATTGCCAAATACGGTGGGGCCGAACTTTTTACCCAGCAGCTCACACGGGGTTTTGCCGAAAAACTCCTGCTGCGGAAAGCCGGAAATCCTCTGGTGGGCGGCGTTGTTCCGCAGGTACCGGAATTCCCCGTTCCGGTACTCCACCAGGAACATCGCGTCGTGCGTTGTGTTAAAAACGGCTTCAAAATTTTTTGCGAGCAGACTGAGTTCCGATTCCTGCTGTTCGATCAGTCGAACCGCGAATTCGTGCGGCGTGATCGGCTGAAGAAGGACAATCACGGTTCCCGACCGAGCCGAATAAGCCGTGATTCTCAGGTCCGTGTTCAGAGTCTTGATAAAACGGGCGACCGTCTGCGTTGTTCCGCTCCGGGCGGAGTCTGCCAGAAGCTCCGCCCATGAAAAATCGCCGGCCCAGTCCTGAACGAAAAAACCGGACACCTTCCGGTTCAGAAGCTGCTCCCGCTTGATTCCCATCAGTTTTTCAAACTCGGAATTCAGATCAAGGAACACAAAATCCGGATATTTTGCGTCGTTTTCCTGAACCATACGAAGATAGGCGTATGCATATGGAAAATTTTCTACCGCTTCTTTTAGCAATTCCGGATCCATGGGTATCACCTCTGCTCAGTTTTTACCATTATATAACAAAATTTTACAATTATATCCTAAATAACATAATAATCGACTAAATTTTTGTTTTAAACGAAATAGCCGAAAATGTACAAATTCTGTCTGGGCAAAATAAGCGAGAAACAGAAAACCCCCGGCCGAAGCCGGGGGTGAAGATGCTGTAGGAAGCCGTTTTTTACACGTAACGGATTTCAAGACTGCCGAACGAAACGTTCCCGGTCAAGGTGATCACCGGTGCGTCGGCGTCGGGCGCTGCGCGGCGGTGGTCGCTGTTCACTGATCCGGCCCCCGTGTGGATGCGGTCCTCCACGCGCCATTCCTTCGGGAGATAGAGGCACATGGTTCCGAAACTCACGTCGAGAAACGCCTCGGCGCCGTCCGGGCTGAGCTGCACCTGGTCGAAATAAACGCTCAGTTTGCCAAAGGAGGAGGTGAGGTGCGCGCTTTTCAAACTGTCGGAGTGAAGATATTTGCAGGATTCGCTGAAGCTCGTCTTTACAAAAACATCGTTGCCCTCAATGCGTTCCGCGGAAGCACCGGAATCCCAGTCACCGCCATGGCAGTGGTGGTCCCAGTCCTCCCAATGGTGATGGTGGTGCGTGTGGAAAATCATGCTCAGGCCCATGGAAGCGAGCACCGCCGTGAGCAGAAGCAGCCAGATCGACACAACGGTCAGACCGAGCGGCACCTGATAGATCCAATACAGCAGAGCGAGTGGAACCAGCATGCCGAAAAAGTTCAGATCCATCAGACTGCCGATGAATACCGCCGCGAGCAGAACGGTCGCGCCGATGCTCCAGAAGCCGACCTTTACGAACGCACCTGTCTGGCAGGCGATGACGAAGACCGCCGCCGCAAGGAAGAAAATCCCCCAGAACCAATTTCTATGTTTCATAGTTGCCCCTTTCTTTCATCCGCTGCCGCAGTTCTCCGTAATAGAACCGCGACACGTAAACCTGTTTGTGACTGTCCGCGAACTGAACCAGACTGGATGAGGTCAAGCTCCGCGTAATGGAATAGATCTGCCGGATGTTCACGACGGCGGATTTCGAAGCCCGCACGAAGCCGCGCGGGAGCATCTGCTCCAGCTCGTACAGCCGGTATTTAATCCGGTAGGCGTCGTCGGCCGTGTGCGCGTAAACGTGTTCCCCCTCCGTTTCAAAGAACAGAACGTCCGTGAGCGGAAAGTAATATTCCTGATTTTGCTTGTAGAAGGTGATTTTCGGCCCGGCCTTCGACTGCTCCAGAATGAACTGGTGAATCTTCCGGATCGATTCATCCACACTCCTGCAGCGGATCAGAACCTCGTCTTCTTCGAGATCGTCGGCCACTTCAATGCGAACCTTCATGCAATCACCTCTTACGCAACACAGTATAGCGGCTTTCCCCGGGGATGGGAAGGGCTTTCCGCCGTCCGGTGTCTTTTTGACCGGCAACCGGTAGCAAAAAGCCGCCAGGATGCATTTTTTCCATGGGACTGTCCGTCGGACATGATTTTTGGGCGAATCCATGGTATACTGAAACCAAACAATCGGAAAGTGCGGGGTATGTCATGCTGAAAGTAGAAAAAACATCCGTCATGAATTTTGAGAACGCGCTGCGCGGCGCCCGGAATCCCTTGAACAGCTGGGACCGGAGCGACAGCTACTTCGATGAAAAGGGAGCTTTCGTCGTAGGAGAAAAGGACCTGGAGCTTGCCGGAAAGCTCTGCCGGGCGGGAACGGATCACCGCAAATTCATGCGGCAAATCTTCGTTTCCGTGGACATTACCGCGCCGTTTTACTGGTGGAAGGAGTTTGACACCTACAAGGTGGCGACCGTTTCCAACTCCACAAGTACCATGCACCGCATCCATAAGGAGCCCTTTTCCGCGGAGCAGTTCAGCACCGACCATATGACGGAGCCTACCAGGCAGAAGCTGGACGAACTGGTTGCCTACTTGGAAACTCTGCGGGTCAGCTTCAACGAAACAAAGGACAAGCGGTACTGGTACGACATCATCGAGTTGTTGCCCTCCGCCTACAATCAGCTGCGGACCTGCACGCTGAACTACGAAACGCTGTCGAATATCTACCGCGCCCGGCGCGACCACAAGCTGGACGAATGGCACGTGTTCTGCGCGTGGATTTCTTCGCTGCCGTATGCGGAGAATCTGATTACATTCTAAGACGGCATAAAACAGGCGCTCCGGGTGAAGACTCCGAGCGCCTGTTTTTTATGAATTCTTCCCGGAGTGCTCCGGTGTTTCTTCGATCGGGTCCGGCTCGTCGGGGTCCTTGGAGCCGAGCCGTTTTTTCACGGCTTCCCGCAGGAGGATGTAGAGGACGGAGCAAATGGGAACGTTGATAATCATGCCGAGAATTCCGGCGGCGTTGCCGCCGATCGTGACCGCCACCAGAACCCAGAGCGCGGGCAGACCGACCCGGTAGCCGACGACGCGCGGGTAGATCAGGTTGCCTTCCAGCTGCTGGAGGATCACGAAGAAAACGACGTACCACAGCGCCAGAATCGGGCTGACGATCAGGATGAGCAGCGCGCCGATCACTGTGCTGAGGAACGAACCGAGAATCGGAATCAGTGCCATGCAGGCCACAAACACCGAAATGAGCAGCGCATACGGGAAGCGGAAGATGTTCATTCCGATAAAGCACAGCGTGCCAAGAATGCAGGCTTCCGTGCAGGTTCCGGCGATGAAGTTGTAAAACGCGCGGTTCGTCAGGTGGCAGACGCGGTAAATGGGGTCGGCGAACCGAACCGGAACAAAGGCGTACAGCAGCCGCTTTGCCTGCCGGTTCAGCGTTTCCTTCTGTGCCAGCGCGTTGATGGAAATGACAAAAGTCAGCACAAGGGAAATAGCGCCGTGGAAAACGCTGGTGGTGGCTGTTACGGTCGAGTTGAGCAGATTGCTGCCGTAGTGCTGCAGGGCGCCCGCAAGCATCTGGCTCACGCTGGCCCAGTCGATGTTCACGTTCTTGAAATATCCGGTGATTTCCGGATGCTTTTGGCTCAGCTTTGTGAGATCCTCCTGCGTCTTGTTGAAGAAGGGCGGAATGTTGTTGGCCAGATTCGTGACAGTGTGCCCAAGCTCCGGCAGGATGATGAGCAGTACGAGTGAAATCAGACCGAGAACGATCAGCAGCGTCAGGAAAAGGCTGACCATTCGCCGAATCTTCGGCCATATCTTGGTGCAGTGTCGGTTCAGGGGGGCAAACAGCCGGGTCTCCACCTGCACCATGAGCACGTTCAGTACGAACGCCATCGCAAAGCCCGCCAGAACCGGGCCCAGAATGCCGGCTGTGTCATTCATCAGACCGGGCAGCAGATACAGGTTTTTCAGGGCGATGTAAAGACCAACCCCGAAGGCAATCAGCAGCATTATTTTTTTGACGTTGCTTTTGTTGAGTTCCATTTTCATTTCCTTCCCCGATGGAGAATCAGCATTTTTCGGGATATGGTTATTTTTGGCAGTTAAGCGGCGTCTATGCAGCGGGCAGTCCACACCCGGTACGGCGCGGAAAAGGTTGGAAATACCCTTTTCCTTTATTATAGCGGGAATTCCGCCCCGGTACAAGCGGAGCAGAGGGAAAACAAAAGGCTTCTGTGCAAGGAAGGGCGCGGGATGAGATTATAGAATGAAATCAGGAAGATTTTGCACAGATGTCTTTCCTTTTTCAATATGTTATATTATAATATGTATTATTATAATATACGAATGGAGCGTAACCATGAATCGGGAGGAACTATCCGTCGGTGAACGGCTGAAAGAGATCCGGCAGAGTCGGAATCTTACGCTGGAGGACGCGGCGGGGCTGACGGGGGTCAGCAAGCCTATGCTCGGTCAGATCGAACGGGGGAAGTCTTCGCCCACGGTGAACACCCTCTGGAAGATTTCAACGGGGCTGAAGGTTCCGCTTTCGGCATTTTTGAAGCAGGAGGCCGCGGAGTACGAAATCGCGGATGGTACGGAAAACGGGCTGATTCAGGAAAGCGGCGGAAAAATGCGCGCCTGGCCGGTCTTTGCGTTCGACCCGGTGCGGAGCGTTGAGATTTTCCGCATTGAATTCGACCCCGGCTGCGTTCACGATTCCCTGAAGCATCTGGATGGCGTGGAGGAATACGTGCTCGTCGAACAGGGGAGTCTGGACCTCGTTCTGGGAGGCCGCACGGTTTCCCTCGGAACAGGGGAAGCGATTCGCTTCCGGGCGGACGTTCCCCATTCCTACCTCAATCCGTACGAATCGCTTTGCAAAGTGATCAATCTTATTTTTTACCCCGCAAAATAAGAACCTGTATCTCTCATAGGTGAATACGGGTTTTAAAGGGGAAAAGGAGAGAAAAATATGTACGAACTCATTCGGGCCGGAGAAAAAAGCTGGTATATCAACTGCCCCGCCAAAATCGGAATCTATCAGGCGGATGAGGAAAACGTTTACCTCATTGACAGTGGAAACGACAAGGACGCGGGCCGGAAGGTCCGGAAGATTCTGGACGAAAAGGACTGGGTGCTGAAGGGAATCCTCAACACGCATTCGAACGCCGACCACATCGGCGGCAACCGGTATCTGCAGCAGAACTCGGGATGCAAAATCTTTGCGAACGGGATTGAGGCCGCTTTCACGAAGCACCCAATTCTGGAAACTTCGTTTCTTTACGGGGGTTATCCCTGCGCGGACCTGCGGCACAAATTCCTGATGGCGGCTGAAAGTGACGCCGTGGAATTCACGGATCCGGATTTTCCGAAGGAAGTGGAGGTCATTCCGCTGCCTGGGCACTTTTTCGATATGGTCGGCTTCCGCACGCCCGACGGCACGGTGTTTCTCGCGGACTGCCTCAGCAGCCGGAGCACGCTGGAAAAATATCAGGTGTCCTTTATCTACGACGTGGACGCCTACCTGAAAACGCTTGACCGCGTGCAGGGCATGCAGGCAAACCTGTTCGTTCCGGCCCACGCCGAGGCAGGGAAAGACCTGAGCAGCCTGATCGATTTCAACCGCCAGAAGGTTCTGGAGGTTGCGGACAAACTGGTTTCCTTCTGTGAGACCCCCACGATTGCGGAGGAGATCCTCCGGAACGTATTCCAACTTTACGGGCTGGAAATGAGCTTTGAACAGTACGTTCTGGTGGGCAGCACCGTGCGTTCCTATCTTTCGTGGCTGAAGGATACGGGGAAGCTTACCGTATCGTTCGACGACGGCCATCTCCTCTGGAAACGCGTCTGACGGTTCAGCTTTCCGCACGGGAAAGGTCAACAAACGGACAGTCGGGCAGGGATTCCCGCAAAACGGCCCGCCCGAGGTTTACCCAGCTTTTGCAGCGGCCGAGGATCACCGAATCCCCGGTCGCTGCGTTTTCCTGTTTGGACAGCAGCCCATCCACGTGCTGCTCCGTGCGGGAGTTTACCGCAAAAGGCTCATCCGCGAGCAGCTCCCGCACCCGCTGCGCGAGCCGTCCCGCGTTAGAGACCGGCGCGTCGAAATAGAATTCAGCCGCAGCAACACGGCGGCGCTTCAGGGCGTCGCCGATCATGCGTATCGCCTCATTGGTCTCAGCGATCATTCGGTAGCTTCCGTGCAGGCCCGCGAGGTCGCGCACCGTGTCGTCCATGCAAAGGAGCAGCGTCCCTTTGCAAAGGGCGATTTCCAGCGGAATGATCAGGTTGAAGCCATCAATCCGGATCGTTTCCCCGGCCGGAAGTTCGCGGCGCTCACGCTCCCGGCGGCCTTTTAAATCCCGGTCGGAGGCGGTTGCGCGTATCAGAGCCATACGCTGCCGGGAGCTAAGCTGGTAGTGGTCGCCGACAAATGCGGCGCAGTGCCCAACCTCGTATCCCCGGTTCAGCAGGCAGGCAAGGTCTCCCTGTGCTCGCCGAAGCAGCGGAAGGCTTTCCGCCGAAAACTCCCGCACATCGTTCGGTGCGAACCCGCGCCGCGCCTGTTCCTGCATTTTTTGTCTCCTTTCGCCTACGACCGAGCTTTTCCGGCTTTTGCCCGGGCCAGCGCACAGTCGTAGGCGCTTTTTGTTGTGGGATCAAAGCAGACCATCGTCACCGATTTCACGGCTTTTGCATGTTGCAGAAAGTCAAGAATCGTGCGAACGGCGATTTCTGCCGCCCGGTCGAGGGGGAACCGGTATACCCCTGTGCTGACGGAGGGAAACGCCACGGTTTTGCAGCCGGATTCTTCCGCAAGCCGGAGGCAGGAGCGATAGCAGCTTTCCAGCATCGCTTCTTCTCCGGCACCGCCGCCCCGCCAAACCGGGCCGGGGGTGTGGATCACATACCGGGCGGGCAGCCGGTAGGCTCCGGTGATTTTTGCCTGCCCGGTTTCACACCCGCCGAGCGTGCGGCACTCCGCGAGCAGTTCCGGCCCGGCCGCGCGGTGAATTGCGCCGTCGACGCCCCCGCCGCCCAGGAGCGTGATGTTGGCCGCGTTAACAATTGCGTCGGCGGATACAGCGGTAATATCTCCCTGAATCACGGTAAAATGCATGGCTCCGGCTCCTTTCGCTTTTTCTTTCAGTATAGCAAGAATGCACCGAAAAGCAAGTGCCGCCGGGGTGTGGAGGGAGGTGGCCGGTACCGGTTTTCCGGGGCCTTCCTTTATTCTCCTCGGAAACGCATGCATATTTCTGACCCGTTAAGCAATTGCTTTACAACGACCGGCTTTTGGTCCATTTTGCAGGTAAAATGCGGTTACAGTTTTGATACTGTATTTTTAGACGGATTATGCTATAATAAATTTGACTATAATCAGTGGGAAATCCAACCGAAACGGAGGAACGTGCATGAAGCTGAAAGCAGCCGCGCTGGCGCTGTTTCTGGTGCTCGCGACGGTGCTGTCCGGCTGTTCGTTTGCCGGGCTGGATGCCCAGACGCTCATGCACGCGCCCAGACCGACCGGCGACAACGAGGCGGACATCCAGAACCTGCTCGAAAGCACCGGCACCGGCGATATGACGCTCAAGTACCCGAACAGCGGCGATTATCGCTCCGCGATTATCACCCACAACCTGTGCGGGGACCGCAGCCAGGAGGCAATGGCGTTTTACCAGAAGGGCGACGACACAGCCGGAATCAGCGTGATGTTCATGGAAAAGGACGTAAAAGACGGGAAATGGAAGAGCATGGGTTCTTTCACGAACCCCGCTTCGCAGGTGGACCGGGTCTGTTTCGGCAACCTGGACGGCGACGGCACGGACGAGGTGATCGTCGGCTGGGGCAGCGGAATCAACAATACCGGAAGCATCTGCGTCTATTATTATAAGAACGGAAAAATGAACGAGCTGAAGCTGAACCAGAGCTATACGGAAATGGCCGTTATGGATTTTGACGGCGGCGGGAGGGATGAAATCTTTACCGCGAACGTTACACAGGGCGATCAACCCGCATCGGCCCGGTTGATCCGAATCCGGAACGGGGCCATCGAACTGATGGGCACGGCCCCGCTTGACGCCGGGGTGACGAAGTATGCCTCCGTGAAAAAAGGGCTGATCAACGAACAGCAGAACGGCATTGTGCTGGACGGCGTCAAATCTGCCAATCTGATGGTAACCGAGCTTTTGTATTGGGATAAGAAGACTAAAACGCTCAAGGCCCCGTTCTATGTTCCTGCCGCGAAGGGAGCGAAGAACACCGAGCGGAGCACTTCGGTTGTGTCGCGCGACATCAACGGCGACCGAATCATTGAGATTCCGATCGTGACGCAGATGCCGGGCTACAGCGGCGCGGTCACCGACGACGCTGCGTACCTGACGACCTGGCAGCGGTACGAAACGGAAACAAACACGTTCGTGCGCGTCATGAGCATGGTGATCGATTACTCGGACGGGTACTGGTTCTCGATTCCGGACCTGTGGCGTGGGAAAATTACGACCAAGATGGATGTTCCCTCGCGCACGCTTACATTTTACGAATGGAATGCCGGCCCGAAGGGCACGGCAGGCAAAATAGGAGCGCCGCTCTTAAAGATTCAGGCGTTCACGCGGAAGGAATGGGAAGCCGGAACGGAGACGAAAGGCTTCTTTAAACTGGAAGAGAGTGAAGACATGGTGTTTGCCGCGGCACTGCCTTCGCCGAACCGGTCGCTTGCCATGACGGAGTCGGAGGTTCGGGATTCGTTCCAGTTGATTCCCCAGAACTAGGTCCCGTTTGATTTTGCGGACGGGAAATTGGGAGGTTTTTTATGAAAACAATTTTGGTGGCGGAAGACGAACAGGCAATACGGGAGTTCGTTGTCATCAATCTGAAGCGCGCGGGCTATGAGACGCTGGAGGCTTCCAGCGGCGACGAAGCGCTTCGCCTTTATGAACGGCAGGGCGCCGACGTGGACATTGCCGTTCTGGATATTATGATGCCCGGGCAGTACGACGGTCTTGCGGTCTGCAAGGAGCTTCGCCGCCGCAGCGGGTCCATCGGGATCATTCTGCTGACGGCGAAAACTCAGGAGATGGATAAGGTGAGCGGCCTGATGATGGGGGCCGACGATTATGTAACGAAGCCGTTCTCCCCGAGCGAACTGGTCGCGCGGGTGGATGCGGTCTACCGCAGGGTTGCGCTGGAACAGGTTCGCGACCGCAACAATTTCAGCGAGGAAATCCACTCCGGCGAGTTTGTTCTCAATCTGCGCAGCCGCACGCTTCTGAAATCCGGCGTGCCGATCGAATTGACACAGGTTGAGTTTCAGATCATGGAATATTTCTTTTCCAATCCCGGCACGGCCCTCGACCGCACCGACATTCTCAAGCACGTGTGGGGCGAGGCCTATTACGGCGAGGAGAAAATTGTGGACGTGAACATCCGGCGTCTGCGCATGAAGGTGGAAAACGAGCCCTCCAGTCCCAAGCATATCGTCACGGTCTGGGGCCTCGGCTACAAATGGGAAACTTAACTTTTCTTTTCGGAAAGAAAAGTTAAGGTCAAAAGAAACGAAGTCTTGCATAGGGGCAGGGAGGAGCGGGGAACAGCATGGTCAGAAAGGGGAGCATTACAAGGCGCTGGCTTTTAAACAGTTTGGGCGTCATTCTGCTCGTTATGATCACGCTGATCGCAACCCTTTCCCTCGTGGTGCAGGGCTATGTCTACAACGGAATTCAATGGGCCTTAAATGGGCGCTCCGAGGAGCTGACCAACATGTTCGCGGGCTACGGGCGCAAGTCCCCAATTGATTTCAGCAACGCCGCGGGCAGCTATGTGCAGGATTTCCCCGACAAGGAACGCATGGAACTGATGGTGTTCAATTCCTCGGGCAGGATCACAGTTACGTCTATCGGTTTCGCACCCGACCAGACCCAGCCGGTACCGGATTACAAAACCGCTCTGGCGGACAAAAACGGCTACGGCAGCTGGACGGGGAGGCTGACCAGCGGGGAAAAGGTGATGGCGGTTACGCGCGTCGTGCATAACGACAACGGCAGCCCCATTGGAGCGATTCGCTACGTCGTCTCTCTGGAGGAGGCCGACCGGCAGATCATAATTATTATCGGTGCCCTTGCCGCGGCGGGTATACTTATTATTCTGTTTGTTATTTTTTCCAGCTACTATTTCATGCGGTCCATCATCACTCCGATCAAGCGGATCGGGGCGACGGCCAGCCTGATCGCGCAGGGGGATTTCAACGCGCGCATTGAAAAGTCGAACGACGACGAGATCGGCCAGCTGTGCGAGACCATCAACGATATGGCGGTCGAGTTGGGTCAGAGCGAGAAAATGAAGAACGACTTCATCTCCTCCGTTTCCCACGAGCTCCGCACGCCGCTGACGTCCATCAAGGGCTGGGCGGAGACCATCGAGGCGGGCGAAACCGATCAGAAGACCTTCGAGCGCGGCATGAATATTATCGTGCGGGAATCGGAGCGCCTTTCCGGCATCGTGGAGGAGTTGCTTGACTTTTCCCGCATGCAGAGCGGCCGCATGACTCTTACCATGGACAAAATCGACATTCTCGCGGAGCTTGGCGAGGCGGTTTACATGTTCAGTGAACGGGCGAAAACCGAACACAAGTTTCTGCTTTACGACGAACCCGCGAACCTTCCGCCGGTGCTGGGCGACATCAATCGCCTGCGTCAGGTGTTCGTCAACGTGCTTGACAACGCCCTGAAATACACCAGCGAGGGCGGTACGATCAGCGTGACCGCCGAGGAGGAAAGCGGCTTTATCCGCGTCGTAATCAGCGACAACGGGTGCGGCATCCCGGAGGAGCATCTGCCGAACGTCAAAAAGAAGTTCTATAAGGCAAACCAGACCGTGCGAGGTTCGGGCATCGGGCTCGCGCTGGCCGACGAGATCATGAACCTCCACTCCGGAAGTCTTGAAATCGAAAGCCACGAAAACGTCGGCACGGCCGTTACCATACGTATCCCGACCTTCGAACACCTGGAGAACGGGGTTAGGGAAACGAATTAGCGCCCAAAGGAAATGACCAAACGAGAGAAAGGAATTCCGAAAGAATGCCAAGGGAAAAAACAGCTTGCATCACGTCCATCGGGGGGCAGGCCCTGATTGAGGGAATCATGATGATGGGGCCGAAGAAAACGGTCATGGCCGTTCGGAAGCCGGACGGGACCATCGAAACGGAGGAACTTACGGTTGGGGGACTGCGGAAGAAATATCCGATTTTCGGCTGGCCCATTCTGCGCGGCATTGCCGCATTCATTGATTCGCTGACCGTCGGCTACCGAGCCCTTTCCAGATCCGCCGAAAAAGCGGGATTGGAAGAGGAAAGCGGCGGAGAAGAAAGCAAGTTCGACCGGTGGGTGGAGGAAAAGCTCGGCGACAAAATGACGGGCGTACTTACGGCGGTTGGGGCTGTGCTCGGCATTGCGATTGCCGTCGCGCTGTTTCTGGTTCTGCCGACCTGGCTTTATAATCTTATGACGGCGTCGGCCGGTTCCGCTGCCGCCGGTTGGCGTTCTCCTGCGGAGGGTGTCATGCGCATCGCCATTTTCATCGGCTATGTGGCGCTCTGCTCGCAGATGAAGGACGTGCGCCGACTGTTTGAATACCACGGCGCGGAACATAAAACAATTTTCTGCTACGAAAACAACGAGGAGCTCACGGTGGAAAACGTCCGCCGTCACCAGCGCTTTCACCCGCGCTGCGGTACCAGCTTTATGGTGCTGATGCTTCTGATCGGCATAATCATCGGCTTTTTCATTCCGTTCACCAACCCGTTCGTCCGTTCCGCGGTGAAAATTCTCTGCATCCCGCTGGTGGTGGGCATCGGCTACGAGCTGATTCGCTACTGCGGCCGCAACGAGAACCTTTTAACCCGCATCGTTTCGGCTCCGGGTCTTTGGGTGCAGCGGATTACGACCAAGGAGCCGGATGACTCCATGATCGAGGTGGCTATCGCGGCGGTTCGGGAAGTGATTCCCGAAAACGGCGAGGATCGTATCGCTTTGACCGGAGGGAAATCATGACGGTCGGCGAAGTATACCGGAAAGGGAAGGCGGCCCTGAAAAGGGCCGGCAACCCGAACCCTGATTTTGATGCTTCCTGCCTGTTTCAAAAGGCATTCGGAAGCGGTCGGCAGGAGCGGATCCTACACTCTGGCGAACCCGCGGACGGCGGGTTTACCGAAGCGTATTATTCCATGATCCGCGAGCGCGCAAACGGCCGGCCGCTTCAATACATTTTGGGGGAATGGCCGTTTTTCGGCCTGATGCTGGATGTTGGAGAAGGCGTCCTGATTCCGCGCGAGGAGACGGAACTGCTGGTCCGGGTGGCTGCTGGGCTGCTCGGCCCGGTTCCGGACTGCCGCGTGATCGACTTGTGCTCAGGTACGGGAGCGGTTGCTCTCGCCCTTGCTTCACTTCTTCCCGGCGCGCATGTGTTTGCCGCTGAATTGTGCGGCAGCGCGTTCGAATATCTGAAAAAAAATATCCGGAAATCCGGAATTCGGGCGGTCTCGCCGATTTGCCTTGACGTTCTGGACCCCTGCTCAGCTGAGGGGTGCGAGCAGTTCGACGCAATCGTTTCGAACCCGCCCTACGTTTGCTCCGGCGAGATTTCGACCCTGCAGAGCGAGGTGCGGCGCGAGCCGCGTGAGGCTCTGGACGGAGGCGAGGACGGGCTTTGCTTTTACCGCGCCATCGCGGAGATCTGGCTGCCTCATTTAAAAGCAGGCGGCACGGCCGCTTTTGAAGTGGGGGACGGGCAGGCGCCCGCCGTGCAGGAACTGATGGAGGCCGCGGGCCTTTGCGGCGTCGAAATCCACCCGGATTTCAGCGGGATCGGCCGGGTTGTTTCCGGCAGAATGAAGAAATAAACATTTGTTCGTATTTTCGGCCTTTTCTTGTTGCTTTTAAGGGAAAGATCGTTTATAATTATCGGTAGAAAACGATGAAATTTCGTATTTTTCACGGGAGGCAGCGCAGATGAGCGAAAGGGGAACCGGGGCGAAAAAATCCGCCTCAAGCCCGGCGGACCGTTCGTCGGATAAGAAAGCGGCGCTGGAAACGGCGCTGGCTCAGATCGAAAAGCAGTTCGGCAAGGGCGCTGTCATGCGTCTGGGGCAGAACGAGGCTATGCACGTCGCCGCAATTTCCACCGGCTCACTGGGGTTGGACCTTGCGCTCGGAATCGGCGGTCTGCCGAGGGGACGCATTGTGGAGGTTTACGGGCCGGAAAGCTCGGGCAAAACGACGCTGGCCCTGCACTGCATCGCGGAGGGTCAGAAGAACGGCGGTAACGCGGCGTTTATCGACGTGGAGCACGCCCTTGACCCGGTGTACGCGAGCGCGCTCGGCGTGGATATCGACTCCTTGCTGGTTTCCCAGCCGGATACCGGCGAGCAGGCGCTGGAAATTACGGAGGCGCTGGTGCGCTCCGGCGCAATCGACGTCATCGTCGTGGACTCCGTTGCGGCTCTGGTGCCGCGCATGGAGATCGAGGGCGAAATGGGCGACACCCACGTGGGTCTGCAGGCTCGCCTGATGTCGCAGGCGCTGCGCAAGCTTGCGGGCGCAATTTCCAAATCCAACTGTATTGCGATTTTCATCAATCAGCTGCGCGAAAAGGTCGGCGTTACCTACGGCAACCCGGAGGTGACCCCCGGTGGCCGCGCGCTGAAATTTTATGCCTCCGTGCGCATCGACATCCGCAAGGGGGAAACGATAAAGAACGGCACCGATGTGCTGGGCAACCATACCCGCGCGAAAGTGGTGAAGAACAAAATCGCGCCGCCGTTCCGCACGGCGGAGTTCGACGTGATGTACGGCCATGGCATTTCCCACGTGGGCGAGGTGCTCGATCTCGGCGTGGAGCTGGATATCATCCAGAAGAGCGGCGCGTGGTTTTCCTACGGGGAAACGCGGCTTGGCCAAGGGCGCGACAATGTGAAGATTTTTCTTGACGAGCACCCGGAAATGGCGCAGGAAATTGAAGCGAAGATTCGTGAGAATACTTCAAAGCTGTTCGGGAAACCCGGAATGGCTCCTCAAGCGGCGGCAAAACCGGTTGAGGTTCCCATCGCGAAAAGCACCGGTTCTTCTTACCGGCCGTCAGGCGGCATCGATATTGAGGCGGACGACCTGGATGCTGACGAGGGAGACGCCGGGGAATGATGATTTCGGCGGCCGAACCGCGTGGGAAGGGCATGACGGCCCTGTTCCTGGACGGAGAAGAGGCCGTTTGTCTGGATACTTTCGTTTGGGCCGGTTCCGGCCTGCGACAGGGCGACGAAATTTCCGACGGGCGGCTGCATGAGCTGCTGGAGGAAAGCGAAACCCGCAGGGCACAGGAAAAGGCGTTAAAACTGCTTGAATACCGCGCGTATTCGCAAAAAGAACTGACCGAAAGGGTCGGCCGCGTCGTTTCGCGGGAGGCGGCAGAGCGCGCCGCCCGTCATCTGGCGGAGATCGGTCTGATCGACGACGCCGAGTACGCGCATTTATTGGCTGATGAACTGTTCCGGCGCAAGGGCTACTCCGCCGAACGGGTGCTGTATGAGCTGGACAGAAAAGGGATTGACCGGGAGCTTGCGCAACAGGTGATAGGGGAAACGGCTCCGGATCCGGCGGAGAGGCTGCAGGAGCTGATCCGCCGGAAATATTCCCGTTTGCTTTCCGACGAAAAGGGCCGGAGACGCGTCACCGCGGCACTGCGGCGGCTCGGTTACCGGTGGGGCGACATCGGCGCGGCGATGCGTAATTTCAGGAATGAGGATGATTAAACTTCAATGGCAGATACGGTTGGATTGGTGAACCTCGGTTGTGCGAAGAACCAGGTGGACGCCGAAATTATGCTCGCCACTTTAAAAAAGGCAGGCTATGAACCGGTGTCCGACGCTTCCGCGGCGGACGTCGCGATTGTGAACACATGTGGGTTTATCGACGCCGCAAAGCGGGAATCCATCGGGGAGATTCTGGAGCTTGCCCGGTGCAAGGCAGAGGGGAAGGTTCGGGCAATTGTCGTGACCGGCTGCATGGCGGAGCGCTATCGGGAGCAGATTCTGCGGGAGCTTCCGGAAGTGGACGCCGTCGCGGGAATCGGGGCCGATTCCGATATCGCGGCCATTGTGGGCAAAGCGCTGGCAGGCGGAAAGCTGCAGAGCTTTCCGGAGAAAACGGAGCTGCCGCTCTGCGGGGAACGCAGGCTTCTGACTCCGAAGTGGACCGCCTACCTGAAAATTGCTGAGGGCTGCGACAACCGATGCGCCTACTGTGCTATCCCGGCCATCCGCGGGCGCTACCGCTCCCGCACGATGGAAAATATTCTGGAGGAAGCCGAAACTCTTGCCGCTTCCGGCGTGAAGGAGCTGGTGCTCGTTGCGCAGGATACCACCCGTTACGGCTGGGACCTCTATAAAAAGCTGATGCTGCCGGAGCTTCTGCGAAAGCTATGCCGGATCGAAGGGTTCCGGTGGATTCGCGTTCTGTACGGTTACCCGGATTCCGTGACCGACGAACTGCTGGAAACGATGGCCCAAGAGGAAAAGATTGTAAAGTATTTTGACCTGCCGCTTCAACATTGTAGCGGGCGGCTGTTGCGCAGCATGAACCGGCCTGGGGACCGCGATTCCCTGACTGCTCTCATGCGCCGGATGCGTGAAAAAATTCCCGGTGTGGTGCTGCGCTCGACGCTTATCGTGGGGATGCCGGGCGAAACGGAAGAAGATTTCGGCGAGCTTTGCGGCTTTGTAAAGGAACTGCGCTTTGAGCGGCTCGGGTGTTTTGCCTATTCACGCGAGGAGGGCACCGCCGCCGCGGAAATGCCGGATCAGGTGGATGCGGACGTCGCCCTCCGCCGGCAGGAGCTTGTCACTGAAATCCAGATGGATATTATGCAGGAGCAGGGAGAGGCTATGGTCGGGAAAACCCTGCTGGTTCTTGTGGAAGGGTACGACCGCAGCGCGCGCTGCTGGACCGGCCGTTCTCAGGCGGAAGCTCCGGATGTGGACGGGAAGATTTATTTCCGTGCGAACACGAAAAAACGCCCGTCCGCCGGAACGTTTGTCAAGGTTGCTGTTACCGCCTGCGAAGACGGGGAACTGACCGGAGAAACAGTCGACGAATGATAGAAGGGGAGACGAAAACCATGAATCTTCCAAACAGACTTACGGTGCTGCGCATTTTGCTGGCCCCGGTTTTTGTCGCACTGATCCTGAGCCCGGGCCTCCCACTGCACTATTTTTGGGCGCTGCTGGTGTTTGCGGCGGCGTCGATCACCGACCGGCTAGACGGAAAAATCGCCCGGGAACGCAACCTGATTACCAATTTCGGAAAATTTCTGGACCCGCTCGCCGATAAGATCCTTGTTATTTTCGCCCTCGCGTGCTTTGTTTCGCTCGGTCTCTCGAATATCTGGTGTCTGCTGATTGTTGTCGCCCGTGAATTCATGGTGACGTTTATCCGCCTGCTGGCAGTGGAAAACGGCGTGGTGCTCGCGGCAAACAACTGGGGAAAGACCAAGACAGTCAGCCAGATCGTCGCGATTGTGTTTATCCTTATGTTCCAGAGTTTTAATGAGATTCTGGCGGTGAACGGCGCTTTCATTCAGGTCGGCACTTTTGCGGGAATGAGTGCCTTCGATTTGTTTGTGCTTGCGGGGAACGTACTCGTCTGGATTTCCACGTTCTTTGCGGTCCTTTCGGGCGGAATCTATTTAAAACAAAATTTTTCCGTGCTTCGGGACGAAAAATAATAACATATTAAACCGATAAGTTTACAAAATAAAGAATCTGTACTATACTGTGTAACGCCGGAGATAAATCCGGCTATACTGGTAAGAGAAATCAAATGCCATGAACGGAAGAAGTAACCGCCCCTTCGGCAGCAGAGAGAAAGCGTCATCGGCTGTAAGCGCTTTTGGTTGGGGCGGCGGTGAAATGCATCCGCGAGCAGGCGGGGGGAACACAGAATCTGTGAAGTATCCCCGCACGGGAAGTCCCGTTACAGACATTCATGAGCGATAAAACGGAGTGGAACCGCGGCAGAAGCCGCCTCCGTCCTTTTCAGGGACGGAGGCGGCTTTTTATATCGAAAGTCGGGGTCTCCGGTACGCGTTTTGTTTCCACAGGGGGTAACAATATGTTCCAAAGGCTCAAAGAAGAGCTCGATTCCATCATTGATCGCGACCCGGCGGCGCGTTCCCGGCTGGAAGTTTTTTTTCTGTATTCCGGCTTCAAGGCGGTGCGTTCCTACCGGCATGCTCACTGGTTTCTGCAGCATGGGCATCCGTTCATCGCGCGGTGGATTTCCCAGCGGGCCCGGCATAAAACCGGCATTGAAATTCACCCAGGCGCGACCATCGGCAAGGGGCTATTCATCGACCACGGAATGGGCGTGGTGATCGGCGAAACCTCGGAGATCGGCGACTACTGCACGCTGTATCAGGGCGTGACGCTCGGCGGCACCGGAAAAGATCACGGCAAGCGTCACCCGACGCTTGGCGACAACGTTCTGGTGGGCGCAGGGGCAAAGATTCTCGGTCCGTTCCGCGTGGGGGACAACGCCCGCGTGGCTGCCGGAGCCGTGGTGCTGGAGGAGGTCCCGCCCAACGCAACGGCGGTTGGCGTGCCCGCCCGCATCGTACGCCTGAACGGAAACCGGCCTGCGAACCTTGACCAGATTCACATTGCGGATCCGGTTTCCCAGCAGCTGTGCTATATGAACGTGGAGATACGGAGAATGCAGAAGGAAATGGAAAAAGCGCTTGCCAGCGCAGGCCTTAGCGAAAAGGCCTGCCCGGAAATGCTGAAAAGTCAGAAAGCGGAGGAAAGAGTATGAAAATCTATAATACGCTGACGCGCAAAAAGGAAGAATTTGTCCCGATTGTTCCCGGTGAGGCGAAAATTTACGCCTGCGGCCCGACGGTTTACAATTATATTCACATCGGCAACGCCCGCCCGATCTGCGTGTTCGACGTGCTCCGCCGTTATCTGGAATACCGCGGCATGAAGGTAACGTTCGTGCAGAACTTCACCGATATCGATGACAAGATCATCCGGAAGGCCAATGAGGAAAATACCGATTACCTTACAATATCGAAGCGGTATATCGCGGAATACAAAACGGACGCTACCGGTCTGAACGTCCGTCCGGCCACTGTTCATCCGCTTGCCACCGAAAATATTGACGAAATTATCGATATTATTTCTACGCTGGAGGAAAAGGGCTATGCCTATTCCACGCCGAACGGAGACGTCTATTTCCGTACGCTGAAGGATAAGGAGTACGGCAAGCTTTCCCATCAGCCGCTGGACGATTTACAGTCCGGCGCGCGCATCGCAGTCGGAGAACTAAAGGAAGACCCCATGGACTTCGCTCTCTGGAAGGGATCGAAGCCCGGCGAGCCGAGCTGGGTTTCCCCGTGGGGTGACGGACGCCCCGGCTGGCATATCGAGTGCTCTGCGATGTCACGCCGTTACCTCGGCAAAACAATCGACATTCACTGCGGCGGACAGGATCTGATTTTCCCGCACCACGAAAACGAAATCGCCCAGAGCGAATGCTGCAACGGTGTTGAGTTTGCGCACTACTGGATGCACAACGGCTATATCAACGTGGACAATCGCAAAATGTCCAAATCGCTGAATAATTTCTTTACGGTGCGCGACGTGGCGGAAAAATACGGCTACGAGCCGGTCCGGTTCCTGATGGTTTCCGCGCATTACCGCACGCCGATCAACTACAGCGTCGATGTGATCGACCAGTGTAAGGCGTCGCTCGAACGTCTTTACAACTGCCGTGAAAATCTGGTGTTCCTGATGGGACACGCGCCGCAGGGCGAAAAGGATGGCGAGAAGGAAGTCCGCCGCAGACTGGAAGCGTTCCGGGATCAGTTCATTGCGGCGATGGAGGATGACCTGAACACCGCCGACGCAACGGCCGCACTGTTCGACCTCGCCAAGGAGATCAACACGAGCCTGAACGCCGCCACCGCGCCTTCCAAGGAGCTGTGCGCCTTCGCGCTTGATCTGTTCAATGAGCTTGCGGACGTGCTCGGCCTGCTGTACGCGAAAAAAGAGAATACCGCCGACAAAGAAATTGAAAAACTGATCGCAGAGCGCAACGAAGCCCGCAAGGCGAAAAACTGGGCGGAAGCCGACCGCATCCGCGACGAGCTCAAGGCCCGCCACGTCGTGTTGGAGGATACCCCGCAGGGGGTTAAGTGGAAAATTACGGAGTAATTTTTCTTTAGAAATTAGTGAAAACCTTCATTTCTTTTCGTTCAGCCTTTTCTTCACAGAAAGAAAAGGCTGACACATTAACCCCCGGAGGCATAGACTGCCTTTGGGGGTGTTTTCATGCGGAAACGGAAACGGGGGCCGTTTT
This sequence comes from Bacillota bacterium, assembly GCA_023410445.1. Taxonomy (GTDB): domain Bacteria; phylum Bacillota; class Clostridia; order Oscillospirales; family Acutalibacteraceae; genus Caproicibacter. The sequence continues at coordinate 322,929 of JAEYPT010000006.1, read as the reverse complement.
TTTTCTTACTCTTCCTCGGCCCTGGCATGCTAGCCGCCATGGCGGACAACGATGCGGGCGGAATTCTCTCCTACACGGTTACAGGGGCACAGTTCGGCTGGGCCGTCTTTGTTCCGATTACGTTTTGCCTGGTGCTGATTACATACACGGTACAGGAAATGGCCATGCGGCTGGGAGTTGTGGCCGGCTCCGGCTACACGCGCCTGCTGCGGGAGCGGTACGGCTTCGGCTGGATGGCTCTGCAGGTGGCTGCCCTTTTTGCGGAAAATCTGGTCATTCTGGTGACGGAGTTCATCGGAATGTCGGCAGGTCTGGAGCTGATCGGTTTTTCTAAGCTTCCGGCGGTGCTGGTCAGCGTCGTGCTGGTGCTTTCTATCGCAATGCTGAGCGGGTATAAAGCGAAGGAGCGCTTCGGCCTGCTGATCGGACTGTTCAACCTTCTGTTCCTCGGCTTCGCTTTTTTTGTTCGTCCGGTGGCGGGACCCGCGGAGTGCTTTGCGCGCTGCACAGGCGAACCTTTCTGGTGGTACACCGCCGCACTGATCGGAAACGCGGTCGCGCCGTGGATGATCTTCTACCAGAATTCCGCCTATGCAGATAAGGGCCTGAAAGCGCAGTTCATCCGGAATGGGAGGATCGATACCATTGTCGGCTGCATCTGTCAGGTGGCGGTCGCGGCGTCGCTGATCTGGATCGGTTCCTCCGTCGGCGGAATGATCCCGAACTTGGAAAGCGCCGGACCGGTTGAGCTTGTTCGCGCGCTGACGCAGAAATCCGGCGACGCGGCGGGGTTTCTATTTGCGCTGGGGCTGTTCGATTCCGGGCTGCTCGCGGCCATTACGGTTTCGCTTTCTTCCTCGTGGAGTGTCGCGGATGCGTTCGGCTGGCCCGGAAGCCTGAACGACCCGGTGCGCAAAGCGCCCGGTTTCTACGGCGTTTATGCCCTGAGCGTCTGCGCGGCGGCGGCCGTCGTATTGCAGCCCGGTCTGCCGCTGAACCGCATTGCGGTGCTCGCGCAGGTAGCCGGGGGAATCCTGATGGCCCCGATCCTGCTATTTCTCACGCTGCTGACCTCCAGCCCGGAGGTCATGGGGGAATACGCCGCAACCAGAGGGCAGAAGGTGCGGGCGTGGGTCTGCGTGACGGTGCTCCTCAGCGTCGCCGCCTTTACAATTTTCGGTGCTTTGCTATAATAATAGCAGCGTGACGCTGCATCCAAAGGCCCGGCGTCCGGCACGGAGAAAATTTTGGGCATGGTTTGCCGGGACGGTTTGGGGAACCGTCATATATTTTATAAATGGGCGTAATAGAGCGAAGCTTTGGCTAACTGTGAACGTGCCAATTTTTTCTGATAGCCAACGCTTAGGGCGGAAATGAAGAGCATAGCATTTCTTCGATCCATAATGAAATATGGGGAGTGCCAGGGGAATACAAGGTGGGGCGCGCATAGATACCCCTTTCGTTGGGAAGTTGAAGCGCCCCTCTTGTTCGGAATTTGCCTACTTTCGGCCGAAACCGAAAGTAGGGGCCCGCACGGCCTGAGTGCAAAAGCCCGATGACCCCCTCGGGGTCAAATATAATAAGAAGAAATTCATTGTTAAATCTTATAAGCCTTAAGGCTTATAAACAAGAGTGCAGGCTCAGCCTGCAAAATAAAAGGAGCCTCGCTATGGCAAAGGAATTGAAAACAAACGTAATGCGCATCCTTGATGCGGAAAAGATCCCTTATAAACCTTATTTTTACGAGAATAAGGACGGGAAGATCGACGGGGTCTCCGTCGCGCAGAAGCTTGGTCAGAACGTAGACCAAGTCTATAAAACCCTCGTGACCCGTGGTGCGGGCGGCGGTTATTTCGTTTTCGTCGTGCCGGTCGCTAAGGAGCTGAATTTAAAGGCTGCGGCAAAAAGCGTCGGAGAAAAGTCGGTGGAAATGATCCACGTCAGCGAGATCAATAAGATCACCGGTTACATCCGCGGCGGCTGCTCCCCGGTCGGGATGAAAAAGCAGTTCCTCACCGTGATCGATTCCAGCTGCGAAGCGATTGAAACAATGTGCGTGAGCGGCGGCAGAATCGGGGCGCAGGTGGAAGTGGAACCCAAAGCGCTTCTTGCGCTGATCGGTGCCACCACAGCAGACATCGCCTTATAATATTTAAGTAAACATAGGAAAAGGCCGGGTACAGAGAAGCACCCGGCTTTGTTTATAGCCGGCGGCTCGCTATTATTCCGAAAAGATTAAAAATGTATAAATATTCCTTAATTTATCTGTTTACTTATCCCGTTCAGAAAAAAGTGAGATATACTGATAGAATCATAAAAAAGGAGTGAACGCGATGAAAAAAAGTCTTCTGAAAAAAATGCTGCTTTTTGTCGGTGTACCGGTGGCGTGTATTTTCTGTTTAGCCGCCGTACTCGTGCTGACGGAAGTCAAACAATCCTCTACCGCACTCACAGCCGACGGATTCACTTCAAAAGCTCAGGCCGTCTCCGGCCAGATCAGCGAATACTTTACCAAATACACGGAGGACGCCGAGCAGATGTCCATGAACACGCAGTTCGAAAATCTCTTCATGGAAATCAAACCGGGAAGCAAAATTACATCCGCGCACGGTTTCGCGGATGTAAAGCGCTCTATGGAAAACATTCAGAAATCGGACTCGTCCAATATTATGGACACATGGATCTGCGATTTTGATTCCAGCCAACTTACCCAGTCGGACGGGTACACCTCCGACGCCAGCTTCAAGGTGTCCGAGCGGCCGTGGTACCGTCTGGTTACGACGAAAAAGGGCACCGTTATCACCGAACCGTATGTGGATACCGCCACCAAAAAGACCATCGTCAGCGTGATCGCTCCGGTTTTTAAGCCGGGAACCGATCAGATGGTAGGCGTAACGGGTGTCGATTTCAACATGGACCATCTTTATAGCATGATTAAGAGCTACAAGCTTGGTCAGTCTGGCTTCTTTGTTCTTGCAACCGGGGAAGGTACGCTGCTTTCTTATCCGGATCAGAAATACGTCAATCAGAATATTTCGAAGGCGGGCGTTTCGGACGTCCTTGTGAAAGCCGTTCAGGACCAGAAGGCGGGGCTTCTCACCTTCTCCGCCATGGGCCAAGCCAATCAGGGCTACGTCAGCCCCGTGGGAAAAACCGGCTGGACGGTTACCGCCGGATTGCCCAATGCGGAATATTACAGCACCTACAATTCCATCCAGAACAGCCTGTTGGTGGTATTCGTGCTTGCCCTGCTGCTTCTTGGATTGTTGATTTTGATGATGTCAAGAAGCGTTATTAAACCGATTCGAAAGCTGACCACGGCGGCGGGAAGAATTGCCGACGGTGAGCTTGATGTCGATGTGGGCATTCGCTCCACGGATGAAACCGGACAGCTTGCAAACGCCGTCTCACGGACGGTCGATCGCCTGAAGGAATACATCCGGTACATCGATGAAATTTCCGCCGTTCTGGATCAGATCGCGACGGGCAATCTGATGTTCGAACTGCAGTGCGATTATACGGGAGAATTCGGGAAAATCAGGGATTCGCTTGAAAATATCAAAACATCCCTTGTGAAAACCTTCGCAGGAATCTCGGAAGCCGCCAATCAGGTTGCCTCCGGTTCCGAGCAGGTTGCTGCCGGTTCGCAGGCACTCGCGCAGGGGGCCACGGAGCAGGCGAGTTCCACGCAGGAACTTTCGGCATCGGTGACGGAAATCGCCAGTCATGTTCGTTCCAACGCCTCCGATGCCTCCGAAGCGGACGGTCTGGCCGAAGTCGCCGCTGAGGAAATGCGGCAGGGCAAGGAACGCATGGACGAGCTGGTCACGGCCATGAACCAGATCAATCAGTCCTCCAGTCAGATCGGAGCAATCATTAAGACCATTGAGGATATTGCGTTCCAGACCAACATCCTCGCGCTGAACGCAGCCGTGGAGGCGGCCCGCGCCGGAGAAGCCGGCAAAGGCTTTGCCGTGGTTGCGGACGAGGTCCGCAATCTTGCGGGCAAAAGCTCGGAGGCCGCGAAAAACACCACCAGCCTCATCGAGGCTTCGACAGCGGATGTTCAGAACGGCCTGACCATTACCGACCGCACGGTTCAGTCCATCAATACGGCGGCGGAAAAGGTTCACCAGACCGCCGGACTGATCTCAAAGATTTCGGATGCCTCCACCAGGCAGGCCGACACCATCCGGCAGGTTCAGCTTGGGCTGGATCAGATTTCGTCGGTCGTACAGACCAACTCCGCAACGGCGGAAGAAAGCGCGGCGTCCAGTGAGGAACTGAGCGGTCAGGCACAAACGCTGAAATCGTTGATTGAAAAATTCAAGATTGAATAACGCCAACCAATCAAAAACAGGCGCCGCCCGGAAACACATCCGGACGGCGCCTGTTTTGTATGTCTAGAGGTTAAGCGGTTTCTCCCTGTACGGAGACCTTGGTCTCTTCTTTTCCGAACAGCTTACGCAGGCAGTGATAGGCAACCATGACGGCCAGACCCATCAGCAGCACCGCGACGATCAGCTGCAGACCGTCGGTCAGGAAGACGAATTTGCCTGCCCCGATTTTCACGAAGATATTATAAACCGCCATCACAAGCGCGGTCATGGTGACAACCAGCATTACGGTCATCGGGGCGTAGAGCATCCAGCCCTGACGGCCGGTCGTCTTGAGGAACACGGCCAGAGCGATGAGCACCAGCGCGCCGAGCAGCTGGTTCGCGGAGCCGAACAGCGCCCAGATGTTGTTGTAGCCGCCGAGCGAAAGAACGAAGCCGAAGAACAGCGTGATCACTGTGGCGACGTACTTGTTGGTCAGGAACTGAGTGACCGGGGTGTGCGCTTTGCCGTCCTCATCATACAGAAGTTCCTGCATGGACATGCGGGCGATACGGGCCACGGAGTCGAGCGTGGTCAGGCACAGCGCGGAAACGCACATGGTCATGCTGCACTTGGCGACATAGGCGGGCATGCCGAACTTTTCCATGAAGCCCGCTACGCCTGCGGAGAAAATCTGGAACGGAGTGCCGTCCGGAAGTTTGCCGCTCTTGGCAGCCGCACCGGCGACAACCAGCGCCGCGACAGCCAGCAGAGATTCGACGATCATAGCGCCGTAGCCGACGGAGAGCATATCCTTTTCATTCCGAATCTGCTTGGAGGAGGTGCCGGAGGAAACCAGACTGTGGAATCCGGACACCGCGCCGCACGCGATGGTGACGAACAGCATGGGGAAGAGCATTTTGCCGCCAACATTAAAGCTGGTGTAAACCGGAAGATTCATACTCGGGTTGGTTGCGAAAATGCCGACCACCGAGCAGATGATCATGCTGATCAGCAGGAAAGCACTGAGGTAGTCGCGCGGCTGCATCAGAATCCACATCGGAACAACGGAGGCGAAGAAAATGTATGCGAACACGATCAGCAGCCACTGCATTTTGCCAAGGTAAAGCGGAAGCGCCATACCGGCGGCCATCATGGCGATGAACAAGACAAGACCGGTGACGAACAGTACGCCCTGCTTCGGTTTTACGTATTTCATAAACAGACCGAACAGAACCGCGCCGAGAATATAGAAAAGGGAAATGGAACCCGCGGCCGCACTGGGCGCGCTGGGTGCGGCACCCGGTACCGCATATGCGTTGAACGTGGAGGCGACCATGTCGCCGAACGCCGCGATGACCAGCAGCGAAAACAGCCAGCAGAACATCAGGAACAGCCGCTTGCCGGTTTTGCCGATGTACTGTTCAATGACAAGGCCGATGGACTTGCCCTCGTTTTTCACAGAGGCGTACAGCGCGCCGAAATCCTGTACCGCGCCGAAAAATACGCCGCCCACCAGAATCCACAGCAAAGCCGGCAGCCACCCGAACATGGCCGCGATAATCGGCCCGGTTACAGGGCCCGCACCCGCGATGGTGGAAAACTGATGTGCGAATACGACCGCCTTCGGGGCGGGGACGTAATCCTGCCCGTCCTCATGCGCATAGGCCGGGGTTTTCGCATTGGGGTCAATTCCCCATTTTTTAACAAGCCACTTGCCGTAAAATAAATAGCCGCCGCCCAGCACGACAATGGAAAGCACAATAATTGCCAATCCGTTCATAACGCGAATCTTCCTTCCTCAAATCCAACAAATCCGTCGTGTAACCATCCGGAATACCGCCTGCAGAGAACGCAAAAAAACCTTCATCTCTGATTTACTCAGAGACGAAGGTTTTAAACTCCGCGCTACCACTCTGCTTGCCGCTGCATTGCGGCCACCTCAACCGTATCAGGCGGGCCCACCAAATACGTCCGCCTTTAACGTGGCGGAACCGGTCAGGACTTACTGGAAATTCGTTCAGCCCGACTGCTCACGGGGGATGTCATATCAGAAGCTCCTGCCGCCTCGCACCAACGACGGCTCTCTGTCAAGTGAGGCATTCCGTACTTTTTCCCGATCACTGCATTTGCGATATTCTGTTGTGGACCATCTTAGCACCGGCCGAATGCATTTGTCAATCACTTTTTTGCGAATTGTTAAAAAACAATGATTTAAAGCGCTAAAATCTGCATTGCGTTGTACGTTTTGTAAATTTTGCCGGTTTGAGCGCAATAAGCAAAAAACTGTTGACAAATACAGGCCCAGGGCATATACTAAAAAAAATATATTTCAAATGCGTTGATAGGGACGGAATGCAGGGATTCCGCATTCAGAGAGCTGTCGGTCGGTGCGAGACAGCGCGGGATTTGCACGAGATCACCCTTGAGCAGGAGGCTGAAAGAGTTAGTAGGCCGTCCCGGTTCTCACCGTTATGGGAGAGTGCATTGTTGGATGCATGCGAGAGATGCCGCGTTGATGCGGCGAATTAGAGTGGTACCGCGGAGCGTTATAGCCTTCGCCTCTAGGAAAGGGGCGAAGGCTTTTTTGTCGTCTTTTTCGGGAAGAATACCGCTTGAGCGGGCGTAAATTTACATTTTGGGAGGAATTCGGAATGCTTCTCACCGGATCGCAGATCGTTATGGAGTGCTTGATGGAGCAGGGGGTGGATACCGTTTTCGGGTATCCGGGCGGAGCGGTGCTGTACCTGTACGACGCTCTTTATGAATACCGGGACAAAATCCGTCACATCCGCACGGCTCACGAACAGGGCGCGGCGCACGCGGCGGACGGATATGCCCGCTCCACGGGAAAGACGGGCGTCTGCATCGCTACCTCGGGACCCGGTGCAACCAACCTTGTGACGGGTATCGCGACGGCCTATATGGATTCCGTGCCGATGGTCGCTATAACGGGGAACGTGACCCGCGATCTGCTGGGTCTGGACAGCTTTCAGGAGGTCGACATCACGGGGATCACCATGCCGGTGACGAAGCACAATTTCCTCGTCAAGCATGTGGAGGATCTGGCTTCGACGCTCCGGCGGGCGTTCGAAATCGCGGGCTCCGGCCGCAAGGGTCCGGTGCTGGTGGATATTCCGAAGGACGTGACGGCGCTTAAAACGGAGTTCCGGCGTCTGGATGCGCCGATGGAATTGCCGAAGCCCTGTTTCCCAACGGAAGAGCGTTTTGCGCAGGCACTGGAGATGATCGAACAGAGCGAGCGGCCGTTCCTGTACTGCGGCGGCGGGGTGGTGCTGGGCGAGGCTTCTCCGGAGCTTTCAGAGTTTGCGGAAAAACTGGATGCTCCCGTCTCCTGTTCGCTGATGTGCCAGGGTGGCTACGACCAGACTTCCCCGCGCTATCTCGGAATGCTGGGCATGCACGGCACGAAGGCATCCGCCGAAGCGATTAAAAACTGCGATCTGCTCATCGCGGCCGGTACGCGCTTTTCCGACCGGGTGCTGTGTAACGCGGGGCTGTTTGCGCAGAACTGCCGCATTTTGCAGATCGATATCGATTCCGCCGAGTTCAACAAGAACATCGACGTGGACCTGAAGCTGAAGGGCGACGTCAAGGCGATTCTCGCGCGGCTGAACGAGCTGCTCTCGAAGCAGAAGCACGCGGATTGGGTGGAGAGCATCCTGAACGTAAAACGGGAATATCCGCTGCGGCAGGCGGGGGAGACGCCGGACGACGTGCTCCCGCAGGAAATCCTGGAAACGCTGTGCCGTCTTGCGCCGGACGCGGTTGTTTCCACCGACGTCGGCCAGCATCAGATGTGGACGGCGCAGTTCTTCACGTTCCGTGAGCCGAAGCATTTTCTGACTTCCGGCGGGCTGGGAACGATGGGCTACGGCCTCGGCGCGGCGCTCGGAGCGCAGGCCGGGAACCCGGAAAAGCGTGTGGTTAACATCACAGGCGACGGAAGTTTCCACATGAACTGTGCGGAGCTTTCCACGCTGGCACGATGCAAAATCCCGGTGATCGAAATTGTCTTCAACAACAGCACGCTGGGCATGGTGCGTCAGTGGCAGAAGCTGTTTTATGAAAGCCGATTCTCCCAGACGGACGTCGACGGGCCAACCAACTACGAGATGCTCGCGAACGCGTTCGGCGTAAAGGCCATGACCATCGCGAAAAAAAGCGACATCGAACCGGTGCTGCGGCAAGCGCTTGCCCTTAACGAGCCGGTGCTGATCAACTGTCTGATGAGCAAAGACATCAACGTGCTGCCGATGGTTCCGGCAGGCGGCTCCGTAGCGGACCCGATGCTTGAAATGTAAAGACTAAGTCTTTACGCAAGTGCCCGGCGTTTTGTATGGCGGAAAACGCAGGTTTGATTAGCCGGGACGGCATGGGGAAGCTCCCATGATTTGCACGGTTTGATATTGGACTTATTGACCGGAATTTGGGAAAGCTCCTTCGTCGTCACGCGGCATGCCCTATAGCGATAATAAACGTAAGTACGAATTCATTGGTTGACATAAAGGGGGATCAATTTATGCAGGAAGCAAACGAAAAAGAATATGTGCTTTCCGTTTTGGCACGGAACACCCCCGGGGTGCTGCTGCGCATCGCGGGGCTGTTCAGCCGGCGGTATTACAATATTCTGAGCATCATTGCGGCGCAGACGGAAAATACGGAGTATTCCCGCATCCTGATTGTGGTTTCCGGCGACGACCGCATCGTGCGGCAGGTGGATAAGCAGCTTTCGAAGCTGGTGGATATCGCGGAGGTCAACGTGCTGGACCGTGCGAAAGCCGTGGTGCGAGAGCATCTGTTGCTCAAGGTGGAGCGCACGCTGCAGAACAGCGAAAAGCTTGTGCAGATCGCGGACGTATTTCACGCGAACATCCTTCACGTGCAGCCCGATTCGATGATTCTGGAGTTGACGGGCGATTCCGATTCCATCAACTCGTTCATCGAGCTTTACACCCCTTACAATATTCAGAAGATTCTGCGCACCGGCTCCATGGCCATGTCAACTTAAGGCAGCGTGACGCTGAATCCAATGGTCCGGTGGCAGGCTGGGCCTGCATGCAAAGAAGCACTGACCCGATCAAGAGCGTACCCAAAACGAAGAAATAACGTTGAATGATTGTTCGCTTAGATTCGTGACCGTCTACGACGGACCATGACTCGGAAAAACTGAAACCGTCTTGTGCTCACTTTCAACCTTTGCTCAGCAGGCTGTGAGCAAAAGATATGCATGCAGGCTCAGCCTGCAAGAAAACGAGGGAAAATCATGACACTGGATAAAATCTATCAGGCAGCCTACGTTCTGAAAAACGTCGTCCGGAGAACGGATCTGATCCCGGCTCCCAACATCAATCCGGAAAGCAAGGTTTACCTGAAAACGGAAAATCTTCAGATTACGGGTTCCTTTAAAGTTCGCGGAGCGTATAATAAGATCAGCCAGCTCCCGGAGGAAGAAAAGCAGAAGGGAGTCATTGCCTGTTCCGCCGGAAACCATGCGCAGGGCGTGGCTCTCGCCGCGGCACGGAGCGGCATCCATTCGCTCATCTGCATTCCGGAGGGCGCACCGATTTCCAAGGTCGAAGCGACGAAAAGCTACGGCGCCGAGGTTTGCCTCGTAAAGGGTGTGTACGACGACGCATATCAGAAAGCCTGCGAATTGCAGAAGGAAAGCGGCGCGGTGTTTATCCATCCGTTTGACGACGAGGAGGTCATCGCGGGCCAGGGCACCATCGGGCTTGAAATTTTGGAACAGCTTCCGGAGGTGGATGCCGTTATCGTTCCGGTCGGCGGCGGCGGGCTGATTTCCGGCGTTGCCTACGCGGTCAAGGCTTTGCGGCCGGGCTGCAAGGTTTACGGCGTTCAGGCGGCGGGTGCGCCCTCCATGGTGCGGGCATTGCACGACCAAAAAATCGAGGCACTTTCGGGCGTTTCCACGTTTGCCGATGGAATCGCGGTCAAATGCCCCGGTGAACTTACTTACGACCTTTGCAGCTCCTATGTGGACGAAATCGTCACGGTGACCGACGACGAGATCGCCACCGCGATTCTTACCCTGATTGAACAGCACAAGCTGATCGCCGAGGGCGCTGGCGCGGTCTCCGTCGCCGCGGCCATGTTCAACAAGGTGGATGTGAAGGGCAAGACGGTTGCCTGCCTGGTTTCCGGCGGCAACATCGACGTCACCATTCTTTCCCGCGTCATCAGCCGCGGCCTTCTGAAGGAAGGGCGGCAGGGGCGTCTGACCGTTGAGCTGACCGACAAGCCCGGTGAGCTGCGCGAGGTTTCCGCGATCATCGCCGGTTTGGGCGGCAATGTTGTCAGCGTCCGCCACGACCGAAGCGGCGAGGAGACGGAAATCACCGCCTGCACGCTTTCCATCGGGGTGGAAACCCGCAACCGTGCGCATTTAAACCAGATTCGGGAGGCTATTCTCCGCGCCGGATATCATATTGTGGAAAACTGAAATCGAAAGGATGCTTTTTTTATGCTTAAGATTATTTCGACTCAGGATGCGCCTGCAGCCATCGGGCCTTATTCTCAGGCGATCATTGCCGGGAACCTCGTTTTTGCCAGCGGACAGATTCCGATCGTTCCCTCCACCGGCGAAATCGCGCAGGGCGATATTACCGTTCAGGGCGAGCAGGCACTGAAAAATGTTGGCGCCATTTTAAAGGCGGCAGGAACCGGTTACGAAAATGTGGTAAAAACCACCTGCTTTCTCGCAGATATGAGCGATTTCGCGGCCTTTAATGCTGTCTATGAAAAGTACTTTACAGGCAAACCGGCGCGGTCGTGTGTCGCGGTGAAAACCCTGCCGAAGAACGTTCTGGTAGAAATTGAAGTTGTCGCGGTAAAGGATTGAAGCTTACCTATAAAGAGGCCCGAAAAGCGGTACAGGTCGCTTTCCGGGCCTTTTTATAGGTTCTTTCCGGCTTCGTAAGCCGTACGGAGATTGTTCTGCATCTTGGCTTCGTTGTGTTCCACCTGACCGCCGAGGATGATCATTTCCGACGACTCTGCGCGGGTATGAATCCGGTCGTTCAGCGCGACAACCCGCATACTCTGCGCGATGCCCTGCGCTTCCAGTTTTTCCGCGCTGTGCCCGGCGGTGCACAAAAACAAGGCTTTTCGTACAGGGTGCATCGTATTGTGGTCTGTGGCATATGCGAATCCGACTGTCAGAACCCGGTCAAACCAGCCCTTCAGCTTCGCCGGGCAGTCGGCCCACCAGATTGGGTATACGAACGCGATGCAGTCGCAGGCGTTGATCTTTTCCTGCTCAGCCAAAACATCCGGCGGCACGGGAAGGTTTTCCCGGTAATGTCCTTCCCGCTCGTATTCCTCCGGCGACAGGTCCGCCCGGAAATTCATCGCATACAGGTCGGAAACAACGTACGTGTGACCTGCTTCCCGCAGGCCGTCGCAGAAAGCGTTGAATACCTTTGTTGTAAAGGATTTTTCACTCGGATGGCAGTAAACAATAAAAACCTTCAATTTCAATCATCTCCCCGAGAGAATTATAACATATGAGAAGCGAAAATTCACTTCGACCATGGCTTGACAGAAACAATGCCGGATGATATTCTTTTCGGTAAAAACGGGCCTCAGAAGGAGAAATTTTATTCATGGAAATCCAAGCCTATACGCTGAACGCATTTGCTCGGCAATCCGGAGGGGGAAACCCCGCGGGGGTAGTACTCCATGCGGATGGCTTAACCGATAAGCAAATGCTTCATATTTCTGCCGAAATCGGGTTTTCGGAGACGGCTTTTGTCGCAAAATCTAATTTGGCGGATGTCAAGGTAAGATTCTTTACACCCGCAGCGGAGGTGAATCTGTGTGGGCATGCCACCGTTGCGACCTATTTTTTCATGGGAAGCACCGGCGTTCTCCGCCCGGGATGCTATACGCAGGAGACTCGGGCTGGAATATTGCCGGTCGAAATCCGGCCAGACGGTGCCGTCTTTATGGACCAGAGTCTTCCGCAGTTCCTGGAATGTGTGGACAAGGCCGAGCTGGCCGATTCACTCCGGGTTTCGGAGGACGCTTTTCTGCCCGGTCTTCCCGCACAGATTGTTTCAACCGGCCTGCGGGATATTCTGATTCCCATCAAATCCATGAAGCAATTGCTTATGATACAGCCGGACTTTCGGAAGGTGACGGAGGTAAGCCGGAAATATGGCGTCATCGGGTATCACCTGTTCACGTTGAAAACCGAGGGGAAAGCTACGGCTCACTGCCGGAACTTCGCACCGCTTTACGAGATTCCGGAGGAAGCGGCGACGGGAACCTCAAACGGCGCGCTGGCCTGTTACCTGTTTCGACAGAGCGTTCTTACAGAGAGCACGGAGCATTTGATCTTTCAACAGGGCGATTCGATGGGCAGGCCCTCCGAAATCCGCGCGGAGCTGACCGTGGACGGGGGAGAAATCCGCAGAGTACGGGTCGGCGGAATGGCAAGGGATATCGGAGAAAAACACCTGATCATTCCATAAGGCTGGAAATGGGAACATACAGAAAAGGCTCCAAAGCATTTGCTTTGGAGCCTTCGTTTACAGGTGAAGAACGCAGCGGAAATCCGTGATTGTTTTTTCGCCTATATAATAGGAAACCGTGTCCTCTGTCATCGTGAAGCCGAGCGAACGGTAAAAAGCCTGCGCACGTTCATTTTCCCGTAGCACCCACAAGTAGCAGTCCCGGTATCCGTTTTCCCGGAAGTACCGGAATGTATCCTTCATCAGGAAAGTGCCAAAGCCGAGGCGAAAATACTCCGGCTTCAGGTAAAGGGAAACGATTTCTCCCCACTCCGGCAGCTTTTCGTCGCGCGATTTTCCAAAGGCGACCGCTCCGGCGGGCGCGCCGTCCGCTGAGAGAAGTTCAGCGCTCATCGTTCCATCCGAAAGCCATTTTTGGAATTTCGGGGTCCAGTAATCCTCACTGAGCGAATCGAGGTAATCCTGCGGGATCATTCCGCGGTATCCTGTTTTCCAGCTCAGGGCATAGATTTTACTGATTTCGTGCGCATCCTCAGTTCCGGCGCGCCGAATTTCAATTTCCATGTTCGATTCCTTCTTGGCTATCAGAGCTATTTCCGGATTCTTGCGACCGTGCCGCCGCTTACCCGCAGCAGCTCCGCGCTTGCAATGCGGACGAGGGAGTGCTCGGAGCCTCCCCCGGTATAGACGGTTTCCTTTTCCAGGACCTTCGGATCGATTAGAAATGTGGCTTGGTAACCGAAGGACGGCACCCCGCCGCAGGGATAGCCCGTTTTCTCCAGAATTTCTGCGAGTTCGGCGGTCCGGGGTGGCTCGATATTCAGTGCTTTTCCAACGCGAGTGGTGCTTGCCCGGTCCTCACCCTTTACAATTGCAACGATCAGCTGCCCGTCGGGCCCGATCATGCAGATATTTTTGACAAATTCGTCTTCCGCTGCTCCGGAAGCGTCTGCGGCTTCCCGCACGGAATGGCAGGAGCCGGAGAAAAAAAGCTGTTCGGCGGCAATGCCTTGCTTTTCAATAGAAACATGCAGTTTTTCCTCGTAAGCGTCCATGTTCCGTTCCTTTCTGCTCGGCAGGATTTTTATTTCAGCTTTGCTGCCAGAGCGACCCAGCCTTTTTCCTCTTTCCGGCCAATAAGGCGGAAATTCTGCTCCAGCGCCGCGAGCACGTCGTTTTCCCGCTCGTCGATGATGCCGCTCATGAGGAAAACGGCGTTGGGGGCAAGAAAACGGCCGATTCCCTTCGTCAGCTCAATGACCACGTCTGCGACGATGTTCGCCGCGACAACGTTAAACGTACCGTTTACCTGCTCGGTAAGACTGCCGCAGATGCCGGTGAAGCGGTCGGAAACTTCGTTCCGCTCCGCGTTCTGCACGGCGGTTTTCACCGCGAGCGGGTCGATGTCGACGCCGATGGCGCTCTCAGCACCGAGCAGAAGTCCCGCCACCGAAAGAATGCCGCTTCCGCAGCCGACGTCCAGCAGTTTGCTGCCGGGAGTAACATATTCCTCCAAGAACTCCATGCACAGGCGGGTGGTTTCGTGCGTGCCGGTGCCGAACGCGATGCCGGGCTCCAGATTCAGCACGACGCGGTTCTCCGGGTTTTCCGTATCCTCCCACGAGGGGCGGATCAGAAGCTTCTTCCCAACGGGGATGGGGTGAAAGTATTTTTTCCAGTTGTTGATCCAATCCTCCTGCACACAGGGGGCGGTTTCGATCCGGGAACGGATTCCCGCGGCGGTATACCGCTCGTTCAGGAACGCGATCGCCTCCGCGGGGCTTTCCTCCGGGCTAATGTATACGTGCACAACCGTTTTGGTGCGGTCTTTTTTCAGCAGTTCTTCGTCAATGAGGTCGATGTGGGCGATTTCCTCCACCTCTTCGTTCAGGTGGGAATAGTCCTCAATGTAGATTCCGTAAGGCACCGTCATCTGCGCGATGTTTTCCGCATTTTCCGCGTCCTCGGCATCCACCGTAATTTTAACTTCCGTCCAGTCCATGGTAGTCCTCCATTTTTTGGGTTTGTTCCCATTATAGCGAATTGACCGGAAAAAATACAGACTTATTTTTGCCGTCCTGCGAATACACTTGAATAACAAGGATAGCAAGGGTGTTGGCAGATGAACAGAAAACGCGCTTTTTTCCGGAATGCCGCGCTGTTGACCGTCGGTTCCGTTGTGCTGCGGTTCACGGGGCTGTGGTTCCGCGCCTATATCACCGGAAGGATCGGCGCGAGCGGCATGGGGCTGTACCAGCTGATTTTTTCCATCTTTGCGCTTGGCATTACGGCGTGCACCTCCGGCATCGGTCTCGCCGTCACAAGGCTGGTCGCAGAGGGGCGCGGATCGAAAAGCTGTGTGATGAGCTGTCTCCGGCTGGCTCTGGCACTGAGCTTTCTCGCGGCGGGAGTCCTGTTTTTCGGCGCTGATTTTGCGGCGGAGCGCTTTATCGGCACCCCGGCGGCGGCCGTGCCGCTCAAGCTGCTTGCGCCCGGCCTGCCGTTTCTCGCGGCCTGCGCCTGCCTGAAGGGATATTTTTTCGCAAACCGCAATACGCTGGTTCCAGTGCTCGGCGAATTCTGGGAGCAGGCGGTCACCATCGGACTCTCCATTCTGTTGCTGACTTCTTCGCCGCTCCCGCCGCTCAATGCCCTGATGATGGCTTCCACCCTGGGGGAAGTCGCATCGCTTGTGTACATTGTACCAGCCTTTTTGATTTATGTGCGAAAACGCGGCATGCCCTGCCGGAACGGGGAGGGGACGCTGCACAGCGTCGTTCACATCGCCGCGCCGATGCTGACCGGGTCGTTCCTGCGCAGCGCGCTGTTCAGTGCGGAGAACGTGCTCATTCCGGTCGGGCTGAAAAAGTTCGGCGCGGGCGGGGCGGACGCGCTCGCCCAGTACGGCGTAATGCAGGGCATGGTGATGCCGATTCTCTTTTTCCCAATGTCGTTCATCAGCTCGGTCGCCATGCTGCTGATTCCGGAAATTGCGGAGGACAGCGCCAGCGGAAAACGGGAGAGCGTGGAGCGGAATGCGGCGAGAGCGTTCCGTTTCACGCTGATGTTTGGGTTCCTGACCTCGGCGGTGTTTATCGCCTTTGCGGAAGAACTTGGAAGCGCGTTCTTCGGGGATGCTCAGGCCGGCAACATCCTGCGCATCATGGCGCCGATTGCCCCGCTGATGTACCTCGACAACGTGGTGGACAATATGCTCAAGGGCCTCGACCAGCAGATGTATTCGCTCAAGTACAATTTCAGCGATTCCTGCATCCGGGTTTTTCTCATCTGGCAGCTGCTGCCGCTGTTCGGAATCCGCGCGTATATTGCCGTTTTGTTTTTCAGTGAAATCTACAACGCTTCGTTGAGCATTAACCGCCTCCTGAAAACGGCCCGCCTGAAGGTTGATATTTCCTGGTGGATTCTGTTCCCGGCGGTATCGGGCTGTCTGCTTTTTTACCTGCTTTCGGTGCTGAAAAAAGCGGTAAGGTTTTTCATTTGACAAACTCCGCGCATTCCGCTAAACTGAACGTAAATTATGATGAACCGGGCTTGACGGGCGGACGGGCCGGTTCCGAAAGGGAGTAGCGATGGGAAGCCTCTGGACGCTGATTCTGTATTTTACCTTTTATAGCTTTATCGGCTGGCTCTGCGAAAGCATTTACTGCTCCGTTCCGGCCGGGCGCCCGATTAACCGTGGCTTCCTGAATGGACCGTTCTGCCCGGTGTACGGCTTCGGGGGATTGCTGGTTGTCGACATTCTTCTGCCGCTCCGGAACAATATTTTCCTGCTGTTTGTCGTTTCGGCGCTGCTCACCAGTGTGCTGGAGTACTGCACCGGCGTGGCGCTGGAAAAGATTTTTCATGCCAAATACTGGGATTATTCCATGAGCCGGTTTAACTTTCAGGGCCGGGTGTGCCTTCAGAATTCGCTCCTGTTCGGGGTGATGAGTGTCATCGGTGTGCGATGGCTTCACCCCGCCCTCCAAGAGATCATCAGCCGCATTCCGGAACGGGTGCTCCCGTTCCTTTCCAGTGGAATTCTGGTCTATTTCGTCGCGGACACGTCCCTCACCGTCGTCGGCGCCGCACATCTGGGCGGCAGGCTGGACGAACTCCAGACGATCCTGGACGAAATCCGGGAAAAGGCGCGCAGCGCCCGCGTGGAAAAGCTGGAGCTTTTGCCGGAAGCCCTGTTTGAACGGATGGATGAAAGCACAAAGCTACGCATGCACGCTCTTTACGAGCGCAAGGAGCGGCTGGAATCCAACTTCCACCGCATGCAGCGCCGTTTGCTCCGCGCTTTCCCGACCATGCAGTCCGTCCGATATAAGGATTCGCTTCAACGTATCCGCACGGTCTTGCAGGAACGTGCCCGGATGCGCCGCGGTTGAAAAAAGTGGGCCGGTTTCCGTCAGACTTGCCTGAGAAAGGATCGTTTCGATGCAAAGACCTAAAATTAAAATGCCCTATACCGGGCCGGAAAAGCTGCTGCAGGCGGGGTCCGTCTTTTTGCTGCTTTCGACGGCTGCCCTGACTGTTTCCGCCACGGCTTCACTGCCTGCAAGAATCCCCACACATTTTGGATTCGACGGCAGTCCGGATGGGTGGGGCGGCAAGGAATCGTTGATTTTGCTCCCGATGCTTTCGGCTGTTTTTTACGTCGGTCTGACCGCTCTGGAGCGGTTCCCCTGGCTCTATAACTATCCGGTGGAAATCACCGAAAAGAATGCGCCGGACCAGTACCGGCTCGGCCGCCGCTTAATCGAGTGGCTCAAGCTCGTCGTGCTCGCAATTTTCTCTTATTTACAGTGGCAGACGATCGAGGGGGCGGAAGGTGCTTCCGTCGGACTTGGCGTATGGTTCCTGCCAGTCGCCATGGCCGCCCTGTTCGGCGGGATCGTTGTGATGATACGCAAAATGGTGAAATTAAAATAACCCGGCTTGTCGAGAAACAAATCAGGCCGCCGAAACATCGCGCAGAGCGGTTTTCGACGGTCTGATATTTATATGGGGATTTTTATTCTTCCTCCGCGTAGTTGCCGAGGAACGAGAACCGCGGCAGCTCGTCGTGCAGGGCGCACAGCAGGTCGAGCGTGTGCCGGTCGCGGATGTTCCCGGTGAAATCGAGGTAGAAATCGTACTCGAAGTTTTTCCCGGCGATCGGGCGGGATTCGATCTTGGTAAGATTTAAGCCCGCGGCGGAAAAGCGGGAGAGCACCGAGGAGAGCGTCCCGGTGCGGTGCGGAACGGAGAAGCAGAGGCTGATCTTCCGGGCGTTTACCGGGATGACGAGGCTGCGGCTGACGGCGATGAAGCGGGTGCGGTTGGCGGAGTTGTTCTGAATCCCGTCCGCAAGCATGTGCAGGCCGCATTCAGCCGCCGCCGGGTGGGAACACACCGCCGCGACGCCGGGCTTCCGTGCTTCAAGGGCGGCTTCCGCCGTGCTGGAAAAGGGCTCGGTATGCAGGGAATGCGACTTTAAAAATTCAGAGCACTGGCTTAGCGCCTGTGGCTGGGAATACACGATTTTGACCGCGTCAAGCTCGGTTTCCGAGGAAGCGAGGCAGTGCCAGATGGGTAGGCTGAGCGCTTGCACGATGGAAAAGCGGTATTTCAGAATTAGATCGTAGACCTCCGCCACCGATCCTGCGAGGGAGTTTTCCACGGGAGCAACGCCGAGGTCGGCGCTTCCGCTCTCTACGGCCGCGAAGATCGCCGCGAAATCCGGGAAAAACAGCGGCTCAGCGCCCGGATAAAGGCGGAGGAGCGCTTCGTGGGAATAGGAGCCCTTCTGCCCCAGACAGGCGACCGTGCGGGGCGCTTCCAGAGCGGTTCCGGCCTCTGTCACCGCGCGGCGCAGCGGCGCGCCGTCCCCGAGCATGCGGTGCTGTTCCGCCCGGCTGCTTGCCATCAGGTCGGAGAACAGGAGGCGCGCGTCGCCGCCGAATTCTCCAGCCTTTTCCGCCACCGAATTCAGAACTTCCTCTTCCCGCTGCTCGTTGAACACAGGGGAACCTGTCTCTTTTTTTACTTCGGCGACGCGGCGCGCGCATTCCATGCGGCGCAGGAAAAGCGCGAGCAGCTGTTTGTCGATTTCATCGATGTCTTTTCGTATTTCCTCCAGTGCCATTGGCTCTGCCTCATTTCCAAAATATTAAATCGCTCCGGTTTTCAATAAAAAACGGAAGGTATGTTCAAAAGCTGCCAGAACGCCGCGCTGAATCGGCGTCAGCGTGTAGCCGGGGAAGAAGTCAAGGTCCCGGTAAAACCGGCTGTCCGCCGGATAGGCTTCCGGGTTTTGCAGGGAGGCCGTTTTCATGGCGGCGAACCACGGAAGAACGGAAAACGGCGGATGCGCGCTGACTTTGCGGTTCAGGCCGTGAATCCACCGCTGCGCCGCTTTTTTGACGCGGGTGTCCTGTTTTTTCTGTTTCTCTTCGTTCATGCCGGGCGAACGGTAAACGATCAGGCGGCTGACGACGGTTCCGCCGGAGGCCATGCCAGCGAGGGCCTTTTCTGCGTTCTTTACGCCCGCAAAGCTTCCGCTTGTGACGACGGTCATAAATTTCTTCCCGAAATAACGGGGCCGATGAAACAAATAAGCGAACCGGTCCATAAAGTTTTTCGTCAGCCAGGGAACGTTCATTACATAGTTCGGGCAGGCGAGAATCACCCCGTCGGCTTCCTCAATTTTCTGAACGATCAAATCCCGGTCATCCTTTAGGGGGCAGGTCTGTTCCCCGTTTGCGATACATGAAAAACAACCCCGGCAGAGTTCCAGATGGAGGTCTTTCAATAAGAGGTACTCGTATTCGCATGCCTCTGCCTGCCGGTGGATGGCCTCAACCTGCTTAACGGTGCGGAGCGTGTTGCCGGCTCGGAGGCTTCCGAGAATCACAAGAATTTTTTTCATGAATTCTCCTTTCAAACGGACCAGCGGGCTTTCCGTTACGCCAGCAGGTCCAGAAGCGCCACAGCGGCCGCGGCCTCCACGACCGGAACGGCGCGCGGTACGATGCAGGGGTCATGCCGCCCCTTTACGGTGAGCTTTGCGTCGGTGCGGGCGAGAAGATCGACACTTTCCTGCTCCTTTCCGATGGAGGGCGTCGGCTTGAACGCGGCGCGGAAGATGATCGGCATGCCGCTGGTGATTCCGCCGAGGATGCCGCCCGCCCGGTTGGTTTTCGTCCGGATTTCTCCGTTTTCGTCGAGGAAAAGCGGGTCGTTGTTTTCACTGCCGTAAAGGTCTGCCGCCGCGAAGCCCGCGCCGAACTCCACGCCCTTACAGGCCGGGATACCGAACAGCAGGGAAGAAAGCGAGGATTCCACGCCCTCCGTCAGCGGGCCGCCGTAGCCGCCCGGTACGCCGGTGACGGCGCATTCCACCACGCCGCCCACGCTGTCAAGGTTCATGCGTGCCGTTTCGACTTCCGCGCGCATCTCAGCCTGCGCCGTTTCGCTCAGGGTGGGGAAATAGCGGGAGGAAAGGTCCTCCAGCAGGGAAACCGGGATGGAAACGGGGTCGAACGGCGTGTCCGAAGCGCCGTGAATGGAGAGAACGTGCGCGCCAATTCGGATTCCGCGGCGTGCCAGAATCTGGCGGCAGACGGCCCCCGCAAAGACGATGGGGGCGGTCAGCCGACCCGAAAAATGTCCGCCACCGCGTATGTCGTTAAAGCCGCGGTACCGCAGAAAAGCGGTGTAATCCGCGTGACCGGGGCGCGGCACGCACAGCAGATTGTCGTAATCCCGCGAGTGCTGACTGGTGTTTTCAATCACCGCGCACAGCGGTGCTCCGGTGGTTTTTCCATCCAGCAGGCCGCTCAAAACGTGCGGGGTGTCGCTTTCTTTTCTCTTTGTCGCGGTCGGGTCCTGCCCCGGCGCGCGCCGGGCCATTTGAGCCTCCACCGCAACGGGGTCGATCACTTCCCCGCAGGGAAGGCCGTCCAGCACCGCGCCGATCGCGGGGCCGTGGCTTTCGCCGAAAACGGTCAGGCGGACTTTATTCCCCCAGTTCATGCACGATTCCTCCCAGTTTTCTGTAGTCTTCAAAGAATCCCGGATAGCTTTTCCGGATGCTTTCCGCGTCGGAAATTTCGATATCTCCCTGGGTTTTTGAAGCTGCGACGGCAAGCGCCATCACAATGCGGTGGTCGTTGTAGCCGTTTACCGCCCCGCCGGTGAAGTATTCCACGCCGTCAATCACGAGGCCGTCCGGCATTTCCCGGATTTTTGCGCCGAGACGCGCGAGTCCCTCCGCCATGGCGGCGAGCCGGTCGCTTTCTTTTAAACGCAGGCGCGAAGCGTTTTCAATCACCGTCCGGTGTCCCGCAAAGAGTGCCGCGGCCGCCGCGAGCGCGGGCACCAGATCGGGAATCTGAGAGGCGTCGATCCGGATTTCCTCCGAATGTTCGTTTCGGAGTCTCCGGTCCGGCGCCGCGATGAGAATCCCGTTCTCCCACTCGGTTTTTGCGCCGAGCGTTTGAAACAGCGCTTCAGCGGCGCGGTCGCCCTGACAGGAGTCTGCGTTCAGCCCCTCCAGTTCCAGAGTTCCGCCGAGCGCGGCGGCTTCCAGAAAAAACGCCGCCTGTGACCAGTCGCGTTCTACGGCAAAGCCCGGTTTCGGCCGGTAGTTCTGGTTCCCCGAAACCGACCAGCCACTCTGCTCCGATTGAACGGAAATGCCAAATTCACGCAGAATCCGGACGGTCATTTCCACGTAGCCCGCGGATTCGAGCGGCGAAGTTAATTCGATGCGGCTGTCCCCGGCGAGCAGCGGCAGGGCGAACAGCAGCCCGGTAATGAACTGGGAACTGACGTTGCCCGGCAGGGAATAGAGGTCTGACTTTAGTTTTCCTTCGATGCTCAGCGGCAGACCGCCCGCCGATTCGCAGGCTACGCCGTGTTCGGGCAGGCACGAACGGTAGACGCCGAGCGGTCGCTCCGGCAAACGGCCACTCCCGGTAAAATGGGCACGGAGCCCGAGCGCCGCGGCCACGGGAATCAGGAACCGGAGCGTCGAGCCGGATTCGCCGCAATTGATTTCGGCGGATGTCCCGTTCGCTTCCGCACGGAGCAGGGTTTCCAGCGCGCCTTGGGTTGCGCGGAGGTCCTCGCTCAGCGGTTCGTTGGGCGGGAGAAGCTCCTCTGTGCTGTGCGCGAGCGCGGAACAAATCAGCGCGCGGTGCGCGGCACTTTTCGAAACCGGCACCAGCACCCGTCCGCCCAAGGAGGAGGGAGAAACGCGCACACGGCTCATCGCAGGGCCTCCATCAGCGTATCCAACTGCCCTTTATCTACCTTATAAAGGAAGCTGTCGCCGATGCTGTGAAGCATAACGAGGCTGATGGTGCCGCCGCGCGCCTTTTTATCCAGCATGGCGGTCGCCGCGATTTCCGCGGGGTCCGCATCGTCCCAGACGGGAAGATTGTATTTTTTCAGGACCGAGGCGATCTCATCTGCCGTTCCCGGCGCGGTCAGACCGGCCTGTTCGCCGCATTTTGCCATCATCACCATGCCGATGCCGACCGCTTCCCCGTGGGAAAGCCCGGTGTAGTCGTGCAGCTTTTCCAGCGCGTGGCCAAACGTGTGGCCGAAGTTGAGCAGCATGCGCTCGCCGTTGTCGAATTCATCCTGCTCGACGGCGCTCCGCTTGATTTCAAGATTTTTGAGGATCATCGTTTCCAGACCGGCGCGAACGTCCGTGGTTTTGATGAGGTCGAACAGCTCGCGGCTTTTGATGCACCCGTGCTTGATCGCTTCGCCCATGCCGTCGGAGAAGAAATGCGCGGGCAGGGTGGAGAGTGTGTCCGGGTCGATGAGCACCAGCGAGGGCTGATGGAACGCGCCGACCAGGTTCTTCCCCTGCGGCAGGTCGACGCCTGTTTTTCCGCCAATGGAGGAATCGATCTCGGAGAGCAGGGTCGTCGGAATCTGGATAAACCGGATGCCGCGCAGCCAAGTGGCGGCGGCAAAACCCGCCATATCCCCGGTGACGCCGCCGCCGAGCGCAACGACGAAATCGCTGCGGGTCAGTCCGCTTTCGGCGAAAGCGGCGTACATTCCTTCAATGACGGAAAGGCGCTTGCTCGCTTCGCCCGCAGAAAATTCAAATATACCGGCGGAGAACCCCGCTCCGCGGAGGGACGCGGCGACGGCATCGGCATACAGGGGGCGGACGTTGGAGTCGCAGACCACAACGGCGCGGCTGCCGGGCTTGAACAGTCCGGCGGCGAGCGGACCGATTTGCCCAAGACATCCCCGCTCAATGAGAATCCGGTATGGGTCGGAGGTGTGAACGGTAAGTTCCATGCTTTATTCTCCTAACTTTTCCTTGATCAGGCGGCTTTCGCGCAGAAGCGCGCGCAGGCCCTCCTCGTCGTTCCGGGCGACGGCGTCCCGAATCTCCGACGTGCGTGTGAGCAGGCCGTCCAGTTCCTCCAGCAGTGCGGTGCGGTTTTCGAGGAACAACTCTGCCCACATGGTTTCGTTGATGCTTGCTACGCGGGAAACGTCGCGGTAGCTGCCCGCAGAAAAACCTCGGTGTTTGGGGCAGCAGGGGCTTTTTACATAAGCGCTTGCCAGCACGTGGGGAATCTGGCTGGTAAACGCGATCATCCGGTCGTGCTCTTCGGGGGTAGTTTCTATCGTGCTGGAGCAGCCGAGCGCGCGCGCGGCCTCCTTCATGGTTTCCACCGCTTCCCGCGGCGCGTCGCAGGGAACAAGGATATAGCTTGCCCCTTGAAACAGATCGGCGACACTTGCTTCAAAACCGGATTTTTCCCGACCTGCCATGGGGTGACCGCCGACGTAAATCAGTCCGTGTTCCTTCGCAAGCGCCGCGAGCCGGGGAGCGACGGCGCTCTTGATGCCGCAGGTGTCGGTGACGATGCAGCCGGGACGGAGCGAAGCGCAGTGTTCCTCCAAAAAGGCGACCGCCGCGCGGGGATACAGGCAGAGAAACAGGAGATCCGCCTGACGGAGTTCTTCCTCGGCTCCGGCGGTTTCGATTGCTCCGCAGGCGAGGGCGGCTTCCAGTACCCGCGGGTCCCGGTCAAAGCCGGTAACGGCGCAGCTGGTATAGTTGCGGAACGCCTTCGCAAGGCTCCCACCGATCAGCCCCAGGCCGACGATCGCTATTTTTTGATTCATGGCAATTTCCTCCCGGTATTCGACGCATTTTTTCGTTCAGCTTCTGCATTATTATATCAGAAAAACAAAAGTGAAACTATCGCAGCGGGCGGAGAGGCTTAGTCCGGAAGCTTCTCGAAGGCGGCTTTAGCTGAGCGGATACGCGCCGAAATGCGGTCGAACTGGTCGGGGGTAAGGGACTGCGCCCCGTCGGAGAGAGCCTTGGCGGGGTCGTTGTGCACCTCGATGATGAGACCGTCCGCGCCCGCCGCCACGGCCGCCAGAGCCAGAGGTTCCACCAGCCATGCAATGCCGGAAGCGTGGCTTGGGTCTACGATGACCGGCAGATGGGAGTGATGCTTCAGAATCGGGATGGCCGAAATATCCAGCGTGTTGCGGGTGTAGGGCTCAAAGGTGCGGATTCCGCGCTCGCACAGGATAACCTGCTCGTTTCCGCCCGCCATGATGTACTCCGCACTCATAAGGAGTTCTTCGATTGTGTTCGAGAGGCCGCGCTTCAGAAGGATCGGCTTGTCGATCTTCCCCAGTGCCTTGAGCAGGTCGAAGTTCTGCATGTTGCGCGCCCCGACCTGAATGATATCGACGCCCTTTTCCAGGAAAAGATCAATGTATTTTTCGCCCATGATCTCCGTGACGATCGGCAGGCCGGTTTCCTCCTTTGCCTGCTGCAGGAGGTCCAGGCCCTCCGCCTTCAGCCCCTGGAACGAGTAGGGCGAGGTGCGGGGTTTGAACGCACCGCCGCGCAGGAACTGCGCGCCCGCGGCCTTGACCCGTTGCGCGACCCCGCAGATTTGGTCGTGGGTCTCCACGGAGCAGGGCCCGGCAATCAGCGCAAGTTCTCCGCCTCCGATGGTTTGCCCGCCGGGGAGGGTGACGACAGTGTCGCCCGGGTGAAATTTCCGGTTCGCTTTCTTGTAGGGCTCCTGAACCCGCTTTACGCTTTCCACGAAATCCTGCGCGGCAATCCAGTCGATATCGACAGACGAAGTATCGCCGAGAAGGCCGAGTACGGTGTTCTGCGTGCCCACCCAGGTATTGACCCGGATGCTGTGTTCCTGTTCCAGAGCACGGGAGAATTCCTCAATCCGCTCCTGAGAGCAGCCGGATTTTAATACGATAATCATGTCGTTTCCTCCGTAGTTTTCAATTTGGCAATAAAAAAAGGACGGGAACTGTTGCCAGCTCCGTCCTCGTATCCGCGTTTTCCGAAAAAACAGCCGTCAGCGCCAACGGCCCTTTTCCGGTTCACGTATCAGCGAAAGCCTGCAATCAGTTTTCTGGCACGCAAAAACAGCCCCTGCGCCATAATAATAGCGGGGGTAGCTGTTATAGATAAATCGCGCACTCAAGGAAACCTTCATGTCGGACCTCCTGCTCATTGCCTTTTCTGTATCATAATACAGCTTTGCGGCGATGTCAACATCAATCTTTCGGAAAAAAACCGGAACGCGCGGTCCCGGGTGCATTCATTTGGCCCGGCCCTGCGACGGAAACCGACATTCCTGAATGCGAAATTATTTCGGAAAAAACTTGAAAAAACGGGAAGATATTGTTACTATAATTGTAATTAAGTAATTGTTTACTAGCTTTACTATGATAATTTAATCAGCGCATCCTGTTTTTATGATAGGAAGGGAAGCGGCCCCATGGCTGATCTTGAAGTTGGGCTTCCTGTGGCGGAACGTGCGATCGAAGCACTCGGCCTTTGTTTTCTCTGCTTACGGAAGGACGAATGTCTGACGATTGTCTATGCCGGCGCTCCGTTTTATCGGATGCTCGGCTATGAAAAAAGCGAATTGACGGCTTTGCTGGGAAAGGGTGGGGCCGGTCCCCTGGTCAACGACCCCCCTGTGGACTGGAACTGGGTAGCCGCCGGGATCTCGGAAAAGGGATATGTCAAGCTGGAACTGAAGCTGCTCCGGAAGAGCGGGCATCATCTGTGGGCGGAATTCCGGGTTTCGCTCTCCCAAGAGGAGAACGGAGCCGAGCTTTTTTGCGGCCAGATTCAGGAAATCACCCTGGAGCGTCGGTCACGCCGCCTCGCGCGGGAGCAAATGGAAGAGCTGGAGGCGCTGACCGCGAACGTGCCGGGCGGAGTTCTGCGCTGCCGTTTGGACGAACGCCTGACGCTGGGTCTTGTCAGCGAAGGCTACTGCCGCATTACAGGGTATACGCGGGAGGAAATCCGGGAGCGGTTTGACGACAGCTTCCTTTCCATGGTCTGTGAAAAAGACCGCGAAACGCTGATGCACCAGATCGATGCCCACGTCAGCAGCCGCCAGATCACGGAATTCACCTACCGGGTCACCGCGAAGGGCGGCCGGCAGATCTGGGTGCTTGACCGTACCCGAAGGCAGGAGGACTGCAACGGGAACATCTGGCTTTACAGCGTGCTGATCGACATTACTGAGATGAAGCACGCGCAGGACGACCTCGCCGCCAGCGAAGAGCGCTACCGCCTGATTCTCGGGCATGCGTCGGACCCGGTGTTTGATCTGGATTTCAAAAATCACCGCACCTATTACTCGCCCGCGTGCCATTCCAAATTCGGGGAACAGCTGCCTCGGTTCGGGGCACTGATGGAGCATATCGAAACTTCCGACCGCGTCTACGAGAGCGACCGGGAGTGCGTTGTGCGCTATGGGCGGCAGTGGCTGGAAGGAAAACGGGGGCTCGGCGACGAGGAATGCCGGCTGAAGACAGCCGACGGCAGCTATCTTTGGTGCAACGTTCATCCCGCGCCGTTTTACAATCCGCAGGGGGCGCTGGAACGCCTGATCGTCGTTGTTTCGGATATCGACCGGCGCATCCGTGAAACGCAGGCGCTTCGGCAGAGGGCGGAACACGATCTTCTCACGGGGCTTTACAACCGGATGACGACCACCAACCTGATTAACACCGTTCTTCGGGCAAGCGGTAAGAATGACCGCCACGCTCTGTTTGTCGTCGATATCGACAATTTCAAGCTGGTAAACGATCGCCTCGGCCATCTCTGCGGAGACCGGCTGATCGTGGAGACCGCCCAGCTCATCCGGAGTAATTTCCGGGAAGAGGACGTTATCGGTCGGGTCGGCGGAGATGAGTTCGTAATTTTCCTGAGAAATTTTCCGTCTCTGGAGCTGATCCTGAACCGGGCCGAGGGAATTGGCCGTTCACTGCGGGAAATCCGGGACGACACGCTGGAGCGCATCGGTATTTCCGGAAGTATCGGCATCGCCTTTTATCCGCACGACGGAAAGACTTATGAAGAACTGTTCCGAAAAGCCGACTGCGCCATGTATGCCGCGAAGAACAGCGGAAAAGATACATACCGGGTGTACACCCGGATGATCGAAACATCCATGAGCCGCGAAGATCCGATTTCCTAAATTTTGCTTTGCAGGACATTCCTTACGGCATCCGCCGTTTTCTCCGGCGTGCCGTCCGCCGGAACTTCAAAGTCCGAAACCGCGCGGTAGGCGGGCAGACGCTTTTCGTAGAGCGCGCGCATCGCTTCCTCACGGTCCGGCCGCTGAAGAAGCGGGCGGGTGGAATCTCCCCGCAGACGGGAATCCACGGCCGCGAGGCTGGCTCCCAGCAGGACGATCACGCCGTTTGCACCGAGCATCCGGGCGTTCGCAGAGTTTAACAGGGTGCCGCCCCCCGCTGCGACAATCAGGCCGCTTTGCAGGGAGAGCGCCAGCACCGCCTCTTCCTCGCAGGCGCGGAAATACGCTTCCCCACGCTTTGCGAAAATCTCGGACACCGACATTCCCTCCCGCTCCGTCACCGCGTCGTCGGTATCGACAAAACGGCGGCCGGTGCACGCGGCGAGAAGTTTCCCAACGGTTGTCTTCCCGCTTCCCATGAAGCCGCATAAAATAATATTTCCAAATTTCTTCTTCATTTCAAACTGGGCGCTTTGCTCCAGAGCCGCGAGGCAGTCCTCGGAAAAATCGGCTCCGAACCAGATTTTCTGCGCGGCGGCGGCCTGACGCACCAGCATCCCCATGCCGCCGACCGTCCGGACCCCGAGGGAGCGAGCCAGTCGTAGCAGTGCGGTTTCCCCGGGGTTGTAGACGGCGTCGAACACACAGCATGCATTTGCGACCGTTTCCGCTTCCACGGGGCAGACATCCGTTTTCGGGTACATTCCGGCGGGCGTCGCGTTGACCAGAAGATCGAGCGGTCCGGTAAGTTCGGAAATCAGGCGGCAGCCGACCCGCGATCCCGGAACGAGCCGGCGCAGGTCCTCCGTGAGGTGTTCCGCCGCCGGAAGGCTGTGCTCCCGCGCTGCGACGGTGACCTCTCCGCCCGCGAGGACGCACTCAAAGGCGACGGCGCGCGCGGCTCCGCCTGCCCCGACCACGGCGGTATGACCGGAAAGGCCGACACCGGCAGCGCGCAGGGCCTGCGCGAAGCCTTCACCGTCCGTCGTGAAGCCGCAAAGCCGCCCGCCCTCGTTTTTCACAGTGTTCACCGAGCCGAAATCCGCGGCTTTGGGGTCAGTCGAATCCAGAAGGGGGATGATTGTCTGCTTGTGAGGGATGGTGACGTTGAAGCCGCTGAGCCCCCGCAGTGTCTCCCTGCGGGAGGAAAGGTCCTCAGGCGCGATTTCCAGCACGCCATAGGAGGCCTGCACGCCCGCGGTTTCGAACAGACGTGTGTGAATAAACGGAGACATCGTATGCGCGATCGGATGGCCGATCACAGCGAAGTTTTTTGAGTTCACAGGTCACTCAGCTTTCGAAAATAAAATAAAAAAAAATATTGACAAAGAGGGACTTTGCTAATAATATGTGGATAGGCACTCAGTACCCGGATTAGCTTGAATCTAAAATACCCTGCGGCCATTGTAACACAGACCTGTTTGCTTTGTCCACGCTGGGATTTTCTGTTTTCCGCATGAGTGGTTATTTCAATCTTTTAAGGAGGATATAAAATGGTTTTTGAAAAGGTTAAGGCAATCCTGAGCGAGCAGTTTGACGTGGAGGAGGATACCATTACCGCCGATACGAGTATTGCCGACGATTTGGGCGCTGATTCTCTGGATGTTGTTGACCTTCTGATGTCGATTGAGGATGAATTCGAAATCGAGATCCCTGACGAGGAAGTTGAGAACATTAAAACGGTCGGTGAACTGGTAAAATACATTGAGGAGCATGTCTGACCGGCGGCTCCTTATTTGACCGCCGTGCGCGCCGCACGGCGGACTTTTTTTGCTTGTTTGCGGGAGTCGGTCCGTTTTTCCTTTTCGCTTGAAAAGAACCCCGTTTTCCATTATAATGGTTTTATTGTAGCCGGAAACCGTTCCGGCACTGAGAAAATCGGGTAGAATGTACGAAACTGTTCTCATAGCTCACGGCACCCGCTGATGAGAACAGTTTCTAATGTAAGGAGCGTTAAAGCTGTTGAGTCAATTCGCCTTTTTAGTCGACGGTGTAGCCGGCATCACGTGGCAGATGCTGGTGATGTGGATCATCGGCGGCCTGCTGATCTGGCTGGCGGTCAAAAAGGATTTTGAACCGGCCCTGCTGCTGCCCATGGGGTTCGGCGCCATTCTGGTCAACCTGCCGCACACGGGGGTTCTGGGGCCGGGCGGAATCATCGAGTGGCTGTTTTCAAAGGGGATTGCCTCATCGGAGGCAATGCCGCTGTTGCTGTTCGTGGGCATCGGCGCGATGATTGATTTTGGACCGCTGCTTTCCAACCCGCGCATGCTCCTGTTCGGGGGCGCTGCGCAGTTCGGAATTTTCCTCACAGTCAGCGTGGCCGTGCTGCTGGGCTTCCCGATGAAGGATGCCATGTCCATTGGGGTGATCGGCGCAGCCGACGGCCCGACCTCCATCCTTGTTTCCCAGACGCTCAACAGCTCCTATAAAGGCGCGATTGCCGTGGCGGCGTACTCCTATATGGCACTGGTACCGTTGATCCAGCCCTTCGCCATACGGCTGGTCACCACCCGCAAGGAACGGAGCATTCGCATGCCCTATCACCCGAACTCCGTTTCCAAGACGACGCGCATCCTGTTTCCGATTATCGTGACGCTGATCGCCGGGCTGATCGCTCCCGATTCCATCGCGCTGGTGGGTCTTCTGATGTTCGGCAACCTGATCCGCGAATGCGGCTGCCTGGAGAGCCTTTCCAAGACGGCGCAGGGCCCGCTCGCGAATCTGATTACAATTTTCCTCGGTATTACCGTTGCGTTCCAGATGAGCGCGGACAAGTTCGTGCGGCCCGGCACGCTGATCGTTATGGCCCTTGGACTGGTCGCGTTCGTATTTGATACCATCGGCGGCGTGCTGTTTGCGAAGCTGCTTAACCTCTTCCTGCCGATTGACAAAAAGATCAACCCGATGATCGGCGGGGCCGGAATTTCGGCCTTCCCGATGTCCGCGAGGGTGATCCAGAAGATGGGGCTCAAGGAAGACAACCAGAACCACCTGCTGATGCACGCGATCGGCGCGAATGTCGCGGGACAGATCGGCTCCGTGGTGGCCGGCGGCATAATTCTGTCGCTCGCCCGCACGATCCTGCACTGAGGAGGGCTTTTCGATGGGAAAATTGTTTTTTCTGACCGCGTATCAGGGCTTGATGGGCGAAGTAAAGAGCTCCGACATCGGCGCGTCCTTCGGGCTGATGGGCCGGGGCATGCTTGGCATTTTCATCGTGATGCTGCTCATTTATCTGGTCATTTATATCTTGAACCGCGTCACGGGTAAAAAAGAATAAACGGACGTCTCCGGACGGCCGAAGCTGTAAAGGGGAATCGCTGAAATGGCGGATCAAAAGAAACTGGTCGAAGCAATCACTCCGATGGAGGAAGACTTTGCCCAGTGGTATACCGATATTGTAAAAAAGGCGGAGCTGATGGACTACACCAGCGTGCGCGGCTGTATGGTAATCGAGCCTTACGGCTGGGCGCTGTGGGAGAACATCCAGCATGACCTCGACGCGCGCTTTAAGGAACTCGGGCATGTGAACGTCTCCATGCCGCTGTTTATTCCGGAGAGCCTGCTCAATAAAGAAAAGGACCACGTGCAGGGCTTTGCGCCGGAAGTTGCCTGGGTCACGATGGGCGGCAACGAGAAGCTGCAGGAGCGCATGTGTGTGCGCCCGACCTCGGAGACGCTGTTCTGCGACCATTACGCCAAGGTGATCCACTCCTACCGCGACTTGCCAAAGCTTTACAATCAGTGGTGCTCGGTGGTGCGCTGGGAGAAGACGACCCGCCCGTTCCTCCGCTCGGTGGAGTTCCACTGGCAGGAAGGACATACCATGCACGAAACCGCCGACGAGGCGAAGGCGGAGACCCTTCAAATGCTGAAGGTTTACGCCGATTTCTGCGAGAATAAGCTCGCCATCCCGGTAATCAAGGGCCAGAAAACCGAAAGCGAGAAATTTGCCGGAGCGGAAGCCACCTATACCATCGAGGCCATGATGCACGACGGCAAGGCGCTGCAGAGCGGCACCAGCCATTACTTCGGCGACGGCTTCGCTAAGGCGTTCGACGTCACGTTCCAGGGCAGAGACAATTCCCTCTGCCACCCGTTCCAGACCTCCTGGGGTATGAGCACCCGCATCATCGGCGGCATCATCATGACCCACGGCGACAACAACGGCCTGGTTCTTCCGCCCGCCGTCGCACCTGTTCAGGTCGTCATCGTGCCGGTTGCCCAACATAAGCCGGGCGTGCTGGAAAAGGCGAAGGAGCTGGAAGCGCTGCTGAAAAAGGACTTCCGTGTAAAACTGGACGATTCCGACCAGACGCCCGGCTGGAAGTTTGCCCAGTACGAGATGAAGGGCGTGCCGCTCCGTCTGGAGATTGGCCCGAAGGATATCGAAAAGGGTCAGTGTGTGATCGTTCGCCGTACGGACCGCGAAAAGCTGTTCACCCCGCTGGATGGACTTTCGGCAGCCGTCGCGGAGCAGCTGGAAGCCGTTCGCAAGGGAATGTACGACCGCGCGCTGGAGCGCCGGGAAAACATGACCTATACTGCGAAGACGCTCGATGAAATGAAGGAAATCGCCGACGCAAAGCCCGGGCTTGTAAAAGCCATGTGGTGCGGCGACCCGGCCTGCGAGGAAAAGATCAAGGATGTGGCCGGTCTTTCTTCCCGTTGCATCCCGTTTGAACAGGAGCATGTGGGGGACACCTGCGCCTGCTGCGGAAAGCACGCGGACAAGATGGTCTATTGGGGCAAAGCCTATTAATATGGATAAGCGGCGGCCCGGAGGGAATGATTTCCTTCCGGGCCGCTTTTCTTTTTGTGCGGAACAGAATATCCCGGCGCGCAGGCGGGCAGAATATACCTGTAAAACCATATAAAATATGGAAAGGAAGAAAACAAATGAAAAAAATCAGGCTTTTGCTGATTTCGCTGACCGTGCTGGTACTGACTTTCGCCTGCCCGGCGGGTGCTTGGGCGGCGTCTGCCTCCGGCTACGTGGGGAGCGATACACCCAAAACAATTTCACGGCCGCAGTACGACGCCTATCAGTTCAAATTTACGGTTTACGGCAGCAATGCTGTGCCGAAAATCACGGTGGGGAACAGCAAAGTGCTCGAGGCGGAAACGCCGACCGTCTCCAATGACAGCAAGGGCAACCTCTCCTATTATGTTCGTGTGACACCGGTCGGGGAACCGGGAACAACCTGCGGCGTCTATACCGCGCTTCCGGGCCAGAGTGCCGTCAAGCAGTGCATCGTGAAGGTTACGGAGAAAACCGTGTCCTTCCGGAACCTGTACGCTGGCTTTGTTCTGGAAAACAATTCGGCTCTGAAGCTCGGCAAGCTTCCCTCCGGTGACGTTCTGCTCAGTACAAAGAAAGATTGGGAGGATTTTACAAGCAAATATCTGAAGAACAGCGCAGACCTGACGAGCGAACTGCCGTCTATCGACTTTGGGAAGGATTCCGTTCTGTACCATTCCGATGCCGCTGAACAGCAGGGCACCTTCGCAGTGGCCCGGCCTGCCGACCTGGTTGCGATTGAAGCAAAAAAGCCGGTTTTGCACGAAAAGGACTTCGACGGCGGCTTCCGCATCACGACGGCGAATTACAAGTTTGCCGAATACCGATATGTGGTTCTGGTCCTGCTGAAAAAAGCGGATCTTCCTTCCTGAAAAATCCGCTTGTTCAAACTTTTGAAACAAGATTGCAATATTATTGTAACTTGCGCCGGTATCCAATTGCGTTTACAATAGAAGGACAATCATCCGGAAAAGAATTCTGCGTTCTCCGGATCGATTCTTTTAAAAAAGATGCGGGCCGCTGAAAATCAGCAAATTTATCGGCGGTCTGCGCCGCTTCCCTTTTGGGGAACGGTCCGGCGATACTTATCTAGGAGTGTGATTTTACTTTGATGAAAAAATTAGTACCGGTTTTGCTTGCCGTTTTGATGGCTCTGTCCGCGGCTGGGTGCAGAGGGGGATCGGCTTCTTCCTCTCCGGCTTCTTCTTCCGCAGCCTCGGCAGGTTCGGCTTCCTCCGGAAGTTCGTCCAGTTCCGCCGCCGCATCGGCTGCTGCTTCGGGCGCGGCCTCTCAGGCGGCCGCAACCCCCGCGCTGCAGAACGCGGAGGATAAAGACTACATTGTCAAGACGGAAAAGTATGTAAACGATCTGAAGAAGCCGACTGTTACAGCATCTTACCCGCAGCTTTCCAAAAACGGAGCCGATTACAGCGCGGTGAACAACCTTTTGAAAACCACCGCTTTGCAGACTATCACGGCAAAAGGGAAATCGCTGACCAAAATGCGCGTCGGCGAATCCATTATGTTCCGCGGTAAAGATTTTCTCAGCGTCGTGTTTAAGGAAAGCTATACGGTCGGCGGCACTTCCACGCAGGGCTACCGGGTCGTGAACTACGATTTGAAAAACAAAAAAGCGCTTTCGACTTCAGATCTGGTGACGGCGAACGGCGCTCTGGTTTCCGCGCTTCGCACGGCCGCGCAGAAGCGTCTGGGCGAAAAAAAGGCCGCAGCTATTACGGACGACATGCTGCGCTCCGGTATTCAGGCGGGGCTGTTCTATGTGGACCGCATTGGCGTTGGCTTCTATATCCCGGTGCCGAAGGACCAGGGTGATTTTGTTCAGCTTTCGCTCAAATACGATGATACTTCCTCGTTCCGTACGTCAAACGACGCATGGAAATGTCTGGTGGGCTGAGCTCCCAAAAATATTTTTTTGCAAACCCAAAAACTCTGTTGCAATCGTATCCGCCCTGTGGTATTATAATAAAGCACGACTGCGACAGATATGCGTTGAAGCGGGAGGTTGCGGCACATAAGTGCCGGTTATTTCCGTGGAGTATGTCCGATTTTAAACCGGGCGACAGATATTTTGGGCGTGCAGAGGCATGGCATCTCCGTTTTTGGAGTGTCGGCATGTCTTTGCTGTTCCCAGACGTTTGAAAGCTACACCCGGATTTCGCTTGACGAAGGGAAATCCGGTTTTTCATTGCTTCGGGAAGAAACACCCGGCACAGTGTTTAAGTTTTTGAACGCCGCCCGCCAACTACAATAAGGAGGCGATTCTCAGTGGCAGTCAAGGAGAAAATCAGGATAAGAATCAAGGGGTACGATCATCAGCTGGTCGACCAGTCGGCCGAGAAGATCGTTCAGACCGCGAAGCGCACGGGCGCAAGAGTTTCCGGACCCGTTCCGCTCCCGACTGAAAAGCAGATCATCACGATTCTGCGCGCCGTCCACAAATATAAGGACAGCCGTGAGCAGTTCGAGATGCGCACCCACAAGAGACTTATCGACATCCTCAGGCCCTCGAATAAGACTGTTGAGTCTTTGATGGGACTGGAGCTCCCCGCAGGCGTTGAAGTAGAGATCAAACTCTGATTTAACCAACCGGCGGCCGGGGTCATGTTGGCAGAGGCCAACCAATAACCTGCACAGGAGGTAAAATGATGAAAAAAGGAATTATCGGCAAAAAGATCGGCATGACGCAGATCTTTGACGAAAAGGGCAGAGCCATTCCGGTAACAGTCATCGAAGCAGGTCCCTGCGTGATTTCGCAGAAGAAAACTGCTGAGAACGACGGTTACACGAGCGTTCAGATGGGCTATGGCGATCTGAAGGCGCAGAAGGTAACGAAGCCGATGAAGGGCCACTTCGCAAAAGCGGACGTTGCCCCGAAGAGAACGCTTCGCGAATTCCGTTTTGACGATCCGGAAGCCTACAAGGTGGGCGACCTCGTAAAAGCGGACGTCTTCGAAACCGGCGACCGCGTCGACGTGACCGGAACCAGCAAAGGTAAAGGATATGCCGGCGTAATCAAGCGCTGGAACTTCCAGCGCCTTAAGGAAACCCACGGTACCGGCCCGGTGGCCCGCCACGGCGGTTCCAACGGCCCGAACTCGGATCCTTCCCGCGTGTTCCCGGGCCTTAAGATGGCCGGGCACCTCGGTGCCGAGCAGGTGACGGTGCAGAACCTGACCGTCGCAAAAGTGGACGCAGAAAACAACCTGATCGCTATCCGCGGCGCAGTTCCCGGGCCCAACGGCAGCATTGTGGTGATCCGCGACAGCGTGAAAGCTGTCAAGGCGTAAGGGAAGGAGGAATCGGAATGCCTACAGTAGCAGTATATGACGGAACCGGAAAAGAAGTCGGCAAGATCGATCTTTCCGACGCCGTTTTCGGCATTGAGCCGAACAAACCGGCCATGCACAGCATGGTATTAAGCCATCTGGCCAATCTGCGTCAGGGCACGCAGTCCGCAAAGACCCGTGCAGAGGTTTCCGGCGGCGGCAGAAAACCGTGGAAACAGAAGGGTACAGGCCATGCGCGCCAGGGCTCCACACGTTCTCCGCAGTGGCGTCACGGCGGAATCGTTTTCGCCCCGAAGCCCCGCGAATACAGCGTGGGCGTCAACAAAAAGGTGAAACGTCTCGCCATGAAGTCGGCGCTTTCCAGCAAGGTGCTCGACAATGAGATCGTAGTGCTCGACAGCCTGACGCTCGAAGAGTACAAGACCAAAGCGGTCGCAGCGGTGCTCAAGGCGGTCGGCTCCGAGAAGAAAGCCCTGATCGTTCTGCCTCAGGTGGACGAGAAGGTCATCGCCTCCGCGGCGAACATTCCCGGCGTCAAGACGGCACTTGTGAACTCCCTGAGCGTCTATGATATTCTCGACGCCGACAAGTTCATCGTTGTCAAGGACGCGGTGGCTCAGATCGAGGAGGTGTACGCTTAAATGACAGCGCACGATATTATTCTTCGCCCGATTGTGTCGGAGAAAAGCATGAGCGGCATCGGCGACAAGAAGTATACCTTCGAGGTTGCCCAGTCCGCCACCAAGATCGATATTGGCAGAGCCGTGGAAGAACTCTTCGGCGTGAAGGTTTCCAAGGTTAACACCCTTCATGTTCGCGGACATCTTCGCCGTCAGGGCAAGACCCAGGGCTACACCAGTTCGTGGAAAAAGGCGATCGTCACATTGAAGCCGGAAAGCAAGACGATCGAATTCTTTGAAGGCATGATGTAATCCCTGCCTTCGCAGGGAGCATGGATGGGGAACCGGCATTTCCCCGCAAAGCCATCATGAGGAGTGTGAAACAATGCCAACTATCAATTTTAAACCGACGACAGCTTCCCGGCGCAACATGTCCGTTACGGACTACAGCGTATTGACCAAGAAAGCGCCGGAAAAAAGTCTTCTGGATACCGTTTCCAATAAGTCCGGGCGCAATAGCTACGGCCGGATCACCGTCCGCCACCGCGGCGGCGCAAACCGCAGAAAATACCGCATCATCGATTTCAAGCGTCAGAAGTCCGACGTCCCCGCGAAGGTAGTTTCCATTGAGTACGATCCGAACCGGTCCGCTTTTATCGCGCTCGTTCAGTATGAAGACGGCGACAAGAGCTATATCATCGCTCCGGACGGCCTCAAGGTTGGCGACACCGTCGTTTCCGGCGCCGCGGCTGACATTAAGCCGGGCAACGCGCTTCCGCTTGAGAACATCCCGGTCGGTACCTTCGTCCACAACGTTG
The DNA here is from genome assembly GCA_023410445.1 of Bacillota bacterium. Classification (GTDB taxonomy): domain Bacteria; phylum Bacillota; class Clostridia; order Oscillospirales; family Acutalibacteraceae; genus Caproicibacter. The sequence continues at coordinate 285,962 of JAEYPT010000006.1, read as the reverse complement.
AACTGTACCCCGGCAAAGGCGCTCAAATCGCCCGTGCTGCAGGCATCATGGCTCAGCTGATGGCCAAGGAAAACGGTCTCGCTCTTCTGAGACTCCCCTCCGGCGAACTGCGCAACGTTCCGATCGCCTGCATGGCCACCATCGGTCAGGTCGGCAACGTGGATCACGAGAACATGAAGATCGGCAAAGCCGGCCGTAAGCGCCACATGGGCTGGAGGCCGACGGTCCGCGGTTCTGTTATGAACCCGAACGACCATCCGCACGGCGGCGGCGAAGGCCGGGCGCCCATCGGACGTCCGGGACCGGTTACCCCTTGGGGCAAGCCGACTCTGGGTTACAAGACCCGTGCTCACCACAACCGCTCCGATAAGTTTATCGTGAGACGCAGAAACGGCAAATAAGGCGTGCAGAAAGGAGCTTGAACCATTATGAGTAGAAGCATAAAGAAGGGTCCTTATGTTCAGCCTGTGCTGCTTAAAAGGATTCAGGAAATGAATGCGGCCGGCGAAAAGAAGATCGTCAAGACCTGGAGCAGGTCTTCCACGATTTTCCCGGATTTTATCGGCCATACGATAGCGGTCCACGACGGCCGCAAGCATGTTCCGGTCTATGTTACCGAAGACATGGTGGGTCACAGGCTGGGCGAGTTCGCCCCCACCAGAACCTTCAAGGGACATTCCGGTTCCAAAACAACGGCGCCGGGTAAATAACGGCTGAAAGGAGTGTATGGCATGGAAGCAAGGGCTTATTTGAAATATGCCCGCATTTCTCCCCGCAAGGTCCAGATTGTGCTTGACCTCATTCGCAACAAGCCGGTCGGCGTTGCGATGGCTATCCTCAGGCATACCCCCAAGGCCGCGAGCGAAAGCCTTGAAAAGCTGCTCAAGTCCGCGATGGCAAACGCCGAGAATAACCACGATATGGACGTTTCCAGACTGTACGTAGCAGAGTGCTTCGTCAGCCCGGGTCCGATCCTCAAGCGTATCCGCCCGAGGGCGCAGGGCCGCGCGTTCCGAATCCTGAAAAGGACTTCGCACGTGACCATGGTGCTTAAGGAACAGGAATAATGCAGAGGAGGAGGTAAATTATGGGCCAGAAAATTAATCCGCACGGTTTCCGTGTGGGCATCATCAAGGACTGGGATTCCCGCTGGTATGCAAAGGACGCAGTTTTCGGCGATACGCTCGTTGAAGACTATAAGCTGCGCAAGATCCTCTTAAAGCAGCTCGCCCCGGCCGGCGTTCCGAAAATAGAGATCGAGCGCGACGCCTCCAAGGTGCGCGTGCACATCCACTGCGCAAAGCCGGGCATCGTCATCGGCAGAGGCGGCACAGAGATCGAAAAGCTGCGCCTGCAGTGCGAGAAGATCCTGAATAAACCCGTGACGATCAACATCGTCGAGGTGAAATCTCCCGACCTGAACGCACAGCTCGTTGCTGAGAACATCGCACAGCAGCTGGAAAAACGTATTTCCTTCCGCCGCGCTATGAAACAGTGCATCGGCCGTGCCATGAAGATGGGCGCCAAGGGAATTAAGACGCAGGTCTCCGGCCGCCTGGGCGGCGCGGAAATCGCGCGCAGAGAACAGTATCACGACGGCACGATTCCTCTTCAGACAATCCGTGCCGATATCGATTACGGCTTTACGGAAGCCGCCACGACCTACGGCCGCATCGGCGTAAAGGTCTGGATCTACAGGGGCGAAGTGCTTCAGGACAACCGGAAGCAGCAGCCCCGCAGGGAAGGAGGCAGTAAATAATGCTGATGCCCAAACGCGTGAAATACCGCAAAGTACAGCGCGGCCGCATGACAGGCAAATGCCTGCGCGGCAATAAGGTGGATTACGGCGAATACGGCCTTCAGGCGCTGGAGCCGGCATGGATTACCGCCAACCAGATCGAAGCTGCCCGTGTTGCCATGACACGTTACACCAAACGTTTTGGCCAGGTGTGGATTAAGATTTTCCCGGATAAGCCGGTAACAAAGAAACCTGCCGAAGTCCGCATGGGTTCCGGTAAAGGTGCACCGGAGTTCTGGGTGGCCGTGGTAAAGCCGGGCCGCGTCATGTTCGAAATGGGCGGCATCCCGGAGGAAACCGCAAAGGAAGCCCTTCGCCTCGCCTCCAACAAGCTGCCGATCAAATGCAAATTCATTACCAAGGAAGAAACGGGTGGTGAGCAGTAATGAAGGCCCAAGAAGTCAGAGAACTCAGTGCGGAAGAGCTTGAAAGCAAGCTGAAGGATTTAAAGGCCGAGCTTTTCAACCTCCGTTTCCAGCTTACCATTAATCAGCTCGATAACCCGATGCGCATCCAGGCTGTCAAGAAGGACATTGCCCGCATCAAGACCGTCCTGCGCGAGAACGAACTGAAAGACAGCGCCAATGCGTAACGGAAGGGAGGATTAATCATGAGCGACAGGAATATAAGGAAAACTCAGGTCGGCAAGGTCGTCAGCAGCAAGATGGATAAGACCATCGTAGTCGCCGTTGAGGACAGCGTGAAGCATCCGCTTTACAAAAAGGTTGTCAAGCGCACCGTGAAACTGAAAGCGCATGATGAGAACAACGAGTGCACCGTCGGCGACCGCGTCCGCGTGATGGAGACCCGTCCGTTAAGTAAAGAAAAAAGATGGCGCCTTGTCAAGATTATAGAAAAAGCCAAATGATTTCCGGCTTTTAAGCGAAGGAGGAACGCACCGTGATACAACAGCAGACTTACCTCAACGTTGCCGATAACACCGGAGCGAAGCAGCTTATGTGCATCCGCGTCCTGGGCGGCACCGGAAGACGGTATGCCAATATAGGGGATGTCGTTGTCGCCTCCGTCAAGAAGGCGGCACCGGGCGGAACCGTGAAAAAGGGCGACGTGGTCAAGGCGGTTATTGTGCGCACCGCTTCGGGCGTCCGCCGCGAGGACGGAACGTACATCCGGTTCGACGAAAACGCTGCCGTCCTTATTAAGGATGACAAAAATCCGACGGGCACGCGTATTTTTGGGCCAGTGGCCCGCGAACTGCGCGACAGGGACTATGTGAAAATTCTTAGCCTTGCCCCGGAAGTACTTTGATGGGAGGTGCACGCTAATGATTAAAAAGATGCATGTAAAAACAGGCGACACCGTCCTGATTCTCAGCGGAAAGGACCGCGGCAAAAAAGGTAAGGTCCTTCAGGTCAGCCCCAAAGAGGGCAAGGTCATCGTCGAGGGCATCAACATTGTTTCCAAACATGTGAAGCCCCGTAAGATGGGCGAACAGGGCGGTATCGTTAAAGCCGAAGGCGCTATGTACGCCTGCAAAGTCCAGGTCGTCTGCCCCCGCTGCGGCAAAGCCACGCGTGTTTCCCATAAGATTTATGAGGACGGCACTAAGGAACGCATTTGCAAAAAATGCGGCGAAGCGCTGTGAGGAGGATGAACACATGGCAAGGCTGAAGGAATTTTATCAGAAAGAAGTCGCCCCGGCGCTGATGAAGAAGTTTTCTTATAAGAGCGTCATGCAGATTCCCAAGCTCGAAAAGGTTGTAATCAACGTGGGTGCCGGCGAAGCAAAGGAAAACGCTAAGGTTATTGATACCGTTATGAGCGACCTTTCCATCATCACCGGCCAGAAGCCGATGGTCACGACCTCGAAGAAATCTGTCGCGAACTTTAAACTTCGTGCCGGCATGAAAATCGGCGTCAAGGTCACGCTCCGCGGAGACCGTATGTATGAGTTTATTGATCGGCTGTTCAACGTGGCTCTGCCGCGTGTCCGCGACTTCCGCGGAATCAACGCCAACTCGTTCGACGGCCGCGGCAATTACAACATGGGCATCAAGGAGCAGTTGATTTTCCCGGAGATCGAGTTCGACAAAGTCGACAAGGTCCGCGGTATGGATATCTGCTTTGTGACGACCGCAAAAACCGACGAGGAATCCAGAGAGCTTTTAACGCTGATGGGCGCCCCGTTCGCGAAATAAGGAGGGATTACTGTGGCCAAGACTTCCATGAAAGTCAAACAGCAAAGACCGGCGAAATTCTCTTCCCGCGAGTACAACCGCTGCAAAATATGCGGCAGGCCGCATGCCTACCTCCGCAAATTCGGGATCTGCCGTATTTGTTTCAGGGAGCTTGCTCATAAGGGCGAGATTCCCGGCGTAAAAAAGTCAAGCTGGTAAAGGAGGGAACGGCATGCAGATTACAGATACAGTTGCCGATTTGCTTACCCGGATCCGCAATGCGAGCTCCGCAAAGCATGACTCCGTTGAAATTCCCGCTTCCAACATGAAGAAGGCCATTGTGCAGATTCTTGTTGAAGAGGGCTATGTGAAGAACTATACGGTAGTCGATGACGGCAAACAGGGCATTATCAAAGTAAACTTAAAGTACGGCGAGGGTAAAACCTCCGCGATCAACGGCCTGCGCAGAGTTTCTAAGCCGGGCCTCCGCATTTATTCCAACGCAGAGGAACTGCCTAAGGTCATGAAAGGCCTCGGCATCGCCATCGTTTCCACGTCGAGAGGCATTATGACGGACCGTCAGGCCCGCAAGGAAAACGTAGGCGGCGAAGTCCTCGCGTTTATCTGGTAACTTAAGGGGGTGCAGCAATGTCGCGAATTGGAAGAAAACCCATAAATATTCCCGCCGGCGTCACCGTATCGGTTGACGGCAGCGTTGTTTCGGTAAAGGGACCGAAAGGCTCCCTGACCCAGAAGGTTCATCCGAACATGAGTATTTCCGTTGAGGGCGACCTCGTTCATGTAACCCGCCCGAACGACGACAAGGAAAACAAATCCCTGCACGGCCTGACCCGCTCCCTGATCCACAACATGGTTCTGGGTGTTACGGAAGGCTTCAAAAAGGAACTCGACGTCAACGGCGTCGGCTACCGTGTGCAGAAGCAGGGTAAAAACCTTGTGATGAACCTCGGTTATTCCCATCAGGTGACCGTTTCCGAAGTGGACGGCATCACCATCGAATGCCCGACGGCCAACAAAATTGTAATTTTGGGACCGGACAAACAGCAGGTTGGGCAGTTCGCAGCGGAAGTACGCGAGAAGCGTCCGCCTGAGCCTTATAAGGGCAAGGGAATCCGCTACACGGGCGAATTTGTCCGCCGTAAGGAAGGCAAAGCCGGCAAGGGCGCCAAGAAGTAAGGAAGGAGTGAATCGCATATGGTGAACAAGGCTGACACAAACGTAGCCAGACTGCAGCGGCACCGCAGGGTGCGCGGAAAAATTTCCGGCACGGCCGAATGCCCGCGCCTGAACGTATTTCGCTCTGCCAAAAACATCTACGCCCAGATTATCGACGATGTCAAGGGAGTTACGCTGGCAGCGGCTTCTTCACTGGACAAGGAGTTTGAAGGCAACGGCGGGAATAAGGAAGCCGCGGAAAAGGTTGGCGAGCTGATCGCTAAACGCGCCGCGGATAAGGGAATCGAAACGGTTGTATTTGACCGCGGCGGCTATATCTATCACGGCCGCGTCAAAGAACTGGCCGAAGGCGCCCGCAAGGGCGGCCTCAAATTCTGATAAGGAGGAGGAAAACTTTTGGCTAGAATTGACGCATCATCCATGGAACTGAAAGAACATGTGGTTGCCATTAACCGCGTGTCCAAAACGGTAAAAGGCGGCCGCATTTTTAAATTCGCGGCGCTCGTAGTCGTCGGCGACGGCAACGGCACCGTGGGCTTCGGTATCGGCAAGGCCGGCGAAGTTCCGGACGCTATCCGCAAGGGGATCGAAGACGCGAAGAAAAACCTCGTAAAGGTTGCGCTCCGCGGCACCACCATCCCGCATGAGATCATCGGCGCTTACGGCGCGGGCCGCGTTCTTCTGAAGCCCGCCGCACCCGGTACCGGCGTTATTGCCGGCGGCCCGGTCCGTGCGGTTGTGGAAGCAGCGGGAATCCGCGACATCCGCACCAAGGCTCTTCGGTCCAACAATCCGTGCAACGTTGTGCGCGCAACGATGGACGGCGTTTCCAAGCTCCGCGACGCACAGCAGGTCGCAAAGACGCGCGGTAAATCCGTTAAAGAGATTTTTGCATAAGGGGGGCAGCAATATGGCACAGCTGAAGGTTACGTTGGTTAAAAGTCTGATCGGCAGCAAAAAAGACCAGATTGCAACCGCCCAGGCTCTTGGTCTTACCAAAATAGGCGATTCGTCGGTACAACCCGACAACGTGCAGACCAAAGGCAAGGTGGCCAAGATTATCCACCTCATAGAAGTAAGCAATGCGTAAGCAAGGAGGTGCGAGTAAATGAAGTTAAACGAACTGACGTCGGTTCCCGGTTCCAGAAAGGCACCGAAGCGTATCGGCAGAGGGATCGGCTCCGGCCAGGGTAAAACCGCGGGCAAGGGCCACAAAGGGCAGAAAGCTCGTTCGGGCAGCGGCATGCGGCCCGGTTTCGAAGGCGGCCAGATGCCTTTGCAGCGTCGTATTCCGAAAAGGGGATTTGTTAATAAATTCGCCAAATCGATTGCGGCCGTGAACGTTGGAGCGCTGGAGAAGTTTGAGGACGGTGCTTCCGTGGACACACAGGCTCTGTTGGACGCGGGTCTTGTGAAGGTTTGCTGCGACGGGGTGAAAATCCTGGGCAACGGCAAGCTGACCAAGAAGCTGAATGTGAAAGTTGCAGCGTTTTCCGATTCCGCCAAGCAGAAGATCGAGGCTGCCGGCGGGAAGGCCGAGGTGATTTGAGATGTTCAAAACTCTCAAAAACGCGTGGAGCATTCCTGACCTCCGCAACAAGATCCTCTTCACTCTGTTTATCATCATTGTTTTCCGGATCGGCGCGGCCGTTCCGGTTCCGTTCCTGAATACCGCTGCGCTTAAGGGCCTTATGGGCCAGGTGGGCACAACGGGAACCGCTCTGGGATACCTGGATATGATGTCCGGCGGCGCCTTTGCGAACGCAACGCTGTTCGCAATGAGCGTGACGCCGTATATTAACAGCTCCATTGTCATTCAGCTTCTGACCATCGCAATTCCGGCGCTGGAGCGCCTTGCGAAGGAAGGGGAGGAAGGCCGCCGGAAGATCGGCGCCATCACCCGTTACGTCGCTGTGGCTCTGGCACTGATTCAGGGCACCGCATACTATTTCTATCTGCGCAACAGCGCCTATCAGGGCACTCCGATCGCGAAGTACACGAAGGGCGGAGCCGCGGTTTTCTCGGCTTTCGTTATTATCCTGACCTTCACGGCCGGCGCATCTCTGATGATGTGGCTGGGCGAGCAGATCAACCAGAAGGGTATCGGCAACGGGATTTCCATCCTGCTGTTTGCCGGCATCGTTGCTCGGTTGCCGCACACGCTCAACACACTGGGCACGTTCTGGAACGCAGCGAATCAGGATCCTACCAGCTACGGCCAGTATTATTTCCTGGTACCGCTGTTTTTCGTCATCTTCCTCATCATTATCGGTGTTATTATATTCATGTATGACGCCGAGCGCCGCATTCCGGTCCAATACGCAAAGCGCGTTGTGGGCAGGAAGGTTTACGGCGGGCAGAACAGCCATATTCCGATTAAGGTCGGAATGTCCGGTGTTATGCCGATCATCTTCGCAAGCTCCATCCTGATTATCCCGAGCACCATTCAGCTCTTCCTGGGCAATCAGGTAAACGGTTTCTGGAAAAGCTTCTTTGATGCTTTCTCAACGACCGGTTTGCTCTATTCCATCTTCTATTTTGTACTGATCATCGGATTTTCCTTCTTCTACATGACGATTCAGTATAATCCGGTGGAGATGGCCAATAATCTTCGTCAAAGCAACGGTACGATCCCCGGGATTCGGCCCGGAAAACCCACTTCCGACTATATTGCGAAGCTGCTTTCTAAGCTCACGTTTATCGGTTCGCTGTTCTTGGCATTTATCGCCTTGGTTCCGATTATCTTCGGTTCTGCGACCGGAATGCATAACCTTTCCATGGGCGGCACGTCCATCCTGATTTTGGTCGGCGTCGCGCTGGAAACGGTGAAACAGCTTGAATCCCAGATGATGATGCGTCATTACAAGGGGTTCCTTGATTAAAAGGAGTGCTGTAATTATGAATCTCATTTTTCTGGGCGCCCCGGGTGCCGGCAAAGGCACTCATGCTGAGGTTGTTTCGCAAAAATACCAGATTCCAACCATTTCAACCGGAAACATTATCCGGGAAGCGCTGAAAAGCGGCACTGAGATGGGTCTGCGCGCAAAGGCTTATACCGAAACGGGTAAGCTGGTTCCGGACGATGTCGTCATCGGCATTATCCGGGAGCGCCTCGCGAATGAAGACTGCAAGAATGGCTTTATTCTCGACGGTTTTCCGCGCACGATCCCTCAGGCCGAGGCTCTGGGCAAAATGGGCGTCAACATCGATCTCGTTATCGACATCTATGTGCCGGAAGATACGATTGTGCGTCGCCTGTCCGGACGCCGTGTCTGCGAAAAGTGCGGAGCCCCCTACAACGTGTTCGACAAACTGCCGAAGGCGGAAGGGGTCTGCGATATCTGCGGAGGCACCCTGATTCAGCGTAAGGATGACGCGCCTGAGACCGTGAAAGCACGGCTGCAGGTGTATCATGAGCAGACGGAACCCCTGAAGGACTACTATGACAAACTGGGGAAACTGCGCGTGGTGGAAGGTCAGGAAGATTATGCGGAGACCGACCGTTTAATATTTAAAGCGATCGAGGCATAATCAATGATTGTTCTGAAAACTGCACGCGAGCTTAAAATCATGCGTGAGGCGGGCCGTGTGGCCGCCAATGCCCTCAAGGTCGGTGGAGAGGCGGTGCAGCCCGGTGTTTCCACATGGGAACTTAACCAGGTTATGCGCCGCTACATCCTCGCCGCGGGCGCTAAGCCCACGTTTCTGGGGTACGGCGGCTATCCTGCCGACGCATGTATTTCCGTTAATCATGTCGTTATCCATGGCATACCAAGCAAACATCAGATCCTGAAGGAGGGCGACATCGTCAGTATCGACGTTGGCGCCACCTACGAAGGTTTTGTGGGCGACAACGCGTGGACCTTCCCCTGTGGGAAGATCAGCCCTGAGGCGCAGCGCCTGCTGGACACGACCCGCGAATCCCTTTTTGAGGGCATTCACGCGGCGCAGGCCGGCGCGAGACTCGGAGACGTCGGCAGCGCCATACAGAGGTATGCTGAAACTCGCGGTTACTCGGTGGTACGGGATTTTGTCGGCCACGGAGTAGGCGCGAAGATGCATGAAGACCCAAGTGTTCCCAATTACGGCACGCCCGGAAGGGGCGTGCGCCTGTTGCCGGGCATGACCATTGCCATTGAGCCGATGATCAATCAGGGCCGGAAGGAAGTTAACGTTCTCGGCGACGGTTGGACGACCGTCACAGTGGACGGCAAGCTCTCCGCCCATTTTGAAAATTCCATCGCAATCACCTCCGACGGGCCTGTCATTCTGACGGTCGCGGATTAAAGGAGGAAGACGATGGATTTCGTCAGAGGATTGGTGGTGAAGTCCGCTGCCGGCCGGGACAAAGGCGGCTTTTTCACAGTGCTGGAAGCCGGCGCCGAAAGCGCCGTCATCTGCGACGGCAGGCGGCGGAGTCTGGAACATCCGAAAAGGAAGAACCGCAGGCACCTTTCAGCGACCGCAACGGTTCTGCCGGAAGGCTCTATGCGGAGTAACCGTGAAATACGCCGCGCCCTCGCCGATTTTTCAGGGGGCCGCTTTCCACAAGAGGAGGCTAATGTATGTCGAAACAGGACGTAATTGAAACCGAAGGCATCGTAACTGAAGCCCTGCCGAACGCCATGTTCACGGTGGAGCTTCCCAATCATCATATGATACTCGCGCATATTTCCGGCAAGCTTCGGATGAACTTTATCCGTATTCTGCCGGGGGACAAGGTCACAATTGAGCTTTCGCCCTATGACCTGACGCGCGGACGCATTACATGGCGCTCGAAATAAAAGAGTAACCTGCAAGGAGGGCATTCTTATGAAAGTCAGACCTTCTGTAAAGAAAATGTGCGAAAAGTGCAAAATTATAAAGCGCAAGGGCAAGGTCATGGTGATCTGTGAAAACCCGAAGCATAAACAGCGCCAGGGCTAATGGCGCGGATAAAAACATGGAGGTGCAACCAGTATGGCGCGTATAGCAGGGATTGATCTGCCAAGAGATAAGCGCATCGAGATTGCTCTTACTTATATATTCGGCATCGGCCGTAAAACCGCCGAGCAGATCTGCGCCGCAACCGGCGTTGATGCGGATATTCGGGTAAGAGACCTGACGGAAGATGACGCATCGAAGCTCAGAGATTATATTGGCCATAACTACCGCGTGGAAGGCGACCTTCGCCGTGACGTGGCATTCGACATTAAGCGGCTCGTTGAAATTGGCTGCTACCGCGGCATCCGCCATCGTAAGGGCCTGCCGGTAAGGGGCCAGCGCACGAAGACGAACGCGCGCACACGCAAAGGGCCGAGAAAGACCATGGCCAACAAGAAGAAGTAACTGAGAGGGGTTTGAAAAATGGCAGCACAAAAAACAACCGGTGCAAAAAAGGCCACATCGACGCGCAAACGCCGTGAGCGGAAAAACATTGACCGCGGTTCGGCCCATATTCAGTCCACATTCAATAATACCATTGTGACCATCACCGATGTTCAGGGCAACGCCGTTTCTTGGGCAAGCTCCGGTGAGCTGGGCTTCCGTGGTTCCAGAAAGTCCACTCCGTTCGCCGCTCAGACCGCAGCGGAAACCGCCGCGAAGGCTGCGATGGAGCACGGCATGAAGTCGGTTGAGGTTTACGTAAAGGGCCCCGGTTCCGGACGCGAAGCTGCGATCCGCGCACTGCAGGGTGCCGGCCTCGAAGTCAGCATGATCAAGGACGTAACGCCGATCCCCCACAACGGGTGCCGTCCTCCGAAGAGAAGACGCGTATAGTTTGAACCGATAATTAGGAGGTGTAACCAAAAGATGGCAAGATATACAGAATCCGTGTGCAAGCTGTGCCGCCGCGAGGGCCAGAAACTGTTCCTTAAAGGCGAGCGCTGCTACTCGGAGCACTGCGCTGTAACCCGTCGGGCTTATGCGCCTGGCCAGCATGGTCAGGGCCGCAAGAAGACCTCGGAATACGGCCTGCAGCTTCGCGCGAAGCAGATGACAAAGCGTTTCTACGGCGTTTTGGAATCCCAGTTCCGTAAATATTACGAAATGGCCACCAAAAAAGAGGGTAAGACCGGCGACGAGCTCCTTACCTGCCTGGAAAGCCGTCTCGATAACGTCGTTTACCGCCTTGCGTGGGCGAATTCCCGCGCTGAGGCCCGTCAGTTCGTCGTTCACGGCCATATTACCGTAAACGGCAGCCGCGTGGACATTCCTTCCTGCCTGTTGAAGGCCGGCGACGTGATTTCCATCAAGGACAGCAGCCGCAAGAGCGAAAAAATCAAGGCGGCTGTGGAAACGAACGCTTCCCGTCCGGTTCCGAAGTGGCTTGACGAAAACCGTGAAACCCTGGAGGGCAAAATCATCGCCCTGCCGAAGCGCGACGAAATTGACCTTGCGGTTGACGAAACTCTCATCGTTGAGTTGTACTCCAAGTAATGCACTCCGGCTGACAGCCTGGGCGTGCATCATGGCAGATAAATTCATCCGCTATATGTCAAGGAGGGTCGCTAATGATCGAGTTTGAGAAGCCAAAAATCGACACAAGTGTTCTGTCAAATGACGGAACTTATGGCAAGTTTGTTGTGGAACCGCTGGAGCGCGGCTTCGGCACCACTCTGGGGAACAGCCTCAGGCGTGTGCTTCTGTCTTCGCTTCAGGGAGCCGCGGTCACTTCGATTAAAATTGACGGCGTACTCCACGAGTTTTCCACTGTACCCGGAGTCAAAGAGGATGTCACCGAGATCATCCTGAACATTAAAGGATTGACGGCGAAACTGCATTGCGACGGCCCTAAAACGGTTGAAATCTGCGCCGAAGGCCCGTGCGACGTCACGGCCGATTCCATCAAGTGTGACAGCGAGGTGGAGATCCTGAATCCGGAGATGCACATCGCAACGTTGGGCGACGGTGCGAAGCTGTATATGGAGCTGACCCTGGACAAGGGCCGCGGCTACGTATCGGCCGAGCGGAACAAGCAGAATATGAGCGCCAGCATCATCGGCGTTCTGCCCGTTGATTCCATTTACACTCCGGTTTACAAGGTGAATTACAATGTGGAGCCGACCCGCGTCGGCCAGAGCATCGACTTTGACAAGCTGACGCTGGAAGTCTGGACGAACGGTGTCATCGGCGCACAGGAAGCGGTTTCCCTTGCCGCGAAGGTCCTGACAGAACACCTGAATCTTTTCGTGGACCTGTCCGACAAGGGCAGCAGCACCGAGATCATGGTGGAAAAGGACGACAAGGGCAAAGAAAAGGTGCTCGAAATGACAATTGAGGAGCTGGACCTTTCCGTCCGTTCCTTCAACTGCCTGAAACGCGCCGGAATCAATACGGTGGGCGATATCATCAACAAATCCGAAGAGGATATGATGAAGGTTCGCAACCTCGGACGCAAATCTCTCGAGGAGGTCGTCTGGAAGATGGCTTCTCTCGGTTTTAATCTGCGCAAGGAAGACGAATAGTCCCTTGCGAACCTTAGGTAAAGGAGTGATTTTTCGATGCCCGGAACAAGAAAGCTCGGAAGAGACACCGACCACAGACTTGCCATGCTCAGGGCGATGGTAACCTTCCTGCTGGAAAACGGCAAGATGGAAACCACGGTGACCCGCGCCAAGGAGGTCCGCTCCATGGCCGAGAAAATGATCACCATCGCGAAGGTTGATACCCTCGCAAACAAGCGCCTTGTTTACGGTTTCGTCACCAAAGACGAAGTCGTGCATAAACTGTTTTCCGAAATTGCCCCGAAGTACGCTGACCGTAACGGCGGCTACACCCGGATCAGCAAGATTGGACCCCGCCGCGGCGACGCAGCGGAAATGGCGATTCTGGAGCTCATCTGAATCTTTTCCGTTAATATTACAGCTCCCCGTTTTTGCGGGGAGCTGTTTTTTTGTGGACCGAGCCCGCACTTCAATGGCCCGGCATTTCGCATGGAGAAAGCATTCCAACCTTGTTTGCCGGGATAGTTTTTTAGAAATGCCGGTTGAAAAACAACAAAAGCGTTGACGCGCCATTCAAGTCTAGGAACGTCAATGAAACCCAACAAACTTGGAGCATTGCCAAAAGAATTGCGGGAATGTCAGAGAGTCCAGATAGGTGCTTTGGGTCCAGCGTCGCGCTGGAATATTGACATCGTGTGATAGGAAGAATAGAATGAAAGAAAAGTGAATTGCCGATTACGAAAGAAGGGGAATCGCCGTGGATGTTCCGGAAGTTCTGAAAACAGGCTTTGGCTTATTCATTGGTATTTTGTTTCTGGCTTTTCTGTTTCACGAGTGGACGGAAATCAGCTTTTGGCTGATTCATCTGCTGAAGCGCCTGTTTTGGAAGCTTCGCCGGTGCGTAAAAAGGCGTAGGAAAGCACCGGGCTGTTGAGGGTGAAAGAAGGAGAATTACCGTGAATTTTCCGGAAGTTCTGGGAATGGGACTCAGTTTATTCCTTTTTATTCTGATCCTTGTGCTTCTATTTCACCTGTGGACGGAGTTTAGCTCCCGACTGATTGCGATCATCAAAAAGGAATTTTCCTTTCGGCACTATCTTCTCTTAACACTGATTTTCTGGATTTCTACGACTCTGATTCCTCAGGAGTCAAAGAAGGTTCAACACACGCCCTATCAGTACCAGTATGGCCTTTTCTGCGGCTGGATTACGTTCTATCAGCCCATTGATTATGGGCCGAAACCTTTCTGGTTTCATATCTTTCACGGAAGCTTAGGGGCTAACGTTTCAGTGCTGCCCATATTTCTGGATTCTATGGTGATCTATATTGGCTATGTTTTGCTTGCGGCTCTGGTCGCCGGATATCTTAATGGGAGTTCGTTTTTAAAATATCAAGGCAGCAGACCAGGCAATTCTATCAAGTAATTTAATATGCAGAAAAAGAAGCCGGTGCCTGATTTTACACAGACACCGGCTTCTTTGTATATGTTTTTTTACAGAATTACGCGAGCACGGATAACCTCCGGAATTTCTTCCAGATGTGCCGCTGTTGTTTCCGCTACGCCCCCGGTCACGTCGAGAATCGTATAGGCGTAATCTTTCTTAGCCTTGCTTTGCATGTTTTCAATGTTGATTCCGGCTCCTGCGAGAATACCGGAAAGCTTGCTGATCGTGTTCGGCACGTTCTTGTGGAACAGGCAGATGCGCGGGCAGCCGATGCGCGGCATGCATACGGGCGGCAGATTGACCGAGTTGCGGATGTTTCCGCTTTCGAGGTAATCGATCAACTGATTCGCCGCCATGCGGGCGCAGTTGTCTTCCGATTCCGGCGTAGAAGCGCCGAGGTGCGGGAACGCAAGCACGTTTTCCACACCGATCAGGCTGTCGTCCGGGAAGTCAGTTGCGTAAGCGGCAATCTTGTTGGATTTCAGTGCATCCAGAACATCTTTGGAGTTTACCAGTCCGCCGCGGGCAAAATTGAGGATTCGCACACCGTCCTTCATCTTCGCAATTGCTTCCGCGTTCACCATGTTCTTGGTGTCGGGCACAAGCGGGACGTGGATGGTGATGTAATCGGAATCGGTAAAGATTTCGTCCAGCGAGCGGGCGTGACGGATGGAACGGGAAAGTCCCCATGCGGCGTCAACCGAAAGGTACGGGTCGTAGCCGAGGACTTCCATCCCGAGGGAATGAGCTGCGTTCGCGACCAGAATGCCGATCGCGCCGAGGCCGATGACGCCGAGCGTCTTCCCGCTGATTTCCGGGCCCACAAACGCGCCCTTGCCTTTTTCCACCAGCTTGCCGACTTCGTCGCCCTTGCCCTTGAGTGTTTTGGCCCATTCGATTCCCGGTACAATTTTACGGGAAGTAAGCAGCAGAGCCGCGAGAACAAGCTCCTTTACTGCGTTTGCGTTTGCGCCCGGGGTGTTGAACACCACGATGCCCTGCTCGCTGCAGCGGTCGATCGGGATGTTGTTCACGCCTGCGCCAGCGCGGGCAATGGCGAGAAGCTTTTTCGAAAATTCCATATCGAGCATCGAGGCAGAGCGCACCAGAATCGCGTCCGGGTTCTCCACCGCTTCTCCGCACTGATACCCGGCGCCGAAGCGGTCGGTTCCAATGGGAGAAATTTTATTCAGGCATTTTATTTCATACATAATTTAATCCCCGTTTCTCAGGCGTTTGCCTTTTCAAAGGCGTCCATAAAGGCGACGAGCTTTTCAACGCCTTCCACCGGCATACCGTTGTAGATGGAAGCGCGCATACCGCCCACCGAACGGTGCCCCTTCAGGTTGACAAGCCCGGCCTCTTTCGATTCCTTCACAAACTTCGCGTCCAGTTCCTCATTGCCGGTGACGAAGGTGACGTTCATGAGCGAGCGATCCTTCGGAACGACCGTGCCGTGGAACAGTTTGGACTGATCGAGGAAGCTGTAAAGCAGGGAAGCTTTCTTCTCGTTGATTTTCTTCATGTTTTCCAGACCGCCGACGGTGTTTTTCAGCCAGTCGAGAACCAGCATGCAGATATAAATCGAGTAGCACGGCGGAGTATTGAACATGGAGCCGTTGTCGACCTGCACCTTATAGTCATACATGGTGGGGGTGAAATCCATTGCGTGGCCAATCAGGTCATCTCGGATGATGACGACGGTCAAACCGGCCGGGCCCATGTTCTTCTGCGCACCGGCGAAAATCAGGCCGAATTTGGAAACGTCGAGCGGCTCGCTCAAAATGCAGGAGGAAACGTCCGCAACAAGCGGCACCTTGCCGGTATCTGGAAGGGCTGTGAATTTCGTGCCGTAAATTGTGTTGTTCAGGCAGATGTGGAAGTAATCCGCATCCTCGGTAAAGGTGGACGGGTCAAGCTCGGGAATGTAGCTGAAAGTTTTGTCTTTGGAAGACGCGACAGCCTTTGCCTCGCCGTAGCGGGCAGCTTCCTTATATGCCTTGGTGGCCCACTGGCCGGTCAGTACGAAATCGGCCTTCTTGCTTCCGGTCATCAGGTTCAGCGGAATCATGGAGAACTGGCTCCACGCGCCGCCCTGAAGGAACAGAACCTTATAGTTTTCCGGAATGTTCAGTACTTCGCGGAGTAAACTTTCCGCAGAACCAATGATCCCCTCGAACTCTTTCGATCGATGAGACATCTCCATGACGGACTGGCCGCTGCCGCCGTAATCAAGCATCTCATCTGCCGCGCGGCGAAGAACAGTTTCCGGCAGCATGGAAGGACCTGCAGAAAAGTTGTAAACACGTTTCATAATGAACCTCCGTTTATTAAATTTTCGCATTAATGCGACTACATAACATAAAAATTATTATAGAACTTTGTTATAATGAAGTCAATGAGATATCTGTACAAAAACGGTACACTTTCCGGGAAAAGCTGTATCGTAATTTACCCGCCATATGAAAAAGATTGTGCAAAGCGCCGAATCGAAAAAATCCGCTGCCGGCGATCAGCACTGCGTTTGAACCGAGTGGTTTTTATGCTATAATAGGTTCGGTGATGAAGATGAGTGCGGTAATAGTCCGGATTGTTTTTTTGATTTTTTCCGCGGTGGGGGCTGCATGGTTTATCGAACCGATCCGCCACAATGTCCTCGATATCGGGAGCGGCTCCGGTCTTACGGTCTGCATCCTGATGTTTCTGGCAACGCTGTTCTATCCGCTGCTCCGCAGGATGGCGGAGCGCTCAAAAAAGCTGAAAATTTTCGGGCGTGTGGTGCTCATCCTGTTTTCGTGCGGCTTGGTCTGGAGCGCCGTGATGACGTGCCTGATGGCTTCGGCCGTGGAGGCTCCGCCGGAAACGGCGACGGTTGTCGTGCTCGGCAGTAAGGTTTCGGGCAGCGTGCCGAGCGCCGATCTGTGGATGCGGATCAACACGGCTGCGGCATATCTGAAGAAGCACCCCAAAGCGGTATGTGTTGCCTGTGGGGCAAAGGGAAACGGCGAAGCGGTTTCGGAAGCGTCGGCGATTCGGGACGGCCTTACGGCGCAGGGAATCAGCTTTGCACGGATTCTGATGGAGGACGGCTCCTATTCGACACAGCAGAATTTTGCGAACGCGCTGAAAATCATTCGGGCGCACTCACTCAGTACGGATATGGCTGTTGTTACGGATGACTACCACGAGTACCGGGCGTGCTCCATTGCGCGCGGGATGGGCGCGACGCCCTATGCGGTGTCCGCGCAGACGCCGGACTATATTTTTTCTGCGTGCTGGGCGCGGGAGGTCCTTGCGCTCACGCGGTATCTGCTGCTCCGCTGAGGAGCGGCTGCGGAGGTGCGGAACATCGAACGGATATTAATTTCGGAAGCTAGGATCGGCGGGCCCGACGGCCCCCTCGTGGATCTTTTGATTCAGGACGGAACCATTGAAGAAATCGGAGTGCGAATCGACTGCGAAGAGGCCGAACAGGTCCATGCGGGAGGTTTGATTGCGGCGCCGGGTCTGGTGGATATGCATGTCCATCTGCGCGACCCCGGTTTTACGGAGAAAGAGGACGTACTTTCCGGCTGTCGGGCGGCGGCGGCGGGCGGCGTGACCAGTCTTGTTTGCATGCCAAATACCTCTCCCGCGCTGGATACGGCGGAAACGGTGCGCGCCGTTCTGGAAAAAGCGGAACAGGCCGACGCGCGCGTTTACCCGGCGGCGGCGATTTCCATGGGACTGCAAAGCCGGGAGGCGACTGATCTGCGGGCGCTCAGGGAAGCCGGGGCAATCGCGGTAAGCGACGACGGCAGGCCTGTGACCGATACGGCCCTGCTGGCCCGGGCTATGGGGCAGGCGGAATCGCTTTCCCTCAAGGTCCTTTGCCACTGTGAGGACCTTTCCCTTTCCGCAGGCGGAAAGCTGAACGAGGGCTCGGTTTCGGCGCGCCTCGGGGTGAAGGGTGTTCCCGCGGCGGCGGAGGACTGTGGCACCGCTCGGGAGATTGCCCTTGCGGCGGCGTATGGGGTTCCGGTGCATATTTGCCACGTGAGCACCCTGAACTCCGTCGCGATGATCCGGGACGCCAAACGCCGGGGTGTGCGGGTGACGGCGGAAACTGCCCCGCATTATTTTGCCCTGACCGAGAAAGAACTGCTCCTGCGGGACGCCGATTACCGCATGAGCCCGCCTCTGCGCACCGAGCGGGATCGGCTGGCCGTGCTGGAAGGTTTGCAGGACGGCACGATCGACGCGATTGCCACCGACCACGCCCCGCATACGCCCGCGGAAAAAGCGGATTTTCTCGCTGCGCCGAACGGGGTGATCGGCATGGAGACCAGTTTTTCTGCAGGTCTGACGTATCTGGTAAAGCCCGGTCTCCTCAGCTTACGGAAGCTGCTGGAGCTGATGTCGGTGAACCCTGCGAAGCTCCTCGGGCTGAACGCCGGAAAACTGGAAGCGGGCGCGCCCGCCGACCTGTTTTTGTTTGACCCGGAAGAAAGCTGGACCGTGGAGCCTGAAAAGCTCCATGGCAAGAGCCGGAACGCCGTCTTTAAAGGCCGGAAGCTCACGGGAAGAGTGAAGCTGACCGTCTGCCGTGGGAAGATCGTTTACCGGGACGGCGCGGAGGCATGAAGGAACCGTTAAAGAAGCTGATTGAGGTGTTCGGGTGCCTTGATGACTGCCTTAAAACCAGTCCGTATGCGGATTTTTTAGCCCCTTCTGTCCGGGAGACGGCAGAGCGCCTGTTTTCCGGATGCCAAAACGAGACGGAAAAAGCCCGCTTGGCCTATGAATTTGTGCGTGACAGAATTGCCCATTCGTGGGATATTCAGAACCATACAATCACCGTGACGGCTCCGCAGGTGCTCGCGGCCGGGCACGGGATCTGCCACGCGAAGGTGAATCTGTTTGCCGCACTGCTGCGGTTTGCCGGAATCCCTACGGGCTTCTGCTATCAGAAGCTGACCATTGGGGAGACACCGGAAAGTGGTTTTGTGTTGCACGGTATGGCTGCGGTTTGGCTTCCGGAAGCAGGGCGCTGGGTGAGGCTGGATGTGCGCGGCAATAAGCCCGGCGTGGACGCGCGGTTTTCCCTTGGACCAGAACAGCTTGCGTTCCCCGTTCGGGCAGATCTTGGAGAAATCGATTGCCCATATGTATTTCCGGAGCCGCTTTCATCCGTGATGTGCGCAATGGAATCGAATAAAGACTGCATGGAATTATATTTACATGGACTCCCGGCTGAAATACGGGCGGCGGAGTTTCCGAACAGTGATAAGGAGAAATGAAGATGGCGCTGGACAGGCTGATTGAAAAAATCGTAGAGAAGCAGAACCCGACGGTGGCCGGGCTGGACCCGAAACTTTCCTATATTCCGGAGTTTATCAAAGAGGAAGCATATGTGAAATATGGGAAGAATCCGGAGGGAGCCGCTGCGGCGATACTGACATTCAACAAAGGACTCATCGATGCGCTCTGCGGTATCGTTCCGGCAGTCAAACCGCAGTGCGCCTATTACGAGGCGTTTGGATGGCAGGGAATGAAAACACTTTCGGAGACGATCGCCTATGCGCGGGAGCGCGGGATGTTCGTCATCACCGATGGCAAGCGTAACGACATTGGCACCACCATGCAGGCTTACGCCGAGGCACATCTGGGAGAAACGGATGCGGAGGGCGAAATCTTTGAACCGTTCGGGGCCGACGCGCTGACGGTGAACGGTTACCTCGGCACCGACGGCATCCAGCCGCTGCTGAAAATCTGCGAGCAGAAAGACAAAGGGATCTTCGTGCTGGTGAAAACGTCGAACCCTTCTTCCGGCGAATTACAGGACCGCCTGATGGAGGACGGGAAAACGCTGTACCGCACGGTGGGGGATTTCTGCGAGGAATGGGGCAAACAGCTTCCCGGAAAACACGGGTACTCGGGCGTTGGGGCGGTCGTGGGTGCAACCTGGCCCGCCCAGTTGGAAGAGCTGAGGGAAGCCCTTCCGCATACGTTTTTCCTGGTGCCGGGGTACGGCGCGCAGGGCGGCGGCGCGAAGGACGTCGCGCCCGCGTTTGATGAAAATGGGATCGGCGCGGTGGTAAACGCCTCCCGCTCGATTCTGTGTGCGTGGCAGAAGAAAAACGCTCCGGAGTGCGATTATGCGCGCGCGGCGGAGGAGGAAGCAGTAGCAATGCGCGATGCGATCCGGGCAGAAGTCGGGGAAATGAAACTATGAAGAAATACGACGTGCGGGAATGCCTCCTGCGGAGCAAAGCGAAGCTGACCGCCGACATTTATGATTTTACGGTGGAGGCCGGGGAGCTTGCGCAGAACGCGAAGCCCGGCCAGTTCGCTCAGCTTTTGGTGCCGGGCAAAACCCTGCGCCGCCCGATTTCCATCTGTGAGCTTGGGAAAGGCACGTTCCGCTTCGTCTTTCAGGTGCGGGGCGAGGGGACGGAAATTCTCGCTGAACGGAAGCCGGGCGATATACTGAACCTTCTCGCACCGCTGGGCAACGGTTTTGAGCTTGGCGACTGTTCCCGCCGGGCGCTGTTTGTCGGCGGGGGAATCGGTGTGCCGCCGCTTTTGGAAACGGCAAAGCGCTTCGGCAAAAACGCGGTGCTCGCTGCCGGATTCCGAAACGCGGAATCGGTGATTCTGCAAAAAGATTTTGAGGCGGCGGGCTGCAAGGTGCTGCTCGCAACCGACGACGGCTCCGCCGGGCACCATGGGCTGGTAACGGAGTTGACCGAGGGCTTGGAATTCGACGAAATCTTCGCCTGCGGTCCCGCCCCGATGCTCCGTGCGGTGACCAGACTGGCGGAGGAGCGCGGCGTGCCCTGCCAGATTTCGCTGGAGGAACGCATGGCCTGCGGAATCGGCGCGTGCCTCGGCTGCGCCGTGAAGCTGCGCGGAGAAACGGGCGGTTATTACGGCCATGTCTGCAAGGACGGCCCGGTGTTCGACAGCCGAAAAGTCCTTTGGGAATAAAGAGGCTTTACGCTTGAGAAAACTTTTTAAACGAATTCTTTTTACATTGATTTTGATTGTTGCCGTCGTTGCTGCGGGGGCGGCGCTTTTCTATCACGGTGAGCTGAAAACACTGCTTTCCCTGAAACAGGTGAACAGCCATCCCTTCTACACGATGACTTATGACGGTGATTACGGGTTCGATGATTTTCTGAAACAAGGTGCTCACAACGATTCGGATATTGAACACTTTGTCACAAAGCGGCTGTTAAAGGGAATTCCATTTCAGTTTCACGTAACGAAAGGCGGGTGTTCCGCTTTTGCTGCCAGAAATGAGAAAGGGGAAGCCCTCTACGGCCGGAATTTTGATTTTGAATACACACCCGCCATGCTGTTGAAAACAAAGCCGAAGGATGGTTACGCCTCCATTTCGATGGTGAACCTTTCCTTTGCGGGATATACGCAGAAAAATCTGCCGGAGCCGCAGCGGCTCAGCAGCTTCCTGACGCTTGCCGCACCGTACCTCCCGTTTGACGGAATGAATGAAAAGGGCCTTGCGGTTGCCCTGCTCGCGGTTAATCGAACTCAGGGTCCGGATGATCCGAAGCACGTGACCCTGAATACGACCACCGCGATTCGTCTGCTGCTGGATAAGGCCGCGACGGTTCCGCAGGCTGAAGCCCTTTTAAAGCAGTACAATCTTTATTTTTCGGCAGGCATTCAGTGCCACTACCTGATCGAAGACGCTTCCGGCGCTTCGGTTGTGGCAGAATACTGGGACCACGGTGTGCAGTTCGTGAAAAGCCCGGTAAACTATCAGGCGGTCACGAATTTCATCCAGTACAAGGGCCTGAACATCGGGGAAGACGGTTCGCAGAATGATACCGGCAATGAATTCAAACGGTACGATGTTATTATGAACCGGCTGAAAAAGAGCAGCGGCGTCATCGGCGCGAACGACGCCATGTCGCTGCTGAAAAGCGTCAGCCAGAAACAGACTCAGTGGTCTGTCGTTTACAATCTGAAAACGGGAAGCGGCAGCGTCTGCATTGCAAACGATTACGCCCATCCCTATTCGTTCGGCATAAAATAAGAGACAGGACGGTAGTGTCATGGCAGATTTACAGGTTAAAATCGCGGGCGTCGAGCTTCGGAACCCCGTGATTACGGCTTCCGGGACCTTCGGCTTCGGGAAGGAATATTCCGAATTTTATCCGCTTTCCGAACTCGGGGGCATTTCCTGCAAGGGGCTCACACTCGAGGAGCGCCCGGGGAACCCGCCGCCGCGCGTTGCGGAAACGCCGGGGGGAATGCTCAATTCCGTCGGCTTGCAGAATCCGGGCGTGGAGCGCTTCCTTGAGGAAGATCTTCCCTGGCTGAAGGCGCAGGGAACGGTGGTCATTGCGAACATCGCGGGCCGCTCGCCGGAGGATTACTGTGCGCTTGCAGAGCGTCTTTCCGATACCGCCGTCGATATGATTGAGCTGAACATTTCCTGCCCGAACGTCAAAGAGGGCGGCGTGCAGTTCGGCACAACCTGCGCCGGGGCGGAGAGCATCACGGTGGAGGTCCGGAAGCACTGCAAAAAGCCGCTGATGGTCAAGCTTTCACCCAATGTGGCCGATATCGCGGAAATTGCGGCGGCGGTGGAGAGTGCGGGAGCTGACGCTCTCTCACTCATCAACACGCTGACCGGCATGCGCATCGATATCCGCACCCGCAGACCGATCCTGCGCAACAACACCGGCGGCCTTTCCGGCCCGGCGGTGTTCCCGGTTGCAGTGCGCATGGTGCGGCAGGTTTATAACCGCGTGAAGGTGCCGATCGTGGGCATGGGCGGTATTTCGAAATGGCAGGACGCCGTTGAGATGATGCTGGCGGGCGCGGCGGCGGTTCAGGTGGGGACGGCCTCGTTTACCGACCCCTACGCGCCGGTGAAGATCCGCGACGGTCTTGCCGCGTATCTGGAAGAGAATCATATGACGCCCGGCGAACTGACGGGGGGAATGACGGAATGGACGAACTGACACACCGGGAAGACTGCCCCTGCCCTAAAAAATGCCGCCGGCACGGCGATTGCATCAAATGCAGAAAACACCATCAACGTCTTTCACACCCGCCTTACTGCGAGCGAAAGGGAAAATCCGGGGAGGAAAAATCGTGACGAAAATCATTCTGGTACGCCACTGCGAATCGCAGGGGAACACTTCCGGGAAGCTGCAGGGCCGCACGGACTGTGACGTAAGCGGAAACGGCGCAATTCAGCTTGATCTGCTGAGCGTCCGGCTGCGCAACGTTCCGATCGACGCGCTGTATTCCAGCCCGCTTCGCCGGGCCTATAAAACCGCCGAGGCGATTAACCGGTACCACGGCCTTGAAATCCACGTGGTGAAGGAGCTTTCCGAAATCGACGTCGGCGTCTGGGAGGGCAAAACCTGGGCCGAGGTTGCAGAGGAGCGTCCGGATGAATTCCGCATCTGGGGCGAGCGTCCGGAGGAGTTCGACCCGGAGGGCGGTGAATCCATGCGGCAGGTGTACGACCGCATCTGGCTCGCGGTGACAAAAATCGTGCGGGAGAACCCGGGGAAAACCGTGTGCATCGCAAGTCACGGCTGCGTGATCCGGAATTTCCTCTGCCGCGCGCTCGGCAAGCCCATCATGGAGCTCAACGACATCGACTGGTGCGACAATACCGGCATCAGCGTGGTGGAATTCGATGAAGAAATGCATTCGAAAGTAATAAAGATGAACGATGCTTCCCACATTCCTGCGGACATTTCCGTTTACCGCAGGCAGGGGGAAGGGGACGCTCCCCAGGGGATCGCGCCATGATTTTTCTTGCCGTCGACCTCGGAAAGGCGCGCACCGGTCTTGCGGTCTGCGATGAAAACGAAGTGCTCGCGTCCCCCGCGGGCGTCGTTTCGGAATGGAATCCCGAGCGCCTTTTGGAGCGAATTGCAGAAGAGGCAAAAAGCCGGGGCGCAAAGGAAATTGTGGTCGGCCTGCCGCGAAACATGGACGGTACGGAGGGCGAAAGCGCCCAGAACGCACGCGCCTTTGCGGATCGGCTGGGGGAGCGGACCGGTCTGCCGGTGCATTTGCAGGATGAGCGCGGCACGACGATCACCGCGCACAATTATTTAAACGAAACCGACACCCGCGGAAAGAAGCGCAAGGCTGTGGTAGACGCCGTCGCCGCCACGGTGATCTTAGAGGCTTACCTCGATTACCGCCGAAACCACCGCGCGTAGGATTCAGAACCACAGCGGCAAACGTTATGCCGATACAAAAGCAGCTTTCGGGAGGTGCTTCGAATGAAGACTTTTTCTTCCGGGAAAAATCCGTTTTTCAGCAGACGGGAAGCCTATATTTTGCTGTTCGGCGCGGCTGTAGGGTTTTACTCGTTTCGGAGTACTCCTTTGTGGCTTTGGCTCGTGATGGGTCTGGCCGGGGGAGCGCTGCTTGAGGCGGAAAACCGGAAGATCCCCCGGGGCGAAGCACGAAACCGGCTGAGAGGGGCGGATGTTTCCGCCTTGCTGTTTACTTTGCTTCTGGGTTTTATGCTTCCTGATTTCCTCGGTCTTGTAAAAATGCTGCTTCTGGCGATTCCCGCGGGAATTTATGTGGGTTATGTGTATCAGCAAATCAGGAACCGGATGAAGCCCGAATAAAAGAACCGGCCGCGTATCTTTGTTCCGATACGCAGCCGGTTCTTCGTATGTAAGAATTACTTTTCCGAAGCTTCCCGGTCTTCGCCGAGATAAAACAGAGCCACGGTGCCTGTGCCGGTGTGCGCGCCGATCACCGGCCCGATGGGGGCGGTTTCAATCTGCTTGACGCCGAACCGCTGTTTCACCTGCTCCGCAACGTACTCCAGCCCCTCCTTGGAGTCGCTGTGGCTAATGAAAATCATCTGGTTCTCCGGGTAGACCGACGTTTTGGCCATGTGGTCCACCAGATCGTCAAGTGACTGGCGTCGGCCGCGCACCTTGTCCATCAGAATGATGTGGCCCTCATTGTCGAAGTGCATAACGGGCTTGATGCCCATCATGGTTCCCACCAGTGCCGCCGCTCCGGAAATGCGGCCGCCGCGCTTCAAATGATTCAGGTCGTCTACCGTGAACCAGTGGTGCATTTTGCAGCGGTTTTCTTCCAGCCACTTGGCCGATTCCTCCAAAGTAGCGCCCTGCCGTTTTTTCTGCACAAGGTGATAAACCAGAAGCCCTTCGCCAAGCGAAGCTGCCAGAGTATCCACCGCGCGGACGCTTCGGCCGGGGTATTTCTTTTCCAGTTCCCGTGCGGCGAGCACGGAGTTGTTGTAGGTTCCGCTCAAACCGGAGGAAAAGCCCGCGTACAGAACGTCCTGCCCAGCTTGAAGGAACGGCTCGAAGGTTTCCGTAAACGCCGCGATGCTGATCTGATTGGTGGTGGAGGCTTCGCCCGCGGCGATGCGCGTGTAAAAATCGTGCGGGGAAATATCGCGCTCGTCCGGGTAATCAAGGAAGGAGTCGGAGCCGATTGTAAAATCCATGGGGATCACGGTAACGTCCAGAGCTTCCGCCTGCTGCTGGGTCAGGTCGCTCGTGGAGTCGGTAATAATCCGGTAATCGTTCATAGCGTAATTCCCTTCTTCCATATTATGGGCGTTATATCGCACCTATTATATCCTGTTTCGGCAGATTTGTCCATCGAGGCACAAGGGGACAATCACAAAAAGGCCCCCGGAGCGCAAGCCCCGGAGACCGTACTTTTAAAAGATACCCGCCTGGCCGTAAAGTGCTGAATAACCTGCTACCAATAGCAGGTGGGTGCCTGCCCGGCGGTTTCGCACTCCCTTCGTCCGGCCAAAGGCCAGGAGGTCTGAAGTCCACCGTCGGAGCAAAAGCTCCCGATAAAAAATTGTAGGGTTATTTCTACACTGGTCCGCGCACCAGGCAGGAGTAGTTTCAGTGCTTTTCTTCGTCGCCGTGGCAATGGCCGCAGTCGCAGCCGCCTTCGCAATCACAGCCGTCTTCGTCGTCTCCGTCGCCGTAAAGCTCTTCGAAACGACCTTCAAACTGCTCCGCGAGCCGGTCCAGAAGAGCTTCGTCTTCTACTTCCGCCAGCTGCTGTTCGCCATTTTCTTCAATCGATTCAAAAATATAATAAGTTCCCTCCGCGTCGACTTTCTCCTGCGGATCCTTAAACGTCGGCAGAAGTGCGTAAAAACAACCGTCGTCGTTGTCGATTACGTCCAGAATCTCGAATTCATGTTCGTTGCCTTCATCATCCACCAGAGTAAGGATGTCAGGGCCAAATTCGTCTTGCATCGGGGGTTTCTCCTTCATCGTATGCATTTCTTTTCGGTATGCTATTATTGTACCCTGACGGATGAGGTAAGTCAACAGGAAAATAATATGTGATAAAAATATACCAAAAAGTTCATTTTTTTTAATCAAAACTATTGACTTATACCAGAGCATCCGCTATAATAAAGCCAGAAAAGAGAAAGGGACGATTTGAAAAGACGGTGCGGCACCTGCCGAACGAACGAATGAACGTTACAGGGAGCAGGAGCGGAAGAAGCACCGAACGGTTTCAAGTATCTCTTTGAAAGGGGTGAGTCCAATGGGCCAGGATCAGGATCCACAGTGTAGGACGGCGGCAGTCTGTTGGGCCGCAGCACTTCAAATCTGAAGAAAGAAGAATGATACACGAAGGAGAAAGGTTTCCGGCAGAGATCCGGAGCCATAAAATCCGCAAACGGATTCGGGTCGGCGCGGGCGGTCCTGCAAAGCAGAATCGAGCTTTGATAACAAGCGGTTCCTGAAGGAACAAAATCGCGTGCTGGGCAAAGGTCGCTTCTATGCGCAGACAGTTTCCCGGAAAGTGAGATTGGTGATTCCGATGTTTTGATTTGGGGAGTTTAATACCGAGCGGCAAACCGCATTTCTGGTGAATCGGGAAGGTCGTCGGGAAGAAAAGCTCAGAATTGAATCGTCATAATATTATCCCTTAAATAAATGCGAAGGCCCTGGCTGAGAAGTCGGGGCCTTCGTGCGTTTGTTTTGCATGGGCGGAACGCCACTTCAGGTTCCAGTACGCCTTGCTTTGCATTGTGGGGGAAAATCTGTATTTTCACCCGGCTTTGTGCTATCATAAAAGTATTCAAAAAAGGGAGCGTAAAGCGATGGAAGCGTCGGAAAGACGGGCGAAAATCCGGGAAATTTTATTGGCAAGTTCGCGTCCGGTGAGCGCCGGAGCGCTTTCACGGGAGCTTGGCGTCAGCCGACAGGCCATTGTCGGCGACGTGGCGCTGCTGCGTGCCTCCAATGTGCCGATTGCCGCGACGCCGCGCGGCTATGTGATGCAGGGAGCCGGGCCGCGTGCGGGCGGAGCAGACCACACCATCGCGTGCCGCCACACCGGAGAGAATATGCGGCAGGAGCTTTACATCGTGGTCGATAACGGCTGCGGTCTGCTCGATGTGACCGTAGAACACCCCGTCTACGGCCAGCTGTCGGGCCAGCTGCAGATCTTTTCCCGCTTTGATGCGGATGACTTCCTGAGCCGGCTTGAAAAAAGCCGGTCGCTGCCCCTGTGTGGCCTGACCGGCGGGGTGCACCTGCACACCATTTTCTGCCCGACGGAAGAAGCATACCGCCGCGTGCTGGAACAACTTGAAACGAACGGAATTCTCTTCGGCCGCGACGAAAACGCTTGACAGAAAGCATACTTGCAGTTACAATAGTCTTAACATGTGTCATGACACATACAAAGACAGAGCCGCTCTGCGGCGGCGGATTGGGGTGCAGGTATGAACCGGAAAAACGGTTTGGTTTCCATGATTATTGCGGCGCTGTTGTGCGCAATCGGGATTGTAATTCCCATGTTCTGCCCAAAAATCGTGATCGGGCCGGCGTCATTTACGCTGGCGAGCCATGTTCCGATCTTTATAGCCATGTTTATTTCTCCGCCCGTGGCCATCATCGTTTCGCTCGGAACGACGCTGGGCTTTTTTATGGCGGGTTTCCCGCTCGTGATTGTGCTGAGGGCGCTGACTCACGTAATCTTTGCGACCATCGGCGCATTCCTTTTAAAGAAGAACCCCCGCCTGATTTCCGGGACGGTCACCACAACCCTGTTCGGTCTGGGCCTCGGAGTGATTCACGCGGCCTGCGAGGTGCTGGTGGTTACCTACTTCTTCTTCGGCGGGCAAATGTCCAAGAGCTTTTATACAAACGGATACATTATGTCCGTTCTGCTTTTGATTGGTTTGGGTGGTCTGGTGCACAGCATGGTGGATTACGGCATTTCCCTCGCGGTGTGGAAACCGCTCACCCACGCGGTTCTGAAACCAAAAAGCATTTCCGAATAGGATAGAAGGATTAAAAAGCTTCCCGAAAAGTTTTCCGCTTTTCGGGAAGCTTTTTTGCGTGCCGAATTCTACTTTTATTGATTCTGGAATTATCTTGAATATTTCCGGAAAGAGACTATAATGAAAAATGCAAGAATTGTTCCGGGAATTCCGGAACCACTGATTTTTGCTGATCGTAGGAAGAACAACGAGGGAGGATGAATTAAGATGAGTAAACGGTATTTAACGGTTGTGGGGCTGATTCTGCTCTTTTTGAACCTGCTTTATTGCTCGTTCGTTGTTCAGCTTGCGTGGATTACCCGGGATTTGGATGCAAGGTGCATGGGATCCTGCTATATGGATATTTTCTACTATATTCATCCTGTTACTCAGGCGATGATTGCTCTAAATTTTATCTTGGCGATTCTTTTGATTTTTCAGCCTGCACTCAGTCGGTATTTTCGCAGAGGGTTATTCCTGCAGGACGCTGTCGAAGAAGACCAGCCCCCGGAACGGCCGTAAAGAGGATACAAAAATGGAGCAGTTCGATAAGCACTAGCTTTATCGTACTGCTCCCAGTATTTTATTTTCGGAAAAAGATGATCCCGAGTGTGCCGGGACCGCAGTGGTTGCAGACGGTGCAGCCCGTTTCCGTCTCCAGAACTTCTTCAAACGGGGCGAGCTTTGTCATGAGCTTGCGAACGTCTTCCGCAATCCCGTCCGGCAGTGCCGAATGGGAGAGGAAGCAGCGGTGGTAATCAATGTCGTCACGGCCTTTGAGCCGGTCAATAATATAGGATTCAAGGCATTTCTCCAAGCTGCCGCGGTACTTTTTTCCGACGGACATCTCACCGTTGCGTACTTCGATGCACGGTTTGAGCGAAAGCAGATTCGCCCCGAGCGCTGCGACAGAGGAACACCGCCCGCCCTTATGTAGATATTTCAGCGTGTTAATAATAAAGCTGGTCTCCAGCTTTTCTTTTTGTATATCGAGCAATTGCTTAATGTCCTGCGCGGCCACGCCCTTTGCGGCAAGTTCCGAGGCAAGAAGCGCCAGATGGCCGATTCCAGTGGAAAGGTTCTGCGAATCGACCACAAATACGTTCCCGACTTCCTTTGCGGCATAGACGGCGTTCTGGTAGCAGCTTGACATTTTGCTGCTAATTGTAAAGTGCACGACGCTGCGTCCCGCGAGAACGTAAGGGGTGAACAGGTCCAGGTAATCCTGTACGGTGACGGCTGAGGTTTTGGAGAGCTGCCCGGTGCGGTCTGCGTAGGCGTAAAGATCTTCGGGCCGGATTTCAAGCCCGTCCCGGTAAGCCTTTCCGTCCATATTAATGTAGAGCGGGGAGATGGAAATATCGTATTTTCGCACAAGCGTTTTGGAAAGGTCGCAGGTGCTGTCGGCGGTAATTTTCACGTTCGGCAAATTCGTTTCCTCCGGTTCCCGCCCGGCAAACGGGCGAGGTTCTTGTCTTTATTTTATCACGGTGGGGGCCGGTTTTCAATCGGGAACGCAGGGTGGGAGAAACATTGAAATTTATTTGATTATTTGACCGAAAAGTCTTAAAATAAGAATACTATGTGATTCTGGAGGAACTATGGCTTCTGATATTCAAAAAGAGATTGAGCAGAGACGAACTTTTGCAATCATCTCACACCCGGACGCGGGCAAAACGACCCTGACGGAAAAACTGCTGCTGTACGGCGGGGCAATTGCGATGGCGGGTTCCGTCAAGGGGAAAAAGGCGCAGCGCCACGCGGTTTCGGACTGGATGGAAATCGAGAAGCAGAGGGGAATTTCCGTTACCTCTT
Source organism: Bacillota bacterium (assembly GCA_023410445.1). Taxonomy (GTDB): domain Bacteria; phylum Bacillota; class Clostridia; order Oscillospirales; family Acutalibacteraceae; genus Caproicibacter. Next base: position 255,858 of record JAEYPT010000006.1, on the reverse strand, counting down.
CGGTGATGCAGTTCAGCTACGACGGGTTCTGCATCAATATTCTGGATACCCCGGGACATCAGGATTTCTCGGAGGACACCTACCGCACGCTGATGGCGGCGGATTCCGCCGTGATGGTCTTGGACGCATCAAAGGGCGTTGAGCGGCAGACGATCAAGCTGTTTAAGGTTTGCACCCTCCGGCATATCCCGATTTTTACGTTCATTAATAAAATGGACCGCGATGCGCGCGATCCGTTTGAACTGATGGAACAGATCGAGAACGTGCTCGGCATCAAGACCTGCCCGGTCAACTGGCCCATCGGCTCCGGCAAGGAGTTTAAGGGCGTTTACGACCGTGCGTCGCGCGACATTCTTGCGTTTCACGCGAACAGCGACACTGTCTTTGAGTCGAAGGAAGTGCGTGCGACGGAGCTTGGAATCGGCGACGAGGGCCTTGACGCACTGATCGGCCCGGATTTTGCCGCGAAGCTTCGGGAAGACGTGGAGCTTCTGGATGGCGCGGGCGACAACCTCGACATGGAAGCCGTGCGAAACGGAAAGCTTTCGCCGGTATTCTTCGGTTCCGCTCTGACGAATTTCGGCGTGGAGCCGTTCCTCAAAGAATTTCTTCACATGACGACCCCGCCGCTGCCCCGTGAAGCGGACTGCGGAACGGTCGATCCGTTCTCCTCGGATTTTTCCGCGTTCGTCTTTAAAATTCAGGCGAATATGAACAAGGCGCACCGTGACCGCATCGCGTTTATCCGCATCTGTTCCGGAAAATTCGAAAAGGGCATGGAGGTCTATCACGTGCAGGGTGGCCGCAAGGTGAAGCTCGCCCAGCCGCAGCACCTGATGGCGCAGGACCGCGAAATCATCGAGGAAGCCTACGCGGGCGACATTATCGGCCTGTTTGACCCCGGCATTTTTTCGATCGGCGATACGCTCTGCGCGGCGGATAAGCCGTTCCAGTTCGGCGGAATCCCGACCTTTGCGCCGGAGCATTTTTCCCGTGTGGAGCAGGTGGACACCATGAAGCGTAAGCAGTTCGTCAAGGGCATGACGCAGATCGCGCAGGAAGGCGCCATTCAGATTTTCCACGAACCGGATTCCGGTCTGGAAGAAGTTATTGTCGGCGTGGTGGGTACCCTGCAGTTCGACGTGCTCCAATACCGCCTGAAGAACGAGTACAATGTGGATATCCGCATGTCGTCTCTTCCGTATGAGGAGCTGCGCTGGGTGGAGGACACGGGACTCGACCTCAAGGAGCTCGACCTGACCTCTGACACCAAGAGGGTACAGGACGTGCGCGGGAACAACCTGTTGCTGTTCTGCAATTCCTGGAGCATCAACTGGGCACTGCAGCACAACAAGGGCCTCAAGCTTGCCGAGTTCGGCGGCACGGAGTTCGAACATTAGCAGCGTGACGCTGCATCCAATGGCCCGCCATTCAGAATGGCGGAAAAGGTAAGATTAATTTGGCGGGACGGTTTTGAGAACCTCCCGCCGATATTTTATGCCCTTTATAGAGTGGAACTACATTCTGTTTTTATAAACCCGTGGGCTTATAAAGATAGAGCGAAGGCTCCCCCCTGACTCGTAAGAAAAAGCGTGCTTGTTTTTTGCCTAAAAGAAGAGGTTCGAAAAATAATAATAAAAATAATAATTATTACTATTTACAACGCGTGAAATCTGTGCTATAGTAAAACCAAGATAAACAAGGGCACAATACAAAGGCGAAACGCCGAATAAAAAAATGAAAAGGAAGCATTTATTATGAGCATCTATGATTATAAAGTAAAAGACCGTAAGGGCAGCGAGGTATCGCTTTCCGATTATGAGGGCAAACTTCTGTTGATTGTCAACACCGCCAGCAAGTGCGGTTTTACCCCGCAATATGAGGGGCTGGAAAACCTCTATAAAAAATATGCGGATCAGGGATTGGTCATTCTGGGCTTCCCTTGCAATCAGTTCCTCGCGCAGGAGCCGGGCAGCGATTCTGAAATTGCAGAATTCTGCAAGGTGAACTACGGTGTGAGCTTCCCGATTTTCTCAAAAATCGACGTAAACGGCCCGAAGGAGGATCCCCTTTACACCTACCTGAAACAGCACGCGCCGTTTAAAGGCTATGAGCTTGACAAGGAAGCGGGCCAGGTGATCCACAAGGTAGTTTCCGAGCATTACCCGGAGAACCTCTCCGGTGACGGCATCAAATGGAACTTTACAAAATTCCTCGTCAGCCGCGACGGTGCGAGCATCCGGAGATTTGAATCCTCTGTGACACCGGAGGAACTGGAACCGGAAATCAAAAAAGCTCTGTAAAGCAAAACACAATTACAGAGAAAGAAACGGGAGGATTTGCGTATGTGGGACGTATTAATCGTCGGCGGAGGGCCGGCGGGTTTGACGGCGGCGATTTACGCCGCGCGCGCAGGCTTTTCCACCCTGATTCTGGATGAGTCTTCCGGCGGGCAGATCGCCGAGACCGGCGTCGTGGAAAATTACCCGGGCTTTTCGAGTATCTATGGCCCGGATCTTGCGGACCGGCTGCGGGAGCACGTGAAGACCACGGGCGCGGAAATCCGGCAGGAAAACGCAAAGGAACTCCGGCTTTATGGAAGCGTGAAGACCGTGATCACGGAAGCGGAAGAATACCAGGCCCGAGCCGTGATCCTTGCAAAGGGTTCCCACCGCAGGAAGCTGAATATTCCGGGGGAAGAGGAATTTACGGGCCGCGGGGTGTCGTGGTGTGCCTCATGCGACGGGAATTTCTTCCGGAATCGGACGGTAGCGGTCGTTGGCGGAGGAAACACCGCGGCGGTTGACGCGATTGAGCTTGCCGCACTCTGCAAAAAGGTGTTTTTGTTGGTTCGGCACACACCGAAAGCGGAATACACGCTGATTCAGAAACTGAAATCCCTGCCGAACGTGGAAATCCGAAAAGGAGTTTCCCCTCTGCGGATTGAAGGAACCCAAAAGGTGGAACGTATCGTGCTGGACGACGGTTCCGACAGTGAAACGGTTTTGCCGGTGGACGGTGTGTTCATTGCCGTCGGCGTGGAACCGAATTCCGAATTCCTGCCGACATCCCTGCCACTCACGGAAGGGTATGTGGAGGCCCCGGAGAGCGGCACGACCCCGATCCCCGGCGTCTTTGTCGCGGGGGACCTACGCAAAAAAGAACTGTACCAGATCGTAACAGCGGTCTCCGACGGGGCAAACGCCTCCTATTCCGCACAGCGCTATCTGCAAAGAACCTGATGTCCTCCTTATTAAGCGGTGCCCGGTCTTCGATTTGGAAGGCCGGGCGCCGTTTTGCCGTGTATCGGAATGATGTCAGGAGAAAATTCTTTGAATTTGCGGTAAAGCGGCTTTCGCGGAGCGGTAGCCCGCCTCCATGCAGGCGGGCATCTGCTTTAGGTTCAGCACGCCGGAGGTTTCGGGAAGATCCGGCTTGAGCAGCAGCTTTTCCCCGCGCGTGACGCACTGCCGCAGCCGGGTTTCCATGATGGAAAACGAATGCGACACGACCTCCGGCAGGGTGATCCGGTCCGGCATTTTGTAGCTTTCTGCGACATCTACGGCAAGCACGGGGGGAGAGCCCGCCGCAAGCAGCAGATCGACCGGGAGAATGTCCGTCACTCCGCCGTCCACAAGGCACATGTTCTCCAGCATTTTGGGCTGGAACACGCCGGGAATCGCCGAGGTCGCGCGCATCGCTTCACAGAGCTTTACCCCGGCGTTCCACTTAACCCCGCCGATCGGTCTCACGCCGGCCAGAGAGTTTGTAAACACCACCGTGCGGCCGGTGAAGAGGTCCACAGCGGGAATAAAGAGGCGCATGGATGCCTCACGCACGGTGATATTTTCCGTCAGGCCGCTCAGGTAATTTTCCATCTTGTTTCCCTTGAGCAGGCCGGAGCAGGCTCCGCGCTGACGGGCGAGAAGCTCCGGCACCAGTGTCAGCATCCCGGTGAGGTCAGGGTCCGCGAGGGCAGCGCCGGTGTGCACCAGCTCCAGAACGATTTCGCTGAGTCGCTTCGGGGTGAGCCCCGCCGCGTAAAGCCCCGCGACGATGCCGCCCGCGCTGGTTCCCGCGATGGCTTCCGGCTTCATGCCGGCTTCCTCTAAAGCGAGAAGCACACCGATGTGTGCCGCTCCGCGGATGCCGCCGCCCGCGAGGGCCAATCCGAATGCCATTTTGCCCGCCTCCTTTTTTACAGAATATGAAAAAAGAGGTTTGGGGTGAGAAAGATTTCACGTGCAGAGTGCCTGTTCCGATTTTTTTGAGGGAATTCCTGTCAGAAACGCATTGATTTTGCGGCTCGGATACGGTATGATAACAGATAGAAATAAATTTCCAGGGGTGAGCGAGGATGGTCGGTCAGATTTCTGTTACCCGCCCTGCGGCGGACGGGAGCACGGCGAAACAATCTGCTGCGAAATCCGCGGGAGGAACCGCTTTTGCCGGCATGCTTCAGCGTGCTGTGAGCTCCGGCTCAAAAAAGAGCCTGAGCGATATTTTCAAGGAAGCCTCCGAAACCTACCATGTTCCGGAAAAGCTGCTCAAAGCGGTGGCCAAAGCGGAATCCGGGTTTCAGGCAGACGCCGTTTCCAGCTGTGGAGCGCAGGGAGTCATGCAGCTGATGCCATCGACAGCGTCGGCACTCGGCGTTACGGACCCGTTTGATGCGGAGCAGAACATCAAGGGCGGCGCTCAGTACCTGAGTGGGCTGCTGAACAAATACGGCGATGAAAAACTTGCACTTGCCGCTTACAACGCGGGGAGCGGAAACGTGGCAAAGTACGGTGGGATTCCGCCGTTCGCCGAAACGCGCAATTACGTGCAGAAGGTGCTGGGGTACGAGGGGGAGAATACCACTCTGCCCGAAGGACCGGTTCTTTCCTCCGGCGATTCCGGGAGCGCGGGGGAATCAGCCGAAAGTACGGCAGCAGGCGGTTCGTTTACCTTCGACGATTATCAGGCGTTTTTGCAGATCTTTCTGGATTCCATAGAAAAGAATGCGGCGGCTTATATTGCCGACCGCTCGGGCGGGCAGGACACTTCCATTTCCTCCGTCCGCTAATTGGCCGCGAACAGCGGTCTGAATCGTTCGACAAAGGCGGAGGGAAACTTCCGCTTTTCTCATGCAATTTTCATTTTCGCTTTATTTCTTTCTCATATTTGGTTCTTATACTGTTAAGATAATTTTGGGGAGCTCTTGGAAAGCGGGGAAGAAAAGATGATTGGGAACAAGGTACTCATTATTGACGACGACCGCAACAGCGTTCGTTTCCTGGAATTGGAGCTGCGGCACGAAGGGTATTCGGTGGCGATGGAATACGACGGCCTGCAGGGTTACCGCCGTGCCCTCAAGGAAAAATTCGACCTGATTCTGCTGGACGTGATGCTGCCCTCTCTGGACGGAATGGAGATTCTTCAAAAGCTCCGCCGGGAGACTGACACACCGATCATTATGCTGACGGCAAAGGACGCAGTCAGCGAGAAGGTGCAGGGCCTCGACGGAGGGGCGGATGATTACCTGACCAAGCCGTTTGCCATTGAGGAGCTGCTGGCCCGTATGCGCGCGGCGCTCAAGCGGAGACCGGGCGAGAACGCAACGAAGATGCTGGAAATCGGGGAGCTGAGCCTGGACCGGTCCAAGCGGGAGGTCTCCTACGGCGGCAAGCCGATTCAGCTCACGAAGCGGGAATTCGACCTGCTGTGCTTCTTAATGGAAAATCACGACATTGTCTGCTCGCGGGACAAGCTGATGGAGAAGGTATGGGGCTACGACTTCAGCGGGGAAACCAATCTGGTGGACGTTTACGTGCGCTATCTGCGGAACAAGATCGACTACCCGTATCACATCGGATTGATCCGTACGATCCGCGGCGTGGGCTATATCATTAAAACACATGATGCGTAAATTGTTCAGGCGTTTCCGGGCCCGTGAGCCCGGGAAAATCAAATACTCCATTGCCTTTAAGATGACCGCCACCTACACGCTCCTGTTCGGCCTGATTTTGGTCCTTTTCGCGGCGGGTATCACCTATTTTTTCACCATGCACGAAGTCCGCAGCCAGAATCTGGAACGGGTTGCGGGCTTTGTTACCGAGCGCCTGCAGCGCCCGGATGCGGCAAGCTTTGATCTGGATAGCTTTGCGCTTGCCAATCACGTCTATATCGAAATTCGCGAGGACACCGGCCGATTTCCGCCGGGCGGAAGCAGCAGCTCACCGCCGGAAATAAGCCCGGAAGATACGGCTCGGTCGGTCATTTCGTACGGCCAGAAGCCTGCCGCCGGGAGCCATGCAATGCAGACCGTCCGCAGACTGAATATTCCCATGCGCCGCCTGATGGTGAGGGTGACAGAGTCGGACGGCTTTGAAGTCAGTCCACTGATGATCGGGTTGTACGCGGGCGTGCTGATTCTTCTGACGATTGCCACCGTTTTTCTGGGCGCGCGCAGAACGCGTCAGATGCTGACCCCGGTTGCCCTGATGACCCAGACCGCGCGGTCCATTTCCGCAAGCGACCTATCGACCCGCATTGAGGCGGTCAACTCGCACGACGAGCTGCGCGAACTGGCCGATACCTTCAATGAGATGCTGGATCGAATTCAGGAGTCCTACGAAAAGCAGAACCGGTTTGTCTCGGATGCTTCCCACGAGCTGCGCACGCCGCTTTCCGTGATTTCCGGCTATGCCAATCTGCTTCGCCGCTGGGGTACCGAAGACCGCGAAGTGCTGGAGGAGTCCGTGCAGAAAATCATCGAGGAAACGGACAACATGCAGCAGCTGGTCGACCGGCTCCTTTTTCTGGCGCGCGCGGACCAGAAGACACAGCACGTTCGGCTGGAAACCTTCGACCTCTCGGCTTTGATTCAGGAAGTGACCGAGGAAACACAGATGATCGATTCGGGCCATTCCGTTTCCGGCGAAATCGAGTCGGGGGTCTTTGTGACGGCGGACGAGGCGCTCATCAAACAGGCGGTTCGGGCAATTGTGGAAAACAGCATGAAATATACCCCGGAGGGCGGCGAGATTGTCCTGTTCTGCCGGGACGCTGGGGCCTCGGCGGAGTTTGGCGTGCGGGACACCGGAGTCGGAATCTCCGAAAAGGACCTGCCGCATATTTTTGACCGGTTCTACAAGGCGGACGCCGCTCGAACACGCGCCAAGGGCTCTTCGGGGCTGGGGCTTTCCATTGTCAAATGGATAATCGACCGCCATGGCGGCCAGATCCAGGTAGAGAGCGAACCGAACCGCGGCGCGGTTTTTACGGTGCACCTTCCGAAAAAGCAATAAATTTCTGCCTCCTTTGGGCCGATCCTTCGGGATTGGCCCTTTTTTCATGTGTTTCTCATGCGCTTGTCAATTTTTCCTCATATTCTTCCAGTATCGTTACCATCAGAGCTATCTACAAAATGGAAAATTAATTACCGGTTCCATTTTTAAAATCAATCAATCGGGGGTTGGCGCATGAGCGGGAAATTGGATGGAGTCCATGATTTTGCGAAGCTGCACAAAAAAATCACGATTCTTGTCACAGCGACGGTCGTCCTCATCGTAGGCGCTGTCGTCGTTATCTTCATCGTCCAGAAGAGCAAAGCGTCGAATAAGACGACGAGTTACCGGGAGTATACCGTCTCCAAAGGCAACGTGACGGTGGGGACGACCGAATCCGGCACGGTTTCGCTGGACAGCACAAGCGTTACCTTCCCGGTTGCCTGCAAGATCGACACGGTGCTGGTCAAAGCCGGGACAGCGGTAAAAAAGGGAGCGGCGCTCATCAAGCTGGACCTTTCCAGCGTTTCCGACAACAGCTCCGAAACCCGGCAGAAGCTGGAGGCCGCGAAGATCAGCCTGCAGTCAGCGCTGAACGACCAAAAGGCGAAGCTGGCAACCGCGCAGATCACCTATGAATCCAGCAAGTACCTCGCAACCTCCGCTCCGATTACGCGGCAGCTTACGGAGGCCGAGCTCCAGCAGAACATCCAATCCGCGCAGACTTCGCTGCAGAACGACCAGAAATCGCTGAACGATTACTTGGCGCTGCAGAAAAGCTATTCGGCAGATTACGCCAAGCTGCAGCAGCTCAAGAAGTGGCGGGACAACGCACAGACCTCGGAAACGAGCTATACGAACCAGCTTTCTACCTTCAAGGACAACAACAGCGATGTTCTCAATCAGTACAATTCACTGAAATCGGCGATGGACAGCGCGCGCACAGCCCTTTATCAGAATGAGCACACGACAGACGAAGACACCAACGACGATGCGGACGACAGTGCCTACAACAACGCCAAAGAGGCCTATAACGACTATTACAACGACACGGCCAAAACAATCGTCGATCAGGAAAACGATCTGCAGGCGAAGGTTGCGGAGTACACGGCGGAGTACAACAATTACAGCTCAGCATACAACGACTTTAATTCCACCTTCAGCGACAAATACAAGGCGAACGCCTCCAGCCTTTCGCAGAGCGATATCGATAGTAAGGTGGCTTCTTTGCAGGCGCAGGTGAAAACCGATCAGTACAATCTGGATAAGGCGCAGAAAACCGCTCAGATTTCATCCGTAACGGCACAGACGTCCGAGAACACGGATTTAAATACGGCGGCCAACGCGGACGGCACCTACAGTCTCGCGGTGAATCAGCTTCAGGAAGCCGTCACGGTCGCTCAGGATTCCGTGGACCAGCTTCAGAATCAGATGAGCGAAATCAACAGCGCCCTGAACGGAAACGGCGTCATTACCGCCCCCTGCGACGGTCTTGTGTCGCAAATCGATTATACGAACGGAACCAGCGTGCAGGCCAACGCCACGATGTTGATGATTTCCAAGACCAGTTCCGTCGCAATGGCGGTCTCCGTTTCCGAAGACGACATCGGCAACGTTGCCATCGGACAGGACGCGACCATCTCTCTTTCTGCGTATGACGGAAGCTCCATCGACGCCGCTGTGGAGAGTATTACGGCGGAGCCCGCCCGGAGCGGTTCCTCCTCGGTTACCTACACCGTCGTGGTGAGGTCCAAGAGCCCGGTGAGCGATGTCGGCACCGTATACGACGGCATGAGCGGCACGGCCACCGTGGTTCAAAAGCAGGCGAAGAATGTTTTTTACGTCAACAACAAGGCGATTACCTTTAAGAACGGGATTTCAACCGTGCTGGTAAAAAATGCGGACGGAACCCACACCCAGAAAACGGTAAAAACCGGCTTCTCCGACGGCACGCAGGTGGAAATCACCGACGGGCTTCAGAACGGACAGACGGTTCTGGCCGAAAGCGCGGTGATGGCGTCGTGACGGAGAAAGCGGCAGCGCCGGGGCTTGTACCGGCAGGACCGGCGGAAGTGAAAGCGGAAAAGCCGAAGCAGCTGACGATGAGCCGGATGCGCCTGAGCGAGATCCTTCATCTGGTCTGGATCAACATCATGGAAAATAAGTTTAAAGTTTTCCTGACTTCGCTTGGCATCATCGTCGGCTCGGCAACCATTGTTCTGGTCATCGCGGTCGGGCACGGCGGCGAGGTTGACGTGCAGAACGAGTTCAAAACCCTGAGCGCCGGTTCCATCAACATTTCCGTTAGCACACAGGCGGAGATGCAGGATCAGATTCTGCAGCGGATTATGGGCGGTGGCGGCGGGGGAATGCCTGGCGGAGGAATGCCCGGCGGGGGAATGCCCGGCGGGGGAATGCCCGGCGGAGGAATGCCGGGAGGCGGCAGTACCCGCCGTACAGGCGGAAGCGGCGGTTTCGGCGGTGGAATGTTCCAAAAGCAGACCGTGACACTTGGCACGACGGATATTAATGACATCACTTCTCTGGTGAGCGGCATTTCCGACATTTCTCTTTATATGACCGGGACCAGCAAGGTAAACGGAGGAGACCTGACGGAGGACACAAGCTACACCGTTCTCGGCATCGGGGCTGATTACCAGAACATGTGCAACCTTTCTTTGCTGCAGGGCGAACTTCTTACGGACGACGATGACTCAAGCAAAAACAAGGTAGCCGTTATTGGCTACACACTGGCGCAGGAAATTTTCGGGAGCGCATATTCGGCCAACGGGGAAACGATCTCCATCGAGGGGAAAACCTATCAGATCGTCGGCGTGCTCAACAAAATGGGCTCGGTTTCCTCTGGAACCAGCCCGGATGAATCCATTTTCGTTCCCTACTCCACTGCGCTGAAGTTTATCTACGGAAAACAGGCGAACCCTCAGATTATGGCCATTGCGTCCGATGTAAATCAGGTTTCCACGATTATGGCGAACATCAAGGAGGTGCTGACGGAGGATCATTCCAAGGCGAACTTCACGGTAACGGATGCCGGCAGCACCATGGAAGCAGCCATGTCCAACGCGAACACGCTTTCTATGCTTCTGACAGCAGTTGCATGCATCGTGTTTGTCGTCGGCGGCATCGGCATCATGAACGTCATGTTCGTTTCCGTCAAAGAGCGGACGCAGGAAATCGGAATTCTGAAGGCGCTGGGCTGCTCCAAACGGGAAATTCTGTTGGAGTTCCTGATTGAAGCCGTGTTCATCAGCCTGTTCGGAGGGCTTTTGGGCCTTGTGGTCGGATTTTCCATGGTGCCGGTGGTGCGGCTGACCGGAATGACGGTGGAACCGCTCGCCGTGAGCGGCATCTATTCCATGGTGTTCGCATTGGTTACCGGAAGCGTATTCGGTTTTTACCCGGCCTGGAAGGCGGCGTCGCTGCTTCCGATTGAAGCGCTGACGCAGGAATAAGGAGGATGGTTTATGAAATACCGCAGTAAAGTTCTTGCAGTCCTGCTGGTGGCCGCGTTCACGGCGGTTCCACTCTCAGCCTGCTCAAAAAAGGCGGCTCCTGCCTCCGCTGGGGACGCTTCCTCGGGTGGGCAGGGGAATGCTTCCTCCCAGACCCGGATCGTCGGAAAGGTCACCTCTGTGATCGGCAATCAGGTGGTTCTGGCGGTTGGAACGCTGAAAAACGCGGGCGGCTTCGGTGGCCGTTCCGGAAGTTCCGGTGGTTCCGGCAGCGGAACCGGCGCGTCCAGCGGAACGGACTCAACGCCGTCCCGGAGCGGAAGAAACGCCTCGGGTGCGGTGGCTTCCGGCGGGCAGTCCGGCGGCTCCGGTTTTTCGTCGACCGACCTTAACCTGACAGGAGAAACGCAGACACTGCTGATTCCCGTCGGCCTGACGCTTAATTCCGGTGGGATGACTTCCCGCAGGAGCGGCGGTTCGGCAGGCGGCCAAACGGGAAGTCAGGCGGGCGGCGGCTCCGCGGGCGGAACGGCGGGCCAGACCTTCGGCGGCGGCAGCGCGGGCGGAACATCGGGCGGTTCGTTCGGCAGCTTCGGGGGAGCGCCGGGCGGCGGCACGTCTAGGTCCGGGGGAACGGGGGCTTCCGGAAGCCGGAAAGGCGGTTCTGGAGGCACTTACGCCGGAACAGCGGGTTCCACGCTTGCGACATTGCAGCGCAGTCAGGATTTTTCCAGCATCAAAAAGGGAATGGTCCTCCAGATCGTGGAGGAAACGCTGAGCGACGGAACACAGGGAATCACACAGGTAAGGGTCATTTCGCAGTAAGCCGGAAGGATCGGTGAGGGACTTGGAGAAGGTCATTCAAATCGAGAATATCCACAAGTATTATAAACAGGGCGAAAATACGCTGGAAGTGCTCAAGGGAATCTCCCTCGACGTGGAAGAGGGGGAATATCTCGCCATCCTCGGCCCGTCCGGTTCGGGGAAAAGCACACTGATGAACATTATCGGCTGCATGGATCAGTTTCAGGAGGGCAATTACTGGCTGACCGGCCAGTATGTCAACAAGCTGAACGACGGTCAGCTCACCTGCCTGCGCAACCAGCAGATCGGGTTTATTTTTCAAAAATACCATTTAATCCAGAAATATACCGTGCTGCAGAACACCATGATGCCGCTGCTCATCCGTGGCCTGTCGCGCAAACAGGCGGAGGAGATTTCAATGGAAAAGCTGGAGCTGCTCGGCATGGCGGAGCGGGTAAAGCACAAGCCGAACGAACTTTCCGGCGGTCAGCAGCAGCGCGTTGCCATCGCGCGGGCTCTGGTCGGTTCACCGAAGCTGTTGCTGGCCGACGAACCGACCGGCGCACTGGACCGCTCAACCGGAAAGGACGTCTTAAAGCTGTTCCAGCAGCTCAGCGCGATGGGGAACACTATCGTAATGATTACCCACGATTCCCACGTCGCGACCAGCGCCAAGCGCATTGTAAAAATTATCGACGGCGAGCTGTTCGAAGGCAACCAGGCCGACGTCATCGAAGCCTAAGCCGTACGCTGAGAGGAGAATGAAAAATGAACCGCACCCGTATCGCAAAAAGGCCCTCCGCCTATCTTCTTGCCGTTATTGCGGTCGCCGCGGCCTTCGCCGTATGGGCGGCCGTTCCGGCCTCCGCTTCCACAGAGACAGCCGTGTCAAGCCTGACAGCCGCCAAGGTTACGATCCCCGCGAATTCCAGCTATGTGACGGATTCCTATTTCGGCGTTGTAAACCTGACCGTGGGGAATAATGCCGTCGCGTATGCGTCTCTGGACAGCCAGAACCACGTGGTCATCACGGCGGTCGGGCAGGGCAGCACGAGCGTTTCTTACCTGTACCGCCAATCCGCCGGCGACAGCTGGTACGGCATGACGGTCCCTGTGGAGGTTTCCGGCTCGGCCTCTTCTGCAGCCAGCCTGAGCCGCGGCACGCAGGGCATCGAATTCCCTCAGGCTTCCGTAGCTGTTGCAAAGGGCAATTCGACGACCGTCACCGGCATGAAGATCAACGGCTTTTCGGTGAATGCCGGTGATTTTCTCTGGGTTTCTTCCGACGAGTCGGTCGCATCCGTTGGAAGTAAAACCGGTGAAATCCAAGGCGTTTCAAGCGGTACGGCAACGGTTTACGCGATCGACCCAGCCACCAAAATCTGCAACAGCATCACGGTTACGGTGTATTGATCAAAAGAAGCTGCCAGAGCAAACGAAGGCCCCGGATTCCCATAGCGGAATCCGGGGCCCATTTCTGTTTAACTTATTTTTTTGAGAATAGAGAGCGGATGGAGTTCCAGAGACTGGCGAACAAATTCTGAATGCGAACCCACGGCCCCGGGTCAACCGATGCCTTTTCCGCGTCTTTTATGGCGCTGTTGCCCGAATCCTTGCTGATCTCCTGAGTGCGCAGGACGATCTGGATGCTGGCGGGAGAGGAATTCTTCGAAGAGGTGAAGGAAATGGGCTTCGCCTCATAATCCAGATTCAGTACGTTGCTCTTATTCTCGATCTTGTCGATCTCGTCGTCGACGGTGTTTTTGATGGTGTCGTTCGAGTTCTTAATGGTCGGAATATCTCCGATGCTGTCCACGGATTTCTGCAAAACCTGAATCAGGCCGTTCAGACTTTTCCGGGTGCCGTCGTCCAACTGGCTCCCTCCGGTTTTCATCAACGTTTCCATGGAGGAGAGGAAGGTTTTTGTGTTCGTAAGGCCACTGGTAAGACTGGAGGTGAGGGCTTCGGAATCCTTAAGCGCTTGCACGGCGCCGTCTTTATACTGGTTGGCGGTGGTGTTCAGTGTGTCGACGTTTGTGATGATAATCTGGGATTTATCGAGCAGGCCCTGCAGGTCACTGGCGACAATGTTTGCGTTTTTCATCAGTTTGTCGGCGTCGTCGTAACCGCTGTCAAGCGCTTTGCAATAGGAGTTAGCGGTTCCGAGGGTGCTACCGGCTACGGTTGCCAGTCCGTTGGTGGAATTGACAACGTCATTTGTGATGCCGTCACTGAGGCTTGAAATACCGTTGGAGGTGTCGGCTAAATCGGTAAGACTGTCGCCTAACGTGGAAGCAATTTTTGCCAGACCGTTTGCTCCGTAGGTTGTATACAAATTGGCCACGATCGCATACAATCCGGGGTCGGTTGCCTGCAAATAAGTAAGGGTTCCGGTCGGATTTGTTTGGAATCCGGCTAAAAGAGTTTTGATCTGCGTAGATTCCCCTGACAGTTTCGTCCCTTTGGCTTTGATTCCGGCTGAAGCGGTCTTTACATTTTTCGCGTCGTTATTGACCGTCGCAATGTTTGCCTGAATGGCGTCCGTCAGCTGCTTGACCGTTGCATCCCGGCCGTCGGAAAGGTCGTGCATGTCGCTGAGCATGTTACGAAGTTCGCTGACATTGCTGCGGAGCGAGCCGAGATCGCTGGAAAGGGCCGCGATACGGGGCTTCAGGGTATCGACCGTATACGTGAGTGCGTTGACATCGGTGTTTACATCCGTGACAAGCTGTTCGGCCTTTTTCATGTGCGGAATCATTGCATTGGTTTTATTTGTGATATCGGTCAAGCTTGCCAGAGCCTGATCTGCGTTCTTATAGACGCCGTCTTTGCCCGCGGAGATGGTTCCGCGCGCACCGTCCAGAGCGGAAAGACCGGCCTGCGTCTGCGAAAGACCCGAGGACATGCCCTCGAGGCTGCTGAGGATACGGTCGGTTCCGGCGTTGACCGCATTGAGGGAGGTCTTCACGGTGTCCTTATCCTTGCTCAGGTCCTTGATGTCCTGAAACTGGTCAAGCGTGCCGGGGACCATCATCATCACCACGCCGGTGCTTTCGAAGCTGGTGGTTCCGATGCGGATGGTGAAGTCTTTTTCCTCGCCGGGCAGGGCAGCGAACAGAACCGCCTTGTATTCGCCAAGTGCCTGAACCTGTGCGCCGGGGGCCTCCACACTCTGTGTGTCTTTCATTTTCACGGCGGTGCCGACTTGCAGCAGTAGGTTGTTTTTGTCGTAGGCGGAGACATTCTTATCCGGCGTGGCGTGGATGTCAATCTCCACAAGCCCCGATGTGCCCGCCAGTTTGGAGGCGTCAGCCGGAACGCCGTTGAGCTTGTAGGATACGTCAAAGTTCCAGGGAAGCGCGATATTTCCGTCCTTCGGAGTGCACTCGTAGTAGAAGCGCCCGGAGGTGTTTTTGGGAAGGTTCCAGCTGACGGAACCGTCGCTTATGCTCGGCGCGGTAGTGCCGGACATATTGGTTACCTTCGCATAGGAGCCGTAATCCGTGAAGCTGGTGTTCCCGTTCAGGCTGCAGCCTTTGACGACGCTGACGTTCTTCACTTTGCCGTAATAATCCAGATTCACATAGGCCGATTCGTCCGTAGTCACACCCGGCGCCGCGGCCGAGGCGGGGAGGACAAGAGTCGGAACAAAAAGCAAAACGGAAAGGCATGCCGCCAGAATCCGATGATATTTTTTCATGGAAGAATCCTCCTTGGTGTTATTCATTTCCCGATGCTGCGCGGCGGATTGCCGCGGGTATGAGCCGCTGCCTTGCTTCAAGCCGCGCTCGAGCTTTTTCCTTTGCGCGCTGCAGCCGGGCCATATGATTCTGAATCGGTTTGTCGAAGATGTAAAGCAGGGCCGGCAGAACCGTGACGACCAGCAGCAGGCTGAGAATGGTTCCGCGCCCGATGAGGTGGCCGATATCCGCAATTGCGCCGATGCTCGAGGTTTTGTAGAGCGTATAGCCTGCCAGGGTCAGAATGGTGGCGGAAGTGAGCAGCGGCTCCGTCGTGTTGGCGATTGCTTCGATGGTGGCTTCCTTCCGATCCATGCGGGATCGGTATTCCATAAAGTTGTTCGTCAGCAGGATCGCGTAGTCAACCGTAGCGCCGAGCTGAATACAGCTTACCACCATGTAGCCGATAAACATCAGCTTGTCGCCGACTAGATATGGGAACATCATGTTGATGAAGACCGCGATTTCGATCGGGATCAGCACCAGAACCGGCATCAGGAGCGAGCGGAAGCTCAGCAGAATCACGAGTGCCACGGTCAGAATCGAAAGCGCGTCGACCGCGTCGTAGTCGCTGGTAATGGTGTCCTTGATATCCTGCGTAAACGTCGTCGTGCCGACCACATAGGCGTTTGCGGGGTAATACTTCTTCACAATAGCTTGAATCGCATCCGCGTCCTGAAATGCCGCGGTGCTTTCATCCTTGGTTGCGGTGTAGATCAGAATTCGGGCATAATTTTTCGTGTGGAGCTGACTGGTGAGGTTTTCGGGCAGGATGCTTTCCGGAATGCCCTCCGGAACCGTGTTTGCGTAGGAGGTGACGCTCTTGACGTAGCTCAGGTCTTTCAGCGTGTCTGAAAGCTGCTTCTCTGTTGCTAACGACGTGTTCGGTACGAGCGCCAGAAGCAGGTTGCTGCGGCCGAACACTTTGTCAATGGCTTGTTCGTCGGCGTTGACCTTGGTGCCTTCCCCCGCGCCGAGCGCGGACTCGCCGAACGTGAAGTTGTTCATCCCTTTGCCGACATAGGCCGGAACGGCAACAAGCAGGGCCAGAGCGAGAGAAACGTACCGCATCTTAAAGGAGCCGCGGGCAAACGCGTGCATGGGCGGGACAAACGAGCGGTGCGAAGTCTTTTCAATGATATCCGCCCAACGCAGGATCAGCGACGGCATCAGGAAGATGACGGTGAAAACGCTGCACGCGATTCCTTTCGCGAGGCAGATGCCGAGGTCGAAGCCAATGGAGAATTTCATAAGCGCCAGCGCGATGAACCCGAAGAAGGTTGCAAAGCCGCAGGCGAGAATCGATTTGGCGGAGTGGCGGATCGCGTTGGCGACGGAAGTCGTCAGGTCGTGGCCTTCTTTCCGCTCCGCCGTGAACGAGCTGATGAGGAAGATGGAGTAGTCCATCGCAACCGCCAGCTGCAGCACCGCAGCCACGCTGGAGGTGATGAAGGAGACCTGCCCGAGAAAGATATTGGTGCCCATGTTGATGACGATGGAGATGCCCATGATGAGCAGGAACAGAACCGGCAGGAACCATGAGGTGGTGGTAAGGAGCAGAATCACAAAGATGATGCCGATAACCATCACAGTCGCGTTGGCAATTTCACGGTTCAGGTTCTCGTTCAGTGATTTTTGAACGATGGAGGGGCCGGTGATGTGCCCCTTGCTGCCGACGATTGACTGAATCTGGTCCAGGGCCGTGGCAGTCTGCTTGGTGGTATCTCCGTAGGTGAACACGATGTCCATGACGGAGTGGCCGTCCTTGTAATAATCCTTGATGTCCTTGGACCGGTTAAAGGAATTCGCCTGGTACGCAGGGTTCACGGTGTCGCACCAGACAACCGAATCGACGTTTTGAACGGATTCGATCCGGTCCTTGTAGCCTTTCGCCTGGTCGTATGTAACGTTGTCGACCATGACGCGGGCTGTTCCGGGGTAGCCGAATTCCTGCTTCATCACCTTAAGCCCCTGCTGGGATGTTGCCGAGGAGGGCAGGTATTTGGTCAGGTCGTAGTTGACGCCCACGAAGAAATAGCAGAAGGCGCTGGCGACAGTTACTACGGCGAAAAAGATTTCGATCCATCTTCTCTTATTAATGATGAAATTAACGATACCGCCGGCGCCCAGATGATTGCGTATTTTTTTCAGTAAATTCATGGGACCGCTCCTTTTTCAAAGTTTCACAGCGGGAAAGGGAAAATACTTTCGGTGTTTCAGGCGAGAATCTGCTCCACCGATCGGTATAGCTCGGGCTTGATGTCTTCAAATTCAAAGGGACCTTTCAGAACAATGCAGTTGTACAGGACGGAGCCGACCATGGAAACAATGATGTACAGGCGCTGTCCCGCCGTTTCAACGCTGCCCCCGTCATGCACAAAGTGGTTCGTGAAGGCCTCCCACGCCGTTGTCATCTCGTCGCTGTACATCAGCTTTTCAAACAGCGGCAGCGAGAGGTTCTTGAAAATCAGCTCCAGGAATTTTGGGTCCTTCACAAAATACGCACTAAGGTAGTCGACGATCAAAAGAACATTCTGCTGCATGGTAAGCGGCTCGGGCGAGCTTTCCTGTTTTTTCCGGAGAGCTTCCATGGCGCCGTTTAATAGGGCAGAGGTCTTCCGGATAATCACTTTGTCCACCAGATCATATTTATCTTTGCAGTACAGGTAAAACGTGCCCTTTGCCACCCCTGCGTTTTTCACGATATCGTCGATTACGGTATTGTGTACTCCGTTTGATGTGAACAGCTCGTAGGCGGCATCGTACAGCTTTGCCATTTTTTGCCTTTTATTTTCCAGAATCTTTCCGGCCATAATGCAGAATTCTCCCTTTCTGTCGGCGTGATTCGCGGATTCTATAAAAATTGACTATTAGTCATTTGTTCCTGCAAGTGTCAGTATACTCATAAAATGACTAATAGTCAATATCTAAAATTGTCTGAAAATCCGATTTGTGGAAACCGAATAGTTTTTTGAGACTCACAATTATTAAATTATCACTTTCTATGAAATCGAAGCCGGTTCGCTTTTTCTGTATTTTTTCGCGGCCGGGCGGAAAGATACGGAAGAAGGGGGCGGAAAAATTATGAGTGATCCGTTTCTGCCATATTGGCAGGAGGTGGAACGGCCGACGTTCGGCAAGCTGACCGGGGACGAAAACGCGGAGGCGGTGATCGTGGGGGGCGGGCTGTGCGGCCTGCTGTGTGCCTATAAGCTGCTGGAAAAGGGCATGCGGAACATTGTGCTGCTGGAGGCCGGTCCCATCTGCGGTGGTACCACTAGCCGAACGACTGGGAAGATTACTTCCCAGCACGACCTGATTTACAACACGCTGATTTCTGCGGCGGGAGAACAGTTCGCGCGCGGATATGCGCAGGCGAATGAGCAGGCGATCGGGAGCTACCAGGCAATTGTTGAAAAAGAGAAGATTTCGTGCGATTTCACCCCCTGTTCCGCCTATCTTTACGGAGTGCGGCAGGAAAGTGTGCAGAAGCTTGAGGACGAATCGGTCGCAGCGCAGATGCTTTCGATCGACGCGGAGTTCACGAAGGACTGTGAACTGCCGTTTCCCGTGGCGGGCGCGGTGCGCTTCGGCGGGCAGGCCCGGTTTCATCCGCTGAAATTCGCTTATACGCTCGCAAAACTTCTTGTGGAGCGCGGGGTAAAGCTCTTTGAGTACACGGCGGCCCTTGATCTGGAGGACAACACCGTCTATACAAAGAAGGGACGCGTGTACGGGAAGTATGTGTTCCTCTGTACGCGCTATCCGTTCATGAATCTGCGGGGATTCTATTTCGCGCGCATCGTGCAGAGCCGCTCCTATCTGATCGCGTTGGAGGGCGCGCCGAAAATCGACGGCATGTATCTCGGCTGCGACGAAAAGAGCCTTTCGTTTCGCTGGCAGGAGGACTCCTGCGGCGGTGTGCTGCTTCTGGGCGGGGGTACGCACAAAACTGGGCATGAGGGAAACCGGCTTCACTATGCTCCGCTGGAGCAGTCGGCGGCCGACTATTACCCGAATGCCGCCGTTCGCTGCCGCTGGAGCGCGGAGGACTGCGAGACAAGCGACAGTATCCCGTTTATCGGGCGCTATACCCAGCTCGGCCGCCGCGTCTTCCTTGCGACCGGATTCCGGAAGTGGGGCATGACCGGCAGCATGGTTGCAGCGGAGCTGCTCAGCGATCTTGCCGTTTTGGGAAAAAGCGAATATGAGACGGTCTTTTCTCCGGGCCGTCGGACCGTGCACATGCAGGCAAAGAAGCTTCTTGCAGAAACGGGGGACACGGTCGCGAATTTTGTCCATGGGTATGCCGCGGGGCCTGACAAAAGCTTGCCGGACCTGAAAAACGGAGAGGCGGGTTATGCGGAATACCACGGCGAAAAGATCGGTGCGTACCGTGACGGCGAAGGGGGCCTGCACGGGGTGAAGCCGTATTGCAGGCACATGCACTGTCCTCTTTCCTGGAACGAGGATGAAAAAACCTGGGACTGTCCATGCCACGGTTCCCGGTACGATCCTGACGGCAGGGTACTGGAAGGCCCCGCGATGCGCAGTCTGGGCAAAAGGGGGCCGAATTAGTGGGTGCCTGGTTCGAGGGCTGGTATTTTAAGCACTGCGTTTCCGGAAACGTGCTTTCCTTTATTCCGGGCGAGGCAGAGGATGCTTCGGGTAGAAAATCCGCGTTTCTGCAGGTGATCTCCTCCGTGGGTTCCCACTTTTTCCGCTTTCCTCACGGGGACTACCATGCTGACCCGGAATGCTGCATTCTCCGCCTCGGTGAAAGCTTTTTCTCACGCTCGGGAATCCGGATTTCCCTTCACCGGGACGGCATGGACATCGAGGGGGTTGTCACCTATTCCAAACCTCAGCCAATCCGACGCACGCTGCTTTGCCCGACCGCCATGGGACCGCTTGCCTATCTGCCGCTTTTGGAGTGCAGGCATGACGTCCTCAGTCTGAGCCACGAACTTTCCGGTTCGCTGACCGTCAACGGCGAGCGTGTTGTCTTCGACGGGGGGACCGGCTATCTTGAAAAAGACGCGGGGCGGTCGTTTCCCGAAGCATGGCTGTGGTATCAGTCCTGCGGGTTCGAGCATCCCGGTGACAGCGTGATGCTTGCCGCCGCATTCGTGCGGCTCGGTGCAGTCCGTTTCCCGGGTCTGCTTTGCATCTGCCGGGTGGCAGGAGAAGAGCATCGGCTTGCGACCTACCTCGGGGGCCGAGTGACCCTGCTGCAAAAACGGAACGGCCGCGTTTTTGTGGAAGCCCGTCAGCGAGAGTACCGGCTGCGCCTGCGTGTTACACCCACCGCAGGGCAGAGTCTGCTCGCCCCGACGCTCGGTGACATGCGCCGAAGCATTCGCGAGTACCCCAGCTGCGATTCGCGCATTCTCCTCACAAAAGGTAACCGCGTGCTCCTTTCCGACACGGGCGCGTGTGCCGGATTTGAGCAGTCCGGGCGACTTTGACCGTTGGAGAAAGCGAAATAAAAAGTTGTATGTTACTATATGATTTTATAACATACTATAATATTTTGAATTTTTAGGTCGGATAGCGGAGTTTTTCAGCAAAGTGAACTCCGCCTTGCTTTTTACGCTTCAAAAGAGTGGGAAGAATGCAGGAAAGACCTGTCCAAAATCCTTCTGATTCCCATTCCAATGCGAGTTTCCAGCATAAAGAAAGGAGGCTGCACAGCTTTGCCGTGAAGCCTCCTTTCAGAAGAAATGGAACAGCTTTTAAGTTGTATGCAATATTTATAAATAACAGCATACAAATATCTGACGCTTTTTAGTGGGTTTGAGGACGCTTTTTTGACGGGCCGCAGGCACTGCCCCCTTGCAATGGAACATCATTCGGCAGAAACCTTCATCAAACAGCCAAGATATTCCAAGTAGTATAAAATACAGCAAATATCACAAATAAAAATCAGCCTACGATCGCATCAATTTCGGCAAGTTCATCTTGGGTAAATGCAAGGTTTTGAATGGCCGCGATGTTTTCCTCCAATTGAGCGGGGCGGCTTGCGCCGATCAGCACGCTTGCAACGACCGGCCTGCGAAGAATCCACGCGAGCGCAAACTGCGCGGTCGACTGGCCGCGGCGCGCCGCAAGCTTACCCAGCGCGATAACTTTTGCGACGGTGGCGTCGTCAATATTGCTTTCCTTTAGGAAGAAGGAATGTCCCGCCGCACGGGAGTCCTCTGGAATTCCGTTGTTATACTTGCCGGTCAGCAGGCCCTGAGCCAGAGGGCTGAACGCCGTCATGCCCATGCCCGCCTCTTCCAGCGCACTGAAAAGCCCTTCGTGTTCCACCTTGCGGTCCAGCAGACTGTAGCGCGACTGACAGATCAGGCAGTGCACGCCCATTCCCTCCAGAAGGCGGGAAGCTTCCTTCGCTTTTTCGGGGCTGTAGTTTGAGATTCCGATATACAATGCTTTTCCGCTTTTTACCGCGTGCGCGAGCGCGCCCATGGTTTCCTCCAGCGGGGTTTCGGGGTCCATACGGTGGTGGTAGAAAATATCGACGTATTCCAGCCCCATGCGTTTCAGGCTCTGGTCCAGACTCGCCAGCAGATATTTGCGCGAGCCGAAGTTGCCGTATGGTCCGCTCCACATGTCATAACCCGCCTTGGTGGTGATGATCATTTCGTCTCGGTAGGGGTGCATGTCGTCCCGCATCAGGCGTCCGAGGGTTTCCTCCGCGGCCCCGTACGTCGGGCCGTAGTTGTTTGCAAGGTCGAAAACGGTAATGCCGAGGTTGAACGCGGTGCGCGTGAGGGCGCGCGCGTTTTCGTAGCTGTCGTAGGAACCGAAGCTGTGCCAGTAACCCAGCGAAAGAGCGCTGAGCTTCAGCCCGCTCCTGCCGCACCTGCGGTACTTCATGGTGTCGTATCGGTTTTCCGAAGCCGTATAAGGCGGAATATGCCGCTGCCGTTCTTCCATTCTCAAACTCCTTTGCTTTTCTTAGGTTTTTGGTCCGATTTTATTGGATTCCTGTTCTTATTCTATCTGTTAAGTGTACCGCTTTTTCAGGGCGATTCCTAGCCCCGGCATAACCTTTCTGGCAGGATGAAAAATATCGGTCGTGTCTCTCAGATAATTTGACCGAGCATTCCGCGCGAGCCTTGAAAACAGGCGGCGATAGCGTATAATGAAACATATTTGCTACCGGTGGCTCAAAAGAATAAATCACTCTAAAGAAGGATGTTATTGATGCTTCGGAATGTAAAAACAACGGGAATCAAACTGCTGCTAAAAATGCCGTCTTTATTTTTCGGCTTCCTGCTTTATGCAGTCGCTATTCTTCTGGAGCTTTATTCCAACCTTGGAATGAGCCCATGGGACGTATTACATATGGGCATCGTCCGCCATTCTATCCTTACTTTGGGTCAGGTGTCGCAGCTGGTCGGTCTGTTTGTGATTCTGCTTTCGGTTTTTCTAAAGGTTGTTCCTGGGATTGGAAGCATCTTTAATATGATTTTTATCGGTGCGTTTGTCGATTTGATTGACCGAATGGGCATGATCCGCACCCCATCCGGCCTTATGCTCAAGGTTCTCATGCTTTTGGCCTCCGTGGCTCTTACCGGGGCTGCGACTTTTTTCTATTTGCGGGTGGAACTGGGAGCCGGCCCGCGGGATGGGCTCATGGAAGGGCTGGTGAAAAAGCTGAATAAGCCGGTCTGGCTGATCCGAGTCACCATTGAGGTTTCCGTTATCATTATCGGCTTCTTTTTGGGCGGGCCGGTAGGAGCCGGAACTCTTGTACTGGCGACGACGGTCGGCCCAGCCATCCAGGCCGCGTTCAAAATCGGGAAATACGATTCCAAGAAGGCGAACCATATGAACCTGCTGGATTTGTACCGTGAGGTTCAAAGCCCAACTGTGGGGGAAGATTAGCCTGAATTGGGTTATTGGGAACTTGAAATAAAAACGGGCCTTTTCCGCGTTCATTCATACCCTCGCGCTGAAATTTTATCGTATGCTTCGGTATTTTTGATCTATGAGATAGTCTCAAAATTAAACTTACGGAAGCGGAGAAGTATTTTACAATCAATACAGTAAAAATGGGCATGCTAATCGCGTTAACCTTTTTTAGGGAGTGATTGGCATGCCCATAAAAACAACTCATACAAACAAATTAATTGACGAGAAATCCCCTTATCTGCTGCAGCACGCCCATAATCCCGTCGACTGGTTTCCGTGGGGCGATGAGGCATTCCAGAAAGCGAAGACTGAGAATAAGCCGATTTTTTTAAGCATCGGTTATTCTACTTGTCACTGGTGCCACGTCATGGCGCATGAGAGCTTTGAAGATGAAGAAACGGCCGAAGTTTTGAACCGGGATTTCGTCTGCATCAAGGTAGACCGGGAGGAGCGCCCGGACGTGGACGCATACGCCATGGAGGCCTGTCTGGCGATGACCGGCTCCGGCGGCTGGCCGCTCAGTATTTTTATGGATTGGCAAAAGAATATTTTTTTTGCGGGAACGTATTTCCCGAAGGGGGATGCCATGGGCATGCCCGGTTTGCTCACGCTGCTGGAACGGGTGCGGGTGCTGTGGCGCTCAGACCGGGAAAGTCTTCAGAAGCAGTCGGAGGAGCTTTTAAAAAGCATGCGCGTCCGCGAAACGAAGGCAGCACCTGTGGATTATTCCGTTCCGGAACAGGTGTTCCGTTCGCTGGAGCACGCGTTTGACCCGGAATTCGGCGGCTTCTCCGGTGCGCCGAAATTCCCCTCGCCACAGAATCTGTTGTTCCTGCTGCGATACTATGCGGTGTCAGGCGACAAAAAAGCGCTTGAGCTGTGCACAGCAACGTTAAAGGCAATGCGCCGCGGCGGAATTTACGACCAGATCGGCTTTGGCTTCTGCCGCTATTCCACCGATCGCCGCTGGCTGGTTCCGCATTTTGAAAAGATGTTGGAAGATAACGCGCTTTTGTGTTTGGTCTATGCAGAGGCTTTTCAGTGTACGGAGGAGCCGCTCTTCGAACGGACAGTCCGGGAGCTCTTCACGTTCCTGACGGAAACGTTCCAAAGCGAAGAAGGTGGTTTTACTTCCGCGCTGGATGCGGATTCGGAGGGGGAGGAGGGCCGGTTTTATATCTTTTCCCCGGAGGAGGTCCGGTCGGTGCTGGGGGAAAACGCAAAGGAATTTTGCAACTGGTTCGGCATTCGGGAGCCGGGGAATTTCAAGGGGAAGAGTATCGCAAATTTCATCGGCTCCGAGGTCCCGGAGGGACGCCGGGAGGATGCGGAGCGCTGGAGGGAAGAGCTGCTCCGGTATCGCAGCAAACGGGTTCCTCCGTCGCTTGACGACAAGCAGGTCACCGCGCGGAACAGTTTGGCGATTGCCGCGCTGGCCTTTGCGGGCCGGGTGCTGGCAGATGCTCAAATGATGGAGGCCGCACGGCGCGCCGCCGATTTTGTCCGGAACCGGATGACGCGGGAGGACGGACGGCTCCTTCGGACCTTCCGAAAGGAACCGTCGAACGTGCCGGGCTTTGCGGAGGATTACGCGTATTTTATCTGGGGGCTGATCGAGCTTTACCAGAGTTGCCTGAGACCGGAGTACCTCGACGCCGCTTTGCGCATCAACCGGGCGTTCCGGGAGGATTTTTACGACGAGGAACGGGGCGGTTATTTTTCCTCTTCGCGCAGAGGGGAACAGATGCCGGTTTCCCGGAAGGAGATCGCCGACGGGTCTGCCCCCTGCGCCAACGCAGTGCAGGTGTGGAACCTGATCCGGCTCGCGCGGCTTTCCGAGGAGACGGAACTGGAGGAACAGGCCGTTCAAACGCTGGAGAGCTTCCTGCCGGAGATTTCCCGCTTCCCCGCCGCATGCCCGACCGCAGCGTCGGCGATCCTGTACCGGAAAAACGGAGGAACCGACGTGTCGCTTTCGCGCGGCTGCCCCGACACCCTGCGACCGATGCTGGATGTGCTCCGGATGGTTTATCGGCCCTTCCTCACGCTGCGGCGGAGCAAAACGGAAACGGCCGTAACTGAGGCTGACGTCTGTACAAGCCGTGTTTGTTTCCCGGCGGCTCTTTCCCCGGAACAGCTGCTCATTACGCTGGAAAATTCCGTTCCATTCAAAGGAGAAAATGAAATGTAAAAAATCTGTTAAACATTTATCAAATAACTGATTTAATTCGGATTTTGCATGAATAAAACAGAAAGCCATGATAAAATAGAGCCATAAAAAAAGAGTTTGTTTTTTAACAAACAGCAAGAATAATTGGGAGGTAAAACTATGGCAAGGTTCACATTACCGAGAGACATTTACTTCGGCGCGGGCGCGATGGACGAACTGAAAAACCTGAAGGGCTATCACAAGGCTTTCATCGTCACCGGCGGCCATTCCATGAGAAATACCGGCTTTCTGCAGAAGCTGGACGACATCCTGAAGGGCGCGGGCCTGGAAACCAAAATTTATGAGGGCGTCGAGCCGGATCCGTCCATTGAGCGCGTTTATGACGGCGCGAAGGCAATGCGTGAATTCCAGCCGGACGTGATCGTTTCCATCGGCGGCGGTTCTCCGATGGATGCCGCGAAGGCAATGTGGGTGTTCTACGAATATCCCGACAAGACCTTCGATGACATTAAAGACCCGTTCACGATGCCGAAGCTCCGCAAGAAGGCGATTTTCGTCGGTATTCCTTCCACCAGCGGCACCGCTTCCGAGGTGACAGCTTTCTCTGTGATCACCGACTATTCCACCAACATCAAGTATCCGCTTGCCGACTTTGAAATTACGCCGGACATCGCGGTGCTGGATACCGATATTGCCCAGACCATGCCCAAGACCCTGACGGCGCACACCGGCATGGATGCTCTGACTCATGCGATTGAAGCCTATGTTGCTTCCGCACGCTCCGATTTTTCGGATGCGCTTGCTCTCAAGGCGATTTCGGATATTTTCGACAGCTTGGTCGATTCCTTTAACGGCGACAAGGATGCCCGCGGCAAGATGCACATTGCCCAGTGCCTAGCCGGCATGGCGTTCTCCAACGCGCTGCTCGGCATTGCGCACAGCCTTGCGCACAAGACCGGCGCGATGTTCCACATTACGCACGGCTGCTGCAACGCCATCCTGCTGCCCTATGTCATTCAGTATAACTCCAGAGTCTGCATGGAGCGCTACGCGCAGATCGCGAAGCAGCTTGGCCTGCCGGGCAACACCGACAAGCAGCTTACCACCGCTCTGGTCGATGCTATCCGCGCGCTGAACGTCAAGCTCGGCATCCAGCCGACCTATCAGACGAATGGCGTCAGCGAGGAAGATTTCAATGCGCACGCAAAGACCATTGCAGAAAACGCAGTGAAAGACCCCTGTACCGGTTCCAACCCGAGAGCAACGAGCGCAGAGGATATGCTTAAGGTCCTCACCTGCGCCTATTACGGCCAGGACGTGGCGTTCTAATTTATAAAGCTTTTTCCCAAAAGCAAGCGAAGGGCCCGGACAGAATTGTCCGGGCCCTTCGCTGTCTGAATTTATTCGTTTACCGCGGCCGGCTTGTCTTTTATCGCGCTCTGGTACAGCTCGCGCATGCGCCGGATGTGGTATCCGTAAACCGTCAGAATTTCGTCCCCGGGGGCTGCCTGTTCGCTCAGGTCAAGGCTTTCGACAGCTTTCAGCTCATCGAAAATCATGCGGTAAACTGTGAGCCTACAGGAAATGTCGAACACCTCGTCGTCGTTCCAACGAAGGAGCTTCGCCTCGGATACATAGAGCTTCAGATTTCGGTTGAGTTGGTTGATGATATCTTCCAGCGAGCGGATATCGATTTCGCGGCGCGCCTGCGCGTCGTCAAGGGCAGTGAGGGTGCGTTCCCGCAGCAGGGAGAAGGTGCGCTTGATCTCCTCGGCATAGTTCGGCGGCATGATGATCAGGTTAATGATCACAGCGACCGCGATGCCGATCAGCGCATCTTCCGTACAGGCCAGAACGTACTGCCCGAGATTCGCCCCGGTAGCGCCGAACATGACGGAGGCGAAAACGATACTGGCCAGCGCCCCGGCCCCGTCTAAACGGAAACAGTGGCAGAGGTAGAGCACCAGAATGACACCCACCCCGCACAGGCCCGCGTTTGCGGGTGAAATCAGGGCAAACACTCCGCCGAAGGCCGCGCCGATCAGGGCGCCGACCATTTTATCCTTGCCGGATTTCACCGACATGTCGATGGATTTTCCCATCGACATCACTGTGGCGATTACCGCGAGCAGCGGCTCGTTGACCCGGACCAGGACGGAGATCACCACACACACCGTGACGGCGATTCCGGTCTTGATCACACGCAGCCCAAGCCGGTGATCCGCATGCAGAATGCGAAATATCCAGTTCATGTGTCACCTCAAGCCTGCGGCAATCCGGCCGAGTTCCTCCGGCTTATCTATAATATGGCGGGCATGGTTTTCTTCCAGTTCGCGGCGACCGCGGAATCCCCACAGAACCCCAACCGTTTCCATACCGGCCGCGGCGCCGGTTTTCATGTCCGTGTTGGTGTCCCCAACGTACAGGCAATCTGCGGGCTCAACGCCGAACTCACGCGCGATGAGCAGCGCACCGTCCGGCGCGGGCTTGCGCCGGAGCTCCGGGCGCTGACCGATGCAAAGGTCGAAGCTTCCAGCGGGGTAGAGCCCCCGCACGATTGGCTGTACCCACTCGTCGGGCTTGTTGGAAAGCACCGCCGTTTTCAGACCGCTCTGCTTCAGCAGGCTCAGAGTCTCCGCCATACCGGGGTAGGGCTTTGCAAGGTACAGCGGGTCACTGGTGTACAGAGCGTCATAAACCGAGCGAAGCGTTTTGATATCCTCTTCGGTGTAATTTCCTTCACCGCACAGGGCGTTCAGCATCCGGTGCATCTGCATGTCCGCGCCATCCCCTACGATCCGGCGGTAATCCGAGGGAGGAATCGTGTCGTAGCCGCATTGTTTGAGCGCGGCGTTGGAATAATAAGCAATCGATTCCAGCGTGTCGGAAAGAGTGCCGTCCAGATCGAATATGCAAGCCTGATACAAAGAATCACCCGTCCGTTTCTTTATCAATAAGATAGTTACTTAGATAATAACCATTTTGGCGCATTTTTGCAAGCACTTTCAAGAATTGACAGGGGTCGACCGCTTTTATGGCTTGCTCTGGACGGGCCGCAAAGCGGCGGAAAGAGCTTCAACGCGGACGGTTTCGCTTTTGCCGGAGGTCAGGCTTGACTTTCGGACGTACAGATTCACTCCGTCCCATTTTTCCGGTGTATAAAGGGTATCGGCGTCCGCTTTCAGGAGAAGCGTTTCCCCCAGTGTATCCGCATTGATTAGAAAAATGTCCGTTGTCCCGTCGAGCTCCATGTCCACCGTCGGCCTGAGCTTGTTGACCCGTGAAACGGCGAGAAACTCGCAGGAGGGTGCCCAGATGGCGGCTGTGACTTTAAAAGCAGCCTTCTCACCGAGCGTGGCGGCGGTCAGCAGGTGTGAGGTATGCAGATTCGCAGTTCCCTCCTCAACGATGAGATACTTGTCGTCAAAGGACCATTTTGGGTCGTACAGATTCCCGGAGATCGACGGTACGACAGTTTCCTGCCCGGATTTTGTATCGATTACCGAAAAACGCATCTCGTCCCCGGTCTTTCGGATCACCGCAATTTGGGCGGAATGATGTGAAACTTCAAACTGGGAGACGGAAGCGCCGCACCGGAGCGCGGCAATCTGTTCGGATGGACTGGGCACGGCCTTTCTGCCGGAAGATGACGCGGGGCCGGAAGCCGGTTTCGAGGAGGGCGGAGGAACGGAGGAGGCTTCGGCGGAAGAGACCGCCGCGGAGGACGGGGGCACGGAGAAAGCAGCAGAGGTTGCACGGGATTCCTGCGGCTCCGGCGAGTGCGCGGCGCAGGCGGTGAGGAGGAGTGGGATCAGAAGGCCGAGGGCGAAAACTGGGAATCGCATTCCCTTCATAAGAAGGTCTCTCCTTTCTTTTCATAAAATGGATTCATCTCTGAAATACTGGCAAAAGGTGAATTTGAATTTATCTGCAATCTGTATGAAACGAGCTGTGCCCTGAACTTGGACACAGCTCGTTATGATCAACATCTCTGTTCTTAATCGTTCTCATCATTCCGCAAAGTAATGACGCATAAACGTTTCCGGATCACTCATGTTTGCTTTCCGAATACTGAACGTATCGTGGGCACCCGTCTGAAAATAGATCGTTTTTGAATTTACGTCGACCAGCGTGGTATATGGGCCCTGATACAGTGCGTAACGTCCGACATTGCCGACATAATAAGTGTGATTGATATCGTCGGCGAGCTGCGAAAAGGACGGATCGTTTGGATCGGTACCCTTCAGCACCGTACCCATATTCATTTCCAGACTGGTAAATGCCTGATCCATCTGGCCCTTCAGCCATGTCAGCGTTTCGTCCGTAGGCTTGGCGGCATTCGTTTTTTCAGGGTCGTCGACCCAAACAATTGAATTAGGAGCCAAACTTTCGGCGGATTTTGGGTCACCGACATCTCGGCCTGCGAGCAGGGAACCGTTTTCTTTCCCGAAACAGTCACAGACAAAGTGAAGCGGAACATACGCCGTGTTGTTTTCAATAACCGGAGCGGTAGCAAGCGCTTCGGTTTTGTCATTCACATCGGCCGTGGCGTGCCCCACCGTCATCTTGATGGTAATGCTTTCGTCTTCGTTATGGATTCGTATAATCAAGGGCATTCCCGATGTATCGCGGTCGCAGCCATAAGGGTATATGCCGCCGTTTTCGTCCTGATAGCCCCAGATAACGTCTGCTCCGCAGGCTTCCGGAATCACACTCACCGGTACAAGCGCACAGTTGTTCCGGGTGATCACATCGGCGTCTGAAAACTCGCCGTTTAGCATTAATAAACAGTCCCCCGGCGCTGCATCCACGGAACCGTTCGCGAAGGTATAGATGCAATGGTCCGTGAGCCCGTTTTCATCGTATTTCCAAAAGGCACTGTAGGTCGGGTCGGACCTATCTGTAATGGGAACCGTTTTGACCGTTTTGCCGATCTTGTCTATGTCGGCTTCTAATTTATGATATCCGGTCATTGATGCGTCCGTGTATTCGACACCGGATGGATAGGCCAAAACATAAGAATATTTGTCCGTCTGCGCAACCAAATATCTTTCTCCGGCGCCAACCACATCCTTCGCCTCTAATTTTCCGTCATATCTGATGATGCTGAACAGCACACCGTTTTCGCGCCCGCTCTGTTCCGCAGATTCCTTGTGGAGAAACGATACGCAGGTATCTGAGGGGATCACACTGTATTGCCCCTCCCATAATGCGGGCAGGGTCAGGGAGAAGCCCACCGGGCTGTCTGTATAAACGATTCCGTTCGCTGCCGTGGATGAAGCCGCGGCCGACGCGATCGTTTGAGGGCTAAAAATAATTGCTGCAAAAAACAAAAATAGGGAAAGAGCTTTTTTCATGTGGATTCCTCCTGGTTTTCCTTACAAAAGATCGATTACAAATCATTGATTGACGGAGGAAGTGATTTGGCTCACTTTTAGCTGATGGTCCTTACTCATACGTTAAATAGAAAAATAGTCAAAAAGCTTTCGGATATAAGTTTACCGACTTTCGCCATGATTTTATTGTCTACAGATAAAACCAGTAATCTAAGAGCGATTTGTTTGATTTCTAAATCAATAGTATTATCATAGCACGATAATTTCCTAATATCATACTATGCGCATAAATAATTACGAAGGACATTTGCCGCGAAGGGTGAAAAATATTACCTCCATCGAGAACGGACAGCGCATCGACTGAGGCTAAATCGCTTTGGGCAAAAAAAGATCCCGCTCCACAGGGAGAGCAGGATTCCGTATGCTCACAGGGCTTATTCGTCGTGATAGGCGGCGAGTAGTTCCGGCGTCGCGCGGACGACCTTGGTTGCTCCGTTCTGATTCAGCGCGAGATAGACGGCGGGTGCGTCTCCCTCCGCCGCGTGGATGAACGCAAAGGCGTTCAGATTAGTGGCCGCGCCGAACTCGCCATTCCGGTTCATGGCGATCACGGCGATGCAGTCGGAAACGAGGCCGCTTTTTTCCAGTCGTTTCAGATGGGCGGCGAGCGCCGTTTCGCACGCTTTTTGCGGGGAGGCTCCGTCCGCCATCCGGCGCACAATTTCAAAGGAGAGACAGCCCTTCATGATGTCTTCGCCGATGCCGGTGGCGGCCGCGCCGCCGGTTTCCCCGTCGCAGTAGATTCCGGAGCCGATAAGCGGGCTGTCGCCCACGCGGCCGGGATGCTTCATGAACAGCCCGGAGGTGGAGACCCCGGCTGCCATATGATCGGCGGAATCGAGGCCGATCACACAGACCGTGTCGTGTGTTCCGGAGGAGATGGCTCCCGATTCCGCGTCGCGGGTCTTCTGCTCCAGCCACCGTTCCCGGGCCTTGGGGGCGAGCATGTTGGAAAACTCAAACCCGTTCTGCTGCGCGTAGGCTTCGGCACCTTTTCCGCACAGAAGAAAGTCACGGTTCTGTCGGCTCAGTTTCATGGCCACTCGGATGGGATTTTTGATATTCTGAACCCCCATAACACCGCCAAAGCCAAGTGTTTCGCCGTCCATGTATGCCGAGTCGAGCTCTACCTCGCCTTGACGGTTCGGAAGTCCGCCGAATCCGACAGCGGTGTAGGCGGGATTGTCTTCCACATTCGTAATGGCGGCTTCGATTCCCTCTTTGACCGCCGCTCCCTTTTCCAGAAGGTCGGCCGCCTTCGCCACCCCGTCCAGCGCCAGCTTCCATGTCGCGATGATTCCGTAACTCATTTTCCCGATCCCTTCCTTTTGGGCGTTCCAATGCCCCAATCTTATTTAATATAGTATGCCTTTATAGGAACACTATAGTCTCGCCCCCGCGCTTTGTCAAGGCTCTTTCGACCAACAGAGGACTTCAGAGCGCATTTAGCATTCCAGTTTAAGTATCACATAAAACCGATACGCCTCAGCCGGTTTTACTGGTCCTTTTCAAATTCTCTCACCAGTTTGCTCAAAATTCCCGAAGCGGTCAGATTTGCAGAATCTTGGCCCTCAGATAGTTTCTGCCCATTTCAGGAAGGTATTCGCTCGGTTTCACGCTTCGTTTGCCAATCCCATGAAAGCGGGCGGCTCAGAAATGGAATTCTACCGATGGAAATCTTTCACGGGATGTGTTCTTTTTTCGGCCCGATTTCCTGTCTTTATTCTGGTATCTGAAATCAATTCAATCCTATAGGATAGTTTCTGAAAAGTAATTGGATAAAAAATGAAAGAAAAGGTAATGTTATCTGGAGAATCAAAACCCATAATATGGGAAAATTTTAAGTCTCACTTAGAATAAAAACGTTTGCAAAGTTGGAAATGTGAAATATGGTCAACATGTACTTAATTTAATAAATTTCAGGACATAACTAACATCATTATGTGCCGATCAGAAATTTAAATAGTTATGAAATGAAAAATAAGATTGAAATTTCACGCCTTCTGGAATATCATAATTAAATAAAGAGCGGCGGAAGCCAATAGATGTTTCCAAAGCCGTAGATATTTATAATGTGTTGTCAAACAAAGGGGTTTAACACAAATCTTCGTAACTTCGGCATTGCGGTGCAGGGTTTCGAAGAAGAGTGTTGAGCCCCTTTTAATTTTGAAATCAATTAGGGGGGCAATTATGAAAAAACGGAGTTTATCACTTCTGCTGTCGGCTGCTATGCTGGCTGCAACCTTATCCGGCTGCGGGGGCAGCACCCAGAGCGCCAGTTCCGCTGCGGCATCGTCTGCAGCTCCGGCATCTTCCGCGGCTGCGTCTTCTGCAGCAGCATCTTCTGAGGCCGCTTCTTCCGGCGCGGCTGCCGCGAGCAACGGCAAGGTTGTCAAGATCGGCGTCATCAGTTCCATGACCGGTGGCTCCGCTATTTACGGCCAGGGCGCGCAGAACTCGATCAACATGGCCGTTGAGGAAATCAACGCAGGCGGCGGCACGCATGTTCAGATTCTGAACGGCGGCAAAGTGGTTGACGACGGTGGTGATTCCAAGCAGGCGGTCAACGCTTACAACAGCCTGGCTCCGGAAAAACCGGACGCAATCGTCGGCGCATTCTTTTCTTCCGTAACTCTTCCGATGGCGCAGCTCGCGAAGCAGCAGAATATGCTTCTTCTTGCAACGGGCGCAACGAACGTCAAAGTGACACAGGTCGGCCCGACGATTTTCCGCGATTGCTTCATTGATCCCTATCAGGGCAAAATGGCTGCCAAGTTCGCACAGGAACAGGGTGTCAAGAAGATCGCTGTTATCTATGCAAAAGACGATGACTATTCCAACGGCCTGAAGGACGCATTCGTTCAGAACGCTCAGGCGAACGGCATGCAGATTGTTTACACCGGCGCGTGCACCACAAAGGACACCGACTTCACGGCACAGGCTTCGCAGGTGGTTCAGTCCGGTGCGGATTTCCTGTACTACCCGGCCTTCCTGGATACGGTTCCGCTGCTGGTTGAGCAGTCGAGAGAAGCTGGCTTCAACGGTAAGATTATGGGCGGCGACGGTTGGGACGGTTCCAACACCTCCGGCCACGAGGATGCCTTTAAAGACTGCTACTTCACCAACCACTACTCCAACGAAGATACCGCTCCCGCAGTTGTCAAGTTTGTGACCAAGTATAAGCAAAAATACGGCGACAAGAGCCTGAACGCATGTGCCGCTCTGTATTACGATGCAATCTACATGCTCAAGAAGGCCGCCGATGATACCGGCGCTACCGATACCGCTTCTCTGGTAAAGGGAATGACGGGCATGAAATTCACCGGCGTAGGCGGAACCTTTACGCTGGACGAAAACCGGAACGCAGTCAAGAGCGTTGTCGTAAACACCTATGACAACGGCAAGGTCAAGTGGCTGAAGACAATCGCACCGTGATTTTCGGTTAACCTGGTTAAAAATTGCAAGCATAGCGATTGTGATACGGAGGAATGCTCTTCCGTATCACAATGCTGTTATTTTTGAAAGAAAGCAGCCTGCCCCACCTGAGAAGACCGTCGGCTCCGCCGCGGGAAAACAATGCCATTTTTGGAATAGGAGAGGAGGCGCCTGGATGTCTTTACTTATCCAGAGCCTGGTAAACGGATTAAACCAAGGTGCTATTTATGCGCTGGTTGCGCTTGGCTATACTATGGTATACGGAATCATACGAATGATCAACTTTGCACACGGTGACTTTCTCATGGTGGGCGGTTATACGCTGCTGTTCACCATTCCGGTGCTGGTACACAGCGGAATGCCGGCATGGCTTTCCGTAATCGCCGCCATTGTCGCCTGCACGATTGTGGGCGTGTTGGTGGAGGTCATCGCCTACCGGCCGGTGCTGAATGCCGGTCCGATGTCCGCACTGATCACGGCATTGGCCATGAGCCTGTTTCTTGAGAATCTCGCCATGGTGGTATTCGGGCCGAACCCCCAGGCAGTTCCTACAATCTTTGAAATGCATACCATCCCCATTCTGGGGGCGCATCTGCAGATGAAATATCTGCTAACGCTGGGCATCGGGCTGGCCATCATGGTAGGGCTTAATCTGTTTGTCAAGTATACGCGGATCGGAAAGGCAATGCGCGCCGTTCCGCAGGATAAAAAAGCATCCACGCTCGTCGGCATCAACGTCGGCAAGATCATTACTCTCACGTTCGCTATCGGCGCAGGTCTGGCCGGCGTGGCGTCGCTGATGTACTGCAGCACCTATCCCCGCGTCACCACCGACATGGGCATGATGCTGGGCCTGAAAGCCTTTATCGCCGCGGTTATTGGCGGCATCGGCAGCATTTCGGGCGCTATGATCGGCGGCCTGCTCGTGGGTCTGATTGAAATCTTCGTCAAGGTTTATATTGCTCCCGGCTGGTATGAGGCAATCACATACGGTCTTCTGATTATTGTTCTGCTGATTAAGCCCACCGGTCTGCTGGGCAAGAGCCAGAGCGAGAAAGTGTAGGGGTAGGAAAATGCCGAAAGAAAAAATAAAGTCCTATCTGACTAATTTCATCGGAGTTCTGGCCTTATTTGCGCTGTTTGCTCTGGTGTTTGAATCAAGAATCATGGGTGACCGGACGGCTTATATCAAAGGAATTTTCACAACGGCCTGCTATACGATCATCATGGTTGCCTCGCTAAACCTTCTGACTGGCTTCATGGGGGAATTCTCCATCGGCCACGCGGGCTTCATGTCCGTCGGCGCTTACAGCGCGGCGATCTTCACCAACGCAATGATCGGCAAAAACATCCCGGCGTTCCCACTGTTCCTGCTTGCTTTGCTGGTGGGCGGTATCTTTGCGGCAATCGCCGGCGTGCTGGTTGGAATCCCTGCGCTTCGTCTGCGCGGCGATTACCTCGCCATCGTGACGATTGCGTTTGCCGAGATTATCCGCGTCGCGTTCTGTAATTTTGATATTACGGGCGGCGGCCGGACCATGAGCGGCATTACGCAGCTCTCCAATTTTTACTGGTGCTTCTGGGTGATGGTTGCCTGCGTCACCCTGATGTATATGTACGTGCGGTCCCGGTTCGGCAGAACGGTGATCGCCATCCGCGAGGATTACATCGCCGCGAGCGCGAGCGGAATTAACGTCACCTATTACAAGGTGCTCACCTTTACCATCTCCGCGTTCTTTGCGGGAGTCGGTGGCGCGATGTACGCACATTACATGACCGCTATGATCCCGACGAACTTCAACTACATGTATTCCTCCGAATTTCTGACGGAAGTGATTATCGGCGGTACCGGGTCGCTGACCGGCTCCATCATCGGCGCTGCGTTCCTCTCCTCGCTGCCGGAAATGATGCGGCAGTTCGCAACCTACCGTATGCTGGCGTACTCCGTCGTGCTGGTACTGGTTATGATCTTCCGTCCGGGCGGGATTTTTGGAACCTATGAGTTCTCGCTTACGAGGGCTCTTTCCAAACTGACCGGCAAAGCAAAGACAGGCGGGCCGAAACAAACGCCGGCCGGAGAAGGGGGCGGAGCAAATGCCTGAGACATTAAAGGAAGTTCCAGTATTGGAAGTTTCTCATCTGGGGATCACCTTTGGCGGTCTGCAGGCGGTGAGCGACTTCAACATGACCATCGGGAAAAAGGAACTGATCGGCCTGATCGGCCCGAACGGCGCTGGCAAAACGACCGTTTTCAACATGCTGACGGGCGTTTACAAACCGACACAGGGTACGATTATGCTCAACGGAAAGCGCATCGACGGCATGCCCTCCCACCGCGTGGTGGAGGCCGGCATTGCCCGTACGTTCCAGAATATCCGCCTTTTCAAGAAGATGTCGGTCCTTGACAACGTCAAGGTTGCCATGAATTTCCGCATGAAATACCGTCTGGGCGCGGCCCTGTTCCGCACGAAGTCCTACTGGAAAGAGGAAAATGAGATCGACCGTCGGGCGAAGGAACTTCTTGCGATTGTGCATCTGGCGGACAAGGCCGATGCCGTGGCGGAAAACCTTCCCTATGGGCAGCAGCGCAGGCTGGAAATCGCGCGCGCCCTCGCAACCGGCATGAAGTTGCTGCTTCTGGATGAGCCTGCCGCCGGCATGAACCCGACCGAAACGGCGGAGCTTCTGGATATTATCAGCATCATCCGGAACCAGTTCGAAATTCCCGTGCTGCTGATCGAACACGATATGAGCCTTGTGATGAAAATCTGCGAAAAAATCAAGGTTATCGATTACGGGGAGACCATCGCGTTCGGCACGCCGGAAGAAATTGCGAGCAATCCCAGAGTAATTGAAGCTTACCTTGGGAAAGAGGACGAGGAGCAGGCCATATGCTGAAGATAAAAGATTTAAACGTTTCGTACGGGGCCATCCACGCGGTGCACGACATCAACCTTGAGGTGAACGATGGGGAAATTGTTTCCCTGATCGGTGCGAACGGCGCGGGCAAAACCACGATTCTTCATACAATCACGGGCCTGAAATCGGCAACGAGCGGCGAAATCGTGTATAACGACCTGGACCTGCGGCACACAGAGCCGAGCAAACTGATCAGCTACGGCATTGGGCACGTACCGGAAGGGCGCCACATTTTCCCGACCATGACGGTGCAGGAAAACCTCGAGATGGGCGCTTTCGCGTTCAAGGAAAGCAAGGAGCAGATGCGCAGCCGGATGGAAGATCTGTTCAAACGCTTTCCCCGACTGAAAGAACGCCGCAGGCAGATCGCCGGGACTCTTTCCGGCGGCGAGCAGCAGATGCTGGCCATGTGCCGGGCGCTGATGGGAAAGCCGAAGATTCTTCTGATGGATGAACCTTCCATGGGACTTTCCCCAATTCTGGTCAAGGAAATTTTCAGCATCATTCTTGACTGCCATGCGCAGGGCATCACGATCCTACTGGTAGAGCAGAACGCCAAGATGGCTCTGAGCATTGCGGACCGCGCCTATGTGCTGGAGACCGGCGATATTACAATTCAGGGCGACGCCCGCACGCTGCTGCAGGACGACCGCATCCGCAAAGCTTACCTTGGACAGTAAAAAATCCCCCTAAGAAAAAATACTGGAACGCCCGGCTTCGGCCGGGCGCTTTTTGTGTAACTTCTGAAGGGCGTAAAAAAGCCTTCCGTTTCCGGTAACCCGGAGGCGGAAGGCTCGCTTTTTGCCGAAGGCGGTTCAGCTGTTGTTGATAATGCCGTAGGAAATGGCCCATTTATATTGTTCATACGCGGTAAACAGAGCGGTTTTTGCTGCCTTTACCTTTGCGTTTTCCGTGTTGAGCTGATCCTGTGCGTTGAGATACTCCAGATTGGACATCAGCCCGGCAGCATACTGTTTTCCGGCGGCGTCAAAAATCTTCTGCTGGGTGGCAAGATTCTTTTCTTCCTGCAGGAGCTGACTGTTTTTGTCGCCCACGGCGTCATACAGCTTTTTAAAGGAAGCTGCAAAGCTGCCCGAGTTTGCATCGTAGTCCGGGTTGTTGAAGGTTTTGCCGGAGGTATCCCCGTGGTAGTTACCGACGGCGTTATCGAGGTCGTTGCCGAACTTCAGGGAATCGACTGCGTTCAACTCCGTAAACGGCAGTCCGTGAAGGTCCAGCCCTTCGCTGTAGCTGCGGCCGAGCAGGGTATTAAAGCTCCGTTTGATGGCGTTCATTTGCAGCTGCAGGCTCTGCATGTTCGACTGGATGGTGGTTCCCTGTTCCTCATACTGCTCAAACGGCAAATCGCCGATGTAGCCCGCGGCATGAAGCTGCTTTTCATTGTTGTCGTTTGCGCTGAACAGCCGCATCTTGTCGGAAAGGGAATTGTACTGGTCCCGCAGGCTGTTGTAGGTGATGTACAGGGTCTTTGCCGCCATGACGGTGGAGTCCCGGGGAGAGTCCTGTCCCCCCATCTGGCTTTCCACTGTACTAATGGAAACACCGAGCGTTCCCATTTCGGCTTTTACAAGGGCCAGCTGACCGGACACCGACTGGTAAGCATCCGTGCCGGGCTGAAGGGTAGTGAGCTGTGTGTTCAGCGACGCGGCGTAGGTGCTCAGCGAATCGGAGGCTGCCTGGAGCTGGCCGACCGTATCGGCGGCGGAAAAATTGATGCAGTCGTCGACCATGGTTTCTATGTCACTGTAGTCGACGCTCCGCACTTCCCACGCCTCCGCGGCGAACGCGGACGAAGACCAGAAGGAGAGCAGCAGACACACGATTGCAATGCTGGGCAGAACGTGTTTTTTCATGGTAATTCCTCCCTTATCCGTTTGTATTGGAAACAATGCGAAGATCTTCTCCGCCCTTGGCTTTGTCCGCGCCCTGTACGAGGACCTGATCGCTGCCGGAAAGACCCGTTACGGCGATATAGGCTCCCTGTGTTTTCCCGGCGGTGACGGAAACCTCAACGGCTTTTCCGTTCCGAGCGGCGAATACGACTTGCTTGCCGTTACGGCTCAGCACGGAGCGGGCGGGAACGAGTACGGTACCCGAAGTATCGGTGTCGGTGAAGTGGACGCTCGCCTGCATGCCGTCCATCAGACCCTCGCCCCCGGGCAGAAGAATCTTAACCGGGAACAGGCCGCTCTGGGCGGAGGCCATGGAGGAAATCTCGCTGACCGTCCCCTCGACCGGGCCGAGACCTGATGCGGGGTATACCGTTGCTTTTGAACCGATGGTCAGACCGGCAACCCGGTTTTCCGTCACGCTCACGTCGGCTTCCATCCCCGTACCGCCAACAAGCTGGAAGGCCGGGAGCTGGGGGGACGCCATGTCGCCCGCCTTCACGTTCACTGTGCCGACCGTTCCTCCGATTGCAGCCCGGACGGTGGAGTCCGATATGCGTTTCTGCGCAACCTGTACGGCGGTTTCCGCAGATTTCACCCCGGCTTTGGCCGCCGCGGAGTTATCCGGGTTCACCGTCTGCTGGGTCAGCGCGCTGTTTTGCTCGGCTGTGTTCAAGGCGTTCTGCGCGTTTTTCTGGCGTGTATCCGCAGCGTTCAGCGCGTTCTGCGCGGAAGCCTTGGCGCTTTCCAGCTGTGCGGAAGCACTGTTCAGAGCATCCTGCGCAAGCTTGAGATCGTTCGGACTGGCGGCGCCGGTCGAGGCCATCAGGCTCGTTTTGGTATAAGCGTTTTTTGCCTGGTCGTAGGCTGCCTGTGCGGCGGCGGTCAATATGTTCTGGTCGTACTGTTTTTTGACAAGGGTGTAGTTCGCCTGAGCGTCGTGCAGTTCGTTCTGCGCGGCGGCAAGTGCCTGCGACGCCTGCTGCGCAGCCTGCAGATTGGCCGCCGAGCCAACCTTGTCGGCGCTGATATTGGCGGTATCGAGCGCGGCCTGAGCCTGCTTGAGCGCCAGAGCGGCGTCGGAGGTATCAAGCTGCATCAAAATATCGCCTGCCTTGACCTGCTGCCCGAGTTTCACGTTTACCGAGGCGATCTTTGCGGAGACGGTGGAATACACTGCCATCGTCGACGCGGCATGGATCGTTCCGATATAGTCCGCCGCCAGCAGGGTACCCGTGCTTTTCACTTTTGCCGTCGTTACGTTGAGCCGTTCATCTGTGCTGCCGCAGGCAGTCAGTGCGGAGACAAGCACCGCGGCGCACAGAATCGTTGCAATTCCCTTTTTCATTCGGAGTCCCTCCTTCTCAGTGCAGGTGAATGGCGGCTTCGCAGTTCATGCCGTAGACCATCGGAAGCCCGTCCGGATTATCGATGACGACTTTGACCGGAATCAGCTGGGTGACCTTGGTGTAGTCCCCGCTGGTTGAAAAACTGGTCAGGCCGTTGGAAAAATAGGTCTGGGTGACGGAATCGATCTCCGTGATCTTCCCGTGGAAGACCCGACCGCTGTACGCGTCGATCGTCACGTCGACATCCTGGCCGACGGCGACCTTCGAAATCTCCGTCTCCTCGATGTTGACCCCGATGTACATGTCATCCGTCTCGGCGATCACGGCGAGCTGGGTGGCGGGAGTGGCGGCCTCACCCGCAACGACGTCGCACTTCACGACGGTGCCGTTTACTGGGGAGGTAATGACCGGAAGGGTTTCCTGTCGGCCGAGCACTTCGTTTTTCGCAACGAAATCTCCCTTGGCGACGTTCCATTCCAGCAGGCGGGAAGAGGACAGGCCCGAAACCGTATACATTTTGGCGGTGACGCGGGCATTGTCGGTTTTCAGAAGGTTCGCATTGGATGAAAAATAGTAGAACGCCCCCGCGCAGCCGCCGATCACGACGACGGACAGCAGCAGAATCAATCCTGTTTTCAGCTTTTTCTTCATGGCAGAGAGCCTCACTTTCTCTGGATTAGTATTTTCAGGACGGGGAAAGACGGTTTATCCCGTTTCCTCCACGTCTCCGTTTTCAAACTGGGACTGGTAGAGACCGGCATAGAAACCACCCCGGCGGAGCAGGTCTTCGTGGTTCCCCTGTTCAATGATGTCGCCGTCCTTCATAACCAGAATCAGATCGGCGTTGCGGATGGTGGAAAGGCGGTGCGCGATGACAAAGCTGGTGCGGTTTTTCATCAGGGCGTCCATCGCCTTCTGGATCATGACTTCGGTGCGTGTGTCGACGGAACTGGTCGCTTCGTCGAGAATGAGAATTTTCGGGTCGGAAAGAATCGTACGCGCAATCGTCAGAAGCTGCTTTTGACCCTGCGAGATGTTGGAAGCGTCTTCGTTCAGAATCATCTTGTAGCCGTCCGGCAGCGCGCGGATGAACTCGTCACAGTGAGCAGCCTTTGCGGCGGCGATCACCTCAGCGTCGCTTTTCCCGAAGGAACCGTAGCGGATATTTTCCAGAATGCTTTCGTGGTACAGCCAGGTGTCCTGCAGCACCATGCCGAAGATGCTGCGCAGGCCGTTCCGGGTGTAATCCTGAATGGAGTGGCCGTCGATAAGAATATCGCCGCTATTAATATCGTAAAAGCGCATCAGAAGCTTGATAATCGTCGATTTTCCGGCGCCGGTCGGCCCGACGATGGCGATCGACTGCCCGGCCTGAACGTCGCAGGAGAAATCTTTAATGATAATCTTGTCTTCCGTATAGCCGAAATGGACGTGGTCAAACGAAACATCCCCGAGGACTGCATCGGGCGAAACGGGCGTGAGAGTTTCCGGCGTTTCCTCACCCTCATCCAGAAATTCGAACACTCGCTCCGCGGCGGCCGCGGTGGACTGAAGCGTGTTCATAATATTTGCAACCTGAGCAATCGGCTGGGTAAACGAGCGCACGTATTGGATGAATGCCTGCACGTCGCCGACGGCGATGGCCTTTTTTACTGCGAGGTATCCGCCAAGGCTGCACACCATCACATAGCCGATGTTGCCGACGAAGGTCATTACCGGCATCATCATGCCGGTTAAAAACTGCGAGGTCCAGGCCGATTCGTACAGCTTTTCGTTATTTTTTTTGAAGGTTTCCACGGCTTTTTCTTCGCCGTTGAACGCCTGAACGACGTTGTGCCCGGAGTAGTTTTCTTCAACCTGCCCGTTGATGTGGCCGAGGTACTCCTGCTGCTGCCGGAACTGCTTCTGCGCCGGCTTGATAATCACGGAGAGCAGGAACGCCGAGAGCGGAAGAATCAGGAAACTCGCCAACGTCATGATCCAGGAGATGGAAAGCATCATGATAAGCACGCCGACGATCGTTGCAACCGAGGTAATCAACTGGGTCAGGGACTGGTTAAGCGTCTGGGAAATGGTGTCGATGTCGTTTGTCACCAGCGAAAGGGTTTCGCCGTGCGTGTGGGAATCAAAATAGCGAAGCGGCATCCGGTTGATCTTTTCCATGATATCCCGGCGCAGCCGATAGGTCATTTTCATCGAGATGCGAGACATGATGAAGCTCTGAACGTAGGAAAGCAGCGCGGAGAGCAGGTAGAGCACAACCAGCAGGATGATGTAGTGCCGGATGTATCCGAAATCCGTCAGCAGGCCCGTCCCCAGCCCGTAGGCCATCAGCCCTTCGAACAGTTTGGTGGTTACCTTGCCGAGAATCTTCGGCCCGAGGATGGAGAACGCCGACGATGCTGCCGCAAAGACGAGTACAATAATCAGCGGAACATGAAAGTCGCTCATGTAGTGAAGCAGCTTCATCATGGTCTGGCGAAAATCTTTTGCCTTTTCGCCCGGCATAGCGGCTCCGCCGCCCATATGGCCCCCGCCGAAGCCTCCTGCGCGGCGCGGGGGCGCGCTCTTGTTCGGTTCACTCATGCAAGTTCCTCCTTGCTGAGCTGAGACAGCGCAATCTCGCGGTAGACCTCGCAGTCTTTCATCAGCTCCTGATGTGTCCCCCTGCCGACGATGCGTCCATTGTTCAGCACGATGATCTGATCTGCGTACATAATGCTGGAAATGCGCTGTGCGACAAGAAGCGTGGTTGACTGCCCGGTCCGCTCGTGCAGCGCCGCGCGCAGCTTCGCGTCGGTTTTGAAGTCAAGGGCGGAAAAGCTGTCGTCAAAAATGAGGATCTGCGGCTTTTTCACCAGTGCCCGCGCAATAGAAAGGCGCTGCTTTTGGCCGCCGGAAACATTTGAACCGCCCTGAGCAATTTCAGAGCCGAAGCCCTCCGGTTTGGCGGAGATAAACTCCATGGCCTGCGCAATCTGCGCGGCCTCGTGGATTTCCTCCTGTGTGACGGTGTCCGGGTCCGCGTAAGAAAGGTTGCTTTCGATCGTGCCGGAAAACAGAATTCCCTTCTGTGGTACATAGCCGATCCGGCGCCGCAGATCGTGGAGGTCCATCTCCCGGATGTCAACTCCGTCCAGCGTAACGCGTCCCTCCGTTGGGTCGTAGAAGCGGGGGAGCAGGTTCACAACCGTGGATTTTCCGGAGCCGGTCGAACCGATGAAGGCGGTCGTCTGGCCGGGCGACGCGGTGAAATCGATATCGTGCAGAACGTCTTCCTCGGCGCCCGGGTAGCGGAACGAAACATGCTCATAGCGCACGATCCCGTGGGAGACAACCGGAGAAACCGGAGCCTTGGGGCTTTGAACGCTCGGTTCCGCCTCGAGAACGTCGGCGATGCGTCCGGCGGAAACCGAGGCGCGCGGTACCAGAATAAACATCATGGCCATCATCAGGAAGGCAAAGATAATCTGCATGACATACTGCATGTAGGCCAACATATCGCCCACCTGAAGATGCAGCCCTGAAACCTGCCACGAGCCGACCCAGACAATCAGCACGGTAATCAGGTTCATGATGAGCATCATAGTAGGCATCATCGTTGCCGTGACCAGATTGATGGTAAGGTTGGTGTCCGTCAGGTCCTGATTGGCAACGTCGAAGCGCTTTTCCTCAAACTTCTGCGTGCTGAAAGCACGGATAACCAGCATGCCCTCCAGATTTTCGCGCACAACCAGATTCAGCCGGTCGATCAGCTTCTGCACCAGACGGAATTTGGGAAGTGCCACAATAAAGATGAAAAGTACCAGGCAAAGCAGGCAGATAACCGCGAGCGCGATGATCCACGACATGGACTTGCTCTTGGAAAGCGCCCGCAGAATGCCGCCCGCACCCAGAATCGGAGCGTACAGCACCATGCGGATCAGCATGACCACCAGCGTTTGCACCTGCGTAATGTCGTTGGTGGTGCGGGTAATCAGCGAGGAGGTGGAAAACCGGTCGAACTCGGCATTCGAAAAAGCCTCCGCCTTCTGGAACAGGTCGAGACGCAGCGTCCGGCACATTCCGGCCGCTACACGCGCGGCAATCAAACTGACCGCCACGCTGCAAAGCGCGCTGAGAAGCGCGACAATCAACATTTTCGTGCCGATCTGAAAAATTTCATTCGTGCTGCCTGTGGCGATTCCCTTGTTGATGATATCCGACATATAATCCGGAAGAGAAAGGTCACAGTAGGCCTGACCGAACAGCAGCGCAACGGCAAACAGGATTGGTGCGGTGTAGGGAGTAAAGTATTTGGTCAGCCTTGTCACGAAGCAGTCGCCCCCTAAACTCAAATTTGAAAATATAGTACCACGGTATCATAAAAATATCAACAGGTATAATAATTATAGA
This sequence comes from Bacillota bacterium, assembly GCA_023410445.1. Classification (GTDB taxonomy): domain Bacteria; phylum Bacillota; class Clostridia; order Oscillospirales; family Acutalibacteraceae; genus Caproicibacter. Next base: position 211,073 of record JAEYPT010000006.1, on the reverse strand, counting down.
AAACGTGTTGCAAAACTTAAAATTTGGTTACTATACCAGTTGCATTTTTTATTCCTTGTCTGTTAATATATTATACAAAAGAAAGATCGAAGGGGAGCGAACGCAACTTGGAAGGAAGAGACAACGAGACGAAGCGAATGATACGGGAAACTGCGACGCGCCTGTTTCAGGAGCGCTCGTTTGAGCAGGTGACACTGCACGATATATGCCGGGCTTGCGGAATCAACAAGCATACCTTTTATTACTATTTCGCTTCCAAGGACGAACTCCTGAAGCGGTATTACAATGTTCCATGGAATCTTACGGCGGCCGAAACAACCGAGATTCTCACAACGGACAACTATATCGAACAGGTCTGGCTGATTGTCAGCAAGTTTCTGGACCACTACAGTGAGATCGGTGCCCCGATATTCCGCCAGATCCTGATTAAAAACCTGACGTCGGATGTTGGTACGTTCCGCGTGAAGGAAGAAACCAAGGACATGTTTAAGCTGGAAGTCAGCATTATAAAAAAGGGGCAGGAGTGCGGCCAGTTCCGCAATCGCTCCGACCCGCATGTTCTGGCGATTCTGATCCAGCAGGTGCTTTATTCCTGTGGCCTGATGTGGGCAATCTTTGAGGAAGAGTTCGAAGCAAAAAAGATCGCACGGTTTCTGTTGGAAAATTTACTAGATGTAGAAGATGAGAAACGAGTCGCTTCGGAAGACGGACTGCGGATTTTTACAAAAATCTTCAAAGAGTGCCACCCTGCCGTAGACAGCATGCCTCCGGAAGATGAACAACGAAGATCGGAAACCGAAGGAACCTTAAGACACCGAAGAAGATAAGTAGAGAGCGTTCCGTTTAGACGAACGGAACGCTCTTGTTTTGCCGCTGCCTGACCGTAATAATGTTGTATGCTATTGATTTTGCAATTAAAAGCAATGAATTGACTCGAATTTAGAATGGTTGACAATCGCTCAAACGCGCTTTCCCCGCTAGATCGGGAACCATCAGAACGGGCAAAGTATTATGGACAATACTGTGGAAGAAAAAAATTGGGCAATGAAAATGTTATCAGTTAATCAATATTGTTGCTATCGGGAAGAATACGGATTGACATTTTCCTGGGAACTGATAGGATAGAAGTATAGACTGAATGCGTTCAAAACAGGGTATGACAGCAGAGAATTCCAGAAAATTTTCAATGAAATAGTTGACTGTTAATATACAATAGTTTGCATACAACATTGGAGGGCTTGAGATGGACATATTTTCCGGCGTGGTCCCACAAGCGGACGGCGTGTGTCTGTTTTCCGCACTGGTAAAGGATGAAGATGTGGAGCTGGAATTCAGTGCCGAACTTGGTGAGCTCATCTGCTGTGTACTGAATGATGATTACAGTGCTTCCATTGACCCAATGATTGCAAAGTATGAAAAATACTACCGCGCCGCAGAACAGAAACAGGAAAAGACCCGGTTGTTTTTCTGTATGGACCGGCTGGAGAAGATCCGGAAGAAATTTCAGACGTTGAAATCGCAGTATCTGGGTGAGCTGGCAGATTTGGTTTTCCTTCGAAAGGAAAGCGGCGATGCCTGCCCGATTTCTCAACGCCTTTTCTATTATGGGTATTTTTTTGGCGATATGCGCTTTTCGGCGCAGCTTGCCCTGCTGGGTTCTTTCTCGAAGGAACCGGCAATTCCGGCGAAGCCGAGCCGGGAACAGCTCCAAAGGCTGTTTGAATCGGCGTGCGCGGACTATCGCGTTCCGGCGCGCGGCGAGGCCGTGGAATTCAGCTATTACCTGCACTCCATTGAGGACCTGATCCGGTGCTGCCTCTTTGAGATGGCCAGGCATGAGGTGCAGATTAAAAAATGCGGGAACTGCGGACGGTATTTTGTTCCCCGGAATCGTTCCGATACCCTGTACTGCGAAGAAAAAAGTCCGCAGGACCCTACCCGGACCTGCCGCCAGTATAATTCGGAGCATTTATGGTATGACCGGCTGAAGAGCAACGAAGAGTTAAAGCTCTGCCGGAATATCGCGAGCGCAAAGCAGATGCTGGTAAAACGGAACCCCGAAAACAAGGTTTACGCCGAGGACCTCAAGCGGTTCCGTGAGGAATCGAAGGAGTGGAAAAAGGACTATATGGCGGGTCGGAAAAGCCCGGAGGAATTCCGTGATTGGCTGGAAAGCTGCCGTGGGAAGAAGAAAGCGGAGCGTGACGCATGAAGCGGCTGGTCGTGGGGCTGCTGGCTCATGTGGATGCAGGCAAAACAACGCTTTCGGAGGCGATGCTTTACCGGAGCGGCATCCTGAAAAAGCTGGGGCGGGTCGATCATCGGGATTCGTTCCTGGATACCGACGCGCTGGAGAAGGAGCGGGGAATCACCATCTTTTCCAAGCAGGCGGTGCTGTCGATGGAAGACGCGGAGCTGATCCTGATGGATACGCCGGGCCATGTGGATTTCTCCAGCGAAATGGAACGCACGCTTCAGGTATTGGATTACGCCGTCCTTGTCGTCAGCGGAACCGACGGGATTCAGAGCCACACCAGAACCCTTTGGAACCTGTTGGCCCGGCACCGGGTGCCGACGTTCCTGTTTGTGAATAAGATGGACCTGCCCGGAGCGGACCGCGCGGCGCTCCTGGAAAAGCTGAAAGGGATGGACGGTGGCTGTGTGGAATTCGGGGGTGACCCGGAGGCATTTCAGGAAAGCGTTGCCCTCTGTGATGAAACCGTGCTGGCGCGCTATCTGGACCGGGGCGAGGTGACGGATGAGGAGGTTTCCTCGCTAATTGGAGACCGCAGGCTGTTCCCATGCTATTTTGGCTCAGCGCTGAAACTGGAGGGTGTCGACGGCTTTTTGCAGGGGCTTGCGAGGTATACCCGCAGCCCGGAATACCGCGCCGAATTCGGAGCAAAGGTTTATAAAATTGCCTATGATCCGCAGGGAAACCGTTTGACCTACCTGAAGGTTACGGGCGGCGATTTAAAGGTGAAATCACTGCTGACCAACCGTCGATCCGAGTTGGCGGAGGAGACTGTCTGGGAGGAGAAGATCGACCAGATCCGCATCTATTCCGGTGCGAAATATCAGGCGGTAGGGGAAGTCTCCGCCGGAAGTGTCTGTGCGGTGACCGGTCTGAGCCGTACTGTTTCGGGGGAAGGGCTGGGGGCCGAAGCGGCCTCGGCGGCGCCTTTGCTGGAGCCGGTGCTGACCTACCGAGTCTTGCTGCCCGATGGGAGCGACGTGCACGATGCCTTTTTGAAGCTGAGCAGGCTGGAGGAGGAGGACCCCCAGCTCCATATCGTCTGGAATGAGCGCTTGCGTGAAATCCATCTTCAATTGATGGGCGGCGTTCAGCTGGAGGTGCTGCGGCAGTTGATTCGTGAACGGTTTGATCTGGCCGTGGAGTTCGGCGCGGGAAGCATTCTTTACAAGGAAACAATCGCGGAGCCGGTCGAGGGTGTGGGCCATTTTGAACCCCTCCGGCATTATGCGGAGGTTCACCTCTTACTGGAACCGGGGGAACGGGGCAGTGGGCTGCAGTTCGATACCGCTTGCAGTGAGGACATTCTGGACCGCAGCTGGCAGCGGCTGATCCTAACACATCTTCAGGAGCGGACGCATCCAGGCGTTCTGACCGGGTCCCCCATAACGGACATGAAAATTACGCTGGTGGCCGGCCGCGCAAGCGTAAAGCACACGGAAGGCGGCGACTTCCGACAAGCCACCTACCGCGCGGTTCGCCAGGGCCTGATGTGTGCCAAAAGCATTCTTCTGGAGCCATGGTACGAGTTCCGTCTGGAAATTCCGGCGGAAAGCGTGGGGCGGGCTATGGCGGACCTTCTGCGGATGTCCGGGGAGGTTGCTCAGCCGGAAACAGTTGGAACAGAGACGGTGCTGACCGGTTCGGCACCGGTTTCCGAGATGCAGGGCTACGCGCAGGAGGTTACTTCCTACACAAAGGGCAAGGGCAGACTTTCCTGCACACTCCGGGGGTACGAACCTTGTCACAATTCCGACGAGGTTGTGTCGTCTATTGGATATGAGAGCGAGCGGGATACGGAAAATCCGGCGGATTCGGTGTTCTGCTCCCACGGTTCGGGTGTTGTGGTTCCTTGGAATCAGGTTCGGGAGCATATGCATGTGGAAAGCGGGCTGCGCTGGAACGAACCGGAACCGGCTGCGGAAAAGCAGCCGGAGGCAGTGCATCGGTACGTAGCCGGTTCCCCGGAGCAGGACCGGGAAATGGAAGCCATTTTTGAGCGGACCTACGGCCCGGTTCGTACGCGGCTTCCCCAGCGAGAGCCGATGCACCCGGCAGAGCCGGATCCTGAAACGGAGCTATCCGTGCCGGTTCAAGGCCCGGAGTATCTATTGGTAGACGGCTATAACATTATTTTTGCGTGGGACGAGCTCAGGCAGGCGGCTGAAGAAAGCCTGAGCAGCGCCCGAAAGCTTTTGATGGACCTTCTCAGCAATTATCAGGGTTTTCGCAAATGCGCTGTGATTCTTGTGTTCGATGCCTACCGGGTTCCCAATAACAGCGGCGAAGTGATTCGCTACCATAATATCCATGTGGTCTTTACCAAGGAAGCCGAAACAGCGGACGCCTACATCGAAAAGACCACGCGTGAGATCGGCAAAAAGTACCGCGTTACGGTTGCAACCTCCGACAATGCGGAACAGCTCATTATTCTGGGGCATGGCGCTCTTCGGCTTTCCGCAAGGGCATTTCATGAGCAGGTGGAACGGACACAGGGAGAGATTTCGGCATTTCTGGCTACGCACCGGGTGACGGCGCGACTCAGCGAACGATCCTTCAACGCCGCGCGGGTTATAGAGCCGAAAAAAGCCGAGGATTGACAGAAATAAAAGGACTTCCATAGGGGAGAGTTTCCTCCCGATGGAAGTCCTTTGTTGTTTTACAATTTATGTTTTCTTTTTCCGAGACAGTATAAACGTTAATGCGCCGCAGACCGCAAGGAAAATTCCGCCGTAAGTACAGAGTCCGTAAGCGATGCTTCCGCCTGTTTTGGGAAGGTCGAATCCCGATTTCGGAACGTTCTCATCCGGAATGGATTCCGTAGGAGGAGCCTTTGGAATCGAATTGTCCGGCAGGGATGAGGTTGGCACAGAGCTCGGGGAGGAATCCGGCGGGAAGGAGGAGGAGTCTGGGGTGGAACTCGAATGATGGTGCGGCGGTGAAGAACTGTCATTGGGTGGGTAATTGATCACCGTAACGGTTTGCACACTGCCGGAGGTCGGAACATAAGAACCGTTTACAAGCGATACGGTACCGGCGGCAGAGATCGTAAACGCATGCGGAGTGGAGTCTAGAACATAACCACTGGGCGGGGTAGTCTCAACAAAACGGTAGTCCCCGAACGCCATTCCCGTCACGCTAAGCTGTCCGTTGGAATTTGTAGTCAGCTCCGAGACTGAAATGTTCCAGAAGTAACTCCCGCCGCTGTCGGTGAAGGTCTGATACCCCGTTGGCACGCTGGTAGAATCCGTAAAATAGATTTTCTTATCCAGCCGGAAAACTGCATTGTACAAGGGGGAACCGGCGCTGTTGACCTTTTTCAGAATAACCGCACCGGCTTGATCTTCGCATTTCGTGTTTGCGATAATGTCGTAAATCCAGCTGCTCCCGTCGGCACTTGCCATTGGCAAGGTGAACAGGAACGGGTCGCAGAAGTTGGCTTGACTTTTTGGGCTTTGGTCGGGAACAACAAGATAATACCCGAGAGAAAGTCCGGAAAACTTTACGGAACCGCTTGAATCGGTAAGAAGGGGGAACCCAGGCACGTTGTTTGACGAAACATAGCCGGCAAGATTCTTAGCGGTTGCCGCAACGGTAGAAGAGGAAGCAGTGGAAAGCTTGTCAAGTTGCAGCTTGGAGGCCGTAAAATTAGAGGTAAGTGTGTACCAGATTGGTGACGTGCCCGTAAGATCGGCAACCTTGTACAGCGTAAATTTAATTCCCGAGGAACCCGTACCGGCACCGGTGCCGGACATGTTTATGGTGATAGAGCCCACGGACGGACTGGAGCTGATGGGAGAAATCGCCAGAGCCGGCACCGACAGGGAAAGGAGCAGCAGCAAAGCGGCAAGAAACGCGCTTCCCGCTTTTTTCAGCTTCGGTATTATCTTCATCATATCACCATCCTTTCTCTGTCATTTGCCGGGAAGCCCGATTCAGGACGCCAGATCATTCTGGTCACGGTCGCAATATACTACATAGCGCTGCGTATTTTGCCCATAGGGATTGCAGCTGATCAGAGTTACCATATCGCGGCCCGGTTGGATCAGCACTTTACTGATTTCGTTCGGTGCGATGATTGCGGTGGAAGTCACACGGTAGGCAAGCGTTCCCCATGCGTTGGTGATCTTCACCGTATCGCCGGGCTGGAGCCGATCGATCCACAGAAACATGCTTCCATAGCGTGAGCCGCGGTGCGCGGCGATTACAGCGTTGGTGTTGACCCCGCCGATTGGAAGAGAAGTCTGCGTCAGATGCACCGCGCCTTTGGACATGTTTTTGGTGGTCGCGCCCAGATAAATGCCGAGCCGGACACTGATCTTCGGGATTTCAATGTACCCGAACATATTATCCTCTATGCCGTAATCGGAGAGATCGAAGCTGCTGACCTGATAGGAGAAAGGATCGACAAGGTCCTTCTGACCGTCTTTATAGAGTTTTTGGTTGTATGCCTGAACCCGTCTTAGAAGAACATTCAGCGGAGAAGAGCCGACCTGCAGCGTGTTCCCGGAACTGACCGGCTGATCCTGCTGCATGCCGTTCACCGCGTGGTCGAAAGACTGAATCGAAATATCGGTGTATTTTTGCGCGATATAGTTCGCAATCATCGGATAACAGTACATTACAACCCCAACCAGGACCAGAATCAGAGAAACAGTGGTCCAAGTGCGCCGTCTGATCTTCCCGATCAATTTCACTTCTTACTCCTTCTCTTCCATCGGATGAACAAAACCACGGGAAGCACGGCGATAAAAATACCTACGAACGGAATCACGGCAGCTTCATTGGCCATACTCGGTGCTGCCGAAGTATTCATGCCCGTATACGGGGTTCTCTCGCCCCGCACCAGAAGCCGCTGCGTGTTGATTCCATAGGGAGTGCAGGTGACGAGCGTAACGTAGTCTTTTCCAGGCATTATCCTCAGGTCCGACGTATTGTCGGGGTCAACCACTTTGATCTGGTTTACCTTGTAGGCTAACACCTCGTCGAGAATGTGAATATAAAATTCGTCGCCTTTGCCCATTTGATCCAGATCGGTGAGCAGCGTCGCAGACGGCAGGCCCCGGTGCCCGGTGAGCACAGCGTGTGTACCAGGCCCTCCGACGGGGAGGGAGGTATTCGGCAGATGCCCCATGCCTTTTGCGAGAACTTCCTGCGAACTGCCGTGGAAAATCGGAAGATAGACCTTGATTTTCGGGATTTCGAGGTAGCCCATAACGTCATTGACATTCAGCATCTTCACATAGCTGGTGTCGAGCTGCTCGCCTTTCCCGGAAAACGGGTCGGAAAGATTTGCTCCGGAAAGATGATCATTGTATCGGATTGCGTCTGCCTTCATCTTGGCGATTTCGTTTTTGGAAAGATTATTTACCGCCTGCTGGTAGTTTGCAATGGTGACGGACTCGGTCATTTTCGATATGAGAGCGCTTACAATGGGGTAAAGAATCACACAGACTCCGGCAATCAGGACGAAGCCGATGATGATTAAGGGAAGATTCTTCTTCATGCCCCCGTGTCTTTCCCCCTAAAAATTAGGATCGCAGCGGGGGAATGCTTCCCCCCGCTGTGGAAAATCAATGCTGGAAGTGGCCGCCAGTTTTCTTTCTCTTCTTAGTATACACCAAAGCCATGCATCCGCCAAGCAGGAGAATGGCAATGCCGCTTACGAAGAAGATCGTGGTGCCGATGCCGCCGGTGCCGGGAAGAATGAAGCCTGCCTGATCGAGAACGTTAAATGTAGCTAAGACTTTCAGCAAATTCGGTGCACTGCCGGAAGTTGTATAAGACGCGGTTTGGGGAGTTCCGGCCTTGTCATAGTAGGTGCAGGTGAAATCGCCTGTGGGAATAGAGTTAGCCGTTACAGCGGTGATCTCTACTTTAATATCATAGCCGATCAGACCGTAGCCGTTAGGCGCTTTCGTTTCACGTACGTAGTAGGTCCCCTCTTTGATACCCGTGAAATCCAGCGTTCCGTCAGCTTTCGTTGTTCCGGTGACCGCTGTATTGTTGACGGTAACCGGAGTTTGGTCATCGCTGCCCAAAAGGCTAAATTCAGCACCGGCGAGTTTAAGGTTACTGTCTTTCGTGTCCAATTTCAAAATTTCAAGACCAAACGTGTAGACATAGGCTTTATGATGGTTAGTATCCTTGTAAACTCCGGGAGACTGCGTATAGGTCAGATAATATTCGTTGGGGTTTCCTGCCTGCCCAATGACGGCGTCTGAATTCAGAGTCGCAGAATAAAAGGCACTGATGTTGGAATAACCGGAAATTGCTGAAAAGTTAGTGCAGGTCATCACCAAATCTGTGCTCTTGTCGGCATTTACTGTCGGCACTATGCTGAAGTACTGTGTTATGTCATTTGCCTGATTTCCGTTTGCATAAATCTTTACGCTGGTTGTGTCATAACTCAGTCCCTTACTCATATGGTCGTTCAGGATGAAATGAATATCGGATATATTTACATTGTCATCGTATTTGGGGACATCCGCATCGAGCCGATAAGGAACCGTTTCCCCGATCTTCCTGGTGGCGCCGGTCAGGTCTTTCGTGTTAAAGTCTGTCATGCTGGCCGCGATGGTTTTGTCTGTAGAGACAGGGCTGTCTTTGCAGAGTGCAGTTACTGTATTAATCCAAGCACCGCTGCTAACCATCGGCACGGACACAAGGAAGTCCTTTGAAGCAGTCATTCCGTTGTCTGTGCTAGTTTCAATCACCAGATAATACCCAAGAGCAAGACTGCTGTATGTCGCCTGATAGACCTTGGATGTCGTTCCATCCGCATTTGACTTATCCTTCAAATAACTGGCTTTTGCAGGCGGTGTTACTGTAGGGGCAACGGCGTCACCTTTGGATGTATCGCCATACACCACATGCGTTGATGAGTTGCCGGATATTACATTACGGAGTTTGCTGGTCAGGCCGGACAGTTGCTGCGCATTGTATGTAGATATCGTGCTGGCATCACTGGGCAAAATGCCTGTGAATTTTGGATTGACAACGGTGTAGTCGTATGCGTTTCCATCCGCTTTCATGCTGTACAGTTCGTAAATCGCAAAGCTGGATGCAGAATCGGTTTTTTGAATGTTAAGCGTGCCGTTTGTAAATGTGCCTACCGTAGCCGGAGGGGTAACGGGGCTACTAGACCCGTCGTTCGCCACTATTTGTGCGGGAGTGCCAAAACTGTTCGTAGCCGCCATTGCGCCGGCCGGGAGTAGAGAGAAAACCGTGATTACCGAGAGCAGCATCGCTGCAAGTTTTTTTCGGATTTTCATAACTTTCACCTTTCTGTTTTTCAATATTTGTTTACGAACCAAAAATTTATCGTAACTACTCATTCAGGCTGTTACGCCTTCGTTTTCGAATATGCCTTCGCTTCCCATTCAGCCGGTAGACAAACGCTAGAACGGCACCGAACAGGAGAACCGTGCCGCCAGCCGTGTAAAAGATTGCGGTTCCCCCTCCGCCCGTTTCTGGGAGCACATAGGGAGGAGTATAAGTGTTCGTAATGGTTATGTTTGCCGACGTGCAGGTTGGAGTACAGTTTGGTGTACTGCTTGGGATGCTGGAACATGATGTAGAGCTGGAGTAGGTGCTGATGGAACTCGCGAATGTGGCGGTTCCGTAGTTGGGAGTATAATAAGGAACAGGCTCTTCTGAGATGGTGTATGTGTAGGCTTTGCCACTGGCGTCTTTTAAAGGAAGGTTGGAAAATGTAACATCAGGCCAGGTACCTGCGGAAAGATCACCGCTTATGCTCTGCTTCTTGAATACAATGCCGTTCTGCAAAAGATCAAAGGTGATTTGGGTGGGACGCTTTCCTGCATTGTTGCCGTTGTCAGACCATACCTTTTTTACCGTCACAGACGTTGTATCGCCGCCGGGCACCGTGAAGCTGACATCCCGGTTAACACCGGTTGTAGAGCGGAACGGCCATTTATGAATTTCTCCGCTTTGATTCGTCACGGTATCGGCATAAATCGCGCCGCACATAGTGGGACCGATGATAACAGAGGCGGAAGGCGCTAGAATCGTGCCAAGCATCGATGCAGCTGTGGATACGGTTCCGGTATACGCACTTCCGCTGGAATTATAAAAATTCCAGATTACGCGGCTGGAAGTGTCCGTATATCCGGCGCTGTAAGATGTTCCGCCAATCGGGCATGCCGGTATGGTTACGGAATTTATATTCTTGCAGTCAACATTGACGACAAGGTACTGATTGCTGCCCAACGGAATACCCTTATTTGTAAGATCATTCTGAAGGTCACCGTAATTCAGTGCTTTCGTGAGTGCAGTTCGAAGAGCATATTGATCATTGGAGGAAGGTGCAACGCTGATCGCCCACATACTAGAGCTGTTGAAACTCCCCTCATTGCCCAACGAAGAAGAAAGGGTAGACAGGCTCTTGAAGACTGCAGTGAAGTCGATGGGGAAGGTAGTACCTGCGATGGTAGCGGTGGAGGAGGAATCATCCCCGATGGGGTTTATTTTGGAGTCGTGCGTACTGGTTGCAGTAACCAGAGTGTCAGCTCCGTTGCCAGTTTGAATATAGGAGTCACTATTTGTAGCGTAATCATGGTGCTTGATTAAATACTGGTTTCCAAACGTAACGATTTGCGGAACAGTGCTGCCGCCCGTGCTGGCATTTTGAAACACCGCGCTGGCGGTGCAGGCAATGGTTTGCATATAGCTGTCATTGCCGCTGTAAGTGACGCTGCCCCCACCCGTAATACCCTGTGAATTGCTTCCTATAATTGCCTTTTGATTGCTGTCAAGAAGGTAAGCATAATAAACGGTTTGTGAATTCAACCCTGAAACCGTCTGAGAACCTTGACCGGAGGAGTCCATTACAATGGATACCGGATTACAAAATGGATTGGTACCGTTGGCACTTTTATAGATGCCAACCTTATAGGTCTGGCCAGGGATGCCAGAAACGGAAATATTCAGAGTAAAAGTGGATGCAGCCGCATTGCTGAATAATTGGCTCGAGTCTCCGAGTTTTGAGTTGGCTCCCTTCAGAACGTTGACGGCGACATTCCCCTCCATGTGATTTGCAAGAGTAAAATTCTGAGCGAAAACTGCAAAATTTGTGGCAATCCCCAAACCGCTTTCAATGTCAGCTGCGGAAAGCACATTGCCGCTTGCAAGACAGACCACCGCAACCGGCGAAAAGCTTTTGGTGACGAACTCCACTGTATCGCGGTTTCCGGCGTGCGATTTGATTTCTGCGCCGGCCTGTGAGTCGAATTTTAAAGACAGTGATTTTAACTTTGCCCTGTTTACTTTTTTTCCGGCAAGGTCTTTCACGTCCACGGCTTTGGTGACGTCTTCCACCACGGTGGAGTCGCCGGATTTCTTGAGGTGCAGCACTTTTACTTCATCGGTGGATTTCTTGATCGTCGAACCGAAAAGCTCATTCTTATACTGAATGGTAACGGTTACGTCACCGTCTTTCGGTTCATACCGCGTTCCGTTCGCCGTAAAGTAGATATCATAGGCGCGGAAGCCTGTAACATGCTGATGCCCTTTTTGAACTTCTTTGTCAATCTGGGTTTCAACATCGTTATACGCCGCATTGTCTTTCTCTTTCGTGATCGGCTCCACGTGAAATTCCGCGTTGGCGGGAATTGCGGAGTGATCAGAAAGGTTCGCCGTCACAATCATGTCGGCGTCCTCGTATTCAAAATCAGGTGCCGCGCCGGAATCCTGAACTCCGACTCGACCGGAATCCCGGCCGGAATCGGAAGCATCGAGAGTCTGCGCGAACGGAAGGACCACCAGCAGCAGCGAAACCATTGCTGCCACCAGTACGCAGAGAAATCTGCGTCCGATTTTTCTTTTCTGGGGATTCATTCCGCCGTCGCCCCTCTCCGTCAAATTTGCAGGGTAAAAATTAATTCAAAGCCTTGATTTCAAAGAAAACTTTTCCAATGATGTTTCCGGTGCCTACTGTTCCGATGACCCGGGAGTCCAGTGCAGTTTCGCGGTTGTCTCCCAGAACGAACACACAGCCGTTCGGTACGGTGAACGGGAAGACAATGCCGCCGGACCGCGAAAATGTTTTTCCGATTGCGATGCTTCCCTGTTCGGCAGCGCCGTTTATGAGGAAAGTGCCCGTTTTGTCATCGATATCGACTTTGTCGCCCGCTACGGCGGCGACCCGTTTGATCAGGATTTCATTTTTCCCCTCCGGCCGGAAGATCACGATGTCGTTTCGCCGGTAGGTGTGGTCCAATCGGAAGAATACGGCGGCGCTTCCGTTGGTGAGATTCGGCTTCATGGAGTCACCCTGCACGACGGCGATTCCGGCGATTACGCTGAAAAGAAGGAAGACTATCACCGCCGTCAGAGCCAGATCGATGCACAGGCGAACCCGACTCTTTTTCTTTCGCTCCAGCCGGATGCGTTTTTCGAAGGCGCCCCGGATTCCCTCTTCCACAGGCCCGGTGGCCGGATTCTCAGCGGTCATGCAGACTGACACTCCCCGCCAGCATTCGGATCAGACGGCCCGCCTCGTCGTCCGGTGTCGCTGCCGTCCCGTTTGAGACACTCTCCGCCCGCTCGACGCCTTCCCTTTGCAGGGCATCGATTTCGGAGAGCAATCGGGTCAGCGTAGAACGTAGCCCTTTCACTGAAATGCTGAACTGCTGCCGCATTTCCGCCACTTTTGAAGCGTACATATCCCGTTGCTGCTTCTGGCTGAGACATTCCTGACGGGCGATTTCCACCTTTTTGTTTGCTTCGGCGATCATCTCCTGCGCGGTGCGCCTCGCTTCCTCAATCACGCCGTCGCGGCTCGCGTTCAAAGCTTCGACCGCCTGAGCGAGTGCGTCGAGTTTAAAATCATACCGGCTTTGATCCTTCGGCTTTTCAACCTCCCGGGCCTGCAAATTCATGATTTTTGTTTCTGCTTCCTCAAGTCGGCCGGCAGATGCTTTGCACTCCGCTTCAAGCCGTTCGTTTTCTCCCCCAAGCCGGGTGATTTCCTTCTCATACAGGGATGAAAGGTCCTGCAGAGCAGTATAAACCGCTTCCGGGTCGAACCCGCCGACAACTGATTTTTTAATTTTTAACTTTTCTATGTAGGATTGAATGTCGTTCATTCTTTTTTCCTCCCGCTGAGCACCCAGCCGGTGGCTCCGTTGTTTTGACTCGAATGATCGGTGTCGAAAACAGTTTGAAAGGAGCAAATTTTGCTATATGAAATAAAAAAGCCCGGCCGCAACTTTTCGTTTGCGGCCGGACTGTCATAACTTTCGAACTCAAAAGTGTTAGACTCCGAGCTTTGCGTCGCCATCTTTTCAGATGGGTTGCCGAATATTTAATTTTTTGCATTAAATTTACAGAAATTTCCTATTTCGAGGATACGAATAAGATACCATGGAACTAAACGAATGTCAAGCTGAAATGAGGAAAGTTTCACCCATAAAAATTGTTAATAATACATAATTTAGAAGGATATGATTGTGCAATAATCCAAAATTGAAAAAAGCCGTTTTTTGAGATTTTTCCAGGCGTATCAAGGCCTGCGGGCCATTTACCGGAGAAACGAAGCGACCGGAGGATCAGGAAGTGTTTCCCTGACCCACCGGCCGCTTTCCAATTCTTAAGATTTTCTAAAATGTGCTTCCTATTTCAGCCGCTTTGCAAGACTGTCAGCATTCGCGGCGTAAAGAAGGGCAGTTTCACGGGAGATTTTTCCGCCGGTGCACAGGTTGAAAAGGTCCGTATCCATCGGCAGCATGCCCTCTCCCATGGAGGAACCAATCACGTTGTCGATCTGGTGCACCTTCGATTCACGGATCATGTTGCGGATTGCGGAATTCGCAAGCATGATCTCGAATGCGGGGACCAATTTGCCGTCCACCGTGGGAACCAACTGCTGGGAAACGACCGCCTGCAGCACCATGGAAAGCTGTACCCGAATCTGCTGCTGCTGGTTTGGGGGGAAGACGTCGATGATGCGGTCGATGGTGTTGGCGGCTCCGACGGTGTGAAGGGTAGAAAGAACGAGCTGGCCCGTCTCGGCGGCGGTCATCGCCGTGGCGATGGTCTCGTAATCCCGCATTTCGCCGAGCAGAATCACGTTCGGGGCCTGCCGCAGAGCCGCACGCAGGGCCTGCAGATAGCCGTCCGTGTCGTGGGAGACCTCGCGCTGGCTGACGATGCTCCGGTCGTGCCGGTGCAGGTATTCGATCGGGTCCTCGATGGTGATGATGTGACAGTTCCGGGTGTGGTTGATTTTGTCGATGATGCAGGCGAGCGTGGTGGATTTTCCGCTCCCTGCGGGGCCGGTGATCAGCACAAGGCCCTTTTTCATCAGATTCAGGTCGATCACCGCATCCGGAATGTTCAGCGCACGCGGGTCCGGCAGACGGAACGCGACCACGCGGAGAACGGCGGCCATGCTGCCGCGCTGAAAATAGGCGTTGCAGCGGAAGCGCCCCAGATTTTCCACGGAAAATGAAAAATCATCATCCCCGGTCTGAACGAAGAGCTCCATGTCGCGCCCTCTGCCCAGCGTGTAAATCTGTTCCAGGCAGCGGCGGGTGTCGTCCGGCGTCAGCCGGTAATCCGGAAGCCCATCCAGCTCCAGAGGAATAATTTGGTTATTAAGTTTATACGAAACGGGGCAGCCGGCAATGATGAAAATATCCGAAGCGTGTTTCTGCACGGCTTGATTCAGGACGGCAACAATATCAATCTCCATTTGATTCCTCCGGCCTGCTTTTGTTCCGACACCGCTCCGGCCGGGAGGCGGCGGGTTTCCGGTCTTGCCGGGGGATCACGGGGCTTTGCTGCCGCCCTGCCACAGGTGAAGCGTTCCACCGTCGTCCGGGATTTCGGAACCGGCCGCCTGACTCTGCGTTCCGATGAGCTGCTCGTGCGTGATTTTGTATCGATCGGCGTCCGCGTAGGAGCCAACCGTCAGGTTTACTTCAATTTTCCGGTTTTGGTCCGCTTCGGCGGTTAGGGAACAGGTGAGCGTGTCGTCACCGTCCTGCGCGGCCTCGACCGCAACGCCGGGGCACTGGGAAAGAAGAATCCGGGCGAAAATCCGGTAGCACGCGTCGTATTTCACGGCACCGGAGAGTTTGGCGTTCAGAATCGGCGTCAGCTTGGTGCTATCCTGATACAGGGCTTTATTTTTCAGCTCGCCGAGGCTTCCTGCGTCCGCCGCCTGTTTTGCGTCGGCTTTTGCCGTGAGAAGCACGGCGTCGATCTGTTTGAGACTCTCCTGAATTTTCCCATCGGCTTTGTAGTAGTTCTGCACCGCCTCCGCATTCTTTGCGGAGATGCGGCTGTCGGCGTTTGCGGTGACATAGGAAAGAATCCCGAAAGCGGTCAGGCAGAGGACCACAAAGATCATCAGAATGGACGCACCGCCCACGCTGAACTGAAAATTGCCTTTCTGTTTCATGGAATTCCCTCCTTTCCTTTTTTACGGCGCCTTCGGCAGATACCGGGCTGTGTTCAGTGTATAGAGTTTACTGTCCCCGCTCACTTTCCGGCGGAGAACGGAAATGTCCGCCTTTAGCAGTGTGCCGCCTTCCGCTGTATCTTTCGTCAGGGCGACGTCAACGGTGTAATAAGGGGCGCTTCGGGTTCGGTTCCACGCTTTGTCGTAATCCAGCCGTAGGTGTTCGGTTCCGTCCGAGAAAGTGCTGACGGCAGCCTGAAGCGTTCCGGCGAATTCCTCCGCAGAGGAAACACCTTTAAGCCGCTCGGCGACATCCTGCGCCTGAACGACTGCCGCGCTGAGGTCGCTGCTCTGCTGCGCCCGGCTGTTGGCCGCGGCGAAAAGCTGGAGTGTGACCGCGGCGGAGATAGCGAAAAAACAGATGACGATAATGATTTCAATAAAAAAGCTGTTGATTGAGCCGTCGCTGCGCTTCATACCCGGTTCCCCCTTTCTTCCTTCGGTTTTTAATTGTCTGATGGCGCTCTATGGGAGGAAGAGGTCAAGCGTGAGCGTTCGCCGGTTCCGATCTGTCACGGAAAGAGCCAGGTCCCGGCCGGTCTGTGCCATTTTAAAGCCGGAAACCGCGGTGATTTTATCGCCGCTTCCCGGGGTGAGAGGGTTCTTCGCGTCGGTGAACAGCTCCATGAGGGAGCCCTTATATTCATAGATATAGGTGCGGTAATCCTCGTTGTTCAGGCGGGAGGCAATCACCAGCGTCTGCTGGCCGTTTACCGTCTGCAGGGAAACCTCACCGCTTCCGGCGGCGTGCACTTTGTTTGCTACGTAAGAGAGCGAAGCGCGGGTTTCGTTGTTCGCTTCCATCTGCCCGACGATTTTTGTGTAAACGTTCGCCCCGATCAGCACCAGAAACAAGGAACAGACCGCAAACAGGCAGAAGATCAGAAGCACGAAAACCGTATCGAATGAATGGGTGCGTTTTCCGTTCATTGGCTTCCTCCTGCCTTTCCTGCGGTTTTCCGTTCCGCAGCCTGTAGTTTTATGGATGAAATCATCCGTTTCCCTTTACCAGAACCTCTACCGAGGGCATGACGTTGGAACCGGCTGATTCATACTGTACGATATACTTTTCGTGATTGATCACAAGGCCGTAATGGTCTTCCAAATATTTTTCATCGGGAGGGTAGACCCCCTCGATCGCGTAGCAGTTTACGACCGCTTTCTGAATGGCCGCCTGCGTGACCTGCAAGTCGCGCGCGCTGTTTCCTTTCGCGGAACTGCTGAACCCGTACCAGAACAGCGCCAGCATCAGGCAGAAGATCACCGCCGGGAGAATCAGGCCCGTATGGGCCGTCTTTGTCTTATAAATATGCAAGAAAACAGCCCCCTTTGCCGTTATCCGATGGACGACAGAATTCCCATCAGCGGGAGCATGACGGAAAGCAGAATGGCGCCGATAACGACGGACAGAACGGCGACCATGACCGGCTCAATCACGGAGACCGCGCGATTGATGGAATCGTCCACATCTTCGCTGTAAATCTCGGCGAGGCGGTTCATTACCGTATCCAGACTGCCGGTCTTGACACCCAGATGGATCATGCTGGAATAAATACCGGGGAACATCCGAACCTTTTCGAGAGCCTTTGCGAAGGATTGGCCCTCTTCCACAGCCTGCCGCGATTTTTTGACCTTTTCAATCACGGTTTCGCTGGAAATGATATCGGGAATTAGCTCCAACGCCTCGCTGGTGTCGTAGCCGGTGGCAAGCATCATGGACATGACGGAGGCGAAGCGCGCCGATGCGATTTTATCGGAAAGGCGGCGGGTTGGACCGAAGCGGGCGACGAAGCCGACCAGCCTGCGGGAGCCCGAATCCGTTGCACTGAGAATCAGCACGGCGATCAGGAGGACTGCGAGAATCAGGATAACGATCAGCGCGTACCGGCCGGTCGCCATTCCCGCGCCGATGACGACCTTTGCGGTGGCGGACATGTCACCCCCGAGATCGAGAAAGACGTCGTTAAAGGCGGGGAGGGCTTTCACAACCATCACGGCAACCACCGCCGCCATCATCAGAACGAGCACCAGCGGGTACAGAATCGCGCTGCGCACACGGCGGCGAAGACGGTCTTCCCACGCGTAGTAATTCGAAAGACCTTCCATCACGCTGTCGAGCCGCCCGGCCTTTTCGCCGATGTCGACCATATGGACCATATAGCCGGGGAACGCCCCGGTTTTGCTCAGCGCCGTGTAAAGGGAGCTGTTTTGCTCCAGCTCTTCCTGAATTTCAAGAATGAGTTTCTTCCCACGGGCCGTTTCGATGTTCTCACTGATGGCCCCGATTCCCTCCTGCAGGGGAATTGCCGCCTTCAGAATCAGAACGACCTGCGAGCAGAAAAGGGAAACGTCGCTCGAAGCGAGCGGACTGTTTTTTCCCTGTTTTCCATCGGTGCTTTTCATGATGGTCCATCCTCCTTTTGTAAGAGCCCGGAATGCGGTCAGTAGTATTTTTCCGCCGTATAGCTGCTGACCGTCTGGCCGGCCGCGCCGAACGTGGAGTCATAGCGAATCCAGCCGCCCAGATATACCTCGTTCCAGGCGTGGTAGCCCACGCTTGCGGTTCCGATGACCAGCCGGGTCGGAATCCCCTGGGAGCGGCACATGGTCGCCATCAGAGCGGAATAGTCGAAGCAGATTCCCTTCCTTGAGGCGAGCGTACTGTCCACATTCGGCAGATACCCCGACTGCACGCTGTTTGCCTTGGCGTAATCGTACCGAACATTCCCAGTGATAAAGCGGTAGATCGCGGAGACCTTGGCGGAGTTGCTCGTTGCCTGCGCGCACAGGCTTGCTGCTTTGGCGACCGCCGCGGAAGACCGCGTGTAATTTACGTATTGATTCGGGTACAGGGTATAGCCCGCACCGCTGACGGAAGCGCCGATTTCCGTGGAGCACAGCTCGGCGTAAACATTGCCCTCCACGTTCTGCATAAAGCGCACCCGATAGGTGCCGCTTCCGCTTTGCAGGGGAAGCACCGTATAGCCGCTTCCACCGGAAATGCTGTATTGGTAAAACGAAGAGCCGCCGTTAAAATAGACCAGAACCTTTATCCTTGCCGAGCCGCCGTACTTCACCATAATATAGCCCTGTGAGGCATTGCTGTAATCAATATCCGCGCCGTTCTGGGAAAATACGGAACTGCCGGAGGCATAAGGCATGGCCGCCGTGACCGGAGGCATCGGTGTTCCGCCCGGCGAAGCTTTCGGCGGCAGGGAAGAGTTCAGGACGACCGCCTTGGAAGAAGACGGCGGAGCCTGAGAGGAAGTCCCCCCGGCAGACGAAGAGGGACGGGTCGAAGAAGAAATGCCGAAAGAGCTCTGAGGCAATGCCGAGGAAGCTGACGACGCCCGAGAAGAAGCCGCTTCTTCAGAGGATGCAACGGTGGAAGAAACACCGGAGGCTGCCGAAGACGCCGCACCGGAGCTATAGCGCGATTCGGGGGGCGGAACAGACGACAGTGTCGGGCATTCAGCCGTGGTACACGCGGGAAGCAACAGAAGAAGCGTCAGCAGAACCGGCAGTATGTATTTTTTGCGCATTCGCTTCCCTCCCCGGTGATTCGTTCTGTCTCATAACGCTGAACCCATGGAGCCGGGCAGCTTTTCTGACATTGTTTTTAAAATTTCGAATATAGAATCTGCCAAAAATCCGCTTCAAAACCATTGGAAGAATCAATGCCATCTTAACCCATCTTCCAGTAAATGTCAAGCAGGATGGGCCTTCCCCAAGCGTGGCGGCCGGGGTTTACCGGCCGTTTTCGGAAGAGGACGCGCGTTTGCGGCTGAACCGGTTTTTTACCCGGTAATAACCGTGGATCGCTCCGCAGAGCGGCCGGAAATAGAACCCCTCCATTTCCCGCGCAACCTCTTTGAGGTGCCGGCGGATCGGAAGATGCTGCGGGCAGTGCTGCTCGCATTTGCCGCAGCTTTTGCACAGCGAGGCATAGGAGGGTTTTTCCCCGTCCTTTCCGATGGTCATGCTCAGGTAAAGCATACGGCTTTCGGCGGCGCCGTCGGAGAGATATTTGTTGTTATAATACGTGAAGCACAAGGGAATGTTGACGCCCGCCGGGCAGGGCATACAGTAGCTGCAGCCCGTGCAGCCGACTTTCATCTTTTCTATAATAATATCCCGCGCTCTGCCGATTTCCGCGAGCTCCCCGTTTGTGAGCGAGAGGGGCAGCGCCGCGTCCGCCGTGCGCAGATTTTCCTCAATCTGGTCTTCTCCGTTCATGCCGGAGAGCACCGTTGTAACCTGCGGGTGGTTCCACAGCCAGCGAAGCGCACGCTCCGCCGGGGACCGCGTTCCTTTGCCCGCCTCCAGAACCTCCCATGCCTCCTTCGGCAGACGGGTTGCGAGCAGACCGCCCCGCAGCGGCTCCATGATGATTACGCCCAGCCCTTTGGAACCCGCGTATTCCAGTCCTTCGGTGCCAGCCTGACTGTACTCGTCGAGGTAATTGTATTGAATCTGGCAGAAATCCCAGTCGTAATCGTCGATGATCTTTTTAAACTCCTCCGTTTGACCGTGGTAGGAAAACCCGATCCGGTCGATTCGTCCCGCTTCCCGCTGCTTTTGCAGAAAGTCGACCACACCCATGTCTTTCATCCGCTGCCAGCCGTCAAAATTGTTGAGCGCGTGGATCAGGTAGTAGTCGATATGATCGGTTTGCAGGCGCTTCAGCGAGGTCAGGAGCGTGCTCTCCATGCCCTTGTACGACTGAATCAGGAAGGCCGGTAATTTCGTTGCGAGCTTTACCTTGTCCCGAAGCCCTTTTGCGAGAATTTCACCCAGCACCTCTTCGCTGTGCGGGTAGACGTAAGCGGTGTCGAAGTAGTTAACGCCGGCCTCGATGGCGCGCCGAATCTGCGCCTCGGTGCGCTCTATGTCGATCTTGCCGTCCTTTTTCGGGAACCGCATGCAGCCGTACCCCAGAATCGAAAGTTTGTCTCCGGTTTTGCCCATTTCGCGGTATAACATAGAAAAGTCTCCTTTATCGGACCCTCGGTTTCTTTCGGCTTTTTCTTGGTGATTGCAGTATAGCATAAAAGAAACGGATTTCCAATAACCGAATTGTCGAGACAAAAAAGTGCCGCGCCAGAGCGAAAGCTTCGGTGCGGCATACGGCAGTCATGGAGCTTATACCGGCAGACAGTTTTTCTTTTCCACACTCAGGTAAAGCTTTTGTCCGTTTTCGAACAGCTGAAAGCTGCGAAACAGGACGTCGACGTAAACGGGAACGTCCTGAATCAGCACCTTATAGCGCAGGACATTCCCATGGGAGATGTGGGAGCACACGGTAGACTCGAACACATACCGATCCCCATCGGGCGCGGCGGGGCTGGCCGAAACCGAAAAGGTCTCGGGCCGTATGGCGATATTCCCGTTCGGGTTTGCTTCGGAGCCGGAAATTTTGCGGAAGTCGCTCTCCGAAAGAATGTTGTAGTTCCCGATGAATTCCGCCGCAAACTTCGTTTTCGGGGAGGTGTAAAGCTCGGTCGGTTTTCCGGACTGCTCGATGACCCCTTCGCGGAACAGATAGATCACGTCGCTCAGAATCATGGCTTCGTCCTGATCGTGCGTCACAAAGATCGTCGTGATGCCGAGGTTCCGGTTGATTTCGCGGATGCGGGTCTGCAGCTCCTTGCGGAGCTTCGCATCGATGGCGCTCAGGGGTTCATCCAGCAGCAGAACGCGCGGTTCCGTCGCAATCGACCTCGCCAGTGCGACACGCTGCTGCTGCCCGCCGGAAAGCTGGGCGGGGTACTCGTTTTCCTTGCCCTCCAGATTTACCGTCGCGATCATTTCGCGGACGCGTTTTTCCGTGTCGCTCCGGGAAAGCCTCTTCAATTTAAGGCCGAAGGCGATGTTCTCGGCGACCGTCAGGTTCGGGAAGAGACTGTACTGCTGGAACACCATGCCGAGCATGCGTTCCTTCGGGCTTTTTTCTGTGATATCCTCGCCGTCCAGAAAAATCCGGCCGGAGGTGACCTCCTCCAGCCCGGCAAGGCAGCGCAGCAGCGTGCTTTTGCCGCAGCCGGAGGGGCCGAGCAGGGTGACAAGCTGCCCGCGTTCGACGGAAAGACTGACATCTTTGAGCACCTTGGCCGCGCCGAACGATTTATGCAGATTTTCAATTTGTATGTAAGACACAGAGCCTACCTCCCGGATTCCTTTTTGCTGCGCCGGAGGTTGACGAAGGCCCCGGAAATGAGCAGCGTTGTGACGAACAGCACGACGATCAGCGCGCTGGAGAACTGCCCGGAGACCGCGAGCGATTTATAGAGGTACATCTGGGCGGTTTCAAAATAGCTTCCCCCGATGGTATTGACCATGACGAAGTCCCCGAAGACCATCGAGATGGATAGCATCATGGAAATGATGATTCCGGAAAAGATGTTCGGCACGACGATTCGGAAAAACGCGAACAGCTTTCCGGCCCCGAGAATCTGGGCAGCCTCCATCAGGCAGGGCGTGTTAATGGCGGTCAAGTTGTTTTTTACACTCTGGTACATGTAAGGCAGAACCATCACGCAGTAGGCGGAGGTCAGCATGAAGGTTCGGTCCGAAAACGGCAGCGGCGCGTCCGTGTAAAGGGAGAGAATGCCTACCGCCAGAATGATTCCCTGAATCGCGTAGGGCACCATGCAGAGAAGCTGCATGATCCGGTCCAGCTTAGGCAGATAAACCACGATGACGTACATCGCCAGCAGGATGATGACCGTGCAGGCAGCGATGGACAGCACCGAGATCAGCACGGTTCGCCCAAGCGCCGTCCAGAAGGCGAGGTCGGAAAACACCTGCCGGAAGTATTGCAGTGTGAAGCCCTTCGGCAGAATATCCGTCCAGTCCTGAAACACCGAGTACAGAAAGGTGAGTGCAAGGGGCAGAATCAGGTAGATGCACACCAGAATAATCCAGATGGCCGAAGACCGTTTCTTCTTCATGAGTCAGCCCTCCTGCTCCGTTTCAAGATATAGTTGTTGATGCCGATCGCAAGAATCATAAGCAGCATCAGCACCACCGCGAGCGCGCTTCCAAGCTCCTTGTGCTGCACGATGTCGCCGGTAAACTGCTCCTGAAGCCGGATGGGCAGAATCGAAAAATTGTTCTGCAGCAGGGCGTAAGCGGTCGCGTAGGCTGCGAGGGCGTTGGCGAACAGCACGCTGACCGTGCCGAGGATGCTGGGCATCAGCACCGGAATTCCCACACGACGCCAGAAGGTGAACTCGCTACCGCCCAGCAGGCGGACGGATTCGTCCCACTGCGGGTGGATTCCGTCAAAGGCCGGGATTAGCAGGAGCGTCGCGAGCGGAACCTGAAAGTAGACGTAGGTCAGCATCAGTCCCGCGGAGCTATAAAGGTTAAAGCCGGAGAGGAAAGAAAGACCGAGCCGTTTCCCGAGAATAATCAGCACGCCGACGTTTCCCAGCAGGATGATGTAGGCAAAGGCCAGCGGGATGCCTGCAAAGTTGGAGGTCATATTCAGAACGCTGATAAAGAAATTTTTCAGCTTCCCCCCGACGCTGCGAACCGCTTTGGCTCCGAAGAACGCAATGACGATTCCGGCCGCCGAAGAGACCGCGGAAATGATGACGCTGTTCCACACGGCTTGCCGGTAAAGCGTTTTTGAGAACACATCTGCATAGTTTTGCAGCGTGAACCCGAACGAATCCTCCGGCATGAAGCTGCGAAAGATCACGGTTGCCAGCGGAGCAATTTCAAAGAAAAGCACCAGCAGGAGAAACGGAAGCAGCGCAAGCAGATGCAGCCCGATGTGCTTATTTTTCAAAGAAGATTCCCCCAATCTCTTCCGGAGTTTTCATTCCGGGGGATGGGGCAATGCCGAGCAGACGGCACAGGAGGGGAGCGATACACAGCTCGGAAATCACCGATTCTTCCGAAAAATCACCGGTCGCCGCACCCTTTGTGAAAAGGTACAGCGGAACCGCACGCTGTGCGTCCGTGTTGCCGCCGTGAAGGCCGACGGCGTTCATTCCGTGGTCGGCGGTGATCACGACGCTGTAGCCGAGTTCCAGCCAGCCGGGCAGGCAGGTAGAAATTACGGTGTCGACTTTCGCAACCGCCGTTTCATATTCGCGGCTTTCCGAGGTAAAGTGATGGCCCGCGTCGTCGATGTTCATGCTGTGGATCATCAGAAAATCCGGGTCGCACCGGGCACGAAGAAATTCCGCATCGGCGAAAACATGCGAATCCGGGTAGTTGTCTTCAAAATAGTAGATGCCGTTTGAAATGACGCTTTCCGAATCGAGTTGAATCCGGTCCGATACGGGGGAGAACGGCGCCCGAACATACAGCTCGCTGATCCAGTAATAAGCCGCGGCGGCAGCTTTCCGTCCGTTTTTACGGCAGAGCCCGAATACGCTTTCGCAGGTGGATCGCCGTACGGCGAGATTGTTGGTAATTCCGTGCCGGTGAACGGGCAAACCGGTCAGAAGTGTCTCATACATCGGGCGCGACAGGGAGGGCAGCTCCCCGCGGACCCGGTATTTCGCGCCAAGCTTCTGTTCAATGAGATGTTCCGCATAGCCGAGGTTATCTCCGGCGGAACGGAAACCGCATCCGTCCAGAAGAACAAAAATTGTTTTTTCCATTTTATATCCCCATTCCGATCCATTTAAATAACTGCCGGAATTATGACGGCAGAACACTTCTTCGCAAGGAAGGAGTGTTCTGCCAGAGTGAGGCAATCGATTGATTTTTGCCTATTTCGCCGCAGTGACGACGTCTTCCTGCCACTTGCTTCCGATATCCTTGCAGGTTTTGGTCCAGCCGTCCTGGTCCTTGATGAACCGGGCGTTTTTATACTCGTCGTTCGGCAGCATCTTCGCTTTTACGTCGTCCGGCAGCTTCACGTCGCTGCGGATCGGCTTCGCATAGCCGCGCGCAAGGTTGATCTGACCCGCGTCGCTCAGTATGTATTCACGGGCGAGAGCAGCCGCGTAGGGACGCTTGGAATATTTGTTGATGACTTCGCAGTAGCCGCTCTGAATGGCACCGTCGGAGGGAATGCTCACCTCGAAGGAAGCGCTGGGGTCGCTCTTCTTGATCTCGTCGCGGTAGCTCAGTGCGTTGTAATCCCACAGGAAGGCAACGGCAATTTCACCCTTCTGAAGTCTTGCAAGCGTCAATTCGCCTTTGTCCAAACGTCCCTGCTGGGCGATTTTTTTGAAATAATCCAGTCCAGGCTGAATGTTGGATTCAGAACCGCCGTTGGCAATTGCCGCGGAAAGGACCGTGTTCTGTGCCTGGCTTGCTTTGGTGACGTCGTCCACGCTGACTTTGTAATTGCCGTTAAGAATATCCGCGAACGACTTCGGCGGATTGGGAACGAGCTTTGTGTTGGTGATAATTGCCATGGTGCCGTAGTAGCCCATGATCCAGTTGCCGTCCTTGTCTTTGGCCCAGTCCGGAATATCCTTCCAGTAGCTGGTTTTATACGGAAGCGTCAGGCCCTTGCCGACGGCGACCGGCCCGAAGGACTGACCGACGTCGCCGATATCATTGGTGGCGTTGTTCTTTTCCGTTTCAAAAACACTGAGTTCTTCCGCCGAGGACATATCCTTGTCGGTGTGGTCCAGACCGTACTTTGTTTTCAGGTCCTGCCAGGTGCCCTTCCAGTTTGCCCAATCGTCCGGCATGCCGACGGAATCGACACGGCCCTCTTTTTTGGCTTCTGCGGTGATCTGGTCAAGCGTCATGCTGTTCAGGTTGGTTGCTGAGACGGGCGCAGCGGACGCGCACCCGGAAAGTACCGTTACCGCGGCGAGGAAGCAGACGGCTGCTCCGAGAATCTTTTTCATCCCATTTTCTCCTTTACAAGCGTCTTTTTTTCTTTTTTGTTCCCGTCAATTCTATAAGCCGCCTGTAAGATTCTCATATCGAATTTGTAAAATGTAAATTAAATACAAAAAAGACCGCTGCAAATTCGTTTTGCGGCGGTCCCTTTTAAGCAACTTTGCGGGATCCTATTTGATCTTATTCAGATAATCGATACAGTAATTGATCCATTCGACGTAGCTTTTCTCGCGGGAAATCGCCCCGCAGAGGACCAGATAGTCCCCGAGTTCTTCGTTGTATTCCTTGCCGTAGCTTTTGCTTTCCCGCCGGTTTGTCTCCATGCTCTGCTCCAGATAGTTCAGCTTCCGACTCCGTTTCTTAAGCTGATCCTGCAGATGCTCCAGAACCGTATTTTTATCGATTTCATTCAGATAATATAATTTCAGGCGAAAGACGTCTTTCGGGGTGGGCTCCAGCTCGTCGGTGACACAAAGCCAGTCCCACAGTTCGTGCTTGCCCTTTTCCGTAATGAGGTACCGCTTCTTTTCCAGCCGGTCGCCGCGGGTATCGATTTCAAACGTGACGAGTCCTTCCTCTGTTAAACGGCGCAGTTCCGGGTAAATCTGACTGTGCGTCGCATACCAGAAGTTTACAAGGCCCCGGTCGAATTCCTTGGCGATATCGTAGCCGGTGATCGGCGCCCGATTGATCAGCCCCAGAATCGCATATTTCAGTAAACGCATACGTTTGATCCTCTCTTTGATTATCGGTTTCTATTTTAACACATTTCCCAGAGACTTTCACTAGGAATCAGACAGGTTCATCCCGACCTGTTAAAGAACTGAATTTCCGACAAACTTAGACATGTCTATATTGACATGTTATTAACAATAGAGTAGAATGGGGCTTAATAGAATGAAACGTCAAAGGAGTGGTATTGATGAACCCTTACCAAAAGCTGTTCACCCCGATTAAAATCGGGAAGGTGGAAATCAAGAACCGGTTCTGCATGGCTCCGATGGGGCCGCTTGGTCTTTCGGATTCGGAAGGCGGCTTCAACCAGCGCGGCATCGATTATTACACGGAGCGCGCGAAAGGCGGCACGGGCCTGATTATTACCGGCGTTACCTTTTCGGACTGCGAGGTGGAAAAGCCGACCATGCCGAGCACCCCGAATTCCACCTATAACCCGGTCCATTTTATCCGGACCGCACGGGAAATGACGGAGCGCGTCCACGCCTACGGCAGTGTGATTTTCCTGCAGATGTCGGCCGGGTTCGGCCGGGTGACGATCCCGACGAACCTCGGAGAATTTCCGCCGGTTGCCCCCTCGGCGATTCCGCACCGTTGGCTGGATAAAATCTGCCGCCCGCTGACGGTAGAGGAAATCCACAGTATCATCAAATCCTTCGGCGACGGCGCCTTTAACGCAAAGCGCGCGGGCTTCGACGGCGTGCAGATTCACGCGGTGCACGAAGGGTACCTGCTCGACCAGTTCGCCATTTCCATGTTCAATCAGCGCACGGATGAATACGGCGGACCGCTGGAAAACCGGCTCCGCTTCGCTCGTGAAGTGGTGGAGGAAATCAAGAGGCGCTGCGGCGCGGATTTCCCGGTTTCCCTGCGCTTCAGCCTCAAGAGCATGATCAAGGACTGGCGCGAGGGCGCTCTCCCAGGTGAAGAGTTTGAGGAAAAGGGCCGCGACATTGCGGAAGGAATCGAAGCGGCGAAGCTGCTAGTTTCCTACGGCTACGAAGCCCTTGATGTGGATGTCGGAACCTACGATGCCTGGTGGTGGAATCATCCGCCGATGTATCAGGAAAAGGGCCTTTACCGTCCTTACTGCAAACTGGTGAAGGAAGCCGTCAACGTGCCGGTTACCTGCGCCGGCAGGATGGACGACCCCGATATGGCGCTCCGGGCCGTGGAAGAAGGCGTCTGCGACATGATCGGACTGGGCCGTCCGTTGCTTGCGGACCCCGACTACGTCAATAAGCTCCGCGCTTCCCGCGCGGCGGAAATCCGCCCCTGCATTTCCTGTCAGGAGGGCTGCATGGGCCGCATTCAGGAGTATTCCGCACTTAACTGCGCGGTGAACCCGCAGGCGGCCCGCGAGCGCGTTACCGCTTATAATCCCATTCTCAAGCCGAAGAAGGTCCTCATTGTCGGCGGCGGCGTAGCAGGCTGCGAAGCGGCTCGCGTGCTTGCCCTCCGTGGGCACAAGCCGGAACTGTTCGATCAGTCCTCACAGCTGGGCGGCAACCTGATTCCCGGCGGCGCTCCGGGCTTTAAGGAAGACGACCGCCGGCTGGCGTACTGGTACACGAACCAGATGAAGGTTCTGAAGGTTCCGGTTACGCTGAACACCAAAGTGAGCAAGGACTTTGTGCTTTCCCATGATTACGACGCCGTGATCGTAGCGACTGGCTCGACCCCGAAGGTGTTCTCCCTCGGTGACGACGCTCATGTTTACACAGCGGCGGATGTCCTGAACGGCGTCAAGAATCCCGGCGAGAGCACTGTCGTCATCGGCGGCGGTCTGGTCGGCTGTGAAACCGCGCTGTGGCTCGCGAAGCAGGGCAAAAAGGTCACCATCGTGGAGGCTCTCGGTAAGCTCCTCGCTGTGAACGGACCGCTTTGCAGCGCGAACCGCGAAATGCTGGAACGGCTGATCCCCTATAATCACATCGATGTGGTGACGGGCGCGAAGGTTTCCGGCTATCAGGGCGGAAAGGTTTCCATGGAAGTCGGCGGCGAGACAAAGGAAATCGCCTGCGACAGCGTGATTCTTTCGGTCGGTTACCGCTCGGAAAACAGCCTGCATCAACAGCTTGAATTCGAGGTTCCGGAGCTTTACCTGCTGGGCGACGCCAAAGATGTGTCGAATATCATGTACGCAATCTGGGACGCCTTTGAGGTTGCCAACCATATCTAAAGCCGCGAATTTTCCGTGGGTAATAAAACAAAGGAGCAGTTCCATGGAACTGCTCCTTTTGCTTTGTCACGACTGGGAGGGTTATGATATTTTTGCCCTTCCTACGCGGCCGAACTATCTTCTTCCTGCAAGCGGTTCTCTACCCTTTTATCGGTGCCGCGCTGTACAAAGAAAGCAAGAATAACCCCGATCATCAGGATGAAAAAGGCGACCGTTAACGACTGCCGGACTCCTGCGGCCAACGCCTGCGCCTGAATTGACGGGTCCTTCGTTACTGTTCCGATTAAAAAGCTATTCTGGCCCGCCGTCATGATGGCAATAAAAAGCGAGGTTCCAAACGCTCCGCCGATTTGCTGCAGCGTATTGGTGATTGCGGTCCCATGCGGATACAGTGCGGGCGTTAGTTGATTCAGGCTGTTTGTCTGCGTCGGCGTATTGATCATCCCAACGGCAATTAAAGAAAGGCAGTGTAACGCGATGATCACCGGGATGGAAATGGAAACGGTCATCACATGCGCAAGGGTAAAAAATACAGCCGCCGATAATAAAAAGCCTGGGAAAATCAGCACCTTTGGTCCGTACTTATCATAAATGCTTCCGGAAATCGGCGCCACAATACCGTTGATGATCCCGCCCGGCAGCATGATCAGTCCGGCGGTAAAGGCGCTTAACCCCATCGCCCCTTCCATAAAGAGCGGAAGCAGAAGCATGATTGCGAAATTGACCATATGCATGATGATAATCAGCAGCGTTCCGATTGTGAACATCGGATATTGAAAAGCTCTTATATCAAGCATGGGCTCTTTCAAGTTTAATTGTCTCAAACCAAACAGAATCAATGCGATGGCACCGATCAGCATGGGAGCAACAACCATTCCCATTTGACCTGAGCCAAGATTACTGGCTCCATAGATTAAACCGCCAAAACCCAGTGTGGAGAGAAGAACCGAGATCAGGTCAAGATGCGGTTTCGACAATTCTGTTACATTCTCAAGATGGACGACACCCAAAATAAGGGCTATGGCACTGAACGGCAGAATGGTAAAGAACAGCCATCTCCAATTCAGGGATTGAACAATGATACCGGAAAGGACGGGACCCACAGCCGGAGCGAAAAACATGACCAGGTTAAAAATGCCCAATGCTTTCCCACGTTTCTCCACCGGATTGATTATAATTAGCGTATTTACAATGTTGGGGATCAGCAATCCGGTGCCGATTGCCTGAATCAGGCGGCCGGCGAAAAGCACCGGGAAGGCCGACGCAAAGCCGCTTACCAGTGTGCCGAAAATGAAAATCAGCATCGAAGTAATATATAACTGCCGTGTCTTTATCGTCTGAATAAAAAATGCCGATACAGGAATGGAGATTCCCATAATCAACATATAACCCGTACTGAGCCACTGGGCGGTAACGGCCGAAATGCCGAATTGATTCATAATGCTGTTTAATGCCATATTCAGCACGGTTTCATTCAGCATACAGAAAAAACCGGACATGGTTAATACGGCGGTAATTCTTCCGACATGAAAAGACCCTTCGCCGGAACTGTTTAAAGTGTGAGTGGTTTGCAAAACTGACATGAATGCTGATCCTCCAATTATAATTTAATCTTTGCCTTTCTCCAATAATCCATCGAGATTATGGTCGATTTCTTTCACAACGCGCTCATAAATCTCAATTTCATTTTCCGGGATGCCTGCTGTAATTTCCTGAAATCGGTCTTCGATAAATGGTGCTACTTCATTTTTCAGCCGTTTGCCTTCGTCCGTAATAAACAGAGAAGAGGCCCTCCGGTCGCCCGGAAACTGCCTTCGTTCAAGAAAGCCCTTTTTCTCCATAATATCTAAGATCCGCAACAGGGAAGTCGGATCCTTCCCGATTTTTACGGACAGCGTTTTCTGGTTAATGTTGTCCTGCTCCGCCAAGGTAGACAGTACGACCCATTGCTCAAGCGTAAGTTCATACCATTCCAGGCTTCGATTCAGGAACCGCAGCATCTTTTTATTCATCTGGTTGGTTTGCAGCCCAATCATTTCATCAAAGGAAGTTTCCATAAATGATCCCCCTTGTATTTTAGTTGATATATCAATTATATTATAGACAACTAATTTTGTCAAATTACGACAAGAAACAGGAAGGCTCAAAGGGCAGAACAAACAACAAAGCCCCCGCAGTCGAAAAGACCGCGGGGGCTAAAAATTTTGTCTTGGGTTGTTTTATTTCATGGATTCCAGAATAGCGTTGACAAGGGCGTCGAGCTCCGGTCCTTTTTCCTGACTCAGGGAGGAGGCCATACTCAGCCGTTCGTTGAGCACGGTGATGTCCTTCATTTCCTCCGTCAGGAACTTCTGGATCAGGTCGCCGGATTTGCAGGCCCACGAGCCGTTTTCCACAATGGCAGCGGTGCGGTTCTGCACGTTCAGCGCTTTCATGTCCATCAGAAAATCGTGCATGGCAGGGTAAATGCCGAGATTGTACGTCACCGAGGCCAGCACCAGATGGCTGTACTTAAAGGCTTCGGAAATCAGCTGTGAAACATGGGTGGAGGATACGTCGTAGACGGCCACCTTGGTCATCCCTTTTTCGCAGAGCTTCGCGGCCAACGCCTGTGCGGCGGATTCCGTGTTCCCGTACATCGATGCGTAAACGATCATTACGCCTTTTTCCTCGGGCAGATAGCGGCTCCAGGTGTCGTATTTCTGAATGAAATACATCAGGTCCTTGCGCCACACGGGGCCGTGCAGCGGGCAGATGAATTTGATCTGATCCAGAATGCCGCCTGCTTTTTTCAGCAGCAGCTGAATGTGAGGGCCGTATTTCCCCACAATGTTGGTCAGGTAGCGGCGGGCGTCGTCCAGCCAGTCACGGTCAAAGTTCACCTCGTCCGCGAACAGCTTGCCGTCCAGCGCGCCGAAGGTTCCGAAGGCGTCCGCCGAGAACAGCGCTCCGTTTGTGACGTCGAAGGTGACCATTGCCTCGGGCCAGTGGACCATCGGAGCAAACACGAAGGTGACCGTGTGTTTCCCAAAGCTAAACGTGTCGCCCTCCTTCACTTCGATTTCTTTATGTGCATCTACAGAGAAGCCGAACTGCCGCATCAGCATGAACGCTTTTTCGTTGCTGATGAGCGTCACGCCGGGCCAGCGGAGCAGGACTTCCTCAATGCAGGCGGCATGATCCGGCTCCAGATGGTTGATGACCAGATAATCGAGCGGCTTCCCGTTGAGCACATGCTCCACGTTCTCCAGAAACTGGCGGCAGGCGCCCCAGTCCACCGTATCAAACAGCACGGTTTTTTCATCCGTCAGCAGATAGGAATTATAGGAAACACCCCGTGGAATGGGGTATACGTTTTCAAACAGGGCAAGCCGGTGGTCGTTGGCGCCCACCCAGTACAGATCTTCCGTTACGTTTCTCACACAATACATCGTTCAAACCTCCCTCAGGCTTCAATAAACTGATCTTTGGCTTCGGCACACTCGGGGCAGACCCAGTCTTCCGGAAGATCCTTAAACAGGGTGCCGGGGGCCACTTCGCCGTCTTCGTCGCCGAGCTCCGGTATGTATTCGTAACCGCAGCCGCCGCAGATGTACCGGGGACCGATCGGCTCCGGCTTCGGCGGGGCGGGGCGCTTGATTTTCACCATGGGCGGCGCGGGCTGTTTTTCACCGGCGCCCAGCGCTTCGGTCAGCAGGGGAAGAATCTCCTGCAAATCGCCGACAATGCCGTAATCGCAGTTCCGGAAGATCGGGGCGTTCGCATTTTTGTTGATCGCCACAATCGTGGAGGCGTCCTTGATTCCCTTTAGGTGCTGGTTGGCCCCGGAGATGCCGCAGGCAATGTAGAGGTTTCCGGTGAATTTCTGGCCGGACATGCCCACATAGCGGTTCAGGGGCAGATATTTCAGGGTTTCCGCCACGGGGCGGGAAGAGCCGATGGCGGCTCCGGCGGCCTGAGCAAGGGCCTCGATGAGCTTCATGTTCTTCTTGTCGCCGATGCCCTGCCCGGCGGAGACCACGCGTTCCGCGAGGGCGATCGGTGTGTCGGACGGAATACCGACGGTGAAGTCGTAGCCGTCCTTTTTCAGCGCTTCCACAAGAGCGGTTACCCGTTCCTTCGCGTCGCCTTCCCGGAAGATCATCTTTTTCCGCAGCCCGGTAATCGGCGCGGGTTTGCTCAGGCGTGCGGAGGAGGCTTCCTTTGGCGGTTTGCCCAGAATGTGGGAGGCAATGACAACGCGCTGAATTTCGTTGGTTCCCTCGTAGATCGGGGTGATGCGCGCGTCGCGATACATCCGTTCCACTTCCATGCCCTTCAGATATCCGCTGCCGCCGAAAATCTGGAGCGCGTCGTTGGTGACCTCAAGGGCAATATCGGAGGCGTACTGCTTTGCCATGGCGGATTCCATGCCGTAGGGCTCATGGTTTTCCTTCAGCTCCGCCGCGGAGTAGACGAGGAACCGCGCCGTCCGGAGTTTGGTTGCCATGTCGGCCAGCTTGAAGGAAATTGCTTGCTGGAACCCGATCGGCTTGCCGAACTGGACCCGTTCCTTCGCGTAGGTCACCGCCTGATCGAAGGCGCCCTGAGCGATGCCGAGCGCCTGGGCGGCGATGCCAATGCGGCCGCCGTCCAGCGTCGCCATCGCAATGCGGAACCCGGTGCCTTCCTTGCCGAGCAGGTTTTCCTTCGGAACCTTTACATCGTTGAAGATCAACTCTGCCGTGCAGGAAGAGCGAATGCCCATCTTGTCGTAGTGATCGCCGAACTCAAAACCCTTCCAGCCCTTTTCAACAATAAAGGCGGAAATACCCCGCGTGCCGATGTCCGGAGTTGTGACGGCGAACACCACGTAAAAATCCGCCTTTGGCGCATTGGTGATGAATATTTTGCCGCCGTTAAGCAGGTAATAACTGCCCTTATCCACGGCAGTTGTCTCGGTTCCGCCCGCGTCGGAGCCCGCGTTTGTTTCCGTCAGGCCGAACGCGCCGAGTTTTTCACCCTTGCACAGCGGAATTAAGTACTTCTTTTTCTGCTCCTCCGTTGCGAACGCGGAAATCGGCCAGGTGCCCAAAGACGTATGCGCCGACAGGATTACGCCGGTGCCGCCGTCCACCCGGGAAAGCTCCTCCACCGCGATGGCGTAACTGATTACGTCCAGTCCCATGCCGCCGTATTCTTTGGGGTAGGGGATGCCCATCAGCCCCATCTTTCCCATTTGGGCGACCGCTTCTTCGGGAAAACTGTTCTCTTTGTCCATCAGAAAGGCCAGAGGCTTTACCTCTTCCTCCGCGAATTTCCGAACCCGTGCCCGGAGTTCCTCGTGCTGCTGTGTGGTTTTGAATAACATGCTGCTGCCCCTTCTTTCCATATTAATACTTGATAAATATTGTCCAGATATAAGGCTGCTAATTTCCGGCTCACCAAACCGGCTTGCTATACTTGATGGTTTTTATCAAGTATAGCGGATAAAAAAATTCAGTCGCCGAACAGGATTTCATGCAGGGCGTGGGAGTCCAGCTCCCGGTCGAGCTTTTTCTGAATGGCCAGCAAATGCAGATGGGTGCGGCAGGTTCTGCCGTCGTGGGCGCTGCGCCATGGGCATGAGTAATTCGGATTCATGCAGGTGCTGATGGCGGAATCCTCCTCCATTGCCTGCATCAGCTGATACAGGGTAGTCTGTCTAAGGTTGGCCGTCAGAAAGCAGCCGCCTTCCGCGCCGCGAAGAATGCGGACAAATCCGGCCTTTTCCAGCTTTTTCAGAATCTTGTAAGCAAACTGCTTCGGAACCTGTTCTCCCTCGGCCAGCGCCGTCGCGGTAAGCTGTTCTCCGTTTGCCAGCGCCCGCAGAATTCGCAGTGCGTAGTCAGTCTCTTTGGTAATAAGCACGGACGCCCTCCTTTTTAACTCTCTATCTATTTTTACCATATTGGATAAAAGATGTCAAGATTAATCCGGTCAAAACAGAGATTTTATTCTCTTGCCGATGCCCGGTCAATCAACTGAGCCACGCTTGTCCGCAGATTCTATTTGCCGCTCCGGGCCGCGTGTGGTAAACTGAAATTGCTATTTAAGCTGCTGTGGAATACCGCGTTTTCAGCGGGAGACGATTTAAAAAATAGGTGATGAGAAATTTGCATCGAATTCTTTGTTTTGGAGATTCCAACACGTGGGGTTATATTTCGGAAAGTGGGGAACGGTACCCGGAGAATATCCGTTGGACCGGGCGGCTTTCCATTCTGCTCGGGGAAGACTACCGAATCCTTGAGGAGGGACTGAACGGGCGAACAACCGGGTTCGACGAGGGTGCTTGCCTGTGGCGGAACGCGGAGCGCTATCTGGTGCCGTGCCTGATTTCCCAAAGCCCGCTGGACCTGATCATTCTGATGCTCGGTACGAACGACACCAAGCGCATGTTCCATGCGTCGGTGTGGGAAATCGCGGATTCCATGAAACATCTGCTTCGCGAAACACGGGATTGCTTGTACGGGAATGGCAGTAAAGCGACCATTCTTCTGGTCGCTCCGCCCCCCATGACGGAGGCGGCTTTGCAGGATCCGGAGATGGACCTGGAATCGGTGGAAAAGTCAAGGCAGCTCGGCGGAGCGTACCGGGCGCTGGCCCAAAAGCTTTCCCTTCCTTTTCTCGATGCGGGAGCCTACGAATTGGCCCTTCAGCCGGATGGCTGCCATTTGAATGAGGATGGCCACGCGCTCCTTGCGGAGATTATGGCACAAAAGGTCCGGGAGATTCTGCCGTAACCCGGCCGATCAGTCTGCTTAGCGGCAAAAGCCGGTTTCTTCTTCCGTATCCTCGTGAATCATGCGAACCGCCAGTTCGGCGGCTTGTTTTACATAGGTTTCCAGAGGGGCGTTTGCCACTCCGGCGACGGAAATCGAGCATTTGGAAACCGGAACGAGAATTTTCCGGGCATCGGAAGCCGCAATGGCGGAGGCCATGGCCGGAGTAATCTCACCGTGCATGGAGTGGGCCGAAATGATTCCGATGGGGCCCAGAATCACGTCGGTTCGGGGCGCATGGCAAAGCACCGGGTTTTCTCCCGTTGCACCCATGTTTGCTCCCGCTTTCAGCATGGAGCTGGTAGCGAGGGAGTTCGTACCGACCGCGGTAATTTTCACGGTTTCACCGAGAACCGCCCGAAGCTCCAGAATGATTCGGCTCCCCATTCCGCCGCCCTGTCCGTCCACAACCAGAATCGTCATACATTGACCACGCTTTCCATCCTGAATTTCCGTCCCCGCCCGGCGCTTTTTGCCGGGCGGGGACGGCGTTTTCTTATGGAATATTGTACCATGCTGCAGTCGGAAAGAAAAGGCCGGCGTTTATCGAAACGCCGGCGTGAAACGTCGATCAGCGGAGGAGTCGGTTATGCGCCTTTCTTTTTGCCGGTTTTCTTCGCGGTACCGTTTCCTTTGTCCGCTTTTTCTTCCTGCTGTTTTTCAATGCTCGCTTTCAGCGCGTCCATCAGGTTGATTACCTTGCCGGCCGATTCCTCCGGATTTGCCGCAACGACTTCCTTGCCCGCAATTTTGTTTTCGATCAGTTCTTTGAGCCTGCCCTGATACTCGTCCTTGTACTGAGACGGGTCGAAGGGCGTGTCCATCGAGTTGATGAGCACCTGAGCCATTTTAAACTCCTGCTCGGTCGGCTGGGGAATCTCGTAGGACTTTTGCAGCTCCTTAATGTCGTCCTGATAGAACATGGTGGAGATCAGAACCCCGTTTTCTCGCGGGATAATCGCCATCAGCGTGTCCTTCGTGCCCAGAACCGTCTTGCCGATCGCAACCTTCTGCTCCTGCATCAGCGCGCTCCGCAGAAGCTCAAAGGCTTTTTCTCCGCCCTTATCCGGCACGGCCTGATAGGTCTTATCGTAATAAACGGGAGAAATCTGATTCAGCTGCGCGAAGTGCAGAATCTGAATGGATTTCTCCTTTTCGGTTTTGATCTTGTCGATTTCTTCGTCCGTCACCACGACGTAGTGGTCCTTATCATACTCATAACCCTTGATGATATCTTCGGTTTTTAATTCCTTACCGCAGTGGGCGCAGGTCTTTTTATACCGCACACGGCTTTGGTCCTCCTTGTGCAGCTGATTAAAATGAATGTCGCTGTCCTGCGTGGCCGTGTACATCGACACGGGAATCGCCACAAGCCCGAAGGAAATTACGGAATGATGTGCTGCCGGCATGAAATCCACCTCCGCGATTAGTGTAACCAAAGCGTCCAAAATTAAATCGGAGCGACCGACGCGTTCAGAAGAACGGATTAAATCTGCCTGGAAAGCGGATAATACGGAGAGTACGTTCGAAAGATTTCGGTCGGTAAGGAGGAGTGGCAATGGACGCGAAGTTGGAGGCTTACAGTCGAAAACGAAATTTTGAAAATACGAACGAGCCGGAGGCCTCCACGGCAAAGACCGAAGGCTTGCTGAAATTTGTCGTTCAGCGCCACCTTGCCCGCCGCGA
Organism: Bacillota bacterium; assembly: GCA_023410445.1. Taxonomy (GTDB): domain Bacteria; phylum Bacillota; class Clostridia; order Oscillospirales; family Acutalibacteraceae; genus Caproicibacter. The sequence continues at coordinate 174,108 of JAEYPT010000006.1, read as the reverse complement.
CCATTACGACTTCCGGCTGGAATGGGACGGTGCGCTGTTAAGCTGGGCGGTTCCCAAGGGCCCGTCCTTCTGCATCCGTGACAAACGGCTTGCCGTGCGGGTGGAAGACCATCCGCTGGAATACCGGAACTTCGAGGGCGTCATTCCGAAGGGCGAGTATGGTGGCGGGGTCGTGATGCTCTGGGATGAGGGAACTTGGGAGCCGCAGACGAATACGGAGGAAGGGCTTCACAGCGGCTCGCTGAAATTTTCCCTGAACGGCCGAAGGCTGAAAGGAAAATGGGCTCTGGTTCGCATGAAAGCGAAAGAGGGGGAAGATGACAACAACTGGCTTCTGCTCAAGGAAAAGGATGATTACGCCCAGCCCGAGGCGGGAATTTCCAGCTTTACCGTGAGCATCCGCACCGGACGCACCGTGGAGGAAATTGAGAAAGGCGAGGATGAAAAATTCCCGCACAACCCTTTTGATAAAGCCGAGGTTCAGCTTGCAAAGCTGGTCAGTCAGGCCCCCGAAGGCGAGGAATGGCTCTTTGAAGTAAAATACGATGGCTACCGGATTCTGGCGTTTGTGGAAAGCGGTGGCGTGCGGCTTGTCAGCCGGAACGGGAACGATTATACGGAGCGGTTTGCACCAGTTGCCCAATCCCTGGCCGATTGGGCCGCCGGGAGGGCGATGGTCCTGGATGGCGAAATGGCGGTCACGGACGAACGTGGCCGAACGGATTTTCAGGCCCTGCAAAGCTATCTTCGGCATCCGCAGGGCAAAAACCTCGCCTACATTGTGTTTGATCTTCTTGCGTTGGATGGAGCGGATCTGCGGGCACGTCCGCTTCTTGAGCGGAAGGAAATGTTGGAAGCTCTTTTCAAAAACACGCCGAAAAACCTGCACTACAGCCCGCATGTCCGAGGAATGGGCAAAGAGAGTTTCGAAGCGGCCTGTCGGGAAAAACTGGAAGGCATTGTAGGTAAAAAAGCCGATTCCGTGTACAGCGGCACCAGAAACGGCGACTGGGTCAAGCTGAAATGCGGAAAGCGGCAGGAATTCGTCATCGGGGGCTATGTTCGGACCGAAAAGCGTACAAGCGGGGTGAGTTCCCTCCTGCTTGGCGTTTATGCAGGAGAAGAACTGGTTTACGCCGGTCGGGCGGGAACGGGCCTGAGTGAGCACGGTAAAGAGGACCTCGAAAAAACATTGGCAGACGTAATGAGAAGCACCAGCCCGTTCCGACAGGAACCGAAAAAGAGGGCGAACGAGCGGATTTTCTGGCTGGAACCTCGGCTTGTGGCGGAAATCCGGTTCGCACAGTGGACCGGCGAGAATTTACTTCGGCAGGCGAGCTTTCAGGGCCTGCGCACGGATAAGGACCCGAAATCGGTCCGGAAAGAAGCGGTGGATGAGGAGGAACTTTCTTCGCCCGCAGCGGAAAGGAAAACAGCAATGGAGACAGCAGGTACCATCCTAATCGAAGGGGTCAAGATTACCCATCCGGATAAAATCCTGTTCGAAGACCCCAAAATCACCAAGGAGGAGGTAATTCGCTATTACGAGCAGGCGGCATCCCGTATGCTGCCTTATGTGGCCCATCGGCTGTTAAGCATTGTGCGCTGCCCGAAGGGGATCGGTCAGACCTGCTTTTTTAAAAAACATCCCGGCCCGGACAGCAAAGGGATCGTGCCCATCACGGTTCCCGGAGGAGACGGGGAACAGGAGGAGTATTTTTATATCGAGAATGTCTCCGGCCTGATTTCCGAAGCGCAGATGGGCACGTTGGAGTTTCACGTGTGGGGGAGCAGGTCGGATGCTCCGGAAAAACCGGACATGATGGTGTTCGACCTTGACCCGGATGTAGGCATGGAGCTCGGGCAGGTTCGACAGGGCGTGAAGGACGTCAGAAGTATCCTCGACCAGCTTTCGCTTACCTCCTTCCTGAAAACCAGCGGAGGAAAGGGCTACCATGTGGTGGTTCCGTTTCAGCCTTCGGCGGACTGGGACGCGTTTCACGATTTTGCCAAACACATCGCCGAGGTGATGGAGCAAAAATGGCCGGACCGCTACACCAGCAATATCCGGAAGGAGAAGCGGAAGAACCGGATTTTTATCGACTGGATTCGAAACGCCCGCGGCGCCACCAGCATAGCTCCCTATTCCCTGCGGGCAAGGAAAGGGGCAAAGGTGTCCATGCCCATTCTCTGGGAGGAGCTTGACACCGTGGCTCCGGACGGTGTCGGTATGGCGGACGCGCTGAAACGGATTGAGGCGGAAGACCCCTGGAAGGGCTTTTTTGGAATTCAACAGCGGCTGAAGTGAGTTTAAAATAAAATACTTTGCGTATAAAATCAGCCGCCGAAAATCGGCGGCTGAAGAAAACTACGATTGCAGCAGGAAAATGTAGTACAAGGCTTCCCGCAGGATATGGTCGGTGAACAGCGGCGACATCAGCGATTTTACTTTGCACTCCAAAATCTCCTGCGTTGTGGCTGCCTTGAACTCACTTAATGCCCGGGTTGCCGTGAGCTCTTCCGAACGGTCCGCGTTCCGTTTTTTGATGATCGCATCGAAGGTTTTGGCAAAGCCGTCCGCTGTATTGAAGTGCTCCGCCTCGGTGGGGTCGAACAGCCCGCGCATTACTTTGGCGTGATCCGACATGTGCTGGTTCCAGAACGATTCAAAGTCCTTGTTATAGTTTTCGTCCCGTTTTTGCAGCCCGGAGAGAATCTCCATATACTTGCGCGCTTCGTGGAAGACATGTTCGTAGACGGAAGTATAAAGGAAGGTGAAAATCCGGCAGGAGGCCTGTGCATTATACAGATCGGATTTAAACTTTGCGAAGGCGTTGATCTGCTCCAGTATGAACTGATTAAGGCTAAAGACATTCTGCGCGGTTGGCTGTGCGGGAGCATAGGAGCCGGAGGGCTGAATGTTGTACTCGGCCTTGGTCAGGCTGGAGTTGATTTCAATGCCCGTCAGCTGCTGCGTCGCCTGCTCCGCCGCTTCCGTAAATCGGGTGAAATACTGCCCGGACTGAAGCGCCCTGACCGATACGACGCTGTTTGCCAGCCGGATGGATTCCGCCAGAATGCGCTCGAACTGCTGCTTGAACTGGTCGGCCTGCGCGGCCAGCTGTGTTTGTGACGCAGGCATGCTGCTTTCAATAAAAATCGCGTGTTCCTTCATGATACGGGCCCAGAACAAATTGTTTTCGATAGACAGCCGTATAAAATCTTGATCGTTCAGCATGAGAGGGTTCTCCTTATCCGTTAATTCCGGAAGTCGTTCCGTTCCGTTCTTCGGCCGGTTATTCTATTTAAGCTATATTATGCTTGTTTCGATTTTTGTGAAGCTTGTTCTGAAAACGAAAAACAGCTCCGCGTGAATCCGGACATAAAACGAAAACCTCTGGGGCAGGATGAGTTTTCCTGCCCCAGAGGTTTTCGGACTTTAATTCTGTGACTGGTTCCGCTTAGAACAGTCCGTACTGTCTTGCGGAATTCCCGTTCGGTTTTACGCTGTTTTTCACCGTCAGGCGAACGGAAGCGTGGGTGAGAACTTTTTTCTTGCTGTCGTAAACATCAATCATAATGTAGGTCATTCCTGCTTTCAGGCCGACTGCTTTCACATTGCCGTTCTTCAGGACGGTGACGTCCGCGACGCCCTGCGTGGAGGAATACGCTTTGATGGTTGTGCCGGAAACGCCGGTCAGCTTAACGCCGGTGACATAGCTGTTTCCCGGGGCCAGCGTGTAAGCACGGGTATCCAGCGCAATGGTGCGTGCTTTGTTGGGGAGCAGCACATAATTGGAGCAGTGGAAAATCTGCACCGTTACCATGCCGTCGGGGCCTACCGTATATTCCTGATTCTGAGCATCAATCTGCCCGGTCTTTGGATTGTAGTAGTAGAAGAACAGCTTCTGACCCGGCTGGAAGCCCTTTTCCTTTGCGGAGAAGGTAACGCTTGCCACCGACGGCAGAACACCGCTGTGGTCGAACATCAGAACAAGACCCTTATTGGTTGGAGTGACTTTATTTACCTGAGCAACCTCCGTTGTCAGCCGGATGGACATGGAAATATTCACATCCGTGACCGGAGTTGTGGATTTTGCAAGGTCCGCGCCTTTGAAGGTCCAGCTGTAGGTAAGCTGCTGCGTATCGGCATCCTTGATATGAATGGTGACGTCGGTTGCGTCGGCCTTTGCGGCCGCGATAATATCCGCCGATGCCTTGATGGTTACGGCCAGATTCGGGGTGGTATCCTGTGCGACCGCGTGAGGAACGGTCAGCGTCAGGTCAACGTCCTTCTTGGCGGCAAACTGCTGCAGAATGGCGTCCTTTGGAAGATCAATGGATACGCTTGCCTTTTGGCTTGCATTCAGCGATGCATTCGTGCCGGTCGTATCAACCGTGACGGACGGAATGGTAACGGCAATCTGTGCCGTGTCGCCGGACTGGGTGACGCTGTCCGCAACGGTTGTTACCGTAGCGGTATTGCCTGTGGGGTTGACCTGAGTTTCTGTATGAGGTGCGACTGGCTGTGAAGACGTATGGGTGGAGTGATCACTGGAACCGCCGTTGGAGGGATTGTTGGAATTGTTATCCTTTACCGTAACGGTGATGGTCGGCGGATTCACAAGGCTTGCTAAGGTATAGCCGCTGTCTACATAGCCTTCTCCGGTATAGCCGCTGTCCAGCACCGCATGGAACGTATATGTTCCGGCGACGGGAGAAGTGAACGTGCTGCAAACCCATGCGGAAACTCTGACCCACATGCCGGTAATTCCGCTGCCGATTACCGCCAGCTTTTCCGGAAGCTTCAGCGAAGTAAGTACGTCACTGATGGAAAAAGTCTGGTTTTTCACTGTGTTCCCCAAATCGGAAAATCCGCTGATGACGGGTTTCTCGGAGGAAGAGTCGCCAACTACAATGCGGGCCGCGGGGCTGGTATCTCCGTTTAAGAAGGAAGTTACAAGAAGAACGGTTCCGGCCGGCTGTGCACTCATCGGTACCGAGAATGCTCCGGTTGAATTGGCTGTCGCGTTTCCAACCGGCAGACCGCTGCTCGCCCATTTTACCGTGACGGTCGCACCCGGCTGTGTTGTTCCGGTTACTGCCGCGTCGCTGCTTTTTACCGGGTTGACCGTGACTGTGGGAGAGGAAGCAGATTTTACCGTAACGGTGATCGTAGGCAGATCTCCCGTGACGGAGAAGCCGCTGTCTACATAGCCCTCCCCGGTGTAATGGTTGTCAATTGTCGGGTGGAACGTATAGATTCCAGCTACGGAAGAATTGTAATTGCTGCAGGTCCACGCGGTAACGTGAATCAACTTTCCGGTAATTCCTTCGCCGGTTACTGTCAAATTCTCTGGAAAGTTCAGGTGGGAAACAATCGCGCCCGCGGAAACGGACTGGTTTTTCACCGTGTCGCCCAAAGCGGCGAAGCCGGTGACGACGGTACCCATTCCAACTTTAACAGATGTTGCCGGACTTTCCTTCCCGCCTGCGGTAGCAAACACGAGAATGATCGTTCCGGCCGATTGATTGCAAATCGGCACCGAGAACGCTCCGTTTGCATCGGCCTTCCCATTCCCGAGAACCGAACTGCGATCTTCGAATTCGACTGAGATTTGCGCCCCCGGATCGGTTGTTCCAGTGACTTTCGTATCCGTGTATTTCACCGGATTGACCGTGGGTGCGGAAACTCCGCTGACCACAACGCTGGTAGTTGGGCTTGTATTTCCGTCCAAAGAGGCAGTTATGTCCAGCATTGTTCCGGCTGACATCGCACTGATCGGCATCGAGAACGCTCCGGTTGAATCAGCAGTTGTGCTACCTAATGGCAGGTCGTTCAACCATTTTACGTTAATGCTTGCACCCGGCTGCGTTGTTCCAGTTACTTTCGTATCCGAGTATTTTACCGGGTTGACCTTAGGAGCGGGAATCCCGACCGTAAAACTGGTCGTAGGGCTTTTGATTCCATTTGCACTGGCGATAACGATCAGGGTTGCTCCCACCGGCATTGCTCTGATCGGCACAGTGAATGCCCCGGTTGAATCGGCTGTAGCGGTTCCTGCCGGCGACCCATCCAGATATTCTACCGTGACGGTTGAGTCTGGCTGTGCTGTGCCGGTTACCGCCGTATCCGTACATTCCACCGGATTGACCTTGGGAGCCGCAATAGAATTTACTGTGAGTTTCATCGTAGAGGAAGTCGCGGTATCTCCATTATCTAAGTTCCTCACGAAAGCAAAATAATTTCCTTCATCCGACGTGGAGGCGGAAGCTATGGTATGGGTGGGATGGATGCTGTCAACTTCAATCGGCTGGTTGTTTTTATACCAACTGTACAAAAAATTTCCGCTGCCGCTTACCGAAATACTGAGCACTACTTTATCACCGATATTGACCGTCTGATCTTGTAGATCCTGGGTGATCGTGGGCCCCGTGGCCCCCGCCAGAGATCTGGCAATATCCATCGAGTATTGCCCGCTGTAATTGCCAGCCGTGCCGGTCTGGAGGGAGGTGGTCTCACTCGCCGCAAAAGCTCCGCTGTATATCGTGGGACTCAGCAGAACAGCAGCGGACAAGATCAGGGAAACTGCTTTTTTTGCCGCAATGTTCACTTTTTATTTACCTCTTTTGCAATTTTATGGCAGATAATTTGCCGGATTGGTTGTTGCAAAAGGTATTTTAGCACACGGTTCTAAAACAAATCTTAAAATATACCCTGAAACAGATAAACCGGAGCGGCAGAAATTTGCAGCTTTTTGGAGAATCCGAAAAATTTAACATAGTTTCTATTGCTTTTCGGTTGTATCCGGCCGCCTCTGTTGGTATACTGATATTGTCAATATCTCACTGAAAAGATGGAATATTATGCCGGATGTCCAACCGAATCATAGGAAATACCGAAAGCAGATTCTTTCCTTCTCACTTATTTTGTTTTTTATGGGGCTGTTTTTTCTTGCGCTGATCGGCTATGCCAATCTGCATTCCAGCGACGGGAATTTAGCCGTGAACGGAACGCTGGATATTTCCGGGCAGGAGCAGCATTTTACGGATAGAATTCTGGCCCTGAACGGCGATTGGGAGTTCTATTGGCGCCGTCTTGTTACCGAGCGGGACGTGCAGGCGGGCGCAAAACCGGATCTCATCCCGACGGTTCCGAAGGTCTGGAACTCCTATCGAATCGGCGGTAAAACGCTCCCGGGCGACGGATTCGGGACCTATCGGCTGCACGTAACCGGAGCACAGCCGGGCAAACCGCTGTCGCTTTGGATTCCGACGTTTTCCACTGCGTACCGGCTCTATGTTGACGACCGGCTGCTCGCGGAAAACGGCGTTGTTTCGCAGAACACGCAGGAGGGAAAACCGGAATACCGGCTGAATATCGTTTCGTTTACGCCTTCCCGCAGCCAATTCTCCATTCTGGTTCAGGTCTCCAATTATACCTATTCCCGCGGCGGGATGTGGGGCACCCTTTATCTGGGTCATCCGGATCAGATGACCGACATTGAAAAAGCTCTTTTTTGCCGGGATATGTTTTTGCTGGGCAGCTTTTTCGTAATGGCGTTTATTTACAGCTCGGTTTTCTATTTCCGCAGGCAGGAAAAATGCGACCTGTTTTTTGCGGCGCTTTGCCTGGCGGCGGCCGTACGCACGATTCTGCACGGGAGCTATCTGCTCCGGTTTCTGTTCCCGTTTGTCGGGTTTTCCGCCATGATCCGGATGGATTACCTGACGCTGTACTGGTTCCCGGCCATGCTTGCCGTACTGCTGCGGGAATTGTTTCCGGAGGAAATCCCCAAAATTCTTTTGCATATCATCGGGGGGTATACCGTCTTTATGACGGCCTTGACGCTGATTTCTCCCGTTTCGTTTTTTACCACGCTGATTTACCCGATTGAAATCCTGGTTCTTGTTCTTTCCGGCTACCTGTTCCTCCGCATGTGTCTTGCGGTGGGCAGAAACCGACTCCATGCCGCCCTGACGCTGACCGGCTGTCTGGTGGTTTTGGGGTGCTGCGCCTATGATTTTATGATCCAGAACAACATGCTTCCCGGCAGCCTGTTTGAGCTTACTCCGCTCGGATTTTTCATACTTCTGATGACGCAGGCTCATATTCTGGCCGAAAGCTTCGCCGACACTCTTCGGAAGAAGGAGAAGGCATACCAGGAGCTGGAGGCTTCGCAGGAACGGGAGCGAAAAGCCGAGCTGAAATTTTTAAAATCTCAGATTCGGCCCCATTTTATTTATAACGCGCTCAATACCATTCTTTCCGTCTCCCGCAGGGACGTCGCCCGGGCCCAGCAGCTTCTGATGGAGTTCAGCACGTATCTGCGCGGGTGTTTCGATTTTAAAGATCTGGAGGACACCATACCGGTTGAAAAAGAGCTTGTGTTTGTGCGCTCCTACCTTGCGCTGGAGCAGGCGCGTTTCGGCGACCGGCTGAAGGTGCAATACGAGATTGACGACACTCATTTCCGCGTGCCGCCGCTGATTCTTCAGCCGCTGGTTGAAAATGCCGTCGTTCATGGAATACGTCCGAAGCCAGACGGCGGCAGCATCCTTGTTTATGTTCGTCAGATCGGCGATACCGTAAGAGTCGGCGTTCAGGACGACGGCGTCGGCATCGACCCGGAGCGGATCAATAACCTGATTTCCGGCGAGGAAGCCAGTCGGAGTGTCGGAATCTACAATATTACGCGGCGTCTTCAGAAGATGTATCACGTTTCCCTTTGCATCCGTAACCGGGAAAGCGGCGGGGCGGATGTTTACATGGAATTACCGTGGAACGGAGGTCTTTCAAATGATAAGAGCTATGCTGGTTGATGATGAGCAGCCCGCACTGGATGAATTGGAGTATCAGCTTCAAAGATTTGAGTCTATTGAGATTGTGTCAATGCTGCAGGACCCGCGCAGGGTACTGGAAAACGTGATGAAAATCCGTCCGGATGTCGTTTTTCTGGATATCGATATGCCCGGCGAAAACGGCCTTGAGCTTGCTCTGAAAATTCAGGAGCTGCACTTTGGGATTATTATTGTGTTCGTAACGGCTTACTCCGAGTATGCTTTGGATGCGTTTCAGGCCTATCCGCTCGATTATCTTTTGAAACCGATCGATGAAAAGCGCCTGAACAGGACAATGGAGCATCTGTTTTCAGCCGCGAACGAAAAAGAGAGCAACGGGCAGGCGGGAAGTACCGTCGTTCACTGTTTCCGGGACTTTGAAGCCTTCCATGAAACCTACAGCAAAATTCCGATTAAATTTCCAACCCGTCAGACAAAGGAACTGTTTGCTTACCTGCTCTGCCATTACGGGCAGACCATCCCGCGGGAAGAATTGATTCAGAACATCTTCGGCGGAAAATCGGATAAAAAGAGTATGAATCTTTTGTATGTGACCGTTTATAATCTGCGCCGTGCGTTGGAAGAGGCCAAAATCGGCCGGAATATTATCAAGATAACCGGAAGCTATAAGCTTGAGGTTTCCGACGGTGTCTGCGATTACGTTGATTTTTCAAAATTTGTGAAAACAAATTCTTTTGTAGACGATTCCAACATCGTCGAGGCGGAAACCGCCGCGAAGCTGTACGCCGGAGCCTATCTGCAAAACGAGGACTATTTTTGGGTGGATGAAGTGCGCACGAAGCTGGAGCTTCAATATGAAACCCTCATGCTGAACATCGCGGAGTATTATTCGGAGCTGGAGGAACAGCAAAAGGCCGAACACTACCTGGTTACGCTGATTCAGTACGACCCTCTGTCGGAAACCGGGAACCGGTCTCTGCTGGAGCTGTATATGCGAGAGGGAAACCGGGAGAAATTCCGGAGACAGTATGAGATCTATGAAAAGATTCTGCGGGAGGAACTGCAAACAGTGCCAGCCCGCCAGTTCGTTGCTTTTTATCAGGCAATCAGCCGCTGAGCTTTACCGAATCCGGCCGGAGCATCCCACCTACACCTGCATCAAGATGTAGCCGGACTTTGTCCGACAGACGGCGACCGAGCTGCTGGTCACGGGATGCGGGCTTTCAGTCGCTCCTAAAAAAGCTTCCGGGCCCGCTTTATAACCTGATGGCATATCTGGAGTCGGAAAAGAATGGGCAATCGGTCTGGTGCTTCTGGCGGGCGATCTGCGCCACGGCGGCACAAAAGAGGACTATACCGCGCTCTGCGAAGCATTGGGCGGTCGACTGAACGGGATTTCCTGGGCCGCTTTGCCCAGGAGCCAGGATGACAGAGCCCCCGATTTCCACCCTGAATTCCTACCACCAAAGGCAATTAATTAATAACATTGGGAGTAATCAGATGCAACAACTTTCGCAGCCCTTCGCGCTTACAGGGACGAGAAACACCCGGGAACTGGGAGGCTACCGCACCCGCTCCGGCCTTGTGCTGAAAACCCATTCCATTCTGCGCAGCGACGCGCTTCACAATCTATCTCAGGAGGACGCCGACCGCCTGAGCGAGTACGGCCTTCGCTGTGTCATTGACCTTCGTTTTCCGGATGAGATCGAGCGATTCCCCGACCGGATCGGTCTTTTTAATCCGGCGGTCCGGTACGAGACTTATTCGCTTCAGGACCCGGTGAAACGGACCAAATACACCGCGGAATTTCCGCCCAGCATGTGGGAGCTGTACTGCTGGATGTTGGACGAAAGTCAGGCGGAATTCCGTGCGATCTTAGAGACGATTGCAGCCTTCCCCGACCGCTGTGTGCTATTCCACTGCACCGGCGGGAAGGACCGTACGGGTATGGTCACCATGCTGCTGTTATTGCTTGCAGGGGTGGACGAGGAGACGGTAATTGCCGATTACGCCCTGACGGAGACCGTCATGAAAGAGCTGTTTGTTCAGCAGACGGAGGAGTTGGAAAGCCGGGGCTTTACGGTGCCGGCCTATATCATGCAGTCGCCGCCGTCCAATATGGAAAAGACGATTCGCCACCTGAAGCGGGATTACGGCTCCGCCGTCGACTACATGGCGAAAATCGGGCTGAACCAAACAACAATCAAAGTGCTGAAAGAAAAACTTTGCCCCTGATTTGTGGAATACTTGATTTGGGCGGGAAACGGTCCGTACCGAAAGCGTACGGATACCTAAAAGACGGGAGGCGGGAAGATTTTTCTTCCCGCCTCTCGTCTTTCGTGCTTCCGATCATTCAGTTTAAAAAACAGCGATTTGTTTTGTGGAATCCCCTTTTTGTTTTGCGCCGACTTGAACGTTCAGCCGGACGGACGCATGTAATTTGGTGATTCGCCTGTTTTTGTCATCATACACATCAAACATGATGTACGTTACCCCGGGTTTCAAACCGGTTATTCTGTAGTTGCCGTTTTTCAGCTTCGTTATGGCGGCAATCCCAGCGGCGGAAGAGTACACCTTTACCGTCATACCGTTCAAACCGGTTTGCTTCAATCCGACTTCGTAGCTCTTCTGCGGGGCGAGTGTATAGGTTTTCGTGTCCAGTATAAGGGAACGAACCGCCTTGGAAAGAAGCACATAGTCGGAACAGTGGTGGATTTCGATGCTCACAGAACCGTTGGCGTCAACCGTATAAGCTACTGAATTGCCAACCTGCTCGAAGGCTTTTGTCGCCGGGTTGTAATAGTAGAAATACACAACCTGGCCCGGCTTGTAACCCTGATCAGCCACGTCGATTTTCACGGTCGCCGCGCTCGGCAAAACGCCGTTATCGGCGAAATGAAGAACAAGTCCGCTGTTGCTGTGCGCCGCGGAGTTCACAGCGGGATCAGATGCGGTGGGCTGTACGCTCAGCGCAAGATCAACGCTTTTTACCGGGGCAGTGGAAGCGGCCAAATCCGAACCTTTGAAGGTCCAACTGTAGGCTTCCCGACCGGTCTCGGAATTGACGACCGACAGGGTAACGTCTTTCTTTGCGTCCTTCGCGGCCTGCAGGACTTCCTGATCCGCGCTGATTTCTATTTGTGCATTCTCGTTTGTGTTGTTTGCCGCAGCTGCCGGTACCCGAACGGTCAGGTTAACCGACTGAACCGCGCTGCTGCTGAGCTGTTCCACAAGGGAAGCGGTAGGAACAGAAATTTTGACCTGCGCCTTTTTTTCCGGGGTTGCGGCAGCAATTGCGGAGCTGACTGTTGTCGGAACCGTGACGGATACCGTCGATTGACTGCCGAAAACAGTAGGCGCAGAATCCGGAACCGTGGTTATGGTCGTCACCGTGCCACCCGCGGTGCTCTGCGTATCTGTCGGTGCAGCGGGGGCGGGCTTGGAACTGCTGCTGTCGGAACGATGGTCGGAGCCGCCGCTTGCGGCCGCAACCGTGATCGTGATGGTCGGCAGGGCAACGCCACTGGCAAGAATATAATCCGAGGGAATTACTGCGGTAAAGGTGTAAGCGCCCGCTTTGGCCGGATCGTAGGCCGTAACCGGCTTCCACGTGACGTTTGGAATTGTTTCGGCACACCCGTCCGCGGTGGCGCTCAAGGTTTTGGGAAGGTTCAAAGACGTCAGAGGTGTGCCGTTTGCCGCATTCTGAGCCGCCGTGCCGTCAGGCAGCGGGTCAAAAGCCGTGACAAGCTCGCCGGCAACTACAGCTGCCTTTATTGGTCCCATCACATCGGAGTTTAAAAGCCCTTCATAGTAGGCTTTCTCTTCTGCGGGTACAACAAACGTTACGGCACCGGAGCCGTAAGTATCGAAAGCTCCATCGCCAATTGTGTCGGCTTTTCCTTTGAACACGACGGTGGTTAAGGCGGGACAGTCGGAAAAAGCGCCATAATCGATGGAAGCCACTTTCAGCATAACAATACTGGTTAGAGCCTCACAGCCGCCGAACGCCCTTGATCCAATTGAGGTAACGTTTGGCATTATTATGCCGGTTAAGGCCCCGCATTCGTTAAATGCCCTCTGGCCGACCGAAGTTACTTTCGGTATGGAAACGTTGGTTAAGGCGCTGCAGCTGTCGAATGCAGAACGACCGATTGCGGCGGGACCCGGGATTCTGACATTTTTAAGACTCTCACATTCCATGAATGCACCTTCGCCAATGGAGGTAACACTTTCCGGAATCGTGACGGCGGCTAAATCATTACAGCCGTCAAACATCTTGTCGCCGATGGAGGTAACACCCGGCGCAAAAACAATTTTTGTCACGAGAGATCGGGCAGGGGAACCCATTGGTGAAGTACAACCTTCATCCGAATAAAGATCGGTGCCGTTGCAGTAGGCAATTTTATCCGTGATTTTCAGATCGCTCTTTTGGATCGCAGGCTGAATCGGGACCCCGAACAAATCCGTTGGAATTTCCATACCCGTTCCCGTGCAGGTATTACCGGTTAGGCGATAATAGTTTATTCCATTCGATTCATATGGGGTGAACAGGAACGTGTTGGAAATTTCCGGCATCCCTGCGGGGGCAGATGTGCCGACGACATAAAGGTTCTTCAATGCAGGGCAACTGTCGAATGCATTGCCGACGATGGAGGCCGTGCTCTGCAGAGCGACATCTTTTAAGCCGCAGTACTGAAAGGCGCCGTCGCCGACGGAAACTGCGTTTGGCAGTTCCGCGCGGGTTAAGTCTCTGCAGCCATAAAACGCACCGTCACCCACGGTGGCTGCATTCGGCAGAGTGACGCTGGTTAAGCCACTGCAAGAAAATGCAGAATTCCCAACGGAGAGAACGTTCGGCATCGAAATACCGGTTAAGGCGGTGCAGCTGTTAAAGGCATAAGGCGCGAGTGTGGTAACGTTTGGTATGCTTACGTCGGTTAAGGAGGCGCAGTTTGTAAATGCGTTGTCTCCAATTGTGTGCGCACTGCCCAGAGAAACCGTGGTCAGGGCCTTGCAGCCTCGGAACGCCTCATCTCCGATGGAGACGGCTTTCGGTAGCGCGATTTGAATTAACGCGGTACAGCCGTAAAATGCACTCGCGCTGACTGAGGTAACGTTTGGCAGCAAGACATTGGTTAAAGCAGTGCATTCATAAAATGAGTCTTCAATGGAAACGGCGTTTGGCATTAAGACAGTGGTAAGGGCCGTGCAGTCGGCAAACACAGTTTTTCCCACCGTTGTAACATTCGGCAGATTGATGCTCGTTAAGGAAGTGCATTGCGAAAATGAATTATCGCCAAGAGACGTAGCGTTCGGCATGGTGACGTCGGTTAAGGCGGTACATCCGTAAAAGGCATAGTTTTCGATGGTGGCGGCACCCATCACGGTGACGCTTTTCAGGTTGATTAAATCCGCAAACGAACTTGCGCCGACCGAGGTGACACTGCTTGGAAGCAACAGGCTGGTGATTCCGGTACAGTCGCCGAAATCGGGGACAACGGAAGTCACGCCGTCTTTCACCACGAGGGCGGTATAATCCGCTTTCTGGCTTGAATTGACTGCTTGAGTGCAGTTTGAGTCTTTCCAGAACCCGCTTTGGTTGTAATACATGGTTTTGGTGCCGCTGTCCGCAGACGCGGTCACGATGCTCCACGGTGCCATTCCAAACACCATGGAAAGGGATAGCAGTAAGGATAACGCTTTTTTTGAGATCTTTTTCATTGAAATCCTCCTTTTGATTGGTTCCTATCTTCTGCCGCACTATGATTAGAATATTGCGGCTTGTTTCTGGAAAGATCAATTCTGTTTTAAAACCGATACCACCATTCATTATAGTAAAAAAGTTTGCTTTTGAGCGGACATGGCGAAATTGGATGTTATTTTGCCGAAATTGGCATAAAAACACCCTGCAAATTGTTTTGCAGGGTGTTTTTTCAGTCCATTAGAACTTATTTTTGCTCTGGAGGATCACAGGGGTTGGGGAACGCGGCCATCAGTGTGAAGATTTTTCCGTCGTGTTCCGTTTTGACAAAGCCTCCGTAGGACTCCACAACCTTTTGGATATTCCGCAGGCCGATCCCGTGGAACTCTCCGTCCTTGGTGGAGGAATAGCCGCCGTCTCTCAGCTTGAGAAAGCCGTTATAGGAATTTTCAATTTTGATCAGCATTTGACCGTTCAGAATCCTTGACTCCACCGACAGAAAACGAGTGTTCGGATTTTCCAGAGCCCCACACGCCTCGACGGCGTTTTCCAGCGCGTTGCCCAGAACAACGCAAAGATCGCTGTCACTGATATGAAGCTGCCTGGGAATGCCGCAGGAACAGGAAAATTCAACTTCGGCCTTGACGGCCTTTAAATAATAGTATCCCAGAATGGAGTTTGCCACGATGTTTTCACAGAAGACCGGGAGCGGGTCCGTTTCGGTCACTTCCGCGTATTCGTTTAAAAAGCGGTTCAGTTCCTCTGTGCGTCCTTCCTCAGAAAGCCGTCGGATGACGCCGGTAAAGTGGCGGAGATCGTGCCGGATGCCCCGAATCTCGTTGATCTGCCCGCTCAGAGTTTCGTAATATTCCTGCTGCATGGCAATCTGGCCCCGTGCCAGCGCAAGCCGGGAGGAGGAGACGGCAAAATCATTGTATACGTCCGCGGTATGCAGAGCGTAAACGATACTGATGATAATCAGATGCACCGAAAACAGAATCAGCAGCGTGAGCGACATGTTGGGGTAAATGTTGCCGTTGATGTAATAGCAGTCGACGATTAGACCGGAAACAGCAAGTATCACACTTCCATAGATCAGCCAGCCGTATTTCTTCAGCGGCTTTTGACTGAGGTAGACCTTAAAAAAGGAATACGTCTCCAGCGCAAAGGTGGCCACAGGCAGCAGAATGGTCAGGTGCCGGTTGTAAAATCCGTGTGGGATGAAAAGATAGGCGAGGTAGATGGCAGTATAATACAGGAAAAAGAACCGCTTTTCCTTTTTGGAAAAAGGGGTACTGAACTGTTCCTGAACCAGAAAAATCAACAGAAATTTGAGCACAAAGGTTGCGAAAAACATCAGGCCGTTGGAGTCTTCGTAGGAAAGATGAAAAAACACCGTCTTCTGCCAAAAGCTGTAGAACTCCGTTGTGAGCATGATGCGCAGAAGCACGAAAAAGCCCATGACGGGAATCCACGGGGAACCGATGTTTTTCCGGAAGGACAGCCCGTAAAGGACGATCAGAAGAATCAGCGAAGACAGCACGGTCCCGAACAGGATCAGCCGCACATCGTCGCGGGTGCTGTTTTGCTTCACCGCCCATTCGTAATCTTTTAGAACGGGAGCCATGTACAGCCCGGAAAAACGCGTGCTGGCCACTTCGATGACCACCTCGTGGCCTTTTCCGGGGGAGAGCGTTACCGGGCGGAGCTTTGTCTGGGGAGTGGTGTACAGTTTGCCGGGATCACGGGATACCGTTCCGCTCTCCGCAGTCAGGGCACCGTCGATGAACGCGCGATACGCGCCCCCGAAATCCGGGATGAAAACGGTGACGGGGCGGGAGTATTTCAGCCCGCGCAGCACCAGACGATAGCTTGCAAATCCTCCTGCCGGCAGCCAGTTTCCGTTGATTTGGTATTTCGACCAGTAATCCGGTACCTGAATGAGAAAATCAGGCTTGCTCTCGATTTGCGGCTCTGTGACAATCAGACGGCTCCAATAAAACTCCCAGCTTCCGTCTAAAATGCCCGAGCGGGAAGGGGAAAGGCGTGCGCCATCCATGCTTCCGGTTTCCGCTGTAGGCGTGTTGGTCAGGCTGTGATACAGCAGGGTGTACACAACCGGAACGTGAGCGAACAGAATAACGAACAGCAGCCCTGAAATCAGGAACGCCTTTGTGTGTCTGGATTTGTTCATCGCGTTTCCCCTTTGCCTATTGAACGGAAGGTGCATAGAAGAGGCTCATACCGGCTGTCCCTCGTCCATATGGGAAAACAGGCAGGCATAGTACCGGTCTTTCGCTTCTTTTCCGTATTTTCTTGAAATGCCGATCATGGTTTGCCCCACGCGGAAGTAGTTGTCGCTTATCTCCGTAACGTGGAAAAGGTTTATGAGAAAGCTTTGGTGGCAGCGAAAAAAAGCCCGCTCCGGCAGATCGTTCAGAATAGTATCCAGTTTTCCGTAGCATTGCAGAACGTTTTCCCCTGCAAG
The DNA here is from genome assembly GCA_023410445.1 of Bacillota bacterium. Lineage (GTDB taxonomy): Bacteria > Bacillota > Clostridia > Oscillospirales > Acutalibacteraceae > Caproicibacter. The sequence goes on along the minus strand of JAEYPT010000006.1, from coordinate 157,114 downwards.
GTGGAACAGTAGAAGCTTGTCCCTGCTTTCAATATACAGAATGTCGCGGCAGTCCACACTGTGCGTGGAACCTTTATACTGGATGCTGATCTTGTACCCGCTCTCTTTCCGTAGTTCGTGGAGCGCGCGGTTCAGTACAGTGTACAGACGCTCCCGGTCAAATGGCTTGACAATGTAGTTAAAAGCGAATACCTCATAGGCCTGGGAATAATGGTCCATGCTGGATGAAAGAAAAATAATTTTGACGTCCTTGTATCGGGCGCGTATTTCCTGCGCCGTTTTTATGCCGTCGAGTCCGGGCATGTAGATATCGAGAAAGAGGAGATCAACCGGAAGATCGGAATCCAGAGATTCGTCAATCAGTGTTTGTCCGTTGGAATAAGTTACAATTTCAAAGGAGGAATCGTATGCGGAGAGCGCATTCGCCAGCAGCTTTCGATCTTCCGCTGAATCGTCGCAGATAGCAATTTTAATCGGCATAGCACGCCCCCCTCTCCCCAGAAAGCTTTTCGGCACATACTCCGGGTTCCTTCTGCTTTGCACCTATCTATTTCCAATATTTTACCATGATCCCACCGAAATTTGCAACAATAATTGGTCTTATTCGACACGATGCACGTTTCTTTCAAAAAGAACGCCCCACACCAAATTCATGGTGCGGGGCGATAAAAGAAATGTTCGGGAGTTACGCGATGGCCGCAATCGCGACAGGTCTTTTGGAGGCGTTAAGATAGAACCCTGCCGTCTGCCCGGGCTTTCCGACCGCCGTAACCTGATAGAAATAGTCTTTTCCGGATTGCCGGATGAACTTCACCAGAAATACGGAAGAATTGCCGGAAACAAAGACCGGTTTCCTGTCTGCCGTCAGCTTAAACGTGTAGGGCTTCCCCTTTGGTACTTGAAAAGGTGCTGTGGTATCGCTTTTCACGGGAGCGGTCGCAGTTTCTACCGTGGCAGCCAGCAGCTTTACCCCGTTGACATAGATGCCGGCTTTTTCGCCCGCCTTGCCGACGGAAGTCAGTTTATAGAAGTAATCATTGCCGGATGTTCTGACCAGCTGTGTTTCAAATACGCCCGGCGTGCCGACGGTCAGCAAAGGCGCCGCACCGTTCTGGCTGGTGATTTTGAACTGATACGCTCCGTTCACCGAGAAATCCGCGTTTGTATCGCTGATGAACGTTCTTTCCATCACCTCGGGGTTCGAAACCGACACGCCGGAGCTGTGGTGTGAACCGGAACTGCTTCCGGCATCGGTTTTGATCAGGGTGAACGTGGAAAAAGAAACCGTCGTAAAGGTTGCGGTATATTGCCCGGCCGTGCCACCGATGGTTGCCTGCAGGAGTTCCGACGAGCCGTCCTGCAGAGTGTGCCTGATTAAGTACTGGGATCCAGGTTTCGGGATAAAATCGCTTGGAAGCATAATGGTTACAGTAACCGGAAACCCAAGTCTGGAATGGATTGGCTGAGGAGTTCCGGACGCAGTCAGGCTAAGGTCGAATGCCAGTTGTGCGCCCGGTATGTTGGGATTGGGCACTTGAGTTGTGGTCAGCGTCGCGCTGCCTCCTCCCCATGTGGCGAGGATTAAACCGGTTACGACAGGTGGAGCCGGCGGCAGCGCGCTGATACTGCTGAAACCGGTGGTTACCGGTACAGGAATACTGGGAGCCGCGGCCCCCAAAGTGGTCTTCATCAGCTCTTCCAGATTTGCAACTTGCTTGGGTGCTAAACGGGACTGATCGGAGAGGGGAAGGCTAAGCACGCCGGTCGCCACACTGCTTACGCTGGCCGCTGTGCTGTTTTGAGAAAGTTGATTGATGATCAGATTTCCCCAGCTTACCCCGCCACCAATTACAGAGTCTATCGTTATGCTGAATGCCCGGGAATCGGTTTCAGCGGCGGTTGTTGCCTTAACCGTGAATGAAAAGTTTCCCGGCGCAGATGCCGTTCCAGAAATTCTGCCGGTGGCGGAATCCAGGGTCAGGCCGCTGGGCAGGGCACCGCTCTGGAGGCTCCAAGTGATGGGTGCGCTGCCGGTGGCCTTCAGCGTTTGGTCGTATTTTCCGCCCACAAAGTATCCAGGCAGGGAGGAGGTTTCAATTTTGGGGCTTTCAGAGTAGGCCGCAAGAATCATGTCGGCAATTTTGGCGTGCCCGGCCGCGTTTGGATGCGGGTCAAAATTGAAAGTCGACAGATCTGCGTTGGCGAGGGAGACCTCGCTTTCTGAAAAAGCGGAATAGGTGTCAATCAGCTTGTAATCCGCGGAGCTCGTGGAAAACGCACTGTTTAAGGTGTGAATATAACCGTCCGCAATTGCACCGAGATTCAGCGTGCTGGCCCCGTACGGTATGCTGATTCCCTCATAGGGGTTGTAGACGTTGGTTACATAGATTTTTGCGTTCGGTGCGGCGGCTTTAAGCGCACTGATAATTCTCTGAAAGTTTTGTGCAAAACCGGAAGCCGCGTCTGTGAGGGCCTGATTGTTTTTTAAGCCGGTGCCGTCGTCTGCGTTCAATGCGCTGAGAGCGGCCGCCAGGGCTGTCGGATTGGATTGAGACAGAGCTGCAAGCTGGGCGGTAATCTGGTCCGGATCACAGTCGAGCTGTTGGGCAACAGTTTGCAAAAACGGAAGCAGAATGTCATCCGCCCCGATGCTGAGGGTGAGAACTTTTGCCTTGGACAGATATGCCTTGGTTTGCGGATCGGACAGCATGGAAAGAAGCTGCTGACTGTCTTCTCCGTCTTGCGCAAGGAAGCCGGATGACAGATGGAGGGTGTTTCCCACAGTGGAAGTATAAGCACCTGACGGGGGAGTTCCCGCTGCGGGATTATAGCCCGGCAGCCCGTATCCGGTGGCAATGCTGTCGCCCAGCGCCACATATTCAGGAGCGATATAGACGGTGACCGGCAGCGCCGCGCTTCCGCTGCCCACACCGGAGAACGTCAGAGTGGTCACGCCGGCGGGAAGCGTCGCGAGATATTCCTTTTTAATTGTAACGTTATCGCCGTTCACGGTATAGTCCTGATCCGCAACCAAAGAGGTTGCTCCGTTGCGAATGCCGGAAAAGGTGTGGTCGGAGTCCATCTTGTAAACGGTGATATCCTCTGGCGCAAAAGCGAGGAAGGTCGCTTTTCCGGGGGAAAGCGGGTTCTCCTCGGTATTTGCCAGCGTGAGCGTCTCCGGCGGAAAGTCGCCGGTGGGCTGATAAACCCCCCAGTATTTTGTTCCGTCGTCCATGGTAACAACAACGGGTACTTTGCTGGCGTATGCCGCCGGATGGAGATAAAGCTTCCCATTGCCGTCGGTGTAGAGGCTGCTCCCGTAGAGTGCGCCGTCAATCCGAACCGAAGCTACGGCCGCGTTTGCCTGCCCGGGTACGGTCAGTGTGTCAGCCGACAGGGGTACCGGCTTCCCCGCGCTGTTTTTAATCGGGTCTGAACCACGGGCGGTAAAAGCTCCGATGTTTACTGAACCACCGTCAATTGTAATTTTGGGCATGGTTGTTGGGACATCGTTAACGCCCAGAACGATTTGACCTTGGTCCCGTTTGCTTACGATGGTGCCGCCCTGAATCAGGATACTGTCGGTGGAATCCCCGGAACCTCCAATGTCCGGCACAAACTGATTGACTCCTCCGGCTGTGGCCGTGATGAAGCCGCCGTAAATGTCGATTGTTCCGAAATGGTCGCTGGCTCCTGCAACATCGCCGATGCCTGCCGCACCTGCGCCGCCGGACCCTCCGGTCGCGGTAATCCGTCCGCCGTAGATCGAAATTGCACCTGCCTGGTCGTGGTCGGCACTCCCGATGCCGGTACCGTTGCCGCTGCCTCTGGCGGTCAGCCGTCCCATGCCGCTGCCGATGGACTGGGCGTAGATGCTTAGGCTGTTGCCCTGCGTGACATTGATGCCCGCGCTTGCGCTGCCGGCGCCGTTAACTGTCAGATTCGCGCCGTCCTCGAGTATCAGCTTAACGTCGCCGTTGACGGTTACGGTTTGATTGATGGTCACGTTGCCGCTGTCAACCAGATACCAGCCGCTGTTGAGCGTTGTGCTTCCGCTGTCTATCACGGTGACATCGTCTGCCAACGATGGAGTGCCATTTAAGCCCAGGTAGGAAATTCCTTGTTTTGTCGCTGCCAGCGCCGTTGTGGGCAGAATGGTAACGATCAGCATAATACTCAGCAGTAGGCTCAAAGCCCGTTTGTGTATCATTTTCATCATCTCTTGTCTCCTTAGAATCATTCTATTTTTGAGGGGGGCTTTTCGCTTTTCACTTCCCTTCTGACCATCCGTCCGTTTTCCTCCAACGCCGCAGAAATGAGGGGAGAAGGCCTCCAATTACCGCGATATAGGTGTGTTTTCCCACTGCGACATAACCGCAAACCCACTCGAAAGGCTTTTTCAGACTGCCCCTCGGGAAGATGGGAATGGAATTCCCATCTTCCGTGATCAGCAGATCCCCGCTGCCCAGAAACCACGGAATGCCTCCGATTTCCCCAATGACGGCGAAATTGCCGTCCGGGTAAAGCTCCCACATTTCCTTCACTGTGAGAGAAGGAAGTTTACTCCCGCTGTGCGGCCGATTGCAAGGTTTCGCAGGGTCCGTCTGCAAATAGAACCGATAAAGCATGGCATTGCCTCCTTTTAAAAATTTTACCAAAAAATCTTCCTCAAAACTCAAAATGGCGAAATTGACGCTTAAAATACCGAAATCGACATGAAATAGCAAGCCGGATTATCTGCAGTTTCGTCGCCGGTCTCATTGACCGGTTCCTTTGGCTGGTTTTGGCGGTAATTTTGCCAAGCCCCAGACAAAAGGATCTTTATCGGGCGGAATAAGTCCTTTTTTGATCGATGAAAATGAAAAATATCAAAAAAGAGAGGGATACAGTGTAGTCCTGTTAGTGATTGGAATCAGCGAACAGGCAGCACTGGAAATTATCCGTTCGCCTCTTTATAATTAAGAAAGATGGTTTGCCCCCTATCTACTTTGTTGGCAACCGCTTTTCGCCGATGGTCAGGGAAAGGAAACAACAAGGGCGCATGCTTCCGATCAGCCGAGAGCGGAAAACTACAAGAAGAGTTCGCACTGCTCGAAAAACTGGACGACGAGAAACAAAAGGAAAAGCTGATCAAGCAGCTTTCATAGCGGCTCCCGTAATAAAAGAGAAAACTGCAAACAAACAGGAGGAACATAAAATGAAAATCGTAGTATTGGACGGATATACGGAAAATCCCGGTGACCTTTCGTGGTCGGAACTGGAAAAACTGGGGAGCCTGACGGTGTATGACCGCACGCCCACGGATAAGGTGATTGAGCGCATCGGAGATGCCGAGGCAGTCTACACCAACAAAACCCCGATTACAAAGGAGACGCTGAACGCCTGCACAAATTTGAAATTCATTGGCGTGCTGGCAACCGGCTACAATGTGGTGGATGTCGAGGCTGCGAAGGAAAAAGGAATTCCAGTTTCAAATATCCCCACCTATGGGACAGACGCGGTCGCCCAGTTTGCAATTGCTCTGCTGCTGGAGCTCTGTCACCACATCGGGGAGCACTCCGACTGCGTGAAAAAAGGCGACTGGACGAATAACGCGGACTGGTGCTTCTGGAATTATCCGCTGGTGGAGCTGGCGGGGAAGACCATGGGCATTATCGGGTTCGGCAGAATCGGGCGGAAAACCGGTGAGATCGCGCAGGCGCTCGGCATGAAAGTCGTAGCGTTCGACGCCTATCGGGATTCCTCGGTTGAGAGCGAAACCTGTCGCTACGCGGAGCTGGACGAGTTGCTGAGCGTCTCCGACGTGATCGCGCTGCACTGCCCGCTGTTCCCGGCGACACAGGGGATCATCAATAAGGGTACGATCGCCAAAATGAAGGACGGCGTGATGATTATCAACAATTCTCGTGGCCCGCTGATCGTGGAGGAAGACCTGCGCGACGCGCTGAACAGCGGCAAGGTAGCCGGTGCGGCGGTGGACGTGGTCTCCACGGAGCCGATCAAAATGGACAACCCGCTGCTTCAAGCGAAGAACATGCTGATTACGCCGCACATCTCCTGGGCGCCGAAAGAAAGTCGTCAGCGCCTGATGAACATCGCAGTGGAAAATCTGAAAAAATTCCAGGAAGGTAAGCCAATCAACGTTGTAAATAGGAGTTGAGAATGTGGCGGCTTTGAAAAAAGTTGTATTGATTCCTGATTCGTTTAAGGGAACGATAAGTTCGGCGGAAATCTGTACGATTATGGCGGAACAGATCCGCAGGTACGCTCCGACCGCGGAAATCGTACGGATACCGGTCGCGGACGGCGGCGAGGGGACAGTAGACGCCTTTGTGACCGCAATGGGAGGGGGAACGGTATCCATCCCCGTGAAAGGCCCGTACGGGGAAAATCTTATGGGCTTTTACGGCTTGGTCGACGGCGGGCGCACGGCAATTGTGGAAATGGCGGCGTGCGCGGGACTGCCGCTCGTCGGGGATAACCGTCACGCCGAAAAAACCACGACCTACGGGGTCGGTCAGCTGATCAACCATGCGGCGGAAGCCGGCTGCAAAAAAATCATTGTTGGTCTGGGCGGAAGCGCGACCAACGACGGGGGTACGGGAGCGGCGTGCGCGCTCGGAATCCGCTTTCTGGATGCCGCAGGCAACGAGTTTGTCCCAGTGGGGGAAACGCTGGGCCACATTGCTTCGATTGATGGCTCCGGCCTCTGTCCCAAACTGAAAAATGCGGAACTGATTACCATGTGCGATATCGACAATCCACTTTGCGGGCCACAGGGAGCTTCTGCGGTCTTCGGGCCGCAGAAGGGCGCGGACGCCGCAACCGTGGATATGCTGGACCGGAATCTGGCACATCTCTCGGAAGTTATAAAAAAAGACCTCGGTAAGGATGTCCTTACCCTCCCCGGAGCGGGAGCAGCCGGAGGCATGGGAGCCGGAATGGTGGCCTTTTTCGGTTCAAAACTTCAGATGGGCATTGAAACCGTACTGGATACCGTAAGCTTCGACAAGCTTGCCGAGGGCGCCGACCTCATTGTCAGCGGAGAAGGCCGGATTGATTCTCAGAGTCTGCGTGGTAAGGTTGTGGCCGGGGTTGCGGGACACGCGAAACGGATGGGGGTTCCGCTGGTCGCCGTGGTTGGCGATATCGGAGACAACATTGAGCCAGTCTACAGCATGGGCGTTACAGCAGTTTTCAGCATCAATCAGGTCGCCGTGGATTTTTCCATTTCCAAAACCCGCACCCGGAGCGACCTCGCGAAAACGATGGACAATCTCACGCGGTTTTTAACTGCTTTCGGCGGATAGCCGGAAGATACTTTACGGTTAGGCTGAATGTCGGGACTCAGCCCTTCTGTTCAAGGTATGTTCTTCCGTGGGTGATCCAACAGGGCAGAAATGCGTATTAACGCTGAATAATATCAAAACAAACGGCAGAGAGTTGATCTTTCTGCCGCCTGTTTTTCTTTTGTTAAGCTTTAATTTGTTATGATGTCTATTGGATCCAGATGCTACCAAGAATAACAAAGCTCCCCTGCAGAGGAACGAACCTCTGCAGGGGAGCAGACAAAAAGGATGGTTTGTGTTCTTTATCCTACTGTAGCGACGGAGATCGGCGCTTTTCCGGAATTGACATACAATCCCGTGGAGGCACCCTTCTTACCGGTCGGAACAATGCGGAAGAAATATTCGTTGCCGGAGGATTTTACAAACACAACTTTGAATGCGCCTGCGCTGCCGGGCACCAAAGTCGGAAGTTTGCTTGCTGTCAGCTTGATAGTGTAGGAGGCTCCGGATTTTACCGAGAACGGACGGGTCGTGTCGCTCTTAACAGACGGAGCGGCAGGAGTCCCAACGGTAGCAACGAAGACCTTGACACCGTCAATGTAGACACCGGCCTGTACGCCGGCGGTCTGGCCGATCGGGATCAGTTTCACGAAGTAATCTTTGCCGTTCGTAGTCGAAATCTGAACATCGAATACGCCCGGCGTACCGAGTACCACTTTCGGAGCCTGACCGTTGCTGCTGGTAAGCTTTGCGGTGTAGTTGCCGGATACGCGAACATCGGTTGTAGTATCGGTAACAATGGTTGCTCCGGTGCTGGTGGTAATTGTGGAACCGCTTATGGTTGCTGTGGCGGGATTGGCGGGCGTTACAGGAGTGGTTCCGGAAGAACCGCCATTGCTGTGGTGATTGCCGCCGTTGCCGCCGTTGCCGCCATTGCCGCCGTTGCCTGTTGTGAGACCGTTCTTGGCGGAAGTCAGTGCCGCAACTGCACTGTTGATATCGTTCTGTGTTGCATTTTTATCATCCAAAACTGTTTTGGCGTTGGTAATCGCAGTTGTAAACGCCGCCCAGCTTGCATTTGTGTAACTGCCCTGAGTAATTGATTGGCAGTTGTTGTACAGCATCAGCAGGGTTACCTTAGGCGACGTCTGATCGTAATCCATGTTAGCCTGTACGGAAGCGCCTGTGGCATCAACTGTAACAGAACCGGTCTTCGTCTGATAGCCGGCCATCATAATGGAATAGGTGTAAGTGCCCGGAACCAGGTTAATGGAAGCTTCACCTTCCTGGTTCGTCTGATAAGTCAGGCCTCCGTCAATGGTGATTTGCGCGCCTTCAACATTGCCGACAGGACCAGTAACTTTAAAGTTTGCAGGAGAACTCTGTTTGCCGGCTGCTTCGGCGCCGATTGAATCTGCGCTGAGGCCTGCGACCACCCATGCAGCGGCATCGGTGGTGTTGGTTTCATTTTCAAACCAAAGCATACCGAAATCGTCGATGCATTCCGGGAAATCCGGGGCAATTTTGCAGTAGCCAGGAATTACGCCGCCGGGAATAAAGGTATCATCGGAACGAGTGTTGCTGTAAGCGTGTACCTTCGAATTCTTGCCCACGCCGCATACATAGGAGAGGCTGGAGCAAGGATGCATACCGAGCATGTAGTTTGCCGCGTTAATCGTATAATCGGCGCTGACATCGGACGGGAACGCCTTGTGGAGGAAGTACATGATTTTGGCCTGGTTGCAGACATTTTCGGATCCGCCCCACATGCTGTCGCTGGTGGGAACTCCGTAAGGAGTCGTTGACATATCGTGATCAAGTGATGCCTTATAACTCAGCACTCCGGCTTTCAGTTTAGCCTTGAACGCATCGTCCATATAAGGCAGAACCAGCGTAGCCTGCCAGACGGGATCATTTGATGCAAAGAAACCGGTGCTGGGTTTGAAGACGCCGTCTCCTGCATTGGTAGTAAGGTAGTTCTTGTACTGAGCATAAGCGGAAGCATTGTTGGGGTCATACGTGGCAAGCATCAGATAAATTGCCGCAGAATACTGGCCTCTGTCAGACTTGGAGTGATCCTGCTTGTTCCAAATCTTAACTGCTGCGTTCAGGCACTGTTTGTACATGTCGTTGTCCCAGCCCTTTAACGCCCAAGCAGCAGCCGCAAGGGAAACATAGGCCTGAGTATCCAGGTTGGAACCCGTGAAGGCCCACCGGTCATCCGCCTTGCCGGAGTAATTGCCGTTGACCTGGTCTGGGGCAAGCTTCGGGTCGTACACTTTATTATCCGTATCGGTGGAGCCGTCGCCCAGATGCGTGTATTGGTGGAGCGTAGGAACCTCGATAACATTAAATGTGTGACCCACGGTGTTGATCTGCGCGAGAAGCTGCATAGCTCCGTGCTTTACCTGCTGCACTGCGTCCGGAATTCCGTCCGGCTTATGCATTTCAACGGCGCGGCCCTTCTCGTCGACCGAGGTGTTATCGTAATTCAGGTTGAACGCCTTGGCGGCGAGCGCAAGATTCGCAACGATCGAAATATGGCTGCCTGTCTGAATATCGAAGTCGCCGGCATCATACCAGCCGCCGACATTCAAACCTTCGATATGATCGCCGACCTTATAAGGAGACTGAATGTCTGCGGGCATCGACCATCCGTCGAACCAATCGATGTTGGGCGGTGCCTGACGGGCATCATCCAGATGCGAGGCGCCGTGCCAGACTTTATAGTTTTCGCTTACCTGAACATGGTCCATCTGCTCCGCCAGATAGGTGGAAAGAGTGGGCTGCCAGGTATTACTGTAGGCATTTTCGTTGATCGGGAACACATCCGTCCGCTTTCCGTCATACCGGATCGAATACGTGCCGGTATCGTGAACGTCCGTAAAATCAACATTTCTATAGAGGTACCGAGCGTATGAAACCGCAGACTGGAGCGGCAGCTCTTTTACCTGAGTATAGGTTCCGTCGTTGTTCAGCTTATCCAGGAACGCGCTCGAAGGAGCATTCGTATCTCTCGGATCGAGCTGAATGACAGCTTTTTTCTGGCCATTGGGAATATACCCGACCTGGCTGTATGTTACCACAGGATCCTGTATCCAGTCTTTCACTACATTCGGATGTACGTGCCAGACAACCGCATCCGTGGTCTTGTTTGCCGGGATCTCGGTGCGGACTACAAACCAGCCGTTCTGTGCTTTGTTACGGCCGTCGTAAAGGGAAATTCCGTTATTATCCGAGGTGATTTTGACGGTGCTTGCCGGATCTTCCGGAGCAAGTGTAATGTTGCTTTGAGCGGTTGCCAGAGCGGTCGGCTGATAGTCGCCGCGCTCTGCGTCCCACTCTGCCTGCCAGCTTTTCCGTGTGATCGGATCACCGGCCGGGACCGGCTGTTCCTTCATCTGGGAACTGGGGGACGTAGGAATGACACCGGTTGAATGGCCGTTGTCTACGACGTAAGACTTGTTCTTATAAATGGAAGGAAGGAACTCCAGATTAAAGCCTGCACGGCCAGCAAGCCTAGCCGGCAGCGGCTGGTCCAGATTTACACTGATTTTGTAGCCGCCCGCTTCGGGAGTAACATCCAGTTTATAATTCAATTTGTAATCCGGATAAGACTCCTTTGCCTCAAGACCAACATTGGTGCTATAATGGCTGTCCATTACCGGCACCGGATCCCACTGTTCCGGAGTAGTCGACAGGCGAATGTCACCGTCGGTGGCAACACGCCGGCCCTGCATGATCATCTCCATGCTGGAACATTTCTGATCACCGAAGGTCTGATCGAACGCGGTGTTGCAAAGGAACACATCGAGACCAGGTACGGTCAGATAGGAATCATCATCGGTCACTGTCTTCATGGAAAATGTCTTAAAATCAAACACTTGGTGTTGTACCGGATAATTTTTGATCTGCATCATAAATTGGCTGTCCAGTTTACTGCTGTCCAGGTCCTGGGGCAGTAGAGTCGCCGCGAAAGCACCTGCCGGGATTAAACTCAGCACCATGCTCAGGGCCAACAGCAAGGAAAGAAATTTTTTCCTTACGATCGACATAATTCATACATCCTTTCAATATAGCTCTCCAACGGACACTGCAATGAACTTGGGAAAACAATCGATCAACAAAACAAAAGAACGAATGCGTGGAATTGAAAATTCGCTTTTACGGATAAGGCGATTCGAAAATGCTCCTTTTCATTTATAATTCTCCTCAAGCTTATATTTCAAACAAAGCGTTCCTTTGCTTGATCCAAAATTATTTGTGCTCGAGCACGGTACCTTTAACTAGTTCATCCATGTTTAGCCAACTTAATTTGTCGTTATTTGTCTTATTTACTCTTAATCCATTTTCAAAGGAACGTCAATGGCACGAAAATGTTTTGTGAATAATAACCATACATAGTTCTTTCACTTATTTATATTCAACACAATATTTTAAAATAAGCCTTGTGCTTTGTTCATTTTGAAAAATCGATCACAGAGCAAATAATAATTTCCTATAAAGAAAGTGTTAAGTGATTAATTTCTAACCGTATCACGCATTAAAATATGAGATTTGCACAAAGCACACATATTTAAGCTAAATATATCAATAAATTGACCGAATATTTAGTTCACTATTTGGTAAAATGAGAAAATCATGAGAAAGCATCTTGACTTATTTGTATACCAATATATAGTAAATGTATACTTTGTGCACGGACACGGCGCATAAATGTTGAAAATTTATATTCCTAATGATAGCGTTTACTTTACTTTATTAATTTCCTGCTATTAATTTGTATTCTAATAGGCTTGCGTAAATTCAAGGAGGGAAGAAATGGCTGTCACAATCAAAAATATTGCACAAATTGCAAATGTGTCCAGAGGAACCGTGGACCGCGTCCTCAATAACAGGGGAGGCGTTAATCGGGAGGTAGAGTTAAGAATCCAAAAAATCGCCTCCGATCTCGGCTATAAGCCTAACCGTGCCGGGAAAGCACTGGCCGCCAGAAAGAAGCCTCTGAAAATCGGGTGCCTGCTTCCCGGCGTGGATAACCCGTTTTTTCAGGATGTAATCGCAGGGCTCCATTCGGCGGAAAAGGAACTCTGCGACTATGGCCTATCCCTAGACCTGATCCTGCAAAAAGGGTATGATGTCGATGAGCATCTGAATGCAATTGAGGGCCTTATGTCCAGCGGCGCGAATGCGCTTTGTGTGACCACCGTTGACGTTCCGGAGATCAGCGGAAAAATAAACGAGCTGATCCATTACGGGATTCCGATTGCGACCATCAATTCGGATGTCAGAAAAACGTCCAGACTGTTTTATGTTGGGAGCAATTACATAGAGGGAGGAAAAACGGCGGCGGGAATTTTATCTTTTTTTCTAAAGGAAAAGGGAAAAACACTGGTTGTGACCGGCTCTATAAAAATGCAGGGGCATAACCAGCGGATTCAAGGCTTTTATAAGGAAATAAAAGAAAACAATTACAACATAAAGATCGTTGATCTTGTGGAAAGTCAGGACGACGACGAGATCGCATATCTCGTGACGAAGAACTCTCTGAAGCGGTGTCCGGGAATCAACAGCATTTATATTGCGGCAGGCGGTGTGGCAGGTGTGTGCAGGGCTGTCGAAGAATTCGGGCTTGGGAAAAAGCTGTGTCTTATCAGCTTTGACGATATTCCCACCACCAGGGAAGCAATTGACAAGGGTACCATTGACGCAACCATCTGTCAGGAGCCGTTCCAGCAAGGATATCAGGCGATTAAGCTGATGTACGATTATTTTATCGAAGGGGTTCTTCCAAAGAACAGAAATATATATACCGCCAATATTATTAAAATACGGCAGAATATCTTTGATCGGTCCAGATCGTAACGGTGAAGTAAGGAAGTATATTGAAATCACTCGGTTGTTTCCAATCGTCAGGTCAGGCCAAACAGAATACAAGTCTGTTGGGACCTACGGAAGGGACGTTTTTCGCTAAGCGGCAATTGCACGCAAGCTCCTGAAATTTGAGGGTATTCATCCGGCTATTGACGGTAACGGCAGGACAGGGAGGCTGATCATGAATCTGGATTTTATCCGAAATAGTTTTCCTCCAACTAACATCGAATTCGCGAACCGAAGGAACTCTTAGGATGCCTCTCAACATGTCAGCTGTGTAGAATTGCGTGCGGACCGACTGCGTTGACAGGTCCGTTTGCAGGATTGTTGTTTATTTTTTTATTTTTCTGGACAGTTTGGAATTTCTCTTGAAAAATTTGGCGAATTGAGCTAAAATAAATAACTATAGATGAAAAGCGTCTATAGATGAATGAATCTGATCAGTATTTAGTAACAAATTTAATATTGCTATAGGAGCCGGCAATGATGCATGACGAATGGTGGGTGTATCATTGTCGCCTTTTTTATAACCTGATTCTTAATTCAAGAAGGAGATCGGAACAATGAAAAAATTGAAAATCGCAGCTGCTATACTGCTCTCCGCCGCGATCCTTACGGGTATGTTCGGCTGCGCCAAAGGCGGTACGCAACAGCAGGCGGGCTCCGGCTCATCATCCTCGGAACCGGTCGATTATCACCGCCTGTACGATTCGGAAGCCACAACCATGAATTATTTGGTAACAACCATGACAAACGATCTGATCATACCGGCCAATACGATCGACTGTCTGATTGAATTTGATAAAAACGGAGTCATCCAGCCCGGCATGGCCCAAAGCTGGGAAACAAGCAAAGACGGTCTCACCTGGACCTTCCATCTCCGGAAGGGAATGAAGTGGTTCGACAATAACGGAAAGCCGGTTGGAGACGTCAAGGCACAGGACTGGGTTGATGCCGCGAAATATGTGTTGGACGCCAACAACGCTTCCGACTCGGAATATCTGTACGAGGGCGTTGTGAAAAACGCCGATAAGTATTTTGCATACAGCAACTACATGCTCCAGAGCAAGAACGGAACGCGGAAAACCGACGACAACGGGAAACCGATTGATCCGGCACCGAAGGTTGACTTCAGCAATGTGGGCGTAAAGGCAACCGACGATTCCACGCTGGTCTACACTCTGGAACAGCCGACCCCCTACTTCCTTACGATTCTGACGTATGGCTGCTTTATGCCGGTAAACGGTGCTTTCCTTCAGAAGGAAGGGAAGTCATTCGGTACGGACGCCAGTTCACTGCTTTACTGCGGTGCTTATTACCTGAGCGATTACGCGGCGCAAAACCAGCATATCATGACTAAGAACCCGGCCTACTGGGATTCCAAGGACGTTTTTATCGATACCATCACCGAAACCTATAACGCGCAGGCCGATACCCTTTCGCCTGAAATGTTCAAACGGGGCGAAATCGACGAGTCCTATATCAAATCGGATATTCTGAACGACTGGCTCAAGGGAAGCGATACCAAAGATCTGGTTCGCCCGCAGCGAGCGGATATTTCCTATTCTTATTTCTACACCTTCAATTTTGACCCGAAATTCGATGCGAAATACGAACCCGACAATTGGAAAAAAGCCGTCAACAACGAGGATTTCCGTCAGGCCGTCATGGCCGCGATCGACCGCCAGAAAACAGCCGCGATTCTTGCCCCGGACGACCCGAAAGCTGTTTTGACCAACACGATTACCCCGCCCCAGTTCTGCGACCTGAACGGCACGGATTATACACAGCTGGATGCACTGAAGGCCCGTACGTCCGGAGACAGTTTCGACTCGTCCAAAGCGACTCAGTACCGCGACAAGGCAAAGAAAGAGCTGGCCGCCGAAGGAGTCAAGTTCCCGATCAAGGTTCTTATGCCCTTTAACCCGACCATAACCGACTGGGATAAGGAATGCCAGGTCTTTGAGCAGCAGGTGGAAGGCGTGCTCGGCAAGGACTTTATCGATATCGTCGTGGAAGCGGGCCCCTCCACGGGCTTCCTGAGCAGTGTCCGCCGCAGCGGAAAATACGCTCTGATGAAGTGCAACTGGGGCTGTGACTACGCTGATCCTCAGACATGGACCGACCCTTTCAGCAAAACCCAAAAATATAACTTCATGTACAATAGCACGGATCCTGCCACACAGAAAACCGTGAAGGAATATTACGCGCTGGTTGATGCCGCCAAGAAGGAAAATACCGACCTGACCAAGCGTTACAATGCTTTTGCCAAGGCGGAAGCCTATCTGCTGGATCACGCCATCGTTGTTCCTTACTCCGTAGATGCCAGCAGCCACATTGCCAATTACCTGAATCCGTTTGAAGGGCAGTATGCCCCTTACGGAATTTCGCTGAAGCGGTTGCAGGGGCAGCATAAGCTCCAAAAGCCGATGAATACAGCGAAATTTCAGGCGGGCCTGAAACAGTGGCAGACAGATCGTGCCGCAGCACTGAAAGCTTCCAAAACAAAATAAACTTGAGAATTAATAGCTCGGGCGGGGGAATTCCCCCGCCCATTTCCTGTGACAGTCTAATTTTGTTTTTAGTAAATATTAAGAGGGATTATCATGCTGAAATACATAACCAAACGCCTGCTTCGATCTCTCCTGACGCTGTTCTTTATCATTGTTATTATCTTTTCTCTTCTGCGTCTGATGCCCGTCGAAGGATACTTCCAGAATTATGACAAGATGACCCCGGCACAGGTTACGTCCGGCCTGCAGACAATGGGCCTGACCGATCCTCTGCCGGTTCAGATGCTTCATTTCTTCCAGCAGCTTTTCCAGGGCAGTCTGGGTACATCTCATATCTACAGGGTTAACGTGCCCATTACGGATATTCTGGCAGACAAGGCCCCCATTTCCATCAAGATCGGTCTTCTTTCTTTGGCATTGAGCCTTTTGGTCGGGCTTCCGCTCGGCGTGTCGATGGTGCTGAATGCTTCGCGGAAGAAGCGGTACCGCGCGGCAAAAGAAAGAAACCTTCTGCAAAAGTTCGGGGGTTTTCTCAGCTCCCTGTGGAACAGTCTGGGCGTTGGTTTCATCGTTCTGATTCAGGCAATTCCAGCCGCCGTTTATTACCTGTATATTCAGCTTTACGGCACCAGCTGGTTCAATATTCCCCTCCTTTTCAAGGAAAGCAAGCCAATCACATGGGTTCTACCTGTGGTTTCCCTTGCGCTGGGGAATATCGCCTACTACGCCATGTGGATTCGGCGTTTTATGACGGATGAGCTGAACCGGGATTACGTTCAGCTCGCGCGGGCCAAAGGCGTTTCCAGCCGAAGCATCATGTTCCGGCATGTTTTCCGGAACGCTTTCGTCCCGCTGATCCAGTATCTTCCGTCGTCGATTTTGTACACGGCGGCTGGCTCGATCTATGTAGAAAGCCTTTACAGCGTGCCCGGAATGGGCGGACTGCTGGTGAACGTGATTCAGCGGCAGGACAACACCATCGTACAGGCGCTGGTGCTGATCTATTCGGCAATCGGGATTGTGGCTCTGATTCTCGGCGACCTTCTGATGAGTCTGGCGGATCCCCGAATTACCCTGACCCAAAAGGAGGGATCCCGCTGATGTCGTACCGCAATAAAAAGACCAGAGAATTTGGCGACCGTCTGAATGAATCCACCGAAAAGCTGGTGGAACAGGGAGACCTGTTCACTTTGGCGCCGCACGATGACGCCGAGGCGGAACGGACCGGATATTCGAACTATTCCTACTGGCGGAGCACCCTGCAGACCTTTTCCAAGGACCGTGTAGCCGTGTTCTTTCTGTGTGTGTTGATCGCGCTTCTGCTGTTCACCTTTATCCAGCCCCATCTTCCGGGCCAGAAGGACCCGGTGAAAATCTACAATGACGCAAAGGGAATGCAGATTGTAAACCATGTGCCGGGGAGTGATTTCTGGTTCGGCACCAATTCCATCGGTCAGGACCTTTGGAGCCGCGTCTGGAGCGGAACCCGAACCTCCCTGATGATCGGTTTTTCGGTAGCCGGCGTTGAAATTGTGCTTGGTGTTCTGATCGGCGTGCTGTGGGGTTACCTGCGCAAGCTGGATTTTCTGTTTACCGAAATCTACAACATCGTTGATAACGTACCGCAGACCATCATTCTGATTCTGATTTCTTATATTCTGCGCCCGAGCGTATCCACGCTGATTCTCGCCATGTGTTTGACCGGATGGCTCGATATGGCCCGCTTCATTCGAAATCAGATCGTTATCATCCGCGACCGGGACTACAACGTAGCGTCAAGGTGCCTCGGCACTTCCACCTTCCGCATTATTTTCCGGAATCTCCTGCCGTACATGGTTTCCATTATCATGCTGCGCGCGTCCCTTTCCATTCCGTCTGCCATCGGCAACGAAGTATTCCTCACGTATATCGGTCTGGGGCTTCCCGTGGATACCCCGTCGCTCGGGAATCTGATCAACGCCGGGCGGGTTCTGATGCTGAGCCCGGATTTGCGGTACCAGCTGATTTTCCCGACCGTTATCCTTTCGATCGCGACCGTTTCCTTCTATATCATTGGAAATGCGTTTGCCGATGCTTCTGATCCCAAAAATCACATTTAAGTTTAAGGAGTGACGCTTATGGACGCGGTCCTCAAGGAGATTCTCTCTGTTCAGGATCTTGAAGTTCAGTTTGATCTGCGCGGAAAAACGCTGAACGCCATCCGCGGAATTTCGCTGGACCTATATAAAGGCGAAAGCCTCGCCATCGTTGGGGAATCCGGTTCCGGTAAATCGGTGTTTGTGAAAGCGCTGATGGGCCTTCTTGACCTGAACGGCAGTATTACCGGAGGAAAGATTCTGTACGACGGAAAAGATCTTGCTTCCTTTACCACCGAGAAGCAGTGGCTGCAAATTCGGGGAAAGAAAATCGCCATGGTGATGCAGGACCCCATGACCAGCCTGAACCCGCTCAAGACGATCGGCAAACAAATCTGCGAAGCCATCGTGCTTCATCAGCACAAAAATAAATCGGAAGCCAAAAAGGCCGCCGTTGAAATTCTCCGGGATGTGGGAATTCCGGAACCGGAGCGGCGGTTTTCCCAATATCCGCACGAATTCTCCGGCGGAATGCGCCAGAGAGCCGTAATCGCCATCGCAGTGGCCTGCCTGCCGGAAATTCTGATCTGCGATGAGCCGACCACTGCGCTCGACGTGACCATTCAGGCCCAGATTCTGACGCTTCTGAAGGATTTAAAGAAGAAATACGACCTCACTACCGTATACATTACGCACGACCTTGGCGTCGTGGCAAACGTGGCGGACCGCATTGCGGTGATGTACGCGGGCGACATTGTGGAAATTGGCACCTGCGAAGAGCTGTTTTACGATCCCCGCCACCCTTACACTTGGGCGCTGCTTTCCAGCCTGCCGCAGATCAGTGAACGCGGACACGAGCTTTATTCCATCAAGGGCACACCGCCCAACCTGTTTCAGGAGATTAAAGGGGACGCTTTTGCGGCGCGCAATCCGAAGGCGCTGAAAATCGATTTTATCGAGAGGCCGCCGTTCTTCCCGGTCAGCCCGACCCATAAGGCGCGCACCTGGCTGCTGGACCCGCGCGCACCCAAGGTAGACCCCCCGGAAAGCCTCAAACTGATCCGGGATTTAAAACCGCTGCTGGACCCCAGAATTCTTTCGGCGGAGCAGGGAGGGAACCGTGTTGGCGAATCATGAAACCGCTTCTCCGCAGAATTCTGCGGAGGAACCACTGCTGAAAGTGAATCATCTTTCCATCGCGTTCGGGACCAAACACCATCGTTTTGAGGCCGTCAACGATGTGAGCTTCTCCATTAACCGCGGCGAAACCTTCGGACTTGTCGGCGAATCGGGTTCCGGGAAAACGACAATCGGACGGGCTATTATCCGAATCTGCCCTACTTCCGGCGGAGAAGTGATTTACAAGGGAACTCAAATCAACGGGAAAATATCGCGGAAACTGGACAAGAGTCTGACCCAGCAAATCCAGATGATTTTCCAGGACCCAATGTCTTCGCTGAACGAACGCGCAAAAGTGGATTATATCGTTTCCGAGGGGATTCGCAGCAACGGATATAACGTTTCCAAGGAAGAGCGCGAAAAGGCGGTTGCCGATGCGCTGCTCGACGTCGGTCTTCTGCCCGAGTTTTCCAGCCGGTTCCCCCATGAATTTTCCGGTGGGCAGCGTCAGCGGATCGGCATCGCGCGCGCCCTGATTATGAAACCGGATTTCATCATTGCCGATGAACCGATTTCCGCATTGGATGTTTCCATCCGCGCACAAGTTCTCAACCTTCTGGCAGAGCTGCAGAAAAAGCGGAAATTGACGTACCTGTTCATCGCGCACGATCTTTCGGTCATGCGGTTCATTACCGACCGTATCGCGGTGATCCACCTTGGCCGTCTGGTGGAGCTTGCGCCAACCACAACCCTGTTCGAGCATCCGATGCACCCGTATACGCAGGCTCTGCTTTCTGCCATACCGCTGCCGAATCCTCAGGCGGAGCGGGAAAAGAAGCTGCTGGTTTACGATCGATCCCAGCACGACTATTCCTCAGACCCGCCCTCCTGGATCGAACTGGAACCGGGACATTTTATCCTAGCCAACAAACAGGAAGAGCAAAATTACCGGAATATCCTTGCGAAAATATAAATTCAAATGAGGAAAATAGTTTGAACGATCAGGAATTAAAAGAATACATGGAAAAGGAAATCAAGCGGACCAATGCGCAGGTTTCCGTTTATGTAAAAGATATGAACTCCGGGCGGGCTCTGGCACAGTTCGAATCCGACCGCAGAGTAGTTTCGGCCAGCACCATCAAAACGCAGATTATGCTTACGGCTTTGGAGCAGGTGCGGCTTGGGAAGCTTACGCTGGAGCAGACCGTATCGGTCGGGCAGGAGGTACTGCTCGACGACAGCGAAGTTTTCGAATACGGCCCTCAGAGCGTTTCAATGAGGGAACTGATTTTCTGGATGATCGTCAACTCCGATAATACGGCTTCCAATGTCCTTGCTAATCTGCTCGGCATGGAGGAAGTCAATCGCTACTGCCGCGATACACTTGGGCTCACTCAGACATCGCTGCAGCGGAATATGCTCGATTTTTCAGCGGCCCGTTCCGGCAGGAACAACTATACAAGCGCAGAAGATCAAGCCAGAACCTTTTCGGCACTTTGGAATCGATCGATTCTGACCCCGGAGCTCTGTGACCTTGCACTGCAGACCTTAAAATGTAATCGGGATTTTCGGCTTGCTTTGCGTTACATTGACGAACCTTGTCAGGTGGCTCACAAAACCGGGGAATTGTCTCACCTGATTCACGACACCGGGCTCTTTTTCCATCCGGCAGGCGGAGCCTATTTCTTCGGTTTCTTTGTTACTGAGGATGCCGATGATAACGGCGAAAAGCTGATCGGAAGATTAAACCGTGCCGTCTATCAGCGGTACTGCGAGAAATAAACAGAAAGGAATTCTTCAAACTGTGTTTGCATTAGTTTCAGCACCGATCGCCCCGCTTTCCATGAAACCCGAAAGCCGTGCCGAACGGGCGGACGAGGTTCTCTGCGGGATGAAAGTGGAAGTTTTATCACAGGATGCGGATTACGTTCAGGTCCGCACCCATTACGGTTACGAGGGGTGGGTAAAAAAGGAATGTCTGTGTGCGGACGACACCCTGGTTACGGAATGGGACGCCGCTGCAAAAAAAACAGTTCTGCACGCCTATATCGACGTTCAGGACCAGTCGAAGGTTCAGGGGCATATTCTGCGCTCTCTTCCGCGTGGGAGCATTGTCCGCCCGCTGGAAAGCGATACGAGCGGCTGGGCGCCCGTTCGGCTCTGCGACGGAACGGAGGGCTTCGTATGGGGACCGTTCCTCGCCGAATGCATTACTTCGTGGGACCCCTCCCATGAGGAACAGCTGAGGGCCGCCCTGGTCCAGACCGCAAAACTTTATCTCGGCACCCAGTACCGCTGGGGCGGTAAGACACCTCTGGGAATCGACTGTTCCGGTTTATGTTCGATGGCGTATCTGTTAAACGGAGTCATCATTCACCGCGATGCTTCCATCGATCCCCGCTTCTGCATGCATGAGATTTCTCTTGCACAGGCAAAAGCGGGTGACCTGCTGTTTTTTCCCGGCCACGTCGCCATGCTAATCGGCGGGGAACAGTACATCCATTCGACGGCCGGCAACTGGAATCACGGTGTCGTCATCAACAGTCTGAATCCCTCCGCACCCGATTACCGGGCTGATTTGCCTGCAAAGATCACACAGGTGGGCAGCATTTTCTAATCCTCTGTCAAAATACCGAAGCCTTCGGAGAAATCCGGGGGCTTATTTCTTTCTCGGCTTCTCAGGCTGAATATCGTGGTGATCCGGTAGGGCGGAAAGTCATATGCATAGAGCTATTACAAAAAACAGGTGGCAGGGAGAATAATTCTCCGCCGCCTGTCCGTATAACTAATCGGAAAGATTTATAGGTTTAGCCAACGAAATGGAAGCAGGCTTCGATTGAACATAAAGCCATTTTTGGTGGATTCCAAGAATCGGACCACTACGTTATACAATTTGTCACAAAAGTATTCCTGTAGCCTGAATATTTTTGTAAATCTATTGACAAGGGAGAATTTGAGTGTTAATATAACAAAAAAAGTGATAAAAAAGTTATTTTACAAGCGGAAAGTGGTTTGCCTAAGCTTTGGTTTGCAAAGACATGAGAAAAAATCCGAGGTTGAGTTTTGTGAAAAAATCCGCATAAAATCTGGAAAAGTTCAAGACTTTATCAACCGCATATAAGCTTGAGCGGATTCATTTGAAATTTTATGTGATTGCTAAAATATAACAGATATAACAATAATTTTGTGAGGTTATTATGAGTCGTTTATCGCGTACAAAGCAGTTGATTGCTTATATTTCTGAAAAAAAAGAGGCCAAACTGGAGGACATTGCGGATCAGTTCGACGTATCGGTCATGACGATACGCCGTGATCTGATGAATCTGGAAGAGCACGGTTTCTTGACCATCAACCGTGGAAAAGCGATTCTGAATTCCGGAACTTCTCTGGAATGGAGTTCCAGCCTGAAGGACAGCCGAATGTCGCGGGAAAAGAAGAGAATAGCCGGAGAGGCCGTGAAATATGTCGCGGAAGGCATGAGTATTTTCCTCGACTGCGGTACCACGGTGAGTGAACTCGCGTATGAAATCACTGAGCTGAAAAATATTACCGTGCTTACCAATTCCCTTCTGGTGATTAATACGCTCTGCAATTTTCCAAATCTGAAACTGGTAAGCCTCCCCGGTGTTTTCCATTCCAGATCCATGGGTTTTTACGATACATCCACGTACCGGTATCTGGATAATATCTGCGTCGACATCGCCTTTATGGGCACGGAGGCGGTGGACCCCTCCGCAGGCTTTATGGTGCCGGACCTCGACGACGGCGAATGCAAAAAAAAGATCTGCGGATGCAGCCAGAAAATCATCGTTCTGGCCGACAGCAGCAAGATCGGCATGAAATCCATGTATCGCTTTGCCGACTTTGACGATGTGGATTCCTTTATTACAGACAACAAATGCAGCGGAGAAGACCAAGAAAAGATAGGACAGAGTAAGATGAATCTTACATGCGTATAAACTCGGAGGCTAATCATGTTTGAAAAAAACGCTCTTGCGGAACTCAGTAACAGGGTGAAACAAAAGATTCCGGCTTTGGACGGCGCCCACGTCCTTGTGGGCTTCGATGGGTATATCGATAAGCTTGTCCGCTTGCCCAGAGGGAAGGACTATTTTTCCTCCATCTCGGAGTTTGTAGACTACATTTCCGGGTACCGCAACCAGAGCGCCGATCTTCGAATGGAACGGATCAGCGAGAAACTAGGCGGCAACGGGCCTCTTCTTGCTCAGTCTCTGGCGGCCAAGGGCGTTGCGGTCACATGCGTGGGCACGATGGGAAAACCCGAGGTGCGCCCGCAGTTTTTGGAACTTGCGGAGCAATGCCGCGTTATCTCCGTGGATCAGCCCGCCGACTGCTTCGCTATTGAGTTTGCGGACGGCAAGCTGATGTTCGGGGATACCGCACCGTTGGAACGTTTGACCTTTCAGCGTCTCTGCGAAAAAGCAGGGAAGGGCCGCTTGATCGGACTGCTTGACCAATGCGATCTGTTCTGTTTTGCCAATTGGAGTGCGATATCGCACGCGAATGAGCTACTAAGCGATATTCTGACGGAACTCGGTCCGGGGCTTTATGAAAAGCCGAGAACGCTCTTCTTCGACCTCGCGGATCCCTCCGCGGTGGAGGAAGCGGTGTTTTACCGTTTCTTCGAGCTACTTCCCGAACTGAAAAAAGTGTTTTCCGTAACTGTGGGGCTGAATCCAAAGGAGTTCCTGCAGGTCTATAACCGCTTTTTTCATTGTGACGAAACGAAACTGACGCCGGAAATGCCGCCCCGGCTGATGGCGGAATTCCCTGCGGATGAAATCGTGCTGCACGGTCTCGACTATGCTGTCGCGGGGGACAAGTCCTACCCAATGCGGCGGGTACCCGGCGCATTTGTTCCATCTCCGAAGGTTGTCACCGGAGGCGGCGACAATTTTAACGCGGGCTACTGCCTGGGGAAACTTCTGGGTCTTTTACCGGGAGAATGCGCCATGCTGGGCAATATCAGCAGCATGCTCTATGTAAGAGACGGAGCCCCCGCCGGGTTACAGGGGATTCTCAATTTACTGTCATCAGATTGCGGTTGAAAGCCAAACATGTTTGCCATCCGCAATTGGCTGTATATTTCTGAAAAGGATGATATCATGAATATTTACGAAAATGACGTTTTTTCACAGCCCGAGGATTTGCGCCGAGCAGTCGGCTATTACAAAGAACAGGATTACTTTCAAAAAATCGGCAATCTGGCAAAGAACAAATTCGGCAAAATCATTTTGACCGGCATGGGAAGCTCTTATTCGGCCTGTCTGAACGCGGCCTCCAAGCTGCGGATTCACGGTTTCTCCTGCGTCGTGCAGGCAACCAGCCAGCTGCTGCATTACGAGCTCGCTTCCGTCGATGCGGATACTCTGCTGGTTGTGGTTTCGCAGTCCGGCCGCAGCGGAGAGATCGTCGAGCTTGTGGAAAAGCTGGAGGTACCCTGCACCGTGGTGGGTCTGACGAACGATGCCGAAAGTCCGCTCGGGAAACGGTCCGACCTGATGCTGAATATATTCGTCCGGCCGGAACAGGCGGTCAGCACACGTACTTACCTTGCTCCGCTCATTTTGATGGAATTGCTGACGAGGGCGATCCTTGGAGAATCCTCCGAAGAATTTTTCAAAGCCGCCGAAGCAGAAATCGCTTATCTGGAGCAGGACATCGGCCGCTTCTTTGAAATACAGAATCAGATGGAGGAGTTTTTGCAGATGCCTCCGTACATCACCTTGATCGGCCGCGGATATGACCAGTGCACCGTGGACGCGGGAAGCCTGTTTATTCGGGAACTTGCAAAATTCCCCTCCATTCCCTTTGACGCGGGTCAGTTCCGCCACGGACCGTTTGAAATGTCCGGAAAAGACTTCCACGGAATTATTTTTGCGACAGAGGGTCCCGGGTGCACGATGCAGTTGGGGCTGGCACAGGATATCGCAGAGCACGGCGGCAAAATCGTCGTGGTCACCGACAGCGATCAGATAAAAAGCTCTTCCAACATTCTGGTTGTCCGGCAGAATTATGTATCGCATGATCTTGCATGCCTGAGCAATATTCTTCCGGTACAATGCTTCGGCAATTATATTGCCAAACGCAAAGGGCTTACGGTCGGGGAATTCCTGTTTTCATCCAAAATTACGACGAAACAGTAAATCTGCCACAGGGGGTGCTTTCCTTGAAGAAGATTTATGAAGAAAAATACGATGTTGTCATCACGGGCGGCGGGGTTTCCGGTTCGGTCGCGGCGATTGCCGCCGGGCGCTGCGGTGCGCGCGTGCTGGTGATTGAACAGGGCGGTTATCTGGGCGGTTCTCTGACCGGCTGCGGCGTCGGACCCATGATGACGTTTCATGCGGGGGAAAAACAGGTCGTTGCGGGCATCATGCAGGAAATTGTGGAAGAACTGGTCAAACGGGGATACAGCACAGGACATGTGAAGGACACGACACAATATGTCAGCTATATTACGCCGTTCTCCTCCGAAGGCCTTAAACTGGTGCTGGATGAAATGCTGACGGATGCGGGCTGCGACGTCCTTTTCCATTCCTTTGTAGGGAATGTGACCCGGGAAGGCCGGAACATTGTGTCGCTGACCGTCTGCAACAAGGACGGCCTGCATTCGGTGTCGGGGAAAGTCTTTATCGACGCCACGGGCGACGCGGACCTTGCCGCCTATGCGGGAGTTCCGCTCACCAAGGGGCGTGAATCCGACGGCGCCGCCCAGCCGATGACCATGAATATGAAATACTGCAATGTCGATACCGGGGCGCTGAAAGCGTATCTGCTGGAGCATCTTCCGGAATTTGAACGGCTTCGGGACCATGAAGATCTGCTCCGAAGCGGCGAGCCGCTGGCGGTGGCCGGATTCGACGAGAGCTTCCGCTCCGCAAAGCGCGCAGGGCAGGTCTCCATTCCCCGCGAGGATATTCTCTTTTTTGAGACCAACCGTCCGAATGAGTACATTGTCAATACCACACGCATTATTGATCACGACGGCTCCAGCGCAGAAAGCCTGAGCGACGCGGAAATGGAAGGCCGCCGTCAGTGCGCGGAGCTGGATTCCTTCCTCCGTAAAAGCGTTCCCGGTTTTCAGAGAGCGCTTCTGGAATTTACGGGCCCGTCCGTCGGAGTCCGAGGCTCGCGGCAGCTGAAAGGCTGTTATACGCTCACTGCCGAGGATATTTTATCGCGCAAACACTTTTCTTCCGCAATTGCCCACTCAAGTTATCCAATCGATATACACAACCCCAAAGGAGAGGGAACGGAAAGCTCCTTTATGAGCGAACCCGGCACCTATTACAGCATCCCGTATGAAATTATGGTATGTGATTCGGTGGACAATCTCTTGGTGACCGGACGGTGTGTGTCAGCCAGCTTTGAAGCACAGGCGGCAATCCGTACGACACCCACCGTTGGCGCGCTGGGGCACGCCTGCGGTGTAGCCGCGGCATTGGCGTCCGGCTCCGGGTGCCCCGCAAGGGACGTTGACGTGGAGGTCCTTCGGGAGCGCCTCCGCGCGCAGGGCGCCTATCTCGACTAGGCACTTACAGACAAAGGCGTTTGTGGGTATAAAAATTTTTTAGGAGGAAAAAAGCATGCAAACACTTCAGGCATTCGGCATTCTGGTTATTTTCCTTGCAGGTGTTATTCTAATGATGACACGAAAACTGCCCACCATCCTTGCGCTCCCCCTTATGGCAATTTTAATCGCCGCAGTCTCCGGGGTTCCGTTTTACACGACGGACGCAAAAACCTTCAGCATTGCCCAGGATATCCTGCAGGGCGGCGCCCTGAAAATGAGTTCCGCGATTACCGGCGTTATTTTCGGCGGCTGGTTCGGCAAGGTGCTCATGAAGTCCGGCATCGCCAACACGATCGTCCGGAAAGCCGGGGAACTTGCCGGAGACCATCCTCTGCCCATCGCGCTTGTTTTTCTCGCGGTCTGCTCGGTGATTTTTGCGGCGTCTGACGGCATCGGCGTCATCATTCTGGTCGGCACGATCGCTATCCCGATTATGATCAGCGCGGGCCTCGACACCGTTACCGCGGGCATGGTTATTCTGCTTTCGGAAGGCGTCGGCGCCACCTTCAATGTCGGCGATCTTGGAATTTACATGGATTCGCTCAAGCTTCCGCAGGAGACGGTTACCAAATACTCGCTGCTGTGCGCCGCTCCGGTAATCGTGGTCGCGCTTGCGTATCTGATTTATCACATTCAGTTCAGCGGCAAAACCCGGAAAGCATGGGCTATGCCTGCTGCTGAGGTTGAGGCTGGCTCCGAGCGGAATGTGCGGGCGATCGCGCTCATCAGTCCTCTGATTCCGGTTGTGCTCATTTTCGCGTTCCAGATTCCGCTGGTTCCCTCCATTCTGATCGGCATCATTGCGGCAATCGTGCTTTCTACTCCCAAAAACTCCATTCAGGTCATCACCAGCTCCTTTGTGGAGGGCCTTCAGAGCACGGCGGGAGCCATTGCGCTCATGATCGGTATCGGCATGGTGCTGGTTTCCGTCATGTCGCCGCAGGTTTCCAGCGTGCTTGCTCCGACGATCAAAGCGGTCATTCCTCAGTCTGCGGTTCTGTTCGTAATCGTGTTCGGCGTTCTGTGCCCGCTGGCAATTTACCGCGGCCCTCTCAATGTTTGGGGCCTTGGAAGCGGCATCGTCGCGCTGCTGGCGGCTTCCGGCATGAATCCTGTCGCCGCAATGGTCGCTCTGCGTCTCGACTCGAATGTGCAGGCGGTCTGTGATCCGACCAACTCCCACAATGTGTGGGTCGCTGATTTCACGAAAAACGACGTGAATGATTTCCTGAAAAAGTCCATCCCTTGGGTGGCGATATCCACCGTGGTTGGCCTTATTATCGCAGGGTTTATGTTTTACTGATTAAATTTGGATTCTCTGGCTGAAGAAAAGGCGCTTTTCTATCTTTACAAACATGGAGGTTGAACCCATGAGCCGAAAAGTCCGAATCGGGATCGACGTTGGGGGCACGTTTACCGACGCAGTTATGATTGACCATGATACGTATCAGATCCTGGCCAAGAAGAAAATACCTACAACGCATGAAGCCGGTGTAGCGGTCGGCGTGGTACAGATTATTTCCACACTGATGAAGGAAAACAACGTTGCGCCGGAGGATGTCATTTTTATTGCGCACGGTACGACACAGGCAACCAACGCATTGCTGGAAGGCGACGTGGCTCATGTCGGAATTGTTGGCTTAGCTACCGGGCTGGATGCGCTGAGCGCAAAGAGCGAAACCTCGGTTGACTCCATCGAATTGGCCCCCGGAAAGTTTTTAAAGACGGAAAGCGTCTTTGTCGACAGCAAGGATCTGTCCGACTCCGCAATCGATTCCGCCATTGAAACCCTGCTGCAGCAGAAATCAGAAGTAGTTGTTGCAAGTGAGGCGTTCAGTGTGGACAATCCTCAGAACGAATTGTGGGTCATTGACCGCGCGGAGAAAAAAGGTCTCTGCGCGACCGGCGGGCATGAAATCAGTCAGCTTTACGGTCTGAAGAAACGGACGCGTACCGCAGTTGTCAATGCCAGCCTGATTCCCAAAATGATGGAAACGGCGAACATGACGGAAAATGCCGTTCACGACGCCAAGATTACCTCCAATCTGATGATTATGCGCTGTGACGGCGGCGTAATGAGCATCGCGGAGGTGCGCAAACGCCCGATTCTGACCATGCTTTCAGGGCTCGCAGCAGGCGTTGCCGGGGCTCTGATGTATGAAAAGGTGTCAGACGGGATTTTCTTCGAGGTTGGCGGGACAAGCGTTGACATCAGTGTGATCAAAAACGGTAAAGTTATCATCAAATACGCCGAGGTGGGGGGCTTCAAGACATTTTTGCGTAGTCTTGACGTCCGCACGTTCGGGGTAGCCGGCGGGAGCATGATTCGTGTCTTCCAGAAAGGAATCGCCGATGTCGGGCCCCGCAGCGCGCATATTGCCGGACTGGAATATGAATGCTTCCCCAGCGATGAAAAGGCGGAAGGCGCGGAACTGCAGCTCATCAGCCCCAGGGCGGACGACCCCTGCGAATACGCCGCGGTAAAGGCCGGGAACGGAAAGCTCTATTCCCTTACGCTGGCGGGCGCGGCAAATTTGCTGGGCTATGTCCCGGAGAACGACTATGCTTACTCACACGCGGGGGCTTATACAAGGGCCGCGTGGCAGGCACTTGGGGACAGCCTTGGAATCTCCGCCGAGGATGCAGCCAGGCAGGCAATGAAGGTCGCGCTGAATAAGCTGATTCCTGTTGTAAACAATTTAATGGACGAATACCGTCTGGACCAGAATCTGATTACTCTTGTCGGCGGAGGAGGCAGCGCGGCGGTCCTTGTGATTGCATTGGCGGAAGCGATGCACATGAAGTGGAAAATCGCCGATAATGCCCCCTATATTTCCACGATCGGCGTCGCTCTCGCGATGGTGCAGGAACAGGTGGAGCGCACGATTCCGAACCCGACGGATGAGGATATCAAGAAGCTGCGTGCGGAAGCGATCGAACGCATTGTTCAGTCCGGTGCAAACGAGCAAACCGTGGATGTCACCATTGAGATCGACGCACAGCGGAATATTGTGCGGGCCGTTGCCACAGGTGCGACGGAAATGCGCCAAAAGGACCTGAATTCCAAAAAACTTTCCGTGGAAGAATTGGCGGCGATTTCGGCACAGGCCGTCAATGTCCCTCAGGTTACTTCGCTCGGCAATGCTGGCAGATGGCATGTGTTTGAGGGCACCGCACAGAAGCCGATCCTGTTCGGACTGCTGAAAACAAAAATGAAATCTCTGGTCGTCATTGACCGGGAGGGCATCGTCCGCCTGAAGAAGAATAATGCGCAGTTTTTGAAATTCCCCAAAAAAGCGGTTGGCAGAGACTTTGCCGAATTCTTAAACGCCAATACGTCCTTCTCGAACGGCAATGCTGTTTTGCCGAGAGTGTTCGCGTTTTTCGGGGAGAAGATGCTGGACCTTACGGGGATGCAGACAGCGGAGCAGCTGTATTCGATTTTAAATGTAGAAACGGAGCTTCTTCCGGATGACGCACCGGTCATCGCGGTTGCCTATCAGTGAGAGGAAAGCGGGATGGATGATCACGCACTTGCACTTTGTGAATTGAGTAATGATCTGATATACGGAAAAATTCCAAAAGATAAATTGTCCTATTATGTTTCAAATTCTCTCCTCGCGGGAGAAGACGCGGCAAAAAAGTATCAGGGCAGCGACATCTTTGAGCTGTATCGAAAGAACGGAATTCAAATCAACTATCTGGAAAAAAGTTCGGAACAGTTCGGCGTTATGCTCAGAGGAAACATCGTTTTAAGCGGAAAGGGCTGCAGCGTCGAGCTTTACCGTGAGTCGATTCGTCAGCTGGCCGCCCACAGCAAAACGGAAGATGGCGCTGCGCTTAATTACGATTCCGCGCTGAGAATTCATTTGGCCCATGAGTTTTACCATTTTCTAGAGTATCGGGAAGGCTCGACCATTTCGATGCGCCTTAATCCCGTAAAAACGCTGGATCTGAAGTTTTATTCCCGAAGGGCGCACGTCAGGCGCTGCGAAGAGGTTGCCGCCCACGCTTTCGCAAAAGAATTGCTGGGACTTCCGGTATTGCCGAATTACTACGATTATCTGTATCTGATTGACTGCGGAAAGCTGTCAAGGTTTAAATTTGAGACGATGCTGGAGACAAACCGTAAATTGCTGACATCTTTCAGTACCTGAGGCTTGATTTCCGTGATGATCCGGTAGGACGCAAATCCTCTGAATAGAGCTATTATAAAAAACAGGCAGCAAAAAGAACGGATCTTTCTGTTGCCTGTTCCTTCTGTCTTTCACAAACCGAGCTCTTAGGAGGACATGATGGAATATCTGGTTCGATTGCTGACTCTCAGCCTGGAAGGCAGCGTCCTGCACAACGGGAGCGTCCAAAGAAACAAGAGCTCCGATGGTTGGGGCGAATCAACCGTGACAAAAAGAACAGGAAGATAATAGTTCTTCCTGTTCTTTTTCTGCTCAATAGGTCGCCTTTGCCTTCGCCTCGAAGGCTGAATGTCCGGATTCGGTCTTTCTTGTCCTGCCGGCTGGCGGCGAGCCGTTTCCAGCTGCCGAACTCTGGGAATCCCGGTGCCTCAGTACTAAAACCCACCCCGAACGCATACCTATTTAGCAATCGGAATCGTTTTTGGGGGAGGGCAGAACCGTGAAAGGCATCGTGGAGGAACGCGCCGTGGAGCTGGGCGAGTACATCGTTCAGAACAAAGCTACCGTTCGCAGTGCGGCGAAGAAGTTCGGGGTCAGTAAGTCCACCGTACATAAAGACGTATCGCAGAGATTGAAAACGATTGATTCACAGCTTTACAGGAAAGTAAAGGTCATCCTTGACTTCAATAAGTCACAGCGGCATATTCGGGGTGGAAACGCTACGCGCCTTAAATATAAAAAAGCCTGAATGTCGCTCCTGTTCCATGGGGGCCGTACGGAGCGGCCCTCATGAAATTCTGCTGTACGGGAACCGCTCCCTGCAACATGCGAGAGAATCCGGCAGGATTTTTTTGAATTTCCGGATCATAATAAAAGCGAAAAATTCTGAATGGGGGGTGCTTTTATGTTGTCATCGCTGAACGAAGACCTGAAAAAAATCTTTCTGGCCGGTTTGGGGGCAGCAGCATTTTCGGCTGAAAAATCCAAACGAATCGTGGACGAGCTCGTGAAACGCGGGGAACTCACACTGGAGCAGGGGAAGGTTCTGAACGAGGAACTCCGGCGGACGATCAAGGAAAAAGCGGCCGTCTGTGAAGCGGAACAAACGGAGACTCCGATGGACTTTCAGAGCGTTGAGAACGCGATCGGAAGGATGAACCGACAGCAGCTGGAGGAACTTCGCGGCAAAATCGCGGAAGCGGAAGCCCCTGGCGCTCCGGAAGACGATGCCGAGTGAACCTTCTCCCAGGGAGCATCGCCTGCGGGAGATTCTCGGGATTCTCCGCAAAAACCATGTCACAGCGGGAATGACGCCGCCGAAGCTTCGCCGAATCTGTGAGGAGCTTGGGCCTACGTTCGTTAAATTCGGGCAGATTCTTTCGATGCGGCCGGATATGCTTCCGAGGGAATACTGCGAGGAGCTTGAAAAGCTGCGTGAGGATGTCAGCCCGATGCTCGGTGCAGAGGTGGAAGCCGAGCTGGAAAAGGAATACGGCAGGCTTCTGGGGGAGGTTTTCTCCCGGTTCGACCGGGAGCCGATCGGCTCCGCCTCAATCGCTCAGGTCCATTACGCGGAGCTTTTCACCGGCGAACGGGTGGTGGTGAAGCTCCGCAAACCGGGCATCCGCGGGAAAATGGCGCGGGATATCGTTTTGCTGCGCAGGGCTTCTGGGATTCTACGCATTGCGGGCAGGACCGGGAAGGCCGTGGATTTCAATCAGGTGATTGGCGAGATGTGGGAAGCGGCGAAGCGGGAGATGAACTTCCGCCTGGAAGCCGATCAGGCGGAAGAATTTCGCAGGATGAACGCGGAAGTCCGCTATGTGGAAATACCACGGGTATTCCGGGCACTGTCCAACTCGGCCGTGCTGGTGATGGAATTTATGGACGGAGTCCGCGTGGACGATACGGATGCCCTTCTCAAAAACGGCTACGACTTGCGGGAGATCGGTTCAAAGCTGGCAGAGAACTATATGAAGCAAATCATCGAGGACGGATTTTTCCACGCCGACCCCCATCCCGGGAACCTCCGTATCCGGGAGGGGAAAATTGTCTGGCTGGACCTCGGTATGATGGGGCGCCTTTCCGAACACGACAAAAAAACCCTGCGCGGCTGCGTAAACGCGGCAGCCGACAGGGATATAAACGGTCTTGTAGATTTGATGATTTCTTACTTCGGGCATTCCGGGCCGGTTAGCCGCCCGCAGCTTACCGAAGATGCGGACGACCTCATGAACCGCTATGAAACGCTTGAGGTCGGCAGCATGGACCTGATGACGCTGCGCGACGATGTGATCGGCATGGCAAACCGGAACGGCCTTGTAATGCCGCCGGGATTTTCCATGCTTGGCAGAGGGCTCGTCACGCTTCAGGGCGTCATTCGGACGGTCAGCCCGGAGATCAATTTAATGCAGGTCATGGCACACCATATTTCCGGCAGCTTCTTTGAAAATTTTGACGCCGGACGCGAAGGACAAAAGCTCGGCACTGCGTTGGTGCGTTCCCTCCGTCGGGTTCCGGATATTCCGGCACAGCTTTCCGAACTGCTGAAAATGGGCGCACGAGGTCATCTGAAGGTGAATTCGGAGCTGACGTTTTCCGGGCGGCAAACAATCGAATTCCGGCGCATGGCCGGAATTGTGGCGCTCGGTCTTGTGGAGGGCGCACTTCTGATCGGTTCGGCAATTCTCTGTGCCTCCGATCTTCCCAAAAGCAGCTTCGGAATCCCCATGCTCGGCGCCGCCGGTCTGCTGCTCTCCCTTACGCTGGGGGCCGTGCTGCTGCACCTGATCTTTTCCGGCCATTAAGATGCCGGTCAGAAATTGTCGGATTCCAGCACCTTAACTCCGCGCGGCTCTACCGGCGTGGAGAAAACGATCTGCGTCTGCGTGGGGCCGAATTTCTGAAGTTGGCCAATGAATTCATCCAGCTCCATGGTGCTGTGGTAGATGACCTTAATCAGCATCGAATAATTCCCGGTGACGCAGTTGCATTCCACAACGTTGGGGCATGCCCGGATGAACGGGTAGAAATCCGGCTTCTGGTTGGGAGGCAATTCGAGGTTGATGAAGGCCTTGATATGGTAACCGAGCTTATATTGGTTTACCATGGCGTGATAACCGCTGATCAGGCCCTGCTTTTCCAGCTTTTCAATCCTTGCGGAGATAGCCGGGGAGGAGAGAAACACCTTTTTGGTCAGTGTCTTAATTGGGATCCTGGCATTTTCCTGCAGTGCGGAGATCAGCGTAGCGTCGATTTTGTCCACAAAGAATCACCTCGTAAGATTTCCTTTTTTCTGTGCAAGCCATTGGAAACAAACAATGAATAAGGGGCATACCGACTTATCCGTCCGGTATGCCCCTTTGCATTTAATTTAATTATAAATGGTTTCTGTAATTTTTCAATAGGTTTTCTTAAAAAAAAGTTAAATTCGTTCAAAATTTCCGATACCTTTATAAATAAAGTATTGCGAGCTATAACTTTGATTGTTTAAGGCAACCACCGTGAAATAAAAATTATCGATCGAACGGACAAAAAGCTATTTACGCCGTTCAGGGATTATGCTAAAGTTACTGCCGTGCTGAGAAATGATAAAGTTTGATTGTATGGAATGGGGTGCCAGTCATGAAAATGAGGATTGAGTCGGATTCAATCGGCAGTATGCATGTCCCTGCAAACGCGTATTATGGGGTGCAGGCTCTGCGTGCGCGGAATAATTATCATATTACGGGCAGGAGGATGGAACCTGCCTTTATTGCGTCTTTGGCGCAGATTAAAAAGGCCGCGGCAATCACCAATCGGAATGCGGGCAATCTGGAAGCGTCCGTTGCCAACGCAATCATCAAAGCGTCGGACGAGGTGATCGCGGGCCGCCTGCACAGCCAGTTTATTGTGGACCCCATTCAGGGGGGCGCGGGAACCTCCGCAAACATGAACGCCAACGAGGTCATCGCAAACCGTGCGATCGAGCTGCTTGGCGGCGAGAAGGGCGATTATAAGGTCGTTCATCCGAATGACCATGTGAATATGTCACAGTCCACCAACGACGTTTTCCCCACGGCCGGCAAGCTGACGGTTCTGAAACTTATGCCGCCGGTGCTGGTTCAGTTGGAACGGCTTGCTTCCGCTCTGGAAAAGAAGGCCGATGAATTCGACGATGTTCTGAAGATGGGCCGCACTCAGCTGCAGGACGCGGTTCCGGTCCGACTCGGGCAGGAGTTTTCGGCTTATGCTTCCGTCATCCGCCGCGATATCCGGCGCCTGAGCAAAGTGCAGGATGAAATGCGCAGCCTCAACATGGGCGGCACCGCAATTGGCACCGCGCTCAACGCAAATCCTTCCTATTTATATAATATCACCGCGAACCTGCAGAAGGTCAGCGGGGAAAAGTTGGTTCAGGCCGACGATCTGATTGACGCTACGCAGAACCTCGACGGGTTTGTCGCGGTATCCGGTGCGCTGAAAACCTGCGCGGTCGATCTTTCCAAAATTGCGAACGATCTTCGCCTGCTTTCCAGCGGACCCCGCACGGGCATTATGGAAATCAACCTGCCTCCAATGGCGAACGGCTCCTCGATTATGCCGGGAAAAGTCAATCCGGTTATTCCCGAGGTCGTTTCCCAGGTGGCGTTCAATATTATCGGCAACGACTGCACCGCGACGCTGGCGGCTGAAGCCGGCCAGATGGAGCTCAACGCATTTGAGCCCGTCCTATTCTACAATCTGTTTGAATCCCTCACAAGTCTGGAAGGCGCCGTGAAGACACTGGTGGATCACTGCATTACCGGTATCACCGCGAACCGTGACATCTGCAAAAAGCATCTGGATGAAAGCGTAGGAATTGTCACTGCGCTTTGCCCCTATATCGGTTATGTGAAATCGGCTGAAATTGCAAAGGAATCCCTTCACACGGGAGTTCCGGTTTCCCGCCTGATCGTCAGCAAGGGAGTTCTGAACGAAGATCAGCTGCGGACGATTCTTGACCCGGCGGCGATGACAGGGATTTCCGGCGCAAGGACCGTCAACATTGACAGAATGTCTGTTTAAGGAGGCAGTACAATGGAAAACCGTAATTTTGTTGGAAACGAAGTTGTTTTTCTGGGAGAGGACCGCGTCAACCAGTGGCCTGACCGAAGGGACCGCGCCGTACCGCACTCCAAAAAGGAATACAGCCGGGAAAAGGTGAGCAGGCTTGACCGCTATCTTCCGGAAACCAAGGAATCCGGCAGCGGCCGGTGACAAAATTTAGCTGATAAGAGTTTTTTATACCTTCTGATAATACAGAACAGGCCAGCGATTTTTTCGCCGGCCTGTTCTGTATTTTTCGCTGTTTTCACCGACTTTTTCATGCTATAATCTGCTTGTCCGACAGGCGAACGTTCGGTCGGGGGGAGGAATCGGTTCGATGCGGCTGTTTATTGCCATTTTGCTCAGTGAGGGAGTGCGGGACGGACTTTGCGAAGCGATGCGGAATCTTCGCCCCTGTCTTCGGAACGGGAGCTTTACGGCCCGTGAAAATCTACACCTTACTCTGTCGTTTCTCGGCGAAACGGCTCCGGAGCGTCTCGACGCTGTTCGGGAAGTGATGGAGGAGGCGGACGTGCCGCCCTTCCGACTTCGAATCGACGCAATCGGCAGCTTTCACCGAAAAAACGGAGATATTTACTGGGCGGGAATCGAACGCTCCGATGCCCTGTTGCGGCTGCAGGAAGAGCTGAACGCGGCTTTGGCCCAACGGGGCTTCCCCGTGGAGCGGAGGGAGTTCCGGCCCCATCTGACGCTGGTACGCCGTGCAATTCTGAGCAGCGGCGCGCCGGACACGTTTTCGATGCCGACGCTGGAGATGGACGTGGAAAAGATCAGCCTGATGTGCTCGCTCCCGAGGGATAGGGGAAGAATCTATACGGAGCTTTCCACAAAAGATTTGAAATAGTTTTCAAGGGCTGTCCCGTAAAGGGGCAGCCCTTTTGCAACTTCAGCATTTGCCGCGGAGCTCCACCACACGCCCGAGAATGGTAACAGGCAGGCGGCTGATTTGTTCGTCTGAAAAGGAAACCGGCTGGTATTTTGGGTTAAAGCCAATAAGGGTAATGCCGCCCCCGTATTTCACGACTTTTTTAATTGTTGCGGAATTTCCACCAATCTGAATGACGGCAATGTCTCCGTTATTTGCATCCGGCTGTTTGTGAACAATGACGATGTCTCCTTCCAGAACCCGAGGCTCCATGCTGCAGTCCCGCACCTCGAGACCGAAGAATTCCTCCCCCTTTTTTCCCTGAAACCAAAGATCCGTTTCCTGAGAACAAAGCAGTTCCCCCGACGCGTGAAGCGGCCGTTTCCCGCAGATACAGCGGTAAACCGGGATTTTCAGATTCGTGCTGGAAGTTTCCGAGCCCGTCGTATCCAACCCGAGCAGATAATCGACGGAGACCCCGAAATAATCGGCCAGTCTAAGAAGCGATTTTTTGTCGGGCTCATATTTTTCATTTTCATAACCGGACAGGGACGATTGACTGACATGTATAATTTTTGCAAGGTCTTCCTGCTTCAATGCGTTCTGCATTCTTAATAAACGGATTCGGTTCATGAACAATAAGCCCCTTTCATACAATTTTACAGATAATATTGCAAGAGGTAAATAATAAATCGATTAATCCGATGTTCACATTGACATATTAAGTTTATGAATATATAATGAAAACCGGGTAGAAAAAAGTTAAATATCCCCATTATATGCCTGATTTTCAACTTTTTTATATGCGGCGGCTTAGCTGCAATTATTATAATTTTTTATTTGATTTGTCAATAATTCCTAAGAGGCGGTGCAAAAATGTTACAGAACCATTTCCTGAAAAACATGAAAATATCCGGTAAGCTGCTGATGTACATTGAGGTCATTTTTTGGTTGGGAGCCGCAGGGTGCGCAGTGGGAATTTACAGCCTTATGGCAACAAAATCGGTGGATGCGATTCGCCCCATCATCGCTATTGCGGTGATTTTTGCGGTGAACCTTGCAGCTACCTTCTTTTTTGCGTTCGACGCCAGGCGTACCATTACGAAGCCGCTGGAAAAAGTACAGCAGGCCGCCGAACAGTTTGCAAAGGGCGACTTGAGCATTTCCATTGATTATGCATCCAAAAATGAAATTGGAATCACTGCGCAGTCGCTTAATCAAATGTTTAAGGGCCTGAATACGGACGTGAGCGAAATTTCCGGAATGCTGACCGAGATGTCCAAGGGGAATTTTACCCTGACGGTACAGCGGGATTATAAAGGAGATTTCGCACCGATTACGGATGCGTTCCGGGGGATACTGGACCGGTTGAATCGCTTTTTCGCTGTTGCACAGTCTACGTGTGAGCAGGTAAACGGTGGGGCTCAGCAGGTTTCCGTCAGCGCTCAGCGTCTTGCGGAGGGTGCAACCGAGCAGGCTGCCTCGGTTGAGGAGCTCACTTCGGCCATTACGGAGGTTTCCCGCAAAATCGGGGAGAGCTCCGACCATGTTGAAAGTGTGACTGGCTTTCTGGAAGAGACGACCCGCGATGTAAAGGAAAGCGACCGCCGCATGAAGGAAATGCTGAACGCCATGGAGGACATTAACTCCTCTTCCAACGAAATCAGCAAAATCATCAATGTGATCAATGATATCGCGTTCCAGACCAATATTCTTGCGCTGAATGCGGCAGTAGAGGCCGCGCGCGCCGGTGATGCGGGCAAGGGCTTTGCCGTGGTGGCCGACGAGGTGCGGAATCTGGCGGGAAAATCCGCGGATGCGGCAAAGCAGACCACAGCCCTAATCGAAGCGGTTATCGGGAAGATTCAAGAGGGAACCAAGACTGCGAACGGTTCCGCCGAGTCCCTGCAGAATGTGTCTGAAAAAATCGTCAGGGTGGACGGTGTCATAAAGAAAATTAACGAGGCGACCACGGAGCAGGCATCCGCCGCGTCGCAGATCACGCAGGGGATTGAGCAGATTTCTACGGTGGTTCAGAACAATTCTGCCTCTTCGGAGGAAAGCGCGGCGGCCAGCGAAGAGCTTTCCAGTCAGGCGACTGCCCTGTCGCATGAATTGGAGACGTTCCGTATCCGGCAGACCGCGGCGAAGCCCGGGTCAATGAAGCTGAATCTGAAGACTGCAGTTTGATTTCATTTTTCCTTTCTTTCGAAACAATAAGGCTTGGAGCAGCTTTGAAGTTGCGTTCCAAGCCTAATTTTTTCATATTTAGGTAGAAATATCAAGTTGATCCTGATTTTGAGAGTATAATAGACTTATTCTAACCGAAATACAAACCAAATGAAACAAAATTATGCGGAAAGGGCAGCACAAATTTTACACAAATCAGATAGATGTCGTTTTTTTTGTTAATTTGTTGGAATATGTCGGGGATTATTCTAACTGGAAATTATAATTGAATAATTCGAGTTTATACTAAAAATAGTAAATATACACATATTTGTATTATAACTTCGAATGGAAATGTTAAATATGTCTAAACAGCGTAAGCTATTTTTCACTATTTTATAAATGAAGAAGGTATATTGAAATGAAAGTGAAAAAGATCAGAGACATGACTGTTTCCAAAAAGCTCCTGGCAGGTTTTCTGGCCGCCGCCTGTATTTCGGCAGTCCTTTCCGGAATCGGAATTTACGGGTTGGCTCAGGCACGCGCGACGATGGCTGCCATGCAGATGCGGATCAATTCCATGCCTATTATAACGGATGTTCTTACAAATATGTCGTCTGTGCAGTCCGCGTCTCGGGATGCGGTGCTGAATTATAAAAATGCCGACATTTTTGCAGCGGATTCCAAAGCGTTTGACAAATACAATCAGCAATATAAGGATACGGACACAAAGCTGTATGCGACTCTTACAACAGCGGAATGGAGGCAGAAGCTGGGCGACGCGCGCAAGAAGTACGAAAGTACCTTTGAGCCGCAGATGAAGCAGGTTCTGGCGGATGCAAAGGCCGGGAATACCGAGGCGGCCAACCAATTGCTGCAGTCCACACATAAAACGGAGAATGAGATTTTCGATGTCTACACCGCGTTTATGGCGTTCCGGATTCAGGTGGCTCAGAATAGCTATGTGCAGGATGATTCACTTGCACAGGGTATCAATATTCTGCTGATGATTCTTGCCGCTGTCGGCATTGCCGTTTCCGTATTTCTGGGTATCCGAATCGCGCGTTCAATCAGCAAGCCGCTTGAGGAGCTTTCTCAGGATGCCGTACGGTGCTCGCAGGGGTATCTTGATGTGCACACCGTGTATCATTCGACAAATGAGATCGGAATTCTCGCACAGTCTTTGAATCACACCTTCGCATCTCTCCGGGAGGTTGTGTCGGATATTTCCCGTGTATTGCTCGAAGTTTCGAAGGGCAATATGCAGCTGGAAAAGGTCCGGGAATATCAGGGGGATTACAAGCCGATTTCCGATGCTCTGAATACGATTCTGGATCAGATGAACGACGTCTTCGCCATGGTACATAATTCTTCCGATCAGGTGAAAAGCGGCGCCGCCCA
Source organism: Bacillota bacterium (assembly GCA_023410445.1). Taxonomy (GTDB): domain Bacteria; phylum Bacillota; class Clostridia; order Oscillospirales; family Acutalibacteraceae; genus Caproicibacter. The sequence goes on along the minus strand of JAEYPT010000006.1, from coordinate 116,988 downwards.
GGTTTCCGACGGAGCGCAGGCGCTTGCACAGGGCGCGACCGAGCAGGCAAGTGCAGTTGAAGAGCTTTCTGCAACCATCACTGAAATTTCGCAGAAGATCCGGCAGAATTCCGAGGAAATCCGCGACGTTGCTTCCAATATGCAGGCGACCACGCAGGACGTGGAGGAAAGCAACGACAGTATGAAGCAGATGTTGGCCGCAATGAGTGAAATCAGCACTTCTTCGAATGAGATTGCGAAAATCATCAAGGTAATTGACGACATCGCGTTCCAGACGAATATCCTTGCACTGAACGCGGCGGTCGAAGCCGCGCGGGCAGGGGAAGCGGGCAAGGGCTTTGCCGTGGTGGCCGATGAAGTGCGCAGCCTCGCAGGCAAGTCGGCGGATGCGGCCAAGCAGACGACCGCACTGATCCAAACCTCCGTCAACCGGGTGAAGGATGGCTCAGAGATTGCGGACCGCACGGCGCGTTCGCTGACGGAGGCCGCGGAACGAATCCGGAACATCAACGGGTCCGTGCAGAAGATCGGGCAGGCTTCGGACGCCCAGGCGGCTTCTGTGGCACAGATTTCGCAGGGTGTGGATCAGGTGTCGGCGGTGGTGCAGACGAACTCTGCGACGGCGGAGGAAAGTGCGGCGGCCAGCGAGGAGCTTTCCGGCCAGGCCAGCCAGCTTCGGGACAACCTCGCCTGGATTCTTCTGCGGAAATCTGTAGAATCGGTTTAGGCTATTTTAGTTATTATTGATAAATTTAAAACGATTTACTAATTAGGCATTGACAAAAAAATCCTTCTCTCTTATACTCGATTTTGTATTCTCTCGATAAAATCTAAACGATTAACATTTTAATCAAAGACAGATTTTTAGAGATTATGCGGGATTACCTAAAAAATTGAGAGCGGAGAGAAGGACTTATTCTATGAAAAAGTTAAACGATTTACAAATTTCCACGAAGCTTCTTGCTTCCTTTTTAATCGTTGCTTTTCTATCGGCGCTGCTGGCCGGAGTCGGAATTTACGGTCTGGCTGTCATGAAATCGACTCTTTCGAATACCCAGAATCGGATGAATTCCCTTCCGGTTTTATCCAGCGCAAAAGACAGCCTGCTAAGCATTCAGGCTACGGTGAGGGACGCCGCGCTGAACTACAGCGATACACAATCGGTAGAGTCCGATGAAAAAGAGTATACCTCCTTTGCGCAGCAGTACGAGGCGGCGGACAACAAACTGGAACCCATGATCGATAACGCCGCTTGGAAAGCAAAAGTACAGAGCGCCCGCAAGCTGTACAACGATACCTATAAGCTTCAAAGTCAGCAGATCCTTCGGTATGTCAAGGCAGGGAAGGTGATGCAGGCTAAGGCGCAGTTCGATAATATGCAGTCAACGGAGAAAACAATCGACGATGTTTACAGTGGGTTTATGAATTTCTGTGTGACCCAGTCCGCGGCGGACAGCAATTCTGGCGGCACGGCAGTGAACCGGATTCTCGGATTTTTGGCTGTGCTGGCTGTGCTCGGCGTCGTTCTTTCCGTCCTTCTTGGCATACGGATTGCACGCTCGATCAGCAAACCGCTGGAGGAGCTGTCCAAAAGCGCCGTACGGTGCGCACAGGGCTATCTTGATGTTCACGCCGAATATAAGTCGAAAGATGAAATCGGGGTTCTTGCGCAGTCTCTGAACCACACCTTTGCGTCTCTGCGAGACGTTGTGTCGGACATTTCCCGCATTTTGCTGGAAGTGTCGAAGGGGAACATGCAGTTGGAAAAGGTCCGGGAATATCCGGGGGATTACAAGCCGATCTCGGATGCCCTGAATACGATTCTGGATTACCTGAACAACATTTTTTCCATGGTACATACGTCATCCGATCAGGTGCAAAGCGGGGCCGCTCAGGTTTCCGACGGAGCGCAGGCCCTTGCGCAGGGCACAACGGAACAGGCGAGTTCGGTGGAGGAGCTTTCCGCAACCATCACTGAAATTTCACATAAGATCCGGCAGAATTCCGAGGAAATCCGTGACGTTGCCTCCAATATGGAAGTGACCACGCAGAACGTAGAGGAAAGCAACGACAGCATGAAGCAAATGCTGACCGCAATGAGTGAAATCAGCACTTCTTCGAATGAGATTGCGAAAATCATCAAGGTGATCGACGACATCGCGTTCCAGACCAATATTCTCGCACTGAACGCTGCGGTGGAAGCCGCCCGCGCCGGAGAAGCGGGCAAGGGCTTTGCCGTAGTGGCCGATGAGGTGCGGAATCTCGCCGGCAAATCCGCAAATGCGGCAAAGCAGACGACGGCGCTGATTGAAACCTCGGTAAGCCGTGTCAGGGAAGGCTCCGAAATTGCGGACCGCACGGCGCGTTCGCTGACGGAGGCCGCAGAGCGAATTCGGAACATCAATGGGTCCGTGCAGAAGATCGGGCAGGCTTCGGACGCGCAGGCGGCCTCCGTGGCACAGATTTCGCAGGGGGTGGATCAGGTCTCGGCGGTGGTGCAGACGAACTCTGCGACGGCGGAGGAAAGCGCGGCGGCCAGCGAGGAGCTTTCCGGCCAGGCCAGTCAGCTCCGGGACAATCTTGCATGGATTCTTCTGCGGCAACCGTCGGCATAGGGATTGCTCCTGATTCAATTTTAATAATACTGTTTTTTGCGTACTCAATAATTATATCAGGTTTTCTTATAAAGTATTGACAAAAAATTCCTTTTCTTTTATACTCAAACTCATAAACTGTTATTAACATGTGTTGTTAAAAATTATCTTCATTTTCTATCGCAGCATTTGATTGAGAAAGTATGAGGGCAGGAATTATGAAAAAGTTTGACGATCTGAAAGTATCTTCCAAGTTGATCGGCTCATTCCTGGGACTTTCGTTATTGGCGGCAATTCTGTCCGGAATCGGAATCTTCGGTCTGGCAACCATGAAGTCAACCCTTGCAAATACCCAAAGACGGATGGATTCCCTTCCGATTATTGCCGACACACGGAACAACCTGCTGGAAATTCAGTCTGTTGCAGCCGACGCTGTTTTCAATCCCGGCAACGTGGCGTCCGACGCAAAGGAATATGCCTCTCTGATTCAGGAGTATGAAACAAACGACAACAAACTGGAATCCGATATTAACAGTGTAGTATGGAAAAAGAAAGTGCAGGATGCGCGCAAGTTGTATAACGATACCTACAAGCCCCAGAGCGAAAAGCTCTTTCAATTTTTGCAGTCTGGAAACGTCATGGCGGCCCAGACGCAGCTTTCGGGTATGAAGACGACCGAACGGACGCTTGACGGTGTATACGACGATTTCATGAATTACCGCACCACGCAGTCTGCCACAGACGGAGCCGCCGACAATGCGAGGGCAAACGCTATTTTTTGTTTCCTGATTGCTCTGGCAGTGATCGGTATCGGTACTTCCTGCGTGGTCGGCCTAAAGATTGTGCGCGGAATCACAAAGCCGCTTGAGGAGCTTTCCGAGGGCGCCGTGCGCTGCTCCAAGGGATATCTTGACGTTCAGGTCGATTATGATTCCCAAAATGAAATCGGAATTCTTGCAAAATCTTTGAACAGCACCTTTGCATCGCTGAGGCACGTTGTTTCTGACATTTCCCGCATTTTGCTCGAGGTGGCAAAGGGCAACGTTGCCATGGAAAAGGTCCGGGAATATCAGGGGGATTACAAACCGATTTCGGATGCACTCAATACCATTCTGGATGATTTAAACAGCATTTTCTCAGAGATCCGGTCGTCTGCCGAACAGGTTAAGGTCGGGTCGGCACAGGTTTCCGACGGTGCCCAGATGCTTGCGCAGGGCGCGACGGAGCAGGCCAGCTCCGTGGAGGAACTCTCCGCGACCATCACCGATATTTCACAGGAAATCAGGAAGAATTCCGAGGAGGTCCGCGGGGTGGCGTCCAATATGCAGGCAACCACGCAGAATGTGGAAGAGAGCAGCGAACAGATGAAGCAGATGCTTACCGCCATGGGCGAAATCAGCACATCTTCCAGCGAGATTGCCAAGATTATCAAGGTGATCGATGACATCGCGTTCCAGACCAATATTCTCGCCCTGAACGCGGCCGTGGAAGCCGCGCGTGCCGGGGAAGCGGGCAAGGGCTTTGCGGTTGTGGCAGATGAGGTTCGCAGCCTCGCAGGTAAGTCGGCGGATGCGGCAAAGCAGACGACCGCGCTGATCGAAACCTCGGTAAATCGGGTGAAGGATGGCTCCGAGATTGCGGATCGCACGGCACGTTCGCTGACGGAAGCGGCGGAGCGTATCCAGAGCATCAACGGGTCCGTGAAGAAGATTGAACAGGCCTCCACCGCGCAGGCGGCTTCGGTGGCGCAGATTTCGCAGGGACTGGAACAGGTTTCCGCGGTGGTGCAGACGAACTCCGCAACGGCGGAGGAGAGCGCGGCCGCAAGCGAGGAGCTTTCCGGTCAGGCAAACATCCTGCAGGGGAGCATTGCCCGGATCGTTCTGAGAGAAACCGGAAATCGGCTCGCCGCAGACTGAAAAATAGACAAAGGCGGCTCGCGTGTTTCAAGCACGCGAGCCGCCTTTTACAGTTAGGGTTCAGAAACAGTTCATGCCGGGATATTTGGCGCCGGCACCGAGCTGCCGTTCAATGTGCAGCAGACGGTTGTACTTCGCCACGCGTTCACTCCGGCTCGGAGCGCCCGTTTTGATTTGGCCGACGTTGATCGCGACGGCGAGATCCGCAATGGCGGTGTCTTCCGTTTCGCCGGAGCGGTGTGACACGATGGCCGTGTAATTGGCTTTTTTCGCAGTGCGGATTGCGGAGATCGTCTCGGTCAGGGAGCCAATCTGATTGAGCTTGATCAGAATCGAATTACCGCAGCCCATGGAGATTCCCTTCTCCAGCCTGCGCGTATTCGTCACGAAAAGATCGTCCCCGACCAGCTGAATGTGCCCGCCGAGTTCCTCCGTGATTTTCGCCCAGCCCTGCCAGTCCTCTTCTCCGAGTGGGTCCTCAATGGAGCGGATGGGGTACTTGCCGGCGAGGTCCTTCCAATAGGCGATCAGCTGCTCCGCAGTGTAATGTGTCCCGTGTTTGGGCAGCAGATAGCCGTCGTTGGATTTCCACTCGCTGGAGGCTGCGTCTATCGCCAGAACGAAATCTTTGCCCGGCTTATAACCGGCTGTTTCAATCGCTTCCAGAATCAGTTCGATGGCTTCTGCATCCGTTTTCAGGTTCGGAGCATAGCCGCCCTCATCGCCGACCGCAGTGGAAAGGCCCCGCTTCTTCAGAATCGACGCCAATGTGTGGAAAACCTCCGTGCACCAGCGCAGTCCTTCATGAAAACTCGGCGCTCCGGCGGGCATGATCATGAATTCCTGAATGTCGATATTGTTCGCCGCGTGAGCTCCGCCGTTCAGAATGTTCATCATGGGAACGGGCAGCGTATCGGCGCTGACTCCGCCGAGGAAGCGGTACAACGGGAGCCCCAGCGCGTTTGCGCCGGCGTTGGCCGCAGCAAGCGAGACCGCGAGAATCGCATTTGCTCCCAGGCGGGATTTATCGGCGGTTCCGTCTGTCTCCAGCAGCTTTGTGTCGATTTCGGTGGTATTCGTGGCGTCCAGGCCCTTCAAGGCCGCGCAGATTTCACCGTCGATGTTTCCGACCGCCTTTGTGACTCCTTTGCCGCCGAACCGAGCCGGGTCGCCGTCCCGGAGCTCCAGCGCCTCAAACGTTCCGGTTGAAGCTCCGCTCGGCACGGCCCCATGACCGGTCACTCCGTTTTCCAGCGTTACGGTTGCCTCCACGGTGGGGTTCCCGCGGGAATCAATGATTTCCATGCCTTCCGTTTTGCAAATTCTGAAATCCTTCAATGAAATCCCTCCTTATCTTCGATCATCATTCCCGGAACCGATGGGTTCCATTCCTGAAACTCAAAAAAACCAGGGCCGGGACGATTTAAATGTTAGCACTTGCTTACCATGGCATAACTGTAACACAGATTTTTCCAAATGTCAATAACAATTCTTATTATTGTTAAGAATTCAGTCACCCTTTGGAAGAACCCAGTTTTCCGCCTGTGCACGGTATTTTTCCGCTTCCTCGGGCATGCCGAGTTCCCGATAGCATTCGGAGAGGAGCAGGAGGGGAATGCTGCCGGAATATTGAATACCGCATTCGCTTTCCGCGCCGAATGCGGCGGTATAGTACCAGGTAGCGGCTTCCTCATAATCTTTGCTTTCCTGAAAAAAGGCGCCCAGCTCGCAGCAGACCTCGGCGCTCGGCTTGCCGCCGATTACGTTTTTTAGGGCAGCTTTGAACAACTCCGTACTTTCTTTTTTCAGCCTGGCGCACCGGGCGACAACGCATTGTGAAACGCGGATGTCATCGAGACTTCGGGTTTCGTCGTGAAGCGTGCTCTCAAAATAGGAATAGGCATCCAGAAAATCGGCGTCCTTTCCGGCGATGAACAGTTCTTTTCCGTACATCCGGTGAAGGTTGGAGTCCAAGGGTGCTTTCTGAGAGGCCTTTCGTAGAATGGAAAAATCACGCTCGGCGTGCAGTTTTTCCGGCTTATGAATCAGCTCGATATCGCTTTCAAGAATATGGGCTTTAAGGTCTATGGTTTCGTGAACCGGTCCAATCCAGCGGAAGCTGCGAACCCGCCGGAACAGTTTTGGCCGGTATTCCGTATCAAAATTATAAGTCGTATTAAACCGGAGCTGGTTGGAATATTTGAATTCCACAATTTCGGTTTCCGGCGAAAGGGTTTGCTTTAACGCGAAGAATTTTGCCCGGTTCTCCGCGTCGATCACCTCGTCCGCGTCGGCGGAGTAAATATAATCGCAGGTAGCTTTGGAAAAGGCGAAATTCCGGGCTTCGGCAAAATCTTCCTTCCAGGGAAAGGAATAGACCTTCGGCGTGTATCGCCGGGCGATTTCCAAACTTCGGTCGGAGGAACCGGTATCGACGACAATGATCTCCTCCGCGAGGTCCTTCAGGCAGTCCAAACAGCGGGCCAGCACGGCCTCCTCGTTTTTTACGATCATACAGACGCTTATAGTAATCATTATAATTCCCCTTCCCAGAGTATGCAGCGTCGGAGCACCTTCGGCCCACAGTCGACGGGAACAAGGCACTTCCATCTTTGGCTTTATTTTAGCACGTTCCGTATCTGATTTGTTAAAAAAGATAAGGGTTTGCTCAAAGATGCCGATATATATTATAATGTAATCATTGAAAGTGGATCAACAGATCGGAGGATATGATATAAAATGAAAGCACATACAAAACCGGCGGGTACTCCCAAAAATACGGTGGTTTTAAATTCGGGACCAGGCCCCTATAACGGCCATTTGATCCGGCTTACGATCGCTATGATTGTAAAGAACGAAGAAAAGACGCTTGACCGCTGTTTGAGTGCTTTGCAGCCGCTGCGCGACGCAGTGGCAAGCGAACTGATCATCACCGATACCGGCAGTACAGACCATACGGTGGAAATTGCCCAAAAATACACCGATCATATTATCCATTACAAATGGTGCAACGATTTTTCCGCCGCTCGCAACACCGGCGTGGAGGAGGCACTCGGTGAATGGTTTATGTTCCTTGACGGCGACGAGTGGTTTGAAAATACTAACGAACTGATTGCGTTTTTCAAGAGCGGTGAGTGCGATCGGTATGGGTCGGCAACCTTCGTCGTCAGGGATTACGCAGATTATTCCGGGAAGACCTATACGGATTTTAACGCTCTTCGCCTTTCCAGACTGTACCAAGGCTTCCACTTCGAGCACATTGTTCATGAAGATTTTCCACGTTTGCTCCCTTCTAAGATGATCGGCGATTATGTGCATCATTATGGGTATGTTTTTAAGAACGAGGCGGATCGTTTGACAAAGCACCATCGCAATGTCGAACTTTTGGAAAAAGCGTTAGAACAAGACCCAAAAGATATTAAAATGTATTATCAGCTTTCGCGGGAATATTTCATGACCAATGAACTGGATTTGGTTAAGAAATACGCCAAGTTGGGGCTGAGCGTAGAACAGCAGAACCCGAGCTTAAAAAGAAAGCTAATGCTGTATCATAACCTGATCAAGGCTTCGTACGTACAGGCGAAATATGAAGAAGTAATTCAGTATGTGGATGAGATTTCCAGTGATATCTCCGATAAAAATATTTTTTGGATGGATTTTGATTTTCTCGCACAGTCGGCAGCGATGGTGTTAGAGGAGTATGAGCGCTCTGTTTCCTACGGGAATGATTATCTCCGTCTCTGGGACCGGAGGAAAGCGGATGATTTGGACCCGGATATGAACTTTGCTCTGGATTTCAATTGTATCCAGCCGTCGCACCGAGAGCAGGTTATTCTCTGGATGCTGAATGCTGATATGAAGCTGGGGCGTTTTCTTCCCGTCAAAGAAACGTTAGAAGCAATGCCGTTTTCTGAAACGGGGTCCTTTCAGAATCTTCCGGGCTTGGTTTGTGGCTACTGCGTCTGCACGGATGACTGGGAACAGCTTTCCGCGTTTTACCGCGCTGCCCTTTCCGTTCAGGGGCAGCTATACTGGAAGAAACTGATCGGTTTGCTGGAGGATTACCTGTCGGACAAGCCGGAAAAAAGGCTTGAGGCGGACCGGGCTATTGCGACACTGGAGGACAACGAGGATGCCTATGTTCACCTTTGCCGATTGAGAGTGGCGGTAGCGGATGAGGACCGGGAAGCGGAAAAGCGGGAGATGGACTGGTTTCCCCAATGGGATGGGGAATGGGATCCTGTTCTTTCCGATGCCGTTTTTTTCGGTATGCGGCAGGAAGTCGATCTGATTCCAATTTTTTGCAAGATCGAAACGGAAGACGTTAAATTCTTTATCGATAAAATGCGGAAGCGGCACGATAACTTTGAAACAATCGCACTGGATTATTTGAACGCTGCTTCCCATGAAGACATCGCGGGGCTTTTCTGGGCCATAAGCATCCGCGAAAACATAATTCTGCGGGAATCGCCGGAAGCCCCTGAAGACGACACAGTCCCTCTTTTTGAAGCATACGCCGATGAGTTTAACCGGTATGTGCACAAGCTGATTAATCCGGAACTCCTTTCGCCGGAGAATGTTTCCGTGCTGCCCCGTGCACACCGATTCGGGTATTATCTAGGCTGCGCATTTTCCGCGCGAAACCGGGGGGACGAAGTTTCTTATCTTGCCAATCTGCGTCTTGCGCTACATAGCTATCCGGTGATGGAGCGGCAGGTTGCCATACTGCTGGAGCGGTTTGAGCGGAAAAGCCGGGAAGAACAGGCCAAGGCGGATGAGTTTCATTCTCTGGCCAGTCAGGTTAAAAACAATATCCGCACGTTGATCAGGCAGGGGAATCTTGAGGAAGCCGGTCGGTTCACCTTGCAGCTTGCCAGGCTGATGCCGAATGACCCGGATGTCACCCTGTTCCGGTCCCTTACAAACACGGAGCCGGATATGAAGGAATTGGCGGCTAGCTTGCCGCAGTGAACAATTAGGCCTAACATGGACAAACAGAGAAAAGCTCCGGAATTTTTCCGGAGCTTTTCTCTGTTAACAGTTACATAGATCATAAAACAAAGTCGGCGCCGTTTTTATGCGGCGCCGACTCTTTTTCCCATAGCAAACAGGAAAGCTTTTTAAAAAGGAGTTCAGCCTGGAAATCAGCCCTTCAACAGAGACAGAACGCTCTGCGGCAGCTGGTTGGCCTGTGCGAGCATGGAAGTCGATGCCTGCTCCAGAATCTGGTTCTTGGTCAGGTCGACCATTTCTTTGGACATATCCACGTCGCGGATGGTGCTTTCTGCAGATGTGAGGTTCTCATTCATCGTAACCAGGTTGTTGGAGGTGTGCTCCAAACGGTTCTGCAGGGCACCGAGATCTGCGCGTGTGCCGTCGACCGTGTTAAGGGCACTCTTGATCGTGTCAATCGCGTTACGCGCACCTTGCTGCGTGGAAATATCAATATTATTGATGCCAAGACCTGTGGTATCCATCTTAGCGATCGAGAAGCTTACCTGCTGGGCAGACTGGTTGTCGGCGCCGATCTGCAGGGACAGGGAATTGTTGGAGTTGACTGTTACTATATCAGTGGCGGCAGCCGCAGTCGCAGCTCCGCTCAGCGTAAATGTAACGGTCAGATCTTTATATGCCTCATAATCTTTTTCCGAGGCGGCCGAGGTGACTGTCGCGTGGATGGTGTAGGTCCCTGCTCCAGTTGCAGTTACATTATCGAATGAAAGACCGGTAATGGCTGAGGCAGTGGAAACGCTGAAGCTAGTACCAGCAGCATTGACGTTCAGGCTTAATGCGGCACCGGTTGCTAACGCACCGCCGGAAATCACTACCTGAGAAATTGCTGTAATGCCGGTCTGAGTAACCCCATATCCCAAGGAGCCGTCCAGCAGATTGATGCCGTTGAAGTTCGTGGACTGGGCAATGGTGTCTACTTCGGACTTCAGGGCGTCTACTTCTTTCTGAAGGTTTTTGCGGTCCGTACTGCTGGAATCGTAAGTGCCGTTTGCGGATTCAACAGCCAGCGTATTCATTCTCTGCAGAATGGACTCGGTCTCATTCAGGCCGCCTTCAGCCGTCTGAACAAGGGAGATGCCGTTCTGGGCGTTGTCTTCAGCCTGAGACAGGCCGTTGATCTGAGAACGCATTTTTTCGGAAACAGCAAGTCCGGCGGCATCGTCGGCGGCGCTGTTGATGCGGTAGCCGGAAGACAGTTTAGCCAGATTCTTACCGATTCTGGTGTCGTTTGCTTTCAAAGCGTTGGAAGCGTTCAAAGCAGAAAGGTTATGATTAATACGCATAATTTATTCCTCCTGAATTTTAGTCCGCGCAGCGTATCCGCCGTTCGCGGGAAAGAGAATCCATTCTCTTTGCTTTTTATTCCAAGAAGGCTGTGGCACCCGGATCGATCCTGCGGGCCCTGCAAAACCGCACCGGTTTCCGTACTGCTTCATTCTTGGACTCATACCATATATCGTTCTTTCAATCGGAAACTTTAGGCTTTTTTCGTGGTTTTCAGTTATTTTTTTCCTTTTCCGGGGACTGAATGAGGAGTTCTTTCAGCATCTCTACCTTTTCGTGGCCGGAGAGGGTGCTCGCTTCCCGGTTCATGTCCCGGGTTTCCAACAGTTCCCGGCGGATAATAGGGATTCCCTTCGGTGCCCGGATTCCGATCTTTACCCGTTCGGCGCCGATATCGGTAACGATCACCTCGATGTCGTTTCCGATGAGAATGGATTCGGATTCTTTCCTTGTTACAATCAGCACAGGGTTTCCTCCTCCTATTCCGTCCGGGCGCGGTCGGCGAACGGCCGGTACCGCACTGGGTAATCGGTATCTTCCATGATGATCTGCCGCCCGGTTCTGGTTTTGGCGTTGATCACGACAGGGCTTTTGAGGTTCACCGCGGAATCCGGAAGATTCCTGCGGATGATCGCGATCACAAGAAAACACAGGTCCTCTTCCTTGGGATCTCCGAGCCGGTGATAATCTTCTTCCGTCAGTTGAGGCGCGTAATCCTTGAGAAGGAGAAAGGGATTCACTGCGATGAACGAGGGGCAGGAGCTGTAGGCGGCCTGAAGCGTCCAGATCACCTGAGAATCGTCCTCCTGAAGGAGAACGTAATCCTTAATGTCTTCAAAGCCGTAGATCCCATCCTCAAACCGGATGACAATTCGCTGGTCGTTTTCGGGAACGGGAATCTTATGGGCTGTTTTTTCCATGAAAATCTCCTTCCAAAACAAATTGGGGAAAACCGACAAAACCGGTTTTCCCCTGTTAAGCAACCGTGTTCAGCCGGACAGGCCGAGGCGGCTCCGGTTTACCGCTGTGCTCCGCGGCGTTCAGAAACTGCCGGATTTGCCCCGGGTTTCCGTGTTCCGCTTCGGAAAGATTGTTCCCCCCGAAGCGCATTTCAAAAAGAAGCCGGTCGATTGCGTTTTGCAGCCGAAGCTGCTGCGGTTCCAGCGAAAATGTTACCGTGATTTCCGGAACACCGCGGCCGTTCATTTCATGAAGTCAAGCAGAGTCGGCTGCATGAGGCTGTTCCCTGTATGAATCGCGGCCTGATAGCTGTACTGCTGCATGTAATAGCTCACTATAGCGGAGGAAGGATCGACGAATTCCACCTGTTCATCCTTCGTCTGCAGATTGGTGTTGGCATCTGTCAGGAAGTTGTCCGTAGAGGTAAGGAAATTCATTTTGGAGCCGACATCCGCCTGCTGGTTTGCAAAATTGGTCATAGCGTTGGAAAAAGCGGTCGTGTAGGGCGCCATTGCAGCCTTGATCGAACCTGCGTCGCTGTTGTTGCTGAAAACATTCGCCATTTTGGTCAGTATGTTATAAATATTTTTGGATGTGCCGTCTTTATCCGTGCCGTATCCGAGAAAATTGATTCCCGGCAGAGCGGAGTTGTAAGCAGTTTGGTCAACGATGCTTCCGTCCGCCGCGGTTTTCAGACCGAGCCCGACGTCCACGTAGACTTTTTCGTTTGAGAGGTCGCTCAGGTTGACAAAGCTGGAGATAGAGCCGCCGCCCGTACTGCTCTGAACAGCGTCGCCGCCGACCTCCGAGAGATTGTCGATCGTAACACCGCTTGTACTGCCGGTAAATCCTGGGATAGCGCTTGCCAGATCGCTTTGAAAAGAAGAGCTTTTCATGTAGTTTTCAAGGTCGTTTTTCGTTTTGCCGGTGGGAACGTTTACCGTCAGTGTATGACCGCTGAGGCTTGTTCCGAAGGAGGAGCCGGCTACGTTCAGCTGGATCGTGTAACCGTCAAGCTGCTTTCCGACACCAGTTCCAAAATTGATCTGCATGGTCTTCTGGGAACCGCCATAGCTATACTGAATGGATGCAGAAGCGCCGTTCGTGTTCTCACCCGTATCTACGTTGATCCCGCGGTATAGTAAATTTCCTTTCGCATCTACGGTGAAGGGAGCCTGAGAAGTGCCCGCACCGGAAAACAGGTACTCGTCCGCATATTCCTGATTCATATCGGCAAGAATGGAGTCCCTCATGTTGGTAAGCTCTGTTGCGATCTGCTTGCGGTTATCGGCACTCATGCTGCCGTTGAGCCCCGCGGTGATAGCCTGAAGGGCGGAGGTAGAAGAACTGTCTGCATTTGACATGATGTTGTAAACATCCCTCAGGGTACTTTCAGCCGTCGTGACGGCGCCCTGCACGTTGTCGAGGTTGGATTGATAATCTTCATTCAAATCGGTCGCCCGGCGGACCTGAAAGGTCTGTCCGGCAGCGAATGGGTCATCGGAGACCTGATCAAATGCACGGTAGGTATAGGCTTTTCTCATCGCTCTGCTCAGGTCGTTCCTGGATTGGTTCAGGTTGCTGCTGTACCCGCTGGCAATCATAGAAGTTGTAATTCGGATGCTCATGCTTTTAACCTCCTGCCGCGTGCGGAATCAATCATTTTCCGGCCACGCCCATATTGTTGATGATCGTAGACAGGCATTCGTCCACCGTAGTGGTAAACCGGGCGGCGGCCGTGAGAGCCTGATTATATACGGTAAGGTTGATCGCTTCCTCGTTGATGTCTACCGAGGAAAGGGCTTGCCGACGGGTTTCAATGTTGTTGAGCTGATTCGCATTGGTGTCGTCCTGACTCTGAACGCTGTCGATATCCTGGCCCAAAGTCAGCGAAATATTGGATACGGATTCCTGTACCGTTCCCGTGAACAGATCGCTGCAGTGGGGAGAACTCAGCGTATATTTTGAAGTGGTCAGGGCAGTCAGCATTGCCGTAATGTTGGTGTTCGAACCGGCTTTGCTGTCGCCGGCATTCGCAACATCCTTGGAGGTAGTCAGGTATCCGCTGACCCAAGCTGAAGCGATTCGGATGTTTCCGGCATTGATGTTGCTGGTTCCGTTGGAGGAATCCGTAAACAGCGGCTTGTTATCCTGCGCATCGTTGGTGCTGTTCAGTTTGTTCAGAACGGTGGCAAAATTCTTAGCCACCGTGTCCAGCATCTGCCGGTAATACCCGACTCCCCGATAATCGGCGGACGCGTCGAATTCCCCGCTCTGATTGAGCAGCTTCAGGTATCCGCTCAGCTCTCCGCTTTGAAGAAGGGAATTGGCTTTGCTGACATCGGTGGAAGAAGAGGTGGTTGCCCCGAGACCAAGAACGTCTTTTGGCGAACCGGTATGAAGGGAAACGGAGAGGGAAGTACCGTCTGTTTTGTTGAAGGTCAACTGTTTGCCGTCGCTTGTAACACCGACCTTTACTCCAAGGCCCGCAGCGTCCAAAGCGGTCTGAAACTCTTTTTGAAGGGCCGGAATCGTATCACCGGTTGACGTGGTGACGGAGACTGCGGTTCCCGAAAAGTCGTAGGTGGAAGTGCCGGTTACGGAAAGGGTTCCGTCCGCTTTCGTCGCGATCGCACCCGAAATTGCGTTGAAATTTTTACCGTCTCCGGTCAAGCCACTCAAACGGATATGCACGAAATCATACGGATCAGAAGCCAGCTTGGGAGTGACGCCGTCTTCCTGAAAACCGTCGGAGGAGACGGTAAACTTGGAAAATTTGTTGCCGTCCACCAGGCGGTAAGGATCGCCGTTCGCGTCGGTCAGGGCGTTTCCACTCGAGTCTGCCAGAACAACGGAAAGCGTTTCAACCGATTTGCCGGACCCTACGTCGGTACTGCTTTCCACCGTTTTAATGCTCACATACTGCGAAAGCTCGTCCAGATCTTTGTTGCGCTCATCCAGAAGTTCGAGCGCCGGCTGGCCGGAAATCTGGGCGCTGCTGATCGTATCACTCAGGCCCGCAATCGATTTTAAAAGCGTGTTGACCTTGTCCGATCCATAAGTCGACAGGTAATTATACTGCTGTTTCCAGACCGTATCGATATCCCCGGAGGCGATGTTCAGCTTCGTTGCGAACAGGGAGGCAGCCTCTTTGAGCGTGCTTTCCGTAAAGGTGGTGCTGCTGCCGCTGGACGTCAGCCCTTCCATCTGTTTTACCAGATTGCTGAACGCGGCGCTGACGCCGTCTGAAGTGGATTCATCCAGAGCGGTCTCAATATCCTTCAAGGCGTTCACCTGTGTTGTAGTGCTGCCGGAAACCGCATACTGCGTCCGATATTCACTGTCGAGGAACTGGTCCCGCAGCTGCTCGATTCCGGTAATCCCGGTTCCCTGACCGGTGTAACTCCCGGCCGCCGCCGCGTAGAGCATGTTCATAGCGGCGGGAGAAAGAGCGGACTGATCTACCCGTTGGCGGGTATATCCGTCTGTCTGGGCGTTCGTCATGTTCTGACCGGTGATGTTCAGGGCTGCGCGCGCAGCCTGCACACCGCTTTTTCCAATATATAGACCGCTGAAAGTTGAACTCATGTTCACACCCCGTTATATTTTTTCTGAGAAAACAGGCCGGTCCGGCTTTGTTTTGTTTAGCTTTTCATTATAGATTTGCCGCAGCTTCGGGTCGTTTTCCAGCTTGTTCAGGACCGCGGCAGCCCGGAGAGATTTGATCTGCAGCAAACGTTCACTGTCTGAACTGACTTTCTGCAGCCGGTTGATCACGGCTGAAAGTTCCCCATAAAGCTTTTGCGGCTTTTCGCGTTCCTCCGGAACGAACAGCTTCAGCAGCTCGCGGAAGGTAGCCTTGGAGTTTTCGGTGCCTTCCAGCAGATGCTGCCGGTCAAGTTCCAGTCCTTTTGCGCGAAGTACGAAAGCCTGCTCCCTGCGGAGAAGCGGGTCAAGTGCTTCGAGCTGACCCTTTTTCAGAACGTCCAGCTTTTCCTGTTCCATAGCAAGGAATTTTTGGTAGAATTCCAGCATTGTTTCAAACAATGCCGTAAGGTTCCGGGCGGTACCGGAGTCGAGCATAAACTTACCCCCGTTCAATACCGACAGAATTTATTCGTCCAGCAGGAGAATTCGCGCTATCCTGTCCGAAGAGAACGGATAGCCTCCCGCGCTGATGCTTGATCTTAATTGCTCAAGCCGGGCAGGGTCCGCACTTTGATTCAGCTGATCCACGACCGTGTTGAGCGCCTCCGAAAGAACGGCAGAGCCGTCGTCCGCATGCTGTGTCAACTCGATGGTGTCCTTCCGTGCCGCCCCGGTTTGCTGCAGCGCACTCGCAAAAGAAGCGCTCTGCTTTGTCGATGCTTCCTTCGTGTTGCCGCTTTGCAGGCGAATATCGGAAAGGGGGCTCATTGAAAACCCTGCTTTCTTTATCATCATATTCCATTCACCTCGCATTTTATATCGGCACGAGTTCCCGAAAGTTTAGCGGTGGTTTTTCGAATTCCGGATATTTCGTTTCTGAAAACACTGCCAGTAGATTTTGTGACAATAGACTATAAATAATAAAGAATGCAGAACAATATGACCATTATATGTGACTAAACATTAAAATAAAGAATCAATTATACATAATATATAAAACGTAATAGAATTATTTGAAATGATTATGCATAATACCGTCAAATTTTAAACGAACCTTGTATCGAAAAATGTTGACTTTTGGCACCTCTTGTATGATAATATACATAAATATGTAACACATTTTTGCTGAAAATGTGAAGCCCGGCCACATGAGGAAACGGATTCAGAATTTTTCGGGAGGCTAAACAGATGGATTGGATGGACAGCATTCCCATGACGCTTCTCCAAAAAGACCTGGACGGTCTTTGGACGAGACAGCGCGCAATTTCAAACAATATGGCTAATTTTGAAACCCCGGGTTATAAGAGCAAATCTGTTTCGTTTGAAGATCTGCTCCGCGAGCAGGTTTCCGATCCGTCCAGAACGACGGAGGAGACCGTTCAGGGGCTGGAGGACGTTCAGCCCGTGACAGAGGAATTGCAGGACGTTTACCGCGCGGACGGAAACGGCGTGGATCTGGAAAAAGAGGGCATAAACCTTGCTCGCACGCAGTTGAATTACAGTTATTCACTCCAGCAGCTTTCGGATTCCTTTGCTCGGCTCAAAACAGCGATCGGTACAAAATAAATCTGAAACGGGGGAAACGTTATGCCTTTTCTCAGCTCCATGGATATCAGCGGTTCCGCTCTGACGGCAAGCCGTCTCAGAATGGACGTTATCTCGGAAAATATCTCCAATGCCGAAACCACCCGCACGGTAAAGGGCGGCCCCTACCGCAGGAAGCTGGTTGTTTACGAGCCGCAGACTCAGCAGGGGGACTCTTCCTTTCAGTCTATGCTCGACAATGAGATGTCTGCTTCTTCGTCCGATCCTTCCAATCAGTTCGGCGGGGTCAAGGTTTCCGCAATTGTGGATGATCCGACTCCGTTCACTCAGGTTTACGACCCTTCCAGTCCGGATGCCAACGCTCAGGGGTATGTGCAGAAGCCGAATGTCGACATTGTAAAGGAAACCCTTGACATGATGTCGGTTTCAAGAGCCTATTCGGCAAATCTTAACGCATTCAACGCGGTTAAAACAATGGCCAGCAAAGCGCTGGAGATGGGAAAGTGATGAAGTATGATCCTGCCGATTTCTGAAGCGGCCAAAACCCTGCTTCCGGAGGAAGCGAAAGGCGTCTCCGCGGGGGGCTCTTCGTCGCCCGCACTGCCCTTTCAGTCCATGTTCGAGGATGCGGTCAATAATGTAAAGCAGACGGATGCGAATGTGAACAGCGAAGTTTATAAACTCGCCACCGGGCAGACCGACAATCTGCACGATGTTGTAATCGCCTCTCAGAAGGCCAGCCTTTCCGTTGACCTTTTGGTTCAGCTTCGCGACAAGGTGCTGGATGCCTATAACGAAGTGATGAGGATGGGCGTTTGATAAGACTCTTGTAAAGGGCGGATAACGCAGCAGCATGATAAATGAACGTTTGAGTAAGATTATTGAACCGATCGTAAATTTCTGGTCGAATCTTGCAGGGAAGACCAAAAGAATTATTCTGATTGCTCTCGGCGGCATCGTTGTGATTGCCGTGGTGCTGGGCCTGCTGATGAACCGCACGCAGTATGTCGTCCTCTACCCGGGCCTTGACCACAGCGAAGCGGTTGAGGTTATGACGGAACTGAGCAGTCAGGGAGTCTCCTACAAGGAAGAAAACGGCACGATTTACGTTCCCACCGAAAAGGAAAATGCCCTTCGCATGCAGCTGGCAAACGAGGGCCACCCCAAAACGGCGCCAAACTACGACTTTTTTACTAAGAATGTCGGCATAATGACGACGGATTCGGAAGAAAAAATCCTGGAAAAATACCAGATGAACGAGCGCCTGGAAGCGGTAATCCAGACACTTGGTCCAATTGATAAAGCTTATGTGACCATCAGCCTGCCCGACCAGAACACCTATGCCTGGGATGATAAAACCGAAAAGGCTACCGCCTCGGTTGCCGTTCACCTCAAGGACGGGGAAAAGCTGAGTAATAGCCAGGTAAACGGCATCAAGCAGCTGGTTTCAAAAAGCGTTCCGAATCTTACGGCGGACAACGTGGCCGTCATTGACAATACCAGCGGCGAAGAGTTGGGTTCTACCTCCTCCGGTTCGGATTCCGGCACCCTGCAGATGAATCTGACGGAATTCAAGCTGAAGATTGAGCAGCAGGTGGAAAACAGTGTTCAGGGAAAGATTCTGGCGCTGCTGACGCCCACTTATGGAAAAAACAACATCAGCGCGAGCGTTAAGAGCCACATGAATCTTGACAAGAAGATTCAGGATATTGTTACATATAAACCCGCTACCAGCGATGGCAAGGGAATTATCAGCCAGTCCGACGAACAGCACGATCAGACGGCCGGTTCCCCCAGCAGCGCGGGCGGTGTCGCGGGCAGCCAGAGCAATACGGACAACAACGGCACCACGACTTATCCGGGCGTCACCGTGAACGGCAACTTGATTACCACAAAGGACACCAAATCCTATAAATACCTGGTCAGTCAGGTGGAGGAGCAGATCCAGAGTGATGCAGCCGCGTTGGATGATATGACGGTTTCCGTGATCGTCAATTCCTCCGCTTCCATGACGGATCAGCAGAAGCAGGACCTGACGGCGCTGGTGGCGAATGCCTCTGGAGTGGATGCAAGCAAGGTAAAGGTCGTTGTCAATACGGTCGCAAGCTCCGCACAGCCGGCGAACGCTTCTCCAGCGGGCAGTAATGCCTCCTTCCCAATGCTCCTTATTATTATCGCGGGAGGGGTGCTGCTCCTGCTCGGCATCCTTGCGGTTGTGCTGGCTGCCCGCAAACGGAGCCGGCGCGCTTCTGAACTGGCGGCAAGACTCGGTCAGGGTGAAGCGGTCGATCTGGAGGGCCTTGGTGCGTCCGACGAGGACGGCGAGTATCCTCTGGAAGGCGAAGAAGGGGAACTTTCGGACGAAGAAGCAATGGGAGAAGGAAGATCCATGCTGCCGAAGGAATCAATTCAGGACATCCGCAACTCCAAGAACAGTCAGGAAGATCAAATCAAAGAGGACCTGCAGGAGTTTTCCTCGCAGAATCCTGAGATTGCAGCTCAGCTGATCCGGACCTGGTTGAGAGGGGAAGATGATAACCGTGGCTAATGTTTCAGGCGCACAGCGGGCCGCTGCCGTCATCATTGCTCTGGGTACGGACGCAGCCTCCCAAATCTACAAATATCTGAAGGAAGAAGAAGTGGAGCAGCTCACGCTGGAAATTGCGCGAACCACTCACCTGTCTTCCGAAGAACTGGCCAATATTCTCAACGATTTCTATCAGATATGCCTGACGCAGAAGGTTATTACCGACGGCGGCGTGGAGTATGCGCGCAACGTGCTGGAAAAGGCCTACGGTCAGCAAGCGGCTTCCTCGTTGCTGGAACGGGTAACGAAGTCTCTCCAGACAAAGGCTTTCGATTTTCTGCGTAAGGCGGATTACAAAAATCTGCTTGCGACTATCCAGAACGAGCATCCGCAGACAATCGCGCTGATTCTTTCCTATGCCCGGTCGGAGCAGGCGGCTACGGTTATTTCCGACCTGCCGCCTGAAAAACAGGTCGACGTGGTGCAGCGCATTGCAATGATGGACCGAACCTCGCCGGATGTAATCAAAATCGTAGAAAACAATCTTTCCAATAAGTTCGCAAACGTGATGAACGTCGACTTTACGCAGTTCGGCGGCATTGACTATGTTGCGGATGTCATGAACAATATGGACCGCGCCAACGAAAAGGTGATTTTCGACGAACTGAACCGCCGGAATTCCGAACTTTCGGAAGAAATCCGCCAGAAGATGTTCGTGTTCGAGGACATCCTCACCCTGGACGACATGTCGATTCAGCGCTTCATGCGCGAGATCGATTCCAAGGACCTTGTTTTTGCCCTCAAAGGTGCAAACAAGGAAGTCGCCGAAGTTATTTTCAAGAACATGTCTTCCCGTTCTGCAGACACCGTCCGGTCCGATCTCGAATATACGCACAATGTTCGCCTGAGGGATGTTGAAGAAGCTCAGCAGCGCATTGTCGGCGTGATCCGGAACCTGGAAAGCGAGGGTGAGCTGGTCATAGCAAAGGGCGGAAAGGATGAGATTATTGAGTAGGGTAATCAAATCATTCCAATACGGCGCCATTCTTCCGGCCTACCCGGCTGAAGTGGAAAACTTCGACAGCCCGGAGGACGAAGAGGAAGAGGATCAGCCGGCGGATGAAGCGGGGGAGGCATCGTCGGAGGAATCCGCGTCGCAGCAAACGTCTCCGCATTCAAGTTCCGCCGCGCTTCCTCCGGAGGCCAAAAGTAAGGATATCCTTGACAAGGCTTTTCAGAAGGCCAAGCAGATTGTAAACAATGCGCAGGATTACAGTACGCGTCAGGTTCAGGAACTGAGTGAGCGAATGCTCCGCGAAACGGAAGAAGCAAAAAAGCAGGGGTATTCCGCCGGTTTCGCGGCAGGCTCCAAGGAAGGCCAGAAACGAGGTTATGAAACCGGCCTGCGGACCGGAACCGAAGAGGGCCTGCGCAGCGCGGCGGATGAGAACCGGAGAAATATCGAAGAGCTGGCCGAAATGATCCAGGCGGTGGAAAAGGAAAAGGAAAATGTCCTACAGCGTTTTCGGGACAACCTTCAGGACCTGGCCATTGCGATCGCAAGGGCGGTTCTGAAAAAGGAACTGGAAATCGACGACAAGGCAATGTCTACAATAATTCTCTCTGCCATGGATGCCTACCGGAATCAGGCGTGGCTGCGCATTTATGTTTCCGACCAGACAGCGAACATCCTTACGAAGGCCGACAACGACATTGTCGAGAAGCTCAAGAGCGTCTCTGAAAATATTAAAGTGGTTGCAGCGCAGGGCATGGGTGAAGGCGGCTGCATCATTGAAATGCCCGATCAGGTGATCGACGCGGGGATTGATACGCAGCTCCGGAAAATTCGGAACGCGATCAACACCGCAGTAACGACAGGAAACGGATAGAAAATCTGCCGAAGACGGGAAGTGATACCATGTTTGACCTGGCTGCTGCCTGCGATATTGTCTCAAGAATCGATCCTCTTTGCTACAAGGGAAAAGTGAAAAACATTGTTGGCATGATGATCGAGACAACCGGTCTGGATGCCAAGGTGGGTGACATCTGCGTGATCGGCCGGAAGGCGGGCGACGCCGGTGTCACTGCGGAGGCGGTCGGCTTCCGTGACGGAAACGTCCTGCTCATGGCGTACGGCGATATCCGCGGAATCGGGCCGGGCAGCATTGTGGAAAGCACCGACCATAAACTCCGAATTCCGGTGGGGGATTTTCTTATCGGCAGAACGATCGACGCAACAGGGGGCCCGATCGACAGCCTTGGAGAATTTCCCCCTTCTGCGTATTACGACATTGAGCCAACCTATACGAATCCGCTCAATCGGCCGCGCATCGACGAATGTCTCAGCTTCGGCATCAAGGCAATCGACGGTATGCTCACGGTCGGCAAAGGGCAGAGAATGGGTATCTTTGCCGGGAGCGGTGTCGGGAAAAGCACCCTGATGGGCATGATTGCAAAAAATATCCAGTCGGATGTCAACGTGATCGCCCTTGTGGGAGAGCGTGGCCGTGAGGTCAAGGAGTTCATGGAAAAGGACCTTGGCCCCGAGGGGCTGGCCCGCTCCGTGCTGGTGGTGGCCACTTCGGACCAGCCAGCCATGTTCCGTGCAAAATGCGCTTCCGTCGCGACCACCGTCGCGGAGTATTTCCGGGACCAGGGAAAAGACGTGCTGCTGATGATGGACTCCCTGACCCGTTTTGCCATGGCGGAGCGTGAAATCGGCCTTGCCGCCGGTGAACCGCCCATTGCGCGTGGCTACACCCCCTCCATTTATTCGGAGCTTCCGAAGCTTCTGGAGCGGAGCGGAAATTTTGAAACAGGCTCCATCACCGGTATCTATACGGTTCTGGTTGAGGGCGACGACACCAACGAGCCGATTTCCGATACCGTCCGCGGTATACTGGACGGGCACATCGTTCTTTCCCGGGCTCTCGCGAGCCGGAACCACTACCCGGCGATCGACGTCGGCGGGAGCATATCTCGTCTGATGACCGATATCGTTACCCCCGAACACCGGGAGAGCGCTTCACGGGTCAGAAATCTTCTTTCCATTTATAATCAGAACGCCGATCTGATTTCCATCGGCGCCTACAAACCCGGCATGAACCGTAAACTGGACGAAGCGGTCGGAAAAATAGATGCGATCGATTCGTTCCTCTGTCAGGAAGTCAATGAAAACTTTTCCTTTGAAGAAACTCAAAAAGTCATGAAGGGGATCTGAACCTGTGAAGAAATTTCAATTCTCGCTCGAAAAGGTCCTGAGTTATAAAAAGCAGCTCCTGGAGGTTCTGAAGAATGAAATGGCCAAGCTTCAGATGGAATGCCGGGAACTGGAAGATAAAATAGCGCAGATTGCCCGCGATTTCCGCGACACAAACGCAACATTGAAAATAAGGCTGATGGAGGGTCTCACCCCCAAGGAGCTTGAAGTATATAATCGTTATTTTTCCGCTCTGAACCGGAAAACGAATCTGCTGGAAGCGCAAAAGCAGGAATACCTACTTGCCGTTTCGGCCAAGCAGGAAGAGATCGTTCAGATGAACAGCGACATTTCCGGCCTTGAGAAGCTTCGGGACAAGCAGCTTGCTGAATATCTGGCCCAGAGCCGGAAGGAACAGGAGCAGCTGATCGAGGAATTTGTGGGCCGTGCCCGCTGTTCCGCCGGTTTATAACCGGTTAAATGGCTATCTGAATTCATTTTTTAGATAGATACTTTTGGCCAACTGAAACGTTCGGGAAAATTCACCCCGGATGAACAGGGCTATTTATGAAAGGAGGTGTAATTCATGGTTGCACAAATTGCCGCGGCACAGCCACAGCCCGCTTCCCAGGAAACTCCGGCTTCCGCTTCGGATCAGCCTCAGAGCTCCGGCGGCTTCAGTCAGCTTTTGCAGTCGACGCTGAAGGAACAGCAGGGCCCGGCGAATGCTTCCAAATCCGACGGAACTTCCGGCGGAAAAACGGAAGGCCCCGGCAAAAAAAGCGATTCTCAGGATTCCTTAGCACAGGTTCCGGTACAGACAGCGCTCCCCATGGCGGGACTCATCCCGAATCTTTCGCTTTCCGTTCCGGCAATCACGGTTTCAAAGTCGGCGGGCGCGGCGGCAGACGTCACTGTTTCGTCTGTTTCTGCAAACGCATCTGCTCCGGCGGGTAACCCGGCGATGCCTTCCGCAAACGGCCCGATTCTTTCGGATGGCACAAAGGGAACAGCACCGACAGCGAAGATGCCTTCTCAAGCGGCTTCGGCTCCCGTTTCGTCCGCTCCGCTTCCCCAAACGGCGGCAGGGCAGCAGACGGTAACCAATCCAGTCCCCAATGCGGTAACCGATCCGGTTTCCGATTCAGTTTCCAATTCGGTTTCCACACCCGCGGCCGCAGTGTCGTCTGTAATTTCCGAACTTCCGAATCCCCAGCTGACCGATTCCAAAACCGCGAAGACCGAACCCTCCGACCCGAAAACCGGAAAAACGGTTCCCGGCCCGGCGGTACAGGCAGATGCGGAGCTTGGCGAAGCACCGGTGGAAGAACTGCCGGAAAATCCGGTTTCCGCTCCGAAGGCCATCAGTCCCATGCAGAACGGGCAGACGGCGCCGAGTGAGAAAACAGACAAGCCTCAGATTCTTTCTCCAAAGGCGGAACAAAAAACGGATGATGCGGCTGCTCTGATCCCACAAACCCGGTCAACTCCCTATGGAACGGGAACTGTTGTGATCAAGGTTTCCGATGCTCCGGCTCCCCATACGGCACAGCCGGTATTCCAACAGGTGGCAAATGCGATTTCGGAAAACATGAAAAACGGAAGACAGGAATTTCAGGTGGATCTGTATCCGCAGTCTCTCGGTAAGGTTACCGTAAAGCTGGTTTCCGAAAACGGCCTTCTGACGGTGGAACTTGCGGCATCCAACCCCAAAACGCAAAGTCTTCTGCTTTCCAATTCCAGCGATATCCGGAGTATCCTTCAGTCCTCGGCGAACCAGCAGGTAGTGGTCCAGTCCCAGCAGGCTCCGTCATGGTACGGGCAGCAGCAGGGCGGTCACTCCGGCGCACAGCAGCAGCAACAGCAGCAACAGAGCGGGCAAAACCGTCAGGATGCTCAGTCCGAAAACCCCGGCGTGATTTTTTCGGCGGGTGATTTCCTTAATCTGCTGCAAAAGGTTAGCTCGGCTGTTTGATTGATTTTCCGTATGTCTGAAAGGAGGAAAAAAT
Organism: Bacillota bacterium; assembly: GCA_023410445.1. GTDB lineage: Bacteria > Bacillota > Clostridia > Oscillospirales > Acutalibacteraceae > Caproicibacter. The sequence goes on along the minus strand of JAEYPT010000006.1, from coordinate 92,290 downwards.
GGATTTATCCGGCATTGATAGCTACGGCACGATTTCCCGCAGTCTGGCGGGCTCTTCTTCCGATTCTGCGGCCTCGTCAAAAAAGTCCAAGAACGGAATGGACATGACCACGTTTATGCAGCTTCTGGCCGCGCAGTTTGAAAATCAGGATATCATGAACCCGACGGACAACACACAGTTTATTTCCGAACTGGCACAGTTCACCTCCCTGCAGGCGATGAACACACTGACCAAATATTCCGACGCGCAGTACGCAGCCTCTCTGGTTGGAAAGACCGTAAAGGTTTTTTCCTACGACAACGCAGGCAACAAAGTGGAAAAGCAAGGCGTGGTGCAGAACGCAGATTTTACCAATTCAGCGGGTGCCAAGATTACGGTGGACGGGACGCTCTACGACCTAAGCGCGTTGGAACAGGTGGTCAATCCGTCTGCTCCGGCAAATACGAACAGCAATCCTCCCGCGACCGGCGGCGGTTCTTCCACCTGAGTGAGGCAACAGCGAAGGCACAGGAAGTGATTTCATGCAAAACATTCAGTTCCAAAAAAATTATTCCGCACTGATTGATCCAATCCCGGCTCTGAAAACGGAGCAGCCGAAGCAGCAAACAGCGGAAACCGGCCAAACGGGAGCAAGTTTCGCGCAGATTCTGCGGGACACTGTTTCCTCCGGCAATGGTCTTACGTTTTCGAAGCACGCGCTTCAGCGGATGGATTCGCGGCAGATCTCGGTTTCACCGCAGCTACTTTCGCAGATGAGAGAGGCAGTCGAAAAGGCGAGAGACAAGGGCGTAAAGGATGCGCTGATTCTGAATGGATCAACGGCCTTTATTGTCAACGTACCCAGCGGAACCGTCGTCACGACAATGAACGGCGGGGAAATGAAAGACAATATTTTTACGAATATTGACGGAGCCGTAATTCTGTAACCGGACCTCTTGAGGAGGTTACCGGGCCTTGAGCGATTGAGAGGCCCGTGCGGCTCCCCTGAAAAAGGAGAGATTTAACCTATGGCAATAACAGCAATGTCCTGCGGTGTAGCGGGTGTCGACACCCACATGAAAGCGATGGGCGTTACCGGCAACAACATTTCAAACGTAAACACCTACGGTTTTAAAAGCTCCAGCGCTGCCTTTACAGACGTCATGTACCAGACCCTTTCAGGTGCTTCGGCACCTGGCGCTTCCAACGGCGGCAAGGACCCCGTACAGATGGGCTATGGCGCCCAACTAGGCGCGGTCAGTGTTAATACGGGAAAGGGCGACCAGGCTTCTACGGGAGATCAGAGGGACTGCTATATCGACGGCGAAGGATATTTCATTCTTGCCGATCAATCAACTCCTGGAGCGAACGTAACGGATCAGCCAACGGTAAACAGCTACAAGTATACGCGTGTCGGTGCGATGAAATTCGACGAAGCGGGCAATCTGGTTGATTCGGCCACCGGTAACTATGTGTGCGGTCTGAGCGCCGCAACTTCCGGGGCTCTGCCGACTACCGCTCCGACGTACACCGCTTCGAATACTCCCGGAATCATTCATTATGATACGACGAACGCGAGCAATACCCTGTCTGAGATTTCATTTGCGGCGGATGGGACGATTACAGCGAAAAATAGTGCCGGAAACGTGGTAAGCGTTGGAAAATTGGAGCTTGCACATTTCACAAATCCTGCCGGTCTCAGTCAGCAGGGAAATTCCTGCGTCGCCAAGACGGACAACTCCGGCGACGCCAAGTGTGATTTTCCAGGCAGCGGCGCAACCGGTGCGCTGGTAAGGGGTGCGCTGGAAGCCTCCAACGTAGACCTCGCAACCGAGCTTTCGAATATGATTGTGTATGAGCGCGGGTTCCAGGCGAATTCCAAGATCATTTCCGTCAGCGACGAGATGCTGGAAACTCTCGTCAACATGAAGCGCTGAATGTGACGTCACCGTCTCCGGGGACGCCCCCGGAGACGGGAGTTTGGGAGAGTGTGATTTTATGATTGAGCTGACGCAGCTGAACGGAACGGTTGTCACAGTCAACTGTGACCTGATTGAAATGGTGGAAAACATTCCGGAGACCAAAGTAACCCTGACGACGGACAAATATCTTCTTGTTGCGGAGACGCGCGAGGAGATTTCGGAAAAGATCATCGCCTACCGCCGCAGGATTTTTCAGGGGCTTTTCGACGGAGCGCAGCAAAAATAACAATTTCGGGGGCGGGTGAAAACATGGATTTCACAGGGCTGATCGGTTTGGTGGCTGGGCTGGTACTCACCTTTTACGGAATCACCAGCTTCACAGATCTTGGCGCCATCCGGGGGTTTATTGATTATCAGAGCATGGCAATCACGTTCGGCGGCACCATCGCCTCCACCCTGATTGCCTTCCCACCCTCCGCTTTTCGGCGAATTCCCGCTCAAATCCGCATTATTATGAGCAAAAACCGTTACGATCCTGAAAAGTATATCGATACCATTGTAGAGTTTGCGCAGGAGGCCCGCAAACGGGGCCTCCTGTCCCTTGAAGAAAAAGCCAATGCACTCAGAGACCCGTTTCTGAAGCGGAGCATCCTGCTGGTTGTTGATGCAGTCAGCCCCGATAAGGTAAAGCAGATGCTGGAAGAGGAACTGGATAACCTGGAAGAGCGTCATGCACAGGGCTGGCAATTTTATGAGAAATCCGCGGCGTTCGCACCGGCGTTCGGCATGATCGGCACCCTGATCGGTCTGATTAATATGCTGGCGAACCTCAATATGGATTCCGCGAAGGGTTCCACCGCACTGGCGCACGGAATGGCCGTCGCCCTCATCACCACCTTCTACGGTTCCATGCTGGCAAACCTACTGCTGATTCCGGTCGGGAACCGGCTTCACATGTGCCACAACGAAGAAATCCTGTGCAAAGAGATCGCCGTCGAAGGCGTAATCGCGATTCAGGCGGGCGACAACCCGAGCCAGATACGCGAGCATCTGAACGGCTTCGTTGCCGAACGGTCACGCACAAAGGAAAAACGGCCCGCATCCTCAGCGGAGAGTGCTTCGCCCTCAAATATTTCGAAGGGCAAGTCCAAGAAATAATCACAACGGAGAAAATATAATTGCCTTCCGGCAGGTAAAATAAACAAGGGGGAAAGGGGAGAAAAAAGTCGTGAGAAAGCGAAAAGAGTATCCATCCGAAGTCCCGAGCTGGCTGGATACTTATGCGGACATGGTCACGCTGATGCTTACTTTCTTTGTACTTTTGTTTGCCCTTTCCACCATGAATGCAAGCAAGTGGGAAAAACTGGTCAAAGCGTTTCATACGATCAACGGGAAAGAGCCGCCCGCTTCCGCGGTAGCTGGCAGTCCCGCTTCCGCAGAGGCGGCCCTTCCATCCGCGCCTCCCGCCGTTTCAAAGCCCTCCAGCGCGGGGTTCCCCGATAACGGCCCGGTGACAAAGGTGGAGAAATTCGACGATCTGTACCCATATTTCAAACAGTATGTGGCAACAAACAAGCTCGAAAGTCAAATTGGCCTGTACCGTGGAAAGGGTTATACGTTTCTTTCCCTCCAGAACAGTATTTGTTTTGAGGGTGACAGCGCGGAATTGGAACCTTCTGCGACGAAAATCCTGGATTTTATCTGCAACGCCATGGCCGGGATTCCGGACCAGATCGGAGAAATCCGTTTTTACGGCCATACGGCCAAAATTTCCCCGACCGATACGCTACAGAAGCAGGCGTTTGACCGACAGCTTTCCGACCAGCGGGCAATCAATGTTCTGCTGTATGTTCAGCAGAAAAACGTTATCAAAGGGAACAAAATGGTCAGTGAGGGGTTTGGCGAATACCGGCCGATCGTAACGGACGACGGAACGGAGGCCTCCCGGGCGGAGAACCGGCGCGTCGAAATCTATATCGCAAGGGCGGGCGGCGAGTCGGACGAGCTTTCCGAGGTTTATTCGCAGATCAATAAGCAAAAACAGCAGGGAGAGGGCTCTTCTGTTACCGCCGGAAATTCGGCATCATCCCCGTAGGGGGAGAAGCGCTGATTACCTTGAGGCAGAGGGCGGAATCTGAAAAAAGAACGGTGGTATCGAATGGCGGAAGTATTGTCTCAGCAGCAGATTGATGAACTGCTGGGGAATCTGCAGAGCGGCGGCGTTAACATCAAGGAAATGGAAGAAAAAACCGCGACGCAGAAAATAAAAGAGTACGACTTCCTTTCTCCAAAGAAATTTACCCGTGAACAAATCAAACTTCTGGAAAATATCTTCGACAGTTTCTCACGAATGCTTTCCATGCGGCTCTCCGCACTCCTGCGTATGAACTGTCAGTCCGAGGTCGTTCAGGTAGAGGAAGAGGAATATCGGGAATTCAGCAATGCGCTCAGCGATTCCGTGCTGGTGTGCGTTATGGGAATGCACAACAAAGAATACAACATTGATGACAAGCAGGTTCTGATGGAAATGTCCCGTCCGATTTCCTTCTGCATTCTGGACCGGATGCTCGGCGGGAACGGCAGCGGCTATAGCGTGGAGCGCGATTATACGGAAATAGAGCTTTCCATTCTGGATTATCTGTTCCGGTCGATTGCACCCATCATGAAGGACGCGTGGGCGAACTATATAGACGTTGACCATACCATGGACCTGATTGAGACCAATTCCCAGCTGATTCAGTCGATTCAGCCGGACGAATCGGTTGCCATCGTGGTTATTGAGATAACCATGAACGAGCTGAAGGGAAATGTGAATATCTGTCTTCCCGCAGGGTCCCTGGAGGAAATATTCAAAATCTTTGATTCCAAGTACGTCAAGGTCAATAAAAAAGTTGACCCGAAACAGGAGAAACACCGCCGGGATACCATCCTGAACACACTGAAGGATACCCCGCTGACCGTTTCGGCAATTCTTGGGCAGACGGAGGTAACCCTCCGGGATCTGCTGGAACTGCAGGCAGGCGATGTCATTCCTTTGGATTCGCCGGTAGCAGCCGATTCCATTGTTCTGAACGTTGAAAAACTGCATTGGTTCAGGGGAAAAATCGGTGAGAAAAAGAATAAATACGCGGTGAAAATTGCGAGAGTCCTTCATTAATCAATTTTGGAAACAGGTGATTTTTTTTGGAACCAAATGACGAGAAACTGCTATCCAGTATGGAAATTGATGCGATCGGCGAGATTTTGAATATCAGTCTGGGGTCTTCGGCCACGTCGGTGTCGGAATTACTGGGCCAGCCGGTCAACATCACGACCCCTGAGGTCAAAATCATGAGACCCGCCGATTTCGACATCAAAACCTATGAGCCTGCCATCGGGGTTGAAATCAATTACGTTGAGGGGCTTACCGGCAAGAATATTCTGATTCTGAAGGAGTCCGACGTTAAAGTAATCGTTGGTTTGCTGCTTCAGACGGATTTTTCCGATCAAGAATTTGTACTCGATGAAATGAATATCGGCGCTATCTGCGAAGTAATGAACCAAATGATGGGCGCCTCTGCAACAGCGCTTTCCCAGTTCCTGAATCGGTCCATCAATATTTCGCCGCCCAGCTCCTTCGGCATCGATAATTCCGAGCAGTTTAAAAAGAAGTATTTCGACGATTCAGCAAGCATTGTCGCGGTTTACTTCAACCTGATGATCGGGAATATGGTCAACAGCCAGTTCATCAATGTAATGCCGATTCCCCTTGCCAAAGAGCTGATTTCCAATTTCGGGCTGGAATCTGTTGAACCTGAGGCAGGCACCGCCGCTGCGGAGCCGGTTCCCACGCAGCCTGCAGCCGCAGCCCCGGTTCCTGTCGCCGCCCCCCAGATGGCTGCCTCCGCTCCCACGCCGCAGGCTGCTGTCCCGGTTCAGCAAGCGCCTCAGCCTATGATGCCAGCCATGCCCATGCCGACGGCCGCTGTTCCTATGCCGCAGGAGCCGCCGCGTACCTATAATGTTACCAATGCCGTCTATCCAAGTTTTGACCGGGAGAAGGTCAATCTTTCCCAGGGTGAAACCAACAACCTGAACATCATCATGTCGGTGCCTCTGCAGATCACGGTTGAAATCGGGCGTACCTGCAAAAAAATCAAGGAGATTCTTGATTTTTCAGCCGGCACAATTGTCGAGCTGAACAAGCAGGCTGGTTCTCAGGTGGACGTTTATGTGAACGGCAAGGCTATCGCGAAGGGCAATGTAGTAGTAGTTGACGATTTCTACGGAGTAAGAATCACAGAAGTCCTGAACAGCAACGAGATCATGAGACTGCTGTAAGCACGCTCACAGAGTTTCCAATATAAAAAGATCTTTAGGAGGATTAACAATGGACAAGAAAATCATGCTGGTCGACGATGCGGCGTTCATGAGGATGATGATCAAAGACACCCTGTCCAAGAACGGATATCCAAACGTAATCGAAGCCAATAACGGACAGGTGGCTGTCACCAATTACTCGAGCGAGAAGCCGGACCTCGTAATCATGGACATTACCATGCCCGTTATGGACGGCCTCGAGGCTCTCAAGCAGATCCGCTCTCAGGACCCCAGCGCCAACGTTATCATGTGCTCGGCGATGGGTCAGGAAGCCATGGTGGTCGACGCACTCAAACAGGGTGCGAAAGATTTCATCGTCAAGCCTTTCAAAGCGGACCGCATTATGAAAACTGTAAAGAGTATTCTGGGCTGATCAGGAGATATCTATGAGTTTGCTTCCGTTAAGCTTTGCTGCGGATACCGTTCCCCTGATTCTTTCCCTGGTGGCAATTGCGGTAATTTTATACCTGTGCTATGCGCTTAGCCGGTTCTTGGCGAAAAAAGCGGGGAGCGCGGCAAATTCCGCCAACATTCAGATTCTGGAACGGGTGGCGATCACGCCGGATAAAGGGCTTTGCGTTGCGAGAATCTGCGGGAGGTATTGCCTGCTTGCGTATTCGAACGAGCGGGTCGAAATTCTGAGGGAACTTGGCCCTGAAGAACTGCAGAATCCCGACGCCGGTGAGAAACGTGATTTTATGGATGTTTTGAATTCAGCTCTGAAAGGCAGATTGGATTTGACCCGTAATGACAGAGGACATAAAATTGACAGAAAGTAAAGAATCCCCTCGCAGGCGCCGCGGAATTTCCCGCAAGGCGGCCGTATGTATGGTGGTTTCCGTTGCGCTGATTCTTTGCCTGCCGATGCCGGCTTCGGCCGCCTCGGTCGGGGTCACCGTCAACGGCAAGGGTGTTTCCACCCTTGAGATCATCGAAATGATGACCATGCTGGCTCTGCTGCCCACTATACTTATCATGACTACCTGCTTTACCAGAATCGTAATCGTGCTTTCCTTTCTGAGAAATGCGCTCGGGCTGCAGCAGACCCCCCCGAATCAGGTGCTGATCGGGATTTCCCTATTCCTTTCGCTGTTCATCATGTCTCCTGTGATCACGAAGATCAACACGGAGGCGTACCAGCCCTATAAGGAACAGAAAATCACGCAGGAGCAGTTCGTCAAAAAGGCAAGTGCTCCGCTCAAGGAGTTCATGCTGAAGAACACCAAGAAGGACGATCTGAATCTTTTTATTAACCTGGCAAAGGTAAAAAGCTTCACACCGCCGTCACAGCTTTCCATCACCGTCGTGATTCCGGCGTTTATGACCAGCGAGCTCAAGCGGGCGTTCTTAATCGGGTTCTTGCTTTATATCCCTTTCCTGCTGATCGACCTGATTGTTTCCAGTACCCTGATGTCCATGGGTATGGTAATGCTGCCGCCGGCAATGATCTCACTTCCGTTTAAACTGCTTGTATTTGTGCTGGTCAACGGATGGGATCTGCTGTTCCAGACACTTGCCTCAAGTTTCAACTTATGACGCCTGCTTCGGCGAAGAAAGGGAAGAGCGAATGACCATATCGCAGATTATGCAAGTCGTTCAAAGCGCGCTTTTGGTTGCGCTCAAGGTTTCCGCTCCGATCCTGGTGGTCGGCATGGCGGTTGGCCTGCTTATTTCCATCCTTCAGGCGGCAACGCAGATTCATGAACAGACCATCACGTTTGTACCGAAGCTGTTCGCCATAGCCGTTGTAATGATTCTTCTGGGGCCGTGGATGCTGACAACGATTAACGATTTTACCAAATACATATTCAGCCTTATGACAACGCTGAACTGAGCGCGGGTACGCAAATGAGCATTTTGGGCAGTAATGCGAACTATCTTCTATTTCTTCTGGTTTTTGTGCGAATGTCGGGCTGTATCCTTTTCAACCCGATTTTGGGGCGGAATGAAATCCCGTTTTTGGTAAAATCATTAATTGCCTTAATCCTTTCGATCTTTACCTATCAAATACTTCCGCAACAGGATCCCATGATCGGTTCTTTTCTGGTTTTCGCTCTTGCCGTATGCAAGGAACTTCTCATTGGGTTTATGACAGGGTTTATCATCCAGCTTTTCCTGTCGGTACTCATCATGGGCGGTGAATCGATGGATATGCAGATCGGCATTTCCATGTCGAAGGTCTATGATCCGCAGAGCAATATTTCCATGCCGCTGTCTGCATCACTGCTTAACACGATGTTTATCCTGATGTTCTTCGCAACCAACTCCCACCTGACGCTGATTCAGGTCTTCGTGAAGCTGTGTGCCGTCGTTCCTTACGGGGACCAGATGATTCCGGCGGCCGCGTTTAAAAATCTGGCGGGGCTTTTCACCCTGATGCTGATTTATTCCGTAAAGCTTGCGCTTCCCATTGTTGCGGTTCAGCTGATCAGCGAAGTCGGGGTCGGACTGATTACCCGGGCGGTGCCACAGGTGGATATCTTTTCCATGCAGGTTCAGCTGAAGCTGATTATCGGTTTTCTGGCGCTAATGGTCCTTGTTCCGTCCTTTTCCGAATTTCTGCAAAGAATGCTGGTTCTGATGTTTGACAATCTCAGTGGGCTGTACGGCATGCTGACGTAGTGCTTCTTTAACGGGGGGGATTTCATGCCTTCGGGCGCCCAGGATAAAACCGAAAAAGCAACCCCGAAAAAGCGTGAGGACGAACGGAAAAAGGGCAATATCTTTCAAAGCGCGGACGTCGTCAGCGCCTTGTCCATTCTGGGAATCTTTGTGGTTCTAAAAATAGCGTTTCCCTATATGTACGTTTATTTTGGGAACTTTCTGATTGCGTTTTTCGGCAGAATCCGGACGGTCAACGGGTTGGACGTCAATGCGGCACAGGTTCTTATGACCGATGCCCTGACCTCGCTCCTGCTCCTCTGTGCGCCCGTGATGGCTGCTTCCATTTTAATTGCGGTGCTGGCGACCGGCGTGCAGACCCGGTTCCGGTTTTCCGGTGAAAAAATCAAGTTCAAACTTTCGAATCTCAGCCCCCTTCAGGGGATCAAGCGGCTTTTTTCTCTTCGCTCGGTCATTGATGTTTTGAAGTCCATCATCAAAATCACCATCTGCGGTTATGTGCTGTATTTGCAGATCAAGGGGATCTGCAATCGGTGCATCGGAATGATGTACGGGGACGTGAGGGACTCCACCGTATCAATCCTGAACAGCATCATGGACCTGGTGTTTCAGATTTCCCTGGCCTTTATCGGATTGGCCGCAGTCGACTATTTCTATCAATGGTGGGAATACGAGCGCAATATCCGCATGTCAAAGCAGGAGATCAAGGAAGAGTACAAACAGCTGGAAGGCAACCCTGAAATCAAGGGGAAGATCCGTCAGCAGCAGCGCCAAATGGCGCGGCAGCGCATGATGCAGCAGGTGCCCACTGCGGATGTGATCGTCCGCAACCCGACCCACTTTGCTGTGGCCCTGCGATATGATGCGAAAAAAAACACCGCGCCGGTCGTTGTGGCGAAAGGCCAGGATTATCTGGCGCTGAGAATTATCGATATCGCGTCGGAAAACCACATTCCCATGAAGGAGGACAGGCCGCTTGCGCGGGCGCTCTACGCTTCTGTGAAGGTCAATGAGGAAATTCCGGCGGAGTTCTATCAGGCGCTTGCGGAAGTGATGGCGTGGGTCTATCAGCTTAATAAAGAGAGGAGATAAATGGAGCATTGAAGTTTTACAATAATGTTGTTTCGCTGTTTGTCATTGTCATTATTGCTCTGATTATCATACCTCTTCCGGCCTTTGTGCTGGATATGATGTTCATTTTGAATATAACGGTCTCCCTTGTGATTCTCCTTTTGACCATGTATATCCGAAACTCGCTGGAGTTTTCGGTGTTTCCTTCCATCCTGCTGATTATGACGCTGTTCCGACTAGCCCTGAACATTTCGTCCACAAGGCTGATCCTTTCCAATTCCGGTTCCGCCGGACAGGTCATCAAAACGTTCGGCAGCTTTGTCCTTCGGGGCAATATCGTGGTCGGTTTCGTTGTATTCCTGATTATCGTCCTCGTCCAATTTCTGGTTATCACAAAAGGCGCGGAGCGCGTTTCGGAAGTTGCTGCAAGGTTCCGTCTGGACGCGATGCCCGGTAAGCAGATGGCCATCGACGCGGATTTAAACTCCGGCCTGATCAATGAGGAAATGGCCCGCAGACGCCGGGAAGACATCCAGCGCGAGGCTGAGTTCTATGGCTCTATGGACGGTGCCAGTAAGTTCGTCAAGGGCGATGCGGTCATGTCGATCGTAATCACCTTCATCAATTTTATCGGTGGCCTCATTATCGGCATGGTGCAGGGTGGCCAGTCGTTCGGCGACGTGCTGAACATTTACTCTATCGCGACGGTCGGCGACGGTCTGGTCTCTCAGATTCCCGCCCTGCTGACTTCGACGGCGACCGGCATGATCGTCACGCGTGCTGCTTCCAGTTCCACGCTCGGCGAGGATGTGAGCAAACAGTTCCTGTCGCAGCCGATCGTCATTATTCTGGCCGGATGCGCCATGATGAGCCTCTGCCTGATTCCCGGAATGCCGATTCCCCAGATGCTGCTGCTTTCCGGGCTGATGATCTGGTTCGGTGTCTCCACCCGGAAGAAGGTCAAGGCGGCGGCCGTTGCCGAGACGGGAGGTGCGGCGGCCAGTGTTCCGGTTGAACCGGATGAAACGGCTTATTATAAGGATATCGACCATATTTACAATCTGCTTCCCATCGACGCGATTGAAATGGATTTCGGCTACAGCCTGATCCCCCTGGTGGATGAGAACAGCGGAAGCAGTTTTATTGATCGGCTGGTGTCGTTCCGCAAGCAGTTCGCAACTGATATGGGCATGGTGGTTCCCTCCGTCCGATTACGGGACAGCGGTATCCTGAACCCGAACCAGTACGTGATTCTCATCAAGGGTGAAGAAGTTTCCCGCGGCGAAATCCTGATGGACTATTACCTGGCCCTGGACCCCGGCAATTTGACCGGAGTCATCGACGGCATTGACACCATCGAACCCGCCTACGGCATTCCGAGCAAATGGATTACGCCCGATAAGAAGGACATGGCAGAAATTTACGGGTACACCGTCATCGACCCGCTCACCGTCGTGATTACGCATCTCTCCGAAACCGTGCGCAGGCATGCACAGGAGCTTCTTTCCCGGCAGGATGTCAACCAGCTTCTGGAAAGTGTCAAAAAATACAACGCCCCTTTGGTGGAGGATGTAATACCGAATATCATCAGCGCAAGCGGTCTGCAGAAGATTCTTTGCTCACTGTTGCGGGAGGGAATCCCGATCCGGGATTTGCAGACGGTTCTGGAGACGATCTCAAACAATTCGGCCGGCACAAGGGACCCGGAGATGCTCACCGAATTTGTGCGGCAGGCTCTGCGGCGAACCATTACCCGCAAATGGTCGGAGGGCGGCCAGATCCGCGTGATTACATTGGACAGCGAAGTGGAAAAGGTCATCGTCAATTCCATCAGCAAAAACGAGCATGGTACCTACCTGACTTTGGACCCGCAGACAACCCAGAAGATTATTACCAAGCTTACGGAATGCATCACTAAGGTGAAGGATGTCATCACGACCCCGGTGATCCTGACTTCACCTGTGGTTCGGATTTATTTCAGCAAGCTGCTTCAGCAGTTTTACCCCAAAGCGGTGGTTCTGTCCTTCAATGAACTGGACAACAACGTACAGATTCAGGCGGTAGCCAATGTAACATTGGAGTAAATGGGACATAACAACGGGAAAGGAGGGCCGGATCGAAATGAATCAGCAGGCAGTGAAAAAAAAGATGTCTGTGCCCGAACTCTGGCAGCAGTACGCCCGCACCAGGGACCCTCAGGCGCGCAACAGCCTGATTCTGGAATACAGCTATCTGGTTAAATGCATTGCGATTAAAATCGTCGGGCATTATCAGTATTTCAATTATCTGGACGATATCGTCAACGAAGGACTGATTGCGCTGATGGATGCGATCCTGAAGTTCGATCCCGCTAAACAGGTAAAATTCGAGACCTATGCCTCCATCCGGATTCGGGGCGCGATGATCGACTATATCCGCAAGCAGGATTGCTTTCCCCGTAGGCTGAAAAAGATGGCGAAAACGATCAACGACGCGGACGAGGTTCTGAATCAGAGGCTCGGCCGGACGCCCACAGACGGCGAAATCGCGGATTATCTGCACGTGAGCGGTGCGGAGTATGAAAAAATGCTTGCTGAGACCTGTTCCATGAACATGCTTTCCTTCGAGGAGCTGGTTTATGAAAAGGGCGTTGAAAATCTTGCGCTGCACCTTTCCGAAAAGGAAAACAGCCCCGAACAGGCGATGGCGGAAAAGGAACTGATCAGCGAGCTTTCCCGGAATATCGACCGGCTGGACGAGAAGGAACAGCTAGTGATCGGGCTGTATTACAAGGAACAGCTGAAAATAAAGGAAATATCCGGCGTTCTGGGAATCAGCGAATCTAGAGTGTCACAGATTCACTCTAACGCGCTTCGAAAATTGAAAAAAAACCTCGAGGAGTACCTCAAACAATAGAAATGGAAGGGAGATTTTAGCGTGGTCAGAGGCTTTTATATTCTTGGCTCCGATATGCTGACGCAGAGCCGTGTGCTGAATACCCTGGGCAATAACCTCGCGAACGTGAACACTACCGGCTTCAAAAAAGCAAAGGTTACCTCAAAAGCATTTGGCGAGATGCTCTTGGACCGGGTGGATCAGAACCGCACGCGGGTGGGCAACACTTCGCTCATGAACATCGTGGACGAATCGGATACGGATTATTCTCAGGGCGCGTTTGAGCCCACGGGGCGGAGTCTTGATTTTGCGGTTCGGGGCGACGGCTTCTTTGCAGTCCAGAAGGGAAACGGGGTTGTCTATACCCGTGACGGCAGCTTTGATCTGGATAACGAAGGCTATCTGGTCCTGAAAGGGCAGGGGCGTGTTCTGGGGGACAACGGGCCGATCCATCTTGGTACGGACAGCATCACGGTCAATTCGGCAGGCGATATTTATACCAGCGCCGGAAGGGTAGACCGGATCGCTCTTTACGATGTGGCGGATAAAAAAAATCTGACGCCGCTCGGCGAGGGAATCTATTCGTCAAATAATGCGACGAGGATGCAGAATCAGAATATTCTGTGGAAAAACACGGAGGGCTCCAATGTGGAGGTGACGACGGAAATGACTCAGTCGATCGGTTCCGAACGTCAGCTGCAGTCCTGTTCCTCCGCACTGAAAATGTACGACGATGTTCTCGACAAAGCGGTTGACATTTCTAAACTTTAACAGGGGGGCATCTTTGCGATGATTACTGCATTCTATACGGGCTCGGCAGGCGCGATTTCACAGGAACAGGGAATGGATATTACGGCAAACAATCTTTCCAATGTTTCCAGCACCGGGTATAAATCGGACAAGGCGGAGTTTGCCGATCTGGTGACCACCAGCCTCCGCGATCAGCAGAATGGTGCAGCCAAGGTAATGCTGGGGCACGGCGCGCGCCTGAGCAAGACGGACACGGTGTTTGAGCAGGGAGATTTTAACCAGACGGGGCGTGCGCAGGATTACGCCCTGACGCAAAGCAACACGTTTTTTGCCGTGCGTGCGTCGGACGGAACGGTGAGATATACCCGTGACGGGAACTTTCAGCTTTCCACCCGTCCGGACGGTTCCTTCCTTCTTTCTACGGCGGATGGGGATTCAGTTCTTGACGGCAATGGGAACCCGATCGTCGTCAGAAATGCTGAGGCAAAGCAGAATATTGGGGTTTATTCCTTTGTGAATCTCAGCGGGCTGAATAAGGCTGGGAATAACCGCTATGAGGCTACCGAACTTTCCGGCAAGCCGACCTCGGTTTCGAATGACCGAATCAAAGAGGGCTACCTCGAAGCCTCCACAGTTGATGTTGCGCGCGAAATGACGGACATGATCAATATAAACAGGGCGTTTGACCTGAATGCCAACATCATAAAAATGTCCGATGAAGTGATGCAGACAATCAACAGCCTGCGCTGATTGTCGATCGGATTTTAGGGGAGTATGAGAGAAGATGGATGAGAAGAACATGGAAGAGGAAGATGCTGCTCAGGAACCGGAACAAAAACCGGAATTGGAGCTTCAGGTTGCAACGGATAAAATGGCCGCATACCTTCGGGTGAAGGCGGCCCCGAACGGGAACCGGGATGTTTCCTACGAAGCGATCATGGAGTTTCTTCGTCAGGCGGGCATCTGCTACGGGGTGTACGATGAAGCGGTGCGCGAATACTGCGACAAAAAGCAGTTCTTTCTTGAACTGAAATGCGCCGAGGGTCTGCCTCCCGTAGATGAGGAAAACGGAAAAATCATCTACAATTTCCGCACGGAGCAGAATAATGCGCCGATGCAGAAGGACGACGGAACAGTGGATTACATGAACCTCGGTCTGGTTCAGAACGTATCGGCCGGGGATTTGCTTTGCACGATTGTTCCGCCCGCTACGGGGCGGGACGGAATCGATATTTACAATGCTCCGGTTCCGTATCAGCGGGGGAAGACTCCGAAATTTCCGAGTGGGAAAAACACGGTAATATCGGATGACGGTCTTACTCTCACCTCGGCAATCGACGGCTGTATCGAGTACAAAAACGCCATGCTGAATATTAACGACGCGTTTCTTGTGCACGGTGACGTGGGAAGCTCTTCGGGAAATATCGCCTTTTCCGGTACGGTTACAGTTCAGGGCGACGTACGTGAGGGCTTTACCGTCAAAGCTGGCAAGGATGTTATTATCCGCGGGTTTGTGGAAGGCGCAACCATCGAAGCCGGGGGAAATGTAACCATCGCGAAGGGCATGAACGGGATGGGCAAGGGTGTCATCCGGGCCGAGGGGGATATCTCCGGAAAATACTTTGAGAACGTCAGTCTGTTCTGCAAGGGCGACGTGTATGCGGATGTTATAATGAATAGCCGTACTCAAGCGGAGGGGTCCGTGCTCCTGAAGGGAAGAAACGCCCTTCTGGTTGGCGGAAGCTGTCAGGTCGGCAAGCGGGTGTATGCAAGCACGATCGGGAACGAGAACAATTCCCATACGGAGGTCTGTATTGTTTCGCAGGAGCTGCAGAAACTCCTGTCGAGTCTCACAAACGGCGAGACGGAGAAGCTTCGCGCGGAGATGGCTTCCGACAAGGAGAAGGAAGCCACCTTCAAAGCGAAGATCACGGCCCTGACCAAGCAGATCGCGGGGAATCAGAACGCAGATGACATTAAGGCGGAGCTTCGATCCATGATCATGAAAAAGAGCCGCATCGAGGCCGAGATCCGCGCAATTGAGGAAAAAATCACGGTTTCTGAAAAGAGCAAGCAGTCTTTTTCGGACTATTGTATTATCGGACTGAAAACGGTCTATGCGGGAACAAAACTGAAAATAGGTAGCTTCGTGCAGATCCTTACAGAAAATTTCGTGAACATAAAGTTCTATTCCGACCGGGGAAGCATTGTCAATGGACCGGTACTCCCTTCGGATCGGATCGGATGAGTCGTTTAATCAAGCAGAGAGGTGTATCATGACAATACAGGATCTTGGCCAGCTTAATGAAATGCATATCGATGTTTTAAAGGAAATCGGCAATATCGGCGCAGGAAATGCGGCTACATCCCTTTCCCAGATGCTTAACCGCGAGGTGAATATGGTGACGCCCACCGTGCGGATTCTGGACATCAGCGAAGCGGATAAGGCCCTCGGCGGCCCGGAAACGCCTGTCATTGCGATTTTGGTGGAACTCAGCGGCGATATTACAGGAATCATGATGTTTGTGATTGATCAGGATTTTACCCAGTCCCTTCTGGAAGCGCTGCTGGGTGAAAGCAAACCGAGTTTTTCGGAGTTGTCGGAGATGGATTATTCCGCACTTTCGGAAATCGGAAACATCATGATCGGCGCTTACGCGAATTCGATTGCGACGCTTTCCAGCCTTGAGATTAAGATTTCTGTTCCGGCCGTGACGGCCGATATGGTCGGTGCGCTGTTGACGGTACCTGCAGCGGAAATGGGGACCGTTTCCGACAAGATCATTTTTATCGAGGATGATTTTCTCAGTTCCGACAGCACGATTTCAGCAAACATGATGCTGATTCCCGATATCGGTTCTCTGAATAAACTTATGGATAGCTTGGGGATTGCGTTATGAATGAAGGACTGATTACCGTAAATATATCGGACGCGCAAATTGCCGCCTGCCCCGGCACGCTGGTTACCTATGCTCTGGGTTCCTGCATCGGCATCTGCCTGTACGATAAGCTGCTGAAAATCGGGGGGCTGGCTCATATCATGCTCCCCTATTTTCCCGAAAACAATACGCAGGAAAAAATACACCGCTACGCCGATACCTGCCTGCCGGATCTGGTGAAGAGAATGGAAAGCATGGGCTGCGCGCGCAGCCGGATGCTCGCCAAAATTGCCGGCGGGGCAAAGATGTTCGTCGTAGCGGATGATAGTGCCTTTGGTAATATCGGGCAGCGGAATGCAGCGGCGGTCAAAGAGACCCTGCAAAAGCTTAATATTCGGCTGATCGCCGAGGACACGGGACTGAATTACGGCAGAACGCTGTATTTTCATACGGAAACCGGAGAGATGGTTATCAAATCATTCGCGAAAGGGACAAAAACATTTTAACGAATGGTGTTATAAAATATGGGTCCGTTTTGCTTAGGCCGCGATTGATTGACAAGCTGCTCAAGCCGCTGTCTTTCTTCGCGGAACCGTTCCATGGAGACCTGGTCGGTGGCCACAATACAGCGCAGAAGTGATCTGCATGCTACACCGTATTCCGAAAGTTCCGATTCCTCTGGAGTACAGTCGGTTTTTTTCAGATTGGAAGATAAGACAATCTTCATCCGCGTCTGCTCATTTGAAGAAAGCCGATTGATCTGGCCGTTAAGCAGATGCTCGCATTTTTGCAGACGGTCGACATAGACCTGCCGTTCCTGTGGGAGATTTCCAGGATCCGGGTGAGTCTGTTTGCTGAGGGACTCCATCTGACTGCTCATTTGCATGATCTTTTCCAGCAGTATTTTTTTTTGCTTCATGCATTCTAATAATTCCTCATATGCCATATACGGTTAACCTAAAGGGGAGCGGAGCTTAATTGCTCCGCTCCCTGCCTTTCCCGGAATTTTGCATCCGTACGGTTTTTTCCGCCTGTACCCACGCATCCCTGAGTTCCTGAACCATGGGTAAGATTTTCTCCAGGTAATCGGCCTGACCGTGTACGTTTGCCTGAATAATCTGGCCGATCATAAACGAATAGATACTTTGAAGCTGTTCCGAAATCGGATACTGGTGGTTCAGAATCACGATTAAATAGTTCAAAATATCCCTGCACTTTGTCATGCATTTCTTGGCCGGTTCGGAATTGTTTTGATTAAGAAGAATTGCTCCGTATTTCAGATTCTTAATCAGTTCATCATAAAGTTTAATCAATAATTCGCCCCGGGACATCGTATTGATTTCCTGTTCCTGGTATTGCGAAATCATAGAATTTGTTCCTGCCATTTGTTCCGCGCCTCCGCGTTTCATTTATCCCTGCTGTTCTTCAACCACGGTATCACGACGAAGAGGAAGAGTTGCTTGTCATGGAGTTCAGATAACCCATTTGAGAGTTCAGCGTACCCAGCGATTGCTCCATCCTTGAGAACTTGGCCCACCAGCGGTCCTGCTCCGTACTGAGCTGGGTATTCAGGTCGTCGATCGTGGATTCATACCGCTTAATCTGGACCCCCATTGCGCTGGTGTCATTGTACGACGTAGCGCTTGTTCCGGCCAAAGTGATCAACTGGCCGGTCCCGCCGGAGGTTCCGGCATATTTGTCCATGACCTGTGCCATTTTGGTAGCGATGCCGTCCGTAGCGTCTGTAAAGAGCTTTTCCACTCGATCAGGTTCCGTGGCCAGGGCGGACTTCAGGGTCGTTGAGGTGATCGCCAACTGACCGCCGGACTTGTAGTCGTTCACCGGAGTGGAAATTCCAATCTGCGACAGCGAAAGTCCGCTTTGCGTTTCCACGGAATTGATCACATTCGTGAAGTCGGAAAGGATTCCGTTCAGAGTATTGTCATTTTGCAGAAGGCCTTGCTGCGCCTTAGCGTTCCATTTGTCGATCTCATCGCTGGTCATATCCGCTTTTTGATCATCAGTCAGCGGAGCATATTTATTTTTGTGATTTGAGTCTTTTTCAGGGGAGTCACTGGTATAGGTGTTGACCTTGTTGATCAGCGTGTTGTAAGTGTTGACAAAGTCCACAATCTTTTTGTAGAGGTCATCGGTGCTCGTAGAGGAAGAGCTTAACGTAATGGGACCGTCGGAACCGGTGGTTACCCGGTTTGCAGTAATTGTTACGCCATCCAGCGTAAAGGAATTGGAGGAGCGTGTGATATCCGTTGGTGTAGAGCTTCCATTCAGGTCCACGGACATTTTCAGGTCGGTTCCGGCCTTATTGCTTACGTTCAGAACATTGCCGGGTCCGCTGGAAGAAAGGATAATGGACTGACCGGCTGCAGCTCCGACAGTCTGGAAAACCAGATGATCGGATGCTACCGTTGCCGTTACTTTTCCGTTCAGGGAAGAACTGCCGATGGCGGTGTTCACTGCCGTAGCCAGATCGGCAAGGCTGCCATAAGAACCGTTTGTTGGAAGACTGATTGTTACCGGATTGTTTCCTCCTACGGCAAGCTCGTAGGAAGACCCGGAGGGATCGGTGCTGCTGGCAGCAATAGTGCCGGTGCTTGCCGAAGAGGTAACCCCGAAGAGAGCCTGCGCCAGATTCCCTCCGGAAAGATCGGTAACACTAACTTTGCCTTGAGAACCCGTGTCGGAGCTGACAATCCGGAACGAATCGGAAGTCTGCGAATAGCTGACAGTGACACCCGCAGCAGCGTCATTGTTGATTTTTGACACGACGTCCCCAACGGTATCGGTTCCGCTGAATGAAAAATTTTCGCCGTTGATCTGCATCTTATAGGTTCCGTCGCTGCCTGCCGTGAGGGCAGTTTTGAATTCGCTTTTGATGTCGTTCAATGACATACCAAGATCCAGGCGATTAATGGAACCGTAATTCATGCGCAGCGCGCCATTTTGATTCAGCACATTATTGCCGTCGGAAGAAGTCAGTTTAAGAACCGAAGTGGGATTGCTGGTTGAAAAGGAAAGACCGGTACTGCTGGCACTGACCGTAATGGTTCCGGAACCGAAGTTGCTGTTCAGCTGATTTTGGAGATAGGTTTGAAGCTTCGAAATTCCGGTTGTATTTACACCGTTCACAACAGCGCCGTTTAGGTCATCATACTGGCTCTCGTCGTCGCCAAATGTAATCGACTTGTTCAAGCCGTCCAGATTAAACGTCAGTGTAGAACCCTTAAGGGCATCACCGAGATAGACGGTAGAAAGATTTGTCAGATTGACCGATGTACTCGTGTAACTCGAGCCTGCGGTAACCGTAAGAGGTGACGAGACGGACGGAGCCTGCCCGGACACGGTCATTCCAAGGCCCGTCTCCAGATCTTCCGAAACGCCTGTAACGGCAAGATTCTGGGTTCCGTTATTTTGCAGTTCAATTTTTGTCGGATCAGAGGACGACTGAACAAATTTAATATTTCCAGTCAGGCCGGTAATGGAAGAAATCTGGGTGTTCAGCTGAGAAACCATTTTTGAAACAACATCCGATTGGCCCCCTGATGTGTCGATGTCCGATCCCAATTTCAAGGTATAGGTTTCTCCCCCGTAATTGAGCGTAAACTGGGAAGATCCGGAAATCTTATGAGAGAAAAAGCCGCTGGAAGCTATCGTTGTCTGAACATTTGTCTGGCCGGTCAAATGCCCTGTACCCGTGGGCGCACCAACCGTCTGGAACCCCATTGCAGTTAAAAAGCTTGCGCTTCTTGCCGCATCAGAATTGTTAACTTTGAGTCCGAGGGTTTTCGTAGAATCTTCTGCACCGCTGGCATCCAGAGCGGTTAACGTTATTTTTCCGCTGGTGTAATCAAATTTTACTTTCCCACTCAGACTGCTGTTTGCGCTGATTTGGTCGTTTAAGCCGGTTACAACCTTCTGAACCTCAGTGTCATTGAGCACGCCGCTGCCTGGGGATGTCTGGTTATTCGAATCCAGCGAAATATCGCTGCTCATATAAAGCGTATAGTCGTTTCCTCCGTAGGAAACCACAACGGAGTTCCCGCCGGCGTCGGATTGCTGCCAGTTGTCGTAAATTTTGCCGGAGGTAATCGCTTCGTTGGAAATCTTTTGCGAGTTATAGGAAGCCGCAGACGCCAACTGTGAAATGGTCTCGATTTTTATGGCCGCGGCATCGGATGCTTTGCCTGAAGCGGTGACTGCGTTCGAAGAGCTGGTCAGCGCGCCACTTTCAAAAAAGCTGGAGCTTAAAATATTGGTGGAGCTGTTTATATAGGAGAAATAAGTGGAGGAAAAGGTTTTTATGCTGGTAGTGACATCCCGATACATGCTTTGCTTCCACTCTGCGATTTGCTGAAGCTGTTTCTGCTTTGTGATCTTACTTTGTGTTCCGGCAGTCAGTGCCTTGACAATGGAATCGGTATCCAAGCCGGACATCAGATTGGTGCCGGTCAGACGCAGCAGATTAGAGGTCTGCAGATGCCCAATACCGGATGAAGATGAAGAACTTGATGAACTCATATTGTTACCCCCTGATAGCCACCAATTTGTCAATTCTTTACTTATTATATCGGTTCATGGCGGAAAAAATTTAGCTGTCTGCCTGCCGTAAAAAAATATCCCGTCTTTTTCGAAGAAAAGACGGGATATTCGAAGGGAAAAATCAAATGTATTTGTCGTTCGTAAGAGATGAAGACGCAGCCCGTGCTTTCGGTTGCAATGCCGGAGCCTTTTCTGTAGGCTTCTTTTCCGCCGGCTTTTCCGGTGCGGCAGGCGCCGCAGGTTTTGATGCCGGAGCGGCTGGTTTCGCAGCCGGTTTTGCGGCTTGGGGCCTCGATGCCTGTGCATTCTGGCTCTTCAGCTTGATTCCGGAGATGGAATGCTTCAGCGCTTTTGCCTGTGCAGCAAGCTCTTCGCTTGCTGCCGCGCTTTCTTCGGCGGTGGCAGAATTGGTCTGCACAACCGCGGAAATCTGCTGGACTCCCTGATTGATCTGGCCGATCGACGTTGCCTGCTGGTTGGTCGCACCCGCGATTTCATTGACCAGCTTATTAACCTGAACTGTGGATTCGTGTACTTCGGCAAGCGTCTTTTCCGTGACCTCGGCAATCTTGGAGCCGTTTGTCACCGCACGGATGGATTCCTCAATTAGAGAAGTCGTATCCTTTGCGGCCTCGGCGCTCTTGCTTGCCAGATTGCGGACTTCATCCGCGACAACGGCGAAACCTTTGCCTGCGGCACCCGCGCGGGCAGCTTCCACGGCGGCGTTCAATGCGAGAATATTGGTCTGGAAGGCGATGTCGTTAATCGTCTTGATAATGTTTCCGATTTTCTGAGAGGCGTCATTGATCTGTGTCATAGCCTCCATCATCTGATTCATGTTGGTATTGGCCTCGCCGACCTTATCCTTTGCAACCGCGGAGGCCTGATCCGCGTCGGTCGCGTTGGAGGCGTTCTTTTTCACATGCTCGGAAATCTCCATGATGGTCGCCGAAAGCTCCTGAATGGAGCTTGCCTGCTCCGTTGCGCCCTGCGCCAGTGCCTGCGCCGCGCTTGCAACCTGTTCTGAGCCGCTGGTGGTCTGTTCAGCGGCTGTGTTGACCTTGGAGAAGACGTGGTTCATGGAGCCGATAATATTCTTTACGGCGTCGTTTAATTGGGCCCAGTCGCCGATCCATACGTGGTTAGCTTCGACGGTCATGTCGCCGTCGGCAAGGGCGTTCATAATCCGTACCAGATCCGAAACGGAATCTTCCAGCCGT
This sequence comes from Bacillota bacterium, assembly GCA_023410445.1. Taxonomy (GTDB): domain Bacteria; phylum Bacillota; class Clostridia; order Oscillospirales; family Acutalibacteraceae; genus Caproicibacter. The sequence continues at coordinate 70,057 of JAEYPT010000006.1, read as the reverse complement.
TCGGAAAATTCGTTGACGCTTGCGGCGACTCCCCCGACTTCATCCGACGAACTGCAGTCAATATGGACGTGAATTTTGCCGTGAGCGAAATCGTGCATGGCTTCACCAATTTCTACAATTGATTTGGCCGACCGTTTGCCGATGGTGGCAACGAACAGCAGAGCAAAAACGGTAACGGCAACCAGAATAATTCCGGCAATCGGCATCGCCACGCGAAGGGCTGCGACAAACTTGACCGCGTCAGAGGAGCCCCCGAGGAACGCCACCAGCAATATGATGTAGGGAATCAGAAACAGTACGGCGGTTATGCCGATAAACACCAAAAACTGGTTGCGAATCTTCATCTTTTTCAATGCATTCATTTTTCAAGTTCCCCTTCGCTTATTTTTTGTCTCCGACAGGTCTGAGCGGCTCCACGTTGGGGGGAAGCGGCTGTTTTTCCGCTGCTTCTTTTACTTCCTCTTTGGCCTGCGGCTTTTCTTTGGCCGCTTTGTCATCCAGAGTTTCGCGTACCACCTCGTACTCGTCTTCCGACAGAATCTTCCCGGTATCCAGCAGAAGAACGACCTTGTCCTCAACCTGGCCGATGCCGGTCAGATACTTATTGGTCACGTCCTTCGAAACCTTCGGCGGAAGCGAAATATCGTCGTCGTCGATGTCGGTCACTTCGTCCACAGAATCCACGATGAATCCCATGTAGGTGTCTTCGATATTCGTCACGATGATGCAGGTACTGTCATTATAGGCAACCTCGGGCTTACCGAAGCGAATCCGCACGTCGATCACTGGAATAATGATGCCGCGGAGATTGATGACTCCTTTGGCGTACGTCGGAAAATCGGGAAGGGGAGTAATGCCCTGCATACTGATGATCTGCACGACGTCCGCGATCGGAACGCCGAAGAGCTCGTTATCCGTCCAGAACGTCAGATATTTTTTTTCAAGCGCCGCGTTTTCACCGGCATCGTTGAGAATTGTGTCCATTTCTGTAGTTTGCACGTTTTTTCCCTCCGTTTATTTTATTCATCCCGCCGTTTCGGCCGGAAAGAAATCAGCCTCCCGCACAGACGGGAGGGTATTATGATGGACGTGAACTCTGCATCTCACGGAGCGCGCGGATCTGCTCCCGCTGGCAGTCGAACAGATATTTGCAGAGCAGATCAAACTGGCGGCCGGTATTATTCTGGAATTCACATCCGTAGCCGTCCCTCGTATCCATCTCAACGGAGATGGAGCGTATGATCTTACAGTCCAGGGAAAGGTCTGTCCCGAAAATATTCAGCCGAACTGCAACACGGTCGTTGAGGCGGAGTTTTTTGTCTGTTGAAAAAAACAGCCCGCTCAGGCTCAGGTCACGGACCATAACCGGAAAAAATTCCACCGGCTTTGTTTCCCCGGAGTCTTGTTCCTTTTTCTCTCCGTTTGTTTCCTCCGCATTTTCGGGAAGCTTGTATGCCTTGGTCTGAAGGTTGAGCTTCACGCGGAAGAAACTGCGCTTTTCGTAATCTGCAGCGTTCTGTACGTCGACAATGCGGGTGAAATCCTTGGTGGAAAGGTAAACCTTCCCGATCACCACGCGGAGCCCGAGCGACTCGCTGAGAATACTGACCTTGACGGTAGTGTTGCAGTGTATAATCGGGAGACAGTCGTTTTTATCCGTAATCTCCAGACCTTCTCTTGTAATTCCGGTGATGTATCCGGCCAGAATCATGGCATTGTCCATAGACTTGACTTCACAGGGGGAGCCAAGGTAATCCTCCGATAAAGGCATCATTCCGTTTTCTGTCCTCCTTGTATCCCCCGGTGTGCCGATGCGGTATTACTGCACCGCTGCTTTTAGTTCCTTAACTTCTTCACCGGCCTTGAACTCCGACGCTGAATGCTTGTGAGTCAGAACTTTCGGTATGTCGAGCACCATGGCGGATTCCTTTTCAAGGCTAGCAATGGCCCGTACATAATTTGCCTGTGCACCGGCATTCTTTTCGTGCTTCGGCGCGTCGAAAATCTGATTTGCGGCGACGTCGCGAACATCCTTTACCGCGTCCACAATCAGACCGACCGTCATTTCACCGCACTCAACAATAATAATGCTCGTGCGGCTGCCGTATTCCTTTTCTTCCTTGGCAAATTTCAGACGCATATCGATGAGAGAAACGATTTTGCCCCGGAGGTTAATAACACCCTTCACGTACTTCGGGAGGTTCGGCATGAACGTGATGGGCTGCATACGGATAATTTCCATTACTTCGCTGGTCGGAATCGCGTAGACCTGACTGTCGATAAAGAAAGTCAGATACTTTTCCGTGGGGATATTCTCAACCACGGAGAATTCGCTTTTGACGTTTTTTGCTTTTTTGGTAGTTTTCATGGCGCTTCCTCTTTTCTGCCTTGATCGCGTGCCGATCGCGAAGAGTTGCCTCTTTTTGGGCACGCCGAAAAAATCCCCTGTTTCCTATATCGGCATAGAAGATTAAAAAATTAGATATTTCAGTTAATTTTATCCGATTTTTCTTCCGTTTTCGCGGAGGGCTCGTCAGCTGGGCCGGAAGGCTCCTTCGGGGAGGCCTTTTGAGCGTAGCCGAGGAAATATACGTAGATGTCCACGACGGCCTGATAGAGCTCCGGCGGAATCTCTGTTCCCGCGTGCAGCTGGGAAAGCAGAGTCGCGAGGGAATCGTCCCGGAAAACAGGCACGCCGCTCTGTGCAGCGATATCCACGATCTGCTGGGCGACATATCCAAGGCCTGACGCCACCACTACGGGCGCTTCGTCCGGGTTGGAGTCGTTGTATTTCAGGGCGGCAGCCTTCTGCAGCTTTTCAAACTGTGACATTGATGGAGTGCTTCCTTTCCTGAATTTTTCCGAGAAGAAGGCCGGGAATTTCCGGCCGGTCACTGGAGGCGACGCGGATTTCACCGGGCGTGAAGCCGTTCTGCCTCAGAATTTTGGAAAGGTCCGGCACGATATCGCCGCTTTTTCGGGTGAGTCCGGGTGGGCAGTTCAGGCGGATGTCCGCACGCTTGTCCTGAAGATTGACGACCGCCTCGAAATATCCAAGGTCCCGGATGTCGAATGTGAGAAAGACGGAGGTGCCCTTTTGGCCGGACGGAACGGACGCCTTCTTTTCCCCGATTTCTTTCTTCTCCACCCAGATCTGGGCGAACATGCTGTTCCCCTGCCAGTTGATCGGCAGATACAGGTGAACGAACGGCATGTAGACGCTGCTGTCAAGAAGCAGAGAACGACAGACCTCCTGATAGACGGCTTTTTGAAAACCGGCCGTGTCCGTCCGGCTGCCCTGCCGGAGCAGAGAGGTCAGGGCACTGAAAAACTGGCTTTTCGGCTGCTGAGCATCCCCGGCGGAAAACTCCTGCCCGCACTGCGTGCGCAGCTGCTGCAAAGCGGCTTCGGGCATATTGAGGCTGTGCTTGCAGTACGCGATCAGCTTGCCGAACTGCTGCTCCAGATTCTCCTTGGTGCTCACGTTCAGAATCGCCACGTTGTTCAGCAGCAGGGAAACTTCTTCGCGCATTTTCCCGTAATCGTTGGATTTGGAGATATACCCGCTCAGAATCGGGATGATCTCTTTTTTGAGGACGGCCAGATCCGCATCGATGGAATCGTGTCCCTGCGGAACAGCTTCTTCGCCCTCGGGGCTTTGGGCACCGAGCTTTTGTAAGGCCTTTCCGTCCGCCGGGTATTCCGATTCGGAGCTTAGCTTCTGCAGGATCCTTTCACCCTCCGGCTTTTCAGGTGCGGTACTCAGCTTCTGCGCCGCTTTTTGGAGCATCTCCCGGTAGGGGGGAGGAAGCTGGCGCCGGATGGACTCCAGGTTAGCCTTTACGGCCAGCAGGGTGCTCGGTGCGGACCGGTATCCGTCGAAGGCCTTCAGAAATTCCGCCAGATTCAGGTCGAAAGCACCGTCTCCGCTGTGCTCGGAAAGCACGTTCAGCGTCTGGAACAGCTCGCCGGAAAAGAGCGTGCTGTCCTTTTGCTGGAACAGTATGGAATCAAGAATATCCTCTTTGCCGGAGATTCCCTGTGAGAGAAGCCGCAGGGGGGAATCGGCGGGAAGAGTTGCGGCAAAGGAAACCTGCCGCCGGGCGAGGTCGAAAAACACCTTTCCCAGGGTCTGGGAAAGAGCGGGCGACTGGCGGAGCTGTTCGATGAATTTTCCGAAGACGGATTCCCCGTTCAGAAGCAAATCCATCGACTGGCCGCTCGTATTCTCCTCCTGCGTGTTGGGTTTTGTCACACGCGCGGGGTCCACCGCGTCCACGGCCGGGCTACCGGTGGAGGAATTTGGTTTTATAAGGCTGTCACTGTTTGGGACCGGCGTTGTGATACGCAGATTTTCAGCCATGGGGAGACACCTCTTTTTATCTTCCTACTAAAAATTTTAACCTAAACTTTTGCAGGCACATTAATTTTGTCGCAAAGCGGTCGATATATATAAAAGTATATCAGTTCTCCGCTTGGTTCGCACTATAATTTCATGAAGTTTGGAGTGATAATGACTAATGGACAGCGGAAATGAATCTATGTTGGATGTATATCTCTTTGAGGCAAACGATCTTTTGGAACACCTCGACGATATTCTGCTTACCAGTGAAAAAAACAAAAATCTTGACCAAGACGGCATTAACGAAATCTTTCGTATCATGCATACAATCAAGGGCTCCTCTGCCATGATGCAGTTCAACAGTCTGATGGAAATTTCCCACAAAATGGAGGACTTGTTCGCCTATGTGCGGGAAAACGGTATTGGCCAGGATTTTCTGGAACCGCTCTTCGACCTGATGTTCCGGTCAGAGGATTTCCTCAAGGCGGAAGTGGACAAGGTCCAGAACGGGCAGGAACTCACTACAGATATCGGCTCGTTTGTGGGAGAAATTAACGATTTTCTAAAAAAGATTTCCTCCGGTAAACCGAAGGAAGAACCCGCTCCGGCTGCTCCGGCGGCACCCAAAGCCCCGGCGGAAGCTCCGAAGGAGCCCACTACGGCTGTTCTGCCGCAGGAAACCGCCCTCGTGCGCGAAGAAGCCGAAAAAGGGTATTATTACCCTATCAAGGTCTTTTTTGATGAGGATGCGCAGATGGAAAATCTGCGCGCCTTCATGCTGGTTACCAACCTTCAGGACATTATTCCGGATTTTCAGTATTTTCCCCGCGACATTGAAACAAACAGCGAGACCGTCAATGCGATTATGAAGGACGGTTTCCTTCTCTTCTTCCAGAAGAAGGAGGATGCAGACCGTTCCATGTCCGTTATAGAGCATTTCACGTATACGAAGGACTATACCGTCCTGAATCGTTCGGAGAGCTCCGCTCCCGCTGTGGCCGGAAAAGCGGCGGAGAGCGCTTCGCCTGATAAGGCCAAAGCGGCCGCTGCTCAGCCGCATGCTGCGGTGAAGCAGAGCCTCATTAACGTCAATCTTTCCAAACTGGACAGTTTGATGGATCTGATGGGCGAAATCGTTATTACGGAATCGATGGTTACCTCCAACCCGACGCTGCAGCAGGCAGGGCTCGACAACAACTTCACCAAGGCTTCCCGCCAGCTTCGCAAGTTGACGGATGAGCTGCAGGAAATTGTCATGTCCATCCGCATGGTGCCGATTTCCACCGTGTTCCAGAAAATGAATCGCGTGGTCCGCGATATGTGCAAAAATCTGGACAAGGAAGCTCAGCTTGTTCTGGTCGGCGAAGAAACCGAAGTGGACAAGACCATCGTGGACAGCATATCCGACCCCATTATGCATCTGGTGCGCAATTCCATGGATCACGGCATCGAGACAAAGGCGGAACGGCTTAAGGCTGGCAAGCCCGAAGTCGGAACAGTAACCCTTTCTGCTCAGAATACGGGCGGCGAGATTCTCATCACGGTTCAGGACGATGGAGCGGGCATCAACCGCGATGCCGTAATGAACAAAGCCCGGAAAAAAGGACTTCTCACCAAGGTGGAAGAGGAGTATACTGATAAAGAGGTTTACCAGATTCTGCTCATGCCGGGATTTTCCACCAACGAAGTCGTTACGGAGTACTCCGGCCGTGGGGTTGGAATGGACGTCGTAAAGGCCAACGTTGAGAATATCGGTGGCGACGTCAGCATCGAAAGCACACCCGGCAAGGGAATGAAGACGATCTTCAAGATTCCCCTGACGCTTGCGATTGTAAACGGAATGAAGATTTCCGTCGGTGATACGATGTTTACCATTCCGATCAAGAACATTCTCCAGTCCTTCAAGGCGAGCGACGACAATATTATGTACGATACGGACATGCATGAGATCATCATGGTTCGCAACCAGTATTACCCGGTGATCCGCCTGCATCAGGCTTATAATATTGATACGCAGGTGCAGAGCATCGACGGGGGAATTATGATTCTGGTCGGCACTCATGAAAAATCGTTCTGCATTTTTGCCGACGCGCTTCTCGGTGAGCAGCAGGTTGTCGTAAAGCCCCTGCCCGCTTATCTGAATCAGTTCCAGGTGCGGAAATCCGGCATCGACGGGTGCGCCATCCTCGGCGACGGCAGCATCAGTTTGATTCTGAACGTACAGAACCTCTATGCAACAAACTGAGCGCCCCCCTTATATCAGTAATCAGGAGGCAGCATGATACATTTAAGCGATAAAGAATTTAACCAGCTTGTGGATTATATCCGCGGAAATTTCGGTATTAATCTCAGTAAAAAACGCCTGCTGATTGAGGCCCGCATGTTTTCCGTGCTCACCGAAAAAAAGCTTTCAAGCTTTACGGATTACTTTGAATTGCTGCAAAAGGGAGGCCCGGAGGAGCTTAACACGCTGCTCAACAAGCTGACGACCAACCATACCTATTTCATGCGGGAGCCCGCTCATTTTGAGTTCATGAAAAAGCGGCTTCTGCCGGAAATGGAACAGGCCAATCCCGACAAGACCCTGCGCATCTGGAGCGCAGGGTGCTCCACGGGGGAAGAAGCCTACACCACCATTATGGTTATGAAGGATTATTTCGGGGTGGGCAACACTTGGGATTACCGGATTCTCGCGACCGATATTTCCACGCAGGTGCTGGAAAGCGCGCAGATCGGCATTTATTCACAGGAATCCCTGCGGAATATTCCGGACACCTGGGAGCGCCGCTATTTCAAAAAGGTGGAGGAACAGACGTTTCAGCTGTCGGAAGAAATCCGGAAGGAAGTCATTTTCCGGCGGTTTAATCTGATGGACCCGTTCCCGTTCCAGAAAAAGTTTGATTTGATCTTCTGCCGCAACGTCATGATTTATTTTGACCAGCAGACGAAGAACGAGCTGATTTCCAAGTTCTATCAAATCCTCAAACCCGGTGGATATTTGTTTATCGGTCATTCCGAAACCGTGCAGCGCGAAACGGTTGCTTTCAAATATATTGAACCTTCCATTTATCAGAAAGGATAAACGCCATGCCTTTTAATCCGATCCGAGTGTTGATTATGGATGAATCCAGAACGTTCGGCCCGGCATTGCGGGAGGCTATGAGTGGAGACCGCGGAGTAAAGGTTGTCGGAATTGTCACCGACCCGAAAGAGGCAAAGCGTTTTCTGGATGAGTCTTCCGCCGACGCCGTCGTGCTGAAAGCGGAGCAACGTACCGCCCGGGCAGCAGAGCTCGTGACGTTTTTGGATCCGGATGGGAAATATCCCTTTATTATTGCCGGCGGGCAGGCGTCGGACTTTCCGTTGCTTCATCGAAAGAGAAGCCCGGATTTTGTCAGGCTGCCGGACCCGAAAAACCAAAATGATTTTTCCACGTTCTGCAATGAAATCTGCGTTAAAATTAAAATCTCAACTCAACCGTCGGTTACCCGTGTGCCGCCGATTCCCAAATTGACCGGCGATGGGCGGCATATCATCGCGATCGGCGCTTCCACGGGCGGAACCGAGGCGACGGCGGAAATTATCCGCCAGCTTCCCCCGACTCTGCCGGGAATTGTCATTGTTCAGCATATGCCGCCCGGATTCACAAAAATGTATGCGGACCGGCTGAATACCATTAGCCAGCTGAAAGTTACCGAAGCGGAGGATGGGGACCGCGTTCTTCCGGGCACGGCGCTGGTCGCCGCGGGCGGAAAGCATATGGTGCTGAAACGGGATTCCCAGGGCTATTATGTAAAATGCGGGGAGGGCGAGCGGGTAAACGGTCACTGTCCTTCCGTCGGAGTTCTTTTTGAGTCCGTAGCCGCCGCGGCAGGTGCCGACGCCACGGGTGTGATCCTGACCGGTATGGGGAAAGACGGCGCGGAAGGCCTGTTGAAAATGAAGGAAGCGGGCGCTTTTACCATTGGGCAGGACCGTGAATCCTGCGTTGTGTACGGAATGCCGATGGTTGCAAAGGACATCGGAGCCGTTTCCGTGCAGGCCGCCTGCAAGGATATCGCCGGGATCCTGATCCGCCAGTACACCTGAAAAACGTAGATAGGAATTCCGGCTCCTCCTGGGGCCGGAATTCAATCCGAGTACAGCAAAAACGTGTCCGAAAGTGGCATACAACGGAGAATCTACTGATTCCAAACAAGATCGCAATAGTAAAGCAGCACCCGTTCGCATGACTTCCTTAAAGGAATAATTCGAACGGATACTTTTTACTTTTTTATAACAATTAAACTTCTAACTGCAGCAATTCTCCGGACTTCGGCCGCTACGGACCGAAAAGCGTCCTGTGACTTTGCACCAATACGGCTTTGGGTTTCGCCCGAAGACCGTGGGGAGATTTGCTCCCCAATAAAGGCGAGGAGAATTGATTATGAAAAAGGCTGTTTCACTAGCACGCAGTGATTTACGTTCCAGCGGGGGCGCCGGGCGTTCCTCCAGGCAGAAAAACATGAAGCGGAAGCTGTTTTCCCGAATTGCGGCAATCTCCATGGGAATCTGCGTTGCGTTTGGGGCAATTACCATCGGACTCCTGTACCAGACGTCTTATAACAGCATGGAAAAGCAGGTTTCCACCGCGGCGAAGGCTTACAGCGTGGCGGTGGGGAACGCCATGGAAAAATATAAACTGGGCGCACAGGCCATCGCGGGGGACGACGCCATTTCCGATCCTTCCAGCATCGATGTGGTCAAACGGAAAACCTTGGCGAAGCTGGCCGATACTTACGGCTTTTATAAGATCATGGTAGCCGATCAAAGCGGAAAGACTCTCGACGGGCAGAATATCCGCGATACCGAATGCTTTAAGGCTGTGGAAAACGGCTCCGTTTACGTTTCAAGTCAGTATACATCGGCCCTGAATGAAAAATCCGATCTGACCAAGGTGATGGTAGTCGCGGCCAGAATCAACAACTCTTTCCGGAGCGACGGAGTAGTCATGTGCTTTTTAAGCATGAAAACGGTTAACAGCATTATTGAGGATATGACGATTGGGAAAAACGGTTTCGGCTTTGTGGTATCAAAGACCGGCAACGTTCTTGCGGATAAAGACCTGAAAACTGTTTTAAACACCGTAAATTATCTGGATCTGAGCAAAAAAGACGCCTCCTACGCCGACGTGGGCGCACTGACGAAGAAAATGACGGCGAACGGCTCCGGGGGAATGGCGATCAGCTTCGCGGGAAACCAGGATTATGCCGCTTATGCGCCGGTGAGTCAAATGGACGGCTGGTCGGTTGCGGCGGTTGCGGTGCAGAGCGAAATGATGGGCGACCTGTATAAGGCCATTTACATTACGCTCGGCCTGATTCTGCTGTTCCTGCTGCTCTCCATTATTTTTGCGGGCGCCATCGCCTCGCCGATCGTTCGGCCGGTTCTGTCTCTGGTCGGCCGCATCGAAACCCTCGCCGAGGGCGACCTGCACACGCAGGTGCCGCAGATCCGCAGCGGAGATGAAATTCAAAAGCTTTCAGGCTCCTTTGAAAATACTGTGAACTCGCTCAACGGGTATATTCTGGAGATTTCCGGTGTGCTCAACAATATGGCACAGGGGAACTTTACCGCTCAGATCACGCAGAATTACAAGGGAGATTTTGTGGCGATCAAGGAAGCACTGAATACGATCGTTGATTCCCTGAACGTCCTGTTCCGCAATATTATGGAAATGTCCGATCAGGTGGCGGACGGCGCCAGACGGGTGTCGGATGGGTCGCAGTCACTTTCGCAGGGCTCCGAGGAGCAGGCGGAGACAATTGAGGCGCTTTCCGCTTCGCTGAATACGATTGCCCAAAAAGTGGAAAAGAGCGCCAGAAACGCCTCGGTTGCGGCCGGACTTTCGGAACATGCCATGGAGGAAGTGACGCGCGGAAGCGAACAGATGGAGCGGATGGTTGCGGCCATGTCGCGCATCGACGAATCCTCCGGGAAAATCGAAAAGATCATTAAGACGATTCAGGATATCGCTTTCCAGACCAATATTCTTGCCCTGAACGCCGCGGTTGAGGCTGCGAGAGCCGGGGAAGCCGGAAAGGGCTTTTCCGTTGTCGCGGATGAGGTGCGGAATCTCGCTAATAAGAGTGCGGAAGCAGTCAAAGTGACTTCCTCCCTGATTGAGGATACGATCCTTGCGGTGGGCGACGGAAGGAAAGACGCTGAGCAGACGGCTCAATCGCTGCAGTCCATCATTGAGGTGGTCCGTAAAATGGCCGCACAGATGCGTCAGATTACCTCGACGACTGACGAGGAAGCACATGCGATGGAGCAGGTCAACGTAAGCGTCGGCCAGATTTCCAGTGTGGTGCGCACCACATCGGCCACAGCACAGGAAAGCGCGGCCGCAAGCAGCGAGCTGGACGGTCTGGCGCAGTCACTGAAAACGCAGCTGGAGGCGCTGGCTCTTCTGCCGTCTGCGGAAACAGAATTCGCCGGGCAGCCGTTGTCCGCAGATTAAAAAGCACTTGCTTAACAAACGGGCCTCCGCAGGAAAACCTTGCGGAGGCCCGTATTTATGTGTTTTTCGTGTAGGGGATTGTTTCCCCGCGTTCCCGGTAAAAGGTGATCCGGTCCAGATAACCGCTCACTCGCGGGTCGGTTTTCAGCGTATCGTAAAAGGAAGGATTCCCGAAAGCGTGCATCGGAACGATCATAGCGGCTCCGGCAGCCTTCATAAAGTAGTCGAGGCCGAGCACGCAGTTTGCTTCCAGGCGGGAATCGACCGGTATGAAGGCAATGTCGATGTTTTCTCCAGACAGCGTGTCGATCTGCTCCCGGTAGCGCCGGGCCATCTCCAGGTTGTCCGCTTCGGGCTCCCCCTCCCAGTGCCACCAGTTCAGGTCTCCGGCGTGGTAGATGCACAGCCCGTCAGTCTTGACCAGAAACGCGCAGCCGATGTCGGTGGAATCCAGCGCGCGTACGGTCACATCCCCGAGGTCGCAGGTCTGACCGGCCTTCATCCGGACACAGTCTTCCTTCGTGCGGATTTCGTTTGCCATCACGTATCGGATTTGCCCGATCTCCTTACGCCAGGAGAAAATTCGGGGGCTGTAATGGTCCGGGTGGCTGTGCGAAGCGAAAACCAAAACGTTTTCGTCCCGGAGCTCCGCCGGATTGATGACACCCGCAGAAAGCTTTCCGCCGCGGGGCGTATCATGGTAGTAATCGAAAACAAGAAAGTGGCCGGCGGTTTTTACCGCGAAGCCGCTGTGGTACAAATATCGGATTTCCGCGTCCATAATGATCCTCCGTGTTTTCGCTTTTCCGACTGGAAACTTCTTTTCTTGACAGCCGGAGCGAAGCGACTTATACTGAACAAAGACTGCAGGAACCAGTTGGGCTCCTGCATTTATTGTGACCGACGGGGAGAGAAACGGCATGCCTGGTTTTGTGCTGACTGTATTTCAAAAGATTATAATTCTGTTTTTGATGATCACCGCAGGCTATTTTTGCGCCAAGCGGAATCTGGTTTCAGAGGACGGAGCAAAGGAAATGTCTTCCGTCCTTTTTTATGTGGTGACGCCATGCGTCATTATTTCTTCGCTGCAAAGTGCCATCGGCAGGGTTAGCCTTTTCAATCTTGCCGTTTCCGGCGCGCTTTCCGCTGCCAGCTTTGGAATTTTTATTGCGCTTTCCTTTCTGCTGTTTGGCAGAGAAGAAAAGGATCGGAGGAACCTGCTCCGGTTCGCCGCCGTTTATTCCAACTGCGGGTTTATCGGCCTGCCGCTTGTGCAGGGCCTGATCGGGGAAAAAGGGGTTGCCTATGCTTCCATCTACATTGCCGTTTACAATCTGTTTGTATGGACGCACGGGCTTACGATGATGGGCGACAGCGACGGGAAAGACCGTTGGAAAAAACTTGTTTTCAACCCGGGAATCATCGGGCTGGCCGTCGGTTTTTCCCTCTATGCGTTTTCCGCGCGGCTGCCGGGTATCCTTCTGGAACCGATCAACTTCTTTTCAAACCTAAACACGCCTCTGGCCATGATTGTCATCGGCGTATACATAGCCCGTGTTCCGTTTCGCAGCATGTTTGAAGACCGGTGCCTGTACCGGCTCAGCATTTACCGTCTTCTTCTGCTGCCCGCGATTTGCTTTGCGGTTTTTCTGCCGTTCCACGTGGATCGGACGGTGCTGCTGGCAATGCTGATCCTCAACGCAGCCCCTGCGGGGGCAAACGCCGTCATGTTTGCCGCGCAGTTTGGCGGGGACACCAGACTGGCTTCGCGCGCCGTGGCACTCACAACGCTGTTTTCCATGCTGACCCTGCCGATCTTCCCCGTCCTTGCGAACCTGCTTTGTCCGTGAGAAACCGGGTCTCAGATATAGAACATGAGGCCGGCGTTTTGCTTTTCCACTTCCGAAGTCAGGTCATACAGCGTGGTTTTTTTCAGGGATTCCTCGACAGCCGTGTCGATTTTGGAAAAAACGGAGTCCTGCATCACTTTTTCAATATCTCCGGCTTTTTTGGAGACAGATTCCTCCGTCCGTTCGAAAAGCGACTGCTCCAGCGCCTGCAAAATCTCCAACGAGGTAATCTCCTGCGGCGCACGGGAAAGCCGGTAGCCTCCCTGAGCTCCCTTGATTGCCCAGACAAGTTCCGCACGCTTGAGCAGAGAGAAAACCTGTTCCAGGTAAATTTTTGAAATTCCGAGCTTTTCCGAAAGGCTGATGATGGTGATGCACGTTCCGCTGTCGTAGCTTTGGGCCATGCAGATCATGGATGCCAGACCATACCTTCCTTTTGATGAAATCCTCATGTTCGGCTCCTTCTTTTTGCTTTTCCGTTGTTCATATAATAACATAATATAGAGGTTTTTCGCACAAGTCAAGCGAAATGGCCTGCTTTCATAGTATACCCATATAAATGATTGCAGGCGGTTGACATCTTCGGTCAAAGGTCCTTATAATGAAAGACAGAAAGAACACGGAAGGTGTTCGAATGGGGGAAATGTGATGATTGCAAAGAATATTACCGACCTGATCGGCCATACTCCGATCATGGAGCTTTCCAATTACGAGAAGAGCCGCAGCCTGCAGGCAAAGCTGCTCGCAAAGCTGGAGTGCTTTAATCCGGCGGGGAGCGTCAAGGACCGCATCGGCCTTTCCATGATCGAAGACGCGGAAAAGCGGGGCGTCCTGAAACCCGGCTCGGTGATTATTGAGCCGACCAGCGGAAACGCGGGAATTGGCCTTGCCGCCGTGGCGGCTTCCAAAGGGTACCGCGTGATCCTAACCATGCCGGACACCATGAGCGTAGAGCGCAGAAATCTGCTGAAGGCCTACGGCGCCGAAGTGGTGCTGACCGACGGGGTCAAGGGAATGCAGGGTGCGATCGACCGTGCAAAGGAACTGGTCAATGAGACGCCGGATTCCTTTATGCCCGGCCAGTTTGTGAATCCGTCGAACCCGCGTGCCCATTTTGAGACAACCGGACCGGAAATCTGGGACGACACCGAAGGCAAAGTGGATATCTTCGTCGCGGGGATCGGCACCGGGGGAACCATTTCCGGCGTAGCGCGCTTTTTAAAGGGAAAAAATCCGAAGATTCAGGTGGTCGGCGTGGAGCCGTCGGATTCCGCCGTGCTCACCGGAGGACAGCCGGGGCCCCACCGCCTTCAGGGGTTGGGTGCGGGTTTTGTGCCGGAGACGCTGGACCGCAGCGTGATCGACGAGATCATGCCGGTCGGCGGCGACGAAGCCTATGAGTCGGGCCGCGAGATCGCCCGCCGGGAGGGCATCCTTGTCGGAATTTCCTCAGGGGCAGCGGCCTGGGCTGCGGAGCAGTTGGCGAAGCGCCCGGAGAATAAGGGCAAGGTCATCGTCGCGTTGCTGCCGGATACCGGCGAACGTTATCTTTCCACACCTTTTTATCTGGACTGACCGGGAGGTATTATGCCGGATCAATTTTCACGTTCTCAGCTTCTGCTCGGGGCGGAGGCAATGGAAAAACTCAAGGCGGCGACCGTCGCGGTGTTCGGCGTCGGCGGCGTCGGCTCCTATGCCGTTGAGGCGCTGGCCCGCGGCGGAATCGGAGGCATCTCGCTGTTTGACGACGACCGGGTCTGCCTGACTAATTTAAATCGGCAGCTCATCGCCATGCGGGAAACCGTGGGCAAGCCGAAGGTGGAGGCCATGCGGGACCGCATCCTCTCCATCAATCCGGACTGCCGCGTGGAGCTGCATCCCTGCTTTTATACGCCGGCCAATGCCGACGAATTCGACCTTTCCGGCTACAGCTATGTGGTCGATGCGGTGGATACCGTTTCCGCGAAGCTGGAACTGATTTCCCGCTGCAAAAAGGCCGGAGTACCGGTCATCAGCTGCATGGGCGCTGGCAATAAGCTCGACCCGACCAAGTTTGAGGTGGCGGATATTTATAAAACCAGCGTCTGCCCTCTGGCACGCGTGATGCGTCATGAATGCCGCGCCCGAGGCATCGATTCGCTGAAGGTGGTCTATTCCAAGGAGCCGCCGCTCGAGCCGATTGACGACAGCACGGTCAGCTGCCGGTCGCACTGCGTTTGTCCGCCGGGAACCCGGCGAAAATGCGCGGCGCGGCGAGCCATTCCGGGGAGCGTTTCATTTGTTCCGCCGGTTGCGGGGTTCATCCTCGCCGGAGAAGTTATTAAAGACCTTGCCGGCGTGCATGAAGAAGAAAAATAAAAACGAAACTGCCCGCGGCAATTCCCAAACCGGAAATGACTGCGGGCTTTATTTTATGCTATAATAAAACAAAATTGAAAAGAAAGAGGGATTTTTCCATGACCTCACGGTTTCTTCATACGAATTTCAATGTGTTCGACCTTGAAAAGAGCATTGCCTTTTACCAGCAGGCGCTCGGTCTCAAGGAGGTAAGGCGCAAAACCGCGGCGGACGGCTCCTTTACCCTTGTTTTCATGGGCGACGGTGAAACGGATTACGTTCTGGAGCTGACCTGGCTCCGTGACCGGAAAAAGCCCTACGATCTGGGCGACAACGAAATCCACATTGCGTTTCAGGTACCGGACAAACAGGCGGCGCATGAGCTGCACAGCCAGATGGGCTGCATCTGCTTTGAAAACAAAGAGATGGGTCTATATTTCATCGAAGATCCGAACGGCTACTGGATCGAAATTCTGGACCACTGAGGAAGCGGAATCATGAAGTTTCTGCACCTTTCCGATCTCCACATCGGGAAACGGGTTAACGAGTTCAGCATGCTGGAGGATCAGAAGTTTATTCTGGAACAGATATTAAAGATTGCACGGGAGACGAAGCCGGATGCTGTCCTGATCGCCGGGGACCTGTATGACCGCGGCGTGCCTTCGGCCGAGGCGGTCACTTTGCTCGACGATTTCCTTACGGAGCTCGCAGGCACCGGCACCGCGGTGCTTGCTGCGAGCGGCAACCACGATTCGCCGGAGCGCCTTGATTTCGGCAGCCGCCTGATGAAGAAATCCGGCGTTTCCATTGCGGGTGTGTTCCGGGGAAAGCCGGAGTTTGCCGACCTGACCGATTCGTTCGGGACGGTGCGCGTTCATTTGCTCCCCTTTTTAAAACCGGCTGCCGTTTCCCCGTTTTTCCCGGAGGAAACCGTTGAATCCTTTGAAGATGCAGTCCGGCTTGCGCTCGGCGTGGCGGAGCGAAGCGCGGGGAGAAACGTGCTGGTGGCGCACCAGTTTGTCACCGCCGGGCGGGAGGAGCCGCTCCGGTGCGATTCCGAAATGATCTTCGTCGGCGGTGCGGAAAACGTGGACGCCTCCGTATTCACCGGGTTTGACTATGTTGCCCTCGGGCATCTGCACGGGGCGCAGCGGATCGGCGGCGACCATATCCGCTATGCCGGTTCGCCGCTCAAATATTCGTTTTCGGAGGCCCGACGGTCAAAATCGGTGACGCTCGTCGAACTCGGCGAACCGGGCCGGGTGGAATTTTCGCTTCTCCCGCTCACGCCCCTGCGCGATCTGCGGGAAATCCGGGGGCCGATTGCCGGGCTGATCTCCTGTGCCGACGAAAGCGGCGGCTCGCAGGATTACATACGGGCAATTCTGACGGACCGGGACGAAGTGCCGGACGCTGCGGGCAAGCTGCGGGCGGTTTTCCCGAACTTGATGCGCATCGATTTTGAACGTGGCGCCGAACCGGAGGAAGAGGGCACGACGGCGGCGCACGGAGACCTTTCCAAAAAAACGCCGCTGGAGCTTTTTGCGGAGTTTTACCGGGACCAGACCGGAGAAGAAATGACCGAGGCCGAAACCGCCGTGCTGCGGCAGGCCGTCAAAGAGTCTATGAAGGTGGAACAATGAAGCCTCTGCACCTTGTTATGAGCGCGTTCGGCCCATACGCGGCCCGCACGGAGATACCGTTTGAGCCGTTTGGCGGCGGCCTCTTCCTCATCTGCGGAGATACCGGCGCGGGCAAGACCACGATTTTCGACGCGATTTCCTTTGCGCTTTACGGAGAAGTAAGCGGCTCTGTCCGCACGCTGAATTTTCTGCGCAGCCAGTTTGCGCTGCCCGAGACCAAAACCTTTGTGGAGCTCACGTTTTCCCACGGAGGAAAAAGTTACACGGTTTGG
Organism: Bacillota bacterium; assembly: GCA_023410445.1. Taxonomy (GTDB): domain Bacteria; phylum Bacillota; class Clostridia; order Oscillospirales; family Acutalibacteraceae; genus Caproicibacter. The sequence continues at coordinate 53,111 of JAEYPT010000006.1, read as the reverse complement.
CGCAACCCAAGCTACAAGCGCCCCCGGAAACGGGGAACCGGTGAGACGGAAGAAGCCGCCGACGCGGCGCTGACTCGCCCGGACGGTTCGGTCTGTACCGGCAGCGGCCGGGTTACGCAGGAGATTACGTCGCTGCTTGCTCTGGATTATCGCCAGTTCAAACAGACCTCCATGATCGCGCAGGGCGAGTTTCTGGCACTCCTGCTCGCGGAAAGCACGGAGCGCGCCGAAATTTTCCGACGGCTTTTCAGCACGGAACCGTACCGAAACATACAGGATGCTCTGAAGAACCGGGAGCTGGAGATGAAACGCCAGTACGAGGAGGAAGCGCGCAGTATTTTGCAGCACCTTTCCGGGATTCAGCCGGACGGGGAAGTCCTTGCGGAGGATGCGCTGCGGGAAATCCTGGGTCAGAGCGACGTCAATCAGGCACCCCGCCTTCTGGCACTCCTCGGGAAGTCGGTTGCCCGGGAAGAGGCGGAAGCGGGCGCGCAGTCGGAGCGTCTTGCGGCGCAGCGCCGTCAAATTGAGCGTCTTGCGGGGGAACTCGCTTCTGCCCGGAACCTTGCCCGGGCCTTTGAGGCGCTGGAGCAGGCGAAAAAGCATTCCGCGGAGCTGGATACAAAAACAAAGGAGATGGACGCTGCCGAGGAGCGCCTTCGCCGCTCGGAGCGAGCGCGTACGGAGGTCCTTCCCGCCCAGCAGGCCCTGCAGCGCGAGGAAAAGGCCGCCCGTCAGCTTGCTGCGGAGGTGGACCGCTTATCCGTGACCATCGCCGAAAAGAACAAGGCCTTCACCGTTCTGCAGGCAGCGTGGGAAGCAGAGCGGGGCAGGGAGCCGGAACGTGAGGAGCTCGCCGGAAAGCTTCGCAGCCTTGCCGCGTCGAAACAGGCCTACGAGCAGATTCGCACTTTGCAGCGGGAAGCCGCTGCTCTGGAACGCACGTTGGAAGACGCGAAACGGAGCGCGGAAAAGCTTCGTGCGGACCGGGCGGGCACCGAGGCGCAGCGCCAAAAGCTTTCTGCCCGTGCGGACGAGTTGAAGGATGCGGAAGTTCAGCGTCTTTCCTGCCGCACCGCGCTTCAGGCTGCCGAGGAGAAGATTCGAAAGCTGTTGGGAATTGTCAGCGAAATCGACGGCGTGCTTGCCCTCGGCGGAAAGTACGAGGAGCACAAAGCCGCGTTTGCAGAGGCCGAATCCGCGTTTCGGCTGTCCGGCGAAAAATCCGACCGGGCCGAGCAGGCGTTTTTCCGCCAGCAGGCGGGGCTGATGGCCTCCGATTTAAGGGAAGGAGAACCCTGCCCCGTCTGCGGCTCCCGCAGCCATCCGCATAAGGCGGTGCTGACGGAGCAGGCCCCAGACGAGGTCGCGCTCAAGCGCCTGAAGGACGAAAAGGAACGCTGCCGCGTCCGTTTGCAGGAAATTGCTCTCAGTATGAAGGAAGCGGAGGCGAAGCTCCGCGCGGATGGGGAAAATCTGCGGAAAGCGGCCGCTGAGGTGCTTGCGGAATCGACGGGCGAAGCAGATGCTGCCGCCCTCCGGAAAAAGACGGTGGAAGTCGGCAGAAACATGCGCGCACAGCAGGAAGCGCTGGCCCGTCAGCTGGCGGGACTGGAAGCTCTCTGCCGGGAAAAGGAAGAAGGCGCTGTCACGCTGAAACGTCTGGAAGAGCTTTCCGCCGCACAGGCAGAGAACGAACAGCGGCTGGAAAAGGAGCAAAACGAGAGCCTTGCTTCCCTGAAAGCGCACCGGGAAGGGGTGCGGACTCTGCTCGATACGCTTCCGTTCCCGTCTCCCGAGGAGGCGGACCGCGCGGCGGCGGCATGGTCAAAAGAGCTCGATGCCCGGAAGCATGCTTTGGAGGAATCGGATAAGGCTTACCGCGCATGTCTGAACGAGCGGGACCGCGCGGCGGCCGTTCAGGCCGACAACAGCCGAAAGCTGACTGCGGCGAAGGAGGAAACGGCGCGCTGCCGGAATGAATACCGTTTAAAGCTTGCGGGGAACGGATTCGCGGATGAAGCGGAATACCTTTCGATGTTGCTGCCGCAGGAACAGGCCGAACTTCTGCGGAAGATCCTTTCCGATTTCCACGATGACTGCCGCAGTACAAAGGAAGCCGTGCAGCGCCTTACCGGGGAAACGGCGGGGAAAACGCCGGATGACCCGAAGCGTATCGAAGCCGCCCTCACCGCCGCCCAACAGGAAGCGGAAAGTGCCGAAAAAGCCCTCCGCGCACGGACCGTGCGGCTGGAGGGCAACCGGAAAATCGCGCTGCGCGCGGGGGAGGCTCTTGCGGGCCGCGAAAAACTGGAAGAGGAATACACCTGTGTCCGCACGCTCTCCCAAACGGCGAACGGCGGGCTCACGGGCCGCCGGAAGCTAAACTTTGAGCTTTACGTGCAGGCGTCGTATTTCGGCCGTATTTTGGAACAGGCGAATAAACGCCTGCTGAAAATGACCGAGGGCCGCTACGCCCTGCAGCGCCGCGCTTCCGACAGCGGCCTTCGCTCCCAGACCGGGCTGGAAATTGACGTTCTGGATCATTACACCGGACAAATACGCGATGTAAAATCCCTTTCCGGCGGCGAAGCCTTTAAGGCGTCACTTTCCCTTGCGCTCGGGCTTTCTGATGTCGTACAGGGCAATGCGGGTGGCGTGCAGATTGAGACCATGTTCATCGACGAGGGCTTCGGCTCGCTGGACGACGAGTCGCGCAGACTTGCCATTTCCACTCTCGCGGGAATCGCCGGCGGGAATCGTCTGGTCGGAATCATCTCCCACGTCAGCGAGTTAAGGGAGCAAATCGACCGGAAAATAATTGTACAAAGAGGAATTTCAGGGAGCAATCTACAGATTGTTAAGTAATTTTGTCGGAACGACGCTATTTTGACCAGCTTTCCAGCTTTCCGCGATCGGTAACGGAGACCGCTCCGCGGGAAAGCCGAACGGCGTCTTCATCCTGAAAATACCGCAGCATTCGGGTGACGACCTCCCGCGCGCTGCCGAGGTCCTTCGCGATCTGCTCGTGCGTGCCGAGAATCCGGCCGTCCTCCGATTCTCCGGAGCGCTTGAGCAGATACATTGCGAGGCGTCGATCAAAGCTCATAAACAGAATCTGCTCCATGAGCCACATTACTTCCGAAAGCCGCGCGGAGAGCAACTGGTTTGTGAATTCGGCAACCTTCACGCAGCTCTGGTTCAGTTCCCGGTATATGTAGGTGGGTATCAGAATGGTATCGGTATCCTTTACCGCTTCGATGGTAACGTCGAAGCGGATATTTTTTAGCATGCAGGAAGCGGAAAAGAGGCAGAATTCCGGCGGGAACTGCCGGTATAGGGTGACCTCCCGCCCTTCCTCCGAAACTATGTAGGTACGCGCTTCACCGCTTTTCAGCAGGAACAGTCCGGCACAGTCCCCAATGGAGTGAAGAAGAGTCCCGGCGGGATAGGACCGGAAAGCGGAAGCGGTCAGCAGACGGTGCTTCTGCTCCTCCGAAAGTTCCTCCCAGAAGGGGAGGGAATTTCGGAGAAACAAACGGTCCGTTTCGTTCAGCGGCATGATAATACCTCCTTGAAAATCCCGGCCGGATCATCGGACGGGGGAATCCGCGAGCCCTTTTCTGTCTGCCCGGCCCAGTTGGCGCAGAAATCGGAGCGTGACAGGGATGCTGACCAGAAAGGAAAGGAGATCGGCGCACGGCTGGCTTAGTTCGACGCCAGGCAGGCCAAACCAGTAGGGCAGAGTCAAAATGAAGGGAAGAAAACACAGCCCCTGGCGGAGGGAAGCAATCAGCGAGGCTTCCTTTTCGCGCCCTACGGACTGGAACAGCATATTGGAAACGACCACAAAGGCCTGTAAAGGCGTGACGACGCACTGATAGCGGAACGCGGCGGTTCCGATCGCGATCACCCGGGGGTCATCGCCGCGGAAGAGAGCCATAATTCCGGGCGCGAAGCAGTATCCTGCCGCGCAGAGGAGTGCCAGCCCACCGGTGCCAACAAGGACGGAAAAGCGGAATGCCTGCTTCAGTCGCCCGGATTCCCCGGCGCCGAAGTTGTAGCCCGCCACCGGCTGAAGCCCCTGACTGAAGCCGAGAATTGCCGCGAGAAGGAAGAAAAAGGCGCGCCCGACGATGGACATGGCCGCCACCGCCGCGTCCCCGTAGACGGCGGCTGCGAGGTTCAGCAGAATGGCGGCGGCGCTGGCGAGCCCCTGTCGCAGGAGGGACGGCGCGCCGGTTTTCAGAATTCCCGCGAGGCAGTGCTGGCGGAAAATGTGCCGCAGGCCGATGTGCACGATGCTTTTCCCGCGGAAGTAACAGAACAGCAGGATCAGCAGATTGACGGCCTGACCGATGACATAGGCCGCCGCAGCTCCGGAAATACCCATGTGCAGCCTGAACATCAGAACAGGGTCGAGGCACAGGCCGACCGCGCCGCCGGAGACAGTTGCCGCCATAGACCAGAGGGTGCGCCCTTCCGCGCGCAGATCGTTGTTCAGAACAAACGATGCGCACACGATCGGGGCGCCGGGAAGGAGCAGGCGCGCGTAATTTACCGCAAATGGCAGAATGGTGGGCGTGGCTCCCAGAAAGCGCAGCAGGCCGGCTAAGAAAAGCAGACCTGCCGCCGTCAAAGCGCCGCCGAGCAGAAGTGACAGCAGAAAAGCCGTGGAGACGGCGGCGTCCGCCGCATCGTTGTCTTTTTTGCCAAGTGAGCAGGAAACGATGGTACCGGAACCCATTCCGAAGGTGTAGCCGATGGCCTGCATCACCGTCAGAAACGGAAAAGTCACCCCGAAAGCTCCGGCGGCGCTGGTGCCGAGGCGGCTGACAAAATAAGTATCACCCAGACTGCAGGCGGCGGAAATCAGCGTTCCCGCGACAGTGGGGGCCGCCAGAGAGCACACTAGGCGGGGGATCGGCATATCCGTCATTTTATGAAATTGCCTGCGTGTTTCCCGGGTTTCCATATCATCGCTCCGTTTCACAGGGTAGTCTGCCCGAAATGGCGCAAATTACCGCGTGAAACGGTGGAGAACGAACCTAATCGCCGTACAGAACGGCGACATGGTCGGTTTTCATCAGGGTATCCCGCTCCGCCTCTGTTTTGCCGTAGTAAAATTTATGATTCGTACCGGTTGCGAAATACAGAAAATCAGTGTCGGCGGGATGGGCTGCGGCATCAAGCGCCGAAGCGCCGGGGTTGCAGATCGGCCCGGCCGGCAGAGCGGGCGAGCGATTCGGGTATGTATTGTACGCGTATTTGGAGCTGTCCCCGAAAACGGGAATCAGGAAGTTGTTGCAGTAATCGCGGGTGGAGTCCGCCTGTAAAATCATTTTCTGCTTTAAGCGGTTATGGAAAACTGAGGAAACCTTTTTCATGTCTTCCGGAGTCTGGGCCTCGCGCTCAATGATGGAGGCGAGTGTGATTACCTGATCGGTCGTCATTTCGGAATAGGAATACTTTTCGCCGATTTCCGATTCCGCGACACGCAGGAATTTCCCGACGGCGTCCTGTGGCTTCATACCGACGAAAAAGTCATACGTTTCCGGGTAAAGGTACCCTTCCAGCCGGTAGCAGCGGTGTGCGTTCACCGGAATTTGCTTGACCAGCGGGTAGTAGCTGAAATCATAGGTTTGAGCGGCCTTGACGAAATCCGCTTTTTTACATACTCCGCGTGCTTCAAGTCGGTCTCCGATCTGGGAAAGCGTAAAGCCCTCCGGAATCGTAACGGAAACCTGCGCAGGGCCGGAGGAAACGGAAGCGTTTTTCGAGCTGCCGATGCCCGAAGGTCCGACGGCCGAACCGGAGGACGACGCAGAGGAAGGCGCGCCTTGCGTCAAAACGGACTGTCCCCCGGAACAGGCGGTCAGCGGTAAAAGAAAAGAAAATATCAATAAAAAAAAAGTGAAAATAACCCTGTTTCTCATCGGAAACCTCCCTTATCGGCTTCATTATACCGCTTCTTTCGGTTTCCTTCAACAAACTGCCTCAAATTGGATTCCGCGGGAAATAGGGGATTGGTTACAATTCCGTAAGACCGGTTAAAATCCGGCAGGATTTCTTGCTTTCCCTGTGTCTTCCATTTACAATAGAGGGGAGGAAAATTCAGGGGGGATTTGAATGAAAAAAAGCGAACATGGGGTCCTTTTGCGGGGCGCGCGGACAGTGTTGATTCTGGCGGCGACAACTGCGCTGCTGGGGTTTTCCGCCGTTCCGGCCGCCGCGGCACAGAGCGGGAACGATGCGCTGCACATCGAGCAGCTGGAATCGGCGCTGGCGCCGAAAGACGCGCGTCAGGCGGCGGAGTACTGGGCGCAGTCTCTGGCACAGCGGAACGGAGCGCTGCGTTTCGCGCTTCTTTCCGATTCGCTGCGGATGAAATACGGTCAGGATTACGCAAACGGAAATTGGGTCATCGGTTGCTCCAGCCCGTGGGTGGACAGCTATCAGGTTGTTTATTGCGGCGATAACGGCAAGGGAGCAACCGATTACGAAATCGACTATACCCTGACGGATTCCACCGCGGCAGCCTACCACGCGTCGGAGACGGTCAGCGTTCAACTCCTGGACCGGAACACTTCGTCGGACAAAAAAGGAACCGGCCAATCCCGCTGGTGCGTGACGGCCGGAAATGATCTGGACGCGATGGATTTTCCCCTGAAGTAGAAATGAAACGGTGATTCTTTTTGATGCGACTTTACACGACCTGAAACAGGTAAAATTTAAGGTAGCTGGTTTCCGGTACATTCCACAGGATCGGGTGATCGGGGGCCTGCTGGCGAACTTCTACCTGCCGCAGGGAGACCTGAGCGTCCGCCGCCGCGCTTTGCAGCATTTCCCGGAACAGGGTGTCGGTCATGAAGTGGGAGCAGGAGCAGGTGGCGAGGAAGCCGCCGCGCGGCAGCAGTTTCATGGCTCGGTAATTGATTTCCTTGTAGCCGCGCGATGCGTTTGCCACGGTATGCCGCGACTTCGTGAACGCGGGCGGGTCGAGAATCACCACGTCGTACTGGTTTTTGGCGCTCTCACAAAGACGCGGCAGCAGATCGAATACATTGACGGCTTCAAACGTGACGGTGTTTTCCAAACCGTTCAATTCGGCGTTTTTCCGCCCGTGCGCGACGGCGTCTTCGCTGATGTCCACCGCGTGGACGGAAGCGGCCCCGGCCTTCGCCGCGTTCAGCGCGAACGAGCCGGTATCGGTGAAGCAGTCCAGCACATGTTTGCCTGCGCAAAGCTTCGCCGTGGCAAGACGGTTGTATTTCTGGTCCAGAAAGAACCCGGTTTTCTGCCCGGTCTCAAAGTCCACGAAATACCGAATTCCGTTTTCGGTGATTTCCGTGGTTCCGGAGGATGGAACCGGCACTCCCTCCAGAGGGAACCAGCCTTTGCCTTCCTCAATCCCTTCCAAACGCCGGATGCCGACGTCGTTGCGCTCAAAGATCCCGTCGATCTTCTGCCCGTCCTCGGTCAGAATTTTATAAAGCAGCCGGAACAGCATCGGCTTGCGCTGTTCGATGCCGAGGGAAAGCGTCTGCGTCACCAGAATGCTGCCGAAGCGGTCCACCGTCAGGCCGGGGAACTGATCCGCCTCGCCGAAAATGAGACGGCAGCAGGAAGCGTCGTTTCCCATGACTGTTTTCCGGTATTCCCACGCGTAGCGCAGCCGCCGCTCAAAAAAAGCTTCGTCAAACGTGTCGTTCGCGCTGCGGGAGATCAGGCGGATGCGAATTTTGGAATGGCTGTTGAAAAATCCCGTGCCGAGGTACCCGCCCTTCGGGCCGAATACGTCGATCAGGTCGCCGTCTGCGCACGGCTGTGCGGTGATTTCGGTGTCGTAAATCCACGGGTGACCGGCAAGCACGGAGAACTCCGCTTTGCGGGTGATGGTTGCAGCAGCATAAGGCCGGTTCTGTTTCATGAAAAATCCCCTTGCTTCATAAGAATAGACGGGCACGGTAACCGCCCGCGTCCGCCCGTAAAAAGAACGAAATAATTTGCGGGCCGCCCGGTTTTCCCCGTTTGCCGGGAATTGAAAAGAGCTTTTCCGCATATGCATTAGTATAACATAAAAGGGACGGATTTCCAAACGGTTTCTTCCCTGCGGCGTGGGAAATCCGTTCCTGATCACACCGGCGCGGGCATGCCCGCAATTCCGAATTTTATCATTCACAGCGGAACGCGGAAGTTCCGGGGAGGAGAGAAAACTATGTCCACAAAAAAGAGCGGTGTCAATCCCAATTCCGGAGCCCTCAAGTCAACCGGAAATTTTCTGCTGCTGGTGATTATCATCGCCGTGTTCTTCGTAGCCGGTTTCCTTGCGGGTCGCTATACGAAGCCTGCCGAGAATGCCGGAACAGCCCAGCAGGGCGTATCTTCGGAGACGTCGGCAAATCCAAATTCCGAAAATATGATTTCTTCCGCCGTGCCGTCTTCTCTGTCGCCGGCGTCGAGCGGAATTACCTCCGCTCCCGGCAAGGGCGGAAAGACGGACCAGATCGTCGCGAAGATTAAGGCCGCCGTTCCCGTAGACTGGAACAAGTATACCCTGCGCCAGGAGGCCAACCCGGTCACCATCGGGAAGGTTACGTATCTGACCTATACCATGTGGGATCAGGATTACCAGGAGGGCCCACAGATTCTGGTTGACCCCAGCACAGGGAAGGTTTACACCTATACCTCCACCGATAAGGCGCCCGTTCCGGCCTCCACCGATCCGGCGTTTGACAAAACGGTCCGCACATTTACGGGAATCGTCAAGGATGGCGCCATGATGAGCGTTCTCATCAAGACACCAGACGGCAAGCTGCTGACTGTCCGTCGTCTCGGGGTTGACCTCGTTAACCTCGATAACGGTTTCGTTATTGGCAACAAGGTTCAGGTTACCTATACCGGCGTCATTCAGGGCAACAGCATGCAGCGCGCCTTTGTGAAGAAGATCGAAGGTATCAAGTAAATCAGCAGTTTCCCTCGTATACATAGCGCAGGGAATTCCGTGCGATGGAGGCGAGCGAATAAACCGTCTCCACCGGTGTCGGAGGCTGTTCCGCCATATGATAGGACGGGAAAAAGCGGGTTACGTGCAGCGGAATTTCCGGGCTGACGCCAGCGAGCCACCCGGAAAGCCGCCGCATTTCTTCTGCACTGTCGTTTTCACACGGCACAATCAGCGTGGTGACCTCTACATGACATGCTTCGGCACAGATGGAAATGGTGCGCTTCACATCCTCCAGACTGCCGCCGAGCTTTCGGTAAAATTCCGAGGTAAAGCCTTTTAAGTCGATGTTCACCGCGTCAAGGAGAGGAAGAAGCTGCCGAAGCGGCTCCTCGCAAATATACCCGTTTGTTACGGCAACGGTTCTGAGATCGGCCTTTCGGCAGAGCTCCGCGCAGTCCCGCACATATTCATAGGAAATCAGCGGTTCGTTATAGGTGAACGCAAGACCGATGTTCCCTTGCGGAACCAGCTCCTTTGCCTTTTGCACCAGTTCCTCCGGCGATAGAAAAGTCGATCGTGCCTTTGCGCCCTCCGCCATGGAAATGGTGTGATTCTGGCAGAACGGACACCGCAGATTGCAGCCGTAGCTGCCCGCGGAGAGGATTCGGCTGCTCGGATGGAAGCGGCGCAGAGGCTTTTTTTCGATGGGGTCAAGGGCAAGGGAAGTAATCTTGCCGTAGTTTTCGCAGACGATCTTCCCATCCCGGTTGGCGCGTGCGCCGCAAAGACCGGTGTGGCCCTCTTCCACCCGGCACTGATGCGGGCACAGTCCGCAGATTGCTTCGCTCATACATGCCTCACTACTTCAAAACGTTCCAATGCATACGGTTCGTCCTCGGCAATCCCGGCTTTTTCGAGGGCGATTTTGATCTGCCGCTCTGCGGTATCCACCCCGGCGAGGTCTGGCAGAAGCAGGCCGCAGTGTCCTTCGTTCCGCACGATAACCCCGTAGCGTTTGGGGTCGAGGTCCTCGGGGGATTCTACCGGCTCGCTTCGGCCGAGCACGTCCACACTGTAGACAAGCACTGGCAGCTCTTCTTCCGTGACCGGATCGAACCGTGGGTCGCGGCTTCCGGCACTGATGGCGTTGCGGATGATTTCCGCCGCGATGCTTCCCTGCACCGGAAGAATGGTTCCGATGCACCCGCGGAGCCGTCCGTTTTTCTTCAGGGAAACAAATACCCCGGCGCGCCGTTCGGTCAGCTCGGCCGGCAGACCGGCGGGCGGGGACGCCCTGCGGCCTTCAATGACCCAGGCTTCCAGCGAAAGCCGGGCAAGCCGGACATAGTCGTCTTCGTCTTTGCGCCGGTCGGAAAGGGATTCCCGCTGGGCTGTCTCAAAACGCTCCCCGAAACGCCGGGTCTCGTCCCGTCCCTCGGGCGTATAGGCGCACACCGCGTATCCGACGCCAAACGGTCCCTCATAGGAGAGAAATTCCGTTTTGACTGCGCGCCCGTCGAGCGCACCCGCCAGAATGATGAAGGAAGAAAGCCCGCATTGAGCGGCTTCTTCACAAAAATCTGCGTCAAAGGAAAGAAAGCGAAGGAAATCCGCCTCTTTCATGGCGTCGGTTACTTGCCGGTCAAATACGGGGCCTTCCTTTGCAAAGCCGTAAGGCCCTTCCGGAGTCAGCTTGTGCGACAGGTCGCCGCTCCCGATCAGCACGGTCCTGCGGTCCAGCAGTTCCGCGGCGGCAGCAACGCATTCGCCGAACCGGTAATGCTCCAGCGGCCCAAGACCGGAAATGGAGCAGCGCACCAGCTTATAATCGCGGAAGGCCCGGTTTACAAAGGAGAGCGGAACCAGCGCCCCGTGGTCGACCGGATGATTTCGGGCGCCGAAGGTTCCGGCTGGCAGATTCCGCTTTTTTGCTTCCAATGTCAGGGCAGCGATAAACTCCGTGTCGCAGTCAAACGAGAACCTTTCGTCGGGAGCGCCGAACTGCTCGAAGCTTCCCTCTGCGTGTTCTCCGGGGGCAATGTGCAGGTAATCCGCATACAGCTCGGCATGGGGGGATGTTACGACGATGGTATCCGGATGCAGGGCCGCAATCTCCTGCGCAGCCCTTTCACAGGCATCGGCGGTTTCCCGGATGGCCGATTCTTCCCCCTTTCCGACGGCGGGGATGATTACCGGCGGATGCGGCATGATAAATGCACCGATAATTGCCATAACAATTCCACCTTTCTATCGTTTATTATAGCCATTCAAACTCGAAAAATGAATAGGCTTTCGCTTTAAAATGTTAAATTATGGTAAAATATTTTTTTAAAACTTCTTCATTTCGGCGAACTTCTGCCGATATAAGGAATAGAAAGGCGGTGGTTCGTGTGGGAATGACGGTTTCCAATCAGGCATCGTGTCTTTATAGCCTCTATCAATATGAAAACAGTCCGTCGGCACAGAGCAGTTCGGTGGACCCTTCCGAAGTATCGAAGCAGCAATACAATATCTCCAACCTTTCGAATGCCGTCGATGCGCTGAACAGCGTGACATCCCGAAACGGCTATTCCATCGGCAGCGTAAGCGCCTGTGCGGCTGATTTGATTCAGCAAAGCCAGCTTTCTGATTACAGTACGATCAAGGATACTCTAAAATCCAGCGTGCAGACGGGGATCCTTTCCGGCAGCACGGATCTTTCGGCACTTTATTCCACACTTGGCTTTAATCCCGAGAGCACGAGGGATTACCTGAAAATTCTGAGCAGCGGCGATACGTCGTCCGGCTCCTCCGACAACGCGGTGAACGACTACAGAAGCTATCTGAGCAGCAGCACGGAAACCAGCCTGCTGAATTTCCTCGCGTAGCTGATAAAAATTGAACGAACGGCGGTACCTTCCGATTTTTTGGGAAGGTGCCGCCGTTTTTCACCTTGACAGCGAGCCGGATGCATGGTAGGATACACCATGTAAATGCAAATGATTTGCATTCCAATCTTGCGGTTTGGGAGACAGGTCCCCAATTGCAAATAAAGGAAGAGAACGGTATGAACGTCATAGAGGTCCGGGACCTCTGCTTTGGGTACGAGCGGGCGGATGTGCTGCATTCGGTCAGTTTTTCGGTTCAGAGCGGGGATTTTGCGGCGGTGATCGGTTCCAATGGGGCTGGAAAATCGACGCTTTTAAAGCTGATGACCGGTTTGCTGGAGCCGGAATCGGGCAGCGTGAAATTGTTCGGGACGGAGCTTCCCGAATTCCGCGAATGGAGCAAAATCGGCTATGTGCCGCAGAACAGCACGTACCTCGGCAGCAATTTTCCGGCGACGGCGCTGGAAATTGTGAAGTCGAATCTGTTTTCAGAGATTGGTTTTCTGCACTTTGCCCGGAAAATTCATAAGCAAAAGGCGCTGGAAGCGCTCGGTACGGTGGATATGCAAGAAATGGCAGGCCGCATGCTCGGCAGCCTTTCCGGCGGTCAGCTGCAGCGGGTGATGCTGGCGCGTGTGCTGGTGAATGAGCCGGAAATTCTTCTGCTTGACGAGCCGACAACCGGGTTGGACGAGCATGCCGCGAAATCTTTGTATGAGCTTTTGCAGCATCTGAATCGGGAACACGGTATCACCATTATGATGGTGACGCACGACGTGGAGCGCGCCTCCCGGTACGTGGGGAGGGTTCTCACGCTCGGGCAGGAAGGAATTCTGGAGCAGAGGAGGAAGAACCGGTGACCATTTTTCAATATGATTTCATGCAGCGGGCTTTTGTCACCGGTATTCTGCTTGCGGTTATCGTTCCCTGCATCGGCGTGGTGATTGTGCTGAAACGTCTTTCCATGATCGGCGACGCCCTTTCGCACACCTCGTTAGCCGGTGTTGCGCTGGGACTCATTTTCGGGTTCAACCCGATTCTGGGCGCGATCTGTGCCTGTACGCTTGCTTCCTTCGCGATTGAAGGAATCCGGAAGAAAATCCCAAAATATTCGGAGATGTCCATTGCCATTATCATGTCGGCGGGCGTAGGGCTTGCAGGCGTGCTTTCCGGCTTTGTGCAGAGTTCCCAGAGCTTTGACAGCTTCCTGTTTGGCAGCATTGTCGCAATCAGCAATTTTGAAATGGGACTTGTGATTCTTGTGGGAATCGCCGTCATCCTCGGCTTTGTTCTGCTCTATAAAGAACTTTTCTATATCTCCTTTGACGAGCAGGCGGCAAAGCTCGCGGGCGTGCCGGTGCGGCTGGTCAATTTTATCTTCACGTTGCTGACGGCGGCCACGGTTTCCGTCGCTGCCCGCACGGTGGGCTCACTGATTGTTTCCTCTCTGATGGTGGTGCCTGTGGCCTGCGCCATGCAGTTTGCGAAAAGCTATAAGCAGACGGTGATTTTGTCCTCGTTGTTCGGCCTGGTGTTCACGGTGGCGGGGTTGTTCATTTCCTTCTACGCAGGTTTAAAGCCGGGCGGAACGATCGTTCTTGTCGGCGTTGTAATGCTTCTGCTGATTATGGTCATGAAAAAACTGCTTCGGAGGGCATAAGTCAGGACATGAATAATCACGGCCCCTGCGGAAAAAACCGCAGGGGCCATAATTTTTAGAGGGGAAAGCTTCGTTTCGGCGCGGCATGGATCGCTCCGCCGAGGGCGTCTTCTGCCGCTTCCGTAACGAGCTCCGAAAAGGTTGGGTGTGGGCGCACGAGCGAAGCGATCTCCTGTGCGGTCAACCTATGAACCACGGCCTGTGTCAGTTCCGAGATCAGATCCGTCGCGCGGGCACACATCAGCTGCGCTCCGATGAGCACGTCGTCCTCCGCACAGAACACCAGCTTTGCGAAACCGCGTTCCTGTCCGGCAATCAGAGACCTTCCGTTCGGGCCGGTCAGGCTTTTTCCGGTTTTCACTTCAATGCCCTGTTCCTTTGCTTCGTCTGCGGTCAGGCCGACCGAGGCAATTTCCGGACTGGTGTACACGCAGGAGGGAATCGCTTCCAGATGGACGGTGGGCGTATGCCCGGCGAGGTACTCCACCGCTGCGATGCCCTGCGCCGAAGCCGCGTGCGCGAGCTGAATGCCCTTCCGCGCGTCGCCGACGGCAAAGACACCTTTGAGCGAGGTTTCAAAATGTTCGTCCGTCAAAATCGCGCCGCGCTCCATGTCGACCGTGCAGCCTTCGGCGAATAAGCCCGCGGTGTTCGGACGGCGGCCGGTCGCAATCAGGATTCCGTCCGCTTCCGCCGCGTGGGACTCTCCTTTTTCCGTGAAGACACAGGAAAGCGGTGCACCCGGCTCGATCCGCTCCACGCTTGCGGAGGTGTGGATTTTTACGCCGCGCTTTTTCAGGAGCATCGCAAGGCTTTGGGAAAGCTCCCGGTCCATGTTGGGCAGAATCCGTCCCATGGCTTCAATAATCGTTACATCGCTGCCGAGGTTGTTCATGGCCGCCGCAAATTCGGCCCCGATCACCCCGCCGCCGATGATGACGAGCCGGGGATAAAATTTCGCGTCGGGTCCCAGCAACTCATCGCTGGTGACGACCTCCGGCAGATCACTGCCGGGAATCGGCGGCCGCGACGGAACGGAGCCGGCGGCAATCAGAATGTGTTCGGCGGTCAGTTCAACCGGCTGTGCATCCGGCGGCGTAACCCGCACGGTGTGAGCGTTCACAATCTGCCCGGTGCCCGAAAGCAAATCGATTTTGTTTGCCTTTACAAGCTGCTCGATTCCGGAACGCAGACGTGTTACCACTTCGTCTTTCCGGTGAGTCAGTGCGCCGTAATCGAAGGAAACTCCGTCCGCGTGAAGGCCGATTTCATCGAAGCGTTTCGCTTCCTGATACAGCTCCGCCGTATGCAGAATCGTTTTGGTGGGGATGCATCCCCGGTTCAGGCAGGTGCCGCCGAGCTCCCGGTCTTCCACCAGCGCGACGCTCAAATGCAGCTGCGCAGCCCGGATGGCGGCTTCGTACCCGGCGGGGCCTGCACCGATTACGGCGAGATCATAGGATTTTTCCATCAGTCTTCTCCCAATCTTCCCAATGAATTTTCGGGATACCGTTAGTAAGCGAATGCTTAACAACAGTATCCCGCTCTGCTTTTTAGTCGAAACTGTATTTTACAATCGGGTGGCGTGCTGCCTGAACCTCGTCCGGTCGGCCGATGGAGCCTTTGACCGGGGCGGCTTGCAGGGAAGCGGGGTCGCTCTTTGCCTTTTCGTACAGGCTCAGCAGAATTTCCGCGGCCGCGTCCAGCGTATCCTTCGATTCAGTCTCGGTCGGCTCCACCATCAGAGCTTCGTGGACGATCAGCGGGAAGTACATGGTGGGCGGGTGCATTTTGCAGTCCTGCATCGCCTTGGCAACATCCATGGCGGTTACTCCGCAGGATTCCTTCAAATCCTCCAGCGTCATGACGAATTCATGCATGCAGGGCGCGTCATAAGCCATTTTGTAGCTCTTTTTCAGAAGCGCCATCAGGTAGTTCGCGCTGAGCACGGCGTTCTGAGAAATCTGCGGGATGCCCTCTCTTCCGAGCAGCTTCACATAGGTCAGGGCGCGCACGATCACAAGGAAGTTTCCGTAAAAACCCTTGACCCGGCCGATGCTCTGTGGGCAGTCCGTTTCCAGCTCTAGCTTGCCGTCCTTTTCGATCACGCGGGGGGAGGGGAGGAACGGAATCAACTGCTTTTTGCAGCCGACCGCCGCGCCGCCCGGTCCGCCGCCGCCGTGCGGGGTAGAGAAGGTCTTGTGCAGGTTCAGATGGATCACGTCGAAGCCCATATCTCCGGGGCGTGCCATGCCGATGACGGCGTTCAGGTTCGCACCGTCGTAGAAGCAGAGTCCGCCCGCTTCGTGGACAATCTTCGTGACCTCCAGAATGTTTTTATCAAACAGACCGACCGTGTTCGGGTTCGTGAGCATCAGCCCCGCCGTATCGGGTCCGACCGCCTGACGAAGGGTGTCAAGGTCGATGCAGCCGTCCGGGCCGGAGGTGATGTTCACCACCGTGAAGCCTGCCATTGCGGCGCTCGCCGGATTGGTTCCGTGTGCGGAATCGGGAACGATAATTTTTGTGCGCTCCATATTTCCGTTGGCGCGGTGATAAGCCTTGATGAGCAGAAGCCCGGTATATTCCCCGTGCGCTCCGGCGGCGGGCTGGAAGACCATGCCGTCCATGCCGGTGATCTCAGTCAGGTACTGTTCGGCGAGCTTGAGCACCTTCAGGCAGCCTTGTGCCGTATGCGCGGGCTGAAGCGGGTGGATCTCGGTGAAACCGGGCAGAGCGGCGGTTTCCTCATTGATCTTCGGGTTGTATTTCATGGTACAGGAGCCAAGCGGGTAGAACCCGTCGTTCACGCCGAACGAACGGCGCTCGAGCTCGCTGTAGTGCCTGCTCAGATCGTTTTCAGAGAGCTGGGGCAGGCGCGGGCCCGCCTTGCGGGCTAAATTCTCCGGCAGAGCGGTCTTCGGCACGTCGCACTCCGGAAGGATGGAACAGCCGTGGCCTTCGCGGCTCTTTTCAAAAATCAGCTCCATTTAAAACGCCTCCCCGAGCAGAGTGGCAAGCTCGTCGATTTCTTCTTTGGTATTCATTTCGGTCACGCACCAGAGCAACCCGCCGGAAACCGGATATCCGCCGAGGATGCCGTTCCGCTCCAGTGTCGCAAGCGTCTGCTCCGGGTTGGGGCATTCGGTTACGAATTCATGGAAGAATGGCGCCTGATAGCGCAGGCCGTAGCCGGGGATGCTTCCAATTTTCTCTGCGGCATAGTGCGCTTTGGAAAGACATTGTTCCGCGGCTTCGCTGAGTCCCTGCGGGCCCATCACCGAGAGATAAACGCCTGCCGTCATGGCGCAGAGTGCTTCGTTTGAGCAGATGTTGCTGGAAGCTTTTTCGCGGCGGATGTGCTGTTCTCGCGCCTGAAGGGTCAGCACGAACGCGCGGTTTCCGTCTGCGTCTGTCGTTTCTCCGACGATGCGGCCGGGCAGGGAGCGCATCAGCTTTGATGTGCAGGCCATAAAGCCGAGGTACGGTCCGCCGAAGCCGAGCGGGAGGCCGAGCGGCTGACCTTCGCCGACGGCGATATCAGCTCCGCATTCTGCGGGAGATTTCAGGATTGCGAGCGAAATCGGGTTGCAGCTCAAGATGAATTTCGCTCCAGCGCTGTGGACGATTTTGCCGAGCGCCTCGGCGTCTTCGAGATTTCCGAAGAAATTCGGCTGCTGCAGCAGGAAACACGCGGCGGCCGGATCGGCGGCGAGCTGTTCGCGCAGGGCTTCCGCGTCGGTGACGCCGTCTTTTTCGGGGATTACCCGAACTTCCGTGTCCGCACCGAACGCGTAGGTTTTCACGGTAGCGAGTACGTCCGGATGCACGCAGGCGGAAACATAGGCAGTGGTGCGTTTCCGGTCGCGGCACATGGCGGCCGCTTCCGCCGCGGCGGAGGCTCCGTCGTAAACGGAGGCATTGGAAACGTCCATGCCGGTCAGTTCGCAGATCATAGTCTGGTATTCAAAAATCGACTGCAGAATTCCCTGGCTGATTTCCGCCTGATAGGGTGTGTAGGCAGTCAGAAAAGTTTCTTTGGCAGTAATGCGTTTGACTGCCGCCGGAATGTAATGCCGGTATGCACCGGCGCCGCGGAAAACGGTAGGAAACACGGTGTTTTCCGAAGCAAGCGCGTTCATGTCACGCCCAACCTCCAGTTCGGAGAGGCCCTTCGGGAGGTTCAAAGGTTTCGTCAGAAGCACGGATTCGGGAACCGAATGGAACAGGTCCTCCGGCGTTTTGCAGCCGACGGTTTCCAGCATCTGCCGCCGCTCCGCCTCCGTGATGGAAACATAGGAGCCCATGCGGGTCAGCCCTCCTCTTTTCCGGACAGGAACGCCGCGTATTCGTCCGCACTTAAAAATTCCTGCTGTTCGGAAATATCGCTGACGCGCACCATCCAGGCCTCATAGGGCGCGTTGTTGATGGTTTCCGGCGCGTCCAGCAGCTCTTCGTTGACGGCCGAGACCGTTCCGCTCAGGGGGCTGAAAACGTCCGATACGGCCTTGACGGATTCCACATCCGCAAAAGTCTTGCCCTTATCGATGGCGTCGCCCTCCTGCGGAAGGTTCACGAATACAAGGTCGCCGAGTTCTTTCTGCGCGAAGTCGGTCAAGCCGATTTCCGCGGTGCCGTCTTCCAAAAACCGCACCCACTCATGAGTTTTTACATATTTCAGGTCCTTTGGCAGATTCATATCAATTCCTCCTCAAATTTATCAGGCTCGTTTATAGAACGGAAGGGCAACAATTTCCGCGGCGATTTTCCGCCCGCGGATGTCGATTTCCACCGGGGTTCCGGGTTCGGCGGCAGCGGGGTTGATGAGCGCCATGGAAACAGCGGTTTTCAGGAACGGGCAGAAGGTGCCGGAGGTGGTTGTGCCGATCTTCTCGCCGTTGTGGAAAATCTCCTCGCCGCCGCGCGCGATGCCGCGCCCGGTCATCTTGAGGCCGACGCGGATTCTCTTCGGAAGGGAGTTCTCTTCCAGCGCCTTTTTGCCGATAAAGTCATCTTTGTTCAGCTTCACCGCAAAGGACAGGTTTGCCTCGAACGGAGTGACGGTTTCGCTCATTTCGTGCCCGTAAAGCGGCATGGCAGCTTCCAGACGGAGCGTGTCGCGCGCGCCGAGCCCGCAGGGGATCAGTCCTTCGTCTTTTCCGGCTTCCAAAAGGAGGTTCCACAGTTCCTCCGCGTTTTCAGGGGCACAGTAAAGCTCGTAGCCCAGTTCTCCGGTGTAGCCTGTGCGCGATACGATGCAGGGGATGCCGCCCACCGTTCCGTTTTCGATCAGGGTATAGTATTTTACAGGGGTGGAGTTGAAATCCGCCAGCTTTGCAAGAATTTCCGGCGCTTTCGGTCCCTGAAGGGCAATCTGCGCATAACGGTCGGAGGCGTCTTCAAATTTCACGTCTCCGGAGAGGTGTCCTTCGATCCATGTGGCGTCCTTGTGGCGGTTCGCCGCGTTGACGACCAAAAGATATTTTTCTTCCCCGAGGCGGCAGACAACCAGATCGTCCACCACGCCGCCGTCTTCATAGCACATCAGGGTGTAGCGCACGCGTCCGTCCGGCATGCCGGAGCAGTCATTGGTCATCAGGTTCTGGATGTTTGTGAGCGCATCCGGGCCGGTGAGAAAGATTTCCCCCATGTGGGAAATGTCAAACAGCCCCGCGGCGGTGCGTACCGCCATGTGCTCCGCAATGACTCCGGTTTCGTACTGCACGGGGAGAAGATATCCCGCGAACGGGACGATTTTGCCGCCGTGACTTTCATGCCACGCGTAAAGCGGCGTCTTTAGTTCCATGCTGCTGCCTTCTTTCAACCAGTTTTATTCGAGACGTTGATAATTAAATAACAAAACGGAGGCGCACAGCAGAACTGATCTGCCGTACGCCTCCGTATTTTAACCTGAAAGATTCTTCTTTTCAGAATTGCTTCTTCGGTGTCAAAAGACTTTCCGGAGTTTCGTCGGAATTCGGTTTTTTTGCCTGAGAGTTTTTGCGTTCCCCTTCGGCGCCGCAGTAAAGCGGTCTCTCCCGAACTCTTCACCCGATATTCAGTTTTCAACAGGCAACATCTGCCTGCATGCATTCATTATAAAAAATGCAAAAGCAAAAAGCAAGGTTTTATTCGGAAAAAAGCTGAGAAAGCGAAACAATCGAAACGCCTTCTGCTGAAAGTGCCGTACGGATCTTCTGCACGAATTCAAGTGCTTTCGCATTATCGCCGTGCACGCAGACGGAGTCAGCGTGGATCGGAATATCTTTTCCGGTGATTGCCGTGACCTTACCCTCCTTGACCATCCGTACGACGCGGCGGATGGCCTCGTCCTCGTCGGTGATCATCGAGCCCGGCTTCGTACGGGCGACCAGAGAGCCGTCCTCTTCGTAGGCGCGGTCAGCGAACACCTCGCTCGC
The DNA here is from genome assembly GCA_023410445.1 of Bacillota bacterium. Taxonomy (GTDB): domain Bacteria; phylum Bacillota; class Clostridia; order Oscillospirales; family Acutalibacteraceae; genus Caproicibacter. The sequence goes on along the minus strand of JAEYPT010000006.1, from coordinate 33,218 downwards.
TACGCGCAGACCAGTGTCGTTGGCAGCTTTGACCATTTCACTGCCGGAAAGCGCGAGCAGAATCAGATTTTCGTCGAACTCCAGAATTCCCTCGCAGATCGCGCGGGAAAGCGTGTAATCCTTGCCCGCCATGTTGTACAGTGCGCCGTGTGGCTTGACATGAGCAAGAGAAGTGCCGGCAGCTTTGCAGAACGCGTACAGCGCGCCCAGCTGATACTGAATGTAAGCCTTGGCCTCCGCGGGGGAAACCTTCATGTTGCGGCGGCCGAAGCCCATTAGATCGGGAAAGCCCGGGTGAGCGCCGATGCTGATACCGCTTTCCTTTGCCATTTTAACGGTTTTCTGCATAACCACCGGGTCGGAAGCGTGAAACCCGCAGGCGATGTTGGCAGACGAAATGAAGGGGATTACCTGATCGTCCATGCCGATGGTGTAGGCGCCAAAGCTTTCGCCGAGGTCGCAGTTTAAGTCGATTCGATTCATTGAAGCAGCTCCTTCCTTAATATTTTAATGATACGTTTTTAATGTCGGTGATGAACATGTGCCCGGGCGCGTGCGTAATGGCGATGCTCGGCTTGCCGTTCATAATGACGGACTGCGGCGTGACGCCGCAGGGCCAGAACACCGGGACTTCGCCGTCGCGAATGGTGACGGGGTCGCCGAAATCCGGATGCGCGAGATCATGAACGCCGATTGCCTCCGGGTAACCGATGTGTACCGGCGCGCCGTGAACACGCGGCATGGCGCCCGTGATGAGCGTCGCCTTCACGATCTGGTCGTAGGGGAGCGGCCTCATGCTGACGACCATCTTTCCGCTGAAAATTCCGGCGGGAGCGCAGTCGATGTTGGTCAGGTACATCGGCACGTTGCAGTGCTCCTCAATCTGACGCACGGGCACACCGGCCTCCAGAAGCTCCGACTCAAAGGAGAAGCTGCACCCGATTAGGAAGGCGACGAAATCGTCACGCCACCGGTCGGAAACGTCGTTCAGCTCTTCGGTGAGTTCGCCGTTTTTGTAGATGCGGTATTTCGGAATGTCCGTCGCAATGTCGGTGTCCTTTGCAAGGTAGCTCAGGCTCCGGCTTCCCACGTCGGTCACTTCCAGAAGCGGGCAGGAGCGCGGGTTGCGCTGACAGAACAGGAGAAAGTCATAGGCCAGATCCTTCGGTAGGACGGCAAGGTTCGCCTGCGCATAGCCATTGCACATGCCGGACGTCTGCCCATGGATCGCGCCGGAACGGATCAGCTTCCGGACTTCGGACGGTGCCATGGTTGAATAATCCATAACTTGGTTCCTCCGTTTCGTATCGGTAGGCCACGGGGCCTGCGTGCTGCAGGCAGCGGCCTTTAGTGGTTCAGGTACCGGTCAAGTTTTTCCAGCACTTTGCGCTCTTTGCGGTAAATTTTCTGCGCTTCCTCCACGGAAATCCGCTGGAAGCGGACCTTTCCGCCTACCTTCCGCTGAACAAAAAGGGGAAGATCGGTGGAGATGACGGTTCCGATCTTGGCGTAGCCACCGGTGGTCTGCCGGTCCGAAAGCATAATGATCGGCTTGCCGCCCGACGGAACCTGCACCGCACCGAGCGGAATGCCGTCGGAAATAATATCAACCTTCGTTTTGTATTCGATCGCGGGTCCCTCGAGCGTGCAGCCCATGCGGTCGGACTTGTTCGTCACCGTATAGGTTTCACTGAAAAAGGTGCGCAGGCCGTTTTCTGTAAAGTAATCGTCCTGCGGACCGGCAACCACGCGCAGGGTGACGGTCTCGCCCTCGTAATTGGGCGCTTCCAGTTCTCGCAGAAGCGGAAAGCGAAGCTCCGAAACCGGCTTTGCAAACGGAATTTCGTCGCCCATCGCAAGTTTTCGGCCTTCAAAACCGCCGATGCGGCATTTCATGTTGGTCGATTTGCTGCCCATCACGAGCGGGACGTCAAGCCCCCCCGAAAACGCCACGTAGGCGCGAAAACCGGTCTTGGCCGGGCCAAACGCCAGCGTGCTTCCTGCGGAAACGCGCACAGCCGTATAGGGACGGATCGGTTCGCCGTTCAGCGTGGCGGAAAAGTCACCGCCCGTTACCACGATAAAATTGCTTTCCGTAAATTCCATGGTAGCGCCCAGCATGGTCATTTCCAAGCAGGCTTCGTCCATGGGGTTGTTGACCAGAATATTCGCCGTGCGGAGCGCACGGAGGTCCAGAGCGCCCGAAGGGGAAACGCCGGTTTTCTGGTAACCGATGCGTCCGGCATCCTGAATCGTAGTCAAAAGGCCGGGGCTGATGATTTTAATTCCCATGAGCAGCGGTCCTTTCTTTTATGACGCATTGGTACTTGCCCTCTTCCGCCAGCGCCTGAATTTCAAGGAATTTCTCCTCAGAAATCGGGACAAAGCGGATGTAGTCGCCCGCGCGGTAAAGAATGGGTTCCTCACGCATCGGATCGTAGGCTTTAACCGGAGTCGTGCCGATCAGGCGCCAGCCTCCCGGGGAAGACATCGGGTAGATTCCGGTTTGCTGGCCGCCGATCGCGACGGAGCCGGTTGGAATTTTGGTGCGGGGCGCCTTGAGGCGCGGGGTGGCGAGCTTCGGCTCCATGCCGCCGAGGTAGGCGAAGCCAGGCAGGAAGCCGAGCATGTAGATCAGGTAGTCGCGGGAGCTGTGCAGGCGCACAACCTCTTCGGCGGAAAGGCCGGTATGAGCCGCCACATCGTCCAGATCCTCGCCGTATTTCCCACCGTAGCACACCGGAATTTCCACCACCCGCCGGGGCGCGGCGGAAGAGGAGTCCAGGTGGCCGGAAAGGCGTGTCAGCGCCCTTGCCAGACTTTTATAGCGGATGACACGGGGGTCGTAATACACCAGCAGAGAGCGGTAGGTCGGCACGGTTTCCGTAACGCCCTTAAGTTCGTAGGCGCGCACGGCGGCTTCCAGAGCCTGAACCTTTCCGTTAATCTCTTCGCTGATTTCATTGCCGAATTCCACACTCAGGCAGCAGTCGCCGTTAAGAAGAATTTTCATCTCGGACATGCGATCACCTCTCGTAGAAGCCAAGTTCCAACACTTTTTTAAACCAGGTATCGCCCGGCTTATAGTGCTCATAGCCGAGCGCATAAACGACGCATTCGCGCATCAGTTCCAGAATCAGGACGTTTACCTTGAGGGAGAAGCCGTCCACGGCGGCGTCAAGGCTGCCGTCCATGTTGACCATCCCGGCGCGGGAGCCGGCAATCAGGGCGTCGCCCTCCATCTGACCGTCGTGCAGGACGTCCGCGTTTTTCAAAAGGTAGGCAAGTGCGGCAATCAAGCCGTTGCAGCCCCAGTTGGAGACTGTGGCGGTCAGCACCACGTCTGCTTTGGTTCGCACCGCAAGGCCTTCGCCGCAGCCGCAGCTGCAAGCTCCCGGAGCGGCATAGGGAATATAGCGGTTCAGGTGTTCGCCGAGGGTGCCGAGGCCGAGCTCGTTGCCGAGATCGCCGATGGAAACGGTCGGAATACCCTTTTCCTTGAGCTTATCAAATAGAAAATCCTGTTTTGCTTCCAGTTCGGTGATGGCGACGCCCACCGCGTTATGGTAAACCCCGGCTTTGTTTGAGCCGGCGCATTCCGTGCTGACGGCGGCAGCGGGTATTCCGGAAGCGAGAATTTCATCCGCCTGTGCGGAAGCCTTCGCGGCATCCTTTGTAAACGGAATGACAGCCATAGAGAACGGAAATTTCCGAAGTTCTTCGACGGATTCGTACAGATGAAGCCCGATGACCGGGGCAATGCTTTTCACCGCCGGAAGATTTTCTTCCGCGCAGATCAGCACCGGCTTTGCGTTGAACGCCTTTACCACTGCGCGTGCCAGAAGCATCGCGTTGATGATCCCGTCGGTTTCCGCACAGCGGGATGGAGTCAGGACGAAGCCGGTCATTATGTAAACAAGGTCGCCCTCTTTTACCGATTGAATCAGCTTCTTTGCGGCGTGCAGTGTTACCGGTTCTCCGGCAAGCCTTCTGGATTCCGCATAAAGGATGCGGCAGACGCCGTAGCCGCGGGGGTCCAGATTCATCAGGTCATCAAGGTTCTGCCCTACGTTTTGTGCTGCGAGTTCTTCCTGAGTCATTCTATCTATCTCCGTCCGTAAGTATTGTTATTTCACGTAATCGGAATATTTTTCTTTGGTGTCTTCCTCAAAATAACGCACGCAGGCATCCTGCAGTTTCTTCAGAAGCTCGGGGGCTTTGCCGCCGACCTTTTTGCCGTCGACCTCCGTCGCAGCGTTGCAGAATGTGCCGGTGCTGTGAACAATGACCTCTTCCGCGTTCATCAGGTCCGTCACGGTGAAAGGAGATTCATTAACCGGGATTCCGACGCTTTCCGCCAGCTTGACCAGGTGCTTGCGCGCGGTGCCCGGCAGAATCAGGTTGTTCAGCGGTGCAGTGCGGAATTCGCCGTTCAGAATGATGGAGCAGTTGCTGTGCGCGCATTCGGTGACGATCTCACCGCGGTGGAACACAGCCTCCTGGCAGCCCGCTTTTTTTGCTTTTTCCGCCGCCATTACGCTCGGAATCAGGTTCAGGGTCTTAATGTTGCAATGCAGGAACCGGGTGTCTTCCACCGTGATCAGCTTGAGGGTCTGGTGAATCGGGGTCAGGGGCATGGGGCGAATGGTAACGAGCAGATTGGCGGGGCCTTCCGGATAAACATGGTTGCGCATGCCTGTGCCGCGTGTCGTTTCCCAATAAACGCCATAGGTGCCGGTGCCGACCTGATTGACAAGGCTCTGGAGAATATCAACCAGTTCTTCCTTCGTTTTGGAGAACGGAATTTCAAGCAGCGAAAAGCTGCTGAAAAAACGGTCGACGTGGTCCTTCAGCGCGAAGATTTTATGGTTCACGCAATAAGTCATGTCGTACACGCCGTCGCCGAAATAAACAGCACGGTCGTTCATGGGGATGGTCATTTCTTCAATCAGGCCGGTTTTACCGTTGTAGTAACCAATGTTTTCCATAGAATAGCCTCCACTTTTCCTCTTATATTTAATTTCCTTAGGTCTGTCCGTTTGATCAAGGGAAAAGCCGCTCCGCCTTTTGCAGGGCGGTCCTGTGCAAAAAATGGCCGTTCCTCCCGAGTGCCCCGCGGCGTATGATTCGGGGAGAAGTTGCCGACGGCAGTTTGATAAAAAAGAAGTCAACTAACCTGTCAGCAAAACAGATTAATTGACTTCTTTGTCAACGGATTGAGTATCCCAAACATTTTCAACGACCTCGGTATCGTATCATGTTTCGGAGAGAATTATTATTTTAATGAAGGGAATTGCTTCCTCAAGAAGCCCTTGTGCCGAACCAAACTATATTTTATGCTAAAAAGCGGTGGTTGTCAACCATTTATCAATATTTCCCATATTCTGCACAGAGGCGGATATCGTTCATAACGGAGCGTCGGGAACCCGGGCGTAAACGTCTGCGAGGTTTTTAAAATCCGGGTATCCGGCGGAATCCATCAGGTAAGCGGATTCCGTCGCACCGTCGGTGCGGTTCTCGTTGAGCATCCGAACCATGGCGTCGGCATTCATGAGTCCGGCGCCGTGTCCGTAATACAGTTTTCCGTTCAGATCAATGACGTTTTCCCCCTGCCATTCGGGCGTCAGAGGGTCTACGTCGGGATTGCTGAAATAACGCCGGTCGCCCGCAAGGTAATCGGGCCGCTTTCGCATAAGGCCGATATCCGAGAGCAGACGGTCAAGATGATGCCAGTTCATCAGCTCGATTCGCGGGAAGAGCCGGTCGAAGCGGTTCGGTCCGAAGACGGCGAGCAGCGCTCCGTAGTAAACGATGACCATCGCCGTCGCGCATTCGGTGGCGTACCGGGAACCGTTCCGGTAAATATCGCGGATCGCGCCCGACGGGCTCACTCCGCTTTTCAGGACAAAGCCGCCCTCGGAGGTTCGGTTCCAGTACGCCGGATTGCACCGGCTTTTCCGGAAAATTTCAAAATCCATACCGCTCCGGTCGAGGGAGCGGGCCGCACCCACGATCTCCGAACGCAGACGCAGTTCAAATTTCAGTTGATCGGCGGAATCGTAATCGTACCTTGCCGCGCTGGCGGACAGGATGCCGACGATCTGCTTTTCCGTGCCGTTGGACGGAAGGGTTGCGAGAAGCTCCGGCTGAGCCGGGCTGCCGCCGATTACTATCATACATTCCCCTCCTGAAGCTGTGCCGCCACGCGGATCTGTTCCTCTACCGGAAGATGAATCCACTGGTTCCACCCCGCGGGATTCTGCCGGTGAATTTTCTGGGAGCATCGGCAAAGGGTTTCTTGCTGGTTTTCTCCCGCACACCGGAAGGATTCCAGACAGGCTTTTTCATTTTCCGTCAGCGGATTGACCGGAGCACGGCTGCACGGCGAAATATTTTTACAGAGGTACTTGGCGCCCCGGTCGACGCCGCAGAGACAGGGTCGGCTGGAGCAGTGGAAGTTCTCGCCGGTGAAAAACAGATAGGGTTTGTTTTCTTCCAGCCAGGCTTCATAGGACTGAACCTGCTTTGGCTGCTCGGAGCTGCCGCAGGCGGGAAGATTCAAAATCGTGCGGGCGAGCGCGGTATCCTTCGCCCGAGGGGAACGGAGGTACTTTGCAAACAGCCGAAGTATGTCGGGGCTGCGGGTCTGGAACAGGGCCCAGATCAGATCGTGGCAGTAAGTTCCCTTCCGGTTCCGTTGGAACACCAGCTCCGCAGCGGCGGGGATGATGGAGGTTTCGTGATAGTTTTTGATCAGAACGGATACCGCAATGTCAAGAATCTCGTCAAAGTCCTCGCTCAGGCCGTCGTCGGGGGAGCCGGTCTGGAACATCCAGAGCAGAACTTCACGGTTTTCCGCACAGCGGCAGGCTTTTTTCGAGTTATCGCACATCGCATTCTTGCGGTCCAAAATAATCTTGCAAAGTTGGAGCGCGGCGCGGTTCCGATCACTGAGCTCCGGTTCCAGCTTGTTTTCCCGGATATAGGGCGCCAAAAGAAACAGGGAGCCGAAGGTCAGGTGTTCGTCGTTGACCCATTCGCAGGCCTGTTTCCGATTTTTCCGGGCCATCGATTGAAAGCAGCACCTGCAGACCTTTGCTCCGCGCGTCCGGCGGATGCGGTCCAGGCGGCATTCATTGCTGCGGTTTTCCGAATTCATCAAGATAAGTCCCTTCTTTCTCAGGATTCAGAAAGGAATCCATCAGGCCTTTCGAAAAAAAATCGATACAAGGCCTAATTCATAATATTGAAAAGAGGGAATTTGTTTCCTGCCGTATGGCTCCGGCAGGGCATAAAAAAAGCGCCCGTTTTGCGGGCGCCTGAATCTTACTGTTCTTTTCCTGCGTGAATGAAATCGAGACTTCCGTGAAAGGAATGGACGACGATTCCGGAAACACCCTTTGCCATCGCGAAGTAATGCCGCCCGTAATAGAGCGGGTAAAAAATCGCCTGCTGGTTCAGGTAAGTTTCTGCCTGTGCATAAATCTGCGCGCCGGCTTTTCCGCTTTGGGTTTCTGCTTTGGAAAGGAGCGCGTCATAAGCTTTATCCTTGAGACCGGCGGGGTTACCCGAGGCGCCGCTCAGAAACTTCGAAAGAACCGCGGATGGACCGGGACCGTCGGGAGTCAGGGGGCACAGGGCAAGCTGATAGTCGCCGGACCGGACGCGGCTTTTCAGATCCGCTTCGCTGAGTGCTTTCATATTAAAATAGTTGTGGAACTCCGCATTCCACGCAATAATCATTTCATTAAGCATAAGCTTAGCATTCGGATCATCGGGGCACAGAACGGTGACGGACTGCATTTCGGAAAGGCCAAGCTCACTCAGGCCCTGCGCGAGCGTCTGCGCACTGTTTGCATTCTGGCGCAGATAAGAGGCATTTCCGCCCGCGAGGGAACGGTAATCCTGCCCGGAAAATTCGGTAGAGGGCAGAAGAATGTTATCGGCGGCTGTTTGGTCGCCGGAAAGATGCGAAAGCACTTTTTCCCGGCTGAACGCCTGAAAAAACGCCGTCCGGATTTTCCGGTTCGTCATCGGGGCGGACTGCGTGTTAAAGCACAGGCCCCAGGTGGTGTCCTGCAGAGATTCCAACGTGCATCCGGCCGCTTTGGCGTCGTCGGCCTCTTCCTGAGTAACCGGGGCGGCGTCCACCACTCCGCCCTTCAGGGCGGCAATCGGGTCGGAGGAGGCTTTGCCCGTCAGATCGAAATCCACGTTGGCGGGCAGCGGCGCAACGGAGCCGGAATAATCGTCGGAGCTTTTGAGGTTCATGGATTTTCCGTGATCCCATCCGTAGATGCCGTCGATTTCAAAGGGTCCGTTTCCCAGTACATATTTGTTTTCCAGACCGTATCGCCCGGAGGTTGCGGCAAAAAATTTCTCATTGCAGGGCATGAATACCGGCAGCGAGGTCAGGGCGGGGAAATCCGGGCACGAATATTCCAGCTTTACCGTCAGCATGCCGCTGTCGGAAGCGGATACGCCGAGCTGTTCCGGGCTCATCTTACCGGAATGTACCGAACGTGCATTTTTGATACACAGCATCGGGGAGCACGTTGTGGAACCCGTATTCGGGTCGAGTGCTCTCTGAAACGCGTAGACAAAATCAGCCGCGGTGAGCGGGGTTCCGTCGCTCCACTTTGCGTCTTTCCGCAGGGTAAAGGTAAATTCCGTGCTGTCTGCGCTGGCTTCCCATTTTTCGGCTGCTCCGGGCTGCGCTGCTCCTTTTGCATCCAGACGGGCAAGCCCTTCGTAGAGCGCGTCGATCACCGTAACGGAGTCCGCGTCGGTGGCAATCTGGGGGTCCAGGGTTTTCGGTTCCCCGGAAAGGCTGTAATTTATTTGTTTACCGCCGTTGCTCGGCCCGTGCTTTTTGCATGCGGATGCGGAAAAGAGAAGGCACATGGCTAGAAGTACGGCTGCTGTTTTCTTGAAGACCATAACGGTTCCTCCTGATCGTTCAGGATAGACACCATTGTACCATCTTTTCCGTCCTATTTCAACGTGGCAAAGAATTGTAATATTCATAGAAAGCAAAAGTTCTTCTCTTTTTTAAGGAGAAGAACTTTGATGCCCGCTAACCACAATTCGGCAGAGCCGTTATGCGTCCTTTTGATAGGTTGCAGGTGAGGAGTGCGCCATGTCAAGCTCCGACTGCTGAATAATGAAATCGGGGTAGCCGAGGGCGCCCATTTCTTCCATATCGAGTCCTTCGATTTCCGTTTCCGGGCTGACGCGCAGTCCCCAGACCTTATCCAGAAGCTTGAACCAGAGGAAAGATATTCCGAAGCCCCATACGATCAGGACCAGAACGTCGATCATCTGTGCGGCGAACTGACCGGGGTCGCCGAAGAAAAGTCCGCGCACGCCGCCCTTGATGCCGTTGAACATGTCGCCGTAGGTTCCGTCCGCGAACAAACCGGTTGCGATAATTCCCCAGACGCCGTTGACACAGTGAACCGAGATCGCGCCGACCGGATCGTCAATCTTGCATTTGTTCTCGACAACGGAGACGGAAATGCAGACAAGAATACCGGAAATCAGACCGATGATAAAGGCGGAAATGCCGTTCACAAAGGCACAGGGGGCCGTGATCGCGACCAGACCGGCGAGTGCGCCGTTGGCGGTCATGGAGGGGTCCGGTTTGCCGTACTTGATCCACATGTAGAACATCGCCGTAAGCCCGCCGATCGCGCCCGCGATCATGGTGTTCGTCGCAACAACCGCGAGCCGGAGATCACCCGCGTTCAGCGTGGAGCCGGCGTTGAAGGAGAACCAGCAGAAGAACAGAATAATCGTGCCGATGATGGCCATCGGAATATGGTGTCCCGGGAAGGCACGTGCCGTGCCGTCCTTCGCGAATTTGCCGATACGTGGGCCGAGTACGATCGCTCCGGCCAGAGCCATCATTCCGCCCATGGCGTGAACAACGGAGGAACCGGCAAAGTCAACCGCGCCGTGGCCGAGCCCGAAGTATTTGCCAAGGGTGGACATCCACCCGCCGCCCCACATCCAGCAGCCGAACAGCGGATAGTAGATCATGGAAACGAAGAACGAGGAAATCACCACGGCAGAATATTTGACGCGCTCAGCCATGGCACCGGTCGGAATGGTGACCGTAGTATCCATAAACACCATCTGGAAGAAGAAGAGCGCGTAAATTCCAGCGTCATAAGTTCCGCCGGATTGCAGGAAAAAGCCCTTGAAACCGAGGAGACCTCCGAGCCCGGGAATGGAGAGCATCCCATTTAAGACCGCACCCCCGGTGCCGAGACCTGCCGCTCCGCCGGAACCGCCGTACTGCAGCGCGAATCCGCAGAGGAAATAGCCGACCGCGCCCACCAGAAACACCATGAAATTCATCGTCATGGTATGAGCGGCGTTTTTCGCGCGGCAGAAGCCGGTTTCCACCATCGCGAACCCGCACTGGAAAAAGAAAACCATAAAGCCGGTGATCATAACCCAGACGAAGTTTGCGCTGAACTGCGCCCGGCTCGCCATCTCAGCCGCATCTTTCACGGTTTCGGAACCGGTCACCGACGTGTAGGAAGCTCCGGTCGGGTCGGCAACCGAAGCGGCGAACGCTCCGGAGGAGATCAGAACGGCCAGCACGGTGATCAGAGAGGCCAGCGTAAGAATTTTAACGAGTTTTTTCATCTCAAAAATCCCCCAATCCAAGAAGTTATCCGGTTGCCTAAATCGCGTCCGAACCGGTCTCTCCGGTGCGGATGCGGACTGCCTGTTCCACGTTGGTAACAAAAATCTTGCCGTCACCGATTTCACCGGTCTGAATTTCTTTCAGAACCTTTTGGACCAGTTCATCCACCTGTTCGTCACGCACCACCGTTTCCACTTTCACCTTCGGAATCAGATTGATGCTGAATTCCGTGCCACGGTAAACCTTAACCCGGCCTTTTTGCTTGCCGCATCCGGAAACCATCGTCACCGTCATGCCGTGGATGTTCAGGCTGTCGAGGATGGCCTTGAGGTCCTCCAGTTTCTCCGGACGGAGAATCATTTCAACGTGCTTCACTGCTGCCCATCTCCTTTTGTTTCAATATAAAAAATGCCGGTCCCGCTAAACGGGACCGGCACCTTTGCCGAATTGCAAACAGTCCGGGTCATTTCTTTTTGAAATTGGCCCATGAAAATCGGGAATTAGGGTTTGCAAGTTCGTTTTTAAGACGGAAAAGCGAGATGATATAGCGAATCCCCAAATACAGAACGGCGAGCCCAAACAGCAGGCCGGGAATCTGCGCGCTGAAAATTGGGAACTGAATGTCATATACGACACTGTATACGGTGAAAAACGCACCGGAAAGACAAATGGCTGCGGCGAGACAAAACAGTCCGGCTAGCAGCGCCTTTTTGGGGCCGCTCATTGGTTGGGAACGGGTTCCCTTCGGTTCCGCTTTCATTGCGTTTTCCCCCTTGTCTCAAAGTGCATAAAAACAAAGGAACAAATTCATAATATGCTGAATCGTTACGATCTGTGTTTTATCTAATCATAAATCGTATCGCTTAAAAAGTCAATGACATGTTAATGAATTGTTAAGATTTATCATTTAAAGCAAAAAGACAAAAATCTTAGAAAAGAATTTGTGAACTATAACAATTGCAAATTTGAGGATTTCTTCGCGGCGGAATCTGAACAGAAAAAAGATGGCCTGCAAAAGCAAACCGCTTTTTGCAGGCCATCTGGGAGCACGGGAAAATTCCCGCGCAGGTTATTCAATAATGCTCTTGCCGGTCATTTCCGCCGGCTGGGGAAGACCAAGAATTTTCAGCATGGTCGGCGCGATGTCGGCCAGCTTTCCGCCTTCGCGCAGCTTGCAGGGATAACCCACCACACAGAACGGAACCGGGTTGGTGGTGTGAGCCGTAAACGGCGTACCATCCTCGGCAAGCATCTGCTCGGCGTTGCCATGGTCGGCCGTAATCAGCGCGACGCCTTCGGCGCGGCGGATAGCGTCGATCACTTTTCCGACGCAGGTGTCCACCGCTTCCACGGCGGCTTTGGCGGCATCAAAAACACCGGTGTGGCCGACCATGTCGCAGTTGGCGAAGTTCAGAATAATCACGTCGTATTTTCCGCTCTCGATGCGCTCCAGTAGGGTGTCCGTCACCTGATAGGCACTCATTTCCGGCTGAAGGTCATAGGTGGCGACCTTCGGGGAATTGACTAGGGCGCGTTCCTCACCGGGGTAGACGGTTTCGACGCCGCCGTTGAAGAAGAACGTCACGTGAGCATATTTTTCCGTTTCAGCGATGCGGAGCTGGGTCAACCCCTTCGCGGAAATGTATTCGGCAAAGGTGTTTTTCAGCGATTCGGGGCGGAACGCGATATCCACATTCGGCAGAGTCGCGTCGTACTGCGTCATGCAGACGAAATTAAGCGGGAAGAACCCGTTTTTCCTCTCGAACCCGTCGAAACCGGGGTCAACAAACGTCCGGGTGATTTCGCGCGCGCGGTCCGGGCGGAAGTTGAAGAAGATGACGGAATCGCCGGATTTGACTGTGCCTTCCGGGTTGCAGACGGCCGGAACGACAAACTCATCCGTCACGTCAGCCTTGTAGGAATTTTCCACAGCCTGAACGGGGTCGCTGCACTGGGTTCCCTCACCGTACACCATGGCGGCATAGGCCTTGGAAACACGCTCCCAGCGATGGTCGCGGTCCATGGCGTAATAGCGGCCCATGACAGTGGCGATTTCTCCAATGCCGATTTCCTTCGTTTTTTCAACACAGGCGGCTACAAAATCCTTGCCGGAAGAAGGGGGAACGTCGCGTCCGTCGAGGAACGCGTGAATGTAAACCTTTTTGCAGCCGTGTTTCTTTGCCAACTCCAGCAGCGCGTACATGTGGCTGTTGTGGCTGTGAACGCCGCCGTCAGACAACAGCCCCATAATATGGAGCGCTTTTCCGGAAGCCGCGGCTTTGTCAACGGCACCGACGAGCGCCGGATTGGTGAAGAAATCACCGTCCTGAATGGATTTGGTGATGCGGGTAAGCTCCTGATAGACGGTGCGGCCCGCGCCGATGTTGGTGTGGCCGACCTCGGAATTACCCATCTGTCCGGTGGGAAGACCCACGTCCATGCCGGAGGCGCCGATCTGTGTCAGCGGGTTCCCGGCGAACAGGCGGTCAAGGTTCGGTTTTTTGGCGGCCATGATGGCGTTTCCGTATTCCGGTCCGATTCCAAAGCCGTCCAATATCATTAATAGTAAAGGCTTTTTCATTTATATACTCCTTAGCGGTTCGGTTATTTGCCGGCAGCTTTTACGATTTCGGCAAAGTCGGCAGGCTTCAGGGAAGCGCCGCCGATCAGGCCGCCGTCTACGTCGGGCTGAGCAAGAAGCTCTGCGGCGTTCTTGGCGTTCATGGAGCCGCCGTACTGAATGGTAATCGCGTCTGCGGAAGCTTTGCCGTACAGCTTCGCGATAGTCGCACGGATTGCCGCGCAGACTTCGTTAGCCTGCTCGGAGGTTGCGGTTTTGCCGGTTCCAATCGCCCAGATCGGCTCATAGGCGATGATGATGCGGGAAAGCTCTGCCTGAGAAACGCCGCCGAGGGCGATTTTGGTCTGCAGGGCAACCAGTTCGTCAGTAATGCCCTGTTCGCGCTGCTCCAGCGATTCGCCTACGCAAAGGATCACGTTCAGTCCGTTGTCGAGCGCGGCACGGATGCGCGTGTTGACGGTCTGGTCGGTTTCGCCGAAATAAGTGCGGCGTTCGCTGTGACCGATGATTACGTATTTGACGCCCATGGAAGCGAGCATCGGGGCGGAAACTTCACCGGTAAACGCACCGGAGGGAGCCCAGTGGCAGTTTTCTGCGCCTACGCCGATGTTGGAACCCGCTGTGGCTTCCAGAACGGCGGAAAGGTCGATATAGGGAACGCATACGACAACGTCGCAGCCGGCATCTTTCACCAGCGGCTTAATTGCTTCCACCAGTTCCTTGGCTTCCGCGGGGTTTTTATTCATTTTCCAGTTTCCGGCGATGACCGCCTTACGGAGTTGTTTGTTCATTTTTGTATACCTCCTGATGAATTCTTTTCTGAAAATAGAAATTCAGGGGCGGTTTTCCGCCCCTGACGAGAAATCTTATTTGTCGTTCAGGCAGGCGATTCCGGGCAGAACCTTGCCCTCGAGGAATTCCAGCGAAGCGCCGCCGCCGGTGGAAATGTGGGTCATCTTTTCGGCAAAGCCGAGCTTTTCGACTGCGGCTGCGGAGTCACCGCCGCCGATGATGGAGATCGCGCCGCTCTCAGCGACTGCCTTCGCCACAGCAGTAGTGCCGTTCGCAAAGTTTTTCCATTCGCTGACGCCCATCGGGCCGTTCCATACGACGGTTCCCGCGCCCTTGAGCGCATCGGCAAACAGCTTCGAAGTACGGGGGCCGATGTCCAGACCCATCCAGCCGTCCGGAATCGTATCGGAATCGACAACCTTGTATTCGCTGTCTTCCTTGTATTCAGTTGCGATGACGTTGTCCACCGGAATCAGGAAGTTGACGCCCTTTTCCTTTGCCTTCGCCATCAGGTCCTTCGCGAGGTCGATCTTGTCGTGCTCGCAGATGGAGGAACCGGTCGTGTAACCCAGCGCGTTCATGAACGTGTAGGCCATGCCGCCGCCGATGATGAGTGTGTCGACCTTGTCGAGCAGGTTGGTGATCACGCCGATTTTATCGGAGACTTTCGCGCCGCCCAGAATCGCGACGAACGGCCGCTTCGGGTTGCTGAGGGCGCCGCCCATGATGGAGATTTCCTTCTGGATCAGGTAACCGCATACGGCGGGGAGATAATCGGCAACGCCGGCCGTGGAGGCATGCGCGCGGTGCGCAGTTCCGAACGCGTCGTTGACATAGATTTCAGCAAGGGAGGCAAGCTCCTTCGAGAAGGCAGGATCGTTCTTTTCTTCTTCCTTATGGAAGCGCACGTTTTCCAGCAGTTCCACTTCGCCGTCTTTCAGGGACGCGGCAATTCCCTTTGCGCTTTCGCCGATGACGTCCTTCGCCATTTTGACTTCCTGCCCCAGAGCCTTCGAAAGATAGGCCGCTACAGGAGCGAGGGAATACTTCATGTTGAATTCACCCTTCGGGCGTCCCAGATGGGAGCAGAGGATGACCTTCGCTTTATGCGCCACCAGATAGCGGATGGTCTTCAGCGCCTCATCGATACGCTTGGGGTCGGAAATGTTTCCGGCTTCATCGAACGGAACATTGAAATCACAGCGAACCAGGACTTTTTTCCCGGCAACATCAATATCTTCCACGGTTTTTTTATTCAGGTCGTTCATTGGTGCCGCTCCTTTTTACTGTTAAATTTGAAGAACACTCGGTTGTTTATAAACTAACAAACTTATTCCATTATACAACCATCTTCTTTTTTTTTCAAGCATTTGTCCCTTAAATTAGCGTTTTTGGAAAGTCTGGGAATCGTAGCTTGAATCGGTGCCCAGTGGGTGCTCACCATTCAAAATTCCGCAGGCGCCCTTTGCACAGAAGGCCAGGATAATTCCACTGGCGCAGAACTTCGTACACGCCGATCGCGACGGAATTGGAGAGATTCAGGCTGCGGGCGTCTGGGTTGTTTAGCATGGGGATGCGCACGCAGGTTTCCGGGTTTTTCACGAGCAATTCCTCCGGTAGACCGGCGGTTTCCTTACCGAACACAAGGTAAGAGTTGTCAGGATACGACACCTCCGTGTGGATGTGGCGGCCCTTGGTGGAAAAATAGAAAAAATTACCGGTGTTGCGGCTGAAAAATTCGGTAAGACTTTCATAACAGGTGATATCAAGCAGATGCCAGTAGTCGAGACCGGCGCGCTTAAGCTTTTTGTCGTCGATCTGAAAGCCGAGCGGCCCCACAAGATGAAGGCGGGCGCCGGTAACCGCGCAGGTGCGCGCCACGTTTCCGGTGTTCTGGGGGATTTCCGGTTCGACCATAACAATATTAAGAACGGACATAGTATTCTCCTTTTGCAAAAAATCATGAATTTACCGGCCGCGTTTTCCACGGACGAGAGTTTTCCAGCATTTCTCAACCATATTGCCGGAGAAGGGAGACAAAATAATGAAAGTCAGTCATTGTACTCAAACAGTTTGCTGCATTGGGAGGTTGTATATCATGTATAAACAGGCAATGGGATTCATGCGCGGAATGGGTACCGGGATTCTTGCCGGCGTAACCATGGCCGCCGTTAGCGGAAAAGTAATGCGCGGGAACCGCGGGATGCGCCGCAGGGCAAACCGCACCATGCGCACCTTCGGGGAACTGATGGACAACGTGCAGGGAATGTTCCGCTGACTGCTGTTTGCAGGGCGGAGGGGGGACGGACTTATTATAGCCCGTCCCCCCTCCGCTTTGCAAGCCGCACCGGTGTCGCCCGGAAGGTGAAAACCGCCGCAGGAACGTTTCGCTGTACACACATTATATATGTAGGGATTTTCTTTTTTCTTCGAACGCTGGGAATCCTTGCAAAAAAAAGCAAAATAATATACTATTAAATACAATTAATTAAGGAAGAATATTGGATCGTGCGATTTTTGAAAAGGAGAGCTGACACCAATGACAGACGCGGGCGGCGTTCCGGTGTTCTATGAAGTATGGTATCGGCCGTTCGGCTCCGGGGAGGAATCCCTGTTCGGTTCCGTACTTCGAAAATTTTTCGACGGCGGCAAAACACTCCGGGGCGACGCGCAGTACGTGGAGTCCGGGCTGTTGGTGCGGGTGCGCTATAAAATCGGGCGGGAATGCCTGCGCTGGAAAAAGACCAGTGGAAAACGGGTTTTGCAGGAGTCGTTCCGCCGTGACAGAGGCATGTTCAGCCTGCTGACCCACGGCCCCACCGGGGAATTGATTTCTCAGGCGGTATACGACGGCGGCCTGCACTGGCGCCGGACGGTTTATTATGGCGTTGATTCCGCGCACCCTGCGGCCGTACTGGAGCCCGAAGGCGAGGGAATCGCGCTTCTCGAGCCGGAAGCCGGAACGGACCGCTACCGCAGGAGACTGCTTCTGCCGTCTCCCTACTGTGCCGGGACGACGGTGCAGAGTTACGTGAACAGCGCATCGGGCGGAGAGCCGCAGGTCTGCGCCAAAACAGATGCCGGAAATTTCAGTTACAGTTCCGCTGACGAGCGGGAGCTCCGCCTAGCGGCGTTCCGGGAAGCAGAGGCCGCCGGAACAGCGCTGAAGCCCACCTGGCCGGAGGAGCCGGACACTGAACTGGATTTTGCGTACATATGGAATGACGGCTCCGCAGAGCCAGAGCTTCCGCCGGAACCGGAGCCCGAGCCGGAGCGGACCTCTTTGCCGATGCCGGAGATTGCGGCAAAGCCCTATGTTTCGGAAGCGGACTATGCCGTGGATCATGAGATTTTCACGCTGGAGACGCTTCCCTCCGTGCCAGAGGACAGGCCCGCGCCGGAGGAGCCGAAGAGTTTCGCTGCTCCGCAGAAGTATGCGGTCGCTGCGAAGGGACTTTCTGGTGGAATCGTGCATGCGGACCGTCTGATTCGGAAAGCGGCTCCCGCTCAGCCTCCGCTGGAGGATGGCCGGCTAATCCCCGCAAAGCGGATCGTCATCAGCGAGGCGGAAAGCTACCTGTATTTCGGGAAAATTATGGACGGCCTGCGCCAGGGGCAGGGCAGAACCCAGATGGAGAATGGCCATACGGCCTACGAAGGGGAATACCGCGACGATCGGCGGGACGGCTTCGGTGTATACTATTATAAATCCGGACGGCTTTGCTACGCGGGAAACTGGAAACAAAACCTCCGCGACGGCATGGGCGTCGCTTTCGGGGCAAGGGACGGCTCCGTGTTCGTTGGCCACTGGAAAAACAATATCCCGACGGGGCGCGGTTCGGCATTTGATATGGATGGTAACCTGCTTTATACGGGCGATTGGCGCGACGGCAGACGTCACGGTGAGGGTACGGAGTACAGGCAGGGCCGGGTAATCCGCGCGGGACGCTGGGAAGACGACCGCTTCTGTGAGGGTTTCGAGGCGGTGGGCGGCCCGTCCCCCGCGAAGCCGGAGGAGTAACGAATGCGCTGGATGGAGCTTCAGAACGTCGAGTGCGGCGAATGCATCGTGCTCGGCGGCGAGAAACGGGAAATCCTCATGGTGGACTGCGGCAGCAGCAACAATAAAATCCGGGACGGGGACGTCGATTTTTCCGACTGGGTGGAAAACGGGATTATGCGCCGCTACCGCGGCATGGACCGCCGCGCGTTCCTGCTGACTCACTGCCACCGCGACCACGTCTGCGGACTGTGGACGATTCTTGATATCTCCCCGTTGTATTTCAGCCGACTTTACCTACCCGCCTCTCCCTGCGATGAAAACGGGAATCCGCTCCTGCTCGAATTCGCTCTGTTTGTGTACGCGTTTCTCGACCGCCTGACCGGCTATTCACGGGTGAACGTGTGCGAGCTGGAGCTGTTTGATCGGGCCGCAAAATGTGCGGGCACCGATGCGGTATACCCCATCGCGCAGGGGAGCGGTTTTGTTTTTGACGGCGTAGAATACGAGGTCCTGTGGCCGGTGCGCACCGGATTTTCGTTCCCACCGCTGTTTGCCTCCGCCGTGGAGGAATTGAACGTGCGCCTTTCCTCGCCGTACCTGCCCGCCTGCGCCGGGGAGTTCCTGCGGTTTAAGCAGGCTTTCTGTACCGCCTACCGGCAGGCCTGCGCCGTTTCACCGCTTACGGAGGAGAATCTTTCGCAGCTTCGGACGGCCTTCGGGCGTATTTCCGCACTGATCCCAAGCCTCCGCCTTCTTCCGTGCGCGGGGGAGATTGCGGCCCTCCTCGAAAATCCCGTCACACAGACAGCCTATTCGGATACGGTGAACGCCGCGAGCGTGATCTTTCAGAACGTTCGCCGCCGGGAGGCAAGCATGGACGATATTCTCATGACGGGCGACGCTCCCCCGGAAAGCATCGAAGCGGTCGCCGACCGTCTCTACGACGCCTATTATGCGGTGAAAATCCCCCACCATGGCACGGCTTCTTTTGTAAGTCCCATCCTGAACGGAATTGCCGCGCCCCATCTTCTGATCAGCAACGGCGAATACCGGCAGGGTGGGCAGATCGCGGAGGAGTACGCAGCCCTGCCCGCGGTGAAGCACTGCACCAGCCCCGACGCCTGCCCGTGGTATAAATTGAACGGCACCTGCTGTAACCGCCTTGCGGCCTGCTGGGAGCATTCCGGCGGCCCTTCCCTGACGGTTCGCTGTCCTGCTTATACCCGGGGAGAAAAAATATTTCCCTGCACAATCGCTGCTGTTTCACCCTCTGGGCGGCGCGCCTGCTTCTGCGAAACGAATGCCGCCCAGAAATGAAAACGGGCACGGGTATCATAATCGCTCCAAACGCGGCGTACATATATTCCGACGGGCCGTCCCATTTTCCTGGAGCCCGCGCTGCGAAAGTAGGAAAAAAGGTGAGCCGCGGGGAGGTGAACCTCATCAGACGGCCGGCTGAGCATGGGTGCCGATATCCCTTTTCCGGGCCGAAAAAGCAGAAGAAAAATAATTCCCACAGGCGCATTATAATTTCGCTGCCGCGGCTTCCCGCAAGCGCCGCTTTTCCTGCCAGTTTCTTCCTAAGAAATTCAAGAATTTGGCTTAAATCCTGTAAAATTTATGGCTAATGTGCAAAATTTATTCAAAATTATCTCCATTATGTACTTGACATTAAGTACCAAATATCTTATAATCCAATTAAACATATGGGCAGTGCCAGCGGCTTTTGCGCCCAGGCGCGCTGTGGGGCGCGGGGAAAACCGGCATTGCTGCAAGTCAGGGGATATCTTAACACCCATGACGTACATGTATGTTAAATTCTCATAGCACACGCAAATGCACAACGAACTATTTTAAGGAGGACAAAAAGGATGAAAAAAATCACAGGAAAAGCTTTGTCCCTCGTGCTTTCTATAGCACTTGTGGCATCCAGCTTTTCGGCAAGCTTCGCTTCTGCATCAACGAAGACCGTTTCCGGTACCGTTGATCTGAAGGAAGACAATGCAAAGTCCATCTACCTCGTCAGCGGAGGCGCGAACAAAGACTCCAATGTTAATCTGACTGATTGGATTAAAGTGGAGAGCAAGCAAGCTGTTGAAATGGATACTCCGGACCATCAGAGTGGTCTCAGCATTAGTCAGATCCTCGACGTTTCCCATGTTTCCGGCGACAGACTGGTCAAATGGGGCGACGATAAGGGCGGCAGCATCGCAGACGACGGCACTGAAGACGCTTACCTGTCCCTGAGAAACAAAACAGGTAGCGGCAAAGAAGTCATTTCCGTTCTCTACAAAGGTACTTATTCGGATGAGGACGGCAACGATGTAACGGTTAAAGCAAAAGCTGAAGTTACCGTTCATGTCCTCAAAGAAGGCACAATCGTTGTCGGTAAAGGCTATGCCGATCCGTCTACTCGTACCGGCCTGTCGATTGAAGACATCGATACCCTTGCTCAGAAGACCGATGCTGAATACAAAGATCCGTTCAAGGATAGTGCTGTTGATTCAGCCGATGTAGGCGTTTATTACGTTCATGGCGCAGCTGGCCAAAACATTTTGGCACAGTATGGTGCTCCCAATGTCTACTTCGAGTTCGCATCGAAGCATACTGGCGATACACAGGCTACGACCGTTTCCGGTAATGCGGATTATACCAAGACTGAGGCTAACTCGCTGTATACGATTAAGGTAAGCGGCAGCTCGCAGAACAAATGTGATTTCCTGCCACTGGATCCTACCTCTAACCTGATTCGTGTGTACTCTACAGACGGTGTCAGCACAGGGACTCTTACCTTTACAGTAAACAATTCTTCCAAGAACATAGGCAAAGCTAAGGATCAGGCTGTTCCGGAAAATACCGCAAGCAAATTCGACGACAGCAAAGTAACTGCAAAGACCACTGTTGCAAAGAAAGCTATTGTTCGTCTTGCTACCAGCGTAAACAAGGACAAGAAAACTTATCTCAACAAAGTGGATGTAACCGGCTATGATCTTAAGCTGGCTGATACTTTCACAGGTTCTTTCAGCGTTGATAAAGACTGCTCACTTGGAGAGATTACCGGTGGTAAAGGCATGGGAGCCGCAACCTCTCTGAGCATTTCTTCCGCTAATGTCGGAAAAATTGACCTCGACGATGCTTTCGCAGGGAAAGTTAATATCAACGATTCCAAATCTGGCGACATCAAAGCTAAGGCTGGTCAGGTCGATATTTCCGGCGAATCTACGATCGGCAATATTGAGTGTGATGGTGACATTCATGTCGGTTCCGGCAATGTCGGCGACATTAAGTCCAACAAAGGTGCCGTTACGATCGAAGCAACCGATGACGACAAGACAACGAATGTCGGCAAAGTACAGGCATCCGGCAAGATCGACATTAACAATGACGATTCCAAAGTTGCAGTTAAGACTCTGTTCGCAAAAGAAGACAATTCTTCCTTTGCACTGACGGGCGACAGCATTTCTGTTGGCACAATCGATTTCGATTATCGCGATGCGACTCTGTCCATTGGCGATTTCCAGGGCAAACTTCCGGCTCCTGTGAACGGGAAGAATGCTGGTATCGAGACCACGGATGAAGATGCTGATGTATCCTTTACGGGCGCAGCAACAGTTAACAGCCTTGATCTGAACGATTCCAGCAAGGTTGCATTTGATACTTCTCTGAAGGTTGGCGACGTTACTGGTTCCGGTTCCATTAAACTGCCGCTCGGTTCTCTTTATGTAACCAGCAGCGTTTCTGGTTCTCCGGTCCTGAAGTTCTCCAATGACTTCAAAGTTGGTGACACAGCGTTCAAGGCTG
This sequence comes from Bacillota bacterium, assembly GCA_023410445.1. GTDB lineage: Bacteria > Bacillota > Clostridia > Oscillospirales > Acutalibacteraceae > Caproicibacter. The sequence continues at coordinate 11,384 of JAEYPT010000006.1, read as the reverse complement.
ATTCCGATACAGTCGATGTCGAGGATTTCGACGGTTTCGGCTTCACAGTTTCCAAGAGCACAGGTTCTACCATTGATACCTTTAAGATTGCAAGCGCTAAATTTGCTGGCCTGATGATTACTCCGTCTTCCGCACGCATTGCGAAGGGCACTCAGTATGCTCAGACCTTCAAGGCTACCGCTTATCCGTCTGGCACCGTGATTCCTTCCGGCGACAAGATCGCTTGGGACTTCAGCGGCAACGACACGAACTTCAAGTACACTGCAAATGCTGATGGCACTTACACGGTTGAAGTTATTGCTGTTGACCCGAGCTTTGCTTCTGAGAATACCGGCAAAGTAATTGCGAAGCTTGTTGACGAAAACGGCGACGAAGATACCGATTACACGGAGACTGATTGCACCGTAACTGCTCTTGCAACTCCGGATGCAACCTTTACTTCCGACACTCCTGCAGCTATTACGGTTGCTCAGGGCGCTAACTACACCTTCAAGATCACAACTCTTGATGGCAAAGAACCCACCTTCAGCGTTGGCAGCAATGCTTTCACTGTAACAAAGATGGGCAAATCCGGCAATTCTTACTTCTTCAAGATCACTGCTACCGGTGCTGTTAAGACTTCTGTTGGCGTTTATGTCAACGGTGTCCGCTCCACTGTTGCAACGATCGGTGCTTCTACTGTGAAGGTCGATACCTCCAAGGTTACCATCAAGACTGGTGCTTCCTATACCTTCAAAGTAACTGGCACTTCCGTAGCTCCTTCCTTCACTTCTGGAAACACAGCAGTTGCTAAGGTTGTTTCCTCCAGTGCAAGTGCAGGCGCTTACTTCTTCAAAGTTTCTGCTGTTAAAGCAGGCTCCACTGGCATCTATGTCAATGGCGTTCGCGCTGCTGTTGTAACAGTTGCGTAAGCTCTGAAGACTATCACCTAATTAAACAATAACTAACCCAAAAAATTAGTAAGTTGTATTTGCGTAGCGGCGGTTTGAGCTCGGCTCTTACCGCCGCTTTGTGCTGTTTATTTATAGAATTAAACGAAGAAGAAGCCCCTGCACGCTCTGTATATTTGACCGCCGTATCCCGCGGAGAAAATTACAGACTGTGCAGGGGGTTTCTCTTGCTTTTTAAGAACACTTCCGTTAGAATAAAAACAAATAAGGAAACGAGGAATCTTCGAACATGGTGTTCAGCAGCCTGATTTTTTTGTTTGTTTTTTTACCGGCTTCTCTTGCCGTTTACTACCTTGCTCCTAGAAAGTTCCGGAACCTGAGCCTGTTTCTTGTCAGCCTGCTCTTTTATGCATGGGGGGAACCTGCTTTCGTTTTTGTTATGTTATTTTCCATTGTGATGAATTACACGGCGGGAAGACTTCTAGCACGTTTTCGCGCAAACCGCAGTCTTTCTTCCGTGCTTTTCGTTTCAGCAGTGATTTTGAATATCGGTCTTTTGTGCTGGTTTAAGTATTCACCGCTGTTTGTGCGAACAATTGATTCCGTTTCCCCGCTGAAAATCCCCGTTCCGGAGGTCACTCTTCCCATCGGGATCTCCTTTTACACATTTGAGGCGCTTTCCTACCTGATTGACATCCGTAATCAGGAGGCCTGTCCGCAAACAAGCCTTCTGGATTTCGGAACGTATCTTTCTTTTTATCCTCATCTGGTGGCGGGCCCGATCATACGTTACCGTGACTTTGCGCCGCAGCTTACGGAACGCCGGGAAAGCCTAAGGGAAATTTCGGAGGGCTCGGTCCGGTTCCTGACGGGGCTTTTCAAAAAGGTGCTTCTGGCAAACAATCTGGCGCAGATTGCCGATCGAATTCAATATTATGGCCATCCGTCCATGCTGGGCGGATGGATTTGTGCGCTTGCCTTCACGTTTCAGATTTATTTTGACTTTTCCGGCTATTCCGATATGGCCATCGGATTGGGGCGGATGTTCGGTTTTCGACTGCCGGAAAATTTCAATTACCCCTACCTTTCCCGCAGCGCGGCTGAATTCTGGCGCAGGTGGCATATTACGTTAGGCAGCTGGTTCCGGGAGTATCTCTATATCCCGCTGGGGGGGAATCGCTGCTCCAAGCTCAATAATATACGGAATTTGGCAATTGTCTGGATCCTGACCGGCTTCTGGCATGGGGCGAGCTGGAATTTCGCCATATGGGGCGCTTATTGGGGTTTCCTGATCATTGCGGAAAAATACCTGATAAAAGGGTATGATAAGGCGCCGGCGTGGCTGCAGTGGATTTGCTCGTTTCTCACTGCGACAGTCGGATGGGTTCTGTTCTTTAATACGGATTTTTCCAAGGCGGGTACCATGATCGCCGCGATGTTCGGCTTCTCTTCAAAAATCGATTCCATCGGTATGTACGGCCTTACGACCGGATGGATTCTCCTCTTACTTGCCGCAATTTGCTGTACCACGGTTCCGGCAAAGTTTGCGGATCGCCTGCGGAACGCCGGAATCCCGGGAAAAATCGTCTGGTGCGCGGGATATGCCATTCTGTTTGTGGTTTCCCTTTCATTTTTGGTTGAAAATTCGTACAACCCATTCCTGTATTTCCGATTCTGAGTTCGCGAGGGACATATGAAGAAAAAAATTTATCCATGGGAGTATGCGGCGATGACGGCTTTTCTGGGGCTGTCAATTTTAGCGGGCCTATTGTGGCTCACCGCTGGGCCGAAAAGCGAGTTCTCCGAGAATGAAAACCGAATGCTCCAGACGTTTCCGGAGCTGCAGTTCTCTGCTCTTGCCGACGGCAGCTACATGAAATCGGTGGAAAGCTGCGTCTGCGATCAGTTTCCGCTCCGGGATCAATTCGTTGACCTGTGCACACGGGTACAGCTTTCCATTGGAAAGACCGAACTGAATCCGGATTACAGCACACAACCTGCAAAAGCCGGGGTCTATTTCGGGAAAAACAGTCATCTGTACGAGCCGACTCTGCCCGATACAAAGCAGATCTTTGAAGAAAATGCTGACGCTTTCGGTTCGTTTGCCAAACAGGAGAAAATTCCGTTCTTTATGCTGGCAGTGCCGTCCGCGGCGCAGGAGCAGCTGGAAAATCTTCCGGCTCATGCGGCACCGGGCGATCAGCTTTCCGATTTCCGAAGCCTGGAGCAGCAGATTGGAAGCAGAGGGCATGTCGTCGATCTATTTTCGCTGCTGAGCTTGAAAACCGCCGGCGATGTGTATTTTAAAACCGATCATCACTGGAACATGCAGGGCGCTTACATCGGCTACAAGGCGCTGATTCAGGCCATGGGGAAACCGATTGTGCCTCTGTCGGAATACACCGTGCGCACAGCGCAGCAGCCCTTTTACGGGACCCTCTTTTCCAAAGCTGTGTTCGGCGGTCAGCAGCCGGATATCTTTTCCTATCCGGTCTGGAATGGAATGGACGCGGTGACCGTGCAGATCGGGTCAAATCAAAGCCACGGAATCTACAAGACGGAATTTTTGAACCGGAAAGACAAATATTCGGTCTATTTCGGGGGCAATCCGGCCGTCGCGGTGATCCGGAACCCGTCGGCGCCGGGTGGGAAACTCCTTCTAATGAAGGATTCCTTCGCTAACAGTATGATCCCGTATCTGTGCCGGAATTTTTCCGAAATCCATATGATTGACCTGCGGTATTTCAACCAGGACCTTGACCAGTATATTTCCCGGAACGGAATTCGGCAGGCTGCGGCGGTTTACAGCATCCAGCAGCTCTGCGACGTCTCCGTTGCCTCAAAGCTGACGGAATAACGGCGCTAAACGGAAGCAAGGTCCGTCCCCGGGTAATACCAGGAGAGAATCTGCCGGTAGCTGCTGCCCTGTGAGGCCATGTATTCTGCGCCGATCTGGCTCATGCCGACGTTGTGGCCGTAGCCCTTAACGAGAAAGGTAAATTTTCCGTCGGCGTAGGAGACGGAGAAATCGGAGGAGCGCAGATTGAACGCGGCCCGCACCGCAGAACCGTCTACGCTTTGCCCGCCGATGGAAATCGTTTTGACCATCCCAGCCGCGGTACGCTGTGCTGCGCCGAGCCAGGCAGATGGGTTTCCGCTCAGATTGGCCTTTGGTGCCGCGTTGAGTGCGCAGGTTTTAAACTGATCGGAAGTAAAAACGGCAGAGGTTTGGTATCCCCCGGCATATCGGTCGCCCGGGCTCGCGACCGAAACAAGATACGGGCAGTTTCCTCCCCATACGTCGGAGGCGTTTTCTGTGTTGCCGGAGGAAATCGCGAAATACGTGGAGTCGATCAGGTCGCCGCCGTATTTCAGAACCTGTCCGAAAACAGGAGAGACCGCGTCGGTCAGTTCACGGTATTTGGCGTCATAGACGCTGCCCCAGCGGGTTTTCATCAGGTCCGGCGAGACGTATTTTTCTCCGTTCTGCAGGTCCGCCGAAAAGTCTGCGCCCTTCAGTTCTGATGAAGGAGATTTCCGTTGTTCTTCGCGTAGGCGGCTGTAATAGGTGTAGCAGGCGACGGCCTGTGCGCGCAGGGCTTCCGGCGGCGCGTCGGGAGACATTTCGGCAGCGACTCCGCCATAGAGGAAGCTGCGGTCGTCCACCGTAAGTATCTTTCCGCTCACGGAGTCGAGAATTCGGAAGGAAGCGGCGACTGTCGGAACCGGCTGCGAAGAACTCGCGCTTTTTGGCGGAGCGGACGGTGAGGAAGAACTCCCTTTTTCCCCGGCGGGTCGTCCCATCGAAAGAAACGGGATGCAGAACATCAGGAAAAACAACAGGAGCCACAGCAGAAGATTGCCCCTTTTTCGAAACATGGGTTGGATCATCCTTTCCGGTTATGATACATAAAGAAAAGCAGCGTCCTGCAAAATTTGCTCAGTAATGTTCCAGAAGCTAATCAAGCGGCTGATCTTTGCATCTGAAATGAATTTCGATGCGTGGTAGCCGTTATACAGGACGATTGTTGCTTGACTTTGCCTTAACGCTGTAATAAAATAGGATTTGCAGCACAGCCATATGGGTTTCTGGAAATTTGGCTGTTTTTTTTACGGAATGCAAAGGGAAAGGTGTCTATGATGGGCGAAAATTTGCTTGACAGCAGCAGCGCGGAGCTGGAAACGCTTTGCAGGGAATACCGGGCGAACAATCGGATCGACCCGGACAAATTTGATCTTTATGAAGTGAAGCGCGGGCTTCGCAATCCCGACGGCACCGGCGTAATGGCGGGCCTTACCCTGATCTGCAACGTTCACGGATATCTGATCGATGACGGTGAGCGGGTCCCGGATGCCGGGAAACTGACCTACCGCGGAATCGATCTGAACGATATTGTGGAGGGCTGTTCCGCCGAGAACCGGTTCGGCTTTGAGGAGGTTGCCTGGCTGCTCCTGTTCGGTACGCAGCCGACGGCAGACCAGCTCAGCCGATTCCGCAGGGTGCTCAGCGACAACCGCGAGCTCCCGGAATATTTCGCGGAGGATATGATCATCAAGGCACCCTCCAAAAACGTGATGAATAAGCTGGCTCGTTCCGTTCTTGCCCTCTATTCCTACGACGATAATCCGGACGACGCTTCGTTGGAAAACAATATGCGCCAGTCCATTCAGCTGATTGCGCGTCTTCCGCTCATCATGACGTATGCCTATCAGGTCAAGCGAAGGCATTTCGATAAGAAGAGCATGTATTTTCATCCGATTGATCCGAAGCAGTCGACGGCGGAATCAATTCTCAACGCGATCCGTCCGGACCGGTCCTTTACGGATGAGGAAGCAAAGCTGCTGGATATTTGCATGATGCTTCACGCGGAGCACGGCGGCGGCAATAACTCCACATTTTCCGCGCGTGTGCTTTCTTCCACCGGAACGGATATTTATTCCGCCATTTCCGCTGCGATCGGTTCGCTGAAGGGACCGCGTCACGGCGGCGCGAACCACCGCGTGATGATGATGATGAACGAGCTGATGGAGCAGGTACAGGATTGGGAAGACGAGGACGAGGTTTCCGCGTTCCTGGAAAAAATCCTGCGGGGCGAGGCCTGCGACCATTCCGGGCTGATTTACGGAATCGGCCATGCCGTTTATACGCTTTCCGATCCCCGGGCCGTGATTCTCCGCCAGAAGGCGCTGAAGCTGGCCGCCGAACGGGATATGCTGAAAAAGTTTGAGCTGTTTGAACGCGTAGAGCGTCTTGCGCCTGCTGTCTTTGCGCGGGTGACCGGAAAGAGCAAGGTAATGTGCGCCAACGTTGATTTCTATTCTGGGCTGGTCTATGAGCTGCTGGGGATTCCCAGCGACATTTTCACGCCGTTGTTCGCCGTGTCCCGCATTGTGGGCTGGTGCGCGCACCGTATGGAGGAGATGGAGACCTGCGGCCGTATTATGCGGCCCGCCTACCGTTCCCTGTCGCGCAACGTTCCTTATGTGCCGCTCGGAGACAGAACCGGTAAATTGGGGGAGGGGCTGCAGTGAAAAAAGCGTGGATAGCGTTTGTCGTGACGCTGGTGGTTATTCTGCCTGCGAGAGTTTATTGTATGACGGCTTTGCTGGACCCTGCTACGGGTTTTTACAGGGACGGTGGAAAACTGGTTCTCATCGTTTCCATTGTGCTGGCGGCAGGAGCTCTTGCATCGGTGCTTCTTGTGGTGCCGGGCAAACAGATCCATACCGCGTGGGACGGCAGGCCCGTCCGAAATGTGCCTGCAGCGGTGGCCGGAGTTCTAGCGGGGCTGTTTGTTGTTCTTCAGTCGCTGGTCGGTTTTTCGGGCGGCTTCGGGGATGACAGCCAAGTGCTTTATTACATCGTCTGTGTTTTGGGTATTCCCGCGGGAGCGGTGATTTTGGCGACTGGCTACGGCTTTGCAACCGGTAAGAACGTTCTGGGTCATCATCCGTTGGCGGCGCTGCTGCCCTCCGTCTGGGGCTGCGCGATGCTGATTCTTCTGTTCATTACGTATGCGGCCATGGTCAATCTGGTGGAGAACGCCTATACAACATTTACGGTAATCTTCCTTCTTTTATTCCTGTTTGCGCAGGCAAAATTGTTAACTGGGGTAGAAAGTGAGAAAAGTACGTTTCAGCTTTATGCCGTCGGTTTTCCGGCGGCACTGATCGCGCTTGCGGCTTCCATACCGGAATGCGTCATGGATTTTTCCGGGCATACGGTGATCCGCACGCTTTCGGCCGGACAGCAGATCGTCTGCGTTGTGATGGCAATTTATATTCTGTCATGCCTTGCAGCGCAGCAGAAGAGTCTTCGGCCGGTTTCCACCTTGCTGCACAGCGAGCCGGCGCCCATGAGCGAGGAGGACGCCGAGCGCCCGGAAATCCGGCAGGCGTCTCCGGTTCTGATCCCATCGCCGCAGCGTGCGGGAGTGCTTTCTCCGGAGGCCGGTGCGGACTGGCTTGCGGAGTGTGCGCAGTATCTGAACGAGGCGTGCGGGAGCAGCGAAAAATTCGCGGAATCGGTCCAAAGTCCGTTCCTGTCCACCCTGTAATTGGGAAGAACGTTAATTTCTTATCAAAACGCTTGTAAAACAGCAGAAAATGCTATAAAATAAAGGATGGAGCAATCATCAATTTTTTAGGAGGTAAAATTTATGGCAATTAAAGTAGGCATCAATGGCTTTGGCCGTATTGGCCGCCTTGTGTTCCGTGCTGCCGTTGCACAGCCGGAGGCATTTGAGGTTGTTGGCATCAACGATCCGTTCATCGACGTTGATTATATGGTGTACATGGTTAAATATGACACCATGCACGGTCATTTTGACGGTGATGTGAAAGCTGAAAACGGCAAACTGGTCGTTAACGGCAAGGCAATCGAAGTTTTCGCTGAGAAAGATCCTTCCCAGATTCCGTGGGGCAAGATCGCTGCTGAGTATGTTGTAGAATCCACCGGTGTTTTCACCAGCACGGACAAGGCTTCTGCTCATATTAAAGCTGGTGCGAAAAAGGTTGTTATTTCCGCTCCTGCCAAGGATGACACCCCGACTTTTGTCTGCGGCGTTAACCTCGACATGTACAACAAGGACATGAAGGTTGTTTCCAACGCTTCCTGCACAACAATCTGCCTGGCTCCGCTGGTCAAGGTTGTTAACGACAAGTTCGGCATTGTCGAAGGCCTTATGACTACGGTTCACTCCACAACCGCTACTCAGAAGACGGTTGACGGTCCTTCCATGAAAGACTGGAGAGGCGGCCGTTCTGCTGCCGGCAACATCATTCCTTCCACGACCGGCGCTGCAAAAGCCTGCGCGCTTGTCATTCCGTCCGTTAAGGGCAAGCTGACCGGTATGTCCATGCGTGTTCCGACCCTGGACGTTTCCGTTGTTGACCTGACCTGCAGCCTTGCGAAACCCACCACCTACGATGCAATCTGCGATGCAATCAAAGAAGCTTCCGAAGGCGAACTGAAGGGTATCCTCGGCTACACAGAGGACATGGTCGTTTCTTCCGACTTCCTTGGCGACGCTCGTACTTCCATCTTCGATGCGAAGGCCGGCATTATGCTGAACGACCACTTTGTCAAGCTGGTTTCCTGGTACGACAATGAGTGGGGCTATAGCAATAAGGTCCTCGAACTCATCAAACACATGAGCAAAGTCGACCACGAATAAGTTTTCGAATCAACTCTGCGGCTTTTGCCGCAGAGTTGATTTTTTAGAAAAGGCAACTCTCGGATCTCTTCCGGGGTTGTCTTTTCTATTTTAAATATTCAAAATGCTTATTGGCAGAGAAAAATAGATTCAAAAACAGATAAATTATTAGAATTGAATTAAAAATTAAAAATATGAGCCTATAATGCATTTGAATACATATTCCAAGTACGATGGCATGTTGAAAAAGTGAAACACTGATCGAACGCAAGCACTACGGAAGAAAACCACATGAGCATCCATCAAAGAAAATGATTTCGTTTGCTCCGATAGAGGTCATACGGTTATCTGTATACTCGCAGTAAATTTGGGCTTCAAAATAAATCCGTGATGGGGGGCAAGATGCTGTGAGGGGAGCATGCTGTCGAAATTTTTACTTGATGAGGTGAAAAATGAAAGTATCACAAAAGGCTTTGGCACTTTTGCTGTCGGCTTCCATGGTGATTAGCTCCTTTGCCGGAACTGCGGCGTTCGCGTCGGAGGCAGGGATAGGCAATGTGGGGGATCGGTTTGACAGTGGAAATTATACGTTTGAAATTACCAATAATGCTCCAGACAGTGCAGTGAAACTTGAAGCGATTAAAACGCCCACAGTTGATAACACTTATTCAATTCCTGATGAAGCATGGAGTGCAGTTTCGCATTATCAATATCAGGTCAAATCCGTAGCCGAGAATGTTTTTCTCTCGAATAAAGCGCTAAAAATTACTTATAAGGACTACACGGTGCAGAATTTCGGTGATGTCCCTGAAAGCGGTTCTGTCGGGCTGTATACATCGGCTGACGGTTCCGCAGTTTATGCAGAGGCGTATCCGAACATTGAGGGCGGTTACGTGTTTGCAAATTGGGCGGATGCAAGCGGGAATGTTATTACCCCACCGAATCCACTTGAACCTAATCCATACAAATTTACCAATGCGGTAAAAACCGTATACGCAGTGTTCGAAAAAGGGACACCGCAACCCGCTAAAAAGACAATTTCTGCTTTTCTGAATGTACCGAAAGGCGGATGGTCGATCTCGGTAAAAGTAGGCACAAACAGTATTCCGTTCCCGGATATAACCGTACGGTATACCGACGATACGACGGGAACACTTCAAAATGTTAAATGGTTCTGTACGACAGGCAGTGACTGGAACAAAGTGGGACACTATGTATTTCAGCCTGATCTGATCGGCTACAAGCTGGCCAGTGGTTTGCTGCCGCCGAAATGCAGTGTGGCCGTCGAAACGAATACCGCTAATTTGGTTACGGGAGTCTCTTTGCCGGCGTCCATCACCTATTCAGGTGACTTCACTGCGCAACCGACACATCAGCTGCACGCAACTGTTCGTCCTGCTGATGCAACCGATCAAAAAGTAACATGGAAAAGCTCCGATCCCAGCGTGGCCACCATTGATGCAAACGGCCTGATGACCCTGAAAGGCTATGGCACTACAACGATTACCGTAGCAACAGAGGACGGTTTCTTTACTGCTTTCTGCACTGTAATCGTTCAGTCCCAGGATAACTACAATCAGGAGATTGACGCTCTCAAAAATGTGGTCGACAGTCTTCCGAATGCCGCTTCCGCTACAATGGATAATACTACGAAGAGCCAGATCCAAACCGCGGTAACTGTTGTTCAGCTTCTCGGTGAAGACGCCGCTTCGAAGATCGGCAGCGCACAGATTGACAATCTGGAGGCTCTGCTTGAAAAGCTGACCACTGCCAATGGCGCTGTCAGCAAGCAAGTGGCAGTAGAACATGACCCTTCAATCATTAAGGACAGCGCGATAAGCGAAGTGCCGACCGTTTCCGGACTGTTGCTTGCTGCTGGAATTACGGGCGGTGAGTCAACTGCGACTCCCGTTAACCTGCAGATGAATCAGACTGTGCCGACGGACAGCAGTGCGGTGCTCGCGTTTGAGATGAATCTTACGGTAGGCTCGGATGAGATACACGATCTAAGAATTCCTGTGACGATCACGTTCAAACTTCCGGATTCTTTCCACTACGATTCATCCAGAACCTATTCAATTCAACATTTCAAGGATGATGGCGATACGGAAACGCTGCCGCTGACAATCAACGGCAGATATGCATCCTTTACCACTTCCTCCTTTTCTACTTTTATGCTGACTTCCACTGCAAACGGTTCTTCTCCGGGAGGCTCGGACAGCCACTCTTCCGGATCGCATTCTGCAAGCAGTATTAGCTCCGATCATTCCCCGGCCGTTACAACCTTTGTCAGTGACACGACCGCAGACTTTGCGGTGAACAGCGAATATGAGTTCAAAATCACCAGTTTCAACGGCGCTGCCCCGGTTCTTACTGTCGGTACGTCCGGGGTGTTTGAAACTCAGCTGGTAAAGACAAGCAGCAACGAGTATTATTTTAAGCTGATTGCCATCGGTGCACCCGGGGCGAAAGCCGGTATCTATGTCAACGGCGTCAAGCTTCTTGTGGCAACGGTTGGTACGGCGGTATCCAGCGTCCGCTGTGATACAACTAAGCCGTTTGTTTTAAAATCTGGGGCAAGCTATGTCATCAAATTGACGGCCCCCTCAAAACCGACCCTGACTTCCGGCAGCAGTTCTGCGTTCAGAGTTTCCGCTGTCGGTTCCAAAGGGAATGATTATTTCTTTAAGGTAACTGCGGTCGGCAAGGTCGGCAGCAGCACCGGATTCTACTTAAACGGTGAAAAAACGCCGCGCACGGTGGCAACGATTACAAAATAATCGAACAAATTTTAGCAGGCGGGGGGGCGGGGGGGTGGAGGGGCCCCCCGGTTTGTTGG
>JAEYPT010000001.1 GCA_023410445.1 Bacillota bacterium | reverse complement strand
ATAGCGACTCCAGACTTTTTTTCCGATCATGAATATCTGGTTATAAACGCTCAATCAAAACTGAATTTTGGGAAAACAATTGTAAATCTATTATCCCACAAGAAAAGGAGTGCAAAGATATGGAACCGTTAAGTATTTCTGAAAATGTAGACACCTTATTTCACAGTCTGGAAAACTTCACTCAAAATGAAGGAGTAATCGGCAAACCTGTAACTCAGGGAAATAAAACGCTTATGCCAATTGTTTCTGTCACGATTGGCTATGGCGGCGGCAATGCTTCCATGAAAAACCAAACGAACGCTGCATCTGCGGCGGAAGGAAGCTCCAATACCGGTTCCGGGGCCCTTGGGCTCGGTGCTAAGCTGAATACGGAAGCGGTAATCGTTTTCGACAGCCAGAGTCAGGATATTTCCATGCTTGCAATGAGCGCAAACAGTGCAAGCCAATTGGTTGAAAAAATTCCTCAGATTGTTTCAAGTATGAATCAAAATAAGCAAAGCGGTTCACAGACCGCACAGTCTCAAGGGTAAGTTCGAATAAGGCAAAAGTCCCATTAAGGCCTCTTGTTGTTGCATAGACTACAGCAAGAGGTCCTAACCATATTCTCGTTTTCTGGGGAAGGAAATTATTCTAAGTCGGAACATCATTAACAGGAATAGGTGAAATCAATATATAATAATTTTCCGCAGTAATATTTTGTAACCAATATATATAGACGGACATATTTTATTATCGAGCGTGTAACTACACTCAGCTGTTGTAAATATTGTCCCCTTTGTGTGCAGGCTTCTGGAGCAATCCGGAAGCTTGTTTTATGAAGATATAAAATCCCCGGCAGCCGATTGCTTCCGGGGAGGAACAGAAGTAAAAAACAGGAGATACAATTAGAATACACAGATTCAATAAGAATATTCGTTTAGTTAGTTCTCCCATCTATCCGGTGGCAGGAACGTTTTGATTCAACAAAGCAATAGGCCTTAATCACAATGCTGCCTTAAGTTTCCGTTATTGTCCCGCCATTAACATGTAGTACTTGACCGGTGACATAAGAAGAATCATCGCTGGCAAGGTAAATATAGGTCGGTGCAAGTTCAAAAGGCTGCCCGGCACGTTTCATTGGGGTGTCTAATCCAAAAGTCTTTACATACTCGGCAGAAAAACTTGAAACAATGAGCGGAGTCCAGATAGGCCCCGGAGCTACTGCATTTACCCGTATTCCTTTGGATACCAGCTGTAAAGATAAGGAACGGGTAAACGAAACGATTGCACCTTTGGTGGAGGAATAATCCACCAGCAATGGCTCACCTGCGTAGGCAGTCACGGATGCTGTTGATATAATGGAGCTTCCCGGTTTCAGGTAAGGTAATGCTGCCTTTGTCATATAAAAAAGAGGGAAAACATTCGTCCGGTACGTATTTTCAAGCTGTTCGTCTGAGATATCCAGTATGCTTTTCTGAGGAAACTGAACCCCCTGGTTTAAGACTAAAATATCAATTTTCCCGAAGTGCTCCAGAACCTTCCCTACAACCTTCTTTGAAAACTCAGCCTGTCTCAAATCCCCTTCTACAAAAATCACGTGTTGACCATAGAATTCTACTGCCTTTCCGGTCAATTCAGCGTCCTTGCGTTCACGAGGCGTGAAAACGATGGCCATATCCGCCCCCTCTTTTGCAAATCCGATTGCGATAGCACGTCCGATCCCACTGTCTCCACCGGTGATAATGGCGATTTTTCCATTTAGCTTTCCATTGCCTTTATATTCCGTATTATCGGAAATCGGGGCAGGATTCATCAAATACTCCAGACCCGGCTGAACGTCCTGATGTTGAGGCGAAAACGTGATCGGCGTTTCCATACATTTCGTCTCATGGTCGAGATAGGGATAAGTTGGTACCATTTCATATTGCTCCCTTGTATCTTCCTTAATAGGATATTCGTAAGCGCCATAAAGGTGCTACTGAAGAGCGCTATTTATGATGAGTCTGAAAGCAGCTCGATTCTTCAATCTTATTTGTACAAGGGAAACACTTGTTTTAATGGCCTCTCTGAAAATCCACTGATTGGTTAGGTAACCATGTTTTAATATCCAGAAACGGATCTCGCCTTCGGCTGAGTTCCGTGACTATCGACGAAGAAATGTCCTAAGTAATTTTCAACTTCGCATTATATTTTCTTTATTCTCGTCTATCAATAATTCGAGCTTCGCATAAGCGGAATAATGGGCTCTTTCCCCAATGCTTTGAGTTTCGCGTTATGCTTATTAAGCTCAATAAAGAGTTTTGATCTGGCACCCTTCGGGGGTGCCATTTATATAAATGAAATAACTCGGACAAAATGTCCGAGTTATCATGCTATCTATTTTATTCCCTAATTATTGGTGAATATATTGCTTTTACTGGATATAAGTGGTACAATTATATAAATAAAATAATTAACCCCATTAACAGTAAACAATTAGTTGCAAGAAATCTACCAAATTTCTTGCACTAATCAAAACGTAATCGCATTACGTTCCGAAGACTAATCATAAGCTATCAACAGGGTTGGTTTTCTGTGTTACCTCATGGTAGCATGGTGAACATATGCTTGTCAAGAGTCGCGAACGTAACAGCTCCACCCGCTGCGTTCAGGCTCTTGTTTTTTTGCTGCTTTTTAAATCAGCAAAAAGACAGGATCGTGGGCGTCAGTCCACAGATTTTCACAATGTGCAAACATTGCGTATTCCTTTTTACCCATTTTAGTGCTTCAAAGCATCCGCAAGAATTTTACCGTCCTAAGCTGAGAACTGAAGCCAACCTAAATCAATGCTTTCGCAGGGCAAATTGGAATGTGTTCTTTGACAATCAGTAAGCCAAAACCAACATTTGAAGGTCCATTTCAAATGTTCGCGCTGGCCTGCTTACTATATGCTTGCCAGAATTTATACCGGGGTCTATTGGCGTAGGACCATTCTTAAACTGTGCGACGATGAGCAAAAAGTGAAACGAGGTGATCGAAAGCTCGGAGCCAGTCTCTGGACCCCCTGATAACACGATCAACTTATCTGCACCAGACATGTGGATATGCGGCAGGAACGATTCTGGATGACAAGCAATTCTATGTTTCTCTTTGGCTGCATCAGTCAGAGCAACTGGAGAGTTATCATAGAATCAAGCGCTTACTATGCTAAACGCTTGATTCTATGATAACAAGGACAAATCGCATCGCGTTTTGTCCTCATCATCACTATTTTGGTTGCGGAGGCAGGATTTGAACCTACGACCTTCGGGTTATGAGCCCGACGAGCTACCGGGCTGCTCCACTCCGCGATATGAAACTTGTGCATCCTCACTAAACCGCACTGTACGGCCTCGTTTAGAGTGCTTAATTATAATACCATTCTGAAAGGTGATTGTCAAGCCGTATTTTTAAAAAGTTGCTATTCCTATGATAGCTGTTGTTAACTGTGGCTATCTTGAGGAATGGGGTGTCACCGGATTGGCACATGGTCACATAGGTGGAAGTTTAGCGTAGCTCTCTTCTCCATCCTCAGAATTACAGAATTACGCTTTTGCAAGGTCAAATAATCAATCATATAAAGTATATGTGATTTAGGTTTGATATAGATCTCTGAGGAAGGACTATTTTATGTTTTGATCATAGAACCGGTTTTAGCACCTCGAGAATCGATGACATTGCAGGATATAGCAGACATAATGCAGAAGTTTAATAATCGAGATAAAATAGTATCGACCCGCGACCATAATGCCCAAAACAAATATTACATCCTTTTTCAGCAGAGAAAATAGAGATGGTTTGTTTTGGGTAAGGTGCCTTACTCTCTTAATCATTAAGATTCATTTCACGTATGCGTTTGCGTAGCTTTAAAATCTCGGAGGGTGAAACAGAAAGCTCATCCACTCCATATCGTAAAAATGTTTCTGTCAAAGTGGGGTCTGCACCAAGTTCACCGCAGATTCCCGTCCAGATACCATTTTTATGGGAGTTTTCTACTACCAGCTTGATCATTCGAAGTACGGCAGGATGATATGGGTCGAAGAAGCGGTCTAAATCCTTGTTCTGGTTCTGCCGGTCGATCGCGAGGGTATACTGAGTCAGGTCATTGGTGCCGATACTGAAAAAGTCAACTTCTTTTGCAAGCAGGTCACTGATTACCGCTGCGGCCGGTGTCTCAATCATGATACCGAGTTCCACCGCATTGGAATATTCAAGCTGCTCACGGGTAAGTTCATCTTTAACCTCGGCAATAATGTTACGTATCTCGCGAATCTCTTCGACTGAGGTGATCATGGGGAACATGATGGCTATTTTGCCAAATGCCGATGCACGGTAGATCGCACGAAGCTGCGTCTTGAATAAATCAACCCTTGTCAAGCAGATCCGAATGGCACGGAAGCCCATCGCCGGATTTTCCTCTTTCGGGAAGTTGAAATATTCCACCTGCTTATCCGCGCCGATATCCAATGTGCGAATGATGACCTGCTTCCCATTCATGCTTTTTACTACTGTTTTGTATGACTCAAACTGCTCTGCCTCGGTGGGGTAAGTCTTGCTGCTAAGATAAAGGAATTCGCTGCGGAAGAGGCCAATGCCGCCTGCGTCATTTTTTAAAACGCTGCCGATATCTTCCGGGCTGCCTATGTTAGCGAATATTTTGACTCTGTGCCCGTCCAGAGTGATGTTTTCCTTGCCTTTGAGGTTCTCAATAAGTTCCCTGCTTTCAATCTCTGCGGCCATCTTTTTGCGCATAGTTTCGATTGTATCTGTATCCGGCTCAATATAGATATCTCCGGCAAAGCCATCGACAACAACCGGGAGACCGTCGTATTCAGGCTTAAGGCTTTCGCCAACATTGAGTATGGCGGGAATGCTCATTGTTCGGGCGAGAATGGCAGTGTGCGAGGTGGTTGAGCCAAGCGCCGTGACAAACGCGGTGATCTTTGAGTTGTCGAGTTGAACCGTCTCGCTTGGGTTCAGATCTTCTGCCGCCAGGACACTGTTTTCGTCCAGTTCGATTGCC
This sequence comes from Bacillota bacterium, assembly GCA_023410445.1. Taxonomy (GTDB): domain Bacteria; phylum Bacillota; class Clostridia; order Oscillospirales; family Acutalibacteraceae; genus Caproicibacter. The sequence goes on along the minus strand of JAEYPT010000001.1, from coordinate 585,021 downwards.
TGCTTTGCCGAGCCGGTCAGCACCAATATCAGGCGTTCAGAAACATCACGCACATCAACGGCACGGGCCTGCATATAGGCGTCGTCCATCTCAGAAAAAAACTTTGCAAAATTTTCGGATGTTTTGCTGACGGCAAACTCGGCATTGATCTGCTCGGATCTGATAATGGATTCTACCGAATCACAGTAGTCTTCGTCCTCCAGCATCATTTGATGAATTTGAAAAATCTGTGCATTTGCCTCGCCCACCTCATGAAGCGTTTTCTCATAAAGCGCCTCCAGCTCTTTTGAAGCCTTTTGTGATGCCCTCCTGAAGCGATCGATTTCAGCTTCGATGTCATCTATCCGAAAGCGGCTGGCTTGATTCTCACCCTTACTGTAATAGCGGAGCGTACCAAAAGCAACTCCCCCGCTTGCGCTTTTTCCTTTCAAAACAATCATATCTGCCCCACCCAACTGTGTCATTTTTTCGCACAGAAAAACGTCAGACCGCTCAGCGGTCTAATTACTTATCTGTGCTTTTTGTTATGATGAATTGCATTTCCAATGAAGTGACTGCTCAAGAAAAGTTATTGAGAGCGAAATACATATGGAATAGTTCATTACAATCTATTCGTAGAGACTCATTATTTTTCCCAAAAATTCCGTGTAGCTATTCGTCTGTGTTACCTTGAGCAGATTTTCCATCTCCATGAGCAATACGACAATATCGTCAAATACGCTGCGGAATAATTGTATTTCGTCTTTGTTAATGGTAAAAAGCAAAATGACTTGAACAGGCTTTTCCCCCCACATAACAGGCTTGTTGTAAAGCATAATATACATTCCAGTTTTGTTGGCATTCAGCTCCATCGAATGCGGCACGGCAACATATCCGAAAGCGGTGGAAGACAATTCTTCTCTGTGGAGTACGCCCTTTTCATAGCCTTGATCTACATAGCCTTGATCAACCATCTTGGTGACCATATAATTAATAATTTCTTTCTTGTTTTCAAACATAACATTTTTTTCAAACAAAGAAGGATTGGAAATAGCAATCAACTGCTCCAGAATAAATTCTTTTTTTCTTTTCTTTTTAATTGCATCAATGCGTTTGCTAATCAGTTCATAGTCCTTATCCATAAGCAATGAATTTACAACCAGGACGTTTTTATGGTTGTGCATATTAATCGGGACCGTCGATATGATTAGATCAATGTTGGATTGTCCAACTATATCGTCCTGATACGTTATGACGTTTACGATTTCGATTTCGTTTCCGAATTGGCTCAGCAACTTTTTTTCAATCCTGCTAAAAAAATCATAATACTGAGGAAACAGAAGCACAACTTTTAACTTGTTAATGGTTTTGCTGTCTAAATCAAGTAGCGATCCGATATGAAGAGCGATATAGGCTATCTCATCTTCTATTATTTCCAATCCTGTTTTATCAGTTATTATTTTTGAAATACTGACAGCACAGTCAAATAATAGCGGACAATCCGATTTGATGGTTTCAGTCAAAGGATATTTATTGAAGTTGTGTATTTTGGCCCTTAATAATAGGTTGCTGATATGAAGTGCAAATCTGGTGTAAAGTTCTTTGTCGTCAATGTTCAGCAAACAATATTCCTGCGCATGCTTCAGTATTTCGTCAACAAGGTCCTTGCATTCTCTCCCGATTATCTGGTCAAGATTATCATAGTCAAGTTTTTTGTAATCTATTTTTAATAGATGGCTTATAAGCAATAATGTTAACGAGTTTAATTCAAACTCGTTAACCGTTATATTATAACGCTTTTCAAATTCGTCAATTATTGTTTTGGCTAATACCTTTTCTCTTATATTAATATTGATATCGTCATAAATCGCAGGCTCTTCCTGAGCAAAATTATTTTTTATTCTGTCAAGACTGATTACAACATCCAGCACTAGATTGATTAAAGTATATCCGTTTACATAGTAATGATGGCTCTTACATTTTTCAATAATAACATTTTTGATCCATTCAATGTCATAATCTACAAATACTTTTTGGATTGCGGAAAGACTGAGATCCTTTTTTTCAAATTCCTTATAATAGAAGCTGCTCATGAGTTTACGTTTGTTGCTTTCAATACCTTTTATTGAGATGACTTCACCGGTGAGGTTAAGTTCGAGATTATAGCTCTCACACATATTTCTAGCGATTATTAAAGCCCTTTTTATTGTGGCTTCGCTTACAAATAGTTTTTCTGAAAAATCATAAATGTCAAACGCCTGACTTTTTATTCCGCTTTGTAAAATTGTTTTAAGAATATAAATTGCTCTATCATTGCTTGTCTGAGGACAGACATGCTGTTTTCTTTCAATATTCCCGCTTTGATCTTTGTTTAACTTATAACCTTTTTGACTGGTGATGATTAGCCTTTGCTGATCCTTATTTATGTCTGAAATGCTTTTTTTCACTGTTCTGACAGAGCAGTTTACTAGATTTGCAAGCATAACGGCAGTAATATAATTATCCTGCTGCATAAGAGTGTCTATAATTATATCTTTGTAATCAGCCATAGTTATTTCCTCACAAAAATTAACTTTTTCAGTCTAATCTTTATTCGATAGGATTAATAATAACATATGAAACGACAGATATTCCATTCAACATGTGCACTAGTGCTGTGCACATGTTGAATTTATTTTATCCAATATGCCTGTTATACTCATTATAGTTCTAGCTTAACTTTGTAAGCATCTGCGCTGCGCAGTATAGCACAGCTGCATTTCAATTGTTTTTTGCATTATGGCATACGGAGGTGATTTTTGCAAATAACTTGCTTGCTATTGAAAATTGATAGGAGGGAGCAGCAAAAAGTTCAGATGTAATTTTTCAACAGTCAATCGAAATGAGCGCAAAACATTCCACAAAATACCAATGTTATATCCTTTGGAAAATGGACGATTTTGTATTATAGAATGATTTGAGAAGAGGGGTTTCGTAATGAAGATACTGCTCGTTTGTGGAGCGGGAGCATCCAGCGGCTTTATGGCTCAGAGTATGCGGAAGGCTGCTAAAAAAAAGAATTTAGACATCGAGATCATTGCAAGAAGTGACGCGGAACTGCATTCCAACATTCAAGGTGCCGACTTACTTCTTGTTGGGCCACACCTTGAATATAACGCTGAAAGCATTAAAAAGGAAATTGCTCAGTACAACGTACCCATGAAATTTATTGATAAAGATGCATATGGCGCAATTGACGGAGAAACCATTTTAAACCAGGCTCTCGATTTTCTGAATATTGATGCTGATAAGCTTCCAAAGGCGGCCCTTCCAAAAGCAGTCGCAGAAACAAAGAAAGAAGGGAAGAAAGCGATGGCCAGTGACACCGGCACGACGAAAAAAGACGTAACACAAAGCGGATTTTTTAAGTGGATGAATAATTCCTTTGCTCCCAAATTGAATAAGGTTGTCGGTAACCATTATGTGGCAGCAATTCAGGAGTCTATCATGAGCGTATTACCGATGATCATGGTTGGTTCTGTTGCTTCCATCGTAAGTGTTATGAAAAGCTTTTTTCCAGGCATCCCGGATATTTCTTTGATCAACACTTTTTCCTTTGGACTGATTGCGATTTTCCTCGCCTATCTTCTGCCTGTCAAGGTTATGGAGAAGAAAGGCCTGCCCAAATTGAAAATTTCAGCAGCATTGACAAGCGTTGCGATGTTTTTCATCATTGTAATGCCTACGTTTAACTCGAAAGATGGCACGATTACCCTGGTACAGAGTAAAATCGGCACTGGCGGCATGATTGTATCTGTTGTTGTAGGCATTTTTACAACAATGGTTTTTGTATTTGCCTCCAAATATTCCTTGTTTAAGAAAGACACCGTTATGCCGGATATGGTTGTTACCTGGATCGATGCACTGATTCCTGTTACGGTTTGTCTTGTCGTTGGCCTATTTATTTATAACGGCGGATTTGATCTCTGCCTGTTTATCAGAGGATTATTTGCTCCAATCGCAGCCATCGGGCAAACACTTCCCGGTATTATCCTTTGCTGTTTCCTTACATGCTTCCTTTATTCTTTTGGTTTTACCTGGATTCTTTTCCCGATTGTATGGACCATCTGGATGGATGGTATGGCGGCAAACATTGCGGCAGTGGCAGCAGGGCACGCAGCAACGAGCCTGAACCTGATGGAAACCGTCATGGGCATAACCTATATTGGAGGACAGGGTGCAACCCTTACTCTGGTGCTTCTGATGATGTTTTCAAAGAGCAAGCGTCTTAAGACAATGGGACGCGTTGTAATCTTCCCGTCCATATTCAACATAAACGAACCGGTTGTATTCGGCGCCCCTGTTGTTTGGAATCCTATTCTCATGATTCCGCTTTGGCTCAATTCGATTGTACTCCCAACGCTTATGTATATTGCATTCAACATCGGCTTTGCTCCGGTGCCTGTCCATGCGTTCCAGATGTGGTATCTGCCGGTTTACGTTCAGGCATTCTTTGGAACCGGGAGCGTAATGGGCGTCGTTCTCTGCTTGATTTTGACAGCTGTAAGCTTCATCATCTGGTTCCCGTTTTTCAAGGTGTATGAAGCGCAGGAAGTATTGAAAGAAAAAGAAGAGATGAAACTGAAAGCTAAGAACGCTTAATCGCTTAATCTAAGATATCTTCACGTAAATTCTTGTGGGATCGTTACTTCAACCCAAAAGCACAATGTTGCAGACATTATCCATAACCGTGACTTGTGTTTTGGGTTGAAGATAACTTTAGCATCACGGTATATAATAATATAAATGTTTGATTACAGGAAAGGGTATGAGGTGGCAAGGGCCATTTCATATAAGTATGATTTATGGACGAAGATAAGATAAATAAAATTGCAATGCAAATGGTTATGTTCGCAGGAGACGCCAGAGATCTGATCAGAAAAAGCCTGGATCTTGCAGAGGACAACCGATTTGAAGAGGCTGCCGAAATGCTTGAGAAAGCAAAAACGGAGCTTGCAAATGGACATCATGTGCAAACTGAAATACTCCAAAAAGAATGCGAAGGAGAAAAGCAGGGCTACTCCGTTTTGTTCGCGCATGGTATGGATTCTCTGATGACAGTAAAATCGGAATACCAGATTACGGAGAAGCTGACAGAGATTTTGAAAAAGATCAATGACAGAATGAGCAAACTTGAGGAAATTTAGCGAATAAACATTTTGAATAGAAAACGAGGTTCATTATGAATAAATTGCCTGATAATTTTTTATGGGGTGGGGCGTTATCTGCTCACCAATGCGAAGGAGCTTATAATGTCGGTGGCAAAGGATTGAGTGTGTCGGATGTTCTGACCGGTGCCACATACAATACAGATCGAATAATACATGAAAAGATTATGCCTGGGTACTATTATCCGAGTCATAACGCGATTGATTTTTATCACACATACAAAGAAGACATTAAGCTGTTTGCCGAAATGGGCTTTAAATGTCTGAGAATTTCTATTGCATGGACAAGAATATTTCCAAATGGTGATGAGATTCTTCCGAATCAGGAAGGCCTTGAGTTCTATGACAGTCTTTTTGATGAAATGTTAAAGTATCATATTGAGCCTGTAGTAACAATCCTTCACAACGACATGCCTTTACATCTCGCACAACAGTATGGCGGATGGAAAAACCGCAAACTGGTTGATTTTTTTGAACATTATGTCGTCACAATCTTCACCAGATATCAGAACAAAGTGAAGTATTGGATGACTTTCAACGAAATAAACAATATGCTTAAGTATGAATTTCAGCTTCTCCCTTATTTATCCGGCGGGGTGATTTTAGACGAGAAGATTGAAGATTCGGTTGTAATATATCAGACCATGCATAATCAGCTTGTGGCAAGCGCCAGATCAGTTATTCTTGGACATGCGATCAGTCCTGATTTCCAGATCGGATGCATGGCAGGGTTTGTACTGAACTATCCTGAGACATGCGATCCAGATGATACTATTGAATCAAATAAAACGTATAAAAAACTTTATTTCTGCACCGATGTTCAGTGCCGCGGGTATTATCCGACCTATGCGATGATTGACATGCAAAACCATGGCGTTCAATTGGAAATGGAAGAAACCGACCTTGAAACGCTAAAGCAGGGTACCGTGGATTATGTGGGATTCAGCTATTATATGAGCGAAACGGTTAGTGCCAATCCGAACGCTGATCAGAATTCCGCGGCCAAAAAGATTATTAAGGGAGTTAAAAATCCCTATTTAAAAGCCTCTGAATGGGGCTGGACAATTGATCCTGTTGGATTGCGGGTAGCAATGGAAAAGTTGTATGGCAGATATCAAAAGCCGCTCTTTATCGTTGAATGTGGCCTTGGCGCTGCCGATAAACTCGAAGAGGGCACGGTTCATGATAACTACCGTGTTGATTATCTTCGGTCACATATCAAGGAACTGAAAAAATCAGTTTTCGAAGATGGCGTAGAACTGATGGGCTTTACCCCTTGGGGCCCGATCGATATTGTAAGTGCTTCAACCGGTGAGATGAAAAAAAGATATGGATTCATCTATGTGGATCTTGATGACAACGGCGCCGGTACCGGTAAAAGAATAAAGAAGGATTCATTTGACTGGTACAAAAAAGTGATTGAATCAAACGGTGAAGTTCTTTAAAGGAACACCGCTGTCGATGCTGATACGAAGCGCAATGGCGATTTGACAGCAAATATATTTTATCATAAACAATTTCTAGCTTATATTTCGAATCGTCAGCGCTGCCAGAATAGTACAGCCGCAGCTGCGAAAGGAATATCCTATGAAAACATTTAATTTTGTAATCAGGGAAGAACTCGGAATTCATGCAAGACCTGCCGGTATGCTTGCCAAAGAAGCCCAAAGGTTTAAAAGCGCAATCAAGCTTAAAAAAGGCGAAAAAGAATGCCTTGTAACGCAGCTTTTTAAGCTCATGGGGTTAGGTGTCAAAATGGGCAATGAGGTCGTTGTAACCATTGAGGGAGACGACGAGGATGACGCTTTTGAGGCAATGAAAGATTTCTTTAACCACAACTTATAAAAGTAAACTTCTATTGTCATCTGCTATTATTTTAATTTATTGGAGGTAAATATGAAACCCATTATTACAGACAGTGCGCCTGCGGCCATCGGCCCCTATTCACAGGCGATGATTTTCGAAAAGCTTGTATTCACCAGTGGTCAGATACCGGTTGATCCCACAATTGGACAAATATCAGGAGAAACCATAGAAGCTCAGGCAGAGCAGTCGTGCAAAAACGTAAAGGCTGTTCTTGAAGCTGGTGGAACAACTATGGATAACGTAATCAAAACCACATGTTTCTTAGCCGACATGGCTGACTTTGCAAAATTCAATGAAATTTACAGCAAATATTTTACATCAAAGCCAGCACGTTCCTGCGTCGCTGCACGGGCTTTGCCGAAAGGTGTGCTTTGTGAGGTAGAGGCAATTGCGTACATAGAATAGGAGGTCTGTCATGGCACTTTTTGATGACGAAGCCGTTAGCATAGAGATACTTAAAAAACGAGCGTTCAATTACCGGTGGGCCGAAGTTGATGACGGTATCATCCCTTTAACCGCCGCTGATCCGGATTTTCCCGTGGCTCCTGAGATTCGGGAAGCGATGCACGCTTACATTAAAGACGGATATTTTTCTTATACTCCAAAACTTGGCTACCCCGAATTTATTAGCGCCATATCGAATGCACTCTGGCGCCGTAAGGGCGAAAAAGTCGACCCGGAAAGTATCCTTCCGATTGACAGCGCAGCCCGTGGAATGTATATCATTGCAGAAACAGTTTTGAACCCCGGCGACGAAATGATAGTTTTCGACCCTGTTGATTATCTTTTCAGAGAATCCTGTCTTGCGGCGGGCGCGACCCCTGTTATGTTTCCTGCCATTCTAAAAGAGGATCATATTGATTTATCAAATCTTGAGTCTTATATAACACCAAAAACCAAGATGATCGGTCTTTGTAATCCCCACAATCCCTATGGCACTCTTTACAGAAAAGAAGATCTGGAACATATTCTGGCGCTGTGCGAAAAGTATAATCTATCTGTCATGAACGATGAGATTTGGTCGGATATTGTCTATTCCGAAAAGCCGTTTATCAGCATCCTCTCTCTTGGGGAAGAAAGAACAAAACGCGTGATGAGTGTTTTTGGATTCTCAAAGAGTTTTGGAATTGCGGGTCTCAGAGCAGGATGCATTTATTGCACGGATAAGGTGCTTTTTGATAGAATTATAGAAAAATCTGCGGTCATGACAACGGCGGGAGGCATTGCGTCCATCTCTCAAATAGCTGGAACAGCCTGTTTGGAAAAGTGTTATTACTGGGTGGATCAGTTTATCGAACATCTGCAAAAAAACAGAGATTACGCAATGGACAGAATTTCAAAGATGCCCTATCTGGTCTGCAAAAAGCCTCAGGCAACCTATCTTTTATACGTTGACATACGCAAAACAGGCATGTCGTCAGAAGAGTTTACAAACTTCTTAAAAGAAAAGGTGCAGCTTGCCCTCGTTCCCGGAGGCGAAAATTTCTTCGGTGCCAACTCAGAGGGTTATGTGCGAATTTGTTTTGCAACAAGCTTTAAGATTCTGGAAGAAGGATTAAACAGACTGGAAAAGGGTATTGAGATGCTAGCACCTTGTAAATAGAACCTGACTACAGAAATTTTCATGTAATTTGGAAGGCCTTACAATTAGCTGAACGATGAATTCTATAACAAAGTAATAAAAAATGCAGATAGCGCCTAAGCATGTACCCAAACATAAATTAGTTAATAGGAGATAGCCAATGCTAAGCTATCTCCTATTATTATGTAAATTAGCTATTTCGGAATTTCTTCCGAGTTCGTAGGTTTATCATTCCATCCTATAGCTAAAAGTGTCACATAAATGGCACAGACCATAAAAATAGGACTGATTATCGTCGATAATATAAATTCAGGGCTGTTTTCCTAGGGAAAGACGACGAGACAAAGAAAATGATTAAGAACTCAAAGCGGATGGGAAAATTGAAGTTTTTCCCGTTAATTTTCGATGTGCGTTCGGACAGTTTAATCGATGATATCTATTCTCTTATAAATTTCAGGAAAACAATAAAATAAAAGTATCATTCATTTCGTATGAGCAAAATTCATTTAACTACCACCCGATATGAGCTTGGACTTCGCATAATGTTTAAACACTAAGGCATTTTCTGAACTTCATATGCAACTAATAGCAAACTAGTTGTTTTGAAAATTTGTCGGTAAAAGGATCTCGAATTTCGTTCCGGTTCCAACCTTGCTTAGAACGGAAATTTTACCATGGTGCATTTCCGTAATTGCCCTAACAATTGTCAAGCCGATCCCAGCCCCGCCGGTGCTGCTGTTTCGTGACCGGTCCGTACGGTAAAAGCGTTCAAAAATATATGGAAGATCATCCTCCGAAATTCCGACGCCAGTATCTTCCACTCGAATCAGCGCATTTCCGCTCTCTTTGGAAAGACTCACTTTGACGGTGCCGCCGATGGGAGTATACTTCACCGCGTTGGAAATCAGATTGATGAAAATCCTGCTGATTTTATCAGAATCTGCCTGAACTGTAACCGAAGGACCCTCAACCGTGATAGTGATTTGCTTTTTCATAGTTTCCGCCTGAAAGCTGTCAGCCGCCCTTTCTGCCAATTCCTTCAAATTTGTTTCGGAAAGCTTCAGTGCCGAGTTTTCACCTTCCAGCTCCGCCAGGCCTTGCAGCTCGGAGACAAGCCTGCTCAGTCGAAGAATTTCTTCAAGGCAGCTTTCCAAACGTTCCTTGTCCGGCTCCCAGATCCCGTCGATCAACGCTTCCACATTGCCCTGCAGAGCGGTCAAAGGGGTTCGCAGTTCGTGGGCAACGTCGGTGGTCAGCCGCTTTCGCAGTGCTTCCTGTTTCTGCAGCTCGTCCGAAAGCCGGTTGATGGAAGCCGTAAGCCGGTCCAATTCCTCTGTGCTGGATGCCGAAGGTATTTTATCGTTGTAATTGCCTTTCGCAATGTTTTCCGCAGCGCCGATAACGCGAACAATCGGGCTGCTGATGCGGCTTGACATGTAAAAACCCAACAACGCCGCCAATAAGAGCGAACCGATTCCAATCAAAAACAGCAGCCGATTCAAGGTGTTAATGAACTCTGCGTCATTCGAAGTGTAGTAAAAAGGCCCGTAATAGCCGATACTCGCCGTACCAATCTGTTTCACCCCGGAGTACAGCGGATAGCTTTTTTCTTCATACTGTCCCTTGAAATTTGGGGAACGGCTTTGCATTTCCGCCGCCATGTTTTTCAGCATTTGCTGGCAGAATCCGCCATTGTGAACCATTGCATTCCACAGAATGCTGCCGGTGCTGTCATAGACTTTTACAATCACACCCCGCTCCAATGCGTTGACCCCAACGGTCTCCAATGCCTGCTGCCTGCCTTTTCCCGACGGATTTTGAATCATCTGCTGTGAGACCTGACTGACAATTTCCTTGTTTTTTGCTTCCTGCTGGCGCATGACATATTGCTCAAACTGGCTGCGCAGAAAGAGATTGGAGATCAGGCTGACGGACGCTACCAGCAGCAGCGCGAGAAAACCGTAGGACATAGAGAGTTTATATTTGAGCGACAGCTTTTTCATGCGATTCTCTACCTCCTGCTCAAACCCCTGTACCGAACGAGTATCCTACGCCGTGAACCGTGAGGACATATTTGGGATTTTTGGGATCATCCTCAATTTTCTGCCGGATATTTTTGATATGTGTATCGATCACCCGGTCGTAGCCGTCAAAGGCTTCTCCGAGCGCATGCGAAATGAGCTCGTCCCGGGAAAACGCCCTTGTGGGGAAGCTGGCCATGGTAAAAAATACACTGTATTCGTTCGGCGTAAACGGAACTCGCTCTCCGTCTTTGCGAACCTCATGTCTCTCGCTGTCGATTACAAGCCGACCGCCGTCAAAAATCAGTTCTTTGGAGAGCGGAATCACCTCATTGGAAGCGCGGCGAAGAACGGTTTCAATTTTTGCCATCAGCAGCCGGGGACTGAACGGTTTTGTAATATAGTCATCCGCGCCGATGCCAAGCCCTTTGAGCATATCTTCTTCTGCGGTTTTAGCGGTAAGCATGATGACCGGCACCCGGGATTTAGCCCGTATTTCACGACAGACATGCTCCCCGGATAACCCAGGGAGCATGAGGTCAAGTACCACAAGAGCCGGACGGCAGCGGTCAAACGAATCCAAAGCTTCGCGCCCGTCGTAGGCACATACGGCATTATACCCGCTTTTTTCAAGATAGGATTTTACGACTTCTGTGATTTTCGGTTCGTCATCCACTACAAGGATCGTTTTGTTGGTCATCCGTTTTCACCGTTTTCCTATTATGATACTTTTATTTTACTTCAAATTATATGGTTTTAAAAGCAGGTCCACGTCTTTTCCGGACTCATCCTTCATCGTTTTGAAGGCCCAGCCTTCAACCTTCTGGACGTCCACGCCGAGATCGCGAAGCGGTTTTGCGGCGATGACAAACACGATATCCTTATCATTTTTCGTATAATCCTTCGCAAATTCAAATTTGCCGCCGTTCAATACGATTCCATAATGGTCCAACGCCTGATGGTAGGTAAGAGCTTTTCGGTCGGCAGTCACGCTTTCAAACAACGCCTGCTCCGGCGTATCCTTTTTCCCCGTTCCTTTCCCAAAATCCGTTATAAGGGAAAACGTTGTGCTGTCTGCCTTATAATCCTTGCCAAGCTTTGAAACATCCAGCCCGGCATCCAGAAACGGCTGAATCGGGGTGGAAAGGACAATGTCTTCTCCCGATTTGGAATAGTCGCGGCTCACCGTCAAACGGGTCTTTCCGTCGACCGTCAGAACATAATCGTTGTTTTTCCCTTCCGATACCAGGGAAGGATCGGCTTTCAGAAGATCGGAAAAGGATTGTTTGCTGTATTTCTGCACAACATCCGTTGACGCACACCCCAGAAAGAGCGCACTGACAGTCAGAACAGCAAAGATTGCCGCTATCATCTTTTTCATTGTAGTTTCTCCCATTATTTCACTTTGAAATATCTTAACCGAAGCGCGTTGGAAACAACCGACACGGAGCTGAGCGCCATGGCGGCGCCCGCAAAGATCGGGTTTAAAAGCGGCCCGCCAAAAAGGTAGAACACACCTGCCGCAAAGGGAATCCCCGCGAGGTTGTAAATAAACGCCCAAAAGAGATTCTGCTTGATGTTCCGGATCACGGCGCGGCTCAGCCCGATCGCGGTGGGAACCTCGTTCAGGTCCCCGCGCATCAGGACGATATCGGCGGATTCCACCGCCACATCCGTCCCGGTGCCGATCGCCATACCGATATCCGCCTGTACCAGTGCGGGCGCGTCGTTGACTCCGTCGCCGACCATGGCGACTTTTCGGCCGTTTGCCTGAAGCTTCTTTACCTCGCCCGCTTTGTCCTGCGGCAGAACATCGGAAAGAACGCGGTCAATGCCGACTTCCTTTGCGATGGAGGACGCTGTTCCGGCGTTATCGCCCGTGATCATCACAACCTCGATGCCGTAATTCCTTAGTTTCCGGATCGCTTCGCGGCTGGTTGGTTTTACCGTATCAGCGGCAGCCATCAACCCGGCAAGCGTCCCGTCCACGGAAAGGTACATCAATGTTCGGCCGCCTGCGGAAAGGGCTTCCTTATCGTGCTCCGCGCGGGAAACGTCAACGCCGTTTTCCTTCATGAGTTTAACGCTGCCTGCCAGAACATGTTTTCCGCTGACGACCGCGTCAATCCCTCTGCCGGGAACCGCCTTGAAATTTTCCGGTTCAATCAGGGAAATTCTGCGCTTTTCCGCTCCTTCCACAATGGCACGCGCGATAGGATGCTCCGAACCGCGTTCAGCGGAAGCGCCGAGAGCCAGTATCTCTTCTTCGGAAATATTAGAGTAAACCTTAACATCCGTCAGTTCCGGTTTTCCTTCGGTAATCGTACCGGTCTTATCCAGAACAACCGTATTGATTTTATGCGCGGTTTCCAGCGCTTCTCCACCTTTGATCAGAATGCCGAGCTCCGCGCCTTTTCCGGTGCCGACCATGATCGCGGTCGGGGTAGCAAGACCCAGCGCACACGGGCAGGCGATCACCAGCACGGAAACAAAGCTTGTCAGAACAAAATTAAATTCCTTGCCTGCTAAAGCCCATCCGATCGCCGTAATAACAGCAATCCCAATGACCACAGGTACGAAATAGCCGGATACGATATCCGCGAGCTTGGCAATCGGTGCTTTTTTGCTCTGTGCGTCTTCCACAAGACGAATGATCTTTGCGAGGGCAGTGTCCGCCCCAATTTTTGTAACGCGGAAACGGATCAATCCCTCGCCGTTGATGCTGCCGCCCGTGACCGGTGAATCCGGCTGCTTTTCCACGGGAAGGCTTTCGCCGGTCAGCATGGACTCATCCACGGAGGAAAGGCCCTCCGTTACAATTCCGTCAACCGGGATGGATGAACCCGGGCGTACGAGGACGATATCGCCGACCTCAACCTCTTCTACTGGTACTTCAACTTGGGTGCCGTTGCGGATTATTGTTGCTGTTTTAGGCGCAAGGTTCATCAGCTTTTTAATTGCTTCCGAGGTTTTACCTTTGCTGACTGCTTCCAGATATTTTCCGAGCATGACCAGCGTAATGACAACGGCGGCGGATTCAAAGTAAAGCGACGTTGAATAGGAAAAATCGCCGAGATAGATCATCACCATTGCGAACGTGCTGTATAGGAACGCGGCCCCTGTGCCGATGGCGACAAGCGTATCCATATTTGGCGCGCCTTTCAGCAGCGATTTAAAACCGATCCGGAAGAAGTAATCGCCCGCCACAATCATAGGAATCGTCAGAAGAAATTGTACCAGCGCAAATACAAACGGAAAGCTATGGGAACCCATAAATTCCGGGAGCGGGAGCCCCAGCTGCGGGATCATATGCGACATCGCAATATAAAGCTCCGGAACAGCGAATACGGAAGCAGTGATCAGGCGCATTTTCATTCCGGAAAGGCTCTTGTCCCTCTTTTTCTCGTCTTCGCTGAGGACGCCGGATTCCATGTCCCTCGGGGTATAGCCGGCACCGGTAATTGCTGCTTTAATCTGTGACAGTTTTACCTGCGAGGGATCGAAATCGATGCTGCCTCGGTTCGTGGCAATATTGACCTGCACGTTCTGAACACCATTCAGTTTTTTCACCGCGCGTTCCACCGCGGCGGAGCAGGAGGCACAGCTCATGCCATCGATTGCAAGATCAATATGTTTGATCGGCTGGGGGTTTTCCAGGCCGTAGCCCGCGTCTTCCACGGACTTTTTCAGCGTTTCAAAGCTCACTTTATTCTCATCATAAGAAACGCGCATTTTTTCGGTTGCTATATTTACGTCGCAGGATTCCACACCGTCCAGTTTGGCGGCGGCTTTTTGCGCGTGCGCCGCACAGGACGCGCAGGACATTCCCGTAACACGGTATATTTTCTCAGTCATGTTCTACACTCCTTGTCTTCTATCAATTAACTCCTTACGAAATTCTGCAGCAGCTCGGCTGCTGTTGCTGTGCCTGCGCCCCTGGGGAGGACTGCGCGGATTTTGCCGCAGCAAGTTCCGAATCGCTGTCCACGACCGTAATCGTGCTCCGGATCATACCCATCCAGCAGGAATAAGGAATGGTTCCGGTTTCCTTCGGTGTAAATTCAATCACATTATCTCCCGGGACAAGCTTTTGCTGAATCCCGTATTTCGGGATAGTCACCGGGTTATTGCATCCGTTTAAGTCCGATTCCTTCACTTGAATCGTCCATTTGACCGGTATACCCTTTTTTACAGCAATAGGCACATAATAGCCGTTATCAAAGGAGGAGGTTACTTCCTGTACATTGCCGGTTACTTTGGCGGTGTTCTGCACGGCAGCCGGCGGGGTGGTTCCAATCTGCACACCGGAAAGCGTCAGCCCTCTGCCCATCATGAACAGTCCGAGCACCATAACAAGCACGGCGCTGACCTGCATCATTTTATGTGTAAACTTGGAGCTCAGCAAAGTACTGATTGCCCCGAATGCAAACATCAGCGGAACAGTTCCAAGGCTGAACATCAGCATGGAGAATGCGCCCGCAAGAAAGCTGCCGGTTCCGAGCGCGTAAAGCTGCATGGCCTGAAGCGGGCCGCAGGGCATAAGTCCATTTAAAAGTCCAACGTAAAAAGGACCGTGTTTTGCTTTCCCGGAATAGAGCTTTTTGCCGATAAACTTCGGCATTCTGAAATTGATTTTTCTAAGCCAGGGAATGGCTTGGAGCATATTCAGCCCCATAATCAGCATGAATACGCCGGAGAGAACGGTGACAACCGCTTTCGCTGTTCCGGAAAAGCTGACTACGGAGCCGATAGCTCCAACGATTCCGCCAATCACGGTGTAAGAAATCACACGGCCGGAATTATAAAGCAGGCTCGGCATCAGGCGCTTTTTTGTAGCCGGATCGGTTTCACCGGACTGATAGGCCACGCACTGGGAAAGATTGATTCCGCCGCACATTGCCAGACAGTGGATGGAAGTAAACAGCCCCACCACAAAGAGAATGCCGTAGCTCATATTCTGATTGATCTGCGGGATAAAATTGATAAATCCAAAGCCGACAGTATGCTGGATTATAACGTATAAAGCTGCCAAAACCAAAATGGTTCCGAAAATAAAGGAGATGCTATTTTGCTTCTTGTCCGGTACCGGCTCTGATTTCTCGCTTTCCTTCACAGTATAACCAAGTTCGCGGATTGCACGGCATATTGCGTCATGATTTATTTGCTCCGGAAGATACAGAACGCGAACTTTGCCGTCGGCAAAGCTTGCCGATACTTTTTCTACTCCCGGCAGATTTTTCAGTTTTTCCTCAATCCGCAGTTCACAGCCGGAACAGCTCATGCCGCCTACGAGAATAATTTCTTCCTTTTTTAAATGTTCCATTAAAATTCACCTGCCGTTCGTCAGTTTTTCCAGTTGGCAAAAATCTTCTGGGTCTGCACGAAAAAATCCTTTTTCAGCGTGATCGATTGATCGGTTTCCGTTTTATATTCTTTTGTAATCCCAATCGGATTGCAGCCGCCTTTTTGTTGTTCCACCTGATCCGCAGAAAAACGGTTTCCGCAGTTCTGGCACACCAGCGTGCTGCCGTCCAGTTTGTAATACCCTCTGCCGGAGCTGTAACAGACCTGACAGGTGTTAAAAGCGGTACGGATCGAACCATCCGAGGCCTTTACGGCAATCACTTCCATTTTGGTGCCGTTCATTTCATACGGATAAAAGGACGGTGTGGAGGTCACGCTGCTTTTCTGGATGACCATATCGCCGGAGGCCTGTACCGCATTTGCGGTTTGGCTGACAGGTTGCGTATTTTCTGCCTGTTTCTGCGGAAAAAAATCTTTCACTACGAAAAAGCCTGCGGCGATGACTACGATTGCAGCAATTGAGATCAGTAAGCCTTTTCTCTGCTTTTGGTTCATTTAATTCAACTCCTTTGCAGACAGGATAGCAAAACGATGTGGAGATCGGATGAAGATTTACGAGGCAATGGAGAAGTTATTCTGGCCCTAAACACAGCATTGAAAAGTTAATGAATGAATAAGCCAGTACAGCCTTGAGGCAATTGCTGTACTGGCTTCGCTATGTTATTAGCCGAACTTCGCATTATGTTTACCCAAGCCCTATAAGGTTCGCTTGTAATTCTGGGGAATTGGACCCTTTATATGCTCATATTCATCCAATAGAAATCATTAGCAAGAAATAATAATCTCAGATGAGCCGCTTTATGTTGCAACGTCCCCCTTTTTTATCCAAGGGACCCCGGTGAAAGAAAGCACGGCGAAGAACAGCAAACAGTATTAAAACCGGCAGCTGCCAAAGAAGGAAAGATCATCCGAACCGTTTGCATTCATCCCGACGCTGATCAGCGCATAGGAAATATGCACGCCGAGGCCCTTCCCTCCTGCCAAAGTCCCACGGTGCCGCAGATCAGCGCAATTCCAACCGGTACGGCGAAGCTTTGAATTAACTGGGATACAAAGGAGTAGAGCGTTTAGCATTATTGTAATAACTTGAACAGTACGGTCGCGGAAGGACTTTGGAAGCAAAGCTTTCCGAGCAGTTCACCTGTTTTGGAGGTTCATTTATTAATCGAAGCTTAAGATTAGATTCTACTTTTCAATAATTATTTATCGTAACGCAGCAATAATTTATTGACAGCATAATATCTTACAGATATAATCAAAGTGGTCGGCGAAAGCAACTGTATTTTCATTTGGAAAGAAGTGTGACCTTGATGAATCTATCCTCGCTGTCGAAGTGGCTGAAGCTAATAATTATACTTGTCGGAGCATGCGGTTCCCTCGTTTATGTTTGGGTGATCCCATCACTCGGGCAGATGTTAGTGGCAAACTACCCGGAATTTGCGTACTGCT
Organism: Bacillota bacterium; assembly: GCA_023410445.1. Taxonomy (GTDB): domain Bacteria; phylum Bacillota; class Clostridia; order Oscillospirales; family Acutalibacteraceae; genus Caproicibacter. The sequence continues at coordinate 567,553 of JAEYPT010000001.1, read as the reverse complement.
ACCAGCCTTGGCTGATTTTGATTTGGATTACATCGGTTCCCTGCTATGTGGTGTTGGTGTTTACCTGGAAGATTGCCAGTAACATAAAGAAGAGCCGGACTTTCTCAATCCAAAATGCGAAATTGTTGAAATGGGTTGCTGTATTGACAGCAACTGATTCCGGCTTTTTCTTTGTGATGAACATCGTATATCTGTTCCTCAACATGAACCATCCGGGAATTGTGCTCATGTCTCTCGGCATATCAGTGGTCGGGATTGCGATATCTGCCGTCTCAGTGATTCTGTCCCATCTTGTGAGGAAGGCTGCAGATCTTCAAGAGCAAAGCGACTTGACGATATGAGGAGGCAGCTATGGAAGACGAGATTATTTTCAATATTGATGTGATGCTTGCAAAACGCAAAATGAGTGTTACGGAACTAGCGAACCGAGTGGGTATTACTATTGCAAATATTTCCATTCTAAAAAACGGAAAAGCAAAAGCACTAAAAATTTCTACATTGATCAAGCTATGTGCCGCGCTTGACTGCCAGCCAGGAGATATTTTGGAGTACAAAAGAAATAAATGACCGGATAAAACGAATTAGAGTGTTTGCCACCTAAATCGATACAGCCACGCGGACTAACATAAAAATGAGCCCGAAACAGCTCCTTCGAGTTGTTCCGGGCTTATTTTTATCTAGTCATGCGTCAATGTTGGCTTTGATCTTAATCTGAATTTCCGTGTATATCTCACGCTTTTTAAGCGGCTGCTGATCAAGAAAATAATTGAAGAGAACTTCCAGAGAGAGTTCTCCCTGCCGGACCGGCTGCTGACAGATCGTTGCGAGAATGGTGCCGTCACGAACCAGTTGTTTTGTCGTGGGAACGTCGTCAAATGAAATGGCGCGAACCGTCCGCTGCTTCAGAAACGACTTTAGTGCCCGCCCGGTACCGTAAACACCGCCGGCTACAAGGAAAAGAGCATCGATTTCCGGGTGCTGCTCCAGCATTGATTGAGTCAGGCTATATGACTCCAGTTCATCGTCGTGATTCTCTTCGAGGGCTACAATCTGCATACCCGGTTTATCCTTGATGTAATCCCGGAATCCGTCAACACGATCTGAGTGAGATTTCGCGTTAAAGAAACCGGTAATAATCCCGATATTGCAGGTGCCATGAGTAATCAAATCCATCAGGTTAGCTGCAGTCCTGCCGCATGCATAAAAGTCGTTGCCAATATAACAGAAATGGTCGAATCCGGGTAAATCGGTGTTGGTTGTTACAATCGGAATCCCCATATCGGAGACCTGCTGCAGCTTTCGGGATAAGATTGGTTCATTTGCAGGCTGAATTACAAGCGCGTTGATTTTTTGCTCCAGCAGCTCGTCAATCTTCTCAATCTGACTTTCGGCTTTGAACACTGCACTTTTTACAATGACTTCAATGCCGTAGCTTTTATATTCTTCTGCTTTTTGCTGGATACCTCTGTTTAAATCAGCATAGAAAGGGTTGTCCGCTTGAATGATAATACAGCCGATTTTTAAGTTTTTCTGCCGGATCACAAGCGACTTTCCAGCCCGGTTGGGTTTGTAATTTGCCATACGGGCGATTTCCAAGATCTTGTCCCGCGTTTCCTGCCCAACCTCGCCGCGGTCGTTTAAAACACGATCAACTGTACCGCGTGAAACACCCGCCAACTCTGCAATTTTCTTCTGAGTTATCAATTCAATCACCTCGGACATAATGCTACAGCGCTAATATTATAGCATGCTTTTTCACAAAGTGTCAATGATAATTTGAAATGTTCACGTGCACGGAATTGTATAATAAATATAATATCAATAAATGAATTAACCGGGCTTATTGCGATTACTATTTGACATAATAGCTAATAATTTATTAATAAGTGACATAAATTAAATAAATTTTCACTTTATTATTGATTTTTCCAGGCAGTACTGCTATCATAATATCAACGTTACACGTGAACGTAAACAACTGTTACTAAGCAAGTAAGCGAAAAGGGGAGAAAAAATCAATGAAACGTATTATGGCATTGGTCCTCGCACTTTGCATGACGGCTGGCTTCTGCGGATGCAACAACGGCACAAGCACGCAGAGCAGCACTGCACCGTCGACTGCATCGGCAGCAGGCACTACTTCCACGGCAGGTTCGTCCAGCCAATCCAAAAACATTATGTTCGTCAGCATCGTTACCGGTGGCGTAGCATGGGGTTCCGCACAGAAAGGCTTCGAAGACGCGATTAATAAGCTCGGCTGGAAAGGCCAGTACTGCTCACCGACACAGGCAAATGACACCGCCGGTGTTATCAATCTTCTTGACACGGCCGTCACCAATAAATCCGACGGCATCGTCACCGTTATTCTGGATCCGAAACAGGCAACAGACGTTCTCACCCGTGCCCGTCAGTCGAAAATCCCGGTTGTAACCTGCAACACCTACACGACAAAAGATCTGCAAGATTGCTGGATCGGCACAGATCCGCACAACATGGGCGTTACTCAGGCAAATACAGCCATGAAGTATTATGAACAGCTGAAAAACAAAAAGTCACCGTTTACCGCTTGCTATATCCAAACCACCCTCCAGACGGAAACGCAGAATGAACAGTTCAAAGCTTTCAGCGAAACCATCAAGAGCAAATATCCGGATGCAAAGCTGGTTCAGGATGAATGCAACTCCGACGCCGCAAAGGCTTCTGATAAACTGGCAGCTCTGATGAAAAGCTACCCGGACATGAACGTCGTCGTCAGCGCAGATGGTTACGGCTGCCCAGGCATTGCCAACTATGTGAAGAGCGAAGGCCTTCAGGGCAAGATTGCCGCCATCGGCATCGACGATTCTCCGGAAATCCTCAACTACGTGAAATCCGGCTCGCTTGACTGCACGATTGCACAGGACTTCTATAAAATGGGCTACAGCTCCGTTTATTATATCAAAGATATTATGGATGGCAAAAAGCCTGCTTTCAATAACGACTCCGGCACCATCGTCATCAGCCCCAGTGAAGTGGATGAACACATGAAACTGCTGAAAACCCGCGGCCTGGCATAAACAACAGTTTCCGAACAGAGGTGATTTGGGGGATAAGAAGGTTCTTATCCCCCCATTTCTCAAATCTCCGTACATAATTTAGGAGCGTTCTAATATGAAAAAGAAGAATGTCATTAAGGTCCTGGCAGGGAAAAATGAGATTGGTACCCTGCTGCCACTGTTGCTGCTTTGCGTTGTGGTTACAGTCATTAACCCGGCATTTGCGAGTTTCGATAATGTCATGGATATCTTCCGCACTGCGAGCTTTTACCTTATCGTTGGCGCACCTCTCACGTATTTGCTTATTGAAGCGGATATGGACCTTTCGATCGGCGCGGTTACCGCATTGGGCGGCGTTGTCTGCGTGTTTGCGATGAAAGCCGGAATTCCGATGGTCATCGCGATTCTGATCGGTCTCGCCACAGGTGCGCTTGTCGGTTTGTTCAAGGCTTATGTCATTGTTGACCTTGAGTTGCCAGCACTGATTGTCACGCTTGGTATTGAGTATGCCGTAAACGGATTTGTTTCCATTACAACACAGGGCATGTCCGTCAGCGGAGGCCCAGACGTATTTAACGTTCTCGGACAGTACAAACTGTTCGGAAAGATTCATCTCACCGTAATTTTCGCAATTATTATCGCCGTCTTTTTCCAGGTGGTCCTTTCCAGAACGAAATACGGTCGTTCGCTGTTCGCGGTCGGCGGCAACGCCGAGACTGCTCGTCTTGCAGGTATTCCGGTCAAGCGCCGCCGCAGGGACGTACACATTCTGGTATCGGTGTTTGCAGCACTCACCGGTATTCTGATGGCTTCCCGTTTCAGCAGTGCACAGACAACAGCCGGTGCCGGCACGGAACTGACCGTCATGGCTGCTGTTATTATCGGCGGAACAAGCATGTTCGGTGGCACAGGTTCTGTCGTCGGGAGTATCATCGGCTGCCTGATGCTCGCTGTTATCAGCAACGGTCTTGTCCTCATCCGGGTCCCGAGTTTCTGGCAGAATCTGATTTTCGGTATCATTCTGCTGATCTCTGTCGGCCTCGATAAATATCGCCAGAAGATCAACAGCGCGGCATAGGAATGAAAGGTGAATAAGATGGCGGAGTACATTCTGGAAATGAAAGACGTCATAAAGAAGTTTCCGGGTGTTGTGGCGTTAAAGCGTGTTAACCTTCAGCTGAAGAAGGGTGAAATTCTAGGCATCTGCGGCGAAAACGGCGCAGGAAAATCTACCCTTATGAAAATTCTGAGCGGATCGTATCCATATGGAACTTACGAAGGTGACATGTATGTGAACGGTGAGCTCGTAAAGTTCAAAGATGTGCATGCGGCAGAGGCCTGCGGCATTGAAATGATCTTTCAGGAAATCAATATGGTTCTGTCCTCGAGCGTGGCGGAAAACCTTTACCTGGGAAATCTGCCGGGCAAAGGAAGCTGGGTCGATTTTGCAAAACTAAACGAAGACACGCAGAAAGTGCTCGATTATGTTCATGTGGATGCAAAGCCGACTGATCTTGCCGCACGGCTCAACAGCGGCCAGATGCAGATGATCGCACTGATGCGTGCATATGTAAAAGAGCCAAAGATTCTTGTGCTGGATGAACCGACTTCTGCCCTTACCAACAATGAAGTCGAACAGCTGATGACCATTCTGCGTGAACTACGCGAAAAGGGCGTTTCCTGCATCTACATCTCCCACAAACTCGAAGAAGTCTATGGAATCTGCGACCGCGTGCTGGTTCTGCGCGACGGTGAGACGATTTCCTGTCATGATATTGGTGAAGTTCAGGAAAACACCCTGATTGAAGAAATGGTCGGCCGCAAGGTAGAAAATCTCTACCCGAAGGCACAAGCCGCGATCGGTGAAGAAATGATGCGGGTTGAAAACCTGACAGTTCCCCACCCCACAATCAAGGGCAAAAACATTGTAAATGGCATTTCGTTTCATGTGCGCCGCGGAGAAATTCTTGGCATCGGCGGATTGGTCGGAGCAGGGCGCAGTGAAGCGCTCGGCGGTATTTTCGGTCAGCTGTCGAAGGGCGTTTCCAAAAAAGTATGGATCGAAGGCAAGGAAGTTACGATTCATAATCCCGCTGACGCAATTCGTGCGGGCATTGGCTTTGTTACAGAAGAGCGCAAGCTGAACGGCTTTGTCTGGATGCTTTCCATTAAAGATAACATGTTTCTCGCAAGTCTCGATCAGCTGCCTGTTCGCTTCCGTTTTCTGATTGATTCAAAAAATGAAGAGCAGAAGGCACAGAAGGTATACGACCGCCTGCGCATCAAGGCGCCGTCACTCAACACCAAGGTCAACAATCTTTCCGGCGGCAATCAGCAAAAAGTTGTACTTTCCAAATGGCTTGTAAGAACCCCGAAGGTTTTGTTTATGGATGAACCAACAAAGGGTGTCGATGTAGGCGCCAAGGCGGAAATCTATAAACTGATGGGTGAACTGGTAATGAGCGGTATCTCCATTGTAATGGTATCTTCCGATATGCCGGAGCTTGTATCGATCAGTGACCGCGTTATCGTAATTAGCAATGGCAAAATAACCGGCGAATTTGTGAAAGATGAGATCTCAGAGGAAAATATCATGACTGCAGCAATTAAATAGAGAGGAACAGAGACTGAATGAATCTCGAATCATGTGTCCGGGCCTCCATGCAAACCATGCCGTGCGTGGAGGGCCCGGTTGAAGAAACGCCGGAGTCATACCCGTTCTGCGCAATGAATCACAGCCGTACCCCGCTTAACGTCGCAGATTACGGGTATCTGGAGGAGGAGTATTTTCTTTCCGGCAAAGCCAACGTCTATGATGCCGATGCGGACGATAAACTGGTTCTAAAAACGGAAGGACTCCCCTACAAAAACCGGATCCTCGTTCGCCGTCCTTCCGACCCGGCAAAATTTTCGGGGCGGGTATATGTGGATATTCTCAACGCCACACAGGGCTACGACATTGAAGATCAGTGGCACCGCACGTATCTGTGGTGCATGGAACAAGGCCATGCGTATGTCGGCATAACCAGCAAGCCGATTAATGTGCAGAGTCTCAAAAATTTTGACTATTACCGTTACCAGAGTCTGAACTGGTCATCCAAACAGCAGGTTCCAAGCCCCACGCTGTTTCGCTCGGCAACGCTTCCCGGCACAGAGGAAGGTCTTGTGTGGGATATAATCAGCCAGACGGTATGGGCACTTCGCCATGGCGGCGAACACAACTGCCTTGGCGGTCTGAAACCGACCCACATCTATCTGACCGGACAAAGCCAGAGCGGAGCTTACCTGAATACATATGTCAGCTATTTTGATTCCTTTCTTGAAGGATCGGACGGAACCCGCCTGTTTGACGGGTATCTCAATATTGTCGGGGCACTTGTGCAGCGAAGTCTGTGTCAGGCAGACAATATCGGCCCACTGAAGCTTTCCCGGCGTAAGATGCATGCCTGCGCAACACCTTATATCTGCCTTTCGAGTGAAGCTGATCTCACCCTCTTCAATCAGTTTCTGCCGGATGTGGATTTGCTGAGCATTAAGATCGACAACTCGGATACCCTGCAGGACAAGTGCCGCTATTATGAGTTTGCCGGGTCTCCTCACACCGATATTATCTGTCCGATTCTCACCGATGTAGAAGACATCAGAAAAACGGGACAGACGCTGCCCAACCTGAGTCCGAGACTGCTTTGCAGCATCAATGACTTTCCGATGGACATCTATGTGTGCGGAATGTTGGAACAGCTTCACCGGTGGGCTGTAAATCATACCGCTCCGGCAGTGGTTCCGCCTCTCACGAGAAAAGATGGGAAATTGGAGCGTGATGACTTCGGCAATGCATTGGGCGGCCTGCGCACACCGTTTGTAGATCTGCCGATCGGGCAGTATATTGCAAGTAATCCCGACGATCCAGAAGGAATCTGCGGCAAAATAGTTTATTTCACCAAAGATCAGTTTCTCAAGTTATATGGCACCCGAGAGCATTATACGGAACTGTTTGACCGTGCGGTGAAATGCCAAATCGCAGATGGATGGATTTCCGAAAACGATGGCACACAAATGTCCCGATGGAGCCGGGAGGCCGTGCAAAAACTACCCTAAAAAACGTGCGGATTCAGGGCTCAAAGTGCTCACCCATAAGCAGACATAGGGCACTGCAGAGTGTTCTAAATGGAAACAAGTAAAAGCGGGGCGGGATGTCTCGTATTTTTGTGAAAAGAAATTGAAGCTTCCACATTGACTGCAGACTGCAGATGATGTGGAAGCTTTTGTTTCCGGCTGTATAAAAGTGTAGACTCGGCTTAAATCGGCAATAAAATAGATCTAAAGTTTATTGCTGCAGACCGGATCCGGGCAAAATGGAAGATTCTCCACAGATACTAATAAAAGGTATAATAAGGGAGTTTAAAATTGGTAATGTGGAAGACATACTGAAAACTCATGCACCATGTGGGCGTTAAACAAGCCTGTTTTTGTTTCCATAATTTGCGTAATTTCTCAAAAGTGTTATACTGTCGATGAGGGGGATGAAGCTCCCGATTGGGTAAACAAAACGCAGTGCGTGCACTCGCAGTCACAGCGGTTTCCTATTTTTGCTTGCTTGTAATAAAAACGGAAACAAAAAGAGCAGAGAGTATATTGCATGATGGTAAATACACTGTAAATTTTGTCGGATGTTTATTAGAGACAGTGAGTTATACCTGAGGTGGAAAAATGATATTACAAACGGAACGAATAACTTTAAGGGCATGGAAAGGGACTGATGCAGAAGCATTGTTCAAATATGCGTGTGACCCTCGAATTGGTCCAATCGCTGGCTGGCCCGCACATACGAGTGTTGAGATCAGCCGACAGGTTATTCGGGATGTACTTTCAGAAAATGAAACTTATGCGATCGTTTTGAAAGGCGATGAATATCCTGTAGGAAGCATCGGGTTAATTCTCCACGAAAAGGGCGGGAGAAATTTAGGCAAAAGCGGTGGTGAAATTGGCTACTGGATCGGTGTTCCGTTTTGGGGAAAAGGTCTGGTGCCAGAAGCAATTCGAGAACTTCTACGTCATGGATTCGAAGACCTCGGCTTGGAAACGATCTGGTGTGGCTATTACGACGGTAATGATAAATCCAAACGGGTACAAGAGAAATGTGGCTTTATTTATCATCATACGGAACCTAATATGCAATGTCCTTTACTCAATGAAATTCGCATTGAGCATTTCACGTGTATTGCAAGAGAACAATGGTTAAAAACCTTTCGCGCAATTTCCATAGGGTAAGGTTTCCATTGTCATGCCCTTTTCTATCTATTTAACACTTTACAGGATGTGATTTCTAACGAATTCTAGCAAAACCAAGTCTTTGGCGTATCTTTTTCTTGTTCTTACCACCAGTGCATGGGGGAGCCTGTATGTCGTAAGCAAATACCTTATGGCGACTGTTCAGCCATTTACAGTGCTGCTTGCGCGCTACCTGACCTCAGGCATTGTCCTCTACATACTGTACCGAAGGACAAATCCGCAAAAAATCGAGCGACAGGATATCAAATGGATTCTTTTTATCGGTGTTGTTGGCTACTTTTTCAGCATCGGCGTCCAGCTTGTAGGTACAAAACTTTTGAGTGCTGGCCTTGCATCTTTGCTCAATGCACTCAATCCGATTTTTATGATTCTTTTTGCTATGACGTTTCTGAAAGAGAAAATATCCGTTACGAAGATCGTCTCCGTTGCGGCGGCCATTCTTGGGGTATATATTATTCTTGGAGGTGGCATCAAGGGCGGCGCGGTACTCGGCGTAATTGCTTGCCTGCTATCGGTTATCTCCTGGTCACTCACTTCAATTTTTGTCAAAAAGGTTTCGACAAAATATGAGCCGCTGACCATAACAACTTATGCCATTCTGATTGCATTTGTCTGCACGATTCCTTGCTCAGCCTTTGAGCTCGTCACTGGCCCCAAAACAAGCATCTTACAGCCGGGCATTTTGTTGGGACTTCTCTATATCGGACTTGTCTGCACAGCTTTGACAAATGTGCTGTGGAACAAAAGTCTCTCGATGATTGAAGCCGGGCGCTGCGCTCTATTTTATCCGCTTCAGCCCATGGTTGCCGCCATATTGGGCTGCATTTTTCTAGGCGAATCCATCCATCTGTCTTTTATTCTTGGCGCAGCACTTATCCTCGGTGGCGTAATATTCAGCGTTGCAATGGACAGGAATCAAATTAGCACCTGATTTTCGGTAAAGATGAAGTAACGATGGCGTGATCCGCAAGTGTTTTTTCGGCCATTTTTAACTTCATGTATGAGCACAATGCGGTCGGTTAACATTCCTTTTGAATTGTTTACTTTCCATTCCAATAAATTAACAGGTTACGTATAAGCTGCAAAATAGCAGCGTCTTCAAAAGGATGGTGTCCTTGGGGGACACCATCCTTTGCTTTTCTTGTCGTCCCCCCCTCTGACGGTCAAACGAACCCATTCCCTGTTAATTTATGTTCTATATTCCAACGCACTGTCTTTCTGATTCTCCCATACTTTCGCCCAAACGGAGACACGGAAACCTGCCAATCTATTTGGGTTCAGGATATTCCCGCGGCTACAGTCAGAGCGGCGATATCGCCGAGACTTTCTCCGAGCAAAGACGGGACCACCCGGCATTCTTCCGCACTCCGCTTGAGAGCCTCAGTTTCTATTTCCTCTTTGGCATAGTTCCAAAGCAAGTTTTGGCTGCGCGCAAAGATGCTTCCAATCACGATCATCTGAGGGTTCAGCAGGTCGATCATAAGAGCCATCCCCTTGCCGAGCATGTGTCCGCAGTCTGCATAAATACTTCTGCAAAACTCATCCCCGCTGTCCGCGAGGCTCGCAATCTGTTTTGCATTGATGGATTGCAATGAACTGCCGGAAGAAAACAGCCCCGATTCCTTTGCTAATTCGATTTTGTCCCTGGCGGCTCGGGCAAGTCCCTCCCCGCTGCAGAAGCCTTCGAAAGAACCTGCTTTCCCATATCCTACCGGTCCTTCCTCGCTCATCCGCCAGTGGCCAACCTCACCCGCCATGCCGTTGGCACCCGTATAAAGTCTTCCATTCAGAATGAGGCCTGCGCCCATTCCGGTTCCAAAGGTCAGGAAAATCATATTGATCAGGCCTTTCCCGGCACCATATCTCCATTCCGCGACGGCGCAGGCATTGGCGTCGTTTTGCAGATAAACGGGCAATCGAAACTTTTCCTGGAAGTAGGAAACGATCTCGACTCGGTCCCATCCCGGCAGATTAGGAGGTCCCAGAATAATTCCAGACTCAGAATCAAGCGGCCCTCCACAGGAGATGCCGATTCCGAAAATATCTTCTTTTCGTGCATACTCATTTGCAAAAGCGGCAATTTTGTAGAGAACTTCGGAGGGCGTGCTTCCCGAAGTTTCAATCCTGCGCTTTTCCAGAACCCGCATTTCACTCGTTTCCGGGAATTCGCATCCCAGCGAAACGGCACACTTGGTGCCGCCGATGTCAATCCCAATATAATGTTTCATCAACAGCCTCCGAACAGCTTAACCTCAAGTACAGCGCACACGCAATGGTAAACCGGCAAATGAAGTTCCTGTACGAGAAAGGGTTCGTCACTGGGGACCCGGATACATATGTCGCAAAGTGCCGCCAGTTTTCCACCGCTCTCTCCCGTAAGTCCGATTGCGGTGATTCCAAGTGCCTTTGCCGTAATCGCCGCACCAAGCACATTCTGTGAATTGCCGGAGGTGCTGATGCAGATCAGGGCATCTCCGGGCTTTCCCAGCGCAAGCACAAGCTGCGCGTAAACCGCCTCCGGACAAACATCATTGCAGAAGGCCGTCATGGCGGCTGCCAGTGAAGGCAACGGAATAGCACAGATGCCGTACTGCAGTTTTTCGGCCAGCTCCGAACCGTGCTCAAAAGGTTCCCACTTTTTCCGATCCTCCGCCCGAAGCAGGCGTTTCAGCCGAAAGCCTTTGAGCAGTTCACCGGAAATATGTTCGCAGTCTGCACAACTCCCCCCATTACCGCACATCAGAACTTTTCCGCCGTTTCTCACACAGTAAAGCAGGCATTCACATGTATCCTGTATTTCTGTTTCACAGGACCGAAGGGGCGGATATCGCTCCAATAGCTCCATCAGTAATTTCTTATCGTTCTTCATACAGGGTTATCTCCTTAAATGGAATTTACCCGTAAATAGAAGCCGCCTTCCGGTGTTTTCAGTCATCGGAGGCGACCTCTTTGGCTTATGACGGGAGATTGCTTTTGCTCAGAACAGACACGCCGGTGTCGACGTTCTTTTCCGAAATGGAGCCGCCGGAAAGGACTGTTACGGCCGCTTTAACTCCGTCGTAGCCCATAACATCCGGATTCTGGGCCATTGTACAAAGAAGGGAACCATCCTTGATGAGGGAGAAGATTGCATCAGATTTATCAAAACCTACCCCGACGACATTGCCGCCGGCACCCTTAATGGCATTTCCGGTTCCGACCGTACAGCCTTCATTGGCGCCAAAGATGCCAACACAGCCTTCCGTGATGTAGTTGTCGGCAATTTCTTTGCTTTTTGCAGCGTCCCCGTCGCTGTACTGGGTGGTCAGAAGCGTATAGCCCTGACCGTCGAATGCCGCACGGAACCCTTTTTCACGGGCCACGGTGGAAGCCGTTGCGGAATTGACATTGACGATGCCGATCTTACCGCTCTTTTTTCCGGCAGCCTGCAGTGCTTTCAGCATCTGGGCTCCGGCTTCCTTGCCACCCGCCTCATTGTTTGTTGCGAAAGTCGCTTCGCCCGGTGTATTCGCCGGAGAATCCACATAGATGATCTTGATCCCTTTGGCCTTTGCATCTTCCAGTGATTTCGTAATTGCATCCGGTCCGTTTGCGGCAATCAAAATTGCGTTTGCGTTTTCCGCAATGGCCGTGTTGACACGCTCAATTTGCTGGGCATCATCTTTTTTATCTGGAGCAATCCACTTGTAATCCACGTTGCCAAGTTCCTGAGCGGCTTTTTTGCAGCCCTTGTCGACCGAAACCCAGTGCTGATCGATGCTGTCCATCGTAATCAGGATGACTTTGTATTTTTGGCCGGAAGCACCGGCCGACTGACTCGTTCCCTGGCCGGCCGGTGCCGCGCCGCCTGCAGGAGCGGCGGAAGCGGCGGCAGGTGAACCGCTGCTGCATCCGGTCGCGGTGACTGCCAACAGCGCGGCGCTGAGAATTAATGACATAAATTTACGTTTCATATACTTGCCTCCCTAATTTTTATCCATTAAAGCACGCTCGCTTTAACTTTGTTTTTGAGTCTGAGTCTGACGCGCTTTTGCCGTACTCTTCTTTGGCTTTCCACTGCGGATCACAACGTCAAGCAGAACCGAAACGACAACGATGATTCCAATCACGATATTTCGGATCGCAACCGGCGCGCCGGCAAACTGCAGACCGTTCTGCAGAACGCCCCAAATGGAAGCGCCTACCACAGTGCCAATCAGCAGGCCCTCGCCGCCGAAGGTGGAGATTCCTCCGATTGCCGCGGCTGCAACGGCATACATTTCATACATGTTTCCGGAATCCATAGTTCCCATGCCGGCGATTGCGCAGGTAATCAGACCAACAATACACGCGCAGAAGGAACTGATCACATAAGCAGCAAGCACCGTGTGGAATGTGTTGACGCCGGAAAGCTTGGCGGCCTCTTTATTGCTGCCCACCGCGTAAACATGGCGCCCGATTCTGGTCTTACTGAGCAGAAAATTGAAGATCAGGAACAGAATCAGCGCAATCCAGATTGTACTGTAAAGTCCGAGGAATTTTCCATAATACAGTACATTGCGAAACCATTGCGCCTTTTCGGGGATGGCGTCGGTGTTATAATTGTTGTTTGCAATCTGCGCAATTCCTCTGGCGACCGTCATCGTTCCAAGAGTCGCAATAAACGGCGGCACATTCCATTTAGCAACGAGAAACCCGTTCAGAATTCCAACCGTGAGACAGGAGAGAATCGTAATGAGAATGGCAAACACCGGGTCGACCCCCTTTGTCATCAGCGCCGCGGAAATCATGCAGCTCATTCCGACGACGGATCCGATGGAAAGGTCGATGTTGCTTGTAATAAGAACATAGCCCTGGCCGATGCCGATTATCAGGATCGGCGCGATTTGTCGCAGCAGGTTTCCCACATTCATTGGAGAAGCAAATGAGCTGCTCAGCAGTGAAAACATGACGCACAGTACGATCAGGCCGATGAACACTGTAACAACCTGGCCCATTCCCCGTATGGAGACCAGCCTTCCGAACGGATTCTGTTTCTCTTTATGTTCCATTTTCAACGCTCCCAAAATTAAGTATTGTCGGTTGTACCGTTGGTTGGCGTCATACGGCCGCCTGATGGGTTTTATCCGGATTCGATTTGGATTCGAACCGGGTGGCGTATTCCAGAATCAGGTCCTGTGTTGCTTCCTCTGCGGAAAGCTCGCCGGTGATTCTGCCGTCGCACATTACCAGAATCCGGTCACTGATGCCGATGATTTCGGGCATCTCGGAAGAAACGAACAGCACGCCGATGCCCCGTTTCTTCAATTCGTTCATGATGTTGTAAATTTCAACTTTTGCAGCGACATCAATGCCCCGGGTCGGCTCGTCGAAAATGACAATCCGTGAATGCCGGGCAAGCCATTTTGCCACGACCACTTTCTGCTGATTCCCGCCGGACAGGGTTGCCGCGTCCGCATCTGCCGAGGTAAGTTTAATTCCAAGATTTTTTACCGCTTCTTCCGTCACGGTTTTTTCTTTCTTACTGTCAACAATCCCGAGTCGGTTGCAGATCTGATCAAGATTCGGCAGTGCAATGTTGTTCTGAATGCTCAGTTTCACGCAAAGTCCGTCTTTTCGCCGGTCTTCCGGAACCAGCATAATGCCTGCACGAATGGCGTCGATCGGCTGACGGATAACAACTTCCTGCCCATCCACAAAAATGCTTCCGCCTTCCTTGGGGTCTGCCCCAAAGATGGCGCGCGTCGTTTCTGTACGTCCGGCACCCATGAGGCCTGCGATTCCGACGATCTCGCCCTCGTAAAGGTCAAAATTGATGTTTCGGACCATTTTCCCGGCATTCAGGCCGCAGACTTCAAAGATTTTCTTCCCTTTGCCGCACGTAATCCGAGGGAATTTTTCCCTGATCTCCCGGCCAACCATGTAGGAAATAATCTGAGGAAGCGTCGTGTCCGCAAAATTCATCGATGTGATATATTTTCCATCGCGCATGATCACAACGCGGTCAACAATATTCTGAAGTTCTTCCAGCCGATGCGATATGTAAACAATGCCGCAGCTTTCTTCCTTTAGCCTCCGGATAATACGGAACAGGTCGTCGATTTCGTTCGTGGTTAAAGCCGAGGTCGGTTCATCCATAATTAGAATTCTGGCGTTCATGGAAAGCGCCTTCGCGATTTCCACCATCTGCTGTTTTGAGACCTGCAGACTGCTAACCGGAACGCTTGGATCGATGTCAATGTTTAGCCGTTCGAGCAGCTTTTGAGCCTCTGCGTTCATGGTCCGATTATCGAGAACGCCGGATCGTATTTTTTCATGTCCGAGAAAAATGTTCTCTGCAACTGTGAGATGCCTGCATAGGTTCAGTTCCTGATGAATGATGGCGATTCCCATTTCCTGCGCCTTCTGGGGATTCATTTCGTCCACGGCTTCTCCGAAAACGCGTACCGAGCCTTCCTCCATGGTATAAACACCGCTCAGGATTTTCATCAGTGTGGATTTTCCAGCTCCATTTTCACCCAGCAGCGCAAGCACCTCGCCCTGTCTCAGCGAAAAGGATACGTCATCCAATGCTTTGACTCCCGCAAAGCTTTTGGTGATATGCTCCATTTCCACAATATAGTCTTTCATGTACTCCAATCCATCCTTCCTGCTCTGTAGTCACAGTATAGCATCGGGGTATGAAGGCAGTAAGGGGAGGAAATTTCGATTTATAGGGCGTTTCTTTTGGACTTTAAGAACAATATTTTATCTCGATTATTTTTATTTACGTATTCCATACAGAAGATGCGTCTGCGAAAAAAAGACGGTGCGGAACAATCCGCACCGAAAAGCACATTCTTCCCTCCTATGGAGTAATCCCCTCCGTCTGAAACTGGCCAAATTCCTCGCTTCGGTATTCGCGGCGGAAAGTCCCGTTCCGGAAGGTAATCAGGCGGTCCGTCACCATAAGCGTATCGGAAAAATTGACCGCGAGGATCACAACGGTGATGTTTTTTTCCTTCAATCGGTTGATATGCGATATGATTTCCCTGCGAAGCAAAAGGTCGGCTCCCGCAAAGGGCTGCACACAGAAAACAATCTTTGGGTTACCGAGGCAGGTACGAAGATAAATCAGGTTGTAAACGGAGGAAAGCTTCAGCCGCATGGGATTCGTTTCCTCCGCGGCTTCTCCCAGAAACGGATGAAGTTCCTTCAGAATACCGCGCCGTACACGGTTGCTCAGACGGATCGGCCGGCGCTTTTCCGCCGCAAGAAAACAGAGATTGTCTGCCACGCTCAACTCGCGGAACAGCATGCTCTGGGAGGGGTTTTCCGCAATAAACTCTACCCCGTTGGCAACCGCATGCTTGGCCGTCCGAAATGTATACTTTTTCCCGTCCAGAAGGATGAAACCGCTGTCCGCACGAAGCTCACCGTTCATAAGGCCCAGGATACCGTCGAGAACCGTGTTGTCGAGATCCAGCAGTGTTGTGCATTCTCCCTCCAAAATGGAAAAAGTCAGGCGGTCCAGAGTCGAAGTGCACACATTCCGAAAGGAAAGAAACTCTCTGCCCCCGCGGCGCTGGACGCGTTCGCGGCCGAAATCCGCAAACATATCCTGGTAATAGGGCAAAATGTTCCCGTCTTCAAAATCATTCCGTTCAAGGACTTTAAGAATTCCTCCGTCGCGCATCATAGCGATGCGATCGCAGATTTTGAAGGCCTCCTCATGGTGATTGCAGATATAAAGGAACGTCAAGCCATCCGTAGCATAATGCCGCAGGAGCTTAAAAAAGCAGGAGAGATTTTCCGCGCTGACGGAGTTGCTGATATCGCGAATGACAATCAGCTTCGCACCCATTACGACGGCACGCAGAAGCTCAACAAGGTATCTTTCATAAACCGTAAGGTCTTTCACAAGCATGCTGCCGTCGAGTTTGATCCCCAAGGGTTCGGTAAACCGGCGGAGCTGCGCGTTCAACACACGGGGACTGATCAGAAATTTCCGAAATCCCTTGCGGATTACAAACACGTTGTCGGTCACCGTGAGATCATCCACAAGCAGGCACCTTCGGTCGATAACCGCCGCCTTATTTAAAGTCATAGTGCTGTGCTGATAGGTGTTGACAAGCGTGTCGCAGAAGTACATCCGCCCATAATGAAGCGGCAGATTATGCTGAATCAGGTCGATGAGAGATTCTTCACCGTTTGAGTTGATGCAGACAAGACCCATGATCTCGCCTTGAAAAATATGGAGGCTGAAGTTGTCCAGCTGTGTTATCTCATTCTGCACGGTGGTAACACATTCCATGCGAAGAATCTCTTGTCTCATAGGCGGGCCCCGTCTTCCGTACCGTGAAGAATCGGCAGAGTAATTTCCACATCCGTACCGACGTTCAACGTACTGTACATGCAAATGCCATACTCTTCCCCGAACAGCAATTTGATTCGGCTGTTCACATTCACGACAGCAATTCCACCGGTCGTCTGGCCCGCCGGGGCGACATAATCAAACGACATGCCGCGCAGCTTTGCGTTGATTTCCGAAAGACGCTCCTCTGTCATGCCGACTCCGTTATCCGAAATGGTAATAATAAGTCGCTGCGGCGTCGATTCGATGCGGATGCGGATTTTTCCGTTTCCTACTTTTTGTTCAATGCCATGGTAGATTGCATTTTCCACAATCGGCTGTAAAATCAATTTCGGCATTCGGCAAGTGATCAGTTCCGAACCTTCCTGTTCCTCGAATTCTACGGAAAGATTCAGCCGGTCACCGAAACGGTACCGCTGGATAATGTAGTAATTGTTGACGTTTGTCAGCTCATCCTCAAGCTGCACCAGGTTTTCGACTTTTGAAATGGTGTATTGAAAGAAGGTGGCGAGCGCCTCCGTCATTTTGGCGACGTTTTCAAGACCGGCGCTGAGCGTTTCCCCGCGAATTCCCTCCAATGTATTATACAGGAAATGAGGATTGATCTGATTTTGTAGCGCCAGATACTGTGCCTGCTTTTTTGAGGCGCTGATCAGCTCCTCCGTTTTCATGATTTCTTCTACTTTTTTGGCAACCGCCTCCACTTCGGGGCTGATCATTAGTTTCTGATCGATCAATCCGTTGATGGTATAGCCGGAAGCAAACAGGCAAAGCACTTTGGCGCATTCGCGGTAAGGCTTCCACACCCATTGATAAAACGCCCACACGATCAGCACGGCGGCCGCCGTTTCCGCGGCCGCCACCGGAATCAATGCCCTCTCACCAGCGGCGGCAAAAACAATCGTCATGAGCACAACCAGGAAACATCCGGCAAGAAGGGAAATCAGCAAGATTACGCGGAAACTCAGGTAACGCCGGAACTGTTTTCGCATCGCCATCCGCCGCCTTTTCAGGAATAAATTTTGCGGTATTCATTGGGCTTCAGCCCGGTTGAATTCCGGAAGCTTTTGGTAAAATGTTTCAGATCACTGTACCCGACCTGTTCGCAGATAACCGCAACGTTAAGATTTGTTTCTTTCAAAAGGGCTTTTGCTCTGCCCATACGGATCTCCGTCACGTAATCGAGGAAGTTTTCCCCGCTTTCCCGCTTAAACAGCGTGCTAAAGTAGGCCGCGCTGAACCCAACGTAGCTGCTTACTTCATCAAGGCTGACCTGCTTCATGTAATGTTCCTGTATGTACTGCTTTGCGAGGCGGATCGGCTTTAAATCCTGCTGCTTTTTTTCTTTTTTGATCTCGCTGAGCGATTCCCCCACCAGCTTTGAAAGATATTCGAACAGAAGCTGAACGGTACCGCAGCGACTGGCATAACGGTGGAACCGTTCAGAAAAACCCGGTCCACCGGGCGGCGTGATGCCGGACTTTTGCAGTTCCAATAGATACAGGTCGCAGAACTGCTGAACCTCCAAAAGAATTTCAGCACCCGGCATCTGTGCGTTCAGAACGGCTTCTTTCAGCCAGTCGATGCAGTTCAAAACAGCCTTTTCGTCCAAAGTTTCTAGTGAATCGGAAAGTTTGCGGGTTACTTCAGGCATCAGGTTAATTCCTGATTTGAAGCTTGGAAGTTCCTCGCAAATGATAACGGACCCGGTTCCCTCAAGGAGCCTCTGTCCCACGGCAAATTGGGCGGCCTGAAACGACATGCGCAGCTCTTCCACGCGCTCGACCTCCATGCCTTCCCCCATGGTGAACTCCATCTGGGAAAACATGGTCCGCTGCACCAGAAGTTCATCCATGACAGCATGGATTTGACTGCGGATCCTTTTGCGGTCCTCGGGTCGGAAATTCAGAATACAGTCAATTGTGTTATCGCTCCCAACAATTCCGATTTCACAACAGCGTATTTCCAGTGAAAGCCGAAGAATCTGCTCGGCTTTTTCAATCAAAATGGGAATCGCACCGTTAAATTGTTCATCATAACCGCAGTCCGCCTTGGCCTCAAGCGCAACAAAAAGTCCCGGCTGAAATGCGTAGTGATAATTTGTATTGACCGATTCCAGCGTAAGTTCCCCTTCTCCGGATGAACGTTTGAAAAGGAAGTCCGTGAAAAAACTGTTGCGCAGCCTTTCGATATCATTTTTCCTCTGTGCACGAAGCTTTTCTTCTTCGTTCAAGCGGTCGGCACGCTCTAGATGCTTCTCGCGCATCTTTTGCAGTGTTGCCGCAAGCTCCTCTTTCTTGATCGGCTTCAGCAGATAATCCGCAACACCGTATTTTATGGCATTCTGCGCGTACTCAAAATGCCGGTAACCGCTGATAATGATAAAATCCAGTTCCGGAATCAGCATCTGCGCCTTCTGGATTAGTTCAAGTCCGTCATAGCCCGGCATACGGATATCCGTTATCATCAGATTCGGCTGCACGGCTTTGATTTTTTCAAGCGCCTCCACACCATTGTTGGCCACTTCCACAATTTTCATATCAAAAGTATCCCAGTTAACAAGATTCTGAATCAGGCGACAGACATTCTCTTCGTCGTCCGCAATCATTACTTTAATCATGTCGTCCTCCAATCAGAGCGGTCTGTGAATGGACTGACCTGAAGTCGGTCTATAGCGTCTTTATTCTATCATCGCTATTTTTTATTGTCAATAAACAAAAATATTATCGTTTGTTTAAATTAATTATTGAAAAATAGATACTTTCATAACAAATGGAGGCATTATACCCTGTTCTGGGCCTTCCGCTTTTAATTGTAATCAGGACTTTTCAAGTTGTAATTACCCATATGAAGGAATATAATTGTTATATATTGTCGAAAATAAATCATTTGCGCAGATAAATGGTAGAAAAGTGACTGAAAACAGCATGGTTGCTGTGCAGTCTGAAGCTTAAGGGAACGGGGTCCTGCAGACTTAAAGGGGGACGGAAAACTGTGAAAGCACTAAGATTGGACTCGAAAAAAAAAGAAAAAGAGCTGTTTCGTAAAGCAGAAATACAATTAAGCATTGGCATGATTGTTAAGGATGAAGAAGCAACATTGGACCAATGTTTATCTTCCCTGCTGCCTTTATTGGACTCGATATCCAGTGAATTGATTATTACCGACACCGGCAGCTGTGATCATACCGTGGAAATCGCAAAAAAGTATACGGACCATATCATTCATTATGAGTGGTGCGATGATTTTTCCGACGCCCGCAATACCGGACTCAGAGAAGCACGCGGGGAATGGTTTATGTTTTTAGACGGGGATGAATGGTTCGAGAATGTAACCCCGATTATCGATTTTTTCAGAAGCGGCGAATGCGATCGCTATGGGACCGCTTCCTACAAGCAAAGAAATTATTCGGATCAAAGCGGCGAGCGGTACAGTGATTTCTCCGCCCATCGGCTTTACAGGTTTTTTCCGGGAATCCGTTTTGAAAACAAGGTGCATGAAAACATATGCGGGCGGGGACAGCTTAAATTCTTAGATGCTTATGTGCATCACTTCGGATACGTTTACAAAAATCACGAAGAGCAGGAAAAAAAATTTCTAAGAAACGCGGGAATTCTTGAAAACACTCTGAAAGAAGATCCGAATAACCTAAGGGCAATATGGGAACTTGCAAACGAATATTCCGCGGTTGGGAAGATTGAAAAAGCCATCGAGCTCGATGAACAAGGGATAGAACTCGAGAAAGATCACCCGGATTGGAATTATAAGGTTTCCCTGCAGCATGATTTATTAAAGGGCTATTTCACATCCGAAGCGTATCAAAAATATCTGGACACCTTGGAAAGTATTCTTGCCCTTCATGAACATGAAGAAATTGATTATTTGGATTTTTATTTTTGGGGCACAGCTTCCGCATTTAAACTAAAACAAAGTTCAAAAGTTGTTCTGCTTGGTCAAAAGTATCTGGAAATTTACGAAAAGTATCAGGAACATAAGCTGAATACAGGGCGGCTTTTATTAAGAAGCTTTTGCGGGACAGAGCCGGAAAGTAAAGAGGAAATGCTCCGACTGATTGCATGGGGCTACTTGTTCCAGAACAAACAGGAGGATGCTATTGCTTATTTTAAAAAGCTGGACTTATCCGTTACACACTGGAATATCATCGGGACTCATTCTTTGTGCTTTGCAATTGTGTGGTTCAGTAAGAATTGGGACCTTATCGCTGAATTGTATGATAAGGTTCTCTCCAGCGGGAGCGATAAGAAAAAGCAGGAGTCGATTGACTGTATTGAGGAGCATATAAAACGAAGCCCAGGCTTGCGGTTTGATACCTATCTGACATTATCCAAAATGGAACGAAATGATAATTATATCCATTTGTGCCGGCTTCGCTGCGCGGAGGAATTGGGTGAGCAGGATACAGCCCTTGAATGTCTGAAGTGGTTTTCCGAACATCAAACTGATGGGGACATCCGCTTTTCAGAAGTTGCCTATTTCGCCGCAAAAGAAAAAATTCGCTTATTGCCGTTTGTATGCGGCATCAAAGATTTTCATGGCTATATGGAGTCTATTTTAACTCAACATTCGGATTTTCTTTCCATCCTAACAAGCTATTTTGAATCCTTTCCTTCTGATATTACGAAGGGTATGTTTATACCGTTTCTCACGGGCGAAAAATTGTCACAAAATCCGGATTGCCAGTAGCATTGTTGCGCCGCTCCGAGATTGGGGCCTACCTCCGATTGCCCGACCTCCCTGCTATTTTTGATGTGGTTGGCCAAACCTACATCTTTATTTTAGCAGGGTACTTTTATTCGAGTAAAGCCATTTGGGCTTCCGAAGCAAAGCCGATGAGACATAAAACGAATCGGCTGTTTTCAGTCGTCTCAGCCTGTCGAAGAACCCATCCAGCGCGTTAAGCGAAGGATGGGTTCGTTTCATAGAAAGCCGATACTTTTCCCGAGAAATCAACCGTGCATATGCTTTCATCCGTAGACTGCCAGATGACATTTTTGTTTGTAGCATCAGCCGGAGTAATCGTTGCTATCAGCATCCTGTGATCCATTGGAAATTGTTGTAGTGGTTTTATTTCGTGTGATACCGGTAACGGGGGTAACGACCGTTACCGTACATGAAGCTGTGAATGTGCCATCGTCTGTAAAAACAGTAATAATAGCCACACATCTTAAGACGTATTGAGATTGGTCACATATTTATTGTTAAGTTGACAAATTAAGTCTTTTAGCCTAAAATTAACATTGAGAATATAAAGAAGAATATTTTTGGAGGCAGGCATGTACCTATTTAAAAAGGCCGTATCACTCATTGTTTCGACAATGATGATCTTGAGCATATTACCATATCAGGCTGCATTTGCTTCGGAGAATCATGTGAATGACAGTCAGCAGGAAGAAATTACTCCAATAAAAATACACGGGGGCTATGAAGCGCCTCCGTTTGATACATCAAATCTAAACATAAGCGGGAAAAGTCGATTTCATCGGAATTTCCGTGCGGAAGTATATCCGAAAAGCTTCCGTCTTTTTAAAGGGGAAAGTGACAGTGTCGACGAGATCACCCCAGAATTAAAAGATCAATCGGACTGGGGCGTCTGTTGGACCTTCAGCTCTTTGGGTTCGGCCGAATCGTCGTTGTATTCCAACGGCAGAAATGATTTTGATTTTTCAGAAAGACATTTGGCATACTTTACTTATCATGGTACGAACAATAAAGCTACGCCGGAAGACGGCACAGAGGGAGATACCTATCTGACATCAAACCCGTTTGAGGGAGGCAATTTTTTCAAAGCGATCGCAGCCCTTTCCCGCGGCACTGGTGTGGCATGGGAAGATGACGTTCCCTATCCTACTCCTTCGGACTTTAAGAAAGACAATGCGAAAGGTTTTGAAACCGTAGATGAGAAAAATCATTTTGATTCTCATTTTCAGCTGAAAGAATGTGATTTTCTTCCGAACAAGGACGCGGCTGGGAATCTGGACGGTTCCGCCATCAAAACCGCGCTGCAAAACGGTACTTCCGTTTCCGTTACCTATCATTCAAGAGCAGACGACGCAGATGATTATTATAAAAAAGTTGAAGGTCTGCAGTATCCAACCTTTTACTGCAGCAAAAATTATAGTGCAGATCATGCGGTGCAAATTGTCGGGTGGGACGACAGTATCCCGGCAAGCGCATTTTCCGATGATGGAGCACAGCCTTCCAAACCTGGTGCATGGATCATCAAAAACACATGGGGAGTAAAAAACGCGTACCGCGGCGGTGCTTATTTCTACATTTCTTATGAAGACCAAACGCTGACCCAGTTCTGCACCTTTATCATGGATACAAAACAGGACTCTCCTCGATATAGCCACAATTATCAGTACGACGGCGATGGAGAAGTAAGTCAAACAGGTGACGCTGCCCTGCCAACGAAAGCAGCAAACGTATTTACCGCTACAGGGAACCAAAATCTGGATGCAGTTGCTTTTTATACAACGGATGCGGATGCGAAGTACGGCATTCAAGTGTATACAAATATCACAGGTGACTCCCCCGAAAGCGGCATCAAAGCCTTTGATACAGAGCAGACCGGCCAAGAGGCCTATCCGGGATATCATACCATTCCTCTGGCTGCGCCTGTACCGCTGAAAGGCGGACAGAAGTTCTCTGTCGTCATTTCTATTGTGAACCCCTATCAAAAAGCAAAACCGATTGCCGTTGAGTGCACTTCGGTAAATCAATATAGGCAAAAGTATTCCACCGTTGGGATTAAAAAAGGCCAAAGCTATTTGCATAACGGTTCATCCTGGCAGGACATGTCCTCAACAAGTTATGGTAATATTTGTCTGAAAGCTTTTACAAATGACAGTGGCAAAGAGCCTTCCGGTTCCATCCTGATCACCCCCGCTTCCGCAAAGGTTACCAAAGGGCAAAGTCAAGTCTTTGCCGCTTCCGTAACTGGGATGGACGACAACAGCGTCAAATGGTCGGTTATGGGAAACACCAGCCATGATACGGCAATTGATTCGAGCGGGAAGCTGACGGTCGCGTTGGACGAAAGCTCTTCAGCCCTGACGGTTAAGGCCGAAAGCGTTACCGATTCCAGTGTTTCTGCAACGGCGCTGGTCACCGTACTGCCGCCGAAAGACAAGCCGGAGATTACTGTTACCCCCGCTTCCGCGAAAGTTATTAAGGGGCAGAGTCAGGTCTTTGCCGCTTCCGTAACTGGGATGGACGACAACAGTGTCAAATGGTCGGTTATCGGAAATACCAGCCGGGACACGCAAATCGACCCTTCCGGAAAGCTGACGGTCGCGTTGGACGAAAGTTCCGTATCGCTGATGGTGAAAGCTGAAAGCATCGCCGACTCCAGCGTTTCTGCAACAGTGCTGGTCACAGTACTGCCGCCAAAAGAGAAGCCGGAGATTACCGTTACCCCCGCTTTTGCTCAAGTGATGAAGGGACAGGATCGATTTTTTCTTGCTTCCGTAACCGGATTGGATAATAAAAACGTCAAATGGTCGGTTAGCGGAAACACCAGCAATGAAACCACAATGGACGGAATTGGGAAGCTTTCAATTGCACTGAATGAAACATCGCCTGCTCTGATGATTCGGGCTGAGAGTGTGGTTGACCCATCTGTTTTTGCTCAGGCAAAAGTAGCCGTCCTTTCACCATCGGATAGTCAGAAAATAATCAGTTTCTTTGACTTCTTGAATCCGAACGTAAGATACCAAACTGTAGTGAATGGGACTGCTGTCAGCGAAATCAGTTTACCGAAAACGATAAATGCAACCGTAAACGGTGGAGGACACAGATCGGTTAACATTGCCGGTTGGGTATCAGACCCTCCCTACAATTCCTCGGCCGATGGAATATATACTTTTAAACCTGTTATCGGCAGCGAATATGTCTTGCTCAGCGGTACAGTTCTTCCGAAAATCACCGTTTCTGTTACTCATAATGTCCCTCACAATCACGGTGGATCCGGGTCGCATTCCGGCGGAGGGAGCGGCGGCGGCCGGAGCTCCGGGAATGGGAGTCCTTCGGTTAATAACAACAATCCGGAAATTGTGCCAATACCGCAAAACACGGGCAGTCCCGTTCAGATCGCGGCCAGTGCCACAGTCAGCGAAAAGACTACTGTTACCAATCGTGTTGCTGAAATAAACGCATCATCCGAATTCGATATGACGTTGGCTGTTCAGAATGCCACCGCGCAAAGGCACTCGGAAATTGACGTTTCTCTTCCAGCTGCGGAAATCATCGGCCAATTGAAAAGCAGCGACACGAATTCCGTTCATTTAACCGTAAAGATGATATCGTCACCGGTTTTTACCCCTTCTAACGTTGATTTTGTTATGAATTTAGACCCGGAAATTCTGCAAACAGCAAAACAAACTCAGAAGGATCTCACGGTTCGTCTGGTGGATAATCAAACCGACAAAGAAAACTACAGTTGGTCTTTCAAAGGCAGCGATCTGGCTAAAGCAGTTGGTGTGCCGCCAACGGTCAATCTTGCTCTAAGTGTTAATACCACAGCTTCAGACGCTACAATTAACTTAGCAGTTCCGACCGATGTAAGCGGAGCCTTACTCACGTTTGCCAATCAGGGAATGCTGCCCGCTCCGGCAACGATCCGAACCTTTGTTGGAGGACAAGGCTTTGTTTCCGGACAGACTCTGTTTTTGTACTATTATAACCCAGCACTGAAGCGGCTGGAAACCGTGGATTATCCCACCTGTAAGGTGGATTCCAGCGGATACGCGGATTTGGTTATCACCCATTGCTCTCAGTATGTGCTTCTTCCTCAGCAGGTTCCGGCGGTAACAGCTCTCAAACTGGATACGGGCAAAACCATTTCCGTAAAATCGGGTTCAACTTACACGTTCAAGATAACAGCCCCTGCCCGTCCTACGTTTGCTTCCGGGAACAATTCCATATTCAAAGTCGTTTTTGCCGGATGCAAAGGCAGTGATTATTTCTATCGAGTAATCGCTGTGGGAAAAAGCAAACACAGTACGGGATTTTATGTGAATAGCGAAAAGATACCTCGAACGGTTGCAACCATTGTATAATGCTTTTATTTTTGCCCCGCCCGTGCACCGCGGGTGGTGAAGATCACCGGTGATATGCAAATAAGCGCGGCAACTGATGATCTAGGGTTCAAATTGAAAGTCTCCCCTTTGGAAAACCCGATTTCGAAAGATTCGAGTATTCCCAAAGGAGAGATTTATTTTATGAATCGCCAAGGTGGAAATCCGGTGCCTCGAGACTTCAAGCTTTGTTTAACCGTGGACAGAGTCTGCGGTAACGAGGTCACGCAGGACCTTTCCATTCCTTGGTTCCAACTTCAGCTCGGCGGCATCGCCAACCTCCGTCGCGCAGGCAAGGCCGACTTTCCCGTTTACCTTCAGGGCACAGCGTCCGCAGATTCCGTGGCAGCAGGCACTGTGCCGGTAATAGGCAAGGGTCGGGTCGCAGTTTTCCGCAATATAATCGAGCACCTGCATGACCGTCCAGTGCGGAGCGGTTGGAACTTCAAAGCACTCCAAGCGGCCTTCCGCTTCTCCGGATTCACGGCGATATATATGGATCTTCACGGTCTTTCCTCCTTTACCCGATGTTTTTCAGGCACAGCTTTTGATTCACAATGTAATCGCAGACGGACGCCTCTGAACCGGAAGGAATCGGAATCCGGTGCGCCTGCGGTTTTCGTGCGGAAAGTTTCATTTCGCCGCAGTTCTGCTCCACAAGGATGCGCGAAGCAAATCGGCTGTTGTCTACCATGGGAAAATCTGAACGCAGATGGAAGCCGCGGCTTTCCTTCCGCATCAGAGCGGAGCGTACGCCCGCTTCCGCGCAGGTAAGCAGGTTTTCCTCCCCGAGCGCGCACATTCTGCCGTAATTATAGACGGGAGACCGGCTCGCCGATCTAAGCTGCGGCAGTTCCTGTTCCCGGATGCGGCAGATTTCCGCGAGTGCGCGGGAAAGCCCCTCCTCGTTCCGGATTGGCCCGAAACCAGCATCTGCTACCGAACGGAGCTTTTTCAGGCTCTCCAGCGGATCGATCCCTTTGCCCTCTCCCAAGGGAGCGCCGATCTTTTGCAGAATCTCTTCCGTCTGGCTATGATCCGCGCACGGGGATTCCGACCCGGCGGCGTATTGGGCGGCGGAACTTCCGGCCCGACTGCCCTGAACCAACATCTCGGTGGTTGCGTCCGCCACGCGGCAGGCGCCGAACACTCCACTGCCAGCCTCACCGGCGGCGTAAAGCCCCGGAACCCGTGTCGCCATGGTCTCATCAATCACAATACCACCCATGCTGTACTCCGAGCAAAGCGCAAACTCCAGCTTCCCACGCTCTTCCATTAGCTTTTTCCATAGCTTCAGATCGTCGCTGTGATAATATCCGTATCGGTAAAACTGCTTCATCTGATTCAGCATCAGCCGGAACACGGCGTTCACCAGAATACGCGGCATGTGATTGATTCGGCTGAAATCCAGGTACAGCCCGCCGCGATCTGTCCCCTTCCCTTCGGCGAGGCTCTGCGACCAACAGAAATCCGTGATGATCTTTCCAAGCTCGCTGCCTTTCGCGATCTTTTGCAGCTCCTTTGGGATCGGAATCGAACTGCCCTCGGCGTCCAGCACGTTGACCGGCAACCCGGCAGCGGTCAGCAGGTAGGGAAGAATAGACCCCCGGCTGCACTCTGGCTCCAACGCGGTCGGGATGAAAAGCTGGAACTCCATATCCGCGAGCTGTGCGCCCGCACGGTACGCCATAGCAATCCCATCGCCGCAGGTCACGTCGCTATTCGTACTGGTGACGGAAAACGGCTGCCACCCGCCCGTCGCAACCACGACCGATTTTGCGCGGTACACAACCGGTTCCCCGGAATAAACATCGAAGCCAACCGCTCCGCAAACGCGGTTTCCATCCTTCAGCAGATCGACAATCATGACATCTTCCTGCGTGCGGATACCCGGCGTTTCCTTAAGGCCCTGCCGCAGGGCGCGGCCCATTCCGCTGCCGGAGAGCATCCAGCCTGCAGGCTTTATAAATTGCTGATTCACCTTGGCGTGCTCCGCCCACTGCCAGCACCGGTAGACCGCTGCCGGACCTTCCTCCACAAACTGCTCCGCGAGGTTCTGCTCCGAAAGGTAGAAGCTCTGTTTCACAATCTGTTCGAACAGGACATCCTTCGTCATTGAAGCGTCAGCCTTTTTAAAGCCGTATTTCTTTTTCGCGCTCTCTCCGTCCATGGAATAGGAGCCGCCGATCATGATGGTGTCGCCGCTGTTCCCGATTTTTCCCTTTGAGGCGATCAGTACGTCGGAGCCCGCCTCCTTTGCGGCTACCGCCGCCATAACCGCCGCGCCGCCCCCTCCGATGCAAAGCACATCGCACGTAACAGTTTCCAACTGCGCCGCACTCATTTCGATCCCTCCGTTTTCAGGCCGACGCGGAAATCGCACACAACATCCCCGTTTGTTTTGCAACGTGGACGGTCCAATGTCAGACCGAAGCCTTCAAACAGGGTATAATCCACCTCGCAGTACAGCGCGCCGCACTCCCGGCCCCGCTCGCCGAAGCGCTCCCACATTTCCGCCATCGGACAGACCGTCGTCACCATCGGATTTTTCGGGTCGCTTTCCCAGCCATTGGAAGGCATGTCACGCACCGCGGGATATGTACGCGGATCGTTCGGATCGAGGCCTCGCTCCTTCGCTTCCTCTTTCATATCTGCAACGCGCTGCAGTCCAAATTTCCGAACCGCCTCCCGCACTGCTGCCCTGCCCTCTTCGCCGAACCGCACAGACGCTTCTTCCGCCATAAAATAGAACAGCTCCGCCATCAGTTTTGCAAACCGAACCGAAGAATCCTCCGAACTTCGAATTGTATTCATCCCGAACCATCCTTTCTGTTTTCACTCGTTCGGCTGTAGTATAGGCTATTTAGTTCGTAATGTCAATAGTACATAATATAATTTAATTTATTTATCGTACTATTTTTTTTAATGGACTTTCCACTGCGTTAAAAATATGATATACTGAACTTGAAACGTGGGAGGGAAGTTTGATGGAAGACGAACTGAAAGAGAAAATGAAACAGATGGGTCAAATTCACCATCGGTCGCTGGAGGTCTGGGATCGCATCATGGCGAAAAACTATTCGAAGCTTTCCGGCCTTTCGACAACGGAAATCGGGGTGCTTCGCATTCTGTGTCAGCAGCCTGACAAGATCATGAAGGAGATCGGTGAAGAGCTTCACATCGGGAAAAGCACGCTGACGGGCATCATCGACCGGCTGGAAAAGCGGGGATACCTTCGCCGGGTCATCAACCCGCGAGACCGCCGCTCATTCGGACTGGAAATTACCCGACAGGGGAAGGCTGCCCAGCGGGAGCATGTACGCATTGAGGCAGATCTGTACAGCGACATTGCCGCGTTTTTACAGGAAAACGATGCGTTGGATGCCTATCTTGAGCTCTCACAGAAGCTGCTGGATAAACTGGATCAAAAGTATGGAGCGGAGCCGACGCAGCAGGAAACCGAAACTCAGTAAAGGTCCAGGAGAAAATCTCATTTTGTGCAAATTTAAAAGGACTTCATTAAAAGAAAACAAACAGCAAACTCGAACGCATAGAAAAACGCTGGGCCAAAATGGAATTGTTCAAGGGCCCCTTTGGGGATGATCGTTCACATAAAAACAGCAGACACTAAAGAAGTGTCCGCTGTTTTTATGTCATCTCGCATTTAACTTGACAAAAATCATATTTTTCCTCAGATATGATAACAAACTGCTGCGTATTACGCTTATGGGTATAAATTGTTAACTTCGTATGGTATTACAAAATCTTTCATCGGTAACGTTGTAAAGATCAATGTGATTTTCCTCTCGGAAGCACCTCTGCCACATCCAGAACAAGTCACGGGAACGGTATAGCTTCATGTTACCTTTATCACCGTACATTTCTGCAAGCTCATTGATTGTTGGGATGGCATGATAATAATGATCATCAAGCTTTTCAACATATGCGACTATTTCATCACAGGCCATATTCTCAAACATTTCAATATTGTCTTTCCGTAAGGTTATAATTAAGGCCCTCTTTGTATATTCAGGAAACTTTCCAATAGAAAGCCATTCCCTTTCTGTTTTATATTGACCTATGTTCATGGTACTTTTTACGTCGTCGGATAACATTTCATAGCTTTTTTGTGTCAAACGGGATTCTTCCATTAAATAGCCTCTTCCCCTATAATCCGGAAGAAATGAATGAATATTGTGAATACCAGCTATTGGAAGTAATTTACAAAAAAGTTGATTAAGCATAGTTTTATTTTCTTCCGTAACAACTACTGACGGTGAGCAAGTAATTCCATGCTGCTTTGCACTTTCTGCCAGCAACAACATAAAACGGTAGTCACCTTTACGGGCGGCAAATTTGTCATGATATTGCTCATTTCCATAAAAAGTAGTGTCTATCATTTCTATACCGGCTGCTTTCAACTTTGCCGTAAACTCATCGGTTTCCGTTTTACTTCGTACCTTAATTCCATTGCACTGCAAAAAACCTGCACCAACAAATCCTATTGATTGATTAAACGATATATTATCAAACAGCTCCGGGTATTCAGCGCAATAAGAAATATAATAAAACGAAAGTGTGGAAAGTCCTTTCATTTTCCCCCATCGAACAAACCTTTCCGCCACTTTTTTTCCTCTGTAATATTCGACTCCATTCGCCTCTTTGCAGGACTGCAATAGGCAATACTTACACGCACAGCCACAAGGAGCAAGGAGATTCTGTATTCCGATTGAAATTGTTTTCATTAATGGCAACGGCCTCTTTTCTTAAGAATCCGTAATTAACTTGTCGCCACATTCGTATAAACCTGCGGCGTTTATAAAGTTTCCTTCTACTAAGATTATTTCCTATAATTAAAAATTCAAGGTTATTTGCTTTCGGAAACAGGATTTCGTTATAAGATCAGAGCTGCTTATATTCATCGGGAATATAAGCGGCCCTTTGTCATACGCGGTACTCCTACTTTATTGTACGAATATGCTCTTGCAGTTACGATCCAAATTTTTGGATCGTACTGTAATCAACAGTTCCTCACAAGCTGATATCATTGCCAAAAGGCACAAGATAACTCCCGTGACAGTAACGCCTAACACCACACAGAAAACCGGCGTTCCAAATAAAAATCCTCCCGTGGCCTTATTGGCATAGGTATGCAGAGCAGAAAACGCGCGGTATTTTTTATAGCCAATCACATAAGCTGTTACCCGAATCAGCGCTATGGCAATCACACAGATCCAAATCCACTGAGGAACCACAATGACTGGGACTACTGCAATAACGGCCGCAAAGAAAAATGCCACGTCTGCCGCACTATCGAGTTTTGCACCCAGATCACTTTTTTGTTTTAGTGCCCGTGCAGTCAGCCCATCCGCAAAATCGCTCACACCGCCGTATATGTAGAGTACCCAAAAAATTGATGAAAACGGCGTCGAGAACAGCAGAATTCCCGCACATGCAAGGCGGGAAATCGTTATTATGTTAGCCAAGTTTTTAATAATAAGCACCTCGCTGTATCTTTCGTCATTTCAAGGAACATCCATTCGGTTTGACTTGTTATCGGATCAGCTTTCCTGTTGCTTACAATATTGATATGCGATTCTAGGCGAACCATCTTTAACATAGATAATACCGCATTTTTCGAATCCATTTTTTTCAATCAAATGCTGCATCGTGTGGTTATTCTGATGGGTATCAATCCGTAGGTTTGATATCCTTTTTTTACAGAAATCAACACATTGCCCGAACACACCCTTACCAACTCCGTCACTGGCAACTCGGTGTATTGTTCCGAAAATATTGTCATTTTTCCATGAGCCGTTTTCCAGATATGAATAGGTCGCTTCCGGCCCGATCATAAAAGCAAAAACCCCGTGTACCATATCGTTTTTTGTACATACAAAAAGCTGTTCGCTTTCAATATCCTTCCTCAATATTTCACGGTCCGGATAGGTATCCGCCCATTGAGTCGGATTACCGTTTTCCGCCATGTATTTTCTGGCGATCGCATAGATTTCCATGATTGTGTTTAAGTCTTCCCATGTTGCAAGCCGTATCATAAATCCTCCAAGGTTTTAAACAATTCGGAATTTAGCTCATTTGATAAACTAAGTCTTTTCACTTTTTTGTGGGTGGAAGCTCATCTACCAAAGATTCAAATAGTACAGTCAACAATTCTTTGTTGTCTACATCGTTAACAAGCAGCATTTCCTTTGATCCTTCGTACGGCAATTCATAAGAAGCATCAGGCATCAGTTTTTTCGCTGAATCGGTTGGTTTTACAAGCAAACGATTGTCATAGATTCCACCAACAACTTTTGCGCGATAGTAGAGGATAAATTCACCCATCATTGCGCGGTAGTTAATTTCATTTAATCCATTCATCTGCTATAATATGAATTCTAAATATTCTTTGCTGGAAGCCATTAGACTTTCCGCCTTTTCAACTTTTATTTGCCCGATATTCACCAATGTAAAGCTCGACAGGCTCATTTGTTACACCTATACTCAGATTATTCATACTATGCTATTTCAAGAACTCAATGATCTCTGCACAGGCTTTTTTACTTTCAGGGCAAAACGGTATCAATGGGTAACAGTGGCACATACCCGTACCGATATGCATATGGTAGGGAACGTTGTATTTTTCACATGCATTTTTGAAATACTCTGCCTCGGCATACAGCACCTCATCCGTACCATAGTAAAAGTGTATTTGAGGCATATCTGTAAAATCGCCGCTGACGCCTGAGAGCATATAGGCTGGGATAGCCTTCT
The DNA here is from genome assembly GCA_023410445.1 of Bacillota bacterium. Lineage (GTDB taxonomy): Bacteria > Bacillota > Clostridia > Oscillospirales > Acutalibacteraceae > Caproicibacter. Next base: position 535,022 of record JAEYPT010000001.1, on the reverse strand, counting down.
CATGACACATAATATCCTGCATACGGGACATGAATGCAGGATTTACCATAATATCTTTGTTGGCTAAGTTCTGCATTTTTGCTTTTTCTTCAGCACTTTGAGGAACACTTCCCGGGGAACATGCAATCACTAATTTTGGCACCGGCAAAGGTTTTGATTGCTGATGATTGTATTGGCAAAGCCCTATGCATAATGCGGCTCCGGATGAAAACCCTAGAAACGATATGTTTTCTGCGCCATATTTCTGCACCATTTTTTTGTATACTTCAAACACCATCCTGTAAAGAAAATCGATGCTGTTTTCAATGCATAAGGGGTAAAATGGAAACCAAATATCCGATTTGCTTTGTTCTCCGATCTTCGTTGCAAATTTAATATCGCTGCGATCAGGGCCTAAAATCATGCCGCCACCGTAAAAAAACAAAACGGCCTTTTGGGCTTTTCCCTCTGTTGATTCGATTTTTAGGCAATGAAATTGGTTGAGAAATACAATATCCTCATAGGAATGTCTTTCATCTTTCGGAATCTTGAAACAACGCTTTCCATTTATTTTCTGTGCTTTTTGCAGCAGCTCTTTTGTTGGCAATGCAAGTATCTTTTTTATGCCGCTCCTCTTTAGAATGAATCTGAATATTTTGTAACGTACACTTATCCTAGGCACCTTCCTTTGAAATAACACATGCAAACTGATTTCATTCTTTTCTTGAGAAAGAATTGTCATAATCTTCTAAGCGAAATTTCCCTTTCATTATATCCCCCGGCCGAAGCAAATACAATTGTAAATGTTGAAACAGAACAAGCGGAGCCTTCTCAGACGAAAAATGTGTCTAAGCAGGCTCCCTTTGCGATGGCCATTTTGGACTTACGATTATACACATGTTCTTTCACACGGATTCTCACCTCAGAGCCATAAGTTAAAGCTTACCGCATCCCATCGTCCGTCATGGTAAAGAATTTGCTCTGGAATAATGCGCAAAATATACAAATTTTCAATAACATCTTTTACCGTATTAACAGTTTCATTAATCCTCCGCACTGTTTTTGCAAAGGCCGAAGAAACAAACTGTATCCCTAATGAGGATATTCATTATGGAATTGCATTTAATTAACGTTATCATTAACACCAATTCAATATATCTATATGTCCAAAGTTTATATTGCATATTTTATACAAAATATTTTTCTTTTACATTAATATATTGACATATCTCACGCATATGCTATTATCGTATTAATGAATTAATTACGTGATTGCCCTAATAAAGTTCTAAAGGAGGATCATTAATTTGCCTTGTAAAGAAGCGAAAATGACGATCGAAAAAGATTTTCAAGTCGGAACTATCGACAGCAGAATATATGGATCTTTTCTTGAGCATTTAGGCAGGGCTGTCTACAATGGAATCTACGAGCCCTCGCACCCGCTGGCGGATGAAAATGGGTTCCGCAAAGACGTCATTGAACTGGTAAAAGAGTTAAGGGTGCCAATCGTTCGCTATCCGGGCGGGAATTTTGTCTCCGGGTACAATTGGGAAGACGGAATTGGCCCGAAGGAAGCCCGGCCTCAGCGTTTGGACCTCGCGTGGAGAACCCTCGAGACAAACCAGATTGGGATCAGCGAATTTCACCAATGGGCAAAAGCCGCAAATACCAATATCATGTTGGCCGTGAACCTGGGAACAAGGGGAATTCGAGAGGCCTGCAGTCTGCTGGAGTACTGCAACCATGAGTCCGGCACCTATTACAGTGATTTAAGAAGGCAAAACGGGGACCCCGACCCGTTTAAAATCAAGACATGGTGCCTTGGAAACGAAATGGACGGCACATGGCAGACAGGCCATAAAACCGCCGACGAATACGGCAGGCTTGCCGCGGAGACAGCTCGCGCTATGCGGATCATCGATCCGGACATCGAGCTGGTTTCCTGCGGCAGCTCCAGCAGTAAAATGGAAACGTTCCCGGATTGGGAAGCGGCGACCCTATCTCACGTTTACGACGACGTGGACTTTATCTCCATGCATCAGTATTTTGGAAATACGGAAGACGATTTTGAGGACTTCCTCGCGCTGTCCCTTGAAATGGATTATTTCATTAAAACGGTAAAATCCGTATGCGATTACATAAAATCAAAAAAACGAAGCAAAAAAACGTTAAATATCAGCTTTGACGAATGGAACGTCTGGTACCACACCCGTGAATCTGATGATGAGCGGATGGAAAAACACCCCTGGCAGGTGGCCCCCTCCCTCTTGGAGGATGTCTATACGTTCGAAGACGCTTTATTGGTCGGCTGTATGCTTATTACCCTGATCAAGAATTGCGACCGCGTCAAGATGGCCTGTCTTGCTCAGCTGGTTAACGTCATTGCACCGATTATGACCCAGGTTGGAGGCGGTTCCTGGAGGCAAACCATTTTCTACCCCTTCCTGCACGCTTCCGTATTCGGCAGGGGAACCGCTCTTCAGCCGGTGATCGTATCGGACAAATATGACTCCAAAAACTTTAGCGACGTTCCTTATCTCGAAAGCGTAGCCGTCTACAATGAGGAGAAAGAGGAAGTGACGATTTTTGCGGTGAACCGAAGCAAAGATGACCCCTTGAATCTGGAATGCAATGTCAGGAGCTTCGGGAAGGTCCGAATCCTGGAGCATATCGTACTCGCGTGCGACAACCGAAAGGCGGTAAACTCTCTTGCCGGTTCCCCCGTACAGCCGAGCCTGTGCCATACAACCACGCTGGATGATGGGATTCTCCGCGCACACGTTGGTAAAGCCTCCTGGAATGTCATTCGAATCAGTGCCCAAAGGTAACGTTCCCGCTGCTGATAAAGCTATGGAAACGCAAGTATTAAATATTGGAAAGAAGGTCAATTATGAAAAAGGTATTGGCGCTTTTGTTAAGTCTTGTGATTGTCCTGACAGCCATGGCAGGCTGTTCGAGCGCGGCAAATGCAGGCAAACCCGCAAACGGAACCGCAAATCCTTCCGGCGAACCATTTAAAATGACGCTGTGGACTTTCCAGGAAATACATACTTCGTTCTACAAGAAAATGGCTGACAAGTGGAATCAGGCGAATCCAAACCGGAAGATTGCCCTTACGGCGACCACCATGCCTTACGACGATATGCACAACAAGCTGCTGATCGCCCTGCAGTCCGGTGTCGGTGCACCGGATATCGCGGATATTGAAATCGGAAAATTCTCTAACTTCTTAAAAGGTACGCCGCAGCTGCTGCCCCTAAATGACATCGTTGAACCGGAACTGAAGAATATTGTAAAGTCGCGCGTCGATATTTACTCCAAGGACGGAACCTATTACGGCATCTGCTTCCACGTCGGCGCAACGGTTACCTATTACAATATGGACATCATGAAGCAGGCTGGAATCGATCCCACAACCATCAAAACTTGGGATCAGTATCACGAGGCGGGCAAAACCGTCAAACAGAAGACCGGCAAAGTTATGACCACCTTTGAGACGATCGATCTGTTCCAGCCACAGCTTCTGGATAAACAGCTCGGCTCGGATTTAATGAAAGAGGACGGCACTGCAAATCTGGCTACACCGGAGCTTGCTCAGGCACTGACCTTTATGCGCTCCATGCTGAAAGACGGCTCTGCGGAAATCGCTCCCGGCGGCGGACATCATCAGGAGGAATACTACGGCTTCATGAACAAAGGCGGCTCCGCCTCCATTACCATGCCGATGTGGTACATGAGCCGGTTTACCGATTACATGCCTGACCTCAAAGGAAAAATGATGATCCTCCCCTGCCCGGTATTCAAAGAAGGCGAAGCCCGTTCCGTCGGACTTGGTGGAACCGGTACCGCTGTAACGAACCAGACAAAGGACCCAAAGCTCGCCAAAGACTTTCTTGCCTATTGCAAGCTGTCAAAAGAAGGCTGCACCGAAATCTGGAACGATCTGGGCTTTGACCCGATCCGCACCGACGTCTGGACCGATCCGGCTGTTAAGAACGCGAAAAACAAATTCACCGATTTCTTCCAGGATAATCCGTTCGACGTTCTGACCTCCATTAAAGACGAAATTCCTGCAATTCGGCTGGGTCAGGGCTATGCCGCCATGTGCGACAAGGTCAAGACGACCACCTTCAACAAGGCTCTGACAACGGACTGCGACATAAACGACCTTCTGAAATCCGAGGAAGCAGCCCTGAAATAATCAGAGAACCGTGAACCCAATCGTGAACAAAATTCCGGCATGTAATAACTGCTGTCAGCCTCGCGCTGACAGCAGAGCTTTTTTCACAATTGCTCCTCTTTCTATGAAAATAAGGCAAGAAAGGCACGGTTGACATGAACATCGTTAAAAAGTTCCTGTATTCTCAAAAGGTAACTCCTTATATTTTTATCCTGCCTTTTATCATTACCTTCTGCGTCTTTTTCATCTACCCGGTATACCTGACCGTAAAAATGAGTTTTCAAAGCGTTCTGCCCGGTCAGGAGGTGTTTATCGGCCTTGCAAATTATCAGGAATTGCTCAAGCCTACGTTTATCTTGTCGATTATTCACAGTGTGATTTACACGGTTCTGACTTTGATTCTGCTGATCCCCATTCCGATGATTCTCGCGTGCTGTCTCAACAGTAAAATGATGAAGGCCCGGAATTTTTTCCGTGCAACTCTGTTTATTCCGGCCTTAACCTCGGTCGTCGTAGCGGGCACCATTTTCCGCCTAATCTTCGGGGAACTGCCGGGCTCGCTGATGAACGGTATTGTCGCGCTCTTCGGGATTCCACCGCTGAAATGGCTGCAGAATTCCGTCACTGGATTTGCCGCTCTATTAAGTCTGGCTTTATGGAGATGGACCGGAGTCAACATTCTGTATTTTCTGTCGGGACTTCAAAATATTCCAAACGAGCTTTATGAATCGGCGGAAATCGACGGTGCTTCCACCTTCAAAAAATTTACCAAAATTACATTGCCCATGCTGAAACCGATGACCATCTATGTGCTTACAATCAGCATTTACGGCGGTATGTCCATGTTCACCGAAAGCTATATGCTTTGGTCCGGGAACCGGTCTCCGCAGGATATCGGCCTTACCATCGTCGGTTACCTGTATCGATGCGGCTGGGAACAGAACAATATGGGTCTCGGCAGCGCAGTGGGAATCGTACTACTCCTTTTTACATTTGTTGTCAACATGCTTCAGCTCAACTTTTTCGGCATTTTCAAAAAGGAGGACGATTAGCGTATGGAAAAGACCAAATTTTCACGAGCAACCATTCCTATGCTGATCGTCTTTACCGTCATTGCGGTTATCACGCTGTTTCCCTTCTACTGCATCACGCTTGCCTCCTTTAAACCCGGAGTGGAACTTCTGCGGTACGGATTAAACACGAAAATTGACCTGTCCATCATGTCGCTGCACAATTACCAGAACCTTTTCGCCGGCGATAACGACTATTTTCTCTGGTTTAAAAACAGCGCGGTCATCACCGTGGTGCAGACCGTTCTGACCCTGATTGTCAGCGCACTGGTCGGGTACGGTTTTGCCATGTATGATTTCAGGTTTAAAAATATACTGTTTACCTGCGTACTGATCATCATGATGGTACCGATGGAGATTCTGATGCTGCCGCTCTATAAAATGCTCATTGGCATGAAACTGATGGATACCATGTGGGGCATTTTTTTGCCGTTTCTGGCAGCCCCTCTGCCCATCTTTTTCTTCCGGCAGTATCTGAGCGGTATTCCCAAGGATTTTATGGATGCCGCGCGTGTCGACGGATGCACGGAATACGGAATTTTTGCGAGAATTATGCTTCCGCTGATGGCGCCGTCTTTTGCTGCAATGGGCATCTTTGTCGCAATGAACAGCTGGAACGGATTTCTGTGGCCTTTGATTGTATTACGGAGTCCGGAAAAGCTCACGCTGCCGATCGGTCTGGCGGCTCTGCTGTCTCCTTACGGGAACAATTACAACGTGCTGATTGCAGGCTCGGTATTTGCCATTCTACCAATACTGATTCTGTTTTTCTTCTTTCAGAAGTACTTTATCGAAGGGATGACCGCCGGCGGCATTAAAGGGTGAAAACGCCGGAGCCCCGTCAAACTTTTCGGGACAACGAATCCGTCCTGTGCTACAATAATCTCAGATTATTTCCATAGGGGGGAGCAAAATGATCATCGAGGTTTCAGAAGAAAGGCTTCCGTTTTTTGAAGCACTTGCCAGCGACGTGCGCATCAAGGTCATTAAACGACTGGCAAAGGGCGAGGCAAACATTAAAGAGCTGGCGGAATGCCTGCACCTGAGCAGCGCGATCATGTCGTCGCATGTCCGAAAGCTGGAGCAGGCCGGGATCATTATGACCCGTACTTCAAAGAAATACGGAAAAGTATGCACGCTTCTGCAATACGATTATCTGGTGGAACTTCCGAAGGAAAAATCCCTGAACCATAAAAGCTACGAAATACAGATACCGGTGGGCCATTATACAAAGGCCCATGTAGAGCCGACATGCGGGCTGGCCAACACAGAAAAAATCATCGGAATCTTCGACGACCCCCGATGCTTTTTTGATGTGGAACGCGTCAGCGCCAAGCTGCTGTGGTTTACGCAGGGTTTCGTTGAATATACGATTTCCAATTATATGCGGGAGAACCATGAACTGGAGAGCATTGAGATTGAGGCGGAGCTTTCGTCCGAGGCCCCCCATATCAACGACAACTGGCCATCCGACATTACCGTATCGCTGAACGACCGTGAAGTCTGCACCTGGACCTCGCCGGGAGATTTCGGGAATAAACGGGGAAAATACACCCCGACCTGGTGGATCTCGAATCAATACGGGATTCTCAAGCTTTTTTCTATCAGCAGCACCGGCGTTTATCTGGACGGAGAAAAAAAATCGGACCGAACCTTGGACGATTTTGATCTGGGCCGGGACCAATGGACCATCCGTTTTGAAGTATCCCCAAATCATCCCAATGTGGGCGGTCTCACGATTTACGGCAATGAATTTGGGAATTACAAACAGGATATCCTGATTCGTACCAACTACAGGCTTTTGACTTATAACGAAAGATAAGATTTGCTTGACCGAAATGCTGCGTCAATGAGCCTAAACAGAAACTTTTTCTGTTTAGGCTCATTTTCTGTTCCGTGCCCTATCTGACTTTTTCCGGTTCGAAGATGAGGACTGTGATACAATAAAAGCATTGGAAATGTTTGCCGTTTGGATGCCACGGGGTCGTATCATAAAAAACGAGGTGAAGGGGCATGGCGAAAATCATGATTGTGGAGGATGAGGAGCCGATCTCTAACTTAATCTGCCTCAGCGTAAAAAAAGCTGGATATCTCTACGATTGCGCTTTTGACGGCGAAGAAGCTGCGGCAAAACTGGAGGATCATACCTATGATTTAATTCTGCTGGATGTGATGCTGCCAAAGATAGACGGTTTTGAGCTGATGGAATATATCAAAACTCTGGGAATACCGGTTATTTTTCTGACGGCAAAAGGCAGTTTGGAGGACCGTGTTCGCGGCCTGAAAATCGGGGCTGAGGATTATATCGTTAAGCCGTTTGAAGTTGCGGAACTGCTTGCACGGGTGAACGTAGTTCTGCGGCGCTACAATAAGGCGGCCGACATCATTGAGGTGGGCGGCTTGACAGTTGACATGCGTTCCATGCAGATCAGACGCGGAGAAGAAGAAATCCCGCTGACTCCAAAGGAATATGAACTTTTGGTGCTGTTTGTCCAAAATCCGAATACGGCTCTGTATCGGGATACGATTTACGAACGCGTGTGGGGAGGCGAAATGGAATATGGCAGTAAAACAGTGAATCTGCATGTACAGAGACTCCGAAAAAAAGTCGGATGGGAAAAAGAATTACAAGTGGTAAACAAAGTTGGTTATCGTCTGGAGGTGTGATACATGAAATTTCGATGGAAAATTACCCTTTGTATGGTTTGTCTGATGTCTGTTCTTTTCGGAATCGGCGGAAGTGCCCTGATTGCAATCTCTTTCCAGGGTTCGATCGACCGTCAGGAACAGACTGCAAAGGAATCCTGCGGGCTGTTGCTGAAAACGCTGCGGACGGAGGACAATATCAGTTTTTTGATGAGTGAGAAGGATATTTCCAATGCGCTGAACCAGTTAGCCGCACAGGGTGGCTTTTCGGCTATCCGCCTTTCTACGGATTCGGGCAATCTTTATACGCAGGGCGCCGCCAAACTGGATTTTCAGAATCTTTCCAGGCAAACGGATGACACGCATCTTGCCGTTGCCTATTTGAAAAACAGTCAGGGAACGCCGTATCTGCAGGTATCCAGTTATTTTCCGCTGAACGGAAAGATGCTGCAACTGGATTTGGGCTACAATCTGTCAGCGCTCTACGACAACCGCGCGATTCAACAGAGTACTTACTATAAAATCTTTGCTGTTCTGCTGCTGTTGTGCGCGATATTGGCGTACAGCTTTGCATGGCTGCTGACCCGGCCGCTGTCCAATCTGTCAAAAGCATCAAGGGAAATTGCTTCTGGAAATCTCTCCTACCGTTCCGGCATCCACACCGGAGATGAAATCGGCGCCCTTTCCTCGGATTTTGACGCAATGGCGCAGCAGGTTGAAAACAGTGTTCGAAGTTTGAAGGATTCGGCCCGACGGCAGGAACAGTTTATGGGCAACTTTGCGCACGAAATGAAAACGCCCATGACTTCCATCATCGGTTACGCAGATTTGCTGCGCGGTCAGTCCCTTTCACCGGAAGAACAGATCAACGCAGCAAATTATATTTTTTCGGAAGGCAAGCGCCTTGAAAATTTATCCCTCAAGCTGCTTGATATTTTTGTCGCGGATCGTCAGGAAATCGTGATGAAATCCGTCTCTCCCGCCGAAATTGTCCGGGACCTCGCAACGTATTTGAAACCCGTCTATGAAAAGGACGGAATCGTACTTCAATGCGACTGCGAAGAGGGCGTCTGCCTGCTGGAACTGGATCTTACGCGGACGCTGCTGCTCAATCTGCTGGAAAACGCAAAAAAGGCACTGAACGGCAGCGGCAATATCCGAATTACCGGTACGATGCTTCCGGACGGATACCGGTTTGTCGTCGCCGACAACGGAAGCGGAATTCCACCGGAAGCTCTGCAGCATGTGACCGAGGCATTTTACCGCGTGGACAAATCCCGCTCCCGCGCCCAGGGCAGTGTCGGACTCGGCCTCTCGCTGTGCGCAAAGATCGTGGAATTGCACCGGGGGACGCTTCACTTTGACAGTCAACCGGGTGCCGGGACAACGGTTACCGTGGAGTTGAAAGGAGGCGCCGTATGAAAAAGGTTATTCCGCTTTTATTTGTTTTTTGTACCGCGCTGGCGATAACGGCTGGCGTTTTGCTCCCCGGTTTCGTTTCCTCCGTGCAGGATCAAAAGCTGCAAAAAACAGTTCGTACCTATGAGACCGAAGGAATTCAATTTCACCCTGTCGCACAGGTATTGGACAGTCTTCAGTTAATCGCTGGGAAAAATTACTGCGCGATTGATTTTTCAGGAGGCGGTTCGCCGAATGCTCAAGGTCCCTTCTCCACCAAAGTCAGGCTGAACGCAGACGATGCATATAAAGCCGCGCTGGAAGCCCTGCGGTTTCTCAAGGAACAGGGTGCAGTCGGGATTGAGCAGGGTAGCTATCCCATACATAGCGAAAAAGCTCAGCTGGCAATTTCTATGGATCAATCCACCTGTGCGGTTGTGTGGGATTGCGAACTGCGCGATGACCGCGCCGGTCCAGAGGTCGATATGCTGATCGATGATCAAAGCGGCAAAATGCTGTCGCTTAATGTTGTATTGAATGAGGCCCCCATCTCCGCGAAAGGGGAAAACAGCCCTGAGAAGACGGCAAATAGCTTTTTTATGCGCCTCGCAACTGTTTTCTCCAATTATTATGGCCTCCAATGCAAAAAGGTGGACCTTGACCCTCCTATACAATGGAACAGCAATCTCAGCCGGCTAAAGGGGTCACCGGACCACTATTATGACGTCACGGGTTCCGCTATATTGGAAGATAAATCCGGTGCAACACTGGAAATCCCGGTGAAAAGCTACGGTGGAACATACCAGTTTAATAATTGCGATGAAATAATTGCGGCTCAATCGGGCTGGATGAAGGTGGGTGAAACCAAATAGATGTTTGATGGACGCCAAAGATAGGCATGCCTTGCTGTCATTTCGACGGAAAATGATAGCAAGGCTCTTTTTTATGTGGCATATGACACTTCCGGAGAAAGCGTTTGAGGGCGGAGGAAAATCCGCCCTCAAACACTGCCAAGAAAGTATTTCCTTGTATTTTATTCTCTTAAACAATCGGGAAAATGTCTGATCAAACGGGTGTACTCCTGAGGCCCTCCTCTGTGAGGATGGAAAGAACAGTTTCCGGGTTATTGCAGGTAATCAATGTTGCTCCGCAGTCCGCCGCCTGGCGGATTTTTTCTTTTGTGCAGACGCTGGGCCCGACCCATGGTTCTATTTGTTTCGATTTCAGCTCCGAAAAGAGAGCCTTGTCCAACTCGGAGACACACATGCAGTATAAATAGGAGTAGGGATCGCGCTCGTATTCGCCCATCAGACTGAGCGGATAATATCCGTGCAGGCGGTATTTCCCGTCATAGCGCTCTGCAATATATTGCAGTAAACGGGCGCTGAAGGTATTGAATACGCAGCGATCGCCTAGGTGGTATTTCTCCACCAGTTCAATCGTTCGGTCGGCGGCTTCAAACGCGCGTTCCTCATTGCCGGGCAAAGGGCGTTCCTTCAATTCGAAGTTGAAAAGCACACTGCTTTTTTCAGAAAACAACTCCAGAAATTCAGAAAACAGCGGCACCTGAAGTCCTTGAAACTGCTCCGCAAACCGACCACCTGCATCCAGCTGACGGATTTCACTCAGGGTTTTCTCTTTGATTGGTCCGCTTCCGTCTGTCGTTCGGTCTACCGCAAGATCGTGCATGATGACAAGCTGATGGTCTTTTGTCATCTGAATATCCAGCTCCAGCATGTCGACCCCGGCTTCCACTGCCTTTTGAAAGGACAGAAGCGTATTTTCCGGGTATTTTTCCGGGTATCCCCGGTGCCCCGCAACAAAGATATTTTTTTCGGTCTGATTCCACATAGTCTAATCTCTTTTCCTGCTTTTTTTCAATACTTACTTTGCAAGGATGGTATTGACGGAATCGCTGAATGTTTTTAAAGAAGTGTCAACATCCTTATTATCGAGCATAATCGCCTGAATACAGGTGCGGAATTCCGCGATAACAGGGGTCAGGTTGGCAATGCGGTAGCTGTCGTCTCCATATTGAAGCGCGTCATAGGCGACTTTATAATTGGGGATCTTTTTCCACAGGTCCTGAATTGCTTTGGACTGCGTCATTTCCTGCGTAAACGGCAGATAGCCCGAGCCAAGAACGAATGCGGTGCCGCCTTTTTCATTCTGAACAAACCACTGCATGAACTGCCATGCGGCGTCTTTCTGTTTGCTGGAGGAGAGAATTCCGAAGCCGCTGCCGCCCGTAGGCATCGAGTACTTCACGTCTTTCGGAAGAGGAACGACGACATAATTGAATTTACTGCCAATACTTTTCGTTCGGGAAGTGATGGTTCCGGATGAATTGATCGACATGGCGGCCATGCCCTGAGTGAAGAGCTGGTTGTCTTTATCGTTTGCCGGGTCATTGTAAAACAGAGCGCCGTTTTTCTGCATGCTCTTTAAAAACTGGAAAGATTTTTTGGCGCTTCCATCGTCCAGGCAGCCGAGCCCCGTTTTGTCTTTATTAAAGAACTGACCGCCAGCCTGCTGAATGAGGGCAAACAGTTCCCACTGATCGAACGGAATCGACAGACCGTAGCGGGTAATTTTCCCGTTCTTCTGAACGGTGCATTTCTCAGCCGCTTCTTTCAGCTCATCCCAAGTAGTTGGGATTTTCGCGCCCACCTGATCCAGAACCGTTTTGTTGATGTGCAGCAGTTGTGCCGAACGGCCATAAGGAATATCGACCAGTTTTCCGTCGTAATACGCATCCTGCACAAATGCTTTGGTAAAGCTGTCGGGATTGATGCCGGCTTTTTTCACGTAGGGAAGAAGGTCGGTGAACTGTCCGTTTGTTGCAAGGCGGCCGACGTTGTCCTGGGCAACCTGCAGAAGATCCGGGCCGTTCCCCGCGTAAATGGCCTGCTCTGCTTTTGCGGCGGCATCCGAATAGCTGCCCTGATAGGTGGCCACAACCTTTATCTTATCCTGAGATTTATTAAAGTCATCCACCAGCTTGTTGGTGAGGTCGCCGTTATCACCTGACATACAGTGCCAGAACTGAACAGTAATTTTCCCCGATGTTCCGCTGCCTGAATTTCCTGCGGATGCCGTTGCGGCGGGTGTGGAAGATGCACAGCCCGTAAACGTGACCGCAAGCAGCGAGAGTGAGACGCAGATGGATAGGAACTTTTTCATAAAATGCCTCCTTGAAGTAGCAGCAAAGTCGTGATGGACCTGCCTTTTTATTTAATGCCGGAATAGGCAAAGGACTTGACGATCTGTTTATGCGCAACGAGGTAAATCAGAAGAATTGGAAGAACGAGAAGCGCGTTGCCCGCCATGACGACATTCCAGTTGGACAAACCCTCCAGATCTTTCATTTGGGCGATGGCAACCGGAAGGGTGCGCGTACTGTCGGAATTTGTCATAACGAAGGGCCAAAAATAATCGTTCCAATGCCCGACAAAGCTGAACAGTGTAATCGTTGCCAACGCCGGTTTTGACATAGGAAGCATCAGTCCGCAGATGATACGCGTTTCCGAAGCACCGTCAATCCGCGCGGCATCGATCAGCTCATTCGGAATCTGCAAAAAATACTGGCGCAGTAAAAAGATGGCGAACGCATTGGTGGCAAACGGAAGGATCTGCGGCCAAAGCGTGTTGATCAGGTTCCAATTCGACATCATGAGGTAAACCGGGAGAAACGTGATCTGCGTCGGCAGCATTAAAGCTGCAAGAATGCATCCGAACATGATTTTTTTGAACCGGAACTCATATTTTGCGAACGCGTAAGCTGCAGGGACCATTACAAGCGTTTGAAGCGAAATAACGGCGACAATGGTCAGAAGCGAATTCTTCAGGAACCCGTTCATTCCCGTGGCCCCAAAGTTCCATGCCTTTATGTAGTTCCCAAACTGAGGTATGGCCGGCAGGAAGGTAGGCGTTACCATGTTAACTTCCGAAATCGTCTGTAGAGACGTCGAAATCATCCAGAAAAATGGCCAGCCAAACAGGACAAGCAGAATTCCCTTGATCAGCCAGCCGATCGGTCGATTGAGTGCTTTCATCGGTTTTCCCTCCCCCTTATTGGTAATGCACTTTTTTCGCATACAGTTTAAAGTAACCAAGCGTCAGCACCGAAATGATGATAAGAAGCACGACTCCGATTGCCGAACTGTATCCGATTCTCACGTTCTGCAGCGCCTCGTTGTAAATTTCGTATACCAGCGTCATAGTGGCGTTGTTCGGTCCGCCTTCCGTCATCACCCGGACGGTATCGAACATTTTAAACGAGTCAATCACGCGGATAATCAGGGTAAAGAACAGCAGAGGTGAAATCATAGGAAGCGTGATTTTAAAGAAGATCGTAAACTTATTTTTGCAGTCCAGTGACGCGGCCTCGTAAATACTGGGAGATACGCTTTGCAAAGCAGCGAGATAAATCAAGGTATCATAGCCGACGCTTTTCCAGACGGATACGAGTATTACTGACGGCATCGCAGTCTGCGAGCTGGAAAGCCACTGCAGCGTGGGCAGGCTGAGGGAACGAAGCACATAATTGAAAAGCCCGTAAGTGGGTTCCATCATCCACAGCCAGACCAGAGAGACAGAAACGATGGAAACAATATTGGGGAAGAAGATCATTCCCTGCAAAAGGTTGTTCAGACGGCTTTTTGTCGAGTTAAGCCACACGGCAAAGACAAGAGAAAGAGCGGAGATCAGGAACACCACGGCGACCGTGTATACTAACGTGTTGGAAAGTGCCTGCCTGAAATCCGGCCGGACAAAAATCTGTTGGAAATTCCGAAAACCAACGAATTTGCTTTTTGTCTTGTCCAGCATATTAACATCCGTCAGGCTGAGTTGGATCAATCGAAAAATCGGATACACGGTAAATAGCAGAAGTCCGGCCATTGCCGGCGCCACCATCAGGTAAGGCCGAATCTTCGTTTTTGCGCTTCTCATGTAAGTACCCCCTGAACAAAACTTCACAGCTAATAAAGCTTGATGAATTATGTAAAACAACTTTACATAACAGAGATTCAGTATAGAGGTATCTTGTTAAGAAGACTTTAAGTGAATTTTAAAATGATGTAATATTTGGAAAGTTATTTTATATAATCGAGCATATATAATTCCATAATATGTTTAAAATAGACTTATTTATTAAATGAGCAAAATTTTAGATGCTTTATTCAACAAGTTGGTTTATGTATTACATTGAAATGTATTGGAAGACCTGTTATAATGGGTTCAAATTATAGAAAGTCAATTTATAAAATATTAAGGATGACGGTTGGGTATGAAAAGTGTCAACGGTTTTGAAATTAAAAAGCTAAACCGCAGTAGAATCTATAATCAGATTCGAAAGCAGGGCTCTCTTTCCCGACAGGATCTGGTCGCCGCCCTGCACCTCAGCCTGCCAACCGTTACCCAGAATCTCAAAGAGCTTCAGGACGAGGGTCTGCTGTGCGAAAGCGGAAGCTTTGGAAACACCGGAGGCCGGCACGCGCGCGCATATTCCATCACACAAGACGCGCGCATTGCCGTAGGAATTGACATTACCCGGCACCGGATTGCGCTGGTCGCGGTAAATCTGGAAGGCAGGGTTCTAAGCCAAAGACAGGTATCCTGCAATTTCTGTCTGGATGACGCCTATTTTCGCGGACTCGGCAGCGAAGTGGAGAATCTGATCCGGGAATCGAATTTTGATCCACAAAAGGTGCTTGGAGTCGGCATTGCCGTTCCCGGTCTGATAACGGAAGACTGCCAGAAGGTTTTCTACGGCGAAATTCTGAATTTTACCGGCGCTACAAACGATGAAATCGGACGGTACATTTCTTATCCGCATGCGCTGTATAACGATGCGAACGCGGCTGGTTTTGCAGAAATATGGTCGAACCCCGAAATTAAGGATGCGTTTTATATTATGCTTGGCAACAATATCGGCGGCTCGATTCTTATTAACCACTGCGTCTACAACGGTGACGGTTCGCGAAGCGGTGAAGTGGGGCATATCACCCTCTCACCGGACGGTCCGCTATGTTACTGCGGGCAGCGCGGCTGTTTTGAAACATATTGCAACGCAACGGTGCTTTCCACCCATACCGACGGCGATTTGAAGGCTTTTTTCGACCGATTGAAGAACGGCGACCCGGAGTGCAGCGATGTTTGGCAGCAGTATTTACGATACCTGTCCATCGCGGTAAACAACGTCTGCATGCTTTTCAATTGCCGGGTCATTCTGGGCGGGTATGTCGGCGCCTATCTCGACGATTCAGTCGGCGAACTGAAAGCCCTGTGCGCAAAGCGAAATCCATTTGAAAAGGATGCGGATTATATTCAGGTGTGCAAATACAAAACCGAAGTGATCGCGGCAGGCGCTGCTCTGCCGTATATCGATCGGTTTATCGGTTCGATTTAAAGGTGCTCTCAGCGCCGCATACATTTTAGGAAACGGATGATAAAATAATGGAAGCAATCAAGCAACAGCTGCAAATGGTGATTTTTGATCTGGACGGAGTAATTGTTGACAGTGAACCGCTTCACGATGCGGCAAAGAAATGGATTCTGGAGCAAAACGGAGTTATGGAAAAGCCCGACCTTTCCTGGTCGGTCGGAATCCCGGGTGTGGATATCTGGACGAGGCTGATCAAGCAGTACGGACTGAGAGCCGCTCCCGCTGAATTTGAACGTCAGCAATATGAGTTTATCCTTTCCTCCATCCGCGAAAAGAATATTCCAGAATCCCGTGGTCTGAAAGAATTGCTTGCGTGGCTCGCAACAAGGAACATTACCGTTGGTCTCGCATCCTCTTCCGACCGGTTTTATGTAGAGCGCATATTGAAGCACTATGAACTGACCGACCGGTTTCAATTCGTAACAGCCGGAGATGAAGTGCCTCAAAAAAAGCCCGCGCCGGATGTTTACCGAAACGATCTGAGTCGCTCCGGGATTCATGCCGGGCAGGCGGTTGCGATTGAAGACTCCGCATCGGGAATTCAGGCCGCAGCGGCTGCGGGAATGCACTGCATTGGCTACCGCAATCCCACTTCGGGAAATCAGGACCTTTCGAAGGCGGATTGGATCGTAAACAGTCTGGCAGATGTTCCAAAGGTTCTGCTGGATTCTTTTACGTTTTGATACCCTTCCCTGTTTTGCAAATTGATTCGTAAAGGCGGTTCATGAAATTAAAACGATAGGTACGAAGAATACATACACCCGGAACTATTCCTATGTGCATGCGATTTATTGGTCGATCTGCTGCAGCAGTTCAAATTTTGCATCGGTTTTTTTGCTGTCCAAAAATTTCAGCAACCGGCAAATCGGCTTTATTCTTGCGTCGGCGAATATTCTTGCGGCGTTTTTGCAGCCTGCGATCGCGGATATCGCCGATAAAAACAGAACGGTAACCCTGAAAGATCTTACGGTTCTTCTTACCGGAGCGGCCGGCCTTTTCGCAGCTGCACGATTTTTTACGTTTGGCTGTTCTGTTGCGATTGCAGTACTGTTGATTCTGGAACTGTCGCTTCTTCTTGTCCTTCAGCCCTTGGTGACTTCGCTTGGAATGCAGCGGATTAACAGCGGGATTACCGTTAACTTCAGTCTTGCACGGGGAATCGGCTCAATGACCTTTGCTTTTTTCTCCGTCATTTTGGGATATCTAATCGGCTGTTTTGGCACGGGTTTGCTTCCAGCATTATCCGCCGTACTTTATGTGCTGCAGATTATCGCGATCAACGCCTTTGCCGGAAAGCAAGTCCGGACCAGGAGCAATCCCCCGGAGACAAACCGCTGTACGGCCAAAGCCTCCTCAGCAGGCGCATCAACGGACAATCTTATTGTGTTTATGGCGCAGAACAAACGATTTGTCGCGCTTGTCGCTGCCGTAATCTTTACATTCTGTTCCCATTCCATGATCAATAATTATTTCATTCAGATTACAGAAAACGTCGGCGGTAAAACGAAAGAAATGGGAATTGCCATCGGACTTGCAGCCGCGATTGAATTGCCGGCAATGGTTTTGTTTAACGGTTTCACAAAACATATCCCGTGCAGCACCATTCTGAAATTTTCACTGTTCTTTTTTCTGATGAAGGCTGTTGTAACCTTGTATGCGTCGAATATCTGGCTGCTGTATGCCGCACAGCTGCTGGAGTTTTTCTCCTATGCGCTGTTTGTCCCTGCCTCAATCTATTATGTTAACAGAATCATAAAGGAAGAAGATCGAACGAAGGGGCAGGCTTTTATTACAAGCGCTATAACAATCGGCAGCGTAGTGGCAAGTTTTTTAGGCGGCTGGCTTTTGGATTGCCGCAGTGTAAAAATCATGCTTCTGGTTGGAACGCTTTTTGCTGCTTTGGGATTTCTGATCGGTTTGGGGGCTGTTGAAAAGCGGAAGAAACACAATTTCAGCGCAACATCGTAAACAAAATGTGCAGAACCCAGCAGCCATGCGGCTGCTGGGTTCTTTCTTTATCTGCTTATTTGTTTTTTACAATCACCATAAGTTTGCGAAAAGTCCGGTTCTGCATTCCTCGACGCTTCACTCACGGTTCGCTCATATTGAAACGCCCGCAATTGAATGAATCAAAACTCAAATCAGGATTCCATCGCAGTGATCCACTTCATGTTGTATGATTTGTGCAGGGAAACCGGTAAAGGTCTGTTTTTTTCGCTCAAATTTTTGGTTGTGGAACTCCACTTCAACGGTCCGGTAGCGGGTGGTTTTCCGCATGCCGTCCAAAGACAGGCATCCTTCTTCGGTTTCAAAGGAATCCGCCCGCTTGATGATGACCGGATTCATCATAGGAATGTTCATTTCTCCGATACTGAACACGATAATACGCTTATTGATGCCGATCATATTAGCGGCCATACCGACACACTGATCTGCGTTCGCTTTCAGCGTATCCAAAAGATCCTCGACCACCGGCAGATCCGCCTTGGTAGCCGGAACTGATTTTCTGCTTAGAATAAACGTGTCTTTGCATATTGGCTGAATCATACTCTCACCGTCTTATCTGAATTTTGGGTTGGTGCATTCCGTAACGAGAATTCGGTGCTCACGGTATATCTATATTATGACATATACAGCTTTTTATTGTTCCATTAATATCTTTATATGGTTAGCTTTCTCCTTAGAGCACTCGATTTGGTAAAGCTCCCCCTTCATCTGCGGTATAGCCGCGGAGCCGTCGAGCAGAACTTCTTCCAGCGTTGTTCCTCCGCGAAAAGTCAAAATTTTTGAACTTCTTCAAAAAGCCGGAAGATGCTCCCCTCATTTCTCCGGACAGATGATGTTATAAAGGGTCTGCATGGCCGGCATCTCAACGTTCAGATCAAGCCCGGATTGATACATTTCCTCGAAATTGGCGCTCATTTCATCGATATCACTGACCGCATGAGAGGTATATCTTTGCACAACCGGATTTTTTGTCAGATTTCTCTTGAACATCGGGTAAAGCAGAAAAAATGGAATATGATACATTTTAGCCTCAGAAAATTGCTTCAGGTCTACTCCGCGTGCCTGGCAAATAGCACAGCATTCCCTGCACGCCCCAAAAACCGTTTTGATCAGTTCTTTGTCTTCCAGACATTTTGCCAGATTCCGATCCTTTGCGAGCGCTGTTCCAAACGGAGCCGTGCTTACGTTGTGCATCCATAGCCAATGGCGCGCCTGACTTGGTATTTCGGGAACAATTCCGCATTCTTTGAAGCAGCGATCGACCTTTTTCAGGAGCTCCTGCTGCTCCGGGTGTACGGTCCCGAGCATGATATCTTTCCCTAAATTGCCCCACAACAGATTGCCTTGAAACGTACCGCCTCCCCCGGAATTTAGGAGGCATCGCCGTGAATCTGGTTCAGCATGGCATGCTGGTGGAGCACGACCTTGCGCGTCTTCTGGTGAAGGATCTGGAAAAGACACTAAAGGAATACGAACAGAATTCGTCCGTCCGAAGCCTGCTTAATGTGATCGCAAATGGCGTCGGCTATTGTAACCTGCTGGAACGCCACATAGAAAAAGAAAACACGGTCGTCTATCCTTACGCAGAAAAGCATCGCGGGCAGGATGTAATTCAAGACATGACAGAACGGGCCGAAAAAATGAACCGCGAAGATTTTTTTATGGAGCAATTTTAAAGACTATTTTAATTTTATAAGGAGGCAACGCCATGAAATATCAGGTAATGGAAAACTGCTATGCTATCGGAAAAAACATCCGGAAGCAGGAAATAGAAATCTCCTTTCTGTCTTATCTCATTACAGGGAGCGTGAACTTGTTAATCGACACCCTCCCTGATCGGTGCGAGTCCATGCTAAAGGAAGAAATCACTTCGGTTCTTGGAAAAAAAACGATTGACGCAATCATTCTGAATCATTCCGAAAAAGACCACAGCGGAGCTCTACCGGGGATTCTGCGACAATACCCAAGAATTCCAATATACTGCTCACCGGCTTGCCGGAACCATCTCGCCGAAAAGCTGCCCGAGGCCGATTTCCACACGGTCAAGACCGGAGAAGCCCTAACCTTCGGAACCAATCAATACACGTTTTATGAGACTCCGGGATTGCATTGGGACGACAACATGGTTACCTATTGGAACAATAACGACGTATTGTTTTCCAACGACCTGTTCGGGCAGTATGCAGCAGCCGAACCGCCGATCGACCGCAATTATTCTGCCGATGCGCTTCTTGCCGCGGCAGAGCACTACTATGAGAAGGTTTTCTCCTCCGCGCCGCAGTCTGAAAAACAAGTGGTCCTGAAGCTGGTGGAACTCCCCATCCGTCGGATTGCCCCGGGGCACGGTCTGATTCTAGAGAACGAGGTTCCCGCAATCCTACAGCTTTATCGAAATAAAATTGGATAACCAACAGAAAACAAAGCGGCCGCCTTTTGCCGGAGATTCATCTCCAAAGCGAAGGACGGCCGTTTCTGATTTTCTCCTTGGAACGGTACCCGCATATTCTGCCCGAAAAAAAACAGCGACGGCTCTCTTCTCAGGAAATCCGTCGCTGCTTAGGCATTCACTCTATCGTGATCACCGAGACAGGGCATCCGTTCTGTGCTTCCACAGCGCTATTCTCTACCGATGCAGGAACATCCTCAAGAAAAACGTCCGCCACTCCGTCGTCGGCGATCCGGAAAACCTCCGGACATGTCTGCGCACACAGACCACATGAAATGCAGCCGCTCCTGTCAAGCTTCGTTTTCATAACGTTACCTTCCTTTCACAATAGGATTCAATCTTTCCCATGAACTGATCTTATCAGCTTTGAACCCGTTTTTCCGTTGTATTTACAACAGAAAACTGAAATTTATGATAGTGAATCTATTTTCGCTTGCCGTTTTCTCCGGCATAAGATTGAATCTCCTTGGAAAACTATTTTAAAAAAGGAGGCTGGTTTACCATGCCGGAACAAAATAACGACTCATCAAAGCTGCCGATGCAGACGCTGAAAGATATTCCTCAACCCAACGCGGATGCTAAACAGATCACCGGATTAGTGAAAGAGGGAGGGCGAATCACCGGGTATCAATTATCGGACGGCAAGGTGCTCAGTAAGCAGGAAGGCGTTCAGCTTGCCAAGCAGGGCGGCATACGCGGAGTCGGCGTCGCGACAAGAAACGGAAACGAGTATTTGAAATCTCTGCCGGATGACACCGAAGGGAACAATTTAAGCAATTTGCCCTCTGTCTCACAATAAAAAACAACAGGCACTGTGCGATAGCAAAGTGCCTTATTTTATGCCTTCGTGATAAAGGGGAATCAAATCAGTTAACGCTTCTTTGGAAAGACAGATATTTTCCCGTAAGATACAGGCATCTGCCGATGATGGAACCGCACGCGAAAAAGAGCATGGAAAGGCTGATCATCGACGCCAGCGACCCTACACTGAATTGCTGTACGAGCCACTTCATGGCAATCAGAACGATGTACAAAACAAGGCTTTGATAGCTTTCCTGATAATAGATTTCGTGATCTCGATCATCCTGATAGTAGTTCAGAGTTTTACCCCGAAAGACGCCGATGAAAACACCGACAAAGGAAAAAACGGCAAAAATCAGGTATCCGAAGGAAGAGACAGGCGGAGCCTTAAAACAATCCTGAAAAATCATGGCAACAAACAGTACCGGAATAAGCCACATGTTCGGGAATTTAACGCGCTTGCTTTTCCCGGAGGAAATCTTTGAAAGTTTTAAGATAATCACAATAACCGTAAGATAGGACAATGAAGAATTCATAATGTCTCCTTTACCGGCGGTGTGTTTACCCGACTCCGGCGGTCAGCAGGCTCGCTTTTCGAATTAAAAGAGTGATCCCCTTTGACAGAAAGAAACCCGCAAAAATGCAAAGGGCCGATATGCCCGCAAGCGACGAATTTTCCAGATTGTGAGCTCCGGGCGCAATCACGCTGAACCACGGCAGGATCAGCAGTCTCACCGGCACAAAAATCAGCCAGCATGCCAAACCTGCCTTTGTACCGGTGGAAACAATGCTTCCATCCGCCGAAATGAGTTTTGCGAGGCATCCCTGTAAAACTCCGATTCCGAGCCCTAACAAAAAGCGAAGGACCAGTCCGACGGCATCACCCTTGAGCGTAGGATACTGAAAAGTAAATCCTACGAAAAGCACCGCAAGGATGCAGGGCAGAAGGAATATCCTAAAATCAATCGTCTGGGGTTTAAAATGATTCCAAATTAAAAAAGCAAGAACGGCAACGGAAATAACAATTACAATAACGGTCTGGCTCATTTGATTTTCCTCTCTTTCATGAGCCAGTATAACATTTCCGTTTTCGCAAAACATCTAACGAAGGTCCTGGATCGGGTCATGAAAAAAGCGGGGCTTTTATGCCCCGCCTGTGACTTTCGTCATATATACAATCAATTCGTTTCTGCTTTTTAAGCTTAGCTTATCAAGAACTTTAGTCAGATGGTTCTTTACGGTTCCCTCGGTAACAAAAAGAACTGCGGCAATGTCTCGGTTGCTTTTCCCCTGAGCGACCAGTTCCGCTACTTCTTTTTCCCGTGCGGTCAAAAGCGTAAGCTCCTTCGGTTCGTCTGGGGTATTTGAAAGGGCTGACGTTCCCGCGTTCAAAGCCGACACCACTTTCGTTGTAATTTTCGGGTGCAAAAGAATGTTTCCGCTGTTCACCGTATGAATGGCCCGTATGATTTCGTCCGGGTCCGCGTCCTTTAACAGATAGCCGTCCGCCCCGTTTTTCAGGCAGTGAAAAATATATTCATCGTCCTCAAAGGTAGTCAGAATCAGCACTTTTGTTTTCGAAAATTTGTTTTTGACCCGTAGGGTTGCTTCCATTCCGTCCATTTGGGGCATACGGATATCCATAAGGACCACGTCGCACGGCGTTCGGTTCAGAAGTTCCAATAGCTCCACGCCGTTGCCTGCCTCTCCGGCAAAGCGAAGTTTCTCGTCCAGTTCCAGAATCATTTTCAGCCCCTGCCGAATGATCGGCTGATCGTCCGCAATGATTACCTGTATCATAACAAACCCGAACCTTCCCCGTGTGTTTTCTTATTTTTCTGCCGATTCATATTTGTAAATCGGCACGTCTGCCGTGATCACAAAGCCCTGACCCCGTTTGCTTTCATAGGAAATATGACCATTCCATGCGGTGAAGCGTTCTTCGATGCCGTGCAGACCGTACGATTTTTTAATTACATCGCAGCCGCGGCCGTTATCCGAAATTCTCATTCGGATGTGACCGTCCTCTACAGAAATTAATATGCTGATTTTACTCGCTTTTCCGTGCCGAACCGCGTTGGTAATCCCTTCTTTTACGGCCTTATAGACGGCGTCCTTGATTTCCGGCAAGCATTCGTCGACACAGTCGTCACATTCCAGATTGATTTCGGTTCCCCCGCTTGCCGAAAGCTGATCGATCATCTCTAACAGCGATGTCTTTAGCGGCTTTTTCTCCGCTTCCCTTTTTAGCTGAAAGACGGTTTCACGAAGCTGATTGATTCCGTCCTGAACAATTTGATCGAGGTTGCTGATAATCCGGTCTTCTTTATCCTGGTCACTGTGCCCTACTTTTTCCAGTACTTTTACATTCATGCGGATCGCCATCAGGGTGTGACCAAGGGAATCGTGCAGTTCCTGAGCAACACGGTTCCGCTCTGCATTTAGAGCCATCTCTTTCAATTGGCTCTGATATTGCAGAAGCTGCTGATTCTTGTCGCTCAGCTCGACATTGAGCGCGTTTACCTGATCCCGCTGAATTACCGCCTCGCGCACTGACAGCACGATGCAAAGTCCGAGTAAGTAGGAGAGAAGGCCACTCCCCAATGCATTGAGCAGCTCCATGTTATGGAAGCGAAAGAAGTAGCCGGCAAAGAAAGCAAGAAAATGAGGTGCCAGAAGATAAACGGGGGTTTTCGTTTTTTCCCGGAACAAGCCCTCAATCATCAGGAGATACAGATATCCGTCCATTAATTCTGAAAAGAAATACTTCAAAATTCCCGCAATCACTGCGGAAAGAAGAAACGAAAGAAGATACAGCGGCTGCTTTTTTACAAAGCGTTTCCGAACAAAATCGTTCATTACGCCGAGTAAGAACAGCAATAGAAAAAACGTCTTCCCTGCGGTGTTGTCGAAGGCTATTCCGACGAAAACCATGGCAAGGATAACGAGCATGACAATCCGAAGATATTTGCCGTAATTTTTCATTGGAGGGTCATCCCCTTTTTAACAGCCTTCTTACAATTCTGCCCGAATTTTCAACAAACCGACAGCAAACAGTGAAAAACCGGACTGGCGCCGCTCGGTAGGAACGACGCCAGTCCGCTTAACATGACACTTCCCCGCTGCCCTGCAGCATTCAAAGAAAACAAAGATTATTTTTCTTCCGGCGGATCCGGAATTACTTGTTTGCCGAAGGCCCGCATGAACTCCATGGGCAAAGGGAAAACGATGGTTGAGTTTTTCTCGACCGCGATTTCGGTCAGGGTCTGCAAATAGCGCAGCTGAAGAGCCGAAGGCGATTTCCGAATGACTTCGGAAGCTTCATAAAGCTTTGAAGCCGCCTGCGCCTCGCCGTCGGCCGCAGTGATCTTCGCGCGGCGTTCCCGCTCCGCTTCTGCCTGCTTTGCCATGGCGCGCTTCATGGAATCCGGAATTTCAATGCTGCGCAGCTCAACTGCCGTGATGATAATTCCCCACGAAGACATGGTTTCCGTAAGCATGTTTTTGAGAATCGTATTGATATTGTCTTTGCTGGTCAGAATTTCATCCAGCTCATGCTGGCCAAGCACGGAGCGCAGCGTGGTTTGTCCCAGCATGGTAGTGCTGCTGTTGAAATTGACCACCTTTGTGATCACAAGGACCGGGTCCTGAATGTGATAATAAACGACAGCATCGACTTTGATGGAAATATTATCTTTGGTGATAATTTCCTGCTGAGGAACGTCGATGGTACGTGTACGCAGATCGACCTTCCGCACGATATCGATACCGAACGGAATACGAAGCTTCAAACCGGGGCCAAGCACACCGATTACGTGTCCGAAGCGAAAAACCACGCCCCGTTCATATTCGTTAATGACGACCAGAGAAAGAGAAAGCAGCAAAATAACCAATACTGCGATACCAATCAGCAAAGTCAGCCCATAATTCATCGTTACCATCCCACTTTCCGCGCACCAGGGCGCTGTATAAACCATAATAACTGCAATCCGGAAGGATTAAGGTTATTGTATCCCTGTTACAGCAGTGATGCAAGAGAATTCTGAAAAAGTATCGAGGTCTGACATTGACATTTCTTTTGCGATTGTACTATGATAAGCAGAGTAAACAAAAAGGAGAGAACAGCCGTGACAAAAGAGCCTGAAGAAATAAAAGTTCTGACCAAGGATACCCGGGATACAAAAGAGGCTATATGCCTTTTAAGCGGAGAGAACGTTTCCATCGACCACCGGTGCCTCGAGGTCCCCGGCAGACCGGGAGACCGGGCCTTTCTTCGCATTGACAGCTTCAACTGCACGAAAGCGGATAGCTGCGGGAACCCCGCCTGCGTCGGCAGAGTGCGGACAGGGACCGTGAGAAACTGGAAAGAGCAGGAAGCTTAACCAACCGAATGAATAAGCCCTCATCGGCCAGCCGGGT
Organism: Bacillota bacterium; assembly: GCA_023410445.1. Taxonomy (GTDB): domain Bacteria; phylum Bacillota; class Clostridia; order Oscillospirales; family Acutalibacteraceae; genus Caproicibacter. Next base: position 509,628 of record JAEYPT010000001.1, on the reverse strand, counting down.
TACGGCAGTCCGACGAGGGCTTTTCTTTGCACATCTGGAAATTTTAAAGAGCCTTTTTGTAAATCCGGCGGATGTCCTCCTGCCCGAACACAATCGGATGATTTCCGATGGAGCCGACCGAAACCTTCAGGCAATTCTGCGCCATCCAGTCGATGTCTGACTCCAGCACACCCTGATCCCCCAGGCTCTGCGTCAGGTCGATCTTCTGGAGGAATTTCCGCACCTGATCTGCACAGTCTTTCTCGTCTTTGCCGCCCAGCAGCTTGGAGATCACTGCAAACTTTTCCGGCGCGCTGCTGATGGATTCCTCAAAGACAACCGGTGTAAGGGCTGCAAGGCCGCGCCCGTGGACAATATTCCGCAGGCCACTGGCTGGATGCTCCATGCCGTGCGGCGCCGTCACGCTGGCAATGGAAATCGCCATGCCGCCGATGGTGCTGCCCATCGTCACCTTTTCCCAATCCGACGGGTCCCCGCTGCCCGCGTACACCTTAGGGAGATATTCCGCCATCAGCCGGATGCCCTCCTGAGCCAACACATTGGAAATCGGCTGACCCGAAGCGGAAAGAAACGCCTCCATGTTGTGGCACAGGGCATCGAATCCCACCGAAGCCAGCACACCCCTCGGCATGGTCATCATCAGTTCCGGGTCAATGACGGAAGCCTTTGCTACAATCGCCATCGTGCGGAGCGATTTTTTATCGTGGTTCTCCGGGTTTGACAGAACTGCAAATTCATTGCCCTCACTACCTGTGCCGCAGGTGGTCGGCACAAGGATCAGCGGCAGCGCCTCCGTTGACGTTTTCCTGCCGAATACATAATCGGAAACATCGCCGTCGTTTAAGGCCATAAAGGCAATCGCTTTGGCGGCGTCCATAATACTTCCCCCGCCGAGCCCGACGATCACGTCGCAGCCTTCTTCCCGTGCAATCCTCGCGCCGGAATGGACGGTTGTGGTAAGGGGATTCGGTTCAACGCGGTCGAAAACGACGGAGCCTACTCCGGCTTCCTTTAAAATCGTTTCCGCCTTCGCCAGCAGCCCCGTTTTTTTCGTGCTGGACATTCCTGTAACAAGGAGCGCCTTTTTCCCGTACCGGGCGGTCTCGGTTCCCAATTTGGCAATCTTTCCTCTGCCAAAAATCAAGTTGACAGGAAGATAATACTGAAAATCCATGTTGTTTCCCCTCTCTGTTAATAAAACTCCGCCGCAGTCGATTTCCGATTCTTCGCTCAGGTCGGCCCAAGCCCTCGAACATCCTCGGCGAAAGATTTCTTCTAAAATAAAGCAGTATTTTTTATAAGTATGCACCTGTTTGTGTGCAATTGTCAATCGCACCGCGTTGCAAAGTCTCCGGTTCGGTTCTTGAGAAATGTTTCCACCGTTTTCATGACCGCGCTGGAATTCTTCACAAACATCTCCGTTCCCCTACCTGACCCGTTTGCAATCGTCCGAAAAGTCCTGAAACTTGGCCTCCGGGTAAACAAAAAAGGGGACTGAGAAAAATTCTCAGCACCCTTGCCTGCAAACTTGCAATTTCTTTTATGATACCCTGTTCCCCAGGGTTTGTCAAGGCTTGCGGCTCGGTAAGAACCGTGTGGACAATCAATCTGTTTTCATAAAAAGTACCGCTCCGCCGTCCGTTACCCGGCAGGAACTCAGCGAAACAGACCGACTGTTGCTCGGAACGATTCCTCCGGTCAGTTTGTAGGAATCATCCGCCGCAAAGATCGTGTAATTCAGGGAGCTGTCCTGCATTTTAAAGTCAATCTCAGAGATTCCGTCCACGGAGACTTCCGAAGGGGAACCGCCGGAAGTCTTCTGCGTTTTCACATGAAGCGAATGGCCGGTAATGGAGAAGATCACGCCGTCCTCGCCCGCGTTCACGGAATCCGAAACATCGGTTGCAACAGCCGCGTACTGCTGAATATAACTTTCTGCGAGCGTCGTTTTCTGCTGACTAAAGGCGTTGGTGGTTCCGCTGTGAAAGGTCTGCGTGCCGTAATACAGAACCATGCAGGCCGCCCCGATAATCACGGCGGTAAAGGCTACGACAACAATCAGTTCCACGAGCGTAACGCCCTTTCGGGAATACAACTTCACGGCGAATCACCGTCCTTTGCGGCAAAAGCGGTAAAACGCACAAATTTTCTCCCGCCGGCGTCGCGGTATGCTACGGCGACCTTGATGCGGTAACCGGCAATGTCGCCCGCATGCGCGGAAATCGCATCATCCTGTACGGTGGAAATGGTGTACTGGCTGTCCTGGTTCGACGTCAAATCAGGAAAAGCGGCCCCCGTAATCTTAGCGGCACCGGAAACCGACACGGTGTCCAGCTTGCTCTCGTCAAGGCCGTGAAGCTTGGCAATCAGCTGATCGGCCAGATTCTGCGCCTGGGCGGCCGCGTCGCTCTGCGAACCCTGCGACAGAACGGCACGCTGGGAAAAACTGATCCCAGCTACCACGGAGGTAACCACAACCGCGAGGATCGCAACAGCGGCAATCACCTCGACCAGAGTAACGCCTTGTTTGCTTTTCCATTTTATCCGTGTACCGTTCATCGGTGTGTTTCCCCCTTTCCCGTCGTGCTCGGATGCGTTCAGCCGCTGTAGGAAGCGTTCAGAGTAGTTGGCGCACTGTCGTTGAACAGATTAATCTGCTGAGCAAGCCGATAGGTTCCGGCCTTGATCCGGTAGCTTTTTGCTGTCCCGTTCAGGTTCGTATAGTTCACGGTGAGCGCCGCCGGAATATCCAGTTCAAACGGGCCGGAACCGCTTACCGACTGGAGCAGGAACGAACTGCCGGAACTGCCCGCCGTAATTGGAACGTCCCCGCCCGGGCTTGTGTCATCCCGCGCGGTGTTCATCCAGATTTTATTGCTCCGGAACACAATGGTCTTATCCGCCGGAATGGTAAAATTATCGGTGGAATTCACATAGCGCATATAAATCTGCCCAGCCTGATAAATTCCGGTATTGAGATCGGGGCCGGTATTGCTGCTGACGTTAATAGCGTTTTCCCAGTTTCTGCAGGAGGTTATGTAAAAGAACACTTCACTGGAGTTAAAGATGTATTGATGGCCCGAGGAGTTATTGCTCGGACGACCGTTCGCCAGAACCCCGGCATCGTCCGTCCAGTAGGCTCCATAATTCCAGTCCCCGTTGCCGCCTGTAAAAAACGAAGTATAATTCCCTGTGATAAACCGCACCCTGCTTGTGCTTACATAGGAAGGCAGTGAAGATTCATCCAGCCGCGTCAGCAGGGATGTGAAATTCGATGAAGTCAGATCGTAGAGGTTCGTTCCGTCACGGAACGAATAATAACCTTTTGGAATTTGAACGGTTCGCGCGTTCTGATTCCCGGCAACTGTGAGCGTACAGTCCTGTGTAAAACAAATGACGCCGGTGCCGCCAGATGGGTTGGTTTTCAGCATCAGCACACAATATTGATTCGAGGGATCGGCAAAGCTCGTTCGGTAGTCCTGACCGGTAATAGAACTGCCACCAACACAGATGAAATTGGATTTCAAGGTTGCATAGCATTGATTGTAAAATTGAAAAGAAGTAGGCTGACACAGCAGATAAATCTCAGGAGCGGTCAGGCACCGCGCGGTATCCCAGTCGGATGTGCCCTGCAGCATATTGCGCACCACAATTGGGTAAGCCGACTGCCGGTTTTCACTGATCGTTGGGGAGTTCGTATTGATATTGTCAATGACAGGAGTTGTTCCGTAATTTGCTCCGCAGATCAGATAGTCGTGCTGGGAATTGTCGGAATCTCCGGAAGAAGAGCTGCCGGAGCTGGAACTGCCTGATGAAGAACTTCCGCCCGAACTGATTCCACTGGACCCGGAGCTGCTGCCCGAACTCCCCCCGCTGGAACCGCTGCCGGAACTGCCCGAAGCAGAACTTCCGCCCGAACTGCCGGAACCGGAACTGCCTGAGCCGGAGCTGATGACGGCGCCCCCGCCGATATGGTAGGAAAGCAGGCGGAATCGGTCGTGAGTAGCCGAATAAGGGACTTTTGCGTTAATCATCCCGGTTTCCTTCACATAGGACGCAATCGCACCGGTCGCACCCTTTGCACCGACCGCGAGGCCGGAGCCGGAGGTGGACTGGGAGGAGCGAACGATCGTAAAGTCCTCCGTATCCGGGTTTTTCGTAAGGTAAGCCCGTCCGAATTCAATGGCGGAGCGGGCGTCAAGGTAGGCCTGGCGGCCCTCGAGACTGTTCTGGGAAACATTCAGGTTATAATTGGCCAACGCGACAATGGCCGTTGCAATCACAAGCAGAGCCGCAGTCACAACAATGACATAGGCAAGGGCCACACCGCGTTTCGACTTCAATTCTTTCCCCTCCGTTCGCCACTCCTGCAAATTCGTTTATTCTGGCTTAAATTATATTCTTTTCTCTGCTTTTTCGCAATCATTTAACGCAGTTTTAAGGGATACGATACTTTTTTCCGTGACATTTGCATGGTAAAATTATGACTGGAAACAAAAGACTCATAAATTTGTGTTTTATCGTAATTGTTGTATTATTTCAATAAAATATAATTTAATATTCCAAAATAAGTTAATATTTTAACCATAAAAGCAAAATATTGACAGGGAAAGCAGCGGACGATATAATGAAGAAAACAGGGAAATAGTAACAAATTTTAAGAATCATAAAGAGGGGTACATAACGATGGAGAACACCGCCGTAAAAAGGAATAAAAAGGGTTTCACCCTCGTGGAACTGGTCATTGTCATCGCGGTTCTCGCGGTTCTTGCTGCCATTGCGGTTCCGACCGTAACGAACGTAATCAATACAGCCAATATTAACACGGACAAATCCAACGCCCAGACAATTGAGCTTGCCCTGAAATCCGCTTACGCGGAAGCTGCTTCCGGTACATGGGCCAGTACAAATCCTGATACATTAACTGTGGATGACGCTCTGAAGCATGAAGGTCTTAGTAGCATCTCAGATATGAATGCAAGAATCAAACAAAACAGTTCCTACAAATTTGTATATAACACTAGCGGACAAATTCTATGCGCAACTCCAAATTCTACAGATACTAAAAATCCATTAAAACCCCTTCAAAATACTTCCCCCGATCCAGACGTCTTGGTGAAGGACGCAATTAAAGCAAATTAATGATCTAAAACAGAAACAGGACAAGCCCCGCTTCGGGGCTTGTTTTCGCATCATGCGCTGCGACTGATTTGGTCGCGGAGCATTGCCGCCGAACGGAAGATTTGCTATACTGATTACAATACGAATTGAATCAACAGAAATGTGGTGTCGGCTGTTTGAAATATCTGCTGCTGAAGCTTTCCCCCGGCGTTCTTTCCCTTACGCCCGTAAAAAGCGGGCGCCGGGCCGTGTTCGGCGCACCCTGCAGCTTTGAGCTCCCGCCGGATCTGCGCGGCGGCGCGGCATTCTCCAACCTGCCCGCCCTCGCGGAGTTTGTAAAGCAGTGCCGCCGGGACGCCCGGCTTTCCGGGAAACAGATCATCTTCTGTCTGGAGGATGAAAACGTCGTCGGCAAGGAATACCAGCACCCACCGTGCAGGCAGAGGGATCTTCCTGCGCTTGCCAAGCTGGAAGCGGAATCCGTTCTCTCCGACGATGTGGACGACTACCTGATTCAGAACTGCGAATACGGCGAAGTCAGCGAGCGGAGTGGGAAGCTGAAAAGCTCCCTGTTTGCCGTGCGAAGCGGTTTAGTTTCCGAAATCTGCCGAATGTTCGCCGCGCACGGGATGAAGGTTATTAAAATCGTTCCCCCGATCGGCGGACTGCTGTATGCCGCGAAACACTTTGCGGACTGCCGCGGCGGCACCGTAGCCGTTCTCGACCTTGATTTTGAAAAGACTCGGCTGCTGGTTATGCACAACGGGTTTCCGATTTTCCAGAGGACCTTCGAAGGCTTTTATGAGGAAATCATCGGTATCATCATGCGCGGGCAATCCCTTCCGTTCCGGGAAGCGGAGGCCATCGCGCGCACGTTCGGGCAGCCGACCGGCCTCCCCGCTGAGGTTCTCCGCCCGGTCAACGATCTGTTGGACGCGAGCGCCAGCGAGGTAATCCGCAATATCCGCATGGTGCTTTCCAGCGACCGACTGGAACTGAGTCGGATTTTTCTCTGCGGGCCCATGTCGGTGCTGCCGGGCTACACCGAATTCTGGAATTCACTCAGCCTCGACGTCCCACTTGATAACATCGGCGCACACGTCGCCGCCGACCATATGCCCCGGACAAGCCCGCAGGCCAATCGTTCCGGGTTAAAGCCCGCCGCTTTCTTTTCGTTCTGGGGGCTTCTGCGCGCGAAAAAGGCGGAGAATTTTGATTTTCTCACCCTCACCCGGGGCAGGCGAAACAAAATGGCAATGCATGTGGCTGCGCTGACCGTTCTCACTTTGTTTGCCTTCGCCATTATGGCCCTGCAGCCCGCGCTGTATGTCCTGAAAAGCAGGCAGATCGCTCAGGATCAGACCGCGCTCGCCAACCCGAGTTTTGCCAAGGTCCAGTCGCTCACGAATCGCCGGGACTCTCTTGCCTCGCAGACGGCAGCCGCCGAAGCGGAGCATTCCGCTCTCCCTTACGGCAAAAGCAAAGCGGAAAACAGTATGAAGAAGCTGTACAGTCAGATCACAGCCGGGGGCGGTACAATTACCACCTGTTCGCTGGACAATACTTCCGGCTCGATCGCCGTTACCTTCACTGCTCCGAACTATGACAGTTTTCTGAAAATCAAGCATTCGGTGGAAGCCGGCAATTACTTCAGCGTTGCGATTCCGTTTACCGCCGCCTCACAGACCAAGGTTTTTCTGTGTAACGTCACACTGAATGTAAAAGGCTTCGTGCCGTTCGGAGGAACAGAAAAGGGCGGTGCGGCGAAATGAAAAAGAAAAAAATATCTGGGTTCCTAATTTACCTTCTCTGCCTTGCAGTGGCGCTGCTCGGCTATTTCTACGCTGTTTATCTGCCGCTTTCCGCCCGGAACGCACAGCTTGACACGCAGCACACGCAGAATTCGGACCGGATCAGAACCTATCAGGAAGAGATTGTCGGCACCAAGGCGATCAACGATAAAATCGCCGAGCTGCAAAAGAAACTGGATACCGCTAAAATAGACGCGCCAATCGGCGGCGGGCAGATTGCCGAGGATGCCGCAAAAGCATGGAGCGCCGCCGGTATTGTGCCGCAGGAAATCCAGACGGGCGGTGAAACCGCTGTAAAAAATCAACCCGCGTCCGGAAAGGGCCAGCTCATGACAGTTCCGGTCAACATCCGTGCGGTCTGCACGCAGGAACAAATGCAGAAGCTGCTCGATTACTTTGAGAAACAGTCTGCGGGCTGCTACTATGTCAACAGTGTGCAATGCGTGCAGAATATACAAAAGGGAAACTTGATGTCACTGAATCTTTCCATGACGCTGTACTATTTCGGCACTGGGGTAAAAACGAAATGAGCGCCATTCTGATTTTCGTCCTTTTCGCTGCCGCCGCGGTTCTCGCCTGCCTGAGCGTGACGGTGTTCAACGCAATTCCCGCCGGATGGCTCTGTGATTACGGCGAAAAGCCCGGCGAGGAGCTGCTGGGAAAGCGCGTTTTCCTCTTTCCTCACGGCGCGGTGATCGCACTGATTTACCTGTTTGCCTTCTTCACTCTGTTTTGGCAGTTCGGAATAACCTCCTATTTTTACATCGGGTGCGCCGCGGCCGTCGTTCTTACGCTAATCGGTCTGGCCGACTGGAAGTATCGCATCATCCCCGACCAGTTTGTTTTGCTACTGTTTCTGGCGGCGGTTATCCTGTTTATTTGCGACCGGGCTTCCGGAAGCCTGTTTTTCCGGGACTGGTATTCCCCGGTGCTGGGCGCCTTTTCGGGCGCTGTACTGATGCTGCTGATGAATCTGCTGGGAAAGGCGCTTTTCCGAAAGGATTCCCTCGGAACGGGGGACCTCAAGCTGTTTGCGGCGGCTGGCGCTTTTACCGGATTCCCACCTGTTTTTCTTCTCTTTTTCCTTACGATCTTCTGCGCACTTTTTTTCATCCTGCTTTTATCGGCCGCACGCAGGATGTCGAAGGACCGCTATTTTCCGTTCGGGCCCTGCATCTGTGCAGCGCTTCTTCTGTACCTTTCCTTTCACCGCCAGATGGAGGCATTTGCCAGATGGTACGTTTCTCTGCTGATTCTGTAAAAGGAGACTGCGATGAAAATTACAAATCTGAAGCTGGGGCAGATTTTGATCAACTCCGGTGTGCTGACTCAGGAAGAACTGCTGCAGGCGCTCGCCCGTCAGAAGAATTCCAACAAGCGCTTGGGCCAAATTCTGGTGGACAACCATTTTCTGACGGAGATGCAGATCATCCGCTCGCTGGAGCAGCAGCTTTCCACCCCCTACCTTGACCTGTCGTCTGCCAGCATTGACCCGGCGCTTTCCGCTCTGGTGCCGGAGGAACTGGCGCGTTCCAACCAGATTGTCCCCGTACGGCGCGAAGGAAGTATTCTGACCGTCGCGGTCGCCGACCCGCTGGACTACAACGGCATCAACGACATTGGGACCTACACAAAGCTGAAAATCAACCCCGTGATTGCTGAGCGCGAAAAGATCGACACAAAGATTCGGGAGTTGTATACGGCGCAGAAGGCCTTCGCCGCGGCACGGGAACTCACCGGCCCTCAGCAGGAAGTGCCCGCTGATGCGCTTCAGGGCGGCGACCAGCCCATCATCCGCTTCGTCAACAACATGATTGAGCAGGCTGTGCTGATGAAAGCCAGCGACATTCACATTGAGCCGCAGGAAAAATCCATGCGGATTCGCTTCCGCGTAGACGGCCATCTGGGTCTTTATATGGAAACCAGCTCGGAACTGATGCCCGCTGTCATCTCCCGCATCAAATTCATCGGCGGCATGAACATTGCGGAACGGCGCATTCCGCAGGACGGCCGCATTAACTACAAGCTCGGCGGAAAGGATATTGACCTGCGCATCTCCGTTCTGCCCTGTGTTTACGGGGAAAAAGCGGTCATGCGCATCACGACCGCCCTCGGGTTTCTGCTGGTCAAAGAGGATATCGGCTTCCTGCCGGAAAATCTGGAGCGGTTCAACCGGCTGCTGCATAGCAACCACGGCATTATCCTGCTGACAGGCCCGACCGGAAGCGGCAAATCCACCACCCTTTACACAGCGGTCAAGGAAATCATGCGTGACGACATCAACATCGTTACTGCGGAAAACCCCGTTGAAATGATCATTCCGAAAATCACGCAGGTGGAGGTCAACCCAAAGGCCGGGCTGACGTTCTCCTCCGTGCTTCGCTCGGTTCTGCGTCAGGACCCGGACGTCATTATGATCGGCGAAATCCGGGACGCCGAAACGGCACAGATCGCGGCCAGCGCCGCCATTACGGGGCATCTGGTGCTCTCTACCCTGCACACCTACGACGCGCCCAGCTCAATTATCCGCCTGATCGACATGGGCATCGAGCCCTATATGGTATCCGCCGCCATGCTCGGGGTGATCGCACAGCGGCTTGTACGCAAACTTTGCCCGCACTGCAAAGAGGAGTATTCCGCCAGCGAGGACGAGCTCCGGCTGCTCGGTACGCAGCCCGGCTCCAATGTGAAACTTTACCGCGCAAAGGGCTGCAATTTCTGCGGCCACAAGGGATATTCGGGACGGACCGCGGTTCACGAAATCATGCCTGTCACTCCGGCGATCAAAACCTGCATCAACCACGGAAAAAGCGTGGACGAGGTGCGCGAGGTCGCCCTTAAAGAGGGTATGATCACCCTGAACGAAAACATGCGGCGCGTTGTGCTGAACGGCACAACCTCCATGGAAGAACTGCTGGAAATACGCAGCCTTCAGGATTAGGAAGGAGCAAACCCGTGGAATTTACTGAACTGCTGAAAGGCGGCGTGGCCGCCCATGCCTCCGATATCCACCTCGCCTCAAACAACCGGCCCGCTTACCGCATGAACGGCTCGATGCGCTTTCTGGAAGAGCCCGTTCTGAAGCCGGAGGAGGTCGACGGAATGATCCGCCAGTGCCTCACGCCGGAAAAATACGAGGAATTCACGCGGACGGGAGATATCGACTCCTCGGCCGAGCTCGCAGGCTGCGGCCGCTTCCGCGTAAACGCCATGCGGCAGACCCGCGGCCCGACGCTGGTTCTGCGCGTCATCAACTCCGCCACGCCGGAAATTGCAGACCTCAATCTTCCCGCGTCCATCCAGCGGATTCTGGAGCTGAAGGAAGGCCTCGTACTGGTGACCGGCCCGACCGGCAGCGGCAAATCCACCACGCTGGCGGCGGTGATTCACGAATACAACAAGACGCGCAGCAGCCACATCATCACCATCGAGGACCCCATCGAATATCTGCACACGCCGATCCGCAGTATCGTCAATCAGCGCGAGGTCGGCGCGGACAGCGTTTCCTATGCCAGGGCACTGAAAGCCGCTTTGCGCGAGGACCCCGATATTATTCTGGTCGGCGAGATGCGCGACCTGGAATCCATCGCAATCGCCATTACGGCTGCGGAAACCGGCCATCTTGTGCTCTCCACGCTGCATACCATCGGCGCCGCGAAAACGATCGACCGCCTGATCGACGTGTTCCCGCCGGAGCAGCAGCAGCAGATTCGGGCGCAGCTTTCGCTGGTTCTGAAAAGCGTCGTTTCTCAGCGCCTGCTTCCCACGGCGGACGGCAAAGGGCGCGTCGCCGCGTTTGAAATGATGTTCGTGACCTCCGCGATCAGCAATCTGATCCGGGAAGGCCGCACGGCGAACATCAGCCAGACGATTCAAACCGGAATGAATCAGGGCATGATCCCGCTCCAGCGGAGCATCGACGATCTGCTCGGGCGAGGAATCATCACTCCCCAGACCGCGGCAGAATACACGGCCGACCTGAACCGGTAGCCGTTCCGGCCCCGAAGGAGGAGATTTTTTCTGCAATATCATTACGTGGCCGTAAACGAAAAGGGCAAACGATCCCGGGGAACCGTCACCGCTGACAACAAAGCCGAGGCGATCACCCAACTGGAGACACAGGGCCTCATTGCTCAGGAGCTGAACGGGGGAACCTCGGAGAAAAAAGAGGCCCCCGGCTCCATCTGGCAGATGGAAATCGGCTCCTCCGATCCGCACCGGGCAAAAATACCAAAGAAGAAGCTGCTGGTACTGATGCAGCAGATGGGAATCATGATGAAGGCAGGCGTCTCCCTCTCCATGGCGATGGGCGTCCTTATCAACGGTGAAAAGGATAAAAAGGTCCGAAAGATCCTGCTTGAAATCAACGACGACCTTTACACAGGCACTACGATTTCAGCCGCAATGGCGAAGTTCCGGGCTTTCCCGGAAATCACCGTACATATGGTCCAATCCGGCGAGGCCAACGGTCGGTTGGATACGGCCTTTGAGCGCTGCGCGGAACTCCTGGGGAAAGAGCTCTCGATGACCTCCAAGCTTCGTGGGGCAATGGGCTACCCTATTTTCCTGCTGGTGCTGACTTTGGCTCTCATCATCATCATGAATACGGCGGTAATTCCGAATTTCGCCATCGTATTCAAACAGTTCGGCGCACAGCTTCCGGCGATTACCAGGTTCGTCATGGGGGTCTCTACCTTTCTGATCGCAAACTGGTATTGGCTTCTTCTGGGGGTTGCAGCATTGATTGTGACCTACCGCCTGTTAAAGCGGGGTAACCGCGCCTTTGCCGTGGGAACGGACCGACTGAAACTCCGCCTCCCCGGCCTCGGGAAACTCCTGAAGGAATCCTATGTCGCGCGTTTCTGCCGCATCCTCTCCTCGCTTGTTGAAGCGGGCGTGGATATTGTCCATTCTCTTGAAATCGCGCGGGACGTCATCCCGAACCGCTACTTAAAGGAAGGCATCAGCGAGGTTGCGAACGAGGTTCGAATCGGCTCCTCCATCAGCGCATCCATGGCGAAATTCCCCGTTTTTGACCCACTGCTTGTCTCTATGGTACAGATCGGAGAGGAATCCGGAATGCTGTTCGAAACCATGGACAAAATGGCGACGCTTTACGAGGAACAGACCGAAGCTTCCACCAAGCGGTTCATCTCCATGCTGGAACCCGCGATGACCATCCTGATCGCGGTGGTCGTGGGCACCGTAGTCATTTCCATCGTCATGCCGATGTTCGCCATGTACAGCGTTGTTGCGGGAGGTTGATTGTGTGCCTGCCCGAAAATAGGCCCGCCCAATGAAAAGCAGGAAAGACGCCGGGAGAATCCCCCCTTCGCCTTTCCTGCTTTTCGGTTGATGTTCCGCTCAAATGATCATTTAGCGGTACGCTACACAGACTTCAAGCCCGCGGTTTGCCTGATCCACCACGAAGGAAGCCGAACTCAGCATTTTTCCGGATGCCTGAGAGGCCTCTGAAAGGTATGTTTTCATCTTGTAGGGGGAGGCCTTCACAAGGCCGTTTATCACGGTGGTGAAGTTACTGCTTGCATCGATGTAGAAAGTCAGAACCCTCTCCCCGCTTTGCAGCTCCGAAGTCATTTTCCGAACGATTGTGCCGTCTTCCGAAGCACTGAGGTCTTTCACCGCAATCGCCTTTTGTATGTAGTAATTGGCTTTTGTGGAGGTGCATGCCGGAAGGAACAGATTAAACTGCGAATTTGCGGAAGTGATCTGCTGCTCCGTCAGCTTGGAGGCCAGCGGCGCAATGGTGCGGGATTGGCTGATTACCTGATCTGTTATGTTGAAGTAATTGTAAATCGGCTGCGAACCGTCACACCAGGTAAGGTCGATATGGTACCAGTTTCCGTCGATATTGACCGCGTTCCACATATGGCCGACCCCGGCGCTGATGCCGCGGATCAGAGCGCACGGAATGCCGGCATAGCTGCACAGAAGCTGCATGCTGCGGGAGTAACCCTCGCAGACCACGTTTCCGTCGGTGAGCGCACCATAAGCGGTAAATGCCTTCCACTGGCTGGTATCCTGTGCGGCCGCCATATTATAGCTGCAATTTTTCACGATATAATCGTACAGATATTCTTCGCGTTCAAACGGACTTAAACCCGCCGGCAAAGCACCGATAACCGACTGAACCTTGTCATCCAGCGACTGAATCGCTGTATTGCAGTCATCCAGAGACAGATAGGAATACATCTGCAGCAGAGTTCCGTGGCTGCGGTAACCGTAGGAGTACGTGTTGCAAAGCCAGAAGACCTGCGGGTTATCGTTGGAATAAGCCATCATGGTTTCTTCGACCTGCGCCTTCGACAGAGTCTGAGGAACCGTAATCTCACCCAGCGGATAATAACCCTCAACCGCCTCTTCGGCGACCTGATAAACCCCGTTGTCAATATAATCGTATAACGTTCTTTCCCCATCTGTGGTCAGCGCCTGATAGCCGTACCGCTGAGAGACATACGGGTAATTGGGGGCGGCAGACGCGCTGCTTCTGGGCAGGCTGCGGCGTGTAAGGCCGGCGGTTACGGCATCCGAAGCAACCGTGCTGATTGCCCGAAGTTCCGTCTGGGTAAGCTTCGGATTCTTTGCAATCGACTGCAGCGTCTGGGAAAGGGAAATGGACCCGGTGGAAAACGAAACTGCTTGTGCCTGACCGGATGAAAGAGAAACAGCCGGAAAAGCGGCGGTTGAAGCCGTCAAAAACAGCGTCGCAACCAACCCGACTGCAATGGAACGAATCCTTTTCATGATATGATTCCCTTGTTTCATTTCAGAATAATCCTCCAAAAGCGTTAATTTTCTCTGGAAAAGCAAATTCTGCCTTTTCATTATACCATAACCTGTCTCTCATTTGGATGAAAAAACGCTAAATAATGCATTCAATAACCGATTGCAGCAGCTTGGGAATTTTTCAGAAAAAAATGTCCAATATTATTTTCCAAGATATCAATGGGATTGATCTGTCGTATACTAAAAGAGACGATTTTCTTTTGGTATTTTTATACAAAATGGCTAATATTCAGAATGAGGTTGCTTCTATGAGAAAATACACAAAAAAGGAGTCGCTGATTTATCTGGCAGTCCTTTTGATCACCATAATCATTAATTTAGTCTGTCTGAGAAATGGGATCACGGATATTTTCCAGCATTTATATTATCTTCCGGTATTAATCGGCGTATTTTTTTACGAGAAAAAAGGGCTTCTGCTTGCAGCAATAACTTCCTTTTTCTATCTGCTTTCCGTTCTTATTTTTCAGAACAATCCAAGCGCCGTCGACGCCGCTATGATCCGCAGCCTGATCCTCATTTTCATGGCTGTTCTTGTTTATACGCTTTTGAAGCGAAACCGGGAACAGGAAAAAGAGATTTTCAGAAAACAGCTGTGGTTGGAAACGACGCTTCTGTCGATCGGCGAGGGAGTCATCGTGACAGACACCGACGAGATCATTCGAATGACCAACCGGGAGGCTCAGATCATCACAGGCTTACCGGAATCGGAGGTACTGGGAAAAAAATTCGAAGATGTGTATCCCATTTCCTTTTCCAGCCCGAACGCGCCGCTTTTCGGACAAACCGCAAGTTATGCCTATGAAGGCGCCTACACTTCTCCCGATGGGGAACGGAAAGAGCTGGAGCTGCGAATCTCCTCCATCCTGTATCAGGGAAAGGAAAGCCTGGGCAATGTCATCGTGTTCCGCGACGTAACCGAGAAGAACCGGATTGAGGAGGAAAACCGATACCTTACCTATCACGATAAGCTGACCGGCCTTTATAATCGCAGATTCTTTGAAGAAGAGGTCAGCCGCCTGAACGCTTCGCGGGAGCTGCCCATTTCCGTAATCGTCGGAGACGTAAACGGCCTGAAGCTGATTAACGACGCATTCGGTCATATCGCCGGTGACTGTTTGCTGACGGCGGCCGGCAGCGCGGTTCAGAGCGTATGCCGGGAAGAGGATATCGTAGCACGTTGGGGCGGCGACGAATATATCATTCTTCTCCCTCGCACTGGACCGGAGGATTCGGAGAAAATCGCGGAACGCATTCGGGAAAGGTGCCGCGGAACACAGGTTAGCGGCGTCACCCTTTCCATCGCGCTCGGCTGCGCTACCAAAAGGACGCAGGAGGAAGACCTGATGGCCGTAATCAAGCGAGCCGACAACGCCATGTATCAAAGCAAACTCATCGAAGGCAAAAGCATGAAGAACCATGCGGTGCAGTCCATTCTCAGTACGCTGTACGAGAGCAGTGAATCGGAGGAAATTCATTCCAGACGGGTGAGCTCGCTGTGCGAAATTCTCGCCGGAGCGCTCCGGCTTGGCCATCTGGAAGCCTCGGACCTGATTCTGTTGGGTGAGCTTCACGACATCGGCAAAGTTACACTGGACCGGAGCATTCTCAACAAGCCGGGGCCGCTCACGCCGAAGGAATTCGCCGCCGTCAAACAGCATTCCGTCAAGGGATACAATATACTTCATGCTTCCGTCGATCTTGCGCATCTGGCGGACTGCGTCCTTTATCACCATGAGCGTTGGGATGGAACGGGGTACCCCTCCGGCCTGCGGGCGGAAAACATCCCACTTTTTTCCCGGATCGTCACCGTGGCCGATACCTACGAAGCCCTGACCGGCGTTCGATCTTACCGTAAACCGGTCGGCAAGGAAGAGGCTCTTGCGGAGATTCAGCGATGTTCCGGCAGTCAGTTTGATCCTGCCATAGTAGCCGCGCTGATGTTGGTTCAGGAAAAACTGTGATTCGCCTTGATTCGACATTTTTCTCTATTGAAATTAAATGCATCCCGCATTATACTTTATTTATGGCAGCGGAATGGATTTAATTAGTTGTGAAAAGAAAGAAAGTGTTGAAAATGCAAAGAATTATGGTTTCCCTGGACTCAATCAAAAAGAAACTAACTGAAATTGAAAAGGACGATATGGAATATATCGAACTGAATATTGTTGCAGGACAAACGGACAACCGTTACATAACTCCTGCTTTTCTGCATCTGGACGGCGTCTCAAGGAACGGATTCCGCAAGGATTACGAAAGCATTGACGCCCACCAGCCGCAGGAAAACTCACCCCGCCGGCATCATCCGGCTCTGGTACTCCTGAACTACTGATCCGCTCCCGGTCAATTCTCCGCTGCCGCCGAAAAAGGCTCGGGAAATGTTCCCCCCTGTTCAGCAAAACGCCGAAGGGCGCCCGGAATCGGGTACCCTCCTGTACTTTTTTTGTGGGCGGACCAGCGTTATTAAGCTTTTGCCGTTTGAAAGAAGGCTGCTTTTGTGCTATAGTTCTTTCAACTGGTAAAAATTCAATCAGGAGGATTTTAAAATTATGAGCCTTTATGAAGAAGCTGATATCTGCCTCGCCTCCCGCCCCAGAAAGCAAATCGGTTTTTTTCCCACGCCCCTTCACAAGCTGGAACGCCTTTCCGCACAGCTCGGCGTGAACCTTTATCTGAAGCGAGACGATATGACCGGCGTCAGTCTGTTCGGCGGCAACAAGGTGCGCAAGCTGGAATATCTGATGGGCGACGCCATCGCACAGGGCTGCGACACCGTATTCACCTTCGGGGCCACGCAGTCCAACCATGCCATGCAGACGGTTACCGCATGCCGCCGGTTTGGGCTGACCCCGATTCTCTATCTTGTGGCAATCGTAGAGCCCTCCCCGGAGGATATCCGCGCCAATCTGCTGCTTGACAAGGTTCTGGGGGCAGAGATTCACATTCTACCCATGAACGGAGGAACGGAAGACGAAGCCGACGAGCTCGCCGTCAAGCTGGCAGAGGAACAAAGCGCCAAACTGGAAGCGCAGGGGCACAAGTGCTATATGGTTCCGATGGGCGGCGCAAGTCATGTCGGGTCTTCGGGCTTCGTTGCGGGATTTGTTGAAATGACCCGCCAGATGGAGCAGCTCGGGCAGCACGCCGACTATGTGTTTCACGGCACCGGCACCGGCGGTACGCTCGCGGGTCTGGCTGCGGGCAGAGAACTGATCGGGTCCGACACCAAAATCATTTCCATCAACGTCAGCCCCAAGCCGCAGGAACACTATGCGAAAATCGCAAAGCTTGCAACGGATACGCTTGCCTATCTCGGCAGCAAAAAAACAGTCTCGGTCGAGGATCTCCACTTTGATCAAAACTATTATGCGCCGGGCTATGAAATTCCGAACCAGGGCGCAACCGACGCCATCAAGCTGCTTGCCCGGACGGAAGGCATCCTCCTCGACCCCGTCTACACCGGAAAAGGGTTTGCCGGCATGCTGGATTACATACGTACCGGAAAGGTCCCTCAGGGCAGCACGGTCATTTACTGGCACACGGGCGGAGAAACAGCTCTGTTTGCAGAAAAGGCGATCGTCGGCGATATCGACACCTGATTCATTTTCCCCGCCCGATAAACGGCTCCCTCCGCACGGCCAATTACCGGCGGAGGGAGCTGTTATATTTGTCGAATTTTGGGGCTCCTGCTTGAGCGAAATCAAACTTAAAGTTTATTTGCTGATAATTTATCCCTTAAGTATATCGCGAATTGAAGTGTCTCCATCGCGGAACGTCTCTCCCACTCCCGGTTTCAGTTCAGCTTTTCCATCTTGAATCTGAAATTGCTGTTCCGGTAGTAACTGCGAACGTAGCAAATGCCCCCGATCAGCAGAAAAAGGTACCCGTAGAACAGTTCGCCGATGAACGAATTCTGTGCACTGTCGTCCAGATCCTGCGGCACATGCCGGAAGACTTCCATCAGGGTCATAGTAGAATGGTAGGTGTCATTATACATTTGCAGGGAAACAGCAAAGCATTCCGAAGCGTAGAGCATCCCTGCGGCGATAATAAGAGCGGCCACAATGCCGCCGACGTTCAGCTTTCCGCCCAGCTTTCGGAACCCGGAAAGGCTTCCCACGATAAAGAAAAGACCTGCGATGCCAACCAGATAGTTGAACTGATACGCGATTATCCAAACGATGGCACCAAGCAAAGAACCGAGTACGGCACCGACAAGGCCCGCCGGAATATTCGTCGCTTTCTGCCGAATTTCTTCCTGCTTTTC
This sequence comes from Bacillota bacterium, assembly GCA_023410445.1. Lineage (GTDB taxonomy): Bacteria > Bacillota > Clostridia > Oscillospirales > Acutalibacteraceae > Caproicibacter. Next base: position 491,625 of record JAEYPT010000001.1, on the reverse strand, counting down.
GGAAAGCGCCGCTTTTTCACGCTCAAAACAAGCCGGGCAAAGAACGCGGTAGGTATTGAATACGGCGTATACGCCTAGATCATTTTCCGTTCCGCAATCGGCACAGCAGGAAACGAACGAATAGGTATTGCAGATGCGGATGACCTCTCCTAAAATCTCCAGAAACTGTTGATCATTTCTGTCCCGTACCGGAAGATTCAGCTTGACCGCCAGACTGCGGTCTTCATAGGTTGCAAATTTAACTGGCTTCGTTTCCGCCGACAAAGTGGAAAGAGCCGCGTTAATCGCTGAACCGTCACCATTGTCCTTCGGCTTCACATTCATCAGAAGCCAGTTGTTCTTTTCCTTCGCATTGTATCCTATTACGACCCAATAACCCTGATATTGACCATAAACAAGGCTTCGCTTTTTATCGAATGTCAAGCCTTGTTCCTGGGCCAGCCGCCGCAAATGAATCAAAATGTGTTCCCCCTAAATCATTCCATGAAATTACATGATTATGGTAACAAATGAAGCGGGAAACCGTCAAGTCCTCGAATGGACAGATATGTTTTGTCAGATTCAACATTTTAGTATAATTTTTCCAAATCAAGATTGAATAATCTATTTAGCAGCAAAAAGCTAACCAATCAAGAAATCAGGCTTATCCATTTGTACAGAAAAAAGCCCGGGAAACCAACATTTCTGCGGCTTCCCGGGTCTTTGTTTTGGTGCGCGAGATGGGACTTGAACCCATACGTCATACAACACACGCCCCTCAAACGTGCCTGTCTGCCAATTCCAGCACTCGCGCTCAGCAAGGGTTATTATATCATCCCATAGGGCGGCTTGTCAACCATTTTCTGCGGAACTTCGATTGTTTTTTTAAACTGAAAGCTCCGATACCGTTTTCCGGAACTCTTCGTAACTCATGATTCCGCTGAGGACCTCCGGAAGAGCGTTTGCGGAAAGATATTCGGGCAGCGACAGGCTCTTCAGAAATGCCCGGCGTTTCTGCGCGCTGTTCTCCCCGCCGGACAGCCCGGCGTCGTACAGATCTGCCTTTGTGATCTTCCGGCCCTGCGGAACCGTTTCCTCTGCGCCGATGCCGGCCCGTTTCAGCGTCTCCAGCAAAACCTGCGAAGACATGCCCTCCACCCCGAGCTTTCCCTCCTTAGAGGGCTTTTCCTTGCGCTTTTCCTTGCCGAGAATATCCGGGATGAAAGCGTGGCGAATCTTCTCCGGCGCAATGGAACCGGTCAGACGGTTCCGGATCAGGAACCCTGCCGAATCGCTGTCCGTCAGAATTAAAAGGCCTCTGGTGTCCGCCAGACTGCGAATCAGGGCCATTTTTTCACGGTCCTTGAAAATCCGGAATCCCCCGGTTTCCAGAATCAGGCCGTCAATCAGGGAGGACAGACGCATTTTATCGTATTTTCCTTCCACGATGACGGCTTCCCGAACTTTAATCAACGCTTTTCCCCTTTTCCGCAATCAGCAAAAGCTGTGCAATCAGTTTTTCCAAAACGATCCGACGGTCCCCACGCGCCCCTTTGAGCGCCGCATCCGCCGCCAAAAGCACCCGCAGGCTCTCCCGCAGCATCTCCGGCGAAAAGCGCTTGGAATCGCGCTCTGCATTCGTAAGGCGAAACTCCTTACGGGCATAATCGAAATGTTTTGCCGCTTCCCCAGCCGAATATCCGCTTTGCAGGCAGACGCGCACCCGGTAAAGGTCCAGATAGGCGGATGACAGCACCGCAAGAACTGAGACAGGCTCCTCATTCTGCGAAAAGAGCTGATCGAGCACCGAATAGGCCTTATCGTAATTCCCCGCCAAAATGGCCTTGGAGAGATCGTAAACCCGTGCCTCCAGATTTTTGGTCGCTACGGCGTCGATCGCCTGCTCCGTGATCTCGCCCGCCTTCGCATAGGCGCACAACTTTTCCAGCTCGTTCAGCAAAGCCGTCAGGTCCGTGCCACTGAAAGCGATCAGGCGATCGGCGTTTTGACGGGAAAGCTCGCATCCGCGCTTCGCCGCGCCCGAACAGAGCAGTTTTTCAAGCTGGGCGGGCGAGCGCCGTTTGAACTCAACCACCGATCCGGCCTTCTCCATCTCGGGAATGAGCTTCTTCCAGTTCTTACTTTTCCGCGTATCGATGTCGAGCGTCGGGAGATAAATAACCAACACCGTGCTTTCCGGCAGAGAAGTAAGCAGTTCTTTCCACTTTTCCGCTTCGCCCGCGCGCATGGAATCAGCGTCCAGATCGGAGACGGCGACGCACTTGCGTTCCGCCATAAAGGGGAGGGCTTCCGCCCCGGAGGCAATCTGTTCGACGTCCGCCTCGCCGCCATCGAATTTTTGAAGATTGAAATCCGGAAAAAGCTTTCCTCCCGCCTTTGCGATCAGCTTCCGGGCATAGTACTCCACCATGTATTTTTCTTCGCCGTACAGGAAATAGAGCCTTGCAAACTCCGACTTATCGATCTGCTTTTTCAATTCTGTTTCCGCGATCACCGGCACTACGGTTCCCTCCTTACGGACAGCATTCCCTTTTCTTTAAGTTCCAACACGATTTTTCCGTTTCCGCCGGTCCACACGCATTGACCATTGAACCCCCGCACTGCCGCCGGAAGGTCCTTGCCGTCCACGGAAAAGACGGTGCAGACGCGGTTTTCGCCATCGCCCGGCGGTGTCGAGTCACAGACAATCAGATCGGAGCGAAGCCATTGAGGCGGCAGCTGCGCGGCATCCGCATCCGCCGGAAACACCAGAACGGAAACGCCGGAAGCGGTAATCTCCGCCGCGTTCGCTTTTCCGCAGGCGCGCGTTTCAATCTTCACCCTGCCCCACAAATCGGCAGAAGCGTTGTCGTCCATCACCGAGGCGGACCGGGAGCAGGACAAGGCCCGCTGCGCAAAGCCGTCCGCGCGATCGGAGTAAGCCGTCAGAAGTTTCCCCGGCCGGTACCGCTCGGATACATCGGCGAGATTGGCAGACTCGTCGTGGCTGTGGGTCAGGTTCTGCGCGTAATCCAGCGTGCCGGCATTATCGGCGACTAGAGCTTCGGTAATGCTGCCGGAATTATACCCCCCGCACCCGACGACCGCCGCGTGGCCGTTGCAGGAAACAACGACGGATTCAGCCGTCCCCACGTCGAGAACGGAAAGCCGTACCGCATCAAGGGAAGCGCTCTGATACGAAAGAATCCCAATTTCCAGCACAATGGCGGAAAGGCACGCCGCCGGACCGAGCAGCCGGTTTCCGCGCTGCCGGAACAGCGCCGCCGCCAACAGCAGCAAAGTACCCGCAAGCCAGAGTTTGACAAAGCCGATGGAAGCGGAAACACTCGCGAGCGGTAGCCCCGCAAGCCAGTGAGCGCTGACCAGCATGTATTTTGCGAGCAGTCCGGCCCCCAGACCGAACGGCATGGCGAGAAACGACTGCGGCGCAAGGATCTGGAACACAGCGGCCGCCGCGGCAAAGCCGATCATCAAAGAGGACGGCACCAACTCCAGTAAGTTGGAGAACAGTGAAATCAGCGATACGGTACCAAAGGTCAAAATGATAATCGGCAGCGTGAACAGCGTTGCTGCAACCGAGGTGGCAATTACCCCGTTCACCCCCCGCACAAAGGGACGAAGCAGCCGGATACGGTCGAAACGCCGGTTCAGCCACGAAGAAAGTTTGCCCGAGAACACGATCAGCCCCAACGTAGCAGAAAACGACAGCAGCAGCCCGACATCCGCCGCAGCCAGAGGATTCATTAAGCATAAGATTAACGTAGCAGTACACAGGGAATTCAGCGGGTCGGCACGCCGCGAAAGAATCGGCCCGGCAAGGTACAGTACGCACATCATGCCACTCCGCGAAACAGAGGGGACAAACCCCGTCACTGCCATAAAGCAGAGAACTCCCGCGGCGGTAGCGGCGGAAGAAATTTTTTTGGGGAAGCGCAGGAACAGGAACAGCATAGCCAGAAGCTCGGCCACCGTCGCCATATGCAGACCGGAAACGGAAAGAATGTGTGAAACCCCGTCTGTGCGAAAATCCGCCTGAGTCTGCGCAGAGAGGGACGTATCCCCTCCGAGGAAAACGCCCTTGACCAGAGCGGCCTCTTCCGAATTCAAAAGAGAATCAATGGCATTCAGAACTTTCTGGCGAACGCGGAGCGCATAGTAGTAGGGCGGCTTTTCAGCGGGCGGAAGAATGTTCACCCCGTCGTACTCGTAGAGATAAGCAAACAGCATCACTCCGTGCGAGGCGTAATAGGTACGGGAAGAAAAACCATCCCCACCCTTCGGCAGAAACAGATGAATCTTTGCATTGATCCGCGAATACGGCCCAACAGAAAGGCCGCTCTGCGAAGAAATGCGGATTTTAAAGCCGGTCGGCGCACCGGAAATCGAGAGCCGGTCCACCTTCACCACATAATACCAGCGGCCGTACTGCTGAACCGGAAGCTCGCAGACGGTAGCTTCCGCCATGGCATCCTTCCCGTCCAGCGCCTGCGGAGGATCGACCGAAAAATGTGAATAAGCGCAGAAGCTACCGAGCGCGACGGCCGCCGTCAGGAACGCCGCCGGAACAACGGCGGCCCGGCGGGTCTTCCAGTAGAAGAACGTGCCCGCAAAGCCGACCAGACAGACCCAGATGAGGAGAAACGACAGGCGCTCCCCAAAATAAACGGCGGCCACAAGAGTCAGCAGAGCGGTAAAACCCACCAACACAAGCGGCCGTCTCATTTATATTTCCTCCGAACAGTATCTTATTTAAAGAACAGCGGAAGGGGCTCGAGATATGTGATGTCCTTGCGGTCCTTGGCATCACCCTCCGCGAGGACGCAGGCACGGCCAACGATATTCCCGCCGTACTGCTCCACCAGGTTTTCTATCGCCGCAAGCGATTCCCCGGTGCTGATAACGTCGTCCACGATCAGGACACGTTTGCCATGAATCAGCTTGTAATCATCCTCGGAGAGGAAAAGCTTCTGCATGTGGCTGGTGGTTATGGATTTGACATCGATGGAAATGGGGTTCCTCATGTAGGTTTTAACGCTCTTTCGCGCCACAACGTAGTTTCCGCAGCCCTGCCGTGCCATTTCATAGCACAGCGGAATGCCCTTCGTTTCAGCCGTCACCACAACGTCGTGCTCAGGGCATATTTTCAGAAGCTCTGCCGCCGATTTTTCCGTAATTTCCACGTCGCCCAGCATGATGAATGCGGCGATGTCCAGGTGTTCGTCGATCGGGCAGATCGGCAGACTGCGCTTGCAGCCCGCGATGGTCATTTCGTAGGTTTTTTCACTCATTGACTTTCGTCAGACCTTTCTTGGATCGTTAATTTTGGCTCAGCCCGGAGGCCACTTCATGGAGCGGCCGCCTAAGAGATGGAAATGCAGATGCGGCACTGTCTGTCCGCCGTCTTTGCCTGTGTTGCAGACAATACGGAAGCCGTCGTCCAACTTCAGCTCTTTGGCAAGCTTTGCAGCCACTACATAGATATGCGCGACAATCGCGCTGTTTTCCGGTGTAATCATTGCGGCGGATTCAATGTGAGTTTTTGGAATGATCAGCACATGCACCGGCGCCTGCGGCTCCAGATCGTAAAAAGCAAGGACCTTATCGTCTTCATACGCTTTTTTGCTGGGAATTTCTCCGTTTGCAATTTTGCAGAATACGCAGTCCAAAACTTGATTCCTCCTTTTCGGGTTTTCAAACAGCTTAATTATAATATCATTTTACCATGTTAGCAACAATTTTCTCGGCCTGAGAAAGCGCGTGATCCAGCGCGGAAAGATCCTTTGCGCCGGCCATGGCGCTGTCCGGTCTGCCACCGCCGCTGCCGCCCGCGAGCGCGGCGACCTCTTTGGCGATCTTCCCCGCATGCGCGCCCTTTGCAAGGGCGTTCTTGCCAGCGCATACCGCAATGTTGGCCTTCGATTCCTGAACGCCGATGAGAACGGCAACAAGATCCGGGTCATGCTCCTTGACGCGGTCGCACATAACGCGCAGGGAATTCGGGTCAACCCCCGCGAATTTCGCCGCAATCAACTTTACCCCGCCGGCTTCCTTCGCCTGAGAGAACAGGCTCTCCATCCGCATGGAGGCAAGCTTTGAATTCAGCGATTCAATTTCGCGGTCCTTTTCCCTCAATTCCTCCGAAACCTGCTCCGCGCGGCGGGCCAGCTCCGAAAGGCCGTTTACCTTGAGGGCAGCGGCGGCGCCGTTCGCCTCCTGAAGGATTCCGCCCAGATAGCCGATCACGTTCTCGCCCGTCGCGGCTTCGATGCGACGTACGCCCGCAGCCACCGAGCTTTCCGAAACGATCTTAAATAGGCCGATCTTCGAAGTGCTATCCACATGAGTGCCGCCGCAGAATTCCTTTGAAAAATCGCCTGCCGTAACTACGCGGACAACCTTGCCGTATTTTTCGCCAAACAGAGCCATAGCACCGAGCTTCTTCGCTTCCTCAATCGGCATCTCGGTGCAGGTAACGAGGATTCCGCTCAAGATAACTTCATTAACCATATGCTCAACTTTTGCAAGTTCTTCTTCCGTCATCGCGGCAAAATGGGTAAAGTCGAAGCGGACGCGCTGCTCGTTCACCAGCTGACCGGCCTGCTCCACATGAGTGCCGAGCACCTTGCGGAGTGCTGCCTGAAGCAGATGAGCCGAGGTGTGGTTGCGCATGATCGCATGTCGGCGATCTGCGTCGACCGACACTTTCAACCTATCTCCGGCATGCACAGTTCCGGCGGAAACAGTGACGTGGTGCAGGATATTCTTCGCGTGGTTCTTTGTGGTGTTGGTTACCTTGACAACGGCGCCGTCGGACTCCAGCGTACCGGTGTCGCCCACCTGGCCGCCGCTTTCCGCATAAAACGCAGTGCGGTCAAGCACCAGAACGGCCTCGTCACCCGCCGTGGCTTCCTCCGCTCGCTCGCCGTCCTTCAGAACGGCCAGAACCTTTGCTTCCGTTTCCAATGCCCCGTAGCCGAGAAATTCGGTTTCCGGTACGCCGTCAAGCGCGCCGCTCTCGCCCGCCCATGCATCGGCTCCGGCATTTTTACGTGCCGCACGGGCACGCTCCTTCTGCTCGGTCATCAGGGATTTAAATCCAACCTCGTCCACGGTCAGGCCGCATTCGGCAGCGATTTCCTTCGTCAGATCAATCGGGAAGCCGTAGGTATCGCTCAGGCGGAACGCATCCGCGCCCGGGAACATGGTTTCACCTTTCTGCTTGATCTCATCCACATAGCTGTTGAGAAGCTGCAAGCCCTGATCGATCGTCTTGGAGAAGCTCTCCTCCTCCACGCGGATCAGCTTGACGATCATGTCGCGCTTTTCGCGAAGTTCCGGGTATGCGTCGCCGCTTTCGTGGATCACGGTGTCGGCGATCTCATACAGGAAGTTACCCTTCTTGCCGAGTAAACGCCCGTGGCGAGCGGCGCGGCGCAGCAGGCGGCGCAGAACATAGCCGCGGCCTTCGTTGGAGGGCATAACGCCGTCGGCAATCATAAACGTGGTGCTGCGGATATGATCGGTTATAACGCGGAGGGAAACATCCGATTTGGGATCATCGCCGTAATTCACGCCGGTCAGGCGGGAAACATGCTTCATGATGTTCTGGATGGTATCGACCAGGAAGAGGTTGTCCACTCCCTGCATGATGCAGGCAAGACGCTCGAGGCCCATACCGGTGTCGATGTTCGGGTGCTCCATCGGCGGATAGTTTCCTTTTCCATCGCTGTCGAACTGAGAAAAGACGACGTTCCAGAATTCCACGTAGCGGTCACAGTCGCAGCCGACGCCGCAGGTCGGCTTGCCGCAGCTGTACTGCTCGCCGCGGTCGAAATAGATTTCGGAACAGGGGCCGCACGGGCCGGAGCCGTGTTCCCAGAAGTTATCTTCCTTACCGAGCCGCACAACGCGGGACGGGTCGACGCCGACTTCCTTCGTCCAGATATCAAACGCCTCGTCATCGTCCAGGTAAATCGTCACCCAAAGTTTGTCGACCGGCAGCTCCATGACTTTGGTGCAGAACTCCCACGCCCACGGAATCGCCTCATGCTTGAAATAATCGCCGAACGAGAAGTTGCCCAGCATTTCAAAAAAGGTACCGTGCCGCGCCGTAACTCCAACGTTTTCAATATCGCCGGTGCGAATGCACTTCTGGCAGGTGGTGACGCGCTTGCGCGGCGGAGTCACCTCACCCGTAAAATACTTCTTCATCGGCGCCATGCCGGAGTTGATCAGCAGAAGGCTGTTGTCATCCTTCGGAATCAGTGAAAAACTCGGCAGGCGAAGATGCCCCTTCGATTCAAAGAACGCAAGGTATTTTTCCCGCAGTTCGTTCAGTCCTGTCCACTCCATACAATTACTCCCATTCCGCCCCAACAGGGGGATCATTTATTTATAAGATTACTTTCTGAAACTACGTATTTTTCGGGAGCAGTTTAAAACTGCCCCGGCACACTCCGCTTCAAATTGTCTCCGGACAAAACGCCGGGTCCTTGCGTGCAGGCTCAGCCTGCCTGCCCTGCCAAAAAAATAGAGCTCCCCCGTCCCTATGGGACGGAAAAACCCGTGGTACCACCCAAATTGCGCTCCGAAGGGCGCCGCTTTTCCCCCTTAACGCAGGAAACGCCGGGCTTCTCGCCGCGGAGCTCGGGGCCGGCCCGCCGCGCCGTCTTCCGCAGGAATCTTTCAGCCGTGAATTCCCTCTCTGATACGGAGCCGCCCGCGCTGTTGCCCTTCAACGCCTTTGAACTATGCATTTATTCTGATTATAATCCGTTTTTTTAGGCTTGTCAATTCCCATGAACGCTGAGCGGCGAGGCGGAAAGGGCTTTCTGATTCATCAGCGCGTAGAGGTTGTCGGCAATCTGCCGGAAGGCAGGGCCACAGGTTGCGCCGCCGCCGCTGCCGCCCTCCGCGAAGATGCAGATGACGTATTTGGGGTGATTATATGGATAAAAACCCGCGAACCAGGACTCCACGTCCTCTATACCATTGGTGTAATGCCCCGTCTGCGCCGTAGCGGTCTTGGCGCCCGCACCGCCGAAATCCGGCTTGCCTTTTTTGCTGGTGCCGACCTCAATGGAAGCCTCCATAAACGTTTGGAGCAGACGCGCCGTTTCTTCCGACATTGCCCGGGTTTCCTGCGGCTGCGCGGCACGGCTGGTGAATTTCAGGTTCCGGTCTACAATACCCTCGTACAGGGTCGGCTGCGTATAAACGCCTCCGGAAGCAACCGCATTGACCAGCGCCGCAATCTGAAGCGGTGTGGCCGTAAGGTCGCCCTGACCGAACGAAAAATTGGCCAAAGCACGCGGCACGGCAAGGCTTTTCAGACTCGGAAGAACACCGGGGTCGGAGGCGATACCCGGAGCGACCAGAGAGGATCGGCCGAAGCCAAGCGACTGCGCCATCAGGAGGAACTGCTGGGGCGGCACCTGCTGCATCAGGTTGACGAAATAGGCATTGCAGGAATTTGCAATTGCCTGCTGCATATTCTCTTTTCCGTGGCTCTCCCCGTTAAAACAATGAAAATATGCGCCGTCCACGTTAATTGCCCCGTTGCAGGTGTAGGAATAATCTGGTGAAATTCCGTATTCCAGCGCCGATGCCGCTGATACCAGTTTGAACACGGAACCGACGCTATAGGCGGACATGCAGCGGTTCAGCAGCGGAGAATCCGGACTTTTGAGAACAGCCGCAACGTTCTCAGGGGAAAAGTTCGGTCGGCTGACCATGGCGCGGATTTTCCCGCTCGGAACCTCCAGAATCAGAATTCCCGCTTTGGTCAGCTTTGTGCTGTCGGCGGCCTGTTCCGCCAACGTCTGAAGCGTCTGGTCCAGCGTGAGAACGACACCTGACCTGCCGAGGGAGGTGGTATCGGAAATTTCCTCCTGCTCCCCAGCCAGCACGCGGTTCAGCGCGTCCACCCGGTAAGAGACCGTGATGCGGCCTTGCCCTTGGCTAAGAACATTGTTGAAGGCCTTCTCCACCCCGGCGGCCCCTTCACCCGTTCCGTTGAGATACCCAAGAATGTGTGCGGCCTCCTGATGCTCGGAATAACGTTTATCCACAGTGAAAACGTCCACGCCCTTCGCCTCGATTTTCTGCGGGAGCTTCAGCACAAACGGCTGGCCCTGTGAAAGAGTTTCGTAGACCTGCTGCATCTGCGAAGCCGGAAGAATCCGATCCAGAGCCGCCGTGCTCTGCACGCTGGGTACAATAGCGGCGGCATATTGTTTTTCCAGCCCGGTCATGGCGTTGAGATTGCAGTCGTAGATCGTGCCGCGGGTGGAAGCCACCGTCAGCTTATAGCTGCTCTGCAGCTCGGCCGTCTTCGCCAACTCTTCTCCGCCGGAAACGCCGCGGAGAATCAGGATCGCAAAAAAAAGGCCTGTCATTAGCAGACCGTAACACACCACCGTGCGCCTTGCCATTCCCCGCATAAAAAGCGCCTCCCGTCAGGCCTATTGTTGCCTGCGGGAGGGATTTTTAAACATATCATTCCGGTAAAGGCCCTCAAAAAGGTGGAATAGGGAACCGGAAATTTATAGTTAGTTTGTTCCCTTATTTATGGAAGGTACGCCGATCCGTTTCCGTAAAATTGCTCCGGGTGCCACCGGGTGCTCCGTACGGAGCAATACCTTCATCTGGGCATGGTTCGCATTTTCCAGCGGATTCCCCTCCGCATCGAACAGTTCGTCCAACGGCAGAAGATACGGGATTCCCTGCGGTTCCAAAACATCCGCCGTATCCCCGCGGAAAAAGCGGTTTCTCTGCTCCAGCACGGCCGTGCCATCCGAATAGCCGGTGCATATTGCGATCACTTCGTAGTCCCGCACATAGCCGCCGTTCGCGTACACCTGACCGGGCTGATCCCCAAAGTAAAAACCGGTGCAGTATTCCCGGTGACTGATTTTGTCAAGCTCCACCCGAATCCAAGCCGGAAGCGGCGAAGCGGGGTCCGCGCGGAACGCGTCGACCGCATGGCGGTAAGCATTCGTCACGGCAGCGGCGTAGTAGGAGGATTTTGCCCGCCCCTCGATTTTGAGCGACGAAACACCCGCCTTTACCAGTTCGGGAATATGCTCCGCCATGCAGAGGTCCCGGGAGTTCATAATATAGGTGCCGGTTCCGTCCTGCTCAATGGGCATGTAACGTCCCGGTCTGGTTTCCTCCATCAGAGCGTACTTCCAACGGCACGGCTGCGCACAGTCACCCCGGTTCGCGTCACGCCCCGTAAAATACTGAGAAAGCAGACACCGGCCGGAAAAGGAAACGCACATGGACCCGTGCACGAACACTTCCAGTTCAAGGTCCTGCGGAGTATTCTCCCGGATTCCGGCGACCTCCTCCAGCGTGAGTTCCCTTGCGAGAACGACACGCCGGGCACCGAGCTCATAAAAGGCGTTCGCCGCGGCATAGTTTGCCACCCCTGCCTGCGTGGAAATATGAATTTCTACTCCCGGAGCATACTTCTGCGCCAGACGCATCGCACCGAAATCCGTCAGAATCAGGGCATCGACGCCCGCCTGTGCGGCTTCCCGAAAAAAATCCGGCAAACGTTCCAGTTCGGAATTGCGCGGGACCGTATTGCAAGTAAGGTAAACTCGCACTCCGGCCGTGTGAGCAAACGCTACGGCCGAGGTAAGCTCCTCCGGACCAAAATTTTGGGAAGAGGTGCGCATACCGAATTCCCGGCCTGCCAGATACACCGCGTCCGCTCCAAACCGGACGGCCGCTTCCAGCCGTTCCCGATCTCCGGCCGGAGCAAGCACCTCCGGGCAGTCCGGGGAATTCTTTCTCATTTCAGCAGTCCCGCTTTCTTCAGATTGGCCTGATGCTGCGCGTTCGTCTCCGCATAATAGGCCTTCCCTTTTTTATCGTGGCAAAAATAATAGTAGTCGGTGGAAGCCGGGTTCAGCGCCGCATCAATCGCATCCATGCCGGGGCTGCAGATCGGTCCGGGCGGCAGACCTTCCAGTTTGTAGGTGTCGTACCGGCTCTTATAGGTGGAACGGATGGCCGCCGGAACCGAGGAAAGCTGACGGTACGGATAATAGGTTGTCGGGTCGGAGGCAAGCCTGCGGAGATCCGTTTGCCCGCTGGTAAGGCGGTTGTGGAAAACGGAGGAAACATTATACATATCCGCCGCATCAGCCGCCTCGGCCTGGATCATGGAAGCGAGCGTCAGCATCTGATCGACGGTCAGATTTTCGGCCTCCGCCTTTTGGCGGATCTGCTTCGTCAGCTTCGTGTTGCAGTTGCTGACCAGTTTCTTTACCGCCTGGGTTGGGTCCTCATTTTTGTAGAATTCATAGGTATCCGGGAAAAGATACCCCTCCAGTTTGTAATAGCGCTTCGAGGCGTTATTGATCTGCTGCAGCATGTCGAAGCTCGCGTCCAGCTGGCTCCCGTTAAAGACAGCGATGGCGTCCTTCGCGGAGCATACGCCATTCTTTTCCAACGCCGCTGCAATTTCAGGGGCGTTGACCCCCTCGCGGAAGGTGATCTTGACGGTATCGACACGGTTATTGGTAGACTGGAGCGTGTTCAGAAGTTCCTCGTAATCCATATCCGTTTTCAGCTGATAGCTTCCGCCGTCAAAGGTGGACGGGGCCTTGGTCATCTTTGCAAACAGCTTGAAAAAGCTTATGTTCTGCACGACGCCCGCTTTATTCAGAACAGACGTCACCTGATTGAGCGTCGCATCCTTCGGAATCTCCACGGTCAGATTCACGCTACTGCGGCCGCGCGCGAGCATATCGTCGATACCGGAAATGCAGTACTGTCCCACAAGAAGACTGACCAACAGGATCATCACGAGCCAGACCAGACGGAAAAAGCGACGATTCTTCCGTCCCTTTTCACGATTCCGTTCCCGGAACGCCGCGCCGGAGCGGTCGGGGGGAACCGGAATCTGCGCGGTGTTCCGGGTGCGCTGCGCCTTTCGGGGATCGCTGTAGCTGTTGATGACGTTCCCGTCCTGCCTGCCTCGGGCGGAATCCGCGCTTGAGTACAGGTCCGTCATGGGCTCGTCGTCCCGAATGCGAACCTGAAAATTTTCCGCGCGCCTTCTGTGTTCCCTGTCATTCTGTTCGTCGTTCATATCTGTCCTCCCGGCGCGCCCGTCAGAGCGGCCTGCCTGAAATCCGCCGGATATATTTTTCCGTTATGAGCACATCAACCGGCCGATCGTAAAAGCCGTGGGGAAGATTCCACCGCACGCAACCGGCATAGCAGATTCCCACGGTAGCCCCCTGAAAATTCGTCAGGAACCGGTCGTAATACCCTTTTCCGTAGCCGAGCCGAAAGCCCTGGGAATCGAAGCTGAGGCCCGGCACGATGCAGAGACGTTTACCCCCCGCGGCGAGCAGCCTGCTCCGTGACGGCACAGGCTCCAGAACGCCGAACATCCCTTTTTCCAGCTCCTGCAGCGTGTCTATTTCAAAGAACTCCATCCGGTAGGTTTCCGGAATGCAGCGCGGCACGGCAACCCGTTTCCCCTGTTCCAGCACCGCCCGGATAATCTCGAGTGTGTCGACCTCGATCTCCTTGCTCACATAGGTAAGAACAACGTCGGCCTCCCGGAACTCTCTCATGGAAAAAAGCCGGCTTCGGATCGCCGCGTTCATGTCCGCTTTCCTCTGCGGATCGAGCCGTTCCCGGAACTGCCGGCTCTTTGCACGGAGACCCTTTTTGATCTCCCGGATATTTTTTACATACATTGAATTTTCTTCCCGATCTCCTGAGATTTTTCCGAGCCGAAGAGCGCTTTCACGAGCGCTAGACCGAATTCCAGAGCAACCCCCGCGCCGCGTGCCGTAATGATGCGGCCGCTTTCGCACACGGGAAGATCCGGAATGGAATCCGCCCCCAGTTCCGCCTCATAGCCGGGGAAGCAGACCGCCTCATGCCCTTTCAAAAGTCCCATATGCCCGAGCACGGATGGCGCGGCGCAGATGGCGGTCACATAGCTTCCGCTCCGCGCACAGGACGCAACAACGGACCGTACAATCGGAGAAGCATCCAGATGCTTCGTTCCCGGACCTCCGGGGAGAACAACCATTTCCACCGGTTCCGCTCCGATTTCTCCATCCTCCAGGTCGGCCGTCACGGTGATCCCGTGGGAACCGGTGATCCTCTTTCCGCCCACGCCGACTGTGCGAACCTCGGCGCCGGCGCGCCGCAGAAGGTCCACCGGGGTCAGTGCCTCCACTTCCTCAAAACCTTCCGCCAGAAAAACATAGACCATCAAAAATCCCTCCGACCGCATAGTATGTAATGGTTCCAGAATCGCAGAAAACAACTTTGGCCCGGGCAGCCGGATCAAATCGCGGCTGCCTAATCCATGGCAAGCCCCAGATAGGGCGTTCCCGAAGCAATCTCTTCCAACAAAGCTCCGCCGAGCGGCCGGATCATTCCGAAGTCCGAAATTTCCCCTTCACCGGGGAACGGGCCTGCCTCCACCGGCAGGCGAAACCGAAAAGCCTGCGCCTGCGTTTCGCGGAGAAACTCCCCTGCAAGGCCGCCGAACGCCTCCGGAGCGGAGCACATCATCTCCAGGACCTCGCATAGATTCCCAGCCGGACGGCAGAGCCCATAGGCGGTTCCCCCGGCCGACGCGGAACAAACCAGCCGGTCCCCGTAAATACGCTGCATGCCGGAAGCCGTGCAGAACAGGTCCGGACTCCAAAGGAGCGAACCCCTGCTTTCGGAGAGGATCCCGCTCCGCAGTGCGTTCAGCCTGCGGCAGTCCGGAAGAAGCCGCCGCGCTTGGATTCCGTCGGCCTCATGTTCCAGTCGTTCCCGAGGGACCTCCAGCGTACGGACACGGTAAAACGGCTGGTAACCCTGCGCTTCGTAGTAGCGAATCAGGCCCCCGTCCGCAGGCAGAACCGCTGAAAAGCGTTCGCCGCGCCGCCCGCCCGCGATGGCCGCGTAAGCAAGCAGAGACGCCATATAACCCCGTGAGCGGTACTGCGGGAGCGTCGCAGCCGCAAAAATATAATGCGCCCGCGCCGTACCGCCGACCGAAACAACCTGTGCCGGAACCAGATGAACGGCAGCGGCAATTGTGCCCGCCGTTTGATAAACGAGGCAGTTTTCCGGCGCAAAAATATTGTTCATAAAATACCGGGGAAAGCGCTCCGGTTCATGAAAACAAACCTGCCAGAGACGAATCAGCTCCCCGCGCATTTCCCAACGGGCAAAATCGATCATTGCGCCGCATCTCCGGTCTCTTCTGCAAGGGTAACGATATATTTTTCCAGCAGAATCGCGGGATGATAGGAAAGCTTCGCCTTCCGCAGGCCTTCGATTCCCATGTCCTCCTCGCGGTTGACCAGTTCATAGCCGCCGAGATGCCGTGCGGCAAACTCGTGGTTAATCGCCGGGTAAAGGCCTTCGTAATCATCCAGCGCCTTTTCAAAGTGCAGGAGATATACTTTGGAGTTGATCTCCTCACCGATCGTAAAGGCAGCCGGTTTCCCTTCAATACGGATCAGTCCGCCCGCCAGATGGAGCTCTTCAAAATGGTCGAATGCTTTTTTCAGGGCGCAGGGTTCGCTCGGAAACCCATTGGAATCCCTGCATCCGTGCACCTTGCACCACGCTTCGGCAACCTCGCGGCAGGCGCCCAGATTTTCCGGAGAAAGGTCCTCATAGCTCCAGTCGTAGGTCTTTTCAAACTGCGCGATATGGTTCCGCTTGCCGTGATATTTTCTCCCGGCCAGCTGAATCAGATCAGCGGTATTGTAGATATAGTCGGAACTGTCCCGGTCCAGCTTAAAGCGAAACCTGCCGGGCTGCTCCCGCTCCAGGTATTCCATTTCATCGGCGTCGATACCCCACAGCCGAAACGGAAAGCCCTTTTCTTTTGCGTCGGCGATAATGGTCTCAAGCGTTCTAAGATAGTTTCCATCGCCCGGCACAGGGGATTTATACGTGTGAGACGGCCCCCCGAAGCAAAAATACGTGTCGTCTCCCTGTCGGCAGACCTCCGAGTGGTAAGTATCCTTCCAGAGAAAGAGCGTTCCAAAAGCGAATTCGCTGCCCATTTTACCCGCGGCGGATAAAATCGGACGAATCCATTCTCCGTCTTCCAAAACCGGGTATTTAAACTGAAGCATAAAAATGAAGTTCTCCCATTACTAATTTTAAAATTTCGTCGCCTATTTCACTGGCGGGCCGCAGCTCGCCGTTCCGGATGCAGTCCACTGTGCGCCAGTTCAACCGGTCCGCGGCATAACCGGCACTCTCCCGGCAAGCCTCCTGAAAAGCAGTGTTGCTCTCGTGAATATCGCGCTTTTGCAAGTCCCCGTGATAGCGCCGATCCAAAAGCATCTGCGAAACCTCCGGGTCCACTTTCAGGTATACCGTCAGATCGGGGGCGGGCAGACCGAGCTTCCCGTATTCAAAGTCAAGCAGCCAGTCGGAAAAAGCGTCCCATTCCCCGTGCGGCAGCTTGGGCAGCTGATAGATCAGGTTGGAGGTCGTATACCGATCGGCGACAATAAGCGCTCCATTCCGGTAATCGTCGCGCCAGCGGCGCACATAGCTTGCGTAGCGGTCCACAGCAAAAAATGAAGACGCTGCATAGGCGTTTACATCCTCAGGATTCTTCCCGAAATCCCCGTTCAGATACATCCGCACAGGCGCTGACGATTCCGCCTCGTAATCGGGGAAAGAGATATGCAGAGGCTGCAGTCCCCTGCGGGAAAGCTCCCCGCACAGAAGCTCCGTCTGCGTTGCCTTGCCGCTTCCGTCAAGGCCCTCAATGGTAATCAGTCTTCCGTTCATTCCGTCTTCCCCGATTTCCGGGTTCCCGCCCTGTTTTCCGGCTCAGGGAAACGGTCGGATTCTTCCATATCTGCCATTTCGATTCTACCTTTGACGTTAATTTGTTTCAATTATTATACCAAACCGGCGAATTTCTTGCAAGCCCTCCCCGGCGGGAACGGAAAAGCCGTGTTTCATGGAATGAAGAAGCCGGAAACAAGCAAACTAAGAGCGATGGGAGGTGATACGATTGGGCAAAAAAGAGTCAGACGCGCGGGATATGCCGATCGGGCTGATGATGTCGCTGGCAATGCATCAGGATGCGATGCGGCATTTCAGTCTGCTGGATGACGCACAGCAAAAGGAAGTCATCCGCTTCGTGGAAAACTCCCGCACCGGAGAGGATGCGCAGAGCCGAATCACAGCCGCCGTAAACGGTCTGGAGCAGGGAAACACGGGTTTTTTGAGCTGAGTTTTGAAACGTTTTATCCAAAAAGGAATCCTGTAACACAATTAAATCGTCGCCATAAACTGATATAGAGAACAAGGCATCATGAAACGTGTAGGAGGATGATTTTATGGATAAAAACAGTACAGAAGCTGCCGCAAACCAATGCGCAGGAAACATCAAAGAAGCGGTGTGCATCGACGCAGCGCGCGTATATGATTCATGCAGTGCAAAGGAATATCTTGAGGATCTGCGGGTATATTTTACCCCGGATAAGCATGAAGTAATCGAACAGGCATGCAACGTCCGGATCCGGAGCGCCGAGGTGATCAAAGTTTTTCTTCATCTGGAAGCGGTTCCCTTTAATCAGGGCTTCTTCGCAGTTGACATGACCTTCTTCTTTGACATCTGCCTCGATATTTTCGGCCCGCAGACTGCCTGCCCGGCCGTCCTGCACGGGATTGCCCTCGCCAACAAGCGCGTGATCCTGTACGGAAGCGAAGGGAATGTGAAAACGTTCGTTTCCGGCTCCGACGTGGAACCAGACGTAGAACTCTGCACCGGTAAAGTTCTGCCGAGAGCCGTTGCGCAGGTTTCGGAGCCGATCGGCCTTTCGGCTAAGATCTGCGAACGTCCGCCGCAGGGAGCAGACCTTTGCAGCCGTATCCCAGAGAGCATCAGCGCCCTTTACGGCTCGGAATTCGACTACAGCTGCTGCCATTCCGTTTATGCAACCCTCGGCCTGTTCACCATCGTACAGCTGGTCCGCGATGTTCCCATGCTGATCCCTGCCTACGACTTCTGCATCCCGGATAAGGAATGCGCGCCTACATCCGACAGCCCACGGGAAATGTTCCGCCGCATTGAATTTCCGACGGCCGACTTTTTCCCGCCGAAGGTCAGCGACGTCGCCGCCGATCCCCACTGCGAAATTCACGATAAGGAATAACAGCTGACCCCCGCCTGACCAAGTCAGACGGGGGCTTTTTTCACTGCTTTTGCAGATGGGCAAAATTCGCCATCAGCTTTTTGGTGCCGACGCGCTCGAAGGCGATTTCCAGAAGAGTATCGTTGCCGATGTGGGAAGCCGAAAGGACCACCCCGGAACCGAAGACCTTATGACACACGCCGTCTCCGGCCCGAAACGACGTACCCGGCGCTCCCGGCGCTGCTGCACGCACTCCCCCGAAGCTGCGCGCGGCTTCCGTGGAGGCGATGCGCGCCTCCCGGGCGGAGGCGGAAAAGGATGTGCCCGGTTTCGGTTTTACCCATTCCCGCGCACGGCTGCGGTCCAGGAGTTCCTCCGGAATCTCTTTTAAAAAGCGCGATGCCATGTTTCGCATGCTGTTGCCGATCAGCATGCGGCTGTCGGCATGGAGGATACAGAGTTCTTCCCGCGCACGTGTAATCGCCACATAGGCAAGGCGGCGCTCCTCCTCGATCTCCCCGGGATTATACAGTACCTGCATGCCCGGGAAAATTCCTTCCTCAAAGCCCGGCAGGAACACCACGGGGAATTCCAAACCCTTCGCGGAATGCATCGTCATCAGAATGACGCTGTCGGACGAGGCGTCGTAATTGTCGATATCCGTCAGGAGGGAAACTTCTTCCAGAAATCCGGTAAGCTCCGCTTCCTGTCCGTTCTCTTCCTCATATTTCAACAGGTTGGAGGAAAGCTCGCGGATATTGTCCACGCGGTCCTGTGCGTCTTCCTCTCCGGAGGTGAGCAGCGCCTCCACATATCCCGTTTTTTCCAGCACGGCCCGGTACAGGTCGTTTAGACCGGTTTTTCCGTCCTGCGAAAGATCAATCAGTTCCTGCAGCATGATGGAAAATTGCTCCAGCTTTTGAGCGGACCGTTTGAGCGGTTCGAATTCCCCCGCGTTCCGGATCACCGTGAACAGGCTTTCGCCCACACGCGCCGCGATCTCGGAAGCCTGTGCGATGGTTCGGTCTCCGATCGCCCGCTTCGGCCGGTTGACGATCCTCGTGAGCCTTACGTCGTCATCCGGATTGTTGATCACCTGCAAATAGGCGAGCATATCCTGAATTTCCTTCCGGTCATAGAACCGGTGCCCGCCGATAATCCGGTGCGGAACCCCGGATTTCGTAAAGACCTTTTCCAGCACGTTTGACTGCGTATTCATGCGGTAAAGCACCGCAAAATCCGAATAGCTCCGGCCGGCGGCCACACCATCCTGAATCTTCCGGACAATGTAATCCGCCTCGTCCTGTTCGTTAAGAGCGGTATGTACGCCGATCAGGCTGCCCTGCGGGTTCTTGGTCCAGAGCTTTTTCCCCTTGCGGTTCGCGTTATTTGCAATCACCGCGTTCGCCGCGTCCAGAATGGTTTTGGTGGAACGGTAATTCTGTTCGAGCCGGATCACTTTCGCACGTGGGAAGGTTTTTTCAAAGCTCAGAATGTTTTCAATGGTGGCTCCGCGGAATTTGTAAATGCTCTGGTCGTCGTCCCCGACCACGCACAGATTGCGTCGCTTCTGGGAAAGAAGGCGGACAAGCATGTACTGCGCATGGCTGGTATCCTGATATTCGTCGACAAGAACATAACGGAAGCGGTTCTGATACCGTTCCAGCACCTCCGGGACATTCTGGAACAGCAGCACAGCATTGTAGATGAGGTCATCGAAATCCATGGCATCGGCCGCCTTTAGGCGCGCCTGATAATGCTGGTAGGCCTGCCCGATCTGCGAAAGCCGTGCGTCGTTTCCCGCGGTCCTCTGAAATTCACCCGGTCCCATCAGGCTGTCCTTCGCATGGGAAATCTCCGAGAGGATCGACTTGCAGGAAAGCTTTTTGTCGTCGATTCCCAGCTGCTTCATGCAGTCCTTCATAACCCGCTTGGAATCGTCCGAATCGTAAACGGTAAAATGGTTGGTGTATCCGGCGGCCTGCGCCTCGCGCCTCAGAAAGCGCGCGCAGGTGGAATGGAACGTGGAAGCCCACACCTCGTCCCCGGATTCCCCCAAGAGCGCGGAAAGGCGGTTTTTCATCTCTCCTGCCGCCTTATTCGTGAACGTAATCGCCATAATCTGCCACGGCGGACATGGGTCGTCTGCCAGCTTTTTCTTTGTCTCCGGAGAAAGAGGCTCATCCTTTTCCAGATAACGCTGAATCTCCTCTGAATCCTCTCCGGATAGATTCGGGAGGTTTTCCGACTGGTAGGCGTTGCCGTAGCGGATCAGGTTGGCAATCCGATTGACCAGCACCGTGGTCTTTCCGCTCCCTGCGCCTGCAAGAATCAGAAGAGGCCCCTCCACGGAAAATACCGCGTCGCGCTGCTGCGGATTCATCCGGCAGAATTCCTTTTCCAGGACCTTTCGCCGAAGGTCAAGCATCTGTAAGTTTTCCATAGTTCACCGCCAAAAATAAAAATTGGGCGGATCAGCGCCCTCTGTAAACTTAGTCATTGTACTTATTGTACAATAGAAACGGGGAAATAGCAAATTTCAGAAAAGCAATCCCAAAAAACATAGGACATTCGGTCAAAAAAAGTCCGCCGTGGGGCGAACCTGCAAAATGCCCGCATGCCAGCGAATACGGCATGCGGGCGGCTATCATTCCCGGCGATTACTTCAGAATACTGAGCAGAACGCCCGCCGCCACGGCGGAACCGATCACGCCTGAAACGTTCGGGCCCATCGCGTGCATCAGCAGGTAGTTGTCGGGGTCTTCCTCCTGCCCTACCTTCTGCGAAACGCGGGCCGCCATCGGGACGGCGGAAACGCCAGCCGAACCGATCAGTGGATTGACGCGGTACCCGGTTGCACGGCACATCAGCTTGCCGAGCAGAACCCCTCCGGCCGTGCCGATGGAAAACGCCAGAAGGCCGAGGATGATGATCTTAATTGTCTGGCCGGAAAGAAACACGCTGCCCGTCGCGGTGGCGCCCACTGTAGTGCCGAGGAAAATCGTGATGATGTTCATCAGCTCGTTCTGAGCCGTTTTGCTGATCCGTTCCACCACGCCGCTCTCGCGGAAAAGATTCCCCAGCATCAGCATGCCGATCAGCGGAGCGGCTGCCGGGAGCAAAAGTGCAATCAGCACCGTCACGATGATCGGGAACAGAATCTTCTCCAGCTTGGAAACCGGACGAAGCTGTTCCATGCGAACCATCCGCTCTTTCCGCGTCGTCAGTGCGCGCATAATCGGAGGTTGTATGATCGGCACCAAAGCCATGTAGGAATAAGCCGCCACGGCAATGGGTCCGAGCAGGTGCGGGGCCAGACGCGACGTTACGTAGATGGCCGTGGGGCCGTCCGCTCCGCCGATAATGCCAATCGCCCCTGCTTCCTGAACAGTGAATCCGAGGAGGACCGCGCCGATGAACGTCGCAAAGATACCCAGCTGCGCCGCGGCGCCCAGCAAAAAGCTTTTCGGGTCGGCAATCAGGGGACCGAAATCCGTCATCGCTCCAATGCCGAGGAAGATCAGCGGCGGATAAATTCCGAGCTTTACCCCGAGATACAAATAATAGAACAGGCCACCTGCCTCATTGCCCATTGGCGCCGCCATGAGGGCTGGGCAGAGGTTCACCAGAAGCATGCCGAACGCAATCGGGAGAAGAAGAAGCGGTTCGTACTGTTTCCGAATAGCAAGATAAATCAGCACTCCCGCAATGACGATCATAACATAGTTGCGCCAGTCGTTTCCGGCAAAGCCGGAGGTCTGGAAAATCTTTTCAACTGACTCTGTAAACGCGGTTAAAACATCCACTTTCTTTCTTCCTTTCGTATTCGCTGATTTGCGGAATTCATGCCGGTCAGAACGGGCGAGTGCCCTCCACAAGCCCCGCCATACCCCACGCGGAGCGGCCCGGAGCAGCGGAACGCCGGATCGACGTCACCTTCCCGGACGGGAACATGCAATAAACCGCCGCGGCGATTGCGGCAACAACCTCTTCCGGAATTGCGCCCTCCTGCGCGGCCACGGGTTCCGACTGCGGAACAAAAGCCTGCACCGGCTCGGCAGAAACAGCCCGTTCCGGTTCTGCGCGGTCCGGAGCTTCCGGTTCAGTCCGGTTCTGCAAGGAACGGATCGCGGCGCCGTATCCGCGAACAATCAATACTAGGCCGATCAGCACCGCAAACACGACCACAAGGCCAGTTATAAACACGACCAGTGAAATTTGAAGATTTGACTGCATATTCCAACCTCATTTCATTTCTGGAGCCGGCCGTCCCGAAAAAGAGCCTATTTTACGGCCGTTCATGATTAAAGTTCGAAACAATCCTGCATAATTTACGTAGGAATCCTGTTTATTATAGCTGATTGAGGAATTTTTTGCAATGAAAAAACTGCGTGATTCTGTTTTTTATTGCATTGAAAGGCGTCACGAATTATAATGAGAGACAAAGATTCCTGAGAAACGGAGGTATCCCCGCACCATGACCAACGAGGAATTCCGGCGGTCCTTCAAAGTCTCGTTTCATAACAGTCTGGGGCTTGCCGTGTACAGTTGCGGCATTCAGCACTGTGGCCCGGGCCACGCATGGGGGCCTGCCGTGAGGGATCACTACCTCATTCATTACGTCATCTCCGGGTGCGGGGAATTTTCCAGCGAAGGCAAGGTATTCCGGCTTTCCGCCGGGGACGGCTTTCTGGTGCTGCCGTCGCGGATCGTCTCCTATGCCGCGGACGCCGACAACCCGTGGGAATACTGTTGGGTTGGCTTTAACGGCACGGACGCCAAACGGCTGATGGAGCAGACCGGCCTGCTGGCAGGCGACCCCGTGTTCCACTACGACCGGGACAGCCGCCTGCGCGATCTTCTGGTGGATATCTGCAACTCCTCCGGGTTCAGCCCACAGGAAGAAGCCCGCATGGAATCAGGACTGCTGCTGTTTCTCGCCGCGCTGATGGAACAGTTCGGAACTTCCGCCGAACCGCACGACAACGGCTACGACTACGTGCAGAAGGCAATTAAATACATTGAGTACAATTATTCCGGTGACATTGGAATCCGGAACGTTGCGGCCAGCGCGGGCATCAGCAGGAGCCACCTGTACCGGCTGTTTATGCAGCATCTCTCCATGCCGCCCAATGAGTACCTGATGCGCTACCGCATCAACAAGGCCGCCGGTCTTCTGGAGGGCGGAGGTCTTACCGTAGGGGAAGCCGCCTATTCCACCGGTTTTTCGGATCAGCTTTATTTTTCGAGAGTGTTTAAGAAGTACATGGGAATGCCGCCGAGCCGCTACCTTTTGGAGGAGCGCACGCGGCAGGGGAGGAAGGAACCCAAATGAGCGAAGCAACGGACAGAATATCGGAATGGGCACAGAAAATACAGGAAAATAACGGCGTAGAATGGGACCGTCTGCCGGAAATCTACCTGTATATGGATCAGGTGCTGACCTACATGGATAAGCAGCTCAGCCTGTTCGAACGCGACGAGAATTCCAGCCTGCTGACCTCCAGCATGATCAACAATTACGTGAAGGACCGGATTTTGCCCCGGCCGGAGCAGAAAAAATATTCGCGCGATCACCTCGCGTTACTGACTGTGATCTGTATGCTTAAGCCGGTGCTTTCCATTCAGGATATCGCTTCCCTGATGAACAACCTTCTGCAGGACGCCTCCAAAAGTGAAATGTACAACAGCTTTTGCAGCGCACAGTCCGCGGCGATGAAAGAGATCTGCGAGCGGGTCAGGTCCACCGCCCTTCAGGGGGAAGCAGAACTCACACGTTTGGCGATTGAGCTATCCGTTGAGGCAAACGCGCGCCGCACGGCCGCCGAACGAATTCTCAGCGCGCTAGCGGAAGAAAAGAAAAAGAACGAAGCCAAAAAATAGAGATTTGACCGCCGGGCCCTCCCAAATTGGGAGGGTTTTTTTGCTGCCGTTTTCCAGGCACGGGAGGCGAAAGCGCCCTCCAAAGCTTTTCCGGCATTTGTTCGTATCAGGTTTCATACCCTGCCGCACGGGCGGACAAGCGCCCACAGTTCTTTAACCTTCTCTGGAATTTTACATAATATGGTAAAGTAATTTTTAAGGGGGGTTCCATATGTGTGGGATTGCAGGATTTTGCGACTTTAACGACGATTTCACCGAAGAAGCGCCGTTATTGGCGCATCTCGCCCGGCGCATGGGCGGCACGCTGAAACACCGTGGGCCGGATGAAAGCGGCGTGCATGTTTCGGCACATGCGGCTTTTGCTCACCGGAGGCTCTGCGTGGTCGATCCGGAGGGCGGCAAGCAGCCGATGACAGCCTATGCGGGCGGGTACCGCTACACGATCGTGTACAACGGAGAACTGTATAACAGCGGAGAACTCCGGCGCGAACTGGAAGCGTCCGGTTTTCTTTTTGAAACCTCCAGCGACACCGAAGTCCTTCTCAAATGCTATATGCGATACGGTTCCGACTGCGCGAAAAAACTGAACGGGATTTTTGCCTTCGCGGTGGACGACGAACGCCGCGGGAGGTGTTTCCTGTGCCGCGACCGGTTCGGCGTGAAACCCCTGTTCTATTCGCTCACAGGCGGAAGACTGGTTTTCGGCTCTGAAATCAAAGCTTTGTTCGAATACCCCGGCATTAACCCGGTGCTGGACCGGCAGGGGCTCTGCGAGGTTTTCGGCCTCGGCCCGGCGCGCACGGCGGGTGTCGGCGTGTTCCAGAACATCTGCGAGATCAAGCCGGGGGACTTTGCCGTCTTCGATCGGGACGGCTTCAAGGAGGAAGCCTATTTCCGTCTGGAAAGCTACGAACATCCCGACAGCTACGAAGACACGGTACGCCATGTGCGCACGCTGGTGGAAGATTCGATTCTGCGCCAAACAGTCTCCGACGTTCCGCTGTGCACGTTCCTTTCCGGCGGGCTGGATTCGAGCATCGTCACCTCGCTTGTCGCCCGGAACTGTGCGAAACACGGAGAGGTGCTTTCCACCTACTCTTTCGATTTTACCGGGAACGATCAATACTTTCACCCGACGGCGTTTCAGCCGGACGCCGACAGCCCCTGGGTGACGGAAATGGCGCAGTACTGCAAAACCGACCACACCTACCTCGAATGCAATAACGAAAGTCTGGCCGACAGCCTTTATGAAGCAGTGGACGCGAAGGACCTGCCCGGTATGGTCGACGTGGACTCCTCTCTGCTCTATTTCTGCCGTCAGGTGAAAAAGCGGCATGTCGTCGCTCTCAGCGGCGAATGCGCGGACGAAATCTTCGGCGGATACCCCTGGTTCCATAAAAAAGAAGCCTTCGAAGGCCACTGCTTCCCCTGGTCCCCCGACCTCTCCGTTCGAACCTCCCTCCTGAAACCGGAAATCGCGAAGGCCCTGAACATGGAAGAATACGTGAACCGGCGGTATGAAGAATCCATCGCGTCCGTACCTGTGCTGGGAGGCGAAGATCCTCAGGAAAAGCGCCGCCGTGAAATTTCCTATTTAAACATTAACTGGTTTATGACAACCCTGTTGGACCGCAAGGACCGGATGAGCATGGCGAGCGGTCTGGAGGTCCGCGTTCCCTATGCGGATCACCGGATTGTCGAATACGTATTCAACGCCCCCTGGTCGTACAAATGCCACAATGGAATCGGGAAAAGCCTGCTGCGCGACGCCGCGGCGGATTGGCTCCCCGAAGACGTACGCATGCGTAAAAAAAGCCCCTACCCCAAGACGCATAATCCGGGTTACGAACAGCTGCTGAAGCAGCGTCTGGCCCGGGTGATGCTCGACGAAACGGAACCGATCCACCAGATTGTGGCGCCGGACGCTGTGGAAAAACTGCTGACGGAGAAATCGGATTACGGAAAACCGTGGTTCGGTCAGCTGATGGCCGGGCCGCAGATGGTTGCCTACCTGATTCAGATGAATTATTGGCTGAAAAAATACCAGATTGAGCTGGCACTGTAGCATCCGTTCCTTTTAATTGCCTTGCAGCTTGCCGGCCCAAATAAAAAATGTCTTTAAACACAGACGAACGGCTCCCCCGAAATTCAGGAGAGCCGTTCGTGCCTTGTCGGCAAAAAGCAGTTGTATTTGCGTTGCATTCGCAACGATAAGTTGTAATCAGGATTTGGGAGTTTCGGAAACCACCGCACCGGAGGCATCAAACGTATAAACCGTATTGCCAATTGTGCGCGTGGTGCTTACAACATACTGTCCGTTCTCATAGTAATATTTGTCGCCGTCATAAGTAGCAAAGCCGGTAGTGGGATACTTCAGCTGCGGCAGCTTCAGCCAATACTGCCAGTGATAGCGCCCGCCGATGACAGAACGATAAAGAATGTTCTCGCCGGACTGACGGTTGTCCAATTCCATATTGTTTCCTACATAAACCCCTACATGGCCGGGGCTGTAAAGAATCAAACCGTGGACACGCGGAAGAGATTTCGGATCGGAAAGATCGATTCTTCCCTTAGCACTCGCCGCACTTAACATGGATTCCGAACTTGCGGGAACGCTCATCAGGCCAGGGTTGGGATTCGTTTTGTCCCCCGTCCACCAGAAGTAAGATTTGATTAGCCCTGAGCAGTCGGTCGCCCTTGTGCCGCCGACGAACTGTCCGTAACCGCCGTACTGGTACTGCCAGCCATCGTTATACGCCATCATAGCGTGTTCCGCAAGGCCTGTCCCAGTTTTTGCTTCGGCAGCCCGCGCGGGCTGGACCGTATGTAAAGAAACTGCAATTAACCCGCACATGCTGATGGCCAAGCCCGTGAGAAAACACAGCAACCGTTTCTTCCGCATCCCGTACCTCCGCTATATTTATGACATCATGTTTACAATCGTTACAAATTGGTTACATCTTATCACACGTTTGTAATAATAGCAAGAGGATACCGGGTAAAACTTGAAAATTTGCATGGTTTAAACAGAGTTTAACTATAAAATTTATCAATTATGTCAATTGCTTCCTGTTATAAAAGGGAGCGAACAATCTCTTCCATCTTCATTCCGCGCGATCCTTTAATAAGGACCGCGTCTCCGGCAGTAACAATTGATTTTAAAATCTGAATGGCCTGAGCGTTATCCGGGGGCAAAACATGGCAGTCCATTTCAGGATTGACGGAGTGGGCTCCCTCCGCAATTGCTTCCGCGCGTTTTCCGACCGTAATCAGAATATCTACACCTGCCTTGGCAGCGGCGACCCCGACGTCGAAATGAGCCTGCTCCGAATAGTCACCGAGCTCCAGCATATCAGCCAGCACGGCAATGCGGCGGCCGGAACGGAGCGAGGAAAGCACCTGCAGGCTGCTCCGGGCGGTATCCGGGCTTGCGTTGTAGGAGTCGTCAATCACGGTGATTTCATTGACGTGGTAAATCATCTGGCGCATGGCGAGAGGGCGGTAGGAAGCAAGCGCCCGTGCGGCATTCGCGGCGGCGATGCCGAAATGTGAGGCGACCGCCAGCCCCGCGAGTGCATCGGAAACGTGGTGCATACCGGGGACCGGAAGCACAACCTGCCCGGCTTCCCCATTTGGGGTACGGTACCGGAAGAAGATAGATTCCCCCTCCGTCTTCACGTCCTCCGCACGGAAGTCACAGTCCGGCCCGGTGCCGTAAAAAACGGTCTTGTAGGGCACCTTCCCACGCAGAGCCGCGAGCATTTCGTCGTCCCCGTTCAGGAACAGCACCGAATCCTCCCGGAACCGGTCGGTGATATGGAGCTTTTCGCTCAAAATATTCTCCCTTGTTTTCAACTGGCCGATGTGGGAAATACCGATGTTGGTCATGACGGCGCAGGCAGGCTCCACAATGCGGGCGAGTCGGCTCATTTCGCCGAAATTACTCATGCCCATTTCAATGACCGCCGCCTGATGCTCTTCCGAGAGCTCCAGCAGCGTTTGCGGCAGGCCGACCTGGCTGTTCAGGTTGCCGCGGGTTTTCATAACGTTCAGTCCCGCCGAAAGGGCAAGGGCAACCATTTCCTTGGTGGTCGTTTTGCCAACGCTCCCGGTGATGCCCACCACGGGAATATCGAATTTTTTCCGATGGTATACAGCCACGCTCTGCAGCGCACCGAGGGTATCTTCCACGGCAATCCAGGGCTTTTCGTCATCCATGGACGAATTCTCCTGCGTAAACGCTGCGGCCGATCCCCCGGCAAGCGCCGCGCGGATAAACATGTGGGCGTCGGTTCTCTCCCCGATAATGGGAACGAAAAGCGAACCCGGTTCCGTTTTCCGGCTGTCCGTCGTCACGGAGGTAACCACCGTCTGCGGATTCCCGCAGAGCAGACGTCCCCCGCAGGCTTTCGCGATTTCTTCCACGGTCATTTTCATTGATAGCACCTCACAGCCTTCCCGCAAGGACGTCCGCGACGACCTCGCGCTCATCCAGATGCGTTTTCACGCCCCGGGTCTCCTGATAATCTTCATGCCCTTTTCCGGCGAGCACAACGACGTCCCCGTCCTGCGCGTTTTCCATGCAGTACTTGATGGCCTGCTTCCGGTTCGGGATCACAACGTATTTTCCGCCGGTTTTATCGATGCCGGTGCGGATATCCGCGATGATGTCCATCACGTCCTCAAAGCGGGAATTGTCCTCGGTAATCACCGAAAGGTCCGCAAGGCGGCCGCAGACCTCACCCATGTCGAAACGGCGTCCCTTCGGCCGGTTTCCCCCCGCACCGAACATGCAGACCAGGCGGCTCGGATGATACTCCCGCAGTGTTTCCAGAATGTTCTCCATGCTGACGGCGTTGTGCGCGTAATCGATCAGCAGCGTATAATTGCCCGGAACCGGCACGGGCTCGACGCGGCCCTTCACCTTTACGGTGTTGAGGCCGTCGCGGATATTCTGCTCCGTGACCGGGAAATGCCGACACACGGCAACGGCTCCGAGGGCGTTGTAGACGTTGAAGTGCCCGGGAATATCCACGTCAACCGAGAAACCCAGCCGCCCATCCAGTTCAAAATGCGTGCCGAGATACCCCGGCCGGGAGATTTTGCTCTCATTTTTCGCGCGCAGCTCGGCGTTTTCCGAAAAGCCGTAGGTCTCCAGCGAGCAGGTGTGCCCCTGTGTAATCCCTTCCCAGCTTTCATCGTCGATGTTGATGATTCCGGTGCCGCACTGCCGGAACAGCAAGCTCTTGCACTGCATGTATTCCTGGAGGTCTTTGTGTTCGCTCCCGCCCACATGGTCAGGCGAAAAATTCGTGAACAGGCCGTAATCGAAGGAAAATCCGTCGACGCGGTGGTCGCGCAGGCCGATAGAGGACGCCTCCATGACGACTGCCCGGCATCCGGCATCTGACATTTTCCGGAGAAAACGCTGAACATCGTAGGCATCGGGAGTCGTATTGTCCGTCTGGATCAGTTCGTCTCCGATTTCCGCTCCGATGGTGCCAATCACGCCGGTTTTGATTCCCCCGGCTTCGAGAATCGACCGGATCATATAGGTTGAGGTCGTCTTCCCCTTTGTGCCGGTCACGCCGATCATGGTCATTTCCCCCGCCGGGTAGCGAAACCATGCCGCCGAAATGAACGCCAGTGCGCGGCGCGTGTCCTCCACCGTCACCACGCAGGCGTTTTTCACGTTCACGGGACGCTGGACCAAAATCGCAGCGGCGCCCGCTTCCTCCGCCTGAGCAGCGAACTCGTGGCTGTCCACGCGGGAACCGCAGAGGCAGATAAACAGACTGCCTGCGGTCACTTTTCTGGAATCGCAGACAACCCCCGTTATTTCCAGATTCCGATCGTCTGAGCAGGTATACGCAAGATCACGCAGCAATTCATTCAGAAGCATGACTTTTCCTCCTGTGGCATATAAATTCTGATAAAGACAAGTCGGCAAAAATTTCAAACGACATTATATTTCTACCATAACATTACATTTGAATAGTATGAATCGGTTGAAAAGAAAAATGTGGGGAGGCGGAAAAATAATCCAAATGGAATTTTTGTAATAATTTGCCTTTTTTGTTCCTATTGAATCCTTTTCCATGGAAGGATGGTAATCAGTATCCATCCACAGCTTTAAGAAAGGAAGCAGAGATACATGGGTATTGTAAAGGAAAAACTGGAAGTTTACGGACTGAAAAAGGTTCTGCGATGCCTGGACGACAATCCCCAGGAAAACGTTCCGAAACTGCTCGGGTGGCTCCGGAAATTCGACCGCGACGATTATTACAAAACCGCCTATGACATGATTGAAGGATTTATAAAGGATCCCGAGAACAACTGGAACCGTCTGATCACCAGCCTCTATACCGATATCGACGGGGGAGTCCGGAAGAAGATGTTTGAAAACTTCCTGATTCATTCTGCCATTCTGGGAAGCCGCCGGAAAAACCGAAATGTCGCGAAGTATAACTGCAATATCCCGTGGGCAATCCTGTTGGACCCGACCTCGGCCTGTAACCTGCACTGCGCCGGATGCTGGGCCGCCGACTACGGCAACAAGCTGAATCTGGATTTTGAAACGCTGGACAGCATCATCCGGCAGGGCAAAAAACTCGGTACCTTCATGTATATATTTTCAGGCGGCGAGCCGCTGGTCCGTAAAAAAGACGTGATCCGTCTCTGCGAAAAACACAAGGACTGTGAATTTCTTGCGTTTACCAACGGAACCCTGATCGACGAGGCTTTTGCGGACGAAATGCTGCGTGTGAAGAATTTCGTCCCTGCCATCAGCATTGAAGGCTTTGAAGAGGAGACGGATTTCCGCCGCGGAGCTGGAACCTATCAGGCCGTGGTGAAGGCGATGAACCTGCTCAAGGAAAAGAAGCTTCCGTTCGGGGCTTCCCTGTGCTACACGCGCAAGAACGCTGATACGATCGGCAGCGAGGAATACTTCGACCACCTGATCAGCCTCGGGTGCAAATTCGCCTGGCTGTTCACTTACATACCCGTTGGTGTGGACGCTGTGCCCGACCTGATTGCAACGGCGCAGCAGCGCAAACAGATGTATGGGCAGATTCGGAAGTTCCGCGAGACTAAGCCGCTGTTTACCATGGATTTCTGGAACGACGGCGAATATGTCAACGGATGCATCGCCGGCGGGCGGCAGTACCTGCACATCAACGCAAACGGAGACATTGAGCCCTGTGCCTTCATTCATTACTCCGACTCGAACATCAAGGAAAAGACCCTGCTTGATGCGCTGCGCTCTCCGCTTTTCATGCAGTACCGGGAGTGCCAGCCGTTCAACCGCAACCAGCTTCGCCCCTGCCCATTGCTTGACAACCCCGGCAGGCTCACCCAGATGGTGAAGCGGTCCGGGGCAGCCTCCACCGACCTCACGCACCCGGAAGACGTCGAACAGCTGAGCTCGAAGTGTGTTGACGCCGCGCGCGACTGGGCGCCGGTTGCCGAAAAGCTCTGGGAAGAAAGCGACGGAAGAAAACGGGCGGACATCAAAGCCATGAAGGAACAGGAAGAGAAAGAACGGATTGCGAAAAATGCGGGACGCAGGAAAAAGGTCCAGTAATCACGGCAGGAAGCCCGGAACGCGCCGCTGCGTTCCGGGCTCTTTTTACGCTGTCAGGAAAGCAGCGCATAGAACCGGTCAAGCTCCGATTCATTGCTGAAACAGCCCCTTGCCAGTTCGGCGGCAAAACCCGCGCGCAGTTCTTCACTGCCCATCAGCTCCCGCAGGCCCTGCTCGATTCCCTCCGGCGTCATCGGAACGATCAAGCCGTTTTTGCCGGAATCAATCTGATCGGCCGCCGTGGAAAAGGCAGTCAGCAGAATCGGGCGGCACATCACCATTGCCTCATCGACCGCGATAGCCTTTCCCTCAAAGCGGGAAGGCTGTAAGTAAATATCGCACTGTTTTAAATAAGAATACGGGTTCGCCTGTTCCCCGAGGAATACGACATAATCTTCGAGCTTTAATTCCCTCACCTGCTGCCGGAGGGACTCCTCCTCGGGGCCGACGCCGATGATATACCAGCGGAACACGGGGCCTTCCCGCCGGAGCCGATCGATAGCCGGCAGGGCGAGGTCCAGTCCCTTCTGATGTGAAAGCCGTGCAATGGAGAGAATGTGCAGGCCATCGAACCCGTCGCTGAAGCCGGGGTCCTTCTCCGCCATCGAGCGTAGAAAATCCGCTGAAATAATGTTGTAGATCACATGGCACTTTCCGGCGTATTCCGGAAAGGTTTTTTTCAGCGCGGTGAGGCAGGATTCGGAAACTGTGCAGAGCGCGTCAAGCTTTTCCACATACGGCCGGTCAAATGCGGCATCAAGGCCCATGGCGGTGTAATCGCCGTGAATGAAACCGATTTTTCGGTCGGCCTGAACCTTCGTCACATTGTAATAGATCGGCTGGCCCTCCATATAGGCAACGGCAGCGTCATAGTGCTTCGGGTTCGAACGGACAAAATGGCGTTCGATTTTCCACATCTTCACAAGGCGCTCTCCCATGGTCCCTCTGAGACCCGCAAAGGAAACCAGCAGGCGGCATACGGCTACGAGCGGATGCCCCTTTTTCAGCAGGGCCCAGAAGGCCTGCCGGATATTCAGCCGGTACTCCGGGGGAACCAGCGGTTCCAGGCGGTTGACCTCCTCCGGAACACGGTCCAGGAACAGCCCTTCCCCAGCAAAAAGCTGAAGATCAACCTCGTAGGCGCTGTAATCAAACAGCGAGAGAAGCGTGACCAGACTCTTTTCTATTCCTCCGCTGTGCAGGCTGTAGTTGATAAACAGAATCTTTTTCTTTTCAGGCATTTAAAAAGCTCCCAAGGTTATTTTTTCGCGCTGTTGCGGAAGAGAACGCGCGTATAAAGCCGATAAAAAAGATAGACGGCCGGGGTCATGCGGGTACGCAGAACACCGAGAATCAGCCGGTCCACACGGCTGCCCGCTTTCAGATAATCGGAGGCAACCGCCTCCCGGAGCAGCCGGTTTTTGAGAATTCCGCGAACCTCCCGCCAGCGTCCAATAAAACCGGCCGGATTCGCCGGACAGAAGCAGTTGACCAGCGCGGAGTGAGCGGCCATGCGCACCAGCCACGCCTTGTGGCGCTCCTCCAACTGGTCATACAATCCGAATGAAATAAGCGTCTCCCGAACCGTAGAAAAGCAGCCCGCAAGCATCTCCATTTTATGGGGGCGGTAGCGGGTACTGAGCGAATCCGGATTATACCGGTAGTGATAATACGCACCGCCGACCAGAAGAACCCTGCGAGCCGCACAGTGCGCCTGAATGGATGCAGGAAGATCCTCCAGCATGATTTTTCGTTCATCGCCGTACATGATTTGATTTTCCGTAAACCACTCGCGCAGGTACATCCGGCGCCAGGCACAGCCGAGCATTTCCACGCTGCGCCATTCCCCGTCGTCCGGGTCGGGGCCCACCAGTTCTTCGAGCACCTTGCCCCGGATTTCGTCGCCGAGCTCCGGATAATTCACCGGCAGCTTACAGACGCGGCGTTCTCCGTCCACAAGGTTCTCCCGCACGAAATTAAACACGACCATGTCCGCGAGGCTGCCCTCCGCCGCCTCATAAAGGCTTCGGAACATATCCTCTTCCAGCCAGTCGTCGGAGTCCACGAACAGAAGGTATTTTCCCGAGGCGCGGGACACTCCGTAATTCCGGGTATCCCCCAGACCGCCGTGTGGTTTATCCAGTACGCGCACGCGCGGGTCTTTTTCGTAAGTGCGTGCAAGCGAAAGCGATCCGTCCGTGGAAGCGTCATTAATCAGCAACACCTCAAAATCCGTTAAGGTCTGCGTCAGGATGCTCTGCACGCACTGGTCCAGATAGTTTTCAACATTATAGACGGGAACAATCACACTGATTTTCGGCAAACTTCCGCCCCCTGCTTTTTCTAGCCGTCGATACGGGAATCTGTTTTGTACTATCAAAAACATCGGCGCACATTCCGCCCGCGCCGACGTGTAAAATCTCCGGATTTGCGCATCCTTGGAAAGATGCAAAAATATCCATGCAATTCCTATGAATTATAGCATTTTTTTTCGCCGATTACAAGGTTTTCCGCGTCGGCAGGAAGCGGCCCGGTTGCATCCGGCCCGCGGGTATGCTATGCTTTTAGGGAATGTTGCTCGGGAGGATACGCCATGAAAAACTGTCTTGTGCTTCTTACAAAAAAATATCCGTTTGACCGCGGAGAAGAATTTATCGAGAACGAAATCCCCGTTCTCGCGCAGGCCTTTGAAAAAGTGATTCTGATCGCCGTCGCCGTTTCCGATCCGTCCGTCCAAACGCGGAAGGTCCCAGAAAACGTGGAGGTGCACGCCGTCCCGGCGTCGAGGGTCACGAACGGAGTCCCGCTTGCCGCCGTAAAATACCTCACGCCCGCCGGCGTACGGAAGCATTTTGGCGCGGAGGAGGACAGATTGCTCGGCTCTTGGAAAAAGCACCTGTTCCTCGCTTACTTTGCTGCAAAGGGCGACAGGATTGCCCACGAATGCGCGCAGATTCTGAACGGCACTAACTGGAGCCGCTGGGAGGGCGTAACCTTTTACAGCTACTGGTTTTACGACACGGCGCTGGCCGCGCTACAGCTCAGGCAGGCGTGCCCGCTAAGCCGGAAGAAAGCGGTCAGCCGCGCGCACCGCTACGATCTGTACGACGAACAGAACCCCTCCGGATATTTGCCGCTGCGTGCCTTTCTGCTTTCAGGCATTGACCGGGTCTACCCCTGTTCGCAGGACGGAACGGACTACCTGAGCCGGAAATACCCGCAGTACACGGACAAGCTCCGCACCGCCTACCTTGGCACTACCGATCACGGAACCGGGCCTGAAAGCGCGGACGGCCTTCGGATTGTGAGCTGCTGCCATATTTCCCCGGTCAAGCGCGTGGAGCTGCTCGCAAAGGCCCTTTCTCTTCTCTCGGGGAGCGGGTTAAAGCTCAGCTGGACCCATCTGGGCGGTGGCGAAGGGCTGGAAAACCTGAAAGCCTTCGCGTCGGAAAAGCTTTCCTTCATGGAATGCAGCTTCCCCGGAGAAGTGAAAAACGCGGAGCTGCTGGAATTTTACCGAAGCCGCCCCGAGGACTGCTTCGTGAACACGAGCAGTTCAGAGGGACTGCCGGTCAGCATCATGGAAGCCTGCTCCTTTGGTCTTCCGGTTGTCGCCACCGACGTGGGCGGAACCCGGGAACTGGTTCGGAACGGGGAAAACGGATTTCTGCTCCGGGAAGATTTCGACCCATCGGAGCTTGCGGCCCTTCTGGAGAAGATCGGCCGCATGCCACTGGAAGAACGGAAGGCCCTGCGGGACCGCAGCCGTTCTCTCTGGCTGGAAAGTTTCTGTTCTGAATCGAATTATGCCCGCTTTGCGGAAGAGATTCAACCCTAAGACATTTATTTTTTTGCATAACAGCATAAAGAAGGAGCAAGCGGTTTATTGCCGCCTGCTCCTTCTTTATTAAAAAATGTTGGCGATACTCGGGATTTCAGACTCCGTCAGATACATAAGCTGTGAAATACTTCGGTCGCAGTCGGCAAGATACTGCTCCTTCGCACCGAATTTGCAGAGGTTCGGCAGACCGGAAAGCATCTGGTCGATTGCCTCCAGCCGGGCGTGCGGCATATAAAGGCACAAAATGGAATGGCTGACGCGCCAGTCTTTTACTGCCTTTTCGCTCAGGGAAACCGCTTTCGACGTATCTCCTCCGATTTCCGCATCCCGCGCCGCCGTCACCGTCTGGACCATTGTTTCGCTCGCCTTCCTCGTGGTGTGAACTCCGAGCAGACAGACGGTAACCAAGACAACCAGAAGGATCAGGGAAGCCCACAGACGCTTCATCCGTTCCCCTCCCTTTTCACGATAAAGAAATCGCCTTTCCGGTTCGCGGTCATCAGAAAAATCTCATTCAGACCAAGGTTCTGCCCCTGCAGCACCCCTTCGAGCCAGTCGCGGTTCTTTTCGCAGAGTTTTAAGGAAAAATCGGAGATCACACCGTCGCTGATGACTACCGTTTCAAGGCCGCAGTCCGGCAAGGCCACGCCGAGCATTCCGGCCGTCGGCTGTTCCTTATCCGGCTTTTTTATGACGCTCAGCTTGCCGTTCGTCTCCACGATGGCATAGGCGACATCCTGAATGCTAAACACGTTTTTCTGGCGGAGTTGCTCCACCAAGTCCTCCGTCGTCATGCGCAGCCGCCGCATTTCGCCCGGCTGAACGACCCCGTCGCTGATGACGATAATCGGCTTGCCACAGATCAGTCGGCGGAATTTCGTGCTTTTCACCATCAGGGCGGAAATCAGAATTTCGCACATGACCAATACTGCAATCGGAACAAGGCCGCTCGCCAGCGGCTGGCCGGTATCCTGCATCGGGATGGAGGCAAGGTCTGAAATCAGCAGCGTCACGACCAGCTCGCTCGTCTGCAGCTCGCTGATCTGCCGCTTTCCCATCAGCCGGACCGCCGCTATAATCACGGCATACAGCAGAATGGTTCGTACAAAGGAAACCGTCATTTTCATCACCGGATTCTAGTATGGGCCAATCCCTCTCCGGTTATGTATCCGGCGGCACTTCCGGAGGGGCCTGAAGTCAGACCCCGGTGGTTACGAAGCCGACGGTTTTGCCGCCTGCAGCCTCAACGCGGCGGAAGGATTCGCCGAGATGCTCAAACGGCGTCGAGCCGTACCGGACGGACAGAATGACCGCTTCGGAAAGCGCTGCGATGTTTTCGGCATCCGGATAGTGCTCGTCCGACGGAGCGGAAAGAACCACATAATCCGCAAGGTCCGCAAGCTCTTTGACGAGAGCGGCGGATTTTTCTCCCGCCAGCAGGTCGGCAGGATCGCCCCCAAGGTTCGAGGAGCCGGCAAGGAACGAAAGGCCGTTCTGTGAAGGAACGGGCACAAGTGCCTCTGCTGCAGTGCAGGAGCCGGAAAGAACGTCGGCCGCCGTTTTCTGCGGCTGAACTTCCAGACGGTGAGCCAGCGACGGGGAGCGGAAATTTTCTTCGGCGAGGATAACCTTTTTTCCGGTCTGTGCCAGAGAAGCGGCAAGCCCTGCCGCGACAACGTCGGCGCCGTTATTCTCACACACGTCCGCAACCAGGAAAATCTTCGCGCCGCCGGACTGATGAAGCGCGGCTGCACGAAGCTTGCGGCAGGCGTCCTCCGCTTCCTTCTGGGATTCCGGAACCTCCGCAAGAAGCGTGGTTTTAAAGGCTTCTTCCGCGTAGCGGCTATTGCGGATCGTCTTGTCGCTGAGGACAATGAAAATACCGATGCACAGATACACAATGAAGCCCACGGCGAGACCGATGAAACCCGCTTTCACCATAGTGGACTTGGTAGACTGCGCACTGGCCGGAGCGGCCTTGTCGGTGATGGTCGCAACTAGCTGCGGATTGGGGAATTCCTTTACGAGGTCCTCCGTGAGGACCTGTGCCGCCGTATCCGCTAAGAGCGCCGCTTTGGAAGCGTCCGTGGTGTTTACCGTAATCTTCACGACCGGCGCGGAGTTCTGCTGCTCCGCCGTGATCTTGAGAATTTTGTCCTTGGAAACTCCCGCCCGCTCAGCAGTCTGAGCGGCAATCTCATTGCCCGAGGCCAGAGCCACCGAGCTCTGCACGCGGCTGTACAGGATATTGGTGTACTGGAGGCGGTAGTCGCTGTCCGAATTTTCCGGCACGCCGCAGGTCACCGTGTAGGTGGTGGACGCCTGGTAAGTAGGATGGACAAATTTCAGCGGCATCAGACCGCACACAAGCCCAAAGGCCAGAACGACCAGCGCAAATTTTACGCGGGTCTTTTTAAAGTAATGCATGATTTCCGAAAAACTTACAAACAGTTCCATCGGTTACCTCCTGAATTTCAATCTATTTCGGATTCCGGCGTTTTCACACCGGCAAAATCGAGCACCTGTTTTAGGATGGACACCCAGTCGTAATGCGTGCGCGCAAATTCGCGTTCCGTTTCGGCCACGGCGGGGTCCGCACGGCACCTGCCGACAAATTCAAGCACCCGTTCCATATTCACCGGAGTGGGATCGTTGGGCAGCTTCAACGCAAAGGGCGCGCTTTCATCAAGGTCGCAGTCCTCATAGGCATACAGAAACGGGATTCCCGCCGCGCAGTATTCCCGCGCCTTTAAAGAAGAACATCGGATCAGCCCCCGGCGGTAGCAACCGAGGGAAGAAACCCCAAGGTCCGCGCGGTTGTAATATTCTTCGAGTGCTTTCCCCGTCCGGAAGCCGGGGCATTCGACGCTGTCCTCCAGCCCAAGCTGCGACACCTGCCGGTGAAATTCCGGCATTTCCTTCGCGTCCCCGCCTACAAGGATGAATCGGAGCTGCGGACCCTGCGGGTGGCTGCGGCGGTACTCCGCCATTCCGGCAAGCACTCGGTCGTAGGCCTGCCACCAGAGCGTCCCGGCTACGCCGATCAGAACGATTTCCCCTTTGTTTTGCGGATGCCGGATCGAATCAAACTCCGAAACCGCGACACCGTTGGAAATGTTGATCGCCGGAATGCCGAAAAAGCGATCGGAGTGGTTGCCGATCAGCACGGCGGCATCCGCCGCGCCCTTTAGCGAAAGGCCGGAAATGCGGTCCTCGGCGGCGGTTCCAAGGATTTTCGCCAGAGTGACCGCCTGACGGGAAATCGGGTGAACTCCCCGGACGTTCCGAATGTAATCCGTCAGATACGGATAATTCGGGATTTCTAAAATCACTTTCTTTGCGCCGCCCGCCTTCGCGGCCCGGCAAAGCATAACCGCATCAAAGCTCATGCGGTCCAGTCGGAAATACAGAACGTCGCACGGATGCTGTTCCAGATACGTGCCCGCCGCCTGTGCAAAGCGGTGCATCCGGCCCGACCCTTCCGGAACTGCTACGGTTTCCGTCCGGTCACCCGTTTGGAACCGGTAGTCGCTTCCGCTCCAAAGGGAATAGGTCACTTCAAAACCGAGACGTTCAAATGCCTTCGCCTGCCACGCAATTTTTCGGGTAACCCCGGCGTAAAGCAGAGCGTCTTCCTGAAACGTCAGGTACAGCAGTTTCATAGGCAAAGCTCCCTGTAAAATTTCGCGTAGTTCCGGTCGGCGCTGAATTTTTCACGCCAAACGGAACGGGAGGCCGCGCACATCCCAGCGTATTCCTCCGGGCTCCTGTCGCGCAGAGCGCGCAGCTTCGCGAGCAGTTCCGACGGGGTGAAATCCGCCGGGAGCAGCAGGCCGTTTTGCCCGTCCTCCACGATCTCCGAGGTGCCACCGACATCGGTGGCCACAACGGGCAATCCGAAAGAGCAGGCCTCCATCACCGAAACCGGAATCCCCTCGCTGGAGCTCACGTTGACAAACGCCGTGACCCCATGGGTTTTGTAGTAGTTCAAAACAGCTTCATTCTCCATCTGCCCTGCGAATTCGGCCTGTACATTCGGCGGAAGTCCTGCGGCCAGCTTCTTCAGTTCCGCTTCCAGCGGGCCGGAACCAAGATGCGTCCAGCGCACGGGGAAATCCGCCTCCCGGAGCGCTTCGATAATCAAATGAAGCCGCTTGACCGGAACCATGTAGGAACAGGATACAAGATGGAATTCCTCCCGGCTTCCGGGTGCCTCTCCGTCATCGCGGGTTCCGAGATAGGAAACATGGATTTTCGGCTGAAACTCCGGGTACTCGTCCACGATTGTACGAACTCCGTCCATTGAACAGGGAAAAAGCCGGTCCAACCCGTTCAGAAGGAAATAGCGCATCGGCAGATACCCGAATTCCGACCGTTCTGCGTGGATGTCGAATCCATGAGCGCGGGAAACAAGGCACACGCGGATGCCTCGTTTCCGCAAATCGGCCGCGAGCAGAACGCCCGCGGCAGCGGCATCGTAAAACCAGTAGCTGTAAACCGTAATATCGTCCGCACCCGAAAGCTCTTTGCTTGTCCGGAGGGCGTCGTAGATTTCCAGCGCGTTCTTCATGAAAAACAGCATGTTTTTCACCCGTCCGGAAGAAAATCGGCCCGAGCGGTACAAACGGAGGCACTCCTGCCGAACGCCTAAAAGCGAAAGGACCCGGAGGTATGCGGCTTTGCCGAGTGTTTTGCGGCGAAGCGGCAGACATTCCGTTCCCGCCGGAAGTTCCCGCGTTTGGACGCTGTCCGGTTTCAAACAACAGGGGCAGATCAGAACCCGGTCAAAGCCCGCAGCGCACGGCAGTTCGCCGGAAAGGAATTCCTCCCCCGTGTCGTATGGGAAGGAATGGGTCAGAAGGAGCAGAAGTTTCACGTCTTCCCCTCCAGAAACGGCGGTTCCTTCTCAAAAATTCCGCGGGAAGCGCGCGTATGCGCACTGGCCCATACAAGGAACAGGGCAAGAAGGTAAACGCCGATATAAAAACACAGGTAAGTCAGGTTAAACACATCGGTCACCCAGAGGAACGCGAAGCTCCGGGGAATGTAAACAAAGTCCTTGATAGCAATCAGGCAGCTCGCCAGTACCGGCCAGGAGCGCGTGAGCATGGAGGAGAAAAAGCGAAAAATCAGCCCGACCAGCATGCTGACCACCGCGACACCGGGCATTCCATACGCCACGTAGGCCTCTGCCACAAAGGAGGTGCCGAAACCGCCGCCGGAAAGATACCGGCCCGGGTCGACCATATAGGTGAGCACGTGGGCATAGTTGTGGGTGTATTGGACGAACGCGATGTTCTGAACCTCCACGATCGGTGTGAAGCCGAACAGTGCCCGGGTGATCTGGTTATTATGGATAAACATCTCAAACGGATAGAACAGATACTGCCAGGAAATGTTGTGGTTGATATAATCCCATTTGTTGACCGTCTGCTGCACCACGCGAAAGCTTGCGCCCTGCGAGTAAAAGAAATTGCTGAACATGTCGAAAAAGCCCTTATGAAAGGTAAATCCGCCCGCGCGCACCTCAGCAAACAGCTGCAAGAGGTACATGCCAATCACGGCGGCAACCGCGCCGAACACCACCGTGCGCTTTTTCAGGACCCGGCTGTCCCTCCTCAGCAGGGTGTCGCGCATTACGAAATAAATCATAATCATCAGGAGTTCCGTGACGAACGTGTTCCGCCGTCCCGTGAAGAGCGAAGCCAGCATATAGACCGCGTAGACGATCATCGGCCATTTGAGCTGCTTTTTGTCGGGCAGCGTCGCGAGGAAAACGGCGAACGAGGGCACGAAGAACAGCGACATGCGGCTGATGACGGTCGGCACGCTCGTTTCCGAAACCAGCGTAAACGATTTCAGATAGCTGCCGGTTCGGAACACATTGAGGATGGATAACAGGAGCACATAGAAAAAAGCGATGGAGCTTGCCAGAAGAACCACCGCGCTGATCTGGCGGACAACCGGCAGCAGTGGGCTCTGCGGATACGCTGCGGCGCCTTTTTCTCGGAGCGCTTTCTCTCGGCGGGCAAAAAGCAAGCCGGAAAGCCGGTACGCCGCAAAAACGAAAACGAACGAAAGAGTTACCACCTGTAGGGCAACAAAAAGATTTTCGTAATTCGGAGCCTCCAGATTGTAAAGAAGCTGTCCGGGATCGGAGAAAAACGCGATATAGACACGGCCAAGCAAGAGAATATCAAACGTCCCCGCAAAAACTATCATCGGGAAATCCCGGCGCACATGCTGGCCGAGGTCCCAGAAAACGGAGATATTGAGAAGAATGTTCCCGGCAAACAGCACATAGGCTGCCGGTTCATAAAAGAAACCGCCGAAAACCGTCAGAAGATTCGCCGTCAGAATCAGAAGCGCGGTTGAACCAAACAGAACCGTGTTTTTCAGACAGTGCATTGTTTTCCATTTTGCCATGCATACGCCCCCGAAATTTACCACTCTGCGGCAATTTGTTTTATTATAGCATTCGATGGCAATATTGCAAAGAAACGCCATAAAAATTCATAGTCTTTTCATATTTTCAATTAGTTTCGGATCCGGCGTCGCATAGACCGTCCGGTTTCCCACGTAGATAACCATACCCGGAGCCGAGCCCTGCGGCTTAGAAACCTCCCGCACACGCGTATAATCCACCGCGACGTTGGAGGATTCCCGCCCGCGGCTGTAATAAGCAGCCAGCATCGCGGCTTCCTGAATCGCCTGCTTGCCCGGCTCCTGTCCTTGCGTCACCAGCACGACATGGGAGCCCGGAATGTTCTTCGTATGGAACCAGAGATCGTTTTTGGAAGCCTGCCGGAGCGTAAGCTGATCGTTCTGCCGGTTGTTTTTCCCCACCCAGATCGGGAAGCCGTCGCTGGAAACAAATTTCACCGGTCCCTGAGCCACGGAGCGTTTCGCACCCTTCCCGGAGGAACGGAGATACCCCTGTTCCGCCAGCTCGGCGCGAATCTCATTGAGGTCGCGCTCATCGGCAGCGCGGGCAAGTTCCTCGAAAACCGTATCAAGGTAAGCGAGTTCCCGCTGCGCCTGAGCGATCTGAACGGTGAGCATTTCCTCTGCCGTGCGCGCTTTCCGGTATTCCTTGTAGTATTTCTGCGCGTTCTGGGAGGGAGTCAGCATCGAATCGAGCTTTACCTTTACCGGAACGGGCGGATTCTCATAATAGTTTTCCAGCTCCGCTTCCGAAATTCCTTTTTCCAGCCGGTAGATATTGGCGTTGATCAGGTCGCCGTAAAGGCGCAGATCGCCGCGCTTTGCGCAGCGTTCCAGATCCCCGCGCTGAGCGTTGATCTTGCGGCTTAACCGGTCAGAATTGACTGTAAGTACCCTCAGAATATCCTGAGCGCGCACCTTCATCCGTTCCGTGCGGTCGCGCTCCTCGTAAAAGGAATCAAGCAGCTGGGAAAAGCTTTCCGCCTTGCTTACGGTTGCGCCCGTCCCATACTGCCCGATGCGCAGGAACGAAAAGTCGAGCGGCTTCTGTGGGCCGGTTACCAGCCAGGGCTCCCCCGAAGCTTCCCGGACGGTCTCAGCCGTGCGCTCCAGGAAAAAGCCGAGACGTTCGAACTGTTCCTCCGTCATTTCGCGGACATTGAGGTCTTTTCCATGCCCGGTCAGAAACTGAAGTTCCCGGCAGACGACAGGCGACACGCCCTGAAGCACGGAAAGCAGCGCGCCGGAAAGCTCGCGGTCCCCCGGCAGGGAGCGCAGGCGTGCAAGAATTTTCTCCCGGCTCGCGGCAAGCAAACTGAGCTTGTCCTGCGGAGGCGGAAGGTGATAACTCAGACCCGGCAGCACCAGACGTTCCGAGGACATGCCCGCGTCCACCCGCTTAAGGGCATCCACGATTTTCCCCTCTTCGTCCACAAAAATGATGTTGCTGTAGCGCCCCATGATCTCCATGACCAGCGTCAGGCGGATTTCGTCGCCCAGCTCGTTCACCGCGTCAAAGTCAAGGCAGAGCATGCGCTCCAGCTCCGGTTGCCGCAGCCCGATAAGGCGTGCGCCGATGAGGCGTTTGCGCAGCAGCATGCAGAGCATGGGCGGCTCCATGGGATTTTCCGGCGCGTACTCGGTAAAATGAATGCGCGCGCTGTTTGCCCGCGCGGAGAGCAGCAGGCGGCGCGAACCCGAGCGCATGCGCAGCAGAAGGACAATTTCCTCCCGGTTCGGCTGGTAAATTTTATCTACCTTTGCACCGAGGGCTGCCTCTTCGATTTCCTTTTTTAAATGATGCAGAAACGCGCCGTCCAGCGCCATTCTAATGCCTCCCAGCCGATACTGTCTTTGCGGGGCCGTGCATCCGCTCCGACTTTTGAAAGACGACCTCCGGAAATTTTTCCTTCAGCTTTTCCAGCAGCGGAAGAATTACAACATCCTCCGTATAAAAATGCCCGGCATCCACATAGGTGACGCCGAGGGCCTCGGCGTCCAGCAGAATATTGTGCTTGCTTTCCCCCGTTACAAACGCCTGACACCCGGCCTCCGCTGCGGCATAAACGAGGTCCGCTCCGCCGCCACCGCACAGGCCGACGGACGTAATTTTCCGCTTTCCGTCCACGTAGCGCACACCATCGCAGTTAAGCACTTGCTCAACATAGTGAGCAAACTCCTCCGGCTCATAGGCCCGGTCGGTTTCACCCATCAGCGCTTCCGGCAGGCCGGATCTCACGTCCTCCTTCAGCATCTTTACCCCACGCAGACCAAGGCGCTGCGCGAGACAGTCATTGACGCCGCCGGGAGCCATATCGAGGTTTGTATGAGCGCAAATGGCCGCAATGCCGTGCTGCGCCAGCAGATACGGTGCGGTCTCCGGCAGGAGACGCCGCAGCGGGTGGAAAATAACCGGATGGTGGCTGACGATGAGGTCCGCCCCGAAAGCAGCCGCTTCCCGAACGACGTCGGGGGTAATATCAAGCGAAAGCAGTGCTTTTTTTACCTCCCGGTCCTCCCCGCCCGCCAGCAAACCCGGATTGTCGAACTCCATCGCGGTGGCAAACGGCGCAAAGCCGTCGATAAAACGGTAAATGTCTCCGGTAACCGTCAAAGCGCACCCTTCCTTCCAATGAAAACCGGCTGCTGTCTCCGTCGCAGGATGTAACACGCAGCCGGTTTACTTATAATTCGGTGTCTTTTTTTAAAAGTAGATTTTCAATTTCTTCGGCCAGATGGGCAATTTCCTGTGAAGCGGCAAGCTCCCCGGCCATGTGGAGTCCCTGCGCACGGTTGGAAAGCCTGTGAACCTGCCGCCGAAGGTAAGCCCGGCTTTCTTCCGTTGCCGACGTCAGCTTCCCAATATACGGGTACAACTCGCCGCAGGCGCAAAGCTCCGGCGCGTAAACAGCCAGCATGACGGAATAAATGTGCCCGTCCTCCTCGGCGGCTTGTTCCTCCAGAACGGCGAAGCCGCTTTCCGCAAGGAACAGCCTCAGGTCCTCGACGGACGTCATCGGCTGCAAAATCAGGCGCTTTTCCGGGTTTCGGAGCCAATCGGCTC
Organism: Bacillota bacterium; assembly: GCA_023410445.1. Taxonomy (GTDB): domain Bacteria; phylum Bacillota; class Clostridia; order Oscillospirales; family Acutalibacteraceae; genus Caproicibacter. The sequence continues at coordinate 446,656 of JAEYPT010000001.1, read as the reverse complement.
CTTCGATAATCCGCACGATCATCTTCCCGCCCATGCCCGCGATGACGATATCGTCCGCCTCCTCCGGCAAAACGGCGGCCAGACCATCGGAGAGCCGTTCGGAAACAACACCGGAAACTCCGTAGCGCAGAATGTTCTGCCGCGCCCTGCGCAGGGGGCCGGGCCGGATGTCGGAAGCGACGGCGGCGGAAATCTGCCCCCGCAGCGCGAGCCAAACGGGAAGATAGGCGTGGTCGGTTCCGACATCCGCGAGCCGCGAGCCTTCACGAACCATCTGTGCACATACGGAAAGCCGCCTCCCCAGCAAAAACAGGGGGCGGCTTGAGGAACGGCTTTCCGGCGCGTCCGAATTTTTATTCGGCTGCAAGGAGATACTCATTCAGCTTCTGGACAACCTCGTCGGCTTCAATGCCATGAACCATACAGGCCTGTTCCAGCGTTTCGCCGCGGGAAGCCGGGCAGCCAAGGCAGTGCATTCCGATATCGAGGAGAAACGGAACTGCTTTCTCATTCGCATCGATGATGTCGCCAACGAGCATATCTTTTGTTACGGATGCCATTGCACAATCCTCCATTTTACTTCGTCATACCGGTTCTGTCCGGTTGGATATGCCTATTATAATACCCGGGTCATTTCTTTGCAATACGTTTCCGGGAATTGGGAAGCACCGCTCTTCGGCTATTTCGCCTCGTAAAACGCCTTGATGCCCTGATAGGTCATGTAGACGTCAAGCTTGGAGACCACTTCGAACGGCGAATGCATGGAGAGCACCGGCACGCCGATGTCCACGACGTCGACGTTCATTCCGGCGATATACATGGCGACCGTTCCGCCACCGCCGCCGTCCACCTTGCCGAGCTCGCCGATCTGCCACAGAACATCGTTCTTTTCAAACAGGCCGCGGATTTCGGCTACAAATTCGGCGGTTGCTTCACTGGTGCCGCTTTTGCCGCGCGCACCGGTGTATTTGCACATGCCGACACCGCCGTTAAGGTAGCAGGAGTTCGTCGGTTCGTACGCCTCCGCGTAATTCGGGTCGTAGCCAGCCGCAACGTCCGCCGACAGGCATTTCGAACGGCTGAGTACGTGACGGGTGCGGAAGCCGTCGGATTCGGCTAGGTCCGCGATAAAATAGCGCAGGAACTGCGAATTGAGTCCGGTATTCCCCTCGCTCCCGATTTCCTCGCGGTCCGCCAGCACGGTCAGGACCGTGTGCTTCGGCGTTTTCGCGTTCAGCACAGCCATCAGCGCCGGGTAGGCGCATACGCGGTCGTCGTGGCCGTAGGCTCCGATCATGCTGCGGTCAAAACCAACGTCAACGGCGCGGAAAGCGGGGACAAATTCGAAATCAGAGGAAACAAAATCCTCCTCCGTCATCCCGTATTTTTCGTGGATCAGTTTCATGACGTTGAGCTTCAAAAGATTGTCGCCCTCACTCGCGCGAACCGGACGGCTCCCCGCCAGAATGTTGAGATTCTCGCCCTCGATTGCCTTGCCAAGCGTTTTCTGCATCTGATCGCCCGCAAGATGCGGCAGAAGATCGGTCACACAGAACTGGGGCTCGCCCGGTTCCTCGCCGATGCGAAGATCTACCCGGGTCCCGTCCTTCAGGACGGCGCGCCCGTGCATGGAAAGCGGAATCGCCGTCCACTGGTATTTTTTCAGCCCGCCGTAATAATGGGTCTTAAACATGGCGAAGCCTTCTTTTTCGTACAGCGGATGCGGCTTTAAGTCAAGCCGCGGGGAATCAATGTGGGCCGCCGCGATACGCACGCCGTCCGACGCACCGTCCTCACCGATCACGGCGAGAATGACGGCCTTTTCCCGATTGTTATAGTAAACCTTGTCGCCCGCGCGATACCGTTTGGTTTCCTCATACTCGACAAAGCCGTGTTTTTTAGCCAGTTCAACGGCATAGGCTGCAACCTCGCGCTCCGTTTTCGCCGCGCCGATGAATTCCTTATAGCCTTCGCAGAAAGCGTCCGCCGCCTGTATTTGATCCTCCGGCACCTGAAGACATCCGTTTTTACGGCTGACCAACAGTTCTTCCGCCAGCTTTTTTACTTCCGCCTGATCCATTTCCTTCGCCATGTTCCCTCTTCCTTTCGTCTTATGATCGGTAAAGATTATTATAATTCTGAATGTTCTGTTCCACCGCCGTTACATATTTCTGCGTTTCCGGGTAGGGGATTTTTTTCAGTCTCCGCCCGTTCTCGGAATAATCGCTGTTTTTCAGCCAGGAGTTCACCGTGCCGATCCCTGCGTTATAGGCGCAAAGAGCCGTTCGCCGGTCCCCGTATTTTTTGAGGAGAAATTCCAGAAAGTGACAGCCGTACCGGATGTTGACGCGGGGTGTGAACAGGTCTTTCTCTGTGTACGTCATATCGGAAGGCCTCAGTTTTTGCAGCCATTCCAGAGTATCCGGGGTCAGCTGCATCAACCCGAGCGCACCCGCATGGGACTGGGCATCCGGGTCGAAACTGCTTTCCGCACGGATCACGGAATACACCAGCATGGGATCGAGACCGTCCGCGTTGGCTTCCGCCGTAACGATTTCCGAATACCCCTGCGGATAGGCGGCTTTCATAAGCTTTAAATAACCGAGCCGCAGGACCGCGGCAGCCGCCGCCAGCAGCAGGAGTAGAAAGAGCAAGGTCCACGCCTTATGTCTTCTCATTAAGGTCCCCCAGAATCCGCTCCAGCAGCGCTTTGACCGCGCCGTCGAAAGCGTCCCAGCCTACAGTTCCGTCAAACGTATAGTCCGCATGCTCCGCATAATAGGAAATACCGTGCTGCGCCCGCATCCGTTCCTCCGCCTGTTCGGCGGTGATACCGTCTCGTGCCATAATCCGCTTTGCACGGGAAGCGTCCGGCGCAACGACCGCGACCGTCGTGTCGCAGAGGCTGTCAGCCCCGCTTTCAAACAGGAGCGGCGCATCCAGAATTACGGCAAGACAGCCGGTTTCCCGTGCTTCCCGCAGCCGCCGTACGGATTCCCTGATAACTACCGGATGTATGATCCGGTTCAGCGTCTCCGTGCGCTCCGGATTGGCAAACGCCCGCCCTGCAAGCAGTCTGCGATCCAGTGCTCCGTCCTCGCCGACGATGTCCGCACCGAATTCCTTTTGAAGCGCGGCGAGGCATTCCGGCATCGCCGTTGCCTCCCGCGCGAGGCGGTCCGCGTCAATCACCGCACAGCCGAGTTTTTTCAGTGCCGCCGCCACGGTAGATTTTCCCGCCCCGGTCGGCCCGGTCAGCCCGAGCACAGGACTAAGCAAGGCGCAGCACCTCAAATCCGGCCGCCCGCATCAAACGGTTGTAAACGGCGAGTCCGACTCCGGATGGTTCCGGGCAGCGCGCATACACCGTTTTCGCCCCGATTTCATCCAAATGGCGCAGCGCCTCAAACAGTTCGCGTGCCTGCGCTTCGCCGTCGTCCTCCGCACCGTAGCAAACGGCGGGTACACGAAGTTTCTTCTCCTCGCCGTCGTAGCAAAGCGCCGCTACGCCGGGTTCCTCATGGCTGTTTACATAATTAAAATACGCTTCCTCACAGCCCTGTAAAATAATGACGTTCGCTTTCGGCGAATAGTGCTTGTATTTCATTCCCGGCGACAGGGGATGCGCTCCCTTCGGCAGGGGATTCATCACCGCATTGTCCACATCCACGTGTCCGAGGACGGAACGAAGCTGCTCGAGCGTGATTCCGCCCGGCCTCAACAGGCGCGGCGGATCGGAGGAAAGCGTCACAATTGTGGATTCCACCCCGACGCCGCAGGATCCGCCGTCCAAAACGGCTTCAATCCGGCCGTCCATATCGCGCAGAACATGCTGCGCGGTCGTCGTACTCGGCAGACCCGAGCGGTTCGCCGACGGCGCGGCAATCGGCACGCCTGCCGCCGTAATCAACGCCCGCGCCACCGGGTGAGACGGAAACCGGATTCCGACGGTCGGCAGTCCGGCGCTTACGAGATCCGGAATCAGCTTCGATTTCGGCAGTACTATGGTCATCGGTCCGGGCCAATATGCCTCCGCCAGCCTGCGCGCCGATTCCGGCACCTTCGATACCAACCGTTCCAGCTGATCAAACTCCGAAATATGAACAATCAGGGGGTTATCCTGAGGCCGTCCCTTCGCCTCAAATATTTTGGCCACCGCATTCGCGTCGAGCGCGTTGGCGGCAAGCCCGTAAACCGTTTCGGTCGGCATGCCGACCAGCCCGCCTTTCCGAAGAATTCGAGCCGCGGTTTCGATATCGCCCTGTTTTTTTGCATCCAGCAAAAGAGTCTGCAATTTAGTCGTCCCTCTCCGTCTGATCTCCCGCGGCACCGCTCAGTTTTTCGGCGCGGTCCGCGGCGATGAGCGCATCGATGATCTCGTCGATGCTCCCGTTCAAAATGTCCTCCAGCCTGTAAAGCGTCAGGCCGATTCGATGATCGGTCACGCGTCCCTGCGGATAGTTGTAGGTTCGTATCCGCTCGGAGCGGTCTCCGGTTCCGACCTGCGAGCGGCGCTGGGCTGCGACCCGGTCGTCCTGTTCCTTCTGGCGTATCTCGTAAAGACGGGACCGCAGAATTTTCAGGGCGCGGTCCTTATTTTTATACTGGCTGCGCTCGTCCTGGCACTCCACCACCATGCCGGTCGGCAGATGCGTCACACGAATGGCCGAGGAGGTTTTGTTGATGTGCTGCCCGCCCGCGCCGCTGGAACGGAACGTATCGATCCGCAGATCGTTCGGGTCCAGTTCCACTTCAACCTCGTCTACCTCGGGCAGAACGGCCACGGTTGCCGTGGAGGTATGAATGCGGCCCTGCGTTTCGGTTTCCGGTACACGCTGCACCCGGTGTACGCCGCTTTCGAATTTCAGGCGGGAAAACGCGCCCTCGCCGGTAATCATAAAGCTGATTTCCTTAAAGCCGCCGAGTTCCGTTTCGTTCGCGTTCAGGATTTCCGTCTGCCACCCACGCGTCTGTGCGTACATGGAGTACATGCGGAACAGTACGGAAGAGAACAGGGCGGCTTCTTCCCCGCCGGCTCCCCCACGAATCTCCACGATGACGTTCCGCTCGTCGTTCGGGTCCTTCGGCAGCAGCAAAATCTTCATCTCCGCGGAAATCCGCTCCTGGTCGGCCCTTGCCGTGTCCAGTTCCTCCTGCGCCATCTGCCGAAGCTCCCGGTCGCCGCCCGAGCCCTCCAGAATTTCCTTTGCCTCAGCTTCCGCATTGAGTGAGCTTTTATACTCTCCGTATTTTTCGGCAATCGGTTCTACCGATTTGAATTCCTTCATCAGCTTCTGATACAGCCCGGGGTCGGAGGCGACGGCGGGCTCACAGAGCCTCTGATTCAGTTCCTCACGGCGTTTTTCAAAGACTTCCAGATTTTCAAACATGCATGATACTCCTTTGTTTTATCGATCAAATGAAAAACAAAGAAGCGTGCTAATATTCGTCCTGCGTTTTTTCCCGCAGGATCTTCTTGATGTTCTTTTCACATTTCAGGCGGGGAACCATGATCTCATGCCCGCATTTGGTGCAGCGAATTTTAAAATCCATACCGGAACGGAGCACCAGAAACGTACTGCTCCCGCATGGATGATTTTTCTTCATCTGCAAAATATCGCCCGGCCGAACATCCAACGTGTGCACCTCCGCTTCCGATTTATGATGTCCAATCTGACTTCAAGTATATCACGAAATTGTTTTGCAGGGCAATATGCGGGGCGAAGTTTTCGCTGTCTTGCGCACAGGGAAATTAAGCGCTATAATAGGAAACAATTCGACAAAGGCGGTGAAAGTATGCTCCAGCGGGACCAAATTCTGCGTGCACTTCGGAACAACCGCGGCTTTGTTTCGGGGGAGGAACTGAGCCGGGAACTGGATGTTTCGCGCACCTCCGTGTGGAAGTACATCAATGCTTTGCGCGAGGAAGGCTACGAGATTCAGTCCGTCACGAACCGCGGATACCATTTGACCTCCTGCCCAGATATTTTCACGCCCGATGAAATCGCCTCGGGCCTCGGCACGACGCGGCTGGGCGGCACCGTTTTTTGTTCCGGGAGCGTCGGCTCGACCAACGAGGAGGCAAAACGTCAGGCACTTTCGGGAGCGCCGGGCGGCAGCCTGTTTATTGCGGAGCAACAGACGGGAGGTAAGGGGCGACTCGGAAGGAGTTGGTCCTCCCCGCCCGGCACCGGCATGTGGTTCAGCGTTCTGCTTCGGCCGGGCGATATTCCGGAACCCGTAACCATGACAACACTGCTCGCCGGGTTGGCGGTGTGCAGAGCGATCCGCGAACGAACCGGCTGTGAAGCCATGATCAAATGGCCGAACGACATCGTGATCGGTAGCCGGAAGGTCTGCGGCATTCTGACCGAAATGAGCGCCGAAATCGACCGCATCGAATTCGTCGTGGTCGGCATCGGGCTGAACGTGAACATTCCGGATTTCCCCGCGGATATTCAACAGAAGGCAACCTCGCTGCTGCTGGAAACGGGGCATTCGGTCCCGCGCGTTCCTCTGCTACAGGACATCCTACGGAAGTTTGAAACGCTGATACTGCGAAACGTCTCTGCCCCGGACCCCGGATTTCTGGAGGAGTACAAGCTTCTCTGTGTCAGCCTCGGCCGCACGGTGAAATTCACGCGCGGCGGCGCACAGGTTTCCGGCACGGCGGTGGACGTCTCCCCGCAGGGGGAACTCGTGGTCCGCCTGCCGGACGGTTCCACCGACCGCATATTTTCCGGCGAAGTCAGTGTGCAGGGAATCTACGGGGAGTAACCGGAGGCCGGTCCCAAATCGACTCACCACCAGGGTAGCACCGTACAATTCGCACGCGCTGCCTTTGCAACACTTTTTGTGCGGTGTTGCCCTAGAATCCCGTATTAAGTGGGGCTCCACATACAAGGAACCGCCCGATGCTTTTTAGCACCGGGCGGTTTGTTTCATCCTTTTTTAAAGCCGTCCTTGAGGGAAACGGAGCGGTTAAACACCGGATGCTCCGGCGTACTGTCCTTATTATCCGGGCAGAAATAGCCCTGCCGCAGGAATTGGAAGGAAGCGGGGGCCTTTTCCGATGCCAGCCACGGCTCTACCTTGCAGCCGGTCAGGACCTTAAGGGAATCCGGGTTCAGCTCTTCCAGATAGTCGCCCGCCTCGGGGTCCGGCACGGTGAACAGACTGCTGTACAGCCGTACTTCGGCATCCGCGGCCGTTGACGCGTCCACCCAATGGATGGTGCTTTTCACCTTGCGGCCGTCCGGCGTGTTGCCGCCGCGGGTAGCCGGGTCGTATTCAGCGTAAACGGCGGTGATTTTCCCGTCGGCATCCTTCTCGCATCCAGTACACTTCACGACGTAGGCGGTCTTCAGGCGCACTTCATTTCCGGGGAACAGGCGGAAGTATTTCTTTTCCGGTACCTCCATGAAATCCTCGCGCTCAATCCAAAGCTCGCGCGAAAAAGTCACGGAGCGGGTTCCGGTTTCCGGCTTCTCCGGGTTATTTTCCACCTCGAAGGTTTCGGTTTTGCCCTCGGGGTAATTGGTCAGAATCAGTTTTACCGGTTCCAGCACGGCCATGGTGCGCCGGGCGCTCTCGTTCAGGTCCTCACGCAGGCAATGCTCCAGAAAGCCGTAATCCACCGTGGAATTCACCTTCGCAACGCCGATGCGTTCGCAGAAATTTCGGATGGAGGCGGGCGTGTAGCCGCGGCGGCGCAGGCCGCTCAGGGTGGGCATGCGCGGATCGTCCCAGCCAGAGACGTAGTTGTTTTCTACCAGCGTGCGCAGCTTGCGCTTGCTCATGACCGTATTGTTGATGCCGAGCCGCGCAAACTCGATCTGGCGCGGTTTTGCCGGAAGCTCGATATGTTCGATCACCCAGTCGTACAGCGGGCGATGATCCTCAAATTCCAGCGAGCAGAGCGAATGGGTGACGCCCTCGATAGCGTCCTCAATCGGATGGGCAAAATCGTACATCGGGTAGATGCACCACGTATTTCCTTTTCGGTGATGCGGAAGATGATTAATCCGGTAAATCACTGGGTCGCGGAGATTGAAGTTTCCGGAAGCGAGGTCGATTTTGGCGCGGAGCGTCATTTTCCCGTCCTCAAATTCACCGGCTTTCATCCGGTGAAACAGGTCGAGGCTCTCCTCAACGGGCCGGTCACGGTAGGGGCTCTGGGCCGGGTGCGTCAGGTCGCCCCGGTATTCCTTCACCTGCTCCTGCGTCAGCTCGCAGACATAGGCAAGGCCCTTTTTAATGAGGGTTTCCGCCAGCTCATACATCTTCGGGAAGTAGTCGGAGGCAAAGAAAAAGCGGTCCTCCCAAGAAAAACCCAACCACTGGATGTCTTCCTTGATTGCGTCGACGTATTCCTCGTCTTCCTTTGTCGGGTTGGTATCATCCATGCGGAGGTTGCACTGCCCGCCGAACTTTTCCGCAGTGCCGAAATCGATGCAGATCGCCTTCGCGTGGCCGATGTGCAGATAGCCGTTCGGCTCAGGCGGAAAGCGCGTGTGCACCTTCATGCCCTCAAACTGACCGCCCGGCGCGATATCCTCCCGGACAAAGGTATGGATAAAATTCCCAGAGCCGCCGTTCTCCTCCGGGGTAATAGCTTCTTCGCTCATTTCCTCTAACTCCTCACGATCCTAATTTTTTCAGTCCCAGCCGCAGGCGCCGCAGCGATTCTTCCTTCCCGAGGAAGTCGAGAATCTCAATCGCTCCTCCCGGGGTCACCGTCATGCCCGCCGCCGCGATGCGAACCGGCCAGAGCAGCGTTCCGTTTTTCACTTCCAGCTTCTGAGCGAGGGCAGGCAGCGCTTCATGCAGAGCCTCCGCCGTCCAGGGTTCCAAACCTTCCAGCTCGGAAATCGCCGCACTCAGCATAGCGGGGGAATTTTCAAGATTTGTTTTGCTCTTCTTATTAATAAAGAACTCCGCCGAATACTCCGGCAGTTCCTTTAGGAACGCGATCATTTCGGGAATCTGCGTGAATTTCGTCACGCGGGGCTGCAAAATCGAGGTAAGAATCGCCCAGTCGTATTCTCCCTCCGGGAACACCTTCCGGTACTCCGGCATCGCGCGGGCTGTGAACTCTTCCGGCGTCATCGCCCGGATGTACTCCCCGTTGAACCACAGAAGCTTGTCGTAATCGAATACCGCAGGCGACTTGCTGATGCCGTCGATCGAGAAATTTTCAGCCAGTTCAGCGAGCGTGAACATTTCACGGTTGTCCTTCGGGCACCAACCGAGCAGGGCTATGTAGTTCACGATCGTCTCGGGAAGATAGCCCTCGTTTACCAGATCCGCAAAGCCTGTGGAACCGTGGCGCTTAGAAAGCTTCGAAACGCCGCCGTCCTCGTTTTTGCCCATGATGAGCGGCAGATGGACGTAGACCGGAACGTCCCAGCCGAACGCCTCATACAGAAGCTTGTACTTCGGCGTGGAAGTCAGGTATTCCGAACCGCGCACCACATGCGTGATTTCCATCAGATGGTCGTCAATAACGTTCGCAAAATTGTAAGTTGGATAGCCGTCCGACTTTAAAAGGATCTGATCCTCCAGCTCGCGGTTTTCAATGGTGATCGGCCCGTAGACGACGTCATCAAAGGTCGTGGAACCTTCCAGCGGCATCTTCTGCCGGATTACGTGGGGCGTTCCCGCCGCAAGCAGACTTTGCACCTCTTCCGCGGGTAAGTTCCGGCAATGACGGTCGTAGCCGCCGCCATTCTCCTCCTTGCTCTCGTGCAGGGAATCCAGCCGTTCCTTGGAGCAGAAGCAGTAATAGGCTTTTCCTTCGCGGACCAGCTGCTCCGCGTACTGCCGGTAGAGCTCTTTCCGTTCGCTTTGTACATAGGGGCCGTAATTGCCGCCGACATCGGGGCCCTCATCGTGCCTGAGACCCACCTGTTCCAGCGTTTTGTAGATCACTTCCACGGCGCCTTCCACGTACCGTTCCTGATCGGTATCCTCAATACGGAGAACAAAGTCTCCGCCGTTCGATTTCGCAATCAGATATTCAAACAGGGCCGTCCGAAGATTGCCAACGTGCATAAAGCCCGTCGGGCTTGGGGCGAACCTGGTTCTTACCTTTGTCTGCCGCATCAAAAAGCCTCCTGATCAATGGTGTGTAAAAACGAATAGAATTAAATTATAGCAAATTCAAGCCCGATAATCAATGAAGGGTTCCGGTTTTTTCAAGGGAATCGAGGTATTCCTCCAGGCAGATATTCTCCTGCTTCATTTTTTCTGCGTTCTCAATCCCGACATAGCGGAAATGCCAGGGCTCAAATTTGATGTGTGTAATCTCCTGCTTGTCCTCGGGATACCGCAGAACAAATCCGTAATCCTGAGCGTGCTCCAGAAGCCAGCGGTATTCTTTCGTCTGGACGAAGCTGTCCTGCACCCCGTTGAGGTCGATTGCAAGACCGGTGCCGTGCTCGCTGTACCCCGGCCGGGCGACGGATTCCGCGGCGACAGCCTCCGCTTGGGAGGCCGTCGGGTAAAGCTTGGAATTCTGGCTTACCTCCTGACGGAACAGCTCGCCCTGCAGTTGATTGCTCCGGTACGCCGAGGAGGCATAGAGGGAGAGCCCCTCCGTTTTTGCGGCCGCCTTCATCGCTTCAAACGGTTCCACAATCCGGGAATCCATCTCTACCCCGTCATCCTGTTTCAGGTCAGGGAGAAAGCTGTCCGGGAGTTTGTGATCGTAATTCACAAGCACGAGCGCCCACGTGTCCGCCGTAGGAACCGCCCCGTTTTGCAGTGCGGAGGAAGGTTTGGGCGCCTCCGACCGGGGCGAGCTGACCAACGAAACTCCGCTTGCGGCGCTTCGGTTCCAGTTCGCCTCCCTGCCCCCGATAAACATTTCAACTGCAAACCAGCAGACCACCGCAAAACCGATCCCAACCAAAATGATCGCAGAAAGGGAAACTCCCCTATGCTCCGCATACCGATGTCCTTTTTTCATCCTGCCTCTCCTTCCAAGAAAAGTGACAGGATTTAGTATGGGGCAAAAAAGCGGTTTCATGCGCCGGTTTCGTCGGGGATTCAGGCTTAAAGCCACATCCGCATCGCAGCGAATTTTGAATAGCAGAAGCCCAGCTTTTCATAGAGGGGCTCGCCCTGTCGAGTTGCGGAAAGCTCTAGTACGGAGACCCCGGACTCCCGCGCGCCCTCAATCAGCGCGTTTACCACCTGTGTTGCAAGCCCGGTACGGCGGAATGCCGGATCAGTCCAGACGTTAAATATGGTCCCGCGGACTCCCGACGGACAGGCGGGGTTCGCCGGTGACTCCCACCGGACAAGATACGCACAGGCGGCGGTCTTGCCGCCTTTCTCCGCCAGAAAGGCCTGAAAATCGCCGGACTTCAGATGCTCCGGAATATACCCGCGAAGCTGTGCTTCCACCTCCCGTTCCGTTTCGGGGGCAAGGGGACCGAGGTCGTCGCGCAGATAGCAAAAGCGGAGGGAAATCAGGAGTTCAAGGTCCTGCGCCGTGGCCTTTCTCAGGTTCACCCCTGCCTCCGGTCATCCGCGGCAAGCGTGACGGCCGTTCCGCACGCCGTCACCATCAGCATGCCGTTGTTTGCGCCGAGTACCTCGTAATCCAGCTTCACGCCGACCACCGCGTCGGCTCCCCGCTGCTGTGCGCGCTGCTCCATTTCACGAAGTGCGCTTTCCCGGGCCTCTGTCAGTTCCTCCTCATAGGATTCGGAACGCCCGCCGAAGAAATTGGTCAGGCCCGCCGCAATATCCCGAACGAAGTTGATTCCCGTAATCACCTCGCCGAACACGATTCCACGGTACTCCGTGATTTTTTTGCCATCGATCCCCTGCGTTGTCGTACTGAGCATCGTTATCTCCCTCTCTTTTTGCTGATGATGCAATTTTTCATTCTTATTATACCTCGGCTCATACTGACAGAAAAGGTGTTCCATGTAAAATGTCCGTGATGCGGTGAAAACGGCCGGCGGAAAATTCGCTTTGCTTTTTATTTCCGCCGTGCTATGATAGGGTTGTTTCAAAAATCGCGGCCGCAAAAGCGGGAAGGCGGAAAACAAGCATGAGTATTTTCGACATCATGGGTCCGATCATGGTCGGGCCTTCCAGCAGTCACACGGCCGGCGCCGTGCGGATCGGCTACATCACGCGGAAGCTGCTGGGCGAACCGGTAAAAAAAGTAGAGATGCTGCTGCACGGCTCCTTTGCCGCAACCGGCGAGGGACACGGCACCGACCGGGCGCTGATGGCAGGCCTGTTGGGAATGAAGCCGGACGACATCCGCATCCCGCAGAGCTTTGAGATGGCGGAAGAAGAAAGAATTCAGATTACGAAACAGAACGTCACCCTGCGGAACGTTCACCCGAACACGGTTCTGCTCCGGGTGGAAGGTGAAAGCCGCCGTTCCCTTGAGGTTATGGCTTCCTCCATCGGAGGCGGGCGTATCAAAATTTGCAGTATAGACGGCATTGAAACAAATTTTTCGGGCGACTGCCCCACCCTGATCGTGCATAACCTGGACCAGCCGGGTCACGTTGCCGAGGTGACGGCGCTCCTGTACCGATATTCCGTGAATATCGCAACCATGCAGCTCTACCGCAACGTGCGGGGCGGCTACGCCGTTATGGTCATCGAATGCGATCAGCCGATTCCCGCGGAGCCTCTGGCTTCGCTGACGAAGGTAAACGGGATTCTCAAGGTAACCTATCTGAATCTGGACGACTGACGGGGACAAACTAATTTATCTCGTATTAATTTGGAAGTATGCATGTTCTCGATAATTTGGGAGGTTGGTTTTATGGCGTTCACATCGGTGCGGCAAATGCTGAAGGCTGCTCAGGAACAGCAGCTGCCGCTTTGGGAAACCATTCTGGAAGACGACCTGAAGGACCGGGGAACCAGCCGAGAGGATTCCCTGCGGCAAATGGCGGCGCTGTGGTCCGCCATGAAAAACGCGAGCACGCAGTACAGCCCCTCCGCCTGCTCCAAAAGCGGACTCGTCGGAGGCGACGGCGAAAAGATGGCCCGCTACGCGCGGAGCCATAATTCGATCTCCGGCTGTTTCGTCAACGAAATCATTGCGGAAGCGCTCCGTATGGGGGAAAGCAACGCCTGCATGAAACGCATCGTGGCCGCTCCGACGGCCGGTTCCTGCGGCGTGCTGCCGGCGGTGCTGATTCCCAGCGCGCGGGCCTGCGGCTTCAGCGATGAGGAAATCATTCATTCCCTCTATGTCTCGGCGGGCTTTGGGCAGATCATCGCGTCGCGAGCCTCCATCTCCGGTGCGGAGGGCGGCTGTCAGGCGGAAATCGGCGCCGCTTCCGCGATGGCGGCGGCAGCGCTGACAAGCCTGAAAAAAGGCACCCCTGAAATGGGTGCCGATGCCTGCGCTATGGCGCTAATGAACCTGTTAGGGCTGGTCTGCGACCCGATCGCCGGTCTGGTGGAGATTCCGTGCGTCAAGCGGAACGTGATCGGCGCCATGAATGCCGTCAGCAGCGCAGAGATGGCCCTCGCCGGCATTCCAAGCAGAATACCGGCGGACGAAGTGATTGATGCCATGCGCTCCGTGGGCGACCTGATGTCGCCGGCACTGAAAGAAACCGGAACCGGCGGGCTGGCCGCGACACCGTTCGGAATTGCGGCCGCCGAGCGGATTCACCGCTGAACTTACTGAGCCGAGGCCGCATGCCGCGGATTATCCCGGACCATTCCTGCGCCTGCCATCAAAGCTGCCAGCATATCGGTTTCAAACTGGAAGGACAGCGTATCCAGTCTGGCGTAAGCTCTGCCGACGTCGGAATTGACATACTTCGGCGAAAGCTGATTGAGCGCATAGGCGATAATATCGGACCTGCACTGATCACAGAGGCAGCAGTCCAGTTCACCCTGAACCTCGTTCAGTTTCTCACTTAACAGTTCTTCCATCACATTTTCAAAACGCATACGGCAATACCCGCTTTCCATACAATTCCTCTTTGAATTTCATCACCTATGATTATAAAAGATCGGGCGGAAAAGGGAAATAGAATTTTCGAACAAAGAGTACAAACGTGGGAATTTCTTTCTTTTCCCCCTGCCGTCTGAAAATTTCCGCTTTGGGATTGCATCGGCCCCGTTCCTGTGTTATTATAAAAACTGTTCTGGATAAAATTCTTCTCTTTTTATAAGGGCCATTAGCTCAGTTGGTTAGAGCAGCCGGCTCATAACCGGTCGGTCCGGGGTTCGAGTCCCTGATGGCCCACCAATCAAAATAGTCCCGAAAGTCCAGCATTCATGCGGCTTTCGGGACTATTGCTTTATCCAAGCATGTCACGCAAAAGCACGCAAAAATACGCAAATAATTAAAAAGATGCAAGTCAAAATTTAAGTAAAAGTACGATATAATTATTATATCTCAAAATTATTAAAAAGTGAATATGCATTTCAATAAAAAGAAAAATGACTTTAGGGCTAAATGAATCGCAAATCCCCGCCGATCGGCGGGGATTGCTGCAGTTCGGCGTTGATCAAGCTAGGCTATTCGAAGAATTCTCTCATGAAAATTTATTGCCTGATGATAGACGCTGCGATATAATGATGTAGTTCTATTTTCACTTCCGTGGTGCACGGGCTGAATCTCATCACTAAAATTATAATAGCGGGTTAAGATGTCCACAAGCTGTTTGCCCCTACTCCCGACTATTAAACGAGATTACACAGTATGGAGACCGTATGAAAAAACATTTTATATCAATACAATCTCTTCGCTTCCTAATGTTTTTACTTATTTTTCTAAATCACATTAATGACTATTCCCCACTCCCTTCTTTTCTTCAATCCATGCTTTGCAGGGCGGGGGCCTTTTCAGTCCAATTTTTTATCGTGACATCTGGATTTTTGCTTTCATATCGACACATTGATGAATATAGCGAAGCTCTTCAAATAAAAGACATGATAAAAACAGCAACAATAAAGTATAAAAAATTCTTCCCTATTCACATAACGACTTTTTTAATTGCTTTTATCCTGTATTTGTTTGACAATATAAATCTTGATGGACATTTTTTCTTAAATGCGATTGCCAATGTTCTATTAATACAAAGTTATTTCCCCGATCCACACATTTATTTTGGGTTTAATGCAGTATCATGGTTTTTGTCCACTATTTTGTTACTCTATTTATTATATCCCTGTATTCTCTATTTGATTAGCAAATACAAACCTAGCATCAAAGTAAAATCTGTATTAATTTTATTTATCTACTGTATTGTTTTCTTAGAAGCTGAAATATTAATGAAGTCATCAGCAGATTTCGTAAAAGGGATTATTTACATAAATCCTTTATCCAGATTATTTGACTTTACAATTGGCTGTTTACTCGGAAGCATCTATAAAGACCTAGTGAAAATTAAGCTAAATTGTAAAAATACTTCTCTCATTGAGATATTAGGCTTTTTGTTATCTTTTTCATCCATGTTTTTGTTAAGCCACTTACAATTTATACCTGTTTCATTTATGTATGTTACTTATTTTCTCCCCTATAATATTATTCTAATAATGATTTTTACTCTTTGCAATGGGATCATAAGCAAAATCCTTGAAAACAGGATACTGACTTATTTAGGAAGCATATCTCTATATTTATTTATGATTCACCAAATAATAATAAGGTTAATGTATATTTTATTGCCCGCTTTTAAACAAAGAAATATTGGATTTCAGATATCAGTGGTATTGCTTCTTTCAATTGTAATAAGTATTACATTCGATGCGGTTTCCCAAAAACACAAATTGGTAAAATTCTGTAGATAAACAAAAATGCCCCTGCAAGCAGATAACCGGTCGGTCCGGGGCTCGAGTTCCTGATGGCCCACCACTAAAAACAGCCTCGAAGAGCCGATGCTTATGCGGCTTTCGAGGCTGTTACTTTATCTAAGCTAGTTACGCAAAAATACGTAAAAAATTGGAAAAAATTCAGTTCAGAATATAATATAATTGTTATATCTCAAAATTTTCAAAAAGTGAATATGCATTGTAATAAAAAGGGAAAAAGACATTAGAGCTATTCGGGTCTTTTTTCTAACTTGCGCGGTGGTGATTAATAACCCCTGTATACACTATCATCTAGTACTCAGTAGATTTTTATAATATTATGCCTTTGTTTTTATTTTTCTCAACCTGTGGAAAAAATATTTTACTTAAAACAGGCGTAAAATATACAACTAATATCATTATGGACACCAGTAAAATGCGTAGAACAAACCGAACGAACCAGGTTCCGGTAATAACTTGTATTCCAAGCCATTTATAAACGGTAATCCAAGGAAAGATATTTTTTTCGATTAGGTGAAGGCAAAGAATTCCTAGCGTCATCTTTCCTATTTGTTTAAACGGTAAAACAACTTCAGTTAAATGTTCTTCGCAAAAGCGAGATATCCAGATTACACAGAACGTACCGCATACAGCGCCTATAACATCGATTAATCCATCCCCATATTGATTGATTGACATAGCAAGGTTGCCACAATAATATACATCGAAAGCCCATACTGCAAACATTCCGTAGCAAAAGACGCGAGGAAACTTTCCTTTTTCAAATAGGTTGTATCTGCGGATGAGAACACCCACGTAAACAAAAAAAGTAGCCGTCATGCCTGCCTGAATGCTTAAAGGCAGCCAAATATATTGTGTCATTGCGTATCCAGTGTACGCAATTAAAATAACCCAAAGCCATTCTCCCTTCTTATCAATAACTTCATATAAAATGAATCTTGCTGTAAATAGAGCAAGAAGAAACCAAATAGCCCCAATGGGAATAATATTAATAGGCCAACTTACTGTCTTTACACAGATCCCATATAGTGAAGCCAATGTCCATTTTATAAAATCAGGTATAATTGTATTATTCTTTAAAATATTCAAAATGATTG
The DNA here is from genome assembly GCA_023410445.1 of Bacillota bacterium. GTDB lineage: Bacteria > Bacillota > Clostridia > Oscillospirales > Acutalibacteraceae > Caproicibacter. Next base: position 429,743 of record JAEYPT010000001.1, on the reverse strand, counting down.
AGATTAGAATTATTAATAAACATGTGACAATGTAAGGCAGTAATAAAGCTTTGCTTTCTTTCTTTAAGAAGGTTTTATGGTCATCCTTAGAATGGAAAAAATATCCACTAACAATAAAGAATAATGGCATATGAAATGAAAAGCAAAAACGATAAAGTACATCAGGTATTCCCCATGTATGCCCCAATAAAACGCATATCATTGTAAAACCTTTAGCAATATCTAAAAAGTCAACCCTTTTATTAGAGTTCATTTGTTTCCCTCCTTTTGAAAAAATAATAAAATAATAATAATATATTTAACTAGCGTTAGCAAGGGATTTGCTATAATAACAAAAATGCCCCTTGGTTTGCAGGGAGCATTATGATGAATTTAACCATTCTGTAAGGTGCCGTAGAGTTTTCTGCTTCCGAGGCTTGTTTGCGATTTACTCGAAAAGCGAGTAAAATAGATAGTAAAAACAATACGGGAGACTTTGCAAGCATGCGTTTTATGAATTCCTTTAACCGTTTCGCCGGGAAATGGATGCCGCTGATTGTGTTTTGCTGTCTGACCCTCGGGGTCTTATTTCACGACGCAATCGGTACGCTGACCTTTCTGGTACCTTACATATTCGCGTTTATGACGTTTACCGGCGCTTTGAGCGCAAGTTTCCGCCAGGTACTCGACATCGCCCGGCATCCGCTGCCCATCGTTGCAACCTTCGTAATTATTCACGTTATGATTCCGCTTTTCGCCCTGGGACTCGGGAAGCTGTTTTTCCCCGGAAATCCCTATCTGATTACGGGTTCCGTTCTGGAATATGTCGTTCCGACCGCCGTTGCCGCTTCCATGTGGTGCGCCATGGCGGGAGGCAGCGCCTCCCTGACGCTCTCCGTTCTTCTGATCGACACGCTTGCTGCGCCGTTTGTGCTGCCATTCAGTCTGCACGTTCTGGTGGGCGCAAACATTAAAATCGACGTAATGGGTATGATGCGAGACCTAATCTGGATGGTTGCTCTTCCAGCACTTGCCTCCATGATCATCAACCAGTGCTCCGGAGGCCGCGCTGGCCGGAAGCTGACTCCGATCCTCGCTCCTTACGGAAAATTGGCCCTGATTCTGATTATTATGATCAATTCCACGCGGGTCGCTCCGTTTATTCTGCATATGACGCCGATTCTGTTCGGCGTTACAGCGGTGATCTTTGTGCTCGCCGTTTCCGGCTACGCCGCGGGCTGGCTTTTCGCTCTGCTGTCCCGGCAGAAGGACGATGTTGTCGCTTCCATGTCGCTGGCCTGCGGAATGCGCAACATCAGTGCCGGAGCCGTGATTGCCGCCGCGTATTTTCCCCCTGAGGTTATGTTCCCCGTGATGATCGGCACCCTGTTCCAACAGCTGCTTGCCTCCATCACGACTCGTCTGCTGATCCGTCGGCAGAAAAATCCGGCATAATTTTCGCGAAGAAGCCAAAACTATTCGCGAGGTGGTTCAAACGGACAGTGATTTTTCAGTGCTCCATCCCATTTTCCGGCAGCTTTTTGACGAGGACCCGTATCTCGAGGACTATTTTCTCTCACTGCCGGAGGAAACACAGCAGGCTCTGCTCCGGGAAGACATTCAAAGCGAAAAAGATCTGCGCGACTGCGTCGAACAGAACCGGCTGAAAGAATAGGTTTCCCAACAAATCAAACGAATAAGCGCAAGTCAGCCGGCCCCCAAAAGGGACCGGCTGTTTTAGAGCCTGCTCCAATAAAGGAAAACACCAACACGGCGGGAAAATTCCATCAGACAAGCCGAAAAGCTCGAAATGCTTTCCGTATTCCGAGCTTTTTCAATGCAACTTGGGGAAAAATCACCGCAGCAATGAGTACTATGAGGACGGGTCCTTAATAAATGATCAGAAAAAGCACGGCAAAAAATCCGCCCACGCAGGATAAAACCAGCAGCGAAAACCTGAGAACCGGGCCGCTCCACTCGCTGCCCCCGTCGCTGCGCAGCGCGCTGAAAAGTCCCAGCACAGCCAGAACAATCGTGATCCCCGCCATCACCTTCATGCCGGTCCCCCCCATGCAAGGAAAGGCTGGTTTATTTTTATGCCGGGGCAGTTCCAATTATACCGGACGCGGCGGCCAGCTAATTGGATTTTATCAGGCTCTGCACATCGCGCCGCATACTCAGCGGTACATTTTTTGTGGGAACTCCAACGCGGAAGAGCATTTGCACCGTACCTCCCACCGGAGCATACGCTTTTTTAAACTCTGCATAAGGAATCTTCATCTCGGGGTACTCCTCCAACACCTGACTGAGCGGCTGCATCGCCAGCCCAAGCTCATGCCCGATGAGTACCATCTTGCTGTAAAGGATGCCGCTTTCAACCTGTTCGGCGCGGCTATTCCCCGCGGAAATAATCATGGCGTAGGCCGGAGTATGATCGACGGAGGTTTGGGTGGAACTGATAAAATTCTGCGAGGCGGCCTTTCCGGTATTCATAGAAGGAAAAAGCGTGACCAGTCCCTGCAGGATATGCCTCATAAATCCAGAGGTTCCCTGACCCTCCACCGAATATCCGTAGCGGTATTGATTCTTCTGGTATTCGTTTGCGCGGAAGATGACGTTTGATTCCTCCATCACACGGGAAACACCCGCTTCAATCACCGCGCTTTGCATGGCGAATTGACCAATGTTTGCAAGATTTTCCCGATCCTGAAAGATCTTGACAGAAATTCCGCTCTCGGAGGAAAGTGATTCCAGCGCAGAGCTCTGCGCCCCGGTCAAATTTTCCGACCGATAGGCTTCCCGATTGGTATCCGGTAGAAAAAGTGCGTCATACAGCTGGCTGCTTTCCGCCTTTGCCTTTGTGAGCGTAATTTTTGCCACCGGCTTTGTATTCATGCTTTCCGACAGATGGGCTTCGTCGTAATTCCCGTCGGGGAAAAGGCTGATATCGGCATGATAGCCTTCCTTTTCCCCGGCCACGGCAACATATTCAAGGAATGTGCCCTGCGATATCATCATCTGCCGCGCGTCCGGGTCAACCTCTTTGGTCATGCGCGAGTTGTCGGCATAGAGCCAAAACGTCATGGAGTCGGCACCATCAAGCCGTACGATCCAGGGCTGCATATTGTGGTTGCTTGCTGCAAGCAGTCCCGCGGCTGTCAGCCGTACCCGAGGGTCGGAATAATTTTCGGCGTAGCTCTTCGACCAGGGTTCCATATAAGTCTGTTTCATATAACCTCCGCTGATAACATAGAGTACGATGATAGCAATCACGCACAATGCGGCGGAACCGGCAGTAAGAAAACCTGCTATTCTAAACGCCATTTTTCTTTTCATCCTGATTCCCTCCGTCCTCGCCGATCATCAGCATCATCCAATGGAAAGATTCCGTCAGGAACTCGCCGGATTCAATCCCGTGGTAATTTCGAAGATACTCCGCCTTTTTTTTCGCCGTGTTATATACCCCAACCGTGGAGGCCCAGAGAATCAGCGCAGTTTTCTCTGCATCAAGCCCGCTCATAAGCGTTCCCTCCGCAGCACTGCGCTGCAGAGCGTGCAGCAGATAACCGAAAATCTGCTCGCCCAAGCGGTAGCATGCCGTTCGGGAAGCGTCCTTTACGCCGGTCCGATTTTCTGGGTCTTTCGTCTCATACTCCATGATGGCCCGAAAATACTCCGGGCATTCCTGGCTGAAGTTATAAAATGTAAAAAAGATGCTGTAAAGCTCCTCCCTGGCAGTTCGGGGAGGGTTTTGGTGGAAACTGTTTTCGATCATCTCAATCAACAGTCGGTAGCCCCGGATCATGATCTCGAAATAGATCTGCTCCTTGCTGCTGAAATAAACATAGACGGTTCGCTTGCTGAACTCCGCCTCTTTTGCCACTTCATCCATCGAAGCGTTTTCATATCCCTTAGAAAAAAACACCCGCTCCGCCGCGTCAATGATGTCTTTCCGCCTGATTTCTTTTTCCTGCCGCTTTCTGCCGTCATAACTCATTTGATAGCGCCTCGATTGCACATGGTTGTTGTTAAGTAAACTGTAAGTTTACTTTATTATATTCAGAGTGTTTTCGTTTGTCAAGGTTCGTCGGAAGTTCTGAGTTCGGCACTTCCGACTGTGAGAAAGGTGTGACAATTCCCATCTGCAGAAAAAAGAAAGGAAGCAGCACCAAGCTGCCCCTAAACTAAAACTGAATTTTCTGTTTACCTGCGCCGCAATGCGCAGATCAGGTTTCCGCCGTGAAAACGGCTAGATATGGGTACTCTCGCAAAATGGGTCCAAGGCACTTTTTTCCTTTATTCAGCATTCCGTTTTCCTCTTGCTTCCCTGTGTTTTTTTAGACAGTATATCGTAAGACCGGTCGCCGAAATACAACGCCGTTTCCGACAAATCTGTAAGGTCCGTGCTCTGGTTTTGTGATCTGCCGCAGCTTTCCGTCATCCGCGGAACCGGGATACCGCTCAGCAGCATCCACTCCATGAATAGCTACAGGGCTCCGGTCAGCGTCTGCTCCATGGAAATACCGAGATCATCCGACACGGTTTTGTAGGCCGTTTCCATTTCGTTGCTTAATAGAATCCCATCTCGCGACATGTTCGCCTTCCCCTTTACTGAAACCGTTTTGGATAATAGCACACACCCACATCAAGCGCGCGGGGCCTGTCCTGATGAAAGTCCGCGTAAACGCAGTACCAGCAGGTGTGCTTTAACGCACCGCCCCGTGGGGTAAAGGCCGGGCAGCTCTGCTCCGGCCATACGTTGCCGTCACGGTTAGGAGCATCGAGTGGTTGATCTTCCCTTCGTTGTACTGGTTTACTCATAAAAAAATCGCTCCCTTCCGCTTCATGCATTCTTGCGGGCAGAATAGCATGAAGTGAAAGGGAGCGCACAAAAAATACTCAAAAGACTCGTTTTTCTACTTAATGTTAGCGAAATCTGCAAATTCAGTGCTTGACAAATGGAAAGCTGCTCATTCTTACACCAATAATCTCACCTTGAAAACATCATTTTTTGTCCCATAAAAAATCTCGCCGCCAGTTTCCTCCACAAAGGTGTGAACGCTTTCACTGCCTCTGCCGTGACCCTCTTCCCGGGCGACGGGATAACCGTTTTTGTTCAGCGTCACTTCACCGGAATAGGGATTCTCCACCTCCAGAATCAGCTGGCCGGTGTAAACCGCGCTGGCACGGAGGTATCGCTCCCGATCGGGATCAAGCCTTTCGCAGGCGTGGATGGCGTTCTCCAACAGGTTGGAAACCACCATCGACAGGGCAAGCTCGGAGCAGGGCGGATTTTCAGGAATATCCAGCCGGAGATCGCAGCGGATTCCCCGCTGGGCGGCTACTGCCGCGTAATAGCCCACGGCGGCATTGACCGCGATGTTGTCGCAGTAACGGGCGGGTTTTTGCGGCAGGCTGGCGGTCTGCTGTTCAATCAGCGCGGTGGCCTTGTCGGTCTCTCCGTTTTTGATCAGCTCCAGCAGAGCGGCGTTGAGGTGCCGCTGGTCGTGCTGGATGACGCTCATCTGCCGCACGGATTCATCCATGACAGAAAGACGCTGCTTCATTGCTTCGCCGGAAAGCTCCAGCCTTGTTTTGTCCTGCTTTAAGCGGTATTCTTTCCGCAGGATCTGGAGGCACTGCAGCACCGAGGTATAAGCCGTCAGTGCGATGGCGATAACGAGCATCAGCGGCACTGCCTGTTCGGTTAGGGTTTTCACGATATCGTCGCTGGAGACCACATAATAGGTAAATGTGGCATAGACGGACAACGCCACAAGGAAAAACACGTTCCAATGCTCCACCATCTGGCGGTAGAGCGGGCGCACTTTAAACCGCAGCACCCAATAAAAAAGCGAAAACAGGACCAGCCGGACCAGCACGTTGGCGTAGGCCGGGTAAGGCATATTCCGGCAAAGAAGAAAGCTTGGAATAATAACCATATCGCTGACGTTCTGGATGGTGATATAGCTGAACAGCCATTGCATGAACGTGTCTTTAAACAGTGGCTTTACGGCAAAGCACAGCGCGGCAAACAGCACCGTATCGATCTTTGCCAGCAGGGTCAGGTTCCCGCTGATGTAGCAGTAAAGCGCGGTACCCATATCGGCGCTCAATATTCCCAGCATGGCAAGGCGGGTCACCCACTTGCCGTACTTTGGCTGAAGCAGGGAAAGCATCAGTACCACATTCCCCACGGTGGAGACAAGCGCCCGCAAAAAATCGGTAAAAAGTGATTCCATTACTTCCCCTCCGCTGACAGTCGATAGTCCAGATAGACATCCCGCACGGCGGTGTACTGCTTGGCCGACACCGGCACAAAGTTGCCTTCCCTCAGCGTAAAACCCTCGCGGGTCAGTTTCTCCACCCGGCTCATGTTCATGACAAAGGAAACGTGAGGCGAAAGAAAGCGTTCGTCCCGAAGAAGCGGCGCAATATGCTCTGCAAAGCTCCCGGAAAGGGTTGTGGTTTCCACCTGCTCGCCGCCCAACAGCGTATAGAGCACGGTATGTTTCCTGTACTCGCAGCAAGCAACTTGTCCGGCAAACAGGGGACGCAGACCGTCTTTCGTTTTGATGGTAACGGAGCACTCGTTGCCAAAATCCGCCTTGGATACAGCCAGTTCTAATGCGGAAAACAGTGTTTCCTTCCGGACGGGTTTGACCAGATAGTGCAGGGGGTTTACCGTGTAGGCGTCCAACGCGTAACCCGGATCTGTTGTGACGTAGATAATCTGTGCCTCACGGCTGATCCTGCGGATGTTTTTCCCCACCTCCAACCCGCTGATCATCGGCATCACCATATCCAGCAGATAGATGTGAAAAATTTCGGTTTCGCAGGCAGCCAGGAGTGCGTCCGGGTGGGAGAACTTCCGGACGTCGGCGGAGAGCTTCTGTGTTTCTATGTACTCGTTGGTGAAGGCCGTCAGTAAAGCAAGCTGATCGGGCATATCGTCGCAAATGGCAATACGCAACATGGTTGGGCCTCCTCCTGGATGGTATTTCTGGAAAGTATCGGTATCATTTTATCGTAAAAACAGGGTTCTTGCAATATCGCTCTATACGCAGGGAAAAGTACAGTTTTGTCGCATCGGAACATGGTTGTAAAAGATTGTGTTGTAATCAGAATTAAATAATTGTATGTTTTTAGTTAGGTTATATGCAGCCAATCATTAAGCGGAATTCGGAAGCAGAAAAGCTGAGAAGCAGCGGTCGAAATTGAAGTGGTAACAGCAATTGGGTCTATTGCGAACTTCAATCAACGCCAAATCCAATCGATCCTGCCACCGCTTATAGAAGTAAATTTTATTTCATAGGATTTCGTACGATGCCCCTAACAATATATAAATTATATGTTGCTGTTTTATTCATCAACATATAACTATTTTGGCATTTAATGGCACGATCATTTTCGGTCCGAAATCTGCATTCGATGAAGGCATAGTAATATCGCATTCTATGGAACATCGTTTGGGATTGGCCGTCAAACAGACAGGAACCACCTCCCAGACGATTCAAGCTTTATTGGCTTCTCTGCACAGGGAAAAGGATCCGCATGAACGCAAGCTTACTGCGTTCATGCGGATCCCAAAGGAAATTAGTCTGCCCCCTTATGGAATCGCCTGGCATAAGTTGGACCGCCGCCGCCCCGGAATCCACCGCTTTGTTCAGGAACTTGCCTCGGAATTCCTCAAGCTACTGCCTTAATCAATGACGGACTCAATCCATGTTGTATGTACTAAATTTCCTTGTCTTCCCGAGAAGGCGTCCCTACCGTTTTTGACACAGCTGTCTTTTGGGCGAACGAAAACCATCGCAGCATGGAGGAACACACGGCGGAAATTGCCAGAAATACTGCGGCAATTTTGATAATACCGGTTTGCGGAGAGATTCCCACGAAAACCGGGAATAGATAAAAGCCAACTACAGTAAACCTTCCAAGGATGTCAAAAACGAAGTGCCTTTTCCCATCTGCTGAGAAAATCAGGGAAGACAAGATAAAATCAACAAGTTTTAGAACAACGATAGCCGTAAACCACACGGGTACAAAGCCGTAGTAATTCGACACAATAAGCGAGAGAAACAGAAAGAAGCTGTCGGCCGATACATCCAAAACGGCTCCTATGTCCGATTGGCAATCGAATTTGCGCGAAATCCAGCCATCCAACTGGTCACTCAGAGCGATTGCCAGAAAGCAGACAATCAGGTTCCACACGGGAATGATTCTCCCTGCAAATCGGTTCGCCAACATCATGGCAAATGCTGCACCAAGCGGAAAGCGCAACGCCGACAGAGCATTTGGAAGAAGCCGAATCATTTGTTTTCGCATAATTTGTTCACCGTAGTGTTTGCGAGCGCTTCTCGATCCGTTTTGTTGGAAAACTTGATGCGCTGCATTTCAGTCATGCCTTTGACAGAGCTTTCAATACCGTCATAAGCCCGATCTTTTTCCAACGGAGTCGTTGAACCCGTGGTAAAAAGGATCACCTTTTTACCGGAAAACCCACCGAGACTCTTGATGTAATCAACCACAAGTGGCGAACCCTTGCTGTTATAAACCGGCGTTCCAAATACAAGAACGTCATAACCGGAAACATTGCGTGGGAGAAAGCTGCCCGGGTAATTAACCGTTGTGTCATACCCTTTCCCCTGAAGACTTTTGGCCAAAGCATCGGCGGCATCTTTCGTACAATCGGTCCACGCGGGCTGATAAATGACAAGAGCCTTTCCAACCGGCTTCGTCACCGTGTAGTGCTGGGGGATGTTTGAATATTGCGTACTCAGACGAGTGGGAATATAGTTGACGACGGCGACCGTGCCTCCCACAGAAAGCACAAGAATTCCCACGAAGCCAATGCAGATTCCTTTAATGATTTTTCGCTTCCGATGGCTCGGAGCGAATTTCATTGTCAGGACGATGGCAATCACGCCTATAACAGCGACACAAAGTGTAATCATAATCACGTCGAACAGTTTCATGTTATCTTTCTCCATTCCGATTTGATTTGTCTTTATTACAGCACAGGAGAATCGCACTGACAATCAGGGAAAAGCCCTGTTTCGCGGCGTAGGGAATTTCCCTCAGTCGGGATATGCGGCATCTTTGCACCATTGCTTGTAATCCTGTGGAAAAATCATTATACTGAATCCTATAGAGATGAAGGGAGAAATACATTGGAAGACCTGCAGCTTCTGTTTTACATTTTGTCGCTGTTTGCGGGGGTGGCATCCATTACCCTTGCAATATTCATTCATAGTAGCCATTCAAAAAAAGTCCTCAAATACTTTATTGGGCTCGACATTTCCCTTTTCACGATTCAGGCAATGATTGCCTTAAATCTGTATATTGTCCGAACAAATCAAACAGGGAGTTTCTTATCCGTCCTATCCAATGGCATGGATGTGGTGGGAACATCCTTCAGCAGTCTGTTCGGCCTGCTTTTTGTTCATGCACTGCTTGGCAAACACCTTTCAAAACTGAAGCAAATTCTCATTGTGACCGTTCCCGCTCTTCAATTGATCGCAATTACAGTTTACTATACCAATCCCCAACTTGTAGCGTTAAGACATCTCGGGCAGGCATCCTTACTTGCTGTCATTGCGTATGAAATTTTTACGGTGCTCATCAACATTAGAGAAATACCGAATCAGGAGCTAAAACGGGCCGGCAAAATCTTTGCTTTCATCACGCTTTCTTTTCTGCCCTTCCTTGCTCTCGAATATATTCGTCCGGGAATCAGTGTGCTGAAAGACTTGCAAGCACTTAAGATGTTTGCTTTACCCGCCTATTTTTTCATTCTGAACATCGGCATTCTTCGCTGGTCCTACGCCTACTTCAATACTCCGGCCTACCTTGCAGACAATAAGTTAACCGGATATTTCATCGAAAAATACAGCATTACAGATAAGGAAACGGAAGTCATCGAATTGGTTCTGGCCGGGCTTACTTATAAACAGATTGCTGAGAAGCTTTTTATTTCGCCCAAGACCGTGGACAACCATGTGCAAAATATCTATAAAAAACTTCAGGTAACTAGCAAGATGCAGCTTTCCAATCTGGTCCGATCAAAAGAGAAATAACGGAAGGCGTACACTGCATAGCAAAAGGCCGTCGATAAAAATCGATGGCCTTTATAATGGTCGGAGTGAAATTATAGAATTTGGAGAAACCCAGTAATACCAATGGTTTGCAGGCATTCTGCAAGTAGTATTTACGCCAAAAACAGAAATTTTGCATACACACCGCCTTAGTGAGACTATAGTTGGTGTTTTTATCAGACTCGTCAGAAAGTATGCTCCTTCGTTTGCAGCTTTGTCCTTGCATAATTTCTTGATGCCTGACCATATTTAGACCGGGAAAATGCAAAGAGAGCATCTGCCATTATGACAGGTGCTCTCCATTTTATTATCTGTTGAATTCTCTGAACTTACACAAGCTGTCCGGGAAGCTTCAGCTTTTCCTTCGGAGGAAATTGCGCATCAAAGGCACCTACATCGACACCTTCGCAATCGTAACCATCTGGATCAGTGTATGTTCCCGTCATCCCGTCAAGGAATCCGTTTTCCAATTCCTTTATAAGAAAGTACGGAACATCCTCTTCTCTTGGCTCTGTATAATAATGGATGCCTTTCGTACTCGCTACCACAAATCCCGATTTACTGTAAAAATTGATATTGCCGGTGATAGCCAGTGCCCTTGCACCGAGTTCTTTTGCTTTTTCCATTGAATACTGCAAAAGAATTGTACCGTAGCCTTGGCGCTGGAAGTCGGGGGCCACACTGATCGGGCCGAATGTCATAATGGGAACAATTCTGCCATCATCCGCATGAATTTCAGAATGCGTATACATGACATGAGCAATGATTTTCCCATCTATGGTCAAGCACAAACTCAGTTCCGGAATAAAATCGGGACGCGTACGATAACGATGAAGAACATAATGCTCCAAACATCCCGGTCGGTAAACGTTCCAAAATGCTTCTCGCGTTAAGTTTTCGACTTCGTAGTAATCAGCGCTTGTTTCCAAGTGGATCATGTAGTCATTTTTCATGGTGTTATCCTCCTAAAATTGTTGACTGCCAATTATGGGAGGCTTGTGTCAAGATTGATTTACGCAAACCCCCCGGTCAGCGCACAATCTCCAAGGTGTTGTTCTTCTTCAAACAGCATTCTCCTAAGTCTTAATTCAATCTTTCGACTGTATATATAGTTTAGCAAAAATATGCAAATAATTCAATCAAATTTGGTGCTACGATAAAGGATACCAAGGGCAGCCACCTTGTGAACCAATAAAGGTTGATTGACTTTGATGACCTGAAACAAATAAAAATACTCACGAATGGCTTGATTAAGCCATTCGTGAGCTTTCTTATGCGATGGTCCGAGTGACAAGACTTGAACTTGCGGCCTCTAGACCCCCAGTCTAGCGCGCTACCAACTGCGCCACACCCGGTTGACAACGTTTTATATTGTAGCACATCCGGCGAAAAAATGCAAGACAATCGGCAAAAAGACAGGCAGAATTACGCCATCCGCCTGCCTTTTCGCTTTTGTCTCAAACGTCGAGCGATTCGCCGAAAAACTTGTTATGAATAGCGAGCACGGCCTTGTCGGCATCCGCGCGGTCGATCAGGACGGAAATCTTGATCTCGCTGGTCGCAATCATCTGGATGTTGATATTCGCCTCATAGAGCGACTCAAACATCTCAGCAGCGGTGCCGGGGTGTGTTTCCATGCCCGCGCCGACAATGGAGACCTTGGCAACGTTGTCGTCGTACACGACGCTGGTCGCGCCGATCACTTCAACATACGGATTGAGAATTTCAATCGCGTCCTTCAGGCTGCTGCAGCCGATGGTGAAGCTGATGTCCTTCGTGCCGTTTCTGCCAACCGACTGAAGAATGATATCCACGTTGATGTTCTTAGCGGTAAGCTTGGAAAAAATCTTAAAGGCAAGACCGGGACGATCCGGTACCCCGATGATGGATATGCGCGCCACATCCTCATCCTTCGCGACTCCGCTGATCAGCATTTTTTCCATTTTTGAAGCCTCCTTAACAATCGTTCCCGGTTTCTTGGTCATGCTGGAGAGGACCTCCAGCTCGATATCGTACCGCTTCGCCATTTCCACGGAGCGGTTATTCAGCACCTGAGCGCCGAGGGAAGCCAGCTCCAGCATTTCGTCATAGGAAATCACGCTGAGCTTGCGGGCGTTTTTCACCTTGCGGGGGTCTGCGGTGAATACGCCTTCCACGTCGGTGTAGATCTGGCAGAGATCCGCGTTCATTACCGCCGCGATGGCGACGGCACTGGTGTCTGATCCGCCGCGGCCAAGCGTTGTCATATCCTCGTAGCGGTTGATCCCCTGGAAGCCCGTGACGATGACGATGTTCTTTTTGTCGAGTTCCTTCCGGATTCGGTCCGGCTGGACCCGTTTAATGCGCGCGCTCCCGTAAGCCGAACTGGTCAGGAACCCGGCCTGCCACCCCAGCAGGGAAACCACCGGAAAGCCGAGCTTTTCAATCGTCATGGCGAGCAGGGATGCCGAAATCTGTTCGCCGGTCGAAAGCAGCATATCCATTTCCCTCTTGGAGGGGGTTGGATTGACTTCCTTCGCTTTCGCGATCAGGTCGTCGGTTGTGTCACCTTGCGCCGAGACGACTACGACGACATCGTTGCCGGCGGAGTAAGTCTTGGTGATGATACCCGCGACATTATAAAGGCGCTCCACATTTGCGACCGAGCTTCCGCCGAATTTCTGCACAATCAGGCTCATATGTTCCATCCTCCGAATCGAAATGAATTACTCAATGGAAATCTGCGCACCAACCGGATCCGCTTCCAGAATGCAGGTCCTCCAACCCGTGATTCCCTTTTCCTCAAGCCGTGAAGAAGCGTACCGGGCAAAGGTCTCCGTATCTTCAGCCCCCAGCAGCGAAATGATGGTAGGTCCGGCGCCGCTGATATAAGTTCCGAGCGAACCGAGCTCGTAACTCAAACGGAAAACGTCGTCAAGGTTCTGAATCAGGCCGGAACGGTACGGCTGGTGAATCTTATCCTGCACGGCGACCCTCAGATTCTCCAACCGCCCGGAAAACAGCGATGCCGTCATCAGAGCCGACCGGGAAAGATTGTAGACCGCGTCGCTCCTGGAATAATCCTTGGGGAGAACCGCACGGGCCTTTTCCGTCGGGAGTTCAAACGGCGGAATAAACAGCGCAAACCGGATTTTTTCGGAAACCGGAACACTCACGCTGTAAACCCGCCCCGCCTCGATGGCGGAAGCGACGAGTCCTCCCTCGATGGCGGGGGTGGTGTTGTCCGGATGGCCCTCGATCTCCGCGGCCAGATTTACCAGATCCTGCTGCGAAAGAGGCCCACCCAACAGGCGGTTCGCGCCCAGAATTCCCGAAACGATGCACGCGGAGCTGCTTCCGAGGCCGCGCGCCATCGGGATATTGTTGAGCTGAATGATCTTCATCCCGGGCAGTTTTCGTCCGCAAATCTCATACAGACGGTTTGCCGCCCAGAAAATCAGGTTGCTTTTATCGGTCGGAACCACAACGTCATCCTTACAGGAAATCTCAAGAGTATCCGACTCTTCCATCCAAACCTGATTGTAAAGGTTCAGCGCGATCCCGAGGGAATCAAAACCGGAGCCAAGGTTCGCGCTTGTTGCCGGCACCTGAATTCGAATCATTTTTTCACATTCCAATCCTTACAAATCTCCGATCCGGATCGTGCTCAGGACCCGGATTTCCTTCTGCTCAAGAAGGGCAAGCTTCTCGCGGAAATCACGCTCTTTGCTTTTGTGCGTTACAAAAGCAATTTCGTCTTCCGGCGCGTCCCTGCGGGAAAGCCGGTCCACGCTGCCGAACTGCTCCGCAACCGCCTTCCACGCCGAAGCGCTGTCGGCGGCCTGCGCACGGACATAAACGGAGATCTGGTTCTCGAGGTAGTCCTCCACGTACTCCGGCGCACCGTCGTCCCAATAGAGGTATTTTCGTGCGCGGAAGTGCTTGACACAGTCGATCACGTCCGCGACGACCGCGCTGGCCGTCGGATATTTTCCCGCACCTTTTCCGTAAAAGACCACGTCTCCGGTGGAATCTCCCCGAACCAGAATTCCGTTGAAAACATCGTCCACGTTAGAAAGCGGGTTTTCACGCGGCAGGAACATCGGGCAGACAATAATCTGAAGCTTTCCGTTCTCCGTCATGCGGACCTGACCGATCAGTTTAACCACGCCGCCCCACGCCGAAGCGTATTCCACATCCGCAAGCGAAATCGCGCTGATTCCCTCCGTGTGGACCTGGTCGGGATACACGTGCTTGCCGTAGGCGAGGGAAGCGAGAATGCAAATTTTGCGGCAGGCGTCTGCGCCTTCCACATCAGCCCTCGGGTCGCGTTCGGCATAGCCGAGCTTTTGCGCCAACGCAAGCGTTTCTTCGAAGCCCGTTTTCTCACGGATCATTTTCGTCAGAATAAAGTTCGTCGTTCCGTTGAGGATTCCAGCAATTTCCACGACCTCGTTCGCCGCGAGGCACTGGCTGATCGGACGAATGATCGGAATTCCTCCGCCGACGCTTGCCTCAAAGAGAAAATTCAGGTTGTTTTTCTGCGCAATTTTAAGAAGCTCGGCACCCTTTGCCGCAACCAGTTCCTTATTAGAAGTGACTACGCTCTTCCCTGCCTCTAGGCAACGCTTTACATAATCGAAAGCCGGGTTCAGACCGCCCATCACTTCCACCACGATCCGGACATCCGGGTCGTTCAGAATCGCATCAAAAGACTTTGTAAATTTCTGTTCATAAGGGCTTCCGGGAAACTCACGGAGATCCAGAATGTACTTGATATTGATCTGTTCCTTGGCTCGGCCTGCGATGCTGTCCGCATGCCGGTCAAGAACCTCCACAACCCCGGAACCGACCGTACCGTATCCCATGACGGCTATATCAACCATAGATAGCACTCCTTAATTTGCATTCCTCTGCTTCGATACTTTAACAGTTTAGCATGATTTACGACAGGAATCAACTGAAAATCCCTCCAAAATCATGTGCTGGGAGAGATGCTCGCCCCCGTCGGGACACTCTGGGAGGAAGGCGGCTGCTGGGACGAATCAGCCTGAGAAGAGGAATTATTCCCTCCCGCTGAGGACACCGGTTCACCCGAACTCGTATCGGACTGTGCATCGGAAGAAACGGGGGGCTGTGAACTTTCCGGAGAGCTTGCGACACTGGAAGAAGAAGCGGCGGAGGAACTGGAATTGGCTCCGGCGTGCGGCAGACTGCAGATCGGCGGCAAATGGCCCTTTTCATACCAGCCGAGCCCCGTCTGCGTGCATGCGCCCGCACGGACCAGGAGACCGCTCTCCTTGCAGTATATGGCGGAGACGACCGAATCGTCCAAAACGAAGTCTTTATGCGGCTTGTTTTGGAGATACTGCGTCATGACCCCTTTCCAGACGGCCTTCGCGATCGTGCGCTCCCGTAAGTCCAGTGTTGTTGGATTCTGGTAGCCGGTCCAGATTCCGGCAACGGCATAAGGATTACCGGCAATAAACCAGCTGTCCTTATTATCGTCCGTAGTTCCCGTTTTGCCATAGATGTCCCATCCGGTAATCCCAGCGCCGATGCCGGTGCCGTGCGCGATAACATTGTTCAGCAGCTTCCGCATAATGGAAGAAGTCGGGGAGGTAAGAGCCTGGGTGGGCACTTCCTTCCGGTTGTCGAGAATCACGTTGCCGTCGTGGTCTTCCACATAATAATAAGTATAAGGCTGGTAGAATTTCCCGCCGTTCCCGAAAATCTGGAACCCGGCCGTCATTTCCCGAACGGTGATTCCCTCCGTCATACCGCCAACTGCCACCGCGGCGACGGTGTTGTCTGCGGGCTCCAGCGAAGTAAAATTCAGTTTGCGCTGCAGGAAAGTAAAGCAGGTATTCGGGGTAATCGCCGTGCACAGACGTGCGGCGGCGGCATTATAGGACTGTTCCAGAGCTTTTTCTACGGTGACGTTGCCGTGATAAACGTAGTCTGCGTTATTCGGTCCCGGCTTGCCCGCTTTCCAGTTGGGGAGCGGTTCGTCGTCCAGAATGGTGGAATAGGTGATTTTGCCCTGATTCATTGCCGGGCCGTAAACGGCGATCGGTTTGATGGTGGAACCGGGCTGACGTTTCGCGTCCGTCGCAAGACTGAACAGGCGGTTGCTCGTCTTTTTCCCCTTGCCGCCTACAATTGCCATAACCCGCCCGGAGTAATCCATAGAAACAAAACCGCCCTGCAGGTTCGGGTAGGCCGCCGGAAAGGTTTTTCCGTCGTTAAACACCGCTTCCGCGTCGGTCTGCATCTCAGAATTCATGGCGGAGTAAATTTTCAGGCCGCCGTGATAAATCATATCGATTGCCTTGTCACTGGAACAGTTATAAGCCTTCATCAGGCCCTGCTTAACGTCTTCGAACATCGCGTCGGTGTACCAGTTCCAGACGGAGCTCTCATCGACGACGTTCTCAGCCTTCTGTCCGGCGAATTTCATGTGCTCAGATTCCGTGAGCGCGTCCTCATACTGTTTGGCCGTAATCTTGCCCTGGCCGTACATGGCAGCGAGAACCGTCTGCTGCCGGGTCTTGTTTTTCTGCTCGTTGACCAGCGGAGAATAAGCGGAAGGATTCTGCGTAATACCCGCGATGGCGGCACACTGTGCGATGTCGCAGTTCTGAATATTCTTCCCGAAATAGAGATTCGCCGCGGCCTGAACCCCGTTGCACCCGCTCCCGAAGTTCACGACGTTCAGGTATGCGGTTAAAATTTCTTCTTTGGAATACTTTTTCTCCAGGTTCATCGCGCGGAAGATTTCCTTTAATTTACGGGAAATGCTTACCTCGTTGTCGCCCGTGACGTTTTTTATCAGTTGCTGCGTAATGGTGGAACCGCCGAAGTTGCTGCTGTCGCTTCCGCCGAACACATTGAACAGGTTCGCAACCGCACTGAAGGTACGCTTCCAGTCCACACCGTTGTGGTCCCAGAATCGTTTGTCCTCAATCGCGACGATTGCGTCCTTCATGGACTGCGGAATCTGGTCGTAATCCACCCAGATCCGATTCTCGCTGCTGTAAAGACTCTGGTACTGAACAGGCTTCGACTTATCATCCCCAGCCCCGTTCACATAGATAAAGCTGGTGTAATTCAGCTGCAGCTTGTGCAGGTCGTAATCAACCGTTTCATCCTTCAGACTGTAAATATAAGAGATAACGGAAACCGAAACGATGGCGCCGGTAATCAGAAAAAACGTCAGCAAGGTAAGCAGGGCTTTTAGAATCACTTTCAAAAAGGATTTTCCGGTTGTAACGGAGCCCTTTGCATCGCGGCCGACGGCCGCGTACTTATTGATATCGGTTTTTCTCACCGGTACCACCTCCCCTCAAAGAATAATATGGCCGATTTTTTACAAAAGTTTTGAATAAGTTACCAAATTTTTCAAATAATACTGCTGAGGTGATGCAATTGAAGAAGGCTGCCATGACGTTCCTGTGCGCGGTCGCCCTTCTGGCCGTTGTAATCGCCGTAGAATTTCCCCGGCAAAGGACAAGCCAGCTCCCTGCTCCATCCGGAAAAACGGTATCAGGCGTATCAAGTAATTTTACCGCAATTGTCCCATCAAGTCAAGAAAGCAGCGAAATCATAACGACGGCCAGAGCAAACGATTCAGATGCCGGAATCATCTACACCGTTAAGGAGTACAAGGGTCACATCGGCGTGTTCCGGGGCGCGGAAAGCTCCCCCTTTGAGGAAATCGAAATCAACGTGGAAATGTTTCCGAAGGCAGATCAGGAGCTGCTGAAAGAGGGAATCAAGGCCTACGGCGAACAGGAATTAAACCGAGTCATTGAGGATTACAAAGGATGATCTGCCAGAGTTTCTTTCACAGTTCCCCATGACCGGCGGTTTTTCATCCGGGCGTGTCTAAAATGCCCGGAATACGGCTGCGCATACGCACAAATACGGCAGGCAGAGACTTTTCTTCGCCAGGGCTCAGGATCATCAGGGCCAAGGGGAAAGAAAGGTCTCTGTTTCTCTGTCAAGACTTCGCCCGCTCCCTTGTAAAGATCGCCGGTTTGCCTTACAATAGTACTAAATTCGGCAGGATTATCTATCGTTCAGAGTGACGAAATACGGGAGGGATTGCCATGAACAAACGAAAAATCGGGAACGGCAAAATTCAGGGCTTTGACGTTGAACTGAACCGGGAAAAGCTCCGCCGGATCGACCGGCTGGTCGACACCTACGAAAGCAGCATCATCGCCCGGCTAGACAACGATTATGTGAACAAAACGAAATTCAGCGACCGCATTGCGGACCGAATCGCGTCCTTCGGCGGAAGCTGGAGGTTCATTATTATTTTTTCCGCCTTTCTCTTCTGCTGGACCCTTTGGAACTCCCTTCCGTTTACTTCTCCGCACTTCGACGGCCCTCCGTTTATCCTGCTGAACCTCTGTCTGTCGTTTATTGCCGCTTTTCAGGCGCCGATCATCATGATGAGCCAGAACCGTCAGGCCTCGAGAGATAAGCATGAATCGGTCATCGATTTTGCAATCAATTATAAGGCGGAACAGGAAATCGACGACCTGCAGGGGCATTTGCACCGAATTGAGGGAGAGCTCAAGGAAATCCGGCGGCTGATGGTACAGCTGCAGCCCCCTCAACCCGCAAAACCGGAACAGCGGCCGGAAAAGCCGCGCCGCGAACCGCATGCAAACGAATCCGGTGGAAAAAAACCGTTATAAACGTTATGGGGCTTCCGGGAATCATGCCGGAAGCCCCATAATTTATATACTGCCGAGCACTCAGCTTTTTTGCTGCCGGGCAAGGCTCAGAACGGAAAGGCCGAAGAAAAGTGCCGCCCCGGCCAGAAGGAACAAGATGCTCTGCCACTCCTGGACGGTCTGCCCGTTCCAGACATACACCACGCCCATATGTTTCTGGAAAATATCGGCTCCCGGAGCGTATTGGCCCGAAAATGAGAGTTTCGACTGCTGTTCCAGCAAAATCTGCCGAAACAGCGCCGCCGCGTGCGAAGTCGGAAACAGACGGATGACGGTCTGCACACTGTCGGGAAGAGCTCCGATGGGAACGTAGACCCCGGTGAGAAAACCGATCAGCGTGCCTACAACCGTGCTTGCCGCTCCGTAGGAACCCGAGCTTTTTAGAAAAGTGACCAGAAAAAATGCCATCGTGCTCCCGGAAAGGGCCGAAAGAAGCAGGAGACCCGCAAGCTTTAAAAGCTCCTCGCCGGTGGGCAGCGTACCGCCCGCAGCTGCCAGAAGCCCTTCCGCCACGGCAAAGGTTGCGGTGCAGAGGATCACTCCGATCAGAAATGCGCTGAGAATATAGCCCCCGGCGATCTTCCATCGGGCGACCGGGGACGCGAACAGGTCACGGCTGATCCCTCCGGCGCGGTCATCCACCATGGAGCCGAGTGCGCCCAATGGGGTTGTGACAGAGCCGACGGCCAGGATTCCCGCCGTCATCCAGTCCTTGATGAGCAGATGGGCTCCCTGAATTCCCTTCAGGTTTTCAGCGGCTGAATTCTCCAGAAACAAAGCATAGAGAACGATAATAATCATCACGGAAAGAAACGAAAAGAAAACGGCGCTCCGATCGCGGAAATACAGCTTCATGTTGCGTTTTGCAAGGCTCAGCATGCTTCTCTCACCTCCATTCCGGCAACGTTGAGGAACACATCGTCCATCGTTCCGTTGGTAACCTCCAGATTGACAAGCTCCGGGAGCAGCGGGCGTACCAGCTCCACCGATTCCAGCGTGGAAGCAAGCTCCACGCAGAAGGCTCCCCCCGATTTCCGAAATGCAATGTGCCGTTCCGCAAGGCCGGATGCAAGCCGGTTTTCGTCCTTCGGAAACAGGCGGAGAACATCCTTCGCATACTGATGCTTCAGATCAACCGGAGTCCCTTCCGCAAGGATGCTTCCTTTCCCCAGTATGGTGATAAAATCCGCCTGCGCGGCTTCCTCCATATAATGGGTTGTCAGAAAAACCGTCATGTGCTGCTTTTTCTGAAGCTCTCGCACGGTGTTCCAAACGGTGCGGCGCGTCTGCGGGTCAAGGCCGGTGGTTGGTTCATCCAGAAACAGAATTTTCGGCGTATGGATCAGTGCCCGGGCGATATCCGCACGCCTGCGCTGCCCGCCGGAAAGTTTCCCATAGGGGCGGTTCAGAAACTCTACCGCATCCGCGGCCTCTGCCGCCTGTTCCGCCGCCATGCGAAGAGCGTGGCCGGAGAGGCTGTACAGACCGCCGCGGACCAGCAGATTCTCCCGGACCGTGAGGAGTGGGTCAAGCAGGCCTTCCTGAAACACCATCCCGATGGACCGCCGGATCTCCGCATCCTCTTTGCCAAGCCGGTATCCGTTCATCCGAGCTTCTCCCCCGTCTGGCCGGAGCAGCGTGCAAAGCATGCCAATCGTGGTGGATTTTCCCGCTCCGTTCACTCCGAGAAAGGCGAAAAGGGAACCCTCCTCCACTTGAAAATCAACGCCTTTCACCGCCTGCACGCTGCCGTACGATTTCGAAAGGCCATGAACCTCAATGATCTTTTGATTCATTCTTTTGCCTCTTTTCTCGGATTTTCCGATTAATATGCTCCACATCCACGCTACTTTTCAGATACAGAATACCGTAGACGAGGAAAAACACACAGACAATCAGTACGCTGATCACAGCGACCATCACCGGCCGAAATGTAAACATTTTCATGATTACCCCACCGATCAGGAATACGCAAACGAAAATATCGGCGATGCTGACCAGAATCCACGGCAACTGCGATCGAAACGGAATCTGGTCCGTGAAGCACATTAAAAAAGAAACGGCAAAATTGAGAATCAGAAGCTGCCAGATAATCGTGCTGTTAACCGGGTCCGTAAAGCCGATTGCTGCGGACGCCGTATACCAGATGGTTATCAACGTAAAGGAAATGCAACCCGTTATCAGAAACTTGGCAAAGTACTTCATAATAAATCCTCCTTTCGGCCTACAGTCCGAAGATTCGTTTGAATTCCGGAATATAGTGCCGGCTGACAAGCACCTTTTCTCCGCTTTTCAGCTCCGCCTCGTATTTCCCGTTCAGCAGCGGACGCACGCTGAGAAGCTTCTCCGTGTTGAGAATGCAGGATTTGCTGACACGTACAAAACCGGTACCCGCAAGCTGCTCCTCAATTTCATAAAGCTTCATGCCTGCTTCCAGCACGTCGCTTTCCGTATAAAGGAATGCGGTGTCATCCACCGATTCGAAATAGCAGACCTCCTCAACGGGAATCACGTAGCTTCGCCCATCCTTTTTCCCGATCAGGGTAAACGAATAAAGGCGGATCTGGGAGATCAGATGCTGCAGGCGTGCGTCAATTCTGCCGCATTGAATCGTGATGGCAACGTCTTCGTATTCCGGAGACTGATCGATTGAAAGCTTCACTTGTTTTCACCCCTTTGACTAAGCCGGAACCGCAGAATCGGTACACCCCGCCGCTTTGCGGCAAGCAACTCTTGGTTCCACAGCTAGAGTAGCAGAGCCGCATGCAGTTTGCAACGGATTTCCGGCAAGCTGCAGATTTCACCCCACAAGATGCGGAATCTGCAGGACGAAAAGCGTCGGAACATAAAAAGAAGCCCGCGTCAGCGGGCCTAAAAAGGCAAGCATTACATTTTTCGGGCATACACCGCTGGCTCACCGCAAAAACAATCGCCAGCACCCAGATTGCCCCGGCCGAAATGAACGAGGCCGTTTCATCTCCGAGCCACGCGAACAGAAAAGCCATAAAAGCAAGCACAAACAGAGCGATTTTTTCTGAAACCGTATAGGCAGCCTGAATCAGCTGAATGTTACGCTCGTCCTTCGCGTCGATTTCCTTTTGTTTCAGTTTTTCTCTGGACATGAATTTTCTGCGCAGTAAAGCAATGGCGGAAAGAACCGTCATGGCCGATCCCATACCGGAAAACATGCCGAGCAGCATTTCTTCCCCTCCGGTGGAGGCTATGCCGCTCCGGTCCCCCCAAAGGCCAAACGTCAGTGAAACAATGCCGATTGCTAAGAAAACCGCATAATATCCGGTGCTTTTCATGGTTTTGCAAAACATCACAACGACTCCTCTTCTTCGTAAATAAATATATCCTCGATGTGCATGTCAAAATAGCGCGCAATTCGAAAAGCCAGCAGGATTGACGGATTATATCTTCCGTTTTCAAGCGAACCGATCGTCTGGCGGGAAACTTCAAGCGCCGCCGCCAGTTCTTCCTGCCGGATTTCCCGCTGTTTCCGCAATTCTTCCAATCTGTTTTTCAAGTGATTTTCTTCGCCTCCGTGTAAAGCTTGCTTTACATTTCAAATTATAATCCAACGGTTTTAAAATGTCAAGTTTGCTTTCCGTTTTTCTTACACCTTGGTTACCATTCAGTAATCCAAAGACAACAAAACGGAGTCCCTCCGCCAAACGAAAGGGCTCCGTTTCTCTTTTCTGTTTCCTGCTGGATCATCGTCAAAGGATGGCCGTCGGGCAAAAACGATTTTTTTGCCTCGGGGCAACAGTAATATAAAAACTACTTCATTTCACAAGATTGGCTGCTGCAGGAAACAGTCCAGCTTGCGCCGCATCCACTGGATTCGCAGGTAAGTAATATTCAAATACGCCTCAGCCCACTCCCGGCGTTCCGTCAAAGAAAAACACGGGATAGAGAGAAAACGGTTTTATAAAACGTTTTTAGGTTTTTATTATAACCCTTTCCAATGGAATGTCAAATTTCTAACTAATTTTCTGCATAAAAATTCTAATTATTGCGCTTTTTGGTATTTCAGGGTTTTCATTCCCTCGGCAATCGCTTTGGAAAGGCTTTTGCCGTGCATCCGGCAGATCCGTTTCAGGTCGTACAGGCAGTCCGGGTCGCGGCTGATGCGGTTGACCCCATAATTGCAAGTCAGGGTCGCCCGAAAGCCCAGTTCTTTCAAAATTGGCTCCGCGTTTTTGCTGATTTTCCCGTAGGGATACGTGAACGTCTCAGGCACCGAGCCGATATGAACCATAATCTCATTCTGGCATTTCATCAGATCGTCTGACAGAACCCTCTCATACTGCTGATAGGATTCACCGGCCTTCTGCATACATCCGATGCGCCCATGCTTGTCGGAATGAAGATTGTAGGTATGATTTTCAACGTCCACCAGTCCGGATTCCGCCATTTCCTTCAGCTGATTCCAGGTCACATGCGAATAGTCGAGATTGTTATCCGGATATTGCGTGAAATCATCCGTATTTTTCGCAATAATGGATAAAACGATCTTGGTATCGTATTTTTTAATCAGCGGATAAACGTAGCGGTAATTGTCCAGATAACCGTCGTCAAACGAAAGAACAATCGGCTTGGGCGGAAGGCTTTCGCCGCCGGCGACATAATTCATAAGCTGATTCATCGTTACTGGCGTATAGTGATCCCTCGCAAGATACTGCAGATCACTTTCAAACTCGGCGGGAGTGATGGAATAATTGGCACGCTTCGGCTGGACATTGTGGTAAACGATGATCGGTACGCAAACCGATTCATTTTCTGCGGCGGCCGCCGTACTGCCATGGAAAATACGGCCGGCCGCCGCATTAAAGCCCATCAGAACAAAAGCCATCAGAGCCGTCAGAACAAACCATTTGGCTCGAATCCTTAAAACCATAGACCGTTCCACCTCATATGGTTATTATGATGGAAAAGTCAATTTTAGACTGCCTTTCCGCCGGGAAAGGCTATATTTTACTCCGGCGGCATGAAAAAACCATGAGTGAAAAATCCGCCGCGCTTTACTGATCCGGAAAAAGCGTTCATATAATTAACCGGTGATGAAAATGGATCCCATTGAATGCATGAGCCCCTGTGAATTGACGCTGCTGAGTTTCCTGATCGCCGTTTCTTTAAGCAAAGACCGCGACGCGGGCTATCTCAACGTCCTCGGTAATCTGATCATTGCCATCGGGAGTCTGGTTATCGTCTGGGCTTCTCAGGCGGAGTACCGAAAGCAAGCAGATAATAATTCTGATAATACTAATACTGATAATGCAGATGACTCAAAACAGTGACCCGCTGTTTTGTCGGCTACTTACGCTTCCTGTTTCATCATCCGATCCAGCTCATCCGCAAGATAAACGACCTGCTGAACCGCATTTGAGACGTCTTCCATCGCCTTCGTCTGTTCCTTTGTCGTACTCAGTGTGATTTCCGAATGGTTGATCGTTGATTCGATGGATTCCTTGATTTTTTGAGTCAGCCCCGCGATGTTGTCCGCCGTTTCCTTGGAGCTGTCCGAAAGCTTTTTGATTTCCTTCGCGACAACGGCAAACCCGACGCCCGCTTCTCCCGCGTGAGCCGCTTCAATGGAAGAGTTGATTCCAAGAATTTTGGTATTCATTGAAATCTTGCTGATCAATTGCAGAATATTCCCGATTTCGCCGTTAAACTGCCCGATTTGTTCGATTTCGCGGTTCAGGGTCTGCTGCTCCCCCATAATGCTCTGCGCAGAGGAAGCAAGCTCCTCCAGAGTAGCGGAAATTTCCACGAACTTGCTTGCCAGGCGTTTTGCAATGGCTTCCAGCCGAAGCTTTGCATAGCCGTTCTGAGCAATACTGTTGACCACGATAAACAGTACCTCCGCGGCGGCGCTGATATTTTTCATTTCTGTAACATTTACTTCATTGGCCGCATCCGCAAGAGAATCGCCGTCCATCCCCAGTTCCTTTGCAACCTGAACGTAATGTTCCCTTTTCGGCCGTTCCGCCAGAATCTGCCCTCCCAGAACCGTTCCCAGCAATTCCCCGTTCACAATGATGGGGGCGGCAAAATCGATCAGACCCGCATGACATTTCCCAACAAATGGCCTGCCGGTCCGGGCAGCTTCCTGTCCCATGCGGTTATGCGATTCCGCGCAGCGGCTGTCCCCCATCGGTGTCTTATGTATAAAATCGATACAGAATCTAGTGTAGGAGCTCGGCTTTGTAATCGGGTTCCCTTTCCGGTCCACCGTTACGCTGGCACAGTTCATTCCAACCGCAAAATTATCCTGAAATCTCTGTAACAGGGAAACATCCAGTACGTCCTCAATTTCAAGAACACTCATATCGATTTGATGGTTTTCAAGGAATTTAATCATGCCCAGGCCCCCTTTTATTGGATAGATTCATTTTAACCGGATTTGTGATTGCAATATTCCTAATTTTGAATATTTAATAAAAAATTTTCTATTTTTGAATTCGTTTTGTGCATATTTACAATTATTGTCGCTAACCGTCCCTCCATTCGCCATGATTCCGTTTCAATTTCATTCTTACGGGAATTCCAGAATCCAGTTTTGTCAGTTTTCGCAACGGAAACATATTATGGAACGAATCTAAGTGAAAGAAGGGATTACGAGATGTGTTGCTGGATTGTTCCCCTCATCGCCATTTGTGCTTGCGGCGGAGGTTGCGGTAACCGCGGCTGCTGCCGTTGCCGTTGCTGCCGTTGCTGTGGCTGCAACCGCTGCTGCCGCCGTTGCTGCTGATAAATATTGATACCCTGCTTTTTCGGCGCCCGCTTCCAATCGGCGGGTGCCGAACCTCTGTGTTCTTGATCGTCCGAAAATGCGTGAAAGAATAGAGGCCTTGGCAATCCGAAAAAACTTTGTAACATACGAAAGGAAGGTCTTACATCCATGCCAACTGTAACGGTCAGCTTACCCGGCACCACCTTCGTTTCATCCCAGAACCCCAACGCCAATTATTCCTATTATCCCTTGCTTTACACCGGTGCAGACTCTTTGTTCGGCACCTGTGTCGGCTACCTCAACATTCCCCTGCCCGACTTGCCCATCACCGTGGTAGACAGTGCCAAGTTAAAGTTTTCTGTAATCGTTAAAAACGGGGAAGCACCCAGCCCCATAACGGTCCTGCGGGCAACCGAACCGTTCAGTGCAGACTCCGTAACCTATTCTACACAGCCCGCAACCGCGCCGACGGCCTCCGCCGTCAACATTACAACGGCTGATCTTTATCAGACCGTCGAAATTGATGTTACCGAGCTTGTGAACCAGTGGGTCGACGGAACCTATCCCAACGACGGCATCGCACTGGTCAATACCGACACCAGCACGCTCGTGCAGTTGGCAACCAACGCAATTTCCTACCAGCCCTATTTCCCTCAGTTGGTAATCACCTACTCCGGTTCTCCCGTAAGGCCTTCCAGTGCAAGTGATTTCTGCATGGCGCAGCTAACGCACGTTTTACAGCAATTCCTTGCACTTTATCCCCCAACCGTTGTGACAATCTACGCCAGCAACGTAAATCTCATCATCGGAACTCCATCTGCACTTACGCTATCGCCGGACGGCACCTATGCCGGCCTTCTTATTCTTCAGGATAATGGATACCGGACTTTCGTTCCTCTCAACACAATTACGGCCATCTATTCCGGAATCGATACTGTTTACAATCCGAACATGAGTTTTCTGACTGCTCCGGATTTTGCGGAGGGAATCGATAAATATATCGTGAACGACATTCATGATTCTCTTTCCGTTTCCGAAAGTATTTGCATCGATCTGAATTGGAACATGTCCGTGTCCGGCATCGTTTATAAGAATCCGTATGGCATGATTGTTATTTCCGACGCAGCGGGAATTTCCCCCATGTTCGTACCGGTAACCGGCAATATTGCCAGTATTCTGCCGAACTACCAAAAAAAGGGAGACTCCCGTCTGCCCCAGATTACCATCGGGCCACGGGAGACTCCGACAGCAACTGATTGACTTACCCCCGCGTGGGCACGGAAGATTCCGCGCCCACGCATTTTTTTGCGATCCTATTGACAAAATCGCTGTGCTTTTATATAATGACTTTAAAGTCAGTGATTAAGGAATCAGTATAATGAAAAAAACAGCACGTCAGATTCAGAAAGAGCAAACACGGGAATTTCTGCTGAAAACCGCCTGCGAATGTTTTTCACGGCAGGGCATTCTCAACACACGGATGTCCGATATTGCCGAGGCTGCCGGGGTTTCTCACGGGACGGTTTTCCTTCATTTTCAGACGCAGGAGGAACTGATTACGGAAGTCGTGACGACCTGCTGCGGGAAAATCGCCCTGGGCACGCACGAACTGTCGGAGGACTGTGCCTCCATGCGGGACATGCTCGCCGCACATCTCGCGGGAATACGGGAATACGAACCGTTTTACACGAGGCTGGTGATTGAAAATCGGCTTCTGCCGGAACCGGCGCGGGACGCGTGGGCAAATGTTCAGTCGGCGGTTTCGTTCCATTTCAGCCGGACTGCCGAACGGGAGCTCCGCGCCGGGACAATCCGGGACATTCCCATCGCCCTGCTTTTCAACATGTGGATTGGTCTGATCCATTATTACCTCGCAAACGGCGACCGGTTCGCGCCGGGGGGAAACGTGGTGGAACGCTACGGAGCCACATGGATGGACACCTATCTGAAAATGATACGAAAGGAGGACCTCCCATGAAGGAGCAGGAACCGGAACAGTTATCCGTAAAATGCTGCTACGGTCATCTCGGAGGAATGCTCGGGGACCGGCTGTTCGACCGCATGCTGGAGCTTGGCTGGTTTCACCGGGACGAAAACGAGCCGAAAAGTTTCTCACTTACCGAACTCGGGATAGCAGAATTTAAAAAGTTGGGAGTTGACCTATATAAAAGGAGAAAATAACATGAGTAAAAATCCGTTTGCCGTATTGCAAAAAGAATCGCCGCAGGTTTCCGAAGCCTTTACCAACCTGATTTCGGCCGTTTCCTCTACCGGAGGCCTGGATGCAAAAACCCGACAGCTGATATTTATCGGAATCAAGGCGTCTCAGGGAGACGCTTCGGCTGTGGCCGCCCATGTGCCAATGGCCAAAAACGAAGGAGCAAGCCGGGAAGAAATTCTCGGCACAATTCTGATGACGCTGACCGTTTCCGGCATTCAGGGAATCACCAACTGTCTGGTTCCGGCGCTGGAAGCCTATGAAAGGAAGGACGAAACTCTATGAAAACCTGTATCGCCTGTGGAATGCCCATGACCAAGCCGGAGGATTTTGCTCTTGGGGACGAGAGCAAAGATTACTGCAAATACTGCGCGCGCACCGACGGCAGCATGCAGTCGTACCCGGAAAAGCTGGAGGGAACCGTCGAATTTCTGATCCGTACGCAGGGCCTTGACCAGGAAGCCGCGCGTGAGCTTGCCATCCGTACGCTCGCGAAGCTGCCCGCCTGGAAAGACGCCGGGGCAAATTAATAATCTCCGCACAGCTAAAAGGCCCATGGAAACCTGTTAGGTTTTCCATGGGCCTTTTAGCTGTACGAAGATATTCTTCACCTATGAAATCAATCCCCTTTTTCTCCCCTCTTCGACCGCCATCATCCGGGAAGAAATCCCGAGCTTGCTGAAAATGCTCAACACATGGGTCTTGACGGTGGCCTGCGAGATGCAAAGCACATCGGCGATTTCCCGGTTCGTAATCCCGCGCGCCAGCTCGCTGAGAACCTCCGTCTCACGTGCCGAAAGAGTTTCCGTCTCCTTTGGGGCACCGTCGGAACCGCAGAGAACGACGATATCCCGCAGAAAACTCATTTCCCCAACGCTTAGGGAATTCCGTCCCTCCGTCTTTGCCAGAAGCTCCCGCAGCAGGGGCAGCAGGACAGCCCGATCCAGATAGAACGGCATCCGATTGCGGTCTTTCTGGGCATAATAAACCGCCTCGTACAAGAGATTTCGAATATCACGCTGACGGGCAGCTGTTTCCGGAACACGGCACAGCATGAGGACTTTTTGAAGTCCCGCTTCCACAAGATGGAGCCGATTTCCGTGCGTGCGCGAAGCAGTCAGCACTTCCTCCGTCTTTCGCAGCGCTTCTTCTTCCTGCCCGCGCCCAAACAGAATGCGGGCCCGCAGCAGAATCAGGAACGACGAGGACTGGTAAATTTCGCTGCTTTGTTCCAGTTCCTCCAGAAATCGGTTGGCAAGTTCGTCCGTAAGCCGCCCGGCGCAGGCGAGCTCCTCAAGCAGACGCCCAAAAGTAAGCACCCCGAAGGACGCGTATTCCGCCCGGAGTTTCTCCACCTGAGAGGCGCCGCTCTCGGCGTCACCGGATAAAAACTTCATCTCGGCCTGATGAAAAGCGAGCGTCATATTGGTGATGTTCAGTCGGAAATGCTTCTCTTCGATCAGGCACCGCGCCTTTTCGAGTATTTGAGCTGCCTTTTCCAATTCCATCTGCCGCATGTAGACTCCAGTCAAGCCAAAGCAATAATTGACCTCTACCCCCCCAACCATCCGAGGAGACCGAATTAACTCCTCGGATTTCGCGTACCAGGTCAGACTATCGTTCAGATTCCCAATTTCCTCACAAATCTGCGCCATTTGATTGCAGGCAAAAAGCTCCACGAAAGCGTTGACTCCCGCACAGAGCTGCATGGCCTTTCGGGCACAGCGTTCCGATTCTTCATACTGTTCGCGAACCAGCAGTGCCGCAGAATTTTCCACCAGCAGCATTGCCTTCGGCACTGAGCTGAACGGTACGGCATCAATCTGCTCCGCTGTAAACGTACAGTATTCCGGCAAATTGAAGTTCTCCCCTGAAAAATACTTTGAGGCAAAATGCATCGCGCGGGAAACATCGGAGTCTTTATAATGTTCCTGAAATTTTTTATATAGTTCGCGGCATCGTTCCAGGTTGAAATTGCCGAAATTGTAAAGGAAGCACTGTGCCGCGAGATCAGGCTCCAAAATCAACTGATCCATCGGTACCCCATCGAGAAATTTCCACCCTTCCACCCGTCCGTCCATGGACTTTGCCACGCGCAGAACGTCCCCGAAATCATTCGCGGCGCTGAACTCCCTCAGTGATTCCGCATAGTCCCCTTGCCGTTCAAAGGCCTTCGCGGCCTTTTCATGTAGCGATTGTTTCACGGAATCTGAAAGACGTGAAAACTGCTGGATCAGGTATTCGCCCAGAATGTTGTGGTAGCGGTAGATTCGGTTCTGCTCGTCGACGCAAATAATGAAAAGATTTTTCCGTGTGAGGGCTTCCACCATCGTGTCGAACCGCTCTGCGAAAAAATCGTCGAAAAGAGCGGAGCAGAGTTCCTCGTTAAAATAAGAAAGGAATCCGGTTCGCGTCAGAAAATCCCGCTCTTCCTGTGTCAGTGATTCAAACACCTCCCGGTTCAGGTATTCGGCCGCGATTCCACCGCCCGCGCGCAGCAGACGGCCGGAGTTCCGATCTGCCGCACCCGCCGCAGCCGCAAGCTGCAGCCCGCCGATCCAGCCCTCGGCATAGGTGTTGAGGCGTTCCAGTTCCTCCGCGCTGCCGGAAAAGCCGAGCGTCCGTCTCAGAAACTCGGTTCCCTCCTCCGGCAGAAGCCGCATCTGGCTCCCGTCAAGGAACAGCAATCGACCGGATACCGCCAGAGGCCCCAGATACACGGGAGGATCCTCCCGTGACAGCATAAACAGATGAAAATTCTCCGGCATATTGCCGATGAAGAATTCCAGTGTTCGGGTCAAAGCCGCGTCGGAAATGCAGTGCACGTCGTCAAGCACCAGATACCGGTCCTCCACGCCGCACAGCCGGTTAATCAGCGGAATCAGAAGATTCTCCATGTGAGAAACATCCGGGTTTGAACGCATCAGCGTCAGAAAATCACCGTCGCCGCCCAGAAAAGGCTGAACAGCCGCCGTGAAGTACGGCCAGAAGGAGCGAACGTCGGTGTTGGAGGCATCCAGCGACAGCCAGCCGACATTTTTCAGCCCCGTCTCCCGGATAAAGGAAGAAAGCAGCGTCGTTTTCCCGGTGCCTGCTCCCCCACGCACAAAGATTACGCTCAGGTCGGCACATTGGGAAAGCTGGCTGAACAGACCTCTGCGCACCACATAGTTTTTCCGGGGAGCCGGAATTTTTAGTTTTGTGGAAAGAAGCAGCGAGTCGGACACAAATTCCATGATTTCCTTTTCTCCCGCACAATCAAATTACCACCATTGTATTCTCATCCGGCTTCTTTCGCAAGAGAGAACACCTCCCAGTACTACGCCCTTTTGACATACATCCGCCGAAGCACCGCGTAGGAGATTCCGAACAGGGCGATGGAAAACACAACCGCGTAGAGAAGCGAACCGGCATTCTGCCAGGCTTGGCCGTTTTGCAAAGCCTGAGCAAAATCCATAACCGCTTTTTGCGGCAGGAGCCGGATCACACGGTCCAGCACGGTATTGTTTTTGCTGAACGAATAAAAGCTGCCCGCCAGGACAGAAGTAAGCACGGTCACGGAGTTGCCCAGCATGTTTGCATTATCCGGTTTGCGGATAAGGGTGTTCAGCAGCAGTGCGAAGGAAATCCCAAGGAAACCGAGCACGGCCATCAGGCCCGCATACTGCAAAATGGTAAAGCCAATGTTCCAGCCAAGCTGCTTTAAAACGACAAGCAGGAGGAATTCCGGCAGCAGAAATGATAGGCCATATACACAGTGTGCCGTAAGATAGCAGCCAAACGAAGCGGGCGACGCGGCAATACGGCTCAGCTGTCCCTGCTCCTTGTCGTCCGCAAACGCGAACAGATTCGCGAAGGAAAGCATCAGCACAAACATCATCATAAACCCGATGATATTGACGCCCACGCCCCGATCCGTCTGGTCGGCAGGAAGACGCACATCCGGATTGCTCAAAAGCAGGAGGATCATCTTTTTGTAGTCCTCGCTGCGCAGGGTTTCAATCTGGTAGGTTCCGTTTCCGGCAGGCGTAACATAAGCGTCGTACCGCTGCTTAACCAGCTCCGAATACGGCGGTTTTTCCGGCAATACGGTAACGTCCAGCAGACACGAGCTTTTCGGCAGGTTTGCAGACGAATCGGAGGATACCACTACGACATGCCCTTTGACTTGCTGAACCCCCGTCATATACACGGCAAACAGCATGGAAGCCAGCGTAATTACCGTGATCAAAATCAACGGACCGATTCGCGGCACCGTGCGGTAATAGTTATTCTTCAGTACCGATAAAAAAGTTCTCACAGATAATCCTCCGTTCTGAAAAACAGACGGCAGCCCAGCACGAGTAAGACCGAGGCGGCGGCCGCTCCGGCAAAAACCGGGCCAAAATATGCAAGGCTGTTGTCACAGGCCATAGCGAAAAATGCGTCGTTCAGCCATTTGACGGGCGACAGGCGTGAAGCGAAGGCGAGCGCGCTTCCCATCCCGTCCAGGGAAAAGAAGGAGCCGCCCAGAACGCTCAGCAGGCTAATCAGATTGCTCAGCAGCATGCTGGTCGTTTCTTCGCAATGGAACACACAGCAGAAAAAGATTCCCAGAGCCGCGGCGGCGAATTCGACCGGCGCCATCAGCAGAATGAAAAAGATGGGCTGACTGCCGAGCGTGACATGTAGCAGTGGGCAAAGGACGGCAAGCAGCAGCAGATGCAGACTATAATCAAAGAGAAAGGATGACAGAATCTTGGAAAAATAGATGGGAAAACCGCCCACCGGCGAATAAATAATCCGCAGGTTCGGTCGCTTGATGTCACGCTCCATAAAGCAGTTGGAGGCGGTCATCGCCCCGTTGAGCATTCCGTAGACCATAAAGGTTACCGTGTAATACTGGTAGGCAGTTTTGCCGTCGGCAAAGTTTCCTCCGCACAGGAACCCCAGAACCAGGATCATCAGTGCGGCAAAGACGGTGTTGTAACCGACCAGCACGGGATTTTTGAAAAGATTGGCAAAGTCCATCCGAAAGATGGAATAAAAGCGACGCATAGTTTTATCCCCCTTTCTCAGTCGCGAAGCTTGCGGCCGGTCAGCTTCAGGAATACCGTTTCCAGACTCGCGGCCTCGCTGGCAATATTCCGGATTCGTTCCCCGCGGTCGCTCAGCAGAGCGATAATTCGGTCAAGGTTTTCCACTTCCCTCAGCGATGCGATCTCAATGGTATCGCCTTCGATTTTAACCGATTTCACGCCTTCCACCGCAAAAAAAGCATCCTTTGCAATTTTTCCGTTTTCCTCCACCTGGATGGTGTAGTGCTTTTCGTTTTCAACCTCTTCCTTCAGGGTCTCTTTCGTACCCTCGGCGATGATAGCCCCGTGGTCCATAATGATGATGCGCGACGAGATCGCCTCGACCTCCTCCATGTAATGGGTGGTATAAATTACCGTCATACCGCCGTCCTGCAGCTTCCGGATCGACTCCAGAATATGGTTGCGGCTCTGCGGATCGATTCCTACGGTCGGCTCGTCCATGATGACCAGTTCCGGATGGTGGGCAATGGCGCAGGCGATGTTGAGCCGGCGCTTCATTCCGCCGGAAAACGTCTTGACCTTATCGTTTCTCCGGTCGTCAAGACCAGCGAACACAAGAGCCTCATCTACCGCTTTGGACAGCGCGGCGCCGTGTAGGCCGTAAAGGGAAGCAAAAAAGCGCAGATTGTGCTCAGCGCTCAGCTCCTCATAGAGGGCGATATCCTGCGGAACAATGCCGAGCGCCTGCTTATAACCACGCAGACGGCGCCCGAGCCTTTCGCCTTTAAAATACAGCTCGCCGCCGTCGCTGCCGAGCGCCGCTGTAAGAATGTTGATCGTCGTGCTTTTTCCCGCGCCGTTCGGTCCCAGAATGCAGAGCACCTCGCCCTGCCGGACATCGAAGCTGATACCCCGGAGCACCTGTTTTTCCTGAAAGCTTTTCGTCAGATTTTTAACCGTGAGCAAATTATTCATCCGAATCATCTCCTGTCCTCTATCATACGGCAGTCAACCGCATAAAAAAATCAACCGTTCGGATGATTCGAACGGTTGATTTTATAGCAGTCCGACAGAATCGCGGGCTTTTATGCGTTTGCGGGAACCGCGTCTGCGGTCTCCGGGGTTTCCGGAACTTCCGACTCCGGATCAGTTTTTTCGACCGAACTAAGGCCCTCCTCCGGTTCCGTCTTGTGCTCTTCTTTCAGTTTAAAGGCCTGCACAAGCTCGCTCAGCGTCCTGGCCTGACCGGAAAGTTCCTCGCTCGCGGCGGCACTCTCCTCCGCCGTAGCGGAGTTGGTCTGTACGACGTTGGAAATCTGCTCGACTCCCGTGTTGACCTGCTTGATCGCGCTGGACTGTTTGGCGGTCGCCTGAGAAATATCCTCTACCGTTTCCGAAACCGCCTTTGCGCTGTCGACGACACGGAGCAGGGACTCAGCCGTATTGTTGGTAATTTTCGTTCCTTTCTCCACTTGGCTGACCGAATTCTGAATCAGCTTCGTTGTTTCTTTTGCCGCCTCGGCGCTCTTGCTTGCAAGATTGCGAACCTCGTCGGCTACAACTGCAAAGCCCTTGCCCGCTTCCCCGGCGCGCGCCGCTTCGACCGCGGCATTGAGAGCAAGAATATTGGTCTGGAACGCGATATCCTCAATTGTCTTAATGATCTTCCCAATCTGATTAGAAGAATCGCTGATCTCGCCCATAGCCTGTACCATATGCTGCATCTGCTGATTGCAGCCTGCAATTTCGGCGGTCACGGTATCGACGTTTTCACTGGCCTTGTTGACGTGCTTCGCGTTTTCATCCACTTCCGAAGAGATTTCCATAATGGTGGCGGAAAGCTCTTCCACGGAACTGGCCTGCTCCGCCGCGCCCTGCGCCAACTCCTGAGAAGCGTTGGAAACCTGCCCGGAGCCGGTGGAAACCTGGTCGGCAGCCTGACGGATCTGTAAAATCATTGTATTGAGAGAACCGACAATGCCAGCAATGGAATTCCGCAGACTGATGAAATCCCCTTTGAACTCCAGATCCGTATGTATGGTCAAATCCCCCTGCGCCATTTTCGCAAGATTAATGTCGATATCCTTGATATAAGTACGGAGAGAGGTACAGGTTTTTTGAAGTGCAGCGGCAAGCTGACCGATTTCATCGGTGGTTTCAATATTCACCTCGGTACTCAAGTCCCCCTCCGCCATTTTTTCCGCGACGGACGTCAGTTCCTTTACCGGTTTGCTGATTCCACGGGAAATTCGAACCGCGATGAATATGGAAAAGAAGACTGCAAGCAAAACCACAAGTCCGAACACCATTTCAGCCGTTCTCTGGCTTCCGGTCAAATTGAGAGATATTTGGTTTCCTGACTTGGTTTTTTCCTGAAACAGATTTTCGATGTCTCCCTGTACCCTTTGGGAAAACGGCACACACTGTGTCGTAAGCATATTGTACGCGTCAGACTTTTGGTTTCCAATGGAAAAATTGACAGCCTGATCGCGATAGTTTTCATAAAGCTTCAATGCGATCCCGATTGTTTCATAGTAATTTTTTTCCTTTGCCGTAATCATTTCGGATCCCATTTTCTTATAAAGAGTCTCCAGGTTTTCACTGGACACATCAAGCTTTTTTTTACTTGTCTGCATACCTGCATTATCCGTTTGTATGATCATATCCCGGGTCAGTGCCCCGTTGTTGTTAAACTCTGCGCTAAACCGCCCGATATCGCCCTGAGAAAAGCCGTAATCTGACAGTGCCCTGGAATACTGTGAGCAGACGGTCGACATAGAGGCAAAGCCAAAAACACCGGCGATACTGGAAAGGACGGTTACAAAAAGAAAGGTCATCAGCAGTTTTTTTCCGATTTTCATGTTTTTTAGCAAAATGTTTCCTCCTTCAAATTCTGCATCCGGATATTATGGTTATGCAGATGACGTTTTTTGGACGATAGCGCAATTTCGTCCAATAAATCTAATCGTTTCTCAGTATATACCAAATTTCGTTCTAAACATTTCCAGATATAAAAAATAGAAAGTTTTTTTGTAGCTATTCGAAAAAAAGAAGGAGCCGCAAATGCAGCTCCTAACATCCGTTTAAAATTCTCGTTTTCCGGGAAAATGACTGATCCCTTCACGGATTATGCAAAGACTCTTTTAAACCTCCAAAATCCAGAAAATCGAAAAGAAACTGTTTTTTCAGCAAATCGGGCGGGATGAACTCGTTATATTTGTTCTCAATCTGCACCTTATGCGGCAGCGGCAGGCTAAATAGGTCCGCTTCCTCTGATGAGATTCCGTCAATCATTTCTTCGAGAGCCTCCTTCGCGTCCGGCACGCTGCCGTTAAACGCAACCTCCAGATAAACGCTGGTGCGCCAGGGAATTTTACTTTTAATCCCCTTCTGGAGCAACAAGAAATGAAGCGTAAAAAGCTGCCGGGTTCCAATCCAAGGGAAAACAGCGAATTTGTTTTCCGAAAGCTTCACGACCCGATCGGACAGGAAGCTTGAATTCCGCGCAATGTCGCGGATCTCCGCCAGACGCTCCCGACAGGAATCCGTGAGATAGGGATAGTCGTCGTCACTCAGCAGAATGCTCCGTATTTTCCGCACCAGAACCGTGTGCAGCTCCGAATTGAAGTCAATGTCCCAATCGACGGTGGAGACACCCGGAACCAGCTTGACAAAGATGACTTTCCCTTTCTGATTGACCTCGAGGGTTTCC
Source organism: Bacillota bacterium (assembly GCA_023410445.1). Taxonomy (GTDB): domain Bacteria; phylum Bacillota; class Clostridia; order Oscillospirales; family Acutalibacteraceae; genus Caproicibacter. The sequence goes on along the minus strand of JAEYPT010000001.1, from coordinate 393,251 downwards.
CACGTTCTGCCGGCAAGGGCAAAACGCGTTCCGGTGGGATAGATTTTATCCACCGTGCCGATCGCACGGCTTTCGTCCTTAACCAAATAGTATTCCGGCACCTGAAACACCGCGAGAAAATGATAATCGTTGACGACCTTTTCCCCCATGGGCCCGATAATCAGGCCGCCGTCCTCCACCTTCTGAAGCTGTCCGGTGGAAACCAGATGACGGAGCAGGATTCCGTAATCCTCCCGTGGAATATTTTGAAACGGGGTCAGGGAAAGAACGTCCTGCAGAAGCCGCTCCGGTGTCGCCTCACCCGACGAGAGCAGGCAGCTCATGGTCTGATGGTACAGAAGCGAATACGGGTACCGGCCCGGGGAAAGCGGCTCAATCCACTTTTGTTTCGTGTACAGCTCGATGATCGCAATCATGCGCAGAAAGCTCCAGTTGATCGGACCGAAGGGGTCCGACGCCGTGGCGTGCACATCGTCCACAAAGGTAAACAGCACCTGCGGGACCTGACCGCGCCTCCCGCAGCGGCCGAGCCGCTGTGCAAAGCTGGAGACCGTAGCGGGAGTCCCGATTTGAACGACCTGATCGAGCGAACCGATGTCGATGCCGAGCTCCAGCGTCACCGTCGCACCGGTGACAATTTTCTCTTCGGAGGTCTTCATCTCGTCCTCCGCCTGCTCGCGCAGCACACCGGAAATATTGCCGTGATGGACGCGGTAAACATCCGGTGTCTTATTTTTCATTGCAATCTGTCGCAGATTCGCCATGACGAATTCGGTTTCCTCACGTGAGTTTGCGAACACAATCGTCTTTTTGCCGAGCGTCATCCGGTATAGATATTCGAAGTGCTGCCGGTCTCCGTCGTCAAGCGGCGCGGTTTTGCCCGGCGTGCTTTCGTTCTCCCCGGTTTTTTCAAAGCGCTGCACCAAAAGCCGGATTTTCTGCCGCCCTTCCTCCGAGACCGGCGCTGAACAGCGCCGGGGTGTGCCGGAATTCAGCCATGCTTTCGCCGTCTCCAGATCGCCCAGCGTTGCGGAAAGGCCGATCCGACGGGGTACGGCACCGGAAATCCTTTGCAGGCGCTCCAGCAAACACAGGACCTGAACCCCGCGCGCATCACGCATGAAATAATGCACCTCGTCGATGATAACGAACCGCAGGTCGCCGAACAGTTTGCGGCAGGCGCCCTTTTTGCGGATCAGCAGGGATTCCAGCGATTCCGGTGTGATCTGCAAAATTCCCTGCGGATGCTTCAGTAGGCGATTTTTTTCCGTCTGGGAGGCGTCGCCGTGCCATTTGCAAACCGGGAGGCCCGATTCCAGCAGCAGATAATCAAGCCGCTTGAACTGATCATTAATCAGGGCTTTCAATGGGCTGATGTAAAGCACACCGACGGAAGCTGAGGGATGCTGATCCAATTCGGTCAGAACCGGCAGAAAAGCAGCCTCGGTTTTGCCCGAAGCGGTGCCAGACGACAAGAGCAGATTGTCGTCCGTATCAAAGATCACGCGGCAGGCGGAAACCTGAATCTCCCGCAGCTCGGTCCATTTGCTCGCATAGATAAAATCCTGAATGTACGGTGCAAGCCGGTCAAAAACATCCATCACACTTCAAACTCCGTAAACGCGTCCGCTTCCGCGGCTGCCTCTGCTGGCACAAACCCGCCACTGCCGCTGAGGACCTCCGCCGCCGTGCTTGCCGGGTTCTGGTACAGAATATCCAGCAGCTCAATAAAATCCCGAATGATTTCCCGCGGGGTGATATGCGTATCGGCCCCGACCCGGTTGTACTCCACGTTCAGAAAGCTCAGCAGGTCGTCGTGGGCAACGCGGGGGAAATAATCGAACAGCTGCCCATGCATGATCGCCAGCTTTTCAATCAGCACATAGATTTCGTCGCTGGTCAGCATATTGAGCCGGATGATCGGGGAAAGCAGGTCTTTTGCGTTTTCCGTGGCAAAACGGCCCTCCGAAAGACGGGAGCGCAGCGCCTCGTAGCTGAAAACGCCCTTGTATTTATCCTCAATGCACTGCGGCGTTCCTCCGATCAAGAACCCGATATGCTTTGCCTTACCCTGAAGAACGTCGTTGTACATGGTCAGAATCTTTTCGTAATTGCTTTGCCTTGTGGCGGTATGGGGGATCTTGAAGATATTCACCAGCTCGTCAATGAGAATCAGCATGCCTCGGTACCCCGCTTGCACCAGAAACTCCGCGAAAAGCTTGATGAAATCGTACCAACTGTCGTCGGTTACGATAAAATTGATGCCCAGTTCTTTTTTTGCCTCGGTCCGGGTTGCGTACTCACCCCGGAACCACCGGATCACGCTGGATTTCAGCGCATCGTCCGATTCGTTATAGGCCTTATAATAGAGAAGGACAGCCTTGGCGAAATCGAAGCCGTTCACCATGCCCTCCAAGCTTTCAACGGTCGCGTAGACCCGTTTTTCCACCTGCTTATCAAAGGCGGGACCTTCCGCCGGGCCATCGTCTTCCATCGCTACCGCACTGCGGATGCCCGAAATCCACTTTTCCAGAATCAAAGGAAGCGCGCCGCCGTCTGGCTTGGTCTTCGTGGACAGATTCTTCATCAGCTCGCGGTAAGTAGCAAGGCCCTGTCCCTTGGTGCCGACAAAACGGCGTTCGGGGGAAAGGTCAGCGTCAACCACGGCAAAATCCCGTTCCACCGCGTAGTTGCGGATCGTCTGCAACAGAAAGCTTTTCCCGCTGCCGTATTTCCCGACGATGAAGCGGAAGGCCGCTCCGCCGTCCGCCACAATTTCAATGTCGCGCAGAAGCGCGCCGATCTCCCGGTCCCGGCCGACGGCGATATATTCAAGTCCCACACGGGGAACAACGCCGCCCTTCAGCGCGTTGATGATCGTGCTGGTGATGCGTTTGGGCGGATTACTGGCGTTCAATGCCGATCACTCTTTTCAATTCGTCCCTGTATTCTTCAAAGACTGTAATTTGATCCGAAAATTCCAAAATACTATCACGCACCGCTTCCAGCGCCTTCTGATTGATGCTGTCCGCCAGAACCTCCGGCATGACGCGGCTGCTTTTCAGAAAAGCCAGCAGCTTGTCCGCCGGAGCGTTTTGCAGGAGCAGACGCAGGGCGGAGACTTCCGTTTGGCTCAGCGAGCGGGCAAGGGTTTCCCATTCATCCGGTCCGGTGTTCTCGGAACCGGAAACCGGAATTTCAAACGCGGGCCGGGAATTCTTAGGTTCAACGAAAACCGGCGGTCTCACCTCAAGCTCCGGCTGCGGCGGCAACTCAGCCTCTCCGCCGCCCTCCAAAAGCTTTTCCTGAATCCGCTGCGCCCCGGCCCGGATTGCTTCCAGCCGGTCGGTATCCACCGTGACGATTTTCCGCTGTGTCTCCCGATAATACCCGACGATCGCTGCGTCAATCCGCGTGAAGAGGCTTTCCGGGTCCGGAACGACCCGGGCAATTTCCGAATCTAAGATTTTTTTCCGATTTGCATTAAGCTTATATTTAAAGTGTTCCTTTCTGCGAAAAAACTGTTCGATGCGCTTCAGGATATATCCCACAAGAAAGCGGCCGTTTTCCTTCGGGATTCGATTCCGGGAGGACATCCAGCGCCCGTTTTCATGTTTGTACGTTTCCGTTTCCGAGAGCCGTACGGTCCTGTTTCCGATCTGGCGGGAAAACGAGCAGAACAGCGCCTTTTGGAACGGTGCCCAGGAATTGCTTTTGCCGTAGAAAACGAGGTCTTCGAATGCCCGGCCTCCTTCGCTCAGAAACGCATTGAGCGCCCGGATCACGAAATCGAAGCACGCGGCAATGGTCTTTGCTGTTTCGTCGGTGTAGAAAATGGACTTCTTTATTTTATAATCTGAATAGGGACAATAAAAATCAAACAGACTTTGCGCAACGGCAGGCCGGTACAGTTCCTTCAGATTTCCTGTCGTTTGAAGCAGCTCTTCAAACGGGACAGAAAAATCGTTCGTCACGTAATAATCTTTCACCCACCCGCTCATGTAGGAATCCAGCTTTCCGTTATATCCCCGGTACTCGTTCCAGAGAAAAGCAAGCTTTTCCAGACCGTCCCGGCAATCGCTTACGCCGACATTATTAATCAGTTCGTAAATATACAGAAAGACATACGAGAGCGAGGTCTCCCCAACAACACCCTTCCGCACCCGGCTGCGCCATGTAAAGTAGGTGCGAAGCTGTTCGTAGCCCATCATTTGATAGCTGGGAAAATACATGGAAAACGGAGCATTTCCCTCATAATCATCCTCGAACTTCTCCATGAACTTTGCCTGCTTATAGAACTGAACCGACTGCTGGCTGTCTCCGGAGCCCACACGGTAACCAACGATCGGAGAAGGACGGGTAAAGCGGCGCATTTCCATAAAAAGCTCCCGCTTTTCGTCCAGAGGATGACGGGCAAGTGGAATCGCCTGCGGGGTGGTTTCACTTTCGGCATCCTGCGGGCTTTCCACGAAAACCTCGGCAAAGCCCCGGCTAAAAGCAGACCGATACGTTCCGTCTTTCAGCCGGGCGGCAAGCGCGTTCGCACGCCTTATAATCTCCTCTTTTTCTTTTCCAACCGGCATGGAACGTCCCCTCCCGCAGCGCGAAAAAGACAAAGCCCCTTCTGTCGTAAATATAGCATATTTGCGCCTTAAAAGCAAACCAGGCGGAGGAAAGGCGCAGTTCTTCCGCCGATCAGGCCAATGCCTCGTATTTCTTTTCTTCGAAATATTTTTCCGTGCCGCTTTGATTTTAATCATCTGAATTTTATTGCGCGAAATTATGTTATAATGAAAACTCAAAGTAAACTCGGTGTATCTGAAAAGGGGATTTTCCGATGTTTTCAATGCCCTATCTTTGCATCTGTCTCTATTGCATGCTTCAGCTGGGGTTCTTTATTGTAATGGAAAATAAACACCGCAGTGCGAAGATGAAACAGAAACGGTATTTTCTGTGGATGCTTGTCATCGTTTTTCTTTCTTTCATGGCGGATATCTTAAGCAGTTTTTGCGCGGGTGCCGTCGTGGGGCCCGCATGGCTTTTTCCTTTTGTCGCCTGCGGAAACTACGTAGAAGTTTTTCTCAACACCATACTTGCCCTTGTTTTTTACAAGTTTATCTGCGAGCAAATTAACACCGCGGATTCTCGGCTGATGCATCGGATCAGCCTTGTTTTGTGGGGAATGGCCTTAATTAATGTGACCTTGCTTGTTTCTAATATTTTTACCGGCCAGATTTTCTATTTCGACGCCTCGCATGTGTATCATCGCGGCCCGCTTTTTCTTCCTGCAATGTTCGGCTTTCTGGCTATGATGGTCATCATTGAAGCATTCCTGATTTTCCAGCACAAAAAGATCGAATCCCGAACTTACCGCTCGCTGACCGCTTTTCTAATCGCTCCTCTGGTCGGGTGGGTCTTTCAGTCCCTGATTTTTGGGCTGCCTTTTTCTCTGATCAGTATTGTTTTCGCCGCTCAAATCGTTTTTGCGAACATGCAGAACCGCAACATCGACGAAGATTATCTTACGGGTGCATTCACCCGTAAGGCGCTCGACTTCTACATGCAGCAGAGAATTGACATAGCCATAAGCCACGGGGGTTTTTCCGCAATTTTGCTCGATATTGATAACTTTAAATCGATCAATGACCGCTTCGGGCACGGTGAAGGAGACATTGCGCTCATCACCTCCGTCCGGCTTCTGCGCGATTCCGTGGGCCGCAAAGATTTCGTCGCGCGGTATGGCGGAGACGAATTCTGCATTATTCTCGACAGCAGAGACCCCAACGCCGCGGAAGAAACCGTCCGCCGCATTCTCAGCCGTCTTGCGGATTTCAATCAGCGCAGTGGCAAACCCTACCGCATGGAGTTCAGCATGGGGTATGCAGCTTATCAGCCCTCCTTTGGGGACAAGGCCGAACTGTTTTTAAAAGTGATCGATCGAAAAATGTATGAAGAAAAGAACGCACATCGCTCTGCCGCCCCCGCCGAAAACCAGTGATGAGGTTCCGCACCGGAAAGTGCTCCTTTCCCCCGGCGTCCGTTCCGAAAAAGAACGGACGCCGCTTTTTTTCTTCGATTCCGGTAACGGTTTTCCAGCGAAAAGGAACAGAATTCCAGCCAGAATTTTCATTGGCAATTTCATAGGATGTATTTGGTAATTTTGTATATATATTTATGTAAGTTTTGTGCATTTTATTGACATTATGCGGTTCTCCTTTATACTTAGTGTTAGCACGATGTGGAACAATATCAGGATGTTTTTTCATTGGAATTTCTTTTCCTAGGGAAAAAACCGGGCCGTCTGTTTCCGAAGAAAACCCAATCCGAACAGAGCCTCATAAAACGGAAACCAAGGCCTTGCCCGGCACGATACCGGACGAATCTGTCCGGCTAAAAGCAATGGGAAAAAGAAATACCGGATTGTTTCACAGGTGCCAACTTTGTTTAAGGAGGACAAACCGAATGCAAAAGATCACAGGAAAAGCTCTTTCCCTTGCGCTTTCCATCGCGCTTGTGGCATCCAGTTTTTCGGCAAGCTTCGCCTCTGCGGCAACGAAAACCGTAACCGGTACCGTTGACCTGAAGGATGCGGATGCAACGGTTCTCTACCTTGTGAACGGCGCAAAAGACAGCCAGCAGGGAAGAGTCAACCTGACCAACTGGATTGACGCACAGCAGAAAACCGACAAGACGTCCATGGATACTACGGATCATCAGGATGTCTCCGACATCAAGATCACCGACGTATCCCACGTTTCCGGAGACAAACTGATCAAATGGGGAGACGTGAACGGCAACTCGCTGAACGCCGATGATCCGACGGACTGCTACCTGTTCCTGAAAAGCAACTCGGCTGACGGTAAAGAAATTCTCTCCGTTCTGTATTCCGGCACATACACCGATGGCGACGGAAACAGCGTCACCGTAAAAGCAAGACAGAATGTTACGGTTAACGTTGCCGATTTCGGCACCGTCTATATCGGCAAATATTATGCGGCTGCGAACCTGACGGGCGCCCCAACGGCGGACAACCGCGTAGGCAAAGGCATTGAGGACATCGACGCCCTCGCCGCAAAATCCGACGCTGTCTCTACCCAGACGCTCGGCGCGAACCATTATGTGGACAAGGCACAGGTCGGCGTATATTATGCCACACCGAATACGGCTTCCGACGCGGAAAGCTGCCTTGCTTCTTACTCGTATCAGTCCTTTAATCTGGACTCCACCAATACAAGCGCGATTGCTTCCGGCACCAATCCGGCTGCCGCAAACGCTGGCTTCACGCTGAAGCTGACGGGCACAACCAGCAGCCTGAAGTTCGCCTTTGATTCTGTGAATACTCCCAACGGCTTTGAGGTCTATGCGCTGGACGGCGCATCCGCCGGGAATATCTCCATCTCGGCGATCCACACTTCCGACACTTCCAAGAATCAGGCGCTTGCCTCGGGCGTACTGAACACCAAAGTCACCTCCAAGGCCCGTATCGACCAGAAGGTCAAGGTGACAACCGGGAACTACGTCAACATCGGTAAAGACAAGAATACATATCTTTACAAGAGCGGCACAAATCTCAGCAGCGGTGCTGAGCTCACCGGCGCTCATGTAACAGACGGCACAAAAATCAATGTGACCGGCTATGATATTGATCTGGCTCTGCCGACTGCCGGCTCTACCTTCACCGTTGCCGACAAATCCGCCACCGTGGGTAAGATCACGGGAAGCATCAACGGTACGGTCAGCGTCAATGACGGCACCGTTTCCTCCATTGATCTGGACAACGGCAACGTCGCGGTGGATTCCAACGCGAAGGTTGGCAATATCACCCTTGACAGCGACAGCACGGGCACCTATGCTTCCATTGCCGGAAACGTCACAACGGACGGCAAAACCGGTGACATCGACGCCGCAGGCGCCGTTACCGTAAACAGCGGTTCTACCGGCGCGATTAAAGCCGACGGCGCCATTTCGGTCACCTGCAACGACGACCAAAGCACGACCTCCGTCGGTGCGATTACCGGCAGCGGCGATACAACGATCGACTCCGCCGACTCCAAGGTTACCGTTTCTTCCTACAAAGCAAACGGCAACAATGCGAAGCTGACCCTGGCGGGCAGCGCCATAACACTCGGCAAGATCGACTTTGATTACCGCGACAGTACCACTCTTTCGTTCGATAATTTCCAGGGAACGCTCCCTGCTCCGGTCAATGCGTCTAAGGCTACCGTTGAAACGACGGACACCGACGACAGCATCACCTTCAACGGTGCCGCAGTAGTCAACACGCTTGATCTGACGGACGGCAGCAAGGTGACCTTCGCCAACACGCTGAACGCCGATTACATTAGCGGCTCCGGCATTCTGAAGCTGCCGCTTGGCGGACTCTATGTTACGGACAGCGTTTCCGGTTCCCCGATTCTGAAATTCTCCAATGCCTTCAAAGTGGGCGACACGGCGTTCAAAGCAGATTCCGATGCCGTGAATGTCGATGACTTCAGCCCCTTCGGCTTTACCCTTTCCAAGACGGAAGGCACCTCCGCCGATACGTTTACCATTGCTTCCGTCAATTTCGCTGGCATTGTAATCAATAAAGACAGCTCCAGCATCGCAAAGGGCAACTCCGAAACCTTTACGGCTTCCGCTTATCCGAGCGGCACGTCCCTTCCTGCCGGCGACCAGATTACCTGGGACCTGGATGGCAGCAACCAGAACTTCACGATGACTTCAACGGGAGCCTCCGCAACTGTGAAGGTCAACAGTGTTGATCCGACTTTCGCTTCCGAAAACAAAGCCAAACTGACCGCGACGGTCTGTGACGCAGACGGCTACACGCTGGACGATTACGAAGTCGCCACCTGCGACATCACCGCGACCGCCGTACCTGCCGCTGTTTCCGATACCAATTCGGCTCTCTCCGTTGCGAAGGGTGCAAGCTATGTCATGAAAGTCACCTCCGCTTCCAAGCCTGTCTTGGGCACTGGCACAAGCAGCGTATTCTCGATAGCGCTTCTTTCCCAGAACGGCAATGACTATCTGTATAAACTGACCGCCACCGGCACGGTCGGTTCCGCCACGGGCGTTTACCTCAATGGCAGCAAGATCTTTGTTGCTACCGTAAAACCCGATTTCACCTGCGACACGACCATGACCACCACGGTCAAGGGTGCGTATACCTTTAAGGTCTCCGCCAATACGACTCCGGCGGTCACAGTCGGTTCCGGCAACTTCAAACTTACCTTTGTTTCGAAGTCCGGTACGAACTATTTCTACAAAATCACATCCGCCAGCAACGTGGGAAGTTCCGCAGGCGTTTATGTGAACGGCACAAGAATGTTCATTGCCTTCGTCGGCTAATCACACCTTTCATTCTTACCATTTGACGAAAGCATTGGATTCTTGCAAAAACTGATCCACCGATTGCGCGGCGTGGGTCCGGATTTTCATCCGGGCCCACGCTTTTTTCTTTCAGTTTCCGCACCCGGCGATAAATTTCTTGAATTCAGCCATATAAACATCCGGCTTTGCAAGACACATCTGGGCATGATTGTATCCGCTGAAACAGGAAACGGACACGTTTGGGAAAAGCTCTGTGACCCGCTCTGCCGCTGGCTTACGTTCCTTCTCCTCCAGCGACCCATACCAATAGGCGACATGGGTCGTTACATCGGGCAGGCTATCAGGAAGGGTATACGTATCGACTCCGTAGAAGGCATTTTTTGCCGTTTTCCATGAAATCGTTTTTATCATTTCATGAAACCGTTCCATTTGCTTTTGCCCATATTGGTCATACATTCCCGCCATCCGGATCAGACGCAGACTGTGAGCTGCCAAAATCATCAGCAGGTTGGAGCTGACCTCAAAAAACTCCTGAATCCCATTCAATCCGACCGGGAGAATACCTGCATCAATGACAGCGTAGGAGAAACGGACCGTTTTCAGGGAAAGGAGTTTTACCGTGACAGCTCCTCCCAGCGAAACGCCGATCACGGCGAAAAGTTCTCGATAACCGTTTTGGCAAAGCCAATCGGATATAGACTGCGCGTTGTGTTCTACGGTTGTAAATTCCGTTCGCCGCTGATCTTCGTGCCCCTCCAGGGAAGGGACCAAAACATGATAATCTGATTTCAGAGCATCGATGACACCCTGCCACATCGACCAGTGCATCCCAAACGCATGCAGGAGTAATACGGTGGGTGATTGAGCATTCCCAAACTCGTGCATTTCCATAATACCAGACTTCCTTTCCTGTTGCCGGTCAAATCTTCCCATATAACAAATGATTGTTCTATGGGAAGCAGACAGGTTAACGGCGAAACCAATCGTATCCGCTAATCAATATTCCCATTTACGATTATAGGCTGGTATGTTGTCAAACACAATAGAAAAAGCGCTCCATAAAAACCTTCGCTGGGTGTTTGGGAACCGCACAGCACTTTTCCTGTCCGCGATTCCGGCAATCCGGAACCAGATGAAAACGAACCTATCATATAGGCGCAGGAATCAGGACAGTGCTGACTTTCTTCCTTGCAGATTAACTATTCAGGAAAATGCAGCTGTCCCCGGTCTGATGGAACGCAAAAACGTATCCACAGACCGGGGACAGCATTATTAGAAAAGTGATAGGGGGCAGTTCAGGTTCCGCCTCTCATGAGACGAAAACAAAGCGGTTTATTCAAACGGATTTTCGGTTTTGTACAACATTTCCTTCGGCTGGTTGAAAGCGATCTCCGGTACGCCGAGTGCACGGAATACCGTAAACAACGCGCTGCCAGCATGAGCAAAGGCCACGGCGCCATGATGCGGGAAATGCCTCTCAATCAGAACATGACGGTAGAAGCGGCCCATTTCGGGAATCGCGAAAATGCCGATGCCGCCGAAAGAACGGGTAGCTACAGGAAGAACCTCTCCCTGTGCAATGTACGAGGTCAGCTTGCCCTCCGCGTTGCCCTGCAGGCGGAAGAAGGTGATCTCTCCGGGAGCAATGTCGCCCTCCAATGTGCCGCGGGTGAAATCGGGCGTACCGCCGTTTTCAAGCAAGCGGTTCTGAATTAGCTGATATTTGACTGCCGCACCCTTGGAAAGCTTGCAGAACGGCGTGTTGCCGCAGTGGAAGCCCATGAAGGTGTCCTTCAGCGTGTAGGAATACTTTCCGGCAACATCGGATTCGTAAAGGTCGCGCGGCACGCTGTTGTTGATATCCAGCAGGGTGACGGCGTCGCCGGTCACGCAGGCTCCGATGTATTCGCTCAAAGCGCCGTAAATATCCACTTCGCAGGCAACCGGAATGCCGCGGGAAGTCAGGCGGCTGTTGACGTAGCAGGGTTCAAAGCCGAATTCCTTCGGGAAAGCGGGCCAGCATTTATCTGCAAATGCAACATATTCTCTGGAGCCCTTATTATCTCTTGCCCAGTCGAGCAGGGTGAGTTCAAACTGCGCCATGCGCGGCAGAAGATCCGGGTAATGGTTCCCGTCGACTCCGAGCTCTGCGGCCATATCCGCCGCCACTTCGGCGATGCGGGAATCGTCCTTGTGTGCACGGTAGGCGACCAGAAGATCCAGCTCGGAATTCTCCTGCACCTCGACGCCAAGGTCGTAAAGGGGCTGAATCGGCGCGTTGCAGGCGAAAAAGTCCTGCGGACGGGGGCCGAAGGTGATGATCTTGAGCGACTTAACGCCGATCAGTGCGCGTGCCGCCGGAACAAATTTCGCAATGCTCTCGGCAAGATCATCCGCTGTGCCGACCGGATACTCCGGAATAACGGCGCTCAGATGGCGCATGGCAAGGTTATAGGAACAGTTGAGCATGCCGCAGTAAGCGTCGCCTCTGCCGTTGATCAGGTCTTTGCCTGTTTCTTCGGCGGCAGCAACATACATGACCGGGCCGTCAAAATACTTGGCGATCAGGGTTTCGGGCGTTTCGGGGCCGAAATTGCCTAAGAAAACAACCAGAGCATTACAGCCAGCCGCCTTGACTTCCTCAACGGCCTTCAGCATATCCTGCTCATTTTCAACTGTCGTCTTCGCTTCATAGATTGTGCCGTATTTCGCCGTATAGGACTCCACAATTGCTTTTCTTCTCTTTTCAGAAAGAGAGATAATAAAGCAGTCGCGGCTGACGGCAATGATTCCAAGCTTTACTTCTGGGATATTCGTCATTTCAATAGCACTCCTTTGTTAATGAAAGCTCCATTTCAGAGCATCATAGAATTTCGTGTACTTTGCGTAGTGTTCTTCATAGCATGCGACATTTGCTGCAATCGGCGCCGTCATGCTTTCCGAACGGATCAGCGGTAGGGTTTCCTCCAGGCTTCCCCAAATGCCCGCGGTCACGCCCGCCGCCAGAGCTGCCCCGAAGGAGCCGCCCTCCGCGCTGCCGTACACGGTCCTTACGGGAAGGTTAAACACATCTGCGAAAATCTGCCGCCAGAGCGGACTTGCCGCCCCACCGCCGGCGATGACGATTTCGCTCGCGTCTTTCGCGCCGATCAGTTCGTACACCTGACGCAGCGAAAAAGCGACGCCCTCCAGAACCGCACGAGCAAAATGTCCCTTGCCGTGGCGGGAGGTTACCCCGAGAAACGCACCGCGCGCGGAAGGATCGTTCAGGGGTGCGCGCTCACCGGACAGGTACGGGAGGAAGAACATTCCTTCGCTGCACGGAGGAACGGAAGCCGCCTCGGCATCCAGCAAAGCAAACGCGCTTTTGCCTTTCTCTTTTGCCTCGCTTACTTCATACTGCCCAAGAGCGTTCCGGAACCACTGGTAGGAACCGGCCGCGGCGAGGGTTACGCCCATCGCACTGAACGACCCGGGTTCATTCCCGCAGAAAACCTGAAGCATCCCGTTGGGATTCGGAAGAAAAGAGGCAAGCGCCATCGCGACAACGCCGGAGGTTCCAACCGTTACTCCAACCCGTCCCGATTTTGCCAGACCAAGGCCTGTTGTGGAAATAACAGCGTCGCCGCCGCCCCCTCCGACCGGAATTCCGGCGGGCAGGCCGGTGTTTTCCGCGGCGTCTTTCGTTACATAGCCGGAAATAGCCGTCGATTCCACCGCTTCCACGAACATCGTCGGGTCAAGACCTGTTTTCCGGATCAGATTTTCGGACCACCGGCGTTCCCTCACACAGAAGAATCCCGTGCCGGAAGCATCGGAAACATCTGTTTTAAGTTCTCCCGTCAGCTTCAGGCGGATAAAATCCTTCGGATTGACAATATGTACGGTCTTCTGATAATTCTCCGGTTCGTTTTCCTTCATCCAGAGGATTTTGCCGCCGGTGTACCCAGTGAGCATCTTATTGTTTGTTACAGCAAGAAGAGCGTCCGGACCTCCTGCCAGCTTGGTGATCTCATCGCACTGTTTGCCGGTGCGCTGATCGTTCCACAGAATCGCACGCCGAACCACATGATTTTCACGGTCCAGCGCCACCATACCGTGCATCTGGCCCGAAAGGCCCACGGCGCAAACCGTCTTCCCTTTCAGCTGCGGAATGATTTTACGGATTCCCTGTGCCGTGCCGTTCCACCAATCCTCAGGGTCCTGTTCCGACCAGCCCTCCTGAGGTGCATAGCATGGATACTCCTCCGTAACGGAACCCAGAATGACCCCGGAATCGTCCAGAGCAAGAATTTTGCACCCGGACGTTCCAACGTCAATACCAAGGACACATTTTTCAGACATCGTATTTCCTCCGTTTCCGCGTTACACAGTAATGTTCCAGCCCTGAAGGCCGACAAAAGCACCATCCGCCTGCAGACCGGATTCAATGTGAGCAATCATCCACTTGTTTCTGGCAAACAGAAGCGCGTCTTCCCCCTGTGCCGCCGGTTTTGTTTCAAGTGGAAGGTTCGTATCGCGCGGAAGAACGATTGCATCCCGGAAGCCTTCCGGCGATGCACTGCACGGAGCAAAGTGCAGTGTCGTAGCATACAGCTCCACCATGGTACCGGCCGGTACGCGGAACGCTTCCACCAGACTGGTGTCATAGGTAAATGCCTTCGCATCTACGTCCTGCAGGGAACCAAGCAGAAGGATGAGGTCCGTTTGAGCGATATTGATTTCGGAACTCCGGTGATATTCCAGAGCATTGAGTTTGTAATTGCTGCCGTTGCAATAGCCCACTTCGATCGGAAGTCCGCCGAATTCCCGGTCCTGAAGCTCACTGAAAATATCCAGCTTTTCCAGTTCCGGGTCGGAAGCCACATAAACCGTTGCGTCCGTCGGGCAGGGAGTTTTCTTTAACTGGCTCAAAAGCGGAGCACAGTCGAACCCGGAAACGACTCTGCCGTATTTACGAAACGCATCATCCCGGATGGATTGAACCGCGATTGTTTCACTCATGATTTTCACTATCCTTTTAATCGTTCAAAATAACTTTTAGCAAGTACTTTTCATAAAGTATAATATCATTTTGCTTCTGTTCTGTCTACTACATGAAAGAATAAAAAACACCGCACCCAACTAAAATAAAATACTTATATAAAACTTAAAAATAAATCAGTCAGGATATAGAATACCGAACAGATTCGTGCTATGATTTTTATAAAAGAATCCGTAAATAGCGCGGAAATATTTCCAAAAAATTATATTTCTGGGAAAAGGTGTGTTCGGTTTGAATAATCTTCAGGTAAGAGATGTAAACAAAAACAGAATCATGAATTTTCTTTATTCTAATAATGGGGCAACCAAACAGAACATTGCCGATTCTTTGAGTCTGAGCATGCCGACGGTGTCCCTGATTCTGAAAGATCTGGAAAAGCGCGGTCTGGTTACAAAGTCAGGAACCCTGAAATCTTCCGGCGGAAGAAAACCGGTTATCAACTCGCTGGCCTACGGCGCCCGGCTCTCCTGCGGAATTGAAATTACGCAGAACCATCTCCGCTTTGTGGTAATCGACCTCGGAGAAGACGTGCTGTTCTATAAAAAGATACGTGAACCGTTCCGGAACGACGATGACTATTTCAAGGCCTTAGCCGAAGATTTAAACCTTTTTCTGCAGGAAAATCACGTTGACCTCAGCAAACTCCTCGGGGTCGGCATCGCTGTTCCCGGATTGGTAAACACAAAAGCCGATCTTCTGGAGTACAGCCCCACGTTGCATGTAAAAGGTCTTTCAATCGACAGCCTGAAAAAACATATCCCCTACCCCGTTATGGTCAACAATGAAGCAAATCTGGCGGGCCTTGCGGAAATCTGGAAAATGGATGAAGTGGAAAGCGCTGTCTTCCTTTCCATCAACAAAGGCGTCGGCGGGGCAATTATCATTGACAATAAACTTTATAACGGCATAAGCGGGTACTCCGGAGAATTCGGCCACATGACGATTGTACAGAACGGACTGCCATGCAACTGTGGGAAAAAGGGCTGCCTGGAGGCATACTGCTCCACCAAAGTTTTAACGGAACCGAATTTTGAAGACGTTGATGATTTCTTCGAAGCGCTTGAAATGGGAAACCAATACTGCAAACAAAAATGGGACATTTACCTGGATTATCTTGCCACGGGTATTAACAATATCCGCACCATTTTTGACGCCGAGATTATTATTGGCGGTGAAATTGACCGCTATCTGGAAAAATACTCCGACACCCTTATGGAAAAGCTGCTTGCGCTGCATTCCTTCGGAGGAAAGTCGGACTATCTTCATTTCAGCAAATTCAATGACAAAGCGAGCGCCGTCGGCGCCGCGCTCCAGCAGATCGATTCATTTCTCAATGATTAAAAGAATTGCGCCGATCAGGCCCCATTCCGGGCAATGAATCGGCGTTCGCTAATAGCAATTTATCTCTCGGTCAATCGTGTTGGAAGACTCTAGCCGTTGTTCTCGGGGGATTCCGGTTTCTCTTCACTTGCCGTACCGGCAAACGACTTTTTGTATTCCCGCCATGCGTAAATTCCGAACAGTACGGAGGCCAGAACGAAAACACAGCTCACAAGCACAGTAACCCAGAGCGGCAGGGAACTTGTGTGGTTCATCTCCGCGAAGATGATTCCTTTGGTCAGATACAGAATATAAAGAGCAACCAGGATGCGCAGAGTCAGCTTGATTCTGGCATTCTTTTTCTTTGCACGGAGTTCCTCCGATTGCGCCTGCATATATTTGCCTCCCGATTTTCAAGCGCACCCAAGGGAACGCCGAAAAAATCCATTGTTGCACACCGGAGTGGGAACCGACTAACGGCGGGCAGTGCGTGCATCGCACCCGGGTGCATATCCCAACAATGATCGGGGAAACACCTGCAGCGCGACGCGCCCGCCGCGGAAACCCTTCCTCACGGATCTGTCTTCCAAACGCGTTACAAACCGGTCAGCCTTATTGCTTGCCAACCTTATGGTTCGAAACGACATCAAAGATAACGGCCGCCAGAAGTACGGCGCCTTTAACAACATACTGCCATTCGTCCGGAAGTCCGTAGATCGACATGCCCTGGTTCATAACACCGAGCAGAATAGCGCCGATCATGATACCGGAGACCGTACCGGAACCGCCGTAAGCAGATGCGCCGCCGATGAAGCACGCAGCGATTGCATCCATTTCGTAGGAGTTACCCATGTTGCCGTCGACGGAACCGATGCGGGCCGCCACCAGCAAGCCGGAGAAGCCGGCCAATACGCTCATGAGGAAGTAAGCCCAGAAATAGACACGCCTCGGGTCAATACCGGACAGTTTCGCAGCCTTTTCGTTGCCGCCGACTGCATAGAAATAACGACCGAATGCGGTTTTCATCGTAATAAACGCAAAGATCAGTACTACCAGAAGAATCCAGAGAAGCATAACCGGAATGCCCTTGTAGTTGGCAAGCTCCCAGCTATACGCGATAATCAGGATATCGATAATGATGATCTTAACCAGGGTGGACACAAGTGAATCAACCGAATAGTTTTTCTTGATCTTTTTTGCGCGGCTGGACAGCATCAGCACAGTCAGCAGAACTGCCACCACTACGCCGACAATGATCGCCGACAAATGGAAAAGCTTGTTATCCATACCGGGAACGTCAACATAGGAAATGAAGGTATTGAGGAACTGCTCATTCTGAATATTGACGGTTTTGGAGGCCAGAACAACACGGCCAAGACCACGGAACAGGAACATGCCTGCCAGAGTTGCAATAAACGGAGGGATGTGGATATAGCCGATCCAGAAGCCCTGCCAGATGCCGATCACAGCTGCAATCACCATAGCAATGATGATCGTGGGCAGTGCGCCCATGGAGTTCTGATCCATCAACTGTGCAGCAACCGCGCCCACAAGGCAAAGCGTTGCGCCAACCGAAAGGTCGACGTTACCGCCGGTCAGAATGCACAGCAGCATGCCGCATGCCATAACCAGAACGTACGCGTTCTGCAGAAGCAGATTGGAAATGTTCTGGGCGTAGATCAGTCTGCCGTTCGTCAAAAATGTGAAGAAAATGAAGACCACAACCAGTGCAATGGTCATTGTATACTTTTTAATAATAGAAGATGCCTTTGTCATGCTTCTGCCTCCTACGCGTCCTTTTGTTCATCTGAAATGCCCTTTTTATCGGAATGGAGAATGGCGCTCATAATCTTCTCCTGCGTGGCTTCGTCGCTGCTCATTTCGGCAACCAGGGAACCTTCGTTCATGACGTAAATTCTGTCACACATTCCCAGAAGCTCCGGCAGCTCGGAGGAAATCATAACAACCGATTTTCCCTGCGCGACCATGTCGTTCATGATACAGTAAATTTCATACTTTGCCCCAACATCGATACCGCGGGTAGGTTCATCCAGAATCAGGACGTCCGGGTCCGCAAACATCCACTTGGCAAGCAATACCTTCTGCTGATTTCCGCCCGACAGGTTTCCAACCAGCTGGTGCACGGTGGGCGTTTTGGTATTCATTACTTTTACATACTTTTCCGCAACGTGGTTTTCCATACCGACATCGATAATGCCCCGTTTGTCGCAGATCTTTTCCAGCCGCGCCATTGTGGTGTTCTTGGCAATCGTGTCAATCAAAACCAGCCCGTTGGTTTTCCGGTCCTCGGTTACGTAGGCGAGGCCATGTTCGATGGCTTCCTCCTCCGTTTTCAGGTTCACCTCATTGCCTTTGAGGAACTCCTGACCGGAAATGCCGCTGCCATAGCTCTTCCCGAACAGCGACATAGCAAGCTCGGTACGGCCGGCGCCCTGCAGTCCGGAAAATCCGACGATCTCACCCTTATGTACATGGAAACTGACGTTGTTTACCACCTGCTTTTCGGTGTAAACCGGGTGATGAACGGACCAGTTTTTCACGTCCAGCACAATTTCGTCGCTGATCTTATGCTCTCTTGCAGGGAAACGGTTTGTCAGTTCACGTCCGACCATTCCTTTGATAATACGGTCTTCATCAATGGTGCGGTCTTTGTTGTCGATGGTCTCGATCGTCGAGCCGTCGCGCAGTACGGTGATCCTGTCTGCGACGTATGCGACTTCGGACAGTTTATGTGAGATGATGATGGAAGTCATGCCCTGCTTTTTAAACTGCAGCAACATGTCCAAAAGCATTTTTGAATCTTCTTCATTCAGGGAAGAGGTCGGTTCGTCCAAAATGAGCAGCTTTACATTTTTGGACAGCGCCTTCGCTATTTCGACCAGCTGCTGCTTTCCGGTGCCGATATCCTTGATGAGGGTTGTGGCCTTGTCTTTCAGGCCCACCTCTTCCAGGTGTTTCGTTGCCTGACTGTAAGTCTCGTTCCAATCGATACCAAACTTTCCGTTGCGCTCATTTCCAAGAAACATATTCTCGCCAATGGAAAGCTCCGGAATCAGGGCCAATTCCTGATGGATAATGACGATACCAAGCTTTTCACTGTCATGAATGCGTTTAAACTGGCATTCCGAACCGTTAAAGAGGATTGTTCCCTCATATTCGCCGAATGGAATGGTTCCACTTAAAACATTCATCAGGGTTGATTTGCCGGCGCCGTTTTCTCCGACCAGTGCATGAATCTCACCGCGCTGCACTTCCAGATTCACATTATCCAATGCTTTGACACCGGGATACAATTTTGTAATGCTCTGCATAGCTAAAATATTGTCTGGCAAGTCAATGCCCCCTTGAACTGTGTATTTTCATAACGGCTTTCATAAACGAAAGAGCGGGCGGGGCTGAACAACCCCGCCCGTACAAGCCGTTTGCTATTATTTCTTTGCCTTCGGATATTTGCCATCCATCGTGTAGTAGCCAGTGTCAACAAGTTCTTTCTGAATGTTGTCTTTGGTTACGACAGTCGGGACAAGCAGATAGGAAGGAACAATGCCTTTTTTGTTGTTGTAGGACTTCGTATCATAGGAGCAGTCAAATTTCCAGCCAGCAGACTTGATGATGCCTTCGTCCGGCTTCTGGCCGCCCAGCATAGCCATACCGATGTCAAGCGTGGCAACTGCTTCGTTCGCAACAGCCTTGTAAACCGTCATGGACTGTTTGCCGTCAATGATATTTGCAAGGTTCGCTTCGTCGCCGTCCTGGCCGGTGATGATCGGGGTGTTGGTGCCCTTATAGTCGGAACCGATTGCCTGGGTTACGCCCAATGCAGTGGAGTCGTTGGAGCAAAGAGCAACATCCAGCGAAGTCTTGCCATTGGAATAGAAGGAGCCCAGAATGTTCTGCATACGGTTCATTGCGTTCTTGGTATCCCAATCCTTCGTTGCAACCTGCTGGAATGTCTTCTGGCCCGAAGGAATCTTCAGGACGCCGTTGTCTATGTACGGCTTCAGCACATCCATAGCACCGTTGAAGAAGAAGGTCGCATTGTTATCGGCAGGATCGCCCGCGGTGAATTCGATGTTGTAGGGCTTGGACTTATCAGCCGACTTCAGGTTCAGTTTGTCAGCAACGAACTGGCCCTGCAACTGACCAACCTTGAAGTTATCGAACGACACATAATAGCTGATCGCGTCGGTGTTCATGATCAGACGGTCGTAAGAAATAACCGGGATATTCGCACTCTTGGCGGTATTCAGAACATTGGAAAGGGAATCGCCGTCGATGGCTGCCACAACAAGGAGGTCCACCTTGTCGGCAATCAGGTTCTCAATATCCTTTACCTGCTGGTCGATCTTATTGTCGGAATAGGTAAGTTCTACGCTGCAGCCCTTGTTCTTGAACTGATCCTGCAGGTAAGAACCATCGCGGTTCCAACGTTCCAGGGATTTTGTCGGCATGGAAATACCGACTTTCTTTCCGCTGGCTGCTGCCGTAGATGCCGCAGACGATGCCGGTGCTGCCGCACTTGCCGCGGCCTCAGAACTTGCAGGCGCTGCCGCCGCCGAACTTTGACCCCCAGTGGATCCGTTGCTGCAGGCCACCATGGATACCGTCATCATACAGGCCAATACAGCTGCAATTAGTTTTCTCATCAATACTTTCCTCCTTACAGTTTTCCTGTGTAATTGATTGCAAAGCCCGGAGAGACAAGATGCCTCGTCTGGGTTCTGAATCTATCAGATTTCCCTTCGGCTGTGTGTCACAGAGACCAGGAACAAGTACGCACAAACGAAAGAAAAATCAAGCGAAAATAAAGGAACAAAGAAATCGCTCATCACACGGCGTTCCCGGAAGGAACAACCGAGGATTTTCCAAATTTAGTAAACAACTGAACTTTTATAAATGATATTTATTTAAGTGTCTAAATCATATAACGAATAGGCAGTAAAGTCAATATATTTCTGTGCAGTTTTCTATTTTTAGTCATTATTCCCAATAAATAAAATGCCAATTTAGGAACAAATACAAATCAGACACTTTCGATATATTTCTTAATATAGTACCAGGCAACGCCCATCATGTTTGCTTTTCGCGGATATCGACCAAGTCTGAGGTATTCCGAGCTCTCATCAAAGGTATCCTTTTGCGCCACCTTGCGTTTCAGCTCCGGCATATAGGGCTCCAGGTACTGGGACAGGAATCCGCCCAGAACGACGTCACAGTCCAGCGCCATGTGAATGTTGTTAATCCCGATCGCCAAATGTTCCAGAAGGTCTTCCCAAAGGAGCCGGTATTCTCGATTCCCCTGTTTGAGCCCGTCAAAAAACTCCTCAATGGAAATGCCGATTTTTGCGCTGATGCGAAGGGCGGAACAGTAAGCTTCCAGACATCCCCGTTTCCCGCAGCTGCAAAGCAGCCCGCCCGGCTCCACGCACATGTGGCCGAATTCACCGCTTCTTTTGTTTTTTCCGTAATATTGGGCACCGTTGATGAACACCGCGCCGCCGACGCCGTTCTCCAGATAAAGGTAGGCGATATTGCTGCTCACCGTGTTGCGCGACCCGAACCACTCCGCGAAGCCGCCACTGGTGCCGTCATTTTCGATATAGGTTGTATAAGGAATCGGCTTCCGGATGGTACTCAGGCTGATGTTGCGCATCTGCATGGTCGGCGAAAGCTTAACCTCGTCCTTGTCCTCGTCGAGAACAGCCGGCAGCGTGATGCCCACGCCCAGCATCCGGCTGCGGTCCAGCCTATTTTCATTCAAAAAGGTCTCCAGGTCCCTTGCAACCTGCGCACCGATTTCGTCCCTCTTCAGGGAATCGATCTCATTCTTTTTATAGGCGAGTTCGCTTTGCTTCAGATCAGAGGCCAAAAAATGGATCTGATCCGTCGTGATGGAAATTCCCACCGCAAATTTGATGTTGCTGACGATGGAATAGCCGATCGGCCGCCTGCCGCCCGTCGACTCCTGCATCTTTCCCACCTGAATAAGCCCCGCGTTTAACAGCTCCGTGATATTCTGGTGCACGGTCGGCAGACTCAGCCCCAGTTTCTGCGCGATTTCATGCTTAGACGGAGGGGACGCGGATTCATAGATGAAATTGTAGATGCTGTTTCTGGTCAGCCTTCGCCTCTCGGTTACGGGCACTTCTAATTCCTTCATAACTGTTCACCACATTTATGTTACTTTTGCAAAAGTATTTTATATATTATAATAGAATTTTTTTACGGTTGTCAATCTTTTTCTCCAGAAGAATGGCAATTAGGGTTCATCGCCCCGCTATTGACAACGGTTTCAGACAGACGTATGATGCAATCAATCTAATACGCTTGTATTAATAGAAGGATGATTTGATGAAAAGGCTTTCCGAAGCAGAGTTTCAGGTGATGAAAGCGGTCTGGGCCTATGAGCCACCGGTGACCTCATCAATGGTACTGGGGTATTGGGCGGAAGAAAAAAGCTGGTCCATCCAGTCGGTTGTCACACTGCTGAGCAGGTTGGTGAAAAAGGAATTCTTACGCTCGGAAAAGAAAAGTAAGGAGAGACAGTATTATCCCCTCGTTTCAAAGGGAGAGTACCTCCAATTGGAAACTGTTACTTTCATGAGGCAATACCATGAAAATTCCTTAACCAGTCTGCTGTCTGCGCTGGACCGGGATAAGGAATTGACCAACGAAGATTTATACGTCTTGCAGGAATGGATCAGAACACGGAGGGCTGACTGATGCCGCGCATTTTTTTGGTTGAGGACGACAAGGCAATTGCAAAAAACCTGATGCTTCTGCTCCGCTCGGAGGGATTTACCGTTACCCACGCCCCTACGAGAAGTGAGGCTTTTGACGCGCTGACCGGGAATAAATTTGACCTGGCACTGATTGATATCTCTTTGCCCGACGGAAACGGCTTTACGGTTTGTACGGAAATCAAACGGACACAGGATATTCCCGTGCTCTTTCTGACCGCTTCCGGCGATGAGGCGAGCGTTGTGACCGGGCTGAACATGGGCGCAGACGACTACATCACCAAGCCATTCCGCCCGCGTGAATTAATTGCACGGATCGGAACCGCCCTACGAAAAAGTGGGCGTGCACCATCTGCTTTTGAAATCGGCGGGCTTTCGATTAATATGGCAAGCGGTGTCGTAAAAAAAGACGGCGGCGAGGTTTTCCTTTCCGCCCTGGAATACCGCCTGCTGCTGGTGTTTATCACCAACCCGAAAAGCATTATCACCAGGAACAGACTGCTTGACGAACTGTGGGACGCTGCGGGCGAGTTTGTCAACGACAACACCTTGACTGTGTACATTAAACGCCTGCGGGAGAAAATCGAAAGCGATCCCACAAATCCGCAGATCATTCTGACCGTTCGCGGGACGGGCTACCGATTGGGGGACGGGCATGCTGCGGAATAAAGAGCTTCGGCCATTTGTCCTGTTGTTCGCCTTGATCGCTGTTGCCTCATCGGCGGTCGGATTTAGAATCAATACGGCGGCCGGAATCCTTGCCCTTACTTCCTCCGCCGCTTTTGGCGCGGCGTTTTTCGCGTTCACCAAAGCGCGGTATCAAAGTCTTGCACGGATTTCCGATGAAATTGACCGGGTGCTCCATAACGCCGATCATCTGTATATTGGAGAATCGGACGAGGGTGAACTTTCCATTCTGCAAAGCGAAATCACCAAAATGACGCTGCGCATCCGGGAGCAGAACGACGCGCTGAAAAAAGAAAAAGAGCATCTTGCCGATTCGCTGGCGGACATCGCCCACCAGCTTCGCACCCCGCTCACCTCCGTCAACCTGATTCTGTCCTTGCTGGAGAATAATCCAGACCCCAATGAGCGAAAAGCACTGATTCGGGAAACCAAAGAACTGTTCGACCAGATGGATTGGCTGCTCACTTCCCTTTTGAAATTATCCCGTCTGGACGCGGGCATTGTGGTATTCCAACGTGAACAGATCGATGCCGATCAGTTGATCCGCACTGCGCTTCGCCCGCTTCTCATTCCTATGGATCTGCACAGCATAGATGTGAAGACAGACGTGCCGAACGGGATTGTCCTAAAGGGCGATTCAGGCTGGCTGTCGGAAGCCATCCAGAACATCCTTAAAAATTGCATGGAGAGCGCGGGCGAAAACGGAACCATTGAGATCGCCTGCACAGAAAACCCGCTGTTTACCGAAATTGGCATCCACGACAGCGGCGCGGGATTTGAAAAGGAAGATTTACCCCACCTGTTCGACCGGTTCTATCGCGGAAAAAACCCAAACGCAACCGGGTACGGAATCGGATTGGCTCTCTGTAAAATGATTATTACAAGGCAGGGCGGGTCGATTACCGCAAAAAATCACCCGCAGGGCGGAGCGGTCTTTTCCATTCGCTTCCCAAAGTGACGATTCTCTCACCGGAAAGTCACAGAGCTGTAAGTTGAAAGCTTTATGATAGGGGTATCGAAGGAGGATCACAGAATGGAATTTTTAAAAATCGAAAATTTATGCAAAATCTACGGCAAAGGTGAAAACCAGGTTGCCGCGCTTGATCATGTTTCGCTTACGATTGAAAAAGGGGGATTTACCGCAATCATCGGTTCCTCCGGCTCGGGCAAATCCACACTGCTTCACATCATCGGAGGTGTGGACGTGCCGACAAGCGGAAAGGTATATCTGGAAGGACAGGACATCTATGCACAAAGCAATGAGAAACTCGCCATTTTCCGCAGGCGGCAGGTTGGGCTGATCTACCAGTTTCATAACCTCATTCCCACGCTGAATGTTGTAGAAAACATCACTATGCCGATCCTGATGGACCGGCGGAGAGTCAATAAGGAGCGGCTGAACGACTTGTTGGAGCTGCTTGGTCTCCAGGACCGGAAAACCCATCTTCCCAATCAGCTTTCCGGCGGCCAGCAGCAGCGTGTCGCCATCGGGCGCGCTTTGATGAACGCCCCGGCGGTCATGCTGGCCGACGAACCTACCGGCAGCCTTGACAAACGAAACGGACAGGAAATCATTAAGCTTCTGAAAGAAAGCAATAAGCTCTACGGTCAGACCCTCATCATCGTTACTCATGACGAATCGATCGCCCTGCAGGCAGACCGCATTATTGGGATCTCGGACGGAACCGTCGTACGGGACGAGAGGGTGCGCTGATGAACATTTTCAACAAAGTCACCCTGCAAAGCATGAAAAAGAGCCGTACCCGAACGGTCGTTACCATCATCGGAGTGGTTCTGTCTGCCGCCATGATCACAGGCGTAGCAACCTTCGGCGTCTCCCTGCTGAACTATATGGCAAACGGTGAAGCGGAAAAATTCGGCGGCTGGCACGTCATGTTTGAGGACGTTGATTCTTCGTTTGCGGCAAAGCAGGCAAGCTGCGACAAAGTTGCAAGCACCGCAGCAGTGGAGAATATCGGCTACGCAAAACTTGACGGTGGAAAAAATCCCAGCAAACCGTATCTTTTTATCACGGGATACAATGAGAACGCCTTTCATACCCTGCCCCTCACCGTGCTTTCCGGCAGACTTCCGAAAAACAGCGGGGAGATTCTGGTTTCGGGAAGCGTCATCACAAAGGGCGGCGTTCATTATAATGTGGGTGACACACTCACTCTTGCGGTCGGGAGCCGCATGAACGGAGGCCAAAGCCTCGGTCAGCACATCCCTTTTCTCTCCGGAAAGGAAACCCTCCGGACAAAAACAGAGAGAACTTACACGGTGGTCGGCATCTGCCAAACGCCCCGCTATGAGGAAGATTCCGCGCCGGGATACACCGCAATCACAACCGCAGATGTCGAAAGCGCGGCAGATGATCTCAGCCTATTCGTCACGCTGAAAAACCCGCGTGAGGTCCATTCTTATGCAAACAACACAGCCGGAAACCATGCTGTCGTCCTGAATAATTCAATGCTGCGCTTCATGGGGCTTTCGGATGATCCTGGCGACGCGGTATTCAACGCATTTCTGTATTCAGCCGGAGGCATTGTAATCCTCATCGTCATGATCGGTTCCATCTTTTTGATTTACAATTCCTTCAACATTAGCCTGAACGAGCGCACCCACCAGTTCGGAATTCTCTCATCGGTGGGAGCCACCGCAAAGCAGCTGCGTCATTCGGTTCTGTTTGAAGGACTTTGCATCGGCGCCATCGGCATCCCGATCGGTATTCTCACCGGCATAGGCATGACAGGACTCGTGATCCGCGTCGTCTCCCAAAACTTTGCATCGATTCTCTTCGCCGGGGTCCCTTTAACGCTAACGATATCCGCCCCTGCGATTCTCGCTGCGGTGGTGGCCAGCATGATCACTATCCTGATTTCAGCCGATATTCCGGCGCGAAAGGCCGCCAATGTGCCCGTGATGGAATGTATTCGCCAGACGAACGAGGTTAAAGTGGAGGCCAACGCAGTTAAAATCTCAACGCTTGCACGGAATCTCTACGGTCTGGAAGGAACCCTTGCGCTGAAAAACTTTAAGCGAAACAAAAAGCGTTACCGCAGCATTGTGCTGTCGCTTGTTTTAAGCGTCGTACTTTTTGTTTCAACCAGTTCCATGGTAGCCGATTTGAAACAGGCGTCAGGGCGGGCAGTCGTTTTTACGACCTATGACATCGGTATTGCCACACCTGACATGAACGACACCAAAATGGTACAGCTTTACGACAAACTGAAAACCGCCGACGGTGTCACCGAAAGCTCCTATCAGGCGCTTATGAAGTTTTCCTGCACAGCCAACGCAAGCGATCTTTCCGACGATTACTGGAAATTTGTAGGGACTTCATCGGACAAAACGGTCCAGCTTCCCATGAACATTCAGTTTCTTGATGACAGTTCCTACCGAAAGATTCTCAAAGAAGTAAATTTACCGGAAAAGGAATATACCGGTCCGAATGCAAAATTGATCGCCCTTGCTAAAATGAGAGAGAATAACAATCCAGTGGATAAGGTTGACCAGGTAAAAAACTTATTCACGGGTTCTTCCATGAATTTCAGCATCGCCCCCGAAGCAAACGGCAAATCGAAGACGGAACAGTCGCAAAGCGTAAGTATTACGTTTGTCAATGCCATTCTGCCGGATTCGCTTCCGGTCCTGTCAAACTCCGGGTCGAAACAGCCGTTCACTTTCGAGGTAGTGGCCCCCTATTCGTTAAAAGAGAAGTTTGAAACTCCCGACAACCCTGTGGTTGTTAAGGGCCTGACGTTTCGGTCAAAGAATCCCTCGCAATCGGTCGCTGAAATGAAATCGATGATTCAGGCTGCCGGAATCACAACCGCCGAGTACAACCTGTACAATAATAATGACCTGATGGATGAGAGCCGCAATTACATCTTTATTGCCAACGTATTCTCCTATACGTTTATCCTTATCATTTCGCTGATTGCGGTTGCCAACGTGTTCAATACAATCTCCACGAATATCAAGCTGCGCCGCCGGGAGCTTGCCATGCTTCGCTCGGTGGGAATGTCCGAGCACTCCTTCCAGAAGATGATGAATTTTGAGTGTGCCTTTTATGGCATGAAGGCGCTGATCATAGGACTCCCCACAGCGGCTGCCGCTTCCTTGCTGATTCACTTGGGAATGGCCCCAGACGTCAACTTTATGTTCCCGTGGGCCAGTATGGCAATCAGCGTGTTCAGCGTGCTCTTTGTGGTGTTCATTACCATGCTGTATGCCGTCAGCAAGATCAAAAAAGAAAATATCATCGACGCGCTGCGGGATGACATGGATTGATTTCAAGTACCTTACAAATGGACCGATGCTAGATTAAAATAAAACAAAAAACAGCAAAAGAACGGTCGGTTTTGATTTTGAAAGCCGCCGTTCTTCTGCTGTCCGTCATAATTTACAATGGTAAAAACTGTCTTTCCGACCGAAGCAATTTGTGCTATATTGAGTTTAAATGGTTCGCCATTCCAAAGCAAAGCGGTTTCGTTACGAATTTCGCTTCGCTTCAAGAGTAATAGTATAAGGAGTTGAATACCGTGAAAGAAAAGGAAGATATTCTCGCACTTCACCAGCAAGAGGAAGTTAACAGCTCGGTCCTTTATCAACGCATTGCCGAAAGTGCGAAGAGCGAAAAAGAACGGGAAACTCTGCTCTCGATTGCGGAGGACGAGCGAAAACATGCTGAGATTTTTCAAAAATATACCAATCTTTCCCTCAAGCCGAATTACGCACTGATTCGGCTGTACCTGTTCATCCGCAGTCTGCTTGGGTACACCTTCCTGATCAAGCTGCTTGAACACGGCGAGAGCAAAGGAATTAACGCTTACCGGGCGGAAATCAGCCGGATTCCGGACCTTCGCCAAATGCTGGAAGATGAGGAAAAGCATGAAAAAGTCCTGTTGGATCTTCTGGATGAGGAGCGTCTGCATTACACCGGTGATATCATCCTCGGCATGAATGACGCTCTGGTTGAACTGACCGGATCGCTCGCCGGGTATACGCTGGCGATGCAGAATTCCAAAATTATCGCAATGGCCGGTCTCATTACCGGAATCTCCGCAACGCTGTCGATGGCGGGTTCCGGCTATTTGTCGGCACGGGAAGAAGAAAGCAAAAATGCAGCGAAATCAACGCTGATCATCGGGCTTTCTTATTTTATTACCGTCGTACTGCTGATTCTGCCCTATCTCCTTCTTCCGGCGGGCGCATACCTGTGGGCGCTGGCCGCGACCGTCGTGATTGCCCTGATTATTATCGCCGGATTTAATTACTATCTCTCTGTTGCCAAGGAACGATCTTTTCGGAGAGGCTTCTGGAGCATGGCCGCCATCAGCGTCGGCGTCGCCGTCATTTCGTTCCTGGTTGGGTATGCGGTCAAACATATTTTGGGAATCAGCTTATAATCGCTTTCCCTGATTTAAAGATAGCTGACTAAAAGCGCAATATTTAGCAAGGAAACGATCAGCGCAATGCCCCAAAGCAACGCTTTGTTGCCTTTGGAATTGGCGTATTTCCCCATCACTTTTTTAGAAGAGGTAAGATACACCAGCGTGAAAATCGTGATGGGAAGCTGGATGCTAAGAAGCATCTGGGAGTAAATCAGGCCGTCGAACGGCGAAGAAATTAAAAAAATAATTAGCGCGGCCGGTACCATCGTAATCAGGATTCCCGCCCGGGTGTGATTGTCGGAAATATCATAAGGCTCCGCAAAGATTCCCGCAAAAATGCTCCCCCCGGCCATACCTGCCGTAATGCTGGAGGAAAGGCCGGCAAACAGAAGGGCAACTGCAAAGACAAGGGAAGCCGCATTCCCGAGAAGCGGCCGGAGCATGCTCCCTGCCTGCGATAAATCCGTTACGGCGATATTGTGCGTAAAAAAGGTCGCCGCGGCCATCAGAATCATCGCGCTGTTAATCGCCCATCCGATCATCATGGAAAACAGCGTATCGGAGAACTCGTACTTCAGCTGCTTTTGAATGACGGCATCATCCTGCAAATTCCACTGCCTGCTTTGAATGATTTCGGAATGCAGAAACAGATTGTGCGGCATAACCACCGCTCCGAGAACGCTCATAATAATGGGCATGGAGTTTTTGGGAAAGACGGGCGCAACCCAGCCGACCGCCGCGCTTCTCCAATCGATCGGAACAATGCAAATCTCGAAAAGGAAGGAAAGACCGATCAGCGATACAAAACCGATGATAATTTTTTCAATTTTCCGATAGGAATTTGTAAACTGCAGAATCAAAACAACCACCAGCACCAGCAGGGACGCAATTTTCACCGGGATGCGGAAAAGCATCTGAAGCGCAATCGCTGCGCCCAGAATCTCGGCCATTGCGGTTGAAACAGCCGCAGCCACAGCCGTAAAAAGGACGCAATTTTTCAGCCACGGCCTGAGATTTTCCGTTGCGGCTTCCGAAAGGCACTTTCCGGTTACAATACCAAGATGGGCCGCATTGTGCTGCAAAATGATCAGCATGACCGTCGACAGTGTGACCATCCACAAAAGCACATAGCCATATTCCGAACCTGCTGCAATGTTGGAAGCCCAGTTGCCGGGATCGATAAAGCCTACCGTAACAAGCAGGCCCGGTCCTATGTATTTGAAAAAGTCGATTGCTCCGGCACGTCCTTTATTGGAAAATAACTTCAAATTTGAATCACCTGTTCCCTCTTCGATTTCACCGGGATATGCCGCACCGTCACCTTTGTCGGCGCTTTTCGTATAGCAATATATTACCACAAAAACTGTAAGTGGAAATCAAAAGTCTGTAAAATCAGAGCGTTCACGGCAACGGGCAGTTGGAGGTCCCCATCCCGGCAAGCAATTATGAAACTTGACGAAAAAGGAAGGCAAAATAGCTTTAATCCCGGCAAAATTAGTATTGATTAAAGTGGACAATATTAGTATACTTTACTCACAAGGAAAAAGCAACTCGGTTTTACCAAAGATCGGTGCTCCGCTGATCCGGGCACGAAACCGTTATTATCGGTATGAATCCCGGAACTCGGCAAATACTAGATTTTTAGAAAAAGGAGAGGATAACATGCTGAATAAAGAGTTAGCTTCTTTATTAAACGCTCAGGTCAATATGGAATGGTATTCCGCTTATTTTTATCTGGATATTTACAGTTACTATACGGACAAAAATCTCGACGGATTTGGGAATTGGTTTTATGTTCAAACTCAGGAAGAGCGCGACCATGCAATGCTGTTTATCAAATATCTGTTAAACAATGACGAGAAGGTCCTTCTGCAAACCATACAGGCGCCAGACAAAATATTTGAAGATTTCCGTGAACCGGCCAATGCGGCCTTTGAACACGAATTAAAAGTGACCGCATCCATCAACCATATTTATGCGGTTGCTTATGAGCAAAAAGATTTTCGCACCATGCAGTTTCTTGATTGGTTTGTAAAGGAGCAAGGCGAAGAAGAAAAAAGCACGCAGGATATTGTCAAGAGATATGATCTTTTCGGAAAGGACCCCAAAGGGCTTTATTTGCTTGATTCCGAACTTGCCGCAAGAGTCTATGCACCACCTAGTCTGGTCATTTAAAAAGCCTTGAATGTAGAGATGGCATAATAAACCGGACCACCGCGATCAGCACGGTAAATGTAGGGGTAATTCGATCAAAACAGATTATGAAAAAGCCTGTAATCTCAAAAGATTACAGGCTTTTTCATGGCGGAGAAAGAGGGATTTGAACCCTCGCGCCGGTTTCCCGACCTACTCCCTTAGCAGGGAACTAAAATTTTTATAAATACAGCCATTTTTTAGCTATTAGGTGGGAATAGTGTGGGAATGTCTACTATGATTTTGCATATTTTTATTTACCTTGCGTATTCTAATTTTTGTCCTCCTAAACTTTCATTCTGCTCAACCCGCCAGCAATAGGCTGACGGGATTTCTATTTCCTCCATTTCCAAGCTATATACTCTGATACAAGCTTCACCCCTGTGGATTCATATTTTTCTGACGCCTCGGTTGCCGTCCTCTTAAATGTTTGAAACCCTCGTCCAAACGGGTCCGGTATCAATCTGATTTGTCTGTCCAACCGTTTCAAATCGTTGATGGTCATTCGTGATTCTCTCCAATATTATTCGATATATAAATTATATACGAATATTTCCGAAACTGAAACATATAAAGTCAAAAAATGTCGAAAAATAAAATAAGTCCCTTCGAAAATCGATTCGAAGGGGCCCACTGCTTCAAAATATTAGCTATAAGCCTTTACGTCATAAGACAGGATTTTATTGAACGGAATATAGTTGTCAATACTGCTAAACGGGCTCACATCCCCCTTAACCCTGAAGATATAAAAAGCTTTTGATTCCCCACGTGATCTGCTTTCATACCATGTTAAGAAGTCGCTCAGTTCATCGCTGGTGAGTCGATATTCCTTCGTAGATCCGTCATCCATTCTGATGTCAAGAATGGCATTACTTGAACTTACAGCTTTTTGCGGCGTTGCAGAAGCTTCATTGGAATCAGGGCCTTCCCCGCTCGAGGTTACGGCAGAAACGACATAATAATATGTAGTGCCATTAGAAACAGTTAAATCCGTGTATTTTGTATCGTTAACTCCAGTTGCAACGTTAGTATATGGGCCACCCTTTGTCGTGGAGCGCTTTACGTTATAACTTGTTGCGCCATCTACTTTTTCCCATGAGAGAGATACTTTAGAATCCCCCGGAGTTGCCTGCAAGTTGGTCGGAACATTATATGGAATCATTGATCCTGTAGCATCTATATCAACAGCGTCAATAACTGTATGGACTTCAGGCGCTGGAGTTCTATAACCGGGAGAAGATATTGTTACAGTGTGAACACCGCTATTAAGTCCAGACTTCTCATAAACCATATTTAAATATGTCTGTTCTCCGTTTGTATTTGCGACTTCTGAAAATGTTTCATTGATTTGATGTGCTGTTCCACCATCAATTGTAATATTGATCTTGTTACTGTATGAGTCAATTGAATCTCCACTATAGCGGCATGCAATAAGCCGAATTTCAGTGCCACTAAATTTGAAATCCACGCCCCCATTATAAAATAAGACATAATCACCTTTATAACATAGAGGATTCCCCCCCGCCGCATAATCACCGTAATAATGAAAATATGTATAATCATTACTGTTGAATCTCTGCCACCCGGTTTCCGGACTTGTAAGCTGGTCCCCAACTGATGCCGCAAATGCAAAACAGGTTGACGAAAAAATAAGGGCAAGAGTCAAAGTGAAAATCAGGCCCCATTTGATATTATGTTTCATTTTAATTTCTCCATTCAAACGATAGCTTGCAATGCATTACAGCGAAAACATGTCCAGTTATAATATCGTCTTATTCTCACTAAAAATTAGTAGAAATGAAGCATTCCCCCGCTGACTGAAAACTGTCAGCGGGGGAATCGTTGTACCCATTTTTGCTTTTATATCGCGCCGGTAATTCCCTGTGCACCTGCTTGTGCAGCTGAATCGGCGGGAAAAGAAGCTTTGCCGTCTACAGCTACAGGAACCTGCATGGGTTGTTCAGTAAACGGAGTAATTATCGCTTCCCTGCCTTTGTTTACTTCGCCCGCCACCGCCTGCCGAAACTGCACAATCTCGTCGTCGGTGAGACCGGGAATGGCCTTCTGAATCTTCCGAGCGAAGAGCTGCTGCTTTGCTTCGACCTTGCTGACCAGCTTTTGCAACTCGGGATTCGTGCGGACATCCTCTTCGACGGCCCCCCATATTCCGCGGGCAACCGCCATGTTATGATTGTAGGCATCCGAACCGATCTTGATTTCCCACGCCGCCGCTTTCTTCCCGATAAACGTCTCCACAGCTCCCCCGAGAGACTTGATCGCCACACAGGCGACCGTTACCAGTGCGGCCAGTGCCGCCGTTCCAATGGTATTCAATGCTGTCTGCCACATAACTATGTACCTTCTTTCCGCCGGGTTAACCGGCTATTTTAAAATAAGTTTGAGAATTGCCGCTATCAGTCCAGTGATCACGGCACCGATTGCAGCTGCCACCAGCTTGTCCCACCATTGACCGGGCCGGGCAGAAATGGATTTTATGTCCGTTTTGACTTCGGTCATATCGGATTTAAGGTTATCTACCTTTTCGTTTACGGTTGCCATCGCCGCCGTAAGCCCCCGGATATCCTTGACCTCGTCCGTCAGATCATCAATTCGCTTATGTGCCGACTTTGCGCTGTCAAGTGCCTGCGCGGCCGTCTGCGCAATCTCCGCCGTGTCCATATCCATCACCTCACCTTATGTTTGCGACGGCAATCGGCGTCTTCGCGCCGTTCAAATAGAACCCCGCGCCCTGCCCTGCCTTGCCAACCGCCTTGAACTTGAAAAAGTAGTCGTTACCGGACTGCGACTGCTGCACAGGCTGAAACTCATGGCCACCGCAGGCCAGCGTGGGCCATACAGGCGACGTGATCTTAAACTGATAGGTTTTACCGTGCGGAACCGTAAACGTGCCGGTGGTGTCGGATTTCGCCTCCGGCTGGACGTAATTAATCCAGATGCATTTGTACCAGTGATCCCACCCGCGACCCTGCACCCGAGTTTTGATTACGCCGATCTCTGTGCCTGCCGCCTCGATCGCGTAGCCGCCCCCGACGTAAATGCCGACGTGGCCGTCCATGTGCAAGAGCAGGCCGGGAATCTCCGGCAATGTGGAAATCGGTCCGCTCACCTTTGCCACCCTGAGCAGATCGTCCGCATTCAAGCAGTCATACTGCTGCAGGTAGATCGGATTGTCACCGAATTTATCGGCCATGAGGTAATACTTGATCAGGCCGATGCAGTCCACCACGCGCCGGCCGATCCACCGATTTCCCGCGGCACGCATTGCGCCGCCCGCCAGATCATCCGCCGGGTACTGCCGGGCCTTCTGGTCAAGCAGCGCCGTGGTGCAGGACTGGCCGAATGTGCCGTACACATATCCGGTCTTCGCGGCAAGGGCCTGCTCTGCAAAGCTGACCAGGCCGAGATTGTCTTTACTCATAAAATCACCCTTTCCGAAATAACAAGACCGCCCCTTTCGGAGCGGCCTGATTTATATAATTTTGTAGTGCGGTGCTTCTTCGCCGAACAACCGCCAGCGGAGCCAGTCGTCCAGATAAATTCCGAAGCCTGCAAGAAAATACCATGCCAGACTGGACGGTAAGCTGATCTGGCCGTAAAGGTTCAGCGGTAGATGGGAGTAGTTCCATACATTCCATCCGAGCTGAATATTTACAATACAGCCAGTAAGGAATTCCAATGAGGTGATGATACAGGCACCGATCAACATTTGCAGAAGCAGAGGCGTTTTCCAAGGGAAGAAGTAATTGATCGCCCCGATTGCCAGGAAGCAGACTCCGCCGAGGACAAACATGCTCCAGTGCGACCAGCCGCGGTAAACAATTTCAATCGCAACATAAACCGTGCCGCCAATCAAAAACAAAACCGATTCCTTCAGAATATTTTTCATGCTTTTTTACCCTCCCGCGATGCTGCTATTTTACGCCGTCGGCGTGGATGTAATTCCAAGAATGGCGTTGTAGTTCGCCTGCAGGTCAGCCGGAAGGGCTGACGAATATGTAATCGCCTGTATCTCTGCTGCCGTGGTACAACGCCGAACCCAGACATTGAGGTGATTGCACAGCGTCGTATTCCGGGTTATATAGGCCTTTGCGGCGGCGTACACGGCGCTGAATTCCGCCACGGTAAACTCCCGGCAAAGTTGCCCGTCGGCGTGATACGGGACGGACGCGGCTCCCTGCGCTACGGCAGAGGCCAATGCGGAAAGGTTCGTCTGGTCAGCCATTGAAAGGCTGAAATGCTCCGTTCCTTTGGTGTCGGCTGCATCCACACCGGCATAAATAGCGGCTTGACAGGCGGCGGAAATTTCGGCCAGCTTTCTCTGCTTCGCTTCGTCGAGTGTCGGCGTCGGTTCCGTAACAGTCGGATCGCTGCCCCAAACCGCCTCTACGGCCTGTACGATCTCCTTTGTGCATTCCACTTCCAATTGAGCCCGTCCGGCAGTGCTGTTAACATAATTTTTCACGTCTCCGGTGTCCGGCTGTATCGACACGCAATACTGATTCAAACTATCAGATTTTATCTGCATTATTAGCCCTCCTTATGTTCCGATCGAAAATGAATGCATTCCAAACGTTTGCGCTGTTGCTCCGTTTGAGATTGCAAGATTTACGTGAGTTAAATCCCCCGGTGCGACTTCCCACATACCGAAATCCCAAGCGGTTAGCGGGATTGCATTCCCAATTGCAAGAATTTGATTCGTAATGTGCGATAATATCAGACTCGCGTTATATGTCGTGTTGGCCGCAACGGTCGGCGTAGTGAACGTGATCCATTCCAGAATCAGGCCGTTCGCCAGCTTGACATAGCCATTCCCGCCAAAAGAATGACCGGAATCAGCCGGTGCCAGCCCCGCCGCGACAAGTTGGGCAAGCGTAAGATCGGCCGTGAGTGAAAGGCCCGCTATCGTACGGCTCAGCGGGGTTTTCACGGCTACGCTGTCGCTCACGGCCTTGATTGCCGCGTCGATTGCCGCCATGTCCAGGTTGTAGTTGGTAAGAAGCTTGGGCGGGTCAGTTGCGCCATACTGAGATAAACCGTAATTCGGGGTATGCGTTGATGTTGCCATGTTTTTTAGCCTCCTTAAGCAAATAAAAGTCTCGATCTTTGGTCGAAGTCCTTTGCGGTAATTCCTTTCTGATCCATAAAATTGTCAAGCGCCTGCGCGGACAGACCCAGTCCATCAAACTCCAGAGTCGTGAGACAGTTTTGACTAAAGTACAGATCGCTTTTTTGGTCAAACTCCGCAGCGGGAATATTCATGGTGTCGAACTCCTGCGCGGTGATTCCCAGATTATCGAATTCAATAGCCGGAATCCCGTGCCGGTTTTCGTAAGCGTTGAGGATATTGGCGACAGTGTCCAATTTGCCGGTGAAAGGATTTATCATATTGGAGATTGCCGTCGCCTGCGATGCTGCGTGTTCTGCGGCAAAAGCTGCCGTATTTGCTGCCTGAGCCGCCGAGTCTGCCGCATCTGCTTTAGCGTCGGCATTGTTCGCCGCCGTGTCAGCCGCTTGGGTGGCGGCATCGCAGGCCGTTTTCGAAGCATTTGCAGCTGTTGCCGCACTATTTGCGCTTTGTGCGGCCGAATCCGCACCGGCTCTTGAGTTGTTCGCGGCCGCCGCTGCCGAATTGGCCGACTGAGTAGCGGAATTGGCGCCCGCTGCTGCACTGTTCGCCGCGCCTGCCGCCGTGCCTGCACTTGACGCCGCCGTATTTGCCGAAGCCGTGGCAGCATTACAGTTGGCTACAGCGGCAGATGCTGCCGTTACCGCACCGGAAACGGCATTCAGCGCTACGACGAGGGCAGAAAAATCATTGCTTGATTCCACGGCGTTTTCAAGGCTGGACGGCAGGATTTCCAGCGACAGGCCGACTACTTTCAAGGAACGGTTATCCGGCCAAGATGCAAGGATCTGGCAGGTTGCCGTTCCGGCCGCCGCTGTAACTCCCGAACGCAACGTAAAGCTGCATATGCCACCTGACGCGTCCGTTATCATTCCATCCATAAAAACAACCGTGTTATCCGGCTTCTGGACATACAGACGTACCGAGGCACTTGTAAGATCGATCGCTTGCCCTCCAGTGTCAATTATCGTAACTGTAATTGTGCGGCTAAGTGCTTCGCCCTGCACGGCCCGCAGGGGGATCGGTGTTTTATCCCACACGGGCATGGTTATTTGTTTTTGCGCCGACAAATGATCGCCTCCTTTTGAGCATAATAAAAGCCCTGTACCTTTCGATACAGAGCTTTGCGATTCGGTTTTTGAGCTACGCTACTGTCATTTTGACCCTCTGGTTGCCATATGTAATGTACATTTCCTTGACGAAAGAAAGGTCGGAGTAGGGGATTTTTAGATTACAAAATCTATCATTCCAATAGACAATTTCAGAGCCCGTTGGATTAAGAATTTTTACACCAAGGTTTTTCAACTTTTGTGTATCGCCCGTGTCGCCTCCGAAATTAACATAAATACATTTATGAGCAGTATCCACTTTTGATTGAGAGCCATCAAATTGTACTTTTACGGTTTTTGTGATCGTTCCATTATGCCACTTTACCCATTCACTCGGGTCCAGATTACATACCATTTCTGTTTCGTCAATCGTAATCTGAGGTCCCGGGTCCTTCGACTGAACCATATAGGTCTTGCCGTCCTTCCCTACTTGAGGCTTAACATGTACTCCGGACGTGGATGTTTTAACCTCCGCACTTGCCGAAACGCAGAAAACTGAGAGCACCATCAAAAAGCAGGAAAAAATCGATAATATTTTTGAAATCCGATGTTCCATATTTTTCATCTCCTGTAATTAAGTATACCCTCATTTTTCTGAAAATCAAGTTCCGATATTCACGAAGAACTACTATTAGTGTTAATCATCTTCAACTCCTATGCAATATCCATTTTGAAATACGAGTCGTCTCGTGCCGGTGTCTTCATAATTTCTAACAGGAATACTTCTTGATATGCCCATTTTGCCACCTATGCTGACGTTATCCCCAATGTCCAAATTTTTAATAAATACTGAACTACTATCTTGAGCGTTTAAAGACAAATCGGGAGATTCAACACTTATTTTGCTTCCACTGATCACTAACCCCGCCTGCCCCCCACAAGTGATAGAGCCGATTTTATTGTTATTTTCATCAGTCCAGACCACATCACCGGCGAATGTGCCATTCTTGAGATAAAACTTTCCGGTTTCAAGATCAAGCCACCAACCGCCATCCTCTGATTCAATCCGGCCGGTTTTGATGCACTTGCCGTTGATCGTTGTATCACCGTTTTCGGCACTTTCAATGGTAACCAGCCCAGACAGCTCCAATTTATTGGCACTGATCTTGATGGTTTCCGGGGAAACATTGATCTCAGCTACCAAGCTACCCTTGTCGGCCTTCAGAACGATCTGTCCGTCCAGTACCTCGATGGAAGCGTTCGCCTCGTCTGCACTTTTCTGAGCGTTATCGGCGGATGACTGCGCCCCGGTTGCAATCTTTCCGATTGTGCTCTGAACGGAGCCGACCATCTGCGCAACACTGCCGAGCGTGATTTTATTGTACCTGCGAAGGATGCTGTCATATTCGTATGACATGACTTCGGCGCTCAGTTCAATGCCAAGCGGTTCGTGAAAGACGTGTACGGTGTCGCCGATATAAACCTTTTCCAGAACGGCATAATTTTTATATTCCTCTGTCGCTTCCAGAGGAATGAACTCCACCTCCGCGCAAAGGGAGGGCTTGTCAATCCCAGCCTTGAAATCGGCGGCAGCGGCCGCGCGAAGCTGATCATACGCCTGCGCCTCCGTTACAATCTGCGGGTGGCTGTCATCGGTCTTGTCCACAATCTGAATATCGCTGTAATCATAACGCAGAATTTTCGGATGCACATAATTCTCGATCAGTGGACTGTCCACATACTTTTCCGGCAGGGTCAGGAGCGTCTGGCCGTCTGCCTTCCTGCCGGTTGGATAAATGCGGGTGACTACATCCGAGACGTCCGTCTCCATTGTCAAGCCAATCAGGTTTTTCCGGTACCGGATGGTTACGCCGCGATCGGCTCCAACGCGCCGGTTCATCCGGATTGTAAAATTGTCCCGCTCAATTTCACCTCCCCATCGGTTCTTGAAGGCGTTGTCATTGTCCTCCTGCCCGCCGAGAAGAGCTTTAACCGGGTTCATCATTTGGTATTCAGCTGAGCTTATGTCCGTAATATCCGATGTGCCGGTAAATCCGGTCCCGGCAAGTATGGCGTCAATGGCGGCCTGCCCGTTCCCGGACGGACGCTTGTCCTCAATGAAATCATCCAGCATGTCATACGTAATATGCCTGGCCTGATAGACATTGTTGCCAAAAACGTCAATTTGCGGTTTGTAAACCCGAAAAAGCTGATCCCCTTTCGGCGTCGAGGCCTTGATGATCATTTCTTCATGAATGGAAGTATCGCCCTGCGGCATGGTGATTTGAAGAGAAAAGTCGAAATTGATCTCTTCCACAACCGTGCATTCCACCGGCTGCAGGACCTTCAGGCCGTTGGTGGAAAAATCCGTTTCGTTTTTTGCATACAGACAAATCATTAAATCCATCTCCAATTCGGAGTAATTTCAATTTTTGAAGCTCCAGAAAAGCTGATTGTGCTTTTACCGGCCGGCAGCCGGGGGAATTCTCCTGCTGTTACCAACAGGGCGGAACCGGAGTAAGCAAGATAATTCTCGCTGTCGATAACGGCAGAACCGGCGGAACCTTTTACAATGAAATCCTTGCCGTTCACGGTCAGTGTGATATCCCCTGACCCGAAAACCTTTATGATTGGCTTCGCTTCAAGTGTGCCGATATTATACAGTACCCCGGGCCCGGTTAGCGTCACCGTCTGCGGATTGACCTCCTTTTGAAACGGCTGCAGTTCAAACTCAACATCAAATTTATGCCATTGCCGGATAATCCGGGAAAAATCCCCCTGCGTTTTGACTTTTGCACTATACTTTTTTTCGAGTTCCAGACTGGATATAAGATCACCGGAACCCTTGAAAAGCGCACAGATTTCGGAAAGGTACGTCAAATCATTCACCGTGAAGTTTGCCGTTGAAGACATAACGTCATAAGTACCGTCCCATGAGGTCAGGGTTCCGTCCCTCCCCGGCACGGTGATGTTGGTGTACCGGGGAGACGGGGATACCTTGGGGAGAGCTTCAGCCATATGCAGCCCAAGGTCCAGCGTGTTGACGCTTTTGAAAATTAAGTAGTGCTCCAAGCTTTATCCTCCCCCTCTGACTCTGCCTTTCGCTCCGGATTCAAGGCTTTTCCCAACAATCGGCGTAATGACTGAATCGACTTTGTTTCCGCCAATGTTGACCGTCGCATAAAGGTATTGCTGCATGGACGATCCGGCCTGCTGCGGTACCGACTGATATCCCTCGGCGTATGCCGCCTGATATTGCGGCCGCGCTCCCATGCTCATGTCGGAAGAAAGGCCCTGGATTGCCTGAGAAACCTTGTACTTGTTTGCCGTGATGTCCCTGCTCAGGCCTTCCAGAAAGTCTGGCATCCAGGTATGATATCCATGCAAAGGCCCCTCGTCCGGCTCCGAAAAGTGGAGTTTTGAACTGATTGTCTGCGCAATCTTTGACGCGGCAACGCTGAGGTTGTTTTTCTGCGAATTGATTCCGCCGATAATGCCCTGAATCATATCCTTTCCCCAGGTGCCCGCGCTCTTGGCAAGTCCTGAGAGCTGATCCGTTATGGTCTTGGTGCTGCTGCCCCACGCCGAAACATAAGCGTTGACGTCCGTCTGAGCCTCCGATTCAAGCTGCTGGATTTTGGACTGAGCGGCGGATTTTTCCGCTGTCAGTTCTTTTTCAGCGGCCTGCTTGGAAAGCTTGGTTTTTTCTTTCCAGAGGTTAACGTAATCGTCCAGTTCACCAGACGTCATATCGTTTAAAGCCTGTAAGGAAGTCGTGGCCGATGGTCCCATCTTCTGGAGTTCCTTCAGCAGCCCGGAGGAAACGTGCTTCTTTTCGAGCGACTTTAGAGTGCTTTGCCATGTGTTCAATTGGTCAACCTGCCCCTGCAGGTTTGCGGTAAGGGTATCTCCGGTAACCGCACTGTCCGGCGTGGAAACGGCGTCAAACAATCCGGTGGAATTATAAATAGAACTTTGCAGGTCAGAAACCTGCTGCTTGTAATCATCAATTACAGACTGAATATCCGTTTTCAATTTCGACATGCGGGAAGTAATGTTATTGTAAAGGGTATTGGTGTATTCGGTCAGCTTGGATTTAAAATCGTTGGCCTTTTGGGTAAGAGCGCTGAATGCGGTTGATGCCTGATTTTTCAGTTTTGTAATGGAAAGATTGGTCGAATCGATCTGCTTTTTTAGTTCGGTTGCTTCTTTGGCACCGGATTTTGTTGTCTTATTGAGATTATTGTATTCGCTTGTAAGGTCTTTTACCTTTTGCTGGCTCAGCGAAATAGCCGCCGTCAGATTCACCGCGCGCTGCTGGTAATCGGATGTGGTAACGGACAGGTTTTTAATCTCATTGGTAAGAGAGGAAACCGACGCTTTTTTGAACGCTTTTGTGATTCCGTTCGCCGCTGAATTGATTTTGGAGGAAATCGTATCCGTAAATTTTACAATCTGGGCGGATATGGTCCCTGTACTTTTCTTGACATTGTCGGCGATTCCCTGCATAAAATCGACGCTGTTAATTCCCTCTAGAATACCGAGACTGAGGTACTGGCCGACTTCATCGCGCATTACAGTTGACGGAGAATGAATGCCGAACAGCTTTTTAAACCCGTTTAGGATTCCGTTTCCAGCCTCTTTAATGACACCGCCCAATGCGCTGCCAATCTGTAAAAGGCCCTGCCCGATTCCTTTCAGAATATCAATACCCAGCTGCAACCAATTTACTTTGGTCAGAGAATCCCATATTGCGGATACGATTTTCGGAATACTTGCTACTAACTGCGGAAGCGCCTTGGCAAGCCCCGTGATCAGGGCGACCATGATCTTTACGGC
Organism: Bacillota bacterium; assembly: GCA_023410445.1. Taxonomy (GTDB): domain Bacteria; phylum Bacillota; class Clostridia; order Oscillospirales; family Acutalibacteraceae; genus Caproicibacter. The sequence continues at coordinate 351,483 of JAEYPT010000001.1, read as the reverse complement.
GGCTTCGATAATGAGCGGCAGATTCTGAATAAGCACATCGGAGATTTTAATCACAAGGTTGACAATGGTATTGACCAGCTTTTCCGGGTCCTTTGTAATGCCCTCTACAAGGGCAACAAGCAATTTTATACCGGACTGAAGAATCAACGGCAGATTATCCACCAACGCGTTTGCAAGTGTTGAAACACACGAAAGCGCCGCCGGAATCAGCGTTGGCAGATTCTTTGCCAGGCCATCCACCAGCGTGGTAATGATTTTTACCGCCCCGGCGATAATAACCGGCCCGTTTGTGGATATCGCGTTGATAAGGGCATTCAGGACCTTGGTCCCTTCGTCAATCAGCGCCGGTATTTTCGCCGTAATGCTGTTGACAAAACTTTGAATCAACTGCGGGCCTTTTGCCGCGACCTGCTGTATCATGGTCGTAAGCTGTCCGTTCATCTGCTGATTTGCGGCACCGAGTCCAACCAGGAGAGCCGCAACCAAAACCGCGGGAGCAAATAATTTTAATGAAGCGGCGACCATGCTTTGCAGGCCCGAGGTAATTCCGCCGCCGAGTTGCCCGATCACCCCTTTCAGTTTCGGTACCTCCGCAGTCAGACCCGTTGACATCTTTGTAAGGTTTGTCTTTAACCCGGTTGGCAATTTGTCAAATACTTTTGTGGTTGCGCCTCCGAGATTTGTAGTAATACTGGATTTGATTTTGGTTAAAGACGATGTTACCGGCGCGACGGCGGACTGAAATTTTGAGCCAAGCGTTCCTGCTGCTGTCTGCAATTTCTGAATTCCGCCCAAATTTCCGATATTGCTTCCAAGTGAAGCCGCCGACTTTTTGAACAGATCAAACTTTCCCTTGCTGTCATTTACGAATTTATCGACGGCCTCCGCACCGGTACCGAGGCCCGTCTGAAATTTGCCTATTTCTTTCATGGCGGTACCGAGGCCGATCGTAAACGGACCGGCTGCCGCGGCTAAACCGGCAAACTTTACAATCATCTGTGCCTGCGCACCCGTCAGATTTTTCGCCTTGTTATACAATTCGTCGGCGTATTTTTTTAACGTTTCAAGGGGCGGCATAACCGTCGAATTTAGTTTTGTCCCGAATTGAATAACCGTGTTTTTGAGATCATTGAACGTCCCTCCCAGCTGTTTGGATGGAGTGCCGTTAATTTTGTTGAATGCATCCTCAACATAATTTGTGTTGGAGCCCATTTCCTTCATGGACTCGTTATACAGTTGAATACCCTGATCACTGGTTAAGGTCAAAACAGAGTTTAAACCCTCAACGCTGCCGAACATGGTAGCAAACGCGGAAAGCTGACTGTTTGAGGCACTTTCAAGGGAAGTCATGTCCGACTTTGCATTTTTCAGCTCGGCCTTCATCTTTTTCAGCTCATCGGAATTTTTACCGCCGGATTTCGACAACTCCGAAATTTTCACCGTCAGGGAGGAAACCTTTTCAGCTGCCGCGGAGTATGCAGGAGACACTTGCTTGAGTTTTTCCTTGACCTCCTGCAGAAATCCCATCCATCCCTTAGATTTCAATTCACTCGCATTGAATTTCAGCCCGAGAGAGTCGGCGGCTTTTGCTGCTTCATCTGTTGGTTTGATCACATTGCTCAGGGCTGCTTTCAGCCCAGTAACCGCCTCACGGGTATGTATGCCGTTGGCCGTTAACACACCGAGGGAAGAGAAAAATTCTTTGGTGCTGACGTTTGCTGTTGCAAAGGTTGGGATCGCGTTGCCGACTTGCTGCGCCATTTCTCCGAAAGTGGTTTTGCCGAGGTTCTGTGCAACCATCATCTGATTTGCAATATCAATCGCGTCTTTGCCCTGAAGGCCGTACGCGTTCAGCACGGTGGTAAGACCGTCCACCGCCGTATCCGTATCCGTAAAGCCGCCGATGGCCGCCTTGCTGGCCGTTGCCATAAAATTCAGTGTTTCCCCTGTTTTTACGCCGGAAGAAATGGCCTGATACTCGCCCTCCTGTAAATCACCGACACCCTTATTGACCTTATTGCTTAGATCCAGTAATCCGTTTCCGATCTTGTTCATGCTCATTTCGGATGTGTCCGCAATCGTGGAAATTTTCGCTTGACCGTCTTCAAAGTCCGAGCTCATTTTCGCGGCCCCGACTCCTGCGGCGGCCAGTGCTGTTGTGACAGAAGACGTGAGAGTTTTCCCGATCCCCGTCAATTTTGAACCCGCGGACTCAAATGCCTTTCCGGATTCCTGCAGCTCGGTTTTCAAAGCGTCCCACTGAAGAATATGACTCCGCATTTTAGAATTGGCTTCCGAAAGTTCGGACTCCATTCCCTGGAGTTTTCCCCTGGCATCATTCAGCTGGATGGTATAGCCCTCAACCGCCTTGTTGTTTTTCCGCACAAGGGATTCACTGCTGTCATAGGTTTTCTGTGCGGAATCCAGCTGTTCTTTCAGCTTTTTCGTCTCGTCGGCATTTTTCCCAATACTGGAGGCGCTTTCGTCATATGCTTTTTTTGCAGCTTCCAGTTTTGCCTGGTTATCAAGCATTTTCTGAGAATTCTGTTCAAGGGCGGACTTTGCTTTCTCCAGCTGAGCCTGATATTGGGAAACCACCTGTTTTTGAATGCTCAATTTCTCCCCGAGAGCCGTCAGGTTATTTCTCAGGCCGTCGAGGCTGCTGCCCCAATCCTTTACACCCGAAACTGACGCCTTGAACGCGGAGTCAATTCCCTGCATCTGCCTTTTCATGGATGTCATGCCATCCTGAAAGGAACCGTTTTCCAAGGCGACTTTAACCGCCAGTGTTTTTATAACTTCATCCGCCATATTGCCGCCCCCCTAAAACACCTGATCAATTGTACATTTTTCTTTACTCCCTTTTTGCTTTTCGCTATAGGCAAGCAGATCAAGGTAATAAAAAAAATCACAGTCATCTATTTGGCTGAGTGTCCAGCCTTCTCTTAAAAGGCTGATATAGAATTCCTTCATAAAATCAGACGGCGGAACAGGCTCTCCTACTTCGCCGTCTCCCCGTTTGGGATATCGCTCAATTTTCCTTCCACCTGGCCGGATATCTCCCTAATTATCCTCGTTAGCTCCGGGAACAGTTTATCGGCGTCGATTCCATCCCAGACATTATCCGCTGTAAATTTGTGTCCGAAGATTTCAACTACCAGGTTTACCATTTCATCCAGCAGTTGGGTATTCAGGCCCTCCTCGGCCCGCTCGGTAATATCCATCGCCGTGCGAATAATCCGTGCTTTCGGTGAAACGGCAAAAAACGTTTTCTTTACCGCTTTTCCTTCTGTCTGCATTTCAAGAGCAATGCTTATCTTCGCCATAAAAGAAATCCTCCCTATTTTTTAGATAAAAGGGGAGCCCGTTAAGGCTCCCCCACGTTCAAACTGTAAAGTTGATAATCGAATTGTTTTTCAGAGAAACGCCGGTAGCACTCTTGACATTTGCCGTACAAATCGCAACATAGGTCCCCGCTGTCAAAGATGCAGTCGGATCGAATGTAACAACCTTTTTACTTTCATCGATGCTCAGCACGCCGTCCACTGCATTACCGCCGGACAGGAGCATAAAGTTATCTTTTGTTGCAGTAACTGCGTCAATCGCCTTGTCGAACGTCCATACGACATTTGCAGTCGCGTTAACGCCCGTTGTTTCATCGGCAGGAGAAACGGTGACAGTCGGTGCCGCATTGTCAATCGTTGGGAAGCGAACCGCGTTGAACCATGTGTCCCCGATATCTGCCGGGCAATTGGGATCGGTTGTATCAACATGCCACTCCCACAAAGATTTCTTTTTCCCATCAGCGCCCGTAATCTGGTATACCGTCGGCTGGAATGTCGCGCTCATTTTCGGTTCAATAAACTGCGGCTTTCCTTCTTGCCCCTTGATGGAATCATCCGGCAGGGTAAAGGCACCTTTATACAGTACGCCGAAGCGATAACCGCCGTTGCGAAGCGTAGCTTTATAAAGAATCGCGCCATACGGAGCTTCATCTTCCTGAGCTGCGTAAACGCCCCCCTCTGCGGCGACGCTCTGACCGAGCATAAGCGCCCGCATGCTGTTTTCGACGGCGGCGAGAGTGATATCCACGTCAACGCTGTCAAGCGCTGTCGCCTGATCCCATAGCTTGTTCTCCGCATATTGTTTCTCGGTGTTGGTTTTCGGCTTCATATCGAACTCTTTGACGCCGGGCAGATATAAAGGCGTCTGATAGTTAATTGCGGCCAGCGAATCCGCAAGAAGTTTTGCCCAGTAAAGTTTTTCAATACCCGTTACAGTCGGCATAAAATCATTCCTTTCAAACAACATAGTTGCAGCGCAGGGCAATATGATCCGTTTCTGTGTCCTTCTCATACAATTCCTGCGCTGTAAACCCTGCAAAGCCTAAATTTTCGAGAGCTTCCGTGATCTGCTTTTTCAAGGAATCCAGATCAGTTTCACTCTCATCATCGAATTTTCTCCATAAATCAAATTGCCAGTATGTTCCTGTTGCAGTGGGCTTATTTTCCGCATAAGCTTCCGGCTGCTCATTGTAAATAAAAAATGTGATATACGTGGTCGGTGCGCTGTCATCCGCGTGGACGTGGTATGCTTTGGCTATTGGATCAAGAGTATCCTTGATGATTTGAACCGTCATGTTAAAGCCTCCGCTAATTTCCGCCGAATAATTTCAAGGGCTTCCGCCTGATGATGTTCAAACGCGGGAGCCAAGAACGGGTGGGGGGCCGCCATAGAGGTTCCAAACTCCACCATCCGGCCATAATAGACCTTCTTTGATAACACCCCGGAGATAACAAACTTGGAGCCCTTTTGGGCCTTTACTTTGCCAACCTTCAAGCTTCTACGGAGTTCTCCGGAATGGTCTTTAAAAGCCGTGGTCTGTCTTGCTTCCTCAATGATCGGCGCGGAAGCCTCCAGAAGCGCCTCTTCCTCAACCGCGTCGGCGTTGGCAGCATATCGGCCGATGTCGTCAATCAAGTCGCCGATCCCTTCAAAATCAATAGAAACTCCCATTTTTTCAACTCACCTTTTCAGTGTCAGCACCGTAACGGGCGGGTTGGCATCTTTCAGTTGCTGGACCTGCTCAATTCGGTACTCGGCTCCGTTGATCACCGCTCTGTTGTCTGCCGTAATGGAGAGCTGCAAAGGGACCTGGATTAATCGGTTTATTTCGGTACTGGCCGCGCGGGCAGCGAAATGTCGCTTATACCCGATCACCCGGTCCCCATAACAAAGTTGCATGAGCTTTTTGTCCCGCCTGCTTCCCGTTACGGAATAGATATCACAGAATCCGTCGTTGAACGTCTGAAACTCGGTTGGTGTCTGAATCTTCAAGGCACCGTCACCGTCCCCGCGCGCTCCGCGCCGTATTCGTCATTGACTTCCACAACCATAATCTGCTGACCGGAAACCGCTGTGATCGGTGATACGCCGTCCCAGACGATCCAGGCGGTACCGGGTATGCAGGAATCAAGACGCTTCGGCAGCGTCAGGGCAGAACCGACCTGACAGACATAGGAGTCGCCTCCGTCCGGCCCGGGCGCGACCGTCACGTCATAGCCGCCGGAAGAATCCGGTTGAACCATCACAATGAGACTGTCGATAACCGGCGCCTGCGTACTGAGATTCAGGTTCAACAGCTCCGCCTCAAAGTTCTTTTCAAAGACCTCCAATGCCTGGCTGCGTGCATAGCGGCAATAGTCCAGCAGAAGCGCGCGGGGCTGATCTTCCCCGGCAAAATCAAGAGACGCGCCCGCAATCTTTTGCAGGCGCGCCATTCCGCGGTTGATGTATCCGGTGACTTCGGTGTCCGTGGCTTCGTCCTGCCACGTGATTTTCAGATATGCTTTGACTGCATCAAGCAGCCCATCGGGCAGGTTGGCCATATGGATTCACCTCACTCAGGTCGTAACGGCCTTGGTATTGACCGGATTCGTAGTTGGATTCACAACCATAACCTGGTGTTTCAGCGGAGTCAGGCCGGTAATGTCGACAAGAACAAAAGCATTATTGTCGAGCGGCTGGCCGTTGCCGTACACCTTGATTTTGTAGACCCGGTTGTCATCGAGGAACTGGAAATCATCGGAATATTCCAGCTGCCCGCCGGAACCGCCTTTTCCGACACCCATGAAATACCGGGAAGCAAGGCCGAAAATGGCTTTTCCGCTCGGCACATTGATATCCTGAACTACCTGCGAAGGATAGGGCAGCACATTGCTGACATAGTTACCGGAAGTGTTCAGGTACGTCATAGCGGGCATGACCAGCGTAAAATAATCTACCGGGTTGACCACCATCAAGATAGACGGAACCGGGCGTTTCCTTCCATTCGGACCCTGTGCCAGTGTTGCGGCAATACTGCCGATGGTTTTCACCGAGAGATCGGCAATTACGATCGGCGTCTTGTCTTTATACCCTGTGGACGGGTCAACAGAAGCGTCAAGGTCTTTCAGCATGCCGATGGGCTGATCTTTTCCGGTCCCCGCCACAACTCCCTTAGACAGACCATTACCGAGCGCTTCGGCCAATACAGCACGGACGTAAGCGTCCATCCATTCCGGCCCGACGTCGAGCATGTCTTTCGAGATTGCCATAAAGGCGGTCAGCTTATTCAGCTCAATGTTGATGACGGAAATAGAACCACTGAGTTCCTCCGTAATTTTCGAGGTAATCGGCCCCCACGTTGCGAGCTGGATGCCCTCTTTGTTGACGATCATCTTCGTGACCGCTGCCGTGTTCTGGAAATTGATTGCGGTAAGAAGCGGGAACGACGTACCAATATCGCTCAGGACATTGTCAAGAACCGTCTGCGGCAGCGTGGTGCTGTCAAGGCCGGTGAACGCCATTTTCGGGTTTTCATAATGTTCTTTCAAAGCACTCATGAACCCGGTATAGAAGGTCTTTTCCTTTGCCGTCAGCTGCCGAACGCCCCGCCGTGCAAGGATCGAAGAGTCCTGCGACTGCTGGTAGGCCTGAAAATCATTCACAACATCGGCCTGAAGATTAACAGCGAACTGAGTCAGCGCCTCGGTGATCTGGTCGGGATTTTCGCCGGACAGGGCCGCGGCAAATTTATCATGCAGCTCCTGCTTGATTACATCCTTGGATTTCATTGCTTTGCCTCACTTTCTGAGCGGAAATTTCGCTCACTCTTTCATTTTCTTGCGAAAAGCGGCCATAAGCCGTTCCGCGTTCGTCCTCTGCGTCTGGTACTGCGTCGGAACCGCCGGGGTATGTTCTGCTGACATCTGCGCCACGAAAGCAGCGCGGGCCTGTGTGAGCCGCTGTGTGGCAGTTTCCTGCGGCGTCGGCTCCTTGGCTGCGATTTCATCCGCGAGGCCGTACTGGACACACTGATCCGCTGTCAACCACGTCTCGTTGTCGAGCAGCTGCTGGAGCGTTTCGGCCGGAAGTTTGTTGGCCGCCTTTTCCTGATAGCTTTTGATCGCCTGCGAGTTGATAACGTCGAGGTCATCCGCCGCCTTGCGAAGATCGGCAGAGGTCCCGTATGCTCCCATGCTCGCGTTGTGAATCATCATGAGGGTGTTGGAACCCATGACCACCTTATTGGCAGCCATTGCGATGACGCTCGCCACTGAGCAGGCAAAGCCATCGATATACGCCGTGACAAACGCGGGGCTGCGCACCAGAAGACTGTAAATGCCGATTCCTTCTTTGACATCGCCGCCGTAGGAATTGATATACACGTTGATTGCGCCAACATTGCCCGCGTCCTGGATCATCTGCTGAACAGTGCTTGCAGACGTCGCGCTCGGGATCGGCTCCCCGGTCCACCAGTCCTCACCGTCCGGCGTGATATCGTCATAGAGATAAATTTCAAGCGCTCCCGCTTCCATCTTGGCTGCCCAGATTGTCCGAATTGGTTTCATTGCTTTCACCTCCCTTACTGGAATTATCCGGCGGTGAGTTTGCCGTCGAAACCTCTTCATAGTTCTTCGTGATTACATACCGTTTGCTCCACCACGTGTTGAGCGGAGCATCGCCCAGCTTTGCACGGAGCTCGTCGACGTTGTAAAGGCTGTCAGAAATCAGCTTATCGGCTGCCATTGCGACGTCAAATATATCAATGTGCTTGATGCACGTGGTGTCGATTCTGAGATAGGTACCAGCAAGAAAAGCCGCCTTACCGTACCTTTTCCGGATGATTTCCGTCTGTATCAGATCGACCAGCGGATCAATACAGACCGTCAGAAGTTCATCCATGAGTTTGCTGATATCGGCAATATCCCCCTGAAGCAGCGCCGGAGGAATCCGGAAGGCCTGAGCAACACGGGAAAAAGCTTCTTTTGTGATTGCCGCGATATCGTTAACTTCGCTGGTGGATTTCTTGCTGCCTTCACCGGAAATCTCGGTGTATTTCACACCGTTCGGCAGCGTAACGACGGCATTCTCTGCCTCAAAATAAGTCTTGAACTGTTTACTAAACAAATCGTCGATCCGCTTTTGCTCTTTGTCGTCACCAGTTTTAGTCTTGTTTACCTCTGCCGTACCTTTACGACCACCGGCTCGCTTGTATTTACCCATTGCCATTGTGAGAAGCTTTGAATAGCCGTCCATCACGTTGAAAAGTAGGTTCCTGATATTCCGGTCATTCAATCGGAAATACAGTACATCGGCCATACTGAATGTTTTGTCAAATGTGAAGCTGTTACCGAAACTGCTTACCGTAACACCGGAAAACGTTGCAGGGTAAAGGGCATACCCAGTCGGCGTAAAACTATCGGCAATCAGCAGCTGGCCGTTCACTTCTATAGCAAGGGCTTCGTTATCATGCAACAGCTTCGAAACAAGCTGTTGGTTAAACTGGCTGCTGTTCTGGTTAGCGTTTGGCTCAACGTTCCAGACATAATATTCGTCTCCCTTTTTCTCTTTTCCCTTGATGTAGGTCTTGAACTCGCATTTTGCAATCAATCCGGCGAGCATATTGATCGCCATCTGAATTGCGAAATCTTCGATATCAAGCTGCAGCTTTGTGCTGTCTTCCAGCCGCTGATTCAGTTTGTTCTTTTTCCCCGGTTGAAAAATATCCCGAAAAAAATCTATGATTCTCAATCGTCCGCCCCCTTTCAGTAGGAATAGACTTTAAAGTCATCCACGCTGCTTTCTTCTCCGCTGTCCGCAAGGTTTTCACTGGCACAGATTGCGGCAACCATCGCCTTAAATCCATCCGTCTTACGGGATTTCTCTTCCTTCTTGCCGTAATACTGATTCCCGTGATCCGTAATGACGCAGGCGTTATTCACATACCACGGCATCATTGGATCGTCGCCCCAGCAGATCCGGTGTGTATTGAACAGGCTCGTAATGACCGGGACGTACCGGTTTTCCGTGACGCGCTTCGTCAGCATAATGTTGTTGGCTCCGCCCTTGTCGGTATCGAACCCGGCCTCCCGCAGGGCCTTGGTCAAAAGCGTATACCGGAAATTATCCAGCCCCAGCAGCGTGACACGGTATTCCTTCGCCATATCGGCAAGCCATGCGGCCGGTACATCCGGCGAAATCTCCGGCCCGTCGCAAAAGGTCAGGTAACCTTTGTCTTCCCATTCGTCGAGCGGAGCCTTGATCCGCGGCAGATCGGCGCTTGCCCGGCACACCCACGTGTGCTGCATCCAGTAAAAAAGTTCCTTGTACTTGAACAGGAGCCCCGCGCAAAGGAAATCCGTCGTTTTCATGTAGTCGATCCCGGCAACGCAGTCGCACCATTCCAGATCCGGCAGCGGCTTTTTCGCTGCGAGGATGTTGTTCCAATCGGTGACGCTTTCGTCGTCGAACGTTTTCGGAATGTTCATCCGCTTGACCAGAAAGGAAGAATTCCCGGACGGGTTGATCTTGTACTGAGCATATTCCTGTTCAAGCTCCTGCCGAAGCACGGGGAAATACTGCAAAGACGGATTCGCCTTATACCACATCTTCGGGTTATCGACTTCGGCTGGATCGTCCAGCCGACAGATAAACGGAAGCGTTCCGTTGTCTTCTATCCCACCGTTCAGAATCTGGTCCGCCTGTGCCTTGATATCGTCAAGCGGGCCGCCGCGGACGTCCCCGTCCGTCGTAATGATCGTCTGACGCGGGAACGCTTTTTTGCCGAGGCCGGTCCTAGCAACGTCCACCATCTTGTAATTTTCATAAGCATGGAATTCGTCGAACACCACGGCCCCCGGGCGGCCGCCGTCCTTTGTTTTCGCCCCGGAAGTCCGGAAGCGAATCCGGGAACCGGTTGCCAGGTTCGTTATGACCTCTTTGTTCCAGTTGAAAAAGCGGCCAAGTTTCGGCTTGTTATCTTCAAGGACGTTATACACGTCCTCAAAGCTGGTTTTCGCCTGGTCTTCCGCTGTGGCGAAAATATCCACATCGTAATTCTTCACACCGTTGATCGGCGTGGTCCAGCTGAACCCCTCAAAAGACAGGTACCCGTTTTTCCCGGCGCCGCGGCCGACCATGACAAATAAAATAGGCCAGCGGAGTAACCCGTCGGCCCGGTATGTGCAATTGTGGAGCGCAAACACGAACTTTTCCCACGGCAGCAGCCGGAACGGGAAAAACTTTTGCTTATCCAGATAGCGGCGGAGCTGCGTTTCATCGACATGGATGTCCTCCGTGGCAAAACATTTTTCGATATAGTCGCAGAGAAGCAGTTGATCCTTGCAGACCGGAACCGCACCGTGGCGAACCTGAACGATATATTCGTCGACTTCTTTACAGATCATGCTCGTCGCCGCCTTCATCGTTTCCGTCGCCGCTGTTCGGTGAAATGACCGTTTCGGTTGAGAGTCCTAGCGCGCCCAGAATGGCCACCATCTGGCGGCTGTAGAGCAAAGCGTCCTTCACACAAGGGTTATTTTTTTCATAGTCCTTCCCCTGTGCAGACACGGCCGAGTACGTTCGTCCGCGCCTGTGAATATCCGCCTGCATTTGATGGAATTGCTGATAAAACCACATATAATCATCGATTAATGCGCGATATAATTTGACATCTGCGCCCTTTGCGATGAGCTGATCCGTAAGAGATTTCCTGATTTCACGGGCGTTTGCCATATCTCCACCCGCCTCCTTTCGGCCATTTTTTCCTCACGCGCGCGAGGAATCGGTTTTGTCGACCCTGTTGCCCGTTCTCCCCTTCCTCGGCCGCTTTTCAAATTTTTCGACCGGGGGTATTGTCACCATCGCTCGTCTTCCCACTTTGCTTTATGCCCGTGATGAATTTCATAGTGACAATCATCACACAGGCATAGAAGATTACTTTTCGTAAGTGCCAACCACGGCGCTTCCCTGACCGTCCGCTTGTGGTGCACCGTCGTGGCCGGAACATACAGGCCCTTGGTCTTGCATATCTGACATTCGTGGTGCTGCTCCCGCATGACTTCCGCCCGAATGTGCAGCCACGCCTTAGTAATATAAAAAGCGTGCAAATTATTTCGCGCGATCAGTTGCGGTATCCAGATAATCAGTTGCGCCGGTGTATAGGTCCGATAGTTTGCCGTAATCCATGCCCCCTTTTGGGCATAAGAAAGGCCCCGACTATGAAGTCGGAGCCTAAAATATTTTCCAAATTTATTGGAAAAAGTATTGACTACCACGTATTTACGTGGTATAATATAATTACAGTAAAGGAAAGGAGTGAGAGTCATTGGACTAAAGGATTGGATTGATGTTCTTCTTGAAACGTGGACATGCACGGTTGCTACCATAGCACTGATACATACACTGAAAGAAGACAAAAAGAAAACCGCTCCCCGAAAGCCTCGCAAGCGACGGAAGCGGTAAAACAAAGGGAAAGGGGCTGAAACGCCCCGAGTACCTTTCCTTTAGTTTAATCTAAGCCTATGAAAAAGTCAACCGCATTGCTCATTATTGCCGCGCTAATTATGATAACAGGACGTTTTCTATCAGGGTATATTCAAACTGGATTTTTTCTTGCTGCCGCCATCTGCGCAACTGCTGCTTTAATCATAGCATTGAAAGGAAAGAAGCATGCTACTACTCAAACAAAAGAGAAATGAAGTCGGCTTATCAATTGCGGCCCTTTCAAAACTAAGTGGCGTTCCCGTTCGGACAATCGAAGATATTGAACGCCGCGGCGATTGCCGCATATCCACTGCAAGGCAGTTATGCGATGCCCTAAGAATTAAGCTTGATGATTTGTACCCATACGATAATGCGGAGAAATAATCTCCGCATTATTTCTTACTGGAAAAATTTTTTTAAAAGACTAGAAAAGTATTGACATACTCGTATGAGTATGCTATAATATAATCAATGAAAGAGGAAAGGGGTGATAAAATGAAAAAGCGAAAAAAAATACCGCCGGATAGACTGGTGGAGCTGCTAATCCAAGCGGTCATTGCCCTGTCCAGCTTGATTACAGCAATCGCAAGTCTCCGGCGATAATCTTTCCGAGGGGCGCAAGCCCCTCCCCCGTAAGGGGATAAGAAAGTATCATAGATATTATATCATGAAACGGAGGTAACAATCAATTTTATGAAAAATAATCGTTTTTGGTTATTGTCCCTTGTTGCCTTGACAATTATTGGCGTAGCCTCTCGTTGGCCCGTTGGCATTGCTATTGCCGTCATTCTTAATTCTCTTTTGGTGCTATGGTATGTCGGTCACGAATTTTGGAGGTTGATGAAGCATGGGTAAAACATCCACAGCGGTAAAGCGCAAATACAACGACAAAACTTACAAGCGTTGGTATGCCGACATGAAAATGGAAGAGTACGAAAAAATCGAACAGCTTCGCGGCGATATGAGCCGACCTGATTTTCTAAGGTTGCTGATCGCGCAATACAAAACCCCGTCTGGATAAGGCGGGGTTTTGTATACAATACGCAAAAAATACGCATAAATATTTGCAAAAGTCCTTGACTTATGCGCATTAAGTGTGTATAATATAATCATGAGGTGAGGGAAATGAAACGTAAGGACTTAATCAAAATACTGGAACAGAACGGATGGTGGAAACTCAGAGAGGGCTCGAATCATGACATTTACACAAACGGAAACAAAAGCGAACCGATTCCCCGCCACAACGAAATCAACGAATTACTCGCAAAAGCAATCATCAAGCGGCAAGGGCTGAAATAAGCCCCGCGGCCGCGGTTAAAATATACGGAGGTGTTCTTCATGAAAAAGGTTTATCCCGTAGTCCTCACCCCAGCGGAACACGGATACGTTGTATATGTCCCAGATCTTCAAATAAACACCGAGGGCAACGACATTGCGGATGCAATCGACATGGCCCGCGATGCCATCGGCCTGTGGGGCATAACAGAACAGGATGTCGGCAGACAGATTCCAATCCCATCATCCTCTCAGGTAAATCATAAGCCAGAAGAAATCGTCACATTGGTCGATATCGACTTTGATGCTTACCGGCGTGCAAACGATATGCGAACGATTCGCAAAAACGTTACTGTTCCGAGTTGGTTAAATGATCTCGCTGAAAAAGCTAACGTTAATTTTTCTCAGGTATTGCAAGATGGTTTGAAACAACGTCTGCATGTTGCCGATCGGTAAACGAATCCCCGCCCGATGAAGGCGGGGATTTTGTTGTATTACAAAACCCCCGGAAGATATTAAATGGATTCCAGTGACGTAAATATGTTTACACCACAGGCTTTGTGTCAGCGCCCGGTTACGGCCCGGATGGTTCCGGCGATTGCCGAACCCACTGACATAAGGAAGGTGCCTCTTATTGGGGGCACCTTTCGCTATATATAAGTCAGTTTAAAAAAGTAACATTGTTCAATGGGACAATGTACAGATTGACAGTATGACTTGAAGTATCCTTGTTTTTGATTGAAAGGTGTGTATTGTCCGTAATTCTAAGACCATAGCGCGAAACCGTATCGTCATAAGAACCGACATCTGCACCTTCCAAGCCACCGATTGACGAATAATTCAACGTCAAGGCAAACACAACAGGGGTTACCGATGCGTCGGTTGTTTCCAATTGAAAAATAAAATCAATAGTTGTCGGTGTATAACCCAGATCAGCAGCCAGTTTAGACATAGAGAGATTCGTGAAGTAATTCTGCAATTCTTCATTACTATTACTGGTAGTCCATTCGGAACTAATTGTTCCAAAACTGTGCCAGCCTGAATTGTCATGATACAGCCATGTTTTTCTGCCGTCGAATGACGTTAAAATTTTCACCGAAGTATTTGCCGGTACATTAACAGGAATCGTTAACGAATTGATCTTGGATACTTTTGAAAGTAAATAATTACTGGAATCAGTTGTAGTGATGTTACAGGGCATATTGCTTACAACCATATTGTATTCTGCTTTCGGGAGTGTAAAGTCTGATGTCCAGCGGGCAATTCCAATAGAGACCCTTAATTCTTGAATATATCCATCATATAATGTACTATTTGGATTATAATTGTACCCAACCATGAAATTTCCTTTGGTGTCATTAATATAGGCAGAACCTATATCATAAGTTTTTACTACCCTTCCGTTAACAAACATATAAAGGTTAGCGCCATTTCTTGAAACAGCAAGATGAGTCCAAGTGTTTAATGGTATTGAGACACCAGAATCGAGATCATGAAAATCCGAGCCGGTAGTAGAATATGTAAAAAGAAAATGTCCTTTGAAATTTGTTGAATACGGTCTCATATCATATGAATAATTTGTATTTGAGTATGGCCAACAATCTATTATAGATGGATAATCAGAATAGGACTTTGGATATACCCATGCTTCTAAAGTGAAATCATGGTCTTTAAGAAATAAATTTTCGTTATTTCCCAGATTCAAATAGCTACTACCATTAAAATATCCACTTTCCCCAGCTAATTTATAATTCGAAGTATCTATTGTCACACCGTGATTTGTTATTGCAGCCGATGACGGACTGCTATCTATTACAGTTGTACTGGCGCTTGTACCGTTAAAATGTAATAGCAGTTTTGTATATTGATCGAGGCCACCCTTTAACTGCGCCGACCCCATGCCTACAGCTGCCTCGTTGCCGTCAATTGAATATTTTTCTGCGGAATCAAAAGCAATGTTGGTGTTATCATGCGCACCACCGTCGGATACTTCATATACCTGCGTCAGTACATTGTCCGAAGCTGGCATATGAAATGTCTTTTCTTCCCCAGCGTTAATTGTTACAGCCGAAGTAACATATGCCTTAAAACTGCCTTCCCCATTTTCCTGATACGGCAGATCGTTCCAAGCTGTTTTGCCATCGCCAATTTTGATTTTCGGGGGCAATAACTTGCCACTTGTTTCTGGTTGGGATTCATAGCCGATTTCACCTTCATACAATACCGGATTATCAGCTGACCAATTCTCGGCAGTATCAATTCGCTGCTGCATGTGCGTGTGAGTAGTGATTTTTCCTGATCTGTCCATTGTTTAACCACCTTTTCATATTTGTTGATTTAGTGTGAATAATTTTCAGGGCGGTCTAAGGTAAGAAAAAAGCGCACCGCCGAAGCGATACGCTTTTCTGATATTCCCTGAAATTCCTATGATATATAATAGCACTGATCTCATAAAAAAACTTACCATGTTTTTACCATCTTAATATTCCAAAATTCCATACATATGGACCGTGAATTTATAGAGTGCTCCATTTTTGATACGGTAAATTTGTGTCTGCTCATATCCGAGACGTTTTTCCAATTCTTCAAGATAATGTTTTGTCCTGTTTATGAAAAATAAGTCAAGAACCGTCCGTTCTTCTTCCGTGAGCGATTCCAGCCCACGTTCGATCAATTTTACAATGCGCCGGTCCGCCTGATACAACAGCTTCAGCCGTTCCCGCTCGACAATGTTGTCAAGCATTGCGTCTTCCATGTGGCTGCCACCGCCTTTTACCGGTGTAGAGTCTCCGGAGGCACTTTTCACGGATTCGAAACGAATTTCCAACGCCCTAATTTTTTCCGGTATGTTTATCAGGCTTTGCTTCATCCCGGTATACTTGCGAAGATCGGCTATTGCGCAGTCAGTCCATTTCACCCTGTTTCCCCTTCTTTCACATAGCACAGCGGCTTTTCCTCGGTAAAGCAAATCATTTTCCTTTCCTTCCTTCCAATGCGTTTATGAGGTCAATAGCTGCCCAGCAAGTACGGTAAATATCATATGGTGCATCGCCGCTCCCGTTGGCGAAATGCTCCGCCGTCGCTTTCAGACGTTTGACAATAGATTCCGAATCGGTCCCGTCAGCGATTTGCCGCTGTACGAATTTTGGTTGATCCGGTTCCGGCGGCTTTGGAGTTGAATTAACCGCTGTGCTGATTTTTGGAGAGGCTTCCACCCCGGTTGTAGGCTTTAGCGCTGGCTGCTCCCGTTTTGCTTTAACCTCTTTGACTTCAACCGCACCAGTCTGCTTATATTTTGCCATTTCCTCCGCTTGCTGTTCCTGCGGCAGGCGGGAAAGCTCATAGGCCGCTGTAGCATTGATTTTCCCGGCTTTGAATTCCTCCGTGAATTCCGGAGAAAGGTTTTTGCTGATTATTTCCATGCGCCCCATCTGGCCCGAAGATATTTTCAGCATATCGGCAACAATTTCCCGCATCCGGCCTTGAAATTTGTAGCCGCCCTTTTTTAGCTGAATCAGTAGTTCCTTAGTTCGTTGTGCTTGATATGTTTTTTCGTAATCCGTCAGTTCGCGCGTGGCGGAATTGGCGAAAAGCAACTGCAATTCCGTTATAACCGGGTTTTCCGATGATTCAACTTTGCACGGAGCCGTGGAGAATTTCGTTTTCCCCTGACTTACCAGCAATTTCAGCGCTTCAAACCTTCGCTCACCGCTGACAAGCTCATACGTACCCGGTTCCGTTCCTTCCGTTACCACAAGATTGTGCATCATGCCGACCGTTTCGATTGTTGCCGCCAAGTCCTCTATGTCCCGGATGCCGAAATGGTTCTTCGGTGACCGGACTATCTTTTCGATCGGGATGTCCTGAATTTCTTTTTTCTTCTCAGTGATCGGGGCTTCCGGTGCTTTTGGCAGTTCCGCTTTTGACTGAGAATTCAGAAGGTCGGCCATGCTGAATTTTGACACTGTGTCCACTCCCTTCGGTTGTGCTCAATTTGAGCACAATTTTATCGGTTACAGCTTGATATCCATGATTGCATCATAAAGTTCCTGCGTTCGCTCCCCACGATTGAAACGGTCACGCAAGGGGGCAATACCGAGAAGCGCGAACATTCCGATTGATCCGATAGCCGCATATTCCTGTTCACATGTTTTCAGGTATTCTTCTGCATTCTCCCAGTTCATGCCTGTACCTTCTTTCCGGCCTTGTCCAGATATTCCGCGACAAGATCGACATAATCCCGAGCCGCTGTGCAACTTTTTGAATATTCCTGTAATGGCTGCCCGCGAAATGTCGTTTCGCCGACTTTGGTGGTATTCCGGATGACTGTTTGAAACACCGGATATTTCCCCTGAGAGCGAAGCAGCTCCAACCCCTGCACATTCACGTTGTTCCGCTGGAAACAGGTGATAAAGCATCCGGCGAAATCGAGCCGCTCGTTTGCCTCTTTGACCTCGTCGACCTGTTCGGCGAGGATGTCCAGACCGTCAAAGGCGAATTTATCAATTTTCACCGGCACCAGCACGTCATCCGAAGCCATGAGAGCATTTATAACGCTGATGTTGATGTCCGGTGCGTTGTCGATGATGCAGTAATCATAATTTTCCGTTACGGGCTTCAATGCCCGCTTTAGGCGTGTCTGCTGTGGGCGCGTGGTGTCGATCAAAGCCTCTTTATTCGCACGAAGCAGGGACATATTGGCGGGCAGAAGGTCTAAACCGCTGTACCGTGTATGTTTTATAACGTCCGCCGCATCAATCCCCCGAACCGTCAGAATTTCCGACATGCTCGCCGCGTCATCGTCATGCAGGCCGAAAAACTTTGACGTGTTTCCCTGCTTGTCATTGTCGATCAGCAAAACCCGCTGTCCGTGCATGGACGAAAGCACGAAAGCCATATTGATCGCGCTTACGGTTTTACCGACGCCGCCTTTCAGGTTGATTATGCTAACTGTTCTCATGGTTCACTGTCCTCCTGTTCATCCTGATTAACCGGCGCGTCCGGCCCTTCACCGTACATTTCAGCGCACCGTTTTGCGCTAGGAAATAAAAACATGCACTGATCGCCGGACACGTCGCAATCATACCGGCCTGAATCTTCATCATAATGCGCACATCTGCAACTCATGCTCCCGCCCCCTGTTCATTCTTTGCCTTGCTGGCCTTTTCGCGGGACTTGATCGTTATTTCGGTGGCTTTGGGCGGTTTCGGCAAAGGCATCCAATGAGTAACTTCCATTGTGACACTGGCGTTCGGCATAATCTTCCACTTCTTTATTGGAGCAATATATAGCACGGGTTCAACGTTCCCCCACTTATCGCATCCAATAACGGTATTCTTTGGTAATCCCTCACTTACTGGAATCCAATGCTGGATTTCATCGGGCTCAAGGCCAGTATCTTCGTAAGCGGCAAGGCGGTCAAGAATAGCATCATATTCTTTGTATCCGTCTCCCGGGAAAAACGCAGGTCCCCATCTATGTCCGTTGTGCATTATTTCGGGTTCATCCATGCCAACACCCTTAAACCTATCAGTTAATCTATCCATGTTTTTTCCTCGCTTTCTGCCGGTCTTTCCCGGCCTTTGCGTGATAAGAAATCATGGCTTTCGCTCGGCGGTACGATCCGCCAGAATGGCGCTGCTTACTCTTCATTGCCGGTTCCTCCCAAATATTGCAGAATCACCTTCGAAGCAGCTTCCCAACCGTAGCAAACCGCTGTAGCATATCCCTGCTTTTTCAAGGCTGCTAACCACTTCTTTTGATTGTCTGTCGGCGTATTGCTGCCCACCTTCATTTCAACATAAAGCCCGTGGAAACCGCTGTGCGGAACAGGAAGGCAAATGTCCGGCACTCCCGGTTTCAGCCCTTCCCGTTTCATCCGCGCCCCTGCGCTGACGGACCGCTTGCCCTCATTCGGGACGTGATACATCAATTCCAACTCTGGAAACCGGCCCTGCATGAAAGCAGCCCAACGGAAAAGGCATATTTGCGCAACGCTCTCGCTCTGATGTGGTGCGCGGACCGGCGCGCTCATTCGCTGGCCTCCTCGATCACGTCAATTCCGTTGATAATCTGCTTTCCGAGCGCCACAGCGCGGCCAAACTCAAACATTGCGCCCCTGCTGTCCTTCCAGTCCGGCAGGAAGTACACGGCGTCGGATGCGTCCAGCTTTTCAGACGAAAGCCGCATGTAAGTATCATAGGAAAATACGCCATCCGGCAGCGTGGCCGGAGACAATACGGTAAATCCTGCCTCTTCAAGTTTCCGCTGTGCGCGTTCGAACTTTTTCCGATAATTCGGATCGCCTGTGATTTTCCCGGCTATGTATACCGTTTTAACCTCTTTCAATTCCCGATCTCCTTTCAAATTTCAAATGATTCCTGCCCTGGTATATGGTCAACGTCCAAATTCATGGAGAAAAATGACTGCTGATTTATGACGGCCCCGAGGCGCTCCGAAGCAAGCGCATAATACGCCTTGTCGATTTCAAAACCGACATAATCAAAACCGGCCTTGTAAAAGGCTATCAGGCTGGACGCACTTCCGACGTGGGTATCAAGGATTTTATCTCCGGGTTTGGCGTAATGCTGTAAAATCCAAGTATAGAGAGCTATTGGCTTTTGCGTCGGGTGGATCTTCTTTTCCGCATTTGCTCCCCGGTTGTTGAATACCTGAATATTGAGGCCGGTCGGTCAAATGACGTCCAGGCTAATTCGACCTGTGAAAAATTCTCCCACGGCTGAAGCTTATCCCAGCAAATGATTCCGCGCGTCGGCGGCAAGTCGAAATAGTTTCCGCCCCAAATAATTTGATTTTTCGATACCCGGAACAGTTCTTTGAAATATGCCGCATCCGGAGCACTAAAGTCCCAATCGCAGTTCATATTTTGCAAAGCCCGGTTTTTCAGCTTTCCGCCTCCGGAATTCAGCCTGCCTTTTCTCATCCGTTCCGCTGTGGATGTTCCATTTCCCTGCCCGTCGTGGCGGTCCATGTTTGTTCCCATCCGCATATTTGCAGCATTGATGCCATAAGGCGGGTCTGGAATTGCCAAGTCGAAATATTTGTCCGGAAACTGCCGCATCCCTTCCATGCAGTCCATGTTATAAAAGTGATTCAGTTCAAGCACTATTTTTTCTGCCTCCTTTCCGTGGTTTCCCGCTGTTCTGCAAAGTGCTTTTTATACATTCTGCAATACAGGTAATATCCATCAATATACTTGTTGTATTTTACTTCACATGGGTATTCGTCCCGGTAGACATATCCTGGATATGCGCGTTCAAATATCGGCTTTAGGCTTTCGCTGTTCCGGATCATTTCAACAATTTTTTTGACTTTTGCCTTCGTGAACCGGCTGTAACTGAACGACGGTTTATGCGTCCACTGTTTCAGGCCCCGACTTTGCCGCCATCGCTTCTTTCCGTCCGGATTTTTTGCTATGTATGTCGCTATCCCGGTAAGGCCGCCGAAATCTCTTACCTTCAGACGGCGCGTTTGCGGATATTCTCCGCCTTCCCATAGGCTTTCTAAAACATCCCGGTTGTGCAGGCCATCCATAGCAATGTGCATATGGTACTTTATTGGCGGTTCGCCTTTATCCGGGTTTCCTTCAGTTTCCTCAATGGTGTATATGTATTTTAGGAGAGGTAGGCCCGCTTTCCGACCGTGGTAGTTTACTCGGTTGATCCAGTTGTCGCATATTCGGTAAGCTGCTTCCATGCTCTCCGGCTGCCGGTCATTGTCCCATCCGAACGTACCCCATAGGTCGTTCGTGGTAAAATTGGCGTTGATTTTGCGAATTACCTTTTTCCGCGCGTTCTGCTCATTAAGATTCTGCTGCTCTTTTCTGCTTGGCTTGCACTTCTTTGCCCGAATAAAGTCTTTCCGGTTCGTGAAAGAAGTGTAAACACCTATTTCCATCATTTCTCCGGCTTGTGTCGACTTTGTTCTATATAGGCATTTTGTATCCTGCTCTACCAGTTCGCTTTCTTCCTGTAAATCCTCTGTATAAACGGCTGCATAGTCATAACTGTCATACGGCATCTTTTTTCCCCCGTCTCGGGCGCTGAATGGGTGCCGCTCTGCTTTTCCTCCCAACGATAATACCCATTACAAGCCCGACATGCGCCGCAATCAGACGCATTTTTTATTGACTCCGTGCGCCGTATCGTGATATAATATTCATTGTAGAAATTATCACGGCGCGGCACATTTTTCAGAATTGGCGGCTTGCTTCACGGGCAAGCCGCCTTTTTGCTGTCCGGATTTATTGCTTGCTTTCTATGGGCAGGATAAACCCGACCAAATCGTCAAAGTAATAGACAAAGACCACCGACGTCTGGAGGACGTCCTCTTTTAGCGGATCATAAAGCTTGTACACGAATTTGTCTCCGAAAAGCTTGACATAATCGTTGTTGATCATCAGGCGCGTTCCGGACTTGTCTTCCAGCACCGCTCCCAGGCGATCCCCGGAAGGCTTGTAGTATTTGATATGGGCCTCCGGCTTGTTTACGCACATGCGGCCACAATCAGCGAAGGAGTTCAGCGCTTCCACTTTCTGCATTTTATCCTCGGAAAGATTTATGTCGTCCGCGTCGTACAGGACGGCGGCGATGCCGTTGGAAAGCCAAAGCTCATTGGTGGTTTCCGTGACGCTTTCCTTAATGTATCCGCCGACATGGAGCAGGCCAAGGAACAGCTTGTCCGTGCGCTTTCTCAGGGCCACGATGTCCTTGCTGTTACTGTCAACCATTTTCAGGCCCCCTTTCTATAATTTCTTCAATCATTTTCCGGGCCGAAGGCTGAATTACCCAAAGTTCAAATGCAATCCGCTCCTGATCGGACATGGGGTCGCTCGGGCTGATCTTGGCTGCCTGACAGTAGCGGCTCTTCAGCTCCCGGATCACGGGATGATTGATATTGAGCAGGTAATAGCCGATTATCTTACGGTCAGCACCGGCCGTTTTCGCTATGATCTTCTGTGCAAGCTCTGAAATTTCCATCACGCCGCCGACCTTTCGACGTAGCACCAGCTTTGCGGTGCGCGGTCAATCCCAAAGGCGGAAAGCGGTTTCGGGTCGGCGTACTTGACAACCTCGGCTAAAAACCACGCATAGATTTTCCGGCCCCGCGCGTACTGGGCGAGCTGCCACTCGGTCAAGCAGCTGAATTCTGTTACGATGCCATAGTCCTGTACTTCATCCGCACAGTAGCAGACACATTCCCCGACGACCGCGCCCACGCCTTTTTGGGCTTTCGTCTCATACAGAAACACCCGGAACGGACATGTATAACCCGGCGCGCCGGTCGGGATGCTTTTCCGGATGTCTGCTTTTTTCTCACCACTCAGGATTTTCCTGTCCCATTCCAATCTCAGGCTTAACATTACGCTGAGCATTGTAGTTTACCTCCTTTCCGGTATAACGGTTCCGTCCCTGCCGCTCCAAGTCGTCCCCGATACTGGCGCGGCCCTTCGCGTCTAGCCGGTCAATAAAGCGCGTCCACGCTTCCAAGGGGTTCCCGCTGTCACTGCTTACGGGAATATCGTCCAACGCTTGATTTATGTATTCCATGAGTTTCGGCCGCTTCATGCACTCCACGCCTGCCTCTCAATTTCCGCAATTGTCCGGAAAATCGGATACGCCTGGTGAGGAACTACGGCATTACCTAATGATTTAAGTCGGTCCACCCGATCGGGAACCCCATAAGCCACTCTACCCACGTCGGGTTCAGCTGACCACCATCCGAGGCCATTACCGCATCCCCAAGAGTATTGTTTGGGCTTCTCCCTGCTGCTTTCAATGCTTCTGGACTTCGTGCTCCTTTGTATTCCCTTCGGGTCGGTGTAGGCCACATCATAGCCGCCATCTGCAGGCCCGGCCTGCCGTTGCTGTCCCGCTGATTCGGTCCGCCGTGCATTCCCATTGATGCGGTCGGCGTTGGAAGCATCATGGTAAGTTCCCCTGGATTCGGCGTTCTGCCTTGCCGAAAAGCTTTCGACCGCTTGTGATCCAATACGGTCGGTGTTCCTACCCACAATAAAGATTCGTTCCCGCTGGTGCGGCGCTTCGACGGCGCAAGCCGGAATAATAAATGGCTGGACCTCATAACCGGCTTTTTCGATGTCCGATAAGATACCGTCGAGCAACATTCTTTCCCGCTGTGACAGTACCCCACAATAGTTGTCTTCTCCTGAACAGCGACTAACTGTTCGGCTTTCCACTTTAGGCTCACCAATTGGCTCCGCCATACTGACGATTCCAGCAACATTTTCGCCAATAACCCAAGTGGGCCGGAGTTCTTCAATAACGCGGAGCATTTGCGGCCAGAGATAACGGTCATCTGCTTTTCCGAGCCGCTTTCCCGCGACGGAGAACGGCTGGCACGGGAATCCTCCTGAAATAATGTCAACTGTTCGCAATCCTGTTCGCTCATAAAAATTTTCTCCTGTCAATGTCCGAATATCGCGCCATTTTGGGACATCCGGCCAGTGCTTTGTTAAAACGCTGTACTGGAAGTCTGCAAATTCGCACTGCCCGACTGTGGTAAATCCCGCCCGTTCCCCGGCAAGGTCAAGGCCCCCGATCCCGGTGAAAAGAGATAAATGAGTCAATTGCCTCATGGCCCTATTTCACCCCTTCTGCGCCGCAATGCGGCAAACTTTTCGGCCTTCCGCGATTTCCCGGCTGCGGAAGGTGAGCGCCGATGGTCTTGTCTCTCGCCGCTGTACTGTAATTGCTCCGGTTCATGCCGTACGCCGTTCGGACTTTATCACCCTGCGTGTGCATCCCTCACCGGCAGGGCATCCGCGAAGCTCTCCCGTTGCGCTATCGGCAGAAAAGCAGCAAACCCGGCTTTGTTTTCCGGCTTTTGCCGCCCCTGTGGTGTATAGCGGGTGACGGTATATGCATTTCAGACAATATTCCGGCACTTTGTACGGCTTCGGTGCTTTCGGCTTTTTCCGGCGCTCGATCATGGAGTATACCGGCGAAATGTGGCCGACGGCCATAGAATCAAAACCAGTATTCACCCCGAGGGCCATATCCTCCGCCGCAATCTGGCGACGCTCTGTTTCTTTCATCATGTCGCGGCTCCGGGTTCGGGGAATGTCCCTTGCAGCCAATTACACGAATTGACTGCTTGTCCTGCCCTCTGATGCAGTTTTTGCAGGGCATGTCCGGCCAGAATAAACATCCGTGGGCGTTGCAGTTCCGGCATCCCACGCACCGGCAGCCACGGCAATAATCATTCACGGGCTTGTCCCTCCTTTATCTTGTAAATTTAAGAAATACAGATTATAATAGAGAAATAAAGCATAAACAGGTGATTTTATGCGGGATAAATATTGGGCGCTGTTTACTGAAATAAAGCATTATGAGCAATACTATGAAAATTATCAAATTCGGGCGAAACGGTTTAACGCTTTAATTAATGGGACATGTTTAATATTTTCTTTGGGAAGCGTTGCTGGCTGGAGCATTTGGAAAGTGTTACCGTTCCTATGGGGGCTGATAATTGCATTTATGCAGTTGATTGCAGTTCTTAATTCGCTTTTTCCGTTTTCGCAACAAATTGCTGCAATAAAATTCTTAGTGCCTCAGATAACAAAATTGTTTAACAGAATGGCGCATGACTGGGATAAGACATATCAGCTTTCCGAAAGCAAAATATCAGATTTAACATATCGCTATCAAACGGAATTTGACGATTTAGAAAGCCAGTATACGAATGATGTATACTTTCCACATAATGCTTGGTGCGCTAAAATGGCTGAAATTGAGTGCAAAAATTATTTCAAGCATCATTACAACGTTGGATAAATGGAGGTGATCTTTATGGATATAAAACATGTACCGACTCATGGTTCTCGTGGACCTGTTGGAGACCGAAAAGCTCCTGCGCCTACATACCGGATTCCTACTCCGCCGCCACCGCCGCCTAAACCCGAACCGCCAAAAGGAAAATAATGCGGGACTATTTCTTGCGGGATAGTTCCCGCATTTTTTTGTGTTTCAGTTTCTTCCAGCGATATTGGCAGAGATCGCACATTATAAGATTTGTTGTGCCACAGACGTATTCCATAAAAATACGATAAGCTGCAATGCCAATTGCAAAGCCCAAAATTAGAAACGCAATTTTATTCTGCAAAGAATTCAAGTGCCTTTCATCCAGATTTTATCTGATCTTCTTTTCACTGGCCCGGCCAAGCGCCGAGTCTGGCAAATGCTTTCTTTTCCTTGGGTTCCTTCATACGGTCGGATTCTCTTTTCGCAAAGACTCCTTGACAATCGGCGCGAAGAATTCGGCGAGCCAATCGAGTTGCTTGTCCGACAGCGTAACCTCATTATCGGCGCCGATCTGGCGGCCACCTGCATCCTCAAGCTGGATACGTAAGACTGGTTTTGCTTTTGCCACCCCTCTTCACCTCCTCTCATGCCGTTTTGCTCGGCCTTCTATTGCTTTTCTCCTTTTTCCGCTGTAGAATTGTGGCAAAAGGAAGGTCTATTGAAAATGATGACATACGAACAATATAAGCTAATAAAAAGAATAAGTGCCCATTCCGGTAAAGAAGAGTCTTTTTACATAAAGCGATACGGTAAGCCGATCAAAAGGATTTTTGAAAAGGCACGTGAAGCTGGTTTCGTGGATTATCAAGTAACTGGGCTTAAATCGTGGGGAGATTCTATGGTTATTGGATTTCGAAACGAATTTAATGACGTGTGGGTCGTAATAGATGCGGGCGAAAAAGCTTTTGACGAATACAAAGAGCATCGACACAATTTATGGTCCGGGCGAATCTTTTCCATTATCGTTTCAGTTATTGCCGCCGTATTGAGCTTTATTGGGAGTGTTATTTTTCAACTTTGCTTTCATAGGTAGAGGTAACTTCGTGATAAAAATGATCCAAAAAGCATTTGATATCTTGCTCATCGAGCCCCTCGTTTTGCAGTTGCTTCAAAATTCTCTCTGCTGTTTTTTGAATAAAAAAATGATAGCTGCTCCAATCCTTAGTCTCTTCTTTTACCCCGCCAGCTTTTACAAGAACAGCTTTTGGGAATTTTTCGTCTTTTATCCCCTTCACCTCCCCACATAATTCAAGCTTTTCAAGGGCGTAGATAATTCCACTCGCAAAGCTTTCGGTTATATCTCCGCGCAGTATTTTTGAGGTTTTGCGCAGTCCCTCCACGGCTTCTTTCGAGACGAGCAGCTTTTCGTTTTCCACAGCTTGTCCCTCCACTTCCATCCAATCTTATGTAATCTTCTTTTCACTGGCCCGATCCCGAGGGTCAGGCACTAAGTTTTTCCTGCTCGGAAAGGATCTGCTCAGCGGCTTCCAAAATCTCAGCCGCATTTCCGGATACATAGATTCCGTTCAAAATATCGCTGAGATGCGGCTCCGACAGTTTGCCAAACCCTCTCTGCCTAAGTTGATTGAGAAGCCAGCGCTGTTTCTTTCGCAACTGGAGCAGCCGGATCTTTATTTTTTGTCCCTGCATTTTATTCCTCCTATGCGTTTCCTCTCATAAATCTCAGAAAGGGTTCCTTTGGAATTTTTACCCGAGAGCCCATAACAATCACCGGGAATCCAAGGCTGTTTGTGTGATTCCTTATATCTTCATGTGCCTGGACATTGATGCTGTACGGGTTACATTCGAGTAATGGAGCGATTTCTGTTGCGAGAAGATATTCCCTCGGTATGTTTTCAATATCTTCGAGCTTCATTTCTGTTTTCCTTATTCCCCAAACTGCACAGAGCTTATCTCACGATATTGGAAATAAGTTAAATCCTCCCTCTAATGGTTTGTTTTGTGTGTATTACACAAAAAAGTTAATAATAATAAATAATGATTAGCTCCTTTCGCCCATGAAAGCTCTTGTAAAATTTCAGAAAGAACGTATAATATTTGGTGTTGACAGAATATGTACACGCTTTTGAAAACGAGAGTTTTCGAAGGCCAGATTTTTTGTGCTTGTTTTTTGTAAGAACTTATTATCAGTATATTCCGACTAATTCGGAATGTCAATTTAGTTTTCCGATATTTTCGGAAAACTTTTGCTTTATACTACGGGGGGTATAATCAATTGGATGAAACACTAAATAAGATATTGTCCTTAATTAAAGAGAAGAGAATATCTAAGGGCACATTCCTTAAAGACCTTGGTTTCAATAAATCCGCCATTAGCGATTGGATAGCTGGAAAATCAAAGTCTTATTTAAAACAGATCTCTGATATTGCCGCATATTTTGGGGTTTCTACTGACTACCTTCTCGGAAATGAGCAAAAAAATAAGCCCGCCGCTGAAAGCGACGAGCTTGGACCGAAAGGTCGGGTTATCTGGGAACGACTGAAGCAGATCAAGGCTGTTAGCGAGGAAGATTATGAACTTGCTGTCGCTCAGCTTGATTTGCTTTTAAGCCGTCGAGATAAGAAAGATAAAAACTGAATTCCGTTGCACTGATTTTTTCTGCTTCTCGAAGTTTGTTAATTAATTCCTTTGGTACACCATCCTTTTCCATGTTGCTTCCCCTATTCAACTTGGCCCCTTGTCCGGGATCGGCTCAAAAGTATCCAATATGCTTACTTCCATTGCCTTTGCAAGTGCGTATAGCGTGTCAATTGTAGGGCGGCGCGCTCCGCTCTCTACTCGACTGACTTCAGCGATGCTAATTCCAGAGAGTTCGGATAGCTTTCGTACTGTATATCCCTTTTTTAGCCTTATTTGCTTGACTTTTAATATAAGTAGCTTCATGTAAACACCTCAAGCATAGTGTCCACAAAAAGCGTAATTAATTACAATGTTACTATATCACAAGGTCTGTTCCCTTTGGGTAACAAAAACATGTAATATTTACTAATCTTTTGGTTAATTATTTGTAGATATTTTTATTGAGAATATAATTGCTTTGGCGTCCTTTATTAATTTCGGGAAGGAAACAATCTATGAAATGCAGAAAATGCGGAGTTGATATTTTAGACAATTCTATATATTGCAATTTCTGCGGTGCAAAACAGATTTTAAAAACAACACACAAGCCGAAAAGCAAAGGCAACGGGTCTGGAACGATTTATCAGCTTCCAAACAAGAAATACAAGGTTGAGGTTGTACTTGGGTATTACAAGGAAGATGGTAAACTAAAAAAGCGCCGCCGAACAAAGACTTTTGATAAGAAAAAAGATGCCGTTGCCGCTGTGGAAACTTTAAAAGCCTCAAAGGTGAATCCCTCATTCCCATCATTGTATGAGCTCTATGATACTTTCTGCAAGACAAAGCGGTATGATAAATTAAGCCAATCTCAGCAGGACAAGCTTTCCTATGCCTGGGATAAAATGAAGAAAATCCAACTCGTCAGAATACCTGATCTGACCATAGAACAGATGCAGGAAACGATTGATGAAAGGGCAAAGACATATTATCCTGCCAGAGACATGAAGGTCTTGCTGTCGCATTTATATACAGTAGCGATTCAACACGGCAAGGAATCCAACAACAAATCTCAGTACATTGAGCTTCCGGATGCTCCGAACGCTAAGCGCGAAGTGTTCACAGATGAAGATGTGGCAAAACTATGGGATGATTATTATGGTCAAACCCCGGAAGGTGCTGCGGAACCACATGAATTTACCGGATACATTCTGATTATGGTTTATACCGGGATGCGCATAGGTGAGCTTTTCAAAATTGAAAAGGAAAAAATCTTTTTTAATGAAAAATGCAATTATATGATCGGCGGAGAAAAGACAGCCGCCGGAATAGACCGTGAAATCGTTATTCCTAACTCCATCCTTCAAATCGTAAAACATTTTTATGAAGCAAACAGTAAAAAATTGGTTCAAAGAAACTTGGATGGATTCTACAAAGATTATTGGGAAACGATCGACCGGTTAAAAATTCGTCATCTGCCTCCGCAAACTTGCCGCCATACATTTTTCACCGGACTTGTTTCTCAAAAAGTTCATCCTGCTCTGATTGCGGCTATGGGAGGTCACGCTCAATATGAAACAGCAATTGATAATTATAACCGCCTTCCTTTGGACGAAAAGCTTTCAGCCGCCAATAAACTGTGATTATTGGGAAAATTAGTGGGAATAACGGTGGGAATAGAAGCGTAGGACTAAATATTTCAGAATAGTCCACAGGATACGGCTAAAACAAAGAAAAGCCGCATGAATCTAGCATTCATGCGGCTTTCTAAGGCATTTGGCGGAGAAAGAGGGATTTGAACCCTCGCGCCGGTTTCCCGACCTACTCCCTTAGCAGGGGAGCCCCTTCACCACTTGGGTATTTCTCCAGGATGGTGAATCAACAAATTTTATCTAAAAATGGCGGAGAGGAAGAGATTCGAACTCTTGGTCCCTTGCGGGATCACTAGTTTTCAAGACTAGCTCCATAAACCACTCGGACACCTCTCCGGATTCGTTTCCTCACAGGTGCGAGATTAATAATACCATATTTCCACTTACTCTGTCAATGGAAATCCCCCAAAAAATCAATTTTGCGCGGTTTTCAAGCAGAACTCACGGTCTTATGTAAAATGGGCTACCTCTCCCGCAGAAGCCGCGCATAAAAAATGTGTCCTGATCGGGCTGCAAAGGCCTTTCCCAGTCACATTTTTAGGGATTCTGCAATTTTCGGCATTCATTATAACCACCCATTTATTTTTGTTAAAGTTTCTCCTCAGGCGCTTTTCACTGCTTTCCGGACCCGGTCATATAATAGGCAGAGCTGCATGGCGGGAATCGTAAGGAAAAACCAAAGCAGGGAAAACGGAAGGCAGATCTGCCCCATTAAATTCAACGGCATCTGCGAATAATCCCACACATTCAGCTTCATGACAATATTGACAAGGTAGCCGATTGCAAACTCAACCGACGTGATGATTCCGGATCCCGCAAAGCACTTCGTAAACAACGTGCATGATCCAAGCTTGCAGTTGCAGACACGGTCAATCAGGCATAGGCAAAGCCCTCCCGCGACCGCCATGGAAAAATCACTTCTTCCCCGACATAAAATTTCCAGAGAAGGATAAATCACCCCGCCCGTAACAAAAAGCGTAACCTTTTTTTCCATGCGAATCCCTCCTTACCAATGGATTCATTATTTGCATGGGAGGGCAATTTATTCAGCAGCTCGAAAGGATGATATTGGTAAAACGTTTCGGATATCTTTCGAAAAAATTTCGGTTGTTTTTGCCAAAAAAACCTCCGATACTTTTCCTCCAAATGTCTGTCGGAATAATGAAATTTATTTTTCTTCCCTGTATAATATCTCTTAGGAATAAATGAATCCAGGTGATGAAGTGCAACATAAGAATAAGCTGGTCCTTGCAGCCGTGGTAGTGACCGCTCTGCTTTTTGCAGCCGGCGCTCTGCTGCTCGTAAACCTTCACAGCATAGCCGTAAAGGCGGTACAGACGTCGCTTTCGGATTTCTCGGAACAGGCCGTGCAGGCAGTCCGCACGGAAATTCAGGGCAATCTGAATGTATTAAAGGCACTCTCCGGTCTGGATGCATTCTCCGATCCCGACGATTTCTCCAATCGGAAACGTATCCTCAATCAGGAAGCATCCCAGAACACATTTCGTCTGGTCGTATATTCCGACCCCTCCGGCAAGGCAGTTACCAATCATAAACTTACGCTGCAGCTTGGAAACCGCGCCTATTTTCAAAAGGCATTGGCCGGGCAAGCAACCATCTCCTATGATTTTATTGATGCCGACAACAGCCGGAAAGAAATTATTTACTGCGTTCCCGTGATCCGCGCAAATCGGGTGTGCGGCGTCCTTGCGGCTGCCGCGCAGGACAGCTCCAGATTCAGCGGTCTGGAGAGTCTCAACGCAGAGCGTGACATCACTGTGTGGGTTTTGCGGAAGGACGGAACCGTCATCGACGGGAAACAGGATCAAACCGGGAGCGGGGACTTTTTTTCCGCCTCCGGTGTTTCGGCGGACGCGTCTCTGACGAACAGGCTGAAATCGGACTTTTTGAACGGGGTTTCCGGAACGTCGGTGCTCCGGCTCAACGGCTCCGTACGGCAGACCGTCTATATGCCGATTCCGGGTTCCAACGGATGGATTCTTTGGGCAGAAAAAAACGACAGCGGTCTGTTTGAAAATGATCAGTCCCTGCTGTTTACGGCTGTTCTTTTCCTGCTGCTGCTGTTTGTTCTGGCAATTGTACTGTTCTATTTCTTCCGGTTTCAAAGGATCAGTCATGAAGCGTCGATCCGCAGTGATGAGCAAAAGCGATATTTTGTCTATGCGGATTCGCTAACTAACCTTCCCAACCGGAAAGGAATGAAGCGGCTGTTCGCGCCGTGGTCCGCAGACTGCAAAAAATGCTCGCAAAACGGCGGCGCCTTTTTTCTGGATGTGGACAACTTTCGTTCCGTAAACAACACATTCGGGCACGACTCCGGGGATAAATTTCTTTGTGAAACAGCGACGAGGCTTCGGCGCATTCTGGGCTCCGGCGCGCAGATCGGGCGGATCGGCGGCGACGAGTTCATGGTTCTGGTCAGCGGGCTCGCCGCCGTGGATGATCTTGAACTGTATGCGGGCAAAATTCTGACCGTATTCAAGGAGCCTTATCTGCTTAACGGAATCGTCATTCAGCTCTCCTGCAGCATCGGAGCCATTCTTTACAAAGCACGTGACGAGGATTGCGGCAGTGAATTCGACGACATTCTCAACCGCGGCGAATTTTTGATGCAGGAAGCAAAAGCCGCCAACAAAGGCAGCTATATTCTGTTTAATGACGCGTTCGGCGACCGAATCGACCATCAGCTTCAACTGGAAGCGGCGCTGAAATCTTCCATTGCAAGCAGTGAACTGCTTTGCTACTTTCAGCCGCAATACAATTGCCAGGAAAAAACCCTCGTCGGCTTTGAAACGCTTGCGCGCTGGAAAAGCGCGCGGTTCGGGATGGTTTCTCCCTCGGAGTTCATTCCCATGGCGGAAAAATCCGGCTTTATCAACGATCTGGGCCGATTTATGATTGAAAAAACCTTCGCCTTTGCGAAAAGTGTGGAGGGCCGCGGCCTGACGATTTCGTTTAACGCTTCGCCCGTCGAACTGCTGCAGGCAAACTTTACCGATTATATCATCGGCCGGTTTGATTATTATGATCTGGCTCCGAACAGCGTGGCACTGGAAATTACGGAATCCTGCCTGATTGAATCGTTTGATGAGGTGATTCGGAAGCTTGAGGAACTGCGCGCGCACGGGATTCCCATTTATCTCGATGACTTCGGCACAGGTTTTTCCTCTTTGACGTATCTCAAGAATCTTCCCATTAACGCGGTGAAAATCGACAAGAGCTTTATTGACGAGATTGTTACGAACAATGTGGAAAAAGATATTGTCGGCATGATTATCCGGCTTGCTCACCGGCTAGACCTTCTGGTCATCGCGGAAGGCGTTGAAACGCAGGAGCAGGTCGACTGCGTGGCCGAATGCGGCTGCAATATCGTTCAGGGCTACATTATCAGCAGGCCCGTTCCACAGAACGAGGTGCTGTCTCTGCTGGATCTTTTAGACAAACCGCTCGGTGCGGAAGCGGGCTTCGTCCAGGAACAAACCGTGCAGAAGCTGCCCGGAAACCTTTAACACAACCGAACGCAAAAGCAGCGGGGCCAGTGAACTACATCACTGACCCCGCTGCCGTATTTTTAAATGAACTTACTGCAGAATGCCGAACCACTTCTGCTCCAGTTCCATCATCATACCTTCATACCGTTGTGAGCAGGCCTCGTTCCGCCCGCCGCGCAGCTCGCGAAAGCACGGCTCCAGATACGTCTGCCAGATACGCCGGTACTCTTCGCCGCTTTTTTCAGAGCGGTCGATTGCCTCTACGATCATGGGGGCAAACAGATAGTATTCCTGAATTTTCGCCGGTCCCTGTTCCGTTGCGGCAAGCCATCCGTCACGGAAACGACGGAATTCAGTCAACTCCTCGCAGGAATCGCCCTTGTGCAGCGAAGAACAGACCGCCGTTGTAATAAAGCAAAGCTTTTTCCGGAAGCCTCCGGAAATCGCTTCGTAATTTGCTTTGCCGAGAGGATGCTTCGGGTCCTGTGCATTCCATTTCTGCAGCAGCAGATCCGCCAGTTTCTCTGCAGCGGGGGTTTTCAGCTCCAGAATCGCGGGAATCGCAAGGGAGGTAAGCGTAAACCGGGCGTCAAATACTTCCGCACGGTGTTTTTCGGAACGATACCGTTTTAAAAAGCCATCAAGAAGCAAACCGGAAAGCTTATCCGCTGCAACCGTCTCATCCTGTGCAGCCGCATACTGAAAGGACTGCAGGAACGGATGAAGAATCGCCTGATACCGCTCAAAAAGCAGCGGATAACTTTTGCTTGAAAGTTCGCCTGATCTAATCTGAAAAGAAAAAACATCATCGGTTAGATGCTCTTCCGCCTCTTTCAGATACTGAAAAAGGTCCCCCTCCGACGCAGCCGCCTGCTGAGACTTTTTCTGTTCTGCGGGAAAATCGATCGGCTGTGCGCAAAACATGCACACAATCTTCCCCGCATCCTCCGGGACTTCCAGCGTCTTCCCGCAATGCGGGCAACGAATCGAAACCGTATTCATCCGTTCCACCTCAACTCCCCGTACCGGCCTTTTTCCGGGACGGCGGTTCTATTTTCCGTCTGCCATGCACAAATTCCTTGATCCGCCCAAAGCTTTCCTCGCTGATAATATGTTCGATACGGCACGAATCCTGCGTTGCGGTCTCCGCGTCTACACCGAGAGTTATCTCAAGGAATTCGGCAATCAGCGTGTGCCGCTCATAAACCGCTTCCGCCCGTTTGAGGCCAGCGTCCGTAAGAATCAAATTGCCGTTCTGCTCCATGACAAGGTAACCGGCTTCCTTGAGGATGCTCATCGCGCGGCTGACGCTGGCCTTCGTCACACTCAGCTCGTTGGCCACGTCGATGGACCGGACATATCCGTTGCGATTGCGCAGAATCAGAATTGTCTCCAAGTAATTTTCTCCGGATTCCTGTATCCGCATCGAATCCCTCCCCTTCGGCGAAATCATTCAACAGGTTCAATTATTATATCATTTACCGGTCAAAATAACAAGTTTTCCCCAAGGGGAATTACCAAATTCTCTACGCCGGCGAGGTTGACAGAATCCTGTGTTTCTTGTAAAATGGAAACAAACGATGACAATCATCGATTCTTTCCAAATGAGGGATTCGGATTTGAACAGCGACAACAATCTTTTTGCTTTTATGCTGTATGTAAACGAAACATTGGAGAAACCCTTCGCTGACTGTTTCCGCGGGGAATTCACCGTTTTGCAGCTGAACGTGCTGTGCATGCTCTGCACGCAGGGGCCTATGACAGTCACGGAACTTGCAGTATTACTTCACGCCCCACGGCAACAGATCAGCAAGCTTGTTGAAAAGCTGGACGAAGAGGGGAGGATCGTCCGAAACCCTGACCGCAGTGACCGGCGCAGAGTCCTGATTTCCGTAGAGGAAAACACCTTCCGCTATATTCATGCGAAGCGGGAGGCGTTTCTAAAGCTGTTCCACCGCTCCGTGGAGCGGATGGACGGAAAAGAATTCAGCGATTTTCTCGCGGCAGTCGAAACCATCAACAGCGTTCTGACGAAAATCTCACAGAAGGCTGTTTCCAGAGAGAGGTGACTGAAATGACTAAAAATGCAGCCGGGGATTTCTTTGACATTTCCCCCCGTATTCTCAGCCTGACCGAGGAATGCCGCCGACACAGTACCATCGATCCGGAGCTGTTCACCCGCTACGATGTAAAGCGGGGCCTTCGCGACATCAACGGAAAAGGCGTACTGACCGGTCTTACGGAAATTTCCGACATCGTGTCTTCCCAAACCGTGGACGGAAAGAGCGTTCCCTGCGAGGGGAAGCTCTATTATCGCGGAATTGACGTGGAAGATATCGTTCGCGGCTTCATCGCTGAAAATCGTTTTGGCTTTGAAGAAACCGTATACCTGCTTCTGTTCGGAGAGCTGCCCTCCGCACAGGCTCTCTCCGATTTCACCGACCTGCTCGTTAAGTACCGCTCCCTCCCCACCAACTTTGTGCGCGACATCATCATGAAGGCCCCGAGCTTCGACATGATGAACACGCTGGCCCGAAGCGTTCTGACCCTTTACGCCTACGATGAAAAGGCGAACGATCCCTCCCTGCCGAACGTGCTCCGCCAGTGTCTGGAAATGATTGCGCTGTTCCCCCAGCTTGCGGTATACGGCTATCAGGCCTATATGCACGACTGCAACAACTCTTACAGCTTCTTCATTCACGCGCCGAAGCCGGAGCTCTCCACCGCGGAAAACATTCTTTACATGCTGCGCATCAATAACCAGTATACCCCGCTGGAAGCGCGGATTCTGGACCTCGCGCTGGTCCTCCACGCGGAACACGGCGGCGGCAATAACTCCAGTTTTACCACGCATGTGGTCGCCTCCTCCGGAACGGACGCCTATTCGGTAATCGCCGCTGCGCTCGGCTCGCTGAAGGGTCCAAAGCACGGCGGAGCGAACATCAAGGTCATGCAGATGTTTGACGCCATGAAAAAGGAGCTCAAAGACTGGGAGGACGAGGCAGAAGTGGCTGACTATCTCCGCCGGCTGCTGAATAAACAGGCCTTCGACCGCTCCGGCCTGATCTACGGAATGGGGCACGCGGTCTATTCCCTCTCCGACCCGCGCGCCGAGGTCTTCAAGCGTTTCGTCAAGCGCCTTTCGGAAGAAAAGGGGCTTGGGAAGGAATACGCCCTCTATGCACTGGTGGAACGCCTCGCGCCCGAGGTAATCGGACAGGAACGCAAAACCTACAAGGGCGTCAGCGCCAACATCGATTTTTACAGTGGCTTTGTGTACCATATGCTGGGCCTGCCGCTTGAACTGTTTACGCCGGTGTTCGCCATGGCCCGCATTGCGGGCTGGAGCGCCCACCTACTGGAAGAAAAGATCAACGCCGGGAAAATCATTCGTCCCGCCTACAAAAGCATCTCCGCGCGCCGGGAATATATCCGGCTGGAAAACCGCTGAACCAAACCGGCCGCTGCCGAAAAAAGTCCCGCTGCATTCCCATGAGGAAGCGGCGGGACCTTGCTGTATTTCGGCATATTTCGGCTCTTCTTGACAGAAGAACCGGCAGCGCCTATACTGAAAAAAACGGGAGGGATTTGAATTGCCGATTATTCGAGAACTGATTTGCAGCCTGCTGCAGGAAATGAACCGGGCGGGCGTGCAGGCTTATATGATTCCGTCTTCCGACCCCCACATGGGGGAATATACGCCGGCGCATTGGAAAGCGAGGCAGTATTTTTCCGGGTTCAGCGGCTCTGCCGGAACTCTCGTCGTCACATCCGCCCGCAGCGGCCTTTGGACGGATGGGCGTTACTTCATTCAGGCGGCGCACGAATTGGCCGGAAGCGGCATTGAACTGTTCCGCATGGGAGTCGAAGGGGTTCCCACCGTTGAGGAATTCCTCCTGCAAACGCTTGCGCCCGGCAGCTGCGTGGGTTTTGACGGGCGGATGGTTTCCGCCGCAAAAGTAAAATCCATGCAGGATAAATTTTTCGACAAAAAACTTTCCGTAAAGTCCGTTGACCTGATTTCCGGGCTATGGCGGGACCGCCCGCCCATGCCGAATACCGAGGTATTCCTGCACGAGCGAAAATTTGCCGGTCTTTCCTGCCAGGAAAAGCTTGTGATCCTACGGAATAAGCTTCGGGAACGGCACGCCGATGGGCAGATTGTAAGCCGTCTGGACTGTGTCGCCTGGCTGATGAATCTGCGCGCCTCCGACATTGAATACAATCCCCTTGCCGTGGCCTATGCCGCCGTATTTTCGGAGGAAGCTTATCTGTTCATCGACTGTTCCCGGGTTCCAGAATCCGTGCGAAGCAGTCTCTCTGAAAACGGCATGACCCTGCGCCCGTACGAAGAAATCGCCGATTTTCTGAAAAACTACAGTGAAGCAAAAACCCTCTTGATTGAACCGGACGGAACCAACTACGAGCTGCTTCGAATTCTGGATGAAAACGAGAAGCTGGAAGTCCTGTTCGGGGACGATATCATCACCGGTCTGAAGGGAATCAAAAATTCAACGGAGATTGAAAACATCCGCCGCGCCATGCTGTACGACGGCTGCGCGCTTGTAAAGTTCCGCGTCGCTCTGGACGACCGCCTGACTGCCGGAGAATCCGTGACGGAATGTGACGTATGCGATATGCTTCGGAAATTCCGGGCCGAACAGCCCGACAACCGCGGGGAAAGCTTTTCAACGATTGCCGCATATCGTGAAAACGCGGCCATGATGCACTATTCGCCCAAGCCCGACGCATGCAGCGTACTAAAGCAGAGCGGATTTTTGCTGGTCGATTCCGGCGGACAATATCCGGAGGGAACGACCGACATCACCCGCACATTCGTCTTGGGCCCCGTCAGCAACGAGGAAATGGAGCGCTATACCTGGGTGCTGAAAGCACACATTTCCCTCGCTACCGCGCTGTTTCTGGAAGGGAGCACCGGCGGAAACATCGACATTCTCTGCCGGGAATCGCTGTGGGCGCACGGCATCGACTACCGCTGCGGCACGGGACACGGCGTCGGAATGTTCAGCAGTGTTCACGAGGGCCCACAGAACCTCCGGCCGAAAAATGAAACTGTATTCCGCCCGGGCATGACGATCACGAACGAGCCAGGAGTTTACGAGGAAGGGAAATACGGTATCCGCACGGAAAACATGATGCTGGTGGCAGAGGCCTTTGTGAACAGCTACGGAAGATTCCTCAAGTTCGATACTCTGACCCTCTTCCCGATCGACACGGACGCCATTCTGCCGAAGCTGCTCGCTCCGGCGGAGACCCGCTGGCTGAACGATTATCACCGCACGGTATATGAAAAGCTCTCCCCCCTGCTTTCGGGAAGAGAGCTCGAATGGCTTCGGAAACATACCCGGTCGATCGGCTGACCGGTCAGGATTCATTGTAGCGGGCGAGGAACGTTTTGGTCCGTTCGCTTTGCGCGTTGCCGAACACCTGCTCCGGTGTTCCCTGTTCCACGATGGAACCGTCCGCCATGAAAACGACGCTGTCGGCGACATCGCGGGCAAAGGCCATCTCGTGGGTGACGACCACCATCGTGCGGTGCTCCGCGGCAAGACTGCGGATTACCTTCAGAATCTCGCCCGTCAGCTCTGGGTCCAGCGCGCTGGTCGGCTCGTCAAAGAACAGGACCTCCGGCTCCATGGCAAGCGCACGCGCGATGGAAACCCGCTGCTGCTGGCCACCCGAAAGCTGGCACGGAAAGGCGTCGGCTTTGTCGGAAAGATCCATTTTTTTCAGGAGTTCCTGAGCGGAGGCTTCGGCCTCCGCTCTTTTTTTGCCCAGAACGTGAATGGGCGCTTCCGTGATATTCCGCAGTACCGAAAAATGCGGAAACAGATTGAAGTTCTGGAACACAAGCCCGACGTGGAGCGCAATCCGGTTCCGGACGGTTTTCTCCGAATACAGAGCTTTCCCGGACGGGCCGTCCTTCACCAGGGTCTCGCCGCAGATGCTGATTTCACCGCCGTCCACCGTTTCCAATTGCGTGATGCAGCGCAGGAGCGTGCTCTTTCCGGAACCGGAAGGACCGATCACGGCCAGAACCTGCCCCTTCTGAACGTCGATGGAAATGCCCTTGAGCACTTCCGCACCGTCAAAGCTTTTGCGAATATCATGAGCCGAAACAACCGGCATGGTCAATCCCTCCTTATCTGTAATAGCTCAGGCGTTTTTCCCCAACCGTAAAGCACCGTGTTACAACGGCGTTCATGGCAAGGTAAAAAACACCCGCAATGGCAAACGGCACCATGCTGACAGCGGACGACACCCAGTCAGAGGTCACCTTCAGCAGTTCCACGACGCCGATGACCTGCGCCAGCGACGTATCCTTGACCAGCGTGATAAACTCATTGCCCATCGGCGGCAGAATGCGTTTTACCACCTGCGGCAGGACAATGCGGAAAAAAGTCTGGCTGCGGCTGAATCCGAGTACTTTCGCCGCTTCGTGCTGTCCCTGCGGGATGCCTTCGATTCCACCCCGGAATATTTCAGCGAAATAAGCCGCATAGTTTAGAATAAAGGCGACCTGTGCGGCCACAACACGGTCAAGCTGAATTCCGGTAAGTGGCTTCAGACCATAGAAGATGAATAAGAGCTGAAGCATCAGCGGCGTACCGCGCATCAGCAGAATGTAAAACCGGACCGGCAGGCCGATAATCCGGTGGCGGGACATACGTCCTGCCGCCACCAGAAGCCCCAGCGGCAGAGAAAAGATCAGGGTTGAGAAGAAAATGCGGAGCGACATCAGGGTCGCTTCCAGCATTTGCTCCAGCAGCACGGAATAATTCATGGAACCAGTCCTCCCGTAAATTCGTAGAAAAACGCAAAAGGCAGGAAGCCGGGGTTTACCGGCTTCCTGCGACCGGGCCGCGCGGGGCGCGGCATGGCGGATGGTGTTTGCGTGCTATCGGTACCGACTCTTACTTGCCTACCGTAGTGATATCCTTCTGGAACCACTTTGTGGAAATTTTCGCCATGGTGCCGTCGGCGGCCATTGCTTTCAGCGCACCCTCGATCTGCACTTTCAACGCGTTGTCCGCTTTGCGGAATCCGACCACATAATCCTCGGTTGCAAGCGACGCGTCTTTTCCGTCCTTATCCTGCATGACCTGATAGGCTCCCGGATTTTTGGAAAGATAATAACGGGCGACAATTTCATCAATCGCAATGGCATCGACCGTGCCGTTCTGAATTTCCAAAACCGCTTTGCTGTAATCGTCGATCTTCACGACATCCTTCAATGTCTTTTTAAAGTCCGGCTTGCTTTCAATTGCGGTCAGTGCTGAGGAATCGGACTGAACGCCCACGGTCTTCCCGGCAAGGCTGTCAAGCCCTTTATAGGAAGAGCCGGACTTGATGAGAATAATCTGATTGTTCTTCATGTACGGAATGCTCAGGTTGAATTGCTTTTCGCGCTCGTCGGTTTTGGAAAAGCCGTTCCAAAGGCAATCTACATTTCCGTTATTGAGCTCGGCGGTTTTGTTGTCCCAATCGATCGGCTGAAGCTTCAGCTTGATATTCAGGCGCTTGCAGGCTTCCTTTGCCAGATCAATGTCGAATCCGACCAATTCACCGGTCTGCGTGTCCACAAATCCCATAGGCGGGAATGCCTTATCAAGTCCGAGCACCAGCTGGCCGGCGGACTTAACCTTATCCCAGGAACCGTCGGAAGCCCCGGAGGAAGCGGGCTGAGCCGCCTGAGAAGAAGCGCCCGCTGCGGATGCCTGTGCGGGGGCTGCGGAATTTTGGGAGGACGCCGAACATCCTGCTGCCCCAAGGGTCAGCGCAAACGCAAGCAGCGCACAAAGAATCTTTTTCATATGTAACACAACCTTCATCATAAAATGGGGGCGAAAAGCAGGCTGCCTTTCACGCCCCACATTATTTTACCGTATTATCACGCTAAAGTAAAGAGCGAAAATGAAATATATTAGATTCCCCGTTCCGGCAAAAAGTTCCTTCCTATTTTTATGGTACCATATCGTCCGAATAGTTCTCCCCATTTTCACGATCTCCGCATCGCAGCAAATGCAGCCACTCGGCGTCAAGCTGAGTCAGACGCACGCGTTCTTCCACCGTTAAATATGGCTTTTGAAGAAGGTCCCACCGTGCGCGGTAAACTTCTTTCCGGTGCTGTGCAATGGAATCCATCCGAACCGCTCCCTTCATTCTGACAGGCGGGCCGGCATACAAATTGCCGGGACCGCAAGCGCATCGAATCATCCGCCATTTATTTTATGCGCAACCCGGCCCGCTCTCCCCATTCAATTTCATTCCTCTTTATCCTTGGTACCATTCGCTTTCCTTTCCGCATATTCTGGAGGAAAGAAGGTGAAATCAATGCCAAGAAGAACTCCATGGATCTGGTGGTGGTTCCCGCCGCGTCCGCATCGTCCACGGCCCAGACCTCCGTTTCCACCCTTCCCGGGACCTCCGCCGTATCCGCCTTACCCGCCCCCACATCCACCTTACCCGCCGGGGCCGCCTCCGTATCCGCCACCCCCGCGCCCGCCTTATCCTCCGGGGCCTCCTCCCCGCCCAAGATAGCATTTTCCCATGCTGCGGTTAATGCCTCTCTGAGCAGCAAAAAAATCGTTCGGGACTTGACAACTTCGCTCAGTTGCGCTATAGTTAAAAGCATCCTAATGTGCATGAATCGACTCACAATTTTCTGTAAGTCATTTTACGCAGAATGATTTGCAAAAGTTGTGAGTTTTTTGTTTTGCAGTTGGAAATACTATTTTTGGAGGTGCTTTTGATGAA
Organism: Bacillota bacterium; assembly: GCA_023410445.1. GTDB lineage: Bacteria > Bacillota > Clostridia > Oscillospirales > Acutalibacteraceae > Caproicibacter. The sequence continues at coordinate 310,037 of JAEYPT010000001.1, read as the reverse complement.
TAAAGGTACAGTAAAGTGGTTCAATGCGGAAAAGGGCTATGGCTTCATTTCGAACGATGAAGGCGGAGATGATGTTTTCGTACATTTCTCGGCTATCGTTTCCGAAGGGTACAAATCCCTTGAGGAAGGCCAGAAAGTTACGTATGATACCGAGACGGACGCTCGCAACGGCAAGCTCAGAGCTGCCAACGTGACTCCCGTACAGTAAAAAGCAGCCGCTCCCAGGCCGGGGAGCGGCTTTATTGTTTTTCAGCCGATTTAAGTTTTATTTGCCGCCGGGCGGGGAATCCTACCGGCGAGGTGAAATAAAATGGCTTATGTAGATCCAAAGGTGCAAACCTATTTTGAATCTCTTTCCATCGATCTGAAAAACGAAATTCTGAAGCAGGACGTTCGGATCTGCTCGTTGCAGGATCTGATTCACTGCCTGGAAAAAATCGTCGCGGAGGGCTGATCTCCCCCGCACGCAGCACGGCGCCGCATCCCTTCCGAGGGGATACGGCGCCGTGCTTTTTTCGTTATTCCTTAATATCGGAAAGGTTCTCTTTTGTTATTTGCTTATACGGAATGTAAACATAATGCTGCTGGGTAAGCTTCACGGAGGATGGAACTCCGCCACCGGTCGCAAACGAATAGGAGAGATCGAAAATCGACTCCGCCTGCCTTTGGGCATCATTAAAGGCCGTGCCCAGCATCGTTCCGTTTTTGATTGCTTCCAGCCCGGGCTGAGTAGCGTCCACCCCGACGACGACGGGCGGGTGAGTTTTCAACGGACTTTCCTTGATTGCGTCGATCGCGCCGAGCGCCATATCGTCGTTGTTGGAAAGTACTACTTCAATCCGGCTTCCGTATTTTGCAATCCACTGCGTCATTTTTGCGGTACCCTGCGCCCGCTGCCAGTTCGCGGTGTCATTCGCAAGCTTTTCCACGCGCAGGCCCGCGTCTACCAGCTTTTTCACCGAAAATTCCGTGCGCAGTAAGGCATCCTGATGCCCCTGCTCACCCTCCAGCATAACGTACTGGATGACTCCGTCGCCGTTTTTATCGATGGAGCGCGGGTCCTTCTGATAGGCTGAGGCGATAATCTGCCCCTGTATGGTACCGGAAACTGCGGCGTCCGCTCCTACGTAATAGGCTTTTTCCCACATCCGGATATCCTCGTCCACCGGTTCGCGGTTAAAGAAAACGACCGGAACATCCGCTTTTTTTGCCTTATCCACAATGACGGCCGCTGCCGTGCGGTCCACCATATTGACACAGATCACACGGTAATCACGGGAAAGAAAGCTGTCCACCTGATCGTTCTGAATAGTCTGGCTGGACTGGCTCTCCATGATGTTCAGGTCAATCTTGTTTCCGGTTTCACTCTCCTTTTTCTTTGCGCATTCCTCCAGATACGTGCAAAGGGAACTGATAAACGTATCATCTTTCCGGTAAACCACGACTCCGATGGAAACGGTTTTGACCGCATTCCCCTTTTCCGCATGGCCGCAGGAGCTGACAAGGCCCATAAGCACTGACACGGCCAGCAGCAGCGCGAAACAACGGATCCGGCGATTCATAGGCGCGCCCACCTTTCTTCATCTTACGAACGGGAACAGCATGCGCTCGCTTTCCGACTCATACATGTTCGTACTGTTTACAGTGATAAAGTTTACGTTGGTGTTCCCATCCGTTTTTTTATTGATACTGTCAACGGCTGTTTTAACGCTGAGATAACCGATATTAAATTCATTGTCTACCGCGATTGCGCTGATGATTTTCTGTTCCAAAAGGGAAACGACCGTATTCGTTCTTCCGACGCCATAAAGGCGGACAGACCCCGAGCCGGTTTTCAGCAGGTCTTTTTTCGCCTTTGCCGCTGCTTCCAGCGTTGCGCCGTCCAAAGCGATGAAAATACCGTCTTGATGCGCACTGATCGCTGTTCGCGCCGCGTTGTAAGCATCCTGCGCGGAATCGGGAATGTCGCAGAACAGAACGGAGCTGTTCCAGCCTTTCAGCGTCTCCTCCACACCTCTCAGGCTGTCGGCGATATTGCTGGAGCCGATACTGTTGCGGAGAATGATGACCGGCCTTCCTCCCTTCTCGTTTTGCACGATCTCGTTCGCAAGCGAGTTCCCCATTTTATAATTATCGCAAGACACGCTCTGGAGTTTTGGTAGACCGATAACGGTGGATTGCATCGTGACAACCGGAATTTTGCCGGAAGCCTGCTCCACCGGCTCTTTCAGGTCTGTGGAATTGATCGGCGCAATGACAACCGCGTCTGCGCCGTTATTCACCTCGCGGGAAAGCAGCATCACCTGCTCTTTGACGTTATTTCGTGTGGTAAGCGTGATAAAACTGACGTTCACATTCAGATCCTGCGCCGCCTGATCGATACCGAGCTTGACCGTCGTCCAGTTTTCCGTGCTCTGATCCGGGCAGATCACTGAAATCTGGTAGGGCTGCTCCGCCTTTTTGGCGATCAGCTGGTCCCGGTACAGGTAAAGACAGAAGGCGACCAGAACCAAAAAGCATAATGCAAAAGCGGTAACGGTTTTCCTGGTCATTTTCCCGCCTCCTTCTTTCCGGAATCAGGCTCCACGAGCGGTCTCGCCGGCAAATGAATCCGGGCGGTCATGCCCTCGTCCGGCTCGCTGAACAGAGACAGGCCGTATGCCCCGCCGAAATAGAGCTGAATCCGTTCCTGAATGTTCTTGAGTCCGATTCCGGAGCCCTTTCCTCGCACCGTGACGGTCTCCTCCAGAAGCAGCGCGTCCGCCTGTTCCTGCGGCATGCCGAGGCCATTGTCGATGACATCCAAATAGAGGTCTTCCCCGATGAGATAAGCTTTGATTAGGATTTGCCCATCGCTGTCCATCGATTCCAGACCGTGGTAGATGGCGTTCTCCACAAGAGGCTGTACAATCAGTTTGATGGTGGCGCAGCCCAGCGTCTCGGGTTCCGCATCAATTTCAAACTGGAATTTGTTCTTATAGCGAAGGTTTTGAATTTTCAGATAATTCCGAACGTGCTCCATTTCGTCCGCAACGGTTACGATATTTTTCCCTTTGCCGAGGCTGATGCGGAACAGCTTGGCCAGAGAGGTAACCATTGTAACGGCACCCTGATAGTGCTCGTTCTCGATCATCCAGACGATGGAATCCAGCGTATTATAAAGGAAATGCGGGTTGATCTGCGACTGCAGCGCGTCGAGCTCGCTCCGGCGCTTGGATTCCTGTTCCGTGACGACGTCGTCCATCAGCTTTCGTGTCTGACAGACCATAGAGCGGATCGTCTTGCCGAGATGCCGCACCTCATAGGAACCGCCGATGGTGATTTTTTCTTCGTCAAGGTCACCGTTTTCGATATTTTTCACCGATTTTTCCAGCGCCTTGATTGGAGTGGCGATTCGCGACGAGATTAGCATATTGACAAAAATCAATAGGAAGGAACCGAACAGTGCGATCAACAGGACAAAGGTCGTGTACTGGGAATAGTTGGACACAATCGCCTGCGTCGGGGTCACCGCGATGATTTTCCACCCGGTGTAGCCAACCGTCTTCACGGTCACCAGCCGTTCCGAGCCTTCAAAGGTCTCCGTATGTGTCCCATCCTCATAGGACGCGGCGACCATGTTGTTTTCATGGTTCAGATTCGAATAGATGAGTTCCTGCCTCGGGTGATAAATGATCTCCCCGTTTCCGTCAATGATGTACAGGTAGCCGGACCGTCCCAGATCCACATTTTCGCATATCTGCTCGATTCCACTGAAATTCATATCCACCAGCAGCACTCCATGCGTAATGTTGCCCGCCCGCGTCAGTTCTACCGACCGGCTTAGGGAGACGACCCAGCTGTATTTGTTGTCGGGGTCCAGATAGAGGTCCTCCACGTGCGGCGTGGAAAAATGCAGGTTCTCAATTCGGCCCGTAGCCGTCCGGAACCAGCCCTGGCCCGTTACCTTCGCCGTATCCTTGAGCTGGCTGACCGGCTCGGCCGCAATCATTTTGCCGTCGTCCGTGAACACACCGAGACTGACCAGAAGATCGCGGTTCGTCTCGTACAGAAGGCTCATCTGATCCGTAATGCTGTCGGTTTCCAGATCGGCGTTTTTAATCACGCGGTAATACATGGAATCGGAAATGCGCATCATATCGCGCAGGTAGGTATCCAGATTAAGGTTCACCTGATCAACGATCCGCGTGTTGTTGTCGGCCAGCATTTTTTCGGTCGAGTCCACGAATCGCATCGAAAGGGACAGGCCTATTAAAGCCATCCCTACAATTGTTACAATGGTAAAGGAGATGGAGATCGTAAACTGCAGGCTTCTTTTCTGCAAAAAACGCCTGCTCCGTTCCACAATATTCCGAAGCTGTTCCCGCATTGCCGCTCCTCCGCGCTCTCAGAATCCGTACTCACAGCACGCTCTGCCGTTTTGCAATCCGGACAGGTCCTTAATGATTTCTGTATTTGGACGGCGGTACGCCGAACTGCTTTTTAAAGACATAGCTGAAATAATTCGGCTCCGTAAACCCGACCTTCTGAGCGATCACGTAGGTCTTGTCCTGCGTGGTGTCCAGCAGGCTGACCGCCTTCTGAAGGCGCACGTCCGTCAGGTAGGAAACAAAGCTCATCCCGGTCTCCCGTTTGAAAACGGTGGAAAAATAGGCCGGGCTGACGTGAAGAAATTCGCACATGCTCTCGACGGAAATGGCCGCGTTCGCATAGTTTTCCTGAATGTACTGCTGCGCATTGTGGGCAAGCGATTTCGCGGAGTCAACCCGCTCGCGCTTGATGTTCGCGCTGATGCGAATGCAGACATCGGTGCACCACTGTTTCATGTCCTCCGGACTGTAAAGTTTTTTTATCGTAGCGGTAAAATCGAAGGTTCCACCGAAAATTTCCGACTCGTCCATATCGTAGGCGCGCAGAAGCTTCAGGAGAGACGTGGTCATTTCCAGCAGATAAATCTGATACTGATCGAGCGGCAGCAAAACCTTCTGGAACCGGGCGAAAAGGGCATCCACCCGCTCCCGGATCTCCCGCTCGCCCGCAAGTTTGATGGCATTGATGATTTCACGCTCGTCATAATCGTCAAATTCGATCTTTACCGAGGTATCCGGTTCGACGTCGGCGATGTAAATCGCCCGGTCGCCGCCCATGACCGCGCTGTATTCCAGCGCGCTGAGCGCTTCCCGGTACGAACGTCGCATGGAATTGAAATCCCGTGTGATCTTTCCGACGCCCGCCATAACCTTGGTACCAAGCACCCGCTGCGCCGCTTTGCAGACCTCGTTCATCCCGTTTAATACGGGCAATACGCTGCCGTCCGGATTCAGTTCGACAATGACCGTAACGCAGTCCGAATAAATGAAATCCGTAAACGTACAGTACCCGGGCAGAACCTCCTCCAGCGTGCATTTCAGCGAGATCGGGATCAGTTCCTCCGCGCCAGCAAGGACCGTCTTTTCCCCTGTGGCAGAACCCTGCCGTAAAAGAGCCACCGCCCAGCCGTGCGCACCGGGGTTGGCCTGAACGAGCGCTGCCTGTGCGCGGATGCGTTCCGGGGTCAGACGACCCTCAATCAGGCCGACCAGAAACTGTTCGCGCATGACGGGAAGGCTTTCTTCATAATTTTTTCGGAGCATTTCGACGTTCCGCTTTTCGTTGAGCTCTTCATCAAGTTGAACCTTAATGCGCTTCAGCGTCCCCGTCAGCTCGGTCGAATCAATCGGCTTGAGGACGTACTCGGCAGCATGCAGTTTAATTGCCTGCTGAGCGTACTCGAAATCGTCAAACCCGGAAAAGAAAAGCAGCTTGACGGACGGCATGGTAACCCGCAGCCTTTCCCCCAGCTCCAATCCGCTCATAAACGGCATCTTAATGTCCGTCATCACCACATCCGGGTGCTTGTGCTCCGCCTTTTCCAGCGCTTCCAGGCCGTTTTCCGCCGACCCGACCACGGAAAAGCCGATTTCCTCCCAATTGATCTTCCGGATAATTCCTTCCCGGATCTCCGTTTCATCGTCAACCACCAGAACCCGATATAGCCCCATAATCTTCTCCCAATTCATGAATTGTTGCCGGGTAAAGCACACCTTCTCCCGGACCGACGCCGAAAAAGTATGGGCCCTTCTTTTTCCAATTATACAGCAAAGTGCGGAAAAGGCAAGAAAGTACAGACCCTGCACCACTTGCAGAACAAAGGGCCCTATATATTGGAACAGGTTTCAGCCCATGATATCATCTATCATGAGCTGAAACCGAACGAATCTATCCAGTTCGCAAGAATGTATTTGCGTAAACGTCTTTCAGATGAAAATCAGTGCCAAAGGACCTTCTTATACTTTGAAAGGTCGATGGCGACAGCAATGGCAATGATGATGCCTTTGATGATCTGCTGCCAGTAGGGGCTCACGCCGATGAACTGCAGGCCGTACTGAATCACGGTGAAGATCAGAACGCCGACCACGATGCCGCTGACTTTTCCGATACCGCCTGCGAGCGACACGCCGCCCACGCAGCAGGCCGCGATGGCGTCGAGCTCATAGCCATTGCCGTAGTTGTTCGTGGCACCCGCGGTTCTAGCCGCTTCCAGAACGCCGCCGAACCCGTAAAGGAGACCCGCAAAAATGAAGATGCCCATTAGGGTCTTGAACACATTAACGCCGGAAACTCTGGCAGCTTCCATGTTGCCGCCGATTGCATAGATATTTTTGCCGAATACGGTTTTGTTCAAGACAAACCACATGACGACGGTTACAACCAGAGCAATCGGGATCAGAATGGAAACATTGTTGAAAAATTTAAACTGTGCGATCACAGTGAAGTCATCGCGAACGCCGCCGATCGGCTGGGAATTATTCGGCGGGAGATCGAAATACAGGGATGCGACGCCATAGATCATAACCTGCGTAGCTAACGTTGCAATAAAGGGATGCATATTGAATTTTGCTACCAGGAAGCCGTTCAAAACGCCGAACATTCCGCAGACAAGAATCGCGATGATAATCGGAACAACAACGGGGACCTGGGGCAAACCGGGATAAAACCGGTTCGCATAGGTCGGAGTCTGGAGCATCGAGGTGGAAAGAACCGCCGCCAAGCCAACCATACGTCCGGCCGAAAGGTCAGTGCCTGCAATCAGGAGGGTCATGCAGATACCAAGCGCAATGATCAACTTAATCGATGACTGAGAAAGAATATCCAACAGAACGTTAAGCTGCATAAAATTCGGCTGAATAATGATAACAACCAAAATCAGCATAAACAACGCGAAAATTAGCGCGTAGTTCAGGAAGAAAGTTTTTGCCCTTCCCCGGCTGAATTCGATATCCTGCTCCGCCTTGGAGCTGTTGAAGAACTGGGACACTCCGTAAACCAGAACGGCCGCGCCGATCAGAACCAGGAACCACGGAAGATCGTAGACTTTTTTGTTATAGAATGCATACTTGAAAAGAAGTCCGAAAGCCGCAAGTACCAGGCCGACTATCATAAAAATAGCACCGTAGCGTTTACGGGTAATCTTATTTGCTTTTTCCACCGCACTCATCTCTCTTTCCGGAAAATTAATTCATGTACTGAGTCGCCAGGCGCATGATGGAAACCTGATCCGCCTCGCTGCGATCCAGAATTCCTGTCAGCTTGCCCTCGCACATTACCATGATTCGGTCCGCCATACCGAGAAGTTCCGGCATTTCCGATGAAATCATGATAACGGATTTCCCCTGCCGGACCAGATCCAGCATAATCGTATAAATTTCATACTTTGCACCGACGTCGATTCCGCGGGTTGGTTCGTCAAGAATCAGAATATCCGGTTCCGTGAGAAGCCACCGGCCGAACAGAACCTTCTGCTGATTGCCGCCGGAGAGATTCTCCATTTCCGTACTCAGGGACGGAGTCTTTACATTGAGCTCCTTGCTCTTCTCCCTCGCAGCTTTAATTCGTTTCGAACCGTTCAGCACGCCGTTCGTCGCAAACTTTCTCTGGGCTGCGATAACCGTATTGTCCAACACGGAAAGATGGGCAAACACACCGGATGCACGCCGCTCCTCCGTCAGAAGAGCCAGGCCGTTCTGCTTCGCGTCGGCGACGCAGTGAATATCGATTTTTTTGCCATCCTTATAGAGTTCGCCGGATTCGATTCCGCGCAGACCGAAAATCGCCTCAACCAATTCAGTCCGCTGTGCGCCCACCAGTCCTCCGATTCCGAGAATTTCGCCCCGGTGGAGTTCAAAGCTGATATGCTGGAAGGAACGGGGAATCGGTGAGCAGAGGTCATCTACCTTGAGAATGACATCGCTCTTCGGCTTGGTATCCTTCGGTGGGAAACGGTTGGTCAGCTCGCGGCCGACCATCTTGTTGATGATTTCATCCGTGGTCAGTTCGGAAGCAAACCACGAACCTATATATTTACCGTCGCGCATGATCGTAACTTCGTCGCAGATCTGAAGGATTTCCTCCATCTTGTGCGAAATGTAGATAATCGCGCAGCCCTTTTTCTGGAGTTGTTTGATGATCTTAAATAAATGTTCCGTTTCGTTGTTCGTCAAAGAAGAGGTTGGTTCATCCATGATAATGATCTTTGCATTATAGCTTACCGCCTTTGCAATTTCCACGAGCTGCAAATTGGAAGGCGAGAGGTCGCCAGCCGCTGTCTCCGGGTTAATATCGAGATCGATTTCCTTAAACAGTTCACGCGTTTTCCGGATCATTGCTTTCTTGTCAACGGCGATTCCTTTTTTGGGAAATCGGCCGAGCCAGATATTTTCCATGACGGGCCGGAAACGGATTGGGTGAAGTTCCTGATGAATCATGGAAACGCCGAGACTAAGAGCCTGCCTGGTGGAAAGAATCTCCTCGTTCTTGCCTTCCAGAATAATGTCGCCGGAATCTTTGGTATAAATACCGAAAAGGCATTTCATCAAAGTGGATTTGCCGGCTCCGTTTTCTCCGACGAGGGCATGAACGCTTCCAGGCCTGACTTTCAGCGTGACGTCATCCAGAGCCTGTACTCCAGGGAACGCCTTTGAGACATGATTCATCTCAAGCAAATATTCGCCCATACGGTCAGTCCTCCTTACTTCATAAAATGGCGGGGAACGGAAAGCGCCTGCCTTCGCGTTCCCCGTTAAAAATAACCCGGGTTTGGGTCTTATCGGCTCATTATTTCATATACTGGGTGTAATTGTCATGCGTGACCTGAACATACGGAATCCAGACATATTTGCCGTCCGTAACATCATAGCCAATGTTGGCTTTGTTGATTTCTTTGCCCTGTGCTGCGGCTGCCGCGATGTTGATGGTTGCTTTGCCCTGGTTCTCAGCATCGTTCAGAACGGTTCCGAGCATAGTGCCTTCCTTCATTGCTTCCAGAGCAGGAGCGGTGGCATCGACGCCGACAACCGGAATATACTTCGTCTTGTCGCCCTTGTTGTAGCCCTTCGCCTTCAAAGCTTCGATTGCGCCCAAAGCCATATCGTCGTTGTTCGCGAGGACTGCTTCGATCTTGTCGATCCCCTGAGAAGTGATGAAGTTGTTCATCAGATCGGTTGCCTTTGCTTTATCCCACATTGCTGTACCCTTGGCGAGGCAGACCGGCTCAAAGCCGCCTTCCTTGATTGCCTGAGGAGCATACTGGGAGCGGAGAACCGCGTCTTGATGTCCGGGCTCGCCCTGGAGCATAACATACTGGACTTTGCCGTCGCCGTTCTTGTCAGCGCTCTTGTTGGCCTTGAAGTAGTCAACAATCAGCTTGCCGGAAAGAGTACCGGACTGAGCTGCCGGAGCACCTACATACCAAGCCTTGTCATAGCCCTTCAGAATGTCCGCGGCCGGCTCGCGGTTCAGGAACACGATCGGAAGGCCCTTTGCCTTGGCTTTATCCACCAGCGGAGCAGCTGCCGTAGCGTCCACCGGGTTGATTGCCAGCGCCGTTACACCCTTTGTAATAAAGGTATCGACCTGCTGGTTCTGAGTCGGCTGTGCATTCTGGGAATCCACGATGTCCAGCTTAACGCCGAGCGTGCCGGCTTCTTTCGTCATGTTGTTGCGAACGCCGGTCATGAAGGTATCGTCGAATTTGTAGATGCAGACGCCGATGTTAACGTCGGAAGCCGCAACGGTCGATGCCGCCGCACTGGATGCTGCTGCGGAAGATGCCGGTGCAGCCGATGCAGCCTCAGAAGACGCTGCCGGTGCTGCCGAAGAAGCCGCACCGCTTCCCCCGGAGCACGCCGTCATGGCGGTCCCCATCATAAGAGCGGCCAAAATCACTGCTACTGCTTTTTTCATTGAACTCTCCCCTACTTTCTAATAAAATCCTCAAAAACGCGGCAATTGTACTTTTGCACAATTTCCAATCCGCATATTGAGTTTTATTGGCTATAGTATAGCTTATGTTTTTTCCTAAATCCATATAAAATTCTTTGGTGTTCTATGAAATTTCTTTACTATCCATAGTTTCATTGAAAACAGGAAATAACTCTTGTGCATTTTCATCAGTTTAAAAAGGCCGCACGTTCCGGACGGAAACGCCCGGTGCGTGCGGCCCAAAAGACAAAAAGCACAGCCTATTGCGCTTCCTGCGCAAGATGGAACATACCCACCAGATTCTTCATGGTCATCGCCTGACCGGAAAGCTCTTCGCTCGCGGCGGCGCTTTCCTCCGCCGTGGCGGAATTGGTTTGAACTACCGCGGAAATCTGCCCGATCCCCTGAGCCACTTGGCGGATTGCTTTCGCCTGACGCTCGGAATTTTTGGAAATTGCGTCAACCGCGGCAATGATCTCGTTTGCCCCCGCTACCACGCTGTGAAGAGACTGGGCGGTCCTGTCCGCGATTTTGGTTCCATTCTCCACTGCCTGAATGGACTCGGAAATCAGAACGGATGTATCCTTGCTGGCCTGCGCGCTCTTCCCCGCAAGGTTGCGCACTTCATCGGCCACAACCGCAAAGCCCTTTCCGGCCGTGCCTGCGCGCGCAGCCTCAACGGCGGCATTCAGCGAAAGAATATTCGTCTGGAAAGCAATATCCTCCACGGTTTTGATGATCTTTCCGATCCGTTTGGAGGAGTCACGGATGCTTTCCATGGCCTGAATAAGTTCCTGCATTTCCCGGTTTTCGGTTTCCAGTTCAGAACCTACCTGCTTCGCCTTGCCGCTTGCTCCGGAGGCGCTTTCCGCATTGCGCTGAACGCCTTCGCTGAGTTCCTTTACAGTTTCGGAAAGCTGCTCGACGGCGCTGGCCTGTTCCGTGGCGCCCTGAGCCAGCATCTGCGACCCGTTTGAAACCTGCCCGGAGCCCCCAGCAACCTCGTCGGCGGTCTGGTGAATTTCACGCATCGCGTCGGAGAAGGATTGAATAATCCGCAAAAGCGATGCGCGGATGGGGGCAAAGTCCCCGATGTAATAATCTCCGCTGCAGGAAACGTTGTAATTTCCTTCCGCCATTTCCCTGAGCGTGTGGGTCTCATCCAGAATGATACGGTTCAGGCCGTTAACCAGATCGACGGTCGCCGCCGCAAGGTCTCCCGTTTCGTCCGCGGCCTTGACGACCGGCACTTCGCTTTGGAGATCCCCCTGCGCAAGCAGGCGCAGGCGCTGTGAACAGCTCTTGATAGGCGCTGAAACCGAGTGCGCAAGGCGTCTCGCGAAAAAGATGCCGAGCAGGAGCACAACGAGGGAACCGACCGCCATGCCGGCAAAAATCGTATAGATGCTGGCTGTCATCTCTCCGACTGGAGCCACCGCCCCACAGGACCATCCGTCCGTCCCGTTAAGCGGTTCATAATAGCAGATGCGGTCGCCCGACTCATAGGAGTAAATATCGACCCCGGTTTTTCCCTCAGTCATCTTCTGATACACCGCTGCGGCAGCGGTCAGGGAAGCGTCCTTTTTGGCCATGGCAATAAAATTCTGCTGCTGCGCCACCAGTTCCGGGCGCTTGTTTGCGATCATGGTGCCGTTCCGGTCGAGGATAAACACGTTTCCGGTATTGCCGATGATGATATTCCGAACAAAATTGCTGTAGGTCTGAACGTCAAGCTCCCCCACAACCACGCCTACGAAGGCCCCGTTGGCAACATGCGCGGAAGCGAATACATTCAGTTTCCCCGCGACATCCTTCTCGGTTGAGGAAAGGTAAGCCCCGTTCGACATCGCCTGCTTAAAATAGTCTGTATTAGCGATGGATTTTCCGTTATACTCCGCTTCCGAACTCATAATTTTGCCGTTCTCATCGGCGACATAAAGCTGCTTATAGCCGTAGTTGTTTTTCTTTAGATCCAGTGCCGCCAGCCATGCGGCTTGAGTAGGCGCCGTGTTGTCCCCGCCAATGATGCTCAGCCCTGCGACTCCCGTGATCTGCTCCTTGAGCGCATTCAGGGACCCGGAAACGGCGACCTCGGCAGTCTGCCCCACCGATTTCAGGTCACGCGCCGTGTTCTGTTCGATGCTCACATAGCAGATGATCATTGCCAGCACCAGATTGACAAGAACCGCCACCAGCAGAAGCACAATTGTCGAGAGCGAAAGCTTTGCCTGAAGAGTCTTCATCTTTTTCATCAAACTTCCCCCTACCTAATTATGGAATTGCAGTATCCGAATTTTGGTTACAATTATAGACATATTTCCCATATTATAATTATTTAAACTCATAAAAATTAAAAAAATACTAAAAATAATACTACATATACAATAATATGTTCAAATTGTATATAGTGCTTCGTGCTTTTCTATTTAATTTCCAAATAAGATAATTATAATTTTTCGTTCCATTTTACAAAAAACGTCCCGCAAAATCCCTTCATGAAACAAAAACAGGGAGGATGGAAACTCCATCCTCCCGACAAATGCCGAAAAGCCAATTTGTAATATTGCTGCAAACAGTTGCGCTCTCGCGGTTCAGTCCAGTTCACAGCGATTGGGGACTGCCAGAGCCAGAAGACCGCCGACCATACCCGCAAAGCCCGTCAGAAGGAACAGCACCGCCATTCCCGAGCCCTTTCCGGAGCCGACCAGAAAGGCAAGCGCCTGCTTCACCAGGGAAGCGGATTCCATCAGAGGGCCAAACACGCGGTCCGCGAAAAATCCGCCCAGAAAGTAACCCAGCGGAACTGTGAAATACTGAAGTGTCTGGCGTGTGGAAAAGACCCGCCCCTGCATATCAAGCGGGATTCGATCCCGGAAAATGGTCATCATGTTCGCGTCGATCCACGGTAAACAGAAATAGCCGATCACGGTTCCCACTATCCAGACGGTCGGAACGCGCCCCATGGCCAGTGAAAGATCCGCAAGGCCAAACGAAAGCGCGCAGGAAAGCAGGATAACCCGTACTCTGCCCTTCGGAGGACGGACCAGCGTAACAACAATGCTGCCCAAAAGACTGCCGATTCCAACGGCAGAGGACACCATTCCGGCCAAAAACGTGTTGTTTTCCGTTCGCGCCAGAATCATCGGGGCCGTCAGGTTCCGGGCGGAAAGGCAGTCCAAAAAATTGGCGAAAGCAAAAAACAAAATCAGGCCAAAAATCGCCCGGTGTCGTTTCAAAAACCGCAATCCGCTCAGGCTGGCAGCAAAAAAGGGTTCCTGCTTTTCTCCGATTCGTGGGCAATCCGGAATACGAATCATCCGGCAAAGAACCAGAAAATCGAACCCGAATGTGGTCAGGTCGAAAATCAGCACGGCCTGCAGTCCCGCAAAAGCAAACAGGACCGTGGCGGCCGCCGGTGCGAACAGCGTGATGAGGGAATCCGAAAACGACTGCAGCCCTCCGACCCGCGTGTACTGCTCCGGAGGCGCAAGCTGGGAAACGGCCACCGATGCCGCCGGAATCTGGAAGGTATTCACCAGCCCGATACCCAGATTGATCGCATACAGATGCCACAGCTCAAGCCGACCGGAACAAAAAAAGATCAGTGCCGCCAGCGTACCGGCGGCTGCTGCTACGTTGCAGACCAGCAGGATGGTTCGCTTGTTCCACCGGTCGGCAGCCGCTCCCGCGAAAAAGCCGAGAAAGATCGGCGGCAGGCTCGCGCATACTGCCAGCAGAGCCGCGCTCATCGCGGTGCCCTGCTTTTCGTAGGCCCAGACGATCAGCACATAGGCGGTCATCGCGCTTCCGAGCGAGGAAACCGCCTGACCGCCCCAGAAAAAAAGAAAAAATTTCAGTCCCGAAAAAACCGTGTTAAAACGTTTCATAGACTCAGCCCTTCTTACTTGATTTTATTTTTCCGTAAGAAACGCAAAGTCCAATCGGACGGCAGTGACGCTCCATGCAGGAACCCGTCCGGGTTCAGACCTTGCATGGAGCCGATGCATTCATCCTTACCACGGAAGACACCTCCCCTGTCAATTTGTTTCAGTATTGCCATTATAGCACCGCGCAGAAAAAAACGGAAGCCCGGCCCTTGCGGACGCCGTGGCTTTCCGGTATAATCAGGCTGTGAGAAACGACAAGGGCGCCGCGGCAAGCCGTGGCGCCCTTTCTATTCGAGGGGGAAGAAAAATGGCTCAAAAATTCAAGCTGGCAATCTGCCAGAATCCGGTTACCGCCGACAAGGAAGCAAACCTTGCCTGTGCCGTTTCCGCGATCGGCCGCGCCAAAGAAGCCGGGGCGCAGATTGCCGTACTGCCGGAAATGTTCAGCTGCCCGTACCAGAACGACCAGTTCGGGCTGTATGCGGAGCCTGAAGACGGCGAAACTGTGCACACGCTTTCGGAAACCGCCCGAAAAAACGGAATTTATCTCTTTGGCGGTTCGATTCCGGAGCGCGATGGGAAAAAGCTCTTCAACACGTGCTTTATTTTCGACCCCTCGGGACGCGTGATCGGGAAGCACCGCAAGGTGCATCTGTTTGACATTGACGTTCCCGGAGGAATTCGATTCATGGAGTCCGATGTGCTCTCAGCGGGCAATCAAATCACCGTAGTAGACACGGAATTCGGAAAAATCGGTGCGGCCATCTGCTATGACATGCGCTTCCCCGAACTGTTCCGCCTGATGGCAATAAAGGGCGCGGACCTGGTGATCGTTCCCGCCGCGTTCAACATGACGACCGGCCCCGCGCACTGGGAAACCCTGCTGCGCGCCCGCGCGCTCGACAACCAGCTTTTCGTTGCGGCCTGCGCCCCCGCGCGGAACGAACACGCCTCCTACATCTCCTACGCGAATTCCCTCGCCGTCGACCCCTACGGGCAGGTGACGGTGCGCGCCGGTGCGGAGGAAACCATGCTACTGGCCGAAATCGACCCCGGGTACGCCGAAGCGGTACGGCAACGGATTCCGGTCATGCGGCAGAGAAGAACGGATCTTTACACGCTCGCCGAAACCGGGAATCAGTCGAAATAGGACTGCATCGAGTCTTCCCACAGGAGGGTGACCATCACCGCTTTTTCCGCGTGCCTGCGGTTCTCGGCCTGATCCAGAATGTGATCCAGATTTTTATCCGCAATGCCCTGAGAAATCTCGTAGCCGATGTGCATCGGCATGTCGTGCAGGACGACCGCCTTGCTGTTCTCCAGCAGGTCTTCGCTGAGCTGGCAGGGCATCATTTTTTTGATGACCTGCTCTTTGTAATCGGCATACTCCGGATTGCTGAAGAACTCCATATCCACCCAGGTATCGGTGTAAACAACATCCATCCCATTGACCAGCTTTTTAAGCTCCGCCGCGGGCATAGACGGGTCAAGCTCCGTATAGTTCCCGCCCTTTTTGGCGTTCTCGTAAAAATCAGCGGCTACCTCCGTTTTGTTCTCAATCGGCGTATAGGAATACAACTCCCCGCCGAGGCGCGGAAGGGTCTCGATCAGCGAATTCAGCACGTTGTTTTTTGCACCGATATACAGCATTTTCACCTGATACGTGCCGAAGGTCTCTTTCACCGTCATGACGTCGGCCAGAGCCTGGCAGGGGTGGAAGGTGTTGTCGCAGCCGTTGATGAAAGGGCGGACCGTCTTTTCCCCGAAAAGCTTCACCGTCTTGTTGTATTTCAGCCTTGCCATAATGATATCCACGTTGCGGCAAACATAAAGAAGCTCGGAAACCGGGTCACCGATGGTGAAGTTGCTGTCCTTCCAGAGTTGGTTGTAATAGCTCCCGCCCAGCTCCGTGATACCGGCAGCAAAGGACAGGAAGGTGCGGGTGGAGGTTTTTTCAAACAGCATGTAAAGCTTTTTGCCCTTCAGAATATCCCCAAACTTTTCCGGGTTCTTCTTGATGGCCGCGGCACGGTCCAGAATCGTTGTCAGCTCCTGAGCGGAAAAGTTCGAGAAATCCAGCATATTTTTAACCATAATTCATCGCCCCAATTTATAAATATACATTATTTATAGCACGTAATGAGTATTTATGCAATACCTTTTTGAAAAAATCTTCTTATTTATTTTCTGTTTTCTCAGAAACAAGGCCAGCAAAAGCGGAAAATTCTGGACAAAACCACCACCATTAAGTTTTTCCCGAGCCGGGCGGTTCTGCGCCGGAATATGCCGTGAATATACTGTTGCAGCAACGTGAAACGGGTGTGAGTGCATGAACAGCAATTCCGACTCGGAGTTCCGCACCTCCCGGGGCTACCAGAAAATCAGTCAGCAGGAGGGCCAGCTCAGCTCTGCGGAAGAGGATTACCTCGAAATGATCTGCCGCCTTTGCGGCCGCGGGGGCTACGCGCGCGTCGGGAAGCTTTCCGAAATGCTGCACGTAAAGCCTTCCTCCGCCTCAAAGATGATCGGGAAGCTCGCCGAAATGGGGTATGTCAAATACGACCGGTATGAGATTATCCTCCTGACGGAGGAGGGGCAAAAAGCAGGAGCCTATCTTCTGGAACGCCACCGGATTCTGGAGGAATTTCTCACCCGGATCGGCAGCCGGAATCCTCTGGAAGAAACCGAACTGATCGAGCATTCTCTCAGTGCTCAGACGGTTGACCGTCTGAACGATCTGCTTACGTTTTTCCGTACCGATGAGCAGGCCTTCCTGCGGTTCCAAACGCTGCGGGAGAAAAGGGCCGACGAAACGAAGCCATAAAAAGCAGCCCCGCCGGACCGAAAAAAGGTTCTGCGGGGCTGTCTTTATTCTGAAATTTCCATCAGCTGGTAGCCGATTCCGATGTGAGTGCGGATGTATACCGGGTTTGCCGGATCTTTTTCCAGTTTCTTGCGGAGCGTGGCCATAAAGACCCGAAGGGAGCTTCCGTCGCCGCCGTCGGTGCCCCAGACCTCCGAAAGGAGATACCGGTGGGTCAGCACCTTGCCCTCGTTCCGCGCGAGGATGCAGAGCAACTTATACTCGATGGGAGTGAGGTGAACCTCCTGTCCGTCCACGGAAACCGTGCAGCTTGCGAAGTCAATTTTCAGGCCACCGTTCACGAAAGCGGCCTCCGCCAAGTCCTGCCCGCCAACGTTCATTTTCCGAATTGCCACTCGGATGCGCGCCAGAAGCTCCTCCACGCTGAACGGCTTCGTCAGGTAATCGTCCGCGCCCGCGTCCAAAGCCCCGATTTTATCCTTGTCCTCGCTCCGGGCACTGACGACGATGATTGGCCGGTTCGTCCACGACCGAATTTTCCGGATGATGTCGACCCCGTCCATATCGGGCAGACCGAGGTCAAGAACAATCAGGTCCGGGCGCCTGGAAAGCGCCTGCATCAGTCCCGCGGCGCCGTTGTGCGCTGAAAGGAAGTTGTACTGGTGCGACATTTCGAGGGTCGCCGCAATCAGATTCCGGATTGCGCGGTCATCCTCAACAACCAATATGGTTCGCTTTTCCATCTTTGTTCCAGTCCTCCAGCTGAAGGGAAAACCCGAATACGGTTCCGCAGGGTTTGTTATCCCTCACATAAATCTCGCCGCCGTGTGCCGTAATAATCGACTTGCAGAGGGAAAGCCCGATTCCAAGGCCTCTGCGGCTGTCTCCGGATACGTTTCCGGCGGTATAGAAAAGATCGAAAATCTGTTTTTTGTCCTTGTCCGGAATTCCGCGGCCGTTGTCCGAAATTTCCACCACCGCGGTGTCTCCGCTCCGGAACGCGGTGATGTGAATGGACGAGCCCACGGGAGTATACTGAACCGCGTTGTTCACAATATTGATAATCACCTGCATGATCAAATGGGGATCGACCCTCGCCATGAGCAGATCGTCCTCCATTTTGACCGTGATGTGGTGTTCCGCGCTTCGTTTGCTGATATGCGCCAGCGCTTCCGAAATCAGGTCCTGCAGCAGCTCCGGCTGAAGCTTTAGGTTGAGCCGGCCGTCGTCGATTTTTGTGACGGCCAGCAGATTTTCCACCAGATTGATCAGCCAGAGCGAGTCGTCGTAAATATCAGCAACCAGTTTCCGCTTGGTGGCCGGGTCGATCTGGTCCCCGTCGGACAGGATCACGTTCGCGTTGCCGGAAATGCTGGTGAGCGGAGTGCGGAGGTCGTGGGAGATCGCCCGCAGCAGATTCGCGCGCATCCGTTCTTTCTCGGCCTGCATGGAAATCTGCTTTTGGTTTTCGTTGAGATTGTATTTTTCAATGGCGGATGAAATCTCGCCGATGATGCCCGAAAGCAGGGACTGCTCATAGACTTCCACCGCGTCGTCCGCCTCCATGGCGATGCCGATCACGGCGAGGACTCCTCCGTGATTTTTCACGGGCAGATACAGCCCCTTCGCGCCCGGCAGGGTTTCCGTGCGATACCCGGCGCGTTTTTTATTTTTGTAGACCCAGGCGGCGACCGCCTGCTCATCCGCATCCGTGTAGGTTGCCGGCAGCGGCCGCTGCGGGTCAGCCGAATAGACCGACGGTTTCCGGAGCTCACCGTCCCGCACGGAGTAGAACATGATGGAGCGGTTCAGCAGGCGCGCAAGCTGCTCCGAGGAGCGCTCCACAATTTCCTCCATACCGTTCGCCCGCTGCAGCTTGCGGCTGGTCTCCAATAGAAGGTTCGTCCGATGCGCGTTCACCGCGTCTGCCTTAGCCTGCCGTTTGACCTGCCCCGTTAGGGAGCTGGTAATCAGCGAAACAATCAGCATCACGGCAAAGGTTACCGTGTATTCCGGTCCGTAGGTGAGAGTCCACCGCGGCGCCGTAAAAAAGAAATTGAAAGCAAGTACCCCGACTACCGAGGCAGCAAGACCGTAAAACCGGCTTCGGGCGCGCGACGAGATGAACAGTACACCGAGGATATAAACCATAATGACGTTCGAATCGCTGAAATTGAGGCTGTCGAACCACAGCCCGAACAGCGTGCACAGCGCCAGAACACCAATAGAAAGGAGGGTATCCGGCCCGTTGAGATTGATCTTCGGGAGCCGGTGCGAAAACTCCGGCCGCCCGGAGGGGAAACTGTCGGGAATGATATACACGTCGAGGTCCGGAGCGAGAGAGGTAAGCTGCTCCACAAACTTCTGCTTCATGCGGAAAATCCGGTGCTCGTTGGTGGAACGCCCCATGATGATGATGGAAATCCCGCTGGCCTTGGCGTACTCGGCAATCTGGAACGGAATGTCACTGCCGTAGACCGTCGCGATCTTTGCGCCGAGCTGCTCGGCAAGCTTTAAATTGTCGTGCAGACGCTCTTTGCCGGGGCCCCGGAGCTCCGGCGTGTTGGGGGTTTCCACAAACAGTGCGGTAAACGAAGCGTGAAAGGAATTGGCGAATCTTGCCGCCGTTCGGATTACCTTTGCGTTGGAGGGCGCACTGCTCAGGCAGACCAACACATGCTCTCCCGTATGGTACGAGGTGTTGGACTCAATCCGATTGCTCTCCACTTCCCGGTTGATACGGTCGGCCGTCCGGCGCAGAGCGATTTCCCGGAGGGCGACCAGATTATCCTCGGAGAAAAAATGGTGCAGCGCCCGTTTAGCCTGATTTTCACGGTAAATTTTTCCCTGATTCAGCCGGTTCATCAGTTCTTCTGGCTCCACGTCCACCAGCTCGATCTGGTTCGCGCGGTCGAAAACGGAATCCGGAATAGTTTCCCGAACCCGCACGCCGGTAATGGACGCGACGATGTCGTTCAAACTTTCCAGATGCTGCACGTTTACCGTTGTGTAAACATTGATGCCCGCGTTCAGGAGCTCTTCCACGTCGTCGTAGCGCTTGGTGTGCCTGCACCCCGCCGCGTTGGTGTGCGCCAGCTCATCCACCAGCAGCAGCTGCGGCTTTCTCTGCAGTGCCGCGTCAAGGTCGAATTCCCGCAGAGTGATCCCCCGGTACGAAACCTGCTTCGGCGCAAGGCATTCCAGCCCGTTCATCAGCGCCATCGTTTCGGGGCGGGTGTGCGGCTCAATATAGCCGACGGCAACGTCCACCCCGGCCCGCAGTGCCGTATGGGCAGCGTCCAGCATGGCGTAGGTCTTCCCCACGCCTGCCGCATATCCCAGAAAGATTTTCAGTTTTCCCTTGCCCGGTTCTCCCTCCCCGCGGATCTTCCGCAGCAGTTCTTCCGGGTTGGGACGGTTCTCCTCCATCGGACTCACCTCGGTTTTCTTCTGCCGCCAGATTTTCTACGCTCCGGCAGCAGCCCCCAATATCTTCCCTTCATTATCGTCCGGCAGACCGGCGGTGTCAAGTTTACGACAGCCGGGCGGTCCCCGGCCGCACCGCTTTTCCCACTGTACGGATTCTATTGTAGTGTAGCATTCCCCGTGTTAGCACAGTGTTAGCGTTTCCGTTTCCGTATTAAGATTCTGCAAAGGGGCCCGGCATGTCCCTATTCATGATAAAATGCCAGATTGCCGCTGAGCACGCCGCCCTGCCGTCCGATTGCTCCATGAAGCCCTGCAACTTCCGCGCATCCCGACGAAAGGCCGGGTCTCCGGTCACCCGGAGAACCGCGGAGCGGATGTTCCGCTCGTTCCATCGCGCCGCCGGGATACGGATTGCGGCCCCGCTTTGGACAACGTGGTCCAGATTGATCTGCTGCTCTGGCTGCATGGCGACCCCGACGATGGGCACGCCGCCCGCCATCGCTGTCTGAACGGTTCCCTGCCCGCCGTGGCTGACAACCAGATCCGCCATAGCGCTGACGCGCTTCGCTGGGACAAACCGGTCGGTCAGGTACAGATTCGCCCGCCCGGCCGCGATTCGCGCCGCTTCCTCCATAGGGCAAACGGCTTTCGGCACCAGCACCACCGCACAGAATTGCTCTTCGGGCAGCGAAGCAATTGCCTTCACCGCTTCCAGCAGGCTTTCCCTGCTGCCGGAACTGCCCATCGTGCAGAAAACTTTCGTTTTGCCACCGTTCTTTCGGAAGATGCGCTCAATCTCCTCCCCTACCCCTTCGCCGGGCTCCGGCTGCGAATACAGGGGACCGGTGATCTGATAATTCGGAGGGATACTCAGGCCGCGATAAAATTCCGGGAGATCGTTGACCACCGTCAGGTCGGGCTTCATTAGATCAAAAAGGTCGCGGAGTTCTCCACCCGCCCATCCGCATTCCCGCGCCGCATTGCGGATATTCCGTTGCTGAAGAATCGGGGCCTTTTGCTTCGCCTGTGCCGGTATTGCCTTCATCAGAGCGCGTCGGACCCCGGTGGGCAGACAGGTGAGAAGCCGAAGCTGATCCGGTACATCCGTCATCAGTCCGGAACAGTACAGCCCACGCTCCAGCGGAAGCGGCAAAAAGCAGATTCCCGGTACCGGCGTTCCGGTCATTCTGCGAGCAATTCCGGCAAACGGCCAGAAGCCGTAGAGAAGGAAATCCGGCTTACAGGCTTCCAGTGCTTCCCGTTCTCCCCGAAGAAGCTCGCAGGCAAGCGCTTCATCGCCTACGAAGTCGACCTTGGAGGGCTTCAAATCCCGCCGGAAGCCGACCCCCTCCAGCCGCGGCGAGCTTCGATAAAGCTCAAAGCCGTTTTCCTTTGCCTTTTCCTCAAACCGGCCGCCGTGGGAAAAGAACACAACCTGCAGGGAAACACCCTCCGGCGCGCTTTCCCGCAGGCCTTTGACGATTTCCAGCGAGCGCGTCGCTTCCCCCGCATCCTGCAGAGCCGCTGAAACCGCCAGCCGAATTTCTTTTTTCCGCTGTTCCATGGCCTTCACCCCGTTCCGCTTTTTTACCCTCATTATAGTTTTTCTTCGTTAAAATTCAAGCGCTGTGGGAGACACAAGCTTCTGAGGGCAAAAAAAGGCCGCCTGCCCGCAAAAGGGACAGACGGCTTATAAACTTACCGCAGGGGTGGAACAAATTCCTGGTCGCAGTATTTGCAGCGGTATTTCCGGTTGGCGGTCAGTTCAAAAACCTGGCTGCAATCCGCCTCCACGCTGGTAATACACCGCGGATTGGCGCAGCGAATGACATCGACGAGGCGTTTGGGCGGCTCCGGCCTCAGCTTTTTCACGACAGCCCCGTCCTCAATGACGATCAGCGTGATCTGCGGGTCGAGGTAGCCAAGAATATCAAAGGAAGGCAGATCGGTCTGCCCTTCGATTTTAATCATATCCTTCCGCCCGAACTTGTGGCTGCGCACGCTTTGCAGCACGGCGACGGAAACGGAGTCCAGGTCCTTCAGGTGCAGCATTTCGTAAATGAGAAGCCCTTTCCCCTCGGTGATATGGTCGATTACGATGCCCTCCTGAATCGCGTCAACGTTCAGCATGGCAATACCTCCTCTCCGGTTTTGGGGTCCTTCAAGCCCAGAAGCGCCATAATCAGCGCCATGCGGATATAAACCCCGTTCTGTACCTGATCAAAATAGGCCGCCCGCGGGTCGCTGTCCACATCCAGCGCGATTTCTCCGACGCGCGGAAGCGGATGGAGCACGGGCATATCGGCTTTTGCCGCCTTGAGCTTCTCACGGGTCAGCGTGTAGGAGTTTTTCAGTCGGACGTAATCCTCTTCATTGAAAAAGCGCTCCCGCTGTACGCGGGTCATATACAGAACGTCGAGTTCCGGCAGACTCTGTTCCAGACTCTGCACTTCCCGGAAGGGGATTCCGGCCGGTTTCAGGGTTTCCTCCGCGAGGTAACCGGGAATGCGCAGTTCCGTCGGCGAGATAAAGACGAACCGGTTGCCCGTATAGCGGGAAAGGCTTTTCACAAGCGAATGCACGGGGCGTCCGAATTTCAGGTCGCCGCACAGGCCGACCGTCAGCCCTCCGAGACAGCCCTTTCTCTGGCGGATCGTCATTAGATCGATCATCGTCTGCGTGGGGTGATTGTGCCCGCCGTCGCCCGCGTTGATGACGGGCACTCCGGAAAACATGGAGGCGCGCAGCGGAGCGCCCTCCTTCGGGTGCCTCATGGCGACGATGTCCGCGTAGCAGCTTACCACACGGATGGTGTCCGCTACGGTTTCGCCCTTGCTGGCGCTGGAAACATCCGCAGTTGGGAAGCCCAGCGTCTGGCCGCCGAGATTCAGCATCGCAGCCTCAAAGGAAAGCCGTGTGCGGGTACTCGGCTCGTAAAACAGCGTTGCAAGACGCTTACGCGGGGCAACATCCTTGTATGCCTCCGGGTTGGATCGGATTCGGTCGGCAAGGTCCAGTACACGCCCGGTCTCCTCCTCCGTAAAATCCATCGGGTCGATCAAATGCCTCATAGCCAGGCTCCTTTCAGAAGATATGCGTCCCGTGCGGCGCCGACCGAAATCAGGCCGATTTCACGGCCGGTCAGCTTTTCCAGCAGGGAAACGTAGTTTTGGGCGGCCTCCGGCAAGTCCTCCCAGCGGCGGCAAGCGGAAATATCGCAGCGCCAGCCAGGGACCTCCGTAACCTGCGGAACGGCCCGCTCCAGATCGTCGCAGGGCGAAAACTCAGAGACAGGCTTTCCGCCGATCCTATATTCCGTAACGACCGGAATGGAATCGAATGTGCTCAGAACATCCAGCTTCGTCAGCGCGATGCGGTCCGCGTTCTGGCACGCGATTCCGTAGCGGCTGGCCACCGCGTCGAACGGGCCAACACGTCTCGGCCTTCCGGTGGCAGCGCCGTACTCCGCCCCCGCCTTCCGCAGATTTTCCATCCAGGCGGCATTCATCGCCTTTTCCGCCGTAAACGGCCCCGCGCCGACGCAGGTGGAATACGCCTTCATCACGCCGACCGTGTGATCCGGCACAGCGCCGGGAAGTCCCGCCCCGACCGGCGCGTAGGCCGCGATCGTGTTGGAACTGGAGGTAAACGGATAAATGCCGTAGTCGATATCCCGCAGAGCGCCGAGCTGCGCTTCGAACAGGATGTTTTTCCCGTCCTTCGCCGCCTTTTGCAGATAAGCGCCGGTGTCGCAGATATAGGGAGCGAAGAAATCCGCCTGACGGCAGCACCAGTCCCAGACCTCCGCGAACGAGACGGGCTTTTGGCCGTAGACGTTGGTAAGCACCAGGTTTTTGGCCTCCAGAATCGTTTCGAGGCGGGCCTTGACGGAAGCGTCAAGACGCAGAAGATCGCCCGGGCGCAGCGTCTTTTTCATGAACTTATCGCCGTAGGAATAGGCGATGCCGCGTTTTGTAGACCCAAACGCAGCGCTCCCGAGCCGCGCTTCCTCAAGCTCGTCCTGAAGAACATGGAACGGCATGCAGATGGTGGCCCGGTCCGAAAGCTTCAGATTCCGCGGCCCGACCTCAACGCCGCGCTCCGTCAGGGACGCCATTTCCTTGCGGAGATGGTTTAAGTCCACCACCATGCCCGTCCCAAGAATGCAGGTCACGTCCGGATGAAGAATTCCGGAGGGCAGAAGATTCAGAATAAAGGTTCCGGCATCCGTCACTACGGTATGCCCGGCGTTGTTTCCGCCCTGATAGCGAACAGCAACGTCCGCTTTCTCGCTGAGCAGATCGACGATACGCCCTTTTCCCTCGTCACCCCAATTGATTCCCGTTACTGCGGTCAGCACTGTTTTTCCGCCTCCCGATTCGTTTGATTGTCCATTTTCTGCCTTTCTGTTTTCCCGGTTCCGGCTCCGTTCCTCACGTTTTGAGCCGGGGCTTGTCTTTTATTAGCGTTTCCATTATACTAAAAATATAGAAAGATGTAAAAAGTATATTTGAAATAATGACCATGTTTATTTTGTATGACGGAGGATGTGAATGGCTGCAAGCTACGATTACTACCGGATTTTCTATTACGTCGCGCGGTATCAAAGCTTTACGAAGGCATCGAACATTCTGCTGAACAACCAGCCCAACATCACGCGCTGCATGAACAATTTGGAGCATGAACTGGGCTGCAAGCTGTTTGTGCGCACCAATCGAGGGGTGACGCTGACCCCGGAGGGCGAGCGCTTGTATTCGCACATCCGCATTGCCTATGAGCAGATCCGCGCGGGCGAGGACGAATTAGCCGGAGACAAAAGCCTGCAGAGCGGCGCGCTTTCCATCGGTGCGAGCGAAACGGCGCTGTACGGTCTCCTTCTGGAAAAACTCCGCAGCTTCCACATGTCGTACCCCAGCATCCGCATCCGCATTTCCAACCAGTCCACCCCTCAGGCGGTCGCGGCGCTGAAAAGCGGCCTGGTCGATCTCGCGGTGGTCACAACGCCGACCGGCATTGGCAGGCCGCTCCGAGAGATTTCGCTTAAGCCGTTCCGAGAAATTCTGATCGGCGGCCCGCAGTTCGCGTTTTTGGCGGGCAAAACGCTCCATCTGGATGAGTTGGACGCATACCCGCTGATCTGCCTCGGAAAGGGAACGCTCACCTATGAATTTTACAACCGCTTTTTTCTGGACCACGGGCTTTCCCTGCAGCCGGATACGGAGGTCGCAACAACCGATCAGGTATTGCCGCTGGTGAAGAACGACCTTGGCATCGGATTTCTACCGGAAAGCTTCG
Source organism: Bacillota bacterium (assembly GCA_023410445.1). Taxonomy (GTDB): domain Bacteria; phylum Bacillota; class Clostridia; order Oscillospirales; family Acutalibacteraceae; genus Caproicibacter. The sequence goes on along the minus strand of JAEYPT010000001.1, from coordinate 284,303 downwards.
CGGAAGAATCTCTCGCCCGCGGCGAGGTGTTCCGCATCTTTCTCGCGGAGCCGATTCCGGAACGCTCCATCTGTCTGGTAAAGGATATGGGCCGCCCCCTGAGCATTGCGGCGCGCAAATTTGAAAAGACACTTTACCCCGCCGGTTTCGAGTGGGAACAGTCCCCGTCGGCGGAATGACCTTGTTTGAATCGGATCGGGGGGATCGGAAAGATGAAAATTCGGGAAAATTACACGTGCCCGCTGGAAATCGTCCATGATATTATGAAGGGCAAATGGAAAACTATCCTCCTCTTTCAGCTCAGTGAGGGGGGCCGCTCCCTGTCACAGCTGGAACACGGAATCAACGGCATCAGCCAGAAAATGCTTTTGCAGCAGCTCCGGGAATTGCAGGAATACGGTCTGGTGGAAAAACATTCCTTCCCCGGGTATCCGCTCCGGGTGGAGTATACCCTAACGGCGGGACGGGGTGCAAAAATGATGGAGGCCGTGCACATCATGCAGGAGATCGGCGCTGGATATCTGGAGGAACACAGGGCCGTGCTCGATCCGTCCCCAAACCCCGCACCCACCAAAAAGTAAGTAATTTACCGTTTCCCTCCCTTGCCTTATAATTTGGGAAACGATTGGAGGGATTCCCATGAAAAGCGCATTGGTTCTGATCGATCTCCAAAACGACTATTTTCACGGCGGAAAGAACGAGCTTCACTTGCCGGAGCAGGCAGCCGAACAGGCAGCGCGCGTTCTCGAGCTTTTCCGGAGCCGCCGCCTGCCGGTCTATCACATCCGGCATATCAGCGGCCCAAACGGAACCTTTTTTCTGCCGGAAACCGCGGGAGCGGAGATTTACCCGGCGGTCTCCCCACGGAACGGCGAGAAAATCTTTGAAAAGCATTTTCCGAACGCGTTCCGGAAAACGGGGCTGTCCGAGGAACTGCTCGGGCGGCAAATCAATCATCTGGTGATCTGCGGCATGATGAGCCACATGTGCGTCAGCACATCAGTGCGGGCCGCACAGGATTACGGCTTTTCCGTTACGGTTCCTGAGGATGCTTGTACCACAAAAGACCTCATCTGGCACGGCGAGAAAATCCCGGCTGAAACGGTACACCTCACGGTGATGGCTTCGCTGGACGGCACCTTCGCCCGGGTCATTAAAACGGAGGAACTGCTTTCTGGGGGGCAATTCTGAGCTTTTTTAAACTTTGATACACATTGCGGCAAATGACGCAACATTACACAGGAGAAAGGCTGGTATTATTACGCAGAATCTGATTTTTGATGTAGACGGCACTCTTTGGGACACCACGGAAATTGTAGCCGGAGCCTGGAACCGGGCTCTGACCGAAATCGGCGGACTTCCGGCAACATTGACTTCCGTCATTCTGAAACAGGAATTCGGAAAAACCATGGAGGTAATCGCAGACGATCTGTTCCCTGACGCCTCTAAAAGCACCAAATTGCAGATCATGCAGAAATGCTGCGAACAGGAACATCTGGCACTTTCGGCTGCAACGGACCATCTGCTTTACCCCAAGGTAAAGGAAACCGTGAAGCAGCTTTCCAAAAAATGCCGCCTGTTCATCGTAAGCAACTGCCAGTCCGGCTATGTGGAACTGTTTCTGGAAAAGTCGGGGCTGAAACCGTATATTGCGGACTTTGAATGCTACGGGAACACCGGTAACGGAAAAGCCGAGAACATCCGGCTCCTGATGGAGCGGAACCAACTGAACGAAGCGGTCTACATCGGGGATACGCAGGGCGACTGCGACGCATCCACCTCCGCGGGAATCCCCTTTCTTTTTGCACGGTACGGATTCGGAACCGCCGATCATTTCTGCCGGGCAATCGACCGATTCGAAGAACTTCTGGATTTTTGCTGAACACCGCAATGCCGAGCGTAAGCAGCTTTGTCAGTCTCATTTGGGGACCGGCACGGCTGCTTTTTTAATGCCTTGTTTTTGGGTCGGCTTAGCTTTTTTTCCAATGGAATGAGCAATTTGAAATTTTGGCCAGTATTTCTTCTATTTTTGTTACTGGAATAAATGGTAAGTTATGCAAACAGCCTATTTCTCACGAATCGTAAATGTCCCGGCTACAATTCATTCACATTCTTCCGATATACTTTGCCCCAAGTTCGACCGGTTACGCAAATCGGCAATTTGGAAGACCGTCAAAATGGAGGGACCTGAATGAGCAGGAAAAGACCGAAAAAATGGATCATAATCGCTTCCGTTACCGCAGTTCTGGTCGTCGGGGGTTCCGTGACGACCTATGCGGCCTTTGCGAAAACAAAGGCCACGTCAACCACCACGTTCCGCAGGGTGACCGCGCAGACCGGGAACATCAGCACGTCGGTTTCCGGCAGCGGCTCCGTCTCCGATTCCTCACAGCTCACCTTGACGGCCGCAAACGCCGGAACTGTAGACAGTCTGCCGGTCAAACAGGGCGACACGGTGAAAGCCGGACAGACAATCGCCCACATTAACAGCACCGCTTCGGCACAGACGGTGGCACAGAAACAGAACCAGCTGACAAGCGCACAGAACGACCTTGCACAGACAAAGCAGCAGCTTGCAAGTCTTTCCATCAAAGCGCCTGCCGCCGGACGGGTGAAATCAATTATCGCGTCTTCCGGTGACGACCTCTCGACCATTAAGCCCCTCGGAGACCTCGCCGTTCTTTCCCTCTCTCGCTCTATGACGGTTTCGTTCACGCCCTCGCAGGCGGTAAAAAGCGGGCAGGCCGTCACGGTGACGGTATCCGGTGGGACCTACTCCGGCACCCTCTCCGCTGCGTCATCCGCGGGACAGAGCAGTCAGGGCGGACAGAGCGGCGGCTCTTCCGGTTCGACGGTCGCAACCATCGCCTCCGACGTTCCGACAGTGGGCGATACAGCCACCGTGAAGCTGAACAGTACCGTGATCGGCACCGGCAAGATTCAGCTGGCAAAATCGGTTTCCATTGGAAATTCCGGCAACGGGACCGTCGCTCAGGTGGACGTTTCGGAGAATGAGCTGGTTGACAAGGGACAAGCCCTTTTCGTGCTGAGCAGCAGCTCGGTTCAGCAGCAGATTTCCGCAAAGCAGAACGCTGTATCGAGCGCACAGAACGATTTCAACGACGCAAAAACCAACGCGGCAAAGGACACGATCATCAGTCCAATCAGCGGCATCGTCGCGGAGCTTGATGTCAAAAACGGCGACAGCGTCGCAAACGGCGGAACCGTTGCGGTCATCATCGACCCGTCCACCATGCAAACGGTGGTCTCGGTGGACGAGCTGGATATTTCGAAGGTTCAGGTTGGGCAGAAAGCAAACGTCAGCCTGAGCGCGGTTACCGGCAAGACGTTTTCCGGGACTGTCTCACAGGTCGACCCTATCGGCACCTCCTCCAACGGCGTTGCCACCTATAACGTGACGGTAACGATTACCGACCCGACCGACGTCAAGGTAGGCATGACGACCAACGTCGATATTATCACGGAGAGCAAAGAAAATACCGTTGTTGTTTCCGCCGGCGCGGTTCTGATGAAAAACGGAACGAAGGGCTATGTCATTCCTGCCGCGAATCTGTTCGATTCGAACGGGAAAAGCATCCAGCTCAAAAACGCGAACACCGCTTCTCTGGTTCGCCAATACGGAAAAGAGGTTACCATCGGCCTCGCCACGGCGGATCAGGTTGAAATTGTAAGCGGCGTCAGTGCTGGGGACGAACTGGCAATCCCCGTAACGGTCAACGCGGACGCGGTAAAGAGTCTCAGCAACCAGAGCACTTCGAACAATGCCTACGGCAGCTTCGGCGGCATGGGCGGAAACTTCGGAGGCATGGGCGGCGGAAATAACCGTAGAAGTGGTGGAACAGGCAACACGGTAGTGGGCGGAAGCACAGGGAATAAATCCGGTACCTCCACCGCCTCCGCCGCAGGCCGCAGCGCCGGAAACGCCGCGGGCTAACGGGGAAAGGGGATGACTAAACATGCCGCTGATCGAACTGTCTCATCTCTGCAAAACATATACAATCGGTGAAAATCAGGTTCAGGCACTCGATGACGTTTCCCTTACGATTGAGGAACATGAGTTTGTCGCGATCATCGGGCCCTCCGGCTCTGGAAAATCCACGCTGATGAACATCATCGGATGTCTGGACACCGCTTCTTCCGGCACCTACAAGCTAAACGATCTGGAAATCGGAGAGTACGACGACAACGGGCTTTCCGAGATTCGAAACCGGACCATTGGCTTTGTGTTCCAGAAGTTCAATCTGCTCGGCAAGCTGAGCGCCCTCGAAAACGTGGAGCTACCCCTCGTTTATCAGGGGATTAGCGGCAGGGAGCGCACAGCGCGGGCAAAACAGGCGCTCACCATGGTGGAACTCCAGAATCGTATGGACCACACCCCACTGGAGCTTTCCGGCGGGCAGCAGCAGCGGGTCGCCATCGCGCGGGCAATCGTTACAGACCCACCCGTGATATTGGCCGACGAGCCGACCGGGAACCTCGACAGCCACACCGGAACGGAGGTACTGAAAATTTTGCGCAGCCTGAACCGGGAGGGGCGTACCGTCATTCTGATCACGCACGACCCGAATGTCGCGGCTCAGGCGGACCGGGTCATCCGCATCGGCGACGGTCAGATTCTTTCGGATGAGAAAGGAAGAGCGGGATGAAGTTTACCCAGGCGGTAAAAATGGCAGTCAAGTCACTTCGCACAAACAAAATGAGGTCCTTCCTCACCATTCTCGGAATCGTGATCGGTATTTCCTCCGTGATCACACTAATCGGAATCGGCAACGGCTCGAAGCAGGCGGTTACCAGCGCGATTGAAGGGATGGGCACAAATCTTCTGACGGTTTCTCTGACGGGCAGCAGTGCGAAGCCCCTGACGGACAGCGACCTCAAAACGGTGAAATTGATTTCTTCCGTCGCGGACGCCGTACCGGACCTGACGGGAACCGCCACGGCGAAAGCCGGAACGGAGAGCTATTCTACGTCGGTCGAGGGTACGCTGCCCGGTTACGAGAATATCCGCGACGTTCACGCTGCCCTCGGACGGTTCATCACGCAGGACGACAGCGACAACCGGTATAAGGTAGCGGTTGTCGGCATTGAAGTGCTGCAGAACCTTTACCCGACTCTGAGCGCCTCCCAGTATGATACGCTGATCGGAAAAAGCCTGCTCCTGAACGGGACGGATTTTGAGATCGTCGGTATTCTGGAAAGCAAGGGGACCTCCTCGGCCGGTTCCAGCGACAACCGGGTGATTATTCCACTTTCAACCGCCGAGCGGTTTTTGAAAAGCACACAGGTAAAGACCTATTACATCGAGGCGAAATCCTCCGACCAGATTGACGGAGCCACCGCCGAGCTGACTACGTTTCTGCTCCAGAAATACAATCAGGATTCCTCGCAGTACCGTGTGCTCAGCCAGAGCGAGCTGCTGCAGACCAGCAGCTCCGCCGTCGGCAGCCTGACCATGATGCTGGCCGGAATCGCGGCGATTTCGCTTCTGGTCGGTGGAATCGGGATTATGAATATCATGCTGGTTTCCGTCATCGAGCGCACACGGGAGATCGGAATCCGCAAGGCGATCGGGGCAAAGCGGAAAGATATTCTTTCCCAGTTTCTGATCGAATCGGTCTTTATCAGCTGCTTCGGCGGACTGACGGGAGTTGGCATCGGGTTTCTCGCAAGCTTCCTCATCCCGCTGTTGTCCAGCCTGCAGGTTTCGGTGTCCGCCTCCGTTGTGGCAATGGCGTTCGTGTTCTCGGCTGCCGTCGGCATTCTGTTCGGATTTTACCCAGCTGCAAAGGCTTCCCGATTAAAGCCGATCGACGCGCTGAATTACGAATAAATAGGTTTACTCCTGTTACGCATATAAGCTCGCCCGGGTCCTTTATGGATTCAGGCGGGCTTGTTCCGCATTCTGCCCGAACAGGATTCTTTCCGGAACACATTCGCCCGCCCCTTCATAGTTTGTAGCATGCGAAAAATGTTAGCCGCAGCTAAAAGGGACCGCCCCCGGAGCAGTGGCATACGGTTGATTTCGCACGGACCGCGCAGGCGGCCGACTCATTAACACAGGTTGTAGAAGGGAATCCTTTCCAATGCAGGCTACAGGCAATCTCACCGAATCGTTTCCCGCCGCGGAGACGGCGGTCTATCATCCGCAGCTTCTGAAAAGCCAAAGCCGGAATTTTCAGATTTTACGATACCTCGGTCCAGCATTTGTCGTCAGCGTGGCTTATATTGACCCAGGCAATTTCGCAACCAATATCAGCGGCGGCTCAAAGTTCGGCTATGCCCTGATCTGGGTAATACTTTGGAGCAACCTGATGGCAATTTTCCTTCAGACGATGTCCGCAAAGCTCGGAATCGCAACGGGAAAGAATCTGCCTGAATTGTGCGCAAAGGCCTTTTCGAAGCGAACAAATTGGGTTTTCTGGATTATCGCCGAACTGGGAGCGATGGCGACGGATCTCGCCGAATTTCTTGGCGGGACGCTCGGCTTTAATCTGCTGCTGCACATTCCCATGCTTTCCGCCGGTCTTCTGACCGGGGTGCTGACCTTTTTTCTCTGCTATCTGGAAAAATACGGGCAGAAGATCGTCGAAATCGTCATTACCGTTCTGGTTGCGGTCATCAGCGCTTCCTATCTTCTGGAGCTTGTTCTTTCCGGGCCCGACTGGGCGCAAGTCGGAATCCATACTGTGGTCCCTTCCCTTCCGGACGGCGGAGCCGTCGTGATCGCCGTCGGGATGCTGGGCGCGACGGTAATGCCCCACGTCATCTATCTGCATTCCCAACTGGTTCAGTACCGGTGCGCAGACTGTCCCTGCTCCTATGAGAACAAACGGCACCACCTTAAAATGGAGAAAATCGATATCGCGGTAGCCATGAACATCGCGTTCTGCGTCAACGCAGCTATGGTCATCGTATCAGCCGCTGTGTTCCATAAAAACGGAATGGCCGTTGAAACGATGCAAGAAGCTCACCGGTCCCTTGAGCCGCTTTTGGGGGCGCTCTCCAGCGGTGCGTTCGGAATCGCGCTGCTCGCCTCCGGACTTTCCTCCTCGGCAGTTGGGACGATGGCGGGCCAGACGATCATGAAGGGGTTTGTGAACATCAGCATTCCGATCAATTTGCGCAGGCTGATTACGATGCTCCCCGCCCTTGTGATCATCGCGCTCGGCGTTGACCCGATGAGCGCTCTGGTGCTGAGTCAGGTTGCCCTCAGTTTTATTCTGCCGATGCCGATCCTGCAGATGCTGTACATCGCCGGAAAGAGAAAATTTATGGGAGAATTCGTGAACCGTTTCTGGGTGCAGGTTCTCGGAATTCTGATCGCCTCCGTTATCATCGTACTGAACGCGGTACTGCTTTACCTCACCTTTACAGGAAGAACCTGAAATCCGACCATTTTCTTGCCTGACACTGTAACCCGGCCCAGCCATGATGGTTTCATGCCGGACCGGGTTTTTTTATTGTTCTAGTCATTATTGCTCCGCATGTATTGTTTGCCCCAGCTGCACAGCTCCTCCAAAATATGCTCCAGGGACTGCCCCTTCTCTGTGGGCAGGTATTCCACCTTCGGAGGGATGGTCGGGTAGGCAATCCGCTGAACCAGCCGATCCATCTCCAGACGTTTTAATTCCTGAGACAGAATTTTATGACTGATATGGGGAATTTGCTTTTTCAGTTCTCCGTACCGGATCGGTGGCTGGCGTAAAATGTGCCACAGAATAACGGCACTCCACTTGCTCCCGATCACGGTCATGGCAAAGCCGAGGGAGCAGGAAAAATCCCTCCGCCTTTTTTCAAACTCATAAAAATCTTCCAAGATTCCGACGGCCCTTCTTACAAAACGGTAAGTTACAGATGAAAAAGTGCGTTCTTGTCCCATCCCTTTTCCTGCATTATAATCCTTATGAAACCAGGAAGCAACCGAGCCATCCGGCGCCTGCTTCCGAAGAGTTTGAAGGTAAGGCAGGGGAAAACAAGAATGCCCATCTGGAAAAAGAATCTGATTGTCTGCTGGTTCGGCGTCTTTGTCACAAGCGTTGGCCTGAGTCAAATTGCTCCGATTTTACCGCTCTATATCCGGCAGCTTGGAGTAACCGGTACCTCGTCGGTAGCTCAGTTGTCGGGTTTTACTTATGGCGCCACTTATATCATTTTAGCTGTCTTCTCCCCGGTTTGGGGGCATGCCGCGGATCGTTTCGGAAGAAAGCCAATGCTACTTCGGGCCAGCTTCGGCATGGCGGCTGTGATATTCGGGATGGGATTGGTCCCAAATATTTGTGCTCTGATTGCATTGCGGCTGCTGCAGGGTACGGTTGCGGGTTACACCACCGCATGCACGACACTGCTGGCGACACAGGTGGACCAGGGACATGCAGGTTATGCCCTGGGGGCTCTTTCCACCGCGGAAATAGCTGGCTCGTTGTTTGGCCCGGTTTTGGCCGGATCGATCGATGAGGCACTTGGCATCCGTCCTGTATTCTTTCTGACAAGCGCCTTCCTGATGGTTGCCTTTTTCACAACGCTTTTCTTTGTCGAAGAAAATTTTGTCCGGGAAGAGCAAAAAACTGCGTCCATAAGGGATGTCTGGAGCATTCTCCCGGAAAAGGGTTTGACTGGCGCGCTGTTTGTAGCTTTTTTTGCAATCAATCTTGGGCTGTTTACCATCGAACCGATTGTGACGGAATATGTAAAGCTGTTAACAAACGACTCAAGCCATGTGGCGCTGATTTCAGGCTGCGTATTCTCTGTCTCCGGAGTATCCAGCGTACTTGCCGCTCCACAGCTTGGAAAACTATCCGATGAAATCGGGGCACACAAAATTATTCTGATTTCACTAATCGCCGCAGGTCTGTTCTTTCTTCCTCAGGCCTTTGTAAAAAACCCCTGGCAGCTTTTGGGTCTGCGGTTCCTTTTGGGCTTTACCATTGCCGGTCTAAATCCATCTGTCAGCACATTGATTAAGAAGGTAACCCCGCCCCGTCTGACCGGCCGGGTTTTCGGGATTATCATGTCGGCCGCCTATCTGGGTGCATTCGGAGGTTCGGTAGCGGGAGGCCAGATTGCTGCCGCCTACGGTATTCCCACGGTTTTCGTCCTGACAAGTTCCGTTATGTTGCTGTGTGCGGTTTTGGTTTATTTCAAAATTTTTCTAAAATTGCAAAAACAGACTGCCGTTAACCGCAAAGAAGACCAAGCGGCATCATTTTTCCCGTGAAACAGAAAACGGCTGGACCCTGTTCGCAGGCCCGGCCGTTTTCTGTTGTCGATTTGATTGCGGACATGGTATAATATTTTCCAAAGTACAGGTCCTGAAACGGGCCCTGATAAAAAAGCAGGAGGCACTGCATGAAAATATTAGTGATCGGCAATAAAGATCGGTATCTAAAATTTATGCCGGATACGGAATTTGTTCGAAGCGCTGAAATCGTCTATGTGCCGCGGGATTATTCCCCAGGGGAAATGCTAACGAAAGCAAAGGACGCTTCCGCGATTCTGACCGACCCGATGGCAAATTTGCCCGGTAAAGTAATTGAATTGATGCCGACCCTGAAAATCATCCAGTCGGAGGGCGTGGGATTCAACGGAATCGACTGCGCGGCGGCACGGCGGAAAGGCGTGTATGTCTGCAACTGCAAGGGAGCCAACGCGGATGCAGTCGCAGAGCAGGCCGTTCTGCTGATGCTGGCTTTGCTTCGCAGCACGGTACCCTGCGACCGTGCCGTGCGGGAAGGGCATCAGATTGAGTGGAAGGAACGCCTGATGGTGGAGGGCATTGTCGAACTCGGGGACTGCAAAATCGGCATGATCGGGTTCGGGGATATTGCGAAGGCAACGGCCAAGCGGCTGCTCCCATTCGGCTGCGAACTTTTCTATTCCACGAAGGCCCCAAAGCCGCGCGAGTTGGAAGATCAATACCGGGTCTCGTATCTGGAACAGGACGACCTGCTCCGCACCTGCGATATCGTCAGTCTTCACTGCCCGGTGACACCGGAAACGGCGGGCATGGTGAACGCGGAGTTCCTGTCGAAGATGAAAGCCGGCTCCTATCTGGTGAATACCGCACGGGGGGACCTTGTGGACAATCAGGCCCTGTTTGACGCCATTACTTCCGAAAAGCTCCGCGGCGCAGGCCTTGATACCGTAGCGCCGGAGCCGGTTACGAAGGACAACATCCTGTTGAAGCTGCCGGCACAGTACGCGGAGCGCATCGTCTTTTCGCCGCATATCGGCGGAATTACCACCAGCTATTTCCGCCGCGGCCACGCGTTCAACTGGGGAAATGTGGAGCGTGCGGTAAACGGCGTACGCCCGCAGTTCATTGTAAACGGGCTGTGAGCTCCTCCTGCGCGGCCACCGGTTCCTTCTTTTTGCTGAGAAGCGGCAGAAGCCTCGCCGAAAGCCACGACACCAGCGGAACAGTCAGGATCACGGCGGTGCTTCCGGCCAGGGCCTGAATCATTTCCGCCGCAACGGAATTGGAATTCATCACCTGATTGTATGGCATGTTGTACGTGTAGATTTGAATCAGAATCACAAGTGAGGAACCTGCAAATGCGAGGATCAGCGTATTTGCCATGGTGCCCATCATATCCCGTCCCACGTTCATGCCCGAGGCAAACAGAGCTTTTCCACCGGTGTCCGGGTTGCTGTGGAAAACTTCGTTGACGGAGGTTGCCACCGAGATGGCAATATCCATCACCGCTCCGAGGGAGGCAATCAGCACGGCGGCGAAAAACAGATCGCCGACCTTCAGGCCGCTATGCGAAGAAATTGCCAGAAGTGAATCCGTATCGGAAAAGGTATAGCCGGAGGTTCCCGTCAGCGTGCTAAAGAGCAGCCCGATTCCGGCGGAGGCTGTGACTCCCCCGACGGTGCCGAGGATGGCGATCAGAGTTTTCTGTTCCCATCCGCCCACAAGCAAAAGCGTGATGCAGCTTGTGACGGCGGCAAGAATCAGAGCGGCCAACGTCGGCTCAACGCCGATGTACAGAAGCGGCACGAAGACGAACAGGACGTTTGTCACCGTAAAGCCGATCGCAGCGGCCGATTTAAATCCGCGCTTTCCGCCCACCAGACAGAGCAACCCGGCGAACAGCGCCGCCATCAAGTACAGATAGGGCGTCCGGTCCGGGGAATTGACGTTGACATTGACGGTTTTTCCGTCTCCGGTTGAACTGATGGAAACAATCACCGTCTGCCCGGCTTTCAACAGATAGTTCGTGTCACAATTGAGGTTATTGGTAACGGAAAAGCTTTTGCCCCGGAATTCGCCCGTCATAACGGTGACCGCAATCTCCTGCGAGCCAATCAGCAGCTCGGGGTGCTTTCCGTCGTTGTGAACATCTGCGGACTGAACCGAAGTGACTTTCGCTCTTTCGAAGGCAATTTTATCGTTTCCCGGCAGGCTGTAGGGATTGTAATACGCCGTGTGGCGGCTGGCCATGTACGCCAGAACCGCATAGACTATCAGGAGCAGCACCAGCGCCCCCGCTTTTCCCGCGCGTTGCAGAAACTTTTTGCTCACGTTTTTTCCCCGCTTTTCATTAAGTGAAAACTTGAAAGTCAGACAACCTCATCCCACGGAATGTGAGACGAGGTTGTCCGACTTATTTTAAGATCAATTAGCCGTTCGCTTTTTTCCTGCGAGCCGCGAGGAAAACCACAGCAGCAGTGATTGCCGCCGCGACAGCCGCGAGGAAGAACCAGATACCGTTTGTTCCGCCCGCGAGAGAATCGGACACATCTGCGGTTCCCTCCGCCGAAGGAGCTGCTTTCGCAACGCCCATAGTGCTCTTCTTGACGGTTCCGGTACCGGAGGCTCCGGAAGTCTTTGTAATGGTGTAGGTGTCGATCGGCTTGTCGGAATTAGTTGCGTAGGTGGTCAGAGTAAACGCGTTGTCCGTCACCTTGGCATAGGTGTAGATCGGCGTGTTGTTCTGCCAGCCGAACGAGCTGAACGAGTGATCGGCAGTCGTGTTGTATTTATAATATTTGCTGCCGCTGCCGGAATCGAGCGTAAAGTATACGGTACCCTTCGGGTTCGTCACCTGATTGGTCTTTACCGTGCTGACTGGAGACCCGCCGTACATCTGGAAAGAGCGGGTGTAATAATGGTCGTGGCCGTTGAGGACGAGATCGATGCCGTATTTGTCCATCAGCTTGGTCCAGTTTTTGCGCATGAACATCACGTCATCGTCGGACGTCGTAGCGCCGTCGTGGTTTGCTTCGCTGTAAGGGGCCTGATGGTAGGAAGCTACCTTCCACTTTGCCGTCGGGTTGGCGCTGATCGCCTGCTGGAGGAAGGAATCATGAGCGGCGGTATCGTAGAAGTTGTTGCCCTCAAGCGCCATAAACAGGGTGTTGCCGTAACGGAACCAGTAATCGCCGTTGCTGTCCGCTACGCCGTTGGTCGTGGTCTGGCCAAGTGTGGAGAGATTCGGCTGATTGTAATGAAAGCTGTAGTATTTGCCCATCTGGAAATCATGGTTTCCGGAGAATGCCGCAAGAATGTGACTCTGCAGGTAATCCTTGTTGAAATCCGGATTGAAGAAATTGTCGTATTCCTTCTGCTGAGCGTAAAGATGATCGTAATCGTTCACCTGATCGCCCATGCTGAAAAGGAAATTCAGCTTCGGGTCTCTCGCATAAACCTTGCTGAGCGTATTGGCCCAGCCGACCTTATCCTTGTCGGCATTCCCGCTCGCGCCGATCTGGGGATCGCCGAACGCCGCGAAGGTAAATCCGCCCTTCGGGTCCTTCGTCTGGAAGGTATAGGTCTTGCTCCAGGTTGTGCCGTCACCGACGCGATAGCTATAGGAGGTGTTGGTGGAAAGACCGCCAACGGTGACTTTGCTGGAATATTCGTCTTGCAGGGCATGCCCGTTTGCATCCTGAAAGGAACTCACGGGATGATCGCTGTTGTTGGGATTATCGAGGACACCTTCGGTCGCCGTTAATTTTGCTGTCGCTGCCTGCTTTTCGGAGCCGGTCGGGAAGCTGCCGTTTTTCACGTCGCTTGTTTTCGCAATTTCCAGCATACCCGTGGAAGAACCCTGGCTCAGCCAGGTGAAACGCACTTCCGTTTCGTTAGTGCCGATTCCGGCGGTAACGTTGTAAGGAGTTCCGGTCGTTGCGGCCGACGCTCCGATTCCTGCGGGGACAGCACCGAAGCCGACGACTGTCAGCGCAAAAAGAGCTGCGGCTGCTGTCCGGACCGTTTTTTTACCGATGTTCATTTAATATTCCCTCCTCTTGAATGGATGGAATTATTGTATCCCATTTCTGTATCAATCAAGTTACTGCCTTGTTAAGCAAAATCAAATTTGTGTTAAATAAAGGTAAAATAAATGGAAACAAATAGAAGCCCCCGCCTCCATCGCATTTTACGCGGCGGGGACGGGGCATGATGGCAAAAAGGAATATGTTCCGGGAACCGGACGTTCTCCTTAGAATTTCACATAAGGGTTGACGTACCGCTTCCGGTTGACCGTGGTGGTCTTATAATTGATTGCCTGCTTCGGGCAGCGCTCAATGCAAGCCATACATGCTTCGCACCGATGGTGCCACACCGGCCTGCCTGATTCCATCGTAATGTTGTGTACCGGGCAAGCTTTTTCGCACAGGCCGCAGCTGATGCACGCTTCGCTGACGATGTAATTTTCATCGGATCGGGCACATTTTTCCTGAAAAGAGCGGTTCACCTTCTCTGAAATCATGCGGATAAGAGCATTGGCATTTGCCGCTCTCAGATTTGTCTTCCCGGCTTTGATTTCCTCCGTGATTTTTTGAACGGAAGGCTTTTCCTTTTCAAAAAGCTTACTCTGCTCTTTCTTGGGAATCGCACCGTATGCCCGAATATAGTTTCCGGGCATATGGACCGCATAGGCTGCCTGCGTGGGAAAGCCGCGTTTTTGCAGCCGGTCCTTCAGCATGGCGAGCGTGGCCCCTGTTGTACCGCCGTAGTTGCAGACGGCATAGACGTAAGCGCCGCTGTGCAGCTTCACGCGGTCCGCAAATTCCGCGACAATACGCGGAAGCCCCCAGTAGTACACCGGGAAAACAATGCCGACCCGATTCGATGCCACATCCGTTTCCAAATCGAAATCGCCGATCGGAATCAGTTCCGTGTCTCCCAGACCGGCCGCGATGTCCCCCGCTATCTGAAGACTGTTTCCGGTCCCGCTGAAATAAAAATAACGCTGTCTTTCATAAAGCCCAACTCTTTTCTGCCCGATTGCCTGTTTTTTTCAATTATAGCCGCGTGTAGACGAGATTACAAGGGAATTAATGTTCTTATTCGGCAAATCAAAGAAAGATGCTTCGTGAAAAAAATCGTTTTTTAACAAGTATTGATTTGAATTTTAAGGAATGAAATGGTAAAATAGAATTGGTAAAATTCCAACTGAATTTCCATTGTATCTTCTCTATTTCTATCCGGTCAACACGTTCCTCGGATGATGAGGGTTTACAATTATCCTCCTTCTTGAGCCGCTTTCGTGCGGCTCTTTCCTTGCCCTTCCAAGGCTGTCCTCAGTGAAAGCCGCAAATACATACGAAAGCAGTGAATACCGGAATGTTCCCTTCCTTTTTACACAAAATTCCGATGCGGGTGCCCGCAGGAAAGCTCTTTTGCCTTTTGTTCCTTTTTCTGTTTCTCGGTGCCGACGGGCTTTGCCAATTCGGTGCAAGCGCAGCAATTTACCCCACCAGCTTTACCGCCCGCCCGACCGTGGCCATAACGCCTTATCGGGTCTATCTAAGCCCTTCCGCGCAGCCGTGGAATCCCTACTGCGACGGGTCCGGGAGCGAGGAAGACCACATGCGGCAAATTGCCGTCGCCATGATCCCGTACCTCAAGGGATACGGCATCGAATCCGTGCTTGCCGCCCCGAGCTCCGGCGGCCGCGCCGCCCAGCGCGCCACCATTGTGAATCGGGCCCAGCAGGCCTCCGACAGCCGGTGTGACCTGTATCTTGCCATTCATTCCAACGCGCAGGACGGAGGCCCCAAAACCAACGGCACCACCGTTTACTATCCCTCCTGGGACGCCAAGAGCCAGCGATTTGCCAACCTGCTAAAAGATAATTTTATTTATCCGGACCAAAGCGCCATCAGCACGGACACCAATGACGCTCTCTGGGAAATGTACATGCCGAAAATGCCCCATTGCCTGATTGAAACGGCTTACCACGACAACCCTGACGACGTTGCATGGATTGAAAACAACACCGACGCCATTGCCGAAAATCTTGCACGGTGTGTCGCAATGGCCGAGTACATACCGGTTTCCGTATCCTTGGACCGTTCCTCCGTGCATGTGAAAACCGCAAAAACCTGTGAGCTGAACTCAAAAGTAACTCTGATTAACCAAAACGCCTGTTATAACCGGACCTCGTGGAGCTCCTGCAATTCCCAGGTGGCGATCGTTCGGAACGGCACCGTCCTCGGGGTTTCCAAGGGCTGCACCACCATTCTCGCAAAAGCGGGAAATGGTCTCACCGCAAAATGCCTGGTCACCGTCGCCTGATTTCCGCCCGATTAAAACAGGACCTATAAAAGCCGATGAACACTTGCCCTTTAGGCGACGTCGTTCATCGGCTTTTTGATGCGTAAAAAACTATTTTTGAAAAAATCCGGTACATAGTATAGACGGTCCGGCACAAGGCAAAATAGGAAATGGGTCAAAGGGGGTTTTTTATGTCAGGCTCCTATATTAAAAACATGGAATTTTCCACCGTTCTGTCTCTGACGGATCAGGTGGACTGCCGGGCGGGGCAGATCGTCAGCAAAACCATCGCTCAGAACAACTGCGTCAGCCTTACGCTGTTTGCCTTCGACCGAGGCGAGGAAATCAGTTCACACGAATCGAACGGAGACGCCATGGTCATTGCGCTGGACGGCGTGGGGGAAATCACGGTAGGAGACGAGAAGTATACGCTTCACGCGGGCGATACGGTGATTATGCCATCCAAAAAGCCACATGCCGTTCTGGCGGTTGAGCCGTTCAAAATGTTTCTAATCGTTTTGTTCAAATAGAAAGGAAGTGCTTTCATGCGTGCGTTTGTCAATCGAGGCGGCTGCATTGGCTGCGGCCTGTGTGCCTCCACCTGTCCGGAGGTATTCCGAATGGGGGAAGATAATCTCGCCGAGGTGTATGCCGAAGTGGATGATTCGCTCCGCCCCACTGCGGAGGAAGCCCGTGACGGCTGTCCTGTTTCCGTAATCTCGCTGGAGGAATAAGTTTCACTGTGAAAAGCCCCGCTTTTTGGCGGGGCTTTCTTGTGTCTCAGGGCTTTCGGGCAAGATACAGGTCAACGACATCGGAGAGAACAATTCGATCCCCGTGGTTACGGATTACACGCCGGATTTCGGACTCAAATACTGCTTTCACGTCCGGCGCAGCGGTACGGTGATCAGAATAGGTATTCAGCAACTGCACATAGCTGTCCGCCTGAAACGTCCGCTCTGCGTGGAAAACGCGGAACTCAAGGTCGGTAAAGCCATGGGAAAGAACGGTCTCCCGGACTTTCCGGTAAAGAGACGTTTTGTCCTTTTCCGGTTTCCGCGCGATATCCGGCCGGCAGGTTTCATAAACCCGCTGGATTTCCCGGCTCAGCTCCTCCGGCCCAGCAGGGAGCGGCCGGTTCCACCAAAGCGCCAAAGTTCCGCCGCTTTTGAGCAGCCGGAACGCTTTCGGGAAGCCGGTCTCCTCCGGAATCCAATGGAACGCAGTGGCGGAATAAATCAGATCAAAACTTCCGTCTGGTTCGTCGAAATCCTCAAACGGAAGATTTTGAACCGTAAGACTCGGATATTCCTGGAATTTTTCCTTCGCATAGGCCGCGAGGTTTCCGCCGAGCTCCACCGCAGTCACGGCACACCCCGTTTTCAGGATCGGCTCGGTCGCCTGTCCGGTGCCGATTCCGATTTCCAGCGCCCGTTTCCCCGGCCCGATTTCCGAATACCGGAGGACCTGTTCAAACACTTCGGCCGGATACCCGGGACGCCACCGGTCGTAATTCACGACATCCTCATTGAAGGAGCTCCGCTTTTGCAAGCCGACCGGACTTCCCGCCTCCATAAACGGCGATTTTTCAGGATTATACGAATGCTCCGCGCCTTCGCTCTCAGTCTGTTCCGATTTCAATTTTCTCCCGCTTCCTTTCCGGTAATCCGCTCTTGCCAATTTTATTTTGCCGCGGTGCAGAGATGCTTCCGAAAGCAGGAATCGATGTGATCGTTGATTAGGCCGGTCGCCTGCAAGTGGGAATAAACGATCACGGTCCCGAGAAAACGGAATCCCCTTTTCTTCAAGTCCTTACTGACTTCATCGGACAGCGGAGAAGAAGCGGGAATTTCGGAAATGCTTTCATAGCTGTTCGTAATTGGCTGATTGTTGACAAATTTCCAGATATACGCGTCAAAGCTGCCGAATTCCTTCTGAATCTCGAGAAATTTCTGCGCGTTGCCGATGGAGGCATCGATCTTTCTCCGGTTGCGGACAATACCGGGATTGGAAAGCAGCTCCTGAATTTTTTGTTCATCATAGGCCGCGACCTTTTCCGGCTCAAAATTGTCGTACGCCAGCCGGTAATTCTCCCGCTTTCGGAGGATCGTCAGCCAGCTGAGCCCAGCCTGCGCCGACTCCAGCACCAAAAACTCAAACTGCTTCCGGTCGTCATGGACCGGGACGCCCCATTCCTCGTCGTGATATTTCTGGTACTGCTCGTCCGAAAGGCACCACTCACATCGATTCATTTCATTCTCCCCCATTCGCCGGACCGTTGTATTATGATGCAATTATATCCTGACGGGCGATAATTTGCAATCGACGGCGAAAAAGCCGACCCCTTTCAAGGAGCCGGCTCTTTTTTTCCGTAATTTAATGTGTTTCTTAAATCAGACTGCGGTAAAGCGCGGCGATCTCTTCCACACTGGTATCACGCGGATTGCCGGGGCGGCAGGCATCGGCATAGGCACTCTCCGAGAGGAACTGAATATCCTCGGGTTTTACAATCGCTTTCAGGTCAGCCGGGATTCCCACGTCGGAAGCAAGCTTTTTGACCGCATCCACGGCCGCTACGCGTACCTCGTCCAGCGACATGGCACCCACGCCGCCCACGCCCATTGCCTTGGCGATATCGCGGTACTTTTCACCGGTTGCGGGAGCATTGTACTGCATGACGGTCGGCAGCAGAATCGCGTTCGCGATTCCGTGTGGAGTATCGTAAACGGCACCCAGCGAATGGGCCATGCTGTGAACGATGCCGAGCCCCACATTCGAAAAGCCCTGTCCGGCAATGTACTGCGCCAGAGCCATTCCTTCGCGACCTTCGGGCGTATTCGCCACGGCACCCCGCAGATGCTTTGACACCAGTTCAATCGCTTTCAGGTGGAACATATCGGTCATTTCCCATGCGCCTTTGGTAATGTAACCTTCAATCGCGTGGGTCAGCGCATCCATGCCGGTCGCGGCAGTCAGGCCCTTGGGCATGCTGCTCATCATATCCGGGTCCACCACGGCGACCTCCGGAATATCTTTGGGATCGACGCAGACGAACTTACGTCTCTTTTCCGCGTCGGTAATCACGTAATTGATCGTCACTTCCGCAGCCGTTCCGGCTGTGGTGGGAACCGCGATGGTAAACACGGCGCGCTTTTTCGTCGGCGCAACCCCTTCCAGCGAACGGACATCCGCAAAATCCGGGTTATTCACAATAATCCCGACCGCCTTTGCGGTATCCATGGAAGAGCCGCCGCCGATGGCGACGATGCAGTCGGCGCCGCTCTTTTTGAAAGCGGCCACGCCGGTCTGTACGTTCTGAATCGTGGGGTTCGGCTTGATCTCGCTGTAAAGCTCGTAGGCAAAGCCCGCGGCTTCCAGCAGACCGGTTACTTTTTGTGTTACGCCGAATTTGACCAGATCGGGATCGGAACATACAAACGCCTTTTTGTATTCCCGTGCGGTAAGTTCCGGCACAATGTTTTCAATCGCGCCCTTGCCGTGGTAGGAAATGGTGTTCAGAACAATGCGGTTTGCCATCGTAATTTCTCCTTTTGATTCTTATCGGTACAGCGGGCCATACTGCTTACATGCGGCATAATCGGCGGCCTGCAAGTCCTGTGTTCCGAAGGATGCCCATGCGTGCGGACGGTATACCTTTTCCTGCGGGACGTTGTGCATGGTCACGGGGATGCGCAGCATGGAAGCAAGCGTTATCAGGTCGGCGCCCACGTGGCCGTAAACCGTTGCTCCGTGGTTTGCGCCCCAGTTCGCCATGACACTGTAAACATCCGCAAAGGCACCGTTTCCGGTCAGCCGGGGTGCGAACCAGATGGTGGGCCAGGTGCGGTCTGTACGCAGATCAATCGTATTGTGAATCTGATCCGGCAGGTCCACGGTCCAGCCTTCGGCAATCTGTAAAACGGGGCCGATGCCGTCCACAATGTTGAATCGAAGCATGGTAACGGGCATTTCGCTGCTGCAGCGGAAATGACTCGAGAACCCGCCGCCGCGGAAATATTCGAAGTTTGCCCGGCACCAATCAGTCGCGTCAAGGCACGCCTGAATATCCTTTTTCTGCATTTCCCAGAACGGTTTCATGCAGGGCTCGCCTTTTTCGTCTCTGCACACACCGGTCTCATCGAGCGCCGTCGCGCCAGAATTGATGAGATGAATAAAGCCGTTGTCAGCCTTTCCGGTCGGTTTCATCCCCGTCACACGCTCACAGGCTTCCGGACTCCAGTAGGTGCGCACGTCGTGGAAACCGGGCGCCCGGTTGCTGACGAGCGTTCCGAACAGCATGGCGATTCCGTTGCAGGTGTCGTTCTCCGTCGCAAACGGCGTGGGCTGTTTGGCGCCGTTCCAGTCGAACGTAGAAGCCAGAATGGATTCTGAGAAATCGGCGTTCGGAAGCCAGTCGGTCCATTGACGCTGACCCTGGAAGCCGCCGACCACCGCGTTGCGGCCCAGCGCTTCCTCATGCCACCCCATTGCATCCAACTTCGGGTTTCCGAACAGGATATCCCGCATGACAAGCGTCATTTTGGTGATGAACTCCCAGTCCTGATCCGGCGGAATGACTTTGGATTTTGTAATGACCTCGGGCAGGTTCTTACCGGCATTGCAGTCAAAGCCTTCCTTACAGTTGGCCTTCACCCAGCTCAGCGCACGCTTGTACTCCTCCGCGTCATAAATCTCGAGTTTGATGCGGCGGAGGATTTCCGTCATGTCAACCCACTCGGCACGTAAACCAAGATATTTCTGGAACACATCGGCGTTGCAGAAACTGCCCGCGATTCCCATGGGGACGCCGCCCAGATTGACATAGGCTTTGTTCTTCATCCACCCGACCGCTACTGCGCAGCGCGCAAAGCGAAGAATTTTTTCGGCAACGTCAGCGGGAACGCTGGTGTCGGAAGCATCCTGCACGTCATGCCCATAGATGCTGAAGGCAGGCAGACCGCGCTGTGCATGGGCCGCCAGAACAGCAGCCAGATAAACCGCGCCGGGGCGCTCGGTCCCGTTGAAACCCCAGACCGCCTTGATCGTTTTGGGGTCCATGTCGAAGGTCTCGGTTCCGTAGCACCAGCAGGGTGTAACAGAAAGTGTCGCGACTACATTCTCGGTGGAAAACTGTTCCGCGCAGGCCGCGGCTTCCGCTCCGCTGCCGATGGTGGTGTTGGAGACGACGCACTGCACGGGGGTCCCGTCCGGGTACCGCAGAGTCTCGGAAATCAACTTCACCGCGCTCTGCGCCATTCCCATGGTCTGCTTTTCAAGGCTTTCACGGACGCCGCCCCAACGGCCGTCAATAATCGGCCGAATGCCGATTTTAGGATATAACATAAAAAACTCCTCCTTCACAAAATGGTTTGATAAATTTGATAGGCCCGATTCCACGCTTGTGATTCTTCGGGCTCATATCGTTTCAATGGTTCGTTCCGGGCTATCAGGGAGCGCCCGGCCTGAAGATTCGCCAGCGCTCCCAGCGCCGCAAGCTGAATGATGATGTTGCCGAGCGCCGTCGCTTCCACCGGTCCGGCAATCACAGGCACTCCGGTACTATTGGCCGTCATCCGGCACAGCAGGCCGTCCTTGGTGCCGCCGCCGAGAATGTGGAGCACGGAAAAGCGCTTCCCGGTCGCCTGCTGCAGCTGTTCCAGCGCGAAGCGATATTTGAGCGCAAGGCTTTCATAAATGCAGCGCATAATTTCGCCGACCGACTGCGGTTCGTGCTGACCCGTGCGGCGGCAGTATTCGCGCACCCGGCCCGGAATGTCCCCCGGCGGGGTGAACTCCGGCGCATCGGGGTCGATGAAGCAGTTGAGCGGCTGAGAATCCAGCGCCATGCGCTCCAGATCGGCATAGGAATATTCCTGCCCCTGTCTGCGCCAGGCGCGTCGGCTTTCCTGAATGAGCCACAGCCCGATGATGTTTTTCAGATAGTTGACCTTCCCGTTGGCGCCCAACTCGTTGGAAAGGCCCATGCGGCAGCTTTCGGGCGTGAGAACGGGCGCGTCCAGTTCGGTGCCCAAAAGACTCCACGTACCACAGGATAGGAATGCCGCATGCGTGCTCTGTGTGGGAACAGCAGCGGCAGCGCACTGGGTATCGTGCCCGGCTACGGCGATCACTTTGGCCCCGTTCGGGAGCGTGCCGGTCACCGTGCCACTGGGAACGGGCGGCAGCAGGATACCCTTCGGTAAGCCAAGCGCATCCAGAACATCGCCGCGCCAAGTACCGGTTTGGGGGTCAAGCATCTGGCTGGTGGAGGCAATGCTGCGTTCGCACGCCGCTTTGCCGCACAGGGAATAGGCGAACAGATCCGGCATAAACAGCAGCGTTTTGGCCTGCTCCAGCACCTTAGGCTGCTGTTCCTTCAGCGCCAACAGCTGAAACATCGTATTGATCGCCATGATCTGGTTTCCGGTTTTCCGGTACAGTTCCTCCGCACCGATCTTCCGAAGAACCTGCTCCACCGTTCCGGCCGTTCGCGCGTCGCGGTAATGAACCGGGCGCGAGAGCAGACGGCCGTTCCGGTCCAGCAGACCGAAATCGACACCCCACGTATCGAAACCCACACTGTCGAACTCGCCGGCCTTTTCAATTCCGGTCCGCACCTCGGTCAACAGGGTTTCAAAGTCCCAGCAGAAATGACCCTCGTATTCTCCGGGGTTGTTGTCAAACCGGTGAACTTCCTCATAGCTGAGGGCACCGTTTTCGTACCGCGCTTTGATCGCGCGCCCGCTCGAAGCGCCGAAATCGAAAGCAAGAACCACTATGCCGCCGTTCATTGAACGACACCCTTTTTCAGCAGAATATTGGCGTAAACCGCGGATTCACCCGTGGCGATGATGGCATACGCCTGCTTTGCGCGCTCATAAAACGCAAACCGCTCGATGTTTTCCACCGCATCGGGATTTTCTCCGTGCTTTGCGAGAATCGCCCGGTATTCTTCCCAGATGACCGGCACGATCGGATCGCCCGGCACCACCTCCATCAGGGCGGCGGGTTTTTCCGTGTATGTATCCAGCGGAATCAAAGCCAGCACCGCGTCGAGCACCTCGGGAACTCCGTGGCCGTCGAGACGGATCACCCGGGCGTTTTTGCCCACGCTTTCGGCGGGAAAATTGCCGTCCGCCAGAATCAGTTCATCCCCGTGGCCCATTTCACACAGGACTTTCAAGAGTTCCGGGCTGAGGATTGCGGGAATATTCTTCAGCATAGCGCTCCCTCCTTACCGGTCGGTCGGTTCGCCCTTTTCTTTGCCTGGATATTTCTGATAGCCCGGATGTTTGCCGGTCACACCGTAATACCCGCGCAGATCGATCAGCTTCTGAATGTTTTCGCGGCTGATGTCGTAGCTGCCGCCCAGAATGATCGCGTTGATCGTGATTTTGGCCCAAAGCTCCAGACTTTCCATCCGGTAAAACGCGGTGATGACGTCGCTGCCGACGGCCAGCGCACCGTGGTTTTCCAACAGCATCACGTCGTGCTCAGCCAGATACGGTTCAATGGCGTCCGGAACCTCCACCGTACTCGGCGTACCGTAGGGGGTAAGCGGCACCGCGCCGATCACCGACACGTCCTCGATCATGTTGTACATATCCATGGAGCGGTGTGCCACGGCAAAGCCCGTCGCGCCCGGCGGATGCGCGTGAATCACGCTGTTTACGTCCGGGCGCTTTTCGTAGCACCGCAGATGCATCTTGATTTCGCTGGAAGGACGCAGGCCCTCTGCTGCCTCCAGAATTTCACCCTTGCCGTTGATGTGCAGAAGCTTTTCCGGCGTAATAAAGCTTTTGCTCATGCCCGTAGGCGTCGCGAGAAAGGTGCCGTCCTCCAGACGTGCCGTGACATTTCCGTCATTTGCCGCTACCCATCCCAGCTGCCACATTTTGTGGCAGACGTCGCAGATCTGTTCTTTTATCAGTTGAATATCCATGTTATTCTCCTTTCGTTTCTTTCGGGAGTCTACTTGTATTATACTGTTGCTTTTTCCTCTCCGCTCGGGCTATAATAAGAAAAAGTAGCATTATATTCACTTTTTGGAGGAGCCTATGCGGTATCTTGCCTGTCACGAAAAAGCGGTCCGGGGCACGTTCGATTTTCCGATTGAACTGTACTATGTGGACGCCGCACACCCTCGTTATGAGATGCCTTTCCATTGGCACATGGAGTGCGAACTGATTCTGGTTCTGCAGGGCCGTTTTTCCCTGTCGCTGGACGGCGAAATGCTGGAGCTGAACGCCGGGGACTCCGCGTTCCTGCCCGAGGGGATCATTCACGGCGGAACACCGCATGACTGCATCTACGAATGCATCGTATTCGATATGGACCGTTTTCTGCAGGACAGCACCATCTGCCGGGAACGGTACACCGCAGCCCTCGGCCCCGGAGCGTGCATTCAGACCCGTTTTGAGCGGAGCAGTGATGTTGGACGCATTGTGGACCGGCTGTTTGAAGCGATGGAAAAAGAGCAGGCCGGGTATGAGTTCATCACAACGGGTCTTCTGTGGCAGTTCATTGGTACGGTGCTGCAGCAGCGCCTTTACACAATGCCTTCGGACGAGGACCGCCGAAGCAGCAACCGGGCTATGCAGATCAAAAATGTGCTGATGCGGATTCGCGCGGATTATGCCTCGCCGCTGACGCTGGAGCAGCTGGCCGCCGAAGCCGGGCTTGCGCCGAAGTATTTCTGCCGCGTGTTCCGGCAGGTGACTGGCCGCACGCCGATCGACTACCTGAATTACTATCGGATCGAGTGCGCGGCGGAGCTTCTCTGCGCGACCGACGAAAACATCACGGAAATTGCGTTGCAATGCGGCTATAACGATTTAAGTTACTTTATTCGCCTGTTCCGGCAGTACAAGGGGGTTTCGGCGGGTCAGTTCCGCAAACAGCGCCGCGCCGGATAAAATGCCGCCGGGCGCCCCTTTCTGGAGCGCCCGGCGGTTGGAACACGTTATTCCTCTGAGAAATATGGTTCCGTAAAGAGGAGAAAGTTAATCATACAGGTTCTGGGAGATTTCCTGTTTGTCGATATTGTCTTTGGTGTAGAAAGCGCATCCGGTATCGGTATTTTTGACCGACTGGCCGTCTGCGGAAGCCGCCAGCAGATCGATCAGCACGGAGCCAATCTTAACCGGAGCCTGAGTCACGGCGCCGTACATGGTGCCGGCCTTAACGGCGGCCTTCAGAACTTTACCGGAGTCAAAGCCGACTGCGGTAATCTTCTTGCCTTCGCCGCAGACCTGCAGCGTTTCATTGGCGGTGATGACGCCTTCGGCAGCAACCTGGTTGGAACCGAAGATAGCGATGGTGTCGGCTTCGTTCAGGATAACGCCGGCTTCGGTTGCGCACAGCTCTGTGGTTGTCTGGGCAGGAACGCGAACTTCAATGGTGACATCCGCATTGTCCTTCGTACCGTTGACGCCCTTGCAGCTGCCGGTATACTTCTGGTTGCCGGTTACGAAGACCTTTTTGCCGTCGGCGGTCAGTTTCGCGATCATTTCATCGAGGAAACCGAGGCCGCGGTTGGTGATGGACTCGGAGGTTGCATCCTGGTTGACTTCGCCGATGCGTACCTTGCCCTTAATCTTGTCTTTGATCTTCTCGTACATGCCGTCTGCGGCACTCTTGCCGGCAGCGTAATTGTCCGTGGAGGCATTCGCGAGAACGGCGCCTTCCGGAGCCTTCGGCACGCCGGAGTCAAAGCCGATGATCGGAATCTTGTTGCCTTGGGCCGATTTAATGGAATCGAGCAGTGCGTTTGTGTCCAGAGCGGCCAAGCCGATTGCGTTCGGTTTTGCGTTCAGAGCGGAGGTGAATTCCTGAACCTGAACGGCTACGTCGGATTCGGAGTCGGGTCCCACGAAGTTCATGGAATACTTCTCGTAGCCCGCTTTGTCGTTCAGTGCTTTCAGTTCCGCTGTGGCGCCCTTATAAACTGCCTGCCAGTAAGTGGATTGGAAGCCCTTGGAGACGATTTCAAAGTGCAGTTTCTGATTGCCGCCCGCTGCCGCCGAGGACGCCGCCGTAGAAGCAGCCTCCGAAGAAGCCGGAGCCGCAGCAGCCGGAGCTGCCGAAGATGCTGCAGGTGTGCTGCCGCCGCTGCATGCGGTGGCGGAAAGTGCCATGATTGAGGCTAAAACAAGTGCCATTGCTTTTCTCATGTTTGTTTCCTCCCGTTTTAAATTATGACTACACCCCTTGGGTGTAAAATCACTGAATTTCAGGCGGCTTTGTGGCGTTTTGCCATATCGAGGGTAACCGCGCCGATCAAAACCAGACCCGTGATGATTTGCTGCCAGTTCGCCTGCAGACCGATGTAGGGAAGACCTGTTTTCAGCAGGGAAATGACCAGCACGCCGAGGAAGGTTCCGAAGATTGAGCCCGCGCCGCCCGTCATGGAGGTTCCGCCGATGATCGCTCCGCCGATGGCGTCAAGCTCCAGACCGGCACCCGTGCCCGGGGTAATGTTGGAGAACGTGCAGGCATAGGCAATTGCGGCAAAGCCCGCAAACAGACCGGAAATCATATAGGCAATCACCAGCCATTTCACCACGTTGACACCAGAGAGCCTTAACGCTTCCTTATTGCTTCCGATCGCGATGATATAGCGGCCAACCCGTGTCCTGCGAAGAACGACGGACATGATGATAATCAGCAGAATCATCCAGAGAATGCCGATCGGGATTACCTGATCATTGATGGTAATCTTGAAGATACTGCGGCACCAACCCCCGTCGCTTCCCTCCATCGGCCAAACGCCGCTCAGGCCTCCCGTGAGAATGGAACCGAGGCCTCGTGCGATCATCATGGTGCATAGAGTCGTGATAAAAGGCGGCAGGTCGAGTTTCGCAACGACGAGACCGTTGATCAGACCGATTACAATGGCCATCACGACGGTAATCAGCATTCCAACGAGGACGGGCATTCCCTTTTGACTAATGACGTAACTTCCTACAATGGAATAACAGATGATGCCGGTTCCGATGGACAGGTCAACCCCCGCGGTAATGAGCGGGAAAGTAACCCCAATTGCCATAAGCAGAATGTAATACATGTAATTGCAAAGCGTAACGATCGTGGTGTAACGGCGAAACGATGCGCTTGCAATGCTGAAAAACAAAAATAGTATAATTGTGACGGCAAACACGATGCCCTGCTGGGAAGTGAAAATACGCACGAGAGGGCTGCGGCTTGCTGCATTCTTTTTTTCTTCCATATCCGTTCCCCCCTTAACTGCGCAGTGTCGCAAAGTTCATGATTTTTGCCTGCGACGCTTCTTCTATGCCAAGTTCTCCGGTAATTCTGCCTTCACACATCACGATGATGCGGTCGCTCATGCGCAGAATCTCCATCATTTCGGAAGAAATCATAATAATGGACTTACCTTCGTTGACAAGCTTGTTCATCAATTCATAAATTTCCTGCTTTGCGCCAACGTCGATGCCGCGTGTCGGCTCATCGAAAATCAGAATATCCGAGTCGCCGATCAGCCATTTCCCGATAACAACCTTTTGCTGATTACCGCCGGAAAGGTTGATGACCATCTGGTCAACGCTCGGCGTTTTCAGCTGCAGCATATCGACATACTGCTGGGCGACCTTTTTTTCCTTTTGCTTATCGATAAACTGGTGATTGCAGAACCTCGGCAGACAGGTGAGCGTGGAATTTTCCGCGATACTTTTTTTCAGAACCACGCCGTAACGTTTCCGGTCCTCCGACAGATAGCTCAGGCCCTCGGCAACCGCCTGCTCCGGATTGTTGATCACCACTTTTTTCCCGTTGATCGTAATTTCTCCGCTTTCCTTCGGGTCCGCGCCGAACAGCGCGCGCGCCGTCTCCGTGCGTCCTGCACCCATCAGGCCGGAGAAACCGAGAATTTCACCCTTGTGCAGTTCAAAGCTGACATCCTGCACCATGCGCCCGGCATTGAGATGCTCTACCTTCAGCACAACGGGGGCATCCGGTTTTACCCGGCTTTCGGTCTTCGGCGCCTCGTAGATCACGCGGCCAACCATCATGTTGATGATATCGTCCTTCGTGCAGTCCTTGGTAATCAGCGTGCCTACGTTGCAGCCGTCGCGCATGACGGTAACGCGGTCCGTAATCTGCTTGATTTCATCCATGCGGTGAGAGATGTACACAATGCCGATCTGCTGATCCCGCAGATCGCGGATAATTTTGAAAAGCTGCTCGATTTCCGCATCCGTCAGTGCCGCGCTGGGCTCGTCGAAAATAATGATCTTCGCCTGATGGGAAATGGCTTTCGCAATTTCGCACATCTGTTGTTTTCCGACGGTCAGGCGGCTCATGGTCTCGCGCGGATTGATGCTGATGTTGAGCTGCTCAAAGAGCTTGCGCGCATCCTCGTTCATTTTCGCATCGTCAATCAGCCAGCCCTGCCGCGGTTCTCTTCCGATAAAGATATTCTGCGCCACGGTTAGGTGGCCCATCATGTTCAGTTCCTGATGAACGATGACAATACCGGCTGCCTGAGCTTCGCGGGGATTGGAATACTCCACTTCGTTTCCTTCGTATGTAATCGCTCCGGAATCTTTTTTATAGATGCCCGTCAGCACCTTCATCAGTGTGGATTTCCCTGCGCCGTTTTCACCCATTAAAGCCAGCACTTCGCCCTTGCGGATCTCCAGGTCCACGTGGTCGAGAGCATGGACGCCGGGGAATGTTTTGTCGATTCCCTTCATGGTCAGAATCGTTTCACCCATAGCTGCGTCCCTCCCTTATACCTTTTTTCTGCGGCTGAGCGTGTCGGCTGTGACAGCGATCAGCACGATGATTCCTGTAAGAACATACTGATAGGAAATGGTAAAGCCCATGGCCAGGATTCCTTCCTGCATCAGCGCGACGATCACAGCGCCGATTACCGTGCCGAGAATGGAGGCCACGCCGCCCATCATGGAGGTTCCGCCCATTACGCACGCGGCAATTGCTTCATTGTTGAAGGTATCGCCGAGACCAGGCTGAACCGTTGTGTAGGCGCCCACATAGAAGATTGCCGCAATGCCGGCCAGCAGGCCGCAGATTATGTAAGCCAGCATCTCCCACTTTTTCGTGTTGACTCCGGACAGACGCACCGCTTCCCGATTGCTGCCGATGCAGAGAATGTAGCGGCCCGCCTTTGTTTTGTTTAAAACCACGGCACAGACGACTGCGACCAAACACAGCAGGATCAGGCCGGTGGGAATATCGCCCCATTTAACGAGGTAGCGGAACCAGGAATTTTCCTGGCCGGTGGTCGGCCATGTTACGGACTGCGTCTGCGTAAAGACCGAACCGATTCCCTTTGCGATCTGCATGCTCGCCATCGATGTAATGAACGACGGCAGAAAACGGTAAGCGACGAAATATCCGTTCAATACGCCGAACACGGTGCCGATCAGCAGACTGATCAGGATGCACACCCACAGAGGCAGGTGAAACTGCATCAGGCAATATCCGGAGATCAGCGCCGACGTGAACATAACCGGGCCCAGTGAAAAATCGATTCCCCCGGTGGCAATGACGAACGTGACGCCCAGCCCGAGGAACCCAATGAAATACGCGTAGTTCAGCGCGCTGAGAATGCGTTCGAATTTGACGAACGAAGCGCCCCCGCGAAGGACCGGCGTCAAAAGCGCGAAGGTCAGGTACATCAGTAAGATGACTCCTACCAGAACGATACGGTTGAAGCCAATGGTCTTTACAAACCGTGAATTCTTGAATTTCTCCATAGCGTAACTGCATCTCCCCTTTATGATTCACCTGAAATACTGGCGGCCGGCATTCAGGTTATTTTCTTTGATATGTGGATGAGCATTTGTCCCAAAGCATCTGCGCGTCGGGAGCGGATGCGAAGAACTCGTCTTTTACCGCCCGGAAAAATAGATTCATTTCCTCGGGAAGCGGAAAGCGGTCCTTTACGCCTTCCGACAGCCTCCAGGCGTCTTTCGCCACCTTTTCCCTTAGCTCCTTATCGTTCATGGATACGATGCCGAAATATTTTTTGCGGTAGGATTTATTGCTGTCACCGCAGCTGACGGAAAAATAGCGCTGCGCCGCATTGCGGAATTCCCGGTAGAGTTCGTTTTTTCCCTCTGTTCCGCAGGCCTCAGCCTGTTCAAAACCCATGGTATGCATGGCGGCACAAACTTCTTTTGCACCGTTTTTGCGGAGGAACCGCGGCCCGGACATCTTGTATAGACACAAGAGATTCACGCATTGCCACAGCAGCTGATCCACCCGGTGCGTTTTGTCCGCCGGATCGGTATAACGGAGATCCCACAGGCTGCGGCGGAGTCTATTCAGCCCGTCGTCCGGTTCCGTCCCACAGCCGGCGGAAAGCAGTTCCGCCCGCCGCTCCGGGTCTGTTTCCGAGTAATAGGAATCCCAGATTCCGGCTGACTGCGGGGCTGTCTGCATCATCACGGCAATTATCTCCTTTCATAAAGTTAAACGTTATATTTCATGCGTTCAGTATATCAGGGCAAGTGAGAAGCTGCAAGAGATTTGCTCTAACAAAGTTGTTATTTACCCGTTATAAGCGTTTTTTGAACTTAAAAAAACTGACCTGCAGCTTTTACCATTTTTGTAAAAAGCAGGTCAGTTTTTCTCCATATTCAGTTGTAAATGTAAAACGTTATATATTTTTATATTTTCCTTGCCGCAAGGCCCGGTCAGAGGGCATGCAGCTTTTCTCTCATTTCGTTCGGGCTGGCGCCGAAATACTGTTTAAAGCAATAGCTGAAATAATGCGGATCGACATACCCCACTTTTTCCGCGACCTGACTGTTTTTCAGCGTTCCGTCTTCCAAAAGTGTGCGCGCGCGTTCCATGCGCGCCTTGGTGATATAACCGATGATGGTGCTGCCCGTCTGCCGCTTAAACAACGCGCGCAGATAGCTCGGGCTCAAATGCAGATGCTCGCACACGGCATCCGCGGAAAGGTTCGGGTCGGCATAAACGGATTCAATATAGTTTACTGCGTCCCACACGGCGGCGTGGCTTCCGGCGCACCCCTGCAGGTCCTGCATGGTGAACAGCTGATTTCCGCCTTCCTTTGCGCGCAGTTTCATCGCGCGGATTGCCTCGTCATAGCCGGAAGCAATCTGCGCGCAGCCCTTGCAGACGTTGCCAAGCCCGGCGGTGACGGAAAAACGCAGCTGATTCCCAGCTAGATTCAGGACGGATTCGACAAACTCCTGCATCCGCCGGGAAAAACTGCTTTCATCCCGCGAATGCCCGATCAGAATCACCCGATCCTTTCGGATACAGGCAAAGCCCAGCCCGGCCTCCTGCGCAAGCTCCGATGTCACGTTGCACAGAGCATACAGCATTGCCTTGTCGTCGTCCGCAGCCCAACCCGCGCCGTGTCCCATACGGTCAACCGATAAAACCGCCACCTGAAAGAGGGAGTTCTCATCCCAGTTAAGCCCGTAGGCCCGCACACGCTCATAAATGCTGTCTCCACGCGCGCTGTCGCTCAGAAGATCCTGCATCAGCATTTTCTGATTCTGCTGGTAAAACTGCTCCAGCTCGGCTATTTTCTGAATCCGGCCGTTTTCCTCATCCAGAGCGGAGCGTGCCTCACATAAAACGTCCCGAAGCTCCTGTGCTCCCACAGGCTTGACAATGTATTTGAGCGCGTTGAGTTCCACTGCCTGCTTTGCATACTCAAATTCCGTATAGCCCGTCAGGAAAACCAGACGGATGCGAGGGTAGCTGTGCCGAATCTGCCGGGCCGCTTCCAAACCGGTGATAAACGGCATGTTAATGTCGAGAATGGCAAGGTCCGGCAGTTCCTTTTCAATCATCTCCATGACCTCGTAGCCATTGGAGCAGCAGCCGACAAGAGAAAAGCCCGCGCTTTTCCAATCTACCATTTGGCTGATTTTGTTCAGTACCAGTTTTTCATCATCTGCGAAAATCAATTTATACAACGACCGTCTCCCCCTTCTTTGATACGGCTCCCATTTGAAGCCGTAAAAAACGCCCCCAACCGGTTCAGGAATTAAACGGAAAAACCAGCTGCTGATACCGATCGCTGAACAGCGTGGTGATGTCCACCGAGTAAATATCCGTATACCGGTTGTTTACCTTTTCTCCTTTCAGGCGGCGACATGCTGTTTCAACGCCGTAATACCCCATCTGGTAGGGATTCTGCAAAATCGCCAGCTTTAAAATACCGTCCTCCATGTACATGGCTTCCTCCGGCGTGCAGTCGATGGCAAATAAGGGGATATCCTTTCGCCCCAGCTTGCTGAGCGCCTGTGCGGCGCCTTCGGAGGACTGCGCATTCAGCGACGCAATGGCCGCCAGCTTTGGATGCTGGGCAACCATCACCGCCGTCTGATATTCCGTTTTTTGAACGTCGGAATCTCCGTACGCAGTGTCCAGCAGTGTAAACCTGCGGTCGGTACCCAGAATGCTGCGAAATCCGCTTTCCCGCTGAACCGCAGGATAGCTTTCCTTCACAAAACTTACAATTCCCACTTCTCCCGAGGTCTGGTCCAGACGTTTCTGCATCTGTTTTGCCAACTGAGTGCCGAGGTTCACGTTATCCGTCCCCACATAGGCAACCGTATTGGGATTATCCACATCAGAATCTACCATAATCACCGGAATGCCTTTGTCGATGGCCTCCTGCACCGGCTTTGCAAGCAGATTGTAATCCGCAGCCGCCAGAATAATCGCGTCCGGCTTCCGGGCGATGGAACTCTCCAGCAGACTGACCTGCTGCGAATAATCCTTCTCAATGGCAGGCCCGATCATGGAAACGTTGACGTTATACGTGGAAGCCGCGGCCTGTGCGCCTTGGTTCACGCTCCTCCAGAAATCCATATCGGCTTCTTTTACAATCAGATCAAAGGTATATTTTTTGCTGTTGAAGCCGGTGTGCCAAAAATACAGCATGGCAACCGCGGCGCCCGCGAGCACGGCAACCGTTACCAGCAGCGTACACAGCCGTTTCATCGTCTCACTCCTTCCGGGGCAGATCGAGCCAAAACGGCAGCTGCACCCGTACCGTAGTTCCTTCGTCCAGCTCGCTTTCCACCTTCAGACCGTATTCCGGCCCGCAGGCCAGTTTGATGCGCTGATGTACATTCTTCAGGCCGATGCCGGACCGGGATGTCGGGTCCGTTTCCAGAATATGCTCCAGCATATCCTGCTTGATTCCGCATCCGTTGTCATGGACTGCAAGCTCCAGATATTCGCCGCAGCGGCGAGCCGTGATTGTTATGATTCCTCCCTCTCCCATCGTTCCCACCCCGTGAACAATCGCGTTTTCCACAATGGGCTGGAGCATGATCTTCGGAGTTTTGGCGCTGCGGACCTCATCCTCACATTCGATCCGGTAGGTAAAAGCATCCCCGAAACGCATCTTCTGGATCATCAGGTACTTTTCCACGTGCTGCAGTTCGTCTTCCACACTGATAAAATCCTTTGCGCCCGAAAGGGACAGTCGGAAGTATTTGGAAAGCGCCAATACCATCTGAACAACACCCTTCTGGTCACCGCTTTCCGCAAGCCAGATGACGGAATCCAGCGTATTGTACAGGAAATGAGGGTCCATCTGCGCGTTGAGCGCCTTTAATTCGCTGCGGTGCAGCTGCTCCTGCTCCGTGCGCACCTGAACCATCAGCTGCCGAATGCGTGCGACCATCCGGTTAAAGGAGTCGCCCAGCTGGCCGGTTTCGTAAATTCCCGTCACCGGCGCGGGTTCGGTATCTTCTCCGCCGGACATCCGCCCCATCAGCGTCATCAGGCGGTGAAGCGGGAGAATCATGGCGGTGGAAAGGACCAGACTTCCCGCCAGAATCGCAATTGCCAAAAGAATAATCGACAGTACGATATAAGAGCCCGGGCCGCTGTCGTAAGTAGCGAGGCCCTTCATGGAGGAGACGCCGATCACACGCCACGCCGCATTGGAGAGCGGCTTGACGCAAACGGAAAGCTGGGAATTTTTTGTTTTCACCACAGAGCTGCCTGCCTTCAGATTTGCCGCAAGGGTAACTTCTTCCGGCAAAATTCCGGCGTAAATCATCTGCTGGTTCGGGTGGTAAACCACATTACCCTGCTGATCGGTTATGTAGATATAACCGTCGTCCTTCTGATCGCGGGAACACAGCCCCTTGATGCGCGTAAAGTTCATATCTACGATCATAATCCCGGTATGTTTGCTTCCGTCCTGCATCCAGGAAACGTTGCGGGTCAGGGTAATGACCCAGGGGTAATTTCCCCGGTACAGACGCTGCACATGAGGCTGTGAAATCAGGTACTGACGTCCGTTGGTGCTGGCACCTGTATACCAACTCTGGCGCGTCACCTCAATATCTTTGCGAAGAGGGCGGCTGTCGGTTGTAACAACGGGCTTGCCGCTGTTGTCAAACACCGCGATGGTTTCAATATCTTCACGGAGGAAAACCACCAGACTGCGGTTCAGCTCCCCCGCGGAATGCTGGCCAAGCAGATTCGTAACGTTGTTGGAGATGGAGACCATTTCCTTAATGTAGCTGTCGATGGAATCCGACACGTTATCAACGATCTGCGCGTTTTTCTGTTCAATCGAGTGATTGATGGCGGTGTCGGCATGGCTGTAAACAATCAGTGTGATTGTGATGACCGCGGCCAAAGAAAGTACCAATGTGCTTGCCGCCATAATCACCCACAGGCTGTTCCAGTGAAACACGGAACGGCGTTTGCTCCCGACGGAACCGACCGCCTGTTTTTTCTCTACTATTTTAAACGCCGCCGTCATCCCCTCTCTTGGACAATCCCATAGATATTATATAAAGGTTTTTATCGTTTTAGCAACAGGAAAATATTTTACAACAAAATTATTTATCCAAATAATACAAAAAACAGCCGCCGAAGACCTTGCTTCGACGGCCGTTCAAACGGGTGCGGCAGAGGCCGGACCGCTTTTTTCAGTTTACCGGAATACCGGGCGCTGCTTACTTTACAACGCCTTTCTTCAGGATAACATTCGCATACAGCGCTTTTTCGCCGGTTGTAACAACCGCGTAAGCCTTTTGCGAGCGTTCATAGAAATCAAACTTGTTGATGGTTATTTCCCGAAGGCCCTGCTCCTCGTACTTTTTGCCGATTTCACGGTACCTGGGCCAAATTTCCGGCTTATAAGGATCGTTCGGCAGAACCGCCATAAAGACCGTGGGATTTTCCACATAGGGGTCCAGCGGCATGAATTGCAGAATTGCGTCCAGAAGCTCCGGAATGCCGTGCCCATCGCAGCGAATTACCCGCTCCGGATGCGCAAACCTTGGAAAGTTTCCGTCAGCCAGTACGATTTCATCGCCGTGGCCCATCTCCATCAGCACTTTGAGCAGGTCGGGAGTCAGGATTGAAGGAATTCCTTTCAGCATCCTGTTCCCTCCTTATTTCGTGATGGTGCCGTCTTCGTCCCAGAGATCGTGCCAGCTGGAAGCGTGCGGCCACAGGAACACCTGTCCCTTGATTAAGCGGCAGTTTTTATCGGCGGATTTAATTTTCTCCATCTCTTCCGCGGTCAGAGGATCTTCCGTCGTGCATTTCAGATTGCTGACGTACTCGGCTTCATAAATGGAGAACGGAATCGGAATCTGGCCACGCTGTACTGCCCACTTCAGGCAGATCACCGCCGGATGCACATGGTGCGCCTGCGCTACTTCCACAACTTCCGGCATCTGGATATCGGCCACGTCTTCGGCGGTCTTGTCACGGTCCGGGCGGGTGGGGCTGCCGATGGGGCAGAATCCTACCGGCTGGATTCCGTGTTTCACCGCATAGTCGAACAGCGCGGACTGCTGGAAGCCCGGGTGGAGCTCCATTTCAAGCAGGGTCGGCTTGATACGGCACAGCGGCAGAACCGCTTCCAGCTTCGGGATGGTCATGCTGGACATACCGAGATTATGTACCAAACCCATGTCATGCAGCTTTTCCATCTGACGCCAGGTTGCCATAAAATCCTCAACCCTAAACGGTTTGGAATCCGGATTGCGGGAATCGCCGGAGCATCCGGGGGCATGGTAATTGGCAAACGGCCAGTGCATAAAGTACGCGTCGATATAATCCAGTTCCAAGTCGCGCAGGGTTTTGGCACAGGCCAGGAGGACTTCCCCTTTGCCGTGCTGGTCATTCCAGACCTTACTGGTGATAAACAGGTCCTTGCGCTCTACGACGCCCTCTTCGAACGCGTTGGCAAACACCTTGCCGATGAGGTCCTCGTTTTCATACACGGACGCGCAGTCAAACAGACGGTAACCGCAGCGGATCGCGCCTGCCACAGCACCGGACACCTGCTCCGCGGTGAAGCGGTCGGAGCCGAAGGTGCCCATCCCGATGCAGGGCATTTGCTCGCCGGTTGACAGGGTACGCTTTGGAACGATTGCAGGATTGATGAACTCTGCCATTTAAAATCTCTCCTTTGAAATAGTTTTATTTTTTATTTAAAATGAATGGAATCGGCTAAATTAATCAGAAACTTTCGAGCTGCTCGGCCTGAATCTGCCCCAGCAGCTTTTCAAGGTCCTCCCGGTGAAAGAACCCTGTCTCTTTGGTCAGCGCATTTGCGGTGGAAACAGCCACCGCGTAGCGAATCGCCTGCGCCATCGGTTCACGGCGCGCCATGCTGACGGCAAAACCTGCCACCATGCTATCGCCACAGCCCACAGTATTGACAACCGGAATATCCGGCGTGATGCCGTGATAAACACCCTCTCCGCAAACAACCAGAACGCCGTCCTTGCCAAGGGATACCGCAACGGCGGCAATGCCGTTTTGATGCAGCTGTTTGGCGGCGGCAATCAGGTCTTTCCGGGAGTTGATATCCACGCTGAGAAGCTGGCAGATTTCGTCGGCATTCGGTTTGATCATCGAGGGTCCCGCGCTCAGAGCGTTTTTCAGCGCGCTGCCGCTGGAATCCAGAATCACGGGTATTTTCTGCCGCCGTGCCGCCTGGACCAATACGCCGTAAAAATCCTCCGGCACCCCTTTGGGCATGCTGCCGGAAATCGTTACCACGTCGGCTTTGGGGAGCTGCGCCTTAAAATCGACCAGAAACTGCTGAACCTCCTCCGGGGCTACCGGGTTGCCCGGCTCCAGGAATTCTGTGCTCCGGCCGGCTTCCATGTCCCGCGCGTTTACACAGCAGCGCGTTTCCGCCCGGACGTGTGTAAACTGCTTTTCAATGCCGTCTTCCCGGATCAGACTTTCAAACAGCATGCCGTTATAGCCGCCCACAAATCCCATCGCCGTCACGGATTCGCCCGCCAGTGCCGCAACCCGGGAAACATTCAGGCCTTTTCCTCCCGCGGTGTTGTTCACTTCCCTGACGCGCATTACCTCGTTCGGCAAAAGGCGGTCCAGAACATACAGTTTATCCACTGAGGCGTTCAGCGTGACCGTTAAAATCATGCCGCAGCCCTCCTTATTCGTTCATCAGAAGAATTTTTCCGTGGACCTGCTCGGGATGGTGGAAACAGTCAAACGCTTCCGCAACCTTTGCCATCGGGTACTTGCGGAAAATGAAATCCGGGTCGAATTTGAGCTGGCCCGTAGCGAAATAGTGCGCAGTCAGTTCCCACTCTTTGCCCGGGAACGGAGACGAATAGCTCATCCAGCTCCCGGTCAGTTTGAATTCCTTGCGGTTCATGTTTTCCCATTCGGCAGGCGTAAACGAAAGGTCCACGTGCGGCGTGCCGATACAGCAAATGTGCGCCTTATTCGCCGCGATTTCATAGGCAATATGGATCGTCGCGGGATTTCCGGCGGCTTCGAAGAGAAAATCGTAGCCTTTGCCGCCGGTCAGTGCCATGCATTCCTTTTTGTAATCCGGTTTTTTTGTATTAATCACGGCATCCGCGCCCATCCGCTTTGCAAGTGCGAGGCGGCCGTCGTCAATATCGAATACCACTACTTTTTTCGCGCCGAAAATCTTGGCCCACTGCAGCGTGAAAATGCCGATGGTTCCGCAGCCGAGCACGGCCACACAGCCGCCGCCCCGGTAATCGTTGCACAGAACGCCGTGCAGCGCCACGGTGGAGGGCTCGAACATTGCCGCCTGCTCATAGGGAATGCTGCTGTCGTATTTGACGGCGTTCTCCTCCGGCATCACGACATACTCGGCAAAGCTCCCCTGATCGCGGCTGCCGATAAAGCTGTAATGCTTGCAGAGGGAAAAGTTCCCGTTCTGGCAGTCATCGCATTTCATACAGGGTAGCAGCGGCGCACCGGAAACGGTATCCCCCACTTTGATGCTTGTTACACCTTCGCCGACTTCCACCACATCACCGGAAAACTCGTGTCCAAGAACAATCGGATAAAAATGCGCGCCGTTGTGCAGAACGCGCGGAACGTCGCTGCCGCAGATGCCCGTTGCTCGGACGTGAACCTTTACGGTGCCGGGCTGAACTTCCGGCGTTTCCCAGTCGTCATACCGAATGTCTTCATTCGCATACAGTACTGCTGCTTTCATATCTTTTTCACCCCATGCATGATATTTTTCAGATTCTGATACAGTCCGAGGTAAACGGCATAGCCCTCGGCGTAAACCGCTTCGTTTTCGGGGTTCGGTACAAATTCGCGCTGAACCGTTACGGTACGCGCCACCGCGTCCTCATAATCATGGAAAACACCCGTGCCGACACCGGCCAGGATGGCAGCGCCCAGGGCCGTCGCCGTATCTGCGGAGGGAACAACGATCTTCTTTCCCGTCACATCCGCTTTGATCTGCATCCACAGACGGCTGTTGGCGGCCCCGCCCATCGCACGGAGGGTTTCGGCCTGCACGCCCGCCTCGGCGGCGGTCTCCAAATTGTGCCGGAGGGCGTAGGCTACCCCCTCCATCACCGCACGCGCGAAATGCCCGCGCGTTTTTGAGAAATCAATGCCGTAAAACACGCCCTTGGCGTCCGGGTCCCAAATGGGGCTCCGTTCCCCGGCAAGATACGGAAGGAACACAAGCCCTTCGCTACCGGCGGGAGTCTCCTTTGCGGAAGCATCCATCTCCGCCAGAGAAGCGGTACCCTTTTCCTTTGCCGCCGCACGTTCCGCCGCACAAAATTCCTTCTCGAACCAGTTCACGGCACCGCCGCCGCCAACCGTACCGCCCTGCAGCAGCCATTGACCCGGTACGACATGCGCCCCGAGGATCAGGTGCGGGTCCATCGTGCAGGTGTCCTCACAAATGCTCATGCCGCCCGCCTGACCGCCCTGTTCCTGCGTTTCGCCGGGGTGGATCACGCCGACGCCCAGTGTTCCGCAGGCGGCGTCCAGACCGCCCGCCACAACGGGAGTTCCGACCCGCAGACCCGTTGCCTGCGCCGCTTCCTCCGTCACGGTTCCAATGACCGTATCGCAGGGAACGATCTCCGGCAGCAGAGCGGGATCAACACCCATTTCGCGGCACAGCTCCCGATTCCAGACGCCCCGGGCCATGTCATAACAGTTCCAGCCGTAGCCCTGACTCGGCTCCTGCGTCATTGCGCCGGTCAGCCGGTAGGCCATAAAGCTGTTGGACTGCAAAATTTTGTATGTATTCCGGTAAACCTCCGGCCGCTGTTCCTGATACCAAAGGACTTTCGGCATCGTGTAAGTCGGCTGTACCGGATTTCCGCTGACGCGGAACAGCCGCTCTTCGCCGAACCGGGATTTTAAGTCCGCACAGATTCTCTGTGCGCGCGTATCCATCCAGATTGGCGTATCGCACAGTACTTTGCCTGTGCGGTCAACGGCGATGGCGCTCCAGCTCTGTCCATCCACACCGATTCCGCAAATCTCATCGGCGCGGACGCCCTTTTCCAGCAGCTCCCGAATTGCTCCACAGACTGCGTCCCACCAATCTTCGGGATTCTGCTCCGCCCAGCCCGGGTTCGGGTAGCGGACGGAATAGCTCCGGTTCACCTGCGCAAGCACCGAGCCGTCCGGCAGAAATGCCGCTGCTTTGCAGGAAGAAGTTCCGATATCGATTCCGAGAAGCACTTCGCTCATGGCGTCACCTTACTTTAAGCCTTCCCGTCGCAGCCGCAGACGCGCATACGGTTCTTTACCAGTTCCTTCACACGCTCACGGCCTACCTTTCCGTATGCCTTCGGATCGAAGGTATCCGGTTTCTCCTTTAGTACGTCCTTCACTCCGCCGCTGTACGCAATGCGCAGTTCCGTCGCAAAATTGACCTTGCAGATTCCCTGCCGCACACATTCGCGAATTGCTTCATCTGACAGCCCCGAGGCACCGTGAAGCACCATCGGCACGGTGAGCATGCCTTTCAGTTTTCCGATCAGCTCCGTGTTCAGAACCGGCGTTGTTTTGTACACGCCGTGCGCGGTGCCCACGCCGACCGCCATACTAAAAAGACCTGTTTCCCGTTCGAACTGAATGGCCTCTTCCGGAATGGTATAGCCCGCGTCCTCACATACGAGATCGTCCTCTTTTCCGCCGACCCGCCCGATCTCCCCTTCCACCGGGATTCCGGAAGGATCGCACATTTCAACGACCTTACGGGTCAGCGCGATATTTTCTTCCAGCGGGAATTTGCTTCCGTCGATCATGATGCTGGTGTACCCCGCACGAAGCGCCTGCGCACAAAGTTCAAAACTGTTGCCGTGATCGAGATGAAGGACGACGGGCACATCTGCTTTTTCCGCCAGCGCTTTCACGTTGGCATAGTACAGGTCTACCCCGGCATATTTCACCGTGGAAGGAGTCGTCTGAAGCATAACGGGCGCATTCAGTTCCTCCGCCGCCTCAATAATGGCCTGAGCCATCTCCATGTTTTCCACATTGAAAGCACCCACGGCATAACCGTTTTCCTTTGCTTTCAGCAAAATTTTCTTTGATGTTACCAAGGACATTGCGGCATCTCCTCTTCCAATCAGCAATAAGTTAAACGTTTAATTTTCAACGTTTAAATTAAAGTCCATGAATGCAGCAAGATTCCGCAAATCCGATCTTATGTAAGCATTCTGAATGGACTTTTTAAAAATGAAACGTTCTACTTTTGAAGTATAACACCGGGTCCGTTCTTTGTCAAGCGGGTAAAAAAAATTCTTCCGGAGCTTTCGCATTCATGGGAGTTGTCCCACAGTCTGCGTCGGCGCCGAAAGAACTGAAACGTTTATAAAATTGTCACCTGATACCCGCGGCGCACATGCGCTCCGGAATCACAGCGAAGCAATCCGGGTTTGTGCTCGAAGGCTCCGTCCTCATCGGAATATGCCGGAAGACCCTGCCACGGCTCCAGACAAAGGAACGGCGCCTGCTTGCCCGGCGGAGTCCAGATTCCCAGGCTGGAGAATCCGTTAAACTCAAACCGGATTCCCTTCCCGGTCGTTCGGTGAACCAGCTTGACGCTGCGGGACCGGATCTCGTCGAAGATCAGTACGTCGTCATCGAACATCCCGTAGTCAAGCGGAAGAACGTTGCCCTGCATGGGAACTTGCCTGCGCTGCCCGCGATGCAGAACTCCTTCGGAATCGGTATAGCAGGGGTCCGGGCGCTCTTCCTGTTCAAATTCCAACACATAATCAGAAAAAGCCTCTCCCGGATGGAGCGGGCAGCAGAACCCGGCGTGGCCGCCGATGCAGAAATCAAAGGAATCACCCTCCGGGCAGAAAACATCGTACTCTGTGGAAAAACCGTGATTGCTGATTTTCTGCGTAATACGCAGGCAGAAATCATGCGGAAACAAGGGCCGCGTCTGGTCATTGGATTTCAATTCGAACGTGACGGAATCCTCCGTCTGTTCCGCAAGGACAAACTCACGTTTGCGGGCAATCCCGTGCTTCGGCATTTGAAACTCCGAGCCGCCGATGCTGACCGTACCGCCCTTCAGTGCGCCCACAATGGGGAACAAAACCGGAGCGTGGCCGGTCCAGTAGCTGGCGTCACCCGTCCAGACATATTCGGTGCCCTCCGCGTCCCGGTAAGAAACCAGTTCGCCGCCCAGCGTGGAGACCGTACCGGCGG
Source organism: Bacillota bacterium (assembly GCA_023410445.1). Lineage (GTDB taxonomy): Bacteria > Bacillota > Clostridia > Oscillospirales > Acutalibacteraceae > Caproicibacter. Next base: position 242,809 of record JAEYPT010000001.1, on the reverse strand, counting down.
CATTGCCGCATGTTAAAGCTGACTGCATTTTGAAAAGCCTCCTAAATTTCTTCTATGTTTCGTTTCTCAGGAAAGTCGGCGGACGGATTCGCCCTCTTGCAGTGTGGTGGAAAGAGAAACCGTAACCGGGGAAGCCGGAATACTGCCGGTCAGATGTTCCAACAGGAGCTTTGCCGTCTGGGCGCCGATCTGTTCCAGCGGCTGCGTAACGATGGTTAGCTGCGGATGCGTAATACGGGAAAGATCCATATTATCAAATCCAATGATGGAAATCTCTTCGGGAATTTTCATTCCCATCTCGTTGACCGCGATCATGGCCCCGAGAGTCATTTCATAGTTTGTAACAAACACCGAGGTCACGCGGCTTTGCAGAAGCAGCCGCCGCATGCTTTCGTAACCGCCCTGAACCGTGTAATCTCCGTGCAGAATATTGGCTTCGTTAACCGGCAGCCCGTAAGCGGAAAAAGCATCATAATAACCCTTTAACCGCTGTTGGGAAGTAAACACATCCTCGGGGCCTACAATAATTCCGATTTCCCGGTGCTTGTTCTGCAGCAGATAGGAAATTGCCGTTTTTGAGGCGGCTGTATTATCAATAAGTACGGAATCGGCTATCCCGGTCAGAGAATTGATCGGCCGGTCGATCAGTACAATCGGAAGTTTTTTGTCGACAGCGGGCCGCAAATGGCGGCCGTCCTGACAGACCGGCATATTGACGATCCCGTCCACCATTTTGCCCAACAAAAAATGCACCGCTTCGCATTCCAGCTTTTCGTTGGTATGACAGTCGCAGATGATGATACTGTAGCCCTGCCCGCGGAGAAGCTCCTCCATTTTCGTAACAATCTGAGTCACGAAAAGATTGCTGAGTTCCGGTATAACAACGCCGATCGTGCGGCTTTTGTTGGACTTGAGTCCCCGCGCGTATTCATTGACGGTATAATTCAGTTTTTTAATGGCCCGTTCAACAGCGACGCGGTTTTTCTCCTTCAGCGTGGCGCCATTCATATATTTGGAAACCGTAGCGATACTGAGGCCTGTTTCACGGGCTATATCCTTAATGGTCGCCGCCATAAGTCCTCCTTGTAAAACGTTTTATTTTATCTATAAAAATATCACAGAAATCAGGTCCTGTCAATTCGAATCAAATTCTTGAAACTCAGGGCCGTTCCGAATTTCTAAAATAAACCGTTTCACCCGGTTGCGGAAGTTCGTTTACGCACAAAAAAGGCCGGAAACGCTACCGCGCTTCCATGCCGCATCATTTCCATTCAAAACATGTTTGCATTCCCCACGTCTGTGTTATACTATAGAAAGAATTATCTCATCTGGAAAACGGAGATGAACTTGATGGACGGAATCATCGACGTAGGCGGCGGGCTCCGGGGAATTTACGGAGCCGGCGTTTTCGATTATTGTCTGGACCACGGAATCCGCTTTAGCTACTGCATCGGCATCTCAGCCGGAAGCGCCAACATCGCTTCCTACCTTGCGAAGCAAAGGGGCCGGAATTACCGGTTCTACATGGAATATGCGTTCCGCAAGCAGTACATGAGCCTCGGCAACCTGGTCCGCACTGGGTCGTACCTCGACCTGGACTACGTTTACGGTGGACTCTCCAACCAAAACGGCGAAAACCCGCTGGACTATCAGGCGTTTGAAAAATCGGACAGCATCATGAAGGTCGTCGCGCTGAATGCCCAGACGGGAGAAACCGTCTACTTCGACAAGCGGGATATGGCGCAGGACGACTACCATATTTTGAAAGCCTCCTCCAACCTTCCCGTGGTCAACCGGCCTTATTGGGCGAACGGCATTCCCTGCTACGACGGGGGGATGGCGGACCCGATCCCGCTTCAAACAGCTTTTGAGGACGGCTGCAGCAAGGTAGCCGTGATTCTCACAAAGCCACGGAACCTCCTCCGGGAACAGAAAAGGGACATTCCGCTTGCAAGGCTGCTGCGGCGCAAATATCCGGCTGCCGCCGACCAGCTTCTGCTCCGCTACAAAAAGTACAACGACGGGGTAGCACTAGCGGAAAAGCTGGAGCAAGAAGGGAAAGTGCTGATTATCGCACCGGACGACTGCTGCGGCATGAGTACCCTGACGAAAAACCGGAAAAGCATGGAGCAAATGTACCGGAAGGGATACGGCGACGCGGCCGCCCTTCCGAAGTTCCTCAGCTCCTGCGAGCATACGATCTCGGCATAGGGAACCTTCCCCGCTCGGCCGGAATACGCTAAGTCAGAACGTCAGGCGCATATCGTACCAGACAACCCCGCCGTGGACGGATTTTGAGATTCCCTCGTTCCGATAACCGAATTTTTCATAGTAATGGAGCAGCTTCTCCTTGCAGGTAAGGATGCATCCTCTGCGGCCCTGTGCTTTCGCGTCGGCGATGACCCGCTCCATAATCCGTGCGGCGCAGCCCCGCTTGCGGTAAGCCGGAACCGTATTCACGCCGAAGATCGCCTGCCAGGCGCCGTTCTCATTGTGCAATCCGGCATCTTCGAACATTTCGTCCCGGATTGTCGGCTCGTCCGTAACCATCCCGTCGATGAATCCCACCAGTTTACCGTTCTCTTCCAGAAGCCAGAAATGGCCGGGGTAAATACTGAGCCGGGCTTGCAGATCCTTCTCCGTCGCCGCCTCCGCGGGCGGAAAGCATTCCGCCTCCACGGCGGCAATTGCAGACAGGTCGGATAATACTGCCGTTCTGATATTCACAGGGAACCTCCCAACATTCCGCAAAACGGATGCCGAATTTTGGGCCATCCGTGGGGAACGTTCTTTCTAATATATTATATATAAAATTCAATGACCGGCAAGCCACACAGCCGAGCTCACAAGTCCATCACATAAGTCTGTTCCTTATGTCGGACTCCCCATGCGGCGTTCTCCGTTTCCTTTGTCAGGCGGAAGCCCGCTTTCCGGTACATCGCAACCGCCGTTTCCTGATCGTCGGTTGTTTCCAAATAAACGCTCTGATAACCGGCTAATTTTGCGAAGCCGAGTGCTTCATTAAGCATTTGCTTTCCAAGTCCGCGGCCGCGGAAATCCGGGTGAAGAATAAACCAGCGCAGCTGTGCAACGTGCGCCGGATGCCCCACAATCGCGATCGCTCCCACCGTTTCCCCATCCGCTTCGGCAATCCAGACACGGTCCTTCGTGGGATCATATTCTTTCAGAAAGTCAAAAAACGTTTTGCACACGTAGGCCTCAAACACATGATTGTACCCGCATTCCTGAGCATAAATCCATCCGTGCATATGAATCAGCTTGCCCGCATCGCCGGGCCTGAGATCATGGCGGATTTGAACCTCCCGACGTTCTCCGGAAAGAGAACATTGTATGCGGTCCATCGCAAACGCCAGTTCTTCCTGCTCCTGTGTGGATAGGTCGCGGAGCAGTTTTTCCGTCTGCCCGTCCGACAGGGTATTCAGCTTCGACAGCTTTTCTTTTCCGATCAATGTGAGAAAAATGGAATAGACCCGTCCGTCCTCCCGGGACTGGATTCGTCTCACAAAGCCTTTTTTCTCAAACTGTTTCAAAATTCTGCTCAGATAGCCGGAATCAATTTTCAATTTCTGAATTAATTCCTTCGCCGAACAGGGCGATTCACCGAGTTCATACAGAACGCGTGCTTCGGTAATGGAAAATTCCGTGTTTAACAGACGCTGGTCCAGAAGTCCCAACAGGTTTGTATAGAAGCGGTTGAATTTGCGTATCTTTACGGTTGGCGTAACGGAGTTCATGAAATCGCCCCTTCCCTTTTCCTAATTTATACTCTATCTAATTTTGCTGACAAAGTCAACAATTTTTCGATCGATAAGAGCGGTTGGTCGGCAATTTTCGCAATTTCGGGTACAATTTGAATGAAGAAAATACTTTGCGGTGTTTTTCAGTATAATTAGAACTGGAAGAAGTAGGAAGTATTTGGCCCATTTTTATAATTTTTCCGTTTTTACAACGCATGAGAGGCGCTCGTCAGTTCCGGTTCGAATGTGGTAATCTGGGCCGCAGACGGAAACGGAAACAAAACCAACTCAGGGAGGTAATTTATGTCGAAAACGACTTTTGTCATGCTGAAACCTGATGCCTTGGAACGGAAGCTGGTGCGGGAAATTATATCCTATTTCTCGGACCGCGGCATCTTTCCAAAGCTTTTTGACCTACAGACTGCAACGGCTGAAAAAATAACGGCTCATTACGCGGAGCACATTGAAAAATTCGGACCGGAATTCGAACAGAAAATGAAGGCCATGTTCGAGGGAAAATCGGTCATTCCAATTGTTCTCACCGGAACCGACGACGTGATTCAGGACGTACGCAGCATTGTCGGTGCTACGGAACCTGCCAAAGCGGAAGCCGGGACCATCCGCGGTGATCTCGGTGCCGGCGACAGCTACGAAAAGGCAAACGCCGAGCACCGGGTGGTAGCAAACCTGATTCACGCTTCCGACAGTGAAGAAGCGGTAAGGCGCGAAACAGAAATCTGGCTGCCCGGGTACGTCTGCGAGTAAACAGCGCCTGAAAACAGAATGGAGAAGCCCCACGGAACACTGGTGAATTCAGTTTCCATGGGGCTTTTTGCATATCCTGGTTTGCGCATTCCGCGACACTCCGCTGTTGACTCAACGGACAGAATATGCCAGAATAGATTCATCAGAGAATCGGAGGCAATTTTCATGCAGACCATCGACGAGGCGCTCAGCCGCCTGAAGTTCTCAACGTTTCGGGCCCGTTTCGCCCTGACGGAAGCGGACAAGGCCTACGTCCGGGAAAAGGGCATGGATACCATCCGCCGCCACGCACAGGAGTTTGTCCGGCAGCGTTTGGCGCCCTCCGTGATTCCAAATGACGGAAAGCAGACGCCGATGCGCGGCCATCCGGTATTTCGTGCCCAGCACGCCTGTGCCTGCTGCTGCCGCGGCTGCCTTTTCAAGTGGTACCGAGTACCGAAAGATACTGCTCTCACCGAACGTCAGCAGGAAAAGATCGTGAACCTGCTGATGGCGTGGATCGAGGGCCAGATGCGGGAAAAATAACAGAAAAAACAAGGGTGTTGTTTATGGAAACTCGTATGCGATACAATTTCACAGGCTTCGTACAGGGCGTTGGGTTCCGTTACCGCGCTTACCACACGGCCAATCTGTTTGGCCTGACCGGATGGGTGCGGAACGACTACGACGGAAGCGTAACCATGGAGGTTCAGGGAGACCGGAACGGCATTGATTCCCTGCTGGAAAAGCTCGAACAGGGGCGGTACATCGGCATCGACCGCATCGATTCCAAAGAGATTCCGATTGAGCCGTCAGAACGCTCCTTCGAAATCCGCGATTAAAGACGGCCTGAGAACTTTTTCAGCCGCAGTGCAGGAGATGGCAGTATGAAAATCGTGATGATTGGCAGCAGCTTCCGGTCGGGCGGAAATACGGAACAGATTCTGGACCTTCTGCAAAACACATTGTTGAAGGAGTCCGAGACGCGACGGCTCAACCTGGAAATCGATCGTCTGTCTCTGGGCCGGGAAGTAATACAGCCCTGCCGAGGATGCCGCCTATGCTTCGATCACGGAGAGGAATTCTGCCCCGGGAAGGACAGCGTTCTTTCCATCCAGAAAAAGCTGGAATCTGCGGACGCCGTTGTCGCCGCCAGCCCGGTCTACGTGGAAGATGTAAACGGAATCATGAAAACATGGATCGACCGGATGGCTTTTAACTGCCACCGGCCTGCTTTCTGCGGAAAATGCGCCGTTGTGCTCACCACTTCGGGAAGCGGCTCCAGCGGCCACGCAGCCGGCACGCTGACGAATGCTCTAGGAGCATGGGGGTTTCGAATCGTGGTGAGGGACAAATTCCGCATGGGCGCACGAATGGAACCGGAGCAGATACCGGTTTCCTTTCAAGCCCGGCTGGACCGGATTGCCTCAAAGCTGCTGAACGCGATGCTCAGGCAGCCAGAGCAAAGCCCTTCTCTTTCTTCGTTGATCGCCTTTCACATTCAGCAGGCTAACGTTCGAAAATCGGCTCCGCAGACAAAAGACCATCAGTACTGGGAAGAGCGCGGCTGGCTGAGAAAAGGCGCCGTCTGCTTTTCGGCGAAGCGGCCTGGCCTGGTGAAAATTGTTTTTTCAACTGTGATCGGTTTTGCTGTGGAAAAACTAATCTTTACTTAGTGGGTGTTCTCATAGAATCAGGAAATTCCTCACGGAAACTTCCGTTTCCGTGAGGGTGCCTTTTAACTGCTGCTATTCAAACAAAAAAATCCGGAAACCGAAGCCCCGTTTGCGCGAACGGAACTCCGATTCCCGGATATATCCAGAACAGAGGCAGCCGGGCGAAATGAAAAAGGGAAATTCAGCGCCCGGCCAAAACTGTTACGGGTTTATGGCATTCAGGTAAAACTCATAGGCTTCCTTATCGGTAAAGCCTTCGTGAACAATCTTGTGGATGGAGTCCGCCATTGCCACAGCGTGCTCGCTCTGGAAAATATTGCGGCCCATATCGACACCGTGTGCGCCTTCGCTGATGACCTTGTAAGCCAGAGTCAGCGCTTCTTTTTCCGGGAGCTTCTTGCCGCCGGCTACCACAAGCGGAACCGGGCAGGCTGCTACGACTTCTTCGAAGTTTTCGCAATAGTAAGTCTTGACGATGTTTGCGCCCATTTCGGCGACAATGCGGGTTGCAAGCTTGAAGAAACGGTCGTTCCGCTCCATCTGCTTGCCTACCGCGACGACTGCCATGGTGGGGATGCTGTGCCGGATACCGGCATTAATCGTCTGCGACAGATTGTCGATGCTGGAAAGCTGACCGTCCGCGCCGATAAAGGTCTGAACCGCCATGCAGTCGGCGTTCATCCGAACCGCATCCTCGATATCAACCGCAATGACCTCATGGGAAAGATCATCATTAACCATCGACGAGCCGGATGTAGTGCGCAGGGCGATGGCCTTGCGGCAATCGGGCGACACGCAGGAACGCAGTGCGCCGCGGGTGCCCATCAGCACGTCCACATGGTCTGTCAACTGCGGAATCAGGAGGTCAAGACGCTCCAGTCCTGCGGTAGAGCCCATAAAATAGCCGTGATCAAAAGCGAACATAACGGTATTTCCGGTCTTAGGGTCAAAAATGTTGGACAGGTGCTTTTTCATACCCCAGTCCAGATTGGCTGCACCCTTCACATGGAAATTACCCTGATTCGCAAAAGGCACGTCAACATGAAAATCCTTCGCAATTTTTAATCCGTCTGTGTCTGGCATAATTCAAATCTCCTTCGCTAAAATCATCAAACGGAGCGAGAGGCCCCGTTTTATTCACTGTGGTATCGTGCAGGTCCCTCCTCCCCAAAGTGGGGAGGAAGAGCCTAAAACGCTTGCTTGAAATTAGAAATCGTACTTGTCGACGTTGGCGGCGTTAAAGACAACGCGCTCCGGCAGAAGTACAACGCCGTTGTTGGTATCGGCGGTCTTGGCATCTTTCACCAGGCTGTTGTTCGGCAGAACTTCGCACTGGCCGATGCTCGGGATATTGACCTTGTCGCCGACCTTAACGGTATTGCCGGCAGCCAGGTAAGCACCAAGGTAGCAGCCCATAGCGCCCTGAATGCCGCAATCCCACAGACCGAATTCTTCAATGACATTCGATTTCACGTAGGCGCGCATGGAGCTCGGAGTTGCGAAACCAGTGATGGTAAGCTTCGTCTTGTCAAGTCCAGCGTTCTGAGCGGCCTTTGCCTGGCCCGGGAGAGCGGTGGAGTCGTTGCAGATGATCAGGTCGATGTTCTTATGGGCTTCCAGAATGGAGGCACCGATGGAAACGGCCTTTTCTGCATCCTGCTGAGAGTAATAGTTACTCTTCTGGACGTTAACCCAGTTCGGATATGTCTTTGCAATATAGGATTCGCCCGCTACCTGCCAGGAATTCTGGTCGGCTACGGTTGCCTGCGAGTAGTGCCAGCAGTAATTGATCTTGTCCGACTTGACATTCTTGCCGCGCTTAGTTAAAGCGTCAGCGCCCATGTCAGCCAGCATTTTGCCGAGGATGTCCGGTGTGCCCTGGGAAACCATCAGCGTACGGGCGTCCGGAGAAACGTCGGAGTCCCACGTGACAACGGTGATGCCAGCGTCTTTGGCCTTTTTCAGTGCGGAATCAAGGCCGGTTGCGTCAACGGAGGAAAGGCAGATAGCATCCGCGCCGCTTGCGACGGCGTTGTTGACAACCTGAACCTCATCGGCTACGGCTGCGTTCGGGCTGCCCTGATAGTTGACGGTGAAGCCCCACTGTTTGGCATACTTCTGAGCGCCCTTGTTGGCGGATTCAAAGAATGCGTTGCCGGTAACCTTCGGGATAAAGACAACCGTCTTCCCCTTCACGTCGCCGCCTGCCTTCGATGCTGTTGACGATGCCGGCGCTGAGGAAGCCGCACCAGACGCCGCCCCGGATGCCGCCGAAGATGCAGCGGAAGAAGCAGATGTGTTGCCGCCGCAGCCTGCAAGGGAAAGTGACAGAGTAGCTGCTGCGAGAACTGTTGCAAGAACCTTTTTCATTACAAAACCTCCTAAATTTTATATTCGCATGGCCAATTTCAGCCAAAGCTTATTATGTGATAAACAACCGCGAATATTAAGCCTTACCTCTGGCCGGTCCTGAGGACCGTTTTTCGAAGATCCGCTGCACTTTAGGATTGTGCGACAGCGAACGGCAGATAATAACAATTAAGAGCAGAAGGCCAACCGGAATATCAAGGTACTGCGTGTTGATCTTAAAGCAGAGCGGAAGTCCGAAGCGCAGCACTCCGATAACAAGAGCCGCCAGAGCTGTTCCGATGACGCTGCCCTTTCCTCCGGTACTGAGCGTGCCGCCCAGCACAACGGCGGTGATGATCTGAAGCGTAAAGGTAGCACCGATGTCGCTTTTCGCTGTGTCGAGGTACGATGTGAGAACAATGCCTGCAATCGCGGCGCTGATGCCGGAAAGCACGTAGGTGCTGAGAATGACGAGGCGGCTGTTAATGCCGGAGTATTCGGCCGCCTGAGGATTGACGCCAACCAGGAAAACCCTTCTGCCGTATTTGGATTTATGGAGAAGGAAATAAGCAATCACCGTAAGGACCGCAAAAATCAGCAGCTGATTCGGAATGACATTGAACAGTTTAAACTCTGTAATCTGGCCGAAGCTGTCGGGGAATCCGCTGATTCCTTTGTAACTTTCCGTGGAAGACAGCCTTGAGACAAGCAGAGCAAGACCGGAATACAGGAAGCTGCCGCCCAGCGTAACCACCATGGGCTGTACGCCGCAGTAGGCGACGAAGAATCCGGAAAGAGCTCCGCAGAGCGCCGCGGCAATAATGGCCATCAGGCACGCGACCCAAACGTTCATGCCCGCGTCATGCCACATTACACCGATAATAATGGAGGAAAGCCCTACAATGGAGCCCGCCTGAATATCGATGCCGCCGGTGACAATAACAAACGTAACAAAAAGCGAAATAATGCAGATGGAAATAATGTCGTTGACACTGCCGAGCAGAACGGCCGGAAGCAGGAATTTGCGGTTCGCCATGCCGAAAATCACGAATTCGAGAATCAAAATTCCCAAAAGAACGGTTGACCAGCTTTTCAGGCCCGACCCGAGCTTTTCCAAAGGTGATTTCTTCATGCCTGCTCACCCTCCTTTTCGATGGTTTCATCCGCGGTGCGTGCCGCAAGGCGAGCGTGACGGTTTTTGACCGCAGCGCGGTTCTGGGAAACGGCGTCGATCACCACAATTGCAATCAGCAATACGCCGGTAATCGTGTCGTTATAATCGGAAGAAAACCCGAGGAACACCAGGATACGGCTGACCGAAGACATAATCACCGCGCCGATCGAGGCACCCAGCAGACTGCCGAGACCGCCTGTCAGGCTGATGCCGCCGAGCACACAGGCTGCGATGGCGTTCATCTCATAGCCGCTTCCTGCAACCGGCGTAATGAAGCCGATTCGGGAAGAATAAATGATGCCCGCTACAGCCGAGAACAGGCCGCAGATCACGTAGCTGAGCACCTTTGTGTTTTTGGCCGGTATACCGACCAGAGTTGCGCCCATGGCGTTGTCGCCGACCGCGATGAAATATTTGCCGCGGCGCGTGCGCGTCAGAATAAAGTGTGCAAGAATCACAAATACGATCACGACCGCATAGAAAACGGTAAGTTCGCCGGCCAGCATCGTTTTGGAAAGCTTCGTAAAGGTGGCGGGAAGATTTTCAACCCATGCACCCTTTGTGTAAACGTAAATCAGTCCGCGGGCCACGCCCATGGTGCCAAGCGTGAAAATCAGGGAGGGAATTCCCAGAATCGCCACGCCCCAGCCATTAATCAGACCAATGACAAGGCCCACAGCCAAACCGGCTACAATGGCAATCACCCAATTGCTCCCGTCCCGCAGGAACGAAGAGGCAACCGCCGCCGAGAGACCCAGCGTTGCACCGATGGAAACATCAATTTCGCCGGTGAAAATAACAAACGCAATTCCCGCTGCGAGAAGTGTGAATACCACGCTGTCATTGAAGCAGTTCAGAATCGTCGTCGGTGTAAAGAACGAATGATTGATCAAACCTACAATTGCAAACAGAACGATCAGGAACAAAAGGCTGGAGATTTCCCGAACTTTAAGGAGCTTTTTGACCGTGCTCATGCTCCCACCTTCTTTCCTTTTACTACGCCAAAGGCGGCAGCCATCAAATTGTCCTGATTGATTTCGTCTTTGCTGAATTCAAAATTCACGCGGCCCCGGTAAACGGTAACAGCCCGATCGGCCAGCTCCACAATTTCTTCAATATCGGACGAGATCAGCATGACGGCTACGCCCTGCTCCTTCAGCTTCTGAATGATCGCGTATACGTCGCCGCGCGCTGCGGCGTCGATTCCACGGGTAGGTTCATCCAGAATCACCAGCTTCGGCTGATTGGAAAGCGCGCGTGCAATGACGATTTTCTGCTGATTTCCTCCGGAAAGACTCCCGACTTCCTGGTCCTGCCCGGTTACCTTAATGCGGAAATCGTCGACATATTTCTGAGTCAAATCGTGAACCGCCTGTTTGTTCAGGAAGAACCGGCCCATTGCCGAATCCGAAAGCATGACGGAAACCGTGTTGTCGGCAACGTCCCGAATCTTAAAGAGTCCGTTCAGGTGGCGGTCTTCAGGAACATAGTTGACTCCTGCTTCCAGCACCTGCTTCGTGGAAAGGCCCGTAATGTCCTTCCCGTCCAGAATGACTTTGCCGCCCAGCACTTTATCCATGCCGAAAATCGTAGTGGCAAGCTCGGTGCGGCCCGCGCCGACCACTCCGGCGACGCCCAGAATCTCACCCTTGTAGATTTCAAGGTTGACTTTGCTGAAACCGTACCCGGAAAAGTCCTTTAGTTCAAACACCGGCTTCGCGTTCTGGTAATCAATTGATTTAACGTCGGACGCCTGCGCGACACTCTTTTCCTCCATATTGGGAGGGAGAAGGCCCTTGACCAGCATATCGCGGTTAAAATCGCTCACCGGGCCGCTGAGCGTGATGACGCCGTCGCGCATGATCGCGACATGGGAGGCAATTTCAAAGACCTCGGCAAGGCGGTGTGTTATGTAGATAATGCCGATGCCTTTAGCCTTCAGGTCAGCGATGCACTTAAACAGGCTCTCTACCTCATCAAAGGTGAGCGCGCTGGTGGGTTCATCAAAAATAAGAAGGCGAGAATTGCGCAGGAGGCCGCGCAGAATTTCCACCAGCGTCTGTTCGGCGATGGAAAGACTGTTCGCTTTGCGCGACAGGTCGAGACGCCAGCCGATTTCATCCATCTGCTTAACCAGACGGGTATGAAGTTCGCTGGCTTTTTCGTTGAATCCGACCAAAATGTTTTCCTCAACGGTCATGTTGGGGAAAAGCATCGGCTCCTGCGGGATCATGTAAATCCCCTGTGCAAGAGCAACCGACGGCTTCGTAAGGTTGACCTTTTCTCCCGCGACATAAATGTCGCCTTCGTCCGGCTGAAGAATCCCCATGATGATTTTCATCAGGGTGCTTTTTCCGGCGCCGTTGCCTCCGATCAGGGCAACAACTTCGCCGGAGCGGACCCCCAGGTCGATTCCCTTTAATACTTTGTTGTTCTGGCCGAACGCTTTATAAATCCCGCGGACGGAAATCAACATCTCATCTTTCGGATTTTTCTGAGATTCTGCCATAGTTTCTCCTCCATCCCAACTGAGATTCAGCATACCGTTTGCTGAAAGGGCTTTTCGCCCCAAAACGTGAACAAAAGTTTTAACTGCGAATTTTTATCTGTGCCAACATCATACGATATTTATTTTGAATTGTCAACACTTTCATTATGCCGCTTTCAATATTTTTGGTGCAAATTGCGATTTGCTAATTATTGTCTTACTTTTTCGCAGCGTTATCAATATTATTTAGTAAAATAAACGATAAATTTCTTGTAATATTCCAATTAATAACTATAATTTCAACAGAAGTGGAAATAGTAATTGACACACGAATTATCTGGTGATATACTAAGTCCACAAACAAAAGATTTATCTTATAACATTTGTAATGCATCTGATTTTTCCGACTCCGATAAAAGCTAACATTTTTTACTTCTCGGTATCAATTTGTGGTATGATTTTGTGAGATGACCAAATCCTTCTTTGGGAGGTGTTGTCCCTGTGAATTACGAGGAGACACTTACTGTTAAAACCGCTTGGTATTATTATTGTGAAAACATGACGCAGCAGCAAATTTCAGAAAAGCTTGGAATCTCACGCATCCGGGTAATTAAACTGCTGGAAAAAGCGAAGCAAGAGGGCGTTATTCAGTTTCAGATCCGGCAGGACGGCGCCCAGCATATGCAGTTGGAGCGTAAGCTCGCCGAAACCTGGGGGCTGAAAGATACATTTATAGTACCTACCCCTCCGGCAGGTTCGAAGGTCAATGAGACCATCGCAAAAGCCGCGGCAATGTATATTGGGAACCGAATCACGGAAAACTGTTTTATCAACATGGGTTACGGCGACACGCTCAGCCGGATTTTGAACCATCTTGCAAGCATGAACGAATTCCCGATTTCCGTTGTTTCCTTGACCGGCGGTGTAAGTTATTATCTGCCGAACGCGCAGTCTCATACCTTTAATGCAAAACTTTACCTGATTCCCGCTCCGCTTTTGGTTGCCTCCAAGGAAATGGTGGAAGCAATGCGGCAGGAGTCCTCCGTCCGTGAAATTTTTCGCATGGTGCGCCTCGCCTCGTTTACGCTGGTCGGCATCGGCGGCATGGGAGACGACGCGACCGTGTTGGAAAACGGTATTCTGAGCAAAAACGATTTCCTTTATCTTTCCATGAAGGGCGCCGTAGGAGATATCCTGAGCCACTTTATTGATAAGGATGGAAATCCCGTTCATACCGACGTGGAAAAACGCCTGATCAGCACACCGCTGGAATCGATCCGGGAACTAGAAAACGTCATTGGCGTTGCGGCCGGTGCCTCCAAAGTGGATGCGATACGCGCGGTTCTGCGAGGGAAATATCTGGATATGCTGATTACCGACGAGGAAACCGCCATGATGCTGGTGGACGGCGAAGAAAGCGGGCAAAACCCCGTCGGATAAGTTAAAACCTTAAAATGCAGAGGAGGAAACAAGGATGCCGCAGAACTATTTGATGGCGATTGACGCGGGTACCGGAAGCGTCCGCGCAGTTCTCTTCGACCTGGAGGGGCGCCAGATCGGCTGCGTGCAGCGGGAATGGGATCACAGGGAAGATCCTCGCTATCCCGGAAGCATGGATTTCGACTGGGTGTTCAACTGGAGCCTGACGGTCGAATGCATTCGGGGCGTTTTGCAGGAAACAAAGATCAACCCTTCCGATATCGCCGCTATTTCAACGACCTGCATGCGGGAAGGAATCATTCTCTACGACGCACAGGGCCGTGAAATCTGGGCCTGCGCCAACGTGGACGCTCGCAGCACGGAAGAGGTTATCGAACTGATCCGAAGCGACCCGGAACTGGAAAAGGAACTCTACCTGAAGTCGGGGCAGTCCTTTGCGCTGGACGCGCTTCCCCGGCTGCTCTGGGTAAAAAATAAAATGCCCGACGTGTACGAAAAGACCGCGTCGATCGGCATGTTCAACGACTGGCTCATCTACCGGATGACCGGCGTTCTGGCTGTGGAGCCGAGCAACGGCTCGACCACTGGAATTTTTGACTTGAAGAAGCGTGACTGGGACCCTGCCATCGCGGAAAAATGCGGTCTACGCACCGACATCTTCCATCCGGTGCTGGAGTGCGGCACGGTTGCCGGAAAGGTAACCGAGGCTTCCGCTAAGGAAACCGGACTGGCTGCAGGTACGCCGGTTGTAACCGGCGGCGGAGACGCTCAGCTCGGCTGTGTCGGCGTAGCAGTGGTAAAGCCGAATCAGGCCGCTGTTTTCGGGGGAAGCTTCTGGCAGTATGAATTCAATACCGCGAACGGCAAAACCGATCCCGAATGCAGAGTGCGCGTCAACTGCCACGCTGTTCCGGGCGTCTGGCAGTACGAAGCGCTGGCGTTCAAGCCCGGCCTCGTGATGCGGTGGTTCCGCGACGGATTCTGCCAGCTGGAAAAGCAGGAGGCGGAAAAGACCGGAAAGGACCCCTATTATCTGCTGGACCAGGAAGCCAAAAAAATTCCGGCAGGCTGCTATGGCATGATGTGCACGTTCTCTGACGTCATGAACTTTATCCGCTGGAAGCACGCTTCGCCCACGTTCACGAACTTTGAGCTGGATCCGGAAAAATTCAGCCGCTACACCTTCTACCGCGCGATCCTCGAAAACACCGCTCTGGTGACAAGAGGCCACCTGGAACTGGTAAAAGAAGCTACAGGGAATATGCCGGAAGAGATTGTGTTCGCGGGAGGCGCCTCCAAAAGCCCCCTCTGGTGTCAGATTGTTTCCGATGCGCTGGGTCTGCCGCTCCGAGTACCCGTGGTTAAGGAAGCAACGGCTTTGGGCGCAGCAATCCTTGCCGGGTACGGCGTCGGAATTTACGGCAGCGTACCGGAAGCGGCAGAAAAGCTGGTTCACTGGGATAAACTGTACCAGCCGAACCCGGAGAATCATAAGATCTACGACGAAATGTATACCGCTTGGCGCAAAGTGTACGCCGCCCAGCTTAAACTGTGCGACAGTGGGCTGACCCGCTGCATGTGGAGCGCGCCCGGTCTTTAAACCTGAATTTTTCTAATTGTGAAAGGATGTAACAGCTATGTATATCATAAATGAGGGCGACAAGGAATATCGCTTCGGTGACAGCGGCCCCAAATATCTGATGAAAGGCCCGCGCATGAATTTCGCGATTGTTCGGTTCATGCCGAAGCAGGATTTCAAAGCTCATTATCACAATATTATGGAAGAAGACTTCTTTATTCTGGAAGGGGAAGTCGACGTTGTTGTGGATGGAGTCGTTAACCATCTGAAGCCGGGCCAACTGATTCACATCGAGCCAGGCGAGGTTCACTATGTTATCAACAACTACGACCAGCCGGTCAAGATGATTTCTACCCTTGCGCCTTTCCAGGCGGTTGACAAGGTTGAGGTTGACAATTACATATATTAATGGGAGGCTGCTGCCATGAAAACGATTCAGGCTGTGCCTGTTACGCCTGAGAACTGGGCTCCCTACGGCTACCTTGCCGACATTGCCAGCCCGGAAGGTTCTTACGGAATGGGAGAATACCCCTGCGTGTTTCACCGCGATATGGCGCTTGCGCCGATCGCCAGCACCGCGCCGGTTGCCTTCGGTTCTCTGAAGGTCGGAAAGCGCCCGATGGTCATCCAGGATGTGGAATACCACTCAAACACAGTGGAAGTCATGATGCCGATGGATGACGACATGGTGATGTATGTCGGCGACGCGAACGGCGGAACGCCCGAGCCGGAACGTCTGAAGGCGTTTGTGATTCCGGCAGGAACTCTGGTGATTTTCCGAGCCGGCGCATGGCACGGCGCGCCCTTCCCCCTCCATCACGATGGAACCGTCCTGATTTGTCTGCCGGAACGTACCTACCTGAACGACACCGAAAAGATTCTTTTCAAAGAAACAGAGTATATCGGAATCAAACTCCCCGAATAAATATATCCATACGGCGAAAAACCCCAAACGCAGGTTGCCTGCGTTTGGGGTTTTTCATTTTCCCTGCTGCCGAGGGGGGACTTTTGCCCTGTGTGAGCAGTCCGCCTAACGGCGGAGAATGCTGCGGTAACTTTCTATGGCGCGTTCCGCCGATATTCTGCGCGCGCCGTCAATCGCCTCATAGTGATCGAGCAAAAGCGAACATACCGAAGGGGAAATCCCCCCGCTCGCCGTCATCCCATTCAGGACGGAAACAGCCTTCTCTTTCGGCATACCCTCACGATAAGGCCGGTCTTCGGTAACCGCCGTGAAAACATCGGCGACGGCCATGATCCGCGCTCCCAGAGAAAGACTGTTTGCCGACAGCCGGAACGGGTAGCCGCGGCCATTGAGTTTTTCGTGATGATAGGCGGCCCACTGAGCGATCTCTCCAAACCCGGAAATCGGCTGCAAAAGGCGGTAGGTATAATAGGTGTGCGACCGGATCACGTTGAACTCCGCGGGTTCCAGTTTATCCTGTTTCTCCAGAATTTCTCTCGGAATCGCCAGCTTTCCGAGATCATGCAGGTTTCCGGCGATGTTCATCATTTTACACTCATCCTCCGAAAACCCGGAGAGCTCTGCCAACTTCACCGCCGCGGCGGCGACTCCGGCGGAATGCATGGCCGTGAACGGGCTGCGGAAATCGATAATCCGTGCGAAAACCTGCGTCAGGTCAACCACCTCATCCAACGTGAGCTTGATTGAGCGGACCGACGAGTCCTCCGCAAGGTCCTCAGCGGCAGGCTGATAGATCAGGTCGAGCCACAGGGACTCCCGATCGCTGATCCGCAGAAACGTATCCGCAAGCTCCGGCACAAACAGAGTGCCTCTTCCACTTTCGACATATTCCCGGATGGACCGGATCTGACTGATGATACATTCGCCGCGGTTTACCCTCACCGCAACCCGGTCCGCTAGGTGAACAATATGCGACAGCATCGGAACCTCTTCACCCTGAAAGAACGCCCCTTTTCCGTTTTCCCACGGGATGTGGTGGTAGCGGACAATGGCCGATACCTCCTCCAGAACGGGAAAACCGGCAAGCAGTCGCGCTCCCAAAAAAGCATGGTCGTTGATGTGATCATGTTCAGGCTCCTCCTCCGCAAAATCCAGATTGTCGCGGAACGCGATTGCCCCGACATCGTGCAGGAGCGAAGCCATCGTCAGGGAGCGTTTCTGTTCAATGGGCAAACCGCACGCGTCGGCAATATGATACGCGAGATAAGTGACCTGCTGATGATGGTTCGTCACCTCGGAGCTGACCAGATCGATGGCCTTTGTGAAACAAATCAGTAAATCGTATAGGTTGGAAAAATATCTGTTAATGCCCAAGATCTTCGCCCTTCTCTTTTGGTAATTCGTTAAGTCTCCCCGCCTGCTGCGTGCCGGCGGGGAGACTTTTTGTTCTGCGTTTCGGAGAATTCTGCGTTTGACGGCCGGCAATCCCGGGGCGCTCCAAGCGCGGGAGCGCGCTGGCAGTGTCTGGATAATCTTTACTACAAAATTATACAGGAAATTGGTGAAACGAGAATCCTTTTATGCCATATTCAAGCCAAAATGAGGGCGATATTACGTCCCGACGCTTTCGAAGATTCAGACACGAAATTTTTGAAATAGACCGAATTTGACGAAATCAACGGCCACCATAAACACAACTCCGATTCCGAGAAGAAGTAGCACCTGATTCCATGCAAGCGTGGGAACAATGGTTCCGAAAATTCCGATAACCGCAAAGCAGGCAATCGCCGCAAGGCTGATCAGCAGGAGCTTCTTGCTGGGGAGAGAATTCCAAAAATGATCGCGCTCGCGAACGGTGAGGATGCGGAACTGCGTGTTGAACACGAGGCTGAGCATGACAAGAGTACAAAGCTGTTCATAGGCAAGATGAAAACAGGTCACGCCGATATAGGCAGCCAGCAAATCCTCCAGCGCGAACAGCACGCCAAGCACCAGGGAAGAGATCATGATATTTTTCATGTTCCAGGAATTCGGCGATTTTGTCGAGATCACATGATCCGTCGCAATCGACATGGTTACAAAATCATTGGCGAAAACGAGCAGCGACATGCCCAACAGAGAGATCAGCATGTTGTGCATCCAGAAATACCCGGCCGAAAAGAGAACCACCACCTCGACGACCTTCGTAATCTTGTTGATGACCCAGGTGAGCATCCGTTGGTACGTCCTGCGGCTGACGCGCACCGTATCGATTATCTCGCTCAAGCCCGGCTTCGTAAGCACAATGCTGGCGGACGCTTTCGCAACGTCCGTTGCCGCGCTGACCGCCGTACCGAGCTCGGCCTGCTTGAGAGCCGGGGCATCGTTCACGCCGTCCCCGGTCATTCCGACCATATGCCCTTCCTCCTGCAGAAGATGGACAATTTTAAACTTATCTTCCGGATACACCTCCGCGAAACCGTCGCTGTTTTCAATCAGCTCTACCTGCTCCGCATGGCTCCGGCCCTCCAGCTCCTTCGTGCTGTGAATCCGGGTTCCGATTCCGACCTGCCCGGCGATTTCGCGGGCAATGGCCCGATTATCTCCCGTCAGCATAAGTGGACGGATGCCGAGTTCCTGAATCTTACGAATCATCTCGCCGGAATCCGCCCGCGGCGGATCGGACAGGGCCAGAAGACCGGCAAAATCCCAATCTTCCGATTTTGACTCCATGTTCCGGCATACGGAAACCGCGATGGTTCGATACCCCTTTCCAGAAAATTCATCGATTTCCCGGCCGATTTCCTGCAGTGTCTGCTCCTCCAGCCCTGCACAGAGCTGAAGAATGATCTGTGGCGCCCCTTTCCGGATACGGCAGGTTTCGCCGCCGATGCGGGCTGTGGCTTCCGTCCTCTTATTCGCCGGATTAAACGGGAGGTAGGAGAGCTGTATGCAGCCGTCCATGCGGATGTTTAACTGATCGGCATAGGCCAGGACAGCCGTGTCGATGGCGTCCATCTCCTCCGCTTTGGAAGCCAGCGCCGCCAACCGGACGATCTCTTCGTTTTGATGAGCACCGAACGACTTGCACTCCGTCACGGCAAGCTCATTCTCCGTGATGGTTCCGGTCTTGTCAAAGCAGAAAACATCGATAGAGGAAGCATCTTCAATCGAGTCCAGCCTCGTCACCAGCACGCCTTTTTTGGACAGATCCAGTGCGCCGACAGCCTGAACAATCGTCATGACGGCCGGAAGCGCAACCGGAATCGCGCCCATCAGGAAAACAAGGATCAGCGACAGAATGGAGGTGATGTCCTTATGTAAAACAATTGCGTAGCAGGTTACCATGGCAGACGCCGCAAGGCCCAGATACATCATGTACTTTACAATCTGAAACATCAGCTCCTGCTGCTTCGACCTCGGTCTGGCAATCTGAACCAGCGAAACCGTTTTTCCAAAGTAGGTGTCTGCCGCGGTATTGACCGCCACGCACCGGATTTCACCACGCTTTACAATGGAACCGGAATACACCACACTGTTCGGCTGAACGTCCTGCGGAAGCGATTCGCCGGTCAGCGCTGAGGCGTCTACGGAGGCCTCCCCCTCCAGCACAGAAACATCTGCGGGGACCAGGTCCCCCAGTTTCAGGTTCAGCACGTCGCCGGGCACGATCTCCTTTGCATCCTTTAAGACCCATTCCCCGCCGCGCAGGACTTTAACTTTGATCTGAAGCTTCCGTTTCAGGAGCTCCACCGCTTTCTGGGAATTGCGCGACTGCAAAAAGCCGATTACCGCGTTGACCGTAAGCAGAACAAAGATGAGAACTCCTTCCGTATAGTGTCTTACAAAAATGGTCAGTACCATAGCAAATTCCAACAGCCAGGGCATCGGCCCCCAGTACCGTTTTAAGAACTGTACCGCCGGATTTTTCTTTTTCTCCCGGATTTCATTTGGGCCAAAGCTGCGGAGCCGTTCCACCGCCTCCACCTCAGAAAGACCGCTGCCGTCACATCTCAGAGCTAAAAAGACTTCTTCCGTCGGCAGATTCCGATAATCATTGGTTGCTTTCTTACCTGCGTTCATTCGATCAAGGCCCCCGTAATTTTCACTTTTTCTCTAATTTTTATTACCTGCTTATTATAGTCTTTGCTTTTTCATAAGTAAAATAATATAATATAATAATCATCATATTGATATTATTATATATCTATGGAGGGATCGCAATGACCTTACGCCATATGAAAATATTCGTGGCGGTCTGCCGCTGTAAAAGCGCAACGGCTGCGGCGGAAAAGCTTGGAATCGCGCAGCCGGCCGTCAGCCTTGCCATCCGGGAGCTGGAGCAATACTACGGGGTCAATCTCTTCGACCGAATTTCACACCGGCTGTTTCTCACGGAGGAGGGAAAAGAGCTGCTCCAGTATGCCGAAAAGATTATCTCCCTGTTCGACGAAGCCGAATCCGAGATTCACAACCGGGATTCGTTCGGGACGGTGCGGATCGGTTCTAGCATCACGGTCGGCACCTGCCTGCTGCCGGATTATGTGCAGCGATTCCGTTTGCAGTACCCGAACATCAAGGTTCAGGTAACCGTTGACAATTCCGCGGCAATTGAGCAGAAGGTACTGGAAAATCAGCTTGATTTTGCCCTGATCGAAGGGAATATTCATTCCACCAGAATTATCTGTCACCGGTTCCGAAAAGATGAGCTGGTTCTGGTCTGCGGAGCAAACGATTTCAGTTACCCGGACGAGCTATCGCTGGAGCAGCTTGCCGGGCTTCCGTTCCTCCTCCGCGAGCACGGAAGCGGAACCCGGGAGCTTTTTGACAGTGCCTTGCTGACACATGGAATTACCGTAACGCCGGAGTGGGAAAGTATCAGCACGGAGGCGCTCGTCAGCGCCGTATCCCGCGGGCTTGGAGTTTCCGTCCTCCCCCTTCGGCTTGTGGAACGGGATCTTTCCGAGGGAAAGTTAAGGCGCATTCGCATTCGCGGGCTGACCCTCGGGCGGAACTTTTCGCTGATTCACCACAAAGACAAAAACCTTTCCCGACCGGTTCTGGATTTCTGGAAGCTGAACGGACTCTTCCCCTGATTTGCCCCTTGATTCCGTTCTCCGATCACGGTACAATGCAATTGAATGATATTTGTTTGGAATTATCCGATTTTAAAAAGCAGGGGCGGATTTTATGAAAATAGAGGGACTTCACGAAAAAGAGATTTTCGAGCAGAAATTTCCGTTTCGTCTCATCATCAATCAGAACCTGAATTTCAACTATCCGCCGCATTGGCACAACGCGATCGAACTGATCTATGTGTTGAAAAACGCGTTTGTCGTCATGGTCAATTCGAAACGGTTCGAACTCAAGGAAAAGGATATTCTCTATATTCCGGGAGGAAACATCCATGAGTTTTGCAGCGAAACGCCGACCGGAATGCGGGTCTTTATTAATTTTGAGCTGTCGAGCCTGAATTCCTACGCCGACATGGACCGTATTTATACGCAGCTGCGCGACGTAAGACTGATTACGGAAGAGGACAGGGACCTTCATTTCCACATTGAAGCCGAATTGCAGAAGATTTTGGAGGAAGGAAAAGCAGGCGGATTCGCCGACGAACTGTATTACACCGCCCGAATGTGCGACATTCTGGTGCTGCTGTGCCGGAGCACTCTCACAAGAATCAACATCGGCAACCCGAAAGCTGCAGGCGGCAAAAACATGGGGTTGGACCGAATCAGCAAGTCGCTTGAATTTATTGAGAAAAACTATATGGAAGATATTCACCTGAAAGATATCGCCCACGCCGCCGGTTTCAGCGAATATTATTTTTCCAGACTGTTTAAGGAAATCACGGAGAAAAACTTTCATCAGTATCTGAACGAGTTTCGTATTAAAAAAGCCGAAGTGTTACTGACCGATTCCAATTACACAATCTCCGAGGCAACTTACGCGGTCGGCTTCAACAGCATTGCCACCTTCGAGCGCCTGTTTCACCAGATGAAGGGATGCTCCCCGCAGGAATTCCGAAAACTTCGTATTTAGCATATGGCATGGAAAAAGGAAGCACTGCATGGGGAGAAAATGCAGCGCTTCCTTTTTCTGTCCGGGTGACGAGAGGATCTGCTTGAGATTCGCTTTAAAACTTGTTTTCATAACGTAAAAAACGCCAGAGTAAGAGCTATCCAAGGCTCCTGCTTCTTACCGCTGAAGCCTCAGCGGGGAACCGATCACCGTGAAACACGCAGACGGTACGGATTTTCCCGTCAATTCCGCACTGCGCTCGTCCGGCTGACTTCCTCCGACAAAAATTCGGAATTCACCCGGTTCCAGAATACAGTTTCCTCCTTCATCGATCAGGGCCATCTGGCGCGCAGTGACGGTAAATTCAATTTCCGTTGTTTCACCTGGTTTCAGATGAATGCGCCGGAATCCGACAAGCTGAACATTCGGCACACGGACACTGGCTTCGAGGTCCTGCAGATATGCCTCTGCGATTTCATCCGATTCCACCGAACCGCTATTTTTCACTTTCACCCGCACCTGAATATCTTCGCCCGCCCGAACGGTGCCGCCGCTCAGGACAGGCTGCGCATAATCGAAGCTCGTGTACGACAGGCCATAACCGAACGGATAAAGGGGAACACCGTGAAAGAAGCGGTAGGTTCTGTTTTCCATGGAATAATCGTGAAAATCCGGAAGATCACGATCCGAGCGGTAAAACGTCACCGGGAGTCTTCCGCTGGGTGAAAAGTCGCCGAAGAGCAGGGAAGCGATTGCCCGGCCACCCTGCGCCCCCGGGTACCACGCCTGAATAATGACTTCTGTATGTTCATCCGCCCAGGTGACGGCAAGAGCACTCCCGGAAAGAAGAACAACCACCGTGGGAGTTCCGGTTTTCTGCACCTCTTCCAGGAGCATTTCCTGATTGCCGGGCAGTTGAAGGTTGATTTTGTCTCCGGAGGCAAATTCGTTGGATGCGTCGCCTTCCTCGCCCTCCAGATTGGCGTTTAAGCCCAGACAGACCACCGCAACGTCCGCCCGTTCGGCCGCGGAAACCGCTTCCGCCAGCCGGTCGTTTTTCCGAGACAGATCGCTCATGCTGTTTTTATAAAGGTGGCAACCCTCCGCGTAATAAATTCTCAGGTCGGACCCCGCCGCCTCCCGAATTCCGCCGAGCACGGTCACATATTCGGACGCCGTGCCCGCATAATTCCCTTTCAGCGCTTCGCGGCTGTAGGCATTGGGGCCGATCACCGCAATGGAATGAATCTTCTTTTTGTCGAGCGGCAGGAGTCCGTTCCGGTTGCGAAGCAGGACAAGCGACTTTTCTGATACTTCCAATGCAAAGCTGCGGTGCTCGGCGCAGTCGTTCGCTTCATAGGGAATCGAAGTATACTTCACGTGCTCCGGCTCGTCGAACATTCCCAGACGCATGCGGATCACCATCAGACGGCATACCGCCCGGTCGATTTCCTCTTCGGTAACGAAACCGGAATTGTAGCCCTTCACCAAACTGGCGAATGCGCAGCCGCAATTCAGGTCGCAGCCGCTTTTTACGGCGAGGGATGACGACTGCTCAATATTATCGGTTACTTTATGTCCCTCGTTGAAATCCCGGATCGCCCAGCAATCCGAAGTTACATAGCCGTTAAAGCCCCACTCACCGCGCAGAATATCGGTCAGCAGGGATTTGCTCCCACAGCAGGGCTCTCCGTTTAAGCGGTTGTACGCCCCCATGACCCCGACCACCTTGGCTTCTTTTACCGCCGCTTCGAAAGCGGGAAGATACGTTTCCCAGAGATCCTTTTGCGAAATCAGCGAATTGAATCGGTGGCGCTCGCTTTCCGGACCGCTGTGACCCGCAAAATGCTTGGCGCAGGCCGCCGCTTTCAGATAGTTCGGATCGTCGCCCTGAATCCCTTTGATATAGGCAACGCCGAGCCTAGCCGTGAGGTACGGGTCTTCTCCGTAAGTTTCCTGTCCGCGGCCCCAGCGCGGGTCACGGTCGATATTGATGGTAGGTGACCAGAAGGTCAGGCCCTTAAAGATATCATGGTCGTTTTTCCGCTGGAATTCGTGATACTTCGCTCTCCCCTCGGTGGAAATAATATCCGCCGCTTTGCCGATCAGCTCAGGGTCAAACGTTGCGGCCATGCCGACGGCCTGCGGGAACATGGTGGAAACACCCGCGCGTGCAATCCCGTGAAGAGCTTCGCTCCACCAATTATAACTTGGAATACCGAGCCGCTCGATCGCAGGCGCTTCATGCTGCATCTGTGTAATTTTTTCTTCCACAGTCATGCGTGAAACGAGGTCACGGGCTCTTGTCTCAAAATCGAGCCGCTCATTTCTGTAATCCGGTAAATTTGTCATCTGGCAGCCTCCAATTACGGCGTATTGTATATCTTAATCTTAAGCTTTTTGGAAGCCGCCAGTCTTATCAATTCTTGCTCATTAATCATCAATTTTTGCTGTAATTGAAAAATCCTATTGAACAAGCAATTTTGCGTATTTATAATATACGATAGTAAAAACAACAAAATAAAATTGAATTAATAACATTTTTATTCAATATCACCCAATTACGATCTTACATAGCTGAATTGTCCTCCTAAATATCGCTGCACCGTCGGATGAGTAAAGACAAAAAATGATATGCTGCACCGGCTTGTCGGTTCACATGTTTCACCGTGTCAAATGGAACTTGGGAGAATTGTCCGGAACGGCTCGGTAAAACAGATCATCTATATTATTAAGGAGGAGTTAGTTATGAATTCCAGGCGATTACTGGCCAGCGTATTAGGCGCTTCCATGCTATTGACAATAGCAACCGCGTGTTCTCAAACCCCGGCGGCTCAGTCTCAGGCTCCGGCTGCCGCACCCGCACAATCTCAGGCCCCGGCCGCCAGCAGCGCCGCACCCGCTGCTTCCGCTTCTACTGAAAAGGTTACCCTGACGTTCTGGAACAACTACACGAACGATGACCTGCATGTCATGGCAAATACCATTAAACAGTGGAACTCCGATCATCCGGATATCCAGATCGACGCAAGCTCTACGGAGAACAATGCGTACAAAACGAAAATCAAAACCGCAATTGCCGGCGACAGCGCACCGGACATCATCTATAGCTGGGCTGGTGGGTTTACCAAGCCCTTTGCCGACGCCGGAAAAATCCTGCCGCTCGACGATTATCTGAACGACGGCACAAAGGACAAAATGCTCAACGGAGCGCTGACGAATATTACCTACAATGGAAAGGTCTACGGCCTTACCTACAATCAGCAGGCGGGCGCCCTGTATGTAAACAACGATCTGTTCAAACAGTATGGGGTCAAAGTGCCGACGACGTTTGACGAACTGCTGACCGCTGTTAAGACCTTTAAATCGAAGGGGCTTACCCCGATGGCAGTCGGTGAAAAAGACGAATGGCCGGGCATGTGGTATTTTGACATGATCGCCCTCCGCGAAGCCGGTGCTTCAACCTGCCTGGATGCTTTGAACAAGAAAGCTTCCTATGATCAGCAGCCGTTCACCGATGCCGCGCAGAAACTGGAAGACCTTGTTGACGCAGGCGCTTTCACAAAGGGCGTTTTAAGCACAACACGCGACGACGCCACCGCTCAGTTTACTCAGGGCAAAATTCCGATGTATTTCGGCGGAAACTTTGAAGCACAGAACATCGACGCAGCCCTGAAGGGAAAAGTCAGCGCAGTGAAATTCCCGACGATTGCCGGCGGAAAAGGTGTTGACACCGAATATCTTGGCGGCGGCGCAGACGCTCTGTGCATAAGCGCAAACACCAAGTATAAGGATCAGGCCGTTCAGGCTGTCAAATACCTTGCATCCGCACTTTCAACCAATATGTATCAGTGCGGCGCCGGGCTCCCTGAATGGAAATACGATTCCATTGATCAGTCCAAGATCGACCCGCTCTCCAAAGAGATTATGGATAAAATCGTGACAGGTTCGACCGGCAGCGTTCCCGCATGGGATCTGTACCTGACCGGTGACGATGCTCAGACCCATCTGGATCTGGTTCAGAGCCTGTTCGGAAAAACAATCGCACCCGCGGATTACAGCAAGCAAATGCAGGCGAAAATCAATAAGTCCTAAGAAAAGCAATATTGCAGTTCCGGTTTTCCCTGTTATCGCTTTGTCCTTAACAGGGAAAATCCTTTTCATAATTGCACGACTTCCAAGAATTGAATCTGAAAAGAGAGCCGATGTTTATGGACAGATTACTAAGAGATAAAAAGGCAATCTTCTTTTTTACCTTTCCAACCCTTCTCCTGTTTACCGTAATTGTCGTAGTACCTATTTTTTTCTCCCTTCAATACAGCACATTAAAGTGGGACGGATTTACACCAGGAACGTTTATTGGATTCGAGAATTACCAGAATCTATTTGTCAATAATACCGACGGGTTTACACAGTCCGTGATTAACTCCCTGATTTTAGCAGCCATCTCCGTCGGAATTCAGCTCCCGCTTTCTCTGCTTTTAGCGTTGACCCTTGCAAGGGGAATCCGGGGAGAACGTTTCTTCCGGACGGTCTTTTTTATTCCGGTGATTATTGCTACGGTTGTCATCGGACAGCTGTGGATGAAAATCTATCATGCCGATTACGGCATGCTCAACTCGGTGCTGAAAGCTGTCGGACTCGGAGCCCTTTCGGACGCCTGGCTTGCTGACACGAAAACGGCTTTGGCCTCCGTCTTTGTCGCCATGCTTTGGCAATATGTCGGCTACCATATGCTTCTGCTGTATGCCGGCGCAAAATCAATTTCGCCGGATATTTACGAAGCGGCCCGCATTGACGGCGCCGGCGAGCTGGCAACGGCATTCCATATTACAATCCCCCTGATGAAACCGATCATCAGCGTCTGTATTATTTTTGCCGTAACCGGATCGTTCAAAGCGTTCGATCTGATCTATGTCATGACGGGCGGCGGCCCTCTGCACTCTACGGACGTTCCGACCACCTTGATGTACACGACTATTTTTTCACGCTCTCAATATGGATACGGAAGCGCGATGGCTATTTTTATTATCGTAGAATGCCTTGTTTTTACCGTGGTCATCAATAAACTTTTCAGTAAAAATGTTACGGATTGAAGAATGGTGGTACATATGAAGGCTAATTCCAGCATAAAACCCAGTGTGAAAAAGAAAATCAGGGTTTCCACTCTCGTGATGTATCTGCTCCTGGGGATTTTTACCGTGATACAGGTTTACCCGTTAATCTGGCTTTTCCTTTTCTCCTTTAAAGATAACAATGAAATTTTCAGCGGAAATGCTATGGGGATGCCGGAGGTATGGAGATTTTCCAATTATTCCGAAGCATTAACCGGCGGCAACGTTTCAGTTTATCTGCTCAACAGTGTGATCGTGACAGGGATCACCATCGTTCTCTCGACCTTTCTGATTACGACCTCCGCTTATGCGATTGCACGTATGCACTGGAAAATGAGCGGGGCGTTCTTGACCTTCATTCTTCTCGGCCTGATGGTACCGCTCCATGCGACGCTTCTTCCCCTGTTTATTGTTCTGAAAAATCTGGGGATTCTCAACAGCTACCTGTCGTTGATTCTGCCTTACACAGCGTTCGCGCTGCCCATGGGCATTTTCATTATGGCGGGCTTCTTTCGGGGTGTTCCGAAAGAAATCGAGGAATCGGCCTGTCTGGACGGATGCAGCATCTACAGCATGTTTTACAATATTGTGCTGCCGCTGGTTCGCCCGGCGATTGCCACGGTTGCGATTTTTACCTTCCTTTCCTCCTGGAATGAATTGATGTTTGCGAATACATTTCTCAGTAATGAGAAGTTAAAGACTCTTACGGTCGGTATTATGTCGCTCTCCGGCCAGCAGGGAACGCATTGGGGACCCATTGGGGCGGGGCTTGTCATCGCTACGGTTCCTACCCTGATCATTTATTTTATGTTCAGCGACCAATTGCAAAAAAGTGTCATTGCAGGCGCGGTGAAGGGCTGATCAGCCTTTCCCGGCATGCCGAAGCCAATGAATTTACAATAAGTAAGCGCCGCCTGCGTTTTCGTCAGGCGGCGCTTTTTCTGTTCTCAGATTTCTTTCGGTCTGTTCAGGCAGCCGGTCAACTGCCTGAGCTTTTTTGCCTCCGCGGCGATATTTTTCGCCGCAATCAGGGCCGATACCACCGCTATGCCGTCGATCCCCGTTCCAGCAAAACTGGGGATGGTTTTTTCATTGATGCCGCCGATTACCACAATCGGGAGTTTCACATTTTTGTGGATTTGTTTCAACTCTTCCATAGAGACAATCGCGGCGTCGGTCTTCGTTCCCGTCGCAAACATGGCGCCTACCCCAAGGTAATCCGCGCCATCAGCCTGAGCGCGGCGCGCCTCCTCCAGCGTAGAAACCGAAACGCCGATAATTTTGTCTTCCCCGACCATGGAACGCACGATTTTCGCGGGCAGGTCACTCTGGCCAACGTGAACTCCTTCGGCATTGACTGCCAAAGCGATATCTGCCCGGTCATTGATAATCAAGGGAACGTGGCAGCGGTCGGTAATCTGCTTGATTCGCTTCGCCGTCTGATAAAACTCCAGAGACGACAGATCCTTCTCCCTCAGCTGAATCAGCGTTGCGCCCCCGGCAATCGCCTGCTCGACGGCGTCCTCCAGTGTGGGAGTGCTCATGAGCTCGTGGTCGGTTACCAGATAAAGACGGTAGTCAATTTCAGGCTTCACGGATTTTCGCCCTCTCCACCAATATTTCTGCATTCATTTTACTAACGGCATCTACGATAGCCGTATGAAAGCTGCCGCTGCCTGTCTCCCCTGCTTTTTCCGCCGCAAGTTCACCCGCAATACTCATGCAGAGGATGCCCCCCGCGGCGGAGAGTAAATCGTCCTCGGCCGCGCCGCAGAAGGAAGCAACAAGGGAGGTGCACATGCATCCGGTGCCCGTCACGCCAGAAAGCAGCTTTGTTCCGTTCCCGAGCAACAGTGTCCGCCGTGTGTCCGCTACAATATCCGTAGCGCCGGTAATCGCCGCAACACAGTTGTATTTTTGCGCGGCTGCCGCCGCAATCGCACACCCCTGCTCCGTTCCGCTTCTCAGATCCGCCTCGGAGGCGTCAACGCCCTTCGTTGTGGCCTGAAGCCCCGCGGCAAAGCGGATTTCGGACATATTACCGCGCAGAACGCTAATTTTCACTTCTTGCAGGATGCGCTGAACCGTTTCATTCCGCAGCGCGGACGCACCAGCCCCCACCGGGTCAAACACGACGGGAATCCCCTTTTCATTGGCGGTTTTTCCGGCGGCCAGCATGGATTTGATCGTCCACTCGTTCAGTGTGCCGATATTGAGCACCAGCGCCGAAGAGATCGACGTGATCTCTTTCACCTCGCCGATGTCATCCGCCATAATGGGCGAAGCGCCAATAGCCAGCGTGATATTCGCGCAGTCGTTCACGGTGACATAGTTCGTAATGTGATGAACAAGCGGCTTTTTCTCCCTTACCGTCTGAAGTATGGTTCCAATTTTTTCAGCAAGTTCCTTCTCCATCTTACTCATCCCTTCTCAATTCTTTCCGTTTAATTCCAGATCAAGCCCTTCCAGGATCCGGTTCATCGTACGCACCGCGCACATCTTACCGCACATGGAACAGCTGTGCCGGTCTGCCGGGGGAACACTTTCGTAGTAATTCCTTGCCTTTTCACCGTCCAGCGACAGGCGAAACGTCTCTTCCCAATCCAGCTTCCGGCGCGCTTCGCTGATCGCATAATCGGCATTGCGCGCATTTTTCACACCTTTGGCGATATCCGCCGCGTGCGCTGCAATTTTTGAAGCGACGATTCCGTCCTTGACATCCTGCAGATCGGGCAGGCGAAGGTGCTCTGCCGGCGTAACATAGCACAGAAAGTCCGCGCCGTTCGCCGCCGCAATGGCTCCGCCGATGGCGGAGGTGATGTGATCGTAACCGGGCGCAATATCCGTGACAAGAGGTCCCAGCACATAAAACGGAGCACCGTGGCAAAGGCGCTTTTCCAGTTTCATATTGGCTGCGATTTCATCCATCGCCATGTGGCCGGGCCCCTCCACAAGGACCTGAACGCCGCGTTCCCACGCGCGCTTTGTCAGGTACCCGATTTCCGTAAGCTCGGTGATCTGGGAAGCGTCGGTCGCGTCCGCAATGCTGCCGGGCCGCAGGGCGTCGCCGAGGCTCATGGTAACGTCGTATTCGTGCAGAATGTCAAGCAACTCGTCGAAGTGCTCGTAAAAGGGATTCTCATTTCCCGTTAGCTTCATCCATGCGAACAGCAGGGAGCCACCGCGGGAAACAATGTTCATCTGCCGTTTTTCCCGCAGGAATACGTCCACGGCGCGGCGGTTCAGCCCCGCGTGGATCGTCATGAAATCGACGCCCTCTTCCGCGTGCAGGCGCACAACCTTGAGGAAATCCTGTGCCGTAATATCTTTGAGGTCCTTTTCCAGATAGCCAATGGCGTCATAAACGGGAACCGTCCCGATCATCGCCGGAGAGGTTTCGATCAGTTTTTTCCGGAATTCTCGCGTTTTGCCGTAGTTGCTCAAATCCATGATTGCTTCCGCGCCGAATTTTTCCGCCAGCCGAACCTTTTCCATTTCGTTGCTGTAATCGGCACAGTCGCCGGAAACGCCGAGATTGACGTTGATTTTTGTGCGCAGGCCTCCGCCGATGCCATAAGGGTGCAGTGTCGTATGCCGGATATTGGCGGGAATTACGGCTTTGCCGGAAGCCACCAGCGGCAGCAGCTCCTCTTTCGCAATTCCTTCGTCTTCCGCCACCTGCAACAGTTCTTTTGTGGTTTCGCCATCCCGGGCCGATTCCATCTGTGTTTTACCGTTCATCTGAATCTGCTCCTCTCTGTAATCCGTTTCGGTATAGTTGATAAAAATGATTTGTTGGACCGCAGCCTTTTCCAAGCGGCAGCGCGTGAAGAATCGCCGTGGTAACGTAGTCCTTCGCTTCCGCTACCGCTTCGCTCAGGTCAAGGCCCAGCGCAAGGTTCGCCGCAATCGCGGAAGAAAGGGTACAGCCGGTTCCATGCGTGTTTTTGGTGGGAATGCGCCCGGCTCTGAACGAATAAAACCGTATGCCGTCAAATAGGACGTCCTCCGCGTCCCCCCGGGCATGACCGCCTTTCACAAGCACAGCCTTCACACCCATCCCCGCAATTTTTTCTGCGGCTCGCTTTTGATCCGCCGGGGTCTCAATCGGCAGGCCGGATATTCTGCAAGCCTCCGGAATATTGGGCGTGAGCAGGTCTGCCAGCGGCAGAATTTCGCAGATTAGGGTATCAACCGCATTCGGCTGCATGAGCGGACTTCCACCTTTCGCAATCATAACGGGATCGACGACGATATTCCGGGGCTGGTATTTCCGAAGCTGGCGAGCCACCGCCTCCATGCAGGCGGAGCTCGGCAGCATTCCCACTTTTACGGCGTCGGCGCCGATGTCTTCAAAGACGGCATCCATCTGGTCTTCAATGATATCCGGTGTGATATTCTGAGATCGGATGACGTGCGACGTATTTTCCGCAACTACGGATGTAATCACGCTCATGCCATAAACGCCGTAAGCGGCAAAGGTTTTCAGATCCGCCTGAATCCCCGCGCCGCCGCTGCAGTCTGATCCGGCAATCGACAAGACTTTTTTCGTATTTCTCACCTTTTCCTTTCAATAAAAAAAGACGCTTGCTGATCAGGCAAGCATCTTTTACCGAAAGTTTGCTCCCTACGTCAGTATTAACTAACAGGTTCAAAGGGTCAGGTTTTGCCTTCTCAACTCTCAGGGCCTTTCAGCCCGCGAGTCCCCCCGCATATTCAATTTGACAATAAAAAGAGAGTGCTTTTCTTTCAGAAAGCACTCTTCATTACCGTGTTGTATGAATTGCTTCCCTGCGCCAGTGTTAACTGACAGGTTCAAAGGGTCAGGTTTTGCCTTCTCAACTCTCAGGGCTTTTAGGCCCGCGAGTCCCCCCGCAACTATTCGATTTGAATCTATGGTATCACGGATCGGTGAGCGTGTCAATTCCGGAATCCGAAATGGAAGCGCCGGCCGTACCATGGTTTTCAGTCCCGCCTTTGCAATTATTCTTTATATAAAAAATATTACACTTGTAAACCGCGAGTTGTTAGCCTGAAAGGCTTGCGTGTTCCTTTGGCGGGTAATATAATGGATAGCAAATCATGAAACAGGATGTGATTCTATGGATTCCCGCGTAATCTTTCATATCGACGAGCTCCCAAAGTGGAATCTGCTTCTCAATAACGTGATAAATCTTTTGGCTTCCTATGACGACCGTTCCGGCATACGGGTTGAAGTATTGGCAAATTCCGAAGCCGTGAAAGGTTACGCGCAAAACGGCAGCCTGACGAATCGCAACTCCATGGAAGCCTTATCGCAGAAAAATGTTATCTTCGCGGCATGCAATAACGCTTTAATCGGAATGAATCTCTCCCGGGAACAGCTTTTCCCGTTTGTCAGAGTTGTTCCGGTTGGAGTCCGAGAATTGATCGAGAAACAGCAAGAGGGCTATGCCTATATCAAGCCGTAAATTCTTATTACAGTGCATCATTGAAAGGATGATTCCGATGACAGATGTTTTTCCAAAGCCAACCGTCGCAGCCGTACAGGCCGCACCCATTTATCTAGACCGAGACGCGGGCATTCAAAAGGTACGCCGCATTACAGCACAGGCGAAAGCAAACGGTGCCGACCTGGTAGTCTTTTCCGAATCGTTTATTCCGGGGTTCCCCTCGTGGGTTCATATGCTGGCGCCGATGGATCAGCATGAGCTTTATTTAAAAATCGTGCAAAACTCGATTGAAATTCCTAGCCCTGCGTTTTGCGAGCTGCAACAGATCGCGAAAGAGAATCATATCTTCCTTTCCATCGGCATTACCGAAAAAGCCCCAAAACAAAGCATCGGCGTTTTGTGGAACACAAACCTGATCTTCGATCGGAACGGAAACATGATTGCCCGCCACCGGAAGCTGCTGCCTACCTGGTCGGAAAAGCTGGTCTGGTCGTTCGGCGACGGTTCCACTTTGAACGTACATGAAACGGAAATCGGGCGAATCGGCGCGCTGATCTGCGGAGAAAACACCAATTCACTCGCAAAGTATGCACTAATCTCACAGGGGGAACAGATCCATCTTTCCACGTACCCGGCGTGTTTCCCGACTTCCCGCAATCCGGCAGGCGGGCAGAATTATTTCGATACTTTGCTGGTTCGGGCTTGCTCCATGTCCTATGAAGGGAAAGTGTTTACCGCAGTCTCTTCTCAGGCGCTGGATGAACAGGGATTTGAGATACTGTCCAACGGCAAAAAGGAAATCCGCGATCTTCTGGACAAGCAGACATACGGCGGTTCCATGATCGTCGCGCCGTCCGGAGTAATCTGCAGTGACATAATCCGGGATAATCAGGAAGGAATTGCCTACGCAGAGTGTGACATCTCCTCGGAAGTTGCACTGAAGGGTGTTCACGATATCGCAGGCAGCTACCAACGGAATGATGTGTTTCACTTTGAAATTAATAAGGCGGTGCTGGAACCGGTAACCATTCGGAACAACGTGCAGGATGCAGAGGGCAAGGAATATTACCCTTACGAAAACCCGGAGCAAGACTGATTTCACTCTACCGTTCTTTGATCGATAACGACAAGCCGAGCCTGTAGCAGTAAAGTTGCAGACTCGGCTTTTTTAACTGGCTGCGGAACCCATCGGCCGAAGAATGACCGCCGCTTTTTTCCGCTGTTGCCGGACGAATATCAGCCGGTCAGGATGAGCCGTTTTATAGACGTACCTTCCGCGTATTTTCGGGAATAGATTTTGGTACATTTCCGGTAATTTTCAAAAAGCCGGCAGGCGTTTTGTTCATCCGCATATACTTTCCAAAAACCTGTATATTTGCAGTGACGTCCCCTGTTTTCGATAAAACCTCTCACATCTTCCGGAGGGTATCCCAAAAACAAGCCAATTTCATGCGGGAATTGTGAAGATTCCCGCAATCGTTTGACCAGATGCACGACTTGCTGGGCGGCGTGGGAATTTTGGTATCCAAACGACTTCAAAAGAGAAACCGCTTCAGCATCCGCCAAATCCTGCGACAGTTTTTCCGGTCGATACAGATAAATCAAAGCACGTCCTCCGCAGCGTTTCATCGGCAGCATCCGTAAACCGCACGGTGTCAGAATTCCGTTGAAAGAGTGGATATCATCACGGAGATTCGTTTCACTTTCATAGTCACAGCTGAACAAGCTTCCTGTTTTAATTCCCGCAAGAGTAGGGGAACAATATCTGACAACCAATTCCTCCGACATTTCACACTCTCCTTCGCAAAATTCACTCGTTCTTCCGCTCCGCATCCGGATTTGCGTTAATAAAGGCCGCTGCCATTGCACAGGCTGCCGTATCGATCTCTTCTTCCGTCAGTCTCAGTCCCATTCTTGGAATCCGTTCCGTCAGGAGGCGAACCTTTTGGTCAAACTCACAGGCTAGTAAAAAGCCTTTATCGGTCAGATAAATTTTGCCGTACAATTCTTTTACAATCAGCTGCTTTTTCATGGGCGTGACAAGCATTCGGGCAACAGAAGGTTTGGACACCTGCATTCTGTTCGCGACGCTCGCCGAACAGACATCCGGCGTCTTCTGTGAAATCTCATAAATTGCAACCAGATACCGTAAATGAGTGCTTGAAATTTCCATTCTTTGGTTTTCCTAAAGGAAGGGCACAGACAACCGGATGTCTGTGCCTCTTTTTGCTATTTCGAGTGACAGGCTCCGGAATGAGAACAGCCGCCGCAGCTCCCAGTGCAGCCGCCGGAACTCCCACCGCAGTTCTTACCCTCACTGCAGGCGGCGCACGGACCGTTCTTTACAAGATAGCGAACCGCCAACACGAGCAGTGCCACTATTGCAGCAACCACAAAAGCAGAAGCGAGATTCATGGAAAATACCTCCTTTAAAAAACAACTTTTTGTTAGGCATTTGCCCTTGCTTCAAGATATTCCCGGCTGTCTTTGCGGGCCGGACGGACGATCAGGTAAAGAATCACCAGCACCGCCAGAACGGCGATGGCCTGACCGAGGCCGAACGGAGCGCCAAAGAAAAGGCTGCCCAGCTGAAAGCTGATAAAGGCGAGAGCATATCCAACAAAAGCCTGATAGCCGATGGCGATCCAGCCCCATTTTTTGCTGCCCATTTCGCGCATGGTCGTCGACATCGCAACGATGCACGGCGGGTCAAAAACATTGAGAATCATGAAGGAAAACGCGCCCATTGCCGTAAACATGGAGGCAATGCCCTGCGCAACCGCCGCTCCGTTTTCCGTATCGGAAACGCCGTTTAGAACAGCCAGCGTACTGATTGCCTGCTCCTTTGCCATTTCTGCAGTGATCGTCGCGACAGCGCCTTTCCAGGTGCCGAAGCCAAGCGGCGCGAAGAACCATGCAATTGCGTTGCCGATATTGGCGAGAATACTCTGTTCAATGTCGACGATCTGCAGGTTCCATGCGAAATTTGAAAGGAACCAGATTGCAACACACGCGGTGAAAATAATCGTACCGGCCTTGATGATGAAGGCACGGGAGCGTTCCCACATGTGAATCAGGACGCCTTTCAGCGAAGGAATGTGGTAAGCGGGAAGCTCCATGACAAACGGAGCCGGGTCTCCACCGAAGTAACTTGTCTTTTTGAGTGCGATGCCCGACAGCACGATGATGGCGATGCCGAGAAAATACATCGCGGGTGCGATCAGAACCGAGTGCGGGAAAAACGTCGAAAC
Organism: Bacillota bacterium; assembly: GCA_023410445.1. Classification (GTDB taxonomy): domain Bacteria; phylum Bacillota; class Clostridia; order Oscillospirales; family Acutalibacteraceae; genus Caproicibacter. Next base: position 206,876 of record JAEYPT010000001.1, on the reverse strand, counting down.
GATCATTCCGATGATGACGGTTTTCGCCGTGCACGGAATGAAGGTAGAAAGCATGATGGTCATGCGGCGGTCCTTTTCGTTCTCAATCGTACGGGCTGCCATAATCGCGGGAACGCCGCAGCCCGAGCCGATCAGCATGGGAATAAACGATTTACCCGACAGCCCGAACCGGCGGAAAATACGGTCCATGATGAACGCGACGCGCGCCATGTAGCCCGAATCCTCCAGAACCGAAAGGAAGAAGAAAATAAGCAGCATCTGCGGAACAAAGCCAAGTACGGTGCCAACGCCGCCGATAATTCCATCTACGATCAGCCCCTGCAGCCAGTCCGGCGAACCAATCGCCTGCAGCCCTGCTGTTGCCGCATTCGGAAGCCAATCGCCGAACAGCGTGTTGTTAACCCAATCGTCGGCCATGCCGCCGAGCGTCGTGATGGAGATGTAGTACATAAGAACCATGACGCCAACAAAAATTGGGAGTGCAAGCCAGCGGTTTGTGACGACCCGATCGATCTTATCGGAGGTGGAAAACGCCCTCTGCTTTTTATGAAGGCAGTTCGCCGTCAGTTTTGAGATATACGTGTACCGTTCATTGGTGATGATCGTCTCGCTGTCGTCGTCCAGATTCTTTTCCGCTGAGGTGACGATTTCTTCCAGCTGTTCTCGCTTCTCTTTGGAGGGGGAAAGTTCCGCAAGCACCTTTTCATCCCGTTCGAACAGCTTGACCAGGTACCACCGTTCCCTTGAGATCTCAAGCGTTCCTTGAAAGAGTTGGGAGATATTTTTCAGCGCCTCTTCCACTTTCGCGCTGAAGGTATATTGCAGACGGAACATCTTTTTCTGTTGTGCAAGGCGGATTGCCGCTTCGGCCGCCTGCATAGAGCCCATTCCTTTCAAGGCGGAGGTTTCGATGATTTCACACCCGAGGGCGGCGCCGAGCTTCTCCGTGTCGATCCGGTCCTTGGATTTCTTGATGACGTCCATCATATTCAGTGCAATAACAACCGGAATTCCCAGTTCGACAATCTGCGTTGTCAGGTACAGGTTCCGTTCCAGATTCGTCGCGTCAACCAGGTTGATGATGGCGTCCGGCCTTTCGTTCAGCAGATAATTGCGGCTGACGACTTCTTCCAGTGTGTAAGGGGAAAGAGAATAGATACCTGGCAGGTCGGTGATGACAACATCCTTATGACCTTTCAACTTTCCTTCCTTTTTTTCGACCGTAACTCCCGGCCAATTGCCGACATACTGGCTGCTCCCCGTCAGGCTGTTGAACATGGTTGTTTTCCCGCAGTTCGGATTTCCGGCGAGTGCGATTGTTATTCCCATTGGTGAAAACCCTCCTTCAATTGATTAGCTGTGACTAACTCTTGTGCATGAAGAAGCTTAGGCAACTTCAATGTGCTCCGCTTCATTTTTGCGGATGGACAGTTCATAACCGCGAACCGTAATTTCCATCGGGTCACCCAGCGGCGCCACTTTACGGACTGTAATTGCCGTACCTTTGGTTATACCCAGGTCCATAATTCGGCGGCGCAGAGGTCCGGCTGCGGTGAGGGTTTTAACTGCAACGGTTTCCCCCGGCTTTGCTTCTTTCAGTGTTTTCATTTTTTCTCGCTCTCCTCATTCAAATCATGATTCGGTTTGCCATGCTTTTGTCCAGTGCAATGCGGCTCTCCTTCACCTGTAAAATTAGATTTCCGGCGATCTCGCTCACCACCGTTACCAACCCGCATTCCACAAAGCCCATTGCGGCCAAATGCTGCCGGGTCTCGTCTTTTCCGCTGATTTTCCGGATGGTTACCGTTTCTCCGGTTCTTGCCATGGTCAAAGGCATCATAAAAATTCCCCTTTCCATTGTTAGCATCGGCTAACTCACTTCGTTTTTATAGCGGTTAGTTGTTGCTAACCACCGAATGTTTTCAGTTTACCACTGCTAACCAGATCTGTCAAGCCTTTCTGCGCCGGATTCTTGTCAAATCGTGCGGTCAGCAAAATTCATTTCGGTACAGGGGATTTCGCTATACAAAAACCTTTCATCACGGTAATATTCTCCGATGAAAGGCTTTTGTGATATCTGTTCCCCCGCGCGGTTCCTATTTCGCGTGACGCAAGCACTCCGCACACTTCCGATAACGGTCGATTCCGGCGTCATGGTCCGTAATTTCAACGCCATAAGCAAAGCACCATAGAGAGGAATTATTACCGAGAATGGTTTCCCCACGTTTTGGACAATCAGCCGGACACCATACGCCGGGTGGTGCAATAAACTCTTCCGCTGTGTTCGTCCCCTGTCCCATACGTTCTTTGATTGTTTCAACAATAAAGCTATTGAGGCTATGCCCCTGTTCCTTCGCAAAGGCCTTGATTTCTGCCTTCTGTCCTTTATGCACTTTTAGCGTAATATATTCAAAATGCTCGCCGTCGTATTTATCACGAGCTTTTTTTTGAGATTCACTGACTGACATAAAATCACCCCAGACAAACATTATACATTTCTGCGATACTGCGAAATATGTACATTTTTAACGAATTTTATTGAACCTGATTTGGAAAGTATTGCTCTTGTTTATACGTGTTACGTATACTATAATAAGTACAGAATTTGAGAGAGGGCAAAAAAATGAAAAAGTCCATCCAAAGATTTCTGTACGGGACCAAGCTATTTCTTATCGTCTTACTCGCTTTCCTGTTTCTGTCAAACATCGAAATTGCTCCCTACCATCCGATCCTGTTCGTCGCTGGGGTACTAATCGATACCATCTGCATTCGCTTCCTCTGGAAATCGCTGCAAAAGGACGAAGAAAAATCGTCACAGAGTACTCATCGAACCTGTGTCAGCGTCCAAACCGCGGACCCGAAGCACGCCGCCTAATTCTCTCGCAGGGCGGCTGTTCGCCGCCCGCTTACAGTCTCCCTTGCTAAAACACGCCGCGGGCGTGCTTTTTTCATGCTCACCTGCTTTCCTGTTCGGGCATACCATGCCTTTCGCGCCATCGGCGACCTGGTTTTCGGTTTCGGCGATCATTGCCCTCCTCAACAGGTTGGGATCGGCACCAACAAAAACAAAAAGGAACACCCTTTTCAGGTGCTCCCTTATCCATCTCTGGTGAACCATCGGGGATTCGAACCCCGGACACCTTGATTAAAAGTCAAGTGCTCTACCGACTGAGCTAATGATTCAAATATATTAAAAACAGAAAACTGTAAAAAACAAATTTCTGCCCCCAGCGTAAGCCACCCAAGGGCAGTTTTTGGCTGGGCTGGCAGGATTTGAACCTACGGATGACGGAGTCAAAGTCCGTTGCCTTACCCCTTGGCTACAGCCCATTAAAAAGCACGGCTTTTGCCCGCGCTCAACAGTAAAAAGAAAATGGGGTGGAAGATGGGATTCGAACCCACGGTCTCCAGTGCCACAAACTGGCGCTTTAACCAGCTAAGCTACATCCACCATATACTGTTGGCGCGCCAAAAGGGACTCGAACCCCTGGCCTACTGCTTAGAAGGCAGTTGCTCTATCCTGCTGAGCTATTGGCGCAAATATTGGAGCGAGTGATGGGAATCGAACCCACGCGACCAGCTTGGAAGGCTGGAGTTCTGCCACTGAACTACACTCGCGTTTCAGCGACGGCTCTTAGTATAGCACAGTTCAGTGGCAGTTGTCAACGCCTTCGGACCAATTAATGCGACAAAACCAGTCTTATTTTTTTCAAAGAGGTCTTTTACTGCAGAATATTCAGCAAAATTCCGTTCTGCTCATCCGCGGTAACCGAGATTCCGGAAATCGAATCCTCCGAATGCTCCACAATCAGGGAGGCAATCCGGTCTTCCACCTGCCTGCGAATCAGGTTCCGCAAATCGCGCGCTCCGCTCTTCCCGCCCACTGCGTGAACGGCCAACCAGTGCGTGGAGCTTTCGTCATAACGGAAAATGATTTTCCGCTCCTTGAGCGTTTCCACGTATTCATCCAGCATCAGATGCGCAATTTTTTCATAGTCCTCTTCGGTCAACTGACGGAACACGATCACCTCATCCACACGGCTGAGGAATTCCGGCCTCAGGAAGTCCGCCAGGGCCTTTAAAGCCTTTTCCTTGGTTACATCCACTTCGCTCCTTGCGAAGCCCAGAGCGCCTTCCTTGCGCTCGCTGCCGGCATTGGAGGTCATGACAATCACAGTGTTCTCAAAATTCACGCTGCGGCCGTGTGCGTCGGTAATACGGCCCTCGTCGAGAATCTGCAGAAGGATGTTCATCACATCGGGATGGGCCTTTTCGATTTCGTCGAAAAGCAGTACCGAATACGGCCTGCGGCGGACTTTTTCCGTCACCTGTCCGGCCTCGTCATACCCGACATAGCCCGGAGGAGAACCGATGATGCGGGAAACGGAGTGTTTTTCCATGAATTCCGACATATCCAGCCGGATCAGCGTCTCAGGCGTGTCGAAAAGCTCATGGGAAAGGACCTTGACCAGTTCGGTTTTGCCGACGCCCGTGGGCCCCACAAAGATAAAGGAAGCGGGCCTGCGGCGCGGGCTGATCTGTACCCTGCTGCGGCGGATTGCCGCGGCAACAGCGGTAACGGCCTCCTGCTGTCCGATGACCTTCCGGTTCAGAGTGTCTTCCAGTCCGGCCAGCTTTTTGAGCTCATTCTCCTGAATCCGGCTTGCCGGAATCCCGGTCCAGAGCTCGATCACGCGAGCGACGTCGCGCTCCTCAACCTGAGAGCCAAGGGCGGTCGGCGCAAGCGTTTTCTCTTTTTCCTCAAGCTTTGAGATATCCGTGCGGATTTCCGCGAGCCGCTCATAATCGGGCTCGGCTCCATCCGCCGTCATTTCTTCCTCCTCGACACGGAGCTTTTCCAGCGAATCCTTCGCCGTATCGTATTCCGCCATGGAGGTATTCCGAAGTGCCGCGCAGGAGCAGGCTTCATCCAGCAGATCGATCGCCTTGTCGGGCAGGAAGCGGTCGTTGATATACCGTTCCGAAAGCGTCGCGATTTTCTGCACGATCTGTTCCGGCACGTTCACCCGATGATAGGCCTCATAATAGGACTTGATCCCGTTGAGGACCTCCACCGTTTCCTTGATGGAAGGCTCCGCGATGGTAACAGGCTGGAAACGCCGTTCCAGTGCGGCATCCTTTTCTATATATTTCCGATACTCGGAGAAGGTTGTGGCACCGATTACCTGAATTTCGCCGCGTGAGAGAGCCGGCTTCAAAATATTCGCCGCGTTCATGGAACCCTCTGCGTCCCCGGTTCCAACCAGGTTATGAACCTCGTCGATAAACAGAATAATATTGCCTTCGGTTTTTACTTCATCTAGAAGTCCCTTGATGCGGCTTTCAAACTGCCCGCGGAACTGAGTCCCCGCAACCAAAGCGGTCAGATCAAGCAGGTGGATTTCCTTCTTTTTGAGGGCAAAGGGAACGTCTCCGCTGGCAATGCGCAGGGCAAGGCCCTCCGCCACGGCGGTTTTGCCGACGCCCGGCTCACCGATGAGGCAGGGATTGTTTTTCGTCCGGCGGCTGAGAATCTGGATCACGCGGGCAATTTCCTTTTCCCTGCCGACGATGGCGTCAATTTCCCCTTCCTTCGCACGGGCCGTCAGGTTCGTGCAGTAAGTGTCAAGGTGCTTGCGCTTGGTTTTGTGCTTTTCCTTGCCGTTTTTCTTGGAAGTCGACCCGTTCTGAACCTGCTCCGGATTATTGGAACCACCCGGAAAAATGTTCTGAATAAAAGGCAGCGTCGCCGCGCCTCCCGGTACGAACCCATTCAATTCGTTGTCACCCCCACCGTTGTCGCCGTCGCCGTCGTTTTCCTCCGAAGTGTCACTCATCATTTCATTCAGTTCGGATTCCATGGCTTCCATCTGATCGTCCGTGATGCCCATTTTGTCAAGCAGGTCGTTCACGGGCTTTATCCCAAGTTCCTTCGCGCATATCAGGCAGAGTCCGCGGCTTTCTTTTCCGTCAACCGAAGGGGAAAGGAACACGACGGCAGGCCTTTTATGGCATTTGGAACACATAATCACAACAGATCACTTCTTTTCCTTTTCCTATTATCATATCATAAATCAAACGTTTTAAAAACACTATTTCACTCGTTTTTTGTCAATCACTTCGTCGATGTTCATCCGGTACTGCGGATCGTCGGAATGAATAATCGTAAGGTAAATTTTAGCATAGCGGACAAAGGCATAGATCATGAAGGCCACCGTAATGGAAAGCAGCACCATGGAGAGCCCGGCACTTTCAATCTTCCAGATGCCCTTCAGAGCCACAATGGTGCCGAAGGAAATATAAAACAGAACAGTTGCGATTTTCCCGTACCACTGAGAGCCGCCCGGCTTTTTCTTTTTAAAGAGCAGAAGAAAAATTCCCCCGACCACCATGACCAGTTCCTTCGCCACCAGAACGGCGAGGAACGGGATCAGGATCGGCTGCTTCAAAGCAAAGCAGACCGCAACCGCGCCCTGCGTTAATTTGTCGGCCAGCGGGTCCAGCATCTGGCCAAGCTCGGTAAACTGATTGAACCGCCGTGCGATGATTCCGTCGAACATATCGGTCAGGCCGGAAAGCACCAGTACCAGCACCGCCCGAATAACATGATCATTGGTATAATATACGACAAAAGGAACAATCAGGAGGATGCGCAGTAGCGTGAGCGCATTCGGCACATTAAAGTTCTTGTTTTTGTCTTTCATTGTTGACGCCAATCCCATTCAAAAAATCCTCCTGAAACAGTTTATACACCGGATTATGAGTGTATGCGTACTGAAACGCTGAATATCCGCCCAGCTTTTGCAGCAGAGGATCGGATTTTTCAATTTTTGCAGCCGGGGTGAAAATCTGGATAACAGCCAGTGCCATCAGCAGAACGGCTCCGCCCTTTAAAAGGCCGAACACACCGCCGAGCATCGCGTTGACCTGCCGCAGCACGGGCAGGTGGCACACATGATCTGCAAGCAGCGCAACCGCCTGCGTCAGCGCCTCAAAGACCGCGAAAAGAACGATTGACGCAATGGCACGGTTCAGCAAAAGTCCGGACGGCCAGGTAGGAAACCACTGCTTTACATAAGGAAGCGCAGCGGCAGCAAACTGTGCCGAAAACATGGCCGAACAATAAATGGCTGCAATGCACCCAACCAGTTCCACCAGCGAGCGCACCAGTCCTCTTCGGAACCCCGAAATGACGAAGAACAGAAGCGCAGCAAGTAAAACAATGTCCAATACGGTTCCCATTCCGGACCTCCATATCCATGCCATTCCGGCGCACAAGGAAAATATATCACAAAATGAAAAAATACACAAGCGGACTATCTGCCGTAAATCAGCCTGATTTCCGACACTCCCAGCACATAGGCCGAGCTTTCGTCGCAAAGCGCCAAGGTTCGCGCATCATTTCCCGCATCCGCCGTTTTTGCCGGTCCGGACGCCGGGTAAAATGTTACTTTTCCGCCCGAAAGAGCCGCCAGAGTCTGCCCGTAAATGGAAACCGCTGCCACCTGCTTCTCGAACTTTGCGTTAAAGGTGGAGGAGCCGTTCTGGTCCAAAAGAATCAGTTCGGATTCGGATGATCCCTCATAATTGGAAAGCCCCAGCGCCGTTTTGCCTCCGTTGGTACAATAGGCGGTCAACTGCCTGCCGTTAAAGTTATAATCAGCTTTGGCCCTCGAATTCGGATTGGCGATCGTCACGGCCTTGTCTCCCACAGCCGAGACGGCGGACTCGCTGTCCCAGGAAACGGAGAAAAGCAGATTATCCTCATATTCCGCAAACGGGGCAACCGCCTTGCCGCTGTTCAGGTCGATGAGGTACAGCGCCGAAACCATTTCGCCGTTTTTGGAGGAAACACCGGTCACGGCGGCACGGGTGCCGTCCGGACTGAGTGCGACGGCGGTCGGGTAATAATCGGAAAACCAGTAATAGGACTGTACGTGACCGTCCGACGAATAGGCGGTTAGCTTTCCGCAGTATCCGTCTGCCTGCGTTACCAGCGCATAGCGACCGGAGGGCGAAATCGCGCCCGCGAGGATGTCCCCATCCGCGTTGAATTTCGCAATGGTTTTGCTCAGGCTTTCCACCTGACACCCGCGTCCGCCGAGGTTATAAACCAGCATGCGCGAACCGCAGGCTTTCAGTACCGGGCTGCTGAAGCTGTGCTGACGGTTGACCAGCGGCTTCGCGCTCGCGTTGAAGGCCATTACCGCCGTATCGCTGACAAGGTATAGACCTTTATCCTCGGAAGCGAAATTCTGCTTCAGTACGGCAGACCCCGCAATCTCATACGGATAGCCATCGCCAACCCCCATGCCGACCACCCGGTCCTCGACCCAAGTGAGGACGTTTGCCGGGGTTAGATTGCTCCGGTTAAACCAGACGAGCATGGAAAGCACGCACAGAAGCAGAATCAGAACAATCCGGTAGACCCAGCGGGGCACGCGATGCTCCCCGAATTTCCGGCGCTGCCTCCGTTTTCGTTCCGTCCGGCCGTGGCGGGCAGGGTCAAGCTCTGCGGTGTCAAAACGGTGATCTTCCCCATTCATCGCTGTTTCCCTCCTCGTAAAAAACCTTCCGGAGATAAAGCCCCTGCGGGGGGGCGGTCGGCCCGGCAGCTTTTCGGTCCCGTGCCTGCAGAATTCCGGTCATATCGCGCGGTTCAAGCTTCCCCTGGGCGACCCGGAGCATGGTTCCGACCATGATGCGCACCATATGATAGAGAAAACCGTCCGCGGCCACCGTGAAGGTCACCATGCCGTCCTCACGGCTCCAGAATGCACGTTCAACCGTACGTTCCATATTGCCCGGTTCCCGTGCGTCCTGCGCGCAGAACGACGTGAAATCCTGCCGTCCCACCAGATTGGCCGCCGCCTCGTTCAGGCGGATCAGATCCAGTGGATACCAATAGTGCAGAACTCTTCCCCGCAGAAACGGGTCCCTCGTTTTTTCATTCCAGATCCGGTACACGTATTCCTTGCCCTTGCAGGAATACCGAGCGTGGAAATCAAGCGGCATTTCACGGCAGGAAAGTACCGCAATATCCTCCGGCAAAAAATGATTCAGCGCACCGCATAGCCTTTCACAGGGGATGCCGTGCTCCGTTTTGAAGCTGACGCAAAACTGCAGCGCGTGGACGAAGGAGTCCGTCCGGCTGCAGCCCTTCAGATCCGGCCGCTCGCCCAACACGCGTTCCAGCGCCTGCTGAAACACCTGCTGCACGGTTACGGCGTTTTGCTGCACCTGCCAGCCGTGATAGTTTGCGCCGTCATAGCGGAGCGTAAGCAAAAGATTTCGCATGAGGGATTCCTTTCTCAGCGCAGCGCGGGCGGGAAGCAGAATGTGCAGAGAACGACGGCCGCGCAGAAAACGCCAGTGCCCGCAATGGCAAACGCGTCCAGCCGCGTCATGGAAAGCTGTTTCATCTTGGTTCTTCCCTCGCCGCCGTGGTAGCACCGGCACTCCATCGCCATGGCGAGATCGTAGGCACGGCGGAACGAGGATACAAACAGCGGAATCAAAATTGGAATCAGCGCCCGAACACGCTGCACAACGCCGCCGCTTTCCATATCGGCACCGCGCGCCTTTTGTGCGCTCATGATTTTATCGGTTTCCTCCAGAAGCGTCGGAACAAACCGGAGAGCGATCGTCATCATCATGGCGATTTCATGCACCCGCACATGCAGCACCTTGAGCGGCTTCATGATCCGCTCAAGAGCATCTGTCAGCTCCGTGGGCGAGGTTGTGAACGTCAGAACCGAACTGTAGAGGATCAGGCTGATAATCCGGATCGCGACAAACGCTGCGTTGCTGATACCTCCGGCCGTAACCGAAAGAAATCCCCACTTCCAGATGGGCGTGCCCGTTCCGGTGAACAGGTTCAGCACAAAGGTAAAGGCAAGAATGAACAAAATGGCCTTGAGGCTCTTGAAATACTGCATGAGCGGCACGCCGGACAGCAGCAGGATGCTCAGCATCAGCAGGATCATAACGGCCAGCCCCTCAAAATTAGAGGCCACAAAAATAAACACAATAAAGACAAACGTCAGCGCGATTTTAACACGCGGGTCCATCCGATGGATCAGCGAAGCGCCGGGGATATACTGGCCAAGCGTAATGTCCCTAACCACGGTGATTCGCCTCCTTCAGCAGCGGGAGAAGTTCCCGCATCGCCTCATCCACCGTCAGCGCGGCAGAAACCGGCCAGCCCTTTTCCTTGAGCGTCAGCATAATCCGGGTGATCTGCGGAACGCGGAGGCCCATTTCCTCCAGTTCTCTCCCCCGAGCGAACACTTTCGCCGTTTCGTCGAACATGACGGCATGGCCGGAATTCATCACAAGGACGCGGTCCGCGATGCGTGCGATATCCTCCATGCTGTGCGAAACAAGGATGACGGTATTGCCCCGAACGCGGTGATACTCACGGATCTGATTGAGGAGCCTGTCCCGCCCGCGTGGATCGAGGCCCGCCGTGGGTTCGTCCAGAATCAGCACGTCCGGGTCCATCGCAATCACGCCCGCGATGGCCGCCCGCCGCTTTTGCCCGCCGGAAAGCTCAAACGGACTTTTTTGCAGGAGCTCATCCCGCAGGCCGACAAAACCTGCCGCCTCGCGCGCGCGCTTTTCCGCTTCCGCCGGGCTGAGACCCATGTTGCCCGGACCGAAACAGATGTCTTTGAGCACGGTTTCCTCAAAAAGCTGATGCTCCGGGTACTGGAACACCATTCCGACCTGGAAGCGTACGCCGCGGATTTTCTTCGGCTGCGCCCAGATATCGGACCCATTTAAAAGCACCTGTCCGGAGGTGGGGCGCAGCAGCCCGTTGAACTGCTGAATCAAGGTGGATTTTCCGGAACCGGTATGGCCGATCAGCCCGATAAACTCACCCTTTTCGATGGTAAGGTTGACGTGGTCGACAGCCGTTTTGCAAAACGGTGTGCCCACCCCGTAAGTATAGGTCAGATCTTTCGTTTCTAAGACAGGCATTGAATTCTCCCAAGTCAAGATTGCTGAAAAAGCGGTTCCAGCGCCGCGACGCATTCGTCGATGGTCAGAACACAGTCGGGCACCGGAAGCCCCTCCGATTTCAAACGGCATATAAGCTCGGTCGCCTGCGGCACATCCAGCTGGTGCTGCTTTAAAAGTTCCACCTGAGCAAATACTTCCCGCGGAGTTCCCTCGGTCAGAATTCGTCCGTTGTCCATAACGACGACGCGGTCGGCACCGACAGCCTCATCCATATAATGGGTAATCAGAACAATAGTAATGTTCTTTTCCCGGTTCAGGCGGTGAATTGTATCCAGAACCTCATCTCGCCCTCGCGGGTCGAGCATAGCGGTCGGTTCGTCCAGAACGATGCAGTCCGGCTGCATCGCGATGATGCCCGCGATTGCAATACGCTGCTTCTGTCCGCCGGAAAGCTTATAGGGCGCGGCCAGACGGTAATCCGACATCTCCACCGCTTTCAGGGCGTCGTCCACGCGCTGCCGGATTTCCGGGGGCGGTACGCCGAGGTTCTCGGGGCCAAACGCCACGTCCTCTTCCACGATGCTTGCCACAAGCTGGTTGTCCGGATTCTGGAGCACCAGGCCAACCCGGCGGCGGATTTCGATTTTCAGGTCCTCGTCCATCGTATCCAGCCCGTCGACGTAAATCTTCCCGCCGGAGGGCAGCAGCATGGCATTGAAATGCTTTGCCATGGTGGACTTGCCCGAACCGTTGTGGCCGAGCAGTGCTATGAACTCGCCCTTCCGGACACCGAGGCTGACTCCGTGCAGCACCTCCCGATGCTCGCCGTCTTCCTCCGAATCATAGGAAAATTTCACGTTCTGCGCCGTGATATAGTCCAGGTGCTCCCGCTCCGTTTCCGTTAACTGTTCCGGAACTGCAGTAAGGCGCTCCACGTCCTGCGATTTGGTATGCTTCATCTGTTCCTGCTCTTTCCTAATTAGCCCTTTTTGATCTGTGAAAGGCGCTCTTCATATTCTTCCCGGGAGATCACGCCGCTGTCGAAGAGACTTTTGATCTCTTCTCGCCGCTCCTGATCATTCCCCAGCCCGGCAGTTTCTTCCGGCTCCGCCGTATCAGGCGTACTGTCCCAGCTCGCATCCCGGCGCGGTTCGTTCCCCTCGGACTTCGGCGGTTCGGGCGTTCCCGGTTCCTCCGGCTTCCCGAACGGTTCTCCGTCCGTTTTATAGAATCCGCTGCCGTCCTCATTCTTCATGCGGGACGCCCAGAGAAAGACGCACACGCCGAGGAAAACCCAGAAAACTCCCGCGTTTATGTCGTGCGTAGTGAAATTGGACACGGCAATCACAATGCAGGCGGCTCCCGCTACCATCAGGTTTCTGCGGTTATAGGGCTTCGCATTATACGGCTTCACACTCGGTCGCCCCTTTCAGTCTTTGGACTGCCAGATCGCCGTACTCCCACAGGGAAGCACCAGCCCGCTTTCCGTAACCGGCAGACCGATCTCGTCGGAGGAGACGGTCCCGCCGAATTTTTTCTTCAGCAGCACGCCAAGCAGATATTCCATCACCGCGGGAGAAAGCCCCGTGGTATAGGAGTTCAGAATGAAAAACAGGGGGTTGCCGGAAAGAAGCGGAACGCAGAGCTCCACCAGCGGGTAAAGCTGTTCCTCCAGCTTCCAGATTTCTCCGTTCGGCCCGCGCCCGTAGGAGGGCGGGTCCATGATGATGCCCTCATAGGTGTTCCCGCGTCGCTGTTCCCGTTTGACGAACTTAACGCAGTCGTCTACCAGCCAACGCACCGGCTTCGACTCAAGCCCGGAATCGGCGGCGTTTTCGCGCGCCCAGGAAACCATTCCCTTCGAAGCGTCCACGTGGCAGACCTCCGCACCCGCGCTCATGCATGCAAGCGTCGCGGCTCCCGTGTAGCCAAACAGGTTCAGCACCCGGACCGGGCGCTCCGCCGCGCGGATTTTCTTCCTGGCGAAGTCCCAGTTCACGGCCTGTTCCGGAAAAATGCCCGTATGCTTGAAGCCCATCGTCTTCAGGCGGAACGAAAGGTCGTCATATCGAATTTTCCACATGGGCGGAACTCCCGCGAGGGTCTGCCAGCTTCCGCCACCCGTGGAGGAACGCTGATACCGCGCTCCCGCCTTCTTCCAGAACGGGTTCGTTTTCGGCGTTTCCCAGATGATTTGCGGGTCGGGACGGATTAAAATCACATCACCCCAGCGCTCCAGGCGCTCGCCTGCGGAGGTATCGATCAATTCATAGTCTTTCCAGTTTGCAGTTCTCAATGGTTTCCCTCTTTTATCAGGTAAGCCGTTCGCGGATCACGTCCGCGACGGAATTGGCGAGCACGCCGATGTACTCCGGGTTTTCCCCTTCGATCATCACGCGCAGCAGCGGTTCGGTGCCGGAGGGGCGCACAATGATGCGGCCCGATTTACCGAGCTCTGCCTTCGCTTTTTCGATTGCGTCTTTTACTTCCACATCCGTATAGAAACGGAGCTTGCCCTCCGGCTTGACCGTCACGTTGACCATGACCTGCGGGTAACGGGTCATGAGGGACGCAAGGCTGGAAAGCTTCGCCTCCCTGCGATGCACGATGCTCAGCAGCTGAGCTGCCGTCATTTCGCCGTCGCCGGTTGTGGCGAAATCAAGGAAAATCAGGTGTCCGCTCTGCTCGCCGCCGAAGTTGTAGCCTTCCAACAGCATTTCTTCCAGCACGTAGCGGTCACCGACCTTGGTCGCCTCAAATTTCATGCCGTTTTCGTCGCAGAAGCGCGTGAAGCCCATGTTGGTCATAATGGTGCCAACCACAGCACCCTTCGCGAGCTTGCCGCGCGATTTCATATCCGCGGCGCAGATGGCCATCAGGAAATCACCGTCCACCAGTTTACCCTGCTCGTCCACGGCCAGGCAGCGGTCCGCGTCGCCGTCGAACGCGACGCCCGCGTCCAGTTGGTTTTCGCGAACGTAGCTCATCAGGTTACCCATGTGTGTGGAACCGCAGTCGTCGTTCACGTTGACTCCGTTCGGCTGATCAGCCAGCATATGGCACTCCGCACCGAGCTCGGTGAACAGCAGCTTCGCCGTCCGACTTGCCGCGCCGTTCGCGCAGTCGACGGCGATTTTCATGCCGTCCAGCGAAAACGGAACCGTGCTCTTGATGTGGTCAACGTAATCCCGCACCGTATCCGGAGCCTCGGTGATACTGCCGATGTCGCCTTCCACCGGGCAGGCCGGTGCCTGGGCATGGTCGAGCACGATGGCTTCAATCTGCTCCTCCAGCGCGTCCGGCAGTTTATACCCGTCGCCGCTGAAAATCTTGATGCCGTTGAATTCAAACGGATTGTGCGAAGCCGTCAGCATTACGCCCGCGTCCGCCTTGTATTTGCCGACCAGGAACGCCACCGCAGGCGTCGGAATCACGCCGAGCCGAACTACGTTCGCGCCGACGGAGCAAAGGCCCGCCGCGAGGGCGCTTTCCAACATGTCGGAGGAAAGGCGCGTGTCCTTTCCGATGAGCACTTTGGGGTGACGGTGATTGCTGTCCGTCAATACGGTTGCGGCCGCGCGGCCGATGCTGAGCGCCAGCTCACAGGTCAGTTCGCTGTTCGCGATTCCGCGGACGCCGTCGGTTCCAAATAGTCTTCCCATTGAATCAAAACACTCCTAAAATCAAAAATCATGAAGCACAATTTGCGATTTGGTTTTTTGCCTTTACAAGAATCAGAATTCCAATCAGCCGAAGCAATAAAATGAACAGCGCAATCCAGTCGCCCAGAATAACCGCGATCGCACACCCGGCAGAATTGACGATCAGCGTGATAAGGGCCAACTGATAGCCCGGTCTTGCTCTCAGTTGCAGAAGGATTGATGACAGGATTTCCAAAGCAGCCATCCCAATGCCATATATCCTCGCATACAGAGGCAGAGTTGATCCGAAGGTACTCCCCAACCCTAACAGTGCGCGGTAATTGAACCATTCCATATGGGGGATAAACCCTTTTACCAGACCCATGACTCCGCCAACGAACATATCAAGAATTAAAAGATCCAAAAGCAGCTTTTTTATTTTCACATCGTCAGCCCGGTCAGAACAGCTTTTGCTGGCCGTCGTCCGACTGCCCGGGCGGCTTCAAGCCAAGATGCTCGTACGCGGCGAACGTCGCGCAGCGTCCGCGGGGGGTGCGGCTCAAAAAGCCGAGCTGCATCAGGTAGGGCTCATAAATATCCTCAATGGTGACGGCTTCCTCACCGATGGCTGCTGCAATCGTTTCCAGCCCGACCGGGCCGCCGTTGTAAAACTTAATCAAAGCGGTAAGCATCCGCCGATCGTTTGCGTCGAGGCCAAGCTCGTCGATTTCCAGCCGGTTGAGCGCGAGGCGCGCAGATTCCAGCGTGATTGTGCCGCCGCTGACCACCTGTGCGAAATCGCGGACGCGCTTTAACAGCCGGTTCGCGATACGCGGCGTTCCGCGGGAGCGTGAGGCAATCTCCAGCGCACCGTCGGCCTCCATCGGGATTCCCAGAATTTTGGCGCTGCGCGTGACAATCTGCGCAAGCTCGCGCGGGGAATAAAGCTCCAGCCGCAGCACCACTCCGAAGCGGTCGCGCAGCGGGGCGCTGAGCTGCCCGGCTCGCGTCGTCGCGCCAACAAGCGTAAACTTCGGCAGTGGCAGATGGTAGGATGCCGCCATCTGCCCCTTGCCCGTGATGATATCCAGCGCGAAATCCTCCATGGCAGGGTACAGGATTTCCTCAACGCTGCGGGAAAGGCGGTGCACCTCGTCGATAAACAGCACGTCACCCGGATTCAGATTTGTGAGAATCGCCGCGAGGTCGCCCGGCTTTTCAATCGCAGGCCCCGAGGTAATGCGCAGATTCACGTGCAGCTCGTTCGCAACAATTCCTGCGAGCGTCGTTTTGCCGAGCCCCGGGGGACCGTACAGCAGCACGTGGTCCAGACTTTCCTTGCGCTGACGCGCGGCCTCAATAAAGATGGAAAGGTTCTCCTTCACCTTTTCCTGGCCGATATATTCATCCAGACTTCTCGGGCGGAGCGGATTTTCCACCTCGGCGTCTTCCGGCGCGTAATCCGGCGCTACCACCCGGTTTTCGAAATCGTATTCCCCTGTGTTTTCCTGATTGGGATCATATTCCAAGTGTTCCATCGCGCCGCCTTTCTATCCGCCGCAGCAGCTTATATAGACGCATTTTTCTGCCCCGGTCCGTCCATCGAACGCAGGGAGAGACGGATCAATTCCTCCACGGGGAGGGAGCTGTCAAACCGGGCCACAATCGAGGAAGCCTCCGTTGGGGAATACCCCAGCACGGTGAGCGCCTCCACTGCGGAACCGGCGTTTTCGGACGCGGAAACAGGCCCGGCAACAGCCGGACCCGCGGCTGCCCGGATTCCCTTAACCTTATCGCGAAGCTCCAGCGCAATGCGCTGCGCCAGCTTCGGCCCAACCCCGCTCGCGCGGGTCAGCGCGCGGCTGTCCCCCGTTGCGACTGCCGTGGCTACCTGCTCCGGTGTCAACTCGGAAAGGATGGCAAGTCCCACCTTCGGCCCAACCCCGGTAACGCCCGTCAGCATCTTAAAGCAGCTCAGCTCGGACTGCGTCGCAAAGCCGAACAGATCGAGCGCATCCTCGCGCACATTTAAATAGGTATAGAGCATCGTTTCCTCCCCAACCTGCGGAAGGGAGCGAAGCGTGTGAAGGGACGTCAGGCATTTGAACCCGACGCCGCCGCATTCCACGACCGCAATGCCGGGCTCCAGATGGATCAGGGTTCCTCTTACACTGTAAAACATAACCGACCGCCTTTTTTATTCCGGGCGCAGCGAAAGCCGCCCGGCCGTCATCGCCCGCCGCATGGCGGAGCCCGCCGCCTGCCCGTGGCAAACCGCGAGCGCCAGGGCGTCGGCGGTGTCGTCGGGTTTCGGGAGCTCCTTCAGGCACAGGAGGCGCCGCGTCATTTCCATCACCTGCGGCTTGTGCGCCTGCCCATACCCGGTGACCGCCAGCTTTACCTGCAGCGGTGTATATTCGAAGATTTCCGCCCCGGCCTTGCGCGCGGCCAGCAGGATCACCCCGCGCGCCTCCGCTACACCGATGGCGGTTTTCTGGTTGTTCTGGAAATAAAGCTTTTCTATGGAAACCGCCTGCGGTTTCCATTTGACCAGAACAGAGGAAAGCGCGTCATAGATTACTTCCAGGCGGCGGTTGAAATCCTCGCCGGCCTTCGTAACGATCGCGCCATGCTCCAGCGGCTCAAACCGCCCGTTCCGGAGGCGGATGACGCCGTAGCCGACAATCGCGTATCCGGGGTCGATCCCGAGAATCAGCACCGGTACCGCCCCCTTTCCGAATTTTCGTTTTATTATATCACAAACGCTTTGATTAGGGAATACCGGCGTGTGATTTTGCGCGGACCGCAGCGCGATTATTTCTTTTAATTTTGAAGGTTTGCGCGTATAATAATGGCAGTAAAACCGGCGGCTCCGAAACAAAATACGCGGAGGTGTTGTCCCATGCTTGAGAAAGTCGATCTGAAAGAAACCGTGTCGCGCGAAAAATATAAAATGCTGGCCAAAGGCCTGCGGGAAAAGCTCTCCGGCCTTCAGCAGCCCATCAAGCAACAGAACCTGCCGGTGATCGTTCTGTTTGAGGGATGGGGCGGTGCCGGAAAGGGCGGTCTGATTTCGGAGCTAATTCTGAATTTCGACCCGCGCGGCTTCAAGGTACATTCCATTCTTTCCCCCACGCCGGAGGAACGGCGCGAACCGTTTTTGTGGCGGTACTGGCAGAAGCTTCCGAAAAAGGGACAGATGGCCGTTCTGGATCGAAGCTGGTACATGGACGTCTCTACCGCCCGGCTGGAAGAAAATCTGGGACAGGCCGAGATCACCCGCCGCCTCAACGACATCAACCGGTTTGAAAAGCTGCTGACCGACGGAGGGTACCTCGTAATCAAGTTCTTTGTCCACATCTCGCGCAAGGTTCAGAAGGAGCGCTTCGAAAATCTGGGCAAGGACAAAAATACCGAATGGCGCGTGACCGAACAGGACTGGAAGCGGAACCGCCAGTACGACAAGTACTTCACGGCGTTCGACGAGATGCTGGGTTACACCGACACCACAAACGCGCCCTGGCACATGATCTCCGGCATGGACCGCAAATCCGCCGCCCTTGAGGTGTTCCGGGTCGTAAGCGAAAGTGTGGAAGCCGCTCTGCAAAAGCAGAAGGAGACCGAGTCCGAACCGGAGGCAAAAGAAATCCGGCCCGGTGCGTACCGTTTTCTCCCGATGCCGAAGCTCGCCGACATCCGGCTGGACAAAAAGCTGGACAACGACGAATACGAAAAGCGGCTGAAGGAGCAGCAGGACCTTCTGAAGGAGCTGCATGGCAAGCTGTACCGGAAAAAGGTACCCGTCATCATCGCCTACGAGGGCTGGGACGCCGCTGGAAAAGGTGGGAACATCCGTCGCGTGGCCAAGGCGCTCGATCCCCGCGGGTACGAGGTGGTGCCGATTGCGGCCCCGACCCCGGACGAAGCCGCGCGGCATTACCTGTGGCGGTTCTGGAGGAACCTGCCGCGCGACGGGCATATCGCGATTTTTGACCGGACCTGGTACGGGCGCGTGCTCGTCGAACGCGTGGAGGGCTTCTGCACGGAAGAGGACTGGCGGCGTGCCTACCGTGAGATCAACGAATTTGAGCGTCAGCTTGCGGACTGGGGCGCGGTGATTGTGAAATTCTGGCTCCAGATCGATCAGGATGAACAGCTCCGCCGCTTCAACGACCGGCAGGACACTCCTTCGAAACAGTGGAAAATCACGGAAGAGGACTGGCGGAACCGCGAAAAATGGCCCACCTATGAAAAATGCGTCAACGACATGCTGAAATATACGTCCACGGATTTCGCCCCCTGGCATGTGATTGAGTCGCAGGATAAAAAATACGGGCGAATTCAGGCTCTGGAGCTCATCACCGGAGCCATTCAGGAACGGTTTGGGCAAAAATCAAAATAGAGGAAAGAAGTGCTTTTATGATTGGAATTATCGGTGCAATGGCTGTTGAAGTGGAAGAGATTCTGGAACAAATGGAAAAAGAGAAGGAAGAAACCTTCAGCGGGATCACCTATTATACAGGCAGCATCTCCGGCAGGGAATGCGTTGTGGCTCAGTGCGGAGTCGGCAAAGTGGCCGCCGCGGTCTGCGCCCAGACCATGATTCTTCGCTATTCCCCCACGGCGCTAATTAACATCGGCGTAGCGGGAGGAATCGGAACGGAAATTCATATTGGGGATATCGTCGTGTCCAGCGGGCTGGTTCAGCACGACATGGATACCTCGGCCCTCGGCGACCCCAAGGGGTATATATCGGGCCTCGGCATCGTGAAGCTTCCCGCCGACGTATCGCTGGCCTCCGCGGTTAACGACGCGGCGCTGTCCATTTATCCGCCGGAAAAAATCCACACCGGTATTATCGCGAGCGGAGACCAGTTCATCAGCGGCGCGGAGAAGCTGAATCAGATCGCGGAAGAATTCGGTGCATCCGCCTGCGAGATGGAAGGCGGCAGCATCGCGCAGGTATGCAAGATGAACGAAACCGGCTTTGTCGTCATCCGTTCCATTTCCGACAACGCAAACGACAGCGCCGCGGTAGACTTTACCCATTTCGCGGTGGAATCGGCGCATCTGCTCACCCGGCTGATCTGCGCCGTTCTCCCGAAGCTTTGACCGGAGGCTTTCCCATGAGCATCATCGATATTTCACGCGACCTGTTTCAGACCCCGCCGTACCCGGGTGACCCGGAGCCGAAGCGCGACCTCGTGCGCCGGTTGGAGCTGGGCGACAGCTGCAATCTTTCCGGCTTTTACACTGGCTGCCACAGCGCAACCCATCTGGACGCGCCCCGTCATTTTCTGGAGGACGGTGACACAATTGAAAAGATGGATCTTTCCCGCTGCCTCGGTCCCTGCACTGTTGTTGAATTTGAGGGAACCGTGACGGGCGCGGAAATCGACCGCCTTTCCAAGGACTGTGAAAAACGCCTGTTGATCAAGGGGAACGGGAACGCGTTTCTGACGCAAAGCTCCGCCTTCGCGCTGGCGGATGCCGGGTTTCTCCTTGTCGGTACGGACGCGCAGAGCATCGGTGCTTCCGGCGATACCATTCAGCCGCATGTGGAACTGCTTTCGGCTGGCATCCCGATTCTCGAGGGGCTTGACCTCTCCCGCGTCGCACCCGGCAATTACCGGCTGATCGCCCTGCCCCTCCTGCTCGGCGGCGCGGAGGCTTCCCCTGTTCGCGCCGTTCTTCTTACAGACGGAACCGATCAGTAATAACGGAAGACCGCCGTCACCTTTCCGAGAATCAGCACATCCTTCGTGAAAATCGGTTCAAAGTCCGGGTTTTCCGGCTGCAGGCGGATGCGGTCTTTCTCACGGTAAAGCCGCTTAACCGTCGCTTCCTCCCCGATGAGCGCCACGACGATCTCGCCGTCAAGCGCAGTCGGCGTGCGCAGCGCCACTACATAGTCGCCGTCAAGGATGCCCGCGTCTTTCATGCTTTCGCCTTTTACATGAAGTGCGAAATATTCCCCCTCGTACCGAGGCGTATACGGCAGGAAGCCGTCGGCCTCCTCCACGGCAAGGATCGGGTATCCCGCGGCCACACGGCCGAGAATGGGAACCTGCAGAGTGGTCTGCTCCCCGGCAAGATGAATCGCGCGGTTCAGACCCCGGTCCCGGGTGATCAATCCCTTCTCCTCCAGCATTTTCAGGTAGGCATGCACGCTGGAGGTAGATTTAAGTCCTGTTGCCTTGCAGATTTCCCTTACCGTCGGCGGAAGTCCGTTCTCCATCCGGCTCTTCAGGCAATCGTAAACTTTCCGCTCGTTTTCCTTGAGTTCCATTTCACCCTCAACTCCTTCTTGCCCTGATTATACCATATTCTGCCCTTCTTGCAAACATTTGTTTGTAATCTCTGCCTTGCTTTTTTAACTGCTACTCAGCGCCGCAAACAGGCACGGCGCCAGGGATTCCGTCGGAATCAACAGCCCCGGCGCCAACTGCCGGAAAAATTCATAGGATATTCATAGCTGTGTAACAACTGACTAACGGTGCATAGCTATAATGTAGGTGTTATCAGGGAGTTGGAGCCGCACCGCTCTCTGGTACATGTTCTACCCTCCTCAATATACCCCTCAAGCTAAGAAAGAGGCTCCGATCATGTTGGATCGGAGCCTCTTCCATTTTGGGCAGCACCGCACAGTTCGCGTGTAGTGTTGCCCCAGAAAAATATTTCCACAGAACGTGCCATTTCCGAATATCGGAAGGGTTTCCTGGTCAAAATAGGAACGGAGGTGGCACAATTGAATCTACACATACAAAAAAGCGGAAAAAATTCCAAGGGATTTTATATTGCACTGGGCGCCTGTTTGATTGCGGTGGGCGTCGCGGCCTGGACCACGTATGACAGCGTGGTGCACTACGCCGCGCCGGGACCCGAAACCCAAAGCAGCTCTGCGGCCCCGGCCAACAATACGGTGAGCGGAGTCTATGCCAGCGAACCGGAATCCTCATCGCAGGCCGCCGTTTCGTCTTCTTCGAAGCCGGAATCCAGCGCGCCTTCCAGCATTGCCTCAAAGCCGGCCGTGTCCTCCAAAACACCCGCCAAGCAGGCGAGCGCGAAGGTATGGACGTATTCCTATCCGGTTGACAAAACCATCGTGCAGAAATTCAGCGAAGACCCGATCTTCTGCCAGGCAACCGGCGACTGGCGCGCACACACCGGACTTGATCTGACCGCCAAGGCGAATGACCCGGTAAAGGCAATTGCGGAAGGGAAAGTGACCCGGACCTATCAGGACGACCGATACGGCAGCACCGCGGTGATTCAGCATGGCGATGTGGAAGCGTGGTACTGCGGACTGGGTGACACCAAGGTGAAGGCCGGGGACTCCGTAACGGCAGGACAGGAAATCGGAACCGTAGGAACCGTTCCGATCGAGTCGGTGGAAGGGCCCCATCTGCATCTTGTAATGAAGCAAAACGGAAAGTACGTCGACCCCCTCAATCTCTTGAAATAACAGAGCCAAAACCGAGCCGCGGGCAATTCGCCTGCGGCTTATTTTGTTACAGAACGGGCAAACGATTCTCTGAAAAAAATTTTTTAAATACAAAAGAATACTATTTGAAATTTCACCCGCTTTATGATAAAATGAGGATGGTTTGGAAGTATGCACAAAATACAGCATTTTATTTGTTAACAGCTTGTTCATAATTTATACATTGTTTCTTGAAAGACGCCGTTTATACTAGTTTCTAGTATGTCGAAATTGAGTTTTGTGGGAAAGGAGATACAATTTTGAAAAAAGGCAAGGCAGCGATTCTTGTCTGTGTTACAGGCCAGCACGACTGCGACCGCCTGATTCGTGTAGGAAAAAAGCTTTCGGATGAACGTTCCCTGCCGCTGCAGGTACTTTGTGTGCAGCCAACCTCTTCCGGGTATGAAACAGACGGGCGGGAACTTGAATATCTGCGCGAGACGGCGCGGGATGCAGAAGCGGAAATGTCCATCTATTTTCACGACGACGCGCCGCTGATGGCGGCGGGCTTTGCGGAAAAAATTCATGCGGACCACATTGTAACCGGAATGGCAGAGACCTCTGTGAACGGGTTCATTGAGATCATACATAAACTGCTGCCGCAGGTACCGATTTCTATGGTTTCAAAGGACGGTACCATCTACAACATCTGCCCGGCTAAAAAGGATGAAAGAACAGCCAAAAAGCTGATTGCCCAAATAACCTGAAAACTGAAAATCACGCCGCTGTGCCGGATTTATACCCGGCTGCAGCGGCTTTTTGTTTTACTCGTTATGCGAGGCCCACCGGAATCATATACATAGATGCAATCTATTTTATAAAAAAAGGTGGGATCGGTTTTGTATATTTATGTGGTTCGCCCGGGGGACAGCCTGTTCCTCATCGGGGAACTGTATGGCGTATCAGCGCGAAGCGTCGCGGAAACCAATCAGATGGATCTGACGGATTCACTGGTGATCGGGCAGGCGCTCGTTGTCGAGGCACAGGAGGTCCGGCACACGGTTGCACCCGGCGAAACCCTGAGCGGTCTGGCCCGGCAGTATCAGCTCGACGAAGAAGCCATTCTGAGGGCGAATCCTCAGATCACGAACCCAGCCTTCCTCCGCGCGGGAGATACGATCGTCATCCCCTCCCCGTTCCGGAGTCTGGGGGTAAAGCAGGTCAACGGCTACGCGTTCCCAAGTATTAACCCGGATACGCTGGAGCGGACCCTGCCCCACTTGACCTACTGCAGCGTTTTCAGCTATCAGGCAAACGCGGACGGAAGCCTGAACACCATCCCGGACGACCCGGTCATCGCAGCGGCTCGCCGCCGGAAGGTCGCACCGATGATGGTGGTGACAAATATCGTGACCGGCAGTGGGTTCAGCAGCAGCGTTGCGCATTCCATTCTCATCAGCGACACGGCACAGGAAACACTGCTGAGCAATGTGCTGCGAATTCTGCGAGAAAAAAATTACTTCGGGCTAAACCTCGACTTCGAATATCTTCTTCAGGAGGACCGGGAACGGTACAACCGATTCCTCACAAAGGCCGCGGCGCGGCTGCACGCTGCCGGATACATCCTGACGACCTCCCTCGCGCCCAAGACGAGAGCCGACCAGCCCGGCCTTCTGTACGAAGCTCACGATTACGCGGCGCACGGCCGGATCGTCGACCACGTCATTCTGATGACCTATGAATGGGGGTACACCTACGGTCCGGCGCTGCCCGTCGCTCCGCTGAACCTGGTGGAGCAGGTTTTGCAGTACGCTGTTACGGCAATTCCGAGCCAGAAGATCTTCATGGGCATCCCCAATTATGGCTATGACTGGACTCTGCCCTTCGTGCAGGGCACGAAGGCGCGGCCCCTTACGAACCCCGGTGCCGTGGAGCTTGCCAGGCGCGTCGGAGCGCGCATCTTCTTCGACAGCAAAGCGCAGGCCCCCTATTTTCACTACTACAGCTCCGACGGGAAGGAGCACGAGGTCTGGTTTGAGGACGCGCGCAGCATTAACGCAAAACTGCGCCTCGCGGACCGGTACGGCCTCGGCGGCGTGAGCTACTGGACCATAAACAGCTATTTCGCCCAGAACTGGCTTGTGCTCGACGCCCTGTATCAAGTACAGAAGGTCCTGTAAACACACAGATACGCCTTCTCCGCAGGCAGACGGAGAAGACGTATCTTTTCTATTCTCACAGCACTCAGGCTAATCTGCAAAGATAAAAGGCCGGTTATCGACGGAAGAATCCAGCTTTTTAAACGTATAGCCTTCGCTTTTCAGGGTTTTGACGAACCGTTCCACCTGATTCAGCGTATCGGCTTTCCTCTCCGAATTATGGAACAGTACTACCGAGGTCCGGTGCGTATGTACTCCGTTGATCGCGTTGCGGAATATCGTTTCCGAATTCGTCACCGTAGCGGAATCCCCCGAACTCACATTCCAATCATAATAGGTATAGCCTTCCTTTTTCAGTTTCGACAAAATCCCTTTGAGCACCCGCCTGTCATACGAGTTCACGCTTCCACCGGGGAACCGGCAGATTTTCGGGTCAACCCCCGTCTCCCGTCGGATCACATCCCGTATCTCGTAAAAATCTCGGAAAAAGGCTTCTGGTGAAGCGTAAACCTGACGGTAAATGTGCGTCATGGAATGAATCCCGATCGCGTGTCCGCGGCCGACGATATCCTTCATCTCCGCCAGAGAAGATTGGTTAACCGCACCGATGACGAAAAAGGTCACCTTGACTCCGCATCGGTCCAGAACATCGAGGAGCGGCTTTGTCAGGTCGGAAGGACCGTCATCAAAGGTCATATAGACGGTTCTGCTGCCGGAATCCCGAGGATAATCAGGAACTGTGGCGGGCTGATGCTGGTCCGGGTCACTCAGTGCGGGAGATGTCGGTTTTATCGGTACCGGGGAAGACGGTGCCGACGATGAAGAGGAAAGCGGAGCGGAAGACGGAGGGGCCGCATGCGACGGAAGCTCCGCCTGAACCGGCACCGCCGCGGCGGCGGACGGAATCAG
This sequence comes from Bacillota bacterium, assembly GCA_023410445.1. Lineage (GTDB taxonomy): Bacteria > Bacillota > Clostridia > Oscillospirales > Acutalibacteraceae > Caproicibacter. The sequence continues at coordinate 181,779 of JAEYPT010000001.1, read as the reverse complement.
CCTCACGGCCGCCGTATGGGAAAATGCGGCCGCAAAGACCAGAGCGAAAACTACCGCTGCAAGAACGGCGCGGCTGCGGGAGGCAATGAACCGAATCATTTTGTACCCCGATTTCTTCTCCGGCACGCAGCCGGACCCGTCGCTTACATCTTCCGCGTTTTTGGCTTGGAGAGCTTCGGCCCGTGAACGGCCGGAGGCTTCGGAGCACCCGTAATACTCCGGGGAGCAGAAGAGGGCGGAGCCGGTTTTTTCCTCTCGATTTCGGCAATCACCGCCTTAGCGGCGCTCCGGTGCATATAGGTGAGAATTTCGTGGGCGAGATCGGACGTCACCTTATCCGCTCCGGCCGTATTGCAGTGCGTTACGTTGTCATAAAAATACTTTCTCGGCAACTGCCGCGTGCTGAGCTGCGTGATAACAGGCGCTTTCAGCTTTTGGGAAAGTACTTTCTGCACGCTGTTCAGCTCCCCGGAGCTATCGGTAAGTGATTCGTTTAAATAGGGCGGGAATGACACCAGAAAAGTCGCGCCCTTTTTCAGGCAATAGCTGTTATAGTCGTTCAGCGTATTAATCAGGCTCCCGCTGTAGTTCTTCGGGCTGAACGCAGAAACCTCGTCCGGCTTCAGCCGGCCCGGAAGCAGGCAGCCTGTCCTCTGGTAATCGTAGTTCCCGTTTCCGTCAAACGCGCGGATGGAATAGGAGGGAATCTCCTGATCACGGTCATGAAAATAATATTTTACCTTTTTAATCAGGAACGTGGGGTAATACCGGATTACCTCGCCCCACTCCTCCTGAGAGAACGCGCGGTACATGCTGAAATTGTTCTCACAGGCCGTCAGAACGATGCTCGGGCTGAAGGAATCCTCACTGTCCGGGGTAAGCTCCAGCACGACGATATCCCCCCGGCGGATGCCGCTTTCGGAAAGCCGGAGAATATAGCCGATGCCCGTTCCGGAATGAAGCGCCAGTGTCTGGACCGGCCGCCTCGTCATGCGGCTCATCAGGGAGGAATTCAGGCTAAACGGCACGCTGGAATCGCCCAACACAACAATTTTCGGGGACTTCTCCTTCGAAAGTGCCTGCTCCTGCAACACCAGGGCATGCTGATAGGTTCCGCCAAACTGAGGCGGAAGACCGAACAGGATCGCGGCGGAGATTCCGCCCACAAGGCATACCATGATCCCGATGAGCAGCAAACATTTGCGGATCAGTCTTCCCATAAAAACTCTCCTAAAATTGGAAATAGATAAACTGCGTGGGATCGTTCACGGCCAGAACGCCGAAGAAAATCAAGGACAGAAGCGCGGTGCAATAGACCGACCAGCGAAGCAGCACGGGCTTTTTCGCCAGCGCCTCGCGCAGATGGCCCTTCCGCTGGAGCAAACTCACCGTGAAAAGCACGCCAGTGGAAAGAGCAAGCACAACGAGGTCGAACTTCGAAAAATCCCCGGTGAAGAACGTGGCAGATACCGCCGGGCGATACAGAGTAAAGATCGATTTGATCATTCCCGACGCCTGCCCCATGTTATCGGCGCGGAACAGGATAAAGCCGAAGCATACAAGCACAAAGGTTCGCAGGGTGCGGAACAGCTTGAAGCCGAAGCCCTCCGTCCGAATATGCAGGAGCTCCGTCAGCTTCTGAATCAGCGGTCTGCAGAGCAGCGCCGCAATAATCAGTACGCCGTAGTAGACGCCGTACAGCACATAGTGCCAGTCGGCCCCGTGCCACAGGCCCGTCGTAATCCAAACGACGGAAAGGCCCAGAACCGCAGGTGCGTTTTTGCCGAAGGAAACGCCAAAATGCTTCCGGCAGAACTTCCCAAGTTTTCCCCCTGCTTTGGAAAGCGATACGGGGTAGAACAGATAGTCCCGGAACCAGGAGCCGAGCGTCATGTGCCAGCGCCGCCAGAACTCCGAAACGGTCTTGGAGAAATACGGCCGATCAAAGTTCTGCGCCAGCCGGATGCCGAAGAATTGAGCTGCGCCCGTCGCAATATCGACACAGCCAGAGAAATCGGCATAAATCTGAACGGCATAAACAATCGAAACGAAGGCAATCTGCAACCCGCTGTAAGCATGGTAATCCTTGTAGACCATATTCACCAGAATGGCCGCGCGGTCTGCAATGACCACCTTTTTAAAATAACCCCAAAGCATCAGCTGCAGCGCATACTTTGCGCCGTCGTAATCAAGCTCGTGGGGAGCGTACAGCTGCGGCGCGAGATCGCCGTAGCGGCCGATGGGACCTTCGAGAATCTGCGGAAAAAACGCGAGGAACAGCGCGAACTTCGCCGGATTCTTTTCCGGCGGGTACTTTCCCCGGTAAACATCGATGACGTAGCCCATTGCCTGAAAGGTATAGAACGAAATACCAAGCGGAAGCACCAGCCGAAGAATTGGCAGACTTCCCGGAGCATGAAACAGGCGGAGCAGTGCGTCGACCGTTCCGTCAAAGAAGTTCAGGTATTTCAGCACAGCCAAGATTCCGAAATTAACGCACAGAACCACGGCGGCAATCTGTTTTTTCTTCTGTTTGCTCTGGGCGCGCGCCTCTTTCTTCTGTTCCTTGGAGAGGCCGTTTTCCGGTGCGAGCAGAAGCGCAAGGCCTTTGTCCGTCTCCCCCATGCCGATGCCGCCCAGATACGCAGTGGCGGTGGTGCAGAGAAGAAACGCCACGAACCGAAAGCCTGTGAACAGATAAAAGAAATAGCTGACCGCGAGGAGCTCCACCCAGCGGTATTTTGCCGGCGTCAGGTAATAAAGAAGCCCCACCACCGGGAAAAACACAAAGAATTGGAACGAATTGAAAGGCATACGATATTCCCCGCTTATTCCTCTTCTTTCAGCCGGTCAATCATCTTCTGCATTGCCTCGACCGAATTGAAGTTCTCCGGCACGATTTCCTCTACCGGGATGGAAACGTCGAACACCGATTCAAACTCCGCTACAATATTGACAATATCCAGCGAATCCAGCAGCCCGCCGTCGATCAGGTCCTCCCTGCCGCGCGCATCCACATCCGGCCGGAATTCCTTTAATATGTTCAGTATCTCTTCCATTGTTTCCCCTCACTGCTGCGCAAGGCTGCTTTTCAGCTTTACGCGGTCTATTTTCCCATTTCCGTTAAGCGGCATGCTCTCAAGCTTCACCATTCGATTCGGGAGCATGTATTTCGGCAGCTGAGTCCTGAGGCCCCGCAGAATATCGATATCCTTCAGGGTCTGCGACTGATAGAACAGAACAATCTGATTTTCCGCCTCATCGTTGATGATGCAGCCGCTTTCCATTCCTGGCAGAGCCGTTACCGCGGTTTCGATTTCTCCGATTTCAATGCGGTGGCCCATATGCTTGATCTGAAAATCCTTGCGGCAAAGGTAAATCAGCTCGTGCCGTTCATTATATTTAACCAGATCCCCGGTTTGATAAATCAGTTCCGGATACCTATGGTTAAGCGGGTTCTGTACAAACGCCTGCGCGGTTTTCTCCGGATTGTTGTAATACCCCAGCGAAAGGGAGGTGCCGCGCACGCAAAGCTCTCCGGTTTCCCCTTCCTGCGCGGCCGTGCCGTCATCCTTGATGACCAGAATGTCGGTATTGGCACAGGGGAATCCGATTGGCAACGGTTCGTCGTCGGAAAACTCGCGGTCCACCATGAAATACGCGCATACATCGGTGATTTCGGTCGGCCCGTAGAGGTTGGCATACATTGCCTGCGGCAGCGCCCTCCGCCAGATGTTGAGCTGCCGGTTCGGCATCACCTCGCCGCAGAACAGCACCTTTTCAAGGAATTTTGGGCAGTGCTTTTCCAGCACACCGGAATTTGCGGTATGAATCAGCGCCGACGGCACCCAAAAGATTGTATTGATCTCCTTTTCGTCCAGAAATTCAACCAGTTTAATTGGGAAACTGAACAGACGCTCCGGGATAATAACCATGGACGCACCCGTTTTCAGTGTGCAGTAAATATCCAATATAGAATTGTCAAAGAAAAACGGCGCCTGATTGCCGAACCGGGTCCGTTCGTCGAACCGGAAGGTTTCACAGCACCATTCGATGTAATCCAGCACGGAGCGGTGGCAGATGGTCACGCCCTTCGGCATGCCGGTCGAGCCCGAAGTAAACAGAACATAGAGCGGGTCGGTGTCCACCTTGCGGGAAAGCGCGCGTTCAATTTGCTCCTCGGGGATCTCATGGCGCACAGCGTCTTCCATAAGTACGATATTGCTTTCGGAAAACCCGAGAGACTTCGCAAGCTCAAGGGTATCGGCACAAGCTACCGCGAGTCCGGGGTGAAGCGTGTCCACAATTTTCTCCAACCGTGCCTTCGGGGAGGTCACGTCGAGCGGCGTATAGAAATTCGCACTGTAGGTGACGCCAAAAAAGGCGGTCAGGCAGGCGACACTTTTTGGAAGAAGAACAACCACCGGAACATTGATGGAATCCTGTGTAATCTCAAAGATTCTGCCGGCAATCGCGCGCGCCCGGTTTCTCAGTTCCGCAAAGGTTACGGACTCCTTTTCGTCCGCATAAGCCATTGAGTTCGGGTGGGAACGCACGGTTTGCTCCAGATAGGAAAGGACGTTATTCTGCACTTGACCGATAGCCCTCTTTCATCGTTCTCTAATTTTGATGCCTATAATGGATTCATTATAGCAGTGCCAAAGAAATTGTCAATTAGAATAAACGTTTTGTAATCAGATGTTCATATTTCATTCATATGACTTTAACCGTCTTTTAACCTTCGTTAAAATGCTGTAACGGTTCATTCCGGATAAAAAAAACGCCTTCCCTGCTAAGATTCGGAAAGCGTTTTTAAGAATGCTTTATTCGGTTTTCGGCTTACTGAAAACGTTGATAAATTTCTTCGAAAGAATATCGTACTCGTTGTTTTCCAAAATATACTTCCTACCGCGCGCACCCATCGTTTCAAGCTCCTGCTTTGGCAGTGCGGCAAGCTTCTCCGCGGCATCCGCGATTGCGGCGCTATCTTCCGGAGGAATGGATATGCCGCAGCCCGCGTCCTTAACCATATCGTTCGGCGCGTCGATGGCGAAAATCACCGGTTTGGCGGCCATCATATAATCCATCAGCTTGTTCGGGCTGATCCCGAACCGAAACAGCGGTTGACGCTGCAAACCAATATACAGCGCATCCAGCTGATCCAGCAGTTCCGGAACCTGCGCGCGCCTGACCGGCGGCAGAAATTCCACGACCTCTTCCAGATCAAGGTCGCGCACCTTCTGAATCAGACGCTCCCGCTCAGGACCCGGGCCGAAGGAAAGCAGTTTGATGCCTTTTCCCCGCAGCTTTTCGCCGGCTTCCACGTAGCTGTCCAGGGCATTGGCGATGCCGTGCGCGCCGGTGTACCCGATGAGGAAAAAGCCCTCCTCCCGATATTCCCGGAACTTGTCGCAATAAACCGGCATATCGGCCATTGGCTTCTCCCAATCGGCTTTGACAATACCATTCGGGATGCAGATGAATTTCTCCGGCTTGAGGCCGTGCTCCACCATGTGCTCCTTTGCGTTCGGGAGCAGCGACACTACGTAATCGCTATGGCGATAGCAGTAATTCTCGGCCCTCTGCATCATCATGATGTAGGGGTGGTGCGGACTCATTCCGCCCAGCTCAATCGGGCTCAAAGGCCAGAGGTCATGCACCTCGTAAATCAGCATGGCGCCGTACTTTTTCGCAATGCGGCGCGCGGGGTAAATGTCAAGCGGATAGGTTGAGGAAGCGATGACCGCGTCCGGTTTTCCCTGTGCCGCAATCTGTTTCTCGTATTTGTACAGCCCGGAAAGAAACGAGAGCATATTTTTGATGCGCCCCATGCCGTTTCCCTGATAGGAATTCCCGCGAATCCAAAAATAGCGGATTCCGTCAAGCATTTGCTCATCGAATGCTTTTTCTCCGATTTCCGGGTTCTTCGTGCGAAGATGGGAAAACGAGCTCGCGACGACGGTCACCTGATGGCCCTGCTTGACCCAGCGTTTGGCCATAAAGTACGGGCGGAACTCCATGCCATGCCGGTCGGAGCCCGCGTAATGATTGATATAAATGATGTTCATTGCAGCGATTTCCCCCACTGTGCAAGCTCGGAAGCGATCTTTCCGGAGGCGTTGCCATCACCGAACGGCTTTCTCTCGCGCGCCGCAGCATTCGGCTTCGTATTCAAGGCCTTGTTCAAAATGTCTTCCGTCTCCAAAGAGGCGAGAACGTTCCAGTTCCCTTCCAGCGTTTCCACCCACTCCGTCTCGGAGCGTAGCGTAACGCAGGGAACCTCCATGAACCACGCTTCCTTCTGAAGTCCGCCTGAATCGGTCAGTACCTGACAGGCGCCGCTCGTCAGCAAGAGCATTTCCAGATACCCCACGGGATCAATCAGTCGGATATTGCGGTAGCCGTATTCCTTTACCGCTTCTTCGGCGAGCGGACGGGTACGCGGGTGGATTGGGATCACCACCGGCTCGGGCAGGCGCTCAAAGGCATCGAAAATCCGGCGAACCGCTTCAAGCCCGCCGTCGGTTGTCTCCGCGCGGTGCAGCGTCGCAAGACGGTAGCCCTTCGGCGTGATTCCGAGCGCATCGTAAATCGCCGTTTTCGACGGGTCTTTCTTCGCAAGGCTGAGAAAATGCAGAACGGAATCCAGCATAACGTCTCCGGTAACGGATACGCCCTTGGTGATTCCTTCCTTGACAAGGTTCTCCACCGCAGTCTGCGTCGGGCAGAACAGCCATGTGGAAATGTGGTCGGTCAGCACACGGTTCTGTTCTTCCGGCATGCGCCTATTGTAGGAACGCAGGCCAGCCTCCACATGCGCCACCGGAATATGCAGCTTGGAAGCAGCCAATGCTCCGGCAAGGGTTGAATTGGTGTCGCCGTAAACGAGAAGAACGTCCGGCTTCTCCGTGAAAATCACTTCTTCAATTTTCATCAGCATCTCGCCGGTCTGCTTCCCGTGCGAACCTGAGCCAACCCCGAGGTTATAAGTTGGGTGTGGAATCTGCAGTTCTTCAAAAAATACGTCGGACATGTTTCGGTCGTAATGCTGCCCGGTGTGGATGATGACTTCCTCACAGACGGGTTTGAGCGCCCGGGAAACCACCGACGCCTTGATAAACTGCGGACGCGCGCCGACTACGGTTACAATCTTCATGCTCATCCGCCTTATTTCACCGCGACGTCGCCGTGCGACATCTCCAGCGTGGAGAAGTCGAGTCCGTCGAACTTCACGGCGGTGCCCGTCTTCTGTGACTTATACGCAGCCAGAATAATCTTCATGCCCTTGATGCCCTCCGTGCCGCTCACGAGCGGATCGGTGTGGGAATCCATGGCTTCGATGTAATTTTTATAAAGAGCGTTGTGCCCGCTGCCGTACACGTCTTTTGGGTCCGTGCCGACCAGCTTTTCCACTTCGGCATCCTGTGCCGCCGGTGCGGAAAAGTTCCATGTTTCCACGCGGTTGACGGCAAGGCCGCCGATGACCGCCGTGCCGGTGGCGCCGGAAATGGAGAGCGTCTCTTCCAGATTTTTCGGGTAAATGCAAGCGGTGCCTTCCACAATGCCGATTGCACCGTTCTTGAAACGGATCAGGATCGATCCAAAATCCTCGGCCTCAATGTCACGCAGATAGTTGCCCGTCATCGCCATGACGGTATCCGGCTCTCCGCCAAGGTTCCACTGCAGCAGATCGATGCCGTGGATGCACTGGTTCATCAGCGTACCGCCGTCCTGCGCCCACGTCCCGCGCCACGGAGCCTGCTCATAGTAGGGCATAGTGCGATTCCAGAGGATTCGCGCAGTACCGTTTACCAGCTTGCCGAACCGACCATCCGCAAGCGCCTTGTGCAGCTGCTGCACCGGGGCATTAAAGCGGTTCTGGTGACAGACGCCGAGCGTTACGCCCTTCGCCTTCGCTTCGCTGATCATCTGCTCAGCGTCCTTGGTGTTGAGCGCCATCGGCTTTTCCACCAGTACGCTCTTGCCGTGACGGATGCAGTCGAGCGCAATGGCAGCGTGATAGCCGCTCTCGGTCGCGATGGAGCAGCTGTCGACCGGCAGTTCTTCCAGCATCTTTTTATAATCGGAATAAACCGCAGGCTTTTTTCCCGTCGCGGCGAAATAATCCGCTGCCTTCTTCTCCGCGTTTTCCGTTACCGGGTCGCACACCGCGACAAGCTCCATGATCTCCTGATTTGCAGTTGCCGCCGCAATGTGGTTTTTGGAGATTCGGCCGCATCCGATCAAAGCAAAACGATACTTTTTCATTACAATCACCCATTTTTTAGTTTTGGAAAATTCGAAACGTCCTATTCAAAATCATTTCCGTTAAAGTCAAAACAAGCCATTCGATATTTCGGGAGCACTCCATGTTCATCCCGCCTGTAAAAGCTGAATCATCGTACAAGCCGAACGGCGGGCCTTTGAATGCAGCATCATGCTGCCCGAAAAATTCCCCCGCTCTCGTTGGAAAACGGGGGATTAAAATCAGTTAAAGAAGTTCGATGTTCGAGCGGTCCTTGACGTCCTTCATGGCGTTCCGGGTATCGAACACTTCCTTGGAAAGCTTCTGAATCCGGTCGTAATCGAAGGTGGAATGTGCCGTGCAGATCACGACGATATCCGCTTCCTTCAGCATTGCGTCCGTCAGTTCCTTTGCGCCGGTATGGGCCTGTCCCTTGTGCCGGTATTCCGGAATGAACGGATCGTAGAAGGTCGTGTTGGCTCCCTCGCGGATGAACAGATCAATGACGTTGAGGGCCGGACTCTCACGGTAATCGTCGATGTCCGCCTTATAAGCGACGCCCAGCACCAGAACCTTGGAGCCGTTCAGTGCTTTTTTGTCGCGGTTTAGCACCGTCATGGCGCGCTGCAGCACGTATTCCGGCATTCCAGTGTTGATTTCGCCGGAGGTCTCGATCAGACGGGTGTGATAATCAAACTCACGGGCCTTCCATGCGAGATAGAACGGATCGAGCGGGATGCAGTGTCCGCCGAGGCCCGGTCCGGGATAAAATGCCTGGAATCCGTAAGGTTTCGTCTTGGCGGCCTCGATGACCTCCCAGACGTTGATGCCCATGCGGTGGCAGATGATCGCCATTTCGTTTGCAAGGCCGATATTGATGTTGCGGTAGGTGTTTTCCAGAAGCTTTTCCATCTCCGCCACAGCCGGAGAGGAAACTTCAAACACGCCGCCCGCCAGCACGCTGCGGTACAGAGCTGCCGCCACGGTTGTGGAATCCGGGCCGATGCCGCCGACTACCTTCGGGGTGTTCTTGGTTTTATATTCCTTGTTGCCCGGATCGACGCGCTCCGGAGAGAATGCAAGGTAAAAATCATCGCCACATTTCAAACCGGTGGATTCGAGAATCGGCTTTAAAAGCTCTTCCGTCGTGCCCGGGTATGTGGTGGATTCCAGAATAATCACCATGCCGGCATGAACGTATTTCGCAACCGATTCGGTGGAGCCCTTTACATAGCTGATGTCCGGCTGCTGATACTTGTCCAGCGGAGTCGGCACACAGATTGCGACGGCGTCCACATCCTTAATAAAGGAAAAATCGGAAGTGGCGGTAAGTTTCTTTGCCTCCACTACGTTTTTCAGGGTGTCGCCAACGATATCGCCGATATAGTTGTGACCGGCGTTGACGGACTCCACCTTTTTGGACTGAACATCGAAGCCGATCGTCTTAAAACCGGCTTTGGCGAATTCCACCGCCAGAGGCAGACCGACGTAGCCGAGGCCCACAATGCCGACGACGGCCGTCTTTTTTTCAATTTTCTCCAACAGCTCAGCTTTTACATTCGACATATTTTTCCCTCATTCATCTCAGATATTTTTCAGAGTCCTGCAAATATATTCTATCTCTTCCTCCGTGATATAACCGTGCATCGGGAGGCTGAAAACAACGTCGCAGAGTGTTTCCGCCTGGGGCAGGTCGCCTTTTTGATAACCAAGCGGCTCGTACACCTTCTGCAGATGGAGCGGAATCGGGTAGTAGATCATGCTGGGCACGCCCGCAGCCTTCAGACCGGCAATCACCTTATCGCGCTGCTCCCCGCTCTCGGCGCGGAGGGTGTAATATCCGAATCCGGAGGAAAAACCTTCCTTGAGTTTCTGAGGCTGAAAGCTTCCGGCAAGCAGCTTCGAATACAGAGCGGCCGCTTTGCGCCGGTGCTCGTTCTCCGCGTCAAACGCATGCAGCTTCGGCAGCAGAATCGCCGCCTGAATCGTGTCAAGCCGCGCGTTCAGGCCAAGGCGCACGTTGTCGTATTTAAAATCGCCCTTGCCGTGCACATGAATGGAGGTGATCAGGCTGTAAAGCTTCTCGTCATCGGTAAAAACCGCACCGCCGTCGCCGTAGCAGCCAAGTGCCTTGGCAGGGAAAAAGCTGGTTGCGGAAACATCCCCGAAGGAACAGGCTTTTTTCTCGCCGATCGCGCCGCCGAAGCCCTGCGCGGCGTCTTCCATCAGGAACAGACCGTAGCGCTCGCAGATTCCCTCAATCGCAGGAAAATCCGCCGGTTCGCCGAACAAATCCACCGCAATGACGGCGCGGGGCTTCAGTTTGCCTTCGCGGATTGTCTTTTTAATCTGTGCTTCCAACGAAGCCGGGTCCAGGTTGAACGTCTCCGGATCGACATCACAGAACACCGGGGTTGCACCCGTCAGGCTGGCAACCTCCGCAGATGCGAAGAAGGTGAGAGCTGGTACAAACACGGCGTCCCCCGCCCCGATTTTTTCCGCCATCAGCGGCATCAGCAGCGCGTCCGTTCCGCTGCCGCTTGCCACACAGTATTTCCTGCCGACATAAGCCGCGAGTTCCTGTTCCAGCTGCGTCACCTGCGGGCCGGAAATAAAGTGGCAGCTTTCAATTACTTCTGCGATTCCCGCATCGATTTCCGGTTTTAAATGGCGGTACTGCGCGCCGAGATCGTTAAACGCTATTTTGTTCATCTATTTTGCTTCCTCTCTGAGGCCGTTCTCGTCTTCAACATAGTTTCGTCCGCATTTGGGGCAAACAAGGTCTTCCCCCAGCTTTTCGCCGCATTCGCAGGCCCAGCCGCGCCGGCGCGCCGGATTCCCCATCATGATCGCGTGGTCCGGAACATCCTTCGTTACAACGCTGCCCGCCGCGATGAACGCATTTTTCCCAATGCGGTGTCCGCAGACGATGGTTGCGTTCGCCCCGATGCTCGCCCCTTCGCCAATCGGCGTATGGGCATAAAACTGCGACCCGCGCTGCGGATATTTGCAGCGGGGACGCTGCACGTTCGTAAAAACCATCGAGGGGCCGCAAAAAACATAATCGCCCAGCTCCACACCCTCGTATACGGAAACATTGTTCTGAATCTTGCAGAAGCTGCCGATCTTCACCCCCGGTGCAACAAACACGTTCTGACCGACAGAGCAGTTTTCGCCGATCTCGCTCCCCGCCCCGATATGGCAGAAATGCCAGATCTTCGTCCCGGCACCGATTTTTGCTCCCTCGTCCACACAGGCGCTGGAGTGCACATAATAGCTTTTCGCCTCGTCCACTTTTTAGCCACCGTTTCCTTTAATAAAAATGGAAGTTCCGAAAACAATTGTTATGGAAACACAAATTCCGCTTTAACCTGTATATTATATCCCTAACAAAACCCATAGTCAATCATTGCTGAATCAATATCCCCCTTTTCATTGACTTTGACTAAAAAAGGGACTATCATAATTTCCGTAATTGAGACCCGGCCCTACAATTAAATCGAATGTATTAAAAGGATGGAAAATATGAGCGATTTTCAAAAGCGGGATACCTTTATTCCCTATAATCTGCCCGATCTTACCGATGCGGAGTTCGCTGAAGTAGAAGAAACCCTGAAATCGAAATGGGTGGCAAAAGGCCCTCGCACGGTTCAATTTGAAAAGGAATTTGCCGAATACCTCGGCGCAAAGCACGCGGTTGCCATGAACTCCTGCACGGCGGCGCTGCACGTAGCGCTGCTTTCTTCAGGAATCGGCCCCGGCGACGAAGTGATCACCACACCGATGACTTTCGCATCCACCGCCAACACGATAATCCATGTCGGCGCTACACCGATATTTGCCGATATCGACTACAAAACCGGATGCATCGATCCCAACGAAATCGAGAAAAAAATCACCCCGAAGACCAAGGCCGTCGTTCCCGTGCATTACAGCGGCGAAGTCTGCGACCTGGACCGCATTTATGATCTTGCGGACCGGCACGGGCTGTTCGTTTCAGAGGATGCTGCGCATGCTTTCCGGAGTTATTACAAGGGTCGTCTGATCGGCAACAAGTTGAAGGGAACGGCCGCCTACAGCTTTTACGCGACCAAAAACCTGACCACCGGTGAAGGCGGCATGCTGGTAACCGACAGCGACGAAATCGACCAGAAAGCCCGCATCTGGGCGGGCCAGGGCATGAGCCATAACGCCTGGAACCGCTACGCAAAGGGCGGCACCTGGCACTACGATATCTGCGAACCAGGCTTCAAATACAATATGTTTGATATTCAGGCAGCGCTTGGTCTCGTGCAGCTTTCCCGCATTGATGAAATGCAGGAGCGTCGTCTGAAAATCGCGGAAAAATTCCAGCGGGAATTCGCGAAAATCGACGCCGTTGAGCCGCCGTTCGTCCCCGATTACTGCACTCACTCCTGGCACCTGTATGTCCTTCGCATCGTGCCGGAGCTGCTCACCATCGACCGCGACCGCTTCATCACGGAGCTGAACGAGCGCAACGTCGGAACCAGCGTCCACTTTATCCCCGTGACCGCTATGAGCGCCTATACGAAGCGCTTCGGCATCAAACAAGGGGATTACCCGAACACCGAAAAACACTTTGAGCGCATTATTTCGCTGCCGCTTTACCCGACCCTTACGGAGGAAGAAAGCGATTATATTATCGCGGCCGTTCGGGATATTGTAGAGCGATTCCATAAGTAAAATCCACAGGGAAATACGAAAACCGCGCCGAATGGCGCGGTTTGTTTTATAGATTATAAAAGGAGAAAAGAATATGGGCAAAATCGTCGCGATCGGCGGGGGCGAAAACGGAAGACCCGGTACCGCCTACGAGACGGAACCGTTCGACCGTGAAATCGTCTCCCTGACCGAAAAAAAGAATCCAAGCTTCCTTTTCGTCGGGCTGGCCGACGAGGAGCCGGATTCCTCGTATCAAACGATGTGCAAAATCTACGGGGAACAATTTCACTGCAGCACAGACCAGCTGACTAAAGAAGACCTGCGAAAATTTGTAAAGGCCGCTGTAAAAATCAAAACGGCGGATATTATCTATGTCGGGGACGGCAACGCTCTGCGGCTGATGTCTCTGCTTCGAAAATACAAAATTGACGTTCTGCTGCGGGATGCCTATCACAGCAGAACCGTGCTGTGCGGAGTAAACGCCGGAGCCATCTGCTGGTGCAGCTGCGGAAATTCCGACTCCCGCAAATTCACCAGCGGAAGCGACCAGCTCATCCGGGTTAACGGGCTTGGGCTGATTCCCCTGCTCCTCTGCCCTCATTACGACGTCGAACCCGCCCGGCAGGCGGATTTAAAGCGGATGATGAAAAGCACACACAATATTCCGGCTATTGCGATGGACAAGGGAACCGCTCTGGAAATCAAGGACGGCTGTTACCGCATTCTTCGGAGCCTCGAAAACGCTGAAGCAAAGAAATGCTACTGGAAAAGCGGCGATTATCGGATGGAAGTGCTCCCGATTCAGGACCAGTTTGAGAAAGTGGCTCCTCTGTTCGCAAAATAGGGGAAGAGGCGGAACATATCCCTAAAAAACAGTGCGCCCTGAAACGGCTTTTTCGGCCGGATCGGGGCGCACTTCATTGTGCATATTTACAGAGGACCTTCCGAAACCGGACGGTCCTTTTTTATCCCGCTTTCAGGAAATGGATCCGTACTTCGGATAAAGGCGAAGCGTTTCGAGAAGCGAACAGAATTTATCGGAACAGCTGACAATCAGTGCTTCCCTACATCGGGGCGGTACAAGAGTCAACGGCCACATGTGCTTCACGATAATATCCTTTTCCCGGTCATTGAGCCGGAATTCCAACTGCGCGTTGCGAAGCGCCGTCTTCGCATGGGTAAAACCGTGAAGACCCTTCCGGTCGCTCTTTTCGTGCCAGTCATACAAAAAGAAATCATGCAGAAGCGCGCCGCGTACCATGCTTCGCTGGTCTACGCTGAGACCAAGCTTTTCGCTGACCCAAAGGCTCATGAGAGCAACGGAAATGCAATGCTCCAGGCAGGAAATGTCAGCGTGCTGAACAAAGGTCCCCATTCGCTGAACATTAGCAGACGCGAAAAGATCCTCCGTACAGTCGTGGAAAAGGCATTTCTGGTCCTGCGTCAGTTCCACCCGACTTCACCTCTCTGCAAACCAAGTCTATGGTGCAGGAAGAAAACCCGTCTGAAAAAGCGAACTCCATTATTTTTCCGTTTCCGCCGGTTTCTCGTTGAGTTTTTCCCTGCAGTCCTTGCAAACATTATACCCTTTATAATTGATAATTTCATTCATTCCATTGCAAAAAATACAGGCGGGCTCATACTTTTTCAAAATTATGCGGTTTTCTTCGTCCACAAAGACCTCCAAAGGGTCCTTCTCATTGATATTCAGGACCACTCTGAGCTCCTTCGGCAGCACAATCCGACCAAGCTCGTCAACTTTGCGGACAATTCCGGTAGATTTCAAATGTAACGACATCCTTTCGCAAAAACATCTTTGATTTTTAATGATCAGACAAATTATAGGATATTTTTCCATTTTTGTAAACATATGTAGAGAACAAAATGAAAAATTTTTTTGAAAATTATAGGATAGTAAGGAACAGCTTTGAATAGTTATTATACAAGGAAATTTCAGCGGGGAGATGAACAAACTGTTAAATTACATTTGGGCGGGGCTGATTCTGCTGAGCATCCTCTGTGCCGCTGCGACAGGACGGATGCCTGAGCTTTCCGCAGCCGTGTTGAACGGCGCGGGCGGCGCGGTCACCCTGATCATCTCCATGGCGGGAATGATGGCCGCATGGACCGGGCTAATGAAAATCGCCGACCGATCCGGCTCAACGCGGCTGCTTGCAAAGCTCCTTGGCCCGCTGATGCATCTGCTTTTCCCCCAGTGCAAAAGGGACAGCCCGGCGGTAAAGGCCATGTGCATGAACATCACCGCGAATCTGCTGGGGCTCGGCAACGCCGCCACTCCGCTTGGAATCGCCGCCATGAAGGAACTGAAAAAGGAAAACCCCACGCAGACGGCGGACAATTCCATGGCGATGTTTGTGGTACTGAATACCGCTTCCATCCAGTTGATCCCCACGTTTATGGCAACCCTGCGCGCCCAGTACGGTTCGGCCTCGCCGTTCGATATTCTGCCTGCCGTATGGGTGACATCCGTCTGTGCGCTTGTAGCCGGCGTCACTGCCGCAAAGCTTATGGAGGGACACTTCCGTGGATAAGCTCGGAACCTATGCGGTTCCCGTCGTCATTCTGTGCATCGTCCTGTTCGGGCTATTCCGCGGTGTTCCGTTGTTCGACACATTTCTCGACGGGGCAAAAGAAGGGCTTCACAGCTCCGTCTCCATTCTTCCCTCGCTGATCGGTCTTATTATGGCCGTAACCATGTTCAGTGCCTCCGGCGCGCTGGACCTACTTTCTTCGTTTCTTGCCCCGGCGGCGGCCGCGCTGGGGCTTCCAGCGCAGGTAATGCCTCTTGTTCTCATCAAGCCGGTTTCCGGCAGCGGCTCCACGGCCATTTTGACGCAGATCTTTAAATCTTATGGGCCCGACAGCTTCGTCGGGCGGGTAGCCTCGGTGATGTCTGGCGCTACGGAAACAACTTTTTATGCGATCGCCGTTTATTTCGGGGCTGTGGATATCCGTAAATCGCGCCACACCATTCCCGCCGCGCTGACGGGGGACCTGACCGCCGTTATCGTCTCGGCGCTTGCTGTGCGCCTGTTCTTCCGGTGAATGTTATGGAACAAATCAGAATGCCCGTATTTGCCCTGGCAGGGAACCCAAACAGCGGAAAAACGACGCTGTTCAACCGTCTCACGGGCTCCAGCGCCGAGGTTGGGAACTGGCCCGGGGTTACGGTGGAGCGCCGTAGCGGAACAGCCTGCGACCACGATTTCTGCGCCCGGATCATCGATCTGCCCGGGATTTATTCGCTGACCCCCTATACGCCCGAAGAAGGCATTGCGGGAAATTTCCTTGCGAAAGGCCGCCCCGACGCGGTGATCAATGTGGTGGACGCCGGGAATCTGGAACGAAACCTGTACCTGACCACGCAGCTTCTGGAAACCGGAACGCCGGTCGTAGTTGCTATGACAATGGCCGACGTCGCCGCCCACCGGGGGGACCTCATCGATTACGCGC
Organism: Bacillota bacterium; assembly: GCA_023410445.1. Taxonomy (GTDB): domain Bacteria; phylum Bacillota; class Clostridia; order Oscillospirales; family Acutalibacteraceae; genus Caproicibacter. The sequence goes on along the minus strand of JAEYPT010000001.1, from coordinate 165,377 downwards.
TGCTTCAAACTCTGCTTGGGGTGCCGGTAATTCCAGTTCGGGCCTCCAAAGGTGAAGGAACCGGGGCCCTGCTGCGCGCTGCCCGCCTCGCCTCTGAAAAACCGCAGGGGCGGCGACACCCTAATTTTAAAGCTCATACCGGGAACGACCCCGATCTGGAGGAAGCGGAAACACGGTACCGCTACATTGAATCCGTTCTTTCCAAAGCCGTTCGACGCTCCGGCAAGGGCAGGGGCCTCACTGAGAAAATTGATCGGATCGCTGCCGGGCGCATTACGGCGATTCCATTGTTCTTTATGCTGGTTCTGTCGGTTTTCCTCATTACCTTTGGGCCGCCCGGCGCTTCTCTGGTTCGCTGGATGACGGAACTCATCCGGCTTCTCTCCACACTGCTCGGCGGATTTCTGAACGCCGTGGGTGCTGCTCCATGGCTCAGAAGCCTGCTTCTCAACGGAGTCCTTTCCGGTATTGGGGCGGTGGCCGCGTTTCTGCCGCAGATTCTGCTGCTGTTCCTGCTGCTCTCCTTATTGGAGGACAGCGGCTACATGGCGCGAGCCGCGTTTATTATGGACGCGCCAATGCGAAAGATCGGCCTTTCCGGGCGCTCCTTCGTGCCGCTTCTGATGGGCTTCGGCTGCACCGTTCCCGCGGTGATGGGCTCCCGGATTCTCGAGAGCGAAAAGGACCGGCGGCTGACCATCCTGATTACGCCATTTCTTTCGTGCAGCGCCAAGCTTCCCGTCTACGCCCTCCTCGCAGGCGTGTTTTTCCCCGGGCGTCAGGCGCTCGCTCTGCTGCTGCTTTACGGGCTCGGCATCATGGCGGGGCTCGGCTCCGCATTCTTATTTAAGAAAAGCATCCTAAAAGGCGAGCCCGATGCCTTTTTAATGGAACTGCCCGACTACCGCATGCCAACATGGGACAATATTCGCCGACATGTCGGCCGCCGCATCCGGGATTTTTTGCAGCGGGCCGGTACCACTGTTTTCGCCGCGACAGTCGTTGTCTGGGTTTTGCAGTTCCTGTCGCCGGATCTTCGGGCTGCGGAGAACAGCTCTCTCAGTCTGCTGGCCGCGGCCGGACGGATGATCGCCCCAATTTTCACGCTCTGCGGCTTCGCTGACTGGCGGGCAGCCGTAGCGCTCCTGACCGGTCTGGTCGCCAAAGAAAGCATTGTCGGCTCGTTCGGTGTTCTACTCGCGCCGAATCCCGCCGCGGGGCTTCAGCAGGTTTTCAACCCGCTGAGCGCCTGCTCCTTCCTGATTTTCACCCTGCTCTATACCCCCTGCTCGGCCGCCCTTGCCGCGATCCGCCGGGAAACCGGAAGCTGGAAGCTGTGCCTGTTCAGCGCATTCTGGCAGTTCGCCGCCGCCTGGTACACTTCCGCGCTTTTTTACCAGTGCGCGTCCCTGATCGGCAGGCTGTTCCGATAGCAACCGTATTAGGTCGCCCAACCTTGGTGCATTCGGACCGATGCATGAAACATGGAACCCTCCGAGCTGCTGTTCAGCCGCCGCGTATTTTCTTATACTGTAATAGAAAAGGGTAGAAAATTTCCGATTGTCCCTGAAAAGGAATTTCAGCATTGCATATTCCGGGCGATATTGCTATAATGCTTCTGTATTCTTGGGGAACCGAAAATAATCTACGACAGGAGCGGCTGAGACATGCTATTGGTTCTTGATATTGGGAACACGAACATCACACTTGGAGTATACGATGGCAAAAAACTTCTTTTTGTCTCCCGCATGGCTACGGATCGCGCAAGGATGGAAGATCAGTACGCCATTGAACTGCGGGATATTCTTGATATTTACGGGATTTCGCTTGCCGAGATCAAAGACGTGGCCATCAGTTCCGTTGTGCCGCCGGTCAACCGGTCCCTGCAGCGGGCGGTGCACCGTCTGACCGGCGTTCATGCGCTGTGCGTGGGTCCGAAAACCAAAACCGGCATAAATATTGGTATTCGAAACGGAGAAATGGTAGGCGCTGACCTGCTCGTCGGGTGTGTCGCCGCGGCGGACCTGTTTGAAGGGCCCTGCATCATTCTGGATATGGGAACTGCCACCACCTTTACGGTTCTGGATGATGACCGCACTATGCTGGGCGGCGCGATCGTTCCGGGAGTTGGAGTCGCGCTGGACGCACTGACCAACCGCACGGCTCAGCTTCCCTCCATCAGCCTGGAAGCCCCGGAAAAGGTCATCGGTGAAGATACCGTTGAGTGTATGCGTTGCGGCGTCATGAACGGAACCGCCTACATGATCGACGGCATGTGCAACCACATTGAGCAGGAACTTGGAAAAAAATGCAGCGTAGTGGCAACCGGGGGCCTCGCGAAGGAAATCGTGCCGCTGTGTGAACGCGACATTGTTTATTCCGACATTCTATTGCTGGAAGGGCTCCGAATTATTTACGAAAACAACCGTACCGCCGTATAAAAAACGCCGCCCTCCGCATCCTGCGGAAAGGCGGCATTTTGTTATTCATTTTCAAGCGTTGTGCACCGGCACGTCGTGGTGGTGTTCCTCTTCCTCATGGTCATGCATGTAGAATTTAATGCACCACAGGGCGGCAATCGCAACGAGAACAAAAACAATGCGGCTGCCTGCCGTAAGCTGACCGCCGAAGATCCACCCAACAATGTCAAACCCAAAGAGTCCGATGGAGCCCCAGTTCAGCCCGCCGATGATCAATATAGTCAAAGCGATTTTATCAAGCATGGCACTACCCCTTTCTCGGGAATAGTGTGACCCTTTTTCGGCCGGTTATTCAGGAGCCGGAATGCGAAGCTTTATTTTGATTTTCAAGAAATTCATCTAAAATTTCCGCCGCCCCGGCGATCATATTAGCGCAGGAATGCGGCGCTTTCTGCTTCTGCTCCTGTGTCAGCGGTTCCGGGCTGCGGAACTCCGGGGCAAGACCAAGCAGCTCGCGGCAGACGATAGAGCCGTTTTGTTCCCGGAACTGACCGATCAGCTTCTGCACCAGCTTGTAATGCTCCGTTTTCGCACTCGGATTTTTCGGGTCGTCGAAGCCGTACAGCATTCCGGTTACCATGCACATACCGCTGACGGCGCCGCAGACTTCCCGCATATGCGCCACGCCCCCGCCGAAGGACGCCGATACCTTCAGCGCCGTCTGCTCGGGAAGACCGGTCACGTCGCAGAAGGCCGCGAAAACCGCCTGCGCGCAGTTATAGCCCTGTTTAAAAAGCGCAACCGCCTTTTCGGAATGAGTACTCATGCGTTCCATCTCCCATAATTTCCGCAGCGGAGCGCTCCACAAAAAGGCGGAGTCCCCGTGCTTTTTTTTATAATTTATGGTATAATTTTAGCGGCGGAAACCAAAATTGTCAAATGAGGCGCCCGCTCAATCTGCAGGGAGATGTTGAACATGGATCCGCACGACAACGGCAAAAAACTAAGGCACTGCGGGCTGAAAAACACTCGGCACCGCTCCGACGTTCTGGATTTTCTTGAGCAGAGCGCACAGCCGGTACCGGCGGAACAGATTTACCTCGCGCTCCGGGAAAAGAGCGCGGATATCAGCCTTTCCACCGTCTATCGGACTTTGGAGCTTCTGGTTTCCAAGGACATCGTGCGGAAAATGAACGCACTGGAAGGCGGAAAATCGCTGTTCGAATTAAACCGTATGGTGCACCGGCACTACCTTGTGTGTCTCGGCTGCCATAAAATGCTGCCCATCGACGACTGCCCGCTGGACGACTACGAAAAACAGCTGCCAGGAAAAAGCGGATTTTACGCAACCGGTCATAATCTGGAAATTTACGGTTACTGCCGCGAATGCCACAAGAAGAGTGAAAAATAGTTTACCCTATTTTTCGCTCTTTTTTTCAAAATCTTTATAAAGCAGACTCGGCTGAATGCCGTTATTGTTCTGGTATTTTCCGGATGCATAGCGATCGAAATCACCTTCGATCGAATGATAATAAATCTGGCAGATTTCAACGCCCGGGTAGATGATGACCGGCTGCGTGCAGAACATTTCAAGGGTCCAGTAACCCGCGAAGCCCACGTCGCCGAATCCCGCCGTAATATGAATGAACAGGCCCAGTCTGCCCACGGAAGACCGTCCTTCCAGCATGGGGACAAGGTTTTCCGTTTTGGTATATTCCACCGTCCGGCCCAGATACAGCTTTCCCGGCTGGAGCTCAAGGCCGGACTCCGGAATCTCAATCGTTTTCACCGGATTTGGCTTTTTCATATCCAGTACTGGATTTTCATAAACCAGAAGTTCATGGTACAAACACAGATTATAGCTGTTGGGGTTCAGCCTTTTTTCAGTATACGGCTCAATTACGATATCCTTCCCTATACGGCGTAGTATTTCTTTTCCTGATAAAATCATTGGGTTTCTTTCCCTTCTTTCGATTCAAATGAAAAAAGCATACAAAAAGTGCGGTCCACACGAAAACCGCATGGATCGCACGAAATTTCATAGGATGGCTGAATCAGCCCTGTTCCTTCATCTTTGCAAAGCACTCGCTGCAATAGACCGGACGGCCTTCCGTCGGCTGGAACGGAACCTTGCAGGGAGCTCCGCATGCTGCGCAGGTTGCATCGTACATTTCACGCTGCGGCTTCTGGTTCATTCTGCGGGCTTTGCGGCAATCCGGGCACCGTTTGGGTTCATTGGTAAAGCCTTTCGCAGAGTAGAACTCCTGCTCTCCGGCAGTCCAAGTAAACTCCTTCCCACATTCCTGACAGACCAACGTTTTGTCTTCAAACATAATTTTTACCTCACTTGAATGAAAAATTTTTGCCCTGGGACGGAGTTGAACCGACAACCTTTGGAATGTACCAATGCTCTTGCGTTAAGCTACTGGGGCATATTTCTGCGAAGTGCGAATTCTCGCACTGCATATTCTAAAGATTATACCAGAAAAGGAGGATTGTCAAGCGTTATTTTTGATTTAGTGAAAAATATTAATTTATTTAGCTAATTGTAACTTAAAATGTAAAAATCTTTCATGTAAAATGACGATTTTAATTCTTTTCTGTCGTATCGGCAAAACTTAAAAAACAGGGGTAAAAAAGAAGAAGGAAACCGGCAAAAAGAGCCGATTTCCTTCTTCTTCTTTTCACAAAGGATTATTCCCCAAAGTACCGTTTCAGGAGGCCCTGGAAACCCGCACCGTGGCGAGCCTCGTCCTTGGCCATCTCGTGCACGGTATCGTGGATGGCATCGTAATCAAGGGCCTTTGCGCGCTTGGCAAGCTCCAGCTTCCCGGAGCAGGCTCCGGTTTCCGCTTCCACCCGCATGGAAAGGTTCTTTTTGGTGCTGTCGGTCAGCACTTCGCCGAGCAGTTCAGCAAATTTGGAGGCATGCTCCGCCTCTTCCAGTGCGTACTTCTTAAACGCCTCGGCGATTTCCGGGTAACCTTCACGGTCTGCCTGACGGCTCATGGCAAGGTACATGCCGACTTCCGTGCATTCGCCCTGAAAATTCGCCTTAAGGCCTTCGTAAACTTCCTTGTCAACGCCCTGAGCCACACCGACCTTATGCTCGCAGGCGAAAGAAGCACCTTCCGTCTTCTCGACGAATTTTTCTTTGGGCGCGCCGCACTGAGGGCACTTTTCCGGCGGCTGATCCCCTTCGTACACATAACCGCAGACGGAGCAAACAAACTTTTTCATGGATAATTCCTCCTGTTTTTTAGAAATATAATTGTGTTTGGGACGCTATTAGGAATCGATTTTACTGCTTTGCCGGCTAAGACATTCGGAACAGATGCCGCGCAGCATGATGTCCGCCGAATCGATGCGGATATGATGGTTCTGAGCAATCCGCTCGATGCGGCCAGGCTCCGGCCGGTCATCCGGAATATCCAGCACCGACCCGCATTGCGAACAAACGAAATGCGTGTGCGGCTGAATGTTCCCGTCAAATCGCTCCTGCCCGTTGACGATTCCAACGCTGATGATCACGCCGTCTTCTTTAAACTGTGACAGATTGCGGTAGACCGTACCAAGGCTTAAATCGGGATATTCCGGCTTCAGCGTCTGATACACCCATTCCGCCGTCGGATGAGACGTCGTGGAGCGCACGGCTCTTAGAATCGCCTCGCGTTTCCGGCTGTAATTCCGCTTTTGTTCCATTGGGTCACCTCAAAATAGTAATGATTACTTTTCTTGTTTTAATAATAGCATGCTTTCGCACATCTGTAAAGAGGCTTTTTAAATTTTTTTATATCTTACCCATTCGACAAAAAGGAATGCTATAATAGATGAATTGAAAAATCGGTCAAGCGTCCTGTCACACGGAGGAACGTATCCATGAAAAAAGAGACCTTCCGGAATTACTCTATGATTACACTGAGTACCCTGATCATTGCGGTAGGAATCTACTTTTTTAAGTTTCCCAATAATTTCACCTTCGGCGGCGTTTCCGGCCTGTCCGTCGTTCTGGGGAAGGTTACGCCGCTTTCCCCGGCAACTTCCAATTTCATCCTGAACATTGTTCTGGTCGGAATCGGATTTGTGTTTCTGGGGAAAAGCTTCGGCGTTAAAACCGTGTATTCCAGTCTGCTGCTCTCGGGAGCCATTTCGGCACTGGGTTGGTTGTTTCCCATGAGCCAGCCGCTGACGGACCAGCCGATGCTGGAACTGATTTTCGCCGTGGCGCTGCCCGCGTTTGGCTCCGCCCTGCTGTTCTACCTGGGCGCTTCCTCCGGCGGAACGGACATCCTCGCGATGATTGTGAAAAAGCACACCAGCGCGGATATCGGGCGCGCCCTTTTCTATTCCGACCTGCTGATTACCCTTACCGCCTTTTTTATCTTCAGCATCAAGACGGCGCTGTTCTCATTCCTAGGCCTCCTGATGAAATCACTCGTGATCGACGGCGTGATTGAAAGCATCAATCTGAGCAAATATTTCAACGTGATCTGCTCCAAGCCGGATGTGATCTGCGATTACATCGTCAACGTACTGGACCGGAGCGCCACGGTCTGCGACGCAACCGGCGCGTTTTCCCACAACCACAAATATATCATCTTCACCGTCATGAAGCGTTCGCAGGCGGTGCAGCTTCGGAAATACATCAAAAAAGTTGAACCCGACGCGTTTCTGCTGATCTCCAACACCAGCGAGATCATCGGAAAAGGCTTCCACAGCGAATGAAAAATCCCCCCGGCTTACCGGAGGGATTTTTTCTTTTGTATCTATTTATGAAACACTTCGCGAAGCGACGCAATTTCCTCTTTGCTTGGGATAAAAATCCGATAGGGCTTCGTATGAGAAAACCGACAGAAAATACCAAGGCTGACAAGGCCCTGAACCGTGAGGGAAAGCGAGGTCGCGATTGCGATACCGTTCAGGCCCCACGGAGCAAAAAGGAGACAGAACCCAACGGTGGAAATAATGCCGACCGTGGTCGGAATAATGTTGAATTCCGGATGCCCGTAGGCGGAAATGGAATTGTTCAGCACCTTTGCATAGGAAATAAAAATTGCGCCGATGAGCAGGTACCCGAGCGGAGCGACCGAAGCGGCGTATTTGGGGAACAAGACCGGAATCAGCGTCTGCGCCACCACCAGCAGCAAGGCGGCGGTAATAGCCGTCACGTAGATGACGATTTTTGCAGAAAGAACGGTCAGCCGTACCTTATCCTTCTGCTCCTTCATGGAGGGAATCCGGCTCATAATAACCTGACTGACGGCGTCCGGTAGAATCCAGACCTGCTGCATCATCGTAAACGCGAAGGTGTAAATGCCGTAGGCCGTGGTGGTATACCTGCCCTGCACCAGATAGGTGCCAAGATAGGTATTCACATAGGTCATTACGTTGCTCACATGGGAGCGCAGGCTGTAATTCACCATCTCGCCCGCCCTTACCGGGCGGTTATCCTCCGAAAGAACCGGCACCGGCTTCGGTCCGCTCCAGCGGAGAATGCCCCAAAAGGCAAGGCAGATCATCGTAACCGTAATTCCGATGGTCGCCCAGCTCCACAGAAGCATTTCCTTCGGATGGAAGAATATAAAGACGGCAAGAAGCATCATTAAAATCTGCTGGGTCAGGTTGATCATGTTGTACCATTTAAATTTGTTTTCGCCCCGCAGAACCGTTGTGCATACGCTAAACAGCAGGGACGCAACGCCGTATACGACGATGGCGACAAGAAACGAAGTTTCCGTCGTTCGGAAAAGAGATGTGTTTCTCAAAAAGACAAGCGTCACGGCGGCGACGACGAAAATCACCACGCTCAGCAGCAAGGTAAGCTTTCGGATGGCCCGCTTGGTGTTGTCGATCGTGTAGCGCGCCACATAATACGTGATGGCGGCCCCGATGCTGAGGCCGAGAATCGTATTGAAGCCGGACCCCCAGGTTTGAACCATCAGATAATACGCCTTGGACCCGGGGAGAACACGCCGCATCGTCAGAAAGCTGGCAAGCATGCTCAGCACGGAGCCGATCGCGTTCGTTCCGAAGGTATTGATGGAATCCCGCACAACCTCGCTTCGAACTTTTTTCGTCTTTGTTTTTTCCATAAAAAAACTCCATCTATCAGTTAGATGGAGTAATTATAGCATTTTGGAAAAGGGATAACAAGCAAGGGAAGATTTTCAGCCCGTTTTACCCAGTTTATTGCGCTCCAGTGCGCTACGCACGGTGTAATACAGTGGAATAGCAATCACGTCCGCAATGACCGCGTTGGTCAGCGTTGCGCCCAGCTTGGTGGCGAGGATCACAGCGGAAGCCTGCGCCGTGGAGCCGAGCAGAATCTGCTTAAGATAGGAATAGCCGAGGTACAGAACACAGTAGGAAAGCGAACCGGTCACAGCGCCGACGATTACACGGGGAAGCCTGCGGCCCAGTTTGTCGCCGCCCCAGACAATCAGCCCCGCGATGAACGCCATGGCGAATTTCGTCACGAGGGTCACCGGCGCACTGGAGGCCCAGCCGCCCACCAGATCGAACAAAAACGAACCGATGCCCGCCGCGAGACCACCGTACATCGGGCCGAGCAGAAGTCCGGAAAGAATGCAAAACACATTGGCGAAGCCGATCATTGTCTTATCCCCGCCGATCGGAATTTCCACCTTAAAGAACACCGTTGCCACAAAAACCAGCGCGCCCATCAGACCGGTAAAGGCGAGATTGACCGTTGGATTTTTGGAAAAAAATGTACGATTCATAAGATACCCCTCTTTCTATAATAGATACGAAATCTGTTTAATCCGTCAGCAGCGCGGTCAGGCTGTTCTTGCCGTGCATCCGGTCCAGCGCCCTGCCAGCCAGCAGGTAAACGGCCGCGCTGGCCGACGCCTGAACAAGATTGGCCGGAATTTCCGGAATCGGAGCAACAAAGCTATGGTACAAAATTACCTCGGTCAGGTAGTAACCGCCCACGCAGATCAGCCCGGCGGCGACGGAAGCCGCTGCGTTCCGCTTTGTGACAATCGTTTTTCCCGCGGAGGTAAAACAGAGCGCCATCGCCGATTTAATCAGCAGAGTTGGAACAGCGTAGAGGGCGCTACCGGTCAGCAGATCCGACAGGGCCTCACCCACGGCGCCGGCGGCGATGCCCCAGGGCGTCGGAAGCAGACTAGCCGAAAGATACACAAAGGCGTCGCCCAGATGGATATACCCGCCGGTGGCGGGAGTGGGAATATGAAGCACATAGGCGGTCACCAGAAAGGTCATAGCCGCGAACATGCCCGCAAATACATATTTTTTGATCGAAGAATTCCGCATTGTGAGCGCCCCCTGAATTGATTTTTCCCAAAACGATTGCTATAATGATAGCGGAAAACTGTAATGATTAAAATACACAGTTTATAAAAATATAATCAGTACAGATGATCATGGGAGGTATCCGCATGACCTACGACTATCTTCAGCTCGACAAAGAGTCCGGGGTTCCGCTGTACGAACAGCTTTACCGCTCCATTCAGGAGGCCGTGGAAACCGGGCACCTGAAAAAAGGCGACCGCCTGCCCTCGGTAAGAAAGCTCGCGGAAGATCTGTCGTTAAGCTGTACAACCGTGGAAAGCGCCTATCAGCAGCTCTGCGTTGAGGGCTACATCCGAAACGAGCCCCGGCGGGGCTATTTTGCACAGAGCGCACAGCGAAGCGCGCCGCGCAGCCGCACCGCGCCCGCGGAGACCACCCCCGCGCCCGGCCCGGCGGTGCGCTATGATTTCGGCACCGGAAGCGTCGACAGCGACAGCATCGACCTGAAAATATGGCGGCGGCACATCCGAGACGTGCTGAACCGGCAGCGCGTGATCGCCTCCTACGGCGACCATCAGGGCGAACCCCAGCTCCGCGCGGCGCTCTCCGCATACAGCTACGGAGTCCGCGGCGTGATTGCTCCGCCGGAGCGGATTATAATCGGCGCCGGAACCCAGCCGCTCCTTTCGATTCTGTGCGGTCTGCTCGGCCCCGCGCGAGAAGTCGCGATGGAAGAACCGGGTTTCGCGCAGGCAGAGCAGGTGTTTGCCGACTGCGGCTTCCCCGTTGTGAAACTGCCCGGTGACAGCGACGGCGTCCGGATGGACGCGCTGGCCAACAGTGGCGCGAAGCTCCTGTTCGTCGGTCCCTCGAATCGCACGCGCACTGGAGCAAGCATCCCGATGAGCCGCCGCTTTGAGCTGCTCAAATGGGCGGAGGATTCTGGAGGCACCCTGATTGAGGACGACCACAACGGGGAACTGCGCTACCGGGCCCGTCCGATTCCCGCCATGCAGGGTATCGGAGGGGAAAAAAGCGTCGTCTACATCGGCTCCTTTTCCAAGCTGCTGCTGCCCTCCGTACGTGTCGGCTACATGGCTCTGCCACCCGCGCTGCTGGAGCGGTATCTCCCCCGCGCGCGAAACTACAATCAGACCGCTTCCAAAATCGAACAGCTCGCGCTGGCGCAGTATATCGAAAATGGGCAGCTGGAGCGCCATCTCCGCCGCCTTCGCAAGCTATACAGCGCCAAAAGCAGCCTGCTCATTCAGTCCCTTCAGGAATCGTTCGGCTCCGGGTTCGACATTCTGCTGGAAGAAACAGCACTCTGCCTGCTGCTGACCCCTCAATTTGCCTGTTCTGCCGAGGAACTTTGCCGCCTTGCACTGGAAAACGGAGTTCGGGCACAGACGGACTCCGGCGGCAAACGAATTCGTCTGGGCTTTTCCGGCATTCCCCTCGGGGATATTCCTCCCGCGGTTGCCTGTCTGAAAGAGACTTGGGGGCCTGTTTTGACTTAGAACCTGTTTTCAATTCCGCCGGTAAATTTCCTGCATACCGGTTCTTAATTTTGCCTTTTTACATGGAGCGCTGTATAATGGTAAAAATCAAGGAAAAAGTGCTTGAACAGACTCGCCTTTGAAAACCGTACGGCTTGATCCACAGTCTGAGAAAGGGTTGAATTTTATGCGCGCTTATGAACGTCTGCTGCAATATGTTGCCTACGACACCACTTCCGACGAAGACGCCCCCGAAAACCGGTGTCCGAGCAGCGAAGGACAAATAAAATTTGCAAAATTTCTCGTGGAGGAAATGAAACGTTCCGGCATTGCCGACGCGCACTGTGACGCCGACGGCTACGTCTACGGCACATTGCCCGCCACCTGTGACCGAAATTTGCCGGTCATCGGCCTGATTGCCCACATGGATACCAGTTCTGCCGTCAGCGGGGCTGAAATTCATCCGCGCATCGTAAAAAGCTACGATGGCGGCGACATCGTGCTGAACCCGGAAAAAAAGATCGTTCTGCGTCCGGAGGAATTCGAAAGCCTCAGAGATTACCGCGGGATGGACCTGATTGTCACCGACGGAACCACGCTCCTCGGCGCGGACGACAAGGCGGGCATCGCGGAAATTCTGACTGCTGCCGAAGAGCTGACTTCGAAAAATATCCCGCACGGCAAAATTGCCGTCGGCTTCACGCCGGATGAAGAAATCGGGCGCGGTGCGGACCGGTTCGACGTAAAGGGCTTCGGTGCGGATTTCGCCTATACGGTGGACGGCGGAAAAATCGGCGAGCTGGAATATGAAAATTTTAATGCGGCGGACGCCGTTGTAACCGTCGCAGGAGTCAGCACGCACCCGGGCGACGCCAAAAACAAAATGCGCAATGCTCTTCTTTACGCCGCGGAGTTCAATTCTCTGCTGCCCGCCGCCGAAATTCCCGCCTGCACGGAAGGGTACGAGGGATTTTATCACCTGGTGCACATGAGCGGAGACGTTGAGTGTGCGGAACTGCACTATATTGTCCGGGACCACGACCGCACGAAATTCGAAGCACGGAAGGACCGGCTCAAAAAAATCGAGGCTTACCTCAATGAAAAATACGGCGAAGGCGCGTTTGAAGTGAAGCTGCGCGACTCCTACTACAACATGAAGGAACAGATCGAACCCCACCCGGAGATTCTGGAGCGTGCTTTCCGTGCGATGGAGGAAGCCGGCATGCAGCCGAAATCCGTTCCGATCCGCGGCGGCACGGACGGTGCGCGGCTTTCCTATATGGGACTGCCCTGCCCCAACCTGCCGACGGGCGGGCATAACTTCCACAGCCGGTACGAATATATCCCGGTTCAGGCCATGGACCAGATGGCGCAGGTGCTTGTAAATCTTGTCCGCGCGCCGCAGGAAGAAACAAAGTAAAAACCGCAAAAGGCCGGCGCATCGGCACCGGGTCGAATTGTAATCCGGGAAGCGGAAAAGGTTCGCAATTTGTCAAAAAATATGCTATAGTAAATCGGTAAAGCGTCCGGCGGAAAATTTGCTTTCCTTCCGAACTTGCAAAGGAGCGAAAAACTGTGGCTGTCAGGGAAATTCTTCTGCTGGGAAATGAAAAGCTGTATCAGGTCTGTTCCCCCGTTTCACAAAACGAGCGCGAAGAAGCGGAGCACATCGTCGGCGACCTTCGCGACACCATGGCGGCGTTCCGCCAGAAATACGGCTTTGGCCGGGCAATCGCCGCGCCGCAGATCGGCGAATTTCGCCGCATTCTATATTTGAACGCGGACGGACGGGAAACGGCGTTTCTCAACCCGGTTCTTGAATTTCCGGACGGCGAATCGTTCACACTATGGGATGACTGCATGAGTTTTCCGGGGTTGGAAGTAAAGGTGCAGCGGTACAAACGGTGCCGGATCACCTTCCAGGATCTTGCCTGGAACCAGCACGTCTGGGAGCCGGAAGGAGACTTTTCAGAACTGATGCAGCATGAATACGACCATCTGGACGGAATTCTTGCGGTGCAGCGCGCGATCGACGAAAAATCGCTCCGGATCAACCGCCTGCACGCGGGCTGTTATTAAAGGATTTTGAACGGACTGCAAGTTGAAAGGCAGCCCGTTTCATGCTATAATGAGTTGTTTATTACGGAAAAATGCAAAAGGGGATTTGCGGAAATGAACTGTGTCAACCAATACCGCACACATACCTGCGGGGAAGTCAGTGAAAAGGATATCGGCAAGGAAATCCGGGTAGCCGGATGGGTGGAAAATATCCGCGATCACGGCGGCATCAAATTTATCGATTTGCGTGACCATTACGGAGTCGTGCAGATCGTGATCTACGACGACGAAATGCTCAGGGAAATCAGCCGCGAATGCACCCTGACGGCCTGCGGGACCGTCGTGCTGCGCGCTGAGGACACAATTAACCCGAAAATCCCCACCGGCACGGTGGAGGTAAAGGTAAAAAGCCTTGAGGTACTGGGCAAGGTGCTCGCTCCCCTGCCGTTTGAAGTGACCACGTCGCTTGAAACCAAGGAAGACGTCCGCCTGAAATATCGCTATCTTGACCTTCGCAACCCGAAGGTGCACAAAAACATCATGCTACGCTCGCAGCTCATCGCCAGTCTTCGCCGCCGTATGACGGAACTCGGCTTTCTTGAAATTCAGACCCCGATCCTCTCGGCTTCCTCGCCGGAGGGCGCGCGCGATTATCTGATTCCCAGCCGTCGGCACCCGGGCAAGTTCTACGCCCTGCCGCAGGCCCCGCAGATTTTCAAGCAGCTTCTCATGGTTTCGGGCTTTGACCGCTATTTCCAGATCGCCCCGTGCTTCCGCGATGAAGACGCCCGCGCGGACCGTTCGCCCGGTGAATTCTATCAGCTGGATTTTGAAATGTCCTTCGCAACGCAGGAGGATGTTTTTGCCGTGGCGGAACAGGTGCTCAGCGAAACCTTCGCGGAGTTTACGGACAAGATTGTTTCCAAGCCGCCGTTCAAGCGCATTCCGTATGCGGAATGCATGCTGAAATACGGCTCGGACAAGCCGGACCTGCGCAACCCGCTGGAAATTATCGACATTACGGATATTTTTGAGGGCACAACGTTTGCTCCGTTCAAAAACAAGACCGTTCGGGCCATTAATGTGCAGTCTTGCGCCGATCAGCCGCGCAGCTTCTTTGAGAATATGCTGAAGTTTGCCGAAACTATCGGCATGAAAGGCCTCGGCTATATTAAGGTGACGGCTGACGGCGAATATCAGGGCCCGATCAACAAGTACCTTCCGGACGACCGGAGGGACGAACTGACCCGCCGCGCAGATCTGAAGCCCGGCTGCGTCATTTTCTTCATCGCGGACGACGCGGACACCGCCCCGAAGCTCGCCGGGCAGATCCGCAACGAGCTCGGTGAACGCCTCGGCCTGACCGACAAGAGCCGGTTTGAGCTTTGCTTCGTCACCGATTTCCCGATGTTCGAACCCGACGAGGAAACCAGCAAAATTGGGTTTACGCACAACCCGTTCTCCATGCCGCAGGGCGGGATGGACGCGCTGCTGAATAAAAAGCCCGAGGAAGTGCTCGCCTACCAGTACGATATCGTCTGCAACGGCGTGGAGCTTTCCTCCGGCGCAGTGCGAAACCACCGTATTGATATCATGAAAAAAGCGTTTGAAATTGCAGGATATACCGAAGAGGAACTGGAAAACAAATTCACCTCGCTCTATCACGCGTTCCAGTACGGTGCACCGCCGCATGCGGGCATGGCGCCGGGCATCGACCGTATGCTGATGCTTCTGACGGACGAAGAAAACATCCGCGAGGTTATCGCGTTCCCGATGAACTCGAACGCGCAGGACGTCATGATGGGTTCGCCGAACGAAGTGACGGAGCAGCAGCTACGCGAGGCGCATATTAAGTTAAGGAAATAAGCAACGAAAGGGGTATCCCGATGGTCACCCATGAAGAAATCCTGAAAATTGCAAAGCTTGCCAAGCTTTCTGTTACACCCGAGGAGCTCGAAAGCCTGACGGACGATATGAACGGGATTATCGAATTCGCAAATACCGTCAGCCGCGTCGGCGCAGAGGCTTCCGACTTCGACAATATCAACGGTCTTTCGAATGTGTTCCGCGAGGATATCCCCGAGCCTTCCTGTAATCGGGAAGAAATTCTGAAAAATGCCCTGAATCAGGAAGACGGCTATTTTCTTGTCAAACGGAGGAGCTAGGAACACATGGGAAAGTACGGAAAAATCGCACGGCTGCATGAACTTCTGGTCACCCGGCAGATCGGCTGCGAGGAACTGACCAGGCGCTATCTGGACGC
Organism: Bacillota bacterium; assembly: GCA_023410445.1. Classification (GTDB taxonomy): domain Bacteria; phylum Bacillota; class Clostridia; order Oscillospirales; family Acutalibacteraceae; genus Caproicibacter. Next base: position 149,859 of record JAEYPT010000001.1, on the reverse strand, counting down.
GATTGAAACAGAGAACGGCACCCTGAAAGCCTATGTGAAGACGACGCCGGAGACTGCTCTGGAAACCGCGAAAAAAGTGGACACGAAAATTGCGGCGGGCGAATCGATCGCACCGCTTGAGGGTATTCCGATGACCCTCAAGGATAACATGTCCACGAACGGAATCGAAACGACCTGCTGCTCCAAAATTTTGAAGGGTTATACCCCGATTTACGATGCGACGGTATGGGATATTTTGAAAAAGCAGAACGCCGTTCTGCTCGGCAAAACCAACATGGACGAGTTCGCCATGGGCTCCTCCTGCGAAAACTCCTGCTACGGCGGGGCAAAAAACCCGCACAATTTAGAGCGCGTGGCAGGCGGAAGCAGCGGCGGAGTAGCTTCAGCGGTTGCGGATAACCTCGCCGTGTACGGGCTCGGCTCCGACACGGGCGGCTCCATCCGCGAACCCGCAAGCTTCTGTGGAATTGTGGGCTTAAAGCCGACCTACGGCGCTGTTTCGCGCTACGGACTGATCGCTTACGCCTCCAGCTTCGACCAGATCGGCCCGATCACGCAAAGCGTGGAGGACGCGGCGCTCGTTTACGATGCGATTGCCCAATACGACCCGATGGACTCGACAAGCCGCGGCAAAACGGAAGAAACCGTTCCGTCGCTTGAAAAAGACATCCGTGGCCTGAGAATCGGAATCGCAAAGGAATATTTCGACGGCGTCCGTAAGGATGTTACCGACGCTGTTCAGAACGCGATCAAAGTTTATGAATCGCTCGGGGCTGAAATCGTCCCCTTTGAAATGCCCTCCCTGAAATACAGCCTGCCGGTCTACTACATTCTGGTGTGCGCGGAGGCTTCCTCGAACTTAGGGCGCTACGACGGCATCCGTTACGGTTACCGCACGGAGCATTACGCCGACCGGAACGAAATGATTTGCAAAACCCGCAGTGAAGGCTTCGGCGCAGAAGTAAAGCGCCGCATTCTGCTTGGCACCTATGTACTAAGTGCGGGCTATTACGACGCCTATTACAAAAAAGCCCAGAATCTGCGCGGCACGCTGATCGGTGCTTTTGAAGATGCGTTTACCAAGTGCGACGTGATGCTTGCCCCGACCGTACCGACGACAGCCTTCCCGCAGAATTACACCTGCAAGGACGCCGTAGAAAGCTATATGACGGACATCTGCACCGTTCCGGTGAATATCGCCGGTCTGCCGGGCATCAGCCTGCCCTGCGGCTTCGGCTCCGATGATATGCCGGTCGGCATGCAGCTCATCGGGAACAAATTCAGCGAAGCGGTACTGCTGAACGCCGCCTGCCAGTATGAAAATGCGGCGCGCGACACAGTGTTCCGTGCCGTGAAATCGGGGGTGGCACTATGAATTACGAACTGGTATGCGGTCTGGAAACACATGTGGAGCTTTCTACAAAAACCAAGATTTTCTGCGCCTGTTCCACCGAATTCGGCGGCGAACCGAACACGCACTGCTGCCCGATCTGCATCGGGCTGCCGGGAACACTCCCGAAGCTGAACAAATCCGTGGTGGAATACGCGGTGATGGCAGGTCTTGCAACCAACTGCGAAATCAGCCCAATTGCGAAAATGGACCGCAAAAACTACGTTTACCCCGATCTGCCGAAGGCCTACCAGATTTCCCAGTACGACATGCCGCTGTGCAAAAACGGCTGGGTGGAACTTTCCAACGGCCGGAAAATCCGCCTGACGCGCATCCACATCGAAGAGGACGCGGGTAAGCTGGTGCACGACCGCGGCAACACCTATATCGATTACAACCGCGGCGGCGTGCCGCTGATTGAAATCGTCTCGGAGCCGGACATCCGCACAATCGACGAGGCCATCGAATACGTGGAAAAACTGCAGATGATTATGCGCTATATCGGCGTATCCGACTGCAAAATGCAGGAAGGTTCCCTGCGCTGTGACGTAAACATCTCCGTGCGCCCGAAGGGACAGGAAGCATTCGGCACCCGGACGGAAATCAAGAACATGAACTCCTTCACCCACATCACCAAGGCGATGGAATATGAAATGAACCGCCAGATCGATCTGCTGGAAAGCGGTGAGAAGGTGGAACAGGAAACACGCCGCTACGACGAAGGCACGGGCGAAACCGAAGGCATGCGGGATAAGGAAGACGCGAACGACTACCGTTATTTCCGCGAACCGGACCTTGTTACCATTCAGGTTTCCGATGAAATGGTAAAAGCTTTACAGGCAAAGATGCCGGAAGACCCGCAGGAGCGCCTCTCCCGGTTTGTAAAGGATTATGCCTTGCCGGACGCAGACGCACGGCTTTTGGTCGAACACCGGCGCATCGCGGACTATTTTGAGGCCGCCGCCAAGGGACTCAAAAATCCCCGCGCCGCCGCAAACTGCATCACCGGGCAGATTTTCGCCCGCCTGGAGGGGGAAGCGGAAAAGGAAAGCTTCGAGGTTTCCGTTTCCGCGGAGAACCTCAACGCACTTCTTCTGTTGCTGGACGAGGGAAAAATCCGGATGAACCTGGTAAAGTCCACGCTGGATCAGATGCTGGACACCGGCAAAGCGGCTTCCGAGTTCCTGAACGAAAAGGACCTCGCCGGAGTGGACGCCGGTGACCTCAGAGCCATCTGTGAGAAGGCAGCAGCCGAAAATCCGACTGCCGCACAGGATTACCTCAGCGGCAAGGAAAAGGCGCTCAAGGCGATTGTCGGCTCCGTAATGAAGGCAACGCACGGGCGCGCCAATCCACAGGAAGCGGAAAAAATACTCATTGAAATTATTAAAAAATAAGATCGATCCGAGAAAACGGCCCTCATGGAATTGAATTTCCATGGGGGCCGTTTTTTATTTCTGCCGATAGACTGTTTCCTTCGCCTTTCGGATCTTTTCCGGGGAAATATGACAGTATCCTCCCGGATTCTTATCCAGATAGTTTTGATGGTACTCCTCGGCGCTGCCGAAGTTTTCAAGCGGCTTCACCTCAATGGCAATCGGGGTGCTGTACCGCTCCTGTAATTTGGAAAGCTCGTCCTGAATGACGGGCAAATCGGCTGGGTCCGTATAGTAAATGCCCGTGCGGTACTGGATTCCTCTGTCCCCGCCCTGCCGATTGACGGAGGTTGGGTCAATCGCATCGAAATAGAGGCCCAGCAGAAACGGGAGTGGTGCCTGCGTGGGATTGTATTCGATACGCACCGTTTCTGCGTGCCCGGAACTCTCACAGACCTGCTCATAGGTCGGGTGAAGCGCTGGTCCGTTTGCGTAACCAACTTCCGTGGATAAGACGCCCGCAATCGACTCAAAATACTTCTGCATGCCCCAGAAACAACCGCCGGCCAGATAAATTTCAGCCATTTTTCGTTTCCTCCACAATGATCTGCACCCGCCCGACCTGATCGCCTTCCTCCAGCATCACTTTGATGCCATGAGGATGGGTCGGTGAGTTCGTCAGAATTCGTTTTACATGCCCGCGTGTCAGTCTGCCCGTGGGCTGATCTTTTTTCAAAACGATATCCACCAGCGCGCCTATGTGAATATCACTGCGCAATTTCCCGTTCACGGCTTTGTTTCCCCCTCTGTCTTCCGACTATTTATCAGCTTTTATTAATCATATTCCGCCGCACGCCTCCTGTCAACCGGAAGCGTTCTCGGGCATCCGCCGGGCTTCAAGGAAGAAAGAAATACACTTTGTCCCACTCTGAAACTCAATATTCCATAATTTTCCTTTTGACTGTTTTATAATACGATTGAAATCCCGCTCCGGAATTTCCACCTTATGCAATATCCGACAACAATGGACGTACATTCCGTAAAGCCGCTTATCCTACTAACATCTGGAAAAAATAATCAGAATTGACAACATAAAAAACCTCCCCGTGAGCAGATTATATAGAGCGGTGCAAGGGAGGTGAAAGTTTGAAAAAACTGATCAAATTGCTTACCGCAGCCGCTGCCGTTCTGGGGGTTTCGCTGGCTGTCGTTCTCGGGACGGCGAATTATTTTACGCCTGATTCCTTCACCGTCACGACAGGCAGCAAGCTGGAATGGCTTTCCGGCGCTTTTTCCGTTACCGGAGACAATCCTGACATTTCCGCAAGTACGAATGCTTCCCTGCCAAGAACCTACCGGGGTGAACTCATGCTTTACAATCTGATACCTGTTAAGGCAGTGGACGTAAGCTATGTCGACGCAACCTGCGTGATTCCATGCGGCACGCCGTTCGGCATTAAAATGTTTACAAACGGCGTCATGATCGTCGGTCTTGCCGATATTCAGACAGCTGACGGCCCTGTGAATCCCGCTAAGCAGGCGGGCCTCCAAATCGGCGACGTTGTCGAAACCGTGAATGGGAATACGGTAAATACCAACAGCGAGGTCGCCGACGCAGTTGAAAACAGCAAAGGCAAAGAACTTTCTATGGTGATCCGGCGTGATAAATCGAAGGTTTCCGTTGAGCTTGACCCTGTTCTTTCCAGTTCGGACGGGCTCTTTAAAGCCGGCCTCTGGGTAAGGGACAGCACGGCTGGCATCGGCACGCTAACCTTTTACGACCCGACCGCAAAAAGTTTTGCGGGTTTGGGACACGGCATCTGCGACTCCGATACCGGCGAACTCATGCCGCTCCTCACGGGAGACATCGTCCCAGTAACCATTAACGGCATTACCAAAGGAATGGAAGGAAAACCCGGCGAACTCCGCGGCTATTTTTCCGACGATAAATCGATCGGCAGCCTGAACGCGAACATCAATACCGGCGTTTACGGCACTTTGAACGCAGCACCGTCCGGCAAAGCGCTAAAGGTTGCCATGAAGCAGGATGTAAAAACCGGCCCCGCAAAGGTTCTTACCACAATCGACGGCGGCCGTCCCCAATATTACGACATTCAAATTGAAAAAATCGACTATCGTGACACGGTTCAATGTAAAAACCTGGTGATCCACATTACCGACAGCCGCCTGCTCACCCAAACCGGCGGTATTGTACAGGGTATGAGCGGCAGCCCCATTATTCAGAACGGCGTGCTCGCGGGCGCCGTCACGCACGTTTTTGTCAATGATCCGACGCGCGGATACGGGATTTTCGCCGAAAGCATGCTGAACGCATCCCAATCGGTCAATTCTTCCGCAAGTTCAAAAGCATCCTAAATGCCTGATTACCCAAATATTTTCCCCTTAAATCAAAAAAATATTTTGCCATACTATTGCCATATTTTCCAATATATGGTATTATATCGTTAAAATAAATCTTTTAGGGGGATACAAAAATGGATAAGCGATTCAAGCTTCTGATTGCGAATGACAGCGTGGAGTTTCATAACGATTATGGCCACGTTTTTGAAAATTCCGGCTTGGAAGTAAGCTATGCACCGAAAGACGGCATCAAGCTTCTGGAAAAAATTGAAACCAACCATCCGGATGTTGTTCTTTCGAACTTGTTTATGCCCCGGCTTGACGGAATTGGCGTTATGAAAGCCGCGCGCAGCAAATCCTCGGGAGCCAGACCGCTGTTCGTGATTGTATCCAACTTTACCAGCCCAACTCTGGAACGGGAAGTCATGATGTCCGGCGCTTCTTATTTTGCCGTATGTCCGTTTGACGCCGCCGATCTTTCCGAGCGGATCATCCAGCTTTGCAGTCTGGATTTTTCCGCACCGAAACAAGCGGCCCGTCCCCAGCAGGCAGAAGAACCTTCCCTTGAAATTCAGGTCACCGAAATTCTTCATCAAATCGGTGTACCGGCCCATATAAAAGGCTACCATTATCTCCGCGATTCCATCATTATGGCAATTGAAACGCCCGATATCATCAACGCGGTAACCAAACAGCTTTATCCCAGCGTAGCCAAGCGTTATGACACAACCGCTTCGCGTGTGGAACGCGCCATCCGACATGCCATCGAGGTTGCGTGGGACCGCGGCGATGTGGATATTCTGAATTCCTATTTCGGTTATACAATTCACACGTCACGCGGAAAACCAACAAACTCCGAGTTTATTGCCATGATTTCAGACAGGCTCAGACTCCACATGAAAACAGCTTGATTCAGGATTTTTTATTGTCCCGGAGAAGTTCCGCATGGATGCGCTGAACTTTTCCGGGAATTTTTATGTTCTGAAATTTCAAATTATCAAGCAAAAACTGAAATGCCGCGCGTAAAAGAATTTACTGGCAACCGGACGCAGTCGGCGTATACCAAAGAACAATGGACAAAGAATAAAATTCCAGCAGATGTATTATAGCAGTGTAATCTACACGCAGATTCTCTATTCTCTGTCGAAGCCAAACTCAAGTGACGAACGATTCAGCCTAATTTGCTGCCATGAAGCCCCTCAAGAAACGGCTATGTGAAAATGGAAGGACTGCATTCGCTCATTTTTATAGAAAAAGAACCCATCCTCCGCTCACGCATTGGATGGGCTCTTTCACTGGCTGACGCCGTTTATCACATCAGCAAGGAAGTCTGAAGGTCTGATTATTTGCTCTTCTTCCATGCGTCGTACTGAGACTGCACATCCGCAAGAAGTTTGTCTTCACCAGCCGCCTTGAAGTCCGCCTTCATCTTTGCAACAGTCGAATCAACATCGGCCTTGCCGGCGAACAGCTGCTGATAGTATTTCTGAACCACTGCCTGGCAAGCCGCATACTCTGTCTTGCACTTGGAGTTGTCATAAACAAATCCGAGATCGTCCAGTTTTTTCGCGCTCTTGTTGTAGGCTTCGATATCCGTGAACAGGGTCGGTGACTGAGCATCCGTCAGGAAGTTGTTGAATTCATTGCCCATGATCCAGCCGCCGGCGGAAGTAAAGTCCGTATCCTTGCTGACTGTGATGACATTGTCTGATTTCTTCGTGTAATCTTTGCCTTCCACACCGTAGGTCATCAGGTTAACCAGATTCTTGTCGGTGTAAAGCATGGAAATGAATTTGAAGGCTTCGTCCTTATGCGTGGAGGATGCAGGAATCGCAAGCAGAGCGCCAAGGGTCTCACGGTTTGTCTTTTCAACCGGCGTAATGTCAATCTGGGTAAGGTCAAGCTTCAGAGAAGCAGATTCGGTCAATGCTTTTCCGGGCATCAGAGACCATGTGCCGCAGAAATACTTGCCGGTGCCCATATCGGTTTCCTGACCTTTGGAAGTCAGAATGTCAGGGCTGAAATAGCCTTTTTCCTGCCAGGTTTTCATTTCCTTATAGAAGGCAATCGTCTTGTCTGCAGTAAATGGATTGACAATCTTTGTCTCGTCAGTCGGGTCAAATGCAAACGGCGAGAGATCAGCGTCGAAAGCATCCCAGTCAAGGAGTTTGAACGGATTATCCATCTGAGCCGCGCAAACCGGGGTCAGACCGTCTGCTTTCACCTTGTCAAAGTACTTTGCCAGATCGTCCATGGTCTTGATGCTCTTCGGGTCGATATTCAGTTTCTTCAGTTCTGAAGTCTGAACAAGGAATCCGAAATTGTGGGCCTTTTCCTTGTTGGTCGGCATGCCAAAATACTTGCCGTTTACTTTCGTGCCGTCAAGGAAATCCTTGCCGATAATATCAACGACATCTTTATACTTCGGATCGTTGACATAGCTGGTCAGGTCGGCCAGTTCGCCCTTCTGTGCATGCTGTACATAGCCCGGGGCAATCCAACTGGACGTGTTGATGATATCAGCCGCCTGGCCGGTTTGCAGCATTGTTGTCGTCTTCTTGGAAAGATCATCCCAAGTATAGGTTTCCCACGCGATCTGGAGACCGGTGTTCTTCTGCTTCAGGTAATCATTGACCGCTCCCTGAACACGATCCAACCCCTGAATCGCTTTATCACCGGTCATGATCTTCAGGGTGACCGTTTCCTTGGGAGCTTCCGAAGATGCAGCAGCACTGCTCGCCGCAGCACTGCTGGCCGCCGGAGCTGCCGCCGCCTGAGAAGAAGCGGCTTGCTGTTGACCTGAGCAACCCGTCATTGCCATCGGAAGGGTTGTGGCCAATGCCAGAGTAAAACTCAAGATTTTTTTTGCACTATGCATTACAATTTTCCTCCTCTAAAAAAATTCTATGGTTTAACCGATTTCTCGGCGTTAACCCTTGACTGCACCAACGATAAGGCCTTTCACAAAGAATCTGCGGAAGAACGGATAGGTGAACACAACGGGCCCCACAGCAAACACTGCAAGTGACATTCGCGCGCCTTCGCTTGGAAGATTCATTCTGGCTTGCGCCGGTAAATTCGGACTGTTCAGCACATAGTTGATATTGTCAAGCATCTGATAGAGGTAATATTGGATGGTATAAAGGTGATGATCGTTGATAAAAATCAGTGAGAGATAATAGTCATTCCAGAACCGGACAAGGCAGAACAGAAAAACCGTTGCAAGACCTGCCTTGCAAAGCGGAAGAGCAATGCTGAAAAACGTTCGGAATTCCCCGGCACCGTCGATTCTAGCAGCTTCAATCAGTTCTTCCGGTACCGATTGCTTCATGAATGTGCGCATTACAATGATCCACCAGGCGTTGGCAAGGTAGGGAATAATCAACACCCACCGCGTATCACTAATCTTCAGGAACTGCGAATAAACGTAAACCCACGGTACCAGACCGCCCCCGAAAATCGTTGTGAAGAAAGCAAAAAATGCAAAACCATTCTTGTGTTTGAAATTTCCCCGGGACAGCGGGTACGCATACAGGGCAACAACAGCTGTTGCAGCAAAGGAACCGACTCCCGTAACAATTAGGGAATTGCCGTATGCGCGGAGTATATCGGAGCTGTATTTTAATATGTAGGTATAAGCCGTTGTGCTGAAACCTGATGGTATAAACTGATAGCCGTTTGCGTCAAGAGACTGTTTTGAACTGATTGATACCATGAAAACCAGAACCAGCGGCGCGATAAACACAATGCAAATAATTATAAAAATAAGGTTGATAACGAAATTGGATCGCGACGTTATCTTATTAAACTCATATTGTTCTTTTTTAATTGTACCTGTGTTAGTCATTGCGACCTCCCTAATTCCTTTGGATGACGTGATTCATGTTTTCCCTCAAACATTTTTCCGAATCAAAACAGTGCATTATCCGAATCTACTTTTTTAACTACAAAGTTGCAGACAAATACAATCACGCACCCCAGAACAGCCTGATACAAACCGGCTGCGGCAGCCATGCCGACATCGCTGAGATTGACAAGTTCATTGTAAACGAAAGTATCAATGATGCTTGTCGTCGGATAAAGCTGAGCAACGTTCTTCGGAACGTTGTAGAACAGGTCGAAGTCTCCGTTGAAGATTCTGCCCACCGCAAGGAGCGACAGAATCACTGCTGTCGTTTTGAGCATCGGCAGTGTTATGTACCGGATCTGCTGCCATTTTGTCGCGCCGTCAAGCACGGCCGCTTCATAATACTCGCTACTGATTCCCGCCAGTGAAGCGATATAAATAATCAGATTATATCCGCTGTAATGCCACAGGTGGAAAAAAATGATGATCGCCGGCCAGAACTCCGGTCTGGAATAAAAGTCGATGTTCTTTATGCCGAGCAGCGGGAGGAGGTTTTTATCAAAAAAGCCCGCGTTGCAGAAAAAGCCATAGGCGACATAGCTGACCGCAACCCATGAAATAAAATATGGAAGGAACATCATTGTCTGATAGGCATTTGCTTTTTTCTGATTCCACATTTCAGACATGCAGATTGCAAGAGCAATCGGAACAACCAGGTCAAGCACAATAAATACGACATTATAGGCGACCGTATTGATGGTCGCGTTCACGCAGTCGGAAGACTGGAACAAAAACTGGAAGTTCTGGAGTCCTGTAAACTGACTGCTAAAAAGGCTTTTGAAGAAGCCTTTCGACACATCATATCTGTAGTCTTTAAAGGGAATTATCACGCCGATCATAGGAAGATAATTGTTAATTAGCAGAACGAGAACTCCGGGTAAAAGCATCAAATAAAACGCTAAATTTCTCTTCCGCTCACCTTTAATCTTTTTAATTCCCCATTTTCCCGACGACACGACAGGCTTGCCCGCGCTTTCGCTTGGCATTATGTCACTGGCCTGTTTTTCTGACATTCTGTTGCTCCTCCTTTACCTCAATGAAATGTTTCTATCATTTTCCATGTACTTTTGTTTCGATTTGCACTGCCATTTCCCCAAGCAAACGTTTCACCGTAACCGGAAAAAGAAGTTCAGCGCTCGATTCTGCCGACGGAACGGCCCTCGATCAGCCTGCCCGTCACCGTCACGGCTTCCGTGATGGTGGTCAGCGGAGTTTCAATCTGCTGAATCAGGCGGGAGGCAGCTTCACGTCCAAGCCTTCTGGTATCCTGCTGAAGCGTTGTGAGCTGAGGTTTGATCACCTGAGACAGTGGTATTCCATCGTATCCGGCGACGGAGATGTCCTCCGGAATGCGGAGTCCGGCTTCTTCGATCGCCTCAATGCCGCCGAGTGCGGCGTAATCGTCGGGCATGACAATACAGGTTGGCCTACTTGACATGCTCAATAACTGACGGACACATTTTTTGGTTTCCTGCGCATCGTGATACGCCGAAAGCACCAGATATTCAGAAGGCACCTCCACGCCGCAATCCACCAGAGTCTTACAGAAACTGGTGACACGCTGTTCGGTAACCGCGGACTTTCTTCCGTGGACATAGGCGATTTTCCGGTGGCCCATACCGTATATGTAGCTGACAAGCTCATGCATTCCCTGAACATTGGCGGAATTGATGCTTGTTCGGTTGTTGAAGACATGATCGATAGTAACGATCGGGAGATTGCTGTTAATCAGATCCAAAACCTCCGGCTGTGCAAAATCCACACAGGCAATGCAGACGCCGTCGACATTCCGGTACTGACAGTGCTCCAGATAGCTCATCGGGTGATTGGCCATATTCATATTATGGTTGATGAAGGTGATGTCGTAAGAATGGCTCTCCGCCTCCACCTTGAACCCGTCCAGCACTGCGGCAAAGTATTCCTGCGTCAGGCCGCTCTGAGCTTCGTCCGAGAACAGAACCCCGATATTGTATGTACGGTTCGTTTTCAGGGCCCGTGCAAGTGAGTTTGGAAAATATCCGAACTCTTCAGCGGTTTTCAGGACACGGTCCCTTGTCGTGGAACTTATGTCACTGTAGCTGTTGAGCGCTTTACTTACCGTAGAAATGGACAGGCCGCATTTTTCCGCAATTTGTCTGATATTTGCCACAGGGTTTTCTCCCATCTCAATGAAAACTCGAAAACGTTCTAAATCGTTTTCGCAACCATAGTATAATCTATTATCACCAGTTTTGCAATACTGCTTTTCAAAAAAATATCTATTTTAAAATTTAAAGGCAATTATTTTCTAAATATTCAGTTTAATTATGCGATCATGCTTAATTTTTGCTGATATCAAATTATTAGGCGAATTATATACGAAAACATTTTCGTAACTTCTGTCTTAAAGTTTCAAAAACTTATATCATCGCCTAATTTTTTCTTTCAAAGTATTAAGCTGTGCTTTTTTTAATTTATGTACGAAAAACGCTCCCTATACCTTGTGTAATATTACAAATTTGCAGCAATCTCTTGATTTTACATTCATTTGCCAGTAAACTAAAGATTGTTTTAGAAGGCGGTTTGTCGGAAAAAGCCGTTCCGGTTTTTACGAAAACGTTTTCGCTTCTATTCGACCTGTTTGGAGGAAAATTCAATGAAATACGGTTTTTTTGACGACGAAAAGAAGGAATATGTAATCACGCGCCCGGATACCCCTTACCCGTGGATCAACTATCTGGGAAATACTGCGTTTTTTTCAATTATTTCGAATACTTCCGGCGGCTACTGCTTTTATAAGGATGCAAGGCTTCTCCGCCTGACGCGCTATCGCTACAACAGCGTGCCTGCTGACGCGGGCGGCCGATATTTTTACCTGCGCGACGGCAACGCGGTCTGGAACCCGGGGTGGGCCCCGACCAAAACGAAGCTTGATTCCTACCGCTGCCGCCATGGACTCGGCTACAGCGTTTTCGAATCCTCCCTTTACGGACTTTCCGCCAAACAGCTGAGTTTTGTCCCCCTTGATCTTCCCTGTGAAGTACACCGCCTTTCTCTCAAAAATACATCCCCGGAGCCAAAACAGATAAAGCTTTTCTCCTTTCTTGAGTTCTGCCTGTGGAACGCGTACGATGATATGACGAATTTCCAGCGCAACTACAATACCGGAGAAGTTGAAGTCATCGGCAGCGAAATCTACCATAAAACAGAATACCGGGAACGCCGCAACCACTACGCGGTTTTCAGCGTCAACACGCCGGTGAACGGCTTTGATACGGACCGCGAGTCCTTTCTGGGCCTCTATAACGGGTTTGACCGGCCGGACGCCGTACTGCGGGGCGAAGCCGGGAATTCGGTGGCAAGCGGCTGGGCGCCGATCGGTTCCCATTACATAGAAGTGCCGCTGGCCCCCGGCGAGGAAAAAAGCTTCATCTTCGTCCTCGGTTACTGTGAAAATCCTGAAGACGAAAAATGGGAAGCTCCCAACGTCATCAACAAGGCTCCCGCCAAAAAGCTGCTGGAAAAATTCCGGACGGATGCGCAGGTGGACGCGGCGATGGCGGAGCTGAACCGCTACTGGGCGGAACTGCTTTCCACCTATCAGGTGAATTCTCCCGACGAAAAGCTGGACCGGATGGTCAACATCTGGAATCAGTATCAATGTATGGTAACGTTCAACATGTCCCGCTCCGCCTCTTATTTTGAATCCGGAATTGGCCGCGGCATGGGCTTCCGGGATTCCACGCAGGACCTTCTGGGTTTTGTCCATCTGATTCCCGCACGTGCACGGCAGCGGATTCTGGACATAGCCGCCACACAGATGGAGGACGGCGGCGCTTACCATCAGTATCAGCCTCTGACCAAACGCGGGAACATGGAAGTCGGCAGCGGCTTCAACGACGACCCGCTGTGGCTGATCTTCGGTGTGAACGCCTATCTGCGCGAAACCGGAGACTGGGAGATTCTGAAGGAAATAGTCCCCTTCGACAATGACGAAACCCGGGCGGCTCCGCTGCTGGAACACCTGAAGCGCTCCTTTGCGCACATTACGCAAAACCTCGGGCCACACGGCCTGCCGCTGATCGGCCGGGCGGACTGGAACGACTGCCTGAACCTGAACTGTTTTTCCAAAACGCCGGGCGAATCCTTCCAAACCTGCTCCAACTTTGAAAGCGGGATTGCGGAATCCGTCTTTATCGCCGGGATGTTCGTATTTATCGGGCCGGCCTACGCCGAGATTCTGGAACGCAGCGGTTTAAAAGAAGAAGCCGATGCTGCCCGTGCTGAAATCGAGAAGATGGACGCCGTCGTCCGGAGTGCCGGATGGGACGGGAAATGGTTTCTGCGGGCTTACGACGCGTTTGGGAAAAAGATCGGCTCCTCGGAATGCGACGAAGGGAAAATCTTCATTGAGCCGCAGGGCTTCTGCGTCATGGCCGGAATCGGCGTGAAAGAAGGCCTTGCAAAACAGGCTCTCGACTCCGTGCACGAGCTTCTCGACACCAAATACGGGATTGTGTTAAACGCACCCTCCTATACCACCTATCGCCTGAACCTCGGCGAAATCTCCTCCTACCCGCCCGGATACAAAGAAAACGGCGGAATTTTTTGCCATAACAACCCGTGGATTTCCATCGGGGAAACCATTATCGGGCGCGGCGAACGGGCCTTTGAGGTATACCGGAAAACCTGCCCCGCCTATCTGGAAGAAATCAGCGAAATTCACCGCACCGAGCCCTACGTCTATTCCCAGATGATCGCAGGGCGGGACGCAAAACGCTTCGGCGAGGCCAAAAATTCCTGGCTGACCGGCACGGCCGCCTGGACCTTCTACAATGTTTCCCAGTATCTGCTCGGAATCCGGCCGCAGTTCGACGGGTTACAGGTCGACCCGTGCATTCCCGCTTCGCTTGCACATTTCGCGGTCACGCGCAAATTCCGCGGTGCAGTCTACGCGATCGACGTGGATAATTCTGCCGGCGTGGAAAAGGGAGTCAAATCGATTTCGGTCGACGGGGCCGCCATCGGCGGGGCGCTGCTCCCGGTCTTCAGCGACGGAAAGACGCATCAGGTCTGCGTTATTATGGGATAACTAGATAACTACTTTCCTCTCATTGGAACCGGCCGTGCCACGCTTTGGTGGTACGGCCGGTTCTTTGCTTGTTACCCTCGCATAGAAAAAGGTATTTGAGGAATGATTATTAAAAATCCGAAATGGCGCTTTTCATCATAGAAAGGCCCTCCGCGTCCATCCGGCCCGTCAGGCGGATGGATTTGGCCAGTTCACAGTAGGCAAGCTTGGAGCAGCCGAGCCGGTAATACAGCTTTCCCAGTTGAAGCGGGGCGTTGGGGTCCTTCAGCCGCTCCAACAGCTTCAGCGCCGCATGGAATTCCCGGCAGCGGTTGGCCAGCAAAAGGACCTTGAGCAACTCGAACAGCGCCTCTTCATACTGCGGCGAACCATTTCCTTCCTGCTGCAACGCATTTTCACCACAGGACAGAAGGCACAAAAAATCTTTCAGCACCGTTCGGAACGGTGCTTCCGTTTCCAACAGGGAACCGCAGGCGTCCCGGTTCAGAAAACACAGGCAGAGCGTCCGAAAAAAAGCCGAACGGCTGGAAAACTCGCCGCCTTTCGCTTTTGGAAAACAGACAAGTGCCTGACGGTATCGTCCCAAATAAAAAAGGCAAACGCCTTGCCGATAGGCCGCTTCGGCATCTGACGAACTTTGCCCGCCGAAAAGCCGGGCAAGCTGCAGCGCCTCCCGAAAGCACCGCCGGTCGTAAAAAAGATCAGAAAGCAGGCGGAAGCTCTCCCGGTTCCGCCCGGAATACCGCAGCAGACAGGTTTTTACATTTCGCGGCTCCGCTCCGTGCTGCAGCAGAAGATCGGCCATCAGGCTCAGCGCCCCCCCGTACAAAGGGTAAAGCCGAAGTGCTTTCCGGCAGTGTCGGAGCGCCGAATCCGTGTCGCCAAGCCGCGCGAACAGACAGGCAAGCTCATACTGCGGCCGGAACGTTCCCACGCCCGCCATTCCGCCACGCTCCGGTTCGCCCATGCGAAGGCACCGCCGATACGAACGAATTGCGGCCTCCCATTTTTTCCTCCGCTGCAGCGAACTGGCACGAAGGAACTCCAGATCCGTTTGGTCCGGGTAGCAACGCAGCCCCAGGGATACAGTGCGGTCTAATTCATCAAATCGGCGGAGCCGGTCACAGCAGACGACCGCCCGGGTAAATAACATCGGCCCGTAGCTTCCCCCCGGCTCGAGATTCCGGAAGCTTCGCCTGTAAAATTCCATCGCCTTTTCGGCGTTTCCCTGCGCGAGATATTCGTTTCCCATATTAAATAGATAGAACGCGCTGTCCGGAGCATCAGCAAGCTCCTTTTCCAGCAGCACGATATTCCGGTTATGCTTCTGCTTTTTTTCCATTTCCTTTCGGAGATACCCGTAATGCAGGAAACGCACATCCGCCGTGCAGACCCGCACGGGCACGGCATTCGGGCCGGGGTGCAGCTGTTCGTGGACGCGGCCGGTATAATAAAAGCCCCGCCCGTTCCGGATCAGGCGGACGTTCCAGTTGAAGAGCGCTCCGCACAGATCAGGGATATCCCCGGAATAGCAGACCGTCCGGCAGCAGAAAACATCCGTATCTGCCGGGGCAAACTCCGCAAGCTCCCGAAGCGCCTCCCGGCCCTCCGGCTCCAGCCGGTCGTCCGCGTCCATAATGAGGACCCAGTCCCCCGTTGCTTTGGAAAGCGAGAAATTTCGTGCCTCCGAGAAGCTGTCGTTCCACGGGACCGCGTATACCTTCGCCCCGAACCGCTCGGCGATTTCTCCGGTCGAGTCCGTCGAGCCCGTGTCGGCCACAATGATTTCATCCACAGCTCCCCGCACACTGCTGAGGCACTCCGCAAGATTTTCTTCCTCGTTTTTTACGATCATGCAAAGGCTGATCGTCAAACTGATTCCCTCCGTTCTGGGAAACGCTTTCCCGTCGGTGAAGGCTGGGAAACCGCCCGTAACCGTTATATGCCGCCCGCAGGGTATCGGCTCCAGAACCGACCGTTTTTCCTGCGATTCCCGACAATCTCCTCGAATTCGCAGCCGAAGCCGTCAAAAAACAAGGTTTTTCTCTCTGCCTGTAAAAAAGTTTAAACAAATTTTCCTTGACTTAACGGTATTTATGGATATAATATAAATTGATTTTTTAATGTATAAAACAGAGAAGAACAGTGAAATTGGAAGATTTCAGAAGGTTTTTCGGATGTAAGTTGAATTATCGGCCGAAAATTCCGGTTTTTCATAGACTTTTTTGAAAATATTTCGATTCTTGGCAACTTATTTTTATAAACCGGCGGGTTTGATTTTAAGGGGAAGGTCGGATGTCAGGGTTGGAAAACAAGCTGAAGCTTTACGGCTTCAACAATCTTACAAAATCCCTCAGCTTTAATATTTACGACGTCTGCTATGCGAAAAGCGAACGGGAACAGCGGGATTACATTGCCTATATCGACGAACAGTACAACTCGGAACGCCTGACGGACATTCTTTGCCACGTGACGGAAATGATCGGCGCACAGGTGCTGAACATCAGCAAGCAGGATTACGACCCGCAGGGAGCAAGCGTCGCGTTTCTCATCGCCGAGCAGGATTTCCCGCCCGACCGCATTGACCGCTCGTGCAACCTCGGCCGGATCGGCGAAGGGCAGGAGATTGTGGCGCATCTGAACAAAAGCCACGTCACCGTGCATACCTACCCCGAATATCACCCGGATAACGCCATCGCTACCTTTCGGGTGGATATCGACATTGCCACCTGCGGGCAGATTACGCCGCTTGACACACTGAACTATCTGATCGGGAGCTTCGATTCCGATATCATCACGGCGGATTACCGCGTGCGGGGCTTTACGCGGGATTTCAGCGGAAAAAAGCTGTTCATGGACCACAACATTACATCGATTCAGGATTACATTGATACGAAAACGCTGCAGAAGTACGACGCGATCGACATCAACGTCTACCAGGCGAATCTGTTTCATACGAAGCTGCTCATTAAGGAGATTGATCTGCAGAACTACCTGTTCAATACGGATGCCTATGAGCTGCCGCCCCAGCGGCGGCTGACCATTACGGAAAACCTGAGACGCGAAATGATCGAAATTTTCAGCGGCGCGAACGTATACGCACCCGCGAGTGAAGGGAGTAAGAATTGAAGCTTTCACAGGAATCCGCGCCTCTGCTGGAAGCGCTGAACCGTTTTAAATCGATGCGCATCGTCCCGTTCGACGTTCCGGGGCATAAACGTGGTCGGGGAAATCCTGAGCTAACCGCGTTTCTCGGCGAAAAATGCCTGACGGTCGACGTTAACTCGATGAAGCCGCTCGACAACCTCTGTCACCCGGTTTCCGTGATCCGGGAAGCGGAAGAACTTGCCGCCGACGCGTTTGGCGCAGCAAAAGCCTATTTCATGGTGAACGGGACAACCTCGGCCGTACAGGGAATGGTGATGTCCGCCTGCAAAAAGGGGGAAAAGATCATCATGCCGCGCAACGTTCACCGCAGCGCCATCAGCGCGCTGGTGCTCTGCGGCGCGGTGCCGGTTTACGTGAACCCGGGCACAAACGAAGAACTCGGCATTTCGCTCGGCATGTCCGTTTCCGACGTGGAAAAAGCCATTGAGGAAAATCCGGACGCGAAGGCCGTCTTCGTCAACAATCCGACTTATTACGGCATTTGCTCCGACCTGCGCGCCATTACGGAGCTGGCGCACCGGCACGGCATGCTGGTGCTGGCAGACGAGGCACACGGCACGCATTTCTATTTCGGCGAGGGTCTTCCCGTTTCCGCCATGGCGGCAGGTTCGGACATGGCCGCCGTGAGTATGCATAAGTCGGGAGGATCGCTTACACAAAGCTCTCTTCTGCTGACCGGTGAACGGGTGGACGAGGGCCATGTGCGCCAGATTATCGACCTGACCCAGACAACCAGCGGCTCCTATCTGCTGATGTCCTCGCTCGACATTTCCCGCCGGAACCTTGCCCTGCGCGGGAAGGAAACTTTCCGCAGGGTTGTGGAGACAGCGGAATACATCCGCGGCGAGATCAACCGCATCGGCGGTTACTATGCCTTTTCCAAGGAACTGATCAACGGCGACACCGTCGCCGATTTCGATGTCACAAAGCTTTCGGTTCATACGCTGGACATCGGGCTTGCGGGGATTGAGGTCTACGACCTTCTGCGCGACGAATACGACATTCAGATCGAATTCGGCGACATCGGCAACATTCTCGCCTACATTTCGATGGGTGACCGGCTTCTTGACTCGGAGCGCCTTGTGGCGGCGCTTTCCGAAATCCGGCGGCGCTATGAGCGAAGCGACAAGGCCGGTATGCTCTCGCAGGAATACATACCGCCCTGCGTCGTCCTGCCGCCGCAGGAGGCGTTTTACGCCGACAAAGAACCGGTTCCGATTGAGGAAAGCGCCGGGCGGATCAGCGGCGAATCCGTCATGTGCTACCCGCCGGGAATCCCGGTGGTGGCGCCGGGGGAAAAGCTCACCCCGGAGGTGGTTGAATACATCCGGTATGCAAAGAAGAAGGGCTGTTCCATGACCGGCGCCCGCGACACAAAGCTGGAGCGCATCGAAGTTCTCAGTAACCGGTGAAAAGGAGGTCTGAAAGAATGGATCTTTGGTTTACGGAAAAGCACACGAAAAACGTGCGGTTTTCCATCAAGGTGGACCGGCAGCTTTACTGCGGGCAAAGTGATTTCCAAAGGATCGATATTTTCGATTCCCCGGAATTCGGTCGCTTTCTGACGCTGGACGGCTACATGATGCTGACGGAGAAGGACGAGTTCATCTATCACGAAATGATTGTTCATGTGCCGATGGCGGTCAACCCCGCCGCGAAAAGCGTGCTGGTCATCGGCGGCGGGGATGGCGGCGCGGTGCGTGAGCTGACGCGCTACCCCGGAATCGAACGGATCGACCTCGTCGAAATCGACCGGGAAGTGGTGGAGGCCTGCCGGGAATATCTGCCGAAAACAGCCTCAAAGCTGGATGATCCCCGCGTCACCATCCGCTATGAGGACGGGCTGAAATTCGTACGCACCCGCAAAAACGAATACGATCTCATCATTGTGGACTCCACCGATCCGTTCGGGCCGGGGGAAGGACTGTTTACGCGGGAGTTCTACGGCAACTGCTTCAAGGCGCTCGGCCCGGAGGGGATTCTCGTCAACCAGCAGGAAAGCCCGTTCTATAAAAACGACGCCCTCGCCATGCAGCGCGCGCACAAGCGGATTGTGGAATCCTTCCCCATCAGCCGGGTGTATCAGGCACACATTCCCACCTACTCCTCCGGACATTGGCTGTTCGGCTTCGCCTCAAAAAAGTATCGGCCCGTTGAGGACCTGCAGAAAGAGGAGTGGAAAAAACTCGGCATCCGCACAAAATATTACAACCCGAAAATCCACGTTGGCGCCTTTTCACTGCCCACCTACGTGAATGAGCTGCTGGAAGACGTGGAATAACAGAAGAATGTAAGACGGCGCCCTCAGAGGCGTTAAATTAAGGAGGCTAACTAAATGGGAAAAGCAATGATTATCGGCGCTGGAGCAGTCGCAAGCGTCGTCGCGCACAAATGCTGCCAGAACCCGGATGTTTTTGAGGAACTCTGCATCGCGAGCCGCACACTTTCCAAATGCGAGGCGCTCAAAAAGGCGCTGGACGGCGGCAAAACAAAGGTGGAAACCGCACAGGTGGACGCCGACCACGCAGACGAACTGGCCGCACTGATCCGAAAAGTGAAGCCCGACGTCGTCATCAACGTCGCCCTGCCGTATCAGGACCTGTCCATCATGGACGCCTGCCTTGAAACCAAGGTTGATTATGTGGATACGGCCAACTACGAGCCTCCGGAAACCGCCCATTTCGAATATAGCTGGCAGTGGGCATACCGGGAACGTTTCGAAAAAGCGGGCATTACGGCGCTGCTCGGCAGCGGCTTTGACCCCGGTGTAACCGGCGTTTATTCCGCGTACGCACAGAAACACTATTTCGACGAAATTCATTCCATCGACATTGTCGACGCGAACGCGGGCGACCACGGCTATCCATTTGCGACCAACTTCAACCCGGAGATCAACATCCGCGAAGTCAGCGCGATGGGCAGCTATTTTGAAAACGGAAAATTCATCGAAACCGAGCCGATGTCCATCAAACGGGTGTACGATCTGCCCGAAATCGGCCCGAAAGATATTTATCTGTTGCACCACGAGGAACTGGAATCCCTCGCCTTGAATATTAAGGGGGTCAAGCGCATCCGCTTCTGGATGACTTTCTCCCAGAATTACCTCAACCATCTGAAGGCATTGGAAGACGTCGGAATGACCTCCATTGAGCCGATCGACTTCGAAGGCCAGAAGATCATTCCGCTGCAGTTTTTGAAGGCTGTTCTGCCCGACCCGGCCACACTTGGCCCTCGGACGAAAGGCAAAACCAACATCGGCTGCATTTTCCAGGGCGTCAAGGACGGCAAGGAACGCACCTACTACGTTTACAACATCTGCGACCACCAGCAATGCTACGCAGAGGTCGGTTCACAGGCGGTCGCCTACACGGCAGGCGCTCCGGCGATGATCGGCGCAATGATGGTGCTGACCGGAAAATGGAAGAAGCCGGGCGTTTATAACGTGGAGGAATTCGATCCCGATCCGTTCATGGAAGCGATGAATCGCTGCGGACTGCCCTGGCAGGAAAGCTTTGCACCCGTCCTGATCGACTGAGGGAAAGCGGATGATGGATTTCAGCATTCCTCCTTCTCCCAGCTACGTTGTGGATGAAGCGGCGCTAATCCGCAATCTGGAGATTCTCAACTCCGTGCGGGATCGCACCGGCTGCCGGATTCTTTTGGCGCAGAAGGCGTTTTCGATGTTCGCCGTGTACCCGCTGATTGGGAAGTATCTGGACGGCGCGGCTTCCAGTTCCCTGTTTGAGGCGCGTCTCGGGCGCGAGGAAATGGGCAAAGAAGTGCACATTTACGCGCCCGCCTACCGGGACGACGAATTCGGTGAAATTCTGAACGTCTCCGACCATATCGTTTTTAATTCGTTTGCCCAGTGGGAACATTTCCTCCCCCGCGTGCAGAATTGCCCGAAATCCATCAGCTACGGCTTGCGCGTGAACCCCGGGTACTCCGAAATCAAGGATGAAATCTACAACCCCTGTGCTCCATTTTCGCGGCTCGGGGTACCGGCCGATCAGTTTGAGCCGGAACGTCTTTTCGGGCTGGATGGACTCCACTTTCACGCGCTCTGCGAGCAGGATTCCGACGCGCTGGAACACACGCTGCAAGCGTTTGAAGAACATTTCGGCCCATATCTTAAGGGCCTGAAATGGGTGAACTTCGGCGGCGGCCACCACATTACGCGGAAAGGCTATGACCTTGACACGCTTATCCGCTGCATCCGGCACGTTCAGGAAACCTACGGCGTGCAGGTCTATCTGGAACCCGGCGAAGCAATCGCACTCAACGCCGGTTACCTCGTATGCACTGTGCTGGACGTGATGGAAAATGGCATGAACCTCGCCATTCTCGACACCTCCGCTGAATGCCATATGCCGGACGTGATCGAAATGCCCTACCGACCGGAAATCATCGGCGCGGGAAAGCCCGGAGAATTCCCGCACACCTATCGTCTCGGCGGGCCGACCTGTCTTGCGGGCGATATTGTAGGCGATTATTCCTTCCCCCAACCGCTGCACCCCGGCGACCGCCTTGTGTTCTGCGACATGGCCATCTACTCCATGGTGAAGAACAACACCTTTAACGGGGTCAACCTGCCTTCCATCGTTCTATACCGCGAGCAGGAAGGGTTCCGGGTCGTAAGGGAATTCAGCTACGAGGATTTTCGGAACCGACTTTCCTGATGTATTACAGACACCGCAGCGCGCCTTCGGAGAATCGAAGGCGCGTTGTTTTTTGTACCGGCGTTGTACAAGTTTTGCTTGGCGTGCTATACTGGTGATAATGAATATTTAGCAGGTGACAATTATGATGAGAAATCCGGAATCAACCATCGGCAACCTAATTGATAAGCAGGGCGTCGCGTTTCTTTCCTCCGTGGACGCGGAGGGGTTCCCCAACCTGAAAGCGATGCTGCCGCCCCGGCAGCGGAACGGGATCAAGGTTTTTTACTTTACGACCAATACGTCGTCCATGCGGGTAAAGCAGTACCGAGAAAACCCGAAAGCGAGCATCTATTTCTGCGACCGACGCTTTTTCAGGGGCGTCATGCTGACAGGCACCATGGAAGTGCTGGAAGACGCGGAAACGAAAGAAAGCATCTGGCGTGAAGGCGACACCACGTATTACAAGCTCGGGCCTTCGGACCCAGACTACTGCGTTCTGAAATTCACCGCGAAAAAAGGCCGGTTTTATTCCAATTTCAGCTCCGAAGATTTTGCAGTTCCGGAGCCCTCGGAAGAGGCCTTATAAAAAGCAGCCGGTTTTTCCGGCTGCTTTTCTTATCCCTGCGGGTGAATGTTCAGGGCCTCGTATGGAATGGTAAAAACGATGATCCCCGAGGAATAGGGGCCGATATCGTACTGCTGATAATACACGGCAAGGCCCTCCGGGGTAAGATAGTAGCTCTCCGGATTAAAATATTTCACGATCAGCGTGCGGTAATCTTCAAAATAGACGCCGGGATTCTGCACCATATTCGCATCGGCCTGCTTTAGAATCTGTTCCAGCACAAGGCGGCGGTAATCTGTCCCCGGCTGAAAATAAGCGGAAAGAGGAAGCCTCTCCCCTGTTTTCAGACTCCAGGTATCCGAAGCGCGGACCGTCTGGCCATGCGCCCCACCCGTATACTCGTATTGGTCGCGGTAAAGACTTAAGAGACAGTCCTGATTAAATGCCGTCTCGTACTGAAGCACAGCTTCGTAGGCATGGAACGGAAAATTGTTTGCAAGCGCGTTTTTGTAATCAAGAATCGCTCTCGGGTATAAAGTTCCCTCCCCGTGACGGTTAAAATCCCACACCTGCGTGCGGACTCTGCTGTTGATGGCTCTCTGCGCGCGCAGGCTGACCGGGTTCCGGGTCTGCGCCGCGGAAACAGAGAGTGTGAGCACCGTTACCCCCTCATAGGGAAATTCACGCTTCTGCTCCCGCTGGGTAACGAACGCCGAACAGTCTGAACGGTCCATAAAAATCCCCCCTCGGTTCCATTGTATGCGCGGACTGCCGCGGGAACCGCAGTTTTTTTGCACAATTTGAACCTTGAGAAGAGCAAAAAAATTCATGCGGTTCTCCGATGAACGGAGCCGCATGAATTTGTGTTTGATTCAGGGAATGTAAAGGGCTATTGCCGTTCACCTTCCGCTTTTTCCCGGGCCTCGGCTGCCGCCTGCTGCGCGGCTTTGCAGGCCTTCACAGCATCCTCCGATGTTCCCGTAGTAATGAGGAACCGGCCTTTGTGGCAGAACCGCAGCGTTTCAATCCCGGAGATCGCGGGCAGTTCGTTTTCCGGTTTGCCAGCCCATCCCTCTGGAAAGTCGCATTTGGACTCTCGCTTATTTTCCCCGTCCGGCACCGTCTGGGCACTGTAACCGCCCCGCTGGGACGGATAAACGACGAACTCCGCCTCCGATTCCTCCAGAACCGAACGCCACGGCGCGTAGCGCGGCAGAATCACGATCCGGTCGCTGGATTCCGAAAGAGCCGCTTCCACAAGCCCCTTCGCCCGATAATTCGCGGCGATGCGGGCTATTTTTTTTGTCAGAATCGTTCTTGCAAACTCCTCCGCCTCCGCAAAGCATTCATCGGCGGGTTCTTCCGAATCCCAGTCCGGATTAAACAGCGAAACCGCGCCGGCCAGCGGATTTCCGCCGCCCGTGTTGTCGTCCTCATCCAGAGACTGAATCAGGTTCTCGTCGAACTTGGTTACTTCCTCCGCTACGGCCTCCGGCGGACAGCTGTCCCGAAGGGCCTCTGCCCCAAACTCGCGCCAAAGCAGCCCGAACGCGGCGTAGGGCACGCCGTTTTCCCGCACCTCGGCATCTGCCTGATGATGGTCGAACCGGCCCCCGCCGATATCGAAAACAAGCCCGTCAAAGTTTTCCGGAACCGCGAAAACCCGTCGAATCTGAACGGCCGGGTTCAGAATTTTTAAAAGCGCAGCAGAAAACACATCGTCCGCGTGAAATTTTCCTCCGTGCGTCACTGCAATGTCGCCAATCTGTGTCATTTTCTCTCTTCCTTTGCTCGATTCATTCCGCCGTTTTCCTGTGAAGCGTCTTTTCAAAGCATACGCTGCTCGGCATGGATTTATACGGTCCGTAATTTTCAATTCTACGATATCCACTCTTTTCGTAAAGCCGTATCGCCTCGCTCTGGCGCACTCCGGTTTCCAGCACCGCCCGGTCAAAGCCCTTCGCAGCTGCGCAGGCTTCCAGCTCCCGCAGAACACCACCAGCAATTCCCAGGCGGCGGAACGCCGGATCAACAAAAATGCGCTTCACCTCAACAGTACGGTCGTCGTATTGTTTCAGGCACCCGCAGCCCGCCGGAACTCCGTCTTCCCTCGCGACAAGAGCCGCCAGAATTCCTTCCAATTTGTTATACGAATTGTAAACATTCTGCAAGTCGCCTTCCCGCCGCCTCAGGTCATCGTCCAGCTTCCGGATCAGCACCTGCAAATCTTCGTCATCTATTCCGCAGTGTGAAAATGTGAGCATTCCTTCCTACTCCTTTTTTACATGGTGCACCGATTGCGGCGCCCGCCTTACAGATCCGCTTCCCTGAAAATGTGGAGCAGCTCCTTCTGACTTTTCAGGCCCAGCTTTTTCAGAATGCTGGTCTTCTGGTTGGAAATCGTCTTCTGAGAGGACTGCAGATGCAGATCCGAACCCAGCATCATCGCAAGAATTGACCGCTCCGCCGGGGAAAGCTCCGCAAGGATCAGGGAATTGATGAGATGCTCCTGCGGAGTGTGCCCGTTCGCCGTCTTGCGGATAGTCTCCGCCAGAAAACTGAACTGGCTTTTGAACACGTAGCCGGAGGCAAACGCCCGCCTGCACGCGTCTGTAACGACGCGGGGGTTTTCAAACGCCGTCAGCAGAATCACCTTAGAATCGGTATCGATCCGGATTTCCCGCGCTGCATCAACCCCGTCGAGCTGAGTCGGTGAAAGGTTCAGGTCCATCAGTACGATATCCGGCAGCAGGTGCTTCGCTTTGGAAACCGCTTCTTCCCGGCCGCAGCAGCAGCCAACTGTCTCCATGTCCGCCTGACGGCCGATCATTTCGCGGATCAGTGTCGTAAAATCGGAGTCATCCTCCACAATTAGGATACGGATTTTATCGCAGATCATATCTTTTCTCCATGAATTGACCCGGAATGCGCACTTTCTCCGGGAAATGCAGAGTAAAGGTCGAACCCTTTCCAGGCTCGCTCAGCACCTCGATCGTCCCGCCGTGGCGGCGCATGACATTCCGGCAGTAATAAAGTCCCATGCCGAAATGGCGGCCCGGCTCCTTGGTGGTGCGGTAGGGTTCAAACAGTGACGCAAGGGCAACCTCCTCAATCCCGCAGCCGGTATCGGAAACGGAAATCGCCCGGTTTCTCCCTTCCCCCCGTTCCTGATAAGCAACCGTTACCGTTCCGTCTTCCCGGATGGCTTCCGCCGCATTGGAAACCAGGTTTTCCAGCACAGCCTCCACATGGCTCCGATCGCAGAAAAGCACCGGCGAGCCATCGCAGTGAACACGGAACGTCACCTTCGGAAACGCCGTGCGGAAATCCGTCACGCAGTTTTCCAGCATTTCCTGCACCGGACACGGTTTCCGCAGAACGGCAATATCCTCGGAATAGCGCTGGGACTTCTTCACGAACTCCCGCAGATGACCGGTCGAACGAAGTATAATGTCCGCCATCTGCTCCGGATTCTCCCGATCACGGGAGATATTATCCGCGCACCACTCGATTTTGGCGACTTCGTTCTTTACAAAATGGTTTGTAAACTGTGCCCCTCGGTTCAAAACGCGGCACTCCGAATTCCAGTCGTAAGTCTCCCGGTTCAGGTGGAACCCCATAATCCCGCCGTGAAAAATTCCGTACACGAAAAAGATGAGGAGCCCGGCAATAACCACCACATTCCCCTGCCAGACCTTAAACAGCGATTTCAGACCAAGGCTATGGAACACAAAGGCAGTGATGAGCCAGTACCACGTCGGCAGCAGAAACAGAACGGCAACCTGCAGCTTCTGCCGGAACACCGGCCGCTTGCGCTCGGAGATCAGCGTTTTTAGGATCAGCACGGTAAAGGCGATTCCGTAAAGGAGATTATAAGCGGAAACAAGCAGGTAATAGGTATGGTCGAACAACTGGTAGTGCCGCGTTTGTATATAGGGATAAAAAATACCGAACAGCAGACAGGGCACCAGCATCAACGGCCGAAGCCAGCGAAACAGTGAAGGGTGTAGCCGGTCCGTATGGCTGAAATACAGTCCGAAGACGAACTGCGCGGGGAAAGCAAAATAATACAGGGCCGCCGTCATTACCGAATAGACCTGCGTTGCGAATGCTTCCGTCACCAGAGCCGGATACATGCGGCTGAGTTCGGGAGTCAGCGAAAAATACAGGTATTCCTTCAGAACACCAAGACTGTAAATCATGCCGCTGATAAAGCACCACCGGTTCATCCGGTTTTCCGGATTTCCAAGATAAATAAGAAAAAACAGGAACCACAGCAGCAGGGTAAAAACAAGCAGATATTCCCCCGGCATCCCCGGTGACGTTCCGATCAGCAAAGCCTCATTCCCCCATGAAAGCCGGTTTTGCTCCGCTTTCTTCCAATCTTCCGCGATTCCTAAAATTCTTAGGAACACAGGAAATCTCCGCTGTGCTAAGATAAATTGAAATGCAGCGGAGTCCATGGACCTGCAGAAAACACGGCGGTTTCAACTGATTTGATTTTACCATATTTCGGGTTCAAACGAATACCGTCGTGTTAAATTTCTTTTATTTTTTCGTTCATTCCCCGGTATGTGACCGGAAAAGGCGGCAGAAACAATCGTAATTTTTAGTGGAGGGGAAATCGCTATGAATCCGGATCATTTTTGCATGGGCTGCATGACGGAGCGGGAAGATGGGGGACCCTGCCCGCACTGCGGCTTCGATGAGCACGCAAGCCCGCCCGCCCCGCATCAACTGCCCCTGCGCACCATTCTGAACGGCAAATACCTGATCGGCAGGGTTTTGGGAGAAGGCGGCTTCGGCATTACCTACCTCGGCTGGGACCTCAACCTCGACCTGAAGCTTGCCATAAAGGAATATTACCCTGCCGGATTTGTCACACGGGAAATAACCGGCACGAATTCGATCACGCCCTTCACGGGGGACAGCCTTGAATTTTTCACGCGCGGCCGTGACAAATTCATCAACGAGGCAAAAACGCTCGCCAGATTCTATACCCTGCCCGGCATCGTCAGCGTCAAGGATTTCTTTCTGGAAAACGGAACCGCTTACATAGTCATGGAATATCTGGACGGAATCACCTTGAAACAGCACCTCACGGAACAGGGCGGAAAACTCTCTGCGGCGGAAGTATTCGCCCTGATGGAACCCCTGATCAAATCGCTGATGGAAGTACATCGGGCCGGGCTGATCCACCGCGATATCAGTCCGGATAATATCATGCTGGCAAAGGACGGCAGTATAAAGCTGCTCGATTTCGGAGCTGCCCGTGAAATTTCCTCTTCCGGTGAAAAAAGCAACACCGTGAATATTAAAACCGGTTACGCGCCGGAGGAGCAATACCGCACCCATGGTGTGCAGGGACCGTGGACGGATATTTACGCGCTCAGCGCCACCATCTACAAGTGCGTCACGGGCATCACGCCGGACGAATCGCTTGAACGCATCCGGGAGGACCGGCTCGTACCTCCCTCATCGCTCGGTGTTTCGATTTCTCCGGGGCAGGAAGCTGCTCTGATGAAAGGGCTTGCCGTGTTCCAGAAGAACCGGTTCCAGAATCTGGAGGAATTCTCCTTAGCCCTTTACTCTTCCGCACCCGGTTCCTTTGTAACGCCCACTGTGTCGGATTCAGTCCCGACGGATAAAACCATCCCTCTATACCCCTCGCCGGAACGCTCCGCCTCCACCGGTTACACCGCTCCCGCGGAAAATTCGGGGAAAGCGGGATTTTCCTACGGGCGTGGAACCTCCGAAGCAACACCGAGTCAGGCAAAAAAGAACCGAAAAAACGTTCTTTTTGCGGCACTTGCGGCAGTCGCAATTCTTGTCGTGGTCTCGGTCGTTTTGACGAACCAGCCTTCCCGCCGTTCTCTCCCGACCGCCGCCGAAAGCAGTTCGTCAAGCTTTGAAGATTCCTCGGAAAGCAACAGCTCCACCCCAGACTCTCAGGCAGCGGTCGGGTCCGATGATTCCGCGTCCTCCGACAGTGCCGTTTCCTCCGATAACGCCGCGTCGTCCGACAGCGCGGCCTCCTCCGCCCCGGATTCCTCGGAGGCAGAACCGGATTCATCGGAACCTTCTTCCAGCCCGAAAAGCGACGACCTGGAAATGTACCTCCCCAGCATTCAGGCGCGTTATCACAGCGGGCAAATCAAGGAGGTCCTCCAGGGAAAAACCGTAACCACGGAGAGTCACGTTACCTACACCGTAAAAAGCGGCACGCTGGTTTCCGGGAAAGGGAGCGGCGCCGACTCACAGGATTATCTCAAAGTAACTTTGGATCTCGGTGTGGCAGCGGACCAGAAAAACGCAATGTCGATGGACGATTACGACTTCGTGCTGATTACGAATAACAGCAGCACGAACGAATCCAAGGTCTGCGAGCCGAATTATGTCATGCGGAGCGGGAAGAAAATCTTGTTTCCCATCCTCGTTGGGGGGACGGAAACAATCGATCTGATGTTTCCGATTCCCAAAGGGATCGATCAGGCCAATTTTGTCTACACCAACTTCCTGAATGAGAGATCTGCAGGGCCCCTTTACGTCACCTATTCGAAATAATATTGAACTGTGGGAGGCTTTTTATATGGAAATGAAACGATGCCCGAACGGGCATTTCTACGACCAGTCCAAATATCCGGAATGCCCTTACTGCAGCGGCGCTTCCGCCAATGCCAACGTCACGGTTCCCCTGAATGCCGGCGTCGGCCCGACCATGCCGGTTTCACCGGGTGCGGGGGCAACGGTTCCGCTCTGCGGCAGCGCGCCCGGAGTTCCCGCCGACAGTGAGCGAACCGTTGCGCTGATCCGTCACCGGATCGGTATCGACCCTGTGGTGGGCTGGCTTGTCTGCGTGGACGGGCCGGAAAAGGGCCGCGACTACCGGATTCATTCCGACAACAATTTTATTGGCCGAAGCGAAAAAATGGATATCTGCATTCGCGGCGACGACACAATCTCTCGGGAAAACCACGCGATCGTCAGCTATGATATGCGGGACAAAATCTTCTACTTTTCTCCGGGAGATGGCCGCAGTATTCTTCGGCTGAACGATAAGGCTCTGTTCACGACCAGTGAAATCCACGCCTACGACCGGATTGAAGTGGGCAACACCAAGCTTTTGTTTCTGCCTTTGTGCGGAGAGGAGTTCGATTGGGAGTGAAAAACGCCCGGAAAAGCTTCTTCCTCCGGGCGGCGGTTTCGGCACTCCTGCTTGTGGCCGTTCTGTCCGCCTGCTCGGCACAATTCCCGGCAGCCTCAGCCTCAACTCAGGCGCCGTCCTCCAAAGTTTCTTCCCAAGCGCCATCCTCCCAAGTGCCTGCCTCGGCGAGAAAGCCGGCTCTTCCGGTTCCGCCCATTGCAGTGGGAGCGGCGGTTCTGCTGTTGATCGCCGTGAGTGCAGTTCTGATTCAGCGCCGGAAGAACGGTGCTGAATCGCCGGGAACGGAGGAGCTACCCTTGATCCACACACAGAAAGACTCAAACGCCTTTTCCCTGAAAATCGGCAATGCACATCATATCGGAGCAAGGGAAAACCAGCAGGATTCGTTCGGAATATCCGACATCGGCAACTCCGCTCTCTGCATGGAAAAAGGGGTTCTGGCCGTTGTGGCGGACGGCATGGGCGGGCTGGCAAACGGCGCGCAGATCAGCGCGACCGTCACTTCCGTGATGCTGCGGTCCTTTGAGGCACAGCGCGCCGGAACCGACTGCTCTGAGGAACTGCTCGCCATGCTGGGACGCGCAAACGACGAGGTTAACCGCTTTTTGAGCAGTGGAGCGCAGGAGCAGAGCGGCTCCACGGTCGTCGCGGCGCTGATTAAAGGTAGTGACCTGCATTTCATTTCGGTCGGAGACAGCCGGATCTGCCTTGTGCGCGGCGGCTCGCTGATTCCGATCAACCGGGAACACACCTACGCGTCGGAGCTGGACGAAAAAGCGGCGCGGGGCGAGATTTCTCCGGCGCAGGCGCACAGCGATCCCCAGCGCCGTGCGCTGACCAGTTATATCGGCATGGGACGTCTGGAAAAAATTGACCGGAGTCTCCGGCCGATTCCGCTGCAGCGCGGCGACCGGATTCTGCTGATGACGGACGGCGTGTTCGGCACGCTCTCCGAACAGGAGATTCTGGATGCGGTAGGACTGGATGCCTACGAAGCGGCCGCCGCCCTGGAAGGAGCGGTGCTCGGCAAAAAGAAACCGGGGCAGGATAATTTTACCGCCGTGATCCTGCAGTGTGTCTGACGTTGTGGTGAAATAAATCCCGGAGATGATGGAGATGTTCTGTTTAAAAAAGCGCCTGCCTGCTCTGACTGCTGCCTTTCTGATCCTGTTTGAAAGTTTCACGTTTCCCGCTGCGGCCACGAACAAAAAAATTCAGGATGCGCGAAACGGGGTGGTTCGCGTGTTATGTGTTGTGAACGATGATTCCGGCTCCATCGGGACGGGCTTCGCCGTCGGCAAAGTCGGCCAGCCGGTCAGCCTGTTCGTCACGAACAACCATGTGATCCGGGACAATCCGGGTCAGGTCTATCTGATTCTGGATAATATCACCGACCGGCAAAGCGTGATTCCCGCAAAGGTAATTGCCACCTCCCAAAGCCCCGATATTGCCATTCTGCAAACCTCCCAACCCATCCGGAGCCGCACGGCACTGCCGCTTCAGTCCGCGCAAAGCATGGATGTTACGCAACAGGTTTACGCGCTCGGCTTTCCCGGCGCGGCGGATCATGTCAACGATCAGGGGAAGGATCTTCCCTCGACCATAGACGACATTACCGTCACCTCCGGGACGGTCACCAAAAAGAAGGTGACTATGAGCGGCACAGACTGCCTTCAGATTGACGCAACCATCAATCACGGCAATTCCGGCGGTCCTCTGATGACGGAAAACGGTTGTGTGGCAGGTATCAACTCAGCCGGTGCCGTAAATGACGACGGCACACAGGCGGCCGGAACTAATTATTCCATTTATATTGATTACGTAATGGCCTTCCTCAACAAAAACAACATCCCCTACGACCGCGGCGACACAGCCGGAGGAAAACCGTCTCCTTCCGGCTCTCCAACACCCACCGCATCTGACCCTCAGGTGCCTGCGGGAGCGGCACCCGCGCGGTCACAGGCCCCGACGAAGCCTGCCGCATCCGGACCGAAGCCCGCGGAAAACGGATCGGGAGGCGTCGGTTATCTGCCCGTTGCGGCAGCGGCCGCCGTAATCGGCCTTGCGGTCGTTTATTTTCGGCGTAAAAAGAAACCGGTAGTACCGGCACCCTCGCCCTCTGTTCCAGCTTCGCAGCCCGTTCCGGCGGTTCCCCCCGCCCGGAAAATCGTCGGCATCGGCGGCATCTTTTCCGGCACCTCGTTCCCGATTTCAGGCCCGGTGCTGATCGGGCGGGACTCCCATCGGTGCAGCATTGTCTACCCCGCCGACACGCCTGGTATCAGCTCCGCGCACTGTGAGGTGCGCGCCTCCGGCTCAGGCCTTGTCCTGACCGACCTCGGCTCCAGCTACGGCACGTTCCTTGCGGACGGGCGGAAGCTGACCGCGCATCAGCCGGTGGAACTGGCCCCCGGCACCTCATTTTACTTAGCGGCCCGGGAAAACAGTTTTCAAGCCGAATAGGAGGAATTCAACGTGAAATGTCCGAAATGCGGAGCCGAAACCGGGGGAGCTTCCCGCTGCCCCCGCTGCGGAGCTTCCATGGAATACGGCGGGAACACGGTCTTCTACGGGAAGGCCGCGGGTGCCACGCTCACACTGAAGGATGTGTTTTCCGACGTTTTAAAGCCTCATTCAAAAGCGGACGGTGAACGAATTTTCCTCGCCGGGACGTCTCAGTCCACCCCGTCGGAGCAGGAAATGCTCGCACAGTGGAAAAAGCCCTGGCTCTTCCTTCGCGTGGCCGTAATCGGTATCGTGCTGGCAATCGGCGCGTTCCTTCCGATTCTGCTTTACGGAAATGCCAATATACTGCCCGCTTATTATATTCTTGCAGCAGGCACACTGCCGGTAGCCTTACTGATTTTTTTCTGGGAGATGAACATCCCGCGCAATATTCCGATCTATGAAGTGATCCTGATGCTGTTTGCCGGAGGGGTGCTGGCTCTTTGTGTGACTCTGGTGCTTGATGACATGGTTCCGGCTCTGGCGTCATCCGCTCCCTGCGCCGCGTTTATCGAAGAACCTGCCAAGATTCTCGCGCTGGCCGTGTTCCTTCGAAAACCCGATAAAAAATATATTCTGAACGGAATTTTGATCGGCGCGGCCGTCGGGGCCGGATTTGCCCTTTTTGAATCGGCCGGCTACATTATGAACGGTTCCCATACGATCGACCAGCTTCGTGATATGGCTTTGCTGCGCGGCTTCGGGAATCTCGGCGGCCATGCACTTTATGCCGGGATCGAAGGCGGCGCGCTGGCCATGGTGAAGGGCTTCGGCCCTTTGAAATCAAAACATTTTTTCAGCGGTGATTTTCTCAAATTTGCCGCCGCCCCGATCGTCTGTCATTTCCTGAATAATTCCATCTGGTTTCCTTCCCTGGGGATCGGAGAGTTGGATCTGCCGCGTCTGCTTCTGAACCTGCTGCTCTGGGTAATTATGCTCCGTCTGCTCCAGAAGGGTATCCGTCAGGTGTTGGAAATCTCTTCTGATGCGGGTCCGGCCGCGAAACCGGCTGCCACAGCGCCGATTGCACCGGTCCCTGCTGCCGCAGCCAGCAGCTATACCGTTTCAGGAATTTCCGGCCTGTACCGCGGCCAAACGGTTCCGGTTGAGGAGGGAAACCTCGTGTTCGGACGCGATCCAAAGACCTGCAACCTGATTTT
This sequence comes from Bacillota bacterium, assembly GCA_023410445.1. Taxonomy (GTDB): domain Bacteria; phylum Bacillota; class Clostridia; order Oscillospirales; family Acutalibacteraceae; genus Caproicibacter. The sequence goes on along the minus strand of JAEYPT010000001.1, from coordinate 116,530 downwards.
CCCCGCTTCGACGGCGGGGGTCAGCCGCCTGCACTGTATCGTGAAAAAGCGAAACGGCGAGCTTCTTCTGACGGACTGCAATTCCTCCTGCGGAACCTTTCTGGATAACGGCACCCGGCTAGCTCCGGGGGCTGAGATCCCTCTGAGCCTTGGGCAGCGGTTCTACCTCGGCAACCGAGAAACCATGTTTGAAGTCACGCTTGGTGCGAACCGCCATGGACTATGAAAAGCTGTGCCTGAAATGCATGCGGGAAGACGTCTCCAGCGAGGTATGCGCGTACTGCGGCACGCACGTCGGGTTCTCCCAGGAGCCGCCGTTCGCCCTGCCGCCCGGAACCGTTCTGCACGGCCGCTATCTGACAGGCGCGGTGCTCGGCTTCGGGGGATTCGGCATCACCTATATCGCAGTCGATCTGCAGGACGGCCACCGCGTGGCAATCAAGGAATATATGCCGAGCGGACTGAGCACCCGCCGCCCGGGGGAAACGGCGCTCACCTCCTACTCCTCCTCCGAGGACTTTCGCTATGGGCTGAATCAGTTTCTGGAGGAAGCGCGTACTATTTACAATCTGCGCGGCGACCCTCACATAATTTCGGTGGAAAAGCTGTTTGAAGAAAATCAGACGGCCTATTACGTCATGGAATTTCTGGAAGGCCGCGACCTGAAGAAATATCTAAAGGAGAATGGCGGCCGACTTTCGTTCCGCGAAGCCTCGCGGCTGCTGGCCCCGGTATTCGAAGCGCTGGAGCGCGTGCACGGGCAGAGCATCGTCCACCGTGACGTCAGCCCGGACAATATTTTTCTCTGTGAAAGCGGAGAAGTAAAGTTAATCGATTTCGGCGCGGCGCGGGCCGCCCTTCAGGAGCGGAGCCGAAGCATCGACGTGATTCTGAAGCGCGGGTACGCGCCGGAGGAACAGTACCGCTCCCACGGAAAACAGGGACCCTGGACGGACGTTTATGCGCTCGGCTGTACGTTTTACCACTGTATTACCGGAAAGGTGCCGCCCGAATCGACCCAACGGATGGCTCAGGACGACTGCGCACCTCCCTCCCGTTTCTGTCCCGACCTTCCCCGGGCCGCGGAACGCGTTCTGCTGAAAGCCATGAGCGTCCGGGCGGAAAACAGATATCAGAACGTTGGGGCCTTCCGAAAGGCGCTGGAGGCGGCTGCAACAGAAGCAAAGCCGGGTTCAACTTTCCCCTCCGTCGTCACAAGCACCCCGGTTTTCCCCGCCAACGGGAAACAATTGGCCGGAAAACGTCTGGCCGCCTATGTGATTGACTCCCTGATTCTTTCCGGAATCTTTCTGTTGCTTTACTCCGTGATTTCCAGTACCTCCGCAACACAGCTGATGCTGTTTTCGTGGGCTGTTTCCTCTGCCTACGGGTTCGGCTTCGAAAACTCCCCGCTCCGGGCGACGCCGGGGAAACATCTTTTCAAGCTGCAGGTGACGGACAGCGGCGGCGACGTTCTTCCCAGGGAAAAGATCGCCCTGCGGAACCTGATCAAATTCAGCCCCTCCCTGCTGTACCTCTTCTGCCCGGCGGCCGTAGCGCTCGGTTGGGCGGCGATTGACGCGCTGGCACTGTTTTTCACCGCTTCCGGGCAACCCCTGCACGACTGTGCAGCCCATGCCCGAGTGGGAGCGCCGATCACCTATCGGACAGCGATGGTTCCGATCAACAAAGAATCCGCGGGCCCGGTTTCGCAGACGGGGGTCCGCTGCGTTTCCGGGCTCTATCAGGGCACCTTCTTCCCGCTCGGAGAAAGCAAGCTGGTGATCGGCCGAAACCCGCAGGCCTGCAACGTAATTTTCCCCGCCGATACCGTCGGTGTGAGTGCCCTGCACTGCGAGCTGTTTTGGGACCGGAGCACTGAGACCGTCATTCTGAAGGACCTCGGCTCCACCTATGGGACGTTTGTCTCGGACGGGCGCAGGCTGGGCCCCCAGCAGATTGCGGTGCTAAGAAAGCAGGACAGCTTTACCATCGGGGACAAAAACACGTTTCTTATCACATCCGCATGAAAGGGGAATGGCCGACATGAGTTTTTACGCCGCACAGTGTTCGTTTACGGGAGCCCGCCCTTACAATGAGGACACCGTTCTCAGTATGGAGACCGAAGGCGGCTTTCTCGCCGTTGTGGCTGACGGTCTCGGGGGGCACGGGGGAGGAAACATCGCTTCCCGGGTTGCGGCGGAAACTCTGCGGGCAGGCTACCTCGCCGATCCCCATATCAGCCGTGAAGCCCTGCAGGCTCTGTTCGACCGCGCGAACCGCGCCGTTCTGGAACAGCAGACCCCGCAAACGCGGATGCAGAGCACGGTTGTTTCCCTGTTTTACGACGGGGAGCGCCTCGCCTTCGCGCATGCGGGGGATTCCCGGCTATATCATTTTCTGGACGGTCGGCTGGTGTTCCAGACCGTGGACCACAGCGTCAGCCAGATGGCCGCTCACGCGGGTCAGATCAGCATGAAGGAAATTCGGTTTCACGAGGATCGCAACCGGGTTCTGCGAACGCTGGGAGGCGAGGAGTCGATCCGTGTTGAAATGAAAATCGAAGCATACCGAGTATCTTCCCGAGACGCGTTTCTGCTCTGCACGGACGGTTTCTGGGAATACGTGTGGGAAGATGAAATGGCAGTGGACCTGAGCAAATCCGCCGGGCCGGAGGAATGGCTCACCTACATGATTGCGCGGATCGGCGGCCGCATGAACGGGAAGAACGACAATTTTTCGGCGGTCGCCCTATTCGGCCGGGACGACCCGGATAATAGGAGGATGCTATGAAAAAGAAACTGTTCGCCCTGCTTTTGGTTCTGATTTTTCTGGTTTCCGCCGCTGTCCCCGCGCAGGCGGAAACCGCGCTGCAGGTGGGACTGGAGGGAACGGCCTTCCGGGACGGGAAGCTTTCCGTTCTGTGCGGTACAAATTCCGCCCAGACGCCGACGGCAAACGAGGTGTCCGTATCCCTCGGGGACGCCGGTCTGTCCGTTTCCTCCGTGGAGTCCTACACAAAAAGCGGGCAGGGAACGACCTATCTTTTTCTGGTCGACGTTTCCGGTTCCATCAGCGCCTCCTCCATCGCCCAAATCAAATCGATTCTGACCGCGGTCAACAGCAACCTCGGTCCAAGCGACAACGCGGCCGTCGCGACGGTAGGCAACCAGATCCGTACGGCACCCTTTGAGCAGGATTCAAAAAAGCGCCTCGCGCAGATTCAGGCCATCAAAGGCGTTCCGGAAAATACCAATCTGTTTTCCAGCATCATCGAATCGCTCGGTCTGCTCTCCTCTTCTACTGAAAGTCACATGCGGAAATGCCTGATCGTGCTTTCCGACGGAGAGGATTATTATACGACGGGGGTCACGCAGGCAGAAGTCTTCCAGAAGATCGACACGACCCATCTCCCGATCGACACCATCGCGCTCCTTCAGAACCCGAAGGACGACAAAGCCGTCGAGGCCGCGAAGGTACTGGGCAGCTTCACTCGGCGCTCGCCCGGAGGAGCGGACATCACCTTCGGCGCGGCGGGAACAGCAACCGCAGCGCAGGCTGCTGCCATTGTCCGTCAGGCGGAGAGCCGTAGCTTTGTGGTCACCTGCGGCCTTCCCCAGACGCCCGTAAAAGCCGACCACGAGACCCTAAAGCTGACTCTTACACAGAATCAGGAAAAAGTGACGTGCGAAGCAGCGCTTGACACCGGAGAAATCCGCGCCTGGCAGGCAAAAGCGGGGGCTTCTGCGCCCGCGGTAAAAAGTTCGGCTTCCTCTTCCGCTCCACCCCCGAAACAAGCGGCGTTTCCCTCGTGGCTCCTGGCCGCGGCCGGAATTCTCGCGGCAGCCGGAATCGCCGCTCTGATACTCTTGCTCCGCCGCAAAGCAAAGCAAAACGCAGAAAGGCTGGAAGCGGAGCGGGCTAGGAAGGTCCCGGGCACGCCGCCTCCCATGACGGAGGCCATTCCGGCACCGGAGCCCCTTTGGGCCCCTGAACCGACGCCCATTCACCTGATTCTGACCCGCGTCGGGCTTACCGAAACCGACGTATACGAGTTGGATATGCCGCAGAGCCTCAAAATCGGGCAGTCACCGAACGAGTCGCAGCTTTCGTTCCCGGAGGACACGCTTCTCGCTCCGGCACACTGCCGGCTGGTTTATTCGAATGGGGTCCTGAAACTGAACGATCTCGGTTCCGCAGGCGGCACCTATGTGAACGGAGTGCCGATTACCGGTGAGTGGGAACTGATGCAGGATGACATTCTGCTGCTCGGCTCCATGGAGCTGCGCGTCAACTGGCAGCCTCTCGGCTGAAAAGCATCAAAAAATGCCGCCCCAAACCGTTGAAAACCGACGGCCGGGGTGGCATTTTTCATTATAATCGTCTATAATCGAACCAATAGGCTGAAAGGATGGTTATAAACTTATGAATCATAAACTGGACGAACCGGTTCTGCAATACATTGAAGAAAACCGACAGGCGCTGCCCGAGCTGCTCGATACTCTTTGCCGAATCCCCGCGCCGTCGCACCATGAAGAAAAACGCGCCGAATTCTGCCGCTCCTATCTGGAAAACGCCGGAGCAAAGGGCGTGTATATTGATGAAGCGCTCAACGTCATCTACCCGTTTCAGGCGGAGGGCAAAAATGACCTCACCGTTTTCATGGCTCACACTGACACCGTATTCGACGAATCCGTCCCACTGATCCCCGAAAATCGAGGCGGAAAGCTGTACTGCCCGGGTGTGGGCGACGACACCGCCAGCGTTGTCTGTCTGCTGATGGCGGCCCGCTGCCTCGCGCAGGGAATTGCCAAAACGGACCGGGGGCTTCTGTTGGTCTGCAACTCCTGTGAGGAGGGTCTCGGGAACCTGAAGGGAGTCCGGACCCTGATGAAGCAGTATCAAGGCCGAATCCGGGACGTGGTCTCGTTCGATTCTACGCGCGACCTGATCTGCAACCAGCCGGTGGGTTCCCTTCGCTACCGCGTGAAAGCGCGTACCGAGGGCGGACACTCCTTTTCCAACTTTGGAAAACGAAACGCAGTCGCGGCGCTCGCTTCCATCATTTCCGAGCTCTACACGCTCAAAATTCCGTCCGGCGAGCTTTCGACCTACAACGTCGGCACCATCCGAGGCGGCACGACCGTCAATACGATCGCCCAAGAGGCAGAAATGCTGTTTGAATACCGCTCCGTCAGCGCGGAGGCGCTTGTGCGGCTGAAGGATTTCTTTTTCACCACTCTGGAGAAGCATCGCGGGAACGGTTTGGAATTAACGACGGAAACCGTCGGAGAGCGCCCCTGTATGGGCGGCGTCGACCCGCAAAAGCAGCGGGAACTCACCGATCGGTGCTGTTCCGTCGCCGCCGAACTGACCGGAACGCATCCGAAGCCCGAATGCGGTTCCACGGATTCGAACCTGCCGCTCTCCCTCGGAATTCCCAGCGTAACGGCCGGACTCCACGTCGGCGGCGGCGCACACACCCGGGAGGAATGGCTGGAGCTCTCCAGTCTGGACATGGCTTTGAAACTCTGCCTTGCGATGATTCTGAACGTTTAGCGAAAAAACCGCCCTTTCCGCTTTGGAAAAGGCGGTTTTTTTATTGAACCGGAAACGGCGACGTCCACGCACGGTTCCCGTTCCGGTCCCACAGCTCCACGCGCACAAACCGGTCGGTCGGCTTCACCTCATAGGAGGCTGACTCCACTCCGCCGGTGGCTACGCGGTCATGGCACCAGACCGTATTGCTGTAGAACACGACCGTTTCCACTGGGGAAGACCGAACCTCCACGCGCCCGTTTGCGTATGTCACCGATCGAAACCGCGGGCCCTGCGAAGCATAGAAGCGCCCCTCCGCAATGGCCTTACGAACGGCATCGGCAGAGCGATCCGCCGCATTCACCATGAGAAAAGAACGGGTATGTTCCCCCTGATAAAAATGGCTGTCATCTGCCGCCATGCAACGCATGAATTTGCCCTTTGCCGCCCAAAGGTCAAAGTAGAGGCTGGAGTCCGCCCGGTCACCGTTCCACGGCAGAGTGGAAACGGAGTTGTAGATTTCCGCCCCGCCAAGCCCCGTTAAGGAAAGGCAGGCATTCGGGTCCGTCTGCGACCAGGCCGGATGCGCGAGAATCGCGGTTCCGCCCGCCGCACGGATTGCGTCGATGATCTGCTGTGGGGAATACTGCGTTCCGCGGTTCAGTTTCACCGATGAACGCATTCCCGCACCGACGATGTGATACACCGGGGTATGGATCATGTCGCCGGTATCCCACTCCCCGCCGCTCAGCAGCAGAAGGCCGTCCCGTTCTCCTTCTCTGCTCTGGGCCCAATGATCCGTCAGAGCAAGAAAATCATACCCCGCCTTCCGGTAAAGTCCCACGGCGTCCTCCGGAGTAAGATGCCCGTCGGAGCGGGTCGTGTGCATATGTAAATTTCCCTTGAGCCAGATACCGTCCGATGCCAACAATGAAATCAACCGTATTTCCCCTTTCACCTTCCGCCGGACATGAAGCAGGTGTACCGGCCGATTGAGCTAACACATTTATTATAGAATTTCGTTAGCCCGATTGCAACCGCCTCCCGCGCATTCCCCAGCCGCAGGGAAGACGAGTGCAAAAAAGCGGCAGATGAACTCTGCCGCCCTATAACTGAAAAAAATTATGCTCTTGCTTTCCGGTGTGTGCCGAGCGCGTGAACCACAAACGGAACGGCTACCACAACAAGCGTAGCATACCCGAGGTAAGCGTATCCCTTGCTGACCAGAGGAATCAATCCGAACTGCGCAATGGCAAACGAAAGCACCGTAAAAGCCAAAGCAACCGCCGCATTGCGCGGCAGACGTTTCTTTTTTGAAAGCTCCACGTCGGCCTCACGGCGCTCAAGTCCGCCGACCGCACGCGCAACCATGCCTGAGATCATATTGACGCTGGTCGAAACGGCGCCGAGCAGAATCAGAATTGAGATGACCGGAGTCAGCACCTTCGCTCCCACGCCGGTCTGAACCAGAAGCAGAATCGGAACGGAAGCATTTTTCAGCGCAGGATGAAAGGCGATTGCCAGCATTCCGAACACCATCAGCATCATGCAAAAGGAATTGACCCAGAACGCGTATACCATGCTGCGCGAAAGCTGCTTTTCATCCGTTGCCTCCCGCACATGCTGGTACATTGTTCCGACGGAGGCAAGGTGAAACAGGAAATAGACTACCGAACCCCAGAGTGCGGTAAGGAAGGAGCCGTTTTCATGAGAGCCGACCGGAACCGCGCCAGTCGTCATTTTGCCGAGAGAACTTACAATCGTACCCCACTGTGCGATGACATTCGGCACAATGACCGCTATAAGCCCGGCGATAATCAGCACCGAAAGGGTAGAAGCCGCCTTGCGCACAAAGTCGGTGCCGAACAGAGCGATCACCAAGATGACCGCCCCGATAAACAGCGTGCAAAGCAGATAGGGGATTCCCGTCAGCATATTCAGGGTCGCCCCGCCGGTCGCGAACGCCACGGCGGGAGCAAGACAGATCAGCATCAGATACACCAACTCATAAAGGTTGGAGAAAACTTTTCGGAACTTCCCGTAGAAGCTGTCGGAAAAGCTGCGGTAGTCGTAAGTGTGATTGCGATAGGCATAACGCATGCCGTACCAGAAAAAAAGGCTCAGTAGAAGCTGAGAAAGAATCGGCATAATCAGAGCCCAGATTCCGAAATTCACAAAGTACTGATAAATCTGAACGCCGGAAGCATAGCCGCCGCCGAACTGGGAAGTAAACGCCACAAAGGCGATTCCAACCGCCAGGGGCATTTTATTTTTGTCGATCATTTTCTTGTTCTCCCCTAAAAGTCAATTCGAAAATGTGACGATCTTGCCGGGATTCAGGATGTTCTTTTCATCGAACGCAGCTTTGACTGACCGGAACAGCCGGTACATTCGGCCCCCCACAAACTCCTCCAAAAACTCAAGCCGTCCGTTCCCGATGCCGTGCTCGCCGGAAAGCTGGCCGCCCAGACTTTTGGAGAGCGCATACAATTCTTTGAGACAGGCGTGTGTATTGGTTTTCCATTCGGGTTCGGAAAGCTGAGGATCACGCAGCATTTCCGTATGGATGTTACCGTCGCCTGCATGCCCGACCGTGATCACACGGATGCCGTACCGTTTGCCGATCTGCTTCGCCGATTTCACGAAGTCTGCAATCCGGGCGCGCGGTACGACCACGTCGCATTCCTCCTGCGCGATGCTGTCGGCCTTCATGCCCTCCAGCACAGCGCCGCGGACCGACCATACGGAAGCATTGCGCTCCGCCGAGTTGCACAGCAGCGCGTCTTTCGCGCCCGCTTCGATGCAAAGCGCGGCGGCCTCATCGGTAATCCGCTCAATCTCCTCCCGGCTCGACGCGTCGAACATCACCACCAGGTAAGAACTTCCGCTGTGGTCCGGGAACGGTTTGTTCAGATGGCTTTCCACCATTGCGAGAACCTCGGATTCCATAAATTCAATTGCGGTAGGCACATAGCTCATCTGCAACAGCTTCGGTACCGTCTCAATGCAGGTCCGGTTATCGTCGAACGGAACAACCAGTGACCAGGTAAACTTCGGTGCGGGAATCAGCTTCAAAGTCACCTGTGTCAGGACGCAAAGCGTACCCTCCGAACCGACAATGAGGTCTTTCAAATCGTAGCCGGTAGTGTTTTTAACCACGTTGGAGGAAAAAGAAACGATCTCCCCGTCCGGAAGCACAGCTTCAATCGAACGGACGTAATCGCGCGTCACACCATAGCGCACAGCGCGCATGCCACCCGCATTCGTAATGACCGTACCACCGATGGAAGCCGTACGTTCCCCCGGATCCGGCGGATAGAACAGGCCTGCTTCACTTGCTGCCGCGGCCACCTCCGTTAAGAGGGCACCCGGCTCGGCGGTGATGGTCAGGTTTGCGCGGTCCACGCCCAGAATGCGGTTCATTTTCATAAGGGAAACCAGAATTCCGCCATATTTGCAGGTAGCTCCGCCTGCCAGCCCCGTTCCGGCGCCACGGGCCGTGACCGGGATGTTGTTCTCATACGCGTAGCGCATGACGGAGGAAACCTCTTCCTTCGTAACCGCTTCCAAGTAAAGCTCCGGCGGAAACACCCCGTACTCGGGCATTTCGTCGTGAAAATATTCTGTCTTGATCGCTTCCCCGCGCGCCCTTCGGTCGGCGGGAAAAAGACCCTCGAGGTAATTTAAATCCGATTCATCCAGCTTATGATAGGGAAACGGCATCCGTTCACTCCTCCTTCCGCGCACTGAGGCGCTCCAACAACCGCGGCACGACCGCATACAGGTCGTCTACGATGCAGATGTGGGCAATATTAAAAATCAGCGCCTTAGGGTCGCTGTTGATCGCCACGATGCACTCCGACCCGTTCATACCGGAAGCAAACTGGATGGCTCCCGAAACGCCGCAGGCAATGATCAGCTTCGGCTTCACGGTGCGGCCCGAAAGACCAACCTGATGGGCATTGTCGCCGTGCCCGCCCTCTACCATCGGACGGGTAAAGCACAGCTGCCCGCCGAGGCGCTCCGCCAGCCCGTGCAGCATCGCGAGACCTTTTTCATCCCGTACGCCGCGCCCCGCGACAACGAGGACATCCTCTTCATCGATCATCTTTTTCTTTTCGACCGGACGGACAGAGCGCACCTCAATGCGCGAACGCGCCATATCGTCGGAAACAGGACAGCACACGACCTCGCCGGAAGGGTTCGTCACCTTTTCCGCGCGGTCCATCACCCGGTAGCGCACCGTCGCAAACTGGGGACGCGAATCGCTGATGCGAATCTGCGCCATGATATTACCGCCAAACGCGGGCCGTATCTGCACAAGGTCGGTATCCGGCCGAATGTCCAGCTTCGTGCAGTCGGCCGTCAGACCCGTATGAAAACGGGTGGAAAGACGCGGGGCAAGCGAGCGCCCGAGCGCCGTTGCGCCGATCAGCACAACCGAGGGATGCAGCGCCGCAATGCAATCGGAAACCGCATCCGTGTAGCAATCCGCTTTGAATCCCTCAAACCCTGAGTGCTGATAGGAAAACACCTTTCGCACACCGTAGGGCAACAGCTTTTGGGCGTTTTCCGCCGTACCCGCAGGGCCGACCAGAACCGCGTACACCTCATAGCCCACCTTGGCCGCAAGCCTGCGTGCCTCGCCGAGCAGTTCATACGCAACCGGATGCATCTGTCCGTTTTCCTGCTCTATGTAAACCAGGATGCCGTTCCATTTGCTCTTATCCACCGTACCGGCCTTTTGCTCAAAGGCGATGGCCGATTTCGGGCACGCCCTCACGCAAACACCACACATGCGGCAGGCGTCACTGACCTCGATTCCACGGTCCCCCATGTGAAGCGCATGAAACGGGCATTTTTCAACACACTCCCGGCAAAGGTCACAGCGGTCTTCGTAAAACCGTAAAAAATCCATACTCTTCCCTCCTTACAAAAGCTTCCGATTAAGGAGCTGCTCAAAAAGTCGATCGGCCTTTTCCGGGCCGGAACCCTCTAGATAAATCTGCCCAGTGGAGGGGGCCGGTGGGAACATGCGCTCCACCGAGGTCGGCGAGCCGATCAGCCCGCAGCGGCTTAGATTCTGCTCCGGCAGATCCTCAAACGAGAGATACTTCACCGCGCGGTCCGCTGTAGCGAGCCGGAGGCGGTAGGAGGGAAGCCGCGGTACAAAAATATCTTTTTCCACCGTAATCAAACACGGGTAGCGCATCGCGGAAACCTGTACGACGCTGGCCAGCTCCTGCCGCACGCAGATTTCTTCCGGCGTCGCGCTCTCAACCCCGCTCACCCAGGCCGCGTGCGGAATACCAAGGTGCTCCGCAACCGCCGGGCCGATCTGCGCGGTATCCCCGTCGGTCGTCTGCCGTCCGCAGATAATCAAATCGGCGCCGCCCAGCGCGCGAATCCCGAGTGACAGCGTATACGACGTGGCAAGCACGTCGGAACCGGCGAACTTGCGGTCGGACAGCACCGCCGCCTCATCGACGCCCATCTGGTACGCGTCAAGCATCATCTCCCCGGCCTGCCGGGGACCCATGGTCAGCGCAGTGACTGTGCCGCCCAGTTTTTCGCGCAGCCGCAGAGCCGTTTCAATGGCAAACAAATCATACGGGTTCGTTTTCGTCTCCGTTCCGACACGTTTCAGCGTGCCGTTCTCCGGGTCAACTTCAACCTTGGAGGAGGCGGGAACCTGTTTGATACAGACAACGATTCTCATGACAATCTCGCTTTCGTTAATTTATTGCTTTTAATTGCTATCGATTTAAAGCGATAATGAGAACAGTTTATCATTTTTCTCCTTGATTGTCACGCCCTTTGTCGGAAAAGGGAATAAAAAAAGCGGCCCCGCTTTCTGAAAGCGCAGGACCGCGTTCTAACGTAAAATTCCTTATAATATTAAGCCTCCGGCAGACTGACGCAGACGCGCAGACCGCCCTCCGAGCGATTTTCCGCCCAGATGCAGCCGCCGTGCGCCTCGGCAATCTCCCGGCAGATGGAAAGACCGAGCCCGGCAAAAGTGCGGGCGTGGTCCGACGTGAAGAACGGTTCGAAGATGTTTTTCAATTCTTCTTCTCTTACTCCGGTGCCGCTGTCCTCCACGGTGAAAAGGACGGAATGTTCCCGTTCCGCGCAGGAAATGGTGATTTCCGGCGGGCGTTCGCCCGTATGCTTGAGGCTGTTGTCAATCAGGTTTCCGAAGATGCGGCGGATACGGGAAAGGTCCACGGAGAGCCCAGCCTGCGGGCAGCCGTCCCGAATGGAAAACGACACGCCCCGTTCCTTAAGTTCCCCCTCGTAATCCAGCCGCAGAATTCCGCAAAGCTGCTCCGCCGACACAAGCTGCCGCTTGAGGGAAGACTGCGTGTGGTAGCTCAGGTACTCGTCAAAATCATCAATCAATGTTTTGATGACGACGGATTTCCGGTAGATGGTATCGACGTACTGCTCCCGCTTTTCCGGGGACAGCGAGCTTTTTTTCAGACGCTCCGCATAGCCCATGACGGAGGTTAGCGGGGTTTTTACGTCGTGAGAAATTGAGGCGATAATCCGGTTCTGATTCTGCTTTTCCTCTTCCAATGCGTCCGTTAAATCGGCGAATTCGTTCTGCAGCTGCCCGAGCTCATCCTTCCGGGAAGTGCGTTCCGGAACGATGCCGGATCGGTAGCGCTCCATTTTCTGCTGCAGGGAAACAACCGAAACCGCATAGCGTACGTAGATATAAAAGCCGCTCAGCAACAGCACAACAAAAATGATGCCGCATTCCGTCATAATGAGGTCGCCGGCAATCTGGAACTCGGTTAGATTTGTAATGGAAACTCCCTGCGTAACCTGCAGCAGGCAGACCTGCCCCCCGAACGGGATCAGCCCGGAGGCGTGACGTTCAAACCGGATTCCCGGCTCGCTTCCTGTCTGAAACATCACCTTTCCCGTCTGATCCTGCACCCGGATTACAAGATTTTCCGACTGCGCGATCTTTGTCAGCCGGGCGGAAGCGTCGGAGCCGTTTCTCAGATCGGCGACGAGGCGGTCTGTCTCCTGCTGGAGCTTGTTCTGACCCTCGTTGCTGGTCTCGGAAATCTGCGTTGCCAGGTAAAAACGGTAGTATCCGCCAAGGAGCAAAAAGTTCAGCAACATAATCAGCAGGACAAAAAAGGGGAACTTGATTTTAATGCTCACCGCCGTTCTCCTCGTTTCTTACAAACTTGTACCCGACGCCCCAAACGGTTTTAATCCGCTTACCGTCGCGGTCCAGTTTATCGCGCAGATTCTTGATGTTGACGGCCACCGTTCCGATGTCGGCATAATCCGTGCCCCATACGGCTTCAAAAATCTGTTCGCGCGAAACGACCCGGCCGGCGTTTTCACAAAGATAGCGCAGAAGCTGAAACTCCCTCAGGGAAAGATTCACCGGTTCCCCTCCCACGGTGACGTCGTAGCTTTCCGTATCCAGCCGCACGTCCCCCGCTTCCAGAACCTCCGATTTTTTCCGCAGGCTCCGCTTCTCCCGGCGCAGATGTGCCTTCACGCGTGCGACCAGCTCCTCCACGACAAAGGGCTTTGTAATGTAATCGTCCGCCCCCATTTCAAAACCAAGCATCGCGTCGTAGGTGCGACTTTTCGCCGTGACGAACAGAATCGGACACGAAATTTCTTCCCGGATGCGGCGGCAGATTTCCAGGCCGTCAACATCCGGCAGCATGATATCCAGAAGGATGAGGGAAATGTCCGGATTGTTTTTGATCCGGGCAAAAGCGTCTTCGCCGTTCACGGACGTCAGACACTCGAAGCCTTCGTCTGTCAGCGCATCGGAGATCAGATCGGCGATTTCCCGATCGTCGTCCGCTATCAATATCTTTTCCATACTTCTCCTTCCAGGCTACCCGCGCCTGCCGAAAGCATGCGTTAAATGGGAAAGCCGTGCCTTATTGTACCATGTTTTCCCTCCGGCACTCCATGCTTTTTTCGTTATTTCACTGCTGCGCTGAAGAAGACAGGCTCAGGGTACCTCGGAGCGCCCACCGATATTGCTCCTGCGAGGAAAACAGGTCGTATTGCGCCTGACTGAGCGAGGCCTGCGCGTTTGCGGCGTCGAGCTGCGCGTTTTCCAGGTCCAGCGGGGAGGCGACGCCGACGGCGTTCTGCCGCCGCACTGCGTCCAATGCCTGCGCTTTCGCCGTGTAAGCGGACTGTGCCGACGCGAGCAGGCTCTGCTTGAGCGCAACGTCGTCGTAGGCCTGCCGGAATGCAGCGTCGAACTGATTTTTGGTCTGCTCGTATTTGAGCGCCGCCGCGTGGTAAAGGTTAACGGTGGAATCAAGGCCGGCATCGCGGTTATCGTCGGCAATTTCTTTTTCCTTTGCCTTTTCTTTCAAATCCCAGTTTGCATTAAAGGCCGTCAGCGAATCCGCTGTGTAGTTCATTTTTGCGATTTCCGCCGTGTTGGCCTGCGGCATTGTGGTGAGATTCAGGTCGTAATCGGAGGAATAGCCCAAAAGGGTGCGAAGGCTGTCCCGTATAATCTTCATTTGGTTGACCAGCGTTGCAAGCTGATCAGCAGCTGAGGTCTGCTGCTGACGGACGTTTAAAAGATCGGTCTGGGTGATCAGCCCGGCCGCCGCCTTCGCCTGTGCGGCTTTCAGCGTGTCGGCCGCAACCTTCTGCTTCTGCGTCAGGACGGTGCGCTGCAGGTCAAGCGCGTGCCAGGTGACGAACAGCTTCTGTGCAGCGACGACGATCTGGTCGGCCGCCCCGTCCATCTGAAACTCCGTTTTGTCCACCGTATCCTGATCGGTACTGAGCTGGTCGGATTCGCTGCTGAGAATGGAGCAGATTGCATTGATGGAAGCAACGCTCGCCTGCAGGGATGCATTGATTGCCTTCTCCTCGCCCGTAACCGTCTGCGGCAGCATCACCTGCTGGAGCTGCTTGCTCACGGTTTGAAGACTGCTCTCGCTGCTGCTGAGCGCATCCATCTTCTGCTGTGCCGCGTCGTTGTCGCTCAGGGCATTGAGCGTCTTGTCGTTCGCCCGGATGGTCTGGTTATTGCTGCGCACGTACCCCTCGATGTCGGTATAGTTCACGGTCACCGTCTGCACAGCCGGGGCTGTTTCCGCCGCGAAGGCAGGCAGGGAAGCTCCCCCGAGCAGAAGGGCCGAAAGAAGGATTGCCACCGTTTTCTGAAATTTCATTTATTATTCCCTCCTTATTTCTCCGGGAAGTACACGTCTGCCGTGTACCCGGGTTTGAGCAGACCGTTCGGGTCCTGCGGTTTTACCAGCACGCGCACCACGCGCTTGCCGTCCTTTTCCTGCGCAAGGTTCGGGATTTGCGTCACCGTGCCGGAAAGCGTTTTGTCCGGTGCTGAGGTCGGCACGATTCGCACGGTTTCACCGGGTTTTACATACCCGATGAATTCCTCGTTCACTTCGGCGCTCACGGTCAGGGAATCCGCGTCGATGATCTGGAGCACCTTGGTCGGGGCGTTTTGCACGCCGAGGTGGTCGGCGCTGTTGACCGAAACACCCTGCACGATCCCGTTTTTCAGGTTGCTGACAATGTTGTTCCCTTTCAGAAAGTCCTTCGCTCCGCGCGCCGTCATCAGATTGAGGTCCACCTGTGCGGAGGAAAGGCCCGCCTGCTGCTTTCCGGTGTTTGCCGTATTGCCGTTTTTCAAGTTTTCCAGCTGCGTCTGTTTGGCTTTCAGAGAAACGGACGTCTGGTCAATCTCGTCCTGGAGAGCCGTCTGGGCTTTCCGAAGAGCTGCCTGCGCGTTCGCAAGCCCCGTCTGCTTCTGGTCGTGCGCCGACGTGTACTGGTCAAGCACGGTTTTCGACACGGCCCCGGCCTTATAGAGCGACTGATAGTTCTGCAGGTCCCGCGCGGCGTCCGACTCCTGCTTCTGCGCCAGCGTGAGCGCGTTCTGCGCTGTTTTCAGGTCCGGCGCGGTACCGCTGTCGTATTCCCCGGTTTTCCGGTCCAGAACGCTCTGCGTTTCGGCAATGTCGGCCTCCAGCGCAGAAATGCTCTGTGTGGCGGCGGGAAGCCCCGCCTGATTGGACGCGACCTGCTGCCTGAGTTTTGCGAGATTACCCTGATATTCCGAAAGGTCAAGCGTAACCAGCGTCTGTCCGAGAGTCACGCGGTCGCCCTCCTTGACGGCTACGTCGGTCACTGTGGCGGGAAAATCGATGGTGACGTCAACCGCCTTACTGTATTTTACCTCGCCCCACGCGTCAATCTCGCTGTTCTGCGGGGCAGCGGAGGAAACGCCGTCCCCCGCCGAACGTCCCGCCGCTCGGATCCGGACGATTCCGAGCACGGCAACCAGAACCAGAAGGACCCCGGCTGAGACGAATGCAATTTTTTTATGCTGTGCAATCCAATGTTTCACGATTTGCCTCCTGTGTCTATGTTCTTTATTCAACGCTCTTGAGCGCGGAAAGCATATCAAGTTTTTTCATTTTTTTCGCAACCGCCTTATTGATGATCCAGGCGAAAATAACGGTCAGAATACCGGCGATCAGAATATTCTCCGGCGTGACGCTGCCGGAAAGGTCCATACGCTGGTCAAGGTTGCTCGCTACAAGACCGGAAATCAGTCTTCCGACCGGTATACCGAAGATCATGCCGAGCAGCACGGAAAAGTAGTTTTCAATCAGCACCAGACTCCGGATCTCGTCGTGATGGAACCCGAGCACCCGGAGGGTCGCAAGGTCGCGTACCCGCTCGGTGAAATTGAGGATACTGGTGTTGTACAGCACCACGAAGGCCAGCGCCGCGCCCATGGTAATCATCATTGCAACCGCCATGTTGATGACCTGAATATTGCTGGCGAGCCCCTGATTCTGAGTCTCCCGCGTAATGGATTCCTTGACTGCGTTGCTGGAAAGGAACCTCTGGTTCGGCGGGCCGTTCCACTTAACGAGCAGCGCGGTCGGCGTGAAGGTTTCTCCGAGGGACTTCCAGTAGGTTTCCGTCATGAAAAATTCCTGACCGGAGGCAAAGTAGGCTACCTTTACAATTGGAACGGAAACGTATTTGTTGTCCGTGCGCTTTATCTGAATCTGATCGCCCGGCTTCACGCCGAGCGTCTCGGTGAGCTTACGGCTGATGACGAGCCCGCTGTCGGGCAAAGTAACCGCGTTGCCGAAAACATCCTGTAAATGGATCAGAGGGCTGTTTTTCGGCGTAATGGTCACCGGCTCCATCTTCCGTCTTCCGTCGGGGCAGATCAGTTCCAGTGCGCCCTCCTGCACCTGCTGTGTGATGCCGTTGATGGGCTGGCTCGCAAGGTAACGGGTATCCGTCTTGGTGGTATCCAGCAGGATTTTCTGGTCGTAAGTAAAGATTTTCGTATACATCTGATCGGTGATGCCCCCGATCATGGTTCGGATGGTCAGCGCCGAGAGAATGGCTCCTGTGCAGCCCATGACGCCAATGGTACTCATAATGAGGCGGCTTTTGTTTTTCATGGTGTTCCGGGCAATCAGCTTGCTGCTGAACTTCATCTTCTGCCACAGCGCGGGGATGGTCTCCAGAAAAATATGGCTGCCCTTTTTCGGCGGCTTGTCGCGCAAGAGCGTCGCCGGGGTATCCCCCTGAAGCTTCCAGCAGGCGTAGAACGACACGCCGCCCGTGCAAAGCAGGATCAGCGCGGAGGCAAACGCGAAGTTTCCCCAATTGACGCTCAGGTTATAGTCGCTGAACGTCAGCCGGATTCGCGGAACCAGAACCCGGCCGAAAACGTTGGGGCCGGTCAGCAAACCCGCGAGAATGCCGATCAACCCGACCATAACGCCGTAGGAGGTGTAGTGCCACAGGATGCTCCTTCGGCTGTAGCCAAGCGCCTTTAAAAGGCCGATCTGCCCACGTTGGTTTTCGACCATTCGCACCATCGTACTCTGCGTGATGAGCGCCGTTACAATAAAGAACAGAGCAGGAAACACAAGGGAAAGTGTGCGGAACTGCTGGATGCGGGAATTCACGCTATTGACGCTGCTGCTGTCCGCCTGAGCGATGACTCCGATCAGGTCGTTCCCGATGACGGCGTCCGCCTTCTGCTCCACCTGCGTGAGGTCGGCACCTGGGGACGTTTTCACACCGATCTGATTGTAGACCTTCCGGCCGTAGACGCTTTCCAGCACACCAGTGCGAACCACCAGAAAACCGTAGGTATTCGGGTCCGGCATCATCGTGGAAGAATTCTTCACGGCGAAAATCTGCTCGCTGCTCAGTGCGAGCCCCGTTATCGGCACACGGACCCATTTGTCGTTCAGCTTCACGGAAACGCTGTCGCCGATCTTCAGCCCATGGGCTTTGGCAAACATCTCATCCAGCACCGCGCCGCCGCTTTTGGGGAACGTTCCCTGCTGCAAGTCGGGCTGGTCCTGCGTGCTGCGGTCATCCAGCGCATAAATCTGCAGGGTCGGGTTCCCGGCCAGGTTGGTGTCCGCGGCGACGGTATACCGCTGTTCCACCTGGGTAACGCCCTTGATCTGCCGGATCCCCCAGAGCTCCTGCTCGGAGGGATTCGCAACGGTAACCCACAGGCTGGAAAGATTCGTCGCGCTGTACATGGCCTGCGCGTGCTTCTGCACGGTATACCAGATGCTGTCGAGCCCGGTGACAATGCTGATGGCGAGCATCGACATGATAAAAATCGAAATGAACTGTGCTTTTGATTTTTTCATATCGCGGAGCGCTTTTTTCCACAGCGCGCCCCTCACCATACGATCTCCTCCACATCCTTCGGATTTTTGTGGAATTCCTGCTCCGCGATTTTTCCGTCCCGCATATGGATTACCGTTTGGGCCATTTCGGCAATCGGCGCGTTATGCGTAACGATGATTACCGTTTTGCCGAGGTCGCGCGAAACATCCCGGATCAGTTTTAAGACTTTCCGGCCGGTCCCGGAATCCAGCGCGCCGGTGGGCTCGTCGCAAAGAACAATTTGCGGATTTTTGGCGAGCGCCCGCGCGATGGAAACGCGCTGCTGCTCGCCGCCCGACATCTGGCTGGGGAAATTATCCATCCGCTTTCCAAGGCCGACGCGGTCCAACATTTCGCGCGCGTCCAGCGGGTCGGCGCAGATTTCCTCCGCGAGCTGAACGTTTTCCAACGCGGTCAAGTTCGGTACAAGGTTGTAAAACTGGAATACAAAGCCGATTTTTGTTCGGCGGTAACCGGTCAGTTCCCGTTCAGACATGGTGGACACCAGTTCGTCACCCACCGAAATGCTCCCGGCGGTCGGGGAATCCATTCCGCCCAGCATGTTGAGGATCGTTGTTTTTCCCGCACCGCTCTGGCCGAGGATCACGTTGAACGTTCCTTTTGTCAGCGCGAAGCTGACGCCGTCCACCGCTTTGATGACGGCATCCCCGACGCGGTATTCCCGTTCTACATTTTCAAGCTCAATAAATTCCATCTTTGTTCTCCTTTCCGCCTGAATTTCCTATGCCGGTAAGAAAAGTTGCTTTTCTTTTCCTTCCGTCTGCATTATAATAGTTTCAGTTGAATTAGCAACCGCTAATTCCTTAATAAATGACGGATAAGCAACAGTTGCGGCGATTCTGTCGATAAAAATTTAAAAAAGAGGGACCGTTTTATGCAGGAAACAGCGGATCTTCGGGTACAGAAAACCAGAGAAGCCATTCGGGACGCTTTTCTGGCACTGGTGGGGGAAAACGGTTTAAACGGCGTGACCGTTCACGAGCTCTGCGTTCGAGCAAGGATCAACCGTTCCACCTTTTATCTGCATTACACCGATAAATACGATCTGCTGGACAAAATCACCCGCGAGGCTACCGGCAGAATTGTCCGTCTGGTCAGCCCGAAAACGATCGTCGGCGAGGATGGAAAGGTCCGGATGCCCTATTTTCAGTCGATGCTGCTGTCACTGTTCCAGAGCATTCTGGAAGACCGCGTACTTTATAAGACCCTGCTCGGAATCAACGGTGATTACGGGTTCCTGCAAAATCTAGAAGCGGTCGTCAAGGAAAAGATTGTGCGGGAATGGCACACCCGCCACCTTAACCGGGATCGTCCTCCCATAGCCGAAGGGCTTTACATCGACATCATTCTGTCGATCTACGTCGGCGCAATTCTGTGGTGGATCGACGGGGATTTTGCTCTGACGCCGGAGGAAATGATGACCCAGCTTACCCGCTATATGGTCTACGGAACCTCTCTTGTGGCGGACTTCAATCCGCTGCCGGAAAACGACCTTTCCGCTTTTTATGATACCGCCGATTCCTTATCTGGTAAGGGGAAAAAAATTAAGAATAATTAAGCCGATGGATGAGAAACGCAGAACGCCCCGGAGCAATGCTCCGGGGCGTTCTGCGTTTCTGCTCTGCTGCTGTTTTATTTTACGGTAGCAGATGACCGGCGGCCAGATAAATGTCATACCACTCCTGCCGAGTGAGAGTGACCTCCGACGCCTTGCAGATGTCTTTGAGGCGTTTGGGATTCATGGTGCCGACGATTGTCTGCATGTGCGCTGGGTGGCGCAGAATCCAGGCAACCGCGATCGCCGTATTCGGCACGCTGTATTTTTCCGCTACCTCGTTAATGGTTTTATTCAGCGCGGGGAACTTCTCGTTGTCGAGGAATACACCGTCGAAATACCCGTACTGGAACGGTGACCACGCCTGAACCGTGATATCCTTCAGGCGGCAGTAATCCAGAATGCTCCCGTCGCGATCAACGGCCTCGTCCCACTTCATATTCACGTAAAGACCGGCATCCACCATTCCCGTGTGCATGATGCTGAACTGAAGCTGGTTGACAATAAGCTTCTGGTTGAGGTATTTGTTCAGCAGTTCGATCTGCATCGGGTTCTGATTGCTCACACCGAAGTAGCGTACCTTTCCGCTGCTGTGCAGGATGGTAAAGGCCTCCGCGACCTCCTCTGGCTCCACCAGGATATCCGGGCGGTGCAGTAGCAGAACGTCGAGGTAATCGGTTTTCAGCCGTTTCAGAGAGCCATCCACAGCCTCGAGAATGTGTTCTTTGGAAAAATCGAAATACGTCGGCTTGATGCCGCATTTGGACTGGAGAAACATTTTTTCGCGGATGCGCGGCGTCATGCCGATGGCGTTCGCAAAAATCTCTTCCGACCGTCCTTCACCGTACTTGTCGGCGTGGTCGAAGAAGTCAATGCCTTCCTCCAACGCCGTGTTGATCATGATATTCGCTTCCTTTTCCGTCAGGTCTTTCATGCGCATGCATCCGAGCGAAACTGCGGATGCGGTGATTTCGCCTTTGCCGATGCTGATTTTTTTCATGCCAAATCTCCCTCTTTCAGGATTAAAATAACCGGGCTTCGGCGCGTTTATACGCGGAATCCGGCCGCGCGCACGATCGGCTTCCGGAACAGGGACCGGTTGATTCTCCCGTTCCGTTGACAGTATAGCAGGAATGGTTTACTCTTTAAAGTAGTTACATTTGCATCATATAGTTTCACATAAGTTACTATTAAGGAGAATCAGGCATGGAAGTTGAAGAAATGTTGGAAGCGGAACCCTGCACCTGTCCGCCGGAGCTGGAATGCTCCATTGAAAAGGCGCTGGACGTGCTGGGAGGGAAATGGACGTTCCTGATTATCCGGAACCTGTTCGACGGGGTCCGGCGATTCGGCGAACTGCGCAAGTCGCTGCCGGGCATCAGCCCCAAAACGCTCTCCGTCCGTCTCAAGGAGTTAGAGGAGCGGAATGTTGTCAAGCGGACCGCTTACCCCACGGTGCCGCCGACGGTGGAATACACGCTGACCGAAAAGGGCAACAGCCTTCGGCCGATCATCAAGGCCATGAAGCTCTGGGGCGCAAAATGGGGATAAAAATAAAACAGGATTTCCCGGCGGAAAATCCTGTTTTAGGTAAATACGCCCGACCAGCTTTCAAAAAATCGGGCTGTCTACTCCGGAAATAATTGGCACATTGTTCAAATCCGCAAGGCATGTATGAAAAATAGTTTTTGGGCCGCGGCTAGTGACATAATAGGACACATTGTTGAAAATTGCCTTTTCATCCTCAGCGTCCCCACAGTGAACATAGATATCGCACGCCGCGTCGATATTTTTAACCAAATCAGACAGCAGAGATAACTGTGCCTTCGAATTTTCCTGCTTTTCTATGAAGATTACCAAACAAGTATCGGGTGAATTTTTAAAAGTAGCGCAAAATTCAAGAATAACTTTTTTCCATATACTGAAAGGCTCAATAAAATCGGGGAAAAAAAGGTATTTTTTAGTGCAGTCCGGCAAAGATATTTTCTTGTTCGGAGCTTTCTTTAATGCCATAGGATAGAATTCATCAATAAAGCTCTGGATGTCGGCCGCAAACCATTTCTTTCGCTGCGCAAGCTGGTTATTGTCCCAATTCCACCACTGGATAGCGAGCAGCTTTTTAATAGTCTCCTCATCGAAGCGGTATTTAATGATTCGGGCAGGGTTGCCACCTACAATGCTGTAGGGAGGAACGTCTTTTGTAACAACGGCGTTGCTTCCAACCACGGCACCATTATGGATCGTAACCCCGCCTAAAATTGTACTGCTCTGACCGATCCATACATCATTCTGAATCAGGACAGACCCTTTGGTTTTTATTCGTTTTTCAGGAAAGTTAATTAGATCGCATTGGGCAGTCGTAATATTCAGATAATCGTGATTTTCGTTTATTTCAAAAGTCAAAAAGCGCGCAAGGGAGCAAAAAGCTCCTACATGCACAGCATAAGACTGGCTGGTAGTTCCCGGTTCTCCGACACCGGTTCTAACACTGGCTTCAGCGACATATGTAAACTTATCCACATACATTACAGGGAACCCTTTGATAGCTTTATAAGCACCCTCATCTTTCATTTGTATTAAAGCATTTTTGCGCAAAAAATTGGGCGCTAAATGAATATTCGCAATCATATTACTACCCTCCTAAAAAAACACCCGCTTAACCATAACAAAAAAGGTTCGCGGATGCGAACCTTTTTTGTTATGGTCGAGGTGACTGGATTCGAACCAGCGGCCTCTACGTCCCGAACGTAGCGCTCTACCAAGCTGAGCCACACCTCGAAAAGACGGCTCCTAAAATGGAGCCTTTGGCTGCGGAAGAAGGATTCGAACCCTCACAAACAGAGTCAGAGTCTGTTGTGCTACCTTTACACAATTCCGCAATATTTTGTTTGAAACAGCAAGATTTATTATACCAAAACAAATCGATTTGTCAATCCCTTTCCCGCAAAAATTATAGTCGGAAGCAAATTTCAAAAGAATAAAAGGTATTTTGTTATACGATATGGAATTTTATCAAGTACTTATACAATATAGAGAATTTTGTCTGTGCCGAACCGCTTTTCGATTTCTTCCCTCAAAAAACTTTCCGCTTCCTGCCTTACAGGCTGGCGGTAACAATATTTTCCTCTTCCGCGTCCCGTCATACGTTCCGGGTCGTAGAGCGTCACCGCATTCGGAAACGCCTCTGTATTGATCGCGCGATGAACATAGCTATAGGTCATAAAAATCACTTCAATGAACATTTCCCGTCGGACCTTCGGGGAAAGTTCCGAGGCAAGAGTCTCCAGCAGTTCCGTGTAGAGGCGTTTCCAGCCCTCCAGCAGAATCACCGGGGCGATCAGAAGGCCAACGCGGTAACCGGCATCGCATACGGCATTCAGCGCGCGGATTCTGTCTTTCAGCGGCGACGTGCCGAATTCAACACGCGAAATAATTTCCTGCGGATTGACGCTCATACGCATCACAATCCGCCCCCTGTGATTCAAAGGAAGCAGCGGCTCAACCCGGTCGAATTTCGTCGGAAAAGTCAGGAATCCCCGTTCCTGCGCCGCAAACCGTTCGATGGTCCATTCCAGATTCCCGGTGATCGTGTTTTCCAGCACCAAGTCGCTGTTGCTGCCGATTTCAAACGTCAACTCCGGTCCGGGCTTCTTTGCGGTGCGCATCAGCCTTTGCAGCATCTGCTCCCGGTTCACGAAAAGCCGCAGATAGGAGCATTTGTTGTAATTGCAGACCAGATAGCAGTAAAGGCACATGGCACTGCAGCCGGAAGACGTATACGGAACCAGAAAATCGGAGCTTTTGTGGTTCGGCACGTAGCGGTGCGTTTTACGGATGCCCACAATCAGCAGGCGCTTCATGGATGGAAAGTCGGCGTTCGGCCGCGCCTGCAGCGATTCAACCGAATTGTGGCTCTCAATCGGAATCCATGGTACATCCGCATATTTTTCTTGGAGCTGTTTCCCCAGTTCATAGGAAAGAGCCTCCGGTTCGTAATAAACCTGTTCCGGGAACATGTTTTCCACCCCCGGAGCTTATTATGGGGCAAAAGTCCCGCATTATGAACGTTTTTCCCCCGTTCGGAAAATTGCCTTTTCAGCCAGCCGGTTTTCTTTGCAAAATTACTGTGGTACAATGGCAGCAGGAAAGGCGGGATTTGTTTGAAATGGGAAGCTTGCAGGCTGTCGGAAATACTCCAGAAGGCCGACGATGCGGAAGAGCTGCTGCGGCGCGCCGCGGAAGACGAGGCAACGGTAGAAGGGTACGAGTTCCAAAACGCTTCATTTTCCGGCCAATCATTCGGCGCGGCAGAGTTCAAGGGATGCCGGTTCGAAGGCTGCCGACTCACGGGCGGCAGTGCGGAAAGCGGCTTTTTTACCGACGTTGTGTTTGAGAACTGTGATCTCTCCAACTTCTCTTTTCAGCGGTGCGGCTTTCGCCGGGTGGAATTGAGGCAGTGCAAAACCGTCGGAGCTGATTTTTCCGAATCGTTTATCGAGCATCTGCTTTTTGAAAACTGCAAAGGGAGGCTGGTCAGTCTCGTCGGTTCCAAGCTGAAATACGTTCTGCTAAAAGGCTGCGACTTTGCGGAGGGAAATTTTGAGGAATGCGCGTTGACCTCCGTGGAATTCACGGACTGCATCCTAAATAGGGCGGTCTTTCTGCATACGCCGCTGAAAGGCATGGACCTGACGAGCGACGAAATCGAAGGGATCGTTCTATCCGGGCCCGAGCTGCGCGGCGCTACGGTGACGCCGCTGCAGGCCTGCGATCTTGCGCGTTACCTCGGTTTGACCGTAAAATAAATGACGGGCGGATTTTTTCAAATCCGCCCGCTGCTTTTATGACGCCACTTACTGTTTTAAAATTCCGCACTCGTCGATTTTCTTCGCTGCAAGGCGCATGTTCGCCTCGTCCTGCACCAAAGCCATTCGCACGTATCCCTCCCCCGAAGGGCCGAATGCCGCACCGGGTGTTACCAAAACACCGGCGCGCTCCAGAAGGTCCAGCACAAACTGAACGCTGTCCGTATACGGCGCCGGGATCTTAGCCCACACAAACATGGTGGCCTTCGGTTTTTCCATGCTCCAGCCGACGGCGTTAAGGCCTTCCACCAGCACGTCCCGGCGCTTTTCATAAGCGAGGCGGGTGGCCTCCACACAGTCCTGTGGGCCCGTGAGCGCCGCCACGGCGGCCTTCTGGATGGGCAGAAACATGCCGTAATCCATGTTGGACTTCAGCGCCTTCAGTTTTCCGATCATCTCGCGGTTTCCAAGGGCAAAACCGATGCGCGCACCCGCGAGGCCGTATGTTTTGGAAAGGGAGTTAAATTCGATTCCGACGTCTTTCGCACCCTTATGCTGAAGAAAACTGCCGCACTCCGCTCCGTCAAACACCAGCTCGCTGTAAGCGTTGTCGTGCAGCACAAGAATGTCGTACCGCTTTGCGAACGCGACCAGCTCCTCGTAAAAAGACGGCGGCGCGATACTTGTGACCGGGTTTGCAGGATAGGAAACAACCATAAATTTTGCCCTGCGTGCAATTTCCTCCGGCACAGCCTTCAAATCTACCACATAACCGGTTTCCTGCGTCTGCGGCATGCGGTACAGCTCCGCGCCCGCCAGAACCGGGCCGTCCCCAAAAATCGGATAACCGGGGTCCGGCACCAGCACAAGGTCGTCGGGGTCGATGATGGACAGTGAAATATGGGAAAGCCCGTCCTGCGAGCCGAGCAGAGAGGTGACCTCCGCCGCGCCGTCCAGTTCTACGCCGTAGCGGCGGCGGTACCAGGCACACACCGTTTCAATCAGCTCCGGGGTATCATTCAGGGCATAGACGTAATTCTCCTTTTCCAGCGCGCTCTGCGCCAGGGCCTCCATGATGTGGGGCGCGGGCGGAATGTTGGGCGCCCCGATGCTCAGGTCGATCACCGGAATTCCGGCGGCCTCTTTTTCATTCTTCATCTGTGCGAGAGCCGAAAAAACTCCCGTATCAAAATAGTTCATCCGTTTGGAAAACTCCAATGGAAACACTCCCTGTCTGCAACTCGTTTTGCTTTTTAATGCATATTGTAACATATCCATTCCAAAAATGGAAGATTTGGCAGTGGGAACCGCAGAGCGCCTTTGGTTGACAAAATCTTCCACGCGCGCTATGATTGAAGAAAAATACAGCAGTATCTACTAGGGGGAGAGCGGTTTGAACCAGCGGCAACGTCAGAAAGATGCGCGTCAAAAGCAGATTCTGGACACGAGCCTCGATCTGTTCGTGCGCCACGGCTACACGGGAACCAGCACACGGGAAATTTCGCGGGCTCTCGGCATCAGCTCGGGCCTGATGTTTCACTACTACGACAGCAAAGAACAGCTCTTTCTCGCCCACCTGGATACGGCGGCGGAATGCATCCGCATGATGGAGGAATTCCTGCATATGCCACACCCTCCCATGCAGATTTTTCAGGAGATCGCCGACACGATGCTCTCCTATTTCTCCGTTTCCCCTTCCTCGGCAAAAGTCTTTCTGCTGGCAAAACAGGCCATGTATGCGGATTACCTGACCAATGAAATGAAGCTCCGGCTCAAAGGGATGAACATCGTCGATTCGATGGTGCCAGTGGTGGAAGCCGGACAGCGGGCCGGGGATATCCGGCCAGGCAACGCGCGGACTTTGGCGCTCTGCTTCTTTTCCTCGCTGGAAAGCGTCGCGGAGACCGCAGTCTCCTTCCCGTCCGCTCCCATGCCGGAAAGCCGCTGGCTCGTTGATATTTTGAAGGCATAAGTTGAATCAAGCCATAGGCGCGCATCATGGGATTTCATGCTCTGGGAAGATGTTTCCGTTTGAAAGGAAAGTGAAGCGTGATGAACTCCCTTGAGAAGGCAAACAGCAAAGCGGTGCATTTTCTGTTTCCACACGTTGAGCGCATTTACTATTTCATCGCTCCCGCGACTTTACTGGCTATCTGGTCGATTCCCGAAACCTACTGGCCAATTCGGGTCATTCTAATCTGGTGCTGGTTTCTCAGTAATGAAATTCACTGGAAAGGTGTGGCAGAGCGCGACTGCCTTCCCATACAGCCGGGGATTACGCTGTTTTATCGTGTTTACCGGGTTATGGACGAAACCGCCTTTCTTTTCCTGTCCATTTGCCTGATTGTCCTGCTGCTTCCGGGGCCTCCTAGGTTGAAGTATTACGTTGTAGGTGGCCTGCTGATCCTGACGCTTGTTCTCCGCGGGATCGGAGACCGGAAATACCGGCCGAAAAAGCCGGAAGAATAACACCCTGCTCTATGAAATAGGCTGCTGCAAAACACATGTTTTGCAGCAGCCTATTTCCTTAACCTTCCAGAATCTGTTCCGCGCATTTGATGCCGTCCACAGCGGCGGAAACGATACCGCCCGCATACCCCGCACCCTCTCCGCAGGGGTAGAGGCCCCGGAAAAGCGGAGACTGAAAATCTTCCCCGCGCAGCAGACGCACGGGAGAGGAGCTTCGGGTTTCCACGGCCGTCAGCACGGCGTCCGGGAACGCGAAGCCCTGTAACTGCCGTTCCATCCGCCGGATGCCCTCCCGCATGGAATCGGCAATTTCAGCAGGCAGGCACTCATCCAGCGAACAGGGCGTCACCCCGGCCCGATACGTCGGTTGGACGTCCCCAAGCCGGACGGAAGCGGCGTGATTTAAAAAGTCTTCCACACGCTGGACCGGGGCGCGGTAATTCCCTCCGCCGAGGCGGAACGCACTTTCTTCCAGGCGGCGCTGGAACTCCACGCCAGCAAGCGGCGAATCGCTTCCGTAATCCTCCGGGCCTACGCCCACCAGCAGAGCGGAATTGGCGTTTTCGCCGTCCCGCGCAAACCGGCTCATCCCGTTCGTCACAAGCCTGTTGGGCTCACTTGCGGCCGGAACAACCTCCCCGCCCGGACACATACAGAACGTGTAGACGCCCCGCCCGTTTTCCAGATGAACCGAGAGTTTGTAATCCGCCGCACCGAGCGCAGGATGTCCCGCGAATTTCCCGTACTGGGAAAAATCGATCAGCTTCTGCGGATGCTCGATGCGCGCTCCAACGGAAAACGGCTTCGGCTCCATCGGCAGGCCGAGCCCGTACAGTGCGGAGAACGTATCCCGCGCGCTGTGCCCAACAGCCAGAACGACATGCTTTGTCCCGATCTCGCCGCGCGTTCCGTCCCGACAGACGTATTCCAGACCGATGATCTGACCGTCCTTTGAGAGCAGACGCTCCATGCGGGTCTCAAACAGGATTTCGCCGCCGAGAGAAAGAATTTGCTTACGAATATTCCGCACCGTTTCCGGCAGGCGGTCCGTGCCGATGTGAGGCTTTGCGAGGTACAGAATTTCCTCCGGCGCTCCGGCGGCCGCGAATTCCTCCAGCACCTTGCGCGCACGGGAATCCTTTGTGCCGGTGTTGAGTTTCCCGTCGGAGAACGTTCCGGCGCCACCCTCCCCAAACTGGACGTTGCCCTCCGGGTCCAGCTCGCCGGTGTTCCAGAAGCGCTCCACCCGTTGAGCGCGCTCCTCGACCGCGGGGCCACGTTCCAAAACAATCGGCTTCTGCCCTGCCTGTGCCAGAATCAGTGCGGCGAACATTCCGGCGGGGCCGAACCCCACCACCACCGGCCTTTCGGGCAGCGGACCGCACACGGGCAGACGGTAGCGGTAAGGCTCCACCGGTGTGATCCGGCCGTCGCGGACTGTAATTTTCTTTGCGCATTCGGCTTCCGCCGTGCAGATGAAATGCACATCGTCTTTTCTCCGCGCGTCCACCGACTTTCGGGCAAGCCGCACCGCACCGAGGGCCTGAACCGGCACCTTCAATCGCCGGGAAGCCTGAAGCTTCAGTTCACTTTCCCCCGCGTCCAGCTCCAGCCGTATTCCGGAAACCCGGAAGATTCGCTTTTCCTGTTCCATTAAGCAAAAAATTCCTCTCTCTATTTATCTCGTTGAGCTCCCCTTCGGGAGATCGTTCGAATCATATTCCTTTTTAAATGCCGTTCCGTGAGCAGGATTGACAGAAGGGTCGGCACACAAATCGAAAGCATCAGCATCAAGATCGCCACAAGTGCCCACATGACGGTTTTCTCAAATTGATCTCCCGCTCCAAAAGTCAAAAGGAACGCAAACCCAAAATTCAGCAGCAGCGCGACGGAACCCGTTCGAATCAGGAGCACGCCGCAGTGCAGATTTACTTCATTCCATGCGCTTTCACTCTTTGATGCGATTTTACCGACATGATACCCGCAGAATGTATTCGGGTATTGGGAATGATGTCGTTTTAATAGCCAGCCCACCAGCAGCAGAAAGAGCGGAAAAAGAATCAGAAACATATCCATTAGAACGATAGCCGTACTCATTTCGAAGGATTCCCCTTTTCGACCGATTTTGCCGCCGCTTCCCCCGCTGCAAGACCGGTTGCCCACGCCCAGTGAAGATTAAACCCGCCGCAGTCGCCGTCCACGTCAAGAAGCTCTCCGGAAAGGTAAAGACCTTTGCAGCAGTTCGATTGGAAATTTTCGTCCGTCTCTCGGGTCGGCACGCCGCCCGCCGTGACCTGTGCCTGCGGCCAGGAAAGGGTACCCAGAACCGGGAAACGAAAATCTTTGACCGCCCGCGCAATGCTCGAAAAGTCGGCCCTGCCTTTCCCCTCCGCCTGACGTACAACCTCCGCTGCCAGCGCCCGGTGCAGGGTACCTTCCAACAGCTGTGCCGCCGAGAGACCCGGAAAGGCTTCATCAATGCAGCGCAGACGTTCTGCCAGTTCTTCCGTATCGATTTCCGGCGTGAGGTCAAGCGAAACTTCCTCCGTGCCGGAAGTACCCGCGAAGCGGGCCAGCTCAAAGATACAGATACCGGAAAGAGCCGTATCCGTAAACTGAACCTCGCCCTCCGTAAAGGCGACCTGCTTGCCGCCTGCCAGAAACGTCGCCTTCGCGGGACTGCGAACTCCCTTGAGCGGTTTCAGACGCTCCGATTTGGATTTCATCGGAACCAGTGCGGGCCGGAGCGGCGTCACGCTGTGGCCGAGACTTTTCAGGAGCGGAAAGGCGCTCCCGTCCGTCCCGAACTGCGGCCCAGCCTTGCCGCCAGAGCAGAAAATCACCCGCTCTGCAGAAATTGTCTCATCCCCCGACGCAATCAGGAATCCCGTCTTTGTTTTTTTCAGGCCGGTAACCGGGAACCCGCAGAGCGTCTCAACACCGAGCGTATCCAGACGGCGGCGCAGCAGATTCAGCACCGAGGAGCCTTGCAGACTGTAGGGATAGACGCGCCCGCCCTCCAGTTCTCGGCAGAAAAGTCCCATTCCGGCGAAAGCATCGAGAATTTTCTGTGGTGGGTATTTCCGGAGCACTTGGGCGCACCGTTCGGTGTCGCCGTGGTAGTGCGACGACTCCGCTTGAAGATTGGTCAGGTTGCAGCGCCCGTTCCCGGTAGCAAGGAGTTTTTTGCCCACCCGATCGTTTTTTTCCAGCACCGCAACGCGCGCAGCATGTCCCTCCCGAGCGCCAAAAGCCGCGGCGGACGCCGCCGCCATCAGACCGGACGCTCCTCCGCCGACCACAGCAATTTCCACCTGTTTCACCGCTGTTTTTCCTCCCGACTAAAACATTATCTATTGCCGCCCGCTTTCAGCGGCGCACAGCAGACACCAAAACAACAGAACGGCACCGCCCATTAACAAAACAGGACGGCGCCGCGAACCACCGGACACAACTTCGCCCAATTTACATGCGCCGCCTTTTCACCCGCTTTTTGCGGCAGTGTTGCCCTAGAACTTTTTCCTGCGGAGCAGAAGCGAATTCGTCACCACAGAAACGGAACTGAACGCCATACATGCGCCTGCCACGACCGGGTGAAGGATGCCGAACGCCGCGAGCGGCACGCCGATGCAGTTATAAAAGAACGCCCAGAAAAGATTCTGGCGAATCTTGCTCATAATGGCCTTCGAAACGGCAATCGCGCGGGGAACATCCCGCAGGCTTCCGCTCATCAGCACCATGGAGCAGGCGCTCGCCGCCACGTCCGTGCCCGTACCGACCGCCATGCCGACGTCGGCGGCGGCCAGAGCGGGGGCATCGTTCGCGCCGTCGCCCACCATGGCGACCACGCGGCCCTCCCGTTTCAGGCGTGTAACCTCTTCCTTCTTGCCACCCGGCAGGACGCCGGCCACCACGTTGGAAATGCCGACCTGCTCCGCGATGGCACGCGCAGTGATGGCATTGTCGCCCGTGACCATGTAGACGTCGATGCCCGCCTCGCGCAGGGTCCCGACTGCGGCGGCGGAATCCTCCCGCACATGGTCCGCCGCGGCAAATACGGCCGCGGGAGCGCCGTCTACCGTAAGTACAACGGAAGTTTTTCCTTCCCGCTCAAACTGAGCGGCCTGTTCGTTTTCGAACCGGCCCACATAGATTTTCCGGCCCTCCACCGTTCCGAATACGCCGCTGCCTACCTGCGAGGAAAAATCCCCCGCCTGCGGCATTGCACCGGCGTGCTCTTTGCAGTAGCGGAAAACCGCCTGACCCACCGGATGTTCGCTGAGCTGCTCCACCGCGCCCGCCCAGTGCAGCAGATCGGTTGCCTTACCAGAAAGCGGCACAAAATCCGTCACCTGAGGTTCGCCTTTGGTGATCGTTCCCGTTTTGTCAAAAACGACCACGCCGGTTTTCCCGGCAAGCTGGAGCGCATCCGCATCCTTGATGAGAATCCCGGCGGACGCAGCCATTCCGGTTCCCACCATCAGGGCTGTGGGAGTCGCAAGCCCGAGCGAGCAGGGGCAGGCAATCACCAGCACCGCAACCGCACGGGCAACCGCCTGCGGCATATCGTGCTCAGACAGAAATACCACCAGGAAGGTAATCACCGCGAGGGCGAGAATCGTCGGGACGAACACCGAAGAGACCCGGTCCACCAGCTTCTGGATCGGCGGCTTGCTCTGCTGGGCCGCGCGCACCATCCGCACAATGGAGGAAAGCATGGTGTTCCGCCCAACCCCCGTAGCGCGAAAGCGGAACGAGCCCTCCCGGTTCACGGTACCGGCAAATACGGAATCTCCGCGGCGCTTAACCACTGGAATGCTTTCACCGGTGAGCATGCTTTCGTCCAGAGCCGAAGCGCCCTCAAGGATCACGCCGTCCACAGCCACGCCCTCGCCGGGGCGCACCAGAACGGTTTCCCCAATTCCGATTTCACCGGCGGGGACCTTGATCTCATGCCCGTCCCGCAGAACGGAAGCAGTCTTCGGCTGAAGCTGCAGCAGGCTTTCCACCGCGGAATCGGCCCGGGCCTTCGCCTTGGCCTCAAAGAGCTTGCCGAGCAGCACCAGGGTAAGCACCATCGTGCTCGCCTCAAAATACAGAGTCGAGCCTCCCGTAAAGACGTTCCACACACTGTAGGCGTAAGCGGACAGCGTGCCGAGGCTGACAAGAACATCCATATTCGCGCTGCCGGAGCGTACGGAATCGAAGCCGCCCCGGTAAAAGCGCCACCCGATGCCAATCTGGACAGGCGTCGCAAGGGCGAACTGCACCCACCGGTTATGAAGCGCCATGGTAATGGAACTCTCCGGCGCGGCGAACATCAACACCATAGCCAGCAGGAACGGAAGCGTAAGAACCGCCGAAACGATAAATTCGATCAGCAGCGTACGGAATTCCCGCCGCCGGTAAGCCTGTTTATTTTCAACGACAAAATAACCGGCCTTCCGGATGGCTTTCGAAATCGCCTTCAGGCCGGTTTTTTCTTCATCGTAAATAACATGGGCGGATTCAGCGGCGTAGCTGACTTCCGCGTCCTCCACCCCGCCGACTTTACGCACCGCCCTGCGTACCGCATTGGCGCACATGACGCAGTGCATACCGCCGATTTCCAGATCAACCGATTTCATCACTAGGACTGCCCCTTTACAACCGAATAGCCCGCCTCCGCAACAGCCTCGGACAGCTTCTCAACATTCGTCTGAGCGTCATCATAGACGACGCGGGCCATATTTTCCTCCAGGCGGACCTCCGCCTTTTTCACGCCGGATGTCTCTTTGAGCGCCTCGGTGACGTGCTTCGCGCACATCGGGCAGTGCATTCCTTCAATATTCAAAACAATTTCTTTTTTCATCGTTTTATACCTCCGGGGAAAAGTTAGATTTTGCTAACCGTCGGTTCCCCAAAACAGGCGGCCGGAAACCTACAGGAACAGAAACAGGAACGCGGAAGCAACAATCATCAGCGCGCAGAGAACCGCGACGACACGGACCACCGTCTTTTTACGTTCTTCCCGACTCTTTTGAATTCTCATGATTCATTCGCTTCCTTCCCGAATTATTATATCAATAACAGGGGCAAAAAACAACCGCCCGCATGGATAAAAACCTGGGAATCGGGTCCGCTTCCGGGCGTGCGGCGTTGACAAGCCCCGGAGTTTGCAATAAAATAAAAAAGCTTATATAAGGTGACAGAAAACGGAGGGGAGCCATGAACAAAAGCAGCAGCAGCCGGAAGCCCGGCAACCGATCCCAACAGCCCCGGCGCACCGCTCCGCCTCCACGCAGGAAGGTAACGTACGCTCCGGATGAAATTGACCGCTACAACACGGTCGACCGCGGCGCTACTTCCGGTTCCGCACAGCGTGCCCGCACCGGAGGCGGACAAAAGAAGAAAAAGAAAAAAGGCTGCGGAGCGAAGATCCTCGGTTTTTTCGGCTTTGTTCTCGTTCTTGTCGCACTGGTCGGCATCATCTATTCCGTCATGATGCTTTCCCGGCTGGACCGTTCCGCCGCCTCCACCAGCTCACAGGCAACCGCCTATATTCAGCAGCCCGCCGCGGCACCTGCCTGGCAGGTGAAAACCGACAGCAGCGTCACCAACATTCTGCTGATCGGCGCCGATAAAAACGACGACGGAACCGACGGGCGTTCCGACTCCAACATGCTGCTTTCTATCGACCGCAATTCAAAAACACTGCGGCTGGTTTCGTTTCTGCGAGATGCCTATCTGGAAATTCCGGGCCACGGCAAAAACAAGCTGAACGCGGCCTATGCGTTCGAAGGCCCGAACCTGACCATCGCTACGCTGCAGAACAACTACCGCATTATCATGGATAAATACGTCGCAACGGACTTCGATAACTTTGCGAAAATCATCGACCGGATCGGCGGGCTTGACATCAACATGTCACAGGCCGCCTGCGACGCGGAAAACGAAAATATGGGCAGCCATCTAAAACCCGGCGTCAACCATCTGAACGGAAGGCTGGCCCTCTACTATGCCCGTATCCGCGCCATTGACGACGATTTCGGGCGGACAGGCCGTCAGCGCGAAGTAATCGAGCTGATGATCAAAAAGATGAAGACCATGAATCCGATTGAAATCAGCAAGATCATGTATGACTACCTGCCCTGTGTGAAAACGAATCTCACCAACCCAGAACTGGTGTCCCTTGCCTCAATCGGCGTATCCGTTTCGAACTACAAAATGGAAACCATGTACATACCGTACGTCAACACCTACAAGAATGAGGATATTCCGAACGTCGGCGACGTACTGGACCCGGACCTGAGTCAGAACTGCACACTTCTGCGGAATTTCCTGTACGGAGCCGGTTCCTCCGATGATTCCAACTAAAAAAGCAAGGAACCGTTTTCCCATATTCCTTTTATAATCCGCCAAAAAATGGTATAATAATAACAAGAATCAAAAATCATCCCGGAGGTAAAAAGTATGGAAAAGAAGACCTTTTACATCACGACACCCATTTACTACCCGTCCGGCAAGCCGCACATCGGGCACAGCTACTGCACGGTGGCAAGCGACGCCATTGCACGCTACAAGCGAATGCAGGGGTACGACGTGATGTTTTTGACCGGGACGGACGAGCACGGCCAGAAAATCGAATTAAACGCGGAAAAGGAAGGCGTTACCCCGAAGGAGTACGTTGACCGTGTGGTGGCAGGCTTCCAGAACCTCTGGAAGCTGCTGAATATCTCCAACGACCGCTTCATCCGCACCACGGACGACTACCACGTCAAGGCCGTGCAGAGCATCTTCAAGGCACTCTATGACAAAGGTGAAATCTACAAGGGACAGTACAAAGGCTGGTACTGCACCCCCTGCGAATCCTTCTGGACCGAAACGCAGCTCAAAGACGGCAAGTGCCCAGACTGCGGGCGTGAGGTAAAAATCGCCAACGAGGAAGCTTACTTCTTCCGCCTTTCCAACTATGCGGACCGGCTTCTGAAGCTCTATGAAGACCAGCCGAATTTTATTCAGCCCGAAAGCCGCAAAAATGAAATGATCAGTTTCATCAAGCAGGGTCTGGAAGATCTGTGCGTTTCCCGCACCAGTTTCTCCTGGGGCATTCCGGTAACCTTCGATCCGAAGCACGTGGTTTATGTTTGGCTTGACGCGCTGACGAACTATATTACGGCGCTCGGCTACGGCTCAAACGACGATTCCGATTACAAAAAATACTGGCCCGCCGACGTTCATTTTGTCGGCAAGGAAATCGTGCGCTTCCACACGATCATCTGGCCTGCCATGCTGATGGCGCTCGATCTGCCCCTTCCGAAACAGGTGTACGGCCACGGCTGGCTGCTGTTCGGCGACGGGAGCAAGATGAGCAAGAGCAAGGGGAACGTGGTTGATCCTGTGATTCTGTGCGACCGCTACGGTGTGGACGCCATCCGTTATTTCCTGCTTCGTGAAATCCCCTTCGGGGCCGACGGCCTGTTCACCAATGAAGCTCTCATTGGCCGCATCAACTCCGACTTGGCCAACGACCTCGGGAACCTGCTTTCCCGCACGACGGCAATGGCGGAGAAATATTTCGGCGGGCACATCCCCGCTGAGCGGGAAGCCGCTCCGGTTGACGAAGAGCTGATTTCCATGGCGCTTGCCCTTCGCGGAAAATGCGACGGGGCCATCGATGGCTATCAGTTCTCCTCGGCGCTGACAGAAATCTGGAAGGTTGTTTCCCGTGCGAACAAGTATATTGACGAAACGGCGCCGTGGGCGTTGGGCAAAGATGAAACCAAGAGTGCCCGTCTGGCTGCTGTGCTATACAATCTCTGCGAAGTGCTCCGAATTGTTTCAGTGCTTTTGGTACCGTTCCTGCCGGAGACCGGGCCGAAGATTCAGTCGCAGATCGGCGCTTCCGGCGAAGCCGTGACCTACGATGCGGCAGGAAAATGGAACGTATTGCCTGCGGATGCAGTCATTGCAAAGGGCGAGACCCTCTTCCCGCGCATCGACGTGGATAAGGAGATCGACGAGCTAAACAAGCTGATCCCCAATCCGGCGGACAAAGCCGTGCAGGAGAAACCCGAGGAAAAAGCCGTGGAAGGAATCGCACAGATCGGCATCGAGGACTTCGCGAAGGTAGAGCTGCGGGCCGCAACCGTAAAGGCCTGCGAACCGGTCAAGCGTTCCAAAAAGCTGTTAAAGCTGACGCTGGACGATGGAACCGGTGAGCGCACGGTCGCTTCCGGCATCTCGCAGTGGTACAAGCCGGAGGACCTGATTGGGCATACGGTGGTGATCGTTTCCAACCTGAAGCCGGCCATCCTGTGCGGCGTGGAGAGTCAGGGCATGATTCTCGCGGCAGACGCAGGCGAAAACGATGTGCGTGTAGTCTTTATCGACGGTGTTCCCGCCGGGAGCAAAATCCGGTAGGCAGCCTGAGGCTGCGCGCATGGCCCGGCATTTCGCCAGAGTTTATTGTCAGCATATTCGGCCGGGAGAGTTTTCGGATTCTCCCGGTTGTTTTATTTTCCAAAGCTGCGGAGTGTCCAAACAATTACAATAAAGTTATTGAACCATCGGAGGAACTATGACATACTGCAATATATTCGACAGCCACGCCCATTACGACGACCCGGCGTTCGACGATGACCGGGAAGAACTACTCGGCAGGATTTTGCCGGAAGCCGGGGTCTGCACGGTCGTCAACTGCGGGGCCGACCTTCCGTCCTCGGAGGCGTCGATTGCCCTTGCGGCAAAGATCGGCTATATTTACGCCGCCGTCGGCATTCATCCGGAATGTGTGAAGGATGCGCCGGAGGATTTTATCGGCCGACTGGAATCGCTGCTCGGCGCACCAAAGGTGGTGGCAGTAGGCGAAATCGGCCTTGACTTTCACTTTGAGGAAAACGCCCCGCGCGATGTGCAGATCGCTGCTTTTGAGCGCCAGGTGGAACTGGCGAACGCTCATCACCTGCCGGTCATCATCCACGACCGGGACGCGCACGGCGACACACTGGAAGTTCTGAAACACCTGAAACCGGCCGGTGTGGTTCACTGCTTTTCCGGCAGTGTGGAAACAGCGCGGGAAATTTTAAAGCTCGGCATGTACATCGGTCTGGGCGGAGCGGTAACGTTCAAAAACGCGAAAACATCCGTTGAAGTTGCAAAGATGGTCCCTGCGGACCGGCTGCTGATGGAAACGGACTGTCCTTACATGACGCCGGTTCCGTTCCGCGGGCAGCGCAACGACTCCTCCAGAATCGCGTACTCGGCGGAAAAAATTGCAGAGATCCGCGGCGAAGAGGTACAGGCGCTTTTGGACCGGACCCGGAAGAACGCTGAAACGCTGTTCCGGATTCAGCAGGCATAACGAGATACGGAAAGGCCCGGGATTGCTCCCGGGCCTTCTTGATGTGAGAAATAGGGTTTGAGTTATTCGTACCGCAGGGCCTCGATCGGGTCGAGCTGGCTGGCCTTCTTGGCCGGATAGTAGCCGAAGAAAACGCCGATCAGCATGGAGAATGCGACACTGATCAGAATCGTCGGCACGGAAATCACCAAACTCATCTTGAGCAGACTCACCCCGAGCGCGGCAAGCCCGATTCCGGACAAAATTCCAATCACCCCTCCGATCAGGCAGATGATGATGGATTCCACAATGAACTGCATGCGGATATAGCTGCTGCGGGCGCCGAGGGCCTTGCGCGTTCCGATTTCCCTTGTGCGTTCGGTCACCGAAACCAGCATGATATTCATCACGCCAACGCCGCCGACAAGCAGGGCAATTGCCGCGATGGCCGCCACCGCGACCGAGAGTGTTCCCAGAACGGAGGTCACCTGGCTGAGCATATTTTCTTCGTTATAGACGCTGCAGGTGTATTTGGGGTTATTGACATACAGCTTTTTCATGTAGGCTTCCAGCCGCTTCGTGAAATCCGCTGTATCCTCCACCCCCTTCGGCTTGAGCTCAAAGTTGGCGTAATTCTGGTTGGCGGCCGTTTCCTTCGTCACGCTGATCGGGACGTACATGGTCGTGCGGACGTCCTTCCCCGAAGCGTTGCCCGACATCATGCCGGACTGCTGACTCTTGTAAACGCCGACAATCGTATAGCTCTGCGTGCTGTCGTCGGTGGAAATATCCACTTCCTTGCCGAGCGGGTCTTCTCCGCTGCGGAACATATTGGCAACCAGCTTATCGGAAACAACCGCCACGTGCCGGTGCCCGCTGATATCGCGGTCCTGCAGATAGCGCCCGCTGATCATCGTGACATTTTCAACCTGCACAAAACCCGGATTGGTACCGTAAATAGAAACATTGGCGTAATTGTGGCCGTCTTCCGCTTTGCCCGTTCCCACCTGATCGTAAAGCGCAACGGCTTTGATCTCGTTCGAAAACTTATTTTGCATCGCTTGGATCTGATCTTCGGTCAGCAGGTCGCTGTCGTCCATCTTATCGCCGCTTCCGCCGCCCATCTGGTTATAGATGCTGTCGTTGTCGCTTTTTGCCACATAGACGTAAATATTGCTCGCGCCCATGCTGGACATGGTGTCGCTTACATTCTGCGTCACCGCGTTGCCGATGGACACGATCGCGATAACGGAACCGATGCCGATGATGATACCGAGCATGGTCAGAAAGGCGCGCATCTTATTGGATTTCAGGCCGGAAACAGCTAAAAGGATATTTTCTTTCAGGAACATTCCAACTGCACCGCCTTTCCCGAGCCGGGGCGGTCGTCGATGACCATACCGTCGCGGATCGTGACGACGCGCTCCGTTTCCTCTGCGAGCTCCGGATTATGCGTTATCAGCACGATGGTTTTTCCATCCTTTTCATGCACGCGGTGGAACAAATCCATCACCATGCGGCCCGTAGTCGAATCCAGAGCGCCGGTGGGCTCGTCAGCCAGCAAAATAGCGGGATCGTTTGCCATTGCCCGCGCGATGGCGACGCGCTGCTTCTGTCCGCCGGAAAGCTCGTTCGGCTCATGGAACATACGGTCCTCCATGCCTACAAGGGCCAGCAGCTCTTTGGCGCGGCTGGTGCGCTTTTTGCGGTCCAACCCGGCGTACAGCATGGGCAACTCCACGTTTTTCAGAGCGTTGTTGCGCGGAATCAGGTTGAAGGTCTGGAAAACGAAGCCGATCTTTTTGTTCCGCACATCAGAAAGCTGATTATCCGTCATCTTGGAAATTGGGATTCCGTCGAGGACGTACGTTCCGGCGGTCGGGCGGTCCAGCACGCCGATCATGTTCATCAGCGTACTTTTTCCGGAGCCGGAGGCACCCACGATCGCGACGAATTCCCCCTCCTGCACTGTCAGGGAAATCCCCTTCAAAATATGCAGTTCATTGGGCGTACCGATATAGTAATTCTTTACGATATCCTTCATTTCAATAATATTGCGGCACATGGTTACGCCCCCTTGGAAAGCTGAAGAATATCGCCGGCCTTTACACCGTCCGGATTGTTCACCACAATGGTGCCGTCCGTCAGACCGGAGCCGGTAATTTCGACGGAAACGTCACTCTCCATGCCGGTTTTCACCGGGACTTCCTTCGCGCGGTAAAGGGTTCCCTGTTTCTCGGCGACAAACACCGATTGAGCTCCGCCTTCCTTTTGGACAAGCGCATCGTAGGGGATGACGAAGATCCCGCTCTTTTCCTGCTCAACGATCTGCAGCTTTGCCTTCATACCGATTTTCAGTGCCGGATTCTTGCCCGTAACCTTGATCTTAGCCGCGAAGGTCACGTCGCTTGTACCTTCCGTGCTCTGCGTCGCGGCAGGGGCCACGCTGGAGACCACGCCGGAGATCTGTGCGCTCCCCGTGGCATCTGACTTGATAATAACCTTTTTGCCCGCCGTAATAACGTCCGCGTCCAGTTCCTTGATCTGCGTGTCGACGATCAGGTCGCCGGTATCCTCAATCTTGAACAGGATTCCGGTAGGCGCTACGCCTACGGTCGCGTTTTTGTAGGTGATCGTTCCGTCCGCAGGCGCCATAATGTTGGAATCCTGCATGTTCTGCTGCAGCTTTTCCAGCGACGACCGCTGGCTTTTGTCCGCGCATTTTGCCACAGCCGCGTCGTAAGCGTTCTTTGCGGTTTTCAGGTCCTGATCCGCCTGATTCTGCGCGGCGGTCAACGACTGCTGCGCGGCATTGTAATCACTGACGGCTTTATTATATTTCACCTGCTCCTGGTCCAGCTCCATTTTGGAAAGCTGGCCGTTCTTGTACAGGTACTGGTCGTAGTTCCAGGTGCTCGTTTCGGCATCCAGCGCTCCTTTGGAAGAGCTCAGCGTGGATTTCGCGGTCAGCAGACCGTTGCTCAGGTCGTTATTATAAATATACATGGCGTTCGAGTAATCCGACTTTGCCTTCTGCAGCGAAAGATTCGCCGAGGTTTCCGCGTCGGCCGTTGCGTACTGCTGCTGCTCCACATCCTTCTGCAAGCTTTTGCTGTCCAGTACGGCGAGAACGTCGCCCTTTTTGACTACGTCGCCGACCGAAACGCAGGTTTTTGCAACCGGGGCGGCGAGAGTTGTGTAGACGTTGACGGGATTGTCACTGTGGACCGTACCGGATACGCTGACTGTATTCTGAAGTGTAGATTTTTTCAGCGTGGTGTAGGCCATGCCCGCATGAACGCTTTTCGCCTTTGACTGCAGTGAACAGGAATAGGCGATTCCTACAATCACGACCAGAATAATAACGAGGAAAATAATTTTTTTCTTGGTAGGACGAAACAGTTTTTTTATCATTGTACCGCGCTCCCTGATCCGGTTGCCGTATAGCCGTTTTTCATATTTTGATAACTCATCAGTGCTGTATAGGCATTGCTCTGGTCAAGCGCCTGCGTGGCCTCGGCAAGCAGCAAGCTGAGGTTTGCCTGGTCTACCTTTGTCTGAGAAGAAAAGCCCTGCTTTAGCTTTTGTTTTTCCACCGTAAGATCGCTTGTTTTCCGCTGAACGCTCTCTGCGTCAAGCTGACAGGTCTGGTAGTAGTTCATCAAGGAATCGTACAGCTGCTTAAAGGAGGCTTTGCGATTGCTAATCGTCTGTTGCCAGCTGATGTAAGCGTTATCGATGGTGGAACTGCTGTTGGAAAGATCATCCTTGGTAAAATCGTAATTCTGTTCCGCCGCGATGATGTCGGCGTTGCGGGTAACCATCAGGATTTCGTCCGCGCCGTAGACGATGGACGGGATTCCGGTGATATCCATATCCTTTTCGGTGACGGGCAGAATCGTATATTTCACGCTGTCCGGTATGTTCAGCAGAGTCAGGAGATCCTGCTTCCCGCGAATCAGCTTGTTCTGCTGTGCGACAAGCGTATTCTGCGATTTATTCGCCTGGTCAAGGGCATCGTTGTAATCCTTTTGAGAAATATACCCTTTTTGCAGTTGGCCGTACTTCTGACTAAGCGTCTTCTTATCGTTGTCGGCAGAGACCTGATCGGCCTGAAGCTGAACATTATCCACGCAGAAGCTTATGTACTGCTGCTTCGCGCTCAGCACTTTCTGCTGCACCTGCTGCTCATACTTCGTCTGGGCAATTTTGTACGCGTTGGCCG
This sequence comes from Bacillota bacterium, assembly GCA_023410445.1. GTDB lineage: Bacteria > Bacillota > Clostridia > Oscillospirales > Acutalibacteraceae > Caproicibacter. The sequence goes on along the minus strand of JAEYPT010000001.1, from coordinate 74,885 downwards.
CGCTGCTGTCTTTGTCTGCGCCCTTAGCATCATTATACTGTTCCTTGGTGTTGCGCAGGTCGTTTTCGACGGTGCGAATGTCCAGATTGTTGTCGGACATAATCTGCTCGATGGTCCCCAGCGACACGGTGACCGGCGTGACCGCCTGCGTACTCTGTTCCGCCGCAAAAGCCGGTGTTTCCAGCGATACGGCAAGCGCTGCAATCAGTAAAATGCTGATCCATTTCCTCATATACTCATTCTCCTTTGGGAAGGTCTCTCCCCGGTTTCCGGGCCCGGCGGTTTTTCCGGTTTTCCTTTTTGGACAATCCGGCCACCGTGCGCCATTTTTAACTATAGCATTACGGCCTCCGGGTCTCAATGAAAGCGGGCGGAATTTACAGTCTGTTAACAGAAAATTTAACAATTTCTTTTTTGCGGAACGTATGGCATAGATAGCTGTTTTGGACTTATTTTTGTATTACTTGTTTAGTACAATAATACTGCTTTCCACGCTTTTGTCAATCCTGATTTTTCACCAAATCTGCATTTTGGTAAGTATTTAACGAAATCAGAAACAGGCGCACCTATTTCTCGTGGAGGAAGCACAAGAAATCCGGAATTCTTCCGCTTTCAGCCTGCAAAAAGACGCAAAAAGCCCGGCCGCGTCACCGGCCGGGCCTGGGCGGGCCCGAAATGCCCGTCCTCTTATGGAAAACTCCCCAAAAAACTCACTCCGGCTCCTGTGCCGACACCAGCATCGCCAGGACCGTAATGTCATCGTCATGGCCGTCACGGCGCTTCGCGATAGCCTGCGAAACGATAGATTCCGCCAACTCCTGCGGAATTCTGCCGTCCCACTTTTCTGTTTCCGTACAGATCCAGTCGCTCCCCGAGCTCAGCGCCCCGTCGGACATCAGAAGGATCAGGTCTCCGGCCGCCACGGTCTCCGAAAACTTGGCGAAACTGGTGTCGTTCAGAATGCCGACCGGCAGGCTGGGCGTGTCCACCAAAATCGCGTGGCCCGACTTGCGGATCACGCTGACCGGCGCGCCGGCCTTCAGAAATTCGGCACTCCCGCTGAAAAGGTCAAGCGAAACCAGATCAAGCGTGGAAAGGGATTCGTCGCCGGACTTTACCAACAGGGCGGAATTGACGATTTTCAGCGCGGCGTCGAAGCCGATGCCCGCGCGAACCAGACGCCCCATGATGCCGCTCGCCATGGCTCCGTCCACCGCAGCACGGCCGCCCGTGCCCATGCCGTCGCACACCAGGGCGACCTGACGTCCGTCTCCATCCGAAAAGCTGTCCCAGCTGTCGCCGCAGAGCTGACCGTTTCCGCACACGTGCTGTGCGCACCCGATTTTGACCCGAAACGCGGGCAGCTCGCTCATTTGAATGCGGCATTTGCCCTTGACCGAGCTAACGCATGGCTGCTGGAATGTGCGCCCGCAGGCCCTCGAAATTTCATCAGTGAGCTCCGCGCGGTTCAGGCGCGCGTATTCGACCGGCGCCGAGACGATTTCCACCGTCATCCGGCCGAATCGGTCGGTGCGGCAGCTGACGTCGTAGGGCTGGATACCCGAAAGGCGCAGCGCCTCCTCCACCTTTTGGGCTGCGTTGAAATCGAAGCGTTCATACAGCTCCAGCTCCCCGGCCATTTCCTCGAGCATCCGGCTGGTGGTATCGAACTGGTCGGCAACCACGCTGCGCACCTGCTGGGCCCGCTGCTCCGCGGCATCCTTGACGACAAACTCGCTGTAGTTGCGGTTGACAGTCTCTTCCATCAGGCTTAGGCGGCTGCAGTGGGAGGCAAACTGCGAACTGAAATCTTCGCGGGAAATCCGGCCCTTGGTGCGCAGGCGCTCCGTCAGATCGTTCAGGGAATTCATACTGTCATTGAAATTGCGGTCCCAGCAATAGGTTTTCAGCCCGCAGCTCCGGCAGACCTCGTCTACCGCTCTGTGGTACACCCCGCTGATATCCGGAGCGCAGGTGACGGAAAGCTTGTGGGAAACCTCCTCCACCGCGTCTGAAACACTTCCGAGCGCCTTTGCAGCATAATCCAGCTTCATGATGACGGTTCGGCGCAAACCTTCCGCCCGGGAGGAATCGTCGCTGCGGGAGAAAATGCCGACCAGCGGACTCCCTGCCTTCGCGGGTATCACCACGTAGATCACCGTGGCCGCCATGACCTCGTAAAGGCCGTTCATCACTTCGCTCCGGTTGCCGACCTGAAGTGAAGCGACCGTGTTGGATATGACGAACGCAGCCGCCAGAGCCAGCCTGCCGAGCGGCGAAAACAGCCCCGCCATCAGGCCGCCGAGCGCGTAAGCGCCCGAAAGATAGTTCAGGCCTGTTGTGGAGAGACTGAACACAATGCCCGCGGTGATACCCGCCACGCTGCCCCCGCTCACTCCGCCGTAACGTGCGGCGAACAGGATGGCCAGCACAGCCAGAACCCGCCCCAGCGAGATGCCGCCCACCGAAAGCCCGGAGAACGAAAGAAGCAGAACCCCCGCAGAAAAAGACGCGCAGGTGATTTCCTGCGTATTCCACTCCCCGATGCTCCTGCCCGACTCTGCGGCCCGAACCGTGCGGGAAACGAAGTAGGCGACTCCCCCCGCCAGAAGGGATTCCGAAATGTAGAGAGCAGTCACCGACGCCCCGGAGCCGTTGACCGCCACAATGGCGATGGCGGTTGCCAGAAGCGGCAGAAAGGCCGCGACGGGAGCGAACCACGGATGCGAACGCAGCTTGACGAGGTCGTTTAGCGTCCATCGGATGGCCGCGGCAGCCAGCAACGCCGCAATATAATGAATGGGAATCACTGCCGAAGACGGCAGAAGATACCCCGCCGTGCTGCCTAGAATCACGCTCCACAGCACGGAATAGGGCATCGCAGCCACCGCCGCCACCCCGAACGGGGCATACTGCCCGAACACGACCCCCCGCGCGCAGAGCAGGCCGACCGTAAACCCGACCAACTGCTGTGCCATCGCTTTTGCGGGAGCTGCGGCTAATTCCGAAAATCGCACCCGCTGTGCCTTCGCCTTGGCCATACAATCACCGCCATAGAAAATTTTAACAGCTTGTCCAGATGTTGACAAATCGATTATACCATTCGTATTTTGTCAGCTTTGTCATAACATGGCGGAATATTTAATCGGATTTGATCGCATCCGAGAATATTTGCACAACTGCAGTTTTTTTCTGTTCGCCTTCCTCATTCTGTGGTACAATAAAGGATAAATTATTAAGCTTTGTCTGATTCATCCAAAGTTCCGTCTGTTCCGGAGGTAATCCTGTCCGGCCGCGTCACACGCGCCCGGAATACGGCAGGCAGAAAGCTAAAGATCGACCGGCAAAGCCTGGAAATCAGGAAAGGGCGATGAAATTCATGGAATATCAGTTTTCAGACCGCGTGATGACGCTGAAGCCTTCCGCCATCCGGGAAATCTTCAAATATGCGGCGGACCCGGCGGTAATTTCGCTGTCCGCAGGCAATCCGGCACCAGAAGCCTTCCCCTCGAACGAAATCGGGGAGATTTCCGTCAAGCTGCTTCAGGAACACCCGATTGACGTGCTGCAGTACAGCCTCACGGAGGGCTACACGCCCCTGCGGGACCATCTGAAAGGGTACATGAAGAAAAAGTACGGTGTCGGCGGCGATTCGGACGACATTCTGATCACGAGCGGCGCGCAGCAGGTTATGGACCTGACCATCAAAACGCTTGTGAACGAGGGTGATACCGTCATCTGCGAAGCGCCCAGCTTCATTGGGTCGCTGAACACGTTCCGTTCCTTCCGCGCCCGTCTGTGCGGCGTGCCGATGGAAAACGACGGCATGGATATGGATGTGCTGGAGAAGGCGCTCAAAGAGGAAAAGAACGTCAAATTCATCTACACCATTCCGAATTTCCAGAACCCGACCGGAATCTGCATGAGCCTCGCGAAGCGCAAGCGGATGTACGAGCTTGCAAAGCAGTACGGCGTGCTGATTCTGGAGGATAACCCCTACGGTGACCTGCGCTTTGCGGGCAAATCGATCCCGGCGATTAAATCGCTCGACACGGAGGGCATCGTCATCTACGCAGGCACCTGCTCCAAGGTGATTTCGCCCGGTCTGCGCGTCGGCTATGCCATTGCGCCGAAGGCCATCATCAACAAGATGGTCGTCTGCAAGCAGGGCGAAGACGTGCACACCACGGTCTGGAGCCAGATGATCTGCCACGAATTCATGACGAAGTACGACTATGAGGCTCATCTGCTGCGGCTCAAAGAAATCTACCGCAACAAGTCGAAGGTTGCGTCCGACGCACTGGACAAGTATCTGTCCCCGAAGATCAGCTATCTGCCCATCGAGGGCGGCCTGTTCTTCTGGTGCACCCTGCCGGACGGAGTCGATATGCCCGGTTTCTGCAAACAGGCCGTGTTGGATAAGGTCTGCGTCGTGCCCGGCAATGCCTTTCTGACGGACGAAAGTCAGCCGTGCAGCTCATTCCGCATCAATTACACGACCCCGACCGATGAAAAGCTAGTAAAAGGGATTCAGATTCTCGGCTCCGTTGCCGACAAACTGATCCGTTAAACTTTATATTATCTGCGGAGGAATACCATGGAACCTGAAAAAACGGAAGAACCAAAAAAAATTATCTTCAGCTTGATTCAGCCCAGCGGAACCATCACGCTCGGCAACTACCTCGGTGCTCTGAAAAACTGGATTGAGCTGCAGGATGAATGCGACTGCATCTACGGACTGGCCGATCTTCATACCATCACGGTCCGGCAGGAACCGGCCGCTTTCCGTCGGAATACACTGGAGGCCTATGCGCTGCTGCTCGCGTGCGGAATCGACCCGAAAAAAAGCACGTTCTTTATTCAAAGTCAGGTTCCGACCCACGCCCAGCTCGCCTGGATATTGGATTGCTACACTCAGTTCGGGGAGCTGCAGCGCATGACTCAGTTCAAGGATAAATCCGCGAAACACCCGGACAACATCAACGCAGGCCTGTTTACCTACCCAAGCCTGATGGCCGCCGATATTCTGCTCTATCAGGCCGACTTGGTGCCGGTGGGCATCGACCAAAAGCAGCACATTGAACTTACCCGCAATATTGCGGAGCGTTTCAACGGCATTTACGGCAATACGTTCAAGCTGCCGGAGGGCTTCATTCCCGAAAAGGGCGCCAAGATCATGTCGCTGCAGGAGCCGACCAAAAAGATGAGCAAATCCGACACCAACGTGAACGCCTCGATTGCGGTGCTTGACAAACCGGAGGACATCCTGCGCAAATTCAAGCGCGCCGTCACCGACAGCGAAGCCTGCGTCCGCTATGCGGAGGGCAAGGACGGCGTCAACAATCTGATGGGCATCTATTCCTGCGTGACCGGCCGCACCTATGAGCAGATCGAATCGGAATTCGCGGGCAAGGGCTACGGCGATTTCAAGGTTGCCGTCGGCGAAGCCGTTGCGGAGCATCTGAGGCCGATCCGCGAGAAATTCGACGACTATATGAAGAACAAGGATTACCTGGAACAGTGCTATGCCGATGGCGCGCAGAAAGCGTATTCCAAATCCGTCCGCACGCTGCGGAAAGTCATGAAAAAGGTGGGCTTCGTCCCGCCGAAGGCGTAATAAAATTGCAAAATACAGAAGGCCCCCGGATTTTACCGGGGGCCTTCTGTTATTTCCGTTTTCTTTTCCAGAGCGGCTCGATCTTCACATTCGGGTCCTTTTTTCGCGCGGCCTTGACCGACCGGCCATAGGAAATCTGCAAAATCAGCGCGAAGGTCAGCAGCAAAGCACAGAGCGAACCGCCTTTTCCCGTCGCCGCGTTGTAAATTCCCGCGCCGAGGGCGGCAAGGGTAAATGCCCAGGCCATAATGTAGCCGGATTTGTTGATTTTCAAGGCCGATCCTCCCTCCTGTGATCTTCCGTTCAGAAAAGCGGTTAGCGCAGCAGATAATCCAGTGTGCCGACTTCTTTTCCGCCTTTTCTATAAACACGCGGCACGCGCTTGGAAATATCGCAGACGATTTCATAGTTGATGGTTTCGTTCAGAGCCGCCAGCTCTTCCACCGGCAGGAACGCACCCTCGTTATGCCCAAAAACCGTCACTTCGTCACCCGCCCGTACATCCGGAATGCCGGTGACATCCAGCATAAGCTGATCCATACAGACACGCCCGAGAATGCGGGCCCGCTTGCCGTGAACGAGGAAGTCCGCCTTCTGCGAAAGCCTGCGGGGAAACCCGTCCGCGTAGCCGATCGGCACGGTTGCGATTGTCGTCGGTTTTCCGGCCCGGAAGGTGCGTCCGTAGCTGATGCTCGCTTCCGGCGGGAGCGTCTTGACGAGGGAAACCACGCTTTTCAGCTCCATCGCAGGCACAAACGGCGGTTTTTTCACCGTCTGGCCGGAAGGAAGCATGCCGTACAGAATCACGCCGGGGCGAACCATATCGAGCTGCATCTCCGGGTAATCGAAAATTGCGGCGGAATTGGCGCAGTGCCGGATGGCAAACGTGATGCCGCGCTCTTTCAGCCGTTCAATGGCGCCCGTTAAATTGGCAAACTGCCGACGCGTAAACGCGCTGCCGTTTTCGCCTTCGTCCGCAACCGCGAAATGGGTAAAAATCCCCTCTGCGTTAAGCCCCGGCAGGCGGCACGCGCGCTCAATCGCATCGATAGAAGCCCCATCCTGCTCCGGATTCTGATACACAAAGCCGATGCGGCTCATGCCGGTATCCAGCTTGATGTGGGCCCGTACGGTCACACCCGCGCGGACAGCCGCGTCGGAAAGCTCCTGCGCGTATTCCGCGGAGAGCACCGCCGTCGCGACGTTGTTTTCCGCCAGCAGCTTTGCCGAATCTGCGGGCGTGTAGCCGAGAATCAGAATGGGCTGTTCCTTCACGCCAGCCTTGCGGAGCTGCAAAGCTTCCTCAAGATTGGAAACAGCAAACCAGTCCGCTCCGAGCGAGGCGTATTCCTGTGCCAGACGCTCTGCGCCGTGGCCGTAGCAATCCGCCTTTACCACGCAGCAGATGCGCGTTCCCGGCTTTACGGCCTCGCGGATCACCTGAAAATTGTGGTCGATTGCGTCAAGGCTGATTTCGGCCCACGTGCGTTTTAAATATTGTTCCATTTTTCCGCCAGCTTTTATATAAGATTCTATTTGAAGTACCGAACGCCCGATTCAAAGATCTTCTGGTCCTTTTCGCCGGGGACATTTTTGTAAAGGTCATCGCCGCGGCGTTCGGAATGTGCCATTTTGCCGAGAATTCGGCCGTCCGGGCTCGTGATGCCCTCCACCGCGCAGAAGGAGCCGTTCGGGTTCCATGCGATATCTCCGGAGGGCTCGCCTTCCGGAGTGACGTACTGGGTGGCGACCTGTCCGTTCGCGATTAGCTTTTTCAGGACTGCGTCGTTCGCCACGAACCGGCCTTCCCCGTGGGAAACCGGAACAGTGAAGGTATCCCCGGCGTTCACCTGCGAGAACCACGGCGAAAGAGTTGATGTCACGCGCGTATACACCATGCGCGAAACGTGGCGGCCCAGTGTGTTAAAGGTCAGCGTAGGCGCGTCGGCATCCGGCTTCGTAATCTTGCCGTAGGGCACCAGACCGAGCTTGATGAGTGCCTGGAAGCCGTTGCAGACGCCGAGCATCAGGCCGTCCCGGTCTTTGAGAAGACGTTCGACCGCCTCCGCGATCTTGGGGTTGCGGAAGGTCGTCGCGATAAATTTGCCGGAGCCGTCCGGCTCGTCGCCGCCGGAGAAACCGCCCGGCAACATGATGATCTGGGCGCGTTCAACGGCCGCCGCCATGCGTTCAATCGTCTCTTCAATGTCGTTCGGGGTCAGGTTGCGCACCACAAGGACCTCTGCCTCTGCCCCAGCGCGCTCAAATGCACGCGCACTGTCGTATTCGCAGTTGGTTCCGGGGAACACCGGGATAAACACGCGCGGCTTCGCTGTTTTAATGACAGGGCCCTTCTCATTCCGTTTCGTGGAAAGCGGGATGTTTTCCGTCACCGGCTGCTCCTGCGCCTTGATCGGGAAAATCTTTTCAAGTGTACCGGTCCACGCCTCTGCAAGATTGTTCAGACAGAGGCTCTCTGCGCCGAGGAAGACGCGTTTTTCACCCACCGTCTCGCCCAACGTGATGAACGCGAGGCCGCGCAGGGGAGCGCCGTCCGAAAGCTCCACCACAATGGAACCGGAGTTTGGCGCAAACAGGAATTTATGGTTCAGAGCCGCGTCATTGAAGCGGAAGCCGATCCCGTTACCGAAGCACATGCGCGAAACCGCAGCCGCCACACCGCCTTCGCGGACAACGTCGGCCGAGCGGATCGTCCCGTCTGCGATCAGCTCCGAGACCTGCGTGTAATAATTCCGAAGAGCCGGCCAGTTCGGCAGCATCGTGTCCGAATTTTCCGGGATCGGCAGCAGCACCACGCGCGAACCGGCCTGCTTAAACTCGGCGGAAATCACTTTGCTTGCCTTCGTCATGGCAACCGCAAAGCTCACCAGAGTCGGGGGAACATCCAGAGTTTCAAACGTGCCGCTCATGCTGTCCTTGCCGCCGATTGCCGGAAGGCCGAGGCTCAGCTGCGCCGTCAGCGCGCCGAGCAGAGCGGCGGCGGGTTTGCCCCACCGCTCCGGCTCCCCGGTCATGCGCTCAAAATATTCCTGGAAGGTAAGGCGCGCCGTTAACGGATCGGCGCCGATCGCGGCCAGCTTCGAAAGGCTCTCGACCACCGCGTAAGCCGCGCCGTGGAACGGCGAAAACCGGGAGATGCCCGGGATAAAGCCGTAGCTCATAGCGGTTGCGTCATCGGTTTCGCCTGCCGTCGGAATCTTCGCCGCCATTGCCGCTTCGGGAGTAAGCTGATAGGTACCGCCAAAGGGCATCAGCACGGTGGCCGCGCCGATGCTGGCGTCAAACCGCTCCCCAAGGCCCTTCTGACAGCAGACCTCCAACCGGGATAGATTCTCTTTAAATGCCTCACCAAGCGGAAGCTTCGCAAGGCTCTCCGGCACCTGCTCGCGGTAATTCTCGTTCGGATCGATCGCGGAGATTTTCGCCTCAGCCTGCTGGGTCACGCCGTTGGTATTTAAAAATTCGCGGGTAATATCCACGATGGTTTTGCCGCGCCATTTCATTTTCAACCGGGGCTGTTCCTCCACCACGGCGACCAGCGTCGCTTCCAGATTTTCCTTTGCGGCGGCCGCGATGAATTTTTCCGTGTCTTTCGGGTCGAGAACGACGGCCATACGCTCCTGCGATTCGGAAATTGCAAGCTCCGTTCCGTCAAGGCCCTCGTACTTTTTCGGCACCTTATCAAGGTCGATTTCCAGCCCGTCGGCCAGTTCTCCGATGGCCACGCTGACGCCGCCCGCGCCGAAATCGTTGCAGCGCTTGATCATGTGGGCAACCGCCTCATCGCGGAACAAGCGCTGGATTTTGCGCTCCGTCGGCGGATTTCCCTTCTGCACCTCCGCGCCGCAGACCTCGATGGATTGCGCCGTGTGTGCCTTGGAGGAACCGGTCGCGCCGCCGCAGCCGTCACGGCCCGTCGCGCCGCCCAGAAGCACGATCACGTCGCCCGGCTTCGGAATGCCGCGCACCACGTTTTCCTTGGGGGAAGCGCCGATCACCGCGCCGATCTCCATGCGCTTCGCCACGTAACCGGGATCGTACAGCTCGGTCACCTGCCCGGTGGCAAGACCGATCTGGTTGCCGTAGGAGCTGTAACCGTGAGCCGCACCGGTTGTGATCTTGCGGGTGGGCAGCTTGCCCTTCCTGGTCTTTTCGAACGGCACGCGCGGATCGCCGGAACCAGTGACGCGCATCGCCTGATAGACGTAGGCCCGGCCAGAAAGCGGGTCGCGGATCGCGCCGCCGAGGCAGGTCGCCGCGCCGCCGAACGGCTCGATTTCCGTCGGGTGGTTGTGTGTCTCATTTTTGAACTGAACCAGCCACTGCTGCACCTCACCGTCCACCGTGACGGGAACCTCAATGGAGCAGGCGTTGATCTCCTCGCTTACGTCGAGGTCGGGAATCAGGCCGTGCTTCCGCAATAGCTTCATGCCGATCACCGCCATATCCATCAGGGAAACGGGGCGGTCGGTCTTTCCGTAAAGTTCTTCGCGGGCGTCGTAGTACGCCTTCAGCGCGTCCTCAATTACGGAGCTGACCGCGCTCTTTTCCACTTCGATCTTAGTCAGACGGGTAAGGAAGGTCGTGTGGCGGCAGTGGTCACTCCAATAGGTGTCGATCATGCGGAGCTCCGTCACCGTCGGGTCGCGGTGTTCCGTATCGCGGAAATAGTCCCGGCAGAACCCCAGATCCTCCGGACTCATGGCAAAGCCCATCGAACGGTAATATGCGTCGAACCGCCCTGCGTCCCATGCGGTAAACCCTTCCACAACGGCCACATCGGGCGGAACCTCCGCTTTCGTGTCCAGTGTTTCCGGTTTTTCCATGGATGCAAGGCGGCTCTCCACCGGGTTGATCATATAGTTCTGAATCTGCTCCATCTGCTCCGCAGTCAGCTTTCCCTTTACGGCAACCAACTTCGCGGAAACGACCTGCGGGCGCTCTCCCTGCGTCAGAAGCTGAATACACTGCGCCGCAGAATCCGCCCGCTGATCGTACTGCCCGGGCAGGTATTCCATCGCAAATGCAGCGTAACCCTCCTGCAGCGGATACGTTTCCTCATAGACGCTGTCCACATTCGGCTCGGAAAAAATGGTATCCCGCGCCGCAAGGAATTCTTCCTTGGTAATACCGGAAATGTCATACCGATTAATGAGCCTGAGGTCCTCAATCGGTCGGATTCCCAGATTCTCCATAAGATCCGTTCGGATCTGCTGCGCCTCAACGTCAAAGCCCGCTCTTTTTTCCACAAATACCCGGATTACTCCAGACATAATATCCCCCGTTCCGCCGATTCCCCGGCATTTCAGCCCATAGACGAAATTTAATCTTATTTTAACACAGCCCCGGCCTGCAGAGAAAGGGCGAAATCAACCAATTTTCGTCGAATTTTCGCCTTTTCCGTTGGCCATATGGCGGAAGTAAAAAAAATTATGCAATTTTTGCCGCGGCTGTCATCAGCGAAGAAGCGACACGCCCGGCGGTTGCGATGCTGGAGGAAGCGTTTTCCACCACAACCACAAAGGCAAGCGGAGTCTTGTCATTTTCGGAAAAACCAACCATCCAGCAGTTTGGCTGACGGCCGTTGCCGACTTCGCCCGTGCCAGTTTTGGCACAGACCTGCATGCCGGGGAACAGGTAATCCCCGTATTCCGCCGATACGTCATAGCGCAGATACGTCTTGAGCCGTGCCGCCGTATCCGGATTGAAAAGCTGCTCACCGGGCTTCGTCTGCCCCGTTTTCGTGGAAAAACCGATGGGCGAAGTTACCTTTTTAATCAGATAAGGCTGATTGTACGTTCCGCCGTTCGCAATCGCGTCCACCATCAGCAGCATGTGGTAGGGGTTTGCAAGGTCGGTGTACTGCCCTACGCCGGACCAGCCGAGTTCATTCGGCTTTGCTCCTGCCGCGTGATAGACGCTCTTCACCGTTGGGATCCCGTCAAGACTGAAATTGCGGTTAAAGCCGACCTGTGATGCGGTGCTGTCCATTTTTGCGGCGCCGACCTCAATGGCGATCTGCGAAAACGCGACGTTGGAGGATTTTGCAAGCGCCGTTTTGAAATCCAGCCTGCCGTAGGACGCGACGTCCGTGATTTTGTTGCCGTTAATTGTGACGCTGCCGTTGCAGTTCCACGTGCGGCTGTCCAGATTTGGAATGGTTTCAACCGCCGCCGCTCCGGTGACGATTTTAAAGATAGAACCGGGCGTCATCGCGGAGGAAAGCACCTTATTCAGGTACACGCCGCTGTACTTTCCGGTTTTGTCGGTGTTGAGGTCCTTCGGCGGATTGGAGGGGTCGAAGTCCGGCGTGCTGACCATGCACAGGATTTCTCCCGTTTTGTAGTTGCAGACGACCGCCGCGCCGGAATAATTGCCGAGCTTCTGCCGCGCGAGCGCGCACAGCCCGGAATCCACCGTGAGCGTAAGGTCGCTTCCGTTCGTCTTCCCCGTAGGGGAGGCAAGGCCCGTCACGAGATTGTATCCGGAAAGCTCTGAGCGGAAGCTGAACTGAACACCGGTAGAAATATATCCCTCGGTGTCACCGAGCACGTGGAGCAGCGCGCGGCGGGAATTTTCATCTCCGCCGTATACCCGTTTTCCACTCTTGCTTTCCGCAAGGACGGCGCCGTTCCGGTCCAGGACGCGGCCCTCGGCGGCAACCGAGCTTTCCCCCGTGACATGCAGATTAAAGGGCTGAATCGCCCAAGCGCCGCCCTTTGTCGCGAACCCGTACAGGAGCAAGCCGATCCCGAACAGGAACCCCGCGCCGAGAATAAAAAGAATAAACGAACGTGTTCCGGTCGTTTTCATCGTCTGTGCCTCCTCGCCGCATAGGTACGTTCATCCGCCGCCTTGATAAAGGCGACCATTCCCCAGACCGACATCATGCTGGAGCCCCCAAGGCTGATAAACGGCAACGTGACACCGGTCATCGGCAAAACGTCGGTTGCTCCGAACACATTCAGGCAGGCCTGAAACAGCATCATGCCTGCCGCCGCGCAGGCGGAAATGGAATAGAAGGTCGAACGGCTGCGCGTTGTATCGGAACGCGCGTAAAACATCAGCATCACGATGGCAACGATGACGACCAGAGCGAGCAGCAAACCCATTTCTTCGCAGACCATGCCAAAAACGAGATCGCTGTCCCCCGCGAACACCGTCTTGAGCCCCCCTTTGCCGAGGCCGAGCCCGAACAGGCCGCCGGAGGCGGAATAGCTGAGCACACGCACCTGCTGGTATCCGCCGGAATCGTTGACATGCTCCCACACGTGCCCCCACGCGGCAAAGCGCTGGGCTACGTACGGCTTAAACTTCAGAATCAGGAACGCCCCGAGGCCCGCCACGGCACAGATCAGCGCGATGGTGCGCAGACTGCCGGAACGCATGAAAGCGATGATAAGGAAGGTCACAAAGAAGATGCAGGCGGTACCGAAATCCCGCATTAAAAACAGCGCGCCCATACACACGGCGGAAAAACCGATGAAGCCGGTCAGGTTCTTTGCGGTCTGTAGGTGATCCAGCGTGGAAGCGCCGACGAATATAAACGCAATCTTGATGAACTCGGAGGGCTGTATCTGCACCGGTCCAAGGGAAACCCAGTTGCGGGCCCCGTTGACGGAACGGGCAAACACGAGGTTGAAGGCAAAAAGCAGAACCGCCAACACGCCGATCGCAATCCGCCAGCGCATAACCCGGTCAAGGTCGCCCATGAACCAGATCATCATACAGAAAAGGATGACGCCGGCCGCTGTGGCGGCAAGCTGCATATAGGCGTTTTGCACTCCCGTTCCGGCGATCAGCATAATACCGATTCCGCTGAGCATAAACGCGATGGTTTCCAGCTCAAAGCTAACGCGTCCCTGAATTTTCATGGAGAAAAAATACAGGCCCCATTCCATGACGAACAGCGCCGCGAACGGAACCAGCGGGAGCAGACTGGGCTTCTGCCCAGCAAAAATCAGCTGAACGCAGAGCAGCAGCTGCGTAATCGTGACCCACCACAGCAGGGAAGCCGGGCGCGCCGCCCGTCCGCGCGGCGGGCGCGAGGGGGGGATGTCCACATCCGCGGTGCGTTTGAGCATCAGCGCTGTGGAGCCCATCGCGATGGAATCGCCCGGCATGACGGCGGCGTTGGCGGAAACTTTCTTCCCGTTTACGAACGTGCCGGCCTTTGAGCCGGTATCGGTCACGATCCAGCCACTCTCCCTGCGCATCAGGACGACGTGGGAACGGCTTGCGGTCGGGTCGTGCAGCACGATATCGCAGCTGCGGCTGCGGCCGATGGAGTTTTCCCAATACAGAACCGGAATGATTTTATGCGAGACCATATCTTCGAGAACAACAACCGGATCCTCCCGTCTGCGGCCGCGCCGAAGCGACGAAAAGCAGCGGCAGGTCACGGCGATGCAGATCAGGGGAACCGCCACGCGGAGCGCAAAAAGTAAAACGGATACGGTGCCCCCGGCGACGGAATTCAGCAGATCCAACGACAGTTCCTCCTTGCAATCAATTTCTGCGAACATTATACTATGCCTTCCATGAAAAAGAAAGGGAGCGGGGGTATTTGCCCCGCCCCGCTCCGGCTCAGAACTCCGCCAGACCGAGATCCCGGATCAGCTTCGGCAGGCATGCCTCCAGCTTCAGGCCGAAGCGCGCGTCCCCGCCGAATTCGCGGGTGCGCCGCATGCAGTCCGCCGTAAAATCCACGGCAAGCTGCATTGCGGTGTTCAATTGCAGCCTGCTCAGGAGACCGGAGAGCAGCGCCGCTGAAAATACCTCGCCGGTGCCGGCGAATTCCCCGCGCACACGTGGCGAAAACGCATAGCTCACACTACCGGTCGCCACATCCAATCCGGCCGCCCCCAGCAGATCCGGGCTGAACCAGACACCCTTGACGATGGCTCTCCGCGGACCCATGCCGCACAGATTTCGGAGTAGATACTCCACATAGCGTCGATCATAGGGTCCTTCCCGCTTTTTCTCTCCCAGCAGACAGGCCGCTTCCCCCACGTCCGGAACCACGACGTCGGCTCCGGCGCAAAGCCGCACCGCTTCCTCCCACTGCGAGGCATCCAGCCGCTCCAGCATGGGGTCTACCAGAAAGAAACAATCCTTGCCGCAGAATTCCTCCGCAAACTTTTTCACCGCTTCCGCCCCGCCGGAAAAGGAACAGGCAACCGCATCGAATTTCAAACCCAGGCTTTTCCACCGCTGCGCGGTTTCCGCCAGTTTTCCGGTTCGGTCTTCCCCTGCGGCATCCGGAGCCGCCTGATGCGGCCACACCGGAAGAAGCCGCGTCGGAGCCGGAAAGGCCTCCACCCCCGCGGCGGCAAGGATCGGAATCGCCGCGTTAAGGGCGCATTTCCCCGCCCCGCTGAAATCCCCGATCAGGGCCGCGCGTTTGATACCGTCCATCCTCATCCCCCCAAAAAACAGATTGCCTTTCCAGAATAAACCGGCGCAGGTACGGTTTCAAGGAGAAATATGATGGCAAAAAAAGAAAAGCGCGGCCCTTTACGCGAGCCGCGCGGCATACATTTTTAATTCTTGGTGACGATCTCTCCGGCGGTTTTATAAATGCTTTCCGGCGCTACGAAGCCGCGCACCATGGAAAGCGGATAAACGTTAGTGTTTCGTCCGATCACCGTGCCCGGGTTCAGTACGGAATTGCATCCGACCTCCACATGATCTCCAAGGACGGCACCCATCTTCTTCAGGCCCGTTTCGATCCGTCCCTGCGGCGTGCCGATCGTGACGAGCGTTTTGTCCGACTTTACGTTGGAGGTAATGGATCCCGCCCCCATGTGGGATTTATAACCCAGAATCGAATCGCCTACATAGTTGTAATGGGGCACCTGAACATTGTCGAACAGGATGACGTTTTTCAACTCCGTGGAGTTGCCGACGACACATCCTGCACCAACCAGCGCGCTCCCGCGAAGGAAAGCACACTGCCGCACCTCTGTTTCCGGGCCAATAATTATGGGACCGTTCAGATAAGCGGAATCGAATACGTGAGCGGATTTCGCCACCCAGACATGCTCGCTGCGCTGCTCATATTCCTCTTTCGGCAGGGACGCCCCCAGCTGCAAAATAAACTCCGAAATATGCGGCAGCGCCTGCCACGGATACTCGAAGGCACTCAGGAACGATGCCGCCGCCGTATGGGAAAGGTCCAATAAACTGCTGATTCGTGCGGGTTCAAAGGTCATAGAAACAATCTCCTGTTATTCGGGGACCGCCGATTAACCTGGCGTTTCCTTCAAATTTTAACTGCAAATCTTATCCATTATATTGTGTTTTTTCGCTCCGGTCAATCCTTTGCGGAACCCGTCAGCCTTTTTTTCAATAGAAGGAGGTCGCTGGTATCGATTTTTCCGTCCTGATTCAAATCGGCTGCCGCCGTCTGCTCCGGGCTGAGCTCCTCCTGCCCGGTCAGGTACCGGTACAGCAGGGCCTTCGCCTGGTTGTCCGGCCCGCCGCCGCCCGTGAGATCGCCGAGTACAACAGCCTTCACCGCACTCTGCTCGCTTCCGTCCGGATTCATCACTCGGATCACGTCGCCCGTACAGACCCGGCCGCTTTCCCTGTTTCCGCCGGTAACAGACATAATCCGCAGCGTGCAGCCAGCGCTGATTTTATCCCCGATTTCCGCCTTCAGTTCTTCGACGGTTACAACCGACGGGAACACATAACTCCGAGATTGATCTGGCCGCGAGGAAACCGCGCTTCCCGCCGGTTCCGAAGAACCGGGCACAACCGAGCTGTTCCCGGCCCGGGAGGAATCTGATCCAACAAAGGAGGAAGAGGTCCCCGCCGAAGAGGAACCCTGGCCAAATGCTGCCGAAACCCGGCTCTGAAGGTCTCCGACGGCATTGAACACCTCGACCACATCGCCCGCCTGCAGCGGTCCGCTTGTCCGCAGGCTGCCGTCGGATTTAGCAACGGAGAGTCTCTGCCCCTTCCCCAGCGCGTCAAGCTGCCCCTGCAGCGTTTCCACCGTGATCCCCGCGGGATAATTGTAAACGGGCAAAGCAGAGGAGGCAACGGAAGCCGCCGGGCTTTCCGCCGCAAAGGATACGACGGAAGAGAGCGCAGCCAAAAACACAACCACGATCAAAAAGCAAAAAATCCCGCTCTTTTCAGCAAAATCCCGCATATTTCTCCCTCCGCTTCAAACAGTCTAATCGTAGCATTTTTTGCGGTTTCGGCAATAAGCATGTGACAAATTTTCACTATTTCTGGCTTTGATTTCGAATTGTACAAAAATTGCATCCCGTTATACCACAGAATGCATATTCTACACAGTTTGCAGGAAAAAGCTGCAATAATGTACGAAACACAAAAAAGCAAAAACCGGTTGTCACCGGTTTTTGCTTTTTTGGGGAGGAGTTGTATTGAAAAGGCGTGGCAGATCCTGCCACAGATCTTATAATCAATTTAAGTCTGGAATTACTCGACTTTTTCTTTTGTTTGGCTTCATTATACGGCGGTGTTCCGCTTCTGTCAACGGTTGGAGAAGCACTTTATTTAGAATCTCTGCTTTGTATAAAACGTATGAGTACAGGTGACAAATTTAGTCATTTTTAACGAATTCAATTCGTGAATTTTCGAAATTTGTTTCCTGCATAATTCGTCCATCCATGGAAATTCAGAAAGAATTCGCAATCGGGTGTTTCCTGTGGTACACTAAAGGTATTATTACAAAAAGAACGGCGGAGGAAAACGATGGATCTGAAAAAAAATGAAACGGCTGAGCTATGCATTACGGGGTATTCCGCGGAGGGGAACGGCGTCGGCCGCATCAACGGCGCCGTCGTTTTCGTGCCTCAGGCAGCGGAAGGCGACCGGCTTCTGATAAAAATACTGAAGGCGGGAAAGACCTGTGCATACGGGAAAATTGAGAAGATCCTTTCCCCCTCCAAAGACCGCGTCAAGACGGACTGCCCGCAGTTCTCCCTCTGCGGAGGATGCGTTTACCGCCATATTTCCTATCCGGCGGAGCTCCGCGCAAAGCAGCAGCGGGTACAGGATGCGCTGGAGCGGATCGGCGGGTTCCACAATGTAATTCTCCGCCCGATCATCGGTGCCCAGTCGCCGGACCGCTACCGCAACAAGGCACAGCTTCCGCTCGGCGAAGCGCCGGACGGCAGCCTTCGAATCGGTTTTTACGCTTCGCACAGCCATCGGATCATTGGCTGCGACGAATGCCTGTTGCAGCCGGAGCCGTTCGCGGCGGCGGTCCGCGCGTTCCGGGAATGGCAGCGAGAAACCGGCGACGACATCTATAATGAGCAGAGCGGCCGAGGGCATCTGCGGCACCTTTTCCTTCGCATGGCCGAAGCGACCGGTGAAATCATGGTCTGCGTCGTGGTGAACGGGAACGGCGTGCACAACGAGCCTCGGCTTTCCGAACTGATGCAGAAGAATGTTCCCGGGCTGAAAAGTCTGGTAATCAACAGCAACCGTGAGCAGACGAATGTAATCCTCGGCCGGAAATTCCGCACGGTCTGGGGGCAGGATTTCATCACTGACGAGCTGTGCGGCCTCCGGTTCCGCATCTCTCCGGAATCGTTCTATCAGGTAAACCGCGCGCAGGCGGAACGCCTATATGGGAAAGCCACGGAATACGCCGGGCTGAGCGGAGGCGAAACCGTGCTCGATCTTTACTGCGGCACCGGAACCATCGGCCTTTCCATGGCAGCGAAGGCCGGGCGCGTGATCGGCGTGGAGATTGTGGATCGTGCGATTGAGGATGCGAAGAAAAACGCGGCAGACAACGGGATCACCAACGCGGAATTTCTGTGTGCTGACGCCGCGAAAGCGGCGGACATGCTGAAAAACCGCGGTGAAAGGCCGGATGTAATCGTCCTCGATCCTCCCCGCAAGGGCTGCGACGCGGCCCTGATCGACACGGTCGCCGCGATGGCCCCCCAGCGGGTCGTCTACGTTTCGTGCGACCCCGCCACCCTTGCCCGCGACCTGAAACTTTTCGCCAAGCTTGGCTACAAAACCGAAGAAGCCACGCCAGTGGATATGTTCCCGAGGACGGGGCATGTGGAGACGGTAGCTCAACTGCGCCGCGTAAATGAAGATTTATGATTTTCAATTAGAGGAGCGAATTCTAAATTGGAATGGCATGAGGTAAGAGCTAAAAACGATATTGATGAATTAATGAATGTTTTTGGATATTTTCACGATGGGTGTTTGAAAGAATTAAAATACGTCAGTGGAGAATTTGTAGACCAAGCTCTATCAATGAATCCCATTAATACAAAACGTTGTTTGAGTATCATTTTCCAGCGTCAATATCATAATCCCTCTGTCATTGAAATCATATTTGATAAGATAATTCGATTAAACTTAGCGCCTATCTTTGAAGACTATACAGGTGAAATACTTGGCGCATATATGGATTTTGTGGATGGGGTTATTTATTGGTCCGATTATGAAAATATTGAACCTTCCAAGAAGGATGAATTCAATGACTGTACATGGATATCCTCCGCTTCTGCGAAATGGCGTATTGCCGATGAGTATTTGGGAGAATGTGAAGTATATATAACAAGAGAATGATAATTTACCGCACCTTGGAAAAAACAGACCTTCATGCGCTTCATACAGCCTTTCTTGCGGCGTTTTCCGATTATCAGGTGAAGATGGATTTTCCGTTCGCGAGCTTTGAGCGGATGATGCGGCGGCGCGGCCTGACGCCTGAACTCTCCGTGGGAGCGTTCGAGGGCGACAGGCTCATCGGTTTTTCGCTGACTGCACTGCGCTCTCGGAACGGGATTCCCACTGCCTACGACATTGCGACGGGCATTGTTCCGGAATACCGGCGGCAGGGAATCACGGACGAAATTTTTCTGCGGGAGAAAGCCCTTCTGAACAAACAGCACGTCGCTCAATATTTGCTGGAAGTGATCCGGGAAAACTCGCCCGCCGTCCAACTTTACCAAAAGCAGGGATTTAAGATTCAGCGGGAGTTTTCCTGTTTTCGAATTGATCGGGATCGATTGACGCCGCGCGCACGGCACCTTGCCGAACAGGCAGACGGGATTGACTTCACGCAGGGAGAAACGTTTTGGGATTTTGAGCCCTCGTGGCAGAATTCCATTGCTTCCGTCTCTGCCGTCCCCGAAGCGTTTGTCTGTGACGTTGTCCGGCTCAACGGAGAAATCGTCGGATACGGTATGATCGAGCGGGAAACCGGGGATATCCCTCAGCTTGCGGTGAACCCGAAGTTTCGCAGAATCGGCATCGGAACCAGCCTTCTCGCCGGCCTTGCGAAACACACGGAGATGGAAGAAATCCGCGTCCTCAACGTTGAAACATTGCAGGAGGGAGTCCTCCATTTTCTGACAGTGCTCGGCTTTGAGCGCTACGTCAGCCAACAGGAAATGCTTCTGCCTCTCCAGAATTTCGAACACGACTGACCGGACACAACCGTGTCTCCACTTCGCCCAGCAAATCAGACACCCTCCCCCCCTGAAAAATCGGAAATTGATATTTTGCGTACTTTCAACTTGCTGCCAAACAACGAAACGGTTCGAGGTGCCCTATGGAGCTTCTGCAAAATATTCTTTTGATACTCTCCTGCATCATGCTGATGATTCTGGCAATACGCACGAAAGAAAAATTCAATGCTGTGGGAATGCCGGCATTGTTTGCCATGATTGTTTTTTTCATGGTATGGGTAATCGGTGATCTAATTGAGGTGAATACCTCTACCTTTCCGCTGATGCTTTTAGGTCGGAACATTCAGCAAATCGGCGTCTTTTTCACCCCGCTGTGCACCCTTTATTTCAGTATCGACTATACGGCAAATAAAAAGCTGCGCAAACTCGCCTACGCGCTGAACGTTGTGCAGATAATTTCAGTATTCTTGCTTTTTACGGACCAATCCCATCATTTGATGCGAAAAAGTGTCGTACTGCAGGAGGATGCTGTTTTCGGACACGCCTTAGTTGTCAACTCCACTTCGCTTGGCTCTGTTCTGGTAGCGATTAATTTTTGTCTCCCTGTGGTTGCTCTGGTAATTCTTGTGTTATTTTCTCAAACCATCTCCACCAAACTGCGTCGCCCTTTACGGCTGATTATGGCGAGTATTTTTTTAACTGTCTTTGTCGCAATGATTCAATCCACAATTTTGAACGACATGGGAATCATTATCCCGATTCCGGTGCTGAATCTTCCCTGTGTTGTGCTGCTGTGCTTTGCAGTTCTACGCAGCGGATTCCTTGGGCTTGCGCCGACCGCGATGAATAAGGTCTTTGAAGTAATTGATCAGGGCATCATTGTTCTTGACGGAACCGGTAAAATCACCGAATTCAATCCGCGCGCCGCAGAGTTGATGCACGCTGTAAATTCGGATTCCCTTCAGATCGGCTCGAATATTTCGCGTTTCCTGTACAAAACGCAGAAAGATTCCGGTTTCTCCATTGAAGATTCCCCTTCGGAACTTACAAACCGGCAAAGAACCATATTTCTATCACTGGCACATCATTCCCTGCAAACCTCCGGCGGTAATTCCATGGGATACGTTTTTGTTCTGACCGATATTACTTTGTTAAAAGAACATGCGGAAATCGACCCGTTAACCGGAATTTACAACCGGGAAGGAATCGCAAATGCGTTTCTGCACTTTCAAATGAATCCGGAAGTCAACCCTTCCGTATCCGCAATGATCATCGACTTGGACAATTTTAAAAACATTAACGATACCTATGGCCATTTCGGCGGCGACAGCATTCTCAAGGACCTGGTGAACACCACACAGGCTTTGCTCTCCGAGGATTATGCGTTCGGGCGTCTCGGCGGGGATGAATTTGTTGTGCTTTTGTCTGCTGGGCTTGAGGAAACCTTTTCCGCTGCTGAAAACTTGCGGAAATGTATCTCCAAACGGAGCGTTCCCTACTTAAAGCATCGAATTCATTACACCATCAGCGTCGGCATTGCGGGCTGCAGCATTCAAAACTGTTCGTTAACCGATCTTTTGAGCAAAGCCGATTTTGCTTTGTATCAATCGAAGCAGCAGGGGAGAAACCGGGTCAGTCAATAAAAGCCGCCTGCATGCGGCTTCCATAACCGCTAAAGAGGCACTTCGCGATTTCTCGCAGAGTGCCTCTTATTAGTGAGTAGAAACTCTACGGAGCGTTGATTGATTATTCGGCGGCAAACGCTTACACTATACCTGTTGGGGGGGAAACAAAATTGGATTGCAGCAAAGTAGGCGCTCTACTTTACCGGCTTCGGCAGGAAAAAGGTCTGACGCAAAAACAGGTGGCCGATTCGATGAATATCAGCGACAAAACCATCTCCAAATGGGAGCGCGGTCTGGGCTGCCCCGACGTGAGCCTGCTTGGGGAGCTTTCCAGCTTGTTTGAGGTCAATATTGAAAAGCTTTTGAGCGGAGATCTGGAGCCGAATGCGCTTGATTCCGGCAACTTCCGGCGTATCAAATTCTATCTCTGCCCGGTATGCGGTAACGTAATCACCAACACCGGCAACGCAGAGATTTCCTGCTGCGGGCGAAGGCTTCTGCCGCTCTCCGCTAAGCCCGCCGACGAAAAGCACACGGCCGTCATCGAAGAAACGGACGGGGACTACTACGTCACGTTCCCCCATGAAATGCGGAAGGACCATTTTATCTCCTTCGCGGCATATGTCACAAACGAAAAGTTCCTTCTGATCAAGCTTTACCCCGAACAGGAAGCTGCCGTGCGGCTGCCCAAAATGGGCTCCAACAAGCTGCTGCACAAATATAATCGAAGACTCTATTACTGCTGCAGCAAACACGGATTGTATTACTTATAGATTTTTGCAAGGAAAAGAGGTTCCTGCACATGGATTCTACAAAGCGAAAAGAACTGAGGAATGCCTATAAAGAACAGCCTGCCGTCGGCGGCATCTACCGCATCCGATGCGGCGGGAACGGCCGCGCGTGGGTCAAATCCACCAAGAATCTGGCGGGCCAGCAGAACAAGTTCGCGTTCGCCGTTTCGACAGATTCCTGCCCGGAACCGGCCATGCGGGCAGAGTGGAAGGAATACGGGGCGCAGTCGTTTTCGTTTGATATTCTGGAAGAACTGAAACAAAAGGAAACCCAGACGGCACGCGAGTTTTCGGAGGACATCGAAGTTCTCCTTGAAATATGGCTTGAAAAATATAAACAGGATGGAAACGGAAATGGAACCGACAGTTAAATATACCCAATTTCTCGACATCTCCGGCAAGATCGTGCGGCTGCCCCAAAAGCTGAAGGTTAGGCACGCGCTGCTGGAATATCTGGCTGAAAAATTCGAACGGGGCCGCACCTACACAGAGCGGCAGGTTAACGCGCTCTGCGATGAGTGGCACACCTTCGGCGACTGCTTCCTTCTCCGGCGGGAACTGGTCGACAACGGCCTGCTGTGCCGCGAGCGGGACGGCTCCCGCTATTGGAGGGCGCAGGCCGACGAAAGGGAGTTTCAGGATGAATTGTGAATTTCACGTGATTGATCGGAGCACCTGGAGCAGGGCGCCGTATTTTTACTATTTCACCAAGATGCTCCCCACCGGGTACAGCCTTACGGTTATGGTGGATATTACAAACGCCTACCGTACCGTCAAAGCAGTGGGCAAAAAATTCTTCCCTGCCTATTTGTTTCTTGCGGCCCGCTTGATTTCTCAACAGCAGGAATTCCGAATTGCAGAGCGCGACGGTCAGCTGGGCTATTACGAGGTGCTGCATCCCGCTTATGCGGGTTTTCATGAGGACGACAAAACCATGTCCTCTCTGTGGACGGAATATGCTCCCGATTTTGCGACCTTCTATCACAACTATATGGAAGATCAAAAGCAATACGCGGAAAATCACGGAATTCTGGGGAAAGCGGATCTTCCGGAAAATAGCTGCATGATCGGCATGGTGCCTTGGACGCAGTTCACAAGCTACTCTCCCATTCCATACGGGACCTGCAGTAACTATTTTCCGGTGCTGCAGGCGGGGAAATTCTTCGAAAAAGGCGACCGCAGGATGATGCCGTTTTCCGTGACCGTTCATCACGCCGTCGCAGACGGCTACCATGTCTCTCATTTTCTCCAGAAGTTTCAGGAGGGAATGCTGCATCCGGAGACTTGGATGGAAATGAAATGAGAAGGACAACAGCAAAAAATACAGCCCGCAGGCCGATCTTCAAACCGGCTTGCGGGCTTCTTAGTTTACTGCACCTAGAAACGCGGCCACCTCTTCTGTCACATTGGTCAACGCGTGACCGGCACTGGGAATCACCCGCATATCGGCATTCGGGAGAAGCCTGCGAATCCGCTCCGCGGTTTGCGCGGAATTCAGCATTCCGTCTTTTTCTCCCGCAATGCACAACAGAGGCATCGTCAGCTTTTGCAGTTCTTCGTCGGAGAACACCGGAATCGTTCCGGTTCTGGGCTTAAAATGCTCGGCAAGGAACGTGGTATATCGAATGGTTTCCTTTGATACCGTCCGATCGCCGTACAACGAGCGCGCAATTTTCTCTCTCCCCTTCTCGCCCAACAGCATGAGAGGAATAGCTTTCAGCAGAAAGAACACTTTTTGCCTGCCGATACCGGAGGGGCTGAGCAGCACCAGTTTGTCTACTTTCTTGGGATAACGAACTGCATAAGCCGCCGCCATCCAGCCGCCGAGTGAGATTCCGACAAGCGACACGGTTTGAAAGCCCAACCCTTCCATGACATCATCCAGCCATCCGACATAAGAACTGTCAGCCAGCGAAGCCTGGTTTTCGGAGCTTTTTCCCGGCTCCCCGGGAATGTCCACACAACAGACGCAGTACGTTTCGCATAATTCTTTTATATAGGACACCCACATAGCCGAATTGGAGCTGGAACCGTGCAGCATCAGGCAGGCGGTACGGCTCTGGTCCCCGCATTGCAGTACAAAGGTATCGCCCAGCCGGGTCGGCACCATGCGCTGTTGCGAGGGAACCGGCCATTTTGCGAGCAGCGCGTCATAAGCGGAGCGAACCGCCACCCGCCCCGCGTCGGATCGATAGATCATCGGATGGTTCATCCATTTATTCCTCCCTTCAGGGAAGCAGCCATTGCTCGGCCTCGCTCCGGGTATGATAAAACCGGTATTGGTCCCCCTTATTTGCTTCCAGCATCATTTCCCGGAATCGTACCGGAAGCGTCATGCTTTCTGGGAGAAGAAAGACCGTTTTAATATGGTAGTTGATCAGCTTTTGAAGAATGCCTCCCGCTACGCCGGTAGCAAGCCGGAAAAAGCTTTCCGAAACGACGGGGGCATGAACCATGAGAAGGTGGGTTCCGTTTTCTGCGCACAGGCTCATCAGGTCAATTGCATGCCGCTCCGTTTCGATCGGCTCACGGGCGGAAGTAACCTCAAGATACCTGCCTGTTTCCAATGCAACCATGTGATAGTTGAAATCCATTATTGTTCTTCTCCTTTCTGTTGAGTCAGTCCACGACGCACCGACGCCGCCCAATCGAGTTCGTTTTTCAGGGAGGAGATCACATTCTGCGCCATCCGGTCCCACAGAAACATCTCTCTCTGGTCGCGGTCGGGGTAACCCTTCCGGCGGGCATGTTTTTCCCTCTGATAAGCAAGCTGAAGCTCAAGTTCCTTTTCATATTCCGCAAGCAGCCGGCTGGTCTCCTCATCGCTCAGTACATGGGACCACGCCAGCTGAATAAAGAACGCTTTTTTAAACTCGGGCGCTTCCGGCGTGGAAAGCGTCCAGTCCCGGAGTGCGGATACCCCCGCGTCGGTGATGCTATACAGTTTCCGGGAAGGGGCGCTTTGCTGGTGCTGCACCTCGGTTGTAACCAAGCCTTCCTCATGCAGCCGAATCAGGGACTTGTAGATTTGATTATTATTCCCAGACCAGTAAAGAATCGCGGAATCTTCCATCAACTTTTTCACATCGTATCCGGTCAGAGACTTCCAGCTTAAAAGCCCCAGAATGGCGTATTGAATTGACATACGATCACCTCACTGTTACTTGAAACATATGTGTATAGTAACATAGTATTTTTTTCTTGTCAACATCTAAAAAACGCAGCCGCTCCATAAGAGCGTGGCGCGACAGACCTTTTATCTGCTCTGGAAAATTCGGATTCCCCTTGATTTCATACGGACGGACCCATATAATAGAAGAGCAAAAAAAGACCGCAGAAGGAGAAACGCGAGTATGGCGCTGCCTAAAATGATCGCTGTCGTAGGAACCAACGCTTCGGGGAAAAGCTCTGTGGGGCTTGAACTTGCCCAAAAATTTTACGGAGAGATCATTTCGGCGGATTCCCGTCAGGTGTACCGAGGCTTCGACCTGTGCAGTGGAAAAGTGACCCCGGAAGAACAGCGTCTGGTACCGCATCATCTTCTTGACATCAAAGAAATCGGCGAGCCGTTTTCCGTCGCCGATTTTCAAAGTCTTGTCTACGATACTGTGCCACAGATCACGTCACGCGGAAAGCTGCCGTTTCTGGTCGGCGGCACGGGACTTTATATCGGCTCGGTCGTACACGGCTATATCATGACGGAGGAGCCCGCGGACACTGCTCTGCGCGAAAAGCTGGAGGCGCTGCCAATCGAAGAACTGAAGGCAAAGCTCACTCCGGAGGGAAGGGCGTTTCTGGCCGAGCGGCCGGCCGACTATCAGAACAAGCGGAGAATCATACGGGTACTGGAGAAAATCTCGCGCGGGGAGCCGCTGAACTATGAAAATTCCCCTCGCTATGACGTGCTTCAGCTCGGAGTGACGTGGCCGAAGGAACTGCTTGCGAAGCGGATTGAAGAGCGGCTGACCACAAGGTTGGAGCAGGGGATGCTCGACGAAGTCAAAACATATCTTGAAGCGGGCGGAAACCGGCAGTACCTCTATGATCTCGGGCTGGAATACCGCTATATTCTGTGGTACTTGACTGGCAAATTCTCTTCCAAAGAAGAGTTTTGTTCCGAGCTGAGCCGCGCGATCCGGAAATTTGCAAAGCGCCAGATGACTTGGTTCCGCAGGGACAAATCCATCCTCTGGATCGATATGTCTGCCGACCCGATTGCACAGGCGGATGCCGCGGTCAGCAAATTTCTCGCGTAGCATCACCGATTCGCCGGAGCATCCGGATTCCCGTCCGAGGGCAGAGACTCCCTGTTGACAGCGGCGTTGTGCTATGTTAAACTTTGAGTAATGGGATCATGAAGATTCCGCGCAGCTCCTGATAGTTTTAATGAATGGAAACCCACGAAGGGCTTTAAAAGCCCGGAATGGGTTTAATTTTTTGCAGGAGATTGATGAAATGCATATTCCAGACGGATATTTAGGTCCGCAGACTACAATTCCGGCTTTTGCCGTTATGGTTCCCACCTGGACGGTTGCTTTTAAAAAAGTGAAAAAGACGCTGGAACGGAAAAACATTCCGACTCTTGCGCTTTGCTCCGCATTTTCGTTTCTTACCATGATGTTTAACGTCCCGGTTGCGGGCGGAAGCTCGGCCCACGCGGTCGGAGCGGTGCTGATCGCCATTCTGCTCGGGCCTTGGGCCGCCACCATCTGTGTCTCGACGGCGCTGCTGATTCAGGCGCTTGTCTTCGGAGACGGCGGCATTCTCGCTTACGGTGTCAACTGCCTGAACATGGCGGTCATCATGCCGTTTACGGGCTATTACTTTTATAAACTCGTCGCGGGGAAATCCAGGATCGGGAGTTCGCGGAACCTCGTCGCTTCCTTCCTCGGCAGTTATCTGGGATTGAACCTTGCGGCGTTCTGCGCTTCCCTGGAATTCGGAATTCAGCCACTTCTGTTTATGGACGCCGCCGGCCATCCCCTTTACTGCCCCTATCCCCTTTCCGTTTCCATTCCGTCGATGCTGTTTGCCCACACTCTCGTTGCCGGGCCGATTGAAGGCATTTTGACCACAGCGGCGGTCGCTTACATAGCGAAGGTCACTCCGCAGATTTTTTCCGGAAACGCACTGCCGGAAGGCTCCGGCAAGGAATCGTTTTTCAAAAAATATCGCAACCTATTGATACCCATCCTTGCCATGGTGATTTTGACGCCGTTGGGCCTGATTGCCTCCGGCACCGCTTGGGGCGAATGGGGAACCGATGAAATGAAAGAGGCCCTCGGCTATATCCCGCAGGGTCTTGCCGCCATGTCGGACAAATGGAACGCTCTTATGCCGGATTACTCGCTGCCCGCTCTCGGTGATGGGCAGATGGGCTCCGTCGGAGGCTATCTGCTTTCCGCAGTGGTCGGGATTCTTCTGATTTCCGTCCTGATTTTCCTGATGTCCCGTCTTGTTACAAAGAAGGAGAAAGGCACCGGTCAAAAATAGTATGCAATTCAGTAAGAGCAGAGAAACGGTTCCAGATTGGCTTCTGGAAAGCAGCGAAACCCGGGCGGAAAGTCCCATCCATGCCAAAACGCATTTTCTGCGTGGAACCATGAAAAACATCGCCGGAATTCTGGAGAACGACCTGTACTGCGAGCGGTATGCAGCCAAAGACAGCTTCCTGCAGCTCATCGATCCACGGGTCAAGCTGTGCGTATTTCTCGTTTTTCTGGTTTTCGGCAGCTACTTGGGGAACCCCGCCGTTTTGACGGTTCTCGCCGCCATTCCGATCGTTTACGCCGGGCTTTCCGGCATCCCGGTCGGTTCGTTTCTCCGGCGGATCTGGCTGATCGTTCCGCTTGCGATCTTTGTGGTTTCTCTTCCCGGCGCAAGCAGTCTGCTGATTCAGGGCCGCCCGCTGTTCTACCTTCTCCCCCCAAATGCTTTTGGGCTTCGGGAGGGCCTGTATTTCAGCGCAGGCGGGTTGGTAACGGCTTTCCGGCTGGCGCTTCGCGCCGGAATCTCCCTTTCCTTCGCGTTTCTGCTGCTATTGACCACCCGGTGGCAGAAAATCACCTCGGCGCTGGCGTCCCTGCATATTCCGGCGGTTTTCATCACGATTCTGAATATGGCATACCGGTATATTTTCCTTTTGGCAGAGATCGCGCAGGAAATGATGGAGGCCCGCTGTCTGCGCACAACCGGAAAACTGACACCATCCGATAACCGCCGCTTTATGTCGCACAGCGCCGCGCATCTGTTTTTGAAGGGCCACTTCACAGGCGAAGAAATTTACGAGGCCATGTGCTGCCGCGGCTATGTCGGAGATTCGGCTGTCCTCTCTGAATTTTCGATTGAGCGGAATGACGTTCTTTTTATCCTCATCAACGCCATTATCCTATTTTTGCTGTTTGCGGGGGAACATCTGAAGTGATAAAAAACACTGCTCTTCCGGTTTTTGAGCTGGAAAACGTATTCTTTTCCTATCCCGACAGTCCTCCGGCACTGAACCAGATCGGATTCTCTATTCATCCGGGGGAACGCATCTGCATTCTCGGCGCCAACGGCTGCGGAAAGTCGACTCTGCTGAAAATGCTCGCAGGCCTTCTTTCTCCCCAGCAGGGCAATTTTTGCGCTTTCGGGCGTGCCGTCGCACCGCGTGACTGGAAGGACGACTCCTTTGCGGGTAATTATCACCGTCGCGTGGGCTTCATCTTCCAGAACCCCGACGTTCAGCTTTTCTGCAGCACCGTCCGGGATGAAATCGCGTTCGGCCTACTGCAGCAGAAACTGCCCTCGGATACCATCCGAAGTCGGATCGATGACATTTCCAGCATGCTTGGCATTGAAAGCCTTCTGGAGAAAACGCCGTTCAAGCTGAGCGGCGGTGAAAAAAAGAAGGTAGCGCTCGCCGCTGTGCTGGTCATGAATCCCGATGTGCTCATTCTGGACGAGCCCACAAACGGACTGGACCCGAGAACACAGGTCTGGCTGGTCCGCCTGCTGAACACCCTGAGCGATGCGGGAAAGACCGTAATCGCCTCCACACACAATCTGGAGCTGGTTCCACGGATTTCCGACCGCGGCATTCTGTTTTCCGAGGACCACAAAATTGCCGCCGACGCGCCGATTTCGGAACTCACTGGCAATTTGGAGCTGCTCCGTTCGGTTAACCTGATCGACGAATATTACAGCGTCTGAGGTCTGGTTGACAAGATTCGCAGAATCCGATAAAATAAGGACAACGAAGCCATGAAGGCTTTTTGCTTAGCACATCCCGGCGGACACGGGCCGCCTGAAAAATTGAATTATCACTGAGAATGAAACCATGAAGGGATCCTGTATGAATACAGGACTTTTCGTGGTTTTATTTTTTATAAAATTACAGGAGGAAAACTGTTTTTATGAGAAAGACAACAACTGTAAACATCACCGGTACGGCGCTCTGTATGGCTTTAGGTCTGGTCCTTCCCATGCTGTTCCACATGGTGGGAGCAGGCTCGGCCTTTCTTCCAATGCACATTCCTGTTCTGCTGTGCGGCCTGCTGCTCGGCTGGGAGTACGGCGCGGTATGCGGCTTCATCGTTCCGCTTCTCTCTGCTCTGCTGACGGGAATGCCCCCGCTGTTCCCAATCGGCACTGCGATGATGTTCGAACTGTGCGCCTACGGCATCCTGACCGGCTTATTTTATCAAAAGCTGCGCTGGAATATCTACGTATCACTGATCACCGCAATGGCGGGCGGCCGGGTTGTTTCCGGCATTGCGAACGCCGTGTTTATGGGCATGGCGGGCAAGCCCTACGGCTTTTCCGCGTTCCTCGCCGGTGCATTTGTGACTGCGCTGCCCGGAATCATTATTCAGCTCGTCGCGGTCCCTTTCATCATTCTGTCACTGGAAAAAGCAAGGGTATTCCGCCGCGAATAACCCGGAATCAAAATTCAGGCCTGCCGAAGGAAAAAGCGGCAGGCCTTTTTCATTTTCGCCGTTTTAGGCCCTTAAGGATGATACAAATGGCTCTGGTGGGTAAAATAGAAGTATCCACTCAGCGGCGTTCCGCATTTCCCTCTATGCAGACCGGTCCGTGTGAGGTATAATAGTTCAGTTGGAATTCTTCCGGGGGAAAACGTCCCCCGATTCTTTTTTAAACGAGGGCTTTATGCAGAAGACAAAACGATCGGCAATTACAAGAAATCTGTTCACCGCTCTGACCCTGGCATTTTGCGCGGGGGTTCTGATATATTTTCTGCGGACCGAAGAAGGGCTGAAAAGCCTCCGGCATATTTTTTTCCACCTTCAGCCGGTGTGGCTCGTTTGGATTGCAGTGGGGATTCTCGGCGGATGGCTGCTGGAAGCCTATGTGCTTCATCTTTTCTGCCATCATCTGGATAAAAACTGGAAGTTCGGCCAATCGTTTTATGTGGGAATGCTCGGCTTGCTGTACAGTGCCCTAACCCCCTTTAACATGGGGGAACCGATGGAAATCTATAACATTAACAAGATGGGGATGGACCTCGGCACCTCAAGCTCGATTATAGCGGTCAAATCTCTGGTGCATCATGGGGTCACGTTCGTCTATTCGCTGGTTTTGATTTCTTTTGAGCTGAATTATTTTCAAACGCGGGTCAGCAATTTTTCCTTTATTACACTCTTCGGTCTGGTGACCAACAGCATCTTTATTTTTCTCGTGCTGATTTTTATGATCAACGAGCGTCTGACGGAAGCCATGTTGCACGGCGTCGCCCGCTTTCTGGATAAAATCAGACTGCACCGCCTCTCCGAAAAATTCTACGACATGGTACATGATGAGCTTATGAAATTCCATGACAGCTCCAAACTGATCGGCCGGTCGTTTCAGCTGTATTTCTGGGCGATTTTCCTGACACTGGTTCAAATCACCATTGCAAGCCTGATCTCCTACTTTGTATACCGCAGCTTCGGGCTGCGGGGCGAATCC
The DNA here is from genome assembly GCA_023410445.1 of Bacillota bacterium. Classification (GTDB taxonomy): domain Bacteria; phylum Bacillota; class Clostridia; order Oscillospirales; family Acutalibacteraceae; genus Caproicibacter. Next base: position 43,465 of record JAEYPT010000001.1, on the reverse strand, counting down.
GTATTCATCATGGTTGCGGCGGATACCTTCGTCACCATGGTAGCGTCCTTTGTTCCGCTGCCGGGTTCGTCCGGAGGAGCGGAAGGCGGGTTTTTCCTTTTCTTCCGCGAATTTTTCGGGAGCTCCATCATCCCGGCCATTACACTCTGGCGTATTTCCACCTACTATGTGAATATTCTGTTCGGCAGCATCTTCGTATATTTCGGACGAAAAAAATACCGCATTGAGAAAGACCTTCCCACGGAGGCAAAAAAAGGGACACCGGATTGATTCCGGTGTCCCTTTTTCGATAAGCTCATTCTTCCGGATGTTCGTCCCATTCCATCGTCTTCCGAACTCCGGGGCTCCCCGCCTCATCAATCAGGCGAAGCATTTCCAGCGCACTCCGGAAATTCTGCGTCCGATCCTTTTCCACCCAGGTGATGCTCCCCTGCCAGGAAGCATTCTGCCGAAACTGAATATGTACCAGGAATGTCGCCTTATCCTGTTCTATTGCTTCGTTAATATCTTCTTCCACGAAATTGCCCGCCCTTCTGATCACTTGTTTTCTGTGCTTCACCCCAAAAGTGCGGCATTTAAATGTCGACTGGGGATACTGTACGCTGTCGCAAAGTTCCTGCATTTCCATAAACAGTTCATTGACATCCAGAAATTTCATGTAATTTCCGTAATACCCGCTGAATATGCAACCCTGCAGAACGGCATCGGATTCGGAACAAACTGTAATCAATATCTGAGAATGAGACAATTTCACTGTAGTATCCAATTTCTTCATAGCGCCCACTTCCCAGTTTAAAATCACATTTATTATAACCGGTATCTGTTCTCCGTGAGTTTATTTTACTCCAAAAAAATTGGCTGAAAGTTAACACAAAGTGATTTTGCCAGTGCTAAGAAGGAAATATCCTTCCGAATTGTGTCATAATTGTATTGTATCCGATTTATCACGAACTTACAACATAGTTGGAATAAATTAACAAAAATTTATTTGATTTAAAAATTATTCCGTCGGGACTTGCAACAAATTCCCCGAATACAACATATATTATATTACACAGAAACCAAGGGGGGAAATCGCCATGCTTGGCGCAATGTTTGGTTTGGTCCTTTCCGGGTTTATTTTTTTTGTCCTCCATGTCACCGGATCCGGCTCGTTCCCGCGCCCGTTAACAGCTCAGGAAGAAAAAGAGTGTCTGGAAAAGATGCAAAAAGGCGATGCGTCGGCCAAAGCGACCCTGATCGAACACAATCTCCGCCTGGTAGCTCATATCATCAAGAAATATTACTCCGGCTCCAACGAACAGGACGACTTGATTTCCATCGGCACGATCGGGCTGATCAAGGCCGTCAACACCTTCGACAGCTCCAAGGGCATCCGGCTTTCCAGTTATGCGGCGCGCTGCATTGAAAACGAAGTGCTGATGTATTTCCGGGCGTCGCGAAAAAATTCGCAGGACATTTCCATCAATGAACCGATCGACACCGACAAGGACGGAAACGTCCTGACCCTGATGGACATCATGGCGACCGAAGACAACATTCTGGAAAATCTGGACAGTCGGATTAAATCGGAGCAGCTGAAAAAGTACATTCAGGAGGTGCTCTCTCCCCGGGAACGGACGATCATCCAGCTTCGCTACGGCCTGGATGGGAACAAACCGCTCACGCAGCGGGAGGTCGCGCAGAAGCTTGGGATTTCACGCTCCTACGTATCCCGTATTGAAAAAAAGGCGCTCTCCTCGCTCTACCGGCGATTCAGCAGATAATTTTGATCCGCACTTTCCTGATAAAAAAAGCAAATGGAGCGAGCCCCCTGAAAGGCTGAATCCATTTGCTGATTTTTTTATAATGAACTCTCCGGACTTACCATTACTTGAGGGAGTCTTTGAGAGCATCTTCCATAATCGCGAGACCCGCGTCAAGCTGAGCGTCGGTGACGACCAGCGGACACAGGAAGCGAATGACGTTCCCCCAAGTTCCCGCACTCTCGATCAGCAGCCCGTGTTGCACCGCATACTGGATCATCGCTTTCACCAGCTCCGGGTTCGGCTCCTTTGTTTTCCGATCTTTCACAAACTCAATGCCGACCATGGAGCCGATTCCGCGCACGTCGCCGACCACCGGATATTTTTCTTTCCAGGCGTTATACGTATCTGTCACCTTTTTGCCGATGACGAGTGCACGCTCCGGGAGGCGGTCACGCAGCATGATTTCGATCACCTTGAGGGATGCCGCGCAGGCCAGCGCGTTGCCGTTGTAGGTGCCGCCCACCACACCGGGCCGCACGCGGTCCATCACCTTTGCGTCACCCGTGACACCGGAAAGCGGAACGCCAGCCGCTACCGATTTTGCAAATGTGACGAGGTCCGGAGCGCAGCCGGCTTCCTTCCAATAATCGGACACAAACATCCGACCGGAACGGCCGAAGCCCGTCTGCACTTCGTCCGCCACCAGAAGAATGCCGTTGCGGTCGCAGATTTTGCGCACTGCCTTCACCCATTCGATCGGTGCGGGGACAAAGCCGCCCTCACCCTGAATCGGTTCGACTACGACGGCGGCAACGTACTCCGCCGGGGAAGCTTCTTCAAACACGGCTTCAAAGCGTTTGATATAGTACTGAATTGCTTCTTCCTCCGACATGCCGTCCGGCCCGCGGTATAGGTAGGGGAACTCCGCGCGGTAGACACCGTCCGGGAACGGCCCGAGGCCGTAGGAATACGCTTTCTTGGAGGTCATGGTCATGGTCATGGCGGTGCGTCCGTGAAACGCGCCGGAAAACACGATGATATTCGGCCTGCCCGTTGCGGATTTCGCGATCTTTACCGCATTTTCGTCCGCCTCTGCGCCGCTGTTTGCAAACAGCGTTTTGTGCTTGTCGCCGCGCGCAGGCATGATCTCATCCAGCTTCTCCGCGAGGGCCACATAGCCCTCGTGCGTGACGATGTGCTGCATGCCGTGGAAGAACTTCCCGGCCTGCTCGCGCACGGCCTCCACGATCTCCGGCTGGCTGTAGCCGATATTCAGTACGCCGACGCCGCCGATCCAATCAAGGAACCGGTTGCCGTCCACATCCTCGAACATGGCGCCCTCGCCGCGGCTGATGACGCACGGATACCCGCACTGGATTGCCCCGATTACGGCTTCCTTCCGGCGCTCCAGCAGCGCTTTGGCCTTCGGACCGGGCACCGTGCCCGTAACGATTTCCGGCAAAGCTTCCCGTAACATGACAAACTGCCTCCCTTTATTTACTCCCTTTGAAATTACAGGGAAAATTCTTTTTTTGCGTCGGCGAGCGCTCCGTCCATCCGGGTGAGCACTGCGGCGATCTGTTCTTCCGTGATGACGGCAGGCGGCTCAAAGCGGATGCTCTTGCTGTTGTTCAGCGTTCCGGCCGTCAGCACGCCGCGCGCGAACAGGCCCTTAGCCACCTCGTAACCGACCTCGCTGCGAACGAATTCGGCCGCGAGCATCAGGCCTTCCCCGCGCACGTCGATCAGAACCGACGGGTACTTTTCTTTCAGCCCCTGCAGACCGGCTTTCAGGATAGCTCCCTTCCGCTTCGCCTGGCCGGGGATATCGTTGTCAAGCATGTATTTGATCGTTGCAAGCGCGGCGGCGCAGCACACCGGATTTCCGCCGAATGTCGGGGAACCGAGCAGCCACGGGTTGTCGATCAGCTCTTCCGTCCACATATTCGGGCGGCAGATAATTCCGGTAATCGGCATGATGCCGCCGCCGAACGCCTTGCCGAAGGTCATGATGTCCGGGGTGACGTTTTCCTCTTCGCAGCGCCACATGGTGCCGGTTCTTCCCATGCCGGTCTGAATCTCGTCAAAAATCAGCGCGACGCCGAATTCGTCGCAAATTCCGCGTAGCTCGGGCAAATAGCCTTCCGGCGGAACTATGACGCCCGCCTCGCCCTGAATCGGCTCCACAATGACGGCGGCGACCTTTTCCCCGACCGCCTGCAGGTTACGCACAGCCTTGCGCACATCCGACGCATTGCCGTATTCCACGTGCTGTACCTGCTGCACCATCGGCGTATAGGGCACGCGGTAGGTGTTTTTTCCGCCCACGGAAATTGCGCCCATGCTCTTGCCGTGGAACGCGCCGACCGCCGAAATGTACCAGCGGCCACCCGTGGCGATGCGCGCCAGCTTCAGCGCCATTTCCACCGCTTCCGCGCCGCCGTTTGTGAAGAAGCATTTTTCCAGGTCGCCGGGTGTGATGTCCGCCATCGCTTTGGCGAGATATCCGCGCAGCGGATCCAGAAGCTCCTGGGAATGCAGCGCCTGATGGTCGAGCTGCGCCTTGACCGCGTCCAGAATCTCCGGATTGCGGTGACCGCAGGTGTAAATGCCGAACCCTCCCAGGCAGTCGATGAACTCTTCTCCGTACAGGCCCTCGACGACCGCCTCGCGGTCCATCCACTCCAGCACGGCGGAATTGGTGGAAACGGATTTCCGGTACTTCAGCCATCCGGGGCTGACATACTGGTCAAAATAGTGGATGGTCTCCTTCGTCATGGTGTCCTTCTCTTCGTCGGACAGCCGGTCGGAATGAATATAACCGAGCACCCGTTCCAGATCACTGCTTACCTGTTCGTAACTCATAATAAAATCTCCTCGCATCGGATAGTAGAAGCACGGACAGGCCGTCGAAAATCGTGCAAGTCAAGGCGGCAAGCGCCGCAAATGAGGAAGCATACTTCTTGTATGTGACCGAATTTGCAAACGCAGCCAACGCAGAAAGCAAAATTGTAAACAATTTTGCGGTTGCGCGACTTTATCGACGGTCTGGGCCGGATTTTCTGATCCGGCGCCTGCTTTCTTACATCTATAATGATAGCTCAGGGGACGTGCTCCGCGCAATTCGCCGGGCGCACCGTCTTTCTGCTTCTTTTCTATTCCATATAGCACTTTTTAAGTAGTAAACCGTAAGAATTGGAGCACAACCCCGAAAATCAGGTCAAGCATTCCGGGATTGTGTTCTCCGTAAATAATATTATAGAAGTAGTTTAGTGCTGGTACCACCCAACGGGCCCCGGTGCAAGGTTCAGGTTGATCTGTTTGATCTCCTGATATTCCTCCAGTCCATGAATGCCGAGCTCGCGCCCGACACCGCTGCGCTTATAGCCACCCCAGGGCGCTTCATTGAATGTGGGGTTATAGCAGTTGACCCAGGTGATGCCCGCGCGAATCTCCTTGACGACGCGCATCGCGCACGAAACGTCGCTGGTGAAAACGGCGCCCGCAAGGCCGTAATCGGTATCATTGGCCAGCGCAACCGCCTCCGCTTCCGTGCGGAAGGTCTGCACGGTAACGACGGGCCCGAAGATTTCTTCGCGAACGATCTTCATCTGTGGAGTGCACCGGTCGAAGATAGTCGGCCGGACAAAGTAACCGTTCGCGCAGCCGTTTTCAGTGTAGCGTTCCCCGCCGCACACCAGCTGTGCGCCTTCCTCTACGCCGCTCCGGATATAGGCTAAGACCTTTTCCATATCCTTTTTGGTGATGAGCGGGCCGAGGTCCGGATTTTCAAGCCCGTTTCCGATGGTCATGGCGTTCGCGCGCGCCGCAAGTCTCTTTACAAACTCCTCTTTTACGGATTCTTCAACGATGATGCGCGAACCTGCGGAGCAGACTTCGCCCTGATTAAAGAAAATGCCGATCATCGCCCATTCGACGGCCCCGTCAAGATCGGAATCCGCAAAGATGATATTCGGCGACTTGCCGCCGAGCTCCAGACCGATCTTCTTAACATTGTTGGAGGCTGCGCGCATCAGGCTCTGGCCCACGCGCGTGCTGCCGGTGAAGGCGATCATATCGACGTCGGTATTTTCGCCCAGTTCCGTGCCAACCTCCGCGTCGCCCTGCAGAAGATTGGCGCAGCCGCGCGGCAGACCGGCTTCTTCGAAGAGTTCAAACAGCCGGATCGTCGAGAGCGGCGCCTTCGGGCTTGGCTTAAACACGACGCTGTTGCCCGCCGCGAGGGCGGGGGCGAGCTTCCAGACAGACATGAGAAACGGGTAGTTCCACGGTGTGATCTGTGCACAGACACCCACCGGCTCGTGCACGGTATAGGAATGCATGGGGCCGAAGTTCGCGTTCACGTCGTAGACGCCGCCGTACGGGGCCTTGATCAGCCCCGCGTAGTAGCGGAAGGTGTGAACGCCGTCGTCGACGTCGCCCTCGGCCTCGCGCAGGGGCTTGCCGTTGTCGAGCGTATCGAGGCGGGCAAGCTCCGATGCGTGCTCTTCGATCAAAGCCGCGATTTTCAGCAGCATGTCGCCGCGCTTCTGGGAGTCCATATCACGCCAGTCACGGGTTTCGTAAAAGGATTTCTTTGCCGCGGCAATCGCACGTCGCGTGTCCTCAAGACTGCTCTCCCACACACGGTCAAACACTTCGCCCGTCGCGGGATTGATGACATCGATCACTTTGCCGGAGGTTCCCTCGGTCCATTCCCCGTCAATGTACATTTTCCGGATTTCCATGGTCTCCTCCTCTCTTCGGGGTCGTTCGCCCCGTCCGCTTATTTCTTCAGTTCAGTCCAGATGGCGTTGTACTTCGCCAGCGTGTCGGGACCGAGGTCCTTGACATGCTCGCCTTTTTTGATCACGTCCGCCGGGACATTTTCAGCGGGGTTGTTCTTGTAGCTGTCTCCCAAAAGGTCAACGGCGGCTTTGTTCGGCTGAAGGTACGGGAATTCCTCCGAAACAGCCTTCGCGGTCTGTGCATCCAGCATGTAGTTGATGAACGTATTGGCGTTCTCCGCGTTCTTCGCGCCCTTGGTGATGCACCAGTTGTCAAAGAAGACATAGGCGCCCTCCTTCGGGAACACGATCTTGATGGCAGGGTTTTCCTTCATGGCAAGGGCGATTTCTGCGCTCCAGCAGAAGCCGAGGGTCGCGTCGCCGGAAATCAGCGCGGATTTTGGGCTGTCGCTGTCATAAAGCTTAATGTTGTCCTTGATCTTCAGCACCTGCGTCTTGATCTGGGCCAGCTTTGCGTCGTCGGTCTCGTTCATGCTCATGCCAAGACTCCGGGCGGCCATGCCGATCACCGCGCGGTAATCGTCCAGCGCGACGATAGTCTTTTTATACTTCGGGTTAAAGAGGTCTGCGTAGCCTGTGATATTATCCTTAATCTTTGAGGTATTCACGGCGATGCCCGCGATTCCGCCGAGGTACGGCATGGAATACTGGTTGCCCGGGTCGTAACTCTGGTTAAGAAATGCATCGGAGATATTTTTCAAGTTCGTCATTTTCGACTGATCAAGCTTTTGCAGCATGCCCTGCTTAATCATCTGTTCCACCATGTAGTCACTCGGCTGTACGATATCGAACGCGCCCTCGCTCTCCGATTTGACCTTCGCCAGCATATCCTCGTTGGTGGAATAGGTAGAGACGTTTACCTTAATGCCCGTCTGCTTCTGGAAATTCTGAATGACGGAATCCGGGACGTACTCCGTCCAGACGTAAAGATTCAATACCCCTTTGCCGGAGGCTCCGGAAGTCTGCGCGGCCGCCGAAGTCTCTACGGAAGAACCGCCGGCGGAAGCGGCTGTGCCGCCTGTGGTCGAAATTTTGCCGCCGCACGCGGTCAGCGAGCCAAGCAGGATGGAAGAAGCCAGAAACATGCCGAGAAATTGTATCTTTTTCATATTCGATCTCTCCTTTTTGTGGCAATGTGATTTTGGACGGCAGTCAGCCCTTGTGCCTCAGCCGCCGGACGAGGCCGCTCTGGGTAAGAACAACAAATAGCGCGGTCACAAGCAAAATCAGTGTAGAAAGCGCGTTCACATCGGGCGAAACACCGCTTTTCACGCTCTCCATCACCTTGAGTGGGAAAGTCATCGTCTGGCCGTTCGTGAAATAGCTGATGATGACGTCGTCAATGGAAAGGGTGAAAGCCAACAGAGCGCCTCCGGCGATGCCGGGGGCCAGAACCGGCAGCGTGATATGAAAGAAGGTTCGCACCCTTCCCACGCCGAGATCCATGGAGGCTTCCTCGATGGATTTGTCGTAGCCGTCCAATCGAGCTCGGACGTTAAAGATGACGAACGGGATGCAGAATGTCACGTGCGCCAGCACCAGCGAAACCATTCCGCGCGGGATATTCACCGTGGCGAACAGCGTCAGCAAGGCGATGCCGAGCACAATCTCCGGAATAACGACCGGAATATAAAGCAGCGCGTCGATAACGCTCTTGCCGCGGAATCGGTACTTGAACATGCCCACGGCAGCAATGGTTCCGATAATGGTGGAAAGCAGCGTGCTCACTGCCGCGAGAATCAGGGTGTTCTTAAAGGAGTCGAGCAGCGCCGCGTTTTGCAGCAGCTTGCCGTACCAGGCGAAGGTAAAACCCTTCCAAGACATATACGGTTTGGATTCCGTCGCGTTGAAGGAATTGACCACGATGACCACGATGGGCAGGAACAGAAACGTATAGATCAGGCCGCAATAAACGGCGCCGAAACGCCGGCGGACTTTCCCGCGATGATTTCCGTTCATCTGCTACACCCCCAGGCTTTCCATGTCACCGCCGCATTTCTGGTACAGTTTTACCAACAACAGCGTGATTGCGATCAAAATAATCGAAAGGGCCGCACCCAGCGGCCAGTTGTTGCCGCTCTGGAACTGACGCTCGATCAGGTTGCCGATAACGTCCGCATTGCCGCCGCCCAGAATATCCGCCACGTAGAAGTAGCCAAGGCTGGGGATAAACACCATGATGCAGCCCGAGAACACACCGCTCATCGTCTGCGGCAGGATCACGTTAAAGAAAGTTGCCGCACCGCGCGCGCCGAGGTCAGAGGAAGCTTCCAGCTGCGCCTGATCGAGCTTTTCAATAGCGGTGTAAAGCGGCAGCACCATGAACGGAAACAGCACGTACGCCATGCCGAGCACCGTCGCGCCCCGGTTGAATAGGAGCTCCAGCGGGCTGTCAATCAGGTGCAGAGCCTGCAGCAGCAGGTTCAGCCAGCCGCTCGCGCCGAGAAAGGTCCTCCAGCCGTAGATGCGGATCAGCGAGTTGGTCCAGAACGGGATAATGACCATCATGTAAAGAATCGTTTTCTTACTCTGAAACGTGCGGGAAATCAGGAACGCGAACGGATACCCCAGCACAAGACAGATGGCCGTCGCAAGGAATGCGATCACAATGGACTGCACATAAATCTGCAGGTAACCCACATCCAGCAGGCTGCGGTAATTTGCGAGGGTGAAGCTGAAAACGACATTGTAGTTCGCGTCGATGGTGCAGAAGCTCATCACGAGCACATAAAGCAGCGGCACCGCCACGAAGAACAGAAGCCAGAGCGAAACCGGGCCTACCATAGTGAGGATCGGGAGCGTGGAGAAGCGGAACCTGCGCTTCGTCATTTCATCCCGCCCCCTTTATTCCATGACGGCCGTCTCGACCGCGTGATAAACGTCCTGATCGTGCGGATGAATCAGCCGCGCGTCCTCCGGATTCCAGTGTAGCCAAACCGGGCCATCCTCCGGGAGAGCATCGCCCGCCAGGCGTTCCAGCTTGAGTTCGTGGCCGTTGGGCAGCATCACGATAGATTTCAGCACCGAGCCGATATAAATCTGCTCCTTCACAATGCCCTGAATGGTAAAGCCCTCGACCGGCGTAAGGGAATACTGCATGCGCTCTGGCCGAACGGAAACCGCGACCATTTCATTTTCCGTGAAGCCTTCGCCGCGCCCGAGGATGTTCCCGGACTCCACCGCGACGGAAACGCGGTCTCCGCTAACGCTACCGACCATGCCCTCGAACAGATTAGTTTCGCCGATGAACGTCGCCACAAACTTCGATTCCGGCGCTTCGTAGATTTCCTTCGGAACGCCCACCTGCTCCATGACGCCGTCGTGCATAACGGCGATGCGGTCGCTCATGGTGAGAGCTTCCTCCTGGTCATGCGTGACATAGATAAAGGTGATGTTCAGTTTCCGCTGTAACCGCTTGAGCTCCAACTGCATTTGCTTCCGCAGCTTCAAGTCCAGCGCACCAAGCGGTTCGTCGAGCAGGAGCACCTTCGGCCGGTTGATCAGCGCCCGCGCGATGGCGACGCGCTGTTTCTGCCCGCCGGAAAGCTGTGCCGGCATCCGGTTTTCAAACCCGCCGAGCTGAACCAGTTCCAGCATTGCGAGCACCCGCTCTTCGATCTCCTTTTTCGGCGTATGCTTCATCTTGAGGCCGTAGGCCACGTTGTCGTGCACCGACATATGGGGGAATAGCGCGTAGCTCTGGAACACCGTGTTCACGTCGCGCTCGTAGGGCTCCTTTTCCGCCATATCCGTTCCGCCCACAAGGATCTTCCCGTCCGTTGGCTGCTCAAACCCCGCCACCATGCGGAGGGTCGTCGTTTTGCCGCAGCCGGAGGAACCGAGAATCGTGAGGAACTCCCCTTCGTACACATCAAGCGTAAGGTCCCTGACGACATGGTTGCCTCCGTAGAATTTGTTTACGTTCTGAATCCGGACCAGGGCATTTCCGCTCAACCGTACCGCCCCCCTTTACAGTGCTTTGGATCCGCGCTCGCCGGTGCGGATTCGCACCGCGTCGTCGACGCTGCGGATAAATATTTTACCGTCGCCCACGTGGCCGCTGGCCATACGGCTGCGTACCTCCGCGATAATGGGCTCCACCATTTCGTCCTCCACGACGACCGTAGCCTGAATTTTCGGCAGCAGATTGATGTTCATTTTAAACCCGCGTATTTCGTTTACCCGATTTTCCATAACACCCTTCTGGGTGCCGCAGCCCATCGCGCTCATGATGGTCATGCCGCCGCAGTGAACCTCATCCAGAATCGCCTTCAGCTCTTCCAGCATCTCGGGGCGAATGATCAGAACCAGTTCTTTCATTTCCGATTACCTCCTTACGTCGTAGACCACATCATTGTAAAATGAAAAAAACAAAGGGGCGGTTTCCTTCGCTGGGAAGGAAATAGCCCCTTTGCTTTTCTTGACACAAATACTACACACTTCGGCAGAAAAAAACAATGCAACCGGAGTATGAAATTTCCCCTACTTTTGAATCATCTTACTGTCCGTAAGGAGTATCGTCACTTGGTTCTGAGATCATTTTATACATCTGAATCCGGTTTCGGATACCCAACTTTTGGTAGATGTTGAGGACATGCTTTTTCAGCGTATTCACACTGATAACAAGCTTTTCACACACGGCGGTATTGTCCATTCCATCCATCAGCAGGCCGAGAATCGTTTCTTCCCGCTTGGTCAGCTCGTATTTTTCCGCTGCCTGAGCGACCGTAAGCTTCCCGGAGGCCACCCGCCGCCGCTCCTGATACAGCCGGAAGGCAATGTGGTCCTTCAGCATATCCAGAACAAAAATGTCATCGTAATGAAAATTGTCTTTCCCGATGGTTCGGTAAAGCGTGATCACCCCGAGGAATTCCTTTTCCCGCGCAAGGATGACCTGCAAAGAGTAGTGCCAGTTGTTCGGGCTGTACACTTTTTTATAATATTCGGTCTGCATGCGCTTTTCGTCGCTGATGATGTCCGTTTCGCGGTAAACAAGGCTCTTACCGCTGTACATGATGCCGCGGCTGTAATCCAGTTCGTCGTATGTCTGTGGATAGACCCCGTCACAGTTGTAGGTTACGGGGTCCTTCAAGCCCGGCTTTCCGCCGCCGTTCGCGAGAAAGAAATCGGCGCTGTCAAAATCCAACACCAATTTCAGCTGTTCCAGCAATTCGCCGCGCATTGCCCGGAAATCCGGTGTCGTGTAAATTTTGTAAATGATCGTATTCAAAACGATCCAGTCGCTGGTGTTCATCTGCTTCATTCGGCCAGCCCCCCGTCGTGTTTTCTTTTATTATAATTCAATTTAAGTAGTAATACAAAATTATTTTACACAAAGTTATTGTATTTTATAACCCCTGAGTTTTATTATTACGAGGTCGTTTCCCCGGAGAACAGAACGGTGGGATACGTGACGCACCCCGCTCTTCCGATTCGCCTTCCGGCTGACTGATCGGCAGTGTCATGGCAATTTCCATGCCGCTGCCCGGGCTGCTCGCCGCCCGAACGGTTCCCCCATGGGCTTTGACGGCCATATCAACCATGTGCAAACCCATTCCGCTGCCCGAAAGCTTGTTGGAGCCCTGAAAGTTCGCCTCAAAAATGTGTTCGGTCTCCGCTGAATCCATGCCGTTTCCGTCATCCCGGAAGGCAATGAATACCCGGTCGTTCCCCGGAAGCGCAACCTCAATGTTGACAACGCCCTCACGTCCCATATACTTCAGCGAATTCTCAAGAATGTTGTAAAACGCCTTCGTTAGCTGAATGGTATCGCCAGAAATCCAGACATTTTCCTGCTCGGAGTAAACCGTAATGCGTACGCCCTGCTTCCCGGCGGTAGCGGACATGTCGGCGCTGACCCTCCGCACAAGCTCCAGCACGTCCATCTTTTGAAAATAAGCAGCCGGCAACTCGGCCTTCAGCCGCGCCTCCAGCAACAGTTGCCCGAGCGTGTTGTTCATGTAGGAAATCCGCTCGCAGATTTTGCCGAGGTAACTGCGCCGCGTCTCCTCGTCGGAAATGAGGTCGCCCATCAAAAGATTGGCATACCCCTGAATGACAGAAATCGGAATACGCAGGCTGTGGGAAACCATGCTGTGAAAGCGCACCACCTGATCGCGTGCCTGCTGCTCAGCATCCCCGCAGGCGCGGATGCATTCCTGTGCCCGCTGCTCCTGTTCGCGGGCTTCCCGTTCCAGCGCTCTGCACCGCTTTCCGTAAAGTACGGCAGAACCGGCGGCGCAGAAGCATGCAGCGGCAAGTGATCCGGCCGCCGCCGGGAGCTTCCCGTTCAACAGAAAAAGAAACGCAAGAAGGTCCCCGAGGGCGGAACCTACAGGCAGGAGAAGCTCTTTTCTTTTCAAAGAAATTCACCTTTCTTGGAATGATCAAAACAATAAAATTCATAAGTCAAGATTACATTACCAAATTTTACAGGAATATGCTACCATATTTTTTAATTTTGATGCTATAATGAGATATCATTTGATATTTACGGACCGATTCAATTTTCACGACGAAAATTCCGCTTTTCGCGCCGAAAATTTGCAGCCGGACCGATCTTCATGGCGGGAGGCATCCCCAGTGCATCGAATTCTCATTGTGGAGGACGACGTTGACCTTGCCGAAATTACCGCGATCTATCTGCACCACGACGGTTACGGATATGACAAAGCCGGAAGCGTTGCCGAAGCCCGGCGCTTTCTGGGAAAAAACGAGTATGATCTGGTCCTTCTTGACGAACTGCTTCCGGATGGGGAAGGCAAGTCCCTGTGCGGTCTGATCCGGGAAAAATGCGGCTGCCCCATCATTTTTATGAGTTGCCTGGACGACAGCGGTTCCATTATTTCCGCCCTGAACAGCGGCGGTGACGACTATGTCGTCAAGCCGGTCACCTATGACGTGCTCCTTGCCCGTGTCGAAGCGAACATCCGGCGTCGGGCGTTTTACCGGGAACGGGAGTGCCTGGAAAAGGGAACGGAAAAGCAGCGGGTTTTCCGTCGGTTCACCATTGATTTTTCCAGCCGCGCGGTCACCCAGAACGGGCGCGAGGTGGAGCTTTCCTCCACCGAATACGCGCTGCTGCTCTATCTCTCCAGCCACCCGGACACGCTTCTTTTATACAACGAACTGTACAGCAACGTCTGGAATAACGAAAGCCTCGGCGACGTGCGCACAGTGATGGTGCACATCTCCAACCTGCGCAAGAAACTGGACCCCTGCCGGGTCGGGCTGATCCGCACCGTGCGCGGCGCGGGATATGTTTTCACCGACGTATAAGTGAAACTCAGTCGACCGTTTCTCGGCCGAGCCCGGCTGGAATTCAGGCACGCTGCGGGGGCATAAGCTCTTTCCCTGCGGGCATGAATATGCTATGATAGGTGCAGGGAGGTGCCGGAAATGGACCGCACAATCCTGCACTGCGACTGCAACAGCTTTTTCGCTTCCGTCGAATGCTTTCTGCACCCGGAATACCGGGACGTTCCCATGGCTGTCTGCGGCGATCCGGAAAGCCGGCACGGCATTATCCTCGCCAAAAACGAGTTGGCCAAAAAATTTGGAATCCGCACTGCGGAGACAATCTGGCAAGCCAAGCGAAAATGCCCCGATCTGGTGCTTGCACCCACTCATTTTACGGAATATACGAAATTTTCGCGGCAGATCAATCAGATTTACCTCCGCTATACTGACCTCGTTGAGCCGTTCAGCATTGACGAAAGCTGGCTGGACGTCACCGGCAGCCGAACGCTTTTCGGAGACGGAAAAAAAATCGCGGATGAGCTCCGAGCCGCTGTGCGCGCGGAAACCGGAATCACGATCTCGGTGGGAGTCTCCTTCAACAAGATTTTTGCAAAGCTCGGCAGCGACTATAAAAAGCCGGACGCCACCACGGTGTTCAGCCGGGAAAACTATCGGCAGACCGTCTGGCGCCTGCCCACGGACGCGCTGATGTTCTGTGGGAAGCGCGCAGCCGAAACGCTCGGTTCGCTGGGCATCCATTCCGTCGGGGACCTTGCGCAGGCCGACCGGGATTTCATCGCAACCCGTCTCGGCAAGGCCGGGGCCGTGCTGGTCGATTACGCGCAGGGGCTGGACGACAGCCCCGTCCGCCGCTTCGGCGATCTCCGGGAGGTGAAAAGCGTCGGCAACAGCGTCACGTTCCGGCGCGATCTTCAGGGAGAAGAGGACATCCGCAAGGGGATCAAGGCTCTTGCAGACAGCGTCGCCTCCCGCATGCGGAACACCGGCGTAAAATGCTGGGTCGTGCAGGTCGGCATCAAGGACCCCGGCCTGAAGACCGTTTCACGCCAGAAGACGCTTGCCGCCCCCACCTGCCTTGCGCAGGAGCTGGAAGGTGCCGCACGCGAGCTGATTTCTTCGTTCTGGAATCCGTCGGCGCCAATCCGCATGCTTGCCCTGACGGGTACCGGACTTGTTCCGCGGGACGCGCCCGACGGGCAGCTTTGTTTTTTTGAGCCGGACGCCGCCCGGCAGCGACAGAAGGAAGAGCGGCTGGAAACCGCGCTCGACGGCATCCGAACGCGGTTCGGCAGCGGTTCCGTCACCTTCGGAACCCTGATGAACAACGACCTCGGGCTCGACGGGCTCCATCGCAAGGAATAAAAAACAGTTTCTAACTGCCAGGAAAGGAAAAACGCCATGAACTACAAACGATTCGGCAGCACCCTCGCGGTGCGTATCGACCGGGGCGAGGAGATTTTGAAATCCGTCGCCGCCGTCTGCGAAAAGGAACAGGTCAAATGCGCCTCCATCGAAGGGATCGGCGCGGTGGATCACGCGGTGGTCGGGCTTTACCGCGTTGCGGAAAAGAAATACTACTCCAACACGTTCGACGGAGAGATGGAAATGACCTCCCTGCTTGGAAACGTGAGCGAAAAGGACGGCACAGTGTACCTGCACTGCCACGCCAACTTTGCGAAAGCCGACGGTCAAGTAGTCGGCGGCCACCTGAACGAAGCCGTCATCAGCGGCACCTGTGAGCTGTTCATCCGCATTGAAAACGGCACTCTCGGCCGCCGTCCGGACCCGGTGACCGGTCTGAATATTTTTGATCTGTAAAGGAGAACGACCATGGTTAAACACATCGTAATGTGGACACTGCAGGACACAAAAAAGGCGGATGCGGCCAACATCGCTGCTGATCTGGATTCAAAGTTCAAGGGCCTGCTTGGCGTGGTGGACGGCCTGACGGAAATTGAGGTCGGGCAGACCTTCAACGGCGGCACCTACGACCTGGTACTGAACTGCACCTTCACCACACGAGAAGCGGCAGAAGCCTATCAGACTCACCCCGGGCACGTCGCAATCAAGCAGATCGTGCACACGCTGGTATGCGGACGGGAATGCGTGGATTACGAAAAATAACGTGCGAAAGAGCCGCCTCACAAACAGGCGGCTCTCTTTTTATATACGGACCCCGGCTTCCCGGAGCGCCGATTTCAGTTCTTCCACATCCTGGCCGTAAATGAAGCCCTGCATTCCGAATTTTCGCCCTGCTTCGATGTTTTCCGGCCGGTCGTCTATGAAAAAGCATTCTTCCGGGCTGAGGGCATAACGCTCAAACAAAACCCGATAGATTTGCGGTTCCGGTTTAATGCAGTGTTCCTCGGCGGAAATGACGGCGCCGTCCACGTACTGCGTGGCGGGAACGGTCCGGTAAAAGCGGTGGTACCGCATGCCCATATTGCTCAGCAGAAACAGCCGGTATCCGTTTTGCTTCAGGTCCCGGGCCAGAATCTGCGTTTCCGGGATCACCTCGAACAGATGGTCCCAATTTTCAAACAGCCAGCGGGTATCCGCCCACAGACGCTCCGGCAGGCGGTTAAGCACCGACCGGATGTATTCCTCTTCCGTCACTGTTCCGTAGTCCAGCTTAATCCAGTCCGGATGGTCGAACAACTCACGGAGCACCAGCTCCGCGTCCTCCGGATTCGGGAAGCGCTCGACCACATACTGCTTCGGTTCGTACCGGAACAGAACCCAGCCCATGTCAAAAATAATATTCCGAATCATAGCACCCTCCTGTTAATGTCATTCTACCACGGATTCTGTGGGAGGGCAATTTGCCGATTGATCGAACAGACGGCTGTTTTTGTTCTTTTTTTGTGCAGGAAGCGGGCTGCAAAAAAGTTAAGGCACCTTAAAATTTTTCTTGACTTTTGAAGAGAACGGAAGTATACTCCATTATATAAGGTACCTTAACAAATAAATTCCAAGATGGAAAGGATGAAACGATATGGAGAAGGATCTGTCTGAAACACTGCTGGAGCAGGTTCGGAACTGCACCAATCTTGTTCACCGGCTGATGCACAGCGAACATCACGCCGTTCACCCAAGCGCTGAAGAAGCCAATATCGGGCGCGGACAGGGCCTGGTGCTGCGCATTCTCGCGGAGGAAGACGGTCTGGCACAGTCGGAGATTACGGAAAAGCTGGATATCCGGCCCTCTTCCCTCGGGGAGCTTGTAACAAAGCTTGAACGCAACGGCTATGTCGAGCGCCGTCAGAATGAAACCGACAAACGGGTGGTCAACGTATTCCTCACCGAAAAGGGACGCGAAGCAGAAAGCAAGTTTATCAATCCGAGACGCGAGGCGGCAAAATCATGGTTTGCCGGTCTTTCGGAAGAGGAAAAGTCCCAGCTCTCCGAGCTGATGGGCAAGATGATTTCCTCCATGGAAGCATCCCTGTCGAAAAACGGGGATACGGAGCCGGAACCGGAACCCGGTCACGGTTTCCCGGATGGGTTCCATCATCACGGCCCGCACGGTCCCCACGGTCATCCCGACCGGGAATGCCTTGACCGGTATGAAAAGCGGAGAAAACTGGCCGAACAGTTCTGGCAGGATCATTTCGCTTTTTAGTACTTCCTATTTTTTCTCTTTTTTTGTGCAGGAAGCGTGATACGGGCAGGAAGAGCACTCCCCGCACGCGCGGTTCCTGCGGTGGAACGCATAACGCACCGCAAGCACAAACAGAACCGCAAGCACTGCCAGAATGATGAAATCAACCGGTTTCATAAAAAGTCCCCCTCAGTGAACAATCAAAAGACCGATGCGGTAAACCACAAACGCCACGATCCACGCGAATCCGCACTGATACAATACGACGCCCACCGCAGCGCGAACACTGTTCATTTCCTGCCGCACCGCGTTGATGGCCGCAATGCAAGGCGTGTACAGAAGTGTAAAGGTCAGGAAGACGAACGCCGTCAGCGGCGAGAATATACCGGCCAAAGCCGCTGGCAGGTTCGCGTCGTTGGTGCCGGTCAGAACAGCCAGCGTGCTGATGACCGCTTCCTTCGCGGTAAAGCCGGTCAGCAGAGCCGTCGAGGCACGCCAGTCGGCAAAGCCGAGCGGCGCGAAAACCGGGGCAATCCACCGGCCGATCACGGCCAGCATGCTGTCTTTGGAAGAAGCGACCACGTTAATGCGCGAGTCAAACGTCTGGAGGAACCAGATGATAATCGTCGCGGCAAAGATGACGGTGAACGCGCGCTCCAGAAAATCCCGGGCTTTATCCCAAATCAGGAGCAGAACGGTTTTGGCGCTCGGCATACGGTAATTCGGCAGTTCCATGACGAACGGAACAGGGTTGCCGCGGAATACGGTACCCTTGAAGATCAGGCCGACGACAATTGCCATCAAAATACCGAGCAGATAAAGCCCGATCATCACGAAGGCGGCGTATTTCGGAAAAAATGCTGCGGTGAAAATTGCGTAGATCGGCAGCTTCGCGCTGCAGCTCATGAACGGCGTCAGCAGGATCGTCATTTTGCGGTCGCGCTCGCTGGAAAGCGTGCGGGCCGACATGATCGCCGGAACCGAGCATCCGAAGCCGATCAGCATCGGAACGAAGCTGCGCCCGGAAAGGCCGATCTTGCGGAGGAGCTTATCCATTACGAACGCCACGCGCGCCATGTAGCCGGTATCCTCCAGAATAGAGAGGAAGAAGAACAGCACGACGATGGTGGGAAGGAATTGAAGGATCGTCCCAACTCCGGTAAATACGCCGTTAATAATCAGCGACTTAACCACCGGATTGATTCCATAGGAGGTCAGGCCGGCGGCGGCCGCGTTCGTCACCGCGTCGATGCCGACGGAAAGCAGATCGCTCAGCGCCTTGCCGATCACGCTGAAGGTCAGCCAGAAAATCAGCATCATGGTCAGCAGAAAAGCCGGAATAGCCAGATACTTGCTTGTAAGTACATTGTCGATGGCAACGCTGCGCCTGTGCTCCTTTGACTCCCCGCTTCGCACGACCGTTTTCTCGCAGAGCCCCTCGATGAAGGTATAGCGCATATCCGCAAGGGCAGCCTCCCGGTCGGTTCCGAGCTCCCGCTCCATCTCGGTCACTTCGTGCGCCAGCATATCCTTTTCGTTGTCGGAAAGCACCAGCGCCTCCATCATGGGGACGTCGCCCTCCAGGAGCTTCGTGGCCGCGAAACGCGGCGGCACGCTGATCCGCTGGGCGTGGTCCTCCACCAGATGGGCGATGGAATGGATGGCCCTATGTACCGCACCGGAGCAAAAATCGCGGCGCTGCGGTGCCTTCTTCGCCCGGGCGGTCTGTACCACAGTCTCGATGAGCTCGTCCACGCCCTCGTTCTTGCTTGCCGAAATTGGCACCACCGGAACGCCGATCTCTTTCTGAAATTCTTCTATTTTAATGGTGCCGCCGTTCGAACGAACCTCATCCATCATGTTAAGCGCAATCACCATTGGAATATTCAGTTCGATCAGCTGCATACTCAAATAGAGATTTCGCTCTATATTGGTCGCGTCCACAATGTTGATAATGCCGTCGGGATGCTCGTTCAAAAGAAAATCCCGCGTCACGATCTCCTCGCTTGAATAGGGTGAAAGAGAATAAATGCCCGGAAGATCGACCACACTCACATCCTTCTGCCCCCGAACGAGACCTGCCTTCCGCTCAACCGTTACGCCAGGAAAATTTCCGACGTGCTGGTTGGAACCCGTAAGTTGGTTAAACAGCGTTGTTTTTCCGCAGTTCTGGTTTCCCGCAAGTGCCAGAATCATTTGCTTTCCCCCTCTTCGACTTCGATTTCCTTCGCGTCGTCGACGCGAAGCGTCAGCTCATAGCCGCGCAGATGAATCTCGATCGGGTCGCCCATCGGCGCCACCTTCCGGATCATCACCGCCGTGTGTGGGGTAAGCCCCATATCCAGCAAACGCCTCCGCAGCGCGCCCGCACCGCGCACCTGAAGAATTCTGCTGCTTTGCCCGATTCTCAGCCGATCCAGTGTCATTTCTACCATCCCTTCTTCGTTTCCCCCGGGGAATGTCGCCCCCGTTCGAAAGCAGGTTCCGGATGTCCCCTGCCGCCTCCATGTGTTAGCCTCTGCTAACACAATTATTGTATTCCCCTCAAACGAGTTTGTCAAGTCTAACTCCGATACAATTTTTAGGTGCAAAGTGCCTTTGGTACAGGCAAAAATGCGCTTCATTCTTGAACTTTTTTGACTTTCATACGGGATCGAAGAGCAAAAAATAAAAAGGGCGGCTGATAGCCGCTCTTTTTGGCATGTGATTTCCGGACGCACCTTCAGCTGATCGTATGCTCCCAAAAGACTTCCTAACCGGCAGCGAAGCGTGCGACTCCCAAAACTGGACCCCCGCCCGCATTTTTTATTCCTCCAGATTGAGAGAAACCAGCACTTTTTTCAGTTCATCGGCGGAGTGCAGCAGCTCCAGCTGCTCCGCACCGCTGAGCGGGACATCCAGCACCTTTTCCACGCCTCGCGCCCCCACGATGGTCGGCACGCCCATGCAGACGCCGCTCAGGCCGTAGTGGCCTTCAATCAGGCTGGAAACCGGAAGGATGGAACGCTCGTCGCGGAGAATGCACTCCGCGATGCGCCGCACCGACATGGCAATGCCGTAGTAGGTTGCGCCCTTCTTTTTGATGATTTCATAGGCGCTGTCGCGCACATCTTCATACAGCTTTTTCATGTTCTGCGCGTGGTCGCGGTAGCCGCACATTTCGCAGAAGTGAGCCAGTTCCACACCGGAAATGTTCGCGCTGCTCCACAGGGGAAGCTCACTGTCGCCGTGCTCCCCGACGATAAAGGCGTGCACGCTGCGGCTGTCCACCCCGAGATGGCGGCCGAGCAGGTATTTCAGGCGGGCCGTGTCCAGCACCGTTCCGGAACCGATGACTCGCTCCGGCGAAAATCCGGAGAGTTTGAGCGCCGCGTAAGTAAGGATATCCACCGGATTCGAAACGATCAGCAAAATCCCCTCGCAGTTCCGCTTTTTCAGTTCGGGGATAATTTGCCGGAAAATCCCGACATTTTTATTGACGAGATCCAGACGGGTTTCACCGGGCTTCTGATTCGCGCCGGCCGTGACGATAATCAAACCGCAGTCCGCGACGTCGTCGTACCCGCCCGCATAGACTTCCATCGGCCGGGCAAACGGGATGCCGTGGCTCAGGTCCATCGCTTCCCCCTCCGCCTTGTCCCGGTTCGCGTCGAGCAGTACCAGTTCGGAGAACAGACCGCTCTGAATCAGACTGAACGCGGAACCGGAGCCGACGAAGCCACAGCCGATCACCGCGCATTTCCGGATATTCACCATAAAAAACACCCCTTCCAAAATCGGATTGCCGTATTCCATCCGTAGCGTTTGAACAATTTCAGCAGATATTCGGGCAGCTGGAAAAGATTCCGCGCCAAATCTGTACCGTTAAGGTTAGTATACACTATTTTCCAAATAAATCAAGAATCATTCCTAAATTTCTTCCATGTTAATCTCTTTGAAAAAGCAATGGCCGCCCGCAAGCGCGGACGGCCAAGATAAATTTATTCGCTGCGGAAGCTCTCCGTCCTCTGCCGGATCATGCTCCGGCTGCCAAAGTAGGTGGCGAGGAAATAGCCGCCGTAGGCGACCAGAAAAACAGCCGAGGTTGCAACGATGCTGGAGACAATATCCATATGCCCGAGATTCGCGATCACGCGGTTGGCTACGTGGATGCCAACGATGGAGTGAACAATGGCCAGCGAAAGGGGAAGCAGAAAGTACAGGGCGGTCTGGGTAAACAAGGCGCGGTCCACCATTCGTTCCTCCGCCCCAAGCTTTTGCAGCAGGCCGTAGCGCTCCGCGTTGTCAGACGCTTCGGAAAGCTGCTGGAGCGCCAGCACCGCCGCCGCGGCAATCAGGAATACAACGCCGATGTAAAGTGCAAGGTAAGAAATCAGTACCGTGTACCCGGTTGCCGCGGTTCGAAGCTCTTCGCGGCTGGTGGTCCGGTCATAAAGCGGCTGTTTGGATTGATCTTTCACGGCCTTAACCGCATTCAGAAACTCCGATTCGGAGACACCTGGCTTGTAATTCAAGTTAAGAACGATTTCCAGCGGCTTTTTTCCGTTGAGAAGCGCATCGGGCAGAACCAGCGTGCCGAAGTCGTCAGGACCGCCCATATTTTCAAACGTAACATTCTGAACCTCGGAAGGGCCGACGCTCAGTTTCTTCCCATTCAGGACGATCGTCTTCCCGCTTTTCAGGATGCGGTCATAAACGGGAGCGATCGTCTCGTAATTGCAGCTGATCGCATAGCTGTCCGCTCCGAGGGTGAGAGGGGAACGGCCCTGCATTTCCAGAATCTGATTGAAATTGGAAAGTGAAACCGCCGTAACCTGAATCTCCGCGATCCGCGAATAGCTTTCACCATACTCGGGTGGAAGGTCAGCCTTTGTGAGGAAGCTGCCGTAAGTAACACCCGAATCGTAAGCGTTCACCTGCACGGACTGCTTCGCCCAACGGGAGAGATCGACTCCCCGGCTTTTAAGCCCCGCGGCGATGTCGGAGACCGTACCCGGATGATTCGAGTCCGAGGAGGAAAAGGAAATATCGTAGGGCGTTCCATCCTTCAGTTCCCCGCTCAGCGCGCGGGACATTCCGAAACCGGTGCACAGCGTCCCGATCGTAATCAGCAGCATGATGCAGATAACAGAGACCGAAACAAAGGTCGTGTTGATCTTCGAGTTGAACTGCCGAAGAATAAACATATTCAGGTTTTTAAAATACAGCCTCCGGTTCGTCTGAACCACCCGGAGCAGAAAACCGGAAAGCGACAGAAAAAACAGCAGCGTGCCTACGGTTCCGAAAATCAGTGAAGCAAGGAAAGTCCCGTTCATCTGAACCATGCCGTTTTTCTCAATCAAATAATAAGAGACTGCTAAACAGGCAACGGACGCAAAGAAAATCACAACGGAAACCCAGAGCCTGCTGATGCGCAGTTTTTCGTTCTTATGTCCGGCGCTTAACAGATCGATCAGTTTGAGGTGCGACACCGAAACGGTGTTGAATACCATAACCACCAGGAACATAACGCCGAAATAGAGAAGCGTTTTCCAGAAGGCCGGGAGGGAAAAGGAAAAGACAAACGCCGAGAGATTGGCTTCAAACAGCTTCGCCGTGAGCACCGACATCCCCTGCGAAAGCAGAATTCCGGCCGCAAGACCGGCGGCGAGTGAAACCAGCCCGATGAGGAAGGTTTCCAGAATGATAATGGCGGAAATCCGGCTTTTCGGCATGCCGAGGGTCATGTAGACGCCAAGCTCCTTTTTGCGGCGCTTCATCAGGAAGCCGTTGGCGTAAACGACCAGAAATCCGAGGATAACGGACACCGCCACCGATACATAGCTGATCATATCTGTGAGCGTCCGCAGAATTTCCTGCTGTGAACTGCTGATTTTCAGCATGGCGCTCTGCGCGTCGATCGAGTTGAACATATAGAACAGGCACACGCCGAACATCAGGGTCAGAAAATAGACGGTGTAGTCGCGCAGGCTACGGGTGACGTTCTTGAAAACAAGTTTAGAGAACATTGCCGTTGTCCCCTCCCAACAGAGTCTGGACCTCGATGATCCGGCTGAAAAACTGCTTGCGGCTGTCCTGTCCGCGGACGATCTCGTCAAAGATTCTTCCGTCGCGCAGGAATAGGATGCGGCGGCAGTAGCTCGCCGTAAAGGCGTCGTGCGTCACCATCAGGATGGTGGCCTGCAGCCCCCGATTCAGGGTTTCAAGGCTTTCCAGCAGCATGCGGGCGGCTTTGGAATCCAGTGCCCCGGTCGGTTCGTCCGCCAAAACCAGCGCAGGCTTCGTAACAATGGCGCGCGCGCAGGCGACGCGCTGCTTCTGCCCACCGGAAATCTGATACGGGTATTTCGTCAGAATTTCCTCAATATCCAGTTCCTTCGCGACCTGACGCACGCGAACGTCGATCTCGCCGACCGGCGTTCCGATGATGGTCAGCGCAAGAGCGATGTTTTCATAGGCGGTCAGCGTATCGAGCAGGTTGAAATCCTGAAAAATGAAACCCAGCCTCTCCCGGCGGAATTTGGAAAGCCGGTTCGATTTTACACGGGTGATATCCAGCCCATCGAGCGTGATATGCCCGGCGGTGGGAGAATCGATAGTGGAAATGCAGTTCAGCAGAGTGGTTTTCCCGCTTCCCGAAGCCCCCATGATCCCGACGAACTCGCCGCTTTCCACTTCAAAGCCGAGGTCGTCGACGGCCTTTGTCATGTTGCCTCGGTTGCCGTAATATTTTTCGAGGTGTTCCACACTTAAAATCGCGCTCATATCAGACAGCTCCTTTTTTCTTTCACTGGATTCAGTCTACCCTATTTCGGGCGGAGCTGCCATCGGACTCCCTTACGGTTTCCTTACGGTTTTGTAAGGATAACCCGGCCTGTCTTACAAACGGTGCCCATTTGCGGTGGGAAACACCAGAGAGACCGCCGTTCCGGTCCCCTCCACGGAAAGAATTGAAATTCCGAGCCCCATTTTGTCGCAGAGCTGTTTACACAGGTAAAGTCCAATTCCGGTGGAGCGGCGAACCCTGCGGCCGTTTTCCCCGGTGAAGCCTTTCTCAAACACGCGCCCGAGGTCCTTCTGAGGGATGCCGACCCCGTTGTCTTCCACCGTCAGCGTCACCTCCCGCCCAGAAATCGACGCGTCAAAGAAGACTTCCGGCGCTGCCTTTCGATATTTGACGGAATTTGCGAGAATCTGCCCGAGGATGAATTCCACCCATTTGGGGTCCGCCAGTACCTCCGCGTTCAGGCTTTCCATGTGAATCCGGACACCGCTTTCAATCAGGAGCGCCGAGTTTTTGCGCAGGGCCGCATCCGCCAGTTCGCGCAACGTCGTGCGCCTCAGGGCGAAGTCCTTTTCGACGGTTCCGCTTCGGGCATAGAAAAGTGCCTGCTCCACGTAGCCCTCGATCCGATTGAAATCCAGCCGCATCGCGCGGGTCATCGGGCCCGGGTTATTTTCCAGAATCAGCTGGCAGGCAGCGATCGGCGTTTTGATTTCATGTACCCACGTTTCCACATATTCGCGGTAGTCCGTCGTCTCCCGCCGGTACTCCCCCACCTCGTCGTTCATAGATTTTTCCGTTTCCCGCAGCACTTCGCAGAGAAGTTTCCCCTCGCGGAACGACGGCTCGCGGATCACTTCGGAAAGCAGATATTTTTTATCCAGACGGTCCATGCTTTTCAGCAGCGTGTTATAAAACCCGCGTTTCTGAAAAAACTCGGTGAAGAAGGCGGCTGCGGCGCTCAGCAGGATGACCCCCGCAAGGTAGCACGCAGCATAAACGCCCACGCCGAGGACGGAAAGAAGCCCAGCGGCAAAGGCAGCGGAGCACACGGCGGCAGCGACATAGCCCCACCGGTCCCGCAGAAAATCCCGGAATTTCATATCAGATACCCCTGCCCCCGTTTTGTAATCAGGAAATCCGTCACACCGATCCCCTCCAGCTTCTTCCGCAGACGGTTGATATTGACGGTCAGCGTGTTGTCATCCACAAACTCCTCCGTCTGCCAGAGGGCGTCCATCAGTTCCTCGCGGGGTAGAATCCGGCCCGGATTCGCCATGAGCAGATGGAGGATTTTCATTTCGTTTTTGGTTAGCTCGGCAGTTTGTCCCCCGCATTCCGCCGTGCCGCGCGAAAGATCAAGCGAAACCTTCCCGCTGTGCAGAATCTGCGGCGGGGCCGAGGGATAGGCGCGCTTCAGCACAGCCGAAATGCGCGCCAGCAGAATCTGCGTATTGTAGGGTTTGGTGATAAAATCATCGGCGCCGAGGTTCATACCGATGAGCTCGTCCGCATCGCTTTCCCGGCTCGTCACGATGATGACAGGCACCTGCGAACGTTTGCGCAGCTCCCGGCAAATATAAAACCCGTCGTAAACCGGCAGGTTGATGTCCAGCAGCACAAGCTGAGGCTCCTGCTGCAGAATCGCCTCCGGCATACGCGCGTAATCCTCGGAAGTGCGGCACTCATAGCCGTATTTCGTCAGCAGCTTGGAAAGTTCCCCCCGAATTACCGGGTCGTCCTCCACCAAAAACAGAACCGCCATTGCGTTCCCCCCTTGCATTCGCTTCCATCATACCCCAATTTCGGCCCTGCTACAATCCCGTGCAGACAAAAACAAAAAAGCGGCCCGAAGCCGCCTCTAAAATTAAATTTCCTCACCGCGTATATTCCAAAGAATTTTGCACAAACCATTGACATATTAATTATTATGTTATATAGTTTTCAATATTAGATGATAAGATTATAAAAGCCAGAAAAGAGGGAATTCTTATGGCTCTTTCGGTTTGTGTTTTTGGGGATTCGGTTGCGCGCGGCGTTGTATTTGACAGCCTGCTGGACCGTTACACCCTGTTAAAGGACAGCTTTGTCAACTGCGTCCGCAGCGTAAGCGGCATCACCATTCGGAATTACTCCAAGTTTGGCAGCACCGTGACCAAAGGGCTGGAAATGCTGCGCAGGCATACGGGAGAGCTGAAGGATTACGATTACATTGTTCTGGAGTTCGGCGGGAACGACTGCGATTACAACTGGGCCGAAATTGCCGCTGATCCGGAGCGGGAGCACATCCCCAACACCCCGCCGGCGCTTTTCTCGCAGGAGTACAGCCAGCTGATTTCGGACATCAAACGGGGCGGGAGCCGTCCGGTTCTGCTCACACTGCCGCCGATCGATTCAACGCGGTATTTCGCGTGGGTTTCCCGCGGGTTAAACGCCGCGAACATTCTGAAATGGCTCGGCGACGTGGAGCACATCGCTCGCTGGCACGAGCTCTATAACCTGGCGGTCTGCCGCCTCGCGCACGACTGGGCAGTCCCGCTGATTGATATCAGCAGCGCGTTCCTCGCGGCCGGGAACTATCGGGAACTGCTCTGTCAGGACGGAATCCACCCGAACGAAAACGGCCACCGGCTGATCAGCCAGACCATCAACGAAACTCTGCGGCAGCTTCGCCCCGCAACCGCGTAACGAAAAACCTCTTTCCCGTCAAAAAGGAAAGAGGTTTTCTTTATTTACCGGCGATATCTCTCGCTACCACGACGCCGGTCACGGAGGCCTGCATCAGGCCGCGGGTAATTCCCGCCCCGTCGCCGATGGTGTAAAGATTTTTCACCTGCGTCTCAAAATTCGGCTTTACGCCGATCTTGGAGGAATAGAATTTTGCTTCCACACCGTAAAGCAGCGTATTTTTCGTATAAAGCCCCGGAACAAGCTTATCGAACGCCTGAAGCGATTCCACAATGCTGGTCAGGTGCCGGTGGGGCAGTACGAACGAAAGGTCGCCGGCCACAGCGGTTTTCAGCGTGGGGATTGTTGTTGACTTTTTCAGGCGCTCCGCGTCCGTCCGGCGGCCAAGCAGCAGATCACCGAGGCGCTGCACCATAATGCCGCCGCCCGTGAGCATGTTGCCAAGCTGGGCAATTGCCCGCCCGTATTCGATGGGCTGATGGAATGGCTCGGTAAAGCGAGTAGAAACCAGCATAGCGAAATTCGTGTTGTCCGTCCGGCGGTCTTCCTCTGCGTAGGAATGGCCGTTCACGATGGCGATTCCGCCCGTCGGGGTATCGTAATGTTCTTCGCTGACGATGCCGCCGGGGTTCATGCAGAAGGTTCGGACGCGGTTTTCAAACGTATCGGAGTAATAGACGAGCTTCGCCTCATACAGATTTTTGGTGAGCGGGTCCATCACCGCGTTCGGCACCTCGACGCGAACACCGATATCGACCTCGTTGCTGGTGAGGGAAAGGCCAAGTTCCCGCGCGACTTTCGCAAGCCAATCGGCCCCGCCGCGACCCGGAGCAAGAACCACCCGACCGGCGGAAACGAAGCTACGGGCTCCGTCCTTCCCTGTGAGCCACACTCCCTCGGCCCCGTAGTCCCCCGTCTGAACAGATTCCGCGGTCGTGTGCTCCCGGAATTCAAAGCCGGGCTTTCCCTCAAGGTCGCAGTACATTGCCCGCAGGACCTGATAGGAATGTTCCGTTCCCATATGCCGCACCGGGCAGGGGATGAGCCGGATATTTTCACGCCGTGCCTGATAGGAAAGCTGGTCGGCGGAGCGGTCGCTGCCGCCGTACACCTTTTCCGGCGCGCCGTACCCGAGGTAGATGCCGTCTACGTAGTGAATCAGCTTCTGCGCCTCTTCCGCGTCCATGTAGTCCGTAATATTTCCGCCGACCTCCGGCGAAAGGGAAAGCTTGCCGTCGGAAAACGCTCCGGCACCCGCCCATCCGTTCATAATGCTGCAGGGGTTGCAGTGGGCGCAGCGTCCCACGGTGCGAGCGGGGCATGACCGGCGCTCGATCGTGCTGCCGCTGTCCACAATCAGCACCGTTTTTTCCGGTGCTGCCTTCTTGAGCTCCAAAGCCGTAAAAATACCGGCCGGACCTGCCCCTACAATTACAACGTCATATTGATCCATGATTTTTCCTCTTTCAGTCCCCGCCGTTAGGCCGGAGTGAATCCAAAGTCAATTCGGGCGGGAGTGTTTATTGCCGCTCCCAATCCAGGCTGAGCCTGCATGCAATCAACAGCAGGCCGTGCCTGCATAAACATCCAACGTCCTGCACTCAACAGGACGAAACGTAGAAAACCTCACCGACAGAAGCGAATTTTCGCCGGTGGGCAAGCCTTCCCTCTTAGTATACACAATCTTTGTGTTAAAAAAAGCAAATTCAGGTTAAAGCTGGTCCGAAAGGAGATTTTCCAGCACCCTGCGAAATGCTTCGTCGTCTTCCTTCGTCCGGCGCCGGTTCTTGCCGGCTTTTCCCCCGGCCCTACGGATCTTCTGCCCGAGCGCGCGTTCAAAAAGCAGGCGGTCCATGTTTTCCGCGCCGTAGATCAGACCGTTTTGATTCATCGCACGCGCCCCGCGCGCCAGAGCCATCGCGGCCACGCCGTAATCCTGCGTTACCACAAGATCGCCGGGCTCCGTCAGGTTGATGAGGCGAATATCCGCGCTGTCGCGCCCTTTGTCTACGATGATGACGGTGCTGTACCCGTCGTCCCGCTCATGGCTGGTATCCATCAGCATCAGAACCGGAATCTGCCGCTTCCGCGCGGCGGAGACGATCAGCTCCTTGACTGGGCAGGCGTCCGCGTCTACAAGAATTTTCATGCTTCTCCCGACTTTTCCGCCTTCTGTTTTTCCAGAAGGCCGATCACATCCGTAAGAGTCTCCACTCGCGCGAACAGCAGCCGGTCCAGCTCCGGACTTGGCGGAATCATATCCGGCACCATCACCGCCGCCATTCCGGCGGCATGTGCTGAGCGGATGCCATTCGGAGAATCCTCCAGCGCCATGCAGACCTGCGGAGCACGGCCGAGAGCGGAGGCGGCCGTCAAATAGATTTCCGGGTCAGGCTTGCTTTTTTCCAGCATGTCGCCGCAGATGATCTGCTGAAAATAGGGTTCCGCCCCCGTGGACCGGATATACTCCAGCGCGTGCTTTCTGGAAGTGGAGGTTGCAACCGCCGCGCCGTAGCCGTTTTCACGGAGATACCGGAGCAGTTCAAACAGGCCGGGCTTCAGCGGAACGCCGTTCTCGCGGATTTCGCGGTCGATTCGCTCCTGCCGGGAGGCCATAAACCGCTCGTAGGGAAAGTCTTCACCGTAGTGCCGCAGAA
Organism: Bacillota bacterium; assembly: GCA_023410445.1. Lineage (GTDB taxonomy): Bacteria > Bacillota > Clostridia > Oscillospirales > Acutalibacteraceae > Caproicibacter. The sequence goes on along the minus strand of JAEYPT010000001.1, from coordinate 13,919 downwards.
ACGTTCGCCGCACCGTCTGAGCGTTGGTCCCCATGATTTCCTCCACGATTTCCTCCGTACCGCTATAGCCGAACTCGCGCGCAGTCTGCTCCAGCTCCCGGATCATAAGATGTTCCGTGTCGAACATGATGCCGTCCATATCAAAAATTACTGCTTCAATCATTCAGTTTCCTCCGAAATTATAAACACAGCCCGTGCGGGAGCGTGTTTTAACTATCCCACACGATTTGTCTTCGCTGTCCGGCGGGGCTTTGCATGCAGGCACAGTCCACCGGGAGCGTTTTCCGACTCTCCCTCAACGCGTCTTCCGTTCCGCTTCAGGCTGTCCGCAGACCTCGCATACAGACTTAGACTGTCCGGGAGAGTCTTTTGATACTCCCGCCCTAATTAGCCTAAAACTTTATCTGGCTAAATGGCGGGGCCTTGCGTGCAGACTCAGTCTGCCGCCAAAGTGCCCATCGGGTCCCAGGGGTGCAGGTGAACCGGCTCCGTTTCGAGTGCCCGTACCATGGAAGGCTCCAGATATTTTTTGTGAATGACCGCCTGATAAACGTACAGGTCGAACCAGCTGTCACTCATGACAAAGTAGCCCTTGTTCCCGCTCTTTTCGCTCCAACTGTTTTCAATCTTCCACTTGGCGGGCTTGTTCTCCGCGTCCAGACCGACCCCTGTGATCACCATAGCGTGATTCATCGCACTCTGCCGATAATCAAGCGCTTCCTCCTTGGTCAGGCTGAAATCCATGCCGAACGCGGTCTTGTAGTCGAATGCGTCCACATCCCATACGCCGTTTTCACGGTCGGCGTATTTGCCGCAGTCGCTGCCGAACCACACCACCTCGCGGTCTGAAAGCTGCGCGAGAACCAGTTTCTTGAACGCCGGAAGATCGAGGTTCAGGTACCGGATTGCCTTGCCGCCGATTACGTTTCCTATGTAATCCACCGTATAGGTCTGCCCGAACGGCTTGTCGGCTGTCGGCGCGTGGATCACGCTGACGTAATCCTCCAGAATATCGCCCACGTATTCCTTATAGAACCCAAGCGGAGTCAGCCCGCGCTCGATGCGGTAGTTCTTTTCCTTGTCGACGTATTCGAAATCGAAGGTCTCCGGCGGTTCCCCGTAGCAAGCGCACAGGAACCCGTAAAGCTCGGAAAGCTGGGCCTCCTTTTCGGCCTCCAGTGCAGCGTTGTCCGCTCTCTCTGCCATCATCCGGCGCAGCGTTGCGGCACCTTTGCGCAGCTTCGCGTTGAGAAGGCGGTTCATCGGGCTCGTGTGGCTGCTCTGATAGCTTTCGCCCATCGCGTCCTTCGGTACCAGACCGTATTTTTCAATCAGATTGACCAGCATATCCCACTGGCCGCCGTCCGGCGCCCCGTTTTCCAGAATGCAGGAAAGCGTGCGGTCGTCGGCCGGAACATTGCCGAGGCTGATGACGGATTCCAGCAGATAGTTGCATTTCTCAAACTTATCCCAGAACGCAATATAGCTTTGCGAAAGCTCAAACCGTTTGATGCCGCAGGTTTTTCCCACAATCTCCCGCAGAACATTGAGCCCCGAAAAAATCCAGCAGCGCCCGCTGTCCTTCTGATCGGTAACCTTCATGGTCGGGATATCGATCGTAAATTTATACCGCGTATTTCTGGCGGATGCAGGTACAAACGCGACGGTGTTAACTGCATTTTTTGCAAGTGCATTTGTCATCGCCTTCAATAATCGGTTCGAACGGTAGTCAGTCTGAAACCGCTCTTTCAGTTCGCGGCTGACCCCTTTGCATTCTTTCATCATTGTACATACTCCCTTTCTTTTCGCCCGGCAGCCGGATTTTCCACTCCGGACACCGCTATCCAGTATAAACGATACATTTCCATTCTGCAAGGGTGAAGTAAATTCTCTGCAAAAAAAGCGTTACCCGATCAAATTTTGTTTTGCACACTGCGGCTTAATCCGGTGGAAAGAACCGTACCGAGGGAACATTCAATCCGAATGCGCAATCATTCTATTGTGCTTGGAAAATTGCGAAGGATGGAGAGCCTGCCTCCATTGACGCGCCGTCAAGCCGATGCTATACTGAAAAAAATGACGCACGCGGATTTTTTTGATAATAAAGGAGATTGAACAACAATGACCTATCAGGAAGTGCTGGAGAACGCCAAAAAGAATATGGCGCCGAAATGCCGCGTCTGCAGGGAATGCAACGGCATCGCATGCCGGGGCGAGATTCCGGGCGTCGGCGGCAAGGGAACAGGCAGTTCCTTCGTACGGAACTATGAGGCGCTTGGCAAAGTCAAGATCAACATGGACCTGATCTATGAAAACAAGGGGCAGGATTGCTCCATCGAGCTGTTCGGCCGGAAATTCGCCGCTCCGATTTTTGCCGCTCCGATCAGCGGGCTCGGCAACAACTACAACGGCTATCTGACGGAACGCTCCTACGCCGAAATGCTGGTTCCCGGCTGCATTGCGGCGGGCTGCGCCGCGTTTACGGGCGACGGCGCACCGGACAACTACCTGCTTGATCCGCTGGATGCGGTAAAAGCAGCGGGCGGCGTTGCGGTGCCGACCGTAAAGCCTTGGGACAGGGACACCGCCTTTGCAAAGCTGGATCGGGTCAAGGAAGCCGGTGCGATGGCCGTTGCCATGGATATCGACTCGGCGGGCCTGCCGCTGTTGGCCGCGGCAGGAAAGCCGGTCTGCGCGAAGTCGGTTAAGGAGCTTAAGGAAATCCGCGACTATGCGGGGCTTCCTTTTATTGTGAAAGGCGTCATGACCCCAGGTGCGGCGATTCGTGCCATAAACTGCGGCGCCTACGGCATCGTGGTTTCCAACCACGGCGGCCGCGTGTTGGACAACACCCCCGGCACCATCGAGGTTCTGCCGGAAATTGTCGAGGCGGTACACCGGAAAATCAAAATCTTTTTTGACGGCGGCATCCGCACCGGTGCGGATGTGTTCAAAGCGCTTGCCCTCGGCGCGGACGCCGTGCTCATCGGGCGGCCGTATGTCACTGCAGCCTGCGGCGGCGGGGCAGAAGGCGTAACCCTTTACACGCAGAAGCTGATTGCCGAACTAAAGGACGTCATGAAAATGACGGGCTGCGCCACGCTCGACGACATCATCCCCGGCAATGTGCGAACCATGTGGAAAGCCTGAAACCTCCCAGCGTTAAAAGAGGCCGGAGCGTAAAAACGCTCCGGCCTCTTTCTATTCTAATCCATTTGTCAGGGGAAATCGTCTTTTTTGCACTGGGACGATGTGTTCCCGCGGCCCATGCCGATGAGCCGAACCAGCGAAGAAACAAGCAGAATCCCCATGGCGAGCGCTCCAGCGATGCCGAGCGTATGCAGCCCGGTCTGGAGGAACATGGTGTTATTACCGATGACACAGTACTCCATGGTGTAAAAGATTCCGCCGCCCGGCACCAGAGGAAGAAGCGAAACGATCTGGTATCCCGTCGCGGGTTTTTTAAAGACGCGTGCCATAATCTCCGAATAGACGGCGGTTGCAATCGTGGCGAAAAAGAATTGTACAATGTCGCTTTGCAGCGGCGAAAACAGAAGATAAACGAACCAGCCCAAAGCTCCGCCAAGCGAAGAAGACAGAATCATCTTGCCCCGGATATTAAACACCAGACAAAACGCGGCGCAGGCAAAAAAGGACCAGACACAGGCAAGGTACTGCATTTGTCACACCCCCCAGATCATGCGGGTCGTCGTGAGCGCGATACCGGCGCCGATGGCGATGGCCGCCGCGATGAGAAGGCTCTCGGTAAGCCTGAGAAGTCCGGCAATCAGGTCCCCTGCAATAATATCGCGCATAAAGTTAGTAATGGCGATTCCGGGCACCAGATTCATCAATGCGCCGATGATGATCTTGTCGTAGTTCAGTTGAATAAACCAGTGGGCCCCTACCAGCGCGATTGCGGCCGCGGTGAAACTGGCCGCTACATAAGTGAAAAACTGGTTGACCCTGCCCCGCTCCATAAACCGGAGGACCAGACGAACGGCGGCTCCGCCGAGGAGTGCGACTGCGGCGTCAGCGAGGTTTCCCCCGTAAAACAGGGTAAAGAAAAAGCCCACCAGGGCATAGGCGGCAACCTGCGCGGAAAACGGAAACTCTTCGCGCGCGCCGATGCGCACAAGCTCGCGACGGATGTATCGGAAATCCGGGGTATCCCGGCAGATGCGCCGGCACAGGTCGTTGGCCTGCTCCACACGGTCAAGATTCATGGTGCGGGCAGGCACACGCCGAATCCGCGTTACCGGGCGTCCGTCCGGCGTATCCACAGAGACATTGAGGAAGGTCGGAATCGCGAAGACCTCTCCGGTCTCCACACCGTAAGCGCGGAAAATACGCTGAAGAGACTCCTCCACCCGGTAGATTTCCGCACCGTTCACCACCAGCAGATAACCGACGTCCGCAGCAGTGGTGACAAGCTCTTCATAATTCATCGGCAAACCACCCTTACCTCCGTCTCCGCTGCCTCCAAACTCCGATCCGTAATATGTATGGGTTCCCCCCTGAAATATGCGTGCGGAAAAGAGCTCCCTCATGCGCGTTCCTCCGGTTTCTCCAGCCGCAGGAACTGTGTAGGAACTGCGAGGAGCGCGTGCTCCCGTTCCAGAATCGCCAGCACCCGGTAATAGACGTCTTCCCGTACCCGCAGGAATTCCTTCCAGTCGGTCGTCACCGTATAAAAACTGACCATGAGGGAAAAGCCGTTTTGCCCGATTCCGTCCAGCGCCGCGGCGCCGCTTTCAGGCTCAAGGCCTTCGCAATCCGAAAGCATCCCACGAATCTTCTCCGTACAGGCGCGCAGCGTTTCCGGCTTCGTCTCAAGGCCCAGCGTCAGGGTAAAATCGACCTTTCGCTTGCCCATGCGGCTAAAATTGGTGATGGCACCCCCCACCAGCTTGGCGTTCGGCACGGTGACCACCGCCTGAGAAAACGTGCGAATTTTTACACTGCGGAAGTTCATATCCTCTACATTGCCCTCGATGTCGCCGGTTTTGATCCAATCGCCGAGCGTAAAGGGCTTATCCAAAAAGACAACCAGCCCGCCGAACAGGTTGGAAATCGTCTCCTGCGCCGCCAGCGCAAAGGCCAGACCTCCCAGGCCGAGCCCGGCCAGAAGGCCGCTGATGCTATAGTTCCATTCCTGCGCGACAATCAGCACCGCGAGCGATGTGATGAGAAAACGAAGCGCCTTGGAAAGGAACGGCAGCAGAACCCCGCTGATCTGCAGATCCGGCTTTTTTTCAAACAGCAGGGCAACCGCGCCCTCCGACAGGCGGCAGAGTCCCCAGGCGGCAAGCGCAACCCACAGGCTGCGGAAGCACCGCACCGCGTTCTGCCAAGCGGCCCCGCCGTGCGGAACCGCTGTGCTCATGCGCAGCGCAATATAAAGGCCGACGGCAACAAGCAGAACCCGCACCGGCTTCTGAAAAGCCTCGGCAAATTCAGCAGGCCACTCGCGCCCGGTTTTTTTGGAAAAACGTTTAAAAGGCTTTGCGAAAGCCACGGCAATGGGCCCCCGCAGCAGAAAGAAAAGCAGGAATACGACGAGCGGCAGTACCAGACCGGAAATTTCCGGCCGGTTCAGAATCGATGAAAATGCAGGGAAACCGTTCAATGCTTTTTCTCCTTTTCATTCGGACGGATATTCAGAAAAAACGTTCAGACCACCTGCCAGGGATTTTCCTTCCCCTGTGAGAACAGAACACAGCTTTTAATCGAATTCTCAACCATGTCGCTGACTGCCTGATCGGTGTAGAACGCCATATGCGGCGTTACGAGTACGTTCGGGTAGGATTTCAGCACGGCGAGCTCCCGGTTCGAGAGGATTTCTCCCTTGAGGTCGTTGTAATATAGCCCGGTTTCGTTTTCCACCACGTCGAGCGCGGCGGCTCCGATTTTTCCGGCTTCCACCGCGTTAAAGAACGCCTCGGTATCGATCAGGGAACCGCGCGCGGTGTTAACAATGACAACGCCGTCCTTCATTTGGGCAAGCGTCTCTTTGTTGACAAAATGAAAATTCTCCTGGGTGGCGGGCATGTGAAGATCGAGAATGTCGCTCTCTTTGAGCAACGTGTCGAGCGGAACGTATTCGGCAAACTGCGCCGCCTTGTCATTCGGGTACAGGTCGTAGGCAAGCAGACGGCAGCCGAAACCGGAAAGCCGCTGCAGAACCGCCGTGCCGATCTTGCCGGAACCGACGACGCCGACCGTCAGATTGTGCATCTCAAGGCCCTGCACCGCCCGGAGTGAGAAATCCTGCCCGACGCCGCGCTCCAAAATCACCTTCAGCCTTCGCACTGCGGCAAGCATCATCATCACCGTATAGTCCGCGACGCTCGCCGTCGAATAGGAGACGTTTCCCACGTGAAGCCCGAGCTTTCCCGCCGCCTCAAGGTCGATGTGGTCGTAACCAATGGTCCGGGTGGAAATGAACCGGATGCCCGCGTCCCGGTAGGCTCGCAGAATCTCCTCCGGGAACGGCGTCGTAATGACGCTCATGCAGTCGCAGCCCTTTGCGAACGAAACGGAGTCCAGGTCAGGGCTCTCTTTGCGAAGAACAAGTTCCGCCCCGTATTTTTCCCCGAACGTGTGAAGAAATTTCATTTCGTCCGAACGGGCGTTGTAAACAATAATCTTCAAGATGTTATTTTCCTCCTTAAGAAAATAATTATTCCGCTCTGCTCAATTTTCTCCGTTTTTTATCCTGATACATCAGCGTGTCGATATGCCGGATAAACTGTTTGCCGTTTTCCTCACCCTTGCGGTAAACGTCGCACCCCATGCTGAATTCCAGCAAAAATGGAGCGCATTCCCGCCGGGAAAACCGGGCGAGGTTTTTCCGGATTCGTTCCTGTGCGAACCATATGTCGTCCTCGGTATGGATGCCGAACAGCACAACGAATTCATCCCCGCCGTAACGGCACACGAGGTCGTTTCTGCCGAAGCTCCGGGAGAGGATTCTTGCGGCCTCGATCAACGCGCGGTCCCCCACGGAGTGCCCGAACCGGTCGTTGATCTCCTTAAAATGGTTAATATCGACCATCATTCCGGCGGTGAGCCCGCCGCGAAGCAGCTGAGAGCGCAGGAAACGGTCCAACTGCCGCCGATTGTACAGCCCGGTGAGGGGGTCGCGGTACATCAGATCGTTCTGAAAATTAAAGAACACAATCAGAATCGAAACCGACATGGAGGGCCAGATCACCGACAGACCGTAGAACAGCGACTGAAGCAGCGTTCCGATCAGCGGCGGAAAAGAAAAAATAAAAATCGGAAAATAGCGCTTCCATTCAATCTTCCTGCGGTAGACCACAATCATGATCTGCGCAGCAACCAGGAAACTGAAACAGAGGCCGGCCATCAAAAAAAACAGCTTACCGCGGTGATAAACATTCTTTGTGTCGAAGTAGAAAAACCACCCCGTAAAAACGCTAATCACGGACATTGCCGCAACCAGCACAATTGGGATTGAAACCGGCCAGAACAGTTTCTGGGAACGTCTGGGGTCCCGGAATACATAAAAGTGCGCGAGAAGATACCAGACGGCGCACGGAAAGGGGTTCAGGCAGAAATACGCAGCGGTCACGGCTATGTTCGCAACACGGGCCACCTCCCCGGGCCGACCGTCCAGCAGCCACATGCCCGTATCCAACACCAGAATCACCGCGTTTGCAAACAGCAAAAGAAGAAACAGCCGGTGTTCATACGTATACTTTTCCGTGCTGCTGCTTCGGATATTTCCGTAAATCAGGGCCAGAATTGCGAGGGCAAGCGCGTTGATCTCCACATAGGCAGCCGTTAACATAAACAACTTCACCCGTTTCCTTCCCTCATTGGAAGCAATCGCCTGAGCGGCGGCAATTCCCCGCTTACAGAGCTGAAATCTCGTTCAGGAGAATGCGCACATCCTCTTCCCGCGTGGCCCAGCTCGTGCAGAACCGTACGGCGCGGCTCCCATCGCCTGCGGGACCCTCGTCGGCATAAACAAATTTTTCTCCCAGCCTGCGCAATACCGCGTCGGGCAGAATGGGAAACTGCTGGTTTGTTTTCGAACCGCTCGCAAAGGAAAAACCCTTTTGCGCGAACGCATCGTGAATCTGCATGGCAAACTCATCCGCATGGCGGGAAAGTTCAAAATAAAGGCCGTCCTCCAAAAGGGCGACGAACTGAAGCCCAAGCAGCCGCCCCTTTGCGAGCATGCCGCCTTTCTGTTTCAGGATATAGCGGAAGTCCTTTTCCAGCGCACTGTTCCGGATGACCAGCGCTTCGCCGAACAGAGCACCCTGTTTGGTGCCGCCGATATAGAACGCGTCGCAAAGCCGAGCGAGGGCGGGCAGACTCAGGTCGCTGCCCTCGGCGCAGAGGCCATAGCCTAGGCGCGCGCCGTCCAAATACAGGTACAAACCGTTTTTCCGGCAGGTTTCGCTGATCGCGGTAAGCTCCGAAAGGCTGTAGACCGTTCCGAGCTCCGTCGGGTTGGAAAGGTAAACCAGGCCCGGCTGCACCATGTGTTCGTGGGTGTCGCTGCCGAAATGGTCATCGCAGAGCTTCTGAATCTGCTCCGCGTCGATTTTTCCGTCCCGGTTTGGCAGCGTCAGCACCTTATGACCGGTCGCCTCAATCGCGCCGCTTTCGTGACCCGCGATGTGCCCGGTATCTGCCGAAACCGCGCCCTGATGCGGCCGCAGCGCCGCGGAAATCACGGTCAGATTGGCTGGGGTACCCCCAACCATAAAGTGAACGGCGGCACTGGGACTTTCGCAAAGTTTCCGCACCAGGTCGGCGGCTTTTTCGCAGTAGAGGTCCTCGCCGTATCCTGCCGTCTGCTCCAGATTGGAGGCAGCCAGTTTTTCCAGCACCCTCGGATGGGCGCCTTCGCTGTAATCACAGTTGAATCGTATCATTTTATACCTCATTCCGGAGAATTTTGTCGCAGCTTTTTATTAATCATATATTATTTTTTTGTATAAATCAAATGCCCACCGGATGTTTTATAAAAAATTTAATTGACAAGACAAATTTTCTCTCGTTCCGGCATAGGGAACCGATTGTTTTTCGGTATGCGGAAGCGGGAGCCCGCTCCGTTCCCTCCGGCGCAGGCTCCCGCTTTTTCCGTTCCATTCCGCGCGGTCAGGATTTTTTAAAAATCCCCGTGCAGTCAAGCGTTGCAAAATAATCTTCCGGCGTCTCGGCGCGGCGGATTAGCTCGGTGCTGCCATCTTCCTTGAGCAGGACCTCCGCGCTGCGGAGCTTCCCGTTATAATTGTAGCCCATTGAGTGCCCATGCGCTCCGGTATCGTGGAGCACAAGCAGGTCGCCGAGGTCGATTTTCGGGAGCATACGCCCGATGGCAAATTTATCGTTGTTTTCGCAAAGGCCGCCCGTAACGTCGTACTTATGGTCGCAGGGTGCGTTTTCCTTTCCGACCACCGTGATGTGGTGATAGGACCCATACATAGCCGGGCGCATCAGGTTAGCCGCACAGGCGTCAAGCCCGATGTACTCGCGGTAGATGTGCTTTTCGCGGATTGCCTTCGCCACCAGGCAGCCGTAAGGCGCCAGCATAAACCGGCCCATCTCGGTGTAAATCGCAACATCGCCCATGCCCGCGGCACCCAGAACTTCTTCGTAGACCTTTCGGACCATTGCTCCGATTTTCAGAATATCAGCCGGTTCCTGCTCCGGACGGTAATTCACACCCACGCCGCCGGAAAGGTTGATAAACGCGACATGCGCGCCGGTCTCCTTGTGCAGCTCAACCGCAAGCTGGAACAGAACCCGCGCCAGTTCCGCGTAATACTCATTTCCGGTGGTGTTGCTCGCGAGGAATGCGTGAATTCCGAACGTCTTCGCGCCAAGCTGCTGCAGCTTGCGGAAGCCCTCGGTCATCTGATCACGCGTAAAGCCGTATTTTGCTTCGCCCGGGTTATCCATAATGCCGTTGCTCGCCTTGAAAATCCCGCCGGGATTATAACGGCAGCAAATCGTTTCGGGAATGCCGGTCAGCTTTTCCAGAACGTCGATATGGGTGAAATCATCCAGATTGATGATCGCGTTCAGTTTGTGCGCCAGACGGAAATCCTCGTCCGGCGTGACGTTCGAGGAAAACATGATGTCGTGCCCGGAAAATCCCACCGCGTCCGAAAGCATCAGCTCCGTCAGAGAGGAGCAGTCCGCCCCGCAGCCTTCTTCGCGCAGAATTTTGAGAATTCCCGGTGTCGGAGTCGCCTTGACCGCAAAATATTCGCGGAACCCTTTGTTCCAGGAAAAGGCCTCTTTCACCTTGCGCGCGTTTTCCCGAATCCCTTTTTCGTCATAAAGATAAAACGGTGTCGGATATTGGGCGGCAATTTCATGGAACTGCTGTGCCGTCGCAAACGTCTTCTTCATTCCAATCCCTCTTTTTTCGTCATTTCCAGTAATTTTATTTCATTTCGCATGGATTCTTTAAATAGGTCCACCAGGTTCTGCTTTCGCGAATACAGGCAGGTGGAGCGCGGTCCCTCGCTGAGATCACCCGTTAGAACGCTCTTGGAATCTGTAATCAGGCGAATCTGTTTCTGGCCCTTTTCGGTGTAGTAGATCATCGCCTCTGGGAGCCGGAACGGCTGTTCGGTGATCAGCACGACCTTCAGCCCGCGCTGCACCGCGTCTCCGAGCTGAGAACGCATCGTTTCGAGAAGCTCCGCCGACATGGAGGCATACACGCGTTCCTGAGCGTCCTTCACCAGATTTTTCATTTTGTGAAGGATCTGCGTTTCCCCGGCGACGGTAATATAGCCCTCGTCGTCCATCACTTTCGTGGGGCGGTATTCCAGCAACTCCTTTTTGCAGGTCTCCAGACTCCAGATCTGATTGTCGCAGAACTCCTGCAAATCAACGGGCGTATACCGTGCAGCCGCGCCTTCCAAGAGGTAAGCAGCGCCCTTTTCCACCAGACCCGCGAGAGCATTGTACGTGTTAGAACGCGAAATGCCCGTGCCCTTTGCCGCCTCGTATCCGGTAAGCGGCCCCTCGGAGAGCAGAGTCCAATAGAGCTTCGCCTCCTGCTTGGTCAGCCCAAACCGGGTGAGCAGTTCCAGCACGTCCATGTTCTCGCCTCCTGTTAGTATCTCTTTATAGGAACACTATAATCCTGTGCTTGTGATTTGTCAAGTTCTTCGTTTGAAAAACTTTCTTTTTATGTGACTGAGTCACATACAGAGCGGTGGATTCTGGTTATAATAAAGCCAGAAAATAAAAAAAGAAACCGAGAGGAGAACAAATATGGCAGTGGTAACAGTAACCGAAAATAACTTTGATCAGGACGTTCTGAAGTCCGATAAGCCGGTACTCGTAGATTTTTGGGCATCCTGGTGCGGCCCGTGCCGCATGGTCTCCCCGATTGTGGATGAAATCGGAAATGAATCAGACGGGAGATACCGCGTGGGCAAGGTCAATGTGGATGAAGAGCCGGATCTCGCGGCGCGCTACAACGTGATGAGCATCCCGACTCTGATGGTCTTTAAAAACGGGGAACTGGCCCAAACCTCCGTCGGAGTCCGCAGCAAACAGGACATTCTCTCCATGCTGGATTGAATTCCAGCCGATGAAAACAGCCGAGCGAAAAATTCGCCCGGCTGTTTCTATTTTTGGAAGACAAAGGATCATCCCTGTCCGCCCGATTGGTCGGGAAACATCAGCCCGGTCAGGCTCTCGGCGGATACACCGGCTAGGTAGCGTGGAAGATCGACTCCCCTCAGCGCTTCCCGAACGGAAAGCGGATCGAGATGCACTCCGGTCAGCTTTTTTTCCATTTGTCCAAGGTCTTCCGAGCAGAAAAAGTCGCCCAGAATCCGAATTTTTCCGATGGTATCCTCTTTACCGGTTTTGACGTACAGTTCCACGGTGCCACAGGCCAGCCGCCCACTGAACAGGCGGTCATAGTCGGGCGATTTTCCGTAGTTCCATTCCCAGGTCCGGTATTTCGCGGCGAGTGCCTCCACGCGTTCCCGGCCGTCCTCCGTCAAAACAAACGGGCAACTGCCCGGCTCTTCCGAAAGAATGCTTTTTGTCAGCCGTTCACAGAATTCCTCCATCGGGATCGCCTCGGGCAGAAAATCAATCAGGTTCGCCACGCGCGACGCGACGGAAGACACCCCTTTTGAGGCAAGCTTTTCCTTGTTAACGTTCAGCGCCTGCTGCATGACGGAGAAATCGGAATTGAAAAGCAGGGTTCCGTGATGCAGGATCGTATTCCCCGAAACGTGCATGGCGGTGCCGGAAATTTTGGAGCCGTTCACCGTAATATCGTTCCGGCTGCTGAACTCCGGGCGAATTCCGAGTTCGGTCAGTGAGCGGAGAATCGGACGCGCCAAAGCCTCAAAATCACGTTTCAGATTCGGGCCCTTACGGATAAACGAATAGTTGACGTTCCCGAGGTCCTGATAAACCGCTCCGCCGCCGGTCATCCTGCGCACAACGGAAATGCCGTTCTTTTCAATGAATTCCGAATTGATCTGACTGACCGTATTCTGGTAGCGTCCGACCACAACGGCCGATTTGCTCTGCCAGAGGAAAAAAATGCACTCCCCATCCGGGCAAGCGTCCATAAGGTATTCCTCCAGCGCAAGGTTATAAGCGGTTTCCGTGCTCGAAGTGCTTAAATAAAGCATATTTTCTATTCCTCTTTAAAAATCAGTTTTTCAACGATTGATTCACAATACTATTTCCCAAATTTCCTGTCAAGTCCCGCGAAACTTAGAAATGATCGGGGATCAATTTTATACCGACCGACAGAAGGAGCTGAAATATCGGCGTGTCGCATCGAACCATGCAGATGCTGTCGGGGTCCTTTTGCATATTCACCGGAAGTACCCGAAATCCGAACGCTTCATAAAATGCGGGAGAAACCTCGGAATACAGAAAAGCGGCATCGCTGTCCCTCACCAGCTGTATCGTGTTTTTCAGCAGTTCCGCTGCGTACCCCTTATGACGGAATTCAGGGGGAGTGATTACGGAGCCGATCCCAACCATTTGCCGGTCTAGGAACTTCCCAAAACGAAGCAAAATCAGTGAACTTACAATTTGCCCCCCGTCTTCGACCACATAGCGGGTTCCGTAAGCGTCTTCCTTTCGATTATCGGTGCAATACTGCTCCAGCGTTCTGCCCTTACTCCACACCGTATAGCCTTCTTTTAGGATACCGTCAATTTCGCTCTTGCGAGCTTCTCGGAATATCATTCTTTTTGCTCCTTCGGTCAATGCGGGATCATTTCCTATTGAACTATAGTCAATTTTACCGAAAAGCCGCCTTTTTTTCAACCGCTCTGCTCGATTTACCGGAAATCCCGCCATAAATATTGCTTTTAGCCTGCAAACGCCCTGTTTTCGCAATGCGGTCGGAAATAAAAAAAGAGCCATCACTTCTGTGATGACTCAAGTTTTATTCCGGAGCCAGTTAACAGCCGATACGTCTGCCGAAACACAGACTAGTCAGCTAGATTTCAATATTGAATAAAGCAAAAAGGTCATCGCAAAAGCGATGACCTTTTTGCTGGCTCCCCGTGTTGGGCTCGAACCAACGACCCCTCCGGTCAAAAACATAGTCGTGAGACACCCTCGTAGCGGGCGCCTCGCTCCTTGTTTTTTCCAGCTCCGGCACTGCCTTCCTCCGCCACAGGCGGCGGCAGCACCGGAGCCAGTTAACAGCCAATGCGTCTGCCGAAACACAAGGCCGTAGGTACCGAAACCATACCGAAAACAAAGAAGAAAGCCCATGCTATGCATGGACCTTCTTCTTTGGCTCCCCGTGTTGGGCTCGAACCAACGACCCTGCGGTTAACAGCCGCATGCTCTACCAGCTGAGCTAACGAGGAATATACAAATGTTGGCGCTACCTATTGTCCCGGGCCGTTACCAGCCAAGTA
>JAEYPT010000004.1 GCA_023410445.1 Bacillota bacterium | reverse complement strand
TGAAAGGCTTTCTAAATTGCTATTTAACTGGGCAGCAGGCTTGATCTTCAGCTATAAAATCAAAGAATAGATATCCTGAAGATCTGTAAGCTATAGCCAGTAGATTTTGGACTTCGCATAATGTTTACCTAGTACTCTATAATGGGTGGTTGCAAACACCATATATTTTATGAAGGGTGATTTTGTACGAAAAATACACTGCTATTCCGTGTTGCAATATTGCAAAAGCATTCTTATGGACGGGATTACGATGCTAATACAAGATTGATTATCGATGAAATGAAGTGTGCCGCAGACAAAGAAGCAGATATTTTGTTGATACCGGAATGCTTTATCACAGGCTATGATTTACCAATAGATAATACCCAAGCAATTGATGAAACAGACAGTCACTTAGAACAGATTTGTAAAGCTGCAACGGACAATAGAATTGGTATTGTTGCGACGGCTCTAACCAAAGGTGTAAATAAACCACAGAATAGCGCTTATGTCATTGATAAAAACGGAAAGATACTGATGAAATATAGTAAAGTTCATACCTGCGATTTTGCGGATGAAACCTGCCTTGAAAGCGGAGATGAATTTAAGGTCTGTAACTTTGATGGTGTAAAGATTGGCATCATGATCTGTTATGATCGCGAATATCCGGAAAGTGCACGCATCCTGATGTTAAAAGGCGCAGAAATTGTTCTTTCACCTAACGATTGCGGTGCAATGGAGCCGCGTTTGAAAGCAATGTCTACCAGAGCTTATGAAAAAATGATCGGTGTTGCCATGGCTAATCCTCCTGGAAAAAATCGTGGAAGCTCGTGTGCGTTTTCTCCAATTTGTTGGGATAAGGATGGTAATTGCATTGATAATGTACTTCTGCTTGCAGATGCGGAGACATCACAGCTATACTTTGCGGACTTCGACTTAAAAGACATTCGATATTACCGAGATAACGAAATGATGGGTAACACGTTTAGAAAAGTCAAGGCATACGGAGAACTCCTAAATAGTAGCATCCTTCCGCCCTTTATCAGAACAAAATGAGCATATTACGTTGGGATTCCCCTGCCTTCCGAACTTCGCATAATGTTTACTTGATTCATATAAACCCAGCAGGCTGGGCTTTTTTCAAGTCCCGACAAAAAAAAGAAAACCAACGATCGCACCCAATCATTGGTTTTTCTGCAGGTTCATTTTAAACGCGGAGTTGCATTTTCGACACTGTATGGTCCGGTTAAACTAAACTCCACCTTACTTCGCTAGTAATACAGATAACAGGCTACAAAATGGCCAGGCTCAATTTCACGCAGGGCAGGTGCGGTTTCATGGCAGCAACTCTTCGCCTTTGGGCAGCGGCTGCAATATTTGCATCCCTGCCGGGGTCTGGCATACAGCCCCATGTCGGGGATATTCCGATCCAAACAGTTGATATGAGGATCCGGTTCAAGGATCGATGACATCAGCATCTGCGTATAGGGATGCAAAGGATGGGAAAAGAGCTGATCCGCAGAAGTGATCTCCAGCATGCTCCCTAAATACATGACCCCAATGTGGCTGCAAATTTTCTGAACCAGATGGAGCTGATGGCTGATAAAAAGGTAAGTTAACCCCATTTTTTTTTGCATTTGCTGCAAAAGGGCAACAATCTGAGCTTGTAATGAAACATCCAGAGCAGAGACCGGTTCATCGCACAGAACGAATTCCGGACTGATTGTAAGTGCTCTGGCGATTGCGATTCGCTGACGCTGCCCGCCGCTGAACTCCGCCGGATATTTTTCCATATCTTCTTTTTTTAATCCGACCAGATTTACCAGTTCCAGAGCGCGGTCTTTTTGTTCCGATTTTGAAAACATGTGGTGAATTTCCATGGGTTCCCGTAAAATAGCCTCGATGGTTTTTGTTGGGTCCAGAGAAGAATAAGGGTCCTGGAAGACCGACTGCATCTTGCGTCGGAAAGGAAGAAGCTTTTTTTCTTTCATTGCCCCAATATCGGTTCCATCAAACAGGATTTTGCCGCCGGTCAGGTCATAGTTGCGGAGGATACACTTCCCTACCGTTGACTTTCCGCTCCCGGATTCGCCAACCAGTCCGAACGTTTCCCCTTTGGCGATCTGAAAACTAACATTGTCCACCGCTTTCAGCATATTTTTCCGAAAAGAGAGGGCCTTTGCTGATTTTTGCTGGAAGTGCATCTCAAGATTCCGCACTTCAATTAAGTTTGTTTCCATGTTATTATCCCCGTTTCCAACAAAGCGCATCGTGGGTATCGCTCATTCTGTAACGATCAGGAAGGGCTGATTTGCAGGATTCCGTGCAACACCCACAACGCTCAAGGAAAGGACAAAGCCAATCCTCTTCCTTTTCTCCGGAACTGCGCTCCAGGTAAGGTGTAAAATCAGCGCCCTTTTTCGGAATGCTGTCAATCAGCGCCTTGGTGTACGGATGGAAAGGATGATAAAAGATTTCTTCCGCTGTCCCCTCTTCCACAATATGTCCGCCGCACATAACGGCAATTCTGGAACAGATTTGAGCTACTACGCCCAAATCATGCGTAATAAAAATAATACTCATGCCAGTTAGAGCCTGAATATCCCGCAAAAGGCGGAGAATCTGAATTTGAATGGTAACGTCAAGGGCAGTGGTCGGCTCGTCGGCGATCAAAAGCCTCGGATTGCTGCTGACTGCCATGGCGATGAGTACACGCTGGCGCATTCCGCCGCTGAGCTGGTGCGGATAACAGCGCATGCAGCTTTCCGGTTCGTTGATCCCGACTGCTTTCAGCAGTTCCAGCGCCCGATTGCGGGCCTCTGCCTTCGCCATCGGCTGATGCAGACGGATTGTTTCCACCAATTTGCTCCCTATTGTGTAAACGGGATTCAGCGCAGAGAGAGAGTCCTGAAATACCATCGAAATCTCTTTGCCGCGGATTTTTTGCAGTTTCCGTTCCGACTGTTCTGAAATACATTGGCTGAGATAGAAAACGCTGCCCGAAGTCACTTTGCAATTTTCCGGATTTACGCGGAGAATTGACTTTGCCGTAACGCTCTTCCCACTTCCCGATTCCCCAATAATTCCGAAAATCTCGCCGGGATTCACATGAAAGCTCACGCCTCTTACCGCTCTGGTTTCACCGGAGTCGCTCAAAAACGAAATATTCAGGTTTTTGATTTCCAACAAAGATTCCATTATGATATTCATCCTTACTTTGGTTCAAATACTTTCCGCAGTGCTTCACCAAGATAGTTGAAGCTGATTACGGTAATCAGAATCAGCAAACCGGGAAAAACGGCAAGCCAGGGGGCCTGTGTAAGGTACTGCTGCGCGTTGCTGAGCATACTACCCCAGGAAGCGGCCGGAGGCCGAACGCCCAATCCAAAAAAGCTCAGCGCTGATTCCATCAGAATTGCCTGTGCAATATTGATGGTCGCCGTAACAATGATGGTTGGTACCATATTGGGTAGAATGTGGGTAAGAATGATTTTCGCTTTTCGTTCTCCGGATACCATGCTGTACACAACATAATCCCGTTCCTTCAGAGCCATAGTCTGCCCGCGTACGATGCGTGCAACATTCATCCAGGTCAGCGCACCGATGATCAGGATCACATTGCCGAGACCCGGTTTCAGATACGCATTCATAACGATCATGATTAAGAAGGTGGGCAAGCTCATCAGCGCATCCACCAGCCGCATCAGGACAGCATCGAGGCTCCCTCCGATAAAACCGCTCACAGAACCGACAACAATACCGATCAGGGTAGAAAGGATCATGGCAAGAAAGCCGCAGATAAGCGAAGCACGTCCGCCGCTGAGACAGCGCGCAAGATAATCCCGCCCCATATCGTCGGTCCCGAACGGGTGGTTAAAGCGAAAGGAAACCAGACGCGCATTCACATCCAAGGCGTTCGGGTCAACCGGATAGAGGAAAGAGAAAAAAGATGCAATAACAATGATAAGGATGGCCGCTACTCCGGCAACAGCCAGTTTGTTCGACCGGAAACCGGCAATGATATTTTTCTGAACATGATTACTCATCTTAACGCTCCCGTTTAACTTGATGCCCGGATTCGAGGATCTACGACCGTATACAAAATATCCGCCAGCAGATTGCCGATTACGATCATCAGTGCCGTAAACATGGTAATGCCCATGATCAGGGGATAATCGAATGTCGAAACTGCCGTTACGGCAAGCTGCCCCGTCCCCGGCCAGGCAAAAACCTGCTCTGTGATAATTGCCCCGGAAACCACACTTTGCAGACTGATTCCCATGACCGTAATCATCGGCAGAATCGCGTTTTTGAGCACATGGCGGAACAGAATGCCCTGTTCGCTCAGCCCGTTTGCCCGCTGTACCAAAACATAATCGCTGGAGAGCTCGGTAATGGTGCTGCTGCGGATATACTGCGTAAACTGTGCCGTATTGGTAAATGTCAATACGGCACACGGCAAAACCAAATGCCTCAGCAAATCGAAAAATGTATGAATTCCGTCGCTTCGCATTCCGATTGTCGGCAGCCAGTGAAGGGTCACGCCGAACAAATAGATAAGAAGGATTCCGAACCAGAAGGTCGGAATGGAGATTCCTATGTATGACAGAGCTCCCGTGATCTTATCCAGCACGCCGTTTTTATATTTCCCGCTGAAAAGCCCAAGCGGGACGGACAGAAGTAGCCCAAGCAATAAGCTGAGGCCGGAAAGAAGAAGCGTTGCCGGAATACGTTCCAGAATCTGCTGCAGCACGGGGCGGGTGTTAACCAGCGAATTTCCGAAATTCCCGTGAATGATATTTCCAAACCAAATAAAATACTGGATATAAAGCGGTTTCGTCAGGCCCAAACTCTCACGCATTCCCGCAATATAGGCTTCGCTCATATTCGGCTGCACATAGGCTAACACCGGGTCACCCGGCGCGGCTTTTACGAGAACAAAACATAAAACGGAGACCAGGAGCATGACCAATACGGATTGCGCTAATCGATTTATGATTCTTTTCATATGAAAAACCAAACGGAACAGGCAGCCCGCGTCTATGCGGACCGCCCATTTGTTATTTGGCTAAGCCACCTTTTCGATTATTTTTTTATCAGATACAGCTTGGAATAATCATAATAGATGGTCTTCAAAATTGCCTGATCGTAACCGCCGTAATTCTTATCAAACGCGTAAAATGCTTTGGAATACGCGATGGGATAAAGATACATGTTATCGTTGATGCGTTTTTGAATTTCGTCGTAAATCTTTCCGCGCGCGGCTGTGTCGGAAGTAGAGTTGCCTTTCAGCCAAAGAGCGTCAAGCTCGGAATCTTTCACATGAGAGTAATTGCTGCGGCTATTCCCGCTCATAATATCCGCATAAAGGCTGGGTTCTTCCCCAAGCGTATAGTAATGCAGCAGGAGGTCGAAATCGGTTGAACTCATATCCTTGATCTTGGTCTTGTAAGTCGATTCGTCCAGCGGATAAAGCTCCAGATCAATTCCAACCTGCGCCAATTTCTGTTTGATGTAGGTTGCTTCGCTTTCCATTGTCTTATCCGTCGAAATATAAAGGATATTCAGCTTGAGCGAAGCCTTTCCGGCCTGCTGCAGCAGCTGTTTCGCCTTACTGGCGTCGTTGTCGTATTTGGTCAGATTTGCATCGTAGAAACTGGTATCCGGTGTAAAAACAGAATAGGCAGGCGATGCAAACTGATTTGAAACAAAAGCAAACTGCGTCAGTTCTTCTTTATTTAAAGCGTATGCGATTGCCTGACGGACCCGCACATCCTGCAAAGCGCTCTTATTCTGATTAAAGCTGAGCGCATTCACACGGCCGGAGTCATAGCTATAAATATTCACTTTCCCGGATTGATTCACCGTGTCATATTCCGTGCTGCTGATCAGCCGCGCGTTAATGTCGCCGCTGGCCAGAGACGCATCGGCGGTGCTGGCATTTTTGACGATTTTGAAGGTAACGGTCTCGAGGTGAGGTTTTCCGTCGAAGTAATCGTCAAAGCGCTGGACCACAAAAGACTGGCCCGGAGTGTAGGACTTGAATTTATAGGGACCGCTTCCGATCGGATTATTGTTCAAACTGCTTTTGCCGATATTGCTGACATTTTGATAAATATGCTTCGGAATGCAGTAAATCTGGCTCAGGCCACCGAGAAACCCGGCGGAAGACTTCGGCAATGTAATCGTTACCGTCAGGTTATCCACCTTTTTCGTCGTTACTGCTTTTCCGTCGATATATCCGTAGGACTGATAGGGAACATTCTGATTTTTATCAATCAGCGTATTCATTGTAAAAACAATATCGTCCGCCGTAATCGGCTGACCGTCATGCCATTTCAGGTTTGATTTCAGCTTCAACGTAAACACGCTCGAATCGCTGTTTGCGGTAACACTTTCCAATAAGCCGTTGCCGTAGAACAACTTGCCTTTAACAATTTCAAAAAACGGCGAATACAAAGCCTGCTGAATATCAAAACTGGTCTGATCAACAACATAGAGCGGATTAATGTTCTGCGGGTCGTCTGATTCCGCAACCACAATATTGCCGCCGTCCGCCGGGGCTCCCGAAGAAGCCTGCGCAGTTACTGCCTGTGAAGATACCGTCTGCGAAGATGCTGGAGCGGAAGCTGCCTGCCCGGAGCATCCCGTCAAAAGCAGTCCCAAAGTTAAGGCAATTGCAAAAGCACGATTCAATTTTTTTTTCATAATTTACACCTTCATTATTATAATGTCTAAAATACGGAACGCACAGCCTTCGAACCGGGTTGGACGTATTCAGTGCTCGCATTCATACCACACGCGTAATACAGTAGTTCAAAATTATCCCCCCTAAATATAGTTCGATGGATTTTTTTAATGGATCGATTCTTTATTTAGAAACGGGTACACTCCCGCCGTAATAGGTAAACCATAAAACTCCACTCCCCCCAGCTCAATGATTTCCTTTTGCAAAAATTCCCGCCTTCTTAAACAAGAAGACGGGATTGAAAAATCTCGTGTTACCACTTCAATTCGCCTTTACCTCACGGCGCAGGCCTCAAAAGTACTCCGAATGGATAAATACTCCGTTTGTTGTAACGGTCAACCACCGTCGCAGCCTAAGCATTCCGCCTCGGTGCGCCACTCCAGAGCCATGTTCAACTGATCGTTTCTCTATCCTCTTTCAGCATTCAAGGACTCTCTGTCAGATTAAACCAATCGTTTACTCTCTCTTTCCCAGTGTTTATCTATTTAATTGTTGCGTTTATTATAACATACCTATTATATATGTCAAGTACAATTTAATCATTTACTGCCATTGAATGAGAAAGCATGATCGCTGTGTTGTCAAATTTTGTTGCCAGAATATGCGAAAGCTGCAAAACAGCCCGCTCAAGCCTTAACAGCGCGGCCTCGAGCGAAGCCCTCGGGCAGGCGATATTGATCCGCTCAAAGCCTGCACCTTCCTCCCCGAATAGTTCCCCCCTGTCTAGCCAGAGCTTTGATTGGTTGGTAACAAGGTCTTCCAGCCGGTCGGCGCTCAAACCAAGGCTGCGGAAATCCAGCCACAGCAGATAAGTTCCCTGCGGTTCAACCAGCCTGACCTCCGGCAGCCGTTCATTTAAAAAGCTGCGAACGAAGTCAAGATTTCCGGTAAGATACCGTTTTAATTCTTCGAGCCACGGCCTTCCGCCCTCATACGCTGCCTGACAGGCAACAAGCCCCGCCGTGTTGAGCTGCGAATAGCCGGTTCTTACCAACTCTTGTTGGAACTGATTCCGGATGCCGCGGTTTGGAATTAAGATATTGGAAATCTGCAGCCCGGCAAGATTGAACGTCTTGCTGGGAGCGGTGCAGGTGATGGTCCGTTCCCCATATTCCTGTTTCAACGACGCAAACACGGAATGCCGATACCCTGGATAGGTAAAATCCGCATGAATCTCGTCCGAGACGACAAGGACGCTGTGCCTGACGCAGATATCCCCCACACGGGTCAATTCTTCCTTCGTCCACACCCGGCCGACCGGGTTGTGTGGGCTGCAAAGGAGAAACAGCTTTACCTTGTTCCGGACAATCTTCTCTTCCAAGTCCTGAAAATTGATGGAATATTTCCCATCGGCGTAAATCAGCGGGCAATTCACCAGTTTTCGTTTGTTCGATAAAATCGACTCGGAGAACGGGTAATACACCGGCTGCTGAATTAGTACGGCATCTCCCTCTTTTGTCAGCGCCCGGATTGCCGAACAGATGGCAAAAACGACTCCGGGCGTCTTGACGAGCCACTCGCTTTGAATGTCCCAGCTAAAATATTTCGAATACCAGTTTTGCAAAGCCTCAAAGTATCCCTCTTTGCATTCGGAATAGCCGAAAATACCGTGTTCCGCAGATTTCGTCAGAGCCTGTATCACGGGCGGACACACCCGAAAATCCATATCCGCAACCCAAAACGGAAGAACATCGTTCGGCTTACCCCGTTCCGCAGCGAAATCGTATTTCAGAGAGTTGGTTCCCCGGCGTTCAACGATCTCATCAAACTGACTGCTCATGTTCCATCCCCCCTATGCCAACGCCTGCTGCAGGTCGCCGATAATATCGTCGACGGATTCCAGCCCGACGGAAAGGCGCAAAAGTCCGGCGTTAATGCCGCGTGCTTCCCGCTCCTCGGGGGAAAGATCCGCATGGGTCTGCGTTGCGGGATAGGTGATCAGCGTTTCCACTCCGCCTAAACTCTCCGCAAAATGAATCATTTTCACCCGTTCCAGCAGATTGACGGCAGTCTGTTCCGAATCAGCCTCAAAGGAAATCATGGCACCGAACCCTGTGGACTGTTTTCTGCTGATTTCATAGCCCGGGTGGTTTCTGAGCCCAACGTAATACACGTTTTTGATTTTCTGCTGTCCGCACAGCCAGTCTGCGATTTTTTCCGCATTCGCCTGCTGACGGTCCATGCGGACTGCAAGCGTTTTGATGCCGCGGATCACCAGCCAGCTGTCCAGCGGGGCGAGACATGCCCCCGTCGTTTTATAAATAGCTCGCAGTTTTTCGGAAAGCTCCTGTGTTTTCGGTACGAGAAACCCGGCCAGCGTATCGTTATGCCCGCAAAGATACTTCGTCCCGCTGTGAACGACAAGATCGGCGCCAAGCACGAGAGGCGTCTGAAAGTAGGGAGTCAAAAATGTGTTATCCACAATCACAAGAAGATTATGCCGGTGGGCAACCGCCGCTGCTTGTGCAAGATCGGTTACATGCATCATGGGGTTGGTAGGGGTTTCAATAAAGAGTGCCTTCGTCTGCGGTCGGATTAATTTTTCAACTTCCACAAGGTCGGAGGTGTCCGCATAATCAAAGCTCAGGCCGTTTTTTTCCGAAATTGTCCGGAACAGGCGGATCGAACCGCCGTACAGATCGTCAGTTGCGATGATGTGGTCTCCGATGTGAAACAGTTCCATCAATGCGGCAATGGCAGCCATTCCGGACGAAAACGCCATGCAGTCCGCTCCGTGCTCCAACGCGGCCACAACCTTTTCCAAATGCTCCCGCGTGGGATTCTGCATCCGGGAATAGTCATACCCCGTACTTTTCCCAAAGCCGAGGTGCGAAAAGGTCGCCGCCTGATAAATTGGAACCGTCACGGAGCCGGTACAGTCCGATGGGTCGTCACTGCCGTGAATACAGATTGTGTTGATATCCAATTGAAATTCCCCCAAATGAGTTATTGTGAATTTTGCTGTATCGATAAAAAATCCCGTCTTCCTGATTTCTCAAGAAGACGGGATTCGATATCCTCGTGTTACCACTTCTGTTTACCTGTGCCTCACGGTGCAGGCCTCGTAAAGTACGCCGAATTTCTTCGGATATACTTCGGTCGTTGTAACGGTCAACCTCCGTCGCAGCCTAAGCATCTCGCCTCGGTGCGCCACTCCAGAGCCATTTTCAACTGATCATTTATTTATCCTCTTTCAGCACAAAAGGATTCTCTGTAAAATAAATCAAAAAGTTTACTTTCTCTTTCCCAGTGTTTTGCGATTCAATTGTTGAGGATATTATAGCATTTATTAGATATATGTCAAGTAATATTTAGGCGTCCGCCGCGATTCTCTTCGCTTCCACGTCAAGAATCTGCTTGCTCCACCCTGATGCCCAAGCCCGGAGTTCGGACGTTCCGAGCGGTGAGGGAGTATGGGAGACTTCGTGTGCCGCAATTTTTTCTGCCAAGTGGGTATAAACCTTGGCCTGTTCGGAACCGGGTGCTCCCTCGATGGTCGTTTTTCCCTGAAGCTCGCACTGCGTGACCGTAACCGAACGCGGAACGTATTCCACCACCTGTGTATGCGTCTGCTTCGCAAAATCATCGATAATGTCCTTGGAGTAAGGCTGATTGATGGAGTTCGCAATGATTCCTCCCAACAGCGCCCCGCCGGAATTGGAATACTGCTTGATGCCTTTGAACAGGTTGTTGGCTGCGTAAACGGACATGAAGTCCGAGGAGGAAACGGTAAACACGTGCTCCGCGATGCCTTCGCGGATCGGCATGGCGAAACCGCCGCACACGACGTCGCCCAGAACGTCAAAGATGATGAAATCGAGGTCCAAATCCTCGAACACTTTCTGCTGCCGGAACAGCTGAACCGCCGTAATGATTCCCCTGCCCGCGCAGCCTACGCCCGGGGCGGGGCCGCCCGCTTCCACGCAGTAAATGCCGTTAAAGCCCTGAAACACCACGTCGTTCGCATTGACCGTTCCCTTTTCCCGGAGGGTATCCAGTACGGTAGGAATGTATTCGCCTCCGCGCAGGGTGTTCGTTGAGTCGCTCTTCGGGTCGCAGCCGAACTGCATCACCTTGTACCCCATCTTAGACAGCGCCGCGCTGATGTTCGAAGTCGTCGTCGACTTCCCAATTCCACCCTTCCCGTAGATTGCAATCTGTTTCAGCTTTTTGCTCATTTCCTCTCGTTCTCCTTTATAACGGTGTAGTATTAAGAAGTTCCAATTAGCCTTCCACCACCCGAACCGGGTGCAGGAAGGAAAAAATAAAAAACGGCCGGGCATCCATGCAAAAAGCATACATGCTCGGCCTCCGGTTGTCCGGTCGGTCTCCGTTCTCCGGAATTGCGCCCATGCGGAAAATCCGCCCGGACGCAGCGCCAGAATCCGTAAAACTACGATTGTGAACTAATTATAGCACTGATTCCGCCATTGTCAAGTAATTATATATGTATTATATAATTCTTACTGGGTAATGTGCAGTCGGGAAGTCTTGACAAATATATACTATTCTTATATTATTAGTTTGTTATTGAAAATGAGCGAAAAAACTCATAACAGGACATTCAAACGACTGGGGGCGTTTTCTTTGAGTTCTTCCTGTATTACCGCCGATCCGTCCCGGTGCGATACACGGTATCCGGCTAATATCACGGGCTTTGTAATTCCCGCCCGGGGCGGAGAGCGGATGTATGCCAATCTGCTCAGGCCGCAGGGCCGCGGTCCCCATCCGACTGTTCTGCTGCTACACGGCTACCCCGGAGACGAAAACAACTATGACCTCGCTCATGTGCTTCAGCGTTTCGGCTGTGCGGTCGTCGTGTTCCACTATCGGGGAACCTGGGGAAGCGAAGGGCAATTCAGCCTCTGCCATGTGCTGGAAGACGTCGAAGACGCACTCCGCTTTCTTCGGGAACATGCCAGCTCAGCGGAGTATCCGTTCGATGCAGACCGGATCTTCCTGATCGGCCACAGTATGGGTGGATTTGCCGCACTGGAAACCGCGGCAAGGGATTCCGGTCTGTTGGGTACGGTCGCGCTGGCCGCGTTTGACTTTTCCCTTGTCTCCGAAAATCCGAAGCTGAAAAGCGCGGTGCGAAAGGAATTTGAAGATTGCCCGCCGATCCGGCGGATCGGCCTGAACGCGATGATGCGGGAGATCGACGGTCACGCGCTGGAATGGCACTTTCCCGCTTTGGCTGCAGGACTTTCGAAACGGCCGCTTCTTCTGATTGGAGGCACACAGGACCCCATTTCCAGGCCGGAATATCATCTCCAGCCATTGGAACGCTCCCTGCAGGAAACGGACGGAGCAAATTTTCAGACCATTCTCTTTGAGGACGGCCACTGTCTGTGTGCCAGCCGAATCCGGCTCGCCCGGGAGCTTGTAACGTGGTTGTCGGAGCTTCTTGGAAATTGGAAAAAACCTGTCCATGCAGGAGCGCTTTCCTCCGATTCCCGAATCAGGTGATTTTTTAGGCAAAAAAGGACAAACCTTTTTCGGAATTTTATCTTGACTTTTCGGAAATGTCAGGTTATAATAAGCGCAAGCATTTATAACATATATGATTAATATGTTTACCTGGAAACCAACCGGAAAACCGGAGGTCAAAATTGTTGCATTGAACCGATGTCATTTGGATCGGCCGTTGAACGAAGGACCGGAGGGGAATTTTATGCCTGTCATTTTATCGCTGAGTAAAGCAATCTCCCTGTGTGCCATGTGCTGTGGGCGAATGTCAAAGATTGACGATTCGCTTTGCTTGCTGTGCCCGGGGCCGGATTGATAGTGAAGTTTTCTACGCTTCTCCGCGGAGGAGAAGCATTCGGAAGGCTCACGGGTCAATTGACCCGTGAGCCTGTTTTTTTACCGACGCAGTAGGAGATTATCCTGAAAAGGCGGTGAATGTCATGTCTGAAAAAGGGACTTATGACCTCAAGGAGATCCACGAAAAGTTGGAACAGTACATAAAAGAGATTCGATTCGGCTCCATTGTGGTGGTCATTCAGGACGGTAAAATCATTCAGATTGAAAAAAACGAAAAAGTCAGATTTGTCTGAACTCAGTCAAATCTGTCGGCTGACCGGAAAACCGGAGGTCGGGCAAGGCGAATTGCGTCTTGCCCGACCATTTTTATTTTTCATAGGAGGGCGGGACAATGGGAGACAAATTTTATCAAAACGAAGAACTGCTTCTGATCGCAAAAACACACCCGTGCCTGAGTCGGGAGGCTAACACCACGTTCGGGCGGCTTCACCTTCCGGTGAGCCCGGCGTGCAACATTCAGTGCCGTTTCTGCAGCCGCTCGCTCAACAAAACGGAACAGCGACCGGGGGTAACCGCGCAAGTGCTTCAGCCGGAGGATGCGGTGGAAAAGGTCCGTCAGGCTCTGGAGCTCTGCCCGCAGATTACGGTTGCCGGAATCGCAGGGCCGGGCGATACACTGGCGACCGACGCGGCACTCCGTACCTTTCGGCTGGTTCATGAAGTTTACCCGAACCTGACCCTGTGCCTTTCAACCAACGGGCTGATGCTTCCGGACTATGCGCAGGATTTATACGACGCCGGCGTGAGAACCGTCACCGTAACGGTAAACGCCGTTGACCCGGAAATTCAGGCAAAGATCATCTCTTACATCGTCTATCAGGGAATCCGCTACGTCGGAACGGAAGCCGCGTCCATCCTGATCCGGCGGCAGCTGGAGGGAATCCGGAAAATCAGCGCGCTGGGGACGATCGTGAAGGTAAACACCGTTCTGGTCCCCGGAATCAACGACCAACACATTGAAACGGTCGCGAAAACGGTAAAAGAAGCGGGGGCAACTATTTACAATATCATTCCGCTGATTCCACAGCACGAATTTTCCGATATTCCAGCGCCTTCCTGCCTGCAGATTGAAGCGGCCCGGGCTGCGGCGGAAAAACACATCCCCGTTTTCCGGCACTGCCAGCACTGCCGTGCAGATGCCTGCGGAATTCCAGGAAAGGGCGATCTTTCCGCAAAACTCTATGGGGACGCCTGCCCGGAAACCTTTTCACACGGGTAATGCTCCCGTCCGCAGAGAACGAAGAGAGGAGAATGCACAATGGGAACAAGAATCGCCATTACAAGCAGCGATGGGGCCGTGATCGACCAGCATTTCGGGCACTGCAGTGAATTCCGTATTGCAGAGATCGACAGCGGTGGAGAGTGGAAAATCGCTGAGGTTCGAAAGACGGAACGAACGTGCAACAACTTTTCCCACAGCGAAGCCCATGTTCAGGAGGTAGTGAAGCTTTTGTCCGACTGCCGCTATCTGCTAACCTACCGCATCGGTTCCTATCCCTACAGTCTGTTCCGCAGCCGCGGCATCGACTGTCTGGAAACTCCGACGGAGGAACCGGTCACCATCGCCTGGGCCATGGAACGCCTTCGCATGTATATAGAAGCACACAGCACATCAAAAAGCTCCGTAAAAACACAGATTTAAAACATTAGAGAAAGGCGGTTATGGTTTGAGTAATATTAATATAAAATCCCCCGAAGTAGTGATCCGCGAAATTCGCCTGGGCTCCATTACCGGATACCAGGGAAACGCGAAAAAGCTGGTAAAAGAATCCCACAGCGGCACACTGGAGGAGGGCTTCCGCAGCTTCAGTCAATGCACCGGGTGCAGTTCCGGGCAGGCCTTCTGCCAACTCTGCATGATTCCGGATGCCGCCGTGATCAATCACGCCCCGATCGGCTGCATGGGCGACGCCGAGGGCTTCAACTTCGTTTTCCGCGTGGGGCAGATGGAACGCGGCCTACCCGCTTCCACCGGGCGGTATTTCAGTTCCAACATCGGAGAGGGAGACACGATCTTCGGTGGCGCAGAAACGCTCCGCAATGCGATTCACACTGTTTTTGAGCGGGTGCATCCCCACGCCATTTTCGTCACCACCTCCTGTGCTTCCGGCATTACGGGGGATGACGTCGAGAGCGTGACGAACGAGGCGGAACAGAAGCTCGGGATTCCGGTTGTCGCCTGCTTCTGCGAAGGCTTCAAATCCCGCATCTGGACGACAGGCTTCGATTCGGCCTATCACGCGATTGTTCGAAAAATTGTAAAGCCGCCGGAGAAGAAAACAAATCGGGTAAACATCATCAATTTCTGGGGCAGTCATATTTTTGATGACCTGCTCCGCCCGCTCGGTTACGAGCCGCAGTATGTAGTCGCCTTCTCCACCGTCTCGGAGCTTTCGCACATCTCTGAGGCAGCCGCGTCGATTCAGGTCTGCCAAACCCTTGGCACCTATCTCGGCGCGGCGCTGGAACAGGTGTACGGCGTGCCGGAAATCAAAACTTCGCCCGGCTACGGCATTGCAGGAACCGACGCATGGCTGCGGGAACTGGGGCACGTGCTGAACCGGGAAACAGAAATTGAAAAGCTCATTTCCGACGGCCACGAAAGGGTTCTGCCGAAACTAGAAGAATACCGGAAGCAGTTTGCCGGAAAAACCGCATTCATCACGGCGGGAGCCGCCCACGGGCACGCGCTGATCGCCGTTCTGCGGGAGCTTGGCTTCACGGTAAAGGGCACGGCGATTTTCCACCACGACCCCGTCTATGACAACGGATGCGAATGCGCTGACATGCTGGCGCGGGACGTAAAGGATTACGGGGATATTCCGAATTTCAACGTCTGCAACAAGCAGGCATTTGAACTGGTAAACCTGCTCCGGCGAGAAAAACCGGATATTTTCATCGCCCGGCACGGCGGTATGACAGTGTGGGGCGCAAAGCTCGGCATCCCTACCCTGCTGATCGGCGACGAACAGCTCAGCTTCGGCTACGACGGGATTCTGCGTTACGCGGAGCGCATTGCCGAAACGCTGGACAACACGGAATTCGTCACCAATCTCGCGAAGCACAGCTCCATGCCCTATACGAAATGGTGGCTGGAGCAGGACCCATATACGTTTCTGGGAGGCGATATGCATGTCGAAAGTTATTGAACAGCCGCGCTATTCCTGCGCGCTTGGAGCCCAACAGACCGTGGTGGCCATCAAGCGGGCGGTGCCGGTTCTACATGCCGGACCCGGCTGCTGCAACAAAATCACCTCACTGATCGGTCAGGGCGAAGGGTATGCGGGCGGAAGCACGATTCCCTGCACAAACTCCAGCGAGAGAGACGTGGTTTTCGGTGGCGTGGAAAAGCTGCGCACCGTGGTGAACGGGGCCCTGCACGTCGTCGACGCCGACCTCTATGTGATTCTAACCGGCTGCACCTCTTCCATCGTTGGGGACGACATCGACAGCGTGGCGCAGGAGTTCCGCGGCAAGGGGCACCCGGTCGTCTGCGCGGAAACCGGCGGGTTTAAAACCAACAACTACCGAAGCCACGAAACCGTGGTCAACGCGATTATCGATCAGTATGTTGACACGCACCGCGCCCCGGGCGGTGTGCAGAAGGGCCTTATCAACGTATTTGCGACCGTCCCCTATCAGGACCCATACTGGAACGGAAATCTCGCCGAGCTGAAACGGGTGCTCACGGGGATCGGGTTGAAGGTCAACATTCTGTTTGGGCAGGAATCCGCAGGGCTGCCGGAATGGCAGTCGATTCCGAACGCGGAATTCAATCTTGTCATCAGTTCCTGGGTCGGCCTCGGCATCGCAGAACACCTGAAGCAAAAATACGGCACGCCGTACCTGCATTTTCCCTATCTGCCGATCGGCGGCGCAGAAACAAGCCGTTTCCTGCTTCAGGCCGCCGAATTCGGAGGACTAGACAAAACCACAGCAGAAACGTTCATCGATTCGGAGGAGCGCAAATTCTACTCCTTTCTCGAGCGGATGGCGGATTTTATGCTGGAATTCCGCTACGGGATTCCGCGCCGCTTCTATTCGATTCTGGACGCCTCCTATGCAATCGGATTTGCTAAGTATTTGCTTAACGAACTAGGAATTCTTCCCGCTCGGCAATTCGTCATCGATGACACACCGGAAGAATTCCGGGAAGCGATCCGGAAGGAATTTGCTCATTTGTCCGACCGGAGGTCGGCGGTGCCTGAATTTGAAACAGATGGCGGCGTGATCCAGCAGAAGATCCGGGAGGATGAAAACCGCACCCGTGCGTTGATTCTCGGCAGCGGGTGGGACCGGGACCTGGCAAAGGAGCTTCATGCCGATCTACTCACCGTGGGCGTGCCGGTGGAATACCGGCTGATTCTGAACTGCGGCTATGCCGGTTATAACGGCGGACTGCGCGTGATCGAAGACATTTACGACCGCGTGCTCGACACGTACCGCTGATGGATCGGCCGATAAAGCCGGGCCGGGTTGCGGCAGCCAGCACCGACGGCCAAACGGTGAACCTTCATTTCGGGGAGGCTCAGGAATTTTACATTTACGATTTGTCGGAAAGTGGCTGGAAGTTTGTGGAACGGCGGGACATCAAACGGACATTCGGGCACAATCCCGCGGAATTCGATAAAGTAAGTCTAATGCTGAACGACTGCGAAGCGGTTTTGGTCAGCCGGATTGGCCCCGCTGCGGCGGAATATCTGCTGGGAAAAGGGCTGCGGGTCTTTGAAGCCCCCTATCCCATTGAGAATGTACTCGAAAAAATAGGCCGATTAAAACTATTGGAGGAGGAGTAACAGAATGACATGCTGCAACCGTATTGCAACCTGTTCCGACGGAGCAGGAGATGCAAGGACGCAAGTTTTTCTCAATAATTCCAACCGGTGTGAAATGTGCGAAATGCGAATGCTCTGTAGCGGCATCCGCAAAGCTTTGCTATGTCCAGGTAAATTGACGGACTTTCCGCTTCTCTGAAAGAAGTGCCTGAAAGCTCACGGGTCAATTGGCCTGTGAGCTTATTTTTATTTGCAGGGAAAGGGCGTGGTGTTATATGATGTGTGGTTGTTGCAGCTTGAAAATAGAATTGCCGTTCCAACTATGAAAGGAGATAACATCATGTCAAATCAGGAATCCGCCCAAGAATATAAATTTGATACTCTGAAAGTCCGCGCAGGCTATGAGCCAAAAGACCACAACTACGCCGTTTCCCCTCCGATTTATGCCACCACCGCCTACGATTTCCGCGATGTGGAAACTGCGGCGAATATTTTCGGCCTGAGAGAAGCCGGTTATCTCTATACGCGTGTCGGAAATCCAACCGTAGCCGTTCTGGAGGAACGCGTAAGAATTCTGGACGGAGCAAGCGCGGCAATCGCACTGGCTTCCGGCATGGCTGCAATCAGCTACGCTTTGCTGAACGTGGCCGACGGCGGCGGAAGGATTCTCACTTCCCCCTATCTTTACGGCGGAAGCGCCGACAGCTTTAAAAAGATTTTCCCGAAATTCGGGATTCATTTTGATCTTGCTAAAAACATTGAAAATCCCGAAGAGCTGGGTTCAGAAATCAAGTCTGACACCAAAGCGATCTATGTAGAAAGCATCAGCAATCCGAATGCGGTTCTGCTGGATATCGACATGATTGCAAAGGTTGCTCATGAGCACGGGATCCCGTTGATCGTTGATAATACGGTTGCAACACCGTACCTGTTCCATCCGATTGCCCACGGTGCGGACATCGTCGTCTACTCCGCAACGAAAGGGTTGAGCGGACACGGGAATCTTGTCGCTGGGCTGGTTCTGGAAAGCGGAAAATTCAACTACTCCAAAGACAAGTTTCCGCAGTTTTCGGAGAAATACTATACGCTCCGTGATGAACATGACAATTACCGCACTTTTCCAGAGGTATTCCCCGACGCGCCGTTCACCGGCCGAATCCGCTTTAATTACCTGAACTATCTCGGTGCGGCTCTCTCCCCTTTTGACGCCTATCTGGCTCTGGTGGGTCTGGAAACCCTTTCGGAACGTCTGACAAAGCAGGTACACAACGCACAGACGCTGGCGGAATATTTAGCCTCCCACAAAGCGGTGGAATGGGTACGTTATCCGGCCCTTGCCTCCAGCCCGTATCACAGTCTGTACCTGCGAGATTTTAAAAAAGGTGCTGGCGGAGTGCTGGCCTTTGGCCTAAAGGGGACGGAAAAGCAGCGGGAAACATTTCTGAATTCCATCCGGCTGTTTCATTATCACGTCAATATCGGTGACGCACGTTCGCTCATTGTCAATTCTCCAAAGACCACCCACGGGGAACTGGAACCGGAGGAAAAAACGCTTGCCGACGTTCCCGAAAACCTGATCCGCATCTCAGCGGGGCTGGAAGATGCTTCCGACCTCATTGCCGATCTGAAACAGGCATTTCAAAAGGCGTTCGCCTGAAAGCCACACTGAATAGGAGGGTAACAACATGAAACAGTTAAAAAAAATCGCCGGCGCAGCGTCGCTGATTCTCGCCGCGTCCGTTCTTCTTACCGCGTGCGGCCCCCAGACTGTCGAGGCTCCGAACTCCGCCGTGAGTTCCGCTGCCTCCGTCGGCTCTTCCGGCACTCAAAGCGGTCAGAGTTCACAGAGCGCAAAAACCTACAAATACGGAAAAATCGACATTCCGGGCAAAGACGGTTCCCTTTGCGGCGCACCGATTTACATTGCCTATGAAAAGGGCTTTTTCGCAGACGAGGGCTTCGACGTAAACCTGATTTCGGCGGACACCGAGACCCGAAAGATCGGTCTGAATAACGGAACTATCCCGATCGTGAACGGCGATTTCCAATTCTTCCCCTCCATTGAGGAAGGCGTGAAAGTCAAGGTCGTGGACGGTCTGCACAAGGGCTGCATCACCATCGTCGTTCCGGCCAATTCCCCGATTAAATCCGCTCAGGACCTGAAGGGCAAGAAAATCGGCGTTGACGAAATTGGCGGCACCCCGTTTCAGGTGGCCAGCGTATGGCTGGAAAATCACGGCGTTGTCGCAAAGGACAACAAGGAAGTGACGTTCGTTCCCTATAACGACGGCAATCTTGAAATTGAAGCTGCCGAAAAGGGTGATATCGACGCCGCGGCAATCTGGGATCCCTTCGGGGCTCTGGCGGTAAAAAACAAGAACTTCAAAAAGATTTTCGACCTTTCCACCGACCCGATTTTTGCGGATAAATACTGCTGCTTCCTGTATGCTTCCGAAAAGGTGCTGGATCAGGATCCCGGCAAGGTGGCCGCGCTTCTGAGGGCTTACCATAAGGCACAGGACTGGATTCACAGTAACCCGGAAGAAGCGGTCAACATCATCTCGGATAAAAAATACTCCGATATTATGGATAAGCAGCTTGCCCTGGCGCTCATCAAGAGCTACCAGTACCCGTCGCTGCAGGAGCAGAGTTCCGAAAATGTAAAGAAGAACGTGACTTATTTCGTGGAGCAGCTTGCAAAAATCGGCTACCTGAAAACCAAAACGCCCGATCAATTTGCGGATCAGATTTATGCAAAAGTGCCCACCTGACAAAATCCCGTTTTTAGGAGGCAAACAATGAGCAGTTCTTTTTCAGCCCTCGAAACAGCTGTCCCGGCCCCGGCAGTCAGCCGGAGCCGGGACAGCGAGGGCAAGACTTCAAATCTATCTTATCTTTTTCGGGCGCTGTTCTCGCTGCTTGGGTTCACTGCGGCGGAAATTATTTGCCTGACGGTTCCGGATTCGCAGGAGGGCAACGATACGGTTTACCGTTTTCTGTTAGTTGGACTGATTGTCGTGTATTCCGGCATAGCCCTTTTCTCCTGGTTTCAGGAAGACAGGCGCGCAAAATTCATAGGACGCGCGCCTTTCCGATTTGCGATGGGCATTGTTCTTGCCCTGTGGGACCTGCTGAGCACTAAGCTGAATATCCTTCCTCTCCCGTTTTTCCCCGGCCCTTCCAAAGTAACGAGTGCCTTTCTGGAAGACTTCAACTTTTTGCTCACGAATACCTACTACTCCCTGCGGCTGTTTTTCTTAGGCTTTGTGGCAGGCATTCTTCTGGGCGTGGGAACCGGAATCCTGATCGGCTGGTTTGCCCGGGTGAATTACTGGGTTTTCCCTCTTTTAAAGCTGACCGGGGTGATTCCCGCGGTTGCCTGGATGCCTTTTGCGTTGACCGTACTGCCCACTTCGTTCCTCGCCGGTGTGTTTCTGATTGCCATCTGCGCCTGGTTCCCGGTTGCTTTCATGACGGCGCAGGGAATGGCAGGCACTCACAAGGTATATTTTGAGGTGGCAAAAACGCTGGGCGCAAAGCAGAGCTATCTGTTGTTCCATGTGGCGCTTCCCAACGCCGTCCCGCAGATTTTCACCGGCATCTCCACCGCAAACGGGCTTGCGTTTACAACGCTTGTGGTCTCCGAGATGATGGGCGCGAAGGGCGGTCTCGGTTATTACATCAACTGGGCCAAGGCCTGGTCTTCCTACTATAAGGTGTACGCCGCCATTATTATCATGGCAGTCCTGTTTTCCCTCATTATGAAGGGGATCGGTCTGATTCAGAAACGACTCTTGGTCTGGCAGAGGGGGCTTTTGAAATGAGCTGGGAAGGTTTAATAGAAATCACGTCGGTCGACCGCACTTATGTGGATACGAACGACAACGAAGTGGAAGCCCTGAAGGAGATCAGCCTTACCGTTCGGGAGGGTGAGTTTCTGTCCATTATCGGACCCTCCGGGTGCGGAAAAACTACTCTGTTGCGTCTGATTGCAGGTCTTGATACGCCAGAAGTCGGAAAAATCACGCTGAATGGGGAAACCATAACAGCACCCGACCCCCAGCGCGGTTATGTCTTCCAGCAGGGCAGCCTGTTCCCATGGCTGACGGTGGAAAAAAACATCGCTGTGGGACTGAAAGCAAGAGGCGTTTATCCGGCTGAAAAAGAAAATGTCGCCCGGTTTGTCGATCTGGTGGGGCTGAACGGCTTTGAAAAAGCCTATCCCCACCAAATTTCCGGCGGTATGGCACAGCGGGTAGCCATTGCACGCGCGCTGATCAACCGGCCTGTCGCACTTTTGCTGGATGAACCTATGGGTGCTCTGGACGCTTTTACCCGCGCCGATTTGCAGGATAAGCTGCTGGAGCTTTGGCAAAAGGACGGAACGACGATGGTCCTTGTGACGCATGATGTAGACGAGGCGATTTACCTGAGCGACCGGATCGTCGTTATGACGCCGCGGCCCGGAAAGATCAGTGAAATTCTGGAGGTTCGCCTGCCCCGGCCCCGCCAGAGGGGCGACGCGGAATTTTTGGCCCTCCGCAAGGAGATTCTGGAAAAACTGCATCTGGCCAGCGCTCTGCCGCAGCCGGAATATGCCATTTAAGACAAGAAGGTGTGTTACGATGAAAAACCGTATTCTTTCGGGAGCCGGAGCCATTCTTTCCGGCCTGCTGCTTTCCATCGGCCCGCAGACGATCTTTAAGGTGTGCGCGGCAAAGCCGGACGGAACCTTTATGAAATGTCACTGGACCGCGCAGGCAGAGATCGGCGTCGGGCTTCTGATTGCTGTTCTGGGCGTACTTCTTCTGATATTTTCCTCCCGCCAAATACGCCTGGGGCTGAGCCTAGGGGTCACGCTTGCCGGGATTCTTGCCGTGCTGTTCCCCTATTCGCTGATCGGCGGATGCCCTATGGAAACCATGGAGTGCCAGAGGGTAGCATTTCCGGCCATCACGGTAATTGCAGGTCTTACCATTGCAGGGTTTGCCTTTCATTCCGTCTTTCTGTTTCTCTCCGTCCGAAACCGGAAAGAAGGAAACGGGTAATGGGGCAGGAAAAACACTTTGCGTTTTCCCGGCTTGCCCTAAGCAATCTGGTGCGCCGTCCCTTCCGGACAGCAGCCCTTATGTTTCTGGTTTCCGTTCTTTCCTTCGCGCTGTTTGCCGGCTCGCTGATTACCCTGAGCCTGCGAAACGGCACAGACGAACTCTCGAAGCGGCTCGGGGCAGATCTTCTGGTGGTTCCGCGCGGCTATGAGCAGAGGACAAAGGGCATTCTTCTTGGCGGGGAACCCAGCACGTTTTACATGGACGCCGCGTGGGCACGGAAGATTGCTTCGGTCAAAGGCGTCCGCTCGGCATCTCCGCAACTGTATGTCGCCTCGTTGAGCGCCGACTGCTGTTCCTCCGTCGTGCAGATTGTCGGCTTTGACCAAAGCACCGATTTTACAGTAGGGCCCTGGATTAAAAGTGCGCGCCCCGGCCCCCTGTCCATCGATGAAATCGTCATCGGCGG
This sequence comes from Bacillota bacterium, assembly GCA_023410445.1. Taxonomy (GTDB): domain Bacteria; phylum Bacillota; class Clostridia; order Oscillospirales; family Acutalibacteraceae; genus Caproicibacter. The sequence goes on along the minus strand of JAEYPT010000004.1, from coordinate 40,696 downwards.
CGCGGTAAACGGCACCGCCGGGGGCACTCTGAAATTTCTCGGGCGCAACTACAAAGTTGCCGCAAAGTTGGATCGCTCCGGTACGGGATTTGATACATCCGTTTTTATGAATTTTGAGGCGGCCCAACGGGCGGCGGAAGATTATGTGAAAAAAACCGGAGGCGTAAAGGTGCCGCCGAACGCCGTCTCTTCGGTAACCGTACAGGTACAAAACGGCTATTCCGCCGCAGATGTGGAAGAAAACATCAGCGATTCGGCCGCTACCGAAAGCCAAAAAATTTCCGTTATTTCTGCGGAACAGTTTGTCGGCAGCCTGTCAGGAAGCCTGCGGTCAACCATCGGCTTTTCCGTGGCACTCGCCGCTCTGCTCTGGGTTCTTGCGGTTTTGGTTCTTGGTATCGTATTTTCCGTGATTCTCCGAGAGCGGAGACACGAATTTGGGCTTCTGCGCTCGCTGGGAGCAACAAAGAAAAGACTCGCTTCCCTGGTGCTTCTGGAAGCGGGCGGGATCAGTCTTAACGGAGGATTGCTCGGCATCGGGTTTTGTGCACTGCTGATCCTTCCGTTCCGGGTTTTTATCCAGCATACGCTAAACATGCCATATCTGCAGCCGCCGGCCCCGCAGTTCGCCGCTTTAGCCGGTGTAAGTTTGCTTATTTCCTTTGCTGTGGGGCCGGTTTCCTCGCTTGTCTCCGTATTAAAAATATGCAGGGGTGACATCAGTTCGGTCATCCGGGAGGGTGACCTATGATTCTGAAAGCCCAGAATATCATCAAGGAATACACCCGCGGCGGCAGTCTGTTTCGAGCCGTCGATGATGTGTCGCTGGAACTGGAAGAAGGAAGTTTTCTCTGCATTACGGGCCGTTCGGGAAGTGGGAAAAGCACGCTGCTGAACATTCTGGCAGGCCTTTTGACTCCAACATCCGGGGAAATTTTCTTTGAAGGGAAAGATTATACCTCATTCGACGATAAGGAAAGCTCCGTTCTGCGCAATACAAAGCTTGGCTATATCATGCAGGGACAAAGCGTCCTGCCAAATCTAACGGTGCTGCAAAATGTGCTGCTGCCCTACACGTTTTTCCAAAGGGAATACGACCGGAACAAGGCCCTTGCTCTGCTGGAGCGAACCGAGCTGCTCCCGCTTGCCGAGCAATACCCTGCAAGTCTTTCCGGCGGGGAAATGCGCCGTGTGGCCATTGTGAGGGCCTTGCTTCTTTCTCCAAAGCTGTTAATTGCGGATGAGCCAACCGGTGATCTGGATGAAAAGACAACCCAGATCATCATGGAGTTATTTGAATCATTCGCAAAGCAAGGCGCTGCCGTTCTAATGGTAACACACGATCAAAGTATTGTCGGCTGCGCCGGACAACTGTTTACCATGACAGCTGGAAAAATCACAGAAGAGTCATCACCTTCTGGAATCCATCTGGTGGGAAACAAGAAATAAGCTAGCTGGACTAATCCGGTTCTGATTCTCACAGCATTCATATTAACCCTAACCTTATTTAAACGCTAGGCATACACCCAGAAATATTTTTCGCCTCTATTACGGAGGTGTTTACACTTCGGCAAACCTATCATTAACAATAGCTCGGTTCCCTTTCCCTTTGAACTTCACATTATGTTTACTTGATTCCGATCTGGCAAGGTTTCAAGCTACATATAAGCGGAAGATTGTTGCGCTACTTAAACTTCGCATTATATTTCGAGTCTCGTTTCCGCTCTATGAAAAACCGTGCCGCATCAGATAGCCTTTTTTAGCTATTTGATGCGGTTTCTTATGCTTCAAGTTTTAAAATTAAATGAAAATGTCTCCTGTTGTCCAGGGTAGCGCTTTTGCTGTCTAAGAAATTTTTCTATTAGAGAAAGGAGCCAATTTACAGATTTGAAAAAAAATAGCATGTATTTTATGTAGAATACCAATTGAATTTAATGCCCCAAAAGGACTATCATCAACACAATGGCAAAAACCAAATAAAAAAGTGGGGGGGAATTCTCAATGAGAAAGCAAATCGCCCTATGGTTTAGCACGATCCTGCTGATTGCATCATTCACAGGTTGCGGCTCAAGTGGCAGCAGCAGTAAAATATTCACGAATGGTACAAGCAGTGCAGTCCAATCATCGTCGACGGAAAGCAGCTCCGCTGCCGCTTCCACAATGGAGCCAACTGTAAAAAGAGAAACGCCGAATGTTTATTTTACGAAGAGTATTACTCCAAAAGGGCTGATGGCTGTTTACAACGCGCTTGGCCGGAAGGCAACCGGCAAAGTGGCAGTAAAACTTACCGTAGGCGAGCCCGGAGATACCTATTACCTTTCACCTAAACTGATTAAGGATCTTGTCCTTTCTGTAAAAGGCACATTTGTAGATTGCAACACAGCTTACGGCGGTCAGCGCACGGAGACCGCCATGCATCTGCAGGTAGCAAAAGATCACGGATTCACGGCCTATTCATCCATGGATATTATGGATTCGGACGGATCCGTCAGTCTGCCGGTGAAAGACGGAAAGCACATTAAGGAAGACATGATCGGTTCGCATTTCAAAAATTATGATTCTGTGATCATACTTTCCCATTTTAAAGGGCACGAGATGGCTGGCTTTGGCGGAGCAATTAAAAATATGTCGATTGGTATAGCCGCCCAGAAGGGAAAAAGCTGGATTCATAGCGCCGGTACCAGTACGCAGTCTGGGGTGCTCGCAGGCCAGGATGATTTTCTGGAGTCTATGGCGGAAGCTGCAAAGGCAGTTGCAGACTACAGTGGAGACCATATTATGTACATCAGCGTGATGAATAACCTTTCCATAGACTGCGATTGCGTGTCAGACCCAGCCGCTCCGGAAATGAAGGACGTTGGAATTCTTGCCTCGCTGGACCCTGTGGCGCTGGATAAGGCCTGTGTGGATAAAGTTTACGCGGCCCCGGACGGAAAAGCCTTGCAGGCCCGCATTGAATCAAAAGACGGAAAGCACACGCTGGATTACGCAGAACAGATCGGTCTCGGAAGTCAAAAATACAAACTGGTAGATATTGATGGGTGAAATTCTTTACCGCGAATTTATTTACCTGTGGTATTACTTTGACGTTCTGCTTGAGCAGATTGCCCCCTACTGGGCTGTCGGCATTGTGATCGGCTCTGTAATTTCAGTTTTCGGTAAGGAAAAGATATATAATCTGTTTTCTTCCATGCAAGGAAAAAAGCTTGGATTATTCGGGGTGATTCCGGCAAGTCTGCTCGGAATCGCCTCGCCTTTGTGTATGTACGGAACCATACCGATTGCCGCGTCTTTCTCCCAAAAGGGGATGAGGGACGACTGGCTGGCAGCATTTATGATGAGCTCCATTCTGCTGAATCCTCAGCTAATCCTTTACAGCATTGCTTTAGGCCGCACTGTATTGGAGATACGGCTGGTTTCCTGTTTTCTTTGCGGAATATCAGCGGGTATTTTGGTGCATTTCTTTTACCGGGACAGGAGCTTTTTTAATTTTTCCGGGTTCGAAGAACCAAAAAGCCACGATACCGACCCTAACCTGCTGATAAGGCTACTAAAAAATATCGGGCGAAATATCAAGGCAACGGGCGGCTACTTCCTGCTTGGCATCCTACTTTCCGCTCTGTTTCAGCGATATGTTCCAACCAACGTGTTTGTCAGCCTTTTTGGGAACCAGAGAAGATTCGGCGTTCTGATGGCGGCAACGATCGGCGTTCCTATGTATGCTTGCGGTGGAGGGACAATTCCCCTCTTAATGGAATGGCTGCAGAGCGGTATGAGTATGGGGTCGGCGGCGGCGTTTATGATAACAGGGCCGGCTACGAAAATCACGAATCTCGGCGCAGTTAAAATTGTTCTTGGAGTCAAACGTTTTGTCCTCTATTTGCTGTATTCCATTCTGTTTGCAATCTTATCGGGAATGTTAATCGATTTCTTTTTATAGATTCCATACGGATTTGCATATATTCTAAACTTCGCATAATGTTTACTTGCTTCTTATCTGGCAAAGCCTTAAGCTAAACATAAGCGGAATAAAAAGCACTGAGGTGATCTTCATATGTATAAAACTGAAATGATTGAGTTCGCATCAGGAGATATGATTAAAAAGGCAATAGAAATGGATCATGCAGCTTTCCAAAATCCGATTGGATTACAGAAGAAGACGCAAACCTGATCTATCACAACAAAAAAGATTGTCTTATTTGGCTCATGCAAGACGATAAGCCCGTAGGCTTCATTACAATATTTCCATTGGGTGAAAACGTAGTTATGCGAGCGATTGAAATAAACAAACCAATCTACAAACTTTTAACGCGGGAAATTTTGAATGATCCCAATACACATATTCTTTATTGCCATTGCTTTTTGATACTGCCTCATTTCAGAGGGAAGAGCTTAATATACAAATTGTATGATGGGCTGAGAACGTGGTTGGAACAAAGGGGTACCAAGTATTCTTCTTTATATGCTGATGCAGTCTCTGCAGAGGGACAGCATTGTCAGGAAAGAATAAAGTTTGCTTCAGTTCATTCCTTTGGTATGGGAAGCACACTATATAAAGCTGATAAGATGGATGTTATAAATGCCATTACCAGAGAAGTGAACTAGTCCGATTGGTTTGGCACTACCGTATCAAATTATACGTGTCCATGTGATAAAACGTAATATTGCAGCCATCTTTGAATAATATATACTTTGCATAAGAACATTCTTCTAGAACAGCCGGTTCGGGGTATCCTCCGAACTTCGCATAAGCGGAATAATACGAATCCTTACAACTTTGGACTATCTTCCCGCCAAAAGTATAAAGTACGGAATGGCGCAATATGATGCCATCCTTGTGTAATCAATTGATGGAGCACCAGCCGGTACGCCTTACGCAGCGTCTGTGCTGCTGTTAACGGTGATGTCGCTAAGTTCCCCCAGTATCGTGATCAAAAGGTTCGCAAGGCCTGTCAGGTAGAAAGTGCGCAAGGTCTTTGAATTTTCTCTAATGAATGTTTCCGTTACTATTTCACGATTCCCCTATACTATGCATTTGGCATCAGCGGCAAAAGTGCAAGCCCTGAAACAAAAAAAGACCGCCCGCAAGCACAGGACGGAAATCAGCAAATATCGTGAAAAGCCCAGCAGCGCTGGGCTTTTTCCGTACTCCGGGCAAAAAAAGAAAACCAACGATTGTATCAATCATTGGTTTTCTATGTGGTGGACCCGAAGGGGATCGAACCCTCGAACCTCACGGATGCGAACCGTGCGCTCTCCCAGCTGAGCTACGGGCCCATATGCTATTCCATTCACCTTATGGCTATACGCAACCGTTGCCGAAACATTCCGGTATTGTCCACTTTTCGGACCACTTGTTTTTCCAGCAACAGTTGCTATTATACCATGTAGCACTCAGAAATGCAATTACTAATTTCAAAAATTTCGCTTTTCCGGCTAAAAAGGAAACGGTCAGGTCAGACGCCTGAGATAGGCATCTGAAGAATACTCCGACAGATATGCCGGCGCAAGCATACGGCGTTCCATGTAAACGGAATCGATTCCAGTGGAAGAATAAGCCAGCAGAAAAAGAACCGCAGTCTGAATCCAGAAAATAGTAACGTCCGTCATCCCATGGATAACAATCGCAGTCAGCATCGACAGCAAAAGGATGTTCATGTTGTTGCAGATATTATTCCTGACACGGAACAGCAGAATGCGAGCCTGCATTAAAAAGTAAAAGCTGATTGCGGCAAATCCTACAATTCCATAATTCAGGAGCATATCCAAAAAGAGATTGTGGCAGTGGTACGTCTTATAGCCCGCAAATTGTTCATAAATCAACTGGTAGGTCATTGCTCCCTGCCCAAACAACGGCTCCTGCCGGAATCCCCGAATGGCGGTTACCCAAATTGACAGCCGTTCCGCAATCGTACGGTCCAGCGCTTCCGAACCGCGCGGGATCAAAGACGGGAAAAGGAACAAGATAACTCCACACAACGAAATAGCTAAAACAAAGGCACCTGCATAGCGATATTGTTTTTTCAGCAGCAGCATCGCCATTACCGCACACAGAACTGCCGCAAGCGACGAAAAGCTCGCCGTTAGGTAAATTCCGAAAAAGCTGAGGCCAATGACGATCAGATAAAACGCTTTCAGCTTCGGATTGGTGTAAATCCGGTACAGTGCAATCAGAATTACAAATTCAAGCACCATGCCATAATAGTTCGCGTTCGAAAACACGGAAACCGGTCTGTAATTCGGCGCAAGCGCATAGGCCGTCGCCTTTTGGTACAAGGCGATAAACAGGCACCAAATGCTTGAAAGGCAAGCCAAATCCAATGCCTGATTAAAAATCAGACGGGTCATAATGCTGCGCAGATACAGCGCACTGACCACAACGGCATAAATCGTGATAGAATACATCATACCGTTATAATTGTTATAGTAGGCCGCTATGAAAAAGGTCGCTATTACAAAAACAAACAGAAATTTCGTATACGGTGCACTGAACGCGCGTTCCCTCTTCCGACAATTGATCATCGTCATGATGGAAATGGAGATCACACACGCCACGCTGAAATAGAACGGCAGAAAAATCGATACGGTCAACAGTAAAACAAGATAACGGTCCATATCCGACTGAACATTTTTTACTGCCTGCATCAGATTCCCATGCACAGCCTGTTTAACAGCTTCTATAGTTGCCAACCCCTTCCAGAAGCCGAACTGTCTCCGGCCACAATTGACTATTATAGCACAAAGTGAAAGCGAAGCAAGATTCATCCTGTATTGAAAATATCAAACAGCAATATTATTATTTGTACACTATCACAAATTAATGAGACAGATTTGAACAAACTCGGAAAAAAGTTTAAATTCTTTTTGCAATTGCGAGGGCGGCCTGTGATACAATAACAACATTGAAAAAAGCAAGCGAAATTTCATGGAATGAGGCAAAGTGATTGGAACCTATCAATGAAACCGTTTCCGGGGAGAATCAATCCCCAGAGCTTCCATCCGGTCTTTCCGCAGAACAGGTCTCCGAACGAATCCGGCAAGGCCATTCCAACCGGTCGGAAGCCGTAAAAACCAAATCCGTGCCGCAGATTATCCGAAGTAATCTGATTACACCGTTTAATATTCTGAACATTGTGCTCGCCGCTCTGATTCTGTCGGTGGGTTCCTATAAGAACCTTTTGTTCATGGGAGTCATCATCTGCAATGCGCTGATCGGAACGCTGCAGGAAATCAAAGCGAAAAAGACGATCGACCGTCTCTCCGTCATCACGGAACCCAAAGCCTGTGTGCTGCGGGACGGACGGGAAACGGAAATTCCGGTGGAAAACATCGTATTGGACGACATCACCATTCTCCGCACCGGGAACCAGGTCTGTGCGGACTGCATCGTTCTCAGCGGAGAGTGCGAAACAGACGAATCCCTTGTCACCGGAGAAGCGGACCCCGTGGTCAAATGTCAGGGTAACAGCCTTAAGAGCGGAAGCTTTCTGGTCAGCGGCTCCTGCCATGCCCGCGTGGAGCACGTCGGAGCGGACAACTATGCCGCCAAAATCACCGCAAGCGGAAGAAAGCAGAAAAAGCCATCCTCCGAAATTTTGAACTGGATCAACCGGATTATAAAAATCATCGGGTTTTCCATCATTCCAATCGGGTGCCTCCTGTTTTACAAGCAATTTTTTGTCTCCGGCCAGTCTCTGCGGCTCTCCGTTGTAAGCACCGTAGCGGCCCTGATCGGCATGATCCCGGAAGGACTGGTTCTTCTGACCAGCGTTGTGCTCGCCGTCAGCGTCATCCGACTGGCGCGCCACAGAGCCCTCGTTCAGGAGCTGTATTCCATTGAAGCCCTCGCCCGGGTTGACGTGCTCTGTCTGGACAAAACCGGCACAATCACGGAAGGCAGCCTCCAAACGGATCAGATTCTTCCGCTGCCCGGTTTTACCGAGGAACAGATCAAGGAGGCCCTCTCTGCCCTTTCCGCCGCACTGAGCGAAGACCGAACCCCCACGATGAGTGCTCTGCGCTCATCGCTCCCTACTCCCCCGGGATGGAGCTGCTCGCACACCGTGGCGTTTTCCTCCGCACGCAAATGGAGCGGAGCCTGTTTTGAAAAGGAAGGCTGCTATCTGCTCGGAGCCGGAGAATTCATTCTGCGGGATCAATTCGAATCGATCCGTCCCGAGGTGGAACGGCACTCCGCGGACGGCCACCGCGTGCTGCTTCTGGCGCAGGCCGATACACTTCCGGAAGAGGGCGGAACGCCCACCGGCGCGCGGCCTGCCGCGCTGATTCTTCTGAGCGACCGAATCCGGAAAAACGCACCGCAGGCTCTCGCTTATTTTGCGGATCAGGGCGTTGCGCTCAAGGTGATTTCCGGCGACAATCCTTTGACGGTCGCAAGCATCGCCAAACGGGCGGGACTGAAAAATGCGGACCGATGCATCGATGCATCGACGCTGAAAACCGAGGACGATCTCCGCGCTGCCACCGAAGAATATACGGTGTTCGGGCGCGTAACGCCCAAGCAGAAGCTGGACCTGGTCAAGGCGCTGAAGGAAAAGCAGCATACCGTTGCGATGACCGGAGACGGGGTAAACGACGTCCCCGCTCTGCGCGAAAGCGACTGCAGCATTGCAATGGCCTCCGGCAGCGACGCGGCCCGTACAGTCTCCCAGCTTGTCCTATTGGACTCCGACTTCGCCGTCATGCCGAAAATCGTCGCGGAAGGACGGCGCTCCATCAACAATCTGCAGCGCTCCGCCTCCCTATTCTTGGTCAAGGCAATCTTTTCCGGAATCATCGCCGTGGTGTTTCTGTTTTTGAAGAGCGCTTATCCGTTTCAGCCGATCCAGTTCACGCTGATTAACGCGGTAACGATTGGTTTCCCGTCTTTTATCCTCGCTCTGGAGCCGAACCGTGAACGCCTGCGGGGAAGCTTCCGTGCAAACGTAATGGAAAAGTCCATTCCCGGTGCCCTTGCGATGGCGACAAATGTCGTCCTTCTGGCCATTCTGGCGCAGTACTTCAATTTTTCGAGGGCGGATATTTCCACACTCTCCGTGCTGATTACCGGCTTTACCGGCCTGCTGATCCTATATAAGGTATGTTGGCCGTTCACCATCGAACACACCATTTTGGCCGGCTCGATGACCGCTGTGTTCATCCTTGCCCTCCTACTGTTTCCCACGCTGTTCGAAGTGACAGCCGTCACGGCGGGCATGGCGTTTCTTCTGGTTCCACTGATGATCTTCTCCGCCAGCCTGATGGCGGTCCTGTTCCATTTAATAGAAAAGATAATTCTAAAAAAATAGGAAATATCAATACAAAAAGCGTCCGCCTTCAGATTCTGAGGACGGACGCTTTTTTGAACCGGTTCTCCTGCGTGAAAACCGATTTTTATACTCCTTCAAGATTAAACGGGGGAATGTAGGTTTTGCTGGCCGACTCGCGTTCCTGCAGATAGCCATCCAGCCCGAGGGAAAACAGATGCTCCTGCACCTTCCGATACTCGCGTGCCGTGACACGGCGATTGATCTCCGGAAATTGTGCGGCATGCCCACACGGAACGTACTGGGCCATCAGGCTGACCGGAACCCCTTCTGGAAAGCGACCGTGAAGCCATTCGAGCACCGCTATGCTCCCTCGGGTATGCCCGGGCAGAATCAGATGCCGCACCAGTGTGCCGCGCTTCATGAGGCCGCCCTCATCGTATTGAGCCGGTCCGGTCTGACGGAACATCTCCTCAATGGCGGCATGAGCGGTCTCCACATAGTCGGGAGCATCGGAATACCGACCGGCGTCCTCGGAGTCGGCGTATTTCAGATCCGGGAGATAAATATCGACATATCCCTCCAGGAGCCTCAGCGTGGAAACACTCTCGTATCCGCCGCAATTATAGACGACCGGAACCGGGGGCTTCCAAAGGGAAAGCGCCTCAACCACCGCGGGAACGAAGTGCGTCGCGGTGACGAGATTGATGTTGTGCGCCCCCTGCTCCGTCAGGCGCCGAAAGATTTCGGAAAGCTCAGCGGATGTGACCAATTTCCCGGTTTCCCGTTCCGTGCTGATCTCATAATTCTGGCAAAAGACACACCGCAGCGAGCAACCGGTGAAAAAGACCGCACCGGAACCGCGCGTGCCGCTGATGCAGGGTTCCTCCCAGAAGTGCAGCGCCGCACGTGCGACGGCGGCGTCCGCTCCCATCCCACAGAAGCCGGACCCGGACCGGGCTTCCCGTTTTACCCCACAGCGGCGCGGGCAAAGCATACAGCGCTCAATTTCCATGCCGGTCTTCCTTTGTCAGCGACATAAACGCCGCGAGCCCGCCGCGCTTTCCCCCGCTTGCGCGATGCGAAAACAGCCAGTCTGCGTTGCACTCCGTGCACAGCTTCGCCACCGCAATATGTTCATCCGGCAGGCCCGCCTGGCTCAGGATGCGTCGGTTCGCTTCCCAGAGGTCAATATGATATTTTCCGTTGCCGTCGTCCGTAATCAGGTCTTCGGGCTGGAGCTCCGCCATGCCTGCAAAAACTTCCTGTACCGGCGCGTCTACCTCAAAGCAGCAGGGTCCGATGGATGGGCCGATCCCCGCGACCAGATCACCCGGCCGGGTCCCGAATTCCCGGTGCATCGTCTTGACGGCGGCCAGGCCGATTTTGGCGGCGGTGCCGCGCCAGCCGGAATGTATGAGACCAATTGCCCGGTTGCGCGTATCCAGAAGAAACAGAGGCACGCAGTCCGCATAATGCGTTACCAACGTGACGCCGGGTTCATTGGTAATCAGGCCGTCTACGCCGGCCGTGCTTTTCGGCTTTGTAAAGCCCTCTCCGCAGTTTTCCCGGCCGACCCTCCGGATTACCGTATGATGAACCTGAGCGGAGGAAACCAGCGTCTCCGGGTCAAAGCCCGCCGCCCCGCAGAATCTACGGTAATTTTCCATCACGTTTTCGTCAGGATCCCCCCGACGGAAACTCAGGTTCATGGAAGCAAACTCATTTTCGCTGACTCCCCCGATCCTTGTAGAAAACGCGTGACGGACAAAGGTCCACGGTTCGAAAATCGGAAAGGTCAGGAATTCCACCCCGTTCCGCACCCGCTTCGTCATATTGCCTACCGACTGAATCTCCAATAAAACCGCCGCCTTCGTATCTTATCTGAAAATCGGATAACTAACAGTATACATGAAAATTACCGCGTTTCAACATTTTTCTTTCTAAAATAAAAAAACCGTCCAAAATAAAGAGCCCCATCCCACCGGATGGGGCAAGCTTTACTCCTGCTGTGCTTTTTCGGGCTCCGCCGCTGGCTCTGCCGTCGCGTCTCCGCCTTCCGGCTCGGTCCGATACGGAAGAATCGTCTTCCGGACGACCATGCCCTCGTATTTCAGCTTGAACTGAACCCTGCCATAAAAACGGTGGTCGCATCTTCTACACAGGAACTCAGCCCGAAAGCTTTTGTTCCGAAGCTGCCACTCGCCGACGCGCCTCGCCCTGCGGCCGCACAGGTCGCAGCAGAAAGAAAGATCGGAGGGCTGAATGAGCGGGTGTTTCAGATCGCAGATCACCGTTGTGCGGAATTCCATGCGGTCGTAGAAATCATCGGAATCCGCTGGCTGGATGAATTCTTCCAGTCTTCCCGGCACATGGAGTTTTTCCAGACAGCGCAGGGAAAGCAGGCTGTCGCCGAGTGCGCGGTGATGGTCAAAGCCGCCCTCGTCGATCCCCAAAAGCTGTGCGGCGGTAGAAAGACCGATCTGCTTCGTCCGGTCGTAATCAAGCAGGCGTTCACAGTAATCCTGCAGATTGACATACTGCTTTAAAAACGGGATGTATCTTCCTCCGCCGAAATAGCGGAAATTTTCGATCAGCGCCAGAATATCCGATTTGCCCCAGGTCATCAGAATGGAATTCCCTACCCATTTACCAAAACGGGCGGTGACCTGCATAAACTGCAGGCCACATTCCAGATCTTCGTTCGTAATGCTGGTAAGCGTGCGGATTTTACCGCTGATCTTCTTCCCCACCTGTGGACGGATCAGGGCTTCAAACGTGTCGATAATCCTGAACTGTTCATCCACCTTAACAGCGCCGAACTCGATAATCTCATTGATGAAGCCCTTAAGCCGTCGGCTGTAAGCGCCGTTCCACTCAAGGTCGAGAATTACGAAAGTCATTTTTTCTTGTTCGCCTGTTTCATCCGCGTTTCCTTATCCAGCACCGTCTTCCGCATGCGGATCGACTTCGGAGTTACCTCCACCAGTTCGTCGGCCTTGATGAATTCCAGGCACTGCTCCAAGCTCAGGTTACTGGGCGGAGTAAGCTTCAGCGCATCATCCGAGCCGGACGCGCGGGTATTGGTCGCGTGCTTCTTCTTGCAGATGTTGACAGCAATATCGTCCGATTTCGGGCTGACCCCGACGATCATTCCCTCGTAGACCTCGACGCCGGGTCCAATGAACAGACGGCCGCGGTCCTGCGCATAAAACAGGCCGTATCCGGTGGACTCGCCCGTTTCATGGGCAATCAAAGAACCCTGCGGACGCTGATTGATCTCGCCCTTATAAGGTTCGTAGCTGTCGAATACATTATTCATAATTCCGTTGCCATTGGTATCGGTCAGGAATTCCTGCCGGTAACCCATAAGACCGCGCGCCGGAATTTTGAATTCCAGATGGGTAACGCCAGTGTTCCGGGTTCCCATATTGACGATTTCCGCCTTGCGGGTGCCGAGCTTTTCCATGACCGCGCCAACGTAGCTGTCCGGTACCTCGATCATGAGGAGTTCGATCGGCTCGTACTTTTTGCCGTTGATTTCCTTATAAATAACCTGCGGGCTGGTTACCTGGAACTCGTAATCCTGCCTGCGCATTTCCTCAATCAGAATGGAAAGGTGCAGTTCGCCGCGTCCGGAAACCTTAAAGGTATCTGGGGAATCGGTCTCCTGTACGCGCATGGCTACGTTTGTTTCCACTTCCTTGAACAGACGGTCGCGCAGATTGCGGGAAGTAACGTACTTTCCTTCTCTGCCCGCAAACGGGCTGTTGTTTACCATAAACATCATGGAAACGGTCGGCTCGTCGATCTTGACGAACGGCAGCGGCTCAACACAGTCCGGTGCGCAGAGCGTCTCGCCGATATTGATTCCCGTAACGCCGGAGACGGCAACGATGTCTCCCAGCTTTCCCGAATCCATCTCGGTGCGCTTCAGGCCCTCAAACTGATAGAGCTTCGTGACCTTCACGTTCGCGGTCGTCCCGTCGCGGTGGCACAGTACGGCGGAATCCCCAACCTTGATGGAACCGCGCTCCACGCGGCCAACCCCGATGCGGCCTACGTAGTCGTCGTAATCGATATTGGAGAACAGCACCTGCATCGGGCCGTTCGCATCGCCCTTCGGCGCGGGGATGTTCTGCAGGATCGCGTCAAAAAGCGGCTTCATATCGGTTCCGGGAACGTTGATGTCGGCGGTGGCATAGCCGTCGCGTCCCGAGGCATAGACCACCGGGAATTCGAGCTGATCTTCGTTGGCTCCGAGCTCGATGAAGAGGTCGAGCACTTCGTCCACAACCTCAGCTGGGCGAGCACCGGGACGGTCGATCTTATTAACAACGACCAGCGGCTTTTTCCCGAGGCCCAGCGCCTTTTTCAGAACAAACCGAGTCTGCGGCATGCATCCCTCGAACGCGTCCACCAGCAGCAGAACGCCGTCCACCATCATCAGGATGCGTTCCACTTCCCCGCCGAAATCGGCGTGGCCCGGAGTGTCGACAATGTTGATCTTTACGTCGTCGTACATGACGGCCGTGTTTTTCGAAAGTATGGTAATCCCGCGTTCCCGTTCCAGATCATTGGAATCCATCACGCGCTCGGCCACGACCTCGTTGGCACGGAAAACACCGCTTTGCCGCAGAAGCTGGTCGACCAGCGTTGTCTTTCCGTGGTCGACGTGGGCAATGATCGCAACATTTCTTAAATCGTTTCTGACATCCATGCAGATTTCCCTCTTTTTTCAAATTCGCAAACATTATTTATTATATCATGAAGCACCCGATTTGTGAATATTGATTTAAAACAAACCGGAGAACACCCAAAGAGACCGCCGCTGCTTTGTTGCAACGGCGGTCTCTGCATAAAAAATCTTGGAGCGAACGACGAGGCTCGAACTCGCTACCTCCACCTTGGCAAGGTGGCGCTCTACCAGATGAGCTACGTTCGCATCGGCGGTGCATTACGTATTATATGCCAAGTACCAGTGCTTTGTCAAGCACCTTCGTCAAAAAATATCCGTTTTCCCCCGGGTTTTCCCGATTCCCTATCTGGTGCGGGTATGCTATAATAGTCGGGACAGAAATGATATTAAAGGAAGACAAGCATGAGTTATTCCATCAATTTAGGGGCGTGGAACTCCGTTTTCGCCGTTCCCTGCTCCGTGGTTGATCAAAATTTGAAGCTGGCTGGCTCCGTCCAGCTAAAAGTCCTGCTCTGGGTGCTCCGTCACGCGGGGGAACCCTTCGGGGTGCAGGATATTGCCGAAGCCCTTGGCATCGACCGGGCCGACGTCGGGGACGCCATGCTCTACTGGCAGGAAACGGGGGTCGTCGCTGTGAACGGTGAAACCGTCACCCCGCCCCCGACCGAAGCTGTGCAGCCGGTCGCCGCCCCGTTCGCACCGGAAAAGCCGCCGGAGCCGGAGTCGCTCCCGAAGACCCCGGCACAGGAATCCGCGGAACCGAAGCATCACATTCTTTCCCGCCCGCAGAAACCGGACAACGAATTCGTTGCGAAGCGGATGAACGAGTCAACCGAAATTTCCTGCCTGATGCAGTCCGCGCAGGAAATTCTGGGAAGGCTGATCTCAAACGGCGATTCCGCGACGCTTTTGATGATGCACGACAATTTCGGCCTCCCGTCCGACGTCATCATCATGTTGCTGCAGTACGCGGTCAGCATAGGAAAAAGCAACATGCGCTACATAGAAAAAGCCGCGATGAACTGGGCGGACGAAGAAATCTTCACCCACGAAAAGGCAGAGGAAAAGCTCCGCAGACTCTCCGAAACACAGAAAGCCTGGCGCACAGTGGAGCAGGTGCTGGGGATGCCCCACCGCTCCCCCTCGGCGAAAGAGGAAGGTTTTGCTTCCCAGTGGCTTCTGCTGTGGAAATTCAGTGAAAGAATGGTCCGCGAAGCCTATGACCGCGCCGTCGACGCAACCGGCAAGTTCAGCGCAAGCTATATGAACCGGATTCTGGAGCGCTGGCAGAAGGAAGGCATTTCAACCCCCGAACAGGCTGCCAAGGAAAAGGCAGACCGGGCGAATCCGACCAGATTGGACGGCGGGAAGGAGAAACCGCTGACCTTCGACATCGACGAATACGAACGCACCAGCGTCAACGATACAAGGGAGTGAAGAAATGGGATACGCAAGGGAAGTTTACACTTCCGCCCGGCAGATTCTTCAAAACCGGCGCAGACACGCCGAGGAGGAAGCTGAGCGGCGGCGCGCCGCGTTCCATCTTCGCTGCCCCGAGGCGAAGGAGACGGAACGTCAGCTTGCCTCAACCGCTGTTTCCGCCGCACGGGCGGTGCTTCGCGGCGGAAATGCAAAGGAATCTCTGCAAAAGCTGAAGGAAGAAAATCAGCTGCGACAGAGCCTGCTTGCGGAACTGCTGCGAAAAGCAGGTTTGTCGGAGGATGCGCTGGAGCCTCACTACACCTGCCCGGAATGCGGAGACATGGGCTACATAGACGGCAGGATGTGCTCCTGCCTGAAGCGTCTTCTGCGGGAAGAAGCCTGCCGGAGGCTGAACGCACTTACGCCCCTTTCTCTTTCGAACTTTACTTCTTTTTCTCTGGACTTTTACTCCGATGAAGCAGAGGGCGGGCGGCCCTCCGAACGGGAAACCATGGGCAGCACCCTGCGTTTCTGCGAGAACTATGCAGAACGCTTCGGCCTGCATTCCGCCAACCTGATTCTTACGGGAGGAACCGGGCTCGGGAAAACCCACCTCTCCCTCGCGATTGCCAACGAGGCAATCCAGAAAGGGTTCGGCGTGGTGTACGGCTCGGCCGGAAATCTAGTTGCGAAGCTGGAAAGCGAGCACTTTGGGAAAGAGCCGGAGGAGGAAACCAGCGAGCTGCTGCAGTCTTGCGACCTGCTGATTCTTGACGACCTCGGCACCGAATTCAAAAGCTCTTTCTCTTCCGCAGCGATCTATAATATCGTCAATTCCCGCCTAATGGCGCAAAAGCCTACCATTATCAGCACAAACCTTTCCACACGGGAAATGATGGAATATTATTCCGAACGCTTTGCTTCCCGAATTATCGGAAGTTTCCGGCGGATCGTATTCGTTGGAAAGGACGTCCGCCAGCAGAAGCGGATGAAGGGTGTTCGTTAAGCAAGTACTTACTGAAATTAGATAAAAGAAGGTGGGAGAATCCAAAGACTCTCCCACCCATAAAGCGAATGAACCTGCCCCGCCTCTGTGGCGGGTTTTTCTTTCGGCGATGCGCCGCGGCTCAGCTTGCCTGACTTTGCGATTTCAGATACGCGTTAATGAAGCCATCCAGATCGCCGTCCATAACGGAGTCGATGTTTCCGGTCTCAAAGCCTGTGCGGTGGTCTTTGACCAGCGTATAGGGCATAAAAACATAAGAACGGATCTGCGAGCCCCATGCAATTTCCTTCTGCACACCCTTGATGTCTTCGATTTTGTCGAGGTGTTCGCGTTCCTTAATTTCCATCAGTTTGGATTTCAGCATTCGCATGGCGACGTCGCGGTTCTGGTACTGACTGCGCTCCACCTGGCAGGCGACGACAATACCTGTCGGGATATGGGTCAGACGGACGGCGGAGGAGGTCTTGTTGACCTTCTGTCCGCCCGCACCGCTCGCGCGGTAATAATCGATCTTTAAGTCGTCGGGGCTAATCTCGACTTCAATGGTGTCGTCGATTTCCGGCATAACCTCCAGCGAAGCAAACGAAGTATGCCTGCGGCCGGATGCGTCGAACGGGGAGATTCGCACCAGACGGTGAACCCCGACCTCACTTTTTAGGAAACCGTAGGCGTTTTCCCCTTCGACCAGGACGCTGGCACTCTTCAGGCCGGCTTCTTCGCCGTCCAGATAATCAAGCGTCTTTACGGTAAAGCCGTGGCGCTCACCCCAGCGGCAATACATACGGAACAGCATTTCGGCCCAATCCTGTGCCTCGGTGCCGCCGGCACCGGCGTGGAACGTGAGGATTGCGTTCTTTGCGTCGTATTCGCCGAGCAGAAGAGTTCCCAGCCGCTGCGCTTCCAGCTCGGTGCGAAATTTCTCAAATTCCTCCTGCGCCTGCGGCAGCAGAGTGAGGTCGCCCTCCTCATCCGCAAGCTCGATCAGCGCCAGCAGATCGTCGTAGGCGCTTTTCAGGTGGTCGAACGATTCGATTTTATTTTTCAGAGAACTGGAACGCTGCAGGATCTTCTGCGACTTTTCCATATCGTTCCAGAAATCCGGAGCGGTAGCCTTCTGGTCCAACTCCTCGATTTCCTTTCGCAGAGCCTCGGGCCCGATCGCTTCGCGCAGATCCTTCAGATCCGGTTCAAGGCCCTGCAGCGCAAGCCTCAGTTCTTCAAATTGCAGCATACCATCCATCCTCGGTTCAAATTTAGTCACGATTGATTATAAGATATTTCCCATGGAAAGTCAAAAATTTCTTTGCCTGGCGGCGGGAATTGCGCCGGTTCACTCGGGCAGGATATGGGAAACGGGAAGCGTCGGCAAGCCGGGGCAATTTATGAATTCCCTGAAAACTTATTGCGGAAAAGATTGAAGTTTCCGCAAAAGTCTTATACAATGTCAGTAGAAGGAGGCTCAGATATGGCAAATTATATCGGAATGAAATGCCCGGTCTGCGGAAAGCCGTTCGTTGAGGGAGACGACATCGTCGTCTGCCCGCAGTGCGGCGCTCCCTATCACCGGGATTGTTATCTGCAAAAGGGCGAATGCGTTTACAAGGACCGGCACGGCACGCCGGATGCATGGTCCGCCCACAGGCAGGATACAGAGGCCCCTCAGGAATCAGACCGCTCAAAGCGCTGCCCTCGCTGCGGATATATGAATTCGGAAAAGGCTCTGTTCTGTGAACACTGCGGCCAGCCCCTCATGGAGCCGTCCGGAAATGCTTGGGGTATTCCGTTCGGTGGACCGGGTACGGGGGATGTCCCTCCCGGCGCCTACCCTCCCCCGACCGGATACCCGGGCGGGCCCATGCCTTTTCCGTTCGACCCGACCGCGGGAATCGCCCCGGACGAGCAGATTAACGGCGTTCCCGTCGGCGATGTAGCGAAGTTTGTGCAAAACAATACGCAATATTATCTGCCGACTTTTCTCGGCTTAAACCGGATGGGGCGAAATCGCTTCAATTTCTGCGCTTTTCTCGTGCCCGGCGCCTGGTTTCTGTACCGGAAGCTTTATAAAGTAGGCGCAGTGGTCACATCGGCTATGTTTGCGGTTTACATAGCTTATATCTATATCTCTCAGCAGTTTCTTTCCCCTCTTTACAACGCACTTTTGCTGCAGACCGGAATCACGCCGGATAACTTTTCGCCGAACAGCGATCAGATTGAAAAGCTGATGGACCTGATTTCCGCACTGCCGCCCCAAAAAATGTTTTGGCTTCTTGTCCCGTTTATCGTATTCGTCGTTCAGCTGACCATAATGTTGGTCTGCGGGTTCACCGCAAACAAAATGTACTTTAACCGCTGTATCGGGCGGATCAGTGCAATTCACAGCAAGGCAGGCACCCCTGCCGATACGGCAATCGGCATGCAGCAGGAAGGCGGAGTTAACATGCCGCTGGCCGTCTGCATTGGAATCTGCTATCTGGTTCTTTTTTATCTGCCCAATATCATTCTGTAATATAGATTACGAGGAGTGTGTACTAACGTATGAAAGTCACAAAGGCCGTCATACCTGCTGCGGGATTGGGTACGCGTGTACTTCCCGCCACCAAATCCATGCCGAAGGAAATGCTGCCCATTGTGGACAAGCCGGCAATTCAATACATTGTTGAAGAGGCGGTGCAATCCGGCATCACGGACATTCTGATTATCACCAACCGCGGCAAGGGCCTGATTGAGGACCATTTTGACCGCGTGCCGGAGTTGGAGGGACGGCTTGGACGGAGCGGCCCGGAAAAGGAAAAAATTCTCGACGAAATTATTTCGATCGCCCACAAGGCAAACATCTATTTTGTCCGCCAGAAGGAAACCCGCGGTCTTGGCCACGCCGTGAACTGTGCCCGCTCCTTCATTGGGGACGAACCGTTTGCAGTGCTTTACGGCGACGACGTTATCATCGGCGAAGACCCCGCCTGCGCCCAGTTGATTCGCGCTTATGAGGAATACGGTCTGGGAGTGCTCGGCGTCAACCAGGTTTCCAAGGAAGCCATTTCGAAGTACAGTTCCCTCAAGGTGGACCCTCTGCACGACAATCTTTTCAAATGCACGGATATGATTGAAAAGCCGGCACCGGACAAAATCATGTCGCTCTATTCCATTCTTGGCCGCTGCGTGCTTACCCCGGAAATCTTCGATATTCTGGACAGCACCGACCCCGGCGCAGGCGGCGAGATTCAGTTGACGGACGCCATGAAAACGCTTGCCCGCAGAGACGGGATGATCGCCGTGGAATTCACGGGGAAACGCTACGACATGGGCAATAAACTGGGAATTATGAAAGCTCAGGTGGAAGTGGCGCTTCAGCACCCGGAAATCGGACAGGATTTCCGTTCTTACCTGAAAGAATTCTGCAAAAACCTGTGAATCCGGCAAGATTCCTTGACAAATCCGTTTTACCTGATATAATTAGAACGTTAAGCCGTATTTGCGGCTTTTATCCTTGCTCCGGACATTCCGCCCGGAGCCTTATGTCCAAAAGGAGGTGTAACAATGTCTGATGTAAAGATTTCCTATGAGACCGTTTTTATTCTTTCGACAAAGCTCGGAGAAGACGGAATCGCGGCAATGGTGCAAAAGTTCAAGGATCTGATCACAGCAAACGGCGTCATCGACACTGTTGATGAATGGGGCAAGCGCAGACTGGCCTATCCGATCAACAAGGAAGAAGAAGGCCACTATACGCTGATCGGATTCACCAGTTCTCCGGAATTCACCGCAGAGCTGGACCGTATCTACAACATTACCGACGGTGTTCTGCGTTCTCTGATCATTAAGAAAGAGGCGCCGAAAAAAGCTCCGAAGAAAGTGAAGACGGAAGAGAAAAAGGAAGCGTGACCGATAATGCTTAATGTCGCTGTTCTGATGGGCAGACTGGTAGCCGACCCGGAACTCAGGCATACGCCGAATGGGGTTTCCGTTACAAGCTTTACCATTGCGGTAGACCGTTCCTATGTGAAATCCGGAACGGAACGCCAGACGGATTTTGTCGATATTGTCGCTTGGCGCAACACCGCCGAGTTTGTGTGCAAGTATTTCCGAAAGGGACAGCTTGCCGCCGTGCAGGGGGCTATTCAGACCCGCACCTATACCGACAAGGACGGCAACAAACGCAAGGCGGTTGAAATCATCGCCGACAATGTCCATTTTGCCGAACCGAAACGGGAAAGCGGCCCCTCCGGTTATCCTTCCGCCAGGCCGGAAGGCAATGAAGCAGAACACGGCGTGCAACAGCCGGCTCCCGCCTACACAAACGGCAACACGGGCGATTTTGAAGAAATGCCGTCCGATGACGATTTGCCGTTCTGAGTTCTTCCGTTTAACTGATTGAATAAAAAGGAGGTTTTTCCATGGCTGATTATAGAAACGACAGAAGCGACAGACCCGACAGAGACCGCCGTTCGGGTGGTCGCAAGGGGCATAAAAAAGTTTGCAGCTTCTGTGCGGACAAGGTCGACTTTATCGACTATAAGGATGTCGCCAAGCTGCGCCGCTTCATTTCGGAGCGCGCAAAAATTCTTCCCCGCAGAGTGACCGGAACCTGTGCGCATCATCAGCGCGAGCTGACCATTGCGATCAAGCGTGCCCGTCATCTGGCTCTCCTGCCCTTCAGCAGCGACTGAGTTTGGGTTGAAGAAATTTTAGAATGCAATATGCCCCGCGTTTCAAATGGAAACGCGGGGCATTTCTTTTTTCGTTTCAGTGTGCTGCTCCGGAACTTGACTTTGTTCCGGAACTGGTCTTTGTACCGGAAGAAGCCGTTGAAGACGCCCCGGAAGAAGCCTTTGTCGGGTCCGGCCCAAGGCTCAGCAGAATTACGACCTTAGAGCCATACGCCATCTGGCTGCCCTCTCGGACGCTTTTGTAGCCGATCACGCGGTCGGCCGGGACAGTATCGCTGAAAGCAGACTCTTTCGTCGGGATAAAGCCCGCCGATGTAACTGCCGCGGAAGCGTCGGCCAGCGTTTTCCCCGCGATGGCAGGAAGGACCCTCACGGCCGCTCCCTGACTGACGACAACAACGATCGCCGTCCCCTTCATCATTTTGCCGCCCGCCGCCGGCTGTTGAGAAATGATGCAGTCCGCCGGAACCGTATCGCTGAACTGCTTAGAAGAAAGCAGAATCTGATAATCCGAGCTGTCGGAATCCTGAGAAGACTCCTGAGCGGTAAGCGACTGATAATTCTGCCCCACCAAATTGGGGGTGTCGATCAGGTCGGCTCCCGAGGAAGCAGCCTCCTTCGCTTCCAGCAAGGCGGAATCAGAGGTCGCACTCGCCGCAGAGGACGTTTCGGCTGGAAAGTTCAGAACATTTGTACCGGATTTCCACATCCACAGCAGCCCCGCCCCCGTAAATACGGCAAGCATGATAATACAGGAGGTCAGAACCCACACAAAGCCGGGGACTTGCTTCTTCCTCTTCTTCGACGCGCCGGCTTTCACCCCGGGACGGTGCTGATTCTCCTCCAGCGCGGCGGTAACCGCGGGAACTGCCGCGAACTCGCCCCGCAGCCGTTCAAACGTGGAAGTGCGCTTATCAGGCGAAACCTGCAGCGCATCGGCAAGAGCGGTCACAACGCAGGGCGGAAGGGCATGAAGAATCCCGGTGGGAATCATCAGCCGCGGGTCCGAACGGCGCTTCAGTGCGCTTGGAGGCAGCGAACCCGTCAGAGCATAGAAAAGGGACGCCGCAAACCCATAAACATCCGTCGCTTCATCCGGCTTATAGTCCATCACATACTGTTCGATTGCCGCGCAGCCTTCCACAAGATCGGGTGGAATGTCGGTGTCCATCTGCCGGACGGTATTGGTGTAAAAGCTGCCGAGCTTCATTTTGCCGTCCTGATAAATGAGCAGGGTATCGGGCGAAATTCCAAGGTGGCACACCCCGTTTCCGTGCAGGACGCTTAACGCCGAAAGAACCGGCATGAACAGCTGACGCGCCGCGTTCCATTCCAGATTTCCCCCGCTTCGCTCGACAAAATACCGCAGGGTAATACTTTCGTCCCATTCTGATACCGTATAAGCCGTATGATTCTCTTCAAAAATGTCGTAAATTGAAACAATCGCGGAAAGTTCGCGCATGTGCGCAACTTCCCGCGAATATCTGAGGAATGCGCTCAGGCATTCATCAAAAACAACCTCGCTCCCACCGAGTACGCGCACGCTCACCGAATCCTCCGCACGTTCGCAGAAGGTCTGCGGAAAAAACTCGCGAAGCTCGACCGGCGTTTTCAGGGCGGTATCATAACCGATATAAGTAATTCCCTCGCCGTTTTCCCGTTGAGCAGCCCCCACGATATAGCGATGCTGCAGCAAAGTGCGAAGCGGCAGGGCATGAGCCATCTGCGGCATACTGCCATCGCTGCCGCAGTGCGGGCAAACCGTTTGCCCGTTTATATCGGACATGCAGTTCATACACAGATTTCCGAAGTCTGCCATTCTGCCGCCTCCGTACTGCTAATAAAACCAGCTCCGATGGATTAGTCTTCTTCGTCCGAGTCCGGATTATCCCAGTTGTTCCATACGTTCTGAACGTCGTCGTTATCTTCCAGCGCATCCAGAAGGCGCTGCATTTTCACTCTGGCGTCTTCATCCGGAATCACCGTCATGGTATTCGGGACCATCTCGACCTCCGCCGACACGAATTCATAGCCTTTCTTCTCAAGATCGGCCAGAACGCCGCTGAAGTCATCCGGCTCCGTATAGATTTCAAACACATCTTCGTCCGCCTGAAAATCCGATGCACCGGCCTCAAGACTGTCCTCCATTACCTTGTCTTCGTCGCGCCCTTCACGCTCAATGACGATAACGCCTTTTTGAGCAAACAGAAAGGATACGCAACCGGTGGTGCCGAGGTTCCCGCCGAATTTATCGAAATAATGCCGCACATCGCCCGCCGTGCGGTTCCGGTTGTCGGTAAGGGATTCTACAATCACCGCCACGCCGTTCGGACCGTACCCCTCGTAGGTAATGGTCTCGTATTTCGTATCGTCCCCGTCTCCGGCGGCCTTTTTAACGATTCGCTCAATATTGTCGTTCGGGACATTCGCAGCCTTTGCTTTGGCAATGCAGTCCCGCAGCCTGGAATTCGAGGTTGGATCGGGCCCGCCGCCCTCTTTTACGGCAACGGCAAGCTCACGCCCTATTTTCGTAAAGACCTTGGCTCTCGCGCCGTCAGTCTTTTCTTTTTTCCGTTTAATATTATTCCATTTTGAATGGCCTGACATAGCGGTTCCTCCCAAATTATAGCACTGTATTCTATCATATCATAATTTTATGCGGTTGGCAAGCGGCGAACCGGCTTGTCCACGGTCACTTCAACACAGGTATCGAATTAAAAGACGCCGCCCGGCCCGGATGCATAAACCGGCCTTGACGGGGGGAAAGTTTCTTTGTTCCCGTTGTGGTTTGAGCACCGACGGGCAGCCGCGGCAAATTTGCCTATCTTGTACCTTTATTTTAGCATCAGGCGGGTGAAATAACAATATGTGGCATTGAATTTTAAGGGCTCGCTCTTGACAATATCATGAAATTTGAATTAGAATGAATTATTAACGAACTTTTATCGAATAACGGATTTTTTAATCGGATTGGCGGTACGGCGATGAAAATTGGCATGGATGTCGGTTCTACAACAATTAAATGCGTCGTGTTGGACGACACAGGGTCAATCCTGTATCATTCCTACGAACGGCATTACTCCAAGATAACCGAAAAGATGGCAGAACTTCTCAGCAAAATTAAAGAAGAAGTTCTAAAGGGAAAAAGTGCGGAGCTGACGGTTTCCGGCTCAGCGGGCATGGGCATTTCCCAAACCTGCCATCTCCCGTTTGTTCAGGAGGTATATGCAACCCGAATCGCGGTGGGCAAACTTTACCCGGAAGCGGACGTCATCATTGAGCTGGGCGGCGAGGACGCGAAAATCCTGTTCCTCTCCGGAGGAATGGAAGTCCGCATGAACGGTTCCTGCGCCGGCGGAACCGGGGCTTTTATTGACCAGATGGCTACCCTGCTGAACATTTCGACGGATGAAATGGACACTCTGGCGGCTCAGTACGAAAAAATTTACACCATTGCCTCCCGCTGCGGCGTTTTCGCCAAGTCGGATATTCAGCCGCTGCTGAATCAGGGAGCGCGAAAGACCGATATTTCGGCAAGCATTTTCGCCGCCGTCGCGAACCAGACGATCGCGGGGCTGGCGCAGGGCCGTCCGATCAAGGGCAATGTGCTTTACCTCGGCGGACCGCTGACGTTTCTTTCCCAGCTGCGCGCCAGCTTCGACAAGGCGCTGCATGTGACAGGCGTCTGCCCGGAAAACTCGCTTTATTATGTAGCGCTTGGGGCCGCCTACTGCAGTGCAGAGCAGGTGGACCTGGACGCCGCATTGGAAAGCATTCGGAAATACGGATCTTCCGGGAACTTTCTCTCTATTGAGCCGCTGTTCCGCGATCAGGCGGAATATGACGCTTTCTGCCTGCGCCACGAGCAGTGCAAGGCTCCGCGCGCAGACATCGGTGCCTACCGGGGAGACGCCTTCCTCGGCATCGACGCCGGTTCCACGACGGTAAAAGCCGTCCTGCTTGGGAAAGACGGAGAAATTCTCAGTTCCATGTACCGCGGCAATTCGGGCAACCCCGTTCCCCTGATCCGGGAATATCTTCTGGACCTGTTCACCCGTTTTCCGGAAGTTCACATCGCCTGCTGCGCGGTGACCGGCTACGGGGAGGAACTGCTGAAAAACGCCTTTGGCATTGATTACGGCATTGTGGAAACCGTCGCTCATTTTACGGCAGCGAAGCATTTCCGCCCGAACGTCGATTTCGTTATCGATATCGGCGGGCAGGACATGAAATGCTTTAAGATCCGCAGCGGCGCGATCGACAACATTTTCCTGAATGAGGCCTGCTCCTCCGGATGCGGCTCTTTTCTGCAGACCTTCGCGAACACGCTCGGCTATGACATCGCGGAATTCGCGAAGCTGGGCCTGTTTGCGAAGCACCCGGTGGACCTCGGCTCACGCTGCACGGTATTTATGAACTCGCAGGTGAAGCAGGCCCAAAAGGACGGTGCCACAACGGCAGATATTTCGGCCGGACTGTCTGTCAGCGTGGTGAAAAACGCCATTTATAAGGTTATCCGCGTGGCGAACGCGGAGGAACTCGGACGGAACATCGTCGTGCAGGGCGGAACCTTTTTAAATGACGCGGTGCTGCGCGTATTTGAAAAAGAGCTTGGCGTCGATGTGACGCGACCGGATATTTCCGGTCTGATGGGCGCCTATGGCGCGGCCCTGTACGCCCGGAAGCGAAACACCGGGAAAAGTACCCTCATTGGTGCTGAGGAACTGAGGGACTTCCATCATGAGGTAAAGGTAACCAACTGCGGCCTGTGCAACAACAACTGCCGCCTGACCATTAACATCTTCGGCGGGAACCGGCGCTACATCGGCGGAAACCGCTGTGAAAAGCCGGTGACGAAACGTTCCTCCGATAACGAAGCGGGCGATATGTACGCGTGGAAGCTCGCGCTACTGCAATCCTACAAGCCCGTACCGGGGAAACGGGGAAAGATCGGCATCCCCATGGGGCTCAACATGTACGAGCTTCTGCCGTTCTGGCACGCGTTCTTCACTTCGCTCGGCTTTGAAGTCGTGCTCTCCCCCTGCTCGAACCGCGAGCTGTACCTGAACGGGCAGAGCACCATCCCCTCTGATACGGTCTGCTTCCCGGCGAAGCTGATGCACGGGCATGTGCAGGCTCTGGTGGATCAGGGAGTCAAAACGATCTTTTACCCCTGCCTTTCCTATAATTTTGACGAGGGAATCAGCGACAACCACTACAACTGCCCGGTCGTCGCCTATTACCCCGAAGTCATCGCCGCCAATATGAACTGCCTTTCCTCCGTCAATTTCATGCACGACTACGTAGGCATCCACCGCAAACACGATTTTCCGAAAAAGATGCATGCGATTCTGTTAGAAAACTACCCCGACCTTTCCCTCGGCGAGGTGAAAAAGGCGGCGGGCGCGGCTTACGCCGCTTATGCGGAGTATTTTGAAAAAATATATACAGAGGGCGACAAGATCATCGCCCAGGCCGAAAAGGAGCACCGGCAAATCATCGTTCTGAGCGGCCGCCCCTACCATCTGGACCCGGAAATCAACCATGGCATCAACAAGCTGATTACCAGTCTCGGCGCGGCGGTTGTTTCGGAGGATGTGGTGAGCCGCCGGGTAAAAGGAAAGCCTCACACCGATGTGCTGAACCAGTGGACCTACCACGCCAGGCTGTACGCCGCGGCGGAATATATCGGTTCACGGCCCGATATGAATCTGGTGCAGCTCGTTTCCTTTGGCTGCGGCGTGGATGCAATCACCACCGATGAAGTCCGACGGATTCTGGAACAGAACGATAAAATCTACACACAGGTGAAAATCGACGAAATTACAAACCTCGGCGCGGTAAAAATCCGGCTGAGAAGCCTGTTTGCGGCTCTGGAAGAGCAGGGAGGTCATGATGGCGGAACTGAAGTACAGTAAAAAAGGCCGTCTCCTTTTTACCAAGGAGATGCGGAAGGAATACACGATCCTGTGCCCGATGATGCTTCCGATTCACTTCCGGCTGATCGTGAACGTGATGAACAATTGCGGCTACAAATTCGAGCTGCTGACAACCACCGGGCCGAACATCGTGCAGGAGGGGCTGAAGTACGTTCATAACGATACCTGCTACCCCGCCCTGCTGGTTATCGGCCAGTTTATGGACGCGCTGCACTCCGGCAAATACGACCTTAATAAAACCGCTCTGGTCATCACGCAGACCGGCGGCGGCTGCCGCGCCTCTAATTACATCCATCTGCTGCGAAAAGCGCTGAAAAAGGCCGGATTGGAGCAGATTCCGGTCATCTCCATGAATCTTTCGTTTCTGGAAAAGGACCCGGGGTTCACCATCACGCTTTCCATGATTCGCAAATTCGTCGCGGCCCTGGTGTACGGCGACGCGCTGATGCTGCTCCGCAACCAGAACGAAGCCTATGAGATCAACAAAGGCGAGAGCAATGAAAAGGTTGAAAAGTGGATCACAGCTCTCACGGATCAGTTTAACCACGGCAAGGGCCTTTCCCTGCGCGAACAGACCGTCAACCTGAAAAAGATCGCCGCCGACCTCGCCTCTGTACCCCTCCTGCGCGTACCGAAGGTCAAGGTCGGGATCGTGGGCGAAATCTACATTAAATACGCAGCGCTCGGCAACAACAATCTGGAGGATTTTCTCCGGAGTCAGGACTGTGAGGTCAATCTTCCCGGTCTGCTGAATTTTGCCCTCTTCAAGGTGGATAACCGTCTGGAGGATATTAAGCTCTACGGCGGAAACCCCGTGAAATTTGTCATTGTGAAACGTCTCATGGATTATCTGCTGAAGATGCAGAACACTTTAATCGATACCATTAAAAGCGTGCCCGGCTACGTTGCCCCGGAGCCCTATGCCCACACCAAAGGTCTGGTGAAGGGCGTCATCGGCTACGGTGACAAAATGGGCGAGGGCTGGCTTCTGACAGCCGAAATGCTGGAGCTGTCGGAACAGGGATATGAAAACATCGTCTGCGCCCAGCCGTTTGGCTGCCTGCCGAACCACATCTGCGGCAAGGGCATGATCCACCGGATCAAGGCAATCGATGAAAAATCAAACATCGTTCCGATCGATTACGACCCAAGCGCCACCCGTGTCAATCAGGAAAACCGCATTAAACTGATGCTTGCGGTTGCCCGCGAAAAGCTTTCAGAGAATAAAAATTAGATTGCAAAATTCTCACGTATTGTACAATAAATTGCTAATTTACAAAATATTTATATAAAATACGACTAAAAGTGCTTGCGAAAAATCTGTTTTTCCATTATAATTCTATTCAGGGCAATTCCGATGGCTCAAAATCATGGAGCCAAACCGGTTGGCTTCGGATGGAGGGGCGTTGCATTGAAAGGGAAAACGATTTTTTATGTTGTGGCCTGTTTTTTTCCTCCGTTCCTTTTGCTGGGGCTTTTTACAGGCTGGTTTCAGGATTACTCCCACCTTTTGCCTCAAATGATCCTCTGTCTGATGTTCCTGTTTCTGCTTCATCTTTTTGTCTGGCGCCGGTATGTAAATACTCCGGCTCAGGATCTGCTGCAAGCGATTCGTCGCGCGCTGAAGGGTGACTATGAAGCGAGATTTTCCTGCGGTGACGACAATGGGGATTTCCATGAGCTTTCCGTCTCCTTCAATCAGTTTATGGAGCGGATGGAAAATCAGGCGAAGGAACTGGCGGAAAACCGGCGTTACCAGAATCAGCTGCTGGAAAACGAACGAATTTACCGCTCCGCGCTGGAACTGACCTGCGAATGCGTCTATGAGGTTGACCTGACGCACAACCGCTTTCTCAGCGGAGAAGAAACCTGCCGTAGGACGTTCCCGTTTCTGAAAACCGAAATTTTCGACGAGATGATCAAAGAGGTTGCCCAAAAAGCCGTATGGGAGGATGACCGGAACGAATTTTTGCGGATTTTTTCCCGGGAAAGCCTGCTGGAAACCCTTAAGAATAAAGGGGCAGCTGAAATCAATCTGGAATACCGCAGGATCACGCCGGAAGGCAAAACCGTATGGGAAAACTCCACGGTGATTCTTCTGAATTCCGCTCAAAACGAACCGCGAAAGATCATTGGCTACATAAAGAACATCGACGAGCGAAAAAAGCAGGATCTCGAAATCCTGAATATGTCCCAAAAGGACGGTTTGACCGGTCTATATAATAAAAAATACACACAGTCTCTGATTGAATCCTACCTGATGGGCGAAGGCCACGGCGGAACCCACGCCATCATTATGCTGGATATCGATAATTTCAAGCATATCAACGACACGCTTGGCCACATTCAGGGCGACGCCGCCATCTCCGCCGTCGCACAGGACCTGCATGCCCTGTTTCGCGCTTCCGACATCGCGGGGCGGATCGGGGGCGATGAGTTCCTGATTCTTCTGAAAGATGTGGACTCCACCCGGGTCCTGCTGGAAAAACTGGAGTCTGTACGCTGCGCACTGAAGGAAATCCGCCTGGATGACAAAGACTACCGGCTCAGCGGCAGTATCGGCGTTTCCGTCTATCCGGGAGACGGCGCCTCCTACCAGGAACTTTTCCAAAAAGCCGACACCGCCCTTTATTATTCCAAAAGGCACGGCAAGGATCAGTTCCGCATCTATGGGGAAGACGGTCCTTCAGCGGACGCCGGTTAAACCAAAGCTTACAAAATGCTTGCTTTGCACAAAGCGGGTGCTGCAAAATGACTTGCAGCACCCGCTTTTTTTCAGCGTTCCCACTTTTCACACAGGGAATTGATCTGATCCGCAAACTTTGCGAGGTCTTTATTCGCTCCGCCTTGGCTGCCCGCAATCAGCCTCAGCAGGCGCTGGCCGGACTCCCGCAGACGCGCATAGGCGGGTGAGAACTTCTCCGCTTTCTGTGAACGGTGTCTGGCAGGCTCAAGCCCTTCCTCCAGAACCCGGTTGCCGATCAGGTCCGCAACCGCTTCAAAATTCGGCGCATAAGCGTTAAACACAAGCCGATTCAGGCTCTCCGTGAATCCAAGGCAGATTTCCTGTTCCCCGTGCACCACGAACACGCGCTTCGGCTTCACCGCAAAGGAATTGATCCACCGCAGCAAGCCGGAACGGTCAGCGTGGCCCGAAAGCGCCCGGAAATTGTGGATTTTCGCGTTAACCGCGATTTCCTCTCCAAACAGCTTCACGGTTTTCGCCCCCTCGACCAGTGCGCGGCCCAATGTGCCGTTGGCCTGATAACCGACGAATACCACCGAACACTCCTTGCGCCAGAGGTTGTGCTTGAGGTGGTGCCGGATTCTTCCGGCCTCGCACATTCCACTGGAGGAAATAATCACCTTCGGAGTTGGATCCTCATTGAGGGCCTTGGATTCTTCGGCACTCTCGCAGAGATTCAGGTTGGAAAAATGCAGGGGCTGAAAGCCGCTGTTGATCACGCGGACGGTATCCTCGTCCGCATAGCCGCTGAGGTCTCCGCTGTAAATTTTTGTCGCCTCCGCCGCAAGCGGGCTGTCGACGTATACGGGGAAATCCGGAATGCTTTTCACCAGTCCGTGCTCCTTCATTTCCCGGATGAAATACAGAAGCTCCTGCGTACGCCCCACCGCAAAACTCGGAATCACCACATTCCCGCCCGCCGCGAACGTTTCGTCGAACACCGACGCAAGCTGCGGGATATAGTTCGCGACCGGGTCGTGCTCCCGGTCCCCATAGGTGGACTCCATCACGACATAGTCGGCCTCCGTGATATACTGCGGATCGCGGATGATGGGCTGGTTCAGGTTCCCGATATCGCCGGAGAAAACAATTTTCCGCGTTTCTCCTTTTTCGGTAACCCAGAATTCCACCGAAGCGGAACCAAGCAGATGCCCGGCATCCACCATGCGGAAGCGCACTCCTTCGCAGAGCTCCACCGTTTCCTCATAGACGCACGGTACCAGCCGACTGATCGTCTCCTGAGCGTGCTCCATCGTATAAATCGGCTCCTCCGGCTCCCGACCGGCGCGCCTTCCCTTCCGGTTTTCGTTGACCGCATCCATTTCCTGAATGTGCGCACTGTCGCGCAGCATGATGGAAAGCAGATTGCAGGTCGCACCCGTTGCATAAATTTTTCCGCGGTACCCGTATTTGATCAGCAGCGGAAGCCGGCCGCTGTGGTCGATATGCGCATGCGTCACCACCACATAATCAACCTGCGTGGCGTAAAAAGGGAGCTTGTGGTTATCATCCTCGTCTGCTCCCTGCTGAAGCCCGCAGTCGATCAGGATGCGTTTCCCGTTGGCAATCAGGCAGTGGCAGCTTCCGGTAACTTCTTTGTCCGCTCCGTAAAAAATCAGCTGCATCCGTTTTCCCTCCGTCAGTCAAAAATCAGTTCCACCGGGCAGTGGTCACTGCCCATTACTTCGGGGTGAATGTTGCTTTCCCGCAGCCGCTCCGTCAGGCGGTCCGAAACGAGAAAATAGTCGATGCGCCAGCCTGCGTTGTGCTCCCGCGCGTGGAACATATAGGACCACCACGTATAAGCGTCCCGCGCGTCCGGGTGCAGAAAGCGGAAGGTATCTGCGAAGCCGGAGCCAAGCAGCTCCTCCATTTTGGCGCGCTCCTCCGGCGTGTAGCCCGCGTTCCCCTCGTTGCTCTTCGCATTTTTCAGGTCGAACTTCGTTCTCGCGACGTTCATGTCCCCACAGACAACCACCGGCTTGTCCCGGTCCAGCTCCGCGAGATACGCGCGGAACGCGTCCTCCCAACTCATCCGGTAATCAAGGCGTGTCAGCCCCCGCTGGGAATTCGGGGTATAGACGGTAACGAGGTGGTGATCGTCAAACTCCAGCGCAATGCATCGCCCCTCCCCGTCGTGTTCCGGAATACCGATCCCATAGCGTACGGAAATCGGATGAACACGGGTAAAAACGGCGGTTCCGGAGTACCCTTTCTTTTCCGCGGAATTCCAGTATTGCTCGTAGCCCGGCAGCGCCAGTTCCGCCTGTTCCGGCTGCATCTTTGTTTCCTGCAGACAGAACGCGTCGGCGTTTGCAGACTCAAAAAAGTCCAAAAAACCCTTGCCGAGGCAGGCTCTCAGGCCATTGACATTCCAAGACAGGTATTTCACCGGCTGTTCCTCCTGTTTCCCTTATTTTTTATTATTATATCATATCCGGAGGGGATTCAACAGGAATACATCCAACAGGCACGGATAAAATAAGCAGAAAGGAGAGCATGAACTCTTCCTTCTGCTTTTAAGACACCGACTGCATAACGCAAAACTTTATTGCGTTATGCAGTTTTCTGAGTTTCAGGCCACAATGTCAAGTGTTGAATTTTCTGTAAACTGTGCCGTTGACTGCTGTGCCTGATAGGCTTTAATTCCCTGCGACTCGGAAGATCCGGAAGATTGCTGAGCCTGTTTCGACGCTCTCTTTGCAAGTTCCGTACTCTCCTGTTGCCGTGTAATCGTCCCCTGAGCAACAAGTTTGTCCATTTGGGCTTGGGTCAAGGATGAAAGATCGGTGTATGACGAAGAGCTGGAACTTGCCGCGGCAGTCTTTGAATCGGTGGAAGAGGCAGACGCTGCCACTTTTTTTTCAGCCTGTTCGGCGGCAGAAGAATCCTTCATCGTACTCTGTGTGGTAGCAACGGATGTTGTCTGTTCCATAGCCGCCCGAGCCTGTTCACTGATTTCCACCGAATCGGTTTTCGAAGTCTGCGTACCCGAAGCAGTTTTCTCCGTCTGGGAACCTGTTGTCTTGCTGCTCCCCGACGATGCCGCCAGCGTCGACAGATATTCATTGTCGCTATCTGACGTAATTGCCGAAATCATTGTTTATCACCTCCTTTCGGGAAAAAAGAAATATTTACCACTTTCTATTGAAAATATAACACAGAAATATGAGGTTTCAATGAAAATCAATCTCATAAACTCCATTTTATAAAATCGCCTTGTGGAAATTCTGCGGGTCATCTATAATATAAAGAATCGTTTGATATTACTGTTTGATGGAGGGTGCATTTATGAATAATCCGATCGTAACCTTAAAAACCGCAAAAGGGACCATTGAAATTGAGCTTTACCCGGATGTGGCGCCCAATACCGTGAAAAATTTTATCTCCCTTGTCGGCAAGGGGTTTTACAACGGGACGAAATTCCACCGTATTATCCCCAAATTCATGATTCAGGGCGGCGATCCCCAAGGCAACGGGACCGGCGGCCCGGGGTACTGCATCAAGGGGGAATTCACCTCCAATCACTTTAAAAACGAGCTGAAGCATACGCGCGGCGTCGTATCCATGGCCCGCTCCGTCAACCCGAACAGCGCCGGCTCACAGTTCTTCATCATGGTAGACGACGCGCCGTATCTGGATGGCGAATACGCCGCCTTCGGCAAGGTTCTCAAGGGTATGGAGGAAGTGGACCGCATCGTCTCGGTGCCGCGCGACTACGACGACAAACCGCTGGACGAGGAAGTTCTGGTATCGGCCACCGTCGATACCTTTGAAACGGATTACGGGGAACCCGCAAAAATAGAGCGGTAAGTCCCCACGGCCGCTTCCGGGAACAGGCAGTTTTTAGTTTCGGAGGGCAAAATGTCAGTATTTCGAAAATTTATTCAGTACTATCGGCCTTACCGGGCCATTTTCTACTTTGATATGTTCTGCGCGCTTACCCTTTCCGCCATCGATATCTCATTTCCGCAAATTCTCCGATGGCTGACGAACGGCCTTTATTCGCAAGGAGCGGCCGCAATCTTAAATTCCCTGTGGATCATCGGAATTCTCCTGCTGCTGATGTATGTTGCCCGCTACGGCTGCCAGTACTTTATTACCTCCTGGGGCCACGTGATGGGCGCGCGGATGGAAAGCAACATGCGTCAGGACCTGTTCGACCATTTTCAGCGACTTTCGTTTTCCTACTACGACCAAAACAATACGGGCGAGATGATGAGCAAGCTGGTCTCCGATCTGTTTGATATTTCAGAGCTGGCGCATCACGGCCCCGAGAACATCTTCATTTCCGTGGTGAAGATTCTCGGCTCCTTCATCCTGCTCGCGGCGATTAACCTCCCCATGACGGGCATTCTGTTTGCCGTCACGCTGGTCATGATCTGGTTCAGCATCTATGAAAACAAGAAAATGCGGGCGATTTTCCTGGACAACCGTAAAAAGATTGCGGGAGTTAACTCACAGGTGCAAGACAGTCTCGCGGGAATCCGGGTTGTAAAATCGTTCGGAAACGAAGACCTGGAGCACGACAAGTTCGAAGAAAGCAACCTGAAGTTTCTGGATTCCAAAGTCAGCAGCTATAAAATCATGGGCACTTTCCGGGCGGGCAACTCCTTTTTCGAGGGCCTGTTGTATCTGACCGTTCTGATCAGCGGCGGGCTGTTTGTGGCATTTGGCTCTCTGCGGCTTGCCGATCTTGCCGTGTACGCCCTGTACATCAATATTTTCATCAACCCGATCGACGTGCTCGTGGAATTCACCGAGCAGTTTCAAAAAGGGTATTCCGGTTTCCGTCGCTTCCTTGAGGTGATTGAGACCCAGCCGGAAATTACAGATAAGCCGGATGCGAAGGAACTGAACGGAGTCCGGGGTGAAATTGATTTTGACGACGTTTCGTTCCGCTACAACAGCGACGAGGAAGTGCTCAACCATATCTCCATCCATATTGACGCAGGGCGGACGGTCGCTCTGGTCGGCCCCTCCGGAGGCGGGAAAACAACCCTATGCTCTTTGCTCCCCCGCTTCTACGACGTGACGGAAGGAAGCATTCAGATCGATGGCACGGATGTGCGCGACCTCATGCTGAAATCACTGCGCAGCGCCATCGGAATCGTGCAGCAGGACGTCTACATGTTCTCCGGCAGCATCCGGGACAACATCGCCTACGGCAAGCCCGAAGCCACCATGGAAGAAATCATGGAAGCCGCCAAATGCGCAAACATCCACGAATTCATTGCCGGGTTGGAAAACGGCTATGACACTTATGTCGGCGAGCGCGGTACCCGCCTGAGCGGCGGCCAGAAGCAACGCATTGCCATTGCCCGCGTGTTCCTTAAAAACCCGCCGATTCTGATTCTTGACGAAGCGACCAGCGCACTCGACAACGAAAGCGAACGCCGCATTCAGGAGTCGCTGGACCATCTTGCAAAGAACCGCACCACCATTGTGATTGCGCACCGTCTGAGTACGATCCGCAACGCGGATGAAATTGTTGTGATAGCCGACGACGGCATTCAGGAGCGCGGATCGCACCATGAACTGTTAAATGCAGGCGGAATATACTCAAAGTATTACAATATGCAGTTTGAAGGCCTGGATTCCATCCAGGAGACCGGTTGACTTCATTCCATAGAAAAGGCCGTCCCTATTACGGGGACGGCCTTTTCTATTCAAAACTTCGATCAGTCCCCGCAACACGTTAAATCCCTTCGGGTCAATTGATATCCGGGATGAAGAGATGTACTGTAGCCCAACCGAAACGTGTGTTTTGATAGAATTTGAATTTTATTCCAATTTTAGCACTCTTCTATTTTAACTGCTAATTTTAACAAAAAGTACATAGATACTTCTAAATTTATTCATAATAAGTCTCTATACTGATAATTGTCAAAGGGAAGCAGAAAAGCTTCCCTGGAAAAATTAAATTTTTATTTGGAGGTATGGATTATGTTTGATCTGATTCCGTTCGAGCGCAGAAACAATGGGCTGTTTGATTATTTTGACCGGATGATGAACGACAATTTCTTCAACGAGTTTGAAAAGGGCATTGCCCCCTGCCGTACCGACATTCTCGACCAAGGCGACAAATTCCTGCTGAAGGCCGATATGCCGGGCTTCAACAAAGAAGATATTAAGATCGGCATTGAAGGCAACCGGCTGACCATCTCCGCGGAACATAAGGAAGAAACCAACAGCGACCAGAACAATTATATTCGCCGCGAGCGCAGATATGGCGCAGTGAGCCGCAGCTTCGACATCGAGGGCATCGATGCTTCAAAGATTACCGCGGCCTACGACGGCGGAGTTCTCTCTATGAATCTTCCAAAACAGGTGGAAACCCAGCCGGTGCCGAAACAAATCGAAATTCAATAGCTTCTCAGGCAAACAGGGCGGATATGCTGACGCATATCCGCCCTGTTTGCATCTTTATGGGAGCATCCGCGCCGTCAGCGCCTTGATGGGAATTCCCTTCGCAAGAAACATCTTTTCATGTTCCGTCAGAATGTTGTCCTCCGGAGGATCGGCGTGCAGATCGTACGTCTTCCATACAACCTCGAACCCGGATTCCGCCAGATAGTCCAGCGTGTCGGCAAAAAGACCGTCGTCGTCGGTTTTCAGGTGAATCTCGCCGCCCGGAACCAATAGTTTCCGGTAGTTCTCCAAAAAACGCGGATGTGTCAGCCGACGCTTTTGGTGTTTCTTTTTCGGCCAGGGATTGCAGAAATTAATACAGATCCGGTCCACCGAATCCTCCGGACCCATGGCATCAAGAATCCGCTCGATGTTCATCTCCGCGATGAGCACGTTGTCCTCCGGCTTTCCGGAGGCCTGAAAGGCCTCTTCGATATTCCGGCGGGCCGGGCCAAGGACGGAATCCTTCAGATCGATGCCAAGATAGTTAATCTGCGGGTTTGCGGGGGCTGCGCCAGCCAGAAAAAGCCCCTTCCCGCAGCCGAGCTCCAGAAAGACGGGCTGTTGGCGGGCAAAAAGCGAATGCCACCGGCCAAGATACTGTTCCGGCCTGCGAATGAAAAAGGGGCAGGCTTCAAGTTCCGGGCGCGCCCAGGGCTTGTTGCGCATTCTCATGAAGCAGTACCATCCCATCCTTTGCAGACATCGACCCATTTCTCGCTCTTTGAGAGCTCAAACAGTTCGTCGCAGGTGAGTTTCACACAGGAATCGGCGCTCCCGCCCGCCGGATAAACCGTATCGAACCGCTTGAGCGATACATCACAGTAAATCTCCGCTCCCGGCGGATTTGCAAACGGGCACACTCCCCCGATCGGGTAGCCCGTCATCGGTTCGACCTCTTCTGTTTTCAGCATCCGGGCTTTTTCCCCGAATTCCGCCTTGAATTTGGCGTTATCGATTTTGCCATCGCCTGCAGCTACAACGATCACGCAGCCGTCCCCGTGATGCAGGGAAATGGATTTTGCGATGCGGGCCGGTTCCACGCCCAGCACCTGCGCCGCAAGCTCCACAGTAGCGCTGGAGCTTTCAAATACGCGCAGACGATCTTCCATATGGCTTTGGGTAAGATACCGCGCAACTTTTTCCGTTGACATTTTTTCCTCCGTTATCGGCACTCCCGGAAAACAGCTCCGGAGCTGTCGGAAGTATGATTTTTTACCATTATAACAATATCTTCGACTTATGAAAAGCCCCCGCATGAAATTTGGCGTGCCGTTTTGTCTGTGAACACCGTATTCTCCCTTATAAATCCGGGAATGCGGCTGGACTTTCCGGCAAAAAATTGCTATAATTCAGTTTAGAAAAGAATTCAGGAGGCTCGAATGATCCGGAATAAAAAAGCAGCGGCTGCAATTGCCGCAGGAGCCGTCGGGCTTCTGGCAGTCGCAGCCTTTTTTTTCGTCCGGTCCCTTCAGAATGCTCAGGGCTACGAAAGCGCAACCAATGCGTTAGGCAATACCGTGCAGCAAACTGTCTATGGGAAAACCCGGAAATCGGCAGCAACTGCTGCCGCCGCAAGCGTGGAGCGGCTGGAAAACCAGATCTCCTGGCAGATCGACGGCTCCGACGTCGCCCGGCTGAACGAGGCCGCGGGAACCGACTGGATTACCATTGATTCGCAGACGACGGCGGTTCTGAAAACGTGTCTGGATGCGGCAGAGAAATCAGGCGGTGCGTTCGACCCGACCATCTTTCCACTTTCGTCTCTATGGGATTTTGGAGGTCAAAATCAGCATATTCCGGAGAAGAACCAGATTCGGGACTTCCTGCCGTATGTGAACTACCGCAATTTACGCATCAGTATTACCGAATCCACAGCCTCCCTGAAACTGCATTCCACGGCAATTGATCTGAGCACGGTGGAGAAAGGTGCCGCCTGCGACGCGGCCGTACAGGAATACCGGAAAGCGGGCGTTTCCGGCGCAATCGTCGCAGTCGGGGAAAGTGTCGGGGTTTACGGTCAAAAGCCGGACAGGGCCGTCTGGCAGGTCGCTGTGCGCGGTTTGGAGGCGCCCGGTGAACAGTCGGCAACCGTAGGGCAAGTTGACCTTGGTTCTGGGTTTCTTTCCACCTGTAGAATCGATCAGAGCAGCTTCGCCAAAAACGGAGTCCTGTATCACCACGTTCTGGACCCAAGAACCGGATATCCGGCAGCCAGCGGGCTTGCCTCCGTGACAGTCCGCTCGGAAAGCGGAACGCTCAGCGATGCCCTCGCCTATGCCTGCTTCGTCCTCGGAACGGAAAAGGGAACGGCGCTTTTGAACCAATATCACGCTGACGGAATTTTCATCGATCAGACAAAAAAAATTTGTGTTACCGGTTCG
Source organism: Bacillota bacterium (assembly GCA_023410445.1). Lineage (GTDB taxonomy): Bacteria > Bacillota > Clostridia > Oscillospirales > Acutalibacteraceae > Caproicibacter. The sequence continues at coordinate 2,156 of JAEYPT010000004.1, read as the reverse complement.
CTGAAAACCGGCTTCCGAATCACAAATAACACCTATACTCTCGCAAAATAAGCAAAACGGAACTCCCGATGAACTCACAGAGGAGGATTTCTATGAAACTGAATGGCTGGCTCCAAATGCGCGGCTCGATCGCGGCGGAGCATCAGAAAAAGGCGGGATTTTCTACCCACCGGATCATGCTGGAGGTAATCCTTGCCCTTGTTCCCGCTGCCGCGGCTGCAATACTGATTTTCGGGCCGCGCACCATGCTGGTCATGGCCGTTTCCATTGCCTCCTGTGTTTTGAGCGAGTTTGTGTTCTGTAAGGCGTCGAATCGAACAAGCACCGTCGGCGACCTGAGCGCAGCCGTAACCGGTCTGCTGCTTGCACTGAGCCTTCCCGTTTCGATCCCCCTTTGGATCGCAGCGCTCGGGGGGATAATTGCCATTGTGCTCCTCAAACAGGTATTCGGAGGAATCGGAAAGAACCCCGTCAACCCGGCTCTAGGTGCACGCATTCTTCTGTCCCTTCTCTTTCCTGCCGACATGACCTTATGGATTCAGCCGTTCTCCTATCTCCATACTGACGGCGGCGTTCCGGGTACTTCGACGTTCGACCTACCACCCGACCGGATTCCGGATCTTGTGAATCTGTTTTTCGGCAACCACACCGGAATGCTCGGCACGACCTGCGCGTTTGCCCTGCTGTTCGGTTTGGTGTATCTCCTGTTTCGGAGGATCATTACTCCGGTTATTCCCGTCTGCTATGTCGCTACCGCGGCCCTGCTCTCCCTGATCATGGGACGGAACGTGCCGTTCGACCTTCTTTCCGGTAGCCTGCTTCTGTGTGCGTTCTTCATGGCAACCGACTATACGACTTCTCCGACTTCCTGGAAGGGACAGGCTGTCTTCGCGACCGGATGCGGGATTCTCACCATTCTGCTCCGGCAGTTGACCGCTCTGCCGGATGCCGTGCCGGTCGCCATTGTTCTGATGAATTTCCTTACACCTCTGATCGAAGCTGTAACTCGCCGATCGAAATTCTCCCCTGTCTCCGAAAGAGGCGCCTAAAATCTTGACCTATTGCGGTTAACAAGATTCAAGTTAATTTCCGTCGAACATCCGGTTTCAATCTGGAATATTCACCGCATTTGCAACCATCTCCAATTCCTTCAGCCAGATACAATTCGGAGCCTTGCCGTTTTCCACGAGATCAAGGCAGTCTTGCCAATCCAGCCACCGAACGGAATCCACTTCTGACTTCTGAAGCATGAACTCCGCTTCCTCCAGATCTTTCCAGAGAGCGTACACATTGCTGACCTGATTGTCAAAGAACTCCCGTCCATGAAACATTCCACGGCATTTAAACCGACGCTGCCCGCAATAAATGAGTTCTTTTTCCGTCACGCATACTCCCAATTCTTCTTTTAATTCCCTGATGGCAGAACCGGAAAACTCCTCGCCTGCAGGAATATGGCCGGCACTTGATATATCGTAGCAGCCGGGATAGGAATCCTTATTCAAGCTCCGTTTTTGCAGCAGTACTTGTATTTTTCCATTTCGGTCTCTGAGAAGCCACACGTGGGACGTTCGGTGCCGGATGCCGTTGCAGTGCGCAGTTTCGCGCTCAACGGTTTCACCCGTAGGAATCCCGTTTTCATCTACAATATCCAACAATTCCATAATTATATTCCTCTCCCGTCTGTGCAATTGCCGAGGCACAGAGGCATTGACCACGAAGCCATATGAACCAATGGCCCTCCGGTTAGACCATGCGGACCGAACTCGCCTACGACATCCAAGGCTGAAGCGTGCTGTTGACAATGCAAATCCTTCTGAAACGCAAGCCCGTCACCCAAAATTCAACATTAATTCAACATTGAATAAAGCAAAAAGGTCATCGCAAAAGCGATGACCTTTTTGCTGGCTCCCCGTGTTGGGCTCGCCCTGCGGACCGCGGGCTAAAAACACTCCGCAGGAGTGTTTTCTTAACGCCCTGTTCTCGCCCAATTGAAGCAAACAAAAACCGCCCGCTTTCGCGGACGGCATTCTGGCTCCCCGTGTTGGGCTCGAACCAACGACCCTGCGGTTAACAGCCGCATGCTCTACCAGCTGAGCTAACGAGGAATATACAAATGTTGGCGCTACCTATTGTCCCGGGCCGTTACCAGCCAAGTA